>CAVXNB010000001.1:0-1315968 GCA_963763085.1 uncultured Acidimicrobiaceae bacterium
AGGGCTGGAGGTTCTGGTTGCATTCGGTTCCCTTCGTCGGGAGAGCGCCGGTGAAGAAGTACGCCGTCATGTAGTTCTCGGCGCACGTGCTCGGGTTGAGGAAGGAGGTGTGACCGTAGCCGCTGACGACAAGGAGCCGGGCATCGCCGAGCTCGTGGGTCATCGCCCTTGCGTTCGCGAGCGAGGTCGCCGGGTCGTTGGTGTTGTTGATCACGAGGATGGGGCTCGTGTGAGCGTTCCAGGGACCGTTGTAGGTGTTCACCCTATGAACTGGCCACGTGGCGCAAGGCTCGTCCTGCTCCCAGAGATACGGCAGACCGATGACGCTGCCGCCGGCGGTCACGATCTTCTGCAGATCACTGTATGCGCCGGTCCGCGGGCTCGGTGAGTCGTCGCAGATAACCGCATAGGCTTGCTCGGCGCCGGAGTATTGCTGGCGAGCCGAGTTGACGTCGGTCGGTGCCGCGAGGTCGGCGGCGCTCGGCTTCTGGCTGCGCGCCAACCACAGCTGCTCGAGACCCTGCGCCATCCCGGACCACCCCGGGAAGTTTCCGCCGGTTACCGGCGTCGTGTATGGCTGCACGAAGTCGAGGTCAGCGCTCGCCACGTTAAGCAGCTCCGCGTAGGTGAATGGCCCACCCAAGTTGATCGGCCCCCGCTGCAGGCGGGCGAGGAGCGCACTCCACTTGGCGCTGGTGGCGGCAGGGCTGCCGGCCGAGAAGGCGCAGACCGAGGTGCTCTTCTGCCCGCAGATGCGCAGGAAGGAATCGAGCACTTTTGAGACCGCGCTGTTCTCGCCGAGGCGGAGCGAGAGTGCCAAGGCTGGGTTCGGCTGCCCGCCGTTGGTCACGGCTCCGGGTGCGGTGTTCCCGTCGAGAACCATCCGACCGACGTAACGCGGGAACAAGTTGGCGTAGGTGGCGCCGAGGAACGTGCCGTACGACAAACCCAGGTAGTCGAGCTTGGCCTGGCCGAGGTCCAGCCGAAGGAGGTTCAGGTCGCGGGCAGAGTCGGCCGTTGAAACGTGCTCGAGGAGGGCGCTGTTCGTCGCCTTGCAGATTTTGCCGAACTCCCGCCACCGGGCCATGTAGGCGGCCTGTTCAGCTGGACGAGTTGGGAGATACGCATACTTGCCGAGAAAGGCGGTTTCGGCCGCCTGATTGGGGAAGCATTGAACCGCCGTGCTGGAGCCGACTCCTCGCGGGTCCCAGCTCACGATGTCGAAGTCCCGGAGCATCTTCTTAGGAAAGAAACCCAGCCATTGCGGGATTTGGACGGTTCCCTGTCCGCCAGGGCCTCCCGGATTCACGAAGATCACACCACGCGAGGTCGACCCGGTTGCAGGGTGCTCCACGATGGCGAGCTGGACTTTCGGCCCGGACGGAGACCGGTAGTCCAACGGGGCCGTGACCGTCGCACACACGAAGCCGCCTGCCATCGCGGCGGCGCTGTCGGCGGGACAGACGTGCCAGGCGATAGCCGGCACCGGGATTGACCGCTCGACTGCCCCTGCCGGGGCTGACCTGAGCACCGGAACCAGTACGAGCACGAGTGCGGCGGCGAGTCCCAACTGCAAGCGGTTACGAATCCTCATCAGAATTCCCTTCAGGCGTCTCGGTGCGCTGTCCGCACCGAGGCCGCTGCCAGCGTGATGGCCGCATATATCCCGAGCACGACGATGGCCGTGCCTGGCGCAAGGATGCCGGGCGAGCGGTGGACCGTCACGGCCGCCTGGAGGGCTGTGCCGGGCAGATAGCCACGCATGCCTGCTGGAAGAAGCTGGCCGAATGTGACCCCTCCGACGATGACGACAGCCATTGCAGCGGTCGCCCCTGCAGTGTGTCGAATGACGCCGCCGAGTCCGACACCGATGACGGCGATGAGGCTGACGGCCACAGCACCGAAGAAGACCGCCCCCAGTACGCCGGGATGGCCGAGGGTCACTTGGAGGTGCTTGCCCGCGAAGATCCGCTGGCCGATCTCGAAGCCGACGAAGTTGGAGACCAACGTCACCGGGAAGGCGAATGCCGCCACTACGGCCGCTTTGCCCGCCAGCACGAGTCGCCTCGCCGGCATAGCCGTGAAGGTGGAGCGGATCATGCCAGAGGCGTACTCGGCGGTGACCGATCGCAGCGCGAGGGCTCCGAGCAGCACGGCGGCAATCATGATGCCGAACAGCGAGCAACTCGTTGCATCGAAGCTCCCGCGCTGTTCAGGTGTCATGGTGGCCCACGCGCTGGCCTGTGACATCACGAGGACGGCGCCCGCACCGATGGAGAAGACGAAGGCAAAGGCGGCCGTGCGCCGCGTGGAGGGCAAGGTACGAAGCTTCGTCCACTCCCCCTTGAGGACTCTGGTAATCGTAGTTGTGTGCACCGGCAGTGCCGGGGTGGCCGGGTAGGTCGTGACGCTCATGTCAGTTTCCTTTCGTGGAGCCGGTCAGCTGGCCGGCGTGGTAGTCGGTCTCATCTCGGGTCAAGTCAAAGAAGGCCTCCTCGAGCGAGCTGACCTGCGGAGCAAGCTCGATGACGGTGATGCCGTGGGCCGAAGCGACTCCGCCGACTTCGGCAGCGTTGAGTCCGGTCACCACCATGCAGCCGTCGGGAGCGCTCTCGACGAGAGCGCCGCGCCTTGCCAGTGCGTCAGCCAGGTCGCTCGGTTCCAGGGCACGGACCCGGACGCTCGGGGCCGAGTTGCCGTTGACGAAGTCTTTGGTGCTCGCGTCTGCGATGATGCGGCCCCTGCCGATGACGAGCAGGTGATCAGCAGTCTGGGCCATCTCGCTCATGAGGTGGCTGGAGAGGAAGACCGTACGGCCTTCGGACGCCAGCGACTTCATGAGGTTGCGGATCCAGAGGATGCCGTCGGGGTCGAGGCCGTTGATGGGCTCGTCGAACATCACAGTCTCGGGATCGCCGATGAGGGCAGCGGCGATGCCGAGACGTTGGCTCATGCCGAGGGAGAAGGTGCTCAGCCGCTTTCCGGCCACCTCGCTGAGCCCGACGATGTCGAGGACTTCGCTGACGCGGCGTCGGTCGATGTCGTTGCTGTCGGCCAGCCACGTGAGGTGGTTGGCGGCACTGCGGCTGCCGACGACCGCCTTGGCGTCAAGCAGCGCCCCGACCGACCTGAGCGGGTCGGCGAGCTGGGCGTACGGCTTGCCGTTGACCCGGACTTCGCCTGAGCTCGGCGCGTCGAGGCCGAGGATCATGCGCATGGTCGTCGACTTGCCGGCGCCGTTGGGCCCGAGGAAGCCGGTCACTCGACCGGGTTGGACGGCGAAGGAGGCTCCGTCGACCGCAACCGTGTTGCCGTAACGCTTGGTTAGGAGCTGTGCCTCGATCATTGCTCTTCCTTTCCTCGATGAGCTGCGTCTTTCCCCAAGGTTGCTCCCGGGGCCTGAGGTGTGACTGCCGTGGCGCTGAGGTCCGGACCTCAGCGCGATCGCGAGCCCGCTCGGGTGCCGACGGGGGGGTAGTCGTAGGGTGGACATGTGGAGGTGAGGTTCTTCGGCGAGTTTGAAGCCCTAGAAGGGGGCGTACCGGTGTCGGTCAGGGGCGCCAAGCAGCGAACGGTGCTGGCCCTACTGGCGCTCCACCGGGGAAGGCCCGTGAGTGCGGACCGGCTGATCGACGCGCTGTGGGGCGATGACCAAGTTGCCAACCCGGTCAACGCCTTGCAGGCCCAGATCGGCCAGCTGCGTCGTACCCTCGGTGCGACCGCGATCGTCACCTCCGAAGCGGGCTACGCCCTCGGTATCGGTCCAGATGATGTCGACGCCGCCCGCTTTGAACAACTCGTGTCTAGGGGACGGCGCCTGTTTGACGAGGGAGAGATGGTACCCGCGTCGACCGCGCTGAGCGAAGCGCTACGGCTGCGACGGGGGGAGCCGCTGACCGAGTTCGCATACGCAGGCTTCGCCGATGCGGAACGAGCTCATCTCGCCGAGTTGACCCTTGTGGCGATCGAGACCCGTGTTGAAGCCGATCTGGCCCTGGGTCGCAACAGTCAGCTCATAGGCGAGCTGGAGGCACTGTGCCGGGAACACCCGCTCCGCGAGCGACTGTGGGAGCTGCGCATGCTCGCCCTCTACCGGGCTGGCCGTCAGGCCGAGGCTTTGCGCGCCTTTGGTGAAGCTCGTCACAGTTTAGTCGACGAGCTGGGGATTGAACCCGGCCCCGCCCTGCGAGACCTCGAGTCCCGCATCCTGGCCCACGACCCATCACTCGCCCCAGTCGGCCCGGCGAATCTTGGGGCGGTTCCGACGACGATGGTAACGGGCAACCTGCGGGAGCGATTGAGCAGCTTCGTCGGTCGCACAGCGGAACTCGAGGGGCTGAGGGAGGCTGTCTGCTCTAGCCGGCTGGTGACGCTGATCGGTCCCGGTGGGGTTGGCAAGACACGACTAGCGGTAGAGGCGGCCTCCACACTGCGAGAAGAGCACCGGGATGGTGTCTGGCTGGTCGAGCTCGCCACCGTCACCGAGCCCGAGGGGATTGCGCCGGCTGTGGCGGGCGCTCTCGGGGCGACTGCCGCCGGCCCCGTTGGCCCGTCTTCGCAGGACTCGACGGTGGAGCTCATCGTGCGATACCTGGCCGGGCGGTCGCTTCTGGTCGTCCTCGACAACTGTGAACACGTGATCGACCAGGCGGCGGCCCTGGCAGAGACACTGGTCGAAACGGTGCCCGGCCTCCGGCTGATCGCGACGAGCCGCGAGCCGTTCGGCGTTGCTGGCGAGGTCCTGATGTCCGTCGGCCCATTGGCCGTTCCGGCCGCGGTCGAGCTGTTCGTCGATCGCGCTCGCGCGGTGCGACCCGGATTTACGGCAGACGGGCACACACTTCCTGTAATCAACGACATCTGTGACCGATTGGACGGCCTTCCTTTGGCCGTTGAACTCGCCGCCGCCCGCCTTCGTTCATTTACATTGGCCACGCTCGCGGAACGGCTCGACGACCGCTTCCGGCTGCTGACCGTTGGCGCCCGCACTGCCCTCCCGCGCCAACAAACCCTTCGGGCGGTGGTCGACTGGAGCTACGACCTGCTCTTCGAGGACGAGCGCCGCCTGTTCGCACGGCTATCGGCCTTCGCTGGAGGTTGCGACTTGAACGCCGCCGAGGCTGTTTGTGCCGACGACCAGGTGCCGGCCGGCGAGGTGCTCGACCTTCTAAGCCGGCTGGTCGACAAGTCCCTCGTCGTCCACCCTGACGCCGGTCGAGACGCCCGGTTCACTCAGCTCCAGACGCTCTGGCGGTACGGCCGTGACCGCCTCGATGAAGCTGGCGAGGCTGACGCCATTTGCGGTAGACACGGCGCCTACTACCGACAGATGGCCGAGGCGGCCCACGAGGGTCTGCGAGGCGCCACCGGGCCGATCTGGCGGGAACGTCTCACTTTGGAGCTGGGCAACCTGCGGGCCGCGCTCGACTGGTTCATCGCCCGAGGCGATGCCGATCAGGCGCTGTCGTTGGCGTCGGGAATGGCCTGGCTGTGGTTTATCAACGGCGACTATGTCGAAGGAGCGCGCTGGCTTGGCGACGCGCTAGCGACGGAGGGGACGCGCCGTCCTGAACTGGCAGCGACCACCCAGGTCTGGCACGGCTATTTCGTGTCCCTGGCGTTCAGTCCAGCGGCTGCTGTACTCGAATGTGAAGCGGCAGTCGCGGCCTTGACGAGCGACGATCGGATTCGTCGAGCGGAGGCGCTGGTGCTCTCCGCCACGGTGCTTTTGCGGGCGCACGAGTTCGAACGATCTCTCAAAGCGTTGGGCCAGGCGCACGATCTGCTGGAACCGGCCGTGCACGGCTGGCAGCTCGCCGTGCACGACTTGGTAGCCGCTTGGAACTTGGCATTGTTGGGGCGGCTCGATGAGTCCGAGCCGGCCGCCCGCTCGAGCGTCGAGCGCTTCGACGCTCAAGGGGAGGTGTGGTACACCGTCGACCCGCTGAGCAACCTTGCCGGCATCGCCGAAGCCCGAGGCGACCTCGAGAGTGCGTCAGCGATCTACGAGACGCTCCTGGAGCGATGCCGTGCAGCCGGGCAACGCGGTTATGTGGTGTTCAATCTCTTCCGCCTTGCCGCGTTGCGAGGCAGGCAAGGCGACGACGAGGCAGCCGACGGTCTGTACGAGGAGGCGATTGCATGCAGCTTCAACCCGTCGGTGTCTGCCGACGCAATGGTCGGTCAAGCGGCGGTTGCTCGTCGACTCGGCGACTCGGCGAGGGCGCGGGCGCTGCTGGACGCGGCGGGAAGCTACTACCGGAACTTGGACCTTCCTGCGGGCCAGACCGGTGTCCTCGCGGGCCTGGCGTGGTGGGCACTCGGCGCCGGCAGAACAGACGAGGCGATGCTCTTCGCCGCTGACGCCTTGCAAGTCGCGTCCGCCGGCGGGGACGCGGCAATAGGGCTGCTCGCCGATACCGCCATGGCCGCAGTCAAGGCGTTCGCCGATCCCACCCAGCACAACGTTGAGGCCTTCGTCACGCTCGCTCAACAGCGCGCCCAGAGGTTGTGGTACTCCAATTTGACCAGTTTCACTGACGCCCCGGATGTCGCCGCGCTCGCGGCCCGCCTCGCGCTCGCAACGGGCTGAGCGGCAGCTCGTAGGAGACGGCCGCCTGGGGCCGTCTCGATACCTTCCTGAGGGCGTGCGCGGCCTCAACGGACACGACGTTTCAACTCTGGCGAGAATTCCCTGCGGCGGTTGACCTCAGTATCGCCTCAGCGTCGCCTCAGGGCTCCAGGCCAACATATGATTCATGCAGCCAAGGCAATGCCCGCCCTTCCGCCGGCATGATGACGTGGATGCCCCGCGGGCCGTTGAGGACCATGGCCGCGCGGTCACCGCAACCTCGCGGGCCGCGGCCTTCTACCGGGAGGCACAGCGAGCCGTCGACCGGCGTCGAGCCACCAAAGCGCTGCGCCTCGCCGTCGATGCCGATCCGGCTTTCGAGCTTGCCCTCTCCGATCTCGATGCCACTACCGGAGTCACGGTCCGAGGTCACAGTCGCGGGCAGGTGAACTGGGAACGCCACCACATCGAGGTCCTCCGCACCGCGGCCTCCGGCAATGTGGAGCGAGCGGCCGATCTGCTTCGCGAACATCTTGGCAATGTAGGTTGCGACCCTCTTCTCCTCCACATTCTCGCCGATCTCCGGCATGCGTTTGGGAAGGACGACAATTTCGAGGAGCTCGTCGCCCGGCTTCCGAATTGTCATCCGGTCGCATGGCAGCGCTCTTCACGCTTCAGGCGACCTGCCCTTCGCCCAAGTCGTTGAACCGCCTGATCAGCGCGGCCCGATCGACGCCGATCGCGTCGAGCAATGCAGCAGCCGGATCAGGGGCACGATGCCACAGTCGGCCCAAGGGCGCCCCGCCAGAGCAGCTAACGGATGGCGAGCCACGCGTAGCGGATCCCAATCGCGAGCACGAGCACTCCGAGGACGCGTCTGATTGCAGCCTCAGGCAAGCTCGGCTGTAGCCGCGCTCCGGTGTAGCTACCGAGTAGCCCGCCAAGGCCGAGAGCGACGCCGACACCCCAATCGGGCGCAATCGAACCGTGATGGTGCATGGAGAGGATCACGAAGGCGATTACGCCGACTACAGACGCCACAAAGGTCGAGGACAGCGTGGCAGGTGCGACCTCGCTCGCGGGTCGTCCTGAGCCGATGAGACCCGGGGCGAGAATTGACCCGCCACCGATCCCGTAGATGCCACCTACGCAACCGACGATCGCGGCGGCGACCGTGAGCGTCGGCCATGAGAACTGGCGAAAGGGTCTTGCATCTCCTTTCCTCTGTCGACGGACCAGGAGCCATGCACCAAGTGGCACAAGGAAAATCGCGATCACGGCGTCAAAGGCTCGGGCTCCCGGCAAGAGCTCGACTCGGACAACCGAGCCCGCTACGACACCGGGAATGGTTCCGACCAGCAAGACTCGGGTCAGCGACCCCCCGGTCTGGCCCTGGCGCCAATACCGATAGAGCGCGCCCGGTGTCGCGACAACGTTGTAGAGCAAGTTCGTGGGGGTGACCGCTGGGCTGGGCGTGCCGAGCACGCTTACCTGAAACGGGAGCAAGAGGACCGCGCCAGAGACGCCGGCAGGACTCGCGACGGTGGCGATGGTGAACGACGCCGCGACGGCAGCGACGTAGACCCAGGCTCCCGTCAACATCGACTAAAGCTAACGAAGGATCTCGACGAGGAAAACCCATGCGTTGACCGGGGCCCCGACGAAGGTCAACACGGTGCCGACGAGGATCCACATGCGCGGCATCGTCGCACGACTGCAACCGCGTCGGCGTGCCGTCGTCGCCTTCCGCTCCCTAGTTTGGGTGAGTGGTGTCGTGCGAGCTTTCTGCTCAGAGGTGGACACGCGATCGCCTTCTGCGCGATGTGAGCGTTCTGCGGGAGGCGCGGCTTGCCGCGCTTTTCAAGTCTCTGACGGTTGCGCAGGCGCGGGCGCTATCACTCTCCACCAAACAGGACTCACGCGATTCTTCGACGACGGGACCAACGTGACTGCGATCCCAACCGAAGACGGTGACACCTAGAGTTCTCCACCGTCCCTTCAAGGTCTCCGGTGATGGCGCGAGCAGTGGGCATGGCGCGGGGCCACGAACAGCAGACCGCCCTGTGGTGTGAACTTGGCGCCGGTCACATTGAGCTGCCGGATGTTCCCGGTCCAGGGGTTCTCGACGCCGAGGTAGTTGGCTGGATAGGTCGGAGGGGCTGGGCAGGTAGTCGTCGGGGCGGCGTTCGAGCCACATGGCGTGACGGCCACGATCGGTGTTCCCACCCGCCAAGGTCCGACCACGACGTCCACGGAGTCGTCAGTGCTGTCGGTGGCGTACAGACGGCCGCGGGCGGAACTCGGCCAGGCCGTGTCGTCAATCGACTGTGACAGCTGGAGCACTGACAGGCTCTGGCCGGGCCGAGCGGCGTGGCGGACATATATCTGGAGCAGGTCTCCCTGACTGTCGAGCATGAAGTCCCCGCCAAAACGAACGCTCGACCGTGGCACGACCTCGTTCGAGTCGGGATCGGTGAGGGCTAGGGTCGTGCTCAGTCCGGCCCGCGGGTTGTCGACATTCGCGACTATCGCGGAGCTGCCGTCGAAGAACAGAGGCGACACCGCCGCCACCTTCGTGCTCCAGTCGAGCACGACCTCGTACACTGCCGGCGACGTTGCCGCGGTCACGGTCCCTGTCGTGCCGGGGGCTGAGGCGCTGATCAGGATGTGGCCGTGGAAGAACGAGATCGCATCGGTCCCGCCGTTATGCGCGAGTGCCTCGCTGTAAGCGAAATGCTGCACCTGCGAGGCGCTCGAGGGCCGAGGCTCGATGGTGTAAAGGCTGGAGTAAGCATCCTCGTTGACCGTCGCGACGACGTAGTCGCCATGCGGGTTGGCAGTGAGACCGTCGCACTTGCCGACTATGTCCCACTGGGCGATGAGGTCTCCCGATAGTGACATCTCGACAACCGTGCTCGAGACGTTGCCGTCCGGGCTCGCCTGTCCCTGCGGCCCGACCCCGTTCTGGAAGCCGACGAAGACTTTGTCGCCCATGCGCGTGATGTCGTCGGGGTCGGTGAGCGGATCGGTAGTCGGCGTCTTGGCGCCAGAGGCGGTGAAGGTGTGGCTCAGCGAGGCTCCCGACAGGATCTGGTAGACCCGGTACGAGCGGTGGTGGTCAGGGTGGCGGTGGTGCGTCGCAGAAGCGGGGCGGTCGGAATTCGCTCCAGCCGACGTGGCACCGATGCCGAGAGCGAGCGAGGCGAGAGCTGCCGCAGCAAAAGCTCCGGCCGCGCGCGACCCGACAGTCTTCGCACCGGTTGTCATGGCACGGTTCTCCGATCTGGTTGTTCCCGTCAAGGGAGATCCTTCCCCTCGCAAATGACAACGAGATATTTGCCCTCGTAGGTGACAAGCAGTCGACAATCAGTTGAACCTCAGATGAAGTCTTGGCAAAGCTTGCTGCCGCAGCTCCCTGACCGCTTGGCGTTGCCGCTCAAGCGTCCCTGGTCATCATCCTCCAGGCGCCAAGGGCGGTCCAGACGACAAGCCAGGCGACGATGACAAAGACGGCCACTTTCGTCGACTCAGGTATCAGCCCTGGGTTGCCGTTGCCGGAGCCCGGCGGACCTCCGCCCCCTCCGAATACCGAAATGCCACCCGGGGCCAGGTGGGCTGTGGCGACTCCGACGACGGCTCGCTGCAGGTTCAAGAGGTGAGGGATACGCGCCCGTGAGAATATCGGCGTCAGGATGATCTCGAGGACGATCATCAAGATCACTGCGATGGTTCTCTGCCCGAGCAGGGAGCCGAGGCCGAGGCCGACGATGAACCCGATGGTCGCTTCGAGCTCGAGCCACAACCCGCTCTTGACCATCAGCGAGATCGACGGGGACAGGAACTGAGTGGAGTAGCTCGGATAATTCTGCCGTGCGATAAGCAGGGCTACAGCTCGTATTTGAGCGGGGGTTGCGTGTCCTGGAGGGTTGGACCCGGGAGGGGCGTTGACGATCGGACCGTTGGGACCGCATGGGACACTGTTCAGAACCGAGGGGACAAGGGCAGATGGTTGTTTCGCCTCGATCCTGATTCCGAAGTTGCAGATAACCAGTTTCGGGTGGTCTCCGGCCCAGTTCTCGAAGGCGGAGCGCGAAAGGCCGGCCGGCACTGTCGTACCGTCGTAATTGAGCGTCGTCGGTGCAGCGAAGACGCACACCAGACAGACGATCGTGAAACCGATCGCCACCAAGGACAAGATGATGGCCAGGCCGGCGGGGATCCGCGCCAGGTAGATGGCCAACCGGGAGCGACCCGTCACTACCAGGTGTCGGAACATCCCCTCGGTGAGGTCGACCGATCCCGCCGTGCAGCCCAGCGCGGCGGCAACGATGAACCCGAAGACGTACATCACCCCGGCGACCAGGCCGGTGTAGATCGTGTAGCCACCGGCCGGTCCGTAGGTCTTCGGGTCGAATGCGTGAACCAGTAATCGGACGACAAGAAATATGGTCGGGATGCCGATGTTCACCACAACGAGCGCGATCATGAGCCCGCGACGCCTGCGCAACTCCATGAACCTGGTCGCGATCATGGCGCCGTTGGGAATCGGCGATCCTCGGTGATCGCGCGACGGGCCGCGCCGCACCGCCTTCGCAATCGGAGCGGCCCGTGCAGGCACAGTCGTCATTACCGCCGCACCCCCTGTCGTCTCGTGACCTGCAGGAACCACGCTTCGGGTGACAACTGGACTTCCTGGAGCCGATACAGGGAGCTCCGTCCCTCCACGAGAATGCGGTGATCTTGGCAACGTCGCGTTGAAGTGCCTCCCCGGGCAGGTTGACCCAGAATGTCGCGGCCCCTGTCGAACATCGGCTCGCTGGACACTTGTCTAAGGTGCCCAGTCTGGCACGGGAGTGCTGCGGACGGACTGTCGCCGCCTCTGCCGCTCGCCGGCTCGGACATCGGCAGAAGCGGCGACTACCGCGGCCGTAGCTCCTTCAACGCCCGTACGAGCTGACCGAGGATCGCCATCGCGCGCTCCCGGCTGAGCCCGCTCGGTGCCTGTGGCGGGAGCATGGCAAGCGACCGCCGCAGGGACTCGGCCTGCTCCGGGGAGAGATCAGAGGAGTCGTCCATGCGGGCGAGCGTATACGAACATACGTTCGATTACTAGGGGTCGCTCAATACCGGCCGGCCAAGATGTCGTCCGAAGGCCTGGAATCCCGATCTGGAGCGTTCCTCGGAAACCTAGCGGGCCGAGGCTAAGGCCGGATGGTCTCGTAGACGGGGAACTCCTCGATGTCCGGAGGCCCGTGCATAGTCACGCCGGCGGCTTCTATCGCCTTCTGAAATTCGAGGCGTAGCGGCGTCGAAGTCCTGACGTGACTCCCAGAAGTCGATCACGATCCAGCCGCCATCGACCGGACTTGACGAATGGAATATGAGGCCCTTGGGTGGCTCACCACTAGCCATGACCTGCTTGTGCACCGCTTCGAACTCTTCTTGAGTTACACCGACGAGGTTGGTGTGAATCCGAACGGTCATGATGAACGGCTCCTCTCAGTAGCTGGTTGTCGAACTGTACGTCCAGGGTCCCCTCTGGTGCCCATTCGCTCTCTCCACAGTGACCGCACGGTAACTTCAGCCTCCTGTCGAGGTCGCGGGACAGCCGAGTTCTCGACCGTCGTCGACGGTCGATCTAGTGGACGGCACCTCGATCGCGGGTCGCCGCGTCCATTTGTGCCGCTCGAACAGGTGGATCATCGGGCCGTTCTCGGTAGCCGTATCGCAGGAAATCTGCCATACGCCGTGCGCCAACAGCGTGTCCGTCGCTCGGCCGAGCAGCAGGTGCCCGAGACCCCGCCCACGCTGCTCGGGCACGACCCCGATGTGGTAGAGCGTCCCTTCGTCAAGAGTGCCTCGCTCGCGCCCCATGAAGACGACCGGAAACACGACGCCCGCCGCCAGGCCATTGACATCGACGACCGACCACCAAGCGCGCTCGCGTCTATAGACGCGGCCCGACTGAGCATCTTCGATCATTCGCGACGCCACGGCCGGAGCGCCGACTCTGTGGACTTCCGCCTGGTCGCGCGGGTCCATCGACTCCTTGAGGGCGCGAGCTAACAAGTCAACGAGCTCTTCGTCGTCGTCAGTGGCTCTCCAGGTGACGCTCGGAGGATCGGCGAGTTGGCGGGCCGCGGTGTCACCGGCGAGCTCGAAGGGGACTCGCCAGTAGGTTTGGCGACGATCATCGCCGGCAGTGGTAGGTCTGTCCACCGGACCAGCATGGCACCGGGCCGCAAGTAGGCCTACCCGGTGAAGTTTGGCAATCCGCACGTTCGCATCGCCGTTCTGCGTTCGTGGAAGCGTTCGTTTCGGTGCGGTGGGGATTCGCTGTTGCGTTGCTGGTGGTGACGGTTGTCGCCGGTCTGTTGGTGCCCGAGATCAGGGCGTCGCCCCCTCGCAGCAGCTTGGCCTGAGGTTTTCCGGGCGGGGTGCTGAAGTGTCGGCCTGCGTTGAACCCAGTGCCAGGTTCATGAGCGAGCGACGCAGGGTTAGGGGCCAGCGACCGGGGGTATGAACGTACCTGACGAGCTACTCAATGAGGAGAGCACAATGGGAGCTGAAACCCTCGCCGCTTTGTTTCGCCACGGCGCCGCGGTGCCAATTACTCTGGATCATCGGATTGGTCCTCATCGTCGCGGGAGTGATATCGATGGTTCGGCGCGGCCTCGTTCTGGGCATTGTCCTGGTGATCCTCGGCATCATCCTCGGCGGCCTTCAGTTGCTGTGATGCATACAGGATCAAGCTTCGGGGACAGGCTCGTCAAACAACAGGAGCTCCCCCTCGTCTGGAGGTTGAAAGATCGTCGCCCACCGTTCGAAGTGAGCCCGTGTCATAGGCGAGGCGCTCCATTCGCCCGACGCGTCGCGTTGCTCCGCTCGCTCGATTAGCTCCTCCAGAGGCGCGTTGAGGTAATGCAGTTCGACTCCCACTCCCAAAGCCCGTGCTCCGAGTCGTTTCTCATCCCGTTCAACTCGCGCCCAGTGGCCCCACTCCAAGATCACACTCTGACCTTGGGCGAGGAGTTCCTGGGTAAGAGCCCACAACTGCCGTTCGAGACGGAGCCGAAACTCGTCGTCCCAGGGGTCGTGACCCAACTGGGTCGTCCACTGGTCCTTGTCCAACCTGATCGCGGGAATCTTCGGTGCGAGCTGGCGAGCTAGCGTCGACTTGCCCGAGGCTGGAAGCCCACATATCAGAACGAGCCGCGTCGATGACTTCTGGGTCATGGCTTTCTCCTCGTTGGGATCGGCGACGAGCGCGCGAGTTATCGCTCCAGTTCCCGCCCCGACGTCGAGAACAAGGTCACCGGGAACGACGCCGGCGTCTGCGACGAAGCCGCGCGCCCAACGACTATCGAGTTGATGCCACCCCCACCGTGGCCCGCGGATCGCGGACACGGCGGACCATCACCATGAAGCAAGTCATGGGTGCGAACGTAACCCGTTTCCTGAGACCTGTCACCTATATCGCCGGTTCGCGGGCGTACAGAACAACGCCGGTAGGAGGCACGGGCAAGGCACGCTAAATCGGCATTCGGCATCGCCCTGAGGGGGCGCGAGCCGTCCCGGCGCTCTCGTGTGCTACCAGCCCTCCAAGGTGGCGTCGATGAGAACGCTCGCCATCCAAGCGAGGAGCTCGATTGCCTCGTCACGAGGTAGGTCGGCCATGTCGGTGGTCCAGACGATGGCGTCGGACCCGAAGAGCGGGATGAGTGCGGCTGCAAGCCGGTCGCGTGCGGCCGACGGGACATCACTCGGCAGGCCTTCGAGCAGCGCGCCGATCCAGTGTCCTCGGTCGGTAAGTCCCCGGCGCGGCTTTACTTTCTCTCGTTCGGGCCTGAGCGAGAGGAGCAGCATCGTGCGCAGCTCGGTCTCGTGGTCGAATGCCCACGCCGCCTTCGCCCGCACGAGGTCGGCGCCCCTGGAGCTGAGTTCGCCGGGCGACATCGTCCTTCGCGCTCCCCGCATCGGTGTCATCGAGCGGGTCGACCGCGAGCGACATGGTCGCGTGCAGCACCACCGCGTCGTTGTTCGGGAAGTAGCGGTAGGCGGTTGCCCGCGACACGCCAGCGAGCTCGGCCGCGGCCGGCACGGTAAGTGGAGCGCCAGTGCGCAAAAGCTCTCGGGCAGCCTCCCTCAAAAGGCGCATCGTGCGTTGCCTCGGAGCGGACAGCGCTCCGCTGTTGAGTCCATCTTCCAAGCTTCACTCCTTGACGCGAAGGGTCTTCAGGTGCATGATACTCGAAGTCTCGTTATGAGACGCCATGTCTTACAGCTCAGATGAAGAACCCGAAGGAGGCACAATGACCACCGCGGCTACCGATCTTCTGGCTCGGCGGCTGAGATGACCGATCCGCTGCACCTGCCGTCGCGGGAGGGGCCTCGGCCGCTTACCAGCTCCGAGCTTCCGCACAGTCAACTTGACCAGCAGCCCGGCGACAGCCGATACGTGGACGCCATACTTGCCGAGGCACTCACCTGGCGATCCGTACTCGGGCAGCCATCCCGGATCTCGGTTGAAGGCAGCCGTGCACTCACTTTGGCCGGCAGCACCGCGGCTGGGCCGTCCGAGGCGTTCTTGGTCGAGCGCGAGTTCTGCCACGTGCACGCGCAGGGTGACTACAGTCTGCACGCTGCGTTGCCACTGCCCCTAGCCGCCGCTGCCGAGAGCGCAGGATGGGCCGAACCGCATTATCTGGTGCACACCCGCCAAGTGCCCGCGACCATCGTCATGCTATTTGCACCCCGCGACGACCTCGAGCGTGACGTTGTCCTGCGACTCGTCCGCGAGTCGTACGAGTTCGCCATCGCCGGAGATGACGGTCCAACAGCGGTTACCGACCAACGTCCATCTACCTAAAGGAGTAGCGATGTCCATCTTGGTCGTACGGCCGAACGACGGCGAGCCGTCAGGCGTCGGACCAATCCGGTGCCGCATAATCGAGGACGGTTCGCACACCGAACACCGCCTCGGCATCATCGAGGCGACAGTGCCGCCGAACCCGGGTGGCCCGCCGCAGCACCTTCACCGTGAGCACGACGAGATCTTCATCGTGACCGAGGGCATGCTCAGATTCACTTCCGGAGCCGACAGCGTCGATGTCAAAGCAGGGTCGTGCGTCACGGTCCCTGCTGGGACGCCGCACACCTTTTGCAACCCCTTCGGCGAACCTGCCAAGTTCATTTGCACGCTTACTCCTGATCTGTATGTCGAGTACTTCCGTGAGCTGAGCAAGCTCCCGGTCGACAAACAGGGGACGCTGAACCCCACCGACATCGGCCGAACGATGGCGAAGTACGCGACCGAAGTGGTTTGAACCACAGGGCGAGCGGGACCGCGTGCCCGATGACAGAGAAACACTCGCCAGTCGTCCGAGTATCCCTTCCACAGCTGCCGTGAGCTCCGCGTGCGCCGCGTCGATGGACCCGACACGTCGTCAACTCTCAGCGAAGCGACGGATGAGACGCGTCCCTCAGCCTGCGGATACGCGAGGTCCCGCCCCGGCGACTTCGTGACGCCATGTTGGTCGTGGGCATCCAGCGCGCCGTCCTCGGCGTTGCCCTGGGCTAGAGCCGCCTGGTCGCCTCGCCTCAGAAACGGTCCCGGGAGGGGTTTTCCGCTCTCGGTCTGCGGGTAGGTCTCGGGTTGCGAGAGATTGCCCTCCGGTCTTCTCAAGGGGCGGCCGGGGGGCAAATCTCGTCCAACGAGGGAGAACCAATGCCACGGTCGCGCACGGGACGTCGAAGCGGACTGAAGCGCGCGGCAGCCGATCTGCGCGAGGCGCTCGACCTGCGCAGGCGCAGCACTGCGCGAAGACCTGCCCGGTACGACAAGCAGGCCGACGGAACTCTCGCCCGCGATCGGATCCGCCGAGTGCTTCGCAAGCTGCGGGCGCCCCGCGACGGCCATCCGTGCTCGCTGGAGTGACCGTTCGGTAACTTCAGCCTCGATGACGATCGCCGTGCGCTTCGGATCGGGTCCATGGCCAAGGGCGTTCCGAGAACGTTACGGCCGACAAGTGCGCAGCGCAGGACCCCCACCCGAAGGCCCGCTACACGAACCGGCCCACCGATGAATCCCGACCTCGACAAGCGTCGGACTACTACCAGCGTGTTGTGAGAATCAGGAGGAGCAGGAGTCTCACGGCCGCCGGGCGAAGCACCCCTCCGGGCTTGCTCCCCCTCTCGGAGGGGTGCTGTCGCGTCGCGCCGGCCGGAGGCTCGCGTGGGTCGGCCGTCTGCAAAGGTCGATCACCGCCTGGTCAGCGGCGAGCCGCCGCGGTACTGAGTGCGTGAGTGAACGTGTGAATGATGGTTCGAACGAATCATCAGTTGGCTCGGGACCCTCGCGTGCGCCGCCGTCGGTAACCGCCGCCGCCTTGTCGCGTGCCCTATTCGTGCCCGATAGCGAACTGACATGAGAAAATGCCCAGGTCAGACGCATAGAATCTGGTCACAATCGGCTGACGGTCCGCTGCCGAAAGGATCCACGTGACCGACACGAGCACCACGGCCCTCCCCGGCCAGACCTGCCCTGTTGTGCTGGACGCACGATAAGCGTCGGCACTGATGACAGGCCGACCAAGCTGGTCGGGGCAGGACGATCCTTGATAGTCCATCCGAGGGCGTGTATTTCTATCCAGCTTCAGCCAGTATGCAGCGCGACGGCCGTGGTAAGTGTCTTATTACACAAGGACGCGTCGCGGGGTGCCGATGGACGACGAGGAAGGGCGTGAGGAGTTCGAGCTGTTCTTCCACGCCTACGCCCGTCGTTTCGTCGGAGAGGCGTTTCTGCTCACCGGTGGTCAACAAGACGCGCAGGAAGTCGTTCAAGAAGTGCTCGTTCGCGTCTGGCAGCACTGGCCTACCGTCACCCACCATGACCACCCGGAGGCCGGGGCACGGCGTGTGATGCGGAACCTCGCGGCCAACCGCTGGCGCCGTAATCTGCTCGAGGAACGCCACCGTCAGCTCGCTGTCCCCGAACACGGTCAGGCGCCCAACGCGGATCATCTCGACATCATTAAGGCCCTGCAAAGGCTCTCCGGGCGATCGAGGCAAGCCATGATTCTGCATGCGGTGGTGGGTCTCAGCGTCGACGAGATCGCCTGCGAGCTCAGAGTCCCTTCTGGCACGGTCAGGTCGTGGCTCCATCGAAGCAGAACAATCCTTGCTGGCCACCTCGGAGTGGATCCGCTTGTGACCCCGGGAGCTGATTGACTTGCCCGAATTCGACCACCCGGTCCTAGCAGATATCTTCGCTGCGGCTGAGGCTGCTGAGCACTTACCTCTCGGCTTCAGCCTGGAAGACGTCCTGGCGGAAGGCAGCGCTCGCCGGTTACGCAGAAGGTCGTGGGGTCACCGCTTCGGAGTCGTTCTCGTGGCCGCCGCCATCCTGGTGGTGTTCTTCGTTCCCCTTCCGCACCTAAGTCTGTTCAAGCGTCTTGTCTCGTCTCACAATCCATCGCCCGCGACGAGAGGGTCGAGAACGCTGCCGATCGGGACGCGACGGCTGAGTTGAAGGGGTCCGACACGGTGGCCGGCGACTACTTCGGCTCCGCGGTAGCCATCGCCGGCAACACCGCAGTCGTGGGTGCATTCGACATGACGACAACGATGCCGGCCGGGTTACGTGTTCTCCAAGACGGCTGGCGGCTGGAAACAGACCGCCGAGCTGAAGGGTTCCGACACCGTCGCGGGTGACAACTTCGGTGTCGCTGTGGGCATCTCAGGCACCACGATTGTCGTGGGCGACGTCCAGCCACGACTCAACTTCTGCAGGACGAGCCTACGTGTTCACCAAGACGGCGTCGGGCTGGAAACAGGTTGCCGAGCTGTCAAGCCCGGGAACATCGCTAGCTCACATCTCTGTGGCGATTTCGGGCACGGCGATTGTCGTTGGCTGGAACTACCCCAACGCTCGGTTTCTGGATCGCTTCTGCCTGGAGTTGCGTGCGTGTACACCAAGACGGCCACGGGTTGGCGCCGAACCGCCGTGTTGAGGGGTCCGAACACAACTTCCTTCGGCTACTCGGTAGCCGTCTCGGGCTCGACGGTCATCGTCGGCGCAATCTCAGCCCCGCCGACCGACCCAGTCGGTCGGGCCTACGTGTACACCAAGACGGCAACCGGCTGGAGGCAGTCCGCCGTGCTGAACAGCCCCGACACTGCCAACGCCTTCAGCTTCGGCTTCTCGACAGCCATCTCGGGCTCGACGGCGCTAGTTGGGAGCGACGGTACCGGTTCGGTGTACGTCTTCACCAAGACGCCGACTGAATGGAGGAATGTGGCCGGCCTGCAGGGCTCGGATACCGTGACCGGGAACGGCTTTGGTTCGACGCTTGCGGTTTCCGGGACGACGGCCGTTGTCGGCGCGTCTCAGTCGGCCGACGATACCGGCACGGCCTACTTCTTCAACAAGACGGCGAAGGGCTGGAGGCAAGTCGGCGAGCTGAAAGGCAAAGTCCGCGGAGGCTACTTCGGCTTCTCCGTAGCGATCTCGGGTACCACTGCCGTCGTGGGTTCGGTCCCGACTTCAGGAGACGTCTCCCTCAAGAGGAGCTTCCCGGTCAGCCTCGGCCGGGCGTACGTGCTCCGGGCCTAGATCAGAGGCCTTGTCTGCATTCCTCCTCACCTTAACGGTCACGAGGTTAGACCTGACGCCGTGATGCCGACTGGCCGGAGTGGCCCCAGCGTCGGTGGTGACCCCGTAATTCGTCTGCCTTATCGCGTTACGGCGCGCGTCGCCATCTCTAGGTCACGGAGACAGCGACGTTTGCAGATCGGGAAGCCTCCACGGCGTTGATTGTGCTGAATATGCGGACCGCTGGGCCGCCGCCCACTGATTTCGGAGCAGCTTGCAGCGCGATGGCCGAGTTAAGGGTCTTTATTGGTGAGGACGTGTCGTCGTGACTTGATCAACCATGAGGAAGGCGCCGATCCGAGTCTCAAGAGCAACAAGAAGAGGAGGATAAAGTGCATATTCGTAGCAAGATCTTTGCCGCGGCGTTAGTGGCGATCTACCTATGTGCCGTAGGTGCCAATGGGAGTGCCGCGGCGACAAGCAAATCTGTCTCGTCCCGCACGACATTGGAAGGACATTCCGGGCTCCATGTAGAGCAACAGGTAGCCCGGCTCAAGGGCAATCCGAACGCTGGCAACCCGCCGGGTACACGGGCACCGACCCAGACCTGGAAGGACCCCCAGGGCAATCCGAACGCTGGCAACCCGCCGGGTACACGGGCACCGACCCAGACGTTCGCAAGGCCCCACGTTCGGTAAGTAAGCAGAGCCTCCACGGAATCGGTGTGATGAGTGACGCCGGCACGAGGGCTGCCGTCGCCATACCGTCCCGTCTACTTGCGAGCCGATCGACCAGGGCTTGCCGGGGACGATTCGAGAAGCCGCGAGGACCACACCTTCTCTTTGAGGCAGAGCACCCCGTTTCATTCAGCAACCGCCACCTCATTGCCCTTATTTCAATGACACGACTCTATCCAACTCAGGAGGTAGTCCAACGTGTGGCAAGTTCTCGATCGGGGACGCGCATCGCGCCGGGTTCGGAGGACCATAAGGTCCCGGGTCGCGGTGCTAGCCTCAATCGTCTGCGCAATTGGCGTCGTGGCCATGGCGGGTGAGGCGGCGGCATCTGGGTCGATCTCGATCCCTGCGGCCTCTGAGAGACTCGTGCACGCGAGGCTCCATGCATTATCGTTTCGTGACGGGGCTGAGCTACGTAGCCATTACGCGGGCTTCGAAACCGGCTCGAACGCTCCGAGGCTGCCTAATCAGCAATTCGACGCGGTGGCGTTCGGCTCGTTCGGCTCCGCCCTCGTGGGCTCCGCTCCGGTCGACAACGGCCCGGACTTCAAGGCGGTCGACCCGGCGACGCACACGCTGTATGTCACGAACGGCTTCAATGACAACGGCCCAACAAGCGATGGCGGCAACACCGTCTCGGTGATCGACGAGCGCCACTGCCAGGCCGATGACATCTCGCGGTGCAAGGGTCCGTGGCCGACGCTCACGGTCGGGAGCGATCCGAACGCTGATCCGAGCGCGGTAGCGATCGACGAGCGGACGGACACGATCTACGTAGCGGACTCGGGCGACAACACCGTGGCGGTGTTCAACGGCGCGACCTGCAACGCCGAGACCAGCGCCGGTTGCGGGCAGACGCCGGCGATGGTCCCGGTCGGGATGACCGCCGGTCGCGATCTTCGACGACCCGGCCAACCACACCGTGTACATCCCCAACGCCGTCGAGGACGACCTCTCGATGCTCGACAGCGCGACGTGCAACGCGACCGACCTCGCCACCTGTCCGACCACGCCCCCGCCGACCGTCACCGTCGCTGGCCTCCCGTTCGCCGGCGCCGTGGACCTTTCGACTCACACGGTGTACGAGAGCGTGTGCGGGGACCCGAACCTCGGGTGCCCGGCCGGCCCCAACGGCTTTTCGGTGTTCGACGCGAGCACCTGCAACGCGACCGTGCAATCGGGATGCGACCAGCTCGGCACACTGCCCACCGCCATCCCCCCCTTCGGCTCCCAGGTCGACCCTGCCAACCAGACCCTGTACACGGCCAACGGCGACAACACGATCTCAGCATTTGATCTGCGTGGCTGCAACGCCGCCGACCTCGCCGACTGCGCGACCGACACGCCCGGCACGGTGATGGTGGCCCCATCCGAGTTTTTCGAGGTCTCAATCTGGCTTGTCCTCGACGCGAAACTTCATACCGTCTACGCCGTCAATCAGAAGGACGACACCGTTTCGGTGATCGACACGGACATCTGCGACGGCAGCCACCTGTCTTCTTGCGCGACCCTGCTACCGCCGACGGTCCATACCGGCGAGGACCCCGAGTCGATTGCCCTCGACCCCGATACCCAGACGCTCTACACCGCCAACCAGGTGAGCAACGACGTCTCGGTCATCGACGCCTTGCGATGCAACGCGACAATCACGAGCGGCTGTCGAGAGGCGCCGTCTGCTGTTGCTCTGTCCGGGCCAGGCGCGCTGGCTGCCGACCGGACGGTCGGCACTGTCTACGTGGCAACCGGTACCGACGCCCTGTCGATGATTGACAGCCAGACCTGCAATGCCTTCCGCCACGATGGCTGCACGTCGGCCCCACCGATGGTCAGCGTTGGTGCTTTTCCACAAGGAATCGCCGTCGACTCGAAGACCCACACGGTGTAGGTTGCAGACTCTGAGTGTGCTGATTGGTAGCGTCTCGGTGTCTCGATCGATGCCGGAATGCCACCGCCACGAGCGGTTGCGAGAATGTCCAGACCCTCCCGGTGCCAGGCGGCAACGCACTTGGCGTAGCGGTCGACGCAGTCACTGACACCGTCTATGTCACTACGGCCCCGGCCAGCGGGCCGAACACCGTGTCTGTCTTCAACGGGGCGACCTGCGACGCAAATGACAGCTCTGGATGCACACAGGTGCCCCACTCGGTGACCGTAGGATTCGGAGCTGCTGCCCTTGGCGTCGACGCCGTGACCGACACGGTATACGTGGCTAACTTCGGCAACTTCGCGGGCAACACCGTCTCGGCTGTCGACGGAACCACCTGCAACGCCGCCAACACGACGGGCTGCACCAACGCGCCGCAGACCATCACCGTCGGTCCGGCCTTCACCTCCCCCGACGGCGTCGCTATCGATCAGCGGACCGACACGATCTACATCGCCGATTTACAGAACGGCGAGGGCTCGGGCACCGTCTCGGTGATCAACGGCGCTACCTGCAATGCCGCCGTCAGCGCGGGCTGCGTTCAGGACACCGCGGAGCGTCACAGTCGGCTTCGGCCCCGCTGCTATCGCCTTCGACGGCGGGAACCGGAGTGTCGTCGTCGCGAACATCGAGGACACGAGCGTCTCTCTCATCGACGCCGCGACCTGCAACGCCATCATCAGCTTCGGGTGTGGCGGCGCCCAACCGAAGGTCGCGGTCGGTCGGGCGCCGTTCGCCGTCGCGATCGACCCGGCGGTCGGGACGATCTACGCCTCGACTGGCGACGACACGGTTTCTATCGTCCCCACGGTGCCATGACTCTCGGACCGATCATAGGAGTAGCGGGCCGAAGCCTGGGGCAGGGCCTCGGAGAGGACAAAAGGAGAAAGTCATGCAATGTAAGCACTTCCAAGGTATCTGGACACACGGGACGCGCTCGGTTGCGGTTCTCGCAGCCCTGTTGGTAGCCTCGACATGGCTCGGCGCAACACCTGCCACGGCGGCGACGTTGACGGTGTGCCACAGCGGATGTGCGTACACCCAGATCGGTTCTGCGGTCGCAGCTGCAAGCGATGGCGACACCGTGAGCGTCGGCCCTGGCAGATACCTCGGGGGGTTCACGATTGACCAAAGCCTGAGCCTTGTCGGCGGGGTGCTCATGAGACGATCATCAGCGGCGGGGGTCCCGTGGTCACCGTCGGGATGTTCGGCGCCGCGACCGAGCCCACGGTCGCGATTCGCGGCGTCACGATCACCGGTGGCATAACGGGCTCGAGCCCGGTGGCGACGTTGTACGGCGTTCCCAACACTGATATTGCCCTTGGTGGCGGGATCTTCATTCCGCCGGCGGAAGGCTTCGCCACCGGCGCGACGGTCACGATCTCGAGCAGCGTCATTACGGGTAACCTCGCCTCCCCCAGCACGGCGTTCGACTTGGGCGTTTCCTGTGGAAGTTCAGAGTGCGAGTTCGCTCAGGCCGGAGGTGGCGGAATCGACAACTGGGGCACTCTCATCGTCGACGACACAACCATCAGCGACAACGAGTCGGGAGGAGCGCTGTCAAGCGACGCCGACGGAGCGGGCATCTACACCCAACAAGGAGCCCTCACAATGGACAACAGCATCGTCACTCGGAATCGGGCAATCGCGAGCGCTCCCGACGGACTTTTTGCCGAAGGGGCAGGAATCCTCGTCGATTTGGGCTCCTCACCTCCTGGAGCTACAGCCACCTTGTCGGTTCGAAACAGCCTGGTGAGCAAGAACAGTTCGGATCTCACCAACAACACGATTTCTCAATCCGCGAGCGTGGACTTCGGGATCCAGGCCAACGGTGGAGGCATCCACGTCGGCAACGGCATTCCGGCATCGATCGAGAACACCGAGATCATCAGCAACTCAGCGTCTGCAACCGACACGCAAGGCGAGCCGCTCGGGATCGACGCCGGTGTGGAGGTCAACTACAGCCCGCTCGTCCTGCGCAACAGCGTGGTCGACGACAACATCTCGTCGACCACATCCTTGACGTCGGCCGATGTCGGACCAGCGGGAAGCGCGATCGAACTCGACGGTGGCGGCACGATTACCAACACGACGATCAACGACAACATCGCTACCTCGACGTCCAGTGGCATGGCCGACACGAACGGCGGCCTCGCTGTGTTCTTTTTCCCGGGCCTCGGTAGCCCGCAGCTCGTGACCGTGGCAAACGCGGTCATTAACGGAAATTTCACGAGGTCGGTAAGCACCTCGGGCTCGGCCCAGGTCGAGGGCGGGGCGGTCTTCAACAACAGTCTTCTCCTGATGCGTAACGACCAGGTGAGCGACAACGTCGGACGAGCGGAAGGTCCGACCGGCGCAGCCCAGGGTGGAGGTATCTGGAACGGAGTTGATGCCAGCACGGGAGCCAGCGGGCCGGCGCAGCTGGCGCTCGTGAACACGAGCGTCACGATCAATGCCTTGCACGGAAGCCAAGGCGTCAGTCTTCAAGGCGGCGGTCTCTTCACAGCCTCTCCGGCGACGCTCACACTCACAAACTCACAAATCGCGTTCAACCGCCCGGACCAGTGCTTCGGGTGCTGAACCGAATAGACGTGAACTGCACCCCCCCCACAGCCTCACAAACCTTGACCGACCGCTGCCCACGGACCTCCGGAGAGTACCTCGTGGAGCTTGGCATCGCTCTATCCTCTCAAGCCTCAGAATTTCCGGCCCGATTGAGTCTTCCCGCCTTCTAACTACGCAGGGAGACGAGTTCGGAGTGGAGGTCGCAGATCTGATGCGAGCAGGCGGTGTAGTACATGAGGTATCGAGTATTCCCTGCACTTGGCGACACTGAGACGGCTGGGACCAGACCGACCGGGGTCCGCACGCCTGACCCGGCCGGTAGGGATGGACAAGCGGACCAGATTGTGCCTTTCGCCGACCACATGCACGCTATGTTGTGGGTTTGGCTGACGTCGTCGTATAGAGCGATGAACTCGCTGCCCATGCCGACAACTATCGGGTTTTCGATCGAGGACGAGATCGGTAATGGATTACCGGTCAGTCGGGTCCAAGGGCCGCTTAGGTCAGGGGCTGAAAGCATTCCGACCTGCCACACGGAATGCTCGTTGGCGGAGCCGTAGAAGGCCCGCCAGGATCCGTCAGGTAATTGAAACGGTTCGAAGGAGTCGTCGCCTTGAACGACTTCCCATGGCTGTTTCGAGCCGATCTGCTCCGACAAGACGACACCGACGTCGATGTAGGGACCGGAAATGCCTGAGGATCCGGCGACGGTGCTTTTGGCTTCCCACACCTCTCCGCCGTAGTTGACCAGGTCCGGCTTCGACCGGTACGAGATGTAGAAGATCAGCCAGTGGTGATTGTTCTGATCATAAACCGGTATCGGCGCCCACAGTGCTGCCCTGCGATCGTTTCCGGTCTGATCTGCGGAGCTAGGCCCCAACAGTGTGGCCTGTCGATGCCAATGCTCTCCGTCAGCCGACGTCCACAGAGCGAGACTGGTCTTGGCCCAATAAGGCAAAGCCGTCAGTTCGGTCGTGAACCAGTAGTAGGTAGCGCCAACTCGAATCACCTCACCTCCTTCGAAGCCGTAGCGATTCCCCGGCTGTGGAACGACCAGCGTTTGCTCGCCGCTGACTACGGACAGCGAAAGGGAACGCCTCGCCGGCGAAGAGGCTCCGCTGGTGCATGCACATGTAGCGAACAGCAGAATCACTACGAGCGACTTCTTCATCGTAGTTAGAGCATGTCATTCCGCGGCCCGCCAGAACCAAGCGCTCGCTCGGCCAGAAGCCGAAGGCGCAGGCTGAGGAAGTCCCGGGCGTTGACGACCGTGGTCGCGCTGACATTTTCGTCGGCCAAGTAGCTACGGCCTCATGAGTTGAGCTTGTCACGGTTCAGACTTTCCCAAGTCCGGAACTGGTTAACTGCGTCTTTCTGCCGTCATTCTCGACAGGCCTCAGCGAGTCGGGTTTTTCGGCTTACAACTCGGCTTGTCGACGGCGGTTGACGACGGCGTCGATAACAGTGTCCGCCACCTCGCTCACCGGCGTCGTCGTCTCGATGATGAGGTCGGCGGCATCGCGTAAGAGTGGAGCCACCCACACCATGTCGGACAGCACGCGGTCCCGATCCTCTTGCGACTTGCCGAACGAGTTCGTGGTTCGCGTCGCCAGCCGCTCGAGGATCACCTCTACCGGCGCACTCAGGAGCACCTTGAAATCGAACTTGAACTTGGTCTGCTCGTCGGAGCAGCCTGCGAAGAACAGCACTCCGTCGTTCTGCTGGTCGAACAGGGATCCGACCAGGTCCAGTCGCCATCCCCACGCCCCGTCAGGGCGCGGCCGAGTAAAGCCGTCATCGTCGGCGTCGTAGGCGACATACCCACGCCGGCGAAGCTCCTCCACCAGGGACGACTTACCTGTCCCGGAGATCCCAGTGAGCAGCACGAGCATGGTGATCAACGATAAGTGCTTCCACTCACAGCCGGATGCTCAGGTGAATAGCAGTGCGCCGGAGTCCGCGGCTCAGCTTGGCGTTGCGCCAAACACGTGCGCTTCTCCAGTCTCGACGAGGTTTGCAGTGCCGATTGCATCAAATAGAGGATGTTCAGCCAAGGCGGCACGACCAGCACGGTGGACGCGAGTGGTGGCACGATCGACTCCGAAGGCAACCTTGACTTCGTCTTCTCGGGTAACCGGATAGAGGGCCAGTGGATCTTCGCCGAACCAGGGGCCGTCGTTACGGTCAACCTGCACGGCTTCGATGCTGGGTCTGGCGGTTGCGAGTTCCGGGGCACCGCGGAGGTCGCGCTCACGTCGTGAGCGGAGTGCGCCTGCGGAGCCGAACGGTCGGCTTACGAGCCCCTGCTTGAGCCCGTCACAATGAGCCGTCAACGTGGAAGCCTGAACAGGCTCTCTGCGGCTCTACGGTTCTTGTCGGCGTTCCAATCGCCGCGAGGAGGAGCCCATGCCGCAGCGGAATCATCGACACCGTCAACGACCGCGTCTCACGAACCGAGTGCCCGTTCTGCGAGGCCGACGACTGACAGCCGGCCGGCTCGTCGGGTTCCGGATGACCGAGATCGCCGATCTGGCCCTTCCCCACGGCTCGAGGACAGGCCCCTCGCGACCGTCGTCTGGATCTGCGGGAACTGTGCCTTCACCCGCGCTCACAGCGTCGCTCCGGAGCTCGCCTTCGGTTGAGTGGAACGCGACAACGCCCCCGGCCACGGCGGGTTGGCCGGGGGCGTCTCCCCACTACCAGTTCCGAGGATTCGCCCGCGTACGGTTGCACCGGCCGGTCGCGCGACAGCGTCCCCCGGCGCTGTGAGAAGCCAGGGGACGCGTGGTCCCGAGCTTCAACCCTCGCCTGCTCCACAGATGTTTCCCTGCTGGTCGCAAGCCAGCGGGGATCCGTGCTCCGGAGTGACTGCGCGGTAACTTCGTTATCAGGGGTCACGGCGGGGCCATTGTCGACCCGATCACCTGCGGCGCGCATCGCGGAAACAGAAAAGCCGGTTTGCTCGGGAGGCTCGCTTGGTCGGCGTCGGTCATCGCCACCTTCTGTCGCGAGTCCTATTCGGGTCCTATATGCGACTGACCTGAGCATTTGCCCAGGTCAGTCGGGTAGAATGTGTGTGGGTTACCGACAGAACTCACCGACCAGGGTGTTCGCTGAGGGTCTGAACGTCACTTCCCAGCTTTAGGCCGTCGCTTCCCCAGCGCTGTCTGTCGCCCGAGGGTGATCCCCTGGGCCTGTTCGATGAGCTCGATCGAAGCGGCTTCGAGCTCGTGCACGAGCTCATGGAGCCTGCGGTCCCGGGCGAGGAAGGGCCGGAGGGCTTCGGCCTGTTCGGCGCTCAAGGACTTCGTCACCTGGCGGCCGTTCTCGCGGTGTGTCCAGGTGGGATAGGGACCGTGCAACCGGGGAGGATCCGCCCGGCAGTGACAGCTCTCTGTCTGACAGCGCGTCGAGCGTTCGATGATGCACCCGGCGAGCACCGGGCCGAGCGCCTCGATCTCGGCCAGGATCGCGCTTCTCCTGTCGCCACCCATGCCCTCAAGCATCCACCATCACCTACCTTGAGATTACTACTATGGCAAGGTAGTGCCGGGCGGGCGGAGCAGCAAGCGAGCGGGGTACGTGGCAAACGGCCTGTCCCGCTTCTCTTCGGCCGAGGGGCTCGGGCCGAGGCCACCGCTCACGGCCGAGATGATCGAGGCGTTCTGTGTAAAGGGGCTGGCGGGCCGTGCCAGCTCGACGCGCGGCACCTATCGCTCGGTGCTAAGGCGAAGCTCGCCCTGGCCGCTGGGCGCTCGGGCGACGCCATTTCCCGGTGCTTTAGCCTCGCGGCCTTACTCTCCGGCCGAGCGAGCAGAGCTGTGGGCGGCCGCGTGTCAGCAGCGCTCCTCGTGGCGGCGGCATTCGGCCCTCGTGCTCTTGTGCTGTTGTGTCGGGGCGGGGCTTCGCGCAGGAGAGCTCGTCGCCGTGCGGGCCGAGGACGTCAGCTGCGACAAGGAGACGACGATCGTCTCGGTCGGCGGCAGCCCGCCTCGCCTCGTGCCGGTCTCGGCGCCCTATGACCTTGTGCTCGCCGAGCTCGCCGGGGAGGCGTGTCGGGAGGACTACCTGTTCCACCCCGAACAGGCGGATCGCTCCTACAAGAACTTCGTCAACGACTTCTGCGCCAACCTCGTGCGCGACCCGGGCTCGGCATCCTTCTCGGTGCTGCGGTGCCGCTCGAGCTTTCTCTGCGACCATCTCGAACAGAAGACCCCGCTCTCGGTGCTGGTGGAGATCTCGGGCCTGCAAAGCGTCGAGTCGCTCCGGCGCCACGCTGTTCATGTCAAGGGCGTGCCGAGAACCAACGCCGGTCTCCGGCGGGCACTTTCCCAAGGCCGGGGCTGATGGGCCTCGAGCTCCCGCGGGCGTGCTTTCTCGTCGAGGACGAGGTCGTCGAGTTCGCGACCGAGGTGATCGAGGCCTGCGACGAGGCGGGGCGACTCGAGGCCAGCCTGGTGCACTCGAACGGGCGACCGAGAGCGCTCGGGGTGCGCGCGGTCCTCGTCGCCTTGTGATGCGCCACCTCGCCGGCGGTGGCGGATCCTTGCGGTACTCGCGGCCGTGCTTTAGGCCGAGCTCCTCCGGGCTGCCGTACTGGCACCAACCCTGGGCGATCCCCTCGTTGTCGAAGACCAGCGCGGCGTGCGCCCGACCTGCCCGGATGAGCTCCTCTTTGAGCGTCCGCGGATCGCTGACGCCACGTTGGTACTCGGCGTGGTAGACGATGCACCAGCAACCGCCATAGATCCCGTTGTTGCGCTCGACGAGGTCGGCGAACGCGTCCCAGGTGGCGGCCTCGAGACGTCCGATCGTGTAATGCGGCGCGCTCATGACCCGAGTCCGTTCCTCTTAGCCATTGGCGGCACGGTCCAGATGATCGGCCAGCTCGGTCGGCCGGGTGAACATCGGCCAATGGCCCGAGTCGATGTCGATGAAGTCCACGTGCCGGGCTCGCGCCAGTTCCGGTGCCTTGCCTCCGTCGATCCATTCTTTGGCCTGGGCGGGTGTGAACTCGGGGCAGATGAGGGTGACGGGCACGTCGAACCGCCTCTCATCGCCGAGGTGGACACTCCCCTTCGCCACGCCTTCGGGAACCTCGAGCGCTTGAGCCGCGATCGCTTTCCGCTGTTGCTCGTCGAGATCGGCAGAGTCCGGGCCGTCGAAGGGTTCCCAGCCCGGGAACGGAACGACTCCGTCCACCACCGGAAAGAAGTCGGCGTACGCGTCGCCGTCATCGGACGGGAAGCCGCCGATCATCACGACCCTTGCCACCTTGTCCGGACGGGCGTCTGCCGCCATCCACGCGAGCGTGCTGGCAGCCGAGTGACCCACGACCATGACGGGGCCAGCCGCGGCGTCAATGGCAGCCACCACCGCTGCGTGCTGCTCGTCGAGCGTCGCAGTCGGAGGCGGTGCTCCTTGGCCAGGAAGCGAGATCGGGACCGGTTGATGGCCTAGATCTCGGAGGCGTGGCACGACGTCGTCCCAGGCAGACGCGTCGAGCCAGAGGCCGGCGATGAGGAGGATGTCCATCGTCATTGGTGCTCCCTTCGCAGTCAGTGTCCGCGGTCCCTCGTCTGCATCAGAGCCGCGTACATCGGTCCGATCCCGCGACCGTAGAGGCATTACCGGACGAAGAACTTCCGGTTTGCAAGAAATCGCCGTACCCTCGCGCGGTGACGCCAGCTCCGAGCCCCACGGCCCGGGCTCTCCAGATGCTCGAGATGCTCCAGGTCCGACCTGGGGCGACGGCCGATCAGATTGCCGCGAGACTCGGCGTGAGCGAGCGGGCCGTGCGCCGGTACGTCGAGATTCTGAGAGAGGCGGGCGTGGCTGTCGATTCGTCACGGGGCCGCTACGGGGGCTACCGACTCGGTCGCGGGACTCGCCTGCCGCCGGTCGTTTTCACGGAAGACGAGGCGTTGGTACTCGTGATGGCAGTGCTGGAGGGCAATCCGGCTGCCACCGACACCGATGAGCTCGTCGGCTCCGCGCTCGACAAGGTAATCCGAGCGCTCCCGGAGAACGTCGGCCGCCAGGCGGCGACGCTTCGCGAGTACGCGGCCGCGGCACCCGACCACCGTGCCTCACATCCGAACCCCGCCATCGCGAGCGTGCTCGTCGCCGCCGTGGCGTCTCACTGCAGGGTCGAGCTGCAGTACCGGAGCGAAGCCGGCAACGAGTGGGACGAAGTGGTGGACCCGTGGGGGGTCGTCGTTCGACACGGTTGGTGGTACCTGCTCTGTCATTCCCACAGTGCCGGCGCCCTTCGCAGCTACCGGATCGATCGAGTGCGGGCGGTGGTACGGACCTCGCAATCGTTCACCCCTCCCGAGGGGCTGGATCCCGTCGCGGTGCTCGAGGAGAACCTCAGCGAAGGCTGGGCCTTTCCGACGCGCATCGTCTTCGAGGCGTCGCCTTCGGAGGTCTTGCCCTGGATTCGGCCACCGATGGGCCGCGTGCGAGCGCACCCGAGCGGATGCCTGCTGGTCGGCAGCACCAACAACCCGACGATGTACGCGCAGGAGTGGCTAGCGACAATCCCGTTCGCCTTCCGGGTCGAAGGCGGCGACGAGCTGCACGCTGCAGTCACTGCGCTGGCCTCGCGGTGTGCGGCTGCGGTCGCTGGGTGAGGTGCTGGGCGGGGCGGCCAGAAAGGTTCTGCGCCGTCGCGGAAGGATCGCCAGCGGTCGGTCTGATTCGCGTCTTCTGGCGCCAGCGCAGGACGGAGCGCCCGTCCACCCGGCGATAGAAACTCAGGGCGGTGGATTGACGGACGTTGCGATACATGGAGCAGCTACGGTCTGCTCCCCGCCGATTCGCAGTGACTCGCGGGTGCCTCGATCGGCGTCGATGTGCGCCCGCGATCCGGCGGTAGGTGGCGCGAGCGGCATCGATCGGGTCCGACATTGTGGGACGGCCGGTTGGCGTCATCGAGGCTGGGCGGTCCGACCGGAGGTGTGCGTTGAGCACGGTAAGTGACCGTTGCCGGCCGCTACTCGCCTTCATCCCCCAATGCTTCCGTGTCCTGGTGTGTCCTGAGCGTGTCCTGACGCGACAGGAGCCCCCCAAAGGAGGGCTCCTGCCAGCACATTTGTCACGAAAATCAGGTGGAGGTGGCGGGAGTCGAACCCGCGTCCCCCGGCTTCTTGATGGGACTTCTCCGAGCGCATCCGGCGGAAGAGTCTCAGGTCCCGCCACGCCACCGGCGCCGGTGCGGGACCCCAGCCGACTTAGATGTCCCTGACGGCTCGCCGGCGGCGCCGTTCAGGTAAGCCCTGCAAGATGACGCCTGTGACCGGCCCGCAGGACCAGGACCGGGCAGACGTTGCTGCTAGTTAGGCAGCAAGCGCGAGCTGAGGCTCGGCGTTTGTATTGGTTTCCGGCTCTTTAACGTGGCTCCGGAGACCACGGCTCGCTTCTCCCACCTCGACGACCGGAGTCGAAGCCTGTCACCCCCTTGGTGATGATTGGTTCCTACCCCCAGGATATCGGGATCGACGACGCCCCCTGGCACCGACGTCGACGACCGGCTGCGAGAATGCTGCGGTGGTCGCTAGGGGTGTGGGTAGGGGAGACGCGTCGAAGGGAGCACCGACCGAGGCCCGGCGGATGCGCTTCGTTCAGTTTGTTCGCCAGCAAGCTGCCGACGGCCGTCTGAGCTCGGCCGAGCTCGAGGAGCGGATCGAGCAGATCTTCCGTGCCGAATCGGTCATGGCGCTCGAGGCCGTCGTGGCCGACTTGCCAGGCGCATCGGTCCTTTCCATCGATGCAGCTATTGCCGGAGAGTGGCAGAAACCAGTTCGCGGAGGGTCCTGGCTTCGCCGGCTCGTGATCTACACGGTGATAGTCGACGCCCTCGGCGTCCTCCTGTGGGCATTCACCGGAGGCGGCCTGGTCTGGCTCGTTCTGCTCTTCATGTGCAGCGCGGCCGTGTTCGCGTTTCGTGTCACCCGCCGGGGCAAGGGCATCATCGGCGGAGGCGCCGGCCGCGGTCGCAGATAGCGGCCGCCCCGTCAAACTGCCTGCGTTAAAGATTGTGATTTGCGAGAGCCGGCATGACAAGTGTCGGCATCGTCGCCTTAGATGGGACCAAGATGGCCACCGACGCCTGCGCGGCGCCAACCGCACCAAGGCCTACATCGACGCCGAGGTCGAGAAGATCCTCGCCGACGGGCGCGCATCGATGCCGAGGAAGACACCCAGTTCGGGCCTGACAACCGCGGCGACGAGCCCCCGGCCGCACTGCGGAGCCGTGAGGAGCGCCGCAGGCGCTTCGCGGAGGCCAGGCCCGCCTCGACGCCGAGGAGGCCACAGCCCAGGCCGAGTACGAGGCCCTTTTGGCCCGGCGGGCGGCGACCGAGGCCGAGCTCGGCAGAAAGCTCAGGGGGAGAAGGCCGGTCCCGCCGAAGGATCCCGCCCAAAGCGCGCCAAACCTCGGACCCGGAAAGCCGGCTCATGAAGACACGGGGCAGCTACCTGCAGGGCTACAACGCCCAGGCGGTCGTGAACGAGGACCAGGTGATCGTCGCGGCCACGGCGACCGACAGCCGGCCGACGTCACCTTGTTGCACCCGATGGTCGCCGAGGCACAAGCCAACCTCGTCGAGATCGGCGAGACCGACGAGATCGAGGTCGTGCTGGCCGATGCGGGCTACTGGAGCGACAAGAACATGCAGGTTGCCGATCCGGACGGTCCTGAGCTACTCGTCGCGACGAACAAGGACTGGAGACAACGCCGGGCAATGCGTGACCAGCCTGCGAGAACGGGTCCGGCTCCGGACGGGGCGAGCTTTCGCGAGCAGATGGACCACAAGCTGTTCACCGAGCGTGGACGCGAGCTCTACAAGAAGCGCCAGGTGATCGTGGAGCCGGTCTTCGGACAGATCAAAGAGGTGCGCAACACGCGGCGGTTCTCCCGACGGGGAAGGCGGCCGCCGATGCCGAGTGGAAGCTCATCTGCGGCACCCACAACCTCTTGAAGCTCTACCGACGTGGCCGGGCGGGCGAGCCGCGCGTCAACATCTGGCGCACCACGGTCAACCCGGCGACTTCCTAGCCATAGGGCGCTAAATCCCCGCGGATCGTCGACTTTCACCCCGGAAACCGATAAGTGACCTCTCGGCGATCGTGACAACCGCCTCCGTCACCCCTTTAGGCAACAGACTCCCGGTCGCAATCTGTCTCAGAGGCAAGATTTGGAAAAAATTGAACACACCCAGAGGCGCCGCAGCCCGCAGCCCGCAGCCCGCAGCCCGCAGCCCGCAGCAGTCAGCGATGGCGCTCGTGCTCCCGGATGACCCTCTGAGCCTCCCGGGTCGCGTCCCGCTCAGCGATGGCATGCCGTTTGTCGTAGAGGCGCCGGCCTCGTGCCAACGCCAGCTCGACCTTGGCGAGACCGTCCTTGAAGTAGAGACTCAGTGGCACGAGCGTGAGCGCCTTCTGAGCGACCCGACCCGCCAGCTCGTCGATCTGTCGACGGTGGAGCAACAACTTGCGTGGCCGGACGGGATCGAATCGCCCGTAGCCGGAGGCGTACTCGTACGGCGCCAGATGGGCGCCGAGGAGCCAGAGCTCACCGTCCTCGATCCGGGCGTAAGCGTCCTGAAGCGACGCTTGACCCAATCGGAGCGACTTCACCTCTGCACCCTTGAGGGCGATGCCGCATTCGAAGACCTCGAGAATGTCGTAGTCGTGGCGGGCACGGCGATTGCGTGCCACCGTGCGGATCACCGGCTCTTGCGAGTCATGCAGCGCAGCCGGGGACCGGCTCGCGGCGCGCTTCACCCCGCCGGGCTTCCTCGTCACCATCGCCGGAGACGCTACCGTGCGGCCCTGATGAGCGATTCCGGCGCACACCCTGCGGGCGCACCGCCAGTGACCGAACCCCGGCTGCGTCTGACGACGGAGCAACTGGACGAGATGGTCGCGCATTGCCTGGCCGCCTACCCGGAGGAGGGATGCGGGCTGCTCACCGGAGACCCGGCCACTGACTCGGTGGCCGGCGTGCACGGCACACGGAACCTGGCCGCCTCCGCCCAGATCTACACCGTCGATCCGAACGAGCACCTCCGGATCGACCGGTCCGCCGAGGCTGCCGGTTTGGCCGTGATCGGTGTCTTCCACTCCCATACCCACACCGATCCGTACCCGTCGCCGACCGACGTCCGGCAGGCTCCGGACCCGTCTTGGCACTACGTCCTTGTGTCCCTTCGCCATGAAGTCGCTTCCGTCCGTTCCTACCGGATCGTCGACGGCCTTATCACCGAGGAATCGATCGAGGTCGAGCAGCGTTAGTATCCGACCGAAACAGTCAACTTTCCGGAGGCGCGGTGCCCGAAGTCCGTTTGCCAACATTGCTCCGCCAGCACGCGGGGGGGCAGAGCTCGGTCAGCGTCGAGGGAGCGACGATCGGCGAGGTCCTGGAGTCGCTCCAGCGCTCCTATCCAGGCATGGCCGGCCAGCTTGTGACCTCGGACGGCACGCTCCACAAGTTCGTCAACGTCTACCTGAACGACGACGACGTCCGCTATATGGAAAAGCTGGACACCAAGGTGCAGGCAGGCGACACCATCTCGATCCTGCCAGCTGTCGCGGGCGGCGGTGCTTAGGCCTCGTTGCGGCGGAGCGAGCCGTGCCTGTACTCCGTAGCGTGCTGGACCTGATCGGGAACACCCCGCTCGTCGATGTCTCCCAGCTCAGTCCGAACCCGAACGTCCGCATCCTTGCAAAGCTCGAGGGGCAGAACCCCAGCGGCTCGGTGAAGGACCGGGTGGCGCTCTCGATGATCGAGGACGCGGAGCATTCCGGAAGGCTGGCCCCCGGAGCCACGCTGCTCGAACCTTCGTCCGGCAACACCGGCATCGGCATGGCTCTGGTGTGCCGGATCAAAAGATACGGGCTGAAGATCGTCCTGCCGGGCAATGTCTCGATCGAGCGGCGTCAGCTCCTCGAGGTCTGGGGCGCTGAGGTCATCGACTCGCCGGCCGGCGAGGGGTCGAATGGCGCCGTCCGGATGGCACAGCGGCTGGCAGCGGAGCACCCGGAGTGGACGTTTCTCTACCAGTACGGCAACCCGGCCAACCCGAGGGCTCACTACGAGGGCACCGGGCCGGAGATCTGGCGCGACTGCCCCGAGATCACGCACTTCGTGGCAGGACTCGGCACGAGCGGGACGCTCCTGGGCGTCGGGCGCTTCTTGAAGGAGCGAAGTCCCGACGTGCAGGTGTGGGCGGTCGAGCCACCGACGGGAGAGACGGTCGAGGGGCTTCGGAACCTTGACGAGGGCTACATCCCGCCGATCTTCGTCGAGCAGAACGGCCAGGAGCTGCTCGACCGCAAGACGATCGTCGGTCCGCGGGACTCGATCGAGTGGACCCGCCGGCTGGGGGATGTCGGGGTCTTCGCCGGCATCTCGTCGGGGGCGGCCCTAGCGGGCGCTGTCAAATGCGCGGCGTCGATCGAGCGGGGAACCGTCGTGTTCATCTGCTGCGACGGAGGTTGGAAGTACCTTTCGACCGGAGCTTGGACCGATGACCTGGACGAAGTCGTCGAACGAGCCAAGAGGATCATCTACTTCTGACGACCGTGTGCGCCGGACCCGGGTACCCTGCCGGAGTGACCGACACCCAAAGCTCATCCGTCGACCTCGCGCGCCACGACGGTCGTGCCCTTGACGAGCTCCGCCCAGGCTTCTTCGTCCGTGACTTCACCGAATTCGCCGCCGGATCGGTGCTGGCCGTATCGGGCAGAACGAAAGTCCTGTGCACGGCCTCGGTCGATGAGGACGTTCCCAGATGGATGCGCGGGACTGGTCGAGGCTGGGTGACCGCGGAGTACTCGCTCCTTCCGGGATCCTCGCCGGAACGCGTGAGCCGCGAGGCGGCCAAGGGTCGCCAATCGGGCCGGACGCACGAGATCCAGCGGTTGATCGGCCGAGCCTTGCGCAGTGTCATCGATCTCGAAGTCCTCGGCGAGCGGCAGATCCTGATCGATTGTGACGTTCTGCAAGCAGACGGCGGGACCCGGACCGCGTCGATCTCCGGAGCGTACGTGGCGCTGCACGACGCCTGCTCCCGGCTCCTCAGGTCGGGCGGCATCGGTCGCCATCCGCTTCGCGAAGCCTGCGCGGCTGTCTCGGTCGGGATCGTCGAGGGCGTCTGCATGCTCGATCTCGACTACGTGGAGGATTCGGCAGCCGAGGTCGACATGAATGTCGTCATGACATCATCGGGGCGTTACGTCGAGGTGCAGGGCACGGCCGAGGGCCTTCCATTCACAAGAAACGAACTGGACCAGATGCTCGCCCTCGCCGACCGGGGGATCACCCACATCCTCGATGTCCAGGCGGAAGTTCTAGCCAGCCCGCCGCCGGAACGCGGTCCGGCCGCCAAGGCACCGACCTCGACCTGATCAGCGTGCGGCTCGTGCTCGCCACGGCGAACCCCGACAAGGCGGAGGAGCTGGCGGCCGTCCTACGGGCGGAGCTCGGCGGCCTGGTCGAGCTCGTCGCTCGACCCGAGGGCGTTGCCGAGGTCGAGGAGACGGGCGAGACACTGGAGGAGAACGCCCGGCTCAAGGCCGTCGCGCTCGTCGCGGCGACGGGTGAGGCTGCCGTCGCCGACGACACCGGCCTCGAAGTCGCGGCGCTCGGAGGGGCGCCCGGGGTGCGCTCCGCACGCTTCGCGGGCGAAAACGCCACCTATGGCGACAACGTCGCCAAGCTCCTGGCCGCGCTAACGAACGAGACCGACCGGCGGGCCACATTCCGCACAATCGTGCTGTGCAAGTTCTCCGACGGAGGCGAGATCGTCGCAGAGGGCGCCGTCGAGGGCGAGATCGGGGCGTCTCCGCGCGGCGCCGGCGGTTTCGGCTACGACTCGGTCTTCGTGCCGGACGGCGGCGGAGGGCGTACGTTTGCGGAGATGACGCCGGCCGAGAAGCATGCCCTCTCCCACCGCGGCCTCGCCCTCCGCTCACTCGCCGCGCTCCTGAAGGACGAGCTGTGACTTCAACGGAGGCGTTTTTCCGGGGCCCCGACGTCGAGGAGGACAGCGCGAGCAGCGCCGCGCGGGCGGCACTTCGCGCCACCGGGACCGAAATGGCGGTCGCCGGCTTCGTGCTCTCGGTGCTGTGGCTGTTCTTCCTCGGGTCGCTCGCCGGGCTTTACCTCGGCATCCTCGGGCGCCGGCGCCTGGCAGCCGAGCGCGCGCCAGAGGACAAGGCGCCCCCTACTTGGGCTGCGAAGCTCGCCATCGCCGCGATCGTGCTCGGCGGTCTTGGCACCGCCGCTGCCATTGCTCTCGTGGCGCTGCAGCTTGCTCACGTCGTGAACATCACCGCCGCGTGTCACCCGGCCGTCGCTGGCCAGCACTGCACGCTCATCGTGCACCGCTAGCCGGACGGAGGAGCGCTCGCCGCGGCTACCAGCCCCGCAGGTCGACGGGCCACGTCTCGAGGACGTCATCGCCCGAGACGAGATAGGCCCGCTCGTGGTAGGCCATGGTGGGATCGACGTGGCCTGGCACGAGACGGACTCGGTTGCCGACGTCCAGCGGGGGATCGAAGGTCACGTGCTCGTCCGAACAGGACCGGACGTTTGCGCCCTCAATCTCCGGATTCCCGCGATCCATGCCGAAAGCCTTCAGCCCGGCGTCGGCCACCGACCACTGCGCGCCGCTCGAGATCACCGTCGCGTCGACGAACAGCGCCTGCCGAAACGGCAAGCCGAGTCGCCCGTAGGCGACATCCATGAGTGCGTAGGAGCCGGCCTGGATCTCGGTTGCCCACGTGTTGCAGGCGTACGTGCCGGTGCCGCCGGCGCTGACGAGCTCGCCCCCGACGTCGGCATGTGCCCGTGCGAGCAGTTCCATCGATACCCGGCAAAGCTCGGCGCGCTCGGCTGCATCCTCCAAGCCGACGACGTGACCCTCGTAACCCATCACGCCTCGGACCTTCAAGCCGAGTGACCGAGCGAGGTCCGCGAGCCCGCCGGCCTCGGCGGGGTCGCACCCGCAGCGGGGCAGCCCGACATTCACGTCGATCACGACTTCGCGAACGCCGCCGGCCGCGGCCGCCTCGACCGTCCGGCCGGAGTCGACCGCGAGCGTGACCCGGTGCCCCTTTGCCACGAGGGCTCCGAGGCGGCGCGCGTCCACGACCTCGTTCGCGAGGAGGAGATCTTCGCCGAGACCGGCTGCAGCCATTCCCTCGCACTCGCGGATCGTTGCGCATGTGAACCCGGCGTGGCCCGCGCGCGCCTGGACCTTGGCGAGCTCGGTGCACTTGTGCGCCTTCACGTGGGGACGAAGGCGTTCACCCGGAAGGGCCTTGGCCATCTGGGAGATGTTGAACTCGACACGGTCGGCATCGATGACGAGCGCGGGAGTCGTCAGACCGCCGACCTTCATGCTCGCAGCGTAACGGCCCGCCGGATAGCCTCTCGGCGGACATACGGCCGAAAGGACGGCATGGCAGTCGACAGGAGCGTGATCGGGAGATCAACCGGCGAGGCTCGCGTGGTCGTCGAGCGTGCTCCGCTCTCGGTATTCGCCGGCGCGGTGAAGGACGAGAACCCGATCTACCGCGATCCGGCAGTCGCCGCCGAAGCGGGGCTGCCGGCGATCCCGGCTCCGCCTACGTTTCCGATCGCGATGGAGCACTGGGGCCGGTTCTTCGAGCTTCAGCCCGAGCCGGCGATCCCGGAGCCGATCTCAGCGGTGGGAACCATCCTTGGGCCGCTCCTTGCCATCGGGGGCGTGCTCCTCCATGGCGAGCAGGAGTTCGTCTATCACCGGCCGGTCTTCGCGGGCGATGTCCTGCGCGGCGAAGGACGGGTCGTCGATGTGTACGAGAAGGAGTCCGGGGGACACAATATGACGTTCGTCGTCGTCGAGACGAGGTGGTCCGACGACCGCACCGGCGATCCCGTTGTCCTCGCCCGGACGAACCTGATCCATCGCAGCTGAGGCCGAACGGTTTCGATGCAACGAGAATCTACGAACTGGACACGTTGAGCGATACGCTCGTTCGATGGCAACCCTTGCGGGGGAAGGCGACAACGTCAAAGACATCGTCGATCGCCTGCTGTCCTCTCGGGATCGGCTCTATGTCGAGCGGGCGGGCGCGCCGGTCGCGGCTTTCGTGTCCGCTCGCGAGCTGGAAGGCCTTGAATACACGATCGATCTGCTGTCCGAGCCGAAGACGGTGCGGCGGATCCTGGAAGGCGAGGCGGCGCTCCAGGGCGGCAATTTGTACATGGGCGCGGAGCTGGCGGCACTGGACCCCGATGCGCGTTTTGTGGCTCGCGCAGTGACAGGAGGTGTCGTTCTCGCGGCGGCCATGCGATCGGGCGGAGGGAATCGCTGGGACCTTGTCGCGAGCGTCCCTGCGCGCAAGGCCCTTGACGATCTCCAGTTCCACGTCGCCGACGCCGTGCGGCGCTTCGTCTTCGGCCCGATGCTCAACGACCCGGTCGGATGCGGGGTCGAGCTTCACGGCTTCCTGGCGCGGCGTCTCGCATCACGGGTCGAGACGGCGCTCGTCGTCTATCGCCTCGACAGCGTCAAGCACGTCGTCCGCCTCGTGGAGGTGCTGAACATCGGCGGGTTCGTCGGTCAGCACGAGACTCGCCGGTGGTGACCTTCGACGACGTCGAGGTCGGCGACGAGGCGCCGGTCAAACAAGTCACCTTGTCGCGCACCGACTTCGTCGAGTACGCCGGCGCATCAGGGGACTTCAACCCGATGCACCACGACGAGGTCATTGCCACCGCTGCGGGCATGCCCTCGGTCTTCGGGCACGGAATGCTCTCGATGGGGATTCTCGCCACAGCGGTCACCGACTGGTTGGGGGCGGGGCGGGTGCGGCGGATAAAGGTGCGTTTCTCGAGGCAGACCTGGCCCGGGGAGACGGTGGCCACCCGCGTCGTCGCAGTCGCCAAGCGCGAGGAGGACGGCCGCCGGCTGGTCGACCTCGAATGTGTGCTCGCCAATGCCGAAGGCGAGAACAAGGTCATCGGCGAGGCGACCGTCGACATGGGCGACGTCTGACTCAGACCGGCTCCAGCGCGTCGCCGATCCTTCCGAGCGGTGGCGCGCCGAGCTCGAGCAACGCCTCGTGGAAGCGTCGTAGATCGAACCGTGGGCCCCAGCGGGCGATCGCCTCGTCGCGGAGCGCTTGGATCTCGAGCTTTCCCCACGTGTAGCGCCCGTAGGTCGGATCGAACGTGGCGCGACTCGCCTCCGACTGGGCGGCCGGCCCCTCGAGGAAACCGTCGCGCCGGAACCGCGCCGCCGCGTCCTCCACATCCATGGTGCCTCGGTGGACGCCCAGCGCCGAGGCCAGGCGGGTCACCCGTACGAGAGCCTCGATCCAGACGCCGATCGCAAAGCGCGGGTCCTCCTCCCGGAAGCCCTCCTCCACCATCAGCTCTTCGGCGTAATGCGCCCATCCCTCGACGAAGGCAAGCGACGACAGGGAGCGGCGAACGTCCCCCCGGGCCGCCAGGCGGATCATCCGTCCGTGGGCGAAGTGGCCTGGCGTCACCTCGTGCGCCGTGATCGCCGGCAGCGTCGTCGCGCTGAAGACCGATCGCCACTCGTCCTTGGCCCGGTCCTCCCACGACGGGTCGGGCGGATTCACGTAGAACCAGGCCGGCGCCTCGGGCTCGTAGGCACCGGTCCAGGACATCATCGCGACGGCGTAGCGCCGCGACGGCGGCGCCGGGCCGACGAGGCACGTGCCGCCGAGCTCCGGCAGCAGGCCGTGCTCGGTCGTGAACGTCCTCAGTTCGTCCACGAGCAACCGGGCCGCGGCGTAGATGTCCTCGTCGGCTGGATGGTCGTGGAGCAGCTCGGTCACCACCTCACGGGCAGGGATGCCGGGTCGCAACCGTTCGCAGTCGTGAACGAGCCGCTCCCAGAGCCGACCCCTTTCCTCGTCTGCGACCTCCTCGAGCCGCCCGAGGTCCACGGTCATCGCCTCGGGGTCGCCGAGCAGCCGCGCCAGCTTGGCGCCACCGAGACTCGCGTCGAGCGGACCGGTTGCGGCCGCCTCCTCCAGGTGCGCGACGAGCCGGTCGAGCGCTGCCGTGCCGCGATCGAGGGTCGCCTGATCGGTGTCGACCGTGTCGACGCCGGCGCCGAGACCGCGGATCGCGGGGAGCAGCGCCATGGCGACGGGCCGAGGCACTGCGTCCAGTGACGCTATGGCGCCGTCGACGGCATCCGGCCACGCTGCGAAGTGAGCCGCCTTGGCGGCCGCACGCTCCTCGGCAGGCGCGTACTCGCGGTCGTAGCAGGCGAGGTCGAGGTTTGCGAGGTGGCAGAACGGGTTCCAACGGTGGTCCTCAGCAAGGCTGAACGTCGTGCGGGCCCCGGCCTCCGCGGCGGCGAGCTGCGCCTCGTCGTGCGCGTCGGGTTCGGCCCCGCCGCGCCCGATGGGCTCGAGAAGCGCGGCCACTCCGGAGGGCGAAAGGTCCTGCACCTGTCCGTCGTACTGGTGAAGTCCGGCATACTCGCGGACTTCGGGCATGCGGAGATTCCAGACGGCGAGCAGGCGCTCGGAGACCATGGTTGCCGAACGTAGCCGCGATCCCTCGGCCGGAGACGGGTCGCCGGTAGCCTCATGGGCCTGATACACCCTTCCGGCATGATCTCTCTCGTGGTCCCTGACCGGCCGCCTGCCTCTCGAGGTGGACGACCGGCCGGCCCTGCCCGGGGCGAGGATCAGGAGGAGGAGCGATGCCGACCGAGAACATCTCCATCAGCTGCGACGACTGTGAGCTCAACGGCACTTCGGCATGCGAGGACTGCGTCGTTACGTTTCTCTTGGATCCGCCGGCCACCGACGGAATCGTGGTCGACGTCGCCGAAGCCCGAGCTGTTCGCATGCTTCAGCGGGCGGGCCTGGTTCCTGAGCTGCGGTTTCGCCGACGCGTGGGCTGAGCTTGCGGCGCCGGCGTCCTCAGCGCCCCGCCGCCCCCGCCGCCCCCGCCATGAGCTCCCTCCTCGTCACGAACGATTTCCCACCCAAGCTCGGTGGCATTCAGTCGTATCTGTACGAGCTCGTTCGTCGTCTGCCGCCCGACGAGGTCACGGTTCTCACGACCCCGTACCGCGGCGCTGACGAGTTCGATCGCCAGCAGGCCTTCCGAGTCGTCCGATGGACTTCGCCTGTCCTCCTGCCGACGCCCGGCCTCGCCCGGATGGTCCGCCGGCTGGCAGCGGCGTCCGGCGCCGGCCTCGTGCTGCTGGACCCGGCGTTGCCGCTCGGCCTCATGGGCCGGCGGCTCGGGGTTCCGTACGGCGTCGTGCTGCACGGCGCCGAGGTGACGGTCCCCGGCCGCCTGCCCGGATCCGCTCAGCTGTTGCGGTCGGTGCTCACCGGGGCGTCCCTCGTCGTCGCGGCCGGCGGGTACCCGGCGGCTGAGGCGGCCCGCGCCGCAGGGGCCGGCGGACCACCGGTCGCGATCGTGCCGCCCGGGGTCGACCACGTCCGGTTCCACCCGCTCGGACCGGAGGAGAAGCTGGCGGCGCGACACCGGCTAGGGCTTCCCACTCACGGCCGTCTCGTCGTGAGCGTCAGCCGGCTCGTGCCGCGCAAGGGCATGGACGTGCTCATCGAAGCGGTCGCTCGACTGAGCGCCGGCCGGCCCGACGTGACGCTGGCGATCGGTGGTGCAGGTCGGGACCGTCGCCGGCTGGAGGGAGTGGCTGGGCGGTCTGGCGCGGAGGTGCGTTTCCTGGGGCGGGTCTCCGACGACGACATGCCCCTTCTCGACGGCGCAGCTGACGTCTGGGCGATGTGTTGTCGCGATCGCTGGTTCGGCCTCGAGCAGGAGGGATTCGGGATCGTCTTCCTGGAGGCGGCTGCAGCGGGGGTGGCGCAGGTAGCCGGGCGAAGCGGCGGCGCCGACGAGGCAGTCGTCGACGGCAGGACGGGGCTCGTCGTCGCGCACCCGGGGGACCCTGGAGAGGTGACGGCCGCGCTCGCGAGACTGCTCGACGACGGCGGGCTCCGCGAGCAACTGGGGGCCGAGGCCCGGCGGAGGGCCGTCGACGAATTCGACCACGACGACCTGGCGCGGCGATTGCACATGGCGCTCGTCGGGGCCGGCGGCTGAAGTCCCGACGGCGACCGGCGCGGCAGCCCCAGCCGACCGCTGGGGGCCGTCGGCCGCCTCGTTCCTGCGGCCGGCGGGCAATGTTGGCCGCGGGGCCGAGGAGATGCGAGGCTTGGGACCACCTGAGCGGAGAGGAGGACGTGTGGCCGATCAGACCATCGAGCGGATGGTGGTCGATGGCTCGCCCGCGCGGTGTTTCGAGGTCGTGGCCGACATCGAGCGCTACCCGGAATGGGTCGGCGACCTGAAGGAGGTCCACGTCCTGGAACGAGACGAGGAGGGACGCCCCTCAGTCGTGTCGTTCCGCGCCGGTGCGTTCGGGAGGAGCACGAGCTACACCCTCGCCTACGACTATTCGAAGGCACCGACCGAGCTCCGCTGGGTCCAGCGGGAGGGCGATCTCACCAGCCGCCTCGACGGCATCTACCGATTCAGGCCCGCTCCCGAAGGCGGGACCGAAGTGACTTACGAGCTCGCGATCGACCTCCGAGTGCCGTTGCCCGGATTCATCAAGCGAAGAGCGGAAGGCAACATCATCCACGCCGCCGTCCGGGACCTGAAAGCGCGGGTCGAGTCGACGCGGTGAGCCGAGCGAGCACCGCAGGCTCCGCAGGCCGTGCCGGCGGTGGCCTGGTCACCGGGAGGCCGGACCAGGTCGGGCTCGGCTTCGACGTCGGTGGGACGAAGATCCTCGGGCTGGCGGTTTCACTCACAGGCGAGATCCTCGCCGAGGAGCGTCGTGACACGCCGGCTCGCGGCGACGACCTGCTGAACTCCCTCGCCGGGCTGGCGGGTCAGCTGAGCGAGTGCGTCGACGCCGGCGGCCATCGGGTCGTGGGCATCGGGATAGGCGTGCCCGGTCTCGTCGATACGGGCGGTGTGCTGCGGTTCGCGCCGAATCTGCCCGGGGCGAGCGGGACGGCCGTCCGATCCGGCATGCAGGAGCTCGTCGACCGACGATGGCCGGTCGTGGTCGACAACGACGCCACCTGCGCCATGGCGGGCGAGCATGCGTTCGGCGCCGCCGTCGGCAGCGAACATGCCCTGCTCGTCACCATCGGGACCGGAATCGGCGGCGGCATCATGAGCGGCGGGCGCCTTCTGCGCGGGGCGCACAATTTCGCCGGAGAGATCGGTCACCTCATTGTGGACCCGCACGGGCCGCCGTGCCCGTGCGGCAAACGCGGGTGCTGGGAGCGCTTCGCGTCGGGGTCCGGGCTGGCTCGGCTCGGCCGTGACGCCGCCGTCGCCGGCCGCGCCGGAGGCGTCGTCGAGATCGCCGGCGGGGACTCGGACTCGATTCGCGGCGAGCACGTCGTGGCAGCCGCGCTCGCCGGCGATGCGGCCGCAGAGGCGATCCTGGGCGAGTTCGCCTGGTGGATCGGCCTCGGGCTGGGGAATCTTGCGAACGTGCTCGATCCGGACCTGATCGTGCTCGGCGGCGGGCTGGTCAATGCCGGTGAGCTGCTCCTCGAGCCCGTGCGCGCCAGCTTCGCCGAGTTCGTCGAAAGCCGTGAGGATCGTGACGAACTGCGGATCGTGCTCGCGGCGCTCGGCGACCGGGGCGGCGCCATCGGTGCCGGCGCCATCGGGCTCGCGGCCGCCGACGGCGCGCTGCAGCCGTGAACGTCGGGATCACGCTCCCCACGTTCGAGCCGACGGCGAACGCGGCGCTGGCCGCGGCTCGTGAGGCCGAAGAGATCGGCCTCGACGGTGTCTTCAGCTTCGACCACCTCTGGCCGATCGGCCAGCCCTCCCGTCCGGCGCTCTCCGCCTACCCGGTGCTCGGGGCCGTCTCGGCCGTGACTCGCGACGTCCGGGTCGGGACGCTCGTCGCCCGCGTCGGCTTGCTCCCGGACCGGCTGGTGTACGAGTCCCTGGTCTCGCTGCAGGAGATGTCGGGGGGCCGCCTGATCGCAGCGCTCGGCATCGGGGATCGCATGAGCGTGCCGGAGAACGAGGCGTACGGGATCGACTGGCCTTCGCTCGAGGACCGCCGGTCGTCACTCGTGGCGATGCTGGCTGAGCTCTCCGCTCAGGGGATCGAGTGCTGGGTCGGGGCGACGGCTCCCGCGACGCTCGAGCTGGCGCGCGCCGCCGGCGTGACGGTGAATCTGTGGGACGTGGATCTGGCCAGGCTCGACGACGAAGCCCGGCGCGGGCCTGCGACCTGGGCGGGACCGCTTCCGACCGAGGCCCGGGCCGCCGCTGACCGCCTCGTTGCGCTGCGGGACGCCGGTGCCGCGTGGGTGATCTGGGGCTGGCCGCGCCGGCTGGAGCTCGTCGCCGAAGCCGTGCGCCTCGCCGGGATGGGCGGCGGTGACGAGTAACGTCGGGTGATGGAGCTTCGTAGGATCAACGGACTTCCTCCGTACGTCTTCGCAGAGATCAACGAGCTGAAGCTGCAGGCGCGACGGGCCGGCGATGACGTCATCGACCTCGGCTTCGGCAACCCGGACATCCCGTCGCCCGACGTCGCCGTCGAGAAGCTCGCCGAGGCCGTCCACAATCCCCGCAACCACCGCTACTCGGCGAGCCGCGGCATCCCCAAGCTCAGGCAGGCGATCGCCGACCTGTACCTCCGGCGCTTCGGGGTGCTGCTGGACCCCGACCGCGAGGTGGTGACCACCATCGGAGCCAAGGAAGGGCTCTCGCATCTGATGTGGGTCGTCGTGGGACCGGGAGACACGGCGCTCGTTCCGTCGCCCTCGTATCCGATCCACCTGTACGCGCCGCTGTTCGCCGGCGCCGACGTGCGGATGGTGCGTCTCGACGGGCTCGGCAACGACGAGGCGGACACCGGTGAGGCGTTCTTCGCCAACCTTGTCGAGGCGTGGGAATCGGCGTGGCCGAAGCCCCGGGTGGCGATCCTCTCGTTTCCGCACAACCCGACGACGGCCTGCATCGACCTCGCGACGATGGCGCGCCTCGTCGACTTCGCCCGTGAGCGCGGCGTGCTCCTCGTTCACGACTTCGCCTACTCCGACACCGCCTTCGACGGGTTCAGGCCCCCGTCGATTCTCGAAGTGCCCGGCGCGTCCGAGGTCGCGGTCGAGCTCTACACGCTGACGAAGTCGTTCTCCATGGCGGGCTGGCGGGTGGCGTTTCTCGTCGGCAACGCCGAGATCGTGCAGGGACTCACCAAGCTGAAGAGCTATCTCGACTACGGAACGTTCCAGCCGATCCAGATCGCAGCGATCGTCGCCATGAACGAGGCTCCGGACTACCCGAAGGTCGTGAACGAGATCTACCAGGGGCGCCGCGACGCGCTCTGCGACGGGCTCGCACGCCTTGGCTGGGTGGTGCCGAAGCCGAAAGGCACGATGTTCGTCTGGGCCGAGATCCCCGAGCCGTACAGGGAGATGGGGTCGTTGGAATTCGCCAAGTTTCTCGTCTCGGCGGGCAAGGTCGCTACGTCGCCGGGGCACGGGTTCGGGCCCGGCGGTGAGGGCTACGTTCGCTTCGCCCTCATCGAGAACGAGCAGAGGATCGCCCAGGGAATCCGGAGTCTTCGGACGGTCCTGAATCTCTGAGCTTCGCCGGACCGCGGCGAGGCGATCTCAGGAGTTGGTGACGCTCGAGATCGCGATCGACGTCACGTCTCGGGCTTGTAAGGAGAATTGCCCCGCGATCGGACCCTGTCGCACTTCGACATCGCCGCCGGTGGTCAGGTAGCCGAGGATCGGCGAAGCGCCCGGAACCGCTCCGGCGGCGACCGCGATGGCCGTGACGCCTGTCGCTTCCTTGGTCCACGCCGGCGCCGAGGTCCCTTCCGCCACGTAGAACGCGCTCTTCGTGAGATAGCCGAGAAGCGGTGTGCCGTTCGGCCCGACTGCCGCCAGGGAGATGGCAGACACACTCGTTCGCCTCTTTCGTCCACCGGCCGGCGAGCGAGCCCGACTTCGCGAAGAAACCTCCCCCCACCGACACGAACCCCAACGCCCCCCGCGCCTCGGTGGTCCCCTCCGCGAGCGCGATCGAGCGCACTCCGGAACGCTGCACGGTCGTCCAGGTATCGCCTTTCACGCCGTGCTTCACGAGGAACGCACGGCTTTTGCGAGCCACGTAACCGAGCAGGGGTGCCGCCGCGCTGCCGTTGTCCGCCAACGCGATCGACGCGACTCCCTTCGCTTCCAGTGTGAAACGTCCCGTGAGCGAGCCGACTTCGGCATAGAAGTTGCCCGACGGACTCAAGAAGCCAAGCACAGGTGCTCCCGCGGAGGTGGTCGCAAGTGCGATCGAAGTCGCTCGCGCGGCGGCGAGGACCCAAGTGGGGGAGGAGGCTTGTCTGACGAGAAAATTGCCGTTTCGGGAAAGGTAGCCGTAGAAGGCCCTGCCGTTGGCGCCTTGGGCTCCTGCGGCGCCGGCCACCACGATCGCGCTCGCGCCGCTGGCGAGCACACTGAACGAGTTGCCGGGCGCGGAGACACGGGCTTCGAAGTTGGCCGACCGGATGAATCCGACGAGTGGCCGCTGAAAGCTCCACGACGGGTTGTGCAACCAGCCCGTGACGTCGTCTCCGACGGTCCAGTTGTGGACCGGGTAGGTGACCCATCCGTCGTTACCTGCGCCGCCGTTCTCCTGAATGAGCGTGATGATGCCATCGCCCTCCGGGTCGACGGCGTTCGCTGTGACGACCGCCGTGTGCCCGAAAGGCTCGGCTTGGGATCTGCCTACCGAGACGACGTCACCGGGCTGGGGAACGGCGCCCCTCGTGCCGTTCTGCACCACGACGAGATCGGGCCCGTTCGGGTTGTCCGACGCTTTGTAGGCGTCATAGTTGCTGACGACGTCCCAGCCGTCGGCCGCGTAGGGGTTGACGCCCCACGCCAGGTACATCCACCGCATGGAAAGCTCGACGCACTCCCATTCGAACTCACCCCATGCGCCGGGGAAGAAGTCCACCAGATGGTCGGTGCCGCCTTGGGTCGGGCCTGGCCCACAAGCGACCAGACCGTCCCATGAGGCCCCGAGAGGGTGAGAGCCGGGTGCGTTCTCGGGATCGCACGTCCCGCCCCGCCACCACGCCGGAGTGCCCACGCGGTGCAGGCCGGCCGGCGCAGCGCCGGCGGAGCCGGCGGAGGTGAGCCCTATGAGGAGGGTCAGCGACGTGCCGAGGACGAGCGCGAGCCAGCAAGCGGCGTGCCTTCTTGTGTCTGCGCGGGTCAGTCCGCCCATCGATTCTCAGCCTCGCAAGTACTTCTCAGGAACCTCAGGCGCAACAGAACCTGTCGCCTAGGTATCGGCCATCGCGCCCGGGAGCATGAGCGCGACGTCCGTCGGAATACCCTGTGGCGTGGTCTACGACGTGCTCAAGCTGGTATTGAGCCCGTTGTTCCGTGTGTTCTTCCGCGTCCGCGTCACGGGAGCCGAGAACATTCCCGAGGACGGTGGTGTGATCATCGCCTCGAACCATCAGGCCTTCTGCGACTCGCTGTTCATCCCGCTCGTCGTCCCGCGCCGCGTGACATTCGTGGCCAAGGCGGATTACTTCAAGAGCTGGAAGACACGGTGGTTCTTCCGTGCCATCGGCCAGATCCCGATGGAGCGGGGCGGCGGAAAGGCGTCGATGCAATCGTTGAATGACGCACTCGGGGTGCTCGAACGCGGCGGAGCGCTCGGGATCTACCCGGAGGGCACGCGTCCGCCGGACGACCGTCTGCACCGAGGGCGCACCGGCGTAGCCCGTCTCATCGTGGCGGCGCAATGTCCCGTGGTCCCCGTCGGCATACGCGGAACCCGTGAGGTGCAGCCGATCGGCAAACGGATGCTGCGCCTGTTCAAGACGGTGGAGATCCGTTTCGGAGAGCCGATCGACTTCTGTGCCCGGTACGGTGATCGCCTCGACGACCGGATGGTGCTGCGTCAGATCACCGACGAGCTCATGTTCGAGATCAGCGAGCTGTCCGGCCAGACCTACGTCGACCGGTACGCCTCGCGGCGCTCGGCTGACACGCGCCCGGCGTCCGAAGAGTCAGGCTAGAAATCACCGCTTCTGGCGGTTCTCTGCCAGTGCCGGGAGCGCCCGACCGCCGAGAGCCAGCCGGCGTGGTCGGAGTCAGCCCGGCCACGTCTCGGCGCAGGCTCGAATACCTGGGACCCGCTCGTCAGGGTCTGCAAATCCGCGACCGACCCCCAGAACCCTTCGGCGAGCCCCGCCAGCATTGCTGCGCCCAATGCCGTGACCTCGGTCGTCCGGGGGCGGGTGACCGGGACGCCTGCCTGATCGGCTTGGAGTTGCAGAAGGAGGTCCATCGCTGCGACTCCACCGTCGGCGCGCAGTTGGTTGACTGGCCGGCCGGCAGCGTCGCCCATTGCGTCGAGCACGTCGCGGCACTGATATGCGATGGCCTCGACGGCTGCACGAGCGAGGTGCGCCCGTCCGGTGCCCTTGGTGATGCCGATGACCGCGCCGCGCGCCTCGGGGTCCCACCACGGGCTCCCGAGGCCGGTAAACGCCGGGACGAGGTAGACGCCGTCGTTGTTGGGGATCTCGGCCGCGAGCGGGCCGGCCTCGGCCGCTTGGTCGATCAGACCGAGCCCGTCCCGGAGCCACTGAATCGTGGCGCCCGAGGAGAAGACGGCGCCTTCGAGCGCGTAGACAAAGCCGTCGCCGGCGCCGGGCGGAGCGTGCGCTCCGAGGTCCCACGCGACCGTGGTCAGCACTCCCTCGGCCGGCGGGGGAATCTCCCGACCGAGGTTCATGAGGACGAAGCTCCCGGTGCCGTAGGTGACCTTTGTGTCGCCGGGCTCGTGGCAGCCGTGACCGAATAGCGCAGCCTGCTGGTCGCCGGCGATCCCGCTCACCGGCACGCCCTTGAACGCGCCGCCGGCGACCGTGCTCGCGACCGTCCCGAACCTGCCGGCCGAGGGGAGGACCTCGCCGAGCGCTTCAAGAGGCACTCCGAACAGGTCGCACAGTTCGTGAGACCACGACCTTTGCTGGATGTCGTAGCAGAGGGTACGACTGGCGTTGGAGGCATCTGTGGCGTGCACGCCCGAGCCGCCGGCGCCGCCGGTCAGGTTCCAGCAGACCCAGTCATCCACGGTCCCGAGAGCGAGCGATCCGGAGGGTTCGACGCCGCCATGTTCGATGATCCAGGACCACTTGGTAGCCGAGAAGTAGGGATCGAGCACGAGCCCGGTCCGAGCTCGAACCTGCGGCAGATTGCCGGCCTGGGCGAGCTCGAGGCACCGGGCGGCCGTCCGCCGGTCCTGCCATACGATCGCGCGGTGCAGGGGGCGCCCCGTCGACCGGTCCCAAGCCACAGCGGTCTCTCGCTGATTCGTTATCCCGATCGCAGCCGTGTCGACCGACCGAGCGGACAGCTTCGCCTGCAGCTCAGCCAGGGTTGTCTCGACGAGCGTCCAGATCTCGGCGGCGTCGTGCTCGACGAGCCCGGGAGCGGGGAAGTACTGGGTGAGCTCCCTGTACGAGACGTCGACGACCTGCCCGTACTCGTCGACGGCAAGGGCACGCACTCCTGTGGTACCGGCATCGATCGCGACCACGACAGTCACGGCGGCACGGTAGTCCGTGCGGCGACGAGGGCGCCCGCCGAGGGCGTCTGGGGCGGCCGGCCTGCGCCTCAGGCCGCCTGGCGTGCGCCTCGGGCCGGCGGCGCACAGCGCCGGCTCCAGTCCACCTTGCGACGGTAAGCAAATGCAAACCTTCGCGAGCGGGCGCTGACCAGGGACGACGGCGTCTCCTTTCCGTTGACAGGGACGTAACTACGGTGCTGTAATTATCCTCCTATCTGGTAGCTGGGTCAGGGGCTACCACAAGATATTGTGGTATTGGGGATCGGCGGCGAGCCGGTAGGAATATCGAGCGGCGGAGGAATCCGCCAAGGAGGGGTCCATTTTCATGGCCATTGCAGGAGAGCGCCTCGGGGTCGGCATCCGCCGCCATTTCACGACCGAATCCCGTCACCCCTACGACGAGGTCGTCTGGGAACGCCGTGACTCGCGCATCAGCGACTATCGCACCGGGGCAGTCGCCTTCGAGCAGCTCGGCGTGGAGGTGCCTTCGACCTGGAGCCTCAATGCGACCAACATCCTCGCCCAGAAGTACTTCCGCGGCACGCTCGGTCAGCCGGGACGCGAGTCCTCGCTTCGCGAGGTTGTCGACCGCGTCGTGGACACGATCACGGCATGGGGCGTGAAGGACGGCTATTTCGTCGATGACACCGAGGCTGCCGCATTCAGCGACGAGCTCAAGCACCTCATCGTCCAGCAGAAGGCGGCGTTCAACTCGCCGGTCTGGTTCAACATCGGGGTTCCTGGAGTTCCGCAGCAGGCCAGCGCATGCCAGCCGTACGACGCCCTCGTCTCGACGCCTGACGGTCTCGTCCCGATCGGACGCCTGGTCGAGGACGGGGCGGTCGGCGCCAAGGTGTTCGACGCCCGTGGGGTGACCCAGGTAGTCGCCGTCAAGGCCAACGGACGCAAGCATGTCCTGCGCCTCACGACCAAGTCCGGACACCAGCTCGAGGTCACTGCCGATCACCTCGTGTGGCGCCCAAGTGGGGAGGGCACCGGCAGGTTCGTTCCCGCAGGGGAGCTTCAGGTCGGTGATCAGCTGAGCTGGCATCGCACCGATTCCTCGGGCGGAGGGGAGATCTCGCCGCGCTGGATCGCGGAGGCGGCGCTCGCCGGTTGGTTGCAGGCGGACGGGTTCTGCGGCCGCTACGAGGGGACGAACCGATCACTCACGATCGAGGCGATGACAGTGACATCGGCTGAGCTCGATTGGGTGACCGGCCTCCTCGATGTCGTGTTCCCCGAAGTGCATCGCCACGAGCGGCGTGTGACGACGAAGGACAAGATGCTCGATTGCCGCCGTACCCGGCTTTACGGGCGGGAGCTCGAAGACTTCGTTGCTCGCTGGCAGCTCGAGGAGCGGGGCGCCCCGATGTCGGTCCCGGCGCAGCTGTACACCGCACCTCTGCCCGTCGTGGCGGCGTACCTCCGAAGCCTGTTCCAGGCCGAAGGGTACGTGTCGGTGCGCGAGAAGTCGGCAGCGATCGGTCTCGACATGATCTCCGAAGGGATCGTCCGGGGTGTCCAGGCGCTGCTCGCTCGTTTCGGCATCTTCTCCCGAGTGTCATTCAAGTCCGACCGTCGCGCTGACCGACACGGATGCTTCAGCCTCACGATCCAGCCCCTCGGTGACCGGAGGTCCTTCGCCGACGAAATCGGCTTCATTGATCCCCGTAAGGCCGCGAAGCTGGAGGACTCCCTGGCCATGGCCGGCTTGGCAACCCGCCCCTCGAAGCGCCTGGAGATCGCCTCGATCGAGGACGCGGGTGAGACCGAGGTCTACGACATCGAGACCGAGAGTGGCGAGTACCTGAGCGCCGGCCTCCGGGTTCACAATTGCTTCATCCTCGCCGTCGAGGACTCGATGTCCTCGATCCTCAACTGGTACGTCGAGGAGGGAACCATCTTCAAGGGCGGCTCGGGCGCCGGCGTCAACCTCTCGAACATCCGGTCCTCACGAGAACTGCTCCAGGGGGGCGGCACCGCCTCGGGCCCAGTGAGCTTCATGCGCGGAGCCGACGCCTCTGCCGGCACGATCAAGTCGGGCGGCAAGACACGCCGCGCAGCGAAGATGGTGATCCTGGACGCCGATCATCCGGACATCCACGAGTTCATCTGGTGCAAGGCGCGTGAGGAGCGCAAGGCACGGGTGTTGGCGCAGGCTGGCTTCGATATGGACCTGGACGGAATCGACAGCCACTCGCTGCAGTACCAGAACGCCAACAACTCGGTCCGGGTGACTGACGAGTTCATGCAGGCGGTCCTCGATGACAGCGACTGGGAACTCGTCGGCCGGGTCTCGGGCGAGGCCGTCGAGACGGTGAAGGCGAGGGAGCTGTTCCGTGAGATCGCCGCCTCTGCATGGGAATGCGCCGATCCGGGGATGCAGTTCGACACGACGATCAACAAGTGGCACACGGCGCCCAACACCGGCCGGATCACGGCGAGCAACCCGTGTTCGGAGTACGTCCACCTAGACAACAGCAGCTGCAATCTGGCCAGCCTGAACCTCATGCGGTTCTTGAACGACGACGACAGCTTCGACATTGAGGGATTCGAGGCCGCGGTCGCCGTCGTCTTCACGGCGCAGGAGATCCTCATCGGCAATGCCGACTACCCGACGGAGAAGATCGCCGAGACGACCCGGCGCTTCCGGGAGCTCGGACTCGGCTATGCGAATCTCGGAGCGCTACTCATGGCCCAGGGCCTGCCGTACAACTCCGAGGAAGGCCGCGCCATGGCAGCGGCGATCACGGCCTTGATGACCGGCGCCGCGTACGTGACCTCGGCTCGCACGGCCGCGCGAATGGGGCCGTTCGCCGGCTTCCACGAGAACGCTGGCCCGATGCTCGAAGTGCTGCGGATGCACCGTCGCGAAGTGGCGAAGATCGATGAGGAACAAGTGCCGACCGAGCTGCTGTCCGCGGCACAGGAGGCATGGGACACCGCCGTCGAGCTCGCCGAGGCGCATGGTGTGCGCAATTCCCAGGCGACGGTGCTGGCGCCGACGGGCACGATCTCGTTTCTCATGGATTGCGACACGACGGGCATCGAGCCCGACCTCGGGCTCGTGAAGACGAAGAAGCTCGTGGGCGGTGGCACGATGTCGATCGTCAACCAGACGGTCCCGCGGTCGCTGAAGCGACTCGGCTACAGCCCCGACGAGATCGACGAGATCGTCGCCTACATCGACGAGCACAAGTCCATCGTGGGCGCGCCGAAGCTTCAAGCGGACCATCTCCCCGTCTTCGCCTGTTCAATGGGGGACAACACGATCCACTATCTCGGGCACGTGAAGATGATGGCGGCAGCACAACCCTTCATCTCGGGCGCCATATCCAAGACGGTGAACATCCCTGAGGACGTCACTGTCGAGGAAGTGGAGCAGATGCACGTCGATGCCTGGAGGATGGGCCTGAAGGCGGTCGCCATCTACCGAGACAATTGCAAGGTGGCTCAGCCGCTTGCGACGACGAAGCGGGGAGAAGCGGCGGCGCCGCTCGTCGGCGAGGATTCGGCCGTGTCCGTTGCCGCCGACGCGGTAGTTCACGCCCGTGAAGCAGCGCTGCTCGAGCGCATCGCGGAGCTCGAGGGCGCGCTGCAGGCGAGCCACGTCGTGGCTCCGGCCACGACGACCCGAACGCGCCTGCCGCGCAAGCGGCGGTCGAACACCTTTGCGTTCCGAGTGGCCGACTGCGAGGGCTACGTCACCGTCGGCGAGTACGAGGACGGTCGTCCTGGCGAGGTCTTCATGAAGGTCTCCAAGCAGGGCTCGACGTTGTCCGGCGTGATGGACGCCTTCTCGATTTCGGTCAGCCTGGGGCTTCAGCACGGAGTGCCTCTGTCGACGTTCGTGCGGAAGTACACCAATATGCGCTTCGAGCCGGCGGGAATCACCGACGACCCGGAGTTGCGGCTCGCTTCGAGTCTGGTCGACTACATCTTCAGGCGCTTGGCGCTCGACTACTTGAGCTTTGATGAGCGCCTCGAGCTCGGCGTTCTCTCGACGGGAGAGCGGACTCAGCCCACGTTGCCGGGCCTCGAGGACGTCGACGACGGACCGGCGGCGCGGGCCGACCGTGAGCGGTTCGGCGCCGGCGGGGACGCCGTGGTGGCCCGTCAACCCGGCGATCCCGAAGGCTACGGGCGCGTGCCGCAGATGGAGAGTCGAGATGCGCCGTTCTGCTACGCCTGTGGCAATGTCATGCAGCGAGCCGGCTCGTGTTACGCCTGCCCGAGCTGTGGCGCGACGAGCGGGTGCTCCTAGGCTGGAGGCCGTAGCGCCGGCGTACGTTCTCGATCACACCGTCCGTCGGCTCGAGGGCGCCCGCCTCCTGCTCGGGGGCGAGCCGTCAAGGCTTCTGCGGCTGCAGCCGCGCGCTGCAGCCGAGCTCGACCTCTTGCTCCGGGACCGGGCGGGCGAGGAGGGCCCCGGCGTTTCGGGGCAACTGGACCCGGCCATGGAGGCACTGCTTCGCCGGCTCGTCGACAGCGCGATCGTGCATCCTGTCCCGGTCGGCACGCCGGCGCGGCTCGCCGAGGTCAGTGTCGTCATTCCCGTGCTCGACGATCCGACGCGGCTCGATCGGCTCCTCGCCGCTCTTGTACCGGACGGCCGTTCGAATGGTCACGACGCAGGTCATCGACATGGATCAGTGTCGAAGATCATCGTGGTTGACGATGGCTCAGCTCCTGCCGCCGCCGAGCTGATCGCCAGGGCGGCAAAGTACGCCGGGGCCACGCTGGTTCGCCATGACCAAGCGCGCGGCCCGGGTAGTGCCCGCAATTCCGGTCTCGCGATGGTTGCGACTCCCCTCGTGGCCTTCGTCGATGTCGACGTGCTGCCTGACACGACGCTCGACCAAGCGGCCAACCACTGGCTGGCTGCGTTGACGGGCCATTTCGAGGACCCCAGGGTCGCCGCCGTGTCGCCACGGGTCGTCGCGACGGAACCACCCGACGGCGTAGCGCCCGTACTGCTCGCTTACGAGCGGCGCCACTCGCCGCTCGACCTCGGACCGACGCCCGCGGTGGTCGGTCCGGGACATCGGGTCCGGTACGTGCCCGCGGCCACGATTGTCGCTCGAACCTCGGTGGTCCGTGAGGTCGGCGCGTTCGATCCCGGCCTGCGCTACGGGGAAGATGTCGACCTGGTGTGGCGGATCGTTCAGGCCGGGTGGACCGTTCGTTACGCGCCTTCCGAGAACGTGGGCCACGACGTACGCCCGACTCTGGCCGGAGTCGCTCGACAGCGCTTCGTCTACGGCAGGTCGGCGGCCGCCCTGGATCGACGCCATCCTGGTGCGGTTCCCGCCTACGAGTGCTCACCTCGGGCCGTCCTGCTCCTGGCCGCCATTGTCGCGGGACGCCTTCGTCCCCTTCCGCATCGAGCCCGGAAGGCGGCAGGCCTGCTGGCGGTTCTCACGTTCGTCGTGCCTTCGGTAAGGCTCGCCCGTAAGTTGCGGCGCTCCCGCGTCGCCCACAGTGGGATGCTCGCGGCCGAGTTGATCATCCGCGCCAACATGACGGAAGTGTCACGGTTCCGTCAAACCATGGGTCGTACTTGGTGGCCGCTCAGTGTGATGTTGCTGGTGACGCTCCGGCGCGACCGCCGCGCGACAGCCCAATGGCTCGGATTCTTGATCATGCCGACGGCCATCGAGGCAGTGCGGCAATCGCCGAGTCCCGTTTGCACAATCGCGGAGTGGCTTGGCATTGCGCTGCTCGACGACATGTCCTACGGAGCCGGCGTCTGGGCGGGTGCCGCAAGAGAGCGGCATTTCCGTCCGTTGCTTCCCGAGATCAAACGGCGAAGCGCCTCCCGGTAGCCTCCGGGCCGCTCGTCGGCACGCTGTTCTGGCAAGCTCGTTGCCAATGGTGACTGCAGGCCGAGGACCAACCGTCGAGCTTTACGTCGAGAGTGGCGCCAAGAGAGTCTTCGCTTGCGCGCTCGACTGGCCCGGGTGGTGCCGATCCGGGAAGACCGAGGAGATGGCGGTCGCGGCTCTCACGGCCTACGCGCCCCGGTATGCAATTGTCGCAGCGAGGGCGGGTCTCGCGTTCGACCCCTCGCCCGGCGCCAGGTTCACGGTGCGCGAGCATCTCGCCGGGACGACGACGACCGACTTCGGAGCCCCGGCGGTCGCGGCTGCGGCGGATCATGCGCCACTGAGCAGCAAGGAGGCGCAGCGGCTGGCCGCGATCCTACGGGCGGCATGGGACGTCCTCGACGACGTCGTCGCGACGGCTCCCGCCGAACTGCGCAAAGGGCCTCGGGGTGGCGGACGTGACCGCGACGCCATCGCAGCCCATGTCCTCGATGCCGAGGTCGCCTATGCGCGAAAGCTCGGTCTCCGCGGGCTTCGTTCGCCTGCGGTCGGCGACGTCGAGGCACGGACGACGATGAGAGACGGCATCGCCGAGGTCATCAGCCGGTCCTCGGACGTTACGGCACTGTGGGAGAACGGATGGCTGCCCCGGTACGCGGCGAGGCGCTTGACCTGGCATGTCCTCGATCACGCCTGGGAGATCGAGGATCGAAGCGCCCCGGCCGGCGTGTAGGGATCCGTCCTTCGAGGGCTCTATTGCTGGTAGCGCTCCACGACGTCGGGAGACCGCGTGTGGGTGCTGTTGAGGTCCTGACCGAACTCTCGACGCGCCTGCCTCTGACGGAGAAGGTCCCAATACTGGTCGAGCGCGACCTGGATCTGTTGCAGCCGCTCCTCCTGCTCGGGAGTGGCTCGGACGCCGATGTGGCCCTCCTCGAGCTCGCGCTCCTCTGCGACGAGCTTCGAGATGTGCTCGTGCAGCTCTTGGTCATCCATCTGGTGCCTCCTTTGTAGGTCTGGATCAATCCTCGAGGATCGGCGCGACTTCCTCGGCAATGAAGCGCAGGTGGTCGAGGTCGGCGAGGTCGAGGATTTGAAGATAGATACAGCTTGCGCCTGTCTCGCCGTAGGTCCGAAGACGCGTCGCAACCTCGGCGGCGGTTCCGGCGGCGCCGTTCTCACGTAACTCGTCGACTTCCCGCCCGATCGCGGCCGCACGCCGGGAGATATCCTCCTCGTCACGCCCGGCGCAAACGACGAGCGCAGCTGACCTCCGGACCGTTGACGGGTCTCGCCCGATCCGCTCGCATGCGGCGTCGAGCCCGGAATAGACGGCAGCGGTCTCATCGAGAGAAGCAAACGCGACGTTGCACTCGTCCGCAAAGCGGGCCGCAAGGTCGGGTGTCCGTCTCGTGCCCTTTCCTCCGACGATGATCGGCGGTCGTGGCGACTGTGCCGGCTTGGGCAGCCCAGGGTTGTTCACGAGCTGGTAGTACTCGCCGGAAAAAGAGAACTGATCGTTCTCGGGCGTGCCCCACATCCCGGTCACGATCTCGAGTTGTTCCTCGAGGCGGTCGAAGCGCTCGCCGATCGAGGGTGGGAACGGAATCCCAAAGGCTCGGTGCTCGTCTTCGAACCACCCCGCACCGAGTCCGAGCTCGATACGACCGCCGCTCATAGCGTCGACCTGGGCGACGATGACAGCAAGCCGGCCGGGCAACCGGAACGGAGCGGCCGTGAGCAAGGTGCCGAGACGAATGTGGGTGGTGTCGCGTGCCAAGCCCGCGAGCGTGATCCAGGCATCGGTTGGACCGGGACGCGGGTCGCCCCCGCCCATGCGGAGGTAGTGGTCCGAGCGGAAGAAGGCGTCAAAGCCCAGCTCCTCGGCGCAGCGGGCGACGGCGAGCAGTTGGTCGTAGGACGCACCCTGCTGCGGTTCGGTGAAGATCCGGAGTTTCACGCTCCCGTCCTACCACGCCGAGGCCGGCGCCAGAAACCTACGCGTAGCATGAGCCGTCGTGAGACGGCGGGACTTCCTGAAGCTTGCGGGTGGCGCGGCCGCCGGAGCGGCCGTCCTCGGCTCCTGCAGCTCGAACCACAGTTCAAGCAGCACTTCCACCACCACGGAGAGCACAACTCCCGCCACGACCTCCACGACGACGACCCCGAATTCGACAACGACATCGACCGTGACCCCTGCGACTCGGCCGACGGCCGCAGACTGGGAGTCACTGTCGCGCTCGCTGCAGGGCCGGCTCGTGCGACCCTCCAGCCCCAGCTACGCCGTCGACGTCGAGTCCTACAATCCGATCTTCGACGGGGCGCACCCTAAAGCCATCGCTTACTGCGCCTCAGCGGCCGACGTCGCGTCCGCCATCCGGTTCGCCCGCCAGCACGATATCCAGTTGTCGGTACGGTCGGGTGGGCACAGTTACGGAGGCTGGTCAACGGGGCCTGGCCTCGTCATAGACGTCTCGCCCATGAACCAGGTCCATGTGAACGCGGCGAGCGGGCTGGCAACTGTCGGATCGGGGACACGGCTGATCGACCTGTATGCGGCTCTGGCGCCGCACAACCTCGCCGTGCCGGGGGGATCGTGCCCGAGTGTGGGGATCGCCGGCCTGACGCTGGGCGGGGGATTCGGTGTGCTCGGGCGAAAGCTAGGGCTAACCTGCGACAGCCTCCAGAGTGCCCAGGTAGTGCTCGCGTCCGGCACGACGGTCACCTGCGACGAAGGACATCATTCCGATCTTTTCTGGGCGTTGCGGGGCGGGGGCGGCGGGAGTTTCGGGGTCGTGACGAGCTTCACCTTCGTCACGCACCCGCTCGGGCCGGTTGGTTCACTGGGTTTGTTCACTCTCGTCTGGCCTTGGTCCGCCGCATCGGCGGTCACCGAGGCCTGGCAGTCCTGGGCGCCCGAGGCGCCCGACGCGCTCTGGTCGAACTGCCTGCTCGTCGCGAGCCAGTCGACTCCCTCCGGCGACGCGGCCGCCGCCCGCGTCACGGGCGTCTACCTTGGTGCGCAGTCGAACCTCCAGGTGCTCGTCGACGCGCTCGTCAGCGAGGTGGGCACGAGCCCGTTCACGAACTTCGTCGGATCAGCCGGCTACCTCGACACGATGCAGATCGAGGGCGGCTGCGAAGGCGACTCGATCGCCGCGTGCCATCTGCCGAGCCAGAACCCGGCTGGCAGGCTGACCCGGGCACCGTTCGTGGCCAAGTCGAACATCATCGACAGCAAGCTGTCCCGCAGCGGCATCTCGGCGTTGCTGGCCGCCGTCGAGCAGCGCCAGTCCTCGCCCGTGCTCTCCGGGGGAGGCGTGGTGCTCGACGCCTCGGGCGGGGTTATCAACCGTGTCGCCCCGGATGCGACGGCCTACGTCCACCGCCGAGCGCTCGCCACCCTCCAGTACAGCGCCAACTGGACCGTTACCTCACCGGCGTCGCTTGTCGAGGCCAATCGTGCGTGGATCAAGGCGGCTTGGGAGTCGATGCAGCCCTTTGTCTCGAGCGGTGCCTACTCGAACTATGCCGATCCGGATCTCGTGGGCTGGCAGCAGGCCTACTACGGGTCCAACTTCGCGCGGCTTACGAGGGTGAAGAGCGTCTACGACCCGGAGAACGTGTTCCACTTTCCTCAGTCCATCCCGCCTGGGTGACCCGACGCGCGAGTCGACCGGCGCTATTCGAGAACGCGCAGGCAGAGGATTGGCGGCAGGTACGCGGTGACGAGTCGCCACGACTCGGCACCATCGACCGACGCGAAGATGTGGCCGGACTTGGCACCGAAGGCGAGCGGGAAGGGCAGGCTCTCTCCGACGTCGAACGCATCCCGAAGGACAGTCATGTTGGCATTGGTCGAGGGAAGGCCCGAGCCCATGGCCTCCCAGGTGCTCCCGGCGTCCATCGTCCGGTAAACACGACAGCGCCCGTCCGGCGTGCAGCGGTAGGTATCGGACTGGAGGGGGACGACGTAGGCGGTGTCGGGCTCCTCGGGATGCGAGACGACCGGGAAGCCGAAGTCGGACGGGACGCCGTCCGGCTCGCCTGGGTGGCCGACCGACACCCAGTGGTCGCCGGCATCCTCGGTTCGGTAGATGCCCCAATGGTTCTGAGCCCAGAGGACGTCGGGGTTGACGGCGTCGACGGCGAGCTTGTGCACGCACTGGCCGTGCTCGGGATAGTGCTCGGGCAGGAATCGCGCCTCGATTCCATCGTTGCGCGCCGCCCAGGTTGCGCCTCCGTCGTCAGAGCGGTACACCCCGCCGGCGGAAACGGCAACGATGATCCGGTCCGGTCGCTCGGGGTGGGTGACCACTGTGTGAAGCGCCAGGCCGCCGAAGCCCGGTTCCCAGCTCTCGCGGTCCGGGTGGTCCCAGAGGCCGCGCACGAGCTCGAAAGTGTCCCCACGGTCGTCTGAGCGGAACAGCGCCGCCGGTTCCACGCCCGCCCAGACTGTGTCCGGCGCGTTGGGTCTGCGGTCGACGTGGAGCTGCCAGATCGAGGCGAGCACCGCGCCGGTGTCGGCCGGGAACGCCACGGGGCGGGTGCCGGGCTCGTCCCACGTGACCCCGCCGTCCTCGCTGACGCGGACGTTAGGCCCGAAGTGCGAGTCGGTAGAGGAGGCGAGATATCGGCCGGGCAGCTGCGCGAACGCGAGCACGAGGTCTCCGGCAAGAAACGGGCCGTCGACGACACCGTCACTGACAAAGAACAGCCCTTTCGTCGTGCCGACCGCCAAGGCGAGATGATCGACGGCTCGGGCGCGGAAGGTCGAGGACATCAGAGAAGTCACTGCAAGAGTATGTACCCGATCAGGGGACTCATGCAGCGTGCCCGCAAGTTCGCCGCCGGGTCGGTGAAAGGTACCGTGTGGGCGTGGTCTCGGTGGTCGAGGGAATCGTGGTACACGGCGACGAGCGTGGGCGCAAGCTGGGCTTCCCGACTGCGAACCTCGCGATCGGTGCTGACGTGGGCCTTGCCGACGGCGTCTATGCCGGTGTCGTGGAGCTCGCGGAGGGAACTCACTATGTCGCCGCGATCTCCGTTGGTCGCCGACCCCAGTACTACCCGGCCGGTGAACGCCTTCTCGAGGCGCATCTGCTGGACTTCGATGGGGCGGCGCGCGGCGAGCTGTACGGCGAGAGGATCAGGGTCAGGGTGGGGGAGCTGGTGCGGGAACAGCGCAGTTTCGGGAGCGAAGGCGAGCTGGTCGAGCAGATCGCCCGCGACGTCGAGCACGTCCGGGCCTTTCCGGTCTGAATTCGGGCTCAAGGTAGGCCGGGGACGTTCGGGTCGACGTTGAGCACGCCCGCAAGGCCGCCCGAGGTCCGGAACGTGTAGCTCTGCGAACGCGGCGTCGGGATCGAGAAGGTTCCTCCTGGGGGGATGATCTCGGACTGGCCCGGGGAATTCGTGAAGATGATGCGCTGCGGGCGATCGGTGAGGTTAGTCCATACGACCGGGATTCCCTGCGTTGCGAGCAACAACGACGGGTGAATTCCTGATGGAGTGATGAGGATCTGCTGGCCCGCCTGGCTGGCGCCGGTGACCAGATCGGGCGCTTGACCGTGAATCTCCGTCGGGATCCTGACGTGCCGGTTGTCGATCGTGACGTAGGAGATCTTCTTGTGCGCCGGACGAGTTGTCGAAGGCGTGTACGTGGACGACGTGCTTTGGCAGGCAGCGCCCAACAGCGCCAGGCCGGCGACGACGATCGCCACTCGGGCTCGCCTCCCCGGTCGCAGCTCGGGCGCCTTCACAGCGTCGCCGGTAGGAGCGCGGCGATGTTCTCGAAACACACCACCGCCAACGCCAGCAAAAGTGGTGCCGCCAGGATGTAGACGGCCCAGAAGCGGCGCCAGCGTCGGTAGACGAGGAGCGTCCCGATCGCGACCGCAACAAAACCCTCCCCTGCAAGCAACGCCGGCGTGCTCGCCGTTGGATCCCCCTGCAAGCCGAAGTGCGAGGGCGGAGGAGCGACCGCGTAGGGCGGGACGACGGCGACCGGCCGGCCGACGAGCTTCGCGATCGCGACGAGCAGACCTGATGCCGCGATGGGCGGGTTGGACGTCACCAAGGTGAGTGTGGCCGCCGTCGTTGCGCCGATGGGCTCGAACTGCCCGACCGAGATCGTCTCGACCTTCGTAACCCGGTAGGTGAAGCTGCCGAGCCCGCCCGTCACACGCACGAGTGTTCCCTCCCGGAGCGTGCCAAGGTCGGCGAAGGGCGCGCCGAACGTCGCCGCGCCGGCCGGCGATGACGGTGTTGCCGGCCGTTCCCGGCGGGGCCGCGCCGAGCATCAGCCCAGGGCCGTTTTCGAGGTCGCGGGCATCGGTGCCCTGCACGACGACCTGCTTCAGGTGCAGGGCAGGGATCTCGAGGAGGGCAACCGGCTGGCCGGGAGCCGGGACTTTGCCGGTCAGCGCCGCGAGACCGGCAGATCCCACCAGCCCCGAGGCTAGATGCTGCTGAGCACGTGCGGCTTGCAGGTTGGTGAAACCGAACAGGTAGCCGGCGAAGAGCAGCACTAGAACGGCCAAAGCTCCCAAGACTGCAGCGGCGCCGCGGAGCCAGCTGCCCATCGTCGTCCTGACGCGCTCCTGCGGCTCGGCGGCCGGAACGGTCGTCACGACGTGATCCGCGAGCAGGACGGCCGTCATATCTCCCGACCAGGTCTCAGCTTCCGGCGCCTGGCCACGAGCAGCAGGACCGAGGCGGCGAGAAGGGCGAGCGCGCCCGCCCAGAAGACGCCCGGGAGCAGTAGGACGGCCGGGGTGCCCGCCAGGGCCACGCTTTCGAGCGGGATGGCCGACGGGCCTGTCCGCCGCGCCGGACGAGGTCGGCTGTGGACGTGCCCATGCCCGTGTCTATTGGTGCCGGTGTGCGCCGGGTCCGGCTTGGGCGCCGGCGGCGTCGTGGTCGGCGTCGGCGGCGTCGTGGTCGGCGGGGGCGGGGTCGTGGTCGGCGGCGGCGCCGGCGTAGTCGTCGGAGGGGTCGTGGTCGGCGGCGGCGTCGGAGGCGGGGTAACCGGTGGCGTCTCGAGCTTGATCGCACCGGCGAGGTCTGCCCTCGCGGTCGCGGCGAGCTTTGCAGGCAGACGTACGTAGCCGTCGGGCAGGTCGCTCGCTGCGGTGGCCCCGGTCGTGAAAGCCAGCAGGCGACTCAACATGCCGTCGATGTTCGATGCCTCGAGCGCGCTCACGTGATCGGTCGGAACCACGGCATAGATCACCGACGGCATCGGGTAGGCGCCGGGGATCCTGGCTCTTGGGCGGAACGAGAGCGTGCCGTCCACATTGCGACGGGCGTAATCGAGCGCGGCGTCGACCGACTGCGCCGTCGGGGCGACGAACTGTCCATCTGCGTTCTGCAGGCTGGCGACGTCGAAGCCGTAGTAGCGCGCCTCCGACCAGTCCAAGGGCGCGAAGCCGGCAACGGGATCGGGCTGGAACGTCGGCGGCGGCGCGTACGCACGGAGGTACTTGGCTTGCTGGGACGGTGTGCTCAAGAGGGCGAAGTCAGCCGACGCCGGCGACTGGATCGGCGGGAACTGGTCGATGGCCCCACAGGTCTTGATAGGCCACTGCCGGTCGAAATTCGACGACGTGAGGGTGCGGCGGGCGGAATGCGGATCGGTGACCTTCTTGCCGTCGAGGCGGAACGGGAGGTTCGGTGCGGAGCAGATCCAGTTGGTGAGGGCCTCGGTGACCGGCGATGGAGCCGATGGGATGAAGGATCCATAGGCCTGAGGCGGCGTGTAGCCCGGAGACGTGTTCAAGGACTGCAGCGCCGAGCACGGCGCCGAGCCCCCACCCGCGACGGCGCACTTGACGACGTCGGTCTGGAACGGCGACGCATAGTTGTAGGTGACGATGCCTGCGACCATGTTCGGCGTCAGCCGGTACCGGTCGAACGGGAACATCTCGAACGACTGGTACTGCATCGCCGCCTGGTATGCCATGACGACGGCCGAGGCCACGATCGGGATGAACCTGTAGTGGTGCCCCGAGTGGGCGAGGAGAGACTTGAGATCCGTCGCGTCCGGGTCTTCGACAAAGGCGACCTGGTCCGCTCCGGAGATGAGCTGTCTGACCGCGTTCTCCGAGTCGGTGGCGGTGTCGAGCGCGATGACGGGATGGCGTCCTGTGCAAGCGCTCGGAGACTCGTGCGGGAGCAGGTCGTAGATGCCCCAGTCGCTCGAGGCGTACAGGATCCAGTTGTTGCGGGCGGCTTCAGCGCAGCCGTTGCTCGGCGGCAGGAAGCTGACGGGCACTACAGCCGTGTCCGCGGGCGACGGCACATTCGAGGGCGGCGACACGAGGCCAGGGTCCACGACGTCGATCGAGCAGGGATTCTTGGCATCGTCGCAGAAGAAGCTGGTCGTGGCCCGCGGATCGCCCGGCACCTGCCCCTGCAAGGCCGGGTTCCCGCTTCCGGGGATGTCGGACTGGACGTGGAAGCTGGACACGGCGGTGCCGTTCGGGAAGATCGGCGTTTGGATCTGCGGATAGGGGAGGACTGCGGAGGTCGAGAGCACGCACACAGGAGGAGCTGCGTCCGTGATGCGCCTTTTGTCCGAGCAGTAGTAGATCTCCGCGTCCGAGCCGGCGGGAAAGTTCTTGAGCGAGAGATAGAGCCACTGGTCCGACCCGAGGTCGGTCGCCGGCCGGGCGATGACCGTCGGGCAGTTTCGCCCCTTCGGGCATCGCCGAGGGATGGTGGCGCACTGATCGCCCACCGGACACGCCGGCGTTGCTCCGGCGGCAGGTGCCCGGGTGGATGCGACTTGTGCGTTCGGGGCCGAGAGGGCGGCGGCAGAAGCGCTCGGTGCCAGCGCGCTGGCGAGCGCGGCGACGCTCGCTACGACGACGGCGACGGCCAGTCGCCTGGATCGCAGGCCTCGGCTCGCCGGTCGCCTCATCGGCGCCCTTCTCCGCCGGCCTGAGAACCCGCAAGCCGCCGCCGCCGACGGAAGGCGGCGATCACAGGTGGCAGCCCGATCAGGAAGAGAATTGCGAGCGCACCTCCCACCATCGCTCCGGTCGGGCCTGAATGGCCCGACAGCCCGATGCCGGCCGTCTCGAGCGCCGACCCGATGTTCCGGCCGCCCGGAAGGCTGGTGGCCGGGGAGCCGCCGAGCACCGACTGACCCGGCCAGAGCCCGGTTGCGAGCACCGCGGGTTGCTGGCTGGCGCTGCGGCGGCCCGATCCCTTCGGAGCGCCCTTGTTAGCCCGCGCCGCGGGCTTGCCCGCGCCACGGCCCGAGTGCGTGCCCTTGCCCGCCTTGGTGCTGGAGGTGCCACGGCCGGAGTTCTTGCCGTCGCGGTTGGCCTTTCCGGTGCCCGTCTTGCTACCGCCGGCGGTGCCCGTCTTACCGTTGTTGTCCGTGCCGCCGGTCTTCTTGCTACCGGACTTGCCGGTGCCGGTCTTCTTGCCCCCGTCGGTCTTGCCCTTGTCGCCGCCCGCTTTGTGGCCCCCGCTCGACTGCTTGTTGCCCGCCGTGCTGCCTCCGGTTCCTCCGATGACCGGCTCGCCCGGCAGTGGGGTCTGTCCGTCCACGTACGGGTTCTTGCAGTTCGCCGCCGTCGGCTGGGACGGGGGCGCGGCGGCGCCGTTGATACGCGAGATCCCCTTGAAGTCCTCCTCGACGAGATTGGGCGGCAGTGGGGAATAGCCGAGCTGGCCGGCGGCCTGCTGTCCCGCACAGGCCAGGTATCGGATGAACCGGCCGAGGACGGCGCCCTTTTGGGCCGGCATCTCGGACTCGGGCGTGATCAGGTAGCTGTACGCCGAGATGGGGTAAGCGGCGGGGAGGGTGTTGCGGTAGACGTCGCCGAGCTTCTGTTCGAGGTCAGGCAGCAGCTGGGCCCGCTCGAGCGCGACGGCATCGTTGTACTCCGAAGGCTCTACCCAGTGCCCGCTGGCGTTCCTTACCGCCGCGCAGGGGTCGTTGTGCAGCAACGCGTAGGCGGTCTCGACGTAGGTGATGGTGCCGGTCGACGACGCGACGTAGTTCGAGGCGTTGTCGGACCCGCTCTGGCCGACCCAGCTCGAGAAGTCATAGTGACCCGTGCTGCCCTGTTCCTGCGGGACGGGCCAGATCGCCTGGGCAGCCTGAGGAAAACCCAGCGTCTTCGTGAACCCATGCCACGCGCCCGGTTGCATGTGGTTGAGGTAATCGGAGAACAGGTAGTTCTCTCCCGAGGCGTCGGTGCGGAACACGACGACGATCGGCGAGTCGGGGAGCAGCGCCCCGGGGTTGAGCGCCGCGATACGGGCGTCGTTCCATTTCGTGATCGAGCCGGTGAAGATCTGTGCCATCACGCTGCTGTCGAGGCGCAGCGACGTGACGCGTTGGCCCGCCCGGTTGGCGACGTTGTACATGAGGCAGGTCGCGCCGGCGACGTCCGGCAGGTACTGGTAGGCGTAACCTCGGGCCGGTTGATATTGCGCCTGGTTCGTCGAATAGCCGATCTCCGAGCCCGCAAAGTCGACCTGCTTCTGGGCGAACTCGTTCAACCCGATCACCGAGGACGTCGTCGCGTAGTCGATCGAGTCCCCGTAGAGCGTGGAGACCTGAGCGACCCACTGATCGATCGCGACCGCGGGGTAGCTGCCACCCGAGCCGATGAGGGTCGGCCCGCCCGCGAACGCCGGCCCGGCGGCAACGACCGACGAGGCGAGCGCAGCGACGACGCAGAGCACCGCCAGCAATGCAGCCCCGAAGCGCCCAACAAGGTGGCGCCGCCGCTCGGGCGACGCCACCTTGTTCGAGCTGCTGACGCTACTTAATGGTCCCGGAACCGGGGTGGAAGCGACCAGGCCCGTGACCTGCGTGTGGGGCCGAATATTCATTGTGTCCCAATCTAGTCGATTTGATCGAGAGCACCATGATGAGGGATCAACTGCGCAGCCGCCGTGCCTGCGGCCGCGGTCGCTACGTGCCGTCAGTGGACACCAGGTGGCAGAAGCCCTCAGGCTGCCCGTTCTTGGCGATGGTCGGCTTGTCGTAGATCTTGTACGCGGGGTCGGTGATCTTCGCTGGGAAGGCGGACAACCCCTCGTCGCCGAACGGCAGGGGGACGAAGCCTTCGGCCTCGATGACCGAGGCGATCTCGCCGCCGGGAAGGCCGGTCGCGGTCTTCTGTCGGGTGTGGTAGGCGACGCCGGTATTGGGATCGAGGATCGGCTTGCCCTTGGCGAGGTTCGCCTTGCACACGAAGCCGTCCTCGCTCACGAGGTTGAGGGTCGCCTGGGTGGCGGCGGGGATCGCCGGATTGTGACCATCTGAGTAGATGTTCGTGAGCCAGATCGGGAACGGCCACCGCCCGTCCAGAATGTCGGCGGTATTGAGCGCCACACCGTTCACCTCGCCGAGGACCGCCTTCGACACGCCCTTGCCGGGCACTTTCGTGCCACCGCACACTGTCTTGCACGTCTGGCGGAACCGCCCGTCGGAGAACAGGAAGATCGCGTCGGCCTCGTCCTTGTTGGCGATGATCGAAGCGTCCTCGTTCTGCTCGATGATGTGGCTCTTGCCGAGGCCCGGGGTGTCCAGGATGTAGGTCTGAGAGTTGTAGGACGATCCTCCGAGATCGCTGTTCCAGAGCGACAGGAGCCCGGAACCGGAGTTCACGGCGTACGGATGAATCGGAGCAGTGCCGGTGTAGTAGGGCTTGGCCGTCTTCGGGTTCAGGATCTGGTCCCATTTGGTGTAGGTCCCGTCCCAGATGTTCGCGAGCTGCGTCGGAGTCAGGGACGGAATGGAGGCAGAGGGCGTCTTTGCTCCGTGCACCTCGGTGAAGTGGAACCACGTCAGAGCGTCCTTGGCGTACGACACGAAGTTGAGCCCGGTCGGATCCGACGCGGTCGGCAGACGGGGCCCGGTCGCGTAATCGATGGGGGCCGTTTCCTCGGTCGAGCCACCTTTCGACTGGTTCTCGAGCTGGAGCAGTCCGTTCTTGCCACCGAGCGGCGGCTCCTCGATCGCGACGTCGTTGTACGGATTCTCCGTGTTCCCGGCCGTGAGCGCCTTCGCCGAGCCGACACAGCCGAAGTTGAGTGGCTGGACGGTACCCGACTTCGCGACCAGGGTGCAGCCAGGCGAGCTGTTGAAGAGGTCGTCGAGCTGCTGCACCACGGCATAGGCCGTCTGCGAGCCGCTTCCGATGACGAAGTGGTTCGCCGCCGGCTCGACGGTGGCTCCCGTCGGTCCTGCGAGAGCGAGCGAAGCGGCCGCCGCCGCGGTGACGATAGAGGCGAGAATGCCTCCTCTGCGGGGTCGCCAGAGGGATCTGGGCACGCTTGAGGTCTCCTTCTGTTCGGTCGGCGCAAGTCGCCATTAACCACTAAGTCGGCGACAATAGTTAAGTTGACCGAAGCAGTCAACTATCGTCTGGTCCTTCGCCCGACACTCACTCCGCGGGGCGGGTCCAATCTGGATCGGATCCTCCGAGAACCCAGGTCGTCGACGCCACGACGACGACGATGATCAAGGCGATGACCAGCGGATACACGATCTCTTGATGTTTGACGAGCGCCGCCCCGGCAAGAGCTCCCAGCAGCATGGTGGCCACGGCGATGAGGCGGCGCCCGGCTTTGGACCCCTTCCCACCCGCGATCGAACTGTCAGCGGCGATCCCGGTGAGTGTCAGGGTGAGCACCGTTGTGGTCAGGTCGGGAATGGCCAGCTTGCGGGCAGCCGCATTCTGGATCCCCATGGCGAGCGCGAGGACCGTGATGAGTGCGTAGCGGAAGGCGGCCTGGGGTGGGCTCGCACTGAGCGCAGCGCACACGACTGCTACAGCGAGGAACCCGGCCTGGACCGCCGCCGCGGCGGCGAGGAGCCGCCCCCGGTGGCGGCTGAACCGCGTGACCACTCTTCCGGAGATGAGCGCTCCGACACCGAAAGCGACGAGGGCGAGCAGAGAGTCCGGGATCGAGAAGCCGCCGGCTCCCGCCAAGGCAAAAGCCAAGAAGACGACATTGCCGGTCATGTTGGCCACGAACACGTGGCCCAGGTCGAGAAAGCTGAACGCGTCGACCAGGCCGGTGACGAACGTCAGAGCCACCAGCAGCGGCGGTAGCGGGCCGTGCCTGCTGGCACGATCGGGGACGAGCGTCTCGCGGACCTCGGTCAGAAAGTTCTTCATGGAGAGGTCGTAGCCAGTCCTTGCTCGGCCTGCAACCGGCGATGGCCGATCGAACCTCTCGGGACGGGCCGCGCCTAGGATGCCGCCCGAATGGACTGCCTCCTCTACGGCATCGGGTCACCCTATGTCCACGAAGTCGACGAGATCCTCTTCCGGCTGGCGTGGCCGGTCCGGGCCTACGTCGTGAACATGAGGACGGACTACCGCCCGCTCGGCCTCTCGCCGGTCGTCGATCTGGCCGATCTCGACCCGAGCGCGGTCGAACTGCCGGCGGTGTTCGTGCTCACTACGCCGGGACACCGGCAGTCGCTCGAATGGGAAGCCAGGTCGAAGGGTTTCCGGACCTTCCCGGCGGTCGTCGATCCGACCACGGTCGTCGCTCGGAGCGTGAGAATCGGGGAGGGCGTCGTGGTGAACTCCAACGGGTCGGTGGGAGCCAACGTCACCCTCGGACGTTTCGCGTCCTTGAACCGCTCTGTATCCGTGGGCCACGACGCCGTCGTCGAGGACTTCGCCAGCCTCGGTCCCGGATGCATCCTGTGCGGGGACTGCCGCGTCGGCCCCGGCGCCTTCATCGGCGCTGGAGCGGTTCTGGCGCCGGGCGTGTCGGTCGGGGCGAACGCGATCGTCGGCGCCGGCGCCGTCGTGGTCTCCGACGTGCCGCCCCACACCGTCGCGTTCGGCAATCCGGCCAGGGTCGTGACCGAGAACATCGTCGGACACAACGGAGTCGCAGTCGTTACCGCCGGTGTGACCTGACGGGCTTCAGACCGACCGCGGCACGCCGGGCGAGACGGACGGCCGGCTGAAGCCTGGCCCCGACTCGGCCCAGCGGGCCCACGCAGGCGCCACGCCAGACAACCCACCACGCCGGCCGCCGGTCGAGCCGGTCGAAGAGACGCACGAGCCCGGGGTGCTCGAGCGCCCCGAGGGCGTAGCCCAGCTCGTTCATCCGGAAGCGCAGGCGCGCGTCCGACGCCTCGCTCACACCGGCGTTCTTGCGGGCGATGCGAAGACTGGACTCGAAGAAGTCGAGCCGGCGCTCGCCGTGCAGCGCGTGGACGAGGGAGTTCTCGAGTATGCGGTACCGCCCGAAGACCTGCGGGGCGAAGACGAACCGGTAACGACGGCTTAGTCGAAGCCACAGGTCCCAGTCCTCGTAGATGAGTGCCTCGTCGTAACCTCCCACGGCGTCGATGCACCTACGGCGCACAAGTGCCGTCAAGGACGTGACGAAATTCCCTCGGAGCAGGTGGTCGAACACCCAGCCATCGGGGAAACTGTCGAGGTAGCCGTACAGATCGATGACCATCTCGGGGCGCGTCGCACTGTTCTCGTCCATGGTGGTGGCGTCTCCGTAGAGAACGGCGACGTCAGCCGGCAGGCTCTCCATCATGGGAACCTGAATTGCCAACTTGTCGGGCACCCATGTGTCGTCGGTCGCGATCATCGACAGGTAGCGCCCGCGGGCCCGGCGGTGCGCGTCGTTGCGACTGCGGCAGATGCCGCGGTTAACCCGGTGGGTGATCAGGGTGGCAGGCGTCCCCGTTCGTGCCAGCCATGACCGGATGACCCTGACCGATCGGTCGGTGGAGCAGTCGTCGACGATGATCAGCTGGACATTCTCATAGGTCTGATTCCTGATCGACTCGAGGCACTCCTCGACGTAGCGCTCGTGGTTGTAGCAGGTCGCGATCACGCTGACGAGCGGTCCGGTCTGCACAAGCGGACATTATCGATCCAACCGTGCCAAGCTCAGCTTCATGGCGAGCCTGGTCCCGTTCCAGCCGCTGGGGCGGGTGCTGGCCGGTCTCCAGGACGAGCTGCGGGCGGCACTGGACGAGGTGCTCGCCTCGGGGACGTTCCTCAACGGCCCTCAGCTCGCCGCCCTCGAGCAGGAGGTCGCCGCCTGGTGCGGAGTCAACTACGCCGTCGGAGTCGGGAGCGGGACCCAGGCGCTGCAGATTCTGCTGCTGGCGCACGGCATCGGCGCCGGCGACGAAGTGGTCACCACGGCCGCCTCTTTCTATGCGACCGCCAAGGCGATCTCGCTCGTCGGAGCGACCCCGGTGTTCGCAGAGATCAGCGGCGACGACTACAACCTTGACCCTGACGCCGCCGCTGCCGCCGTGACGCCACGGACAAAGGCCGTGCTGGTCGTCCACCTCTACGGACGCCCGGTCGATGTCCAGGGCTTCCGTCACGTGACACGGCGTGCGGGCGTCCTGTTGCTGGAGGACGCGGCGCACGCCGTGGGTGCCAGTGTCAATGGCGAGGCGGCCGGAAGTTTCGGCGACGGCGCCGCCGTCAGCTTCTATCCCACGAAGAACCTGGGCGCGCTCGGCGACGCCGGCGCCGTGCTGCTCCCGGACGACGAGCTCGCCCGGCGGGCTCGCTCGGCGAGGTTCCTGGGCTGGGATGGTCGTGAGCGCGACCACTTCTCCGGGGAGGGCATCAGTGGGCGCATGGACGAGCTGCAGGCGGCTGTCACTCGGGTGCGCCTGCGTCATCTGGAGGGCGCCCAGCATGCTCGCCACCGCCTCGCCGCGCGCTATCGGGCCGCGCTCGAACCGGGCCTGGCGCTGCCACCGGCGCCGCCAGGGGTCGTCGACGGAGACCACCTCTTCGTCATCAGGTCGCAGGAGCGTGACCGCGTCGTCGCCGAGCTTGCCGAACGAGGCGTCGAGACGCAGGTTCACTACCGTCGCCCCCTGTACGGCGGGGGAGTGGGCCGGGGTGGCCCGTTTCCTGTCACAGAGCGTTGGGCCCACGAGGTGCTGTCACTTCCGTTCCACGCTTCGCTCACCGACGCCGAGCAGGACGTCGTGATCCAAGCTCTGGCGGAGAGGGGCCGAAGCTACAGTTCGAATTCGTGAGGATGTACGCATTCCATGGCGGCGGCGAGAACGCCCTGCGCTCCTTGATCGATCCGTTCGACGCGGATTGCGGTGGAACGATCCATCTGCCGTACTTCTTCTATCTGATCAGGCATCCCGAGGGTGACGTCCTGTTCGACAACGGGGCCCATCCGGCGCTCATCGACAACCCCCGGATCCGGCTCGGGAAGGCCGCCGAGCGGTACGACATCAGAGTGGCGGCCGGCGACGACGTCGTCTCACGTTTGCAGTCTCTGGGCATCGAACCTGCAGGAATCGGCCATGTCGTCCAGTCGCACCTGCACTACGACCACGCCGGCGGTCTCGAATTCCTGGCCGAGGCCACGGTTTACGTGCAGAAGGACGAGCTGACATTTGCGAACTGGCCCCCTGTGTATCAGCGAGACGCGTATGTGCGGCAGGACTTCGAAGCAGTCAGGAACTGGAAGGAGCTGAACGGCGAGTACGACCTCTTCAATGACGGGCTGCTACTGATCTTTCCAACTCCCGGCCACACCCCTGGACATCAATCCCTTCTCGTTCGTCTCGAAGACCGGGCGTTCATCCTCGTGGGCGACGCGGCGTACGACCGGGAGAAGATGGAACATCGGTGCCTGCCGGGCGTGCTATGGAGTCCCGACGCGATCATCGAGAGCTGGGAGCGCATCGAGGAGTTGCAGCGACGCCACAATGCGGAGCTGATCCTCACCCACGACGTCCATTGGGAGGAGACCCTGAAGGTGGCCCCCGGTGACTGGTACGAATAGCCGGTTTGTCGACGATACGGAGCCGGCAGGCCGTGCCGGCAGACCTCAGCTGATGCCGTCGTAGAGATAGCGAGGTTCCGCAAAGACCCTCCGCGCCATCGGCTCGAAGAAGTCGAATGGCAGCGCCTCGTACCCCGGGTCGAATGAGGTCTGGTCGTAAAGCTCGCAGAACTCGGCACAAGCACCGAAATATGGACTTTCGCGGAACCGGTCTCGCACGTTGCGATCGCCACCGAGGTGGTGCCCGTAGTAATAGAGCTGGAAGACACCATGGTGCTTGACGATCCAACGGCATTCCTCGGACACGAACGGTCTGAGCACGGCCGCAGCCATCTCGCCGTGGGTGTAAGGCGCGAGCTCGTCCCCGATGTCGTGCAGCAAGGCCGCTACGACGTACTCCTCGTCGCGTCCGTCCCGATGCGCCCGGGTGGCGGTCTGGACAGAATGTTCGTAACGGGTCACCTGGTAGCCGTCAAATGAGGACTTGAGAGCGACGAGGGCACCGAGCACCCGGTCAGTGAGAGACTTGAGCTGTTCCTCGGCGTAGGAGTCGAGAAGCTCGTAATCCGTACGGGTTCCTTCGTCCATTCTCGTGAAACTGACTGTTTGCACGTCGCCTCCTCGAGCACCTTGCGCGCTACCGTTTCCATGATCTCCCGACCGCACCGATGTCGTCAACAAACCGCCTGCCTGGGCGGCGCGTCCACTAGCTTCGTGTCGTTGTGACGGACTCGACCGAGGTGGGCACGGTTCGGGCATCCAAACCGAAGAAGCAGCCGCCGTCTATTGAGCGTATTCAGCGCCTGGAGAGGTTGGAACGGGAGCGCCTCGAGGTAAAGGAGCGTAAGGAGGAGCGGCGACGGCTGGCGATCTCCGGGGGCAAGCCAACGAGGGACCATCTCGATCTCGTCGATCGAATCGAACGTGTCACGAGATTTCCGATGGCGCTGTTGGGCATCGCATGGCTTGTCATAGGCATCGTGATCATCACGACCGACGTAAACGGCTCGGCTTCGATCTTCCTGGTAGGCACACTGTTCGTGCTCTGGGCGATTCTGCTCGTCGAGTACGTCGTGCGCCTGGTCGTGACGCCGGACCGTCGCAGCTACCTCAAGCGGCGCTGGGTGGAGCCGGCGACAGTCGTGGTGCCCCCCTTCCAGGGCTGGCACCTTGTCGGGATCGAGAAGATGGCCCTCCTCTTCCAGGAAGGCACACTGCGGGTCGAAGCCGTCCTCAAGCACCACAGCCTCTTCCGGGTGCTCATCGCAGCGGCGGCAACCCTTTTCCTCGGAGCCTGGCTGGTGCTGCTCTTCGAAGAGAACGCCAAGGGGAGCAACATCCACACCTACCCGGACGCTCTCTGGTGGGCGATTGTCACCGTGACCACCGTCGGCTACGGGGACCGGTTCCCCGTCTCGCCCGGTGGCAGGGCAGTCGCGGTGGTCCTCATGCTGGTTGGAATCGGGCTCATCGGCGTGCTTACGGCCACCGTTGCCTCGGTGTTCATCAAGGAGCACACCGACGCCAACAAGGAGGAGCTGAAGAAGAGCCACGCCGATCTGGGCCAACAGCTGTCGGTCATCAGTGACCGGTTGGCCGACGTGGAGCGCCGTCTCGGTGCAACTCCGGCCGAAGTGGCCGCGGTCGACAACGCGGCAGCGGCGGAGGCGGCTGCGGACGGACCGGTCGAGCCCGATCAGGAAGCATCCACCTCCTGAACCCCATGGGGGAGGGAGAATCGTCCCGATGAAGGGAACGCTGACTCAGGACGCTGGCCTCGGCGACGCCACTCAGGAGGGGATCGAACAGGCACTCGCAGGAGGCGCATTCTTCTGGTTGGATCTGGACATCCACGATCCCGGGCCGGACGACGACGTCACAGGCATGTTGGTCAAGACGTTCCACTTCCACCCTGTAGCCGTCGAGGCGGCCGACCAGTTCGGCCAGCGGGCCCGAATCGACGACTACGACGAGTTCGTCCATATCATCACCTTCGGCGTGGCAAGCGATGGCAAGAGCGTGGCGGAGGTGCACTGCTTCATCACCGAGAAATTCATCATCAGCATTCATCAGGGCAACTGCCCGGCCCTCGCAACGGTTCACGCCCGCCTCGCAAGCCATCATTCGTCGGATGTTTCCGCACCGCAGGTCGCTGTGTTCTACGTCATCATGGACACCCTGATCGACTCGTTCTTTCCCGTGCTGTCGGACTTCGACGATGCTATAGACGACCTCGAGGCTGCCATCTTGAAGAATCCGACGGAGGAACAACTCGGAGTACTCTTCGATATGAAGCGGCAGGTCATGACCATTCGCAAGGCAATCACGCCGCAGCGCGACATGATCTCCAGCCTCAACGCGGGCACGGTGGAGATTCCTGGTATGACCGACCATTCCTCGGCCTACTTTCGCAACCTGTACGACCATCTCATCCGCATCAGTGAGCTCGTGGACGGCTACCGCGACCTGATCGGTGGTGCTATGGACACGCATCTCTCCATGGTGTCCAACCGGTTGAACGTGGTCATGAAGCAGCTCGCGGTCATCGCCACCGTCTTCTTGCCCCTGAGCTTCCTCACCGGGTTCTTCGGGCAGAACTTCGCCTGGCCGGTCGCTCACCTGCAGGTGGGGCTCGGGCACTTTCTCCTTCTCGGCATCGGCACCGAAATCGTCGCCATAGTTCTTCTGTTCATCCTGTTCAAGCGGCGCGGGTGGCTCGGGAGTGGTCCCACGGCTTGAGGTGCCCACGTGGGCGCGAAACGTTCCCCAGCCCCTGGAGGAAGCCGGGGAACCTTTCGCCGCGCTGACCCGAGCAGGCTTTGGGGCGTTCCTTGGGCTGTGAGACCGGGGGGAACCGCTCAATAAGAATACGCGGCAATCCTGGGAAAACCCTGAGAGGATCTTCCTATCCCACCATCACCTCGCCGCCGGTCGTGAAGGTTCCGAGGCGCTGATCCGTCAACCCTGGACGAGCATGACAGTCCCGGCCGCGGTGTTGAACTCGGTGCCGCTCGCGGGCCCGTTTATACAAAGGCCGAACTTCCAGGTTCCGGCGCTCAGGTTGCTCAACACGCCGGACGCACTGACGGCGAAGTACTCTCCGTCGGTTGTCGTCGTGAACGACGGCGCTACTACGCCTCCGTTCACGGTCTTGCCACCTTTCTTGCCACACACCGCAAGCTCTCCTCCGACGAGGGTCCCGGAATCACTGGCCCCAATTAAGACGGTGCCCGTTACCTCGACCCTGATCGATCTCGATGTCACGTTCTCGTTAGCGGTATGGCTAACGAACTGGAACCCGGACCCCGACGGCGTCGCGCCGAAGGACTGGCCCAATCCCGAGAGGGCGATGACGGTGCCCTTGGCAGGCGCCGAGTGCGGCCGCGCCGCCGCCCGGGCACCGGGGACCGCGATGGCGCCTATTACTACCGCGCCGAGAATCAACGAAACGATGCCTGCCGAGAGCCGTGACGCGTCTTGGCCGGCGTAGCCTGACCTCTTGAGCTGCCTGAGTGAGCGAAAACATTGCCGTCCCCTTCTCGCGAGAGCGTCGGCCAACCGTTCCTTCTCGTGGTTACCAGGGAATCGGAGGCCGGCCGCTGCCTGCATGACCGCCCGTCTGGACGGGTTTGGCCATCCTTGCCGCCGGCGTCCGCGACGGCAAGAGCCTTCACCTCGACCTGCGCGGTAACGTGGGGTCGCCTTCCTTGATAGGAGGGGACAAGCTCGCCTTGTCATTCCACGCCAGAACTGGCCAGAGCGAAGACAAGCCGAGAAAGAAGGCCCCCGCAACCGCGGGGGCCTTCTACATCCTTGGGGCGGCGGCCGATTTCAGTCCGAGAGTTCCGAGCCTTCTCCCAGCAACCTCCCAGCTTCACTGCAGATCGGCCTCTTAGTTTGATCGTGCGCCCGCCTGGCCGGGGCTGCAGTCAGGCCGAATATTCAAGAGGGGGATCCCCCTGTTGGCCGACCTGGCCGGGCTGGCGCACCCGTCGAGTGCCGAGTGTCCCATTGGCGGCGTCAGCATGCCTTTCGGCCCGCCACGCCGTCGTCGTTACCAGTACAGTCAAACCATTGCCACAATCACCTCGCCATCGCGGCCGGCATTCTCGAGGCACGCTCCTGGCGGGGGACGGGTTCGCGCACTGGGTCCTCCGGAAGGTCGGGTTCTGCGCTAAAGAACCCTGGCCGTAACGTTCTCGGAACGCTCGAGACGTAGCGTTGTACTCCGTGGGACAGGCGCAACGGGATGTCCGTGACGCGGCGAGGTCCGAGCGGGTGGCGGGTCGGCGCTTTCGCCTGGCATCGCCGACAACGGCCAAGGTCATTTTTGGATTGACGGTGGTGCTAGGTGCCCTCGACGCGGGGCTGGGGCACGCGATCCATCAGCTCAATTTCTCGAACTCTGGAACCCTTGCGCTTGGCGTCTCGTTTTGCGTCGTTGGTGTGCTTGTCGCCGTTCGCCAGCCACGGAACCCGATGGGGTGGATCTTGCTCGGAGCCGCCGGCTTCTTGGCGCTGAGCGGGACTGCCTCGGACTATTCGGTGCTCGACTACCGGATGCACCGCGGCAGTCTCCCGCTTGGTCCCTTGGCTGTTCTTCTTCAGCCGACGTGGGCACCGGCAGTTCTACTGCTCGGGCTGACCATTCTGCTCTTCCCTAACGGGCGCCTTCCGTCTCGGAGATGGTTCTGGGTACTGTCGCTAGTTCTGGCCGCCGGAGCCGCATTCCAGCTTGGAGCTTTCGCGGTCGCTCTTGGAGCCATCATCGGTCACAACATCCACGTAACTAGTGGTGGCGATCTCACGGTTATCGACAATCCGAGCGGAGCGTGGAGGTGGTGGCTCTACGTCGAAGCCGCCTTCTTCGGTGTCGTCGCCGTGAGCTGGTTGGCTTGGCTGGGACGCGAAGTGCCTCTGTTCCTGAGATCGACTGGTGAGCTCCGGTTGCAGCAGAAATGGTTCCTGACCGGCGGCGCGATCTTTGTGATTGCAGGCGTCTTCTCGGTGGCCATCGGGAGCGACAAAGGCATCTGGGGCCACGTTGGTCAGGCCGCCGGCGTCGGGTTCATCGCGCTGCCGGTCGCGATCGGTATTGGGATCCTCAAATTCCGTCTCTACGACATCGATCGGGTGATCAGCCGCACTTTGTCGTACGCGGTCGTCACGGCCCTGATAGTAGGGGTGTACGTCGCAGTTATCACGCTGACGACCAAGGCTCTCGGCTTCCACACCCCGATCGCTGTGGCCGGGTCCACTCTTGCGGCGGTTGCCCTCTTCAACCCCCTCCGGCTGCGTGTGCAACGCATCGTCGACCGTCGATTCAATCGCGCCCACTACGACTCAGAGGCGACCGTCGCGGCCTTCAGCGCACGGCTGCGCGACGCCGTCGACCTCGAGACGGTTCGTAGCGAACTGCTCGAGGTCGTCCACCGGGCCGTCGAGCCTGCGCACGCGTCGGTGTGGATCCGCCGACGGGACTGAGTGTGACAAAACCCCCAGCTTTACTGCCTCTGACGTGGTGTGGTGCGCCCCCTGGGACTCGAACCCAGAACCTGCGGATTAAGAGTCCGTTGCTCTGCCAAATTGAGCTAGAGGCGCGTCCAAGCGTCAATCCTAGCCGGTCTCCCGGCCGGCATCCCTAGGAGAAGAAGGGTGACCGAGGGGACTTGAACCCCCGACCTCCAGGGCCACAACCTGGCGCTCTAACCAACTGAGCTACGGCCACCATGTCCGTGGAGCCCCGTGCCCCACGACCTTCCCAAGCATGGCACAGCTGATGAGCCAACCAGAAGCCGCCTCGCCCGGCTACTCGACGCGGCAGACGCAGAACTCGTTACCCTCAGGGTCGGCCATGACCTGCCACCAGCCTCCCTCGCTGCCGGACATCGGCGTGCCGTCCTTCGTGGCTCCGAGCGACGTGAGGCGCCCGATCAGCTCCTCGGGGTCGCCAGTCATGAGATCGAGGTGCAGCCTGTTCTTGACCGTCTTCGCCTCCGGAACTCGTTGCAGATAGACGACGGGCATGCCTGTGTCGGGCGGTACCAGGTCGAGATACGCTCCTGCCCTGTCCATGTCACCGATCGAGTACCCCAGCGCCTCGGCCCAGAAGGGAGCCAGGCGCTCCGGCATCTCGCAGTCGATTCCGATCTCGATCCGAACGACCATGAACGCCTCCTCCGAATCTCTCGACACCTAGTACAAGAGTCCCCTGACGTTAGGGCGCCCGCCTTAGCACGTATGCCCATAGCAGTACGGAGGCGCTCGACAATTCGCCCTAACTGTCGACGCCGGTTTGAGACAATTCATGCAAGCGCCGCTCGCCCGAACTCGGCGCGGGGAGATACCGCCCGCCGGCCTCCTCGACGAGGTCGCCCCGGTCGACGAGGAGGCGACCGCGAAGCACGACGGATCGGACTCCGCCACTGATCGTCTTACCTGAGTAGACGCTGTCGCCGGTACGGTCGTCGAAGGTGGTGACGGCAAGCTCGCTGTGCGAGTGCGGATCGTAGACGACGATATCGGCGTCAGAGCCCGCTGCCAGCGCCCCCTTCAACGGGAACTGTCCGAACGCCCGTGCAGGTGCGGCACACGCCACTTCCACGAGACGTTCGATGGAAAGTCCTCGCGCCAATCCTTCGGACAACAGCACGGGGAGCCTTGCGCCCACGCCGGCGAGACCGTATCGGTAACCCTTTCCGTCCGGCGACAGTTCGTGAAGCGCCAGCGAGCGAGTCTGGCAGTGATCGGACCCGACGGTGTCGAGAGTGCCGTCCGCAATCGCCTCCCAGAGCGCTTCCTGGTGCTGCTGGCTTCTGCAGCGGCGGCGCGACCAGGTACCGCTCAGCGTCGTGGCACGAGTACACCTCATCGCTCAGAACGAGATAGTGAACGCAGGTTTCAGCAAGCACCGGCGACCGCGACCGTCGACGGGCAAGCCGAACGAAGTCCATCGCCTCGAACGAGGACAGGTGGACGAGATAGCACGTTGCCCCTGTTATTGATGCGACGGCGAGAGTCCGTGAGACCGCCTCAGCTTCGATCTCGGGGGGCCTGGTCTCGGCGAAGTAGCGGACACCGCTACTCCCCGATGCCACCTTCTGGTCGATGAGGGCGTCAATGAGGGGGCCGTTTTCACAATGCACCTGCACGATCTGACCGATGCGCCGAGCTTCTGTCATCAAGTCGAAGAGCCCGCGTGTGGACCATTCAATGCCCAGCTCCCGGTAGGCGAGAAACAACTTCACACCCGAAGCACCTACCTGCCGAAGGCGTTCGAGCTCACCGGGGACCACGCTGTCGGGCTCGTACAACATGGCGTGGAGACCGACGTCCACGACTGCACCATCTGTGGCGACCTGCTCGCGACATCTCAAGAAGCTCTCGAGAGCACTCTCGTCCGCCTCGGGATTGGTGAAGGAGAAGACTGTTGTCGTGCCGCCGAGGGCGGCCGAGCTCGTCGCAGCGTGAACGTCCTCCATCAGGTGGCAATGCGGGTCGACGCCACCGGGGATCACAAGACAGCCTGAGGCGTCCACGGCGTCTTCCTTCGCCACGCTCCCCACGGTCGAGGACCCGACGGGACCACGTTCCACGATCGCCGCTATTTTTCCGTCATCAATGACGAGATCTGCCTCGAGGAGGCCGCTCGGAGTGACGACGGTTCCACCGACTACGGCAGTCACGCTCATCGGAGCATCATAGTGAGCCGCCCTTCACTCGGTTGAGGGCTGCGAGGAGGGCAACCTCGGTTTACCCATGGCCTTCGTCGCGGCGTCCACCGACGTCGACAAGGACGTCGACGCAAGGACGCCGTCACAACCTGCCTGCTGAGACGTCGCCTGAGAGACCCGCCTGACCCGAGACCCGGCCGATTCATGGTAGGCATGAGAAAATTGGATGGAGGGACACGATGGGCATCGCGAAGGATCTCGAGCAACGGCTGTCGAATGGCGAGACCGTCGTGATCGACGGCGGAATTGGGACGGAGTTGCAAGCTCGGGGGGTTGCAATGGATGCCGGAACATGGTGCGGCGCTGCCAACCTTGACGGTCGCGCCGTACAATCGGTTCACGAGAGCTATATCAATGTTGGCGTGGATCTGATCACCACCAATACCTTTTCCACGAACCGCGCCGCGCTCGAATGGGGCGGTCTGGGTGACCGAGTCGAAGAGGTGAACCGGAGCGCAGTGAAGGCCGCTCTTCAAGCCCGTGAAGCAGCCGCCATGAGACCAATTGCGATCGCTGGGTCCATGTCCCCGTTCTGTTCCATTACGGTGCAAGAAACTGCCCTTGCAGACAGGCGACCAACCGCCAACACGTTTGAAACCGGGGACCCACGTCGACCTACTCTCGCGCACTATCGGGAACAGGCCACGATCCTCGCTGAAGCCGGGGTCGATCTCATCATGTTAGAGATGATGAACTCACCCAGCGATGGACTGGCCGCCATTGAGGCGGCGACCGAGACCGGGCTTCCGGTATGGCTCGGAGTGTCTCCGAGTCGACTCGGCGACGGCTCGCTTGGCACGGTCGAGGAGCCCGGAAACCATCTCGACTTCGAAGAGCTCGTGACGCTGCTGGTACATCCAGGACTCGCTGCAGTGAATGTGATGCACGCAAAGATCGCAGTTGTCGCCGACGCCATCGATGTCGTCCGACGCCATTTCGATGGGCCGGTCGGAGCCTATGCCGAGTCCGGTGACTGGAACCCGCCGAACTGGGGCTTCAGAGACGTACGACCCGACGACTATCTGGCAGCGGCCGTGGGCTGGGTCTCGCACGGGGCGCAAATCATTGGTGGATGCTGCGGCATACGTCCGGCGCATATCGAAGCGGTGGTTCACGGATTGCCGAAGGTAGTCGAACGTGAAACCGGGCGAGATTTTGGAAACTAGGGTCGGCCCCCGGTTGCGCTCGGGCCGTACGGATGCTGCGGACCCGTTGGCTACTTGACCGCAAGGGGGTTGACGGGGGAGCCCACTGCCCGTGACACCCGCAGCGGGGGACCGGCGAAGAAGAACTCCCAGACGTCGTCGGCCGCACAGTCTGCCGCGAGTTCGGCGAGCGAGAAGATCTCCCCCAAGGTGAGGCCCATGTCGCGGATCGCAACACAGTGGAACTCCAAAGCCCCACTCGGCGGAATGTACTCCACCGCCGGCGTATCGCTCGCGACAACTGCCACCCGCCGTTCGTGCAGCCACTCGCAGCATTCAACGGTCAAGCCGGGACTGGCCGTCAAATAGTCAACTTTGTCGCCGCCCGCCAGGAACTTCTCCCAATAGCCGGTGCGCAGAATCAGGATGTCTCCCTCGCCGACTCCGACCCCGCCTTGAAGTTCGATCATTCCCTCGAGCTCAGTGGGTCCAAGTTGCTGACGCTGCTGGAGCCAGTCGACGCCGAAATACCGAGCGGCGTCGAGAAGTACGCCGCGCCCGGTGATTCCCTTACATACCTCAGTAATGCTGAGCTTTTGCGCGCCTCGCTCGTTCATGTGTGAGGATGCCGGATAGCCGTTGTACATCAAGTCGTCGTACCAAATATGCGACAAGGCGTCCCACTGAGTCATGCTCTGCAGCGGCATGACGATGAAGTCGTCGGCGTACTGCAATCCGCCAGGCTCGCTTTCCCCGTTACCAGCGAACGTCATGAAATGCAGCGGGTTGACCCGTCCGTACTGACCGCTATACGGGCCGTTCTCGTCGAAGGGTGTTCCCAAGTCGAAGACTGCCCCCCGCTTTACGAGTGCAGCCGCGGCCGCGACCTTCGCCGGAGTGATGAAGTTCAGCGTTCCCTTCTGGTCGTCCGGGCCCCATCGGCCCCAATTACTGACGCGCTCGCCAATTTGACGAAAACTGTAGGTATCGTCAGTTGCGTCGTTCACGCATCCTCCTAGGTTCGATCTGGGACGGCTGTCGTTGCTCAGCATCCCCGTTTAGAGCTGCTTCGCGAATCAGAGGGCTAGATAGCCACCATCCATGGTGAGCTCGCTACCAGTCATGAACCTCGACTCGTCCGAAGCCAAGAACACAACGCCGGGACTGATATCTTCTGGTACGCCACCCCTACGAAGCGGCGCTCGTTCCACCATGTAGTCGTTCCAAGGGTCTCCCTCTGCCAGAGCGGTGTAGACAAGTCCGGGTAAGATTGAGTTCACGCGAATGTTGTGGACTCCGTATGTCAAGGCTGCGTTCTTTGTCATCATCCGAACCGCTCCCTTTGTCGCGTGGTACGCGGCGGCATTGGGGATGGCGGCGACGCCGCAGTTTGACGAAATGTTAATAATCGAACCATCGGATTGGGCGATCATGATGGGCAAGGTGTGCTTCATCCCGAGAAAGATGCTCGTTTGATTGTTCTTAATTACGAGTTCCCATCCCTCGAGCGACTCGGTGAGGTAGTCCTCCGTGCGGTAGATTGCCGCATTGTTGACCAAGACGTCGATTCTGCCCCAGAGTTGTACAGCTCTTCGAACGATGCGCTCCCAGTCGCTTGCTTCACTCACATCAGCGTGCACGAACTCAGCGGCTCTCCCGCCCTCGCTCAGCTCAGCCACGACTTCTTCCCCACCGCGTTCGTCAACGTCGACGCCCAGTATTAGCGCCCCTTCCGCGGCCAGTGCCAGGCTGTGGGACCGTCCTTGGCCCGCAGCGCACCCCGTTACCACGGCGACCTTTCCAGCGACCCGGCCAGGCAGCCCCGATCCAGTCATGCCACTACCGTCCTCAGTCCGATGGCTCCAGCGGCTGGCAACTGTAGCTGACGGGGTCGAGATCAAGGCTTCCGATCAGTCAGTGATTGAGCCCGAAGGTTGGCTTCCGAGCCAATGTAGAAGCTGGGGCGTGACCGAGACCAAGGCTGCGCTGGTGGCTTGACGCTCCGCGGGCGCGGCGTTACGATCGCGCCGTCGACGGGGGGTGGTGCATATTATGCAACTGGCTGCAGGGCGGCTCTCCAGGTGATCTTCACGGCGGAAGCGCCTCACCAGCGCGGATGTGTCTCATTGAAGGCCATGGCTGTCGCCCGTCTGCTGCCGGTGCGGCCGCACCGAGTCAGCGGAGTGCACAGCGCTTGCTGGGTGTCTGACGGCTGGTTACTCGCGGCTTTTCCGTTGCCTAGCGGGACAAGGAACATGTCGAGGAGGCGTTGAGTCATGGGGAGAAGCATCCCGGAACCGGAAGAGGTCCTGCCGGGTGATGCAGTTAGTCGGAGGGACTTTCTGCGGCGCGGCTTGGTGCTCGGAGCCACGGTGCCTCTCCTGGGCGGGATCGCGGCGGCCTGCGGGTCAGGCGCAGGATCCAGCACCACGACATCATCATCGCCATCGCGGGCGCCGCGTCGTGGCGGCGACCTGCGGGTTGGACTGACTGGCGGCTCGAGCTCGGAAAATCTGGATGCGAACAACTCCGTCGGTTACCCAGCGAACCTGCGTTGTGCGGAACTCTACGACCCCCTGACAACGCTCAACTCGCATGTCCAGAGCGAGTACGCGTTAGCTGAGGAAATAACTTCGAATTCCGCCGCAACTCTCTGGACGATCCGGCTTCGGTCGGGAGTCAAGTTCCATAACGGAAAGGATCTCACTGCCGACGACCTAATTTTCACGTTCCAGCGGATCGTGAATCCGAAGTTTCCCTTGGCGGGTGCCACCGCACTCGGTCCGATTGACGCAAAGAATATGAAGAAGCTCGATTCCCTAACGGTTCAGGTACCGATGACGGCGCCGTTTGCTAGCTTCATCGATCAGCTCGCCGACTATGGCTATCTGTATATCGTACCGGTCGGCTACGATCCAAAGAACCCGGTTGGAACCGGACCGTTTAAATACAAGAGCGCCACTCCCGGCGTTCAGAGCGATTTTCTTCGCAACGAGAACTACTGGCGTAGCGGCCTTCCCTATGTAGATAGCGTGACGACGATCGACTTCGCGGACGACGTCTCGATGATCAACGCCCTGACCACAGGAGAGATCGATGCAGCCGGGAATATCGACGGCGCGTCGGCAAAGCAACTCGCGAGCAACCCTGATGTCAAGGTTCAGTTCTCCGACACCGGCGGGATGATTCCGTTCACGATGCGCGTCGACGTGCCACCCTTCAATGACATGCGTGTTCGCCAAGCCATGCGCCTCGTGCTGGATCGCCCGCAGTTCATCGACCTTGTGCTCGATGGCTTCGGTGCTGTCGGCAATGACGTGTTCTCTCCCTACGACTCGTGTTACGACCACTCTCTGAAGCGCTCTCAGGATATCGATCAGGCGAAATTCCTTCTGAAAAAAGCAGGCAGGGAGAATCTTTCGGTGCAGCTGGTCACGGCGCCCATCGCCAACGGCACCGTCCAAGGGGCGGAGGTCTTCGTGGAGCAGGCTGCCAAGGCGGGCATCAACGTGAACCTTCGAAGCACGGACACGAACGTTCTCTTCGGACCCGGGTACCTGACATGGCCGTTTTCCCAGGACTTCTGGACCTACCTTCCCTACCTGGCCCAGGTCGCGGTGGAACTGTTGCCAAAGGCGCCTTACAACGAGACGCATTGGAGTAGTCCGAAGTATATTGAGATGTATAACGCCGCGAACGCTGAGCTCAATCCAGTGAAACGTTGCGAGATCAAGCGTGAAATGATGCTGATCGATTTCAATGAGGGTGGACTCATCATTCCCTGTTTCTATGGACTGAATGACGCCTACAGTGCGAAACTCAGTGGATACGGGCCCGGCAACCACACCGGCTTTCCCTTCGGGGCCAGTTCGTTGGACAACCTGTGGTTCAGCTGACGTAAGGCCCAAGCCCAGTTGAACTATGACTTCCTCATAGTCGGAGGCGGGTCGGCCGGCAGCGCCTTGGCCAACCGTCTCAGTGCAGACCCCTCCGTCAACGTGCTCGTCCTCGAGGCTGGACGACCCGATTACCTTTTCGACGTCTTCATCCACATGCCTGGGGCCCTCATGTTTCCCATCGGTAACCGACTCTATGACTGGAAGTATCGAACCGAGCCAGAGCCGCACATGAACGGCCGACGCCTTTCTCAGCCCAGAGGCAAGCTGCTCGGCGGCTCAAGCAGCATCAACGGGATGGTGTTTCAGCGAGGCAACCCGCTCGATTACGAGCGGTGGGCGGCAGATCCCGGTATGCACGCCTGGGACTATGCCCACTGTTTGCCGTACTTCAAACGAATGGAGACCTGCCTCTTCGGCGGCAACGAGTACCGGGGATCGTCTGGACCCCTCGTGCTGGAGCGAGGTCTCGCCGCCAATCCGCTGTTCGTGGCGTTCTTCAAGGCAGCCGAGCAAGCCGGCTACGCGCTCGCCGACGACGTGAACGGCTACCGGCAGGAGGGCTTCGGGACCTTCGATCGAAACATTCACCGGGGCCGGCGTCTGGGCGCGGCCCGGGCCTATCTACATCCGGTTATGAGCAGGGCGAATCTCGAGATCAAGACGCGCGCCTTCGTCACGCGAAATTCTCTTCAAAGGGACGCGTGCTGTAGGTGTCGAGTACCGCACACGCGGCGGGCCGGTCAAGAGTGCAAGCGCGGGGGAGGTTATTTGCTGCGGTGGTGTGGTCAACTCGCCACAGCTTCTCCAGCTCTCTGGAATTGGCAACGCCGACGAGCTTCGAGCGCTCGGAGCGACCGTGGTTGCCGACCTGCCTGGGGTGGGGGAGAACCTTCAGGACCATCTCGACGCCTTTATTCGGTACGCCAGCAAGCAGCCGGTGTCGCTCGCACCCGCCCTTAAGTGGCGCAATCGGCCATGGGTGGGACTGAATTGGTTGCTGTTTCGACGCGGCCCGGGCGCCACCAACCACCTAGAAGGCGGAGGCTTCGCCCGCAGCAACGAGGACGTCGCCTACCCAAACCTCATGTTTCACTTCCTTCCCCTGGCCATCCGCTACGACGGGTCGGCAGTTGCGAAGGACCACGGCTACCAGGTGCATTTCGCTCCCATGTACTCCAACTCGCGGGGCTCGGTGAAGATCACCTCGCTCGATCCACGGGTCCACCCGGCATTGCGATTCAATTATCTCTCGACCGAGCTTGACCGGCGGGAATGGGTCGAGGCCGTTCGCATAGCGCGGGGAATACTCAGCCAGCCCGCTTTCGACGAGTTCAACGGCGGGGAGATCTCGCCGGGCCCGCGAATCGAGACCGAGGACGAAATTCTCGACTGGGTCGCAAGAGAGGGCGAGACCGGTCTCCACCCGTCGTGCACGTGCAAGATGGGTGTGGGAAAGATGGCGGTCGTAGACCCCGCGTCCATGCGCGTGCACGGACTGGAGGGACTCAGGGTCGTTGACGCCTCGGCTATGCCGTATGTGACGAACGGCAATATCTACGCACCAGTGATGATGATGGCGGAGAAGTCCGCGGATCTTATCCTGGGCAATGCACCGCTACCTCCTGAGGCGGTCGACTTCTATCGTCACGATCCAGGAACAGCGCCTCGAGAGAGTTTCGACTAGTCGTCGCAGGAAAAGCTGGGCGTTGTCACACAGCGGTCAATCCACCGTCGATGACGAGAGCGTGCCCGGTCACGTACCTTGCGTCATCTGAGGCCAAGAAGGCCACGCACGGGGCGATGTCATCCGCGCTGGCTTGCCACCCGAGAGGAATCGTTGCGTTGACCATTGCGGCAAGTTCGGCTTCGCGCACCTCCGAGAGCCAGGGGTCGTTGAAGCCAGTGTCGACCCATCCCGGACAGACGCAGTTCACGCGGATCCCGTTCCGCGCGTATTCGACCGCCATCTGGCGCGTGAGGTTGATGATCGCGGCCTTCGAGGCATCATAAGCGGCGGAATCTCGTTCCCCTATCATGCCGGAGACCGAAGCAGTGAACACGATCGAGCCGTAGCCTTGCTCAAGCATTGACGGCACGACGCCATGCGCTGTCAAGAAGGCTCCGCGTACGTTGACCGCGAAGGTCCGGTCCCACTCCTCGACCGTGTGGGTCACCACGGTACCCGGCACGGAGACGCCGGCGTTGGCGTGCACGACGTCGATTCGTCCGAAGTGCTCGAGCATCTCGGCGATTGCGGTTCCGACGCCGCGCTCATCGGAGACGTCGGCCGTCCAGGCGAGGGCCTCGATACCTGCATTCTCGAGGAGCGTTACGGTTTCCGCGGCTGCCTCTGGACGTCTGTCGAGAATGGCAAGCCTCGCCCCTTCGCGGCCGAGGCGTTGGGCCGAGGCACGCCCAATTCCGTGCCCGGCCCCGGTGACCAGAGCCACCTTTCCCGCAAATCGCTCACACATGCGAACTTCCACCTCCAACAATGAGTCGTTGAATTTGCCATGGCTCTCGACTCACGTCATCGCGTTATCTGCACATCGGGCCCAGTATGCGCGAGCAATCTACCTCTGACCGTCCGCGACCGTCAACGACCCGTACGAGAAGCGCTGGCTCAGCTCAGCGGTAGGCTGCCCGCACCCCCGAGGGCCAGATGGCTCCCACTCCGACCTTGGATTGGAACCATGGAACCGATATCGCCCGTAAGAGACGTACACCTGGAGGGCTACGCCGAAGAGATCGTGGTGAGGCCCGGTCGGACCCTGCAGTTCATGGCCAGCGGCAAGGTCCCGCGGGCAACTGCCGAAGTCGTCAGGCTCGTCCATGGCGATCCCAACCCGGAAGGTCCGGGGGTCAAAGAGGTGGTCATGGATTGGGGCCCCGGTGAAGCGGGGTTGCGCCATCAAGCGATCGACTTTGGTTCCTACATAGAGATCGCTTCTCAGGAGGAGCTGACGCCGTCGAGCGACTTTACCGTCGGATTCTGGGTGTATCCGACGCTTCTCGATCAGCTGTGGCAAGCGCTGGCCGCTCAGTGGGTCGAGGACGACATGAGCTTCGGGGTGTTCTTGGGCGGCCACCATGTCCTTGCCGCGGCCATCTCGACCGACGGGATCTCAGCTGGATGGTGCACAGGCCGCGATTCGTTGCTGCAACGGCATTGGCAGTACGTCGCAGTGACCTATCGAGCGCGATCCGGCCAGCTTTGCGTGTACCAGCTTCTCAAGGGGGAAGCGCGGCCGCTCTCGGCCTGCCGGCAGCTGCAGAAAGGGGGCCCGGTCCATCGTGCACGAGCTCCTCTCACTTTCGGAGCGCTCCCGTCTCGGAATGTCGGCCGCCACTGGGCACACTTCAATGGCAAGCTCGGCTCACCGATCCTGCTTGGCGTCGCCATCGGTCCTGACGAGGTCGTGAATCTCGCGGCCGGCCAAGGTCTGGAGGAGCTGGGGCCGGTTCTCGGCAGCTGGGACCTGAGCCGGGATGTCGGCGGCGAGCGGGTCGTGGACACCTCTGGGCACGAACATCACGGCAGAGCGGTGAACGCGCCGACCCGAGCCGTGACGGGGCCACACTGGGCTGGAACTGTTGGATCTCTGTATACAGACAGTCCGGACGTCTACGACGCCATCCATCTTCACGAGGATGACCTTGCCGACGCTGACTGGTCTCCCACACTCGAGCTGAGTATTCCGCCGACAGCTCGAGCTGGGATCTACGCTGTCCGATTGAGCACAGATCATGACAAGCTCACGATCCCGTTCGTCGTCCGTCCTTCGACGCCGACCTCGGACGTGTGCGTACTGGTACCGACCTTCACGTGGCAGGCCTATTCGAGCAACCGCGGCCGGCACAACTACACCGAAGACGGGATGTTCGATCGGGCGTTGTGCATCTACGACGTTCACCGGGACGGGTCGATGGTTCGATACTGTACGCGCCGCAAGCCGAGCCGTTCGGGCAACCCTTCGGCCGGTTTGCAGTGGGGAGCACACACGATCGCTGCCAACTTGTATCTCGTCGATTGGCTTGAGCACTCGGCGATCGCCTACGACACCCTCACAGACGGAGATCTCCATAACGAAGGCGCGGCACTCCTGGAGGATTATCGCTGCGTCATCCTCGGCAGCCACCACGAGTACTGGACTCGAGAGATGATGGACGGTCTCGCCGGCTACCTGTATGGCGGTGGACGCGTCATGTACCTTGGCGGAAACGGTCTTTACTGGGTCACCTCACTGGATCCCGGGCGACCGTACCTCATGGAAGTGCGAAGGTCTGGCGAAGGGGAATTCGAGGACTGGAGTGCACCAGCTCCCGGCGAGCTCCAGCACAGCACGTCGCTTGAGGTGGGGGGTACATGGGCACGCCGCGCAAGGCCGCCTCGCAGCCTTGTCGGCGTCGAGCATTCGGCGAACGTCTTTGAGAACGGACAGGGCCGTTGGGCCTTCCGGCGAACCGCGGCCTCCTATGAGGCGCCGTATCGTTTCGTTTTCGAAGGCGTTGACGACGCGGAGATCGGTGGCTTCGGCTTAAACCTCGGAAATGCAGCAGCCTATGAGATGGACTCGGTTCAGGAGTGGCCCCACGGGCCCCAAGCGGAGGCGGTCCTTCTCGCTCGGGCGACTTCCTCGATGTTCGTGCCCTCGCCGCGGTTGCCCGTTGCACCGGCAGCCGACATCGCCATCACCCCCTGGCCGAAGGGAGGAGCCGTGTTCGCGGCAGGATCGGTCTCGTGGACCGGAAGCCTCAGCCACAATGCCTATACGAACAGTGTTGCCCGGGTGACCGAGAACGTCCTCCGCCGCTTTCTTGCGATCGAGAGCGGAGTGCCAGTCTTCGCTTGACGCTGGCAATGCTGTCCTCAGCCCTGGCGCCCAGCGCTCGTTCCGGCTGTCCCTCCTCCGTTCTCGACCGAGGGAACAGCTTGCTTTATGTTGAGTGAAGCCTTGCGGCGATGTCGTCCGCGGCAGCAATGATCCGGCGACCGTATTCCGGCATTGCGGCCGCCGTCACTCGCTGGGACGGCGCCCAGATGGCCACGATTGCGAGCGGGTGGCCGGCGTACCCGACTACCGCAGCTGCAACTCCGTTCGAATACTCCTCGTACTCGCGATCGCAGGTTCCGTAGCCGCGGGCGCGCGTCGCGCTCAGATCCGCAAGGAGGCTCGCCTTGTCGATGAGCGTGTGCTCCGTGAACTTTTCGAGCTGCTCGGGAATAACTGCCTCGAGTTCCCTCTGCGAAAGTGACGCAAGGAAGACCTTCCCGCTGGAAGTTGCGTGCAACACGGGCAGTTGTCCCAGCCAGCTCGGCCGGACGACGCCGGGCGGATCCACTTGGTCAACGTACACAAGATCGAACCCCCTCGGGACCGCCAATGTCAGTGTCTCACCCAACGATTTGGCATACTCCTGCAATATGGGACGCGCCCGCCGGAGAAGCGGTTCGTAGTCGGTCCGCGACGCGAGGGCGACGATTTCAAATCCGAGGGTGTAGCCCTGCGTAACCGAGTCCCGCGCCACGAGCCCGTGGTGTTCGAGCGTTCCGAGCAGACGCCAAGCAGTGCTGCGGTTCAGCCCACAACCGGCTGCAAGATCGATGAGCGTCGGCGAATGCGAGGACGCAGCGATCGCCTGTAGCAGATGGACGGCACGGTCTATCGCTTGGATGCGCTGAGTCGGACCACGTAGGACACGCCCCTGGTGTGGCCTTGGCGAGATGCTCATGAGCTCTTTCTACTGCGCGGACACCGAGAAACGGAACTCGTCGAATAGAGGGCCTGACAGAGTGGCAACAATCCTCACCATCCTCAAAGGATTTGACCGTTCACCAGCAAGCGGACGGCGTTGACTTGGGAGACGGCCCGAGTGTAGCCTCCATGTTCGCGGTAACTGAACGATTCGTGCAAATGACGCGACGAACACCAGCCGGAGGAAGGAGGCGAGTGAACGGGGCTCGAGAGGTGAGAGTCGCTGTGGACATCGGGGGGACGTTCACGGACGTAGCGATTGAGGTCGATGGGCGCTATGTGACGGCGAAGCGATCGACTACGCCGGAGCACCCGATGAATGGGGTGCTCGATGCCGTGACGCTCGGCCTGGGCCGCGCCGACCTTACGCCCGCAGACGTCAACGTCGTTCTGCAGCATGGCACGACGCTCGCCACCAACGCCATAATCGAGCGTCGTGGCGCGGTTGTGGGCCTCGTCACCACGGAGGGATTCAGGGACGTCCTTGAGATCGCGTATGAACGGCGTTACGACCAGTACGACCTCGGTAGTCATCGTCCAGATCCCCTAGTGCCACGCCGTCGTTGTTACACGGTGAGCGAGCGCGTGGGATCGGACGGTTCGGTCCTGAGACCTCTTGACGAGGACTCGGTGATGGGCGTGCTGGAGAGCATGGAGAGAGATGGCGTCGAGAGCGTCGCAGTCGGCTTGATCAACTCGTTCGCGAACCCGACCCACGAGCAACAGATAGCGGCCCTCATCGAGCGCTTTCAGCCACAGATGGCGGTGTCGCAGTCGAGCGAGCTTTCTCCTGAGCTGCGCGAATACGATCGCCTGTGCACTGCGGTCGCCAACGCATACATCAAGCCACTCATGACGGGCGTGATGCTCGAGTTCGCCGAAGCGTTGAAAGGTCAAGGATTCAACTGTCCTGTCCTTATGATGACATCAGCCGGCGGAATGACGAGCGTGGAAGCCGCGCTCCGCTTTCCCATCAGACTGCTCGAGTCCGGCCCGAGCGGAGGTGCCGTGCTCGCGGCAAGGGTCGCGACGCGAGCGAGCCAACCGAAGGCGCTGTCATTCGATATGGGCGGAACGACCGCGAAAGTGTGCATCATTCAGTCGGGACAGCCTTATCGCGCTCGCGAGCTCGAGGTGGCGCGCGTCGCGCGCCTGACGAAGGGGAGCGGCTTTCCCATTCGCATTCCGGCCATCGACATCATCGAGACCGGTGCCGGTGGCGGATCGATTGCACGGGTTGAACAATTCAGAGGCCTCGTCGTGGGTCCCGAGAGTGCCGGAGCCGAGCCTGGTCCCGCCTCCTACGGGCGCGGCGGGACTCGGCCCACAGTGACGGACGCGGACTGCGTACTTGGTTATCTGGACCCGGATCAGTTCGGTGACGGTGACATCAAGCTGAGTCGCGACAACGCCGCCGCTGCGCTCCTGAGCGAAGTCGCGAACCCCCTCGGTCTGCCTGTGGAGGAGAGTGCACGGGCCGTTTGCGACGTCGTGGAAGAGTCGATGGCCAATGCCGCCCGGGTCCACGCGGCTGAACGTGGGTTCGAGCTGAGCGAGAGCGTCCTCATCGCTTTTGGTGGGAACGGGCCGGTGCATGCAGCGCAGGTGGCGCGCAAGGTGGGAATCGGGACCGTGATCGTCCCTCCTTCGCCCGGGGTCGGATCCGCCATTGGCTTTCTGTGTGCCCCGGTGTCGCATGAGATCGTGCGAAGCAATTACTGCTTGATGGAGCAGATGGACGTGAAGGAGATCGACCAGATGCTGCACGAGATGGAGACCGAGGCGCGCAAGATCGTCGAGGTGGCAGTTCCGGGGCTGCCCATCACGATCAAGCGTTCCTCTTTCATGCGCTATCGCGGGCAAGGGCACGAAATAGAGGTAGTCCTTCCAGATGGTGCGCTCACCGAGGCGAGCAAGGACAAGCTTCGGCTTGCTTACGAGACTCAGTACGCCGGTCTCTTCGGTCGGATCCCGCCGCGGATGAGCATCGAAATCACGAACTGGGCGGTCTCCACGGCGAGCCCCGATCGCGAACTGGCTGTGGGTAAAGATGCCGAGCCGAGTGCGAGACGAAGCCGCTCGAGCCCCGAGGCTGTAGCCAAGCGAGAGGTCTTCATCGGAAGCGATCAAGGCAGCCTGGAAGTCCCCGTGTTCGAGCGGCGAGATCTCGTGGTGGGTGACAAGATCATTGGGCCCGCACTCATCGCTGAACCGCAGACGACAACTTATGTTCCCGGCCTTGCCGAGGCCGTGGTCGATGAGATGAGCAACCTCGTCATTGCTCTCGAGGGAGGTCTCCAGTGACGCTCGCCGGGTGTGACGTGGACTCGAGGCGATTTGACGTTCGGCTGCAGATGATGTGGACGCGTCTCTTGTCGATCGTCGAAGAGCAGGCCCAGGTGCTGATCCACACCGCGTTCAGTCCGATCACGCGAGAGTGCGGCGACATTTCGGCTGGAATATTCGACACAGAGGGTCGAATGCTGGCTCAGTCGGTCACCGGAACGCCGGGTCACGTCAACACCATGGCAGTCGCTGTCAACCACATGAGAGCGGCTTTCCCGAGCGAGACCATGGTCCCTGGCGACGTGTTCGTCATGAACGACCCGTGGCTCGCTACGGGTCATCTCAACGACGTCCTGCTCGTCTCGCCCATCTTCGTTCGGGAACAGCTGATCGCGTTCACGTCCTGCACGTCGCATCTCTACGACCTCGGCGGCGTGGGAATGGGGCCGAACGGCAGAGACGTCTTCGACGAGGGTCTCTTCATCCCGCCGATGAAGCTGCTGAGTGAAGGGATTCTGAACAACGATCTGATGACCTTGATCAAGGCGAACTCGCGATCTCCTATCGCGAACGAAGGCGACCTCTACGCTCTGCTCGCCTGCTGCGAGGTGGGGGAGCGCCGCCTGAACGAGATGATGCAAGAGTTTGAGGTCGGTCGACTCGAAGAGTTAGGAGGCTACATTCTCACGACCTCCGAACAAGCGTCCCGTGCCGCGATCAGAGAGGTGCCGGACGGGACGTACCGCAACGAAATGCGCGTTGACGGGTACGAGAGTGAAGTCGTGCTAAAGGCGGCGCTCACCGTTCAAGAAGGACAGATCGCCCTCGACTTCTCCGGCTCGTCTCCTTGCTCGAGATTCGGCATCAACGTTCCGATCAACTACACGGCCGCCTACTCGATCTTTGCCCTGCGCTGTGTGATCGGCCAATCGGTCCCCAATAATGCGGGATCATTGATCCCGTTTCGGGTGACCGCAGACGAGGGATCCATTCTCAACGCACCCCGCCCGGCACCGGTCGCCATGCGGCACAGCATCGGGCATTTTGTGGCCGACGTCGCACTCGGATGCCTCGCCGATGCTCTCCCCGACCGCATTCCGGCCGAGAGCGCCTCGTGTATGTGGGACATCCCTATTCGCAACGGAGACCTCGCCGACGAGGCGAACGGGCTGACGGGATTCGCGATCGAACTGACACACAACGGGGGAACTGGAGCGGCGCTCAGGCGTGACGGCCTTTCGGCTACAGCCTTCCCCAACGGCGTCTGGGGTTCACAAGCCGAGGTTACAGAGAGCACGGTCCCAGTGAGGATCCTCCGGCGGGAGCTTCGGCGCGACAGTGGCGGCGCCGGCCGCTATCGAGGCGGCCTGGGTCAAATCATCGAGCTCGAGAGCAGCGAGGATGCGGCGATCCTGCTGTTCTGCTCGGTGGACCGAATTGAGCATCCGGCCCGTGGCCGAGCGGGGGGCCAGGACGGCGCACCAGGCGAGATTGTCCTCGGATCGGGGCAGGTTCTGCCCGGCAAGGGCGAACACGTCATACCTGCTGGCGACCGCCTGATCTTCAGGACACCCGGCGGCGGCGGTTACGGGAACCCCCGAGAGCGAGAGCCGGAGCTGATACGGGACGACGTCCTAGATGGTCTGGTATCGACGGAGAGCGCGATGGAAGACTACGGCGCATCCGCCGAGGGATAAGTGGGCACGAGGCGCCGCCTCTTCGAGGGACGCTTCGCTCCGGCCCGCGGTCTGGGAGCATTTCCACTTGACGCTCGCGACCGTGAGTAAGCCAAGACTCGCCGAATAAGAAAGGAAGGTGTTCTAGTGGATTTGGAAGCGCGATACCTGAGCGACGAGACGCCCGTCGACATTCGTGATTACCTGACCCGGGACGACCGGATAATCCTGCCGTTCGGGTCGATCGAGAACAACGGACCTCATCTCCCTCTCGCGACGGATCTAATGGCAGCGGTCGCTCTGGCTGAAGCCGCATCCCGTTCGAGCGGCGTTCTCATCGCTCCCCCCATCCCCTGGGGAGTGTCATCAGTGAACATGGCCTTCGCAGGCACGATGACCCTGTCTCCGGAGACATGTGAACGGATCATCACCGAGCTGTGCATGTCCCTGGCATTTCACGGATTTCGTCGAATCGTAGTGATCTGCGGTCACTCGAGCAATGTGTGGTCCGCTGCGAACGCGGCTGAGTTGCTACGGGACCGTGGCGTCCTGGTTGCTCAACTCGATGTATGGCGTTGCGTCGAGAAGCTCTGTAGTGATCTTGCGTCCACCGATGCGCATCCGTTCGGACACGGGAGTGAGATGATGACCTCAGTGATGCTGTCTGTCGCTCCTCGGCTCGTCCACTCGGACCGGATGAAGCCCGAGATGCCCGTGGACTCTTTCGGACTCAAGTACTACGGGACGTATCCGCGAATCATGGGCTTCGCGGCTTGGGACGATGTCAGTACCTCAGGCAGCATCGGTGACCCTCGTGCTGCCGACGCCAAGCTCGGCGCGGAAGCGATGCAGCGCATGACTGGCGAGCTCGTTGAGCTCCTCGAGGACATGCGGAGCGCTAGTTTGCCGAGCGAACGAACGTTCGGCTGATCGGTAGCTGGCCATCCATGAAACCTGAATCTATTGAGACGGGCGCGAGCTCAGGCCTCCCCAACGCAGAGACGCTCGACGGTCTAGTAGCGCTCGTGACCGGCGGAACCCAGGGAATCGGTCTTGGGATCGTCGAGCACCTTTTGAGCAAGGGTGCGCTCGTCTGGACGGCTTCTACGTCGACGGTCGGGGGGGAGGTAATCGACAAGCTCAGCGCCCGGTACGGTGATGGACGCGTCGCACATGTCCTTTGCGATGTCACCTCGCGAGAGGAAATGTCAAGGTGCATCGAGCGATGTGTCGCGGACTTCGGAGCGCTCGACCTCACCGTGGCGAATGCCGGAATAAGTTCGAGCGCTCCCTTCGTCGACATGACCGAGGAACAGTGGACTCAAGTCATCTCGGTCAACCTGACGGGGGCGTTTCACACGGTTCAACTGGCCGCGCGCAAAATGCTCGGACGAGGCGGACGAATCGTGGTCGTTGCTTCGACGAATGCCTTCTTCGTCGAGCCGAACTGCACGTCGTACAATGCCTCTAAGGCTGGTTTGATCGGGCTCGTTCGCAGCGCAGCAATCGAGCTCGCTGCAGAAGGAATCACCGTCAACGCCGTATGCCCCGGCTTGGTGGCCACGCCCATGAGCGAGTACATCATCAGTCACGAGGTCTACGGGCCTCAGTACCTGCGGAATATTCCGGTCGGCCGTTTCGGGACACCGGCCGATGTTGCAGCGGCGGTCGGCTATCTAGTGTCGCCGGCAGCCTCGTGGATCACGGGACAGCAGATCGTCGTCGACGGTGGCTGGACCAGCGGAACGAGGATTCTGACCGAAGCAGCAGAGTCAACCTGACAGCGGGGGAGGACGGCGGCGGCCCTCGACCACCGTGATCAGGAAGAAGACTGAAGCGGTGGCTCGTGACGGATCGGCTGCAGGTCAAGCGACTCGGCGTAGCTCGCCACCTCCGCCGCGGTGGCGACCCACACGCCGGGAGTCTCGCGGACATGTTCGAGAAGTTGCTCGAGCGCCTTAGCTCGGGCCGGTCGACCCGATAAGTACGGATGGGCGGTGGCCACGAAACACCCTCCTTCTTCGGTGAGCGCATCGAACTCGTCGGTCCACATGTCGAGGACTGTTCGAGGATTCTGAATCCTGCCTCCCTCAAAAATCTCCGGGAGCCACAGGTAATGACCGCCATCCTCGAGGCCCCAGTGGACCGGGATTTCGATGATCGTCGCCGCGTTCGATTCATTGCCGGCCGAGAGCCGGTAGGGACGGTCGGCATCCATAAGGCTTGAGTCGTATTTGAACCCGTGACGTGCGAGCAGGGCAGGGGTGCGGTAGTTAACCTCCCACATTGGGGCCCGCCACCCGACCGGACGGATGCCTCCGATCCGCTCAAGCGCGTCGATGCCTCGCAGCAGTACCGCCTCCTCCTCGGCTTCCGTGGTTCCGTCCACGCGTTCATGTAGGTATCCATGGTGCGCGACCTCATGTCCTTCGTCCAAAATGGCCCGAACGGTATCAGGGTGCCGCTCGGCCGTGATCCCAGGGACGAAGAAGGTCGCTGCGATAGCTTGCCGGCTCAGAAGGCGGAGAATCCGCGGCACGCCTGTCCGTGGCCCATAGACCTGGTGAGACATGATGCCGAGCCGCGAGGCGGCGGCCGGGTTGTCACCAAGGACGCCACTTTCGGCATCGACGTCGAAAGTAATGATTGCCGCGGCCCGCTTGCCCTCAGGCCACGGATACGAAGACGAGATCATTGGCCACTTCCCTAAATAGATGTGTACCGAGAGCAGGGTCGCGAGAGCCCTTTGACGCGCAGTGTCTCCTCAGCCAGGCCGCCACGATACCTCAATCACCCTCGCTGGCCAGGGGGCAGGCGAGCCAGTAGCAGCCATAGGCTTGTCTCGAGGACGCGTTGGGCTCGGAGCTGGTGGCCGGGACTTCCCTTTGGATGCCACCGAATGCGCTTGTCGAGCCGGAACCGTCGAGTGTGTTGATTCCTCAATGCGGAGACGTTGACGTGTCCAATACCTCAATGTAGCCTGCCTTTGCAGTAACTGCTCAATTGGTGCAAATAGCGCGAAGGTGCAGGTGGCAACCTGAGAAGTAACCGGATGAACCGCGCTCGAGAGGTGGGAGTCGCTGTGGAGCAGGATAAGCCGAATGCCCTTGCTAAAGCTCTCGCGGTGGGCGGAAGACCAGCGGCCGGACTTGTCGATGAATTCCTTAACAAGCTTGTCGACCGTCGACAATTTCTCAGCCGGGCAGCGATAATCGGCCTCTCGGCCTCAACAGCGAGCGTTCTCCTCGCTGCGTGCGGTTCCTCGACCTCAGCGTCGTCCGGTTCCACCTCGAGTACGCCGAAGCGTCCGCCGACGCACACGCTGAATTGGCGGCCCTCCTTGGACGTGCAGAACGTGGACCCGGCCATCCTGCCCGGCCTAGAAGACAACACCTACGCCGCGTGTCTCTTCGAAGGCCTCGTCGCGTACAAGCCTGACAGCGATGAGATCGTGAACTGTCTGGCCGAGACGTTCGAGCCCTCGGCTGACGGGTTGCAGTATCACTTCACGCTCAAGGAGGGCATCCCTTTCCAGAAGGGCCACGGGGAAGTGCAGGCGAGCGACGTCAAGTACTCCTACGAACGTATTGCTGGGCTAACCAAGCCCAAACTCAATTCTCCCTACCAGGGCGACTGGGCGGCGCTCGAGACCGTCCGCGTGGACAGCAAATACTCCGGGACGATCATTAACAAGGAGGTTTTCGCACCCACGGTGACCTCCACCTTGGCCTCAGAGCTGAGCGGGTCCGTGCTGCCAGAGAAGGCAGTCGAGAAGTTGGGCAAGCAGTTCGGCACCAACCCTGCCGGGACTGGCCCGTACGAGTGGACATCCTGGATCCCGGGCCAAAAGCTCGTGATGACGAAGTTCGCCGATTACGGAGGTGCCAACAAGGCGTACGCCAACAAATTCCTGTTCGATGAGATCAACGCGCTGCCGATCTCGAGTGATGACAGCGCTTACGCGGCTCTTCAGAACGGCGAGATCAACTTTTGCGAGCTAGGGACAGCGACCGTCAAGGATGCCCAGGATAACTCGGCAATCAATGTCTATTCAACACCGAGTGGGATCTACTATTTCATGGCAATGAATGTGACCGAACCCCCTCTCACGAACATCTGGCTCCGGAAGGCCATCCGGTCCGCGATCGACGTCCCCGGCATCATCGAGGACGGGTACCAGGGGTTGTACACGCGGACAAACGCCCTTATCCCCAAGAACATGCCGATTGGATACTGGGCGAACGCACCCCAGTACAACCAGAACATCCCTCTGGCAAAGTCGTACCTTCGCAAGAGCGGCTTGAAGAACGTCGAGCTGACACTCGCTGTCGACAACACCTCCGACGACGTCAGCGCCGCCGAGATCATCGCTTCCAACCTCGCCCAGATCGGGATCAAGGTCAATGTCCAGCCGGTTGATCCGGCGACGTTGCAGGACATACCTGGGCCGGGTGGCGGCGGAGCCCATGCACAGTTGGTCTACTTCTACTACAGCGCTTGGGCAGACCCGATCCAGTGGACCGAGTGGTGGACGTGTGCCCAGGTCGGCCTGTGGAACTGGGACCACTGGTGTGACCCGGAGTTCACGAGACTGACGAACGAGGCACTGCATACCACCGACATCGCCGTGCGAACCGAGCTGTATGTTAAGGCGCAGCAGTTGTGGAACGCCGCCGCCGGCATGGTCTGGATCTGTGACTCGAAGGCCTATGTGGGCTGCCCGTCGTACATCAAGCCATCGTTCCAAGGACACGGAGGGCTGGTCATTTGGAACACCACTGCCACTTAGTGTCGAGCTTTGATGACGCATTCAGTAGCTCCTCGAACCGCACCATTAGCGAGGAGGTGGACACCTAGGCCTCGACTGGGGCGCCGAGAATCCCTCCGTAGATAGCTTGCTGCTCGTCTGCGGAGAGCGTTGCCGAGGACCGGCGCTCGCGAAGCAGGGCCCGAGCAAGCTTCTCGCGTTCCAGTGGTAGCTTCTGGGCGAGATTTGTCGGCCCAGGGGGCTGGCAGAGTTATGGGGAGCGAATGCGACGAGCCGAGCAGGGTTTCGCGTCGTCCGCGACACGGCACCTGGAGCGCCAGATGCAACGACGCAGACCACGGCTCGCCATCGGTGGCAGTCTGGCCCTCGTGCTAGCCGCGATCCCTGCGATTACGCCCCTGGCGGCCTCTGCGACCGGAGCCGGGGCCACCACCCGTGCGGGCAGTAACCCTTGCCCTACGGGAATGAGCCTGTCGAAGGGGTCCTGCACGGCGACGTTCTCCTACACGGGAAAGCTCCAGAAGTTCAAGGTTCCTGCTGGCGTGACGTCTCTCGTCGTGGTTGCGGGCGGAGGTATGGGCGGATCAACGAGCCCACAGGGCGGGCAGGGACCCGACGGCGGGTTCGGCGGTCAGGAAAAGGCGACCGTTTCCGTCGCGCCCGGCCAAACGCTCGACGTCGTGGTCGGCGGTCAGGGTGGCGACTCGACCTATCCGAACCTGCCCGATAAGCGGGGTGCGGGCGGCTACGGCGGAGGCGGGGAAGGCTCCTTCTACGGTGGAGGAGGCGGCGGCGGCTCGTTCCTGTACGGGCCGGGCAACAAGCTGCTCGTGGCCGCGGGCGGCGGCGGCGGCAATGCCGGGTTCACTTTCGGGGGCTCCGGCGGGACCGGCGGCGGGACGGCCGGGGGCAAGGCGGGCGGCAACGGTGCCTCACCCATTACTCTGCCCGAGAAACCGCTGGCGGGTGGAGGCGGCGGGGCGACGACTTCGAAGGCCGGCGCTGGCGGAGTTGGAGCCAAGAGCGCGCTTTGTGGAAGTGACGGCACGGCCGGCACTCCGGGCACGGGCCGGACGACCTCACCTACCGCATTCGCGACCGGAGGGACCGGTGCCGACCCCACTCCGAACGCGTGCACCGGTTCGGAGTTCGGCGGAGGCGGAGGCGGTGGCGGTGGCTATTTCGCCGGCGGCGGAGGGGGATCCGGATACAACGGCGGGGGTGGCGGCGGCGGCGGGTCCGGGTACGCCGAGCTGTCGGCAACGAACGCCACATCGAGCACGAATACGACCAGCCAAGATGGCGCGGTGACCCTGACGCTCCCCACTTGCGAGACCCAGGCCGCGATCGGAGCGGGGGCATTCGCCGCCGCCTTCACATGCAAGCTGACGGCGCACTTCTGGGTGGAGACGGCTCGGCCAGTCTCCGGTCTGAGCCTGGACAGCGGAGTCGTCGGCTTCCTCAGCACCGACAGGATGCCGGAGTTCGGCACTGTCGACGGAGTCACGGTCCAGTTCGCGCAGCGCTGCCTCTCGGGGTGCACGAACATCGCCGTCCGATTCACCTATCCCGACGGCCGTCCGGCAGCGGACGCCGATATCACCGCCACCCTCGCCGGCCTCCGCTTCGCTTCGCCCGTGGAGATCGAACCGTCGAGCGCCGATCCCGGCTACATCTGCTATCTGGGCGGTGCCATCGGCTCGAGCTCATGCGGGACGACCGTCAAGACCACGACGGACGCCGACGGCGTGGCTTTGTTTCGCTATTGGGTTCCCGGGGCGGTGAATCCCGACCTCAACCTCTTCGACGGGCACCCGAATCCGAAGGAGACCCTCACCTTTGAAGCCACGAAGCAGCTTTCGTGCGTGGGGAGCTGCCTCTTCGCCTCAGGTTCGGGCCATCAGGTCTTTGACGTTCAGCCCTGGCTGTGGGTGAAGAAGAGCGCGGATATCTCCACTCAGGAGATCGACGGATTGCGAGACGTGCTGAGCCACAACGCGATCAACAAGAAGAACGCAGTGTCTGAGGTGAAGAACATCCTGAAGGTGCTCGAGGGTGCGAAGGTGCTCACGAAAAATGTCGTTGCTGGGCTGAAAGGGATCTCGGACATCGCACTGTCGTCGCAGGTGGACGAGCTCATGCGGACCGATCCGGACCTGGTGCTGCTCGACTGGCTCATGAACAAGTTCTCGATCGCCAGCCCGGGCCTGCTCTACCAGAATCTCGACCCAGGCGCTTGGGGCCACGAGCTCGGCAAGAACCTGATCCCGATCCTGAGTGGGAAGATCACCGGCAAGTTGAAGCTCCTGAAGAAGTACGAGGACAACATCAAGAATCTCATCACGACGACGTGGAACAAGCTCATCCCCGACGCGTTCCAAGTTGAGGCCATTGCGTTGACGCAGAAGATCATCGACGAGTCGTTGCTCCCTCCTCGCACGACGGGGAAGGCCACCTTGAGGCTGTTCGACGTGTCCCACTGCCGCGGCCAATGCCTGATCCTGCCGCTGCCCATTGCCCACGAGGATCTGTTTCTCGTGTTCAACGAGGACATCCAAGGCGGCAAGGGCACCTGGTCGTTCGAGTCCAAGGGACCACTCGGCTTCACGGCTCAGACTTGGGTGAGAGCGCAGTGCGGGCCTGGATTCGGCTGTTACGCAAAGGTGTGGTGACGTCCTGAACGATGGAGGTCGGGCCCCGCAAGGTGCGCACCTCCACTCCGGCCCGCTTGTGGCGATTATCGCTCACTTGAAGGCTGAGCAGCGGCGAGAGTTTGCTGGATGGGTCAGACTCTTTCGAAGGGCAGCGGCGTAGCGTTGCAGCATGTGTCGGATCGGTGTGCAAGCGACCTCCGACGGGAGGTAACTGCGAAGTAGCAGGTCAATGGCATAAGATTTGCCCCCGTAGCTCAGTGGATCAGAGCAGCTGCCTTCTAAGCAGACGGTCGCAGGTTCGAGTCCTGCCGGGGGCGCCGACCGGGGGCGCCGCGCTGCTGCTACTGCCGGGGGCGCAGAATAAGCGCAGTTCCGGGGACGGTAGCTATCGACGAGGCCAAGTCGGTCGAAATAGTCACCGGCGTGACTGTGGGCCCAGCCGCCATCGCTGAATACGGCGCCGAGCGGCGCCAAGTTCGAGCTAGCACTCGACAGCGGAGTCCGGTGAGCGCTGCCACGACCTCAGCCCTCGAGCAATTTGTGGTCGTAGGGGTAGTTCGAGAGCCGCTCGGACCCTGTGTCGGTTATGAGCACCTGGTCCTCGAGCTTTACGCCGTAAGTGGCTCCGACTTCGCCCGTGTAGCACTCAAGACACAACACCATGCCTGGTTTGATCACGCCTTCGGGGAACTGGGCGACTCCTGCTTGGACGTCCACGGCGTGCGGGATCGTCGGGTCTTCGATCTCGAGACCGGAGCCATGCGCCAGGATGCTGTACCGCTGCTCGCGATAGCGCTCCGGGAGCCTTGGCACTGACCGTGCCCAGTCTTCGTAACTGAGCCCCGGCCTGAGTAGTTCTCTCATTTCACGCACGGCATCGCAGGCGGCGTGATACGCGTCGCGCTCGGCCAGCCGTCGGATGGTCACCGCAGAGAAACGTGCGGGAGACATCAATCACATAACCCTCGAACCCGTTGGCGTCGGTGTCGACACCGACGAGGTCGCCGGGCATGACCCTGTTGTCGTGTGCCTCGGACATCCACGGGTTCGTGTTTCGGCCAGCGGCAGTGAGGCGGGTGAACGGGGCTTCTCCCTGGTTGCGGTGCAAGGTGTTCGCGAGGACGGCGAACAGCTCGTACTCGCGGATCCCAGGTGAGATCGCAGCCTCGAGGTCCTGCAGCATCGCGTCACCGATCGCCCCGTTGAACTTCGCGAGGCCGATCTCGTCCTCTGTCTTGACCTCACGGGCGGCGAGTACGGCCGGGGTGCTGTCTTCGAGGCTGAACCCCTGACCCGACAGCGCGAGGATGTGGCGGACATCCAGCTGATCGACGGCGAGGCGCTCGTGGCGAGCCCCAATTTCGTCCAGCACCTCGCGAAGAGCAGTCACCCAACTTCGGGCATCTTGTGGCATCGGCCGGACCTGCTCGAGAAGCTTGAGTGACACATGAACCGACCCGGGATACTCGAACAGGACGGGGGATCCGTCTTGTGCAACGACACAGCACCTGGCTGACGCCGGCCCCGACCAGAGACCCATTACCTCGGTGCCGGTGGCGTAGCGGATGTTGGCCTGCTTGAAGAACAGGCCGACCGCAACGTCGTGAGCCCGCATCGAGTCCTGGAGGCGCTCGAGCCGCTCCCGCCGGAGTCGCTGGAAGTCGATCTCGTCACGCGTCGGAATCGGCGACGGAGAAGACCGCACCGAAGTCGCCTGTCGCTCACCGTCCATTTTCCAGCTCCTTTTTCAGGTCTCTTTCTCCAGGTCCAGAGCGCGGGTCACGCCACAGAGGTTCAAACTGCCACACGTCCCACGACTCGGCCAGCCCACTGGTCGGATCTCTCTGGGCCAGCCCGTCGTCACCGAGACCTCTGTAGTGGCGGCGATCTCAATCCAGGCCGAGCGCGTCGCGACAACAGGTTGGGCCCGCCCAGTGGCTCGGCGCGACCCATCAATGAACCCAACATTCCCGTCTCGTTCGGTCGCACACTGTCGGACGGCGTGTTGCCCCTTGGCGTGATCACGGGCCGTGACGAGCCAATACGCGACAACTTGCCACTCGTGGCCACCGAGTGCGGTGGACGATTCGGTGGTTTGCCCGTTGATGTGGACCGATCGAGCCCTGCCTCAAACCCCGCTGCGGTGAGGCTTGCTCTGACCTAATCCTGATTCGCGGTACAGCCGACCATCACGATGGTGCCAGTCCCGGCGTGTCCCGGATCGGGCTCGTAGCCAGGAGCTGGCTTGACCTCCGCGACGGCGACAACGTCACCGGTGATGAGTGAGCCTGACTTGACAACGGTGCTGGTCACAATCACGCAAATCGGGCTACCTAGTGTTGCCGGAGGCGCCGAGCTGTTCCCGGGGTCGGCGGCGAACCACTCGCCGGTCAACACCCCGTCCGCCGTCGTCATAGTGCCGCCGTCCGCGTACCCCTTAAAACTGGCCGGTGCCTGGCCTCCACTCAAACTGTTGTTCTTTGCCCATTGAGCGCCCCAGAACTGAACTGATGTCCCGATTGTCGGCGTCGGCACCCCATTCACGACGCCTGCGCTCAAGTCACCGACGACAAACATAGGGGGCCCTACGGTCCCGCTGTCGTCGGTGAGTGAGGGTGTCGCTGCCGGGCTCAGTACCAGGACCAGCCCACCTATGGCCAATAACAGGCCCACGACTCGTACCATTGACCTTTTCATCTCTTCCCTTTCTCAGCGCGCACTACTTCAAGGGTGGAGAATGCCTGGTCGGCATACGCGTCGCCCGCACCGACATCCCTCCAGATTCGGTATCGGCGATTCAGGACGAAACTGAAGAGGCAACAAGGGACGCTCATGTGGGCGGCGCTTACAAGCGAGCAAGCGGCTGGCGGAGATCGCCCTGATCGGCGGTTGACGGGACGCCGCCCCTTCGCCCGGCGCCGCGGAGAACGACGAAGAAAGACAGAGCCGGGAGCAGGGACAGCTGACGAATCGCGGCAGCCCAGGGAGGAACCAAGGAGGCCGGCCGGCCCATGTGCTCTTCTTTCCGGCGCTAAGTCCGCTGTAACGCCGCAGGCGACTCGGACGATGGAGAGGGTTGAAGCTGCCGCGGCGATGTGTCGTAGCTGCTTGACGGGTCATCCCCCCAACGTCGAACCAAGGAGAAATCATGCACCGATTCGGAAGAGTCGCAGTGGCCGGGGTCCTATGCGGCAGCGCCGCTCTCGGAGTTGCAACAGTTGCCCAGGCGAGTCCCGGAAAGGGGCCAGGACACCAGAAGGCATTCAACGGCAACGCCCACCTGATCCACGTCGGGCTCAACCCGGCAACCTGTGGGACCGTCCCGGGCACCAAGAGCGGCGAGGTCAACCTGCACAGCAACGCGACGCGCAACCGCTCGAGGGTCAACGTCTCTGTGCACGGTGCGATGCCGAACACGACCTATGTGGTCGACATTCGCTGTGTGGCCCAGATCGGGACGCTCAAGACCAATCGTGCCGGCAACGGTACGGCGCACATCAAGATCTCGGCCCCGCTGCCCACCGGACTACCGATGTACGTCGACATCTCGGTCCCAGGCGGCGGGGGCGGCACGGGTGGCTACGGTGACACCTTCATCGCTGGGCCGTTCAACCTCGGGGCGAAGAAGTAGGCGCATCCCCGAAGACCCTTCGGGCGCTGCTTGTTCGGACCGAGGTCTCACAGGTGGCATCCTGGCAATCACCTCATGACCCTAGGTGCGGACTTCGCGGCCACAATGGCCGACGCCAAGCTCGGCGACGAGCGGGCGATCGCCCGGCTCTATCGTGACGTCCACCCACGCCTGCTCGGCTACCTCGGTGCCAGGGCGCCTAGGGCGGCCGAGGACCTCGCTTCTGAGGTCTGGCTCGCCGTCGCCAAGGGACTGCCCCGGTTCGAAGGCGACGAGCCGGGGTGGTGGGCGTATCTGTTCACGATCGCCCGTCGCCAGGTCGCCGGCCACTGGCGCCAGGCCAAACGCCGGAGGACCGATGTGGTCGAGCCGCACGCGTTCTCGGACCGTCCTGGGTCGTGCGACGTCGAGAACGAGACCATCCAGGCGATCACGACCAGCAAGGCGGTCGAGCTCATCGTCGGCCACCTCTCGAAGGAACAGGCCGAGGTGGTGCTGCTGCGCCTGCTCGGGGGGCTCGAGGTCGAACAGGTGGCTCGGATCCTGAACAAGAAGCCGGGGACGATCCGGGTGCTGCAACACCGCGCCATCAAGAAGCTGGCAGCTCTGCTGCCCGGGCTGGCGGTGAGGTCATGAGCGAATCCCACGACCAAAAGAGCGCTATGCACGAGCCACTCGCACACGACAGGGCGATCGAGGAGCTGTTGAGCGGGATGCCGCCGACTGGAGCGGTGCCCGCCGCTTACGCCGGCCTCGCCCACGCGTTCGGTGAGCTTCGATCGCTCCGGCCGAGCCTCGAGCTCGCCACCGAGGTCTCGGCGGTCACGGCCGTTCCTGCCATCGCACTCGCCGTCCGCTCCGCGACTTCCAAGCAGGCGAGAACCACCAGCAGGCCGAGGGCGGTCGGCAGGGTGATCGCGATCAAGTCCGCCATCGTCGGAGCGCTCCTGATCGGAGCCACCGCGGCAGCTGCCGCGACCGGCAGCCTGCCCGCGCCGGCACAGGGGTTCATTTCACACGTCTTGTCCCACGTCGGGATATCGGTCCCAAGTGCAGGCGGAAGCGGATCCATCCCGAGAGTCGCAGTCCCTCCGGGTACGAAAACTCACTCGGAGAGTTCCATCGAAATCATCAACCCGGAGGAACAATGCGGCCGGCAGAGGCGGCGAGGGTCGGGGCCACCGGTCGCCGATCGCTGGCAAGGGCCACCCCAAGAACGACGTGAAGGCTCACCCGAAGCACCCTGCGAAGGTTCAACACCCGGCGCACCCCGTGAAGACGAAACACCCGGCGCACCCCGTGAAGACGAAACACCCGGCTCACCCGGTGAAGACGAAACACCCGGCGCACCCCGTGAAGAGGCAACACCCGGCTCACCCCGTGAAGACGAAACACCCGGCGCACCCCGTGAAGACGAAACACCCGGCGCACCCCGTGAAGGGGCACTGAAGCAGGCTGCTTTCTCAATCGAGTCGTCGGTCGGCGGCTTGATCGACCTCCTTCCGAGCTTCCGCAATCGTGTGGGGGGTCTCCGATCGTCGGGAGGCCGAGAGGGCGCGCCGCACGATCAAATTTGTGCGCAAAGCCGGCTGACTTCGGGGCGATTGTAACGTTCAAAGCCGCAGCGGCGATATACGAGATAGCACGACGGTTTGCGAGGGAGCCGGCGCTGCGCGTTCGTGAGTCTCTCGCGGGAGGCGAGAGCAACCGTGCCTTATATCGACGAGCTGGCTTGCTTGCGAAGCGAACAAGAGCACTACCGGACGCCGTGGCGTAAATCGAAGACCGAAGGGTGGCCGCCTCCACTCCTCGAGCTACGGGAGACTCTTCGCCAGATCGAGTGCTGGCGCGCGTTGGAGGAGTACCGCGAACGGATGATTTTCGATCCGGCCGACACAACGAGTCGCCTGACACTTCCGTTGTCGTCCCACGACTTGGAGTGCCGGAGAGAAATCCTTCATGGGCCTGCGTAACGGTGCAGGTTTCTTCCGTGATCGTCCCGTAGGTGCAAGCGGGTTCCTGTGGCGCCTCGAATCGCCGGTTCTATGTTACGAGGTCCAGGTGTTCGACCAGGATCGCACCTGGCATGCCGTGTGGCCCACCCAAGCCCGTCTAGCTCGAGCGGTACGTCGGGCAGAGCGCGTCGCCGGCGAGGACCGGACCCGCGCTACGCGAGTCGTCGAGAAGCGCCGCGATGGCAGCCACCGGGTGGTGTGGATGAGCGAACGTCGGACCAAACCGCGGCTCTGAACGTAGGGCGGATCTCGCACAGTTCACGCTCCAGTTCCTTCACTGTCGGTCCGGCGCTCATCGATGCAACAATTGCGACCCTCGCCGTCAGCCGTCCAGCAGACTTCGTAGGAACGCGCGGGTCCGCTCCGCTTCCTCGCGCGTGCCCGTGGATTCTCGGACCGCGATCTCCGTCGCGCCGGCGTCGACGAGCCGATGGGCCTTCGCCTGGGCGGTTTCCTCATTGCCGACAATACCGACGTCGACCTGACTGCCAACCCCCTCGCGTTCGAGCACGGCCTTGAAGATCGGGAAGGTCGCGTACGGCTTGGACGTGGCCGCGATCCGACGGCGGGCCCCTTCGGCGTCGTCGGTGATACAAACCACGACGGTGGCGACGATGCGCGGGGGAGGGCGTCCCGCGTCGGCAGCGGCCCTGGTGATCGCAGGCACGACGTATTCGGCGAGGCCGCGGGCGCCCGTAGCGGCGGTGATGGCGCCGTCGGCGAGACGGCCTGCGAGGCGGAGCATGTGTGGCTGAAGGGCGCCGAGAAGGACCGAAGGCCGCTCGACATCACCGAGGTCGAGTCCACCGACCATCGTCAACCTCTCGCCGCGCAAGTCGGCTGGCTCGCCGCGAAGCAGGGGGAGTAGCGCCTCGAGGTACTCGCGCATGAACTGGGCTGGGCGCGCATAGGACATGCCGAGCCGTCCTTCCACAACGTGCGGATGGGACATGCCGATTCCGAGCGTGAGCCGGCCGCCGAGCGCGGACTGGGTGGTGAGTGCCTCGGCGGCCAACGCTTGCGGATGGCGCAGGATGGCGGGCACGAGCGCGGTTCCCATCTCGATCCGCGGCGCCTCGCGGCTCGCGAGCGCCATTGCGATGAATGGGTCAGCGCCGAAGGCCTGGTGCGTCCACACAGTCGGGAAGCCGTCGGCGTCCGCGCGACGAATGTCCTCGACGATGACGTCGAGCGGACCGATTGCGTAGGGGCCTACCCGCACGGTGCCACCTCCCATCCGGTGCCGACCACTTCAGACTTGTGGTCGAGCATGGCGGTCCTGTCGCCAGAACGAAAACAGTATACTCATGCGTCCCTCGACAACGACTGTCCTCGAGTACGACTTCTCCTCTTCCTCGAGCACGACTTCTCCTCTTGGGGCGATCCCAATGGCGGTCCGTGTGCCAGACTGGCCGGCGGTCGTTGGCGCCACGTGAAGAGAAGCGAGGACCGCGTGAGACGACGTTCTGCTGTTCGCCTAGGTGCGCTAGTTGCTGTGCTCCTCTGTGCGGCCCTCATGGTCGGCGCGAGTGCAGCCGCCACCCCCAGGTCGAGGCTCGTTGTCGCTCCTAAAGTCACCCCTGCGGGCGTCTGGGGCGAGGCCGAGGAAGTACCCGGCACGGCTTCACTCAACGCCGGCGGAAGTGCATCGGTCGACGACCTCTCCTGCGGCGCTGCCGGCAACTGCAGCACGGGCGGGTACTACGAGGACGTCTCGGACCACCGACAGGCCTTCGTCGCCAACGAGGTACACAACGCCTGGGGCGAGGCCGAGGAGATACCCGGCACGGCTTCACTCAACGCCGGCGGAAGTGCATCTGTCGACTCCCTCTCCTGCAGCTCCGGCGGCAACTGCAGCGCAGGCGGGTCTTACACGGACGGCTCGAGCAACCGACAGGCTTTCGTCGCCAACGAGAAGGGCGGCACGTGGGATAACGCCGAGGAGGTTCCCGGCACCTCGGCCCTCAACGGTGGCGGAGACGCCGATGTCGACGCCCTCTCCTGCAGCTCTGCCGGCAACTGCGGCGCGGGCGGGTCCTACAAGGACGCCTCCAACCATGGTCAGGCCTTCGTCGTGATGGAGAAGAGCGGCGTCTGGGGCAAGGCCGAGGAGGTGCCAGGTACCCAGGCCCTCAACGCCGGCGGGGATGCCGAGGTCTACTCCGTCTCCTGCCGCTCTAGCGGCAATTGCAGTGCAGGCGGGTACTACGAGAACGCCTCGGGCAACCAACAGGCTTTCGTCGTCAACCAGACGGGCGGCGTCTGGGGCAGGGCCGAGGAAGTGCCCGGCACGGCTTCACTCAACGCCGGCGGGGATGCTGTGGTCTACTCCGTCTCCTGCAGCTCTGCCGGCAACTGCGCCGCAGGTGGCTACTACAGGGATGCCTCGAGCAGGACCCAGGCCCTCATCGTCAACGAGAAGAGCGGCACGTGGGCCAAGGCCGAAGAGGTACCGGGCACCGCGGCCCTCAACGCCGGCGGGGAGGGTGCGGTCAACTCCCTCTCGTGCAGCTCGGGCGGCAACTGCACCGCAGGCGGGTACTACGCGGACGGCTCGGACAAGACCCAGGCCCTCGTCGTCAAGGAGACGGGTGGCGTCTGGCTCAAGGCCGAGGAAGTGCCCGGCACGGCTTCACTCAACACCGGCGGCGGTGCCGAGGTCTACGCCGTCTCCTGCAGCTCCGCCGACAACTGCGCCGCGGGCGGCTTCTACCACGACGTCTCGAAGTATTACCAGGCCTTCGTGGTCAACAAGACGGGTGGCGCCTGGGGCAAAGCAGAGGAGGTGCCCGGCACGGCTTCACTCAACACCGGCGGGGATGCCGACGTTTTCTCCCTCTCCTGCAGCTCCGGCGGCAACTGCAGCGCAGGTGGGGTCTACGACGGCACTTCGGACCACACTCAGGCATTCGTCGCCACCTATTCCCCACGCCCGATTGTCGCAGAGCTCTCTCCCGACAAGGGGCCGGCGACCGGCGGCACGACCGTCACGATCACAGGCTCAGGTCTCCTTGGGGTGACCGCCGTTCACTTCGGTACCCACCCGGCAAGGATCGACAAGGTCCTCTCGGCGACCGAGGTCAAGGTCACCTCACCGAAGGGCACGGGCGCGATCGCGGTCAATGTCACGACCCCCGGCGGGACCTCCGCGAAGACCAAGGCGGCCCAGTACAACTACTTCTCGCTCCCCGGGGTCACGAAGCTCTCTCCTGATCATGGGCCAAGGTCAGGCGGCACGACCGTCACGATCACGGGCACGAACCTCCTTGGGGCGACCGCCGTTCATTTCGGTACCCACCCGGCAAGGATCGACAGGGTCCTCTCGGCGACCGAGATCAAGGTCACCTCGCCGAAGGGCACGGGCGTGGTCGCCGTCACGGTCACCACCCCAGGCGGGACGTCGGCGAAGACAAAGGCGGACCGCTTCACGTACTGAGATGGCTTCGCGCCTGAGCGGCAAAACGGCGGTCGGAGTGTCCCTTGACGGGTGTTAACCCGAGATCGTTGATTCCACCGGCGGGGCGACTTCGCCGCTTCCGAGTCGGATGAATGCTCGTTCGGCATCGAGTCCGCACGTTGGTCGGGCGAAGAGATATCCCTGGACGCTGTCGCATCCGAGCTCATCGAGCACCCCGAGCTGGTTCTCCCGCTCGACGCCTTCCGCAGTACAAGTGAGGCCGAGGGCCCGGCTGAGGTCGATCACTCCGCGGACCATGGCGGTCCCTTCAGCGTCTCGGTTTATTCGGTCGATGAAGGACTTGTCGATCTTGACGACGCTGACCGGTAGGTCGGCGAGGTAGCTGAGCGAGGAGTACCCGGTGCCGAAGTCATCCACCGCAAGGCGCAGGCCGAGGCTCTTGAGGGCGTGAAGGCGGGGGAGAGTGACGTCGAGGTTGTCGATGAGGGTTGTCTCGGTGACTTCCAGCATGAGCGCATCCGGCGGAAGGCCCGAGTCGAAAAGCGCGCGGGACACGTCACCGAGAAGCTCGGGATCCTGGAGCTGGCGCGACGAGAGGTTGACGCTGATGTAGAAATTCTGGTCGACAAGTCCACTTTCCCGCCACGCTTGGGCCTGGCGAGCTGCGTCGCGCAGGACCTGTCTTCCGAGCGGGACGATCAGCCCGGTGACTTCCGCGATGGGGATGAACTCCAGTGGCGCAATTACGCCTCGGCTCGGGTGGCGCCAGCGCACGAGGGCCTCGGCGCCGGTGAGACGGCGGGTGTGCGCGTTGACGATTGCCTGATAGAAGACTTCGAATTCGTGCGCCTCGAGGCCACCGCGGAGGCTCGGCAGCCGTCTCGAGCCGCTTGATGGCCTCGACGTGCATGTCGGGCCGGTACATCTCGAAGCGGCCCTTGCCGTTGCGCTTGGCAAGGTACATCGCAAGATCGGCGTCCCGAAGCAGATCGTCGGGGCTCTCTTGCGGCCGCTGGCCGAGGGCGATGCCGATGCTGGCCCGCACCGTGACGTCGTTGTCTTGGACACGGAAGGTCGGAATTAGGGCTTCGGCGATCCGCTCGGCGACCACCTCTGCTGCATCGGGCATCGTGCCGGACTCGACGAGCACCGCGAACTCGTCGCCACCGAACCGTGCGACGGTGTCACCGGGTCGGGTCGCAGCTTTGAGCCGTCCGGCGACGGCAACCAACAGGCGGTCGCCGGCAGGGTGTCCGAGACTGTCGTTGACCGTCTTGAAGTCGTCGATGTCGAGAAAGAGCACCGCGACAGGATCGGCCAGCCGGCCGCTTCTGTCCATGGCGTGGGAGAGCCGGTCAAGAAACAGGGCTCGGTTCGCAAGGCCGGTGAGCGTGTCATGGAAGGCTTGCCGCTTGAGCTCTTGCTCGAGGATGCGGCGGTCGGTCACGTCGCGGCTGTTGAGAACGATCGCGCCGACATCGGGCTCATCGAGGAAATTGGTGATGACGACATCGACCGTCAGCCACTGGCCCTCGGCGTTGGCTACCCGGCTTTCGAAGCTGGCCGTGGCGCCAAGACCGCCACTGAGCACTTTCGTGAATTGGGCTTGAGAAGCCTGCAGATCGTCTGGATGGATGAAGTCGCTCAGCAAATGCCCGATGAGCGAGTCGGGTGAGCGGCCGAGCACCGCGGCGATCGCGGGGCTCTGGTATACGACGCGCCGGTCGGCGCCGAGGAGGGTGATGAGATCCGCGGAATGCTGCACCATGGACTGGAACTTGCGTTCGGTCCGAGCGTCGTGGGCCGCCCTCGCGAACTCGACGCGTCCGAGAGCCAGGGTCAGTTGGGCGGCGATGGAATCAAGAATCGCACGGAGATCGACGGGGAGCGGCCGGTCGTGAGCGAGAAGCACCCGCTCCGGCGCGCCGGAGCGCTCGGGAAGCTCGAGCTGTGTCCAGATCGTGTGCTCGGGCATCGGGGCGGCGGTCCCACCGCCGGCGAGGCAGACTTCCCGCCGGTCGCCTTGGCCCGTCGAGCGCGGTCACATCGACAGCAACTCCGACGAGTTCGGTCCAGGTGGCGGCCACGATCTCCTCATTGCGTAGGGCCATGTCGCTCACCACGCAGCCGATGACGCCGCCCGCGCCGATCGCTACCACTGCTTCGACTGCGGCGTTCCACACATCGGCCTTCTCGGTGGCGGTGACGAGGCGCTCGGAGAAGCTTCGCAGGGCCTGTTCGCGGCGAGCGTAGACCGACTGAGCGGTCGCGAGCCCCGTCAGGCGGAGCATGACAAGAACAAACACCAACGCCGAAGCTCCGGCGAGGACCCCTGCGTCGCTGGGTACGCCGTCGATGTCGCGCCAGACAAGAAGAAGCGGCGCGACAAGTGACGTCGCGCTCAATAATGCGAGCGTGACTGGCTTCAGATGCCGTGGTCGCCTCGGCTGCTCAACCGTCAGCTCGCGCATGGCCGGGTGTAGCGCCGCGGCACCCCAGCACACATAGAACAGGACCCAGCCAAGGTCGGTTGGACCGCCCACTTTCCACGATCCGTGTAGTTGGATCCACCCGTAAGCGCAGTCCGCCACCAATAGGCCAAGCGCACCCACGGTCAAGAAACGCACGGACATGTTGCGCGTCCCGCCGCCGAACACCAAGCGGACGAGCACGCACAAGATCAAGATGTCGCCGAGCGGGTAGGCGATCGAGGTCAGCTTGGAAAACAGGGTGATGTCGACGGCGCGGACGTACGGCTGAATCAAGTAGATCCACGACAAGACCGCGCAGCCCGACGTGATGATGAGCGCGTCCAGCATCGCCCCGGTGTCTCCATCTCGGCGCCGGCGGGTCCAGACCATCGCTGCGAGACCGGCGACCAACAAGGGAACAGTGGCGATGTAGAAGGCGTCGGCGACCGACGGGAACGGGTTGGACTGGTGAAGGAATTCGGTCAATACGTCGTAGGTGATGTCGCCGGCGGCAAACGTCGTGACCGCTAAAGCGACGCAGAGCCAAGCCAATCGGTGGGCCGGCCGGTTGCGGATCACCCCGACGACTATCGCCGCCGCCGAGCCCATGCCGAGCAACCCCCAGAGGTACACGTGGTATTGGGGCAGCAAGAAGACCGTGGCCACGAGGGGCACGTTGGCGCCCAGATAGACTAAAGACGCGATCGGCCGGCCGCCTGCCGGGCGGTCGGGCGGTCGCGAGATTGTCACACTACTTAATGTCGGCAGTTCGAGACCTGGACATGAGGGCTTCGTCCCAGCAGCATGCCGAGCTCAGATGGTTACTTCTTGAACGTCACCTTTCCGGAGCCGATGATGATGGCGTCTCCCGCAAGCACCGGGGCGTTGTTGGAGGTGTTGCACTTCCCGTTCTTCAGCAGCGATCCCTGCTCGGCCTCGAATGCGGTGGCACCGATGCTTCCCGTGATTCCCTTGTAGGCGCCTGTACCGCTGACGACCGGGACTTTTGCTTCGGCCGCACCATCGAAGGAGCAGCTGGCGGCGTAGAAGTTCCCAAAGCTCGAAGAGTTGAGGATCGCCTTGAGCTTGGACGGGTTCAAGGTGATGGTGCCCTTTGCGAGGTGCCACGTGGCGCCCTTGCCGGTGCCGTGATCCGAAAACGCCCCGGTGATAAGGATCTTGGCCGGCACCGAGGGGTTGACACCGGTGTTCACCAGGTAAACGTGAATGGTTCCGCCAGCTGGCTTCGAGGCCGTCGACGCTGCAGAGGCAAAGGCGCCCGAGGCGGTGAGCGTCACAGCGATTGCGGCGATGGCGACCCCGCCGAAGACTGCCCGCAGTCGGTGGATATGGCGGATGCGGTGGCCGAGAGACATGGGTGATCCTTTCGATTGAACGGAGGGCTTGGATGTGCCCAGCGCGGAAACCTTAGCCACAACCCTCCAGCACCGTGTTTCCGCTCGTGGTCGGCCCGGGTCGAACGGTCTCTCCGAGCCAGCTACATTCCCTACATGAGCACGCCAGATGAGCACCCGGGAGCAACTGACAAGCGAGAGGGGCGTCAGCAGCGCTTCCGAGAGTTGTACGCCGAGCGGGCGCAGCCGTTTCTCGAGTCCGGGGAGGAGATTCAGGCAATCTTCCCGGCCCAGATAGGAATGAACCCCTACCTGCCGCTCATTTCGGCGTTCGCCATCTTCAACAAGCACGTGTTCGTCGTTGCCACAAACAAAGCTATCGTTGTGCTCACGGCAAAACGACTTCATCCGAAGGAGCTTCGCGAGCGGCTCCCCCGCGACATACCGCTCGGGCCAATGTCGAACAATGTCGGCACTGCGCTAACGCTAAGGCCGGACCTCGTCGTATGGGTCAATCGCGCCCATTCTGTCGACGTCGAGGCCGCCAATGCGGCTATCACCTGACTGCTTCAAGCTCACGATGTAAATCCAGATCGAGAGCGTAACGCACGGGCATAAAGTGAGATCGGTAAGCAGCGCCTCAGAATCGCCTCTCAAACGTGTCAGCAACCGAGCGCGTAGCTGACCGCGGAGCAGACCTTGCGCATTACATCGTCGCCGACTCGTCCGACTGGACCGGTGAGGGATGCCTGAGCGACCGTGTGAAGACCGTCGCAGTTGATGACCGACGGCCGGTCCAGGCCTACCTCGATGTGGTCCATGTCGACCTCTGCGGCCAGACCACGGATCGAAGTGGTGATCTCGGCCACGGTGACGAGGCCGCGAACGTCGAGCACCTCGGATCGGGTGAGCAGCAGGACTGGGCGCTTCTTGCGACCAACCTCTACCAGCCAGAGCTCGCCTCGTCTCATGGCTCGCCCCACCGTTCACCCTCGGTCCAGAACGAGTCCGCACGTTCGGGGTGCTTCAGGTACGCCGCTCGATCCGAGAGCGCCAACGCGGCACGTATGGCGTCAGCGACTCCCTGGCGTGCGGCGGCCGAGATATTGACGCCGAGCTGACGCGCGCGCTCAGCCAACTCCTCGTCCAAGGTGAACGTGGTTCTCGCGGAAGCCATAAGAGAATGCTACAAGCAAGTGATAGCCTCATGTGACAGCGCGAGATGCCATCTGCAGAAGATGTCGGGAGACTATCAACCAGGCGTGAGCGACTCCAGGCCACTCGCTGACGGCATCACATCGGACTTGAGCAGGGCTCGAGCGCGGGCAAGCATCGGCTGAGTTCCGAGACGCTCGAAGGAATCGGCGGTCTCGTCCGCCAAGCGTTCGGCCTCGTCAGTTCGACCCTGGCGGGAGAGCCACTCGGCCAGGCCGAGCTGAGCACAAGCCGTCCAATAGGTGTAGCCAAGTTCGCTGAACCCCGTTGCCGCTGCCAAGAGGCCCGTTTCCACGCCGTCGCTGCCGCCCTTCGCGGCTGCTAGGAGCGATCGGACGCGGAGGATCTGAGCCTGCAGGAACGGTGGAATCTCACCCGGCGGCTGCTCTTCGAGCAGCTTCACGAGTCGCTCTGCTTCGTCGAGATCGCCCATGGCCAAGGCGGCGTCGATGGCGTCGGGGAAACTCAGGCGGATGGACTCGTTGGCGAGTGGGAGACCGCCTCGGAGGAACTCGTCGATCGCGCGCAGAGCCGCATCAAGGGCAAGAGAAAAACTGCGCTCCATGAGGGCCACGCCGCTTTCAGCCGTCGCGTACATCGCCCGATCTTGAGCGTCGTCGCGTGTCTGCCATGTCGTCGCCCCTCGCGAGATGCTCGCGAGCGCGCGTGGCCTGACCACGCAACGCCTCCAGAAGGGCCATTTGGCAGTGAAGCCAGCTCGCCTCAGAGGACTCGTCCGCGCCGGCTTGCAGCGCGTCGGTCCCGAGACGTGAAGCCTCCTCGAAGCGCCCCGCCATCGTCAGGACATAGATGAGGTTCTCGGTCGCCAGGATCTCGTGTCCTCGGGCACCCCAACGCCGAGCGACGACCAAAAGAGCCCGGCAATGCTCCTCGGCGCCGGGGAGATCCCGGGTCATGCAAAGGTCGGCCAGGTTGGATTCCGCGGACATTTCCTCCTGGGCGAGCCCAAGCCGCCGGGTGAGCTCGAGGGTTCCCTCATAACCGAGACGAGCCTCCTCGTGTCGTCCGACAAAGTGAAGGAAGAGGGCCCTTGACCCGAGGGCACGAGCGAGCGTGTTGGCCAGCTCGTAACGCTGGGCGAGCGTGAGAGCTTGTTCAATCGGCTCCGCGGCGTCCTGGGGACGGCCCGCAAAAATCAACGAGCCACCGAGTCCCTCCTGAAGCTCTGCCACGACCGAAGGCGGGGCGCTGTCGGGATCGAGCGAAGCTATTGCCTCTTGGAGAAGCGCGATGGCGTGCTCGGCTCTGCCGAGCCTGCGAAGGGGGTGGGCAAACTGCGCCGTCAAGCGCGCCGCATCGATCACAAGTCCGCCGACGCGGTAAGCGGTGACGGCGACTTCGAAATGGGCGAGCGCCCGCTCATAGAGTCCGGCGCGCGAAGCCATGCGCCCGGCCCTCTCGACGAGGCGGGTCCGGCTGGCTTCATCGGAGCTGAGCTCGGCGGCCGCGAGGTAGGCGGACTCGGCCGCTTCGGGCGCTCCGACCGACTCGGCTCTGTCAGCGGCGACGATGTAGGCGTCTTTCGCCTGCGAGCGCAGCTCGACAGCGCCAGGCTCGTCTCCTGCAGCCTTGTAGGCGTCGTTAAGGTGAGCGGCGATGACCTCGGCGACCTCGGCGCCCTCGTCGGGGAACGCGCTTCGCAGATGGGCTGCGGTACGAAGATGCCGGACCTTTCTCTCAGCCCTTGTCAACATGTCGTACGCGACTGACCTGATCAGCGATTGGGTGAAGGCGTACTGTCCTCGCTCGGGTGAGAGCTTGTCGGCTCGAACCGTGAGGACCTCCTTGCGCACGAGCGAGGACAGGATCTCGTCGAGTGCGGAGGGGTCCGTGTCGGTCACCGCTTCGATCGCCTGGCGGGGGAACGATCCGCCCAGCACCGAGCACTCCTTGACGAGCCGCCGCTCGTCGGGCGAGAGCGCATCGAGTCTCGACGCGATCAGCGCCGTCAGGCCCGGTGGGATCGCCAGGGGGCCGAGCTCTGCTACGAGATGGAGCGCCTGGTCGTCTCCCTTGGCAAGGATGCCCTTGTCGAGCAGGCTCCTTACGGTCTCGACCGCATAGAGCGGAATACCCTCGGCCCGCTCGACGATGCTCGCCTTTGCAGATGCGGGCAGGTCGGCCACGAGCCCATCCAGGAGCTCGCCGATCACCTCGTCAGAAAGCGGATCGAGGGGAATGGTTGTGACGCTGCGCCGGCTGAGTCCGAGTCCCCGCTTGTCCGTGCCTTCTGGCCGTGTGAGCACGAGGAGGAAGATTGCGCGGTCGCCGGACCACTCGAGCAGGTGGTCGAGGAAGTCGACCATGCCCGCGTCTGCCCATTGCAGGTCCTCCACCACCATGACCACGGATTCGTGCTCGGCTAGTCGCTCGAAGAAGAGCCTCCATCCTGAAAAGAGGTCTTCTCTTGCCAACCCGTGGGCGGTCGGCAGTCCCAGGAGCTGCGCGATGCGGGGCGAGATGAACTCCCGGTCGGCAGGGTCCGGTATCCAGCGTTCGAGGCCCGTTCGCAGCCGTTCGGCTGCGACCTCCTGCGGATCCTCCTCGCTGATCTGGAGCCTCGCTCGGACCATCTCGGACAAGGCCCAGTAGCTGACCCCTTCGCCGTAGGAGAGGCAGCGGCCCGCGTGCCAGAGCACAGTTCCTGCGAGGCCGTCGGTGTACTTGAAGAACTCCCAGGCCAGGCGCGACTTTCCGACGCCCGCCACGCCGGACACGAGCACGAGTCTGGCCGAGTGGCGATCTGCCGAAGCGTGAAACAGCTCCTTCACGAGCCGAAGCTCGTGGTCGCGACCCGTGAAGGGCGCCTCCAGCCCGCTCGACCGCTGGGAGCCGGCGATTGCCGCGATTACCCTCGTCGCCTGGTGCAGGTGGACGGGCTCGGCCTTTCCCTTGAGAGCATGCTCGCCGGCATCGAGGTAGGCGATGGCGGCGGCGGTGGCGGCACGGGTCGTCTCGTCGACATAACAGCATCCCGGAGGAGCGGCCGACTGGATCCGCGCGGCGGTGTTTACCCGGTCGCCGATGACCATGCCCTCTTCCGGCGTCTCGGTTGTGGCCACACCACCGGTCACGACGCCCACTCGGGCCTTGAGGTCGGTGGCGTGCTCGGATCCATAGGCCGCTACCGCCAGGACGAGCTCGAGCCCAGCTCGTACAGCCCTTTCGGCATCGTCCTCCCTCGCGACCGGGACACCCCAGACGGCCATGACGGCATCGCCGATGAACTTCTCGACGGTGCCGCCGTAGCGGGCGACGATCGCCCGGGCGAGCTCGAAGTAGCCGGACAGGAGCTCTCTCACGTCTTCGGGCTCTTTCGACTCGGCGAGCGGAGTGAAACCGACGAGGTCGCAGAACAGCACCGAGACGTGTCGGAGCTCGGTGGTGGCCGAGGGCACTCCCGGATCGGGACGGGCCGCGTGCGCCGGGAGGACGGGGGCCTCCGAGGCACTGGCCGGCCTGACCGGCATCCCACAGTCGACGCAGAACCCGTCATCGGGCTCGAGCTGGGCCCCGCACGCCGAACAGACGGCAAGCAATGCCCCGCCGCAGTTCCTACAGAACCGCTTGCCGTGCGGGGTCTCGCCTCCACATGTTGGGCAGCGCACCGCTCACCTCCCCTGCTCGCCGGAAGGTTAGTCCCCCTCCGATAACGTTCCGATGTGAGGTCGGCGAAGAATCGTGGATCGCAGTACCGCCGCAACGCCTCCTGGAGCCGGATCATCCTTCCTGCCGTGCTCCTGGTGAGTATCGGTCTCGTGCCTCAAATGGCACGGCCGTGGGCCGCTGCCGCAACGAGTCAGGGGGGTGGTTCCTCTGACAAGCCGCCCACGGCCACCTCATGTCCATGGACCACCGCCGCGGCCGCGCGCAGCTCTTCGCCCCTCCAGTTGGCGGACCAGGTTCTGGCGCTCATGACCCTGAACGAGAAGATCGGAATGGTCGAGCTGAGAGGGACTTCGACGTACGAAAACGAGAACATCGGCGTGCCCCGGCTTTGCATACCGGCGCTCACGCTGCAGGACGGACCGAATGGTCTCAGTGCCGGCGATACAGGGGTCACGCAGCTGCCAGCCTCGATCGCGACTGCGGCCACCTTCGACCCTCCGATCGCCGGCAAGTACGGGCAGGTGCTCGGCGCCGAGGCCCACGCCCAAGGGATCGACGTCGTCCAGGCTCCGGACCTGAATCTGGTCAGGATTCCGACCAGCGGGCGCGTCTTCGAGACGTACGGCGAAGATCCCCACCTCGCCTCGACGATGGCGGTGGCCGAGATCCAGGGCATCCAGTCGCAGGAGGTCATGGCCGAGGCCAAGCACTTCGCCGCCTATACCCAAGAGACCGCTCGGTCGACGCTGAACCAGCTGCTGTCGCTCCGGGCCTTCGAGGAGGTGTACCTCGCTCCGTTTCGAGCAGCGGTGCAAAGCAGTCATGTCGCAGCGGTCATGTGTGCACTCGGACAGATCAACGGGATCTATGCGTGCCAGAGCCCAGCAGTGTTGAACGTACTCAAACAGATGGGCTTCACCGGGTTCGTGCGGTCCGACGACGGGGCTGTCACCGTCCCGGCGGCAGCGTTCAACGCCGGGATGGACCTGATCAAGCCGGTTCCTCCGAACTTCGCCGAAGTGATGACGAGCGGCGCCGTCCCGGTCAGTCGTCTCGACGGCGCCGTGAGGACGATCCTCACCGAGATGTTCGCGTTCGGCATCATCGCCCATCCACCCACCGGCTCGATCAGGACGCCCGTTGCAACGCCACAGCATCACGTGGTCGCGCTCCAGGATGCGGAGACGTCGATCGTCCTGCTCCGCAACCGTTCATCGATCCTTCCGCTGAACCCGGCCAGTCTCGACTCGATCGCCGTCGTCGGCAGTGACGCGTCGACCGCTCCTGTCACGACCGGAGGTGGGAGCGCTGCGGTCGAAGCGCCCTACGTAGTCACACCGCTCAGCGCCATCCAAGGAGCGCTCACGAGCTCGACCCAGGTGACCTACGTTCCCGCCACTTCGGCGGAGCCGGTCCTCACGATCTTGCCGCCCCCCAGCCTTGTCTCGCACCCGTCGACGACAACCACCTCGTCGTCCACCACGACGTCCACGTCGTCGACCTCCACGACCACGACGACGACCCCGGTGCCGCTCTCGGCCGAGACGGCCACCTCGCCGCTCTCCGGTCCTGGCTGGAAGGACTCGAGCACGACCTTCACTCCCGACGTCACGAGCGCCTACCAGGTCACGCTCACAGCGGGCGGCGACAGCTGGCTGTATGTCAACGGGTCCCTTCTCCTCGCCGACCGGGGGCTCCAGGGCCGGTGGCCCACCTCGACCTCGTTGACGCTCCACCGCGGCCACCCATACGTGTTCTCCCTGAACGATTTCGACGGCCCCGGTATGGCGGCGCCGAGAGTGACGGTGCAGGACGTGGGTGGGGCCATCACCCAGGCGGCGACTGCCGCATCGAGGGCACAGGTGACGATCGTCTTCGCGCACGACGCCGAGTCCGAGGGAGCAGACCGGCAAACCCTGGCCCTTCCGGGGTATCAGGACGCGCTGATCTCGGCCGTGGCGGCGGCGAGCCCCCGGACGATTGTGGTGCTCAATACGGGCGGCGCGGTGCTCATGCCATGGATCTCAAAGGTCGCCGCCGTACTAGAAGCCTGGTACCCGGGTCAGGAGGACGGCAAGGCGCTTGCCCCTGTCCTTTTCGGAAACGTCGACCCGTCAGGCCGGCTTCCCATAACGTTCCCGGAATCCGACTCGAAGACGCCGACCTCCGAGGCCGCGGACTGGCCGGGTGTCAACGACACCGTCTCCTTCGGGAACGGCCTCGACATCGGTTACCGTGGCTACGAGGCCGACGATCTACCGACCCTCTTCGCCTTCGGCTATGGCCTCTCCTACACCCACTTCAGCCTGTCGGATCTGACCGTCAAACGGTCAGGCTCCGGTGAGACCGCGAGCGTCAGGGTGAAGAACGACGGGCCGCTGAGAGGAACCGACGTTGTTCAGGCTTACCTGGAATTCCCCACGGGTGCCATGGAGCCGCCCAGGCAGTTGGTGGCCTTTTCGAGGATCTGGCTGGGTTCGGGGGGTTCCGCAGTGGTGACGCTCGCGATCCCACACGCAGCCTTTCAAGACTTCCGCGGGACCAACAATTGGAACGCAGCGACCGGGACGAACAACTGGCGCGTGGTCACCGGCTTATACGAGCTACTCGTGGGGGAATCGTCGAACGACCTCCCGCTCCACACCGAGCTCGCAGCTCCGTGAGGATCGTCGCCGCTCCGCACCCGAGACAGCGGGCCTAGGCGATAGCCGGTATGACCTCCTCGGCCACGAGATGGAGGGTCTCGTGCTCCGATTCGTCGGGAAAGAAGATGGCTACCGAGCTGAGGCCCGCGTCGACCCAGCCGCTCACTTTTTCCGCAACCTCGTCGGGAGTCCCCACGAGCGCCAGATCCTCGAGCCACTGGTCGGGCATCTCTCGGGCGACCGCGTCGGTACCCCCGCGTTCCAAGATGGCCCCGAGCTGGTCGGAGATTCCGTAGGCGGCGAACGTGTTCATCGACGCGAATTCCCCAAGAAACGAGGCAAGTACCGGACGCGCCTTCCGACGCGCCTCGGCCCCGTCGCGGTCGACGCAGGCCAGGGCGATCGTCGAGTACGCCATCTCCTCAGGTCGACGGCCGGCCCTCTCGAGTCCGATCGCCACGTGTCCCATGGCGTATCGGAAGTACTCCAGCCCTGCGGTTGCCGCGAAGAGTGTCACATCCGCAAGCTCACCGGCGAGCTGCAACATCTTGGGGCCCATGACGCCCATCGTGATGGGCACATCGGCGGCGGCAAAGTGGGTGATGCCCACAGCGTCGAGCGAGACGTGCTCACCTTCGAACGTCACGACCTCGCCGGTCAACAAGCGCTGCAAGGCACCGATGCGCTCTCGCATCGCCGCCACAGGGGTGTCGGGCATGATTCCCATCTGCCGGAGCCAGTCCGGGAGCCCGAGGCCGATACCGGGCCGGAACCGTCCCGGGAAGGCTCTGCTGATGCCGGCTATCTCCATGGCGAGGATGGCCGGGTGGCGAGTCAGAGCCGACACGATGCTGGTCCCGACCGGGATGGCCCGGGTAGCCGAGAGTGCGAGGGTGACGCCGACCTGAGCAGGGATGTAGAAACAGTCCTCCGGCACCGTGAGATGGGAGTAACCCATCTCCTCGAGGCGGCGGGCCGTTTCGGGAATCTGCTCCGGAGGGGTCATGTCACCGATCGCCACGCCGATGGGGTGGGCGTACAAGGCGGGCCCTCTACTCATGGACGATCCTTCCTTCCAGATGGCAAAGAGTAGGGTCCCACGCGTGGCCCTCGAAGTGCGAACGATCAAGTCGTCGGAGTTCCCGAGCTTCGTCGCCTGCGCGGGCGCGGGCTTCTTCCACCCGGTCGCCGAGGGCTATCCGGAGTACTTCCTCGGAGACGTCGATCTGGAACGGACGTGGGCCGCCTTCGACGGCGGTGGCCTCGTCGGGACCCTCCGGTCGTTCGCGACCGAGCTCACCGTCCCCGAGCGGGTGCACGTGCCCGCAGCGGCGCTCACGAATGTCACGGTGGCACCGACGCACCGGCGACAGGGCCTTCTCACCGAGATGATCTCGGGCGACCTTCGCGCCGCCCGCGATCGCGGCGAGCACGTCGGAATACTGATCGCTTCTGAGTTCCCGATCTATGGACGCTTCGGCTACGGCGCCGCCGTCGAGGGTGCGAGGTACACGGTTCGGGCCGACCACGCCCGGTTCCGAGAGGCGGGCGCCGGGACGATGGAACGCGTCACGCTCGCGGCCCTGCGCCAGGTGGCCCCGGCCGTGTACGAACGGTTCCGGCTCGACCAGCCGGGCTCGATCGAGCGGTCGGCGCGCTGGTGGGACCGCGTACTGCACCAGGTCGAGGTGCCAGGGGCCGATCCTTCGACGGACCAGGCGGCCATCTACCGCTCGCCCGACGGCGACCTGGAGGGCTACGTGCGCTATCAGGGCAAGCAGAGCTGGGAGGACATGCGTCCGACCGGGGTGCTCACGGTCGAGGAGATCGTCGCCACGACGCCGGCTGCCTACCAGAGCCTCTGGCGGTACTGCTGTGACATCGACCTGATGACAACGGTGGAGGCTGGCGACCGGTGTGTGGAGGAGCCGTTGGCGTTTCTCCTGACCGACGGGCGAGCTGTGCGGCAAACCGGCCGCTACGACTTCATCTGGGTCCGAGTCCTGGACCCGTGCGCCGCGCTCGCGGCGCGCCGCTACCGGGTGGAGGGCCGGATCGTTCTCGAGATAATCGACCCGCTCGGCTTCGCAAGCGGACGCTATGCGCTCGAAGGAGGTCCGACCGGAGCCAATTGTGTCCGGTCGACCGAGGAGCCGGAGGTGACCTTGCCCGTGGACGCACTTGGGTCCATCTACCTCGGCGGGGTGTCCCTCCACGTGCTCGCCGCGGCCGGCCGCGTGGACGAGCAACGGGACGGTGCGGTGAAGAGAGCCGATCTCATGTTCGGTGCTGGGCGCCCTCCTTGGTGCACCACCTGGTTCTGATCGGCCCCCGCTGGGCACTCAGAGGCGGCCAATGCCCTGCGCGTGACCTCAGGGCACGTAGCATCGGTCTTTGAGACCTGTTCCAGGCCGGCGCGGCGCCGAGTTCATCCGCCGCACATGACAACCCAAGGGGCACCGAATGGTCAGGTACCGATGAGCGACACGCACGAGGAAGGGGCACTCGAAGACCTCGAGTTCGAGCCGACCCCGAGCGACGCCGACGGCGTAGGCCGCGCCGGGCTTGACGAGGTGCTGAGTGATCTGTTCGTGGCCATCGAGGAGCTCGGTCTCGCGTCGGGCGATGCCGAAGAGTCGACCTCGGGGACGGCTGGTTGCTACCTGTCGACGGTGCCTTCCGACCGTCATGGCCACCGAGGTGTCGTCGTCGGCTGGCTGTTGCCGCCGTCGGCTGCCGCCGAGGGGAGCGCACCGCCTCTGCGAACCGAGTCGGTGGACATTCTCAACGAGGCGCTCGGTCCGTTGCTGCTCGGTCTCGGCTTCCCGATCGAGCCCTATTCAGCTGACGGCCAGTGGCTCGTGACGGGTCCTCGCAAGACTTCCTGACGGGCGAGTTCCTCACCGCCGCCTGCTCTGTAGCGCCCGGAGACGAGAAACGGACCCGCTCGCACGCGAAGGGGTAGCGTTTTGTGACCTTGGGCGGCTTGGGGGGTTCAAGAGGGGGAGGTGCGGCGCATGGCTGTGGGCGCGGTCGTCACGACGACGTCGGTACCAGCGGAGAAGGGGCTCAAAAGCGGCGCGCTAGGCCTCATCTCGAGCGTTGTCATCGGCGTTGCGTCGACGGCGCCCGCCTACAGCCTCGCCTCGACGCTCGGCTTCGTGGTCGCGTTCGTCGGGCTGCAGACCCCGATCGTGGCGATCATCGCCTTCGTTCCGATGTTGATGATCTCGATCGGCTACAGCGAGCTCAACAAGGCCGACCCGGACTGCGGCACGACGTTCACCTGGGCGGCTCGGGCCTTCGGCCCCAAGTCGGGCTGGATGGGCGGCTGGGGCATCATCGCCGCCGACGTCCTCGTCATGGCGAGCCTCGCCCAGATCGCCGGCCAGTACGTCTTCCTCCTCTTCAACGACAAGCGGATCGGGGGGGATGCGTTCAGCGGGTGGGTCCTGCTGGTGGGGATCCTCTGGATCGTCGCCATGACATACATCTGCTACCGCGGAATCGAGGTCTCGGCGAACATCCAGAAGGCTCTCCTGAGCATCGAGCTCGTCATGCTGCTCGTGCTCTCGGGGGTCGCCCTGTACAAGGTCGGAGCGGGCACGGCGCCGCCAGGGCACATCGCCATCTCCGCATCTTGGTTCAATCCCTTCAAGATTCCTCAGTTCAAGACGTTCGTCGGCGGCTTCATCACGATGCTGTTCATCTACTGGGGCTGGGACACGGCTGTGGCCGTGAACGAGGAGACCGCCGACTCGTCGGTGGTACCGGGCAAGGCGGCGATCATCTCGACGTTCCTGCTCCTGGCCACCTACGCGCTCGTCATCTTGTCGGTCCAGTCCTACGCCGGACTCGGCACGACGGGGATCGGCCTCGGCAACACCAACAACCAGGGCGACGTCCTGTCCGTCCTGGGCGGCTCCATCTTCGGCACGTCCGGCTTCGGCAGCGTGCTCAGCCATCTCCTGTTGCTCATGGTCCTGAGCTCGGCGGCGGCGTCGACCCAGACGACGATCCTCCCCACGGCGCGTACGACGCTCTCGATGGCGGTCTACCGGTCCATCCCGGACGCCTTCGGCAAGATCCACCGCAAGCACCTGACGCCGACGGTGTCAACCCTCGCCATGGGCGGGGTGTCGATCGTCCTCTACGTGATCATGAACTACATCTCCGCCGGTACCGTCATCTCGGACTCGGTCACCGCCCTCGGCGTGCTGATCGCGTTCTACTACGGGCTGACGGGGATCACCTGCTTCTGGTTCTACCGCAAGAATCTGACCAGCAACCTGCGCAACCTGTTCATGCAGGGCATCATCCCCCTCGTCGGTGGCGTCATCCTGTGGGCGGCCATGATCTACAGCCTGAAGGAGGATTGGGGAACAGGTTCGAGCTACACGAGCTGGCACATGCAGTTCTGGCCGCACTGGGACATCGGCGGCGTGTTCATTCTCGCCTTCGGTTCGCTTGTGCTCGGCATCGTGCTCATGCTCGTGCTGATGCCGTTCCGCCGGCCTTACTTCCGCGGCGAGACGCTGGACGGAACCAGCCCCACGCTCGTCCCGAACGTCGGCCCGGGAACGCCCGTCACGCCTGAGGTTCTGGCACAGAAGCCTGATTGAGTCGAGAGAGAGCGCGCTCGAGGCGGCACCCGCTTCGTCAGGAGCCCCTGAGCTTCGCCGCCACCTTGCCGGCGATGGACGTCGGCACCCGGACGATCGTGACCGTACGGCCCCGAACCGCGCCCGTCGACAGGTAGCCGATCACCTCACCGCCCAAGACGACGGCGACAGCCGGACCGCCTTGCTGGAGGAGCAAGGACCTCGCGGTGTGGGCGGAGGCAGCGGGCACAGAGACGATCAGCGAAGCAAGACCAGGCGAGGCGCTCCCCACGACGCGCGCCCGCGTGGCGCCGGTGATCGTAAAGAGGGGCGAGCCGAGAGGTGAGCAGGTCGCTTCCCCCCACCGAATGGACGCCGAGGCGTCGTAGAGCGCGACGTACGCACGGGACGGGTTCTGCGCATGCGCCGGCGGCGGCTTGCAGCCCTTGTACGACCTGCCGTCCGCGAGCCGCAGCTGCAGCGCCGTCCCGAGTGTCGCCGTGCCGCCGGCCCGGCGCGCCGGCAGGTTCGCGATCGTCGACGTCGTCGAGCTCGAAATGGCGCTCGAGCTCGCTCCACCCGACCCATCCGTACGCAAGCGCCATACGGCGGCGCCGCCACCGATCAAGATCAGCAGCGCCGCGGCCGCGCGGGCCATGGTGAGCTGGCGGTGGGTGATACGAGATGACCGGGCGACCTGACGCATCGGCGTGACCACGAGCGCGCTTTCGAGCTGGCGCTGCCGGACGGCCGCCGGTAGCGGCTCGACCGGCACGCTCACAGCTTCGGCCGCACCTGAAAGGGACTCGAGCCGGTCCCGGCAGGAGGAGCACACCGCGAGATGGCGGGCCGCATCCGACGCCTCGCTGGCTTCGAGCTCGGCGTCGATGGACGCCGAGAGCGTCTCGTCGTCGAGGTGCCCGTCGGCGGCACAGTCAGTGTTGGGAGATGAGTCTTCGGTCATGGGTCTTGTTTGCTTTGACGCTCCGGCGGGGAGGGTAAGTTCCCTTCGTCAGAGGCGGGTACGCGCTCCGCGCTGGCGCCCGCGTGACCGGGGGAGAGCAGGGATGCGATGGCGCCCCGGCCCCGGGCGATCCGAGAGCGGACGGTCCCGATAGGGATCGCCAGCACCTCTGCGATCTCCGCGTAGTCGAGGTCGAGGAGATCGCGCAGCACGACGGCGGCCCGCTGTTCCTCCGGAAGCAGCTGCAAGGCCGCGTCGACGTCGAGACGGGCGCTGATCACCTCCTGCGGATCCAGCCGGCCATCCGCCGGAAAAGCGCTCTCATGGTCCTCGTCCGCCGTGGGCCGTGGCCGCCGACCCTTTCGGCGCAGCTCGTCCAATGCGGCGTTGGTGGCAACCCGGTAAGCCCAGGTCGAAAAGGCGCTCCGCCCGTCGAAGCGGGGGAGTCCGCGGACGATCGCGATCATTGCCTCCTGGGTCGCGTCCTCCGCGTCGTGATCATTGCCGAGCATGCGGCGGCAAAGACCGTGCAGCCGGTCCTGGTGGCGTCTGAGCAGAGCCTCGAGGGCTTCCCGGTCGCCTTGTCTCGCTGCGGTTACGAGCACGGAGTCCGTGCTTGTGGGATCGAGCGACGGGACGCGTGGGATTCCCAACGCTACCGAGCTGTCCGGATGAGATCCGGGCGGTCCGGTGGAACCGGAAGGCGGCGGGCGGCGTCGAAACATTCAGCCGACCAGCGGCGGAAAGGTGGGTTAAAACGTGGCTGACTATCGGAAACCTCTCACGGTCGTGGCGCTCCTCGTTGTTCTCGGCGGAGTCGGTGCGGCCGTGGCCGCATCTCATCCTTCGAGTCCTTCGAGCGGGGCGGCTTCGGCGTCCACGACAACGATGATCTCGGGGCAGGAAGCGGGCGTCGGAGAAGCGAGGAGGTCAGGGGCGCCGGCCGCCGGCGGTGCGGTAGCCGACCAGACCGGAAGGATCGTCCCCGCGGCCGGCCCGGACATCATCCGTACGGGATCGATGCTGCTGTCGCTTCGAAGGGGGCATCTGCAGGCGGTCTTCGACGCCGTCACGAGCGACACCGCGCGCGAGGGCGGCTTCGTGGCGGATACCTCGACGGCATCCCAGGATCGCCAGCGGCCGACCGCCGAGCTCGTCGTCAGGGTCCCGTCCGCGCGATTCAACCACCTGATGGTCGAGGTCGCGGGGCTCGGCAAGGTCGAGAGCCAGCAGGTCCAAGGCCAGGACGTGACTGGACAGCTCGTAAACATCTCGGCCCGGATCACGAATCTGCAGGCGGAGGAGGAGGCACTGCGAACCCTGGTGGAAGCGGCCCGCTCGGTGCCGAACATCCTCAGGGTCCAGAACGAGCTCTTCACCGTCGAGTCGGAGATCGAGCAGCTGTCCGCCCAGCAGGCGTCGCTGGACAATCAGACCACCTACGCCACGCTGACCGTCAATCTCGAGGTTGCAGCGGTTCCGCCGCCGGCCAAGCCGAAAGGCGAGAACACCCTTGTGCGGGCGGTGAAGCTGGCGGGGCACAACGTGGCCGTCGCCGGCCGGGCGATCGTCCTCGGGGTGGGCTGGGCGTTCCCCCTGCTCATCCTCGCCGGCCTCGCGCTGGTCGTCTGGCGACTGAGGCGGCGTCGCGCGATGACGACACCCTCGCCTGCCGGCTCGTGAGGCGCGGCTCGGCACCGGTTCGGCGTGCGGCTAGCGGGGCTCCCAGGCATCGGGGCGGGCCACGAGCCGTGCGACCTGGTCGGGGAGCTTGCCGGACACGACCTGCTCGAGGGTGACCTCGTCGAGGACGTCGCGCAGGCAGGCGCGGACGGCGACCCAGACCTTCTGGAGATGCTGCGCGGCCGCTTCGTAGCTCGCGGACTCCGGCCGCATCCCGCGCACCTCGGCGAGAGGGCCTTCTAGCCGGCGGAAGACCTCGCCGACCGTGATCTCCGACGCGGGCCGAGCGAGCTGGTACCCGCCCTCGTTGCCGCGTTGGCTCGTGACGATCCCCACGCGACGCAGGTCGTTCAGGATTGCGCGGAGGAAACGAACGGGGAGGCCCTGCGACTGAGCCAGCTCCTCGGCGGTGAGTGGCTCGCCGCCACGAGCGGCCAACGTGCAGAGGGCTCGAAGCGCGTACTCCACTCTGGCTGAGATGTGCATGAGGGCTTCCAGTCCGATCGGGCCCGCCGTCGTGGCCGAAAGCCGATTATAGGGAGCGGCCGATCCGGCAGGCGCTCATTGACCTGGTAGAAGGCTTTACGACAGAAGCCGCTCTGACTCCTGCGGCGGGATCACTCCTCGGAAAGCAGGTTGGAGTCGACCGCCTGCAGGTAGCTGCTCCACGCCGCACGGACGGCCTCGCGGTGGGCGTCCAGCTCACCGTCGACCGCAGCTCGGTAGGCCGCTCTGGCGTTGTCCACGGACCGGAGGTAGCCCTCGCGGGCGATGGACATGCTCTCGTTGTAGGTCTTGCGGATCTGGGCAGCCAGCTCGTTGTAGGTGGCGCGTGCCTGGGCGACGATGTCGCGCCGCATCGTGGCCGGAGCGCTCGCAACCGCCTGCTTGTAGTCGCCCCAGGCCTCGTCGATGGCCTTTCCGTGAGCTTCCTCGGCCGCACTCTGCGCTTCCTCGTAGACCTCCCGCACTGGCTTGAGAGCCTCTTCGTAGTCTTCCCAGGCGCCCTCGACGGCCTCGCGGTAGATCTCCCAAGCATCATCGATGATGCCGAGGTAGTGGTTGCGGGCCTCCAGGTCCGACGCCCCGCTGTCGCCGTCTCTAGGCATCAGCCACCCTCCTCCCGAGCCAATCGCCGGGCATTCGCCCGGCGTCTTGTCGCCTCACGGAAAAGGCCACATCTTGCCGTTCCGTGCAGCTGCGTCTCCCACGGCCCCCGCGACAGCGGGACCCTCGTACCGGTGATGTTACTGCGGTGCCAATGCTAGTCGGGTGGAACACGGTGTGGCACCAATGGGCCGATGCTGGCCGGCGCCAGCCTCGGGCGTGCGCCTTCACAGCTCGCGCGGTGTCCGTTCCCGACCCGCGAGGAGGGCGCGCACTTCCCGCTGCGAAGCCCGCGCGCGGTCGGGTGTCGCTTCGGCCAGCCGGGCGAGATCGCGGTGGGTCGCCTCGATTGCGGCGAGAAACGGCGAGGGCGTCCGGGCCGAGAGCCGCCCCCCGAAAGCGCGCTCGCGCGCCCATGAACAGAAGAGCTCGTCCATCGCCCGCGTGCACGCGACGTACAGCAGCCGCCTTTCTTCGGCCAGCGCCTCGGTGCTGTGGGCGTGCGCGATCGGGACGAGTCCGTCCTCGAGTCCGGTCACGAAGACCACACGCCATTCCAGGCCCTTGGCCCGGTGAAAGGTCACGAGGTCGACAGCGTCGCCGGCCTGGCGCGGCGGATCGGATCTGAGGCTCGCCTCGAGCCACCCGACCAAGCCCGCCGGGCTCGGGCTCGAGTCACCGCGCAAATACTCGATCGTGAGGCGCACGAGCTCGGAGACGTCGTCGTCGCCGGCACGCGGGCCGCCGCCGGCTACCTCCTCCTCCGCCGCGCCGATATCGGCAGCTGCACCTGACGGCTGCCAGCTCTTCGAGCCAGGCACGAAGAGCTGGCGCCGAAGCCCCATCCCCCCCACGGGTCAACCGCTCGAGGGCGGTGCGAACAGCGGGCCGGGAGAGGAACCCGCGACCGCCTCCGCTCCGAAACGGGATGCCCGCCAGGTCGAGCTCTCGCTCGAACAGAACCAGCTGAGCATTCGTGCGGGCGAGCACCGCGAGGCTCGACCACGAACCGCCCGGCACCCGCGCCCGCCGGAGCGCAGAGACGACACCTCTTGCCTCGTCGCCGTCGGTCTCGTAGCAGACGACCGAGGGCGGGCGTCCCGCCGAGCGTGGCCGACCCGAAACGAGGGAAACGTCGAGGCCCGACCCCGGCTCCGCCCCGGGCCGATCGAGCGGCCGAGCCCGCAACACCGACGAGGCGACGGCGAGAACAGCGTCGGTCGAGCGGTAGTTCATGGCCAGCCGGACTACGCGGCAGCCCGGATGTCGCCCGGGGAAGTCGAGCAGCGCCCGCGGGTCACTCCCGTTCCAGGCGTAGATCGCCTGGTCGGGATCGCCGACGACGCAAAGATCGTCGTTCCCGCCGAGCCAGGCTTCGAGGAGCCGTACCTGCGCCGGGTTCACATCCTGGTACTCGTCGACGAAGACATGACGGAAGCGCCAGCGGGCCGATGCGGCGAAGTCGGGGTCCTTCTCGAGCTCGTTCGCGCAACGAAGGAGGAGATCGTCGAAGTCGAGCACGGCGCGGCGCTGCTTCTCCCGCTCGTAGCGCGCCCAGACCGCCGTCACCAGCGCCGGGTCGCACTGGCTTGTTCTCCCGGCCGCGGCCGCGGTGCGTTCGTAGGTGCGAGTCGTGAGGCATCGCGCCTGAGCCCACTCGATCTCGAGCGCGAGCGCTGCCAACGTGCCGCGGTCGCGCCCGACTTCTGGCCCGGCGGCCACGGCGAGAAGTCGGGCCTTCGAGGCCAACACGACGGGGGCCGGCCGGCCGCGCTCGGCCGCGAGCCGTCGCAGCTCGCCCAGAGCGACAGCGTGGAACGTTCCCGCAGTCGCCGGCTCGGCGAGCCCGAGCCTCGACAGGCGGCCGCGGAGCTCGGACGCCGCCTTGCGGGTGAAGGTGAGCGCGAGCACGTACGGCGCCGACGCTGTGCCGTGGACGACGCGCCAGGCGATCCTCCGTGTGAGGACCCGCGTCTTCCCCGAGCCGGCGGCCGCCAGGACGCACAACGGCGTCGCGTCCGTCGTGATTGCCTCTCGTTGCTCGGCGTCGCATCCGGCCAACAGCCTTCCCGCCATGTCGCTCGGCGGAGCCGCGGTCGAGGCCATGTCATGAGACCGTACCGGGCGGGTATGTCGCGGGGTCGGGCCACGTGGCCCGAGCAGGGTGAGGCTCGGGAGCCGGCGAAGGCATTAGCTTTTTCGCGATGCTCACGTCGTTCGCCGGGGCGCGCCTGTTCGGGGAGTCCTACGGCGAGGGGACGCCCTGGGTCCTGGCGCTGCACGGATGGCGCCGGGACCACCAGGACTTCTCCGCGGTCCTCGCCTCGGCGGGCATGGACGCGGTCGCCCTGGACCTGCCGGGGTTCGGCAGCGCACCTGCGCCCGAGAAGGTGTGGGGAACGCCGGAGTACGCGGACGCCGTGGCGGCGATGCTCGACGAGATGGCGCCGAGAGTCGTCGTGCTCGGGCATTCGTTCGGGGGCCGCGTCGCCGTGCACCTGGCGGCGAGGCGGCCGGACCGTATTGCCGGCCTCGTGCTGAGCGGTGTGCCGCTGCACCGGCCTCCCGGGGCTCGGCCGCGCCCGCCACTCCGCCTCAGGATCGCGCGCCTGCTTGCCGCGCACGGGCTCGCCGGCGAGGAACGGGTCGAGGCGCTCCGCCAGCGTTACGGCTCGGACGACTACCGCGCCGCCTCCGGCGTCATGCGAGACATTCTCGTACGAACGCTCGCCGAGGACTACACGGACGCGATCGGAGCGGTGCGATGCCCGGTCGAGCTCATCTGGGGTGACGACGACACGGCGGCGCCGCTGGCGGTGGCCCGGCGCGTCGAGCGCGAGCTGGCCGACGCCCATCTCGTCGTCTGCCCGGGCGCGGGTCATCTCACACCTCTCACGGTGCCCGGCGAGCTGAGGACCGCCGTCGGTCGGTTGAGGCCGTGACTCGCGGAGGATCGCCCGAGGGCGCGCCGACCTGGTGACCGTGCTCGAAGCCGTAGCCCTGGGCGCGGCCGTGATCTCGATCGTCTGCGCCGACGTTCGCTGGCTGCGTGTCGCTCAGCGCGAGCACTACCTGGCGGGCGCGGGGGCGCGATTCGCCCGGCGCTGGTGGGGGAGCACGCCCGCGAACCTCGCGCTCGCCGTCGCCGCCGTCGCCGCCGCCGGCCTCTGCGCGGTGACCCCTGCGACGGCTCTCGCAACCGCCGTCATCGTCGCCGCCGGGCCCCTCGGCCTCCATCTGCGCGGTCGTACCTCGCGGCTCGCCTGGACGAGGCGTGCCACCCTGGTCGCCCTCGTGACCGCAGGCCTCGAAGGCGTCGGCATCGCGGCAGCGGCCGCCTTGGGCGGGCTGTCCGACGCCGTGTTCGCCGCGGCCGCCGCCGCGATCGCCGCCCCGATCCTGCTCGACGTCGCGCTCGTCGTTCTGGCACCGGTCGAAGACAAGCTTGCGAAGCGCTACGTGCGGCGCGCGTCGGAGGTGCTCGGCCGGGTGCGCCCGGTAGTGGTCGGCATAACGGGCTCGTACGGGAAGACGACCACGAAGGGGTATGTCGCCCACCTCGTGGGAGCCGACCGCAACGTCGTCGCGAGCCCGCGCAGCTTCAACAACCGCGCCGGTCTGGCACGGACCGTCAACGAGCATGTCGCCCCGGGTACCGACGTCCTCGTGGCAGAAATGGGTGCCTATGGCCCGGGCGAGATCTCGGCACTGTGCGGCTGGCTTCATCCCGAAGTCGTCGCCATCACGGCGATCGGTCCGTCGCATCTGGAGCGTTTCGGCACCCTCGACCGCACGCTCGAGGCGAAGGCCGAGATCACCGCCGGCGCCCGCGTCGTCGTCCTCAACATCGACGACGACCGGCTCGAGTCGCTCGCGAAGCGGATCGGCGCGAGTCAGAAGGTGGTGCGGGCCTCGGGTTCCGACGCCGACGCGGACGTCGCCGTGCTCGCGCACGCCGACGGGCTCGAGCTCCGCCTCGGCGGCCGGCCCACTGGAGTCGCCAAGCTCGCTCCCGGTTCGCCCCCTCCGGTCAACTCGAACGCCGCCTGCGCAGTCGGCGTCGCGCTCGAGCTCGGCATCTCGCCCGAAGTGTTGGTGAAACGGCTCGGCGATCTGCCCGGAGCACCGAACCGGCTCCAGCGATACACGGCCGAGACCGGCTACGTCGTCCTCGACGACACGTTCAACGCCAATCCGGCCGGTGCCCGTCTCGCGCTCGGCGCCCTCGAGCGCGAAGTCCGGACCGGCCGGCGAGTGCTCGTCACGCCCGGCATCGTCGAGCTCGGGAGGACCCAACGCCTCGAGAACGCGGCCTTTGCCGAGGCAGCCGCCGGCACGGTGACCGACGTCGTGATCGTCGGCAGGACGAATCGGGCCGCCCTCGTGGAGGGCAGCCGGAGAGCGATGCGCCCGCCGCAGATCAAGCTCGTCGAAACGAGAGAAGAAGCCGTGGCATGGACGCGTTCCCGTTTCGGCGCCGGTGACGCGGTGCTGTTCGAGAACGACCTTCCGGATCATTTCCCTTAAAGTGTCGCCTCGATGAGGGAGCGCGCAGGGGTGATCTTCGGCGGTCCCTCGCCCGAGCACGACGTCTCGATCCTCACAGGCCTGCAGGCGGTCCAAGGCCTCGCCGGCGCCCCGGGGATCGGGACAGTGCGGGCGTTGTACTGGTCCAAGGCGGGTGCGTGGTACGAGGTTCCAGCAGCGACGGAGGCGGCATCGTTCCTCGAGGGCGTCCCGGCGGGCGCTGCACAACTTCGCCTGATCAGCGGCCCCGGAGGCGGCTTCTTCAAACGGGGGAGCGGGCTGCGCGCCAGGGAGGAGCGCTTGGATCTTGACGTCGTGCTTGTCTGCTGTCACGGAGGTCCCGGCGAGGACGGCACCCTCCAGGGCGCTCTCGACCTCGCCGGCGTCGCCTATGCGGGCCCCACGGCGATGGGAGCCGCCCTCGGCATGGACAAGCTCGCGTTCGGTGCTCTCATGGTCGAGGCGGGGTTGCCGGTCCTGCCGCGGCTCTCCTTGGACGAGGACACCGAGGAGCCCGGGTTCCCGCCGCCATTCATCCTCAAGCCGCGTTTCGGCGGCTCGTCCATCGGCATCGAGGTCGTGGCGGATTTCCCGACCGCCCGCGCCCGTCTCGGGGCAAATACCCACCTCGGGCGCGGAGCGGTGCTCGAGCCGTACCTCGAGGACCTGTTCGACCTGCAGCTCGCGGCTCGAACTTGGCCTTCCCTGCAGCTGTCGGCCATCGAGCGGCCGCTCAGGACTCGGAGCGGCGGCGAGATCCTCGGTTATCAGGACAAGTACGTGGGGTCGGAGGGGATGACTTCGGCGCCTCGGGAGCTGCCCGCGCAGATCAAGCCCGAGACCGCGGTGCACATCCGGGCGCTGGCGACGAAGGTTGCGTCGCTGACCAGTCTTCGCGGGGTGGCGCGGCTGGACTTCCTCTCCGACGGCGAGAACGTTTATTTGAACGAGGTAAACACGATCCCCGGCTCCCTCGCGCGGTACCTTTGGATCGATCCTCCGATCCCATTTCCCGCGCTGATGCTCGACTTGCTCGCCGAAGCGATCGAACGGCCGGCGGCCTCCTACTCGGCGGCCGGTGCCGACGGATCGGTCCTCCGCGTCGCCGGCTCCATCGCAGGCAAGCTCGGTTGAGTTCGAGGCACGTGGGCCGCGCGCGATGACGTTTCCCACGAGGCTGTTGGCGCCCGGGGAAGAGGTCTATCTCGACTCGAGGCCGCATTGGTCCCTGCTGTTCTGGCCGTCGGTCCTGACCGTGCTCGTGTTCGCCGCTTGCATCGCGGTCATCGTGCACTGGCCGAACGCGCCGATCTGGACGGCGTGGGTCCTGCTCGGTGTCGCGGCGGCTGCGCTCTTGAACCTCCTCGCCCGTTACGTCAGCTGGCGCACGAAGTCTTTCGTGGTCACGTCCCGGCGGATCGTTTACCGGACGGGCCTCGTGCGACGGACGGGCAGGGAGATACCGATCGCGCGCGTGCAGGACGTGACCTACCACCAGACCGTCGTCGAGCGGTGCGTCCGGGCAGGCAGCCTCACCGTCGAGTCCGCCGGTCGCGAGGGACAGGACCCGTTTCCTGACATCCGCCGTCCTGCAGAGGTGCAGTCCCTCATCAACCGCGTCATCGGCCAGTTCGCCGGCGGCTACCCGGTCGAGCCGGGTCCCGAGCCGGCGCCGGCCGCCCCCGCCGAACCGGCGCCGGCCGCGGCCATCCCGGTCGCGGCCATACCGTTCCCTACGGCGCCAGAGACCCCGCCGGGGCCGCCGACGGTGGGTGCTCCGATCTCGTTTCCTGTGTCACTTCCAACGACGGATCCGACGCCCCGCATCGAGCCGGAGCCGACCTCGACCCAGCAGCCGACAATCGCCCAGCAGCTGAGGGAGCTGGCCGACCTGCACAAGCACGGCGTGATCACCGACGCCGAGTACGAGCACAAGCGCCAGGAGCTCCTGGACCGATTGTGAGCGACGAGGCGCCGCCGCGGCCGGTGCTCACTTGACCCGAACGACCAGCGCCGGGGAACCTGTCGGCATGACCACTGCGCAGGTGAACGGGATGAGCGGTCCGCTCGCGGGTCTGCGCGTCGTCGAGCTGGCGGGGATCGGACCCTGCCCGTTCGCGGCGATGGTGCTGGCGGATCTCGGGGCGGACGTGCTCCGGGTCGAACGCTCGTCGGCGGTGCCCGAGGCGGCACCGGCGGAGCGGTCGTGGGACTTGCTGGAGCGCGGAAAGCGTTCGATCGGCGTCGACCTGAAGGACGCACGCGGCGTGGCGTTGGTGCTGGACCTTGCCGAACGTGCGGACGTGCTGCTGGAGGGTTTCCGGCCCGGGGTGGTGGAGCGCCTCGGCGTGGGGCCCGATGCTTGTCGGGAACGCAACGCACGCCTCGTCTACGGCCGGATGACGGGTTGGGGTCAGACCGGCCCGCTTGCGACGTCGGCGGGGCACGACATCGACTACATAGCCCTCTCCGGCACGCTCGACCCGATCGGGCGGGCGGGGGAGCGGCCAGTTCCCCCGCTGAACCTGATCGGCGACTTCGGCGGAGGCGGCCTCCTGCTCGCCCTCGGGGTCGTGTCGGCGGTGCTCGCCGCGCGGCACACGGGGGAGGGCCAGGTCGTCGACGCCGCCATGGTCGACGGGGCGGCTTTGCTCGCGACGATGATCTGGGGCTTCCGCGAACTTGGCGTCTGGAAGGACGAGCGCGGCACGAACCTGCTCGACACCGGCGCGCCGTTCTACGAGGTCTACGAGTGCGCGGACGGGCGCCACGTGGCGGTCGGCGCGCTCGAGCCGGCCTTTTACGAGGCGCTGCTCGAGGTGATGGACATCGGCGCCGGGGACCTCCCGCCGCAGATGGACCGCACCCAGTGGCCGGCGATGAAGGAGCGCTTCGCGGAGGTGTTCCGTACGCGCGGTCGCGACGAGTGGGTGGCCCGCGCCGAGGGCACCGACGCCTGCGTGGCGCCCGTGCTCGCCATGAGCGAAGTCCCGGACCATCCGCACAACCAGGCGCGCGGCACCTTCGTCGAGGTCGCAGGCGTCGTCCAACCCGGCCCTGCCCCCCGCTTCGAGAGGACGCCGACAGCGGTCCCAAGCCCGCCGGTGTGGCCCGGCGAGCGGGGTGCGGAGGCCCTGGCGTCGTGGGGCTTCGAAGCTCCGGAGGTGGCGGCTCTGATCGAGGCGGGCGTGCTCCGAATGATCTGAATCTGCGTTGGTAGGCTGCGCGGGTGGCTGAGCGCTTCTGGATCACGACTCTCGGCTGCCCGAAGAACGACGTCGACTCACAGAAGCTGATCGGCCGGCTGGCCGCCGGCGGCTACGAGCGGGCGGACGATCCCGGCGATGCCGACCTCATCGTGGTGAACACCTGTGCGTTCATCGAGGCCGCTCGCGAGGAGTCGATCGAGACGATCCTGGAGCTGGACGCCGTGCGAGGCGGCGGCTCCCGGCTCGTCGTGACCGGATGCCTCGCCGAGCGCTCCGGCGAGGAGCTGGCGTCGGCGATCGGTGAGATCGACCTCGTCGCGGGGTTTGGCGTGCCGGTCGAGATGAAGACCACGCGGAGGGTGGTGCGCACCGGCGACCAGGCGCCGTGGGACGGCGAGCCGTCGAGCAGCTTCGACCTGCTGGAGCTCCCGCGCCCGCCGGCGGGCGCACCGTGGGCCTACGTCAAGGTTGCCGAAGGCTGCGACCGCCGGTGCGGGTTCTGTGCGATCCCGTCGTTTCGTGGCAAGCAGCGATCGAGGTCGCTCAACTCCGTTCTGGCCGAGATCGAGGCCCTCGAGGCACGAGAGATCGTCCTCGTGGCTCAGGATCTGGCTTCGTACGGCCATGATCGGACTCCGGGGACGAGTGTGCGCGGCACGCGCGACACCACCCGCGGCCCGGGCATCGTCGAGCTCGTCGAGGCGGCCGCTCGAAGGGTCGATCGGGTCCGGCTGCTCTACCTCTACCCGTCCTCGCTCACCGACGAGCTCGTCGACGCCGTCCTCGGGACCGGCGGTGCCCTACTTCGACCTCTCGTTGCAGCACGCCTCCGGACGCCTGCTGCGCAAGATGCGGCGCTTCGGGAACTCCGGTCGTTTCCTCGAGAGGATCGGGCGCATCCGTGCACTCGAGCCGGGCGCCGCATTCCGGTCCTCGTTCATCCTCGGTTACCCCGGTGAGACCGAGGAGGACCACGACGAGCTGTTGAGGTTCATCGGGGAAGCCGAGCTCGACTGGGCCGGCTTCTTCACGTTCTCGCGTGAGGAAGGGACGCTGGCCGCCGGTCTCGGCGAGCAGGTCCCCGCCCCGCTCGCCCTCGAGCGTCTGAGAGAGTGCTCGGAGCTGCAGGAGGCGATCACGGCGCGCCGGCGGCGGGATCTCCTCGGGACGACCTGCGAGGTGCTCGTCGATCGGCCGGGCCGCGCCCGCTCGTATCGGGAAGCGCCCGAGATCGACGGCGTCGTGCACGTGCCGGCCTCCATCCCCGAGGGGTGGCTCGGACCGGTACTGGTCGTCGGTGCGGCCGGCCCCGACCTCGACGCCGAACCGGCTGGCGTGCCCGCGACCCTGGCCGGAATGGCCGCCGTGACGCCATGAAGCTCCGCGACAGAACCTTCGGGCCGTCGGCACTCGTCACGCCGGCGAACGCGCTCACGCTCGCGAGGCTGTTGGCGTCGCCGATCATGATCGCGCTCGTCGTCGCCATCGGCCCTTCGAACTGGCTGCTGGTCGGGCTGTGGTTCGTCTGCTCGTCGTCCGACGGTCTCGACGGCGTGCTCGCGCGGCGCCAGGGGGCCACGCGCTCGGGGGCGTTCCTCGACCCGCTCGCCGACAAGTTCCTCGTTCTCGGGGTGCTGGCCGCGCTCGCCGGCATCGGCGAGATCGGCTGGCTGCCCGTGATCCTGATCGCGGCGCGTGAGGTGTCGATGAGCGTGTTCCGCAGCTATGCCGGCCGGCGCGGCGTGTCGGTGCCGGCCCGGAAGTCCGCAAAACTGAAGACCCTGCTGCAGGACCTCGTGATCGGTCTGGCCTTCCTGCCGCCGGTGGGTCTGCACCACAAGTGGATCGTCACCTGGGCGCTCTGGTTCGTCGTCGCGGTCACGCTCTGGACCGGATTCGAGTACCTGCGCGACTCGCGCAAGCTCCTCGCCGGCGCCCATTCGACTGCGCACGACGGCCTCGGCCGCCACGCTGCCTGACCCCGCACGAGGCGGAGAGGCATGCGGGCGGAGGTCGTCGCCGTCGGCACGGAGCTCTTGCTCGGCCAGATCGTCGACACCAACTCGGCCTGGATCGGCGAGCAGCTCGCCCTCTCGGGTATCGACTGCAATTTCCAGACCCGCGTCGGTGACAACGTCGCGCGCATCGCGTCGGCGTTGCGTACCGCCCTCTCCAGAAACGAAGCCGTCGTGATCTGCGGCGGTCTCGGCCCCACTCAGGACGATCTCACGCGGGAGGCGATCGCCCTCGTCATGAACGTGCCACTGCGCCGCGATGACGCCGTGCTGCAGGCGATCAAGGCACTCTTCGCCTCTCGGAGGCCGGGCTGGACGATGCCGGCCAACAACGAGCGACAGGCGGACGTACCCGACGGGGCAAGCGTGATCCCCCAGACGAAGGGCACGGCCCCCGGGCTCATCTGCCCGGTCGGGAACAAGGTCATGTACGCCGTGCCCGGCGTCCCGTCCGAGCTGCGCGACATGTTGGAGCGAGCCGTCCTGCCCGATCTTCGGAGCCGGGCGGGCGAGGCGTCGGTCATCCGCAGCCGCACCCTCCGAACCTGGGGTCTGGCCGAGTCCGGCCTGGCCGAGGTCGTCGCAGGCCGGGTCGAGGCGCTCGAGGCGGGCGGCCCGGGCGTACCGACGATTGCGTTCCTGGCGAGCGGAATCGAGGGGATCAAGGTCAGGCTCACGGTCAAGGCCCCCGACGAGGCCAGTGCCGGCCGCGCCCTCGACGCCGAAGAGGCCGAGCTCCGGGTGCTGCTCGGCGAGACGGTGTTCGGTCTCGACGAGGACACGATGGAGACCGCGGTGGGCCGCCTGCTCATGGAGCGCCGATGGAGCCTCGGTGTGGCGGAATCGCTGACCGGCGGGCTCATCGCCGCACGCGTCGTGGCCGTGCCGGGAGCGAGCAACTGGTTCCGCGGCGCCGTCGTCGCCTACGACTCGGCCGTCAAGCGGTCGCTGCTCCACGTCCCGGAGGGACCGGTCGTGACAGCGGAGGCGGCGGCGGCGATGGCCGAGGGGGCGAGGCGGGTGCTTGGCGCCGAGGTTGGTTTGGCGACGACCGGCGTCGCCGGCCCGACCGAGCAGGAAGGCCGGCCGGTGGGGACCGTCGTCGTGGGCCTGGCCCTGCCCGGGACGGAGCCCGGTGCGGTCGAGCTCCGCCTGCCGGGGGACCGGGAGGTGGTCCGCCAGCTGGCGACGATCTCGGCCCTCGATGCGCTCAGGCGCCGGCTGCGCGCGCTCGAGCTGCCGGCTTAGAGAGCGCCAAAAGCGGCCAATTGCCCGGGGTTTTGCGGGCTCGAGCCGGGCTCGAGTCGTGCTCGAGTCGCGCCGGGCGGGATAGGGGCCGGCGGTCCACCAACGAACATATGTTTGGAACTACAGTGCTGTCATGAGCTTGCAGCAGAGAAGCCAGGCAACGACACACTCGGCAGTGACACACCCATTTCGTAGGTTGCGCCCAGAAGAAGGACGAGAGGAGAAAGGACCGACGATGGAGCGGGACAAGGCACTCGAGGCGGCACTCGGCCAGATCGAGAAGCAGTTCGGAAAAGGCTCGGTCATGCGCATGGGTGAGCACTCCGGTATGGGGATCGAAGTGATCTCGACCGGCGCGATGGCCCTCGACCTCGCCCTCGGGATCGGCGGGCTGCCGAGGGGGCGGATCATCGAGGTGTTCGGGCCCGAGTCGTCGGGCAAGTCGACCCTCGGACTGCATGTGGTTGCGGAAGCCCAGCGGAATGGCGGGATCTGTGCCTACATCGACGCCGAGCACGCCCTCGACCCGGTCTATGCCAAGGCCATCGGCGTCGACATCGACGAGTTGCTGATCTCCCAGCCGGACACGGGCGAGCAAGGGCTCGAGATCGCCGACATGCTGATCCGCTCCGGCGCGATGGACGTGATCGTCATCGACTCGGTCGCCGCACTCACGCCACGCGCCGAGCTCGAGGGGGACATGGGCGACACCCATGTCGGCCTGCAAGCTCGTTTGATGTCCCAGGCGCTCCGCAAGCTCACCGGCACGCTCAGCAAGTCGTCGACGATCGCGCTGTTCATCAACCAGTTGCGGGAGAAGGTCGGCGTGATCTACGGGTCGCCGGAGGTCACCCCCGGAGGACGCGCGCTCAAGTTCTACTCCTCGGTCCGCCTCGACATCCGCCGTGTCGAGTCGATCAAGGACGGGGCCGAGGTCATCGGCAACCGAACGAGGGTGAAGGTCGTGAAGAACAAGTGCGCCCCGCCCTTCCGCATGGCCGAATTCGACATCGTCTACGGCAAGGGCATCAGCCGGGAGGGATCGGTGCTCGACGTGGCCGTCGACCTCGGCATCGCGAAGAAGTCAGGTGCTTGGTACACCTACGAGGGCGAGCAGCTCGGGCAAGGGCGTGAGAACGCCAAGCAGTTCCTGCGGGACAGCCCCGAGCTCATGATCGAGCTCGACCAACGGATCCGGGTCGTTGTCGCCGAGAAGGCGGGTCTGGCCGTCGAGAAGCCGATCGGCGCCGGCGACCTGATCGACGAGGACGAGCCGATCTCGCTCGACTGAGGCTTTCGCGCCCGGCGCCCGGCATCTGGCGCCCGGCATCTGGCCCCTGGCCACGCCGGACGGGCGCCGGCCAGGGGAGCCCGTCGAGCGCGGTGTGCGCTCCTCGAGCCCCCACGGTGCGCCGCTGTCGTTCAACAGGTCCAGGAACGGCTCCGCCGGAAACGCCTCAGGTCCGAGCACCCCGACCCCGGCCCATGCGCCGGCGGCCACGAGCTCGAGTGCCAGCACAGGGTTGAGCGCCGTCTGCCATACGACGGCCTGAGACCCGAACTCGGACATGGTCCAGTCGTTGTCGACGACGTGGTAGAGGTAGGTGTCTCGCGGCGCCCCGTTCTTGCCGGCGCCGGTCACCCAGGTGCCGGCGCAGGTCAGCCCGTGCATGAGGTGGCCGATATCGGCGGGGTTGGGCAGGCATGCGGCGACGACGTCCCGAGGCGAGACCTGGACTCCGCCGACGGAGACCTTGGTCGTCGAATCGAGCCCCAACAGGTGAATCGTCTTCAGCACTGCGATGAACTCGTCACCGAGGCCGTACTTGAACGTCACCCGGTCGGCGTCGATCCAGCGCGGCATGAGGATGACCTCCTCGTGCTCGACGTTCACGCACTCGACCGGGCCGATGCCGGCCGGGAACTCGAACACCTCGGGCTCGCTGAAGGGCTCGGTCGTGAACCAGCCGCGGTCTTTTTCCCAGATGACCGGAGGATTCAGGCATTCCTCGATCGTGGTCCAGATGGAGAAAGTGGGACAGAAGGCGTAACCGTCGACGACGAGGTTGGCGCCGTCCCGGACTCCGAGCTCGTCGATAGAGGAGAACAGGTTGTCCGCCGCATAGCGTGCGAACACGTCCGACAAGCCCGGCTCGACTCCCATGCCGACGAGTGCCAGAGCGCCACGCTCCTCCCACTTCGGAGCAAGCTCGAACTGTTCGTCTCCGAGCTTGACCCCGGTTCTCGCGTACGGCGCCTCAGGATTCGGATGCGAGAGCGACATTCCCATGTCGACGTAGGTGACGCCTGCAGCAAGGGCCGCCCGATAGATCGGCATCACGAAGCGCGCATCGACCGCGTTCAGTACCGCGTCGCAGCGCTCGGCCTTCAGCATGTCGCCAACGGCGGTCTCGTCGGAGGCGTCGATCCTGGCAGCGCTGAAGTGGTCGGCGGCGGCCCCCGCCGCCCGTTCGGCGCGCGCCAGGTCGTAGTCGGCGATCACCACGTTCTCGAAGCTGCCCCGGCGGGCCGCGATGCGTGCGAACGCGCCTCCAACCCCACCTGCCCCTACGACGAGCACACGCACCGGGCGACCCCCTTGTCGCCTTCGACCCTAGACGAGCAGGCGCGGCTCAGTTCGGGATCGAGGTGTGCTTGAACTCGTTCAGCTCGACGTGGTTGTTCAGCAGGTCCAGGATGCGCTCGACCGTCGCCGTCGCCTGAGCCCCGTCGTCGCCGGGTCGGGTCATGATCCGGACGAAGGCCGACTCGCCGCCGGCGATGAACGTCGGAACTCCGAAGACGTCGTGGTCGGCGACCGCTGCTTCGTGCTCCTTGCGGTACTCGTCGAGCGGCCAGCCACCCTTGATCTCGTCGAAGACGCGACCGGAGTCGACACCCTCGCGCTCGAGCACGGCGGCGATGGCGGCCTCGTCGCGGAGGTCGCCACCCTGGTCGTGACGGAGGGCGAACAGGCCGAGGTGCACACGAAGGAACTGCTCGGGGAAGCGGTCGCGTACGACGATCCCGACTTGGCCGGCAAGGAGGTCCTTCTGCGCGTTCGGGGTCCTCCCACACCGGCGTGCCGCCCTCTTCGACGTGCGACTGGTTGAGCGAGAAAGCAAGAAACTCGACCTCGAACGGAGCTCCCGCCTCCATAGCAGCCACAACGTGCTCGTGGGCATTGCGGGCAAAGGGACAGCGGTAGTCCCAGGTGATGGAGAACTGAGTGGGGGCCATGTGTGGACCAACGTCGGGAGTCTCCGTCGGATTCCCGGGCTCGTCGGCGCCCCGGGGGCTCGTCCGGCGCGCCGCTACCATCCTGCGATGCCAGAGGTTCGAACGGTGCGTCCCGAGGACGTGCCGGCGGCCGCCGCCTCGCTCGTGCGAGCCTTCTACGAAGACCCGGTGCTGGCGTACATGTTCCCGAACCCGCGGACGCGGGGGAAAGCATTGGGTCGGTTCTTCAGGTTCCAGCTTCGTCGGACGTACCTGACGCGCGGAATGGCCTACATGACCGAGGAGTGCCACTCGATCGCGCTGTGGCTGCCTCCCAAATCCAGCCAGCTCGGAATCCGTGACGTCTTAGCCCAGGTGCCCATGCTCCTTATCCTCGGGCGGAGGGCCGGCGCAGCCCTGCGGCTCGTCCAGCTCGTCGAATCTCGTCACCCGCGGACTGCGCATTACTACCTGGGTGGGCTCGGCACCGATCCTCCGTGGCAGGGCAAGGGGCTCGGCTCGGCCGTGCTGCGTCCGGTTCTCGAAAGCTGCGACCGGGAAGGGATGCCTGCCTACCTCGAGTCCTCGAAGGAAAGCAACATCCCCTTCTACAGGCGGCACGGATTCGAAGTCACCGATGAGGTGACCGTCCCGGACGGACCGGTCCGGCTGTGGCTCATGTGGCGGGAGCCTCTGGGACCGCCCTCGGCCTAGCGGACGCGGTCGGGAGGCACAGGCGTCAAGCCTTCGGGAATCCTTGCCGGATCGAAGACGACGTCGGTGAGCAGGTCGAGCACGGCACGCGCCGGCGCCGAAGGCAAGCCCGTCGCCCGTTGAACGACGCCGATGAGCCGGCGGGGAATCTCGGCGACCTTCACGAGCGCCCAGCGGTCGAGGAGATAGTTCGGCACAGCGGTGGCCGGGAGGATCGCGGGTCCCCAGCCCTCGAACGTCAAAGTCGCGATGAGGCGCGCGCCGTCCACCTCGGCCCGTGCGAGGAGCCTGGTCCCTGTGGCGGCGGCCGCCGCGTCGAGCTCGGCCCGAAACGCCGTGCCCGGGACAGGCAGGAGCAGCGGGATCCCCTCGAGCGCGCGCACGCTGAGCTCGCGCTCGGCCGCCAGCGGGTGCCCGATGGGTACGACGAGGACGAGGTCCTCCTCGAAGAGCGGGGTGACCGAGATGTCGGTTCCCGTCGTAGGGAGGTTGAGGACCGCGAGATCGACCTGGCCTGTCGCCAGCTGAGCGTCGAGCCTGGTGGTCGTGGACTCGACGAAGACGAGGCGGAGCTGGGGATACCGCTGCGGAGCGACGCTCATCAACTGGGGCACGAGCCACCGGGCAGTTGTGCCGATGATCCCGATCCGAACCGTTCCTGCGACGTCGTGGGTGAGGGCGACGACATCCGAGAGCAGGGCGTCCAGCTCCGCCTGCACCCGCCGGGCGCGGGCAACGACGAGCTCTCCAGCCTCGGTCAGGTGGCCGTTCGTGCGGTCCACGAGCTCACAGCCCAGCTCTCGCTCGAGCTTTTTCACATGAGCCGAGACGTTGGACTGCACGGTTTGGAGCGCGTCGGCGGCGGCAGAGAACGTGCCGTGGTCGTCGATGGCGACGAGAGCGCTCAGCTGGCGTAGGTCCATCACAAATAATGATATCTGCTATCGATAAGAACTGTTTGACCGATGTTGTGAAATCCTGCACTATATCTGCAGACCTCAGGAACGGCGGAATCCCCCCTCCGCCGACTGAAGAGTCTTGAAGAAGGGACCGGAATCCCCCCCTCCGGTCCCTTCTTCGCGTTCGCCCTCGTGTTCCGCCGGCCCCGCCGGCCCCGCCTGCCAGGTCCCTCGGCGACTCGGGCGAACCGCCAGGATCGCCTAACGTCGAGCGATGTGGCCCCCGCCGCGGCAATCTTCGACCTGGACCGAACGGTTCTCCGCGGGCCGAGCGGCCCGGCAATCAACGATGCGCTCGTCGAATACGGGCTGAGGAGCGGCACGTTCTTCGGCGAGTCCTTCCTCTACAGGAGCTACGAGCTGTTCGGGGAGAACATCTGCGGGATCGCTCTGGCGCGTGCTGCCGCCGTCGGTGTGAGGGGATGGTCGGTCGATCGAATGCTCGCTGCCGGCCGGCGGGCAGCGGATCTGCTCGCTCCGCAGGTCGGTGCCTATGTGGCTTCGTTGCTGGCAGAACACCGTCGCGCCGGACATGTGCTCGTGCTCGCCACGACGACACCCGATGCCCTGATCCGGCCGCTGGCGCGGCGGCTCGGCTTCGACGAGGTGATCGGGACGCGCTACGCCTGGAAGGACGGCGCCTACAGCGGAGCGCTCGAGGGAGGCTTCGTCTGGGGGCCGGGCAAGCTGGCGGCAGTGCGCCGTTGGGCGAGGGACGAACAGGTGGAGCTCAGAGAGAGCTTCGCCTACTCCGACAGCGTCTTCGACCTGCCGCTCCTGTCGGCAGTCGGGCATCCGGTTGCCACCAACCCGGACCCGGCCCTGCACGCGTTCGCGCTCCTGCGTCGGTGGCCGGTACTGCACCTCGACTCGCCACCCGGAGTCGTGACCGTCCTCGGGGCCGAGGCGTTCGACTTTGCGAAGCACGCCATTCGTCCTGAGATGTTCCCTTACGCCCGTTTCGACATCGAGGGAGTCGACCAGATCCCCGATGCCGGACCGTTCCTGCTCGTTTCTAATCACCGCAGCTACTTCGACGTGGCCGCCATCGCCCTCGTCGTCGCTCGAAAGGGTCGGCGAACGAGGTTCCTCGCCAAGAAGGAGCTGTTCGACGCACCTGTCGTGGGCCAGATCGCCCGCGCCCTCGGCGGGATCGCGGTCGAGCGCCGCGGAGCGGCAGCAGACGCGATGGCCGGCGCCGAACGCGTGCTCGCCGCCGGCGAGGGGCTTGTCATCCTGCCGCAGGGCACCATCCCGAGGGGACGGGCATTCTTCGACCCTGTGCTGCGTGGCAAGACGGGCGCCGCGCGACTCGCCGCGCGCACGGGCGCCCCGGTCGTTCCGCTCGCTGTCTGGAACACAGAAACCGTATGGCCGCGCTCATCCCGCCTTCCCCACCTCACTCGGGTGCTGTCTCCTCCTACGGTCCGCGTGCGCGTCGGGACGCCTGTGGAAGGCCTCGGCCTGCGCCGAGGCGACGCGAGGCGTGACACCGAGACGATCATGGCGGCGATCTCCGCTCTTCTCCCCGACGAGGCCCGTCTCGCCCGCGACCCGACCGAGGAGGAGCTGCGGCGGACGTACCCGGGCGGGCGAGCCGGCGAAGAGGACATCCTCGGCGTCGAGCCGGCGTCGGGCCCTTCACCGGCGCCAACGTCGCAAGCGGCGACCGCGCGCGGCGCCTGAGCGAACATCGTGTGCGGAATCGCAGGTTTCGTCGGACCTCAGGACCGAGAGCTCCTCGTCGAGATGACGTCGCGGCTCGTGCACCGCGGACCGGACGACGAGGGCTACCTCGAAGGCGACGCCGCCAGCTTGGGCCACCGCCGGCTGTCCATCATCGACCTCGAGCACGGGCACCAGCCGATGTCGAACCCGGAGGGCTCGATCCACCTGGCCTACAACGGAGAGGTCTACAACTTCCGGGAGTTGCGGGCCGAGCTAGAGGGGGAGGGGTTCGACTTCTTCACCTCCAGCGACAGTGAGGTCGTGCTTCGCGCCTACGAGGCCTGGGGGCTGTCTTGCTTCCCGCGTTTCAACGGCATGTGGTCGCTCGCGATCGTGGACGAGCGTCCCGAGGGCGGCCCGGAGATCGTCCTCTGTCGCGATCACCTCGGCATCAAGCCGATGTACCTCGCCGAGGCTGGCGGGCGCCTCCTCTTCGCGTCCGAGATCAAGGCGCTGCTCGCCTGTCCTGACATCCAGCCCGAGCCGGACGAGCAGCGACTGGCGGAATACCTGCTCCGCGGACTTCACGACCACGACGAGCGGACCTTCTTCCGGGGCGTCAGGCAGGTCCCGCCGGCGACGGCGACGGTGATCTCGACCGGCTCGCAGGGGCGGCGGGAGCGCAACGAGCGCTACTGGACGCCGCGGCTCACCTCCGACGCCAAGGCCGACCCGGCGGGTTTCCGGGCGGCGTTCAGCCGCGCCGTGGAGCGCCGGCTCGTTGCCGACGTGACGGTCGGTACCTGCCTGTCGGGCGGGCTCGACTCGTCCTCGATCGTCTCGGTGATGAGCGAACTGCTGGCGGCGGGGGCACCGGACGCCTCCTCGATGGGAGATCGTCTCAAGACATTTTCGGCCGTGTTCGACGGCGACCCCATCGACGAGCAGCGTTACATCGCCCCGGTGCTCGAGGCGAGCGGGGCCGAGAGCCATTTCGTGCGGCCACAGTCCGCCGAGCTGTTCGACGACCTGCCACTCGTGGTCTGGCACCAGGACGAGCCGATGGTCTCGTCGGGCCCGTACGCGCAGTACCGCGTGATGCAGCTCGCCAAGGGGAAGGCGAAGGTGCTTCTCGACGGCCAAGGCGGAGACGAGCTGCTCGCCGGATACGTTCCGTACCAGTACGTCTATCTGCGCGAGCTCCTCGCAGCCCGCCGTATGCGGCTCGGCCTGCACGAGGCCGCCGCCGCGCGGGACGTCCTCAGCCCGCTCGTTCGCCAGCAGGTCTCCGATCGGCGCAAGGCCGTCGACCCGAGTGCCTTCTGCCGCCAAAGCCTGGTGGGCTCCGGACGCGCCGCCACGGCGATCGCGGCTGACAAGCGAGTGCGTGACAACCTTAAAGGCCGCCTGCTCCAGGACCTCACCACCTACAGCCTTCCGTCGTTGCTTCGCTACGAAGATCGCAACTCGATGGCGCACTCGATCGAGTCGCGACCGCCGTTTCTCGATCAGGAGCTGGTGGAGCTAGTGCTGGCGCTGCCGTCGGACGCGATCGTGCGCGACGGGTGGAGCCGCTGGATACTGCGCGAGTCGCTCTCGGGCGTTCTCCCCGAGCTCGTGCGCACCCGGCGCAAGAAGATCGGCTTCACGACGCCGGAGATCCGCTGGCTACGAGCCCAGAGAGCCGTCGTGCAGGGGATCCTCCGTTCTCCGGCTTGCTGTTCGCGCCCCTTCTGGGATGCGCCGGCGATCGCGCGGGCCTTTCGGGCGTGCTGCGACGGCGAGCTGGAAGAGTCGCCCTTCTTCTGGCGGGTCTTGAATGCCGAAGCGTGGCTCAGGGTTTTTCACGGCGCAGCCCCGCTGGCGCCGGCCGGCGCCCGCCCGCGACAGTCGATTCAGCGAGCCGGCGACGAGACGACGGTGGCGCTGCTCGGCGAGGAGGGCGGAGATGCGGAGGCGGTCATGTCGATCGCTGTCCCGAATGCAAGCCGGCACGTGTTCGCGTGCGGGCCGGAAGGCCGTACGGTCTGGGCACGGGTGCCCGTTCGCACGCCGCGGGTCGAACCCGGCGACGACCTCGAGGAGGTGCTGACGGAGGCCCTAGTTGGTGCCTGTGGCGGCCGTCTCGGCTTGCGGGCCGGCGATGTCGTCGCCATCTCCGAGAAGGCGGTCGCGATCAGTCAGGGTCGGTCGTTTCCTGTTTCTTCGGTCTCGGCGGGGTTCCTCGCCCGCCGGCTGAGCCGCTACGTCAAGCGCTCGCCGGCCGGGATCGGGCTGGGCATCCCCGAGACGATGCAGCTCGCGATCGACGAAGTCGGGCCGAAACGGATCCTGGCGGCCTCGGTCGCCGGCGCCGCCGCACGCCTCGTCGGCGTGAGCGGCACCTTCTACCGGGTCGCCGGGCCTGCGGTGCGGGCGATCGACGGGCCGACAGCCGGGACACTGCCACCGTACGACACCCACGCCAAGCTGGCGCCGGCCGACCCGGACGGCGTGGCCGCGACCCTGTCCAAGAGGTTCTCGGAACATGCGGGCGGGATCGTCGAGGTGGCGATCGTCGACGCGAACGACCGGGGGGTCAACGTTCTCGGGACGAGCGTCGTCGCCCTGGCGGCGGCCGGCAGGCTCTCCGAGCTCGTGGCGTGGCTTTTCGGGGACAATCCGCTCGGGCAGGGCGCCGAGCAGACTCCGGTTGCGCTGCTGCGCCGTGTCGGCGAGCTGACCTGAGCGCCGGGACTATTCGAATTCTTTTCAAACTTGCTTCCAAAAGAGATTGCGACTGGTCGCAATCTCGATCGGAGGCAAGATTTCGCGGAAAACAATGTCCCCCGAGCCGGACCGAGCCGAGCGCCCACGATCCGCGGCCGTGGCGCTCACTCAGGGAAGCGGCCAGCCCGATCCCGACGGGTCTCCTTGCGCCCATCCCTTCGGCACCGTCGCCTCGCTCACGAACCCGCTTGCGGTGCACGCAGCAGACGTCGTCGGGCCGAACCAGAAGTCGTAGGAGCCGGGGGTGCTCTCGCCGAGCACCGTTGCCGTCGATCCCGAGGCCAGCACCAAGGTCCCGAGGCAGTGCTTGTCGGCCGGGTTGAAGGCCGAGTAGACAGTCACGCCCGTGCCCTGGAAGACACTGACCTCGCTCACGGTGGTCGGCGGCCCACTCACCTCGGGAACGCCGGAGCCGCCGTTGCCGCTGATCGCCGAGATGCCTGGGATGCCGCCGCCGGCAAGACCGCCCTGGGCCGCACTCTGGAGGTTCGTCTCGAGCACGACGTCGGTGTCCGGCAGGACCGAAAGCGGGGCGAGCACCGCACTGCTGAGCGCCGCGCTCGCGCCGCAGCTCGAGAGCCCTGCGACAAGGGTCACGGCGCCGAGACCGACGAGCGTCAGGCGGACGGCCCTGGCGGCGAATCCGGAGCGGCCGCGTCGGCCCGCAGGTTCGCCCCGGGAGAGCGGCGCCTGGGGACACTCCAATTCGTGCATCGATCTTCCCTCGCAAGAAAGTTGCAATCCACAATTATGCTACTGCGAGGTAGCGCTCTGGCTCGACAGGCGAGCGCCGAGCTTCAGTCATCTCGGCTCCACGGTTCGCGCCGGCGGCTCTCGCGCGCGCAGCGCGCCGGTCCTTCCGGGCGGAGTCGGGCAGTGCCCACTCCCGCCGCCAGGGAGACGACTCCGGTCCACGGAACGACGGCGTCGCTCCGGCCGCAGCCCGGCGGCGAGCCGACCACCAGTCGGACTCTGCCTCGTCGGCGAGAGTCGCGACGGCCTGCTCGATGCGGGCTGCAAATTTGCGGGCGTCCTCTCCCTCGGACGGGGTGAGCGCGTCGCCGAAACGGATCTCCGTCGAACCCGGCCGGATCCGCGAACTGTCCTTGGCGAGAACCGCCCGCGTTCCCCGGAGGTGCACGGGGATCACCGGGACGTCGCAGCGCTTCGCCAGGTAGGCGGCGCCGCCCTTGAATTCCTGGCCCCAGCCGTCGTCCGTACGCCCCCCTTCGGGGAAGATGATCAGGCTCCAGCCCTCGGCGATGAGCGAGGCGGCGAGATCCGCCGAACGGCGATTGACCTTCGAGCGCTCCATCGGGATCGCCGCGAGGCCGAAGGACCAGAAGGCGGCCTTCCAACGGCGGTCGAAGAAGTAGTCAGCCGCCGCCGCGACCATCGTGCGGTGTCGCAGCCGCGCCGGCAGGATGGAGAGGAGCAGGCCCGTGTCGAGATGGCTGGCGTGGTTGGCGGCGAGGATCATCGGGCCCCGGACGGGGTCGAGGTGCTCGAGACCGATCACGCGGGGCGAGAGCGCCACCTTCATGATCGGCCGTGTGACGTCGTCGAGCAACACCGCCCGGGCGAGACGGACGGGGTATCGCCGAGCCCAGGCCGTGTCGTAGTCGACGCCGAGGCTCCGGTGCGGCAAGGGCGCCGCCAGGCCGGCAGGCCGCGTCGGCCGCTCGGCCACGAAGCGCAGTCCCTCCCGCCCGGACGCCGCCGCCCCGCGCACCCGCCCTGTCACGTGACATCTGCCAACAAGACCGGCGGGGCGTGGAAGTGGGTGATGGTCGGGTCCCGGCCGACCACGTCTTCGGCCATCTCGAGGGCATCCGAGAGCGTCGAGGCCGGCGAGAAGCCCATGCGGCGCACAGCGGCCCGGTTCCCGCCCACGACGATCACGCGCCCGAGGTGCTGGAGAGCGTGCGCGCACCAGTACCACATGTAGAACGGATGGACGCCGTGATAGGCGTAGCTCGTCCGGTAGAGGTGCACGTACCAGGGGTCGGTGGCGAAGGACTCCTCGAATTTCGACTCGATCTCGAATTGGTCCGTCGTCTCGGCGAGCACCTGCTCGAAGAAGTCGATGTAGCTGGGGTGGTGGACCGGGTTGAACTCCCACGGGGTCGGGTGCGACATGATCACCACGCCACCCTCCCGTACGAGCGGCTTGCCCCGGTACAGGTTGAAGAAGTAGCCGAGCCCGAGGCAGGCCACGAGGATCGGGTTCATCGTCGAGTTGACGTTGTACGGGCAGATGTACGGCAGGCCCATCGTGAGCACGTCGGTCTGGCCCGTGACCTCGACGATCTGCTGGCGGTGGACGTTGGCGAGAGTGGACTCGTGGACGGCTTCGACTGCGCCGGCCTGGACCGAGGTGAGATTGTGCGGTGCGCGCACGGCGTGGAAAATCCTGCGGGTCAGCTCGCCCGGTGTTCGGTCGAGGGCGGTGGAGCTGGCGACGAAGGCCGCTCGGTCTCGGATCGTCCACTCCCACTCACGCTTTTGCAGGAAACCGAGTTGCTCGGGAAACGTGTCGGTGTTCAGCGTCGTCTCGATCTGGAAGAGCTTCACGCCCGACTCGGCTATGAGTCTGCCCATGCGCCAGTTCGAGGTGTGCAGCTCGGAGTTGGGCACGTCCATGAAGGACCGGCTGTGCTGCATCGTGCGCACGTTGTGGTGGTGCTTGATGCTCCGGTAGGAGGCGAGGCCGGTCGCAACCGACTTGTGGCCTCCGTCCATGGCGACGATGTTGATGTTCACGTAGATGAGCAGGTCGCTCTCGGCGGCGCGGCGGTTGATCTCGACGTCCTCGCCGTGGTCGGTGAAGCCGAGGTGGACGAGATTGGAGGGGTCTTCGGCATCGTGCTGGAGCAGGAGGCCGTGCGGGGCGAAGGCCTCGAAGACTCGGTCCCCAAGGGCATGTCGAAGCTCAGGATCGGTCATGCGGCGGTGCAGGGCGAGGGCCGCGATCAGCACGACGTCGTCGACGCCGCCGGCGGCGGCGAGATCGAGGACGGCTTCGATCACCCGCTGGCGCACGTCGGGGGCGCGCATGGGAGGAAGAGGGAGCGAGATGTCGTCGAAGGCGATCGTGAGCCGCATTCCGGGGCGCAGGAGCGCCGCGAGCGGCTCGGCGTCACCGAGCGGATGATCGAGAGCGTGGCGGATCGCGGCGTCAGGATCGGCGAGCGGGGAGATGGGCTCGGGGCCGTAGACGACCCGGGTCCCGACGGGAAGTCGTTCGAGTCGGAAGCCCTCGCCGTGCCACATCAGCGTCGGCGGCGTCGAGCGATCGACCTCGAGGACGAAGCCGGGCCTCGGGCTCAATTCGCCTCCTTGGTTGTCCTGGCCAGTGGCGGCCCTGCGACCTGAGCGGCGCCAAGGCCGTCGCGCCCCGGCCCCGCCCTGCGCAGGTCGAACACGATCTTTACCGCTCCACGTCGCCCAGCCGCGGCAGCGTGCGCGACGGCGTCCTCGTACCGTTCGAGCGGGTAGTGCGCCGAGACGAGGCGCTCGAGCCGGGCGTCACGCACTAGCTCGAACGCGAGGTCGAAGGTCGAGCGGGTCCCCTCGGGTCGCTCCTCGACGCCGTAGGCGTACGCGCCACGCAACTCGACCTCACGTTGCCACAACGGTGCGAGGTCTACTCTCACGATGCCAGGCATGCCGACGAGGACGATCTTGCCTCCCGGCCGGACCACTTCGAGGCAGTCCTGCAGCGATTCCGCGCTTCCCACGCAGTCGACGACGACATCGACGCCGCCGGTGAGACGCTCGATCTCGCCATCGCTCGATTCGAGGGCGAGGGAGCCCGAGAGGCGACGCGCGGCCCGCCTCTGTTCGCCGGGCGCGACGACCTGATCGGCTCCGAGCTGGCGTGCGAACCGCCGTTGGTCCGGATGCTTCGCCACCGCAATCAGCGCGCCGGGGAGGAACAGCGTCCGCAGGGCTGCAATCACGCAGAGCCCGAGCGTGCCGGCACCGAGCACCATGACCCGCTCGCCGCCGGCGATCTTGGTGGCACAGGCTGCGTGCACCCCGCAGGCGGCGGGCTCGACCATCACGGCAGCCTCGTCGGAGAGGTCCTCGGGCACCTCGTGAAGCTGGCTCTCGTGCGCCACGAGCCCTGCCGACCAGCCGCCGCCCGTGTCGCGGCAATAGCCCGTCTGAAGCCCGGGTCGCAGATGGCCGAATGCAATCCGTTCACACGAGCCCTTGCGCCCGCTGGCGCAGCCGGGGCATCGCGGTTCGATGCCCCGCGCCTCGCAGCCGAGCACCGGTTCGATTACGACCCTGCGGCCATCGAGGGGTCCGCCTTCGACGTCACCGACGATCTCGTGGCCGGGGACGAAGGGAAAGCTGACGAGCTGCTCGAAATAGCGGGAGCTCCGGCCGTCCAGCGTGGCGAGGTCCGATCCGCAGATTCCGGCGAGTCGCGGCCGCACCCGCACCCAGTGCGGACCCGGGACTTGGAGGGCGTCGACCTCGACCAGCTCGAGCGGGCCGACGCGAACACCCCTTCCGGAACCGGCGACGGCCGAGGCGACCCGAGCTGCCGCGAACCGGGGCAGGTTGCGCTCGAACAGGAGCGCCCTCACGACCGCTCCCCGGCCGTGGTAGTCGTCAGCCAACCCGACACAGTCGACTGCGCGCCGGGACGGCTGGTCGGGATCGCGAGGGTGCGCCGCGGACCTCCGGCTGCCCGCTCCCAGTGTTCGATCGCCCATCCCCGACGCCGGGCTATCGCCGCCAGCTTCGCCTCGGGGTTCACAGCGACAGGGAAGCCCGCAGCTTCGAGCATGGGAAGGTCGCTCGTCGAGTCCGCGTATGCGACGGTCTCGCCGAGTGTCAGGCCTTGCGCACGGGCGAATTCGTCGAGGAGCAGAGCGCGTGCCTCGCCGGTAGGAGGCGACCGGGTGAGCTCCCCGGTGAACTTGCCGTCACGCTCGTCCATGCTCGCGCAGACGATCTCGTCGAACAGCGGCCGCAGCGGTTCGACGACGAAGTCCAAAGCTCCCGTGATCAGGAGCGTCTTGTGGCCAAGGGCCCGATGGCGGCGAACCCGGGCGATCGCCTCCGGAAAGGCTCTCGGACCGAGAAGATCGCTGAACAGCTCGTAGCCGTCGAGACGGAGCTGATCGACGGGGGCACCCTCATAGCGCCGGTAGAACGCTCGAAGGAAGTCGCTCCGATCGCGGCGGTCGAGCCGGAGCAGCTTCGGCCCCTCTGCGAAGAGGCCGGCGACGACCCGGGCCCGCTCGGTGCGGTCGAGGTGGCGGGTCACGAGCCACGCATAGCTCTCGACGACGTTCGAGGCGACGAGGGTGTTCTCGAGATCGAACGCCGCACAGCGGGCCTGCTCGGACAGGATCGCCTTCAGGGAGCGCTCCTCGCGGCTTGCCATCGTCCGCTTTCCGGGGGAGGTGCGGACACGGGCGTGCTCGACGACCGAGGGCAGGTGGACATCCTCGACGTAGTGGCGCCAGTCGATCACCGCGGGGTCGAAGCAGAACGCGGTGCGGTCGGCAGGCTCGAGGCTCTCGAATAGACGCAACGTGCGATCGATCCGAAAACGCGCCTCGGTCTCGCTGTAGGCGCCGTAGAGCTCCACATAGCTGAGGGCCCGCTCTGCCTGCACTCGTCGCTCCTCGAGCCGGGCGCCGGCCTCCGCCCGCTCGCCACGCAGAGGGAGCGCGTTGACGAGCCGCTCTGCGGCGCCGAGGGTTCGCGTGGCACGGCGGAGCTGACCTTGGACCCGACCCCGGCCGGGGAAGGACCACTTCGGAACCACGATCGGTTGGCCGCGGTTGTCATAGAGGGGCCGCGCGGTGAACCAACGCTCGGTGAGATCGACCAGCTGTCCGTAGCGCAACGGGTTCCGGACTCCAGACGCGACTTGGTAGACCGTCGGTCCGGCCGGGTCGGGACCTCTCGCTGCCACGGCGATCAAGGCGGCCACGACGAGGTCAACGGGGATGACGTCCACGATGCCCTCGGGAACCCCGGGGAATTGGCGGAGCAAGCCCCGGGCGTAGGAGATGATGACAGGCTCGGCCATGCGGAAGCCGCGGATCCACCCGGGGCGGGGCTCGGCGAGCGAGGACTCGACGATCGACGGCCGGACGAAGGTCACGGGCAGCTCACCGCGCATGTCGAGGAGAGCGTTCTCTCCCAGTGACTTCGTGTACGCGTAGGCGTCGGGCCATCCGAGGGCCCGGGAGCGGCCTCGTCCGAGCGCCACCAAGCGGTCGCGGACCCAGTCGACTCGCAGCTGCTCTGTTCGTCCCGCCAGGAGCGCCGTCCCAGCCGCACCGAGCTCTGACCGCGCCTCCTTGTGGAAGCTCGCCAAGGCGTTCGGGGCTGCGACTGGTCGGCGTCCGCGTCCGCACGGGCACGGCGAGCGGCCGCAACCTCGGCCCTCCAGTCGATCTTCGACACGAATTTCGAGGACGTGATGAGCTCCTCGGCGGCATCCCCCTTGTGGCCGCTGTTGACGTAGGCCGTCGAGACTGCGATGAGGTGGGGCAGGGGCCGAGAGGCACCTTCCTCTGTTGCACGCTCGGCCGCGAGCTCGTTCAACGTCTCGGCAACTCGCGACGGACCGAGCAGGTTCACCTCGACGGCACCGTCCAGGGGCGCGTCGAACGTGACCGCTGCGGCGCAGTGGATCACGATGTCGCAGGAGGCGAGGAGTTCGCGCCCTGCCTCGTCGAGCGCGAGGCCGTCGCGTCCGACGTCGCCGGCAATCGTATGCAGGCGGCGGGCGATCTCGTCGTCGAACCGATCGCCGAGCTCGCCGCGGAGTCGGTCGAAACAGTCGTTGCGGAGGATCTCGCGCCTCGTTCGCTCGGCCGGAGCGTTGCGCTGCCCGGGGCGGACGATGACCACGACCTCGCATCCGGGCACGCTTCGAAGCAAGCGCTCGACGAGCGCGGTTCCGACGAAGCCTGTCGCCCCGGTCACGGCGATCCGCCGGGCGGCGAGCTCGTCGAGTATCACGAGTGTGTTTCTAGCACCCGGCTGCGGCGATCGACCCTGACCATCCAGGTGGTGTGTGGGTGTCAGCTCTTCGGGGGCTCTGAGCGGGCGGGGGCGGGCTTCTTCGGCACGGGCCGGCTCGGCTTTGGTGGGGTGTAGCGCTTGTTGGGCTTGGGCGCCGAGCGTGACTCGAGCGCCTTGGCGGTCGGCACGGAGCTCTTGACTTCCTTGGGTTGTCTCGCGGCTCGTTGTCCTCCGCGTTGTCCTCCCCGTGCCGCCCCACGCCCTTCCTTATTGGAGTACTTGAGCACCTTCACGACGAGCCACAGGCCGAAGCCGAGGTAGGCGATGCCAAGGATCGCGAGCGCCTTGATCTCCACGAGCCAGGCGCCGACGAGAAGCGATGCGAAGCCGAGCAGGGCCCGACGTCGCACGAGCGTGCCGAGCAGCAAGATCGCGCCGAGCACGATTCCCTCAATGAGGAACACGTGAACCGCGCTCATCGTCTTCAGCTCGCTCGAGGACACCTTGTGGCTGTGGTTGAGGTACGGGACGACGACGATGGCCGTCAGGGCAAGCTCGAGCACCGTGGCGAAAAAGCCGATCCGGCGCTCGCGCGGGTCGAGCATGTTCACCGCGGTCTTGGTTGCCTCGGACTTCGCGGCGGGGGAGAGCTCAGGTTGCGCAGGGGCCACGGCGACCGACCGGCGACCTGATGAACCGGACCGGAGGCGTCCTTCGGCACTGAACCTGCGTCGCACCCAGTCGTTCCAGCCCGCGGCGCCGGCGTCATCGGGATCGGCCGGATCCGCCGCTCGCTCGCTGGGCTTTTCCCCGTCCCCGTCCTGCATCGCGGTACAGGGTACCTGCCGGTAGCTACAGCTGGTCGCCGAGCGACAAGCGGCGATGAGCTTCACGTGCTCGCTCGCCGGCTGCAGAGGCTGCATACCTTTGGAGAGTTTGTCGGGAGCGCCAGCCGGCAAGCTGCATGAGATCGGCCTCCTGCCCACCGTCGGCGAGCCATGCGTGCGCGAAACTATGCCGTAGCTGGTCAGGATGTATGCGGCCGAGCCCCGCTTGCTGCCCGCGTCGGCGCACCATCTGAAGCATTCCACTGTCGGAGAGCCGGCCCTTCTTGCCGAGCCAGAGCCAGTCGGAACCTGCATCTGAGCGCTGCGCCCGTGCCCGCAGATAGCGGTCGAGAGCCCGAGCGGTCTTCGGTCCGAAGGGGCATGTCCGCGAACGGTTGCCGTTGGAGACGTGGGCAAGCTCTTGCTCGAGGTCGATGTCCCCGATTGTGAGCCCGGCCATCTCGCCCCGCCGCATGCCGGCGTCGACGAACAAACGGAGGATGGCGGTGTCGCGGCGTTCGTCGAAGTCTCTGCCTTCCGCGATCTTCAACAAAGCCTCCAGTTGGGGCTTCTCGAGGATCGACACAGGCGTCGCCGGGATCAGAGGCGGCTTCATGTTGCCCATGGGATGTTGGCTGATCTCGTTCTCCTCCAGGAGAAACGAAAAGAACAAACGCAAGCATTTATAACGAGTTTGCACTGTCGCGGGTTTGTGGTCCTTGGCGAATTCGGAAAGGAACGTCTCCAGATGGTCACGCCTGACGTGTGTCGCATCTGTCGGCAAGCCGTGCTCTGCGAAGTAGTCGATCATCTGCCCGACCGACATGAGGTACTGATCACGGGTCAGCGGGGATCGGTCGAGTCGCGCGCAGCGAGCGATCGAACGACAGCATGAGCTGCCCGAGTTCGCCTCCTCGGGGCTCTGTCCGCGATGAGTCGACGGTTGCCTGGTCCATCGCGCGGCGCGATACTTCGGTGGTTCGCACGATTCAAAGTTATGCGCTGTTGCAGCGGGGTACAAGGTTATGAGCTTGGAGAGAGTCTCTTAAAGTGCAGCTGGCTGGGTAGTTTCGTAGGGCGCTTGGCTCAGGTGGTTAGAGCGCAGCCTTCACACGGCTGAGGTCGCAGGTTCGAGTCCTGCAGCGCCCACGCTGAAAGCCCCTGGTCAATGGCTGTGTCGAATTGCCGCCGCACGTCGCCAAGCCGATGGTGGACACAGATTGGACACACGCCAGAAAGTTGACACAGAAAGCTGACACAAGAAAGCGGAAGCAGGTAGAGGTAGCGCTGCGTTTTGCTGAGCAGGAGGGGTGTTCTGTCGAAGTCCTGCACGCCGGCCATACGTGGGGCCAGGTGGTGGCGCCGAATGGTCAACGACTCAGAGTCTGGAGCACACCGAAGAACGCCGACGTGGCCGCGCGGATGATCCGCCGGTTCGCGCTCAGCAACAAGGAGAGATGACATGACGAGCTTCGTGTTCAGGATCCGACTGCGCGACCCGCTGTCGAACGAGGACGCCGATCGAGTCTTCGAGTCCATCAAGGAGGAAGTGGCCGTCGAGGAAGGACCACGCGGCCACTTCATCGGCTTCGAGCGGGAGGCTCCTTCGTTCCTTGATGCCGTACTCAGCTCTCTCAGTGAGATCATCAACCTTGGCTTCGAGCCAGTCGACGTAGAAGACGAGCTCGTGTCCATGGCTGACATCGCTGAACGAACGAGTCGGACTCGTCAATCGGTTTCCATGCTCGTCAGCGGTCAGCGCGGCCCGGGAGACTTTCCTCACCCAGTTGCTGGCAACGTGAGAAGCCCGCTTTGGCACTGGGCGGATGTCGCCTCCTGGTTCGAGAGCACAACGGGCGGGGGAGTGACGTTCGAGGACCGGACTCGGACGATCGCTTCCATCAACGGCGCACTCGCCAACCGTGTGCTCGCTCGCGAGCGCCCAAAGGATCTCCAACGGATCAACCGCCTCGCTGGGTAGGAACTCAGTCCCACCCGGGCTCAATGTTGGTGGAGCCGTCGAGCCGGCAGTCGGGCGCGGCACTCGGCCGACGCGGTTTGCCGAGGGCTCGTGTCCTGGCACTGTCGGTGTCGCGGTCAGACCCGTCGAGAGTTGACCTCGCAAGGACCGGAGTGGACACAAATCGGACACGCGACATCGGAAAAAGGTGGATGCTGGCGGTTTGGGCAGGTCACTAAATCTCCTGTTCAGCGGCCGATTTATCGGGAAAGCGCCAGCTGGCGAAATTGGTCTGGAACGCGGCGCGGGCACGGCGATGACCTGGCGCAGCTGAACAGGCCGGCAACCGCGTGCGCTCACCACCGGCCGCGACGCGTCGCCGGCGCCGTTGTCCTGGCCTGTGCCGCGGCGGTCACTATCGCGTTGGCGACGACGCTCGTGACGCTCTACAGCCCTCGCGCGACGACGCCACGCCAGACGACTACCTCGAGCGCGCCGCATAGCACCACCGCTCCGCGATGGACGCTCGTCGGCGACGTTTCACCCTCCTGGCACGCGGTTGGCAGCCTCAGTAACAACCCAGGATTGTCCCTGGCTTGCCCGAGTGTCGAAACCTGCTTCGCGGCCGCCCCTCAGAGCCGAGGCGGAGTCGGCCTTTCGGCTGTCGAAGTGACCAATGACGGGGGCCGAACCTGGAGCTCCTCGAAGTTGCCTGTCGCCTTGCTCGGGCTGGCTGTCCCGTTGCTCGGACAAACACGCGAGTCATCGTCTAGCGCTGCTCGGCCTGCCCTTCGGCCTCGTCCTGCGTAGCGGTGGCCGATGGGTACAGCCCGCCCGCGACTTACGTGACGAGGGACGGCGGCAAGACGTGGACCACTGATCGGATGCCGACAGACTTCGTGCCTCACGACCTGCAGTGCTCCTCGCCAACGAACTGTGTCGTGACTGGCTTCTACCAGTCTCCTGGTGGCGGCCAGACGACTCCAGAAGGGACAGTGCTCTACACGACAGATGGGGGCACTACGTGGAAGACCGCTTCGCTACCGAGCGGGCTCGGGTCCCTCGGCACAGTGTCGTTCGCGACGGCAACCGTTTGCCTGGCGACCTTCTTTGCCGCCGACGGGCAAGGCAGCCAAGTGCTGGCCTCCACCGACGGCGGGGCGAGCTGGTCTTCTGTCCCAGCATCCGGCCTGCCTGAGGGAGTTGTACTCAGCACCACATGCCCGGCGGCAGCTGAGTGCTGGGCAGCCGGTGTCACTCATGCGCAAGTTTCTGCTGAGGCTATGACGATCGAAGCCGGAGCGACCCCATTGCTCGCTTCGACATCAAACGGCGGTCAGACCTGGCTGAGCACCGCGGCGCCGGACGAGGTCTCTCTGGTGGCGTCCCTCTCCTGTCCGAGCACGACCAAGTGCTACGCACTCGCCTTCGCGAAGCCTGGGGGCACGGGGTTCGTCTCGGTCGTCTTGCTGAGCTACGGCGACTGAAGAAAGGCCACTTGACCGTGGCGAACACTGCCGAGACGATCGGTCGGGTAAACCCCCAAGGAAAGCGAGAGAGAACACCGACTCGCCGGCGTTCGGGCCGGCTCGCAGTCCTGGTCGTGACAGACGCCGCAGCGCTCGCCGTATGCGCCGCGATCCCATCGCTGACGCAGGCGTGCCTACCTATGGTTGGCTGGCTCGCTTCGGCGCGGACTTCGACTCTTTGTCGGCGAGTCAGCAAGCCGCGTTCCTCGTCGCGGTTGCTCAGTTCGTGGACGACCTGCGCCGCGGGCGCGAGTTCAGGAAGGGCCTTCGCGTCAAGGGAGTGAAGGGCGCGACCGGCATCTTCGAGATGAAATGGGCCGACGACGGACGGGCGACCTTCGAGTACGGGGATGCTGTCAGGGCAGGCGAGCCGCACGTCATCTGGCGTCGGGTCGGCACCCACGCCATCCTCGACCGGCCCTGACAACAGGTCCCGAACGATCACGGTGCAGACGCCTTCGATGAGCTGGGCCCTTGGCCCTCCCGAGCCTGACGAGCTCCTGCGGGTGGGGCCGGTTACCCCGAAGTGTCGAACACGATCTGGTCGTACCACCAGAGCCGCTCGAAGAGGGTGCGCGCGGCGTCAACGTGCCCGTGGTCCCGGACGATCGTGTCGATGGTGCGCTCGCCGTCGACGGCGTCGAACAGCCGCTTCTCCTGCTCGTCGATCGGAAGGTAGATGTCCGGGTAGGTGTGACCCTGGTTGATCAGCACTGCCGCCGCACCTGCCGGCAACCTCGTCTGGACACAGATCGTGTCTGGCATCCGGATGGGCAGATAACCGAGCCACGCGTCATCGGCGAAGCTGATCGGCTGCGAGCCTCCAGGACGATCCTTCCGGTAGAGGACGACATTGTGGCGAACCATCGTGCCTCGGAAGAGTTCGACAGCGGCATACTGCTCGGCTGGGGGAAGCTGGGCGAGCCGGGAAGCCAGCGGGATCGTTGCCATGACACCGGAGTGGGGAGAGTAGGGCGCATTCCTTACCCACCGGCCGAATGTCAACTCTGCACTCTCGATGAGATCGAACAGTTGCGGAACCGAATACGCGCGGTCCTGCGGATGCAGGAGGGCGTCGGCGAGCGCTGCGCCGTGCTGGAAGTCCGGGGCTTCTCGCAGGAGGCGTTCGAGTGGATGTCCGGGCGGCAGCTCTCTGAGTGCGGCAATGAGATCCCTGATATCGCCATCGATAGCATGCATTCCGAGCCGCCGGCAGAACTCCTGGAGCATGTAGATGCCGGTCCGCCCGTAGGGCGCATACACCATGAGATGCATCGCACCATCCGGCTCGAGCACACCGTGCAAGGCTCTGAGCCCCGCTTCGGGGTCGGCAAGATGATGGAGGACGCCGGTACACACGACCTGATCGAAGCTCGCGTCCAGCTCACCTATGCGCTCGATCGGAAGTTGGTGAACTTGCAGATTGCGCAAGTCGTACTCTCGCTTGAGTTCCTCGGTGTAGCGCACGCTGGCAGCGCTGAAGTCGACGCCGATAACCTTGGCCGCGGGCCAGCGCAAAGCATGTTTGGCTGCCTGAGACGTACCGCAACCGGCGATGAGGATCGACCGGTCTTCCCGGTACGACCTGGCAGGCCAGAACAGGTGATAATCCGCACGGCGTCGCTGCCGGTCCTGCCAGACCACGCGGTACTTGCTGAGGCTGTCGACGGGCTGGGGATAAGGATATTGTTCGTAGAAGTCGCGGACTTTGTCTGCCACACCAGGGGGTGTCGATGGGCGTTCATCCAGGTTGCTCAACGTAGAGATACCTGGTCAGCGAAGCTCCAGCAGCGGGACTCAGTGCCTGGCACTTCCAGCTGCGGTCTGAATATTCTCCAACACCGAATCCAGGTTGAAGGAAGCTGGCTTCTGGCGAGGCGGGTACTTGACGAACCCGTCGATCTGCTGAGCAACGAGCGCCTGAAACCCGTAGAGCAGGAAGGCGTGAGAAGCCACCCACTCCCAGTACGAGTTCGAGTTCTCGAGGGCACGTTCGAACGGGTCGCGTCGCAGGTTGAAGAAGTGCGGTACGCGGCAGATGCACGAATGGCTCGGCCCAGCACGCCATCGTCTTAGCACGCTGCTCGCAGAACACTGCTTTCCAGTCGCCATTGCGGATAGCCAACAGATCTCCGTCATCGCTGAAATAGAAAAGGAACGTACGCGGGCTGTCCGGCACCTCACCCTTCAGATAAGGGAGCATGTTGTACCCGTCGAGATGGACCTTGAACGTCCTGTCCCCGGACTTGTAGCCCGCGAGCGCCTTCTCCTTGATCGCCGGTTCTCCCGCCGCTGCCAGGAAGGTCTCCGCCCAGTCCTGATGACTGACGATGCCGTTGAGCACGGTGCCCGCCTCGAATTTCCCGGGCCAGCGCACGAAAGCCGGCACGCGCCAGCCGCCTTCCCAGTTGGTGTCCTTCTCGTGCGCGAAGGGAGTGATCGCACCGTCCGGCCAGGTGTTGTAATGCGGCCCGTTGTCCGTCGAGTACAAGACGATGGTGTCGTCAGCGATGCCCAACTCGTCGAGCTTGTCCAGCATCAGGCCGATGTGCTCGTCGTGGGCGACCATCCTGTCGTTGTAGTCACCCTGCCCGCTTTTGCCCTTGTGCTTGGCTGCGACGTGGGTGCGGAAGTGCATCGCCGTGGTGTTGTACCAGAGGAAAAACGGCTTGTTGGCCGTGTGTGCGCGCTCGATGAAGTCGAGGGCTCCCTCGGTGATTTCGTCGTCGATGGTTTCCTGGCGCTTGATCGACAGAGGGCCAGTGTCCTCGATCCTTTGCCTGCCGACTTTGCCCCAGCGCGGTTGCTCGGTTGGGTCGTCCGTTTCCGTTGCCCAGCAGTGGAGCACACCTCTCGGCCCGAATGCCGCTTTGAAAGCAGGGTCCTTAGGGTAGTCCGGGAGTTCCGGCTCCTCTTCCGCGTTCAAGTGGTAGAGGTTGCCGAAGAACTCGTCGAAACCATGGACCGTGGGCAGGAACTCGTTCTTGTCGCCCAGATGGTTCTTCCCGAATTGGCCGGTGATGTAGCCCTGCGGTTTCAGCAAGTCGGCGATAGTGGGATCTTCCGCGTGCAGACCAACGTCCGCACCGGGCATGCCGACCTTCGTCAGGCCCGTGCGCATCGGGTTCTGGCCGGTAATGAAAGCTGCACGGCCAGCCGTGCAGCTCTGCTGGCCATAGTAGTCAGTGAAGGCGATGCCCTCGTTGGCAATTCGATCGATATTCGGTGTCCGGTAGCCCATCTGGCCACGGCTGTTGTAGCTGATGTTCCACCACCCGATGTCATCGCCCCAGAGGACCAGAATGTTCGGTTGTTTCTCAGGCACGCCTACTCCCTTCGACGGTGAACTACTGATCTCGGCGGTCGTCCGGCGGCCGCTCGCTCCCAGGAGATGCCTGATCGCGCTCGAAGAACGCTCCGCAACATACGAACTACTACGGGAGCGACCTTACAATCGTCGAGCCGCCATCCACCAGATCGACTTCTTTGACCGCCCGATCGTCGCGAGGCCCAAATGTTCGTGAATGGATCAGCGCCAATGCGCACCCTGTGGCGCCAGAATGGCGCTACAGTCGCGGACATGCCAAGTGTCCAGATCAAGTCCGTTCCCGAGGATGTCCACGCGGAGCTTCGCCGACGGGCAGCGAACGAGGGAAAGTCGCTCCAGGAGTATTTGCTCGGCCGTCTGGTCGAGGAGGCACGGCGGCCGAGCCTCGACGACCTTCTGAGCCGTGCCGGCCAGCGAAGCGGTGGGCACGTTTCGTTCCGTTTCGCAAGCGAGGTGGTTCGCGAGGACAGGGACGGAGGTTGATCGTCGTTGACGCGTCGGTCATCGCGCCGGCTCTCGCCGACGATGACGCGGACGGCGACCAAGCCCGAGAACGTCTACGAGGTGAGCGTCTCGTGGCACCGGAGGTCTTCGACCTTGAGGTGGTCGCAGTCATCCGGAAGGCGCTTTTCGCTGGAGTGCTTGATGAACGCCGAGCAGCCATTGCCCTCGCAGACCTTGCAGACCTTGATCTGGAACGAGTGAGCCATCGACCACTATTGGTGCGGATATGGGAGCTTCATCCAAATGTCACGCCGTACGACGCGGCATATGTGGCTTTGGCTGAGATGGTTGAGGCGACCCTCGTGACCGCGGACCGTCGGTTGGCGCAGGCACCAGGCCTGCGGTGTCAGATCGAGTGTCTCGGTTGATGCGAGGCTCATCCGCAGCGTGGCTCGGGAGCGAACGTTCGGCTGAAGCGCCGAGGATGCCGTCTTCGGCCTGAGACGAGGTCAGTCGTAACGTTCTCGGAACGCTTGGGGCGTAGCGTGCGCTTTGTGGGTGACGAGACGGCAGCCGTTGAGGAGGCGTACGTCCGGGAAATCCGACGCTCCAGATTTCGCGCGGCGACGCCAGCGACGGCGACGGTCCTCGGCACCTTGGTGCTCCTACTGGAGGCCGCCGGCATCACGCTCGACGGTTTCACGCGTCAAATATCGGTGAGCAATGACGTCCCGCCGATTTTCGTCGTCGTCATCTACACCGTCGTAGGAGTGGTCATCGCACGCCGCCAGCCCCGCAATCCCGTCGGGTGGACGCTGATCGTCGCGATCTTCTTGTTTCTGCTCAGCAACGACGCCAGCTCCTACGTAGCTCTCCGCTATCACTTCGGCCACGATGGGCTTCCGCTCGCACCGACTGCGCTACTGCTGGAAGCCGTGTGGATCCCGTCGATCGCGTTGTTCCCGCTCGTGGTCCTGCTGTTCCCGGATGGCCGACTGCAGTCACGGCGCTGGCGGTGGGTGCTCTGGGTCTATGGCGGGCTCATTTCACTCGTGACGGTGGTCGTCTTCCTTCCAGCCTTGAGCGCCGTCGTCCATCACCGCATCAACGTCGACGCCTCCGGCAACCTCGTGAGCTCGGGCAAACCGAGCGGCGGTGCGGGGTCAGTCGTGGCGGCATTGGTGGCCTGCTCGATCGGCGCAATCTGGGTGTCGTTCGTCGTCCACCAGTTCCGGAGTTGGCGGCGATCGACGGGCGAGCGCCGGCAGCAGCTGAAGTGGGTTATGTGCGGCGGCGCTATGGCGCTCGTGGGTGGTGTCCTGGGCAGTGTGTTCAGCTCAAGCCCCGTCGGCAGTGTTCTCTTCTTCGGGATCGTCGCTTTGCCGGTCAGCATCGGCGTTGCGATCCTCAAGTACCGCCTTTACGAGATCGACCGCTTCATCAGCCGAACGTTGTCGTACGCGATCGTGACCGGTCTCGTCGTCGGCGTATACGTGGGGGTGGTCACGCTCGTGACGAAAGGGCTCGGCTTCTCATCGCCCATCGCCGTCGCCGCATCCACCTTGGCAGCCGTTGCGCTCTTCAACCCGCTACGCGTGCGGATCCAACGAGTGGTCGACCGCCGATTCAACCGAGCCCGCTATGACGCGGATGCGACCGTCGCGGCATTCACGGGTCGGCTCCGAGACGCCGTCGACCTGGAGACGGTGCGAAGGGAGCTGCTCGAGGTCGTCAACCGGGCTGTCGAGCCGGCACACGCGTCGGTGTGGATCCGGCGGCGGGAGTGAGGCGGCAGAACACCCTCGGACGGATGGGCGAGATCGCCGGCGGAATCCTCTAACCACGGCTCGAAACGGAGCCCGTCGGCAACTCTTCCGGTGGGGACGATCACATGCTGTCGATCGGGATCGAGTGGTAGCCGACCTCGCTGCTGATGAGTCCGTCCTCGAAATCGAACATGACGACGTGGCCCCACTCGAGCCGATCTCCGTCAGGCAGCACTTTTCCGACTCGCATCTCGACGATGATGTCCTGGCGATCCTCGTTGGCCCACCAACGCAGAACTTCGAAGAACGCGTCACCCTGGAGTTGGGAGTACAACGCGCGGACGGCCTCGGCTCCATGCACCATCTCCATACCCGGGTACTGCGCCCAACTGGGACTGGCTGTCATCGTGGCCATCGCCCCGTCGACATCGACCATGTACGGTCCGCCTTCGACCTTGGTGCACTCGAGGGTGCCATGGCGCCGGACCATCTCGAACATTTCTTCGCCGGTGAGCTTCTTCACTGAACCCCTTCGCCGGAGCGTGTACGTGCCTGGGACCTGTTCACTTCCAATTGCATCCTGATCGGGCCGTGCGACCGAACCAGGACCGACCCGCACGAGATGGTAGAGGAGTTCCTCCAACGTGAGCTCACGAAACCTTCGTGCGGGGCATCTCGACCGAGATGTCCGAAAAGCGCCGGACAATCACCGCCGAAACGGCGACGATGAGTTCGCCATGACCAACCCGGAGATACGGCAGTCCCCGGACTACGGACCTGCTCCCGAGCAGGCGCTCAACGCACGTGCGCAGCAGGCCCGGACAGACCGTCTGGCGCTGATCGCGGCCGGGGTGACGGTCGTGTTGTGGGCGTCGGCTTTCGTGGCTATCCGAAGCGCCGGCCGTGAGTTCTCTCCTGGTGCTCTGGCTCTCGGCAGGCTGACGTGCGGATTGGCGGTGCTCGTCGTCTTGGCCTGGAAACAGCGGGAAGGATGGCCGCCACGAGCGGCCTGGCCAGGGATCGTGGCGTCGGGCCTCCTCTGGTTCGGGGTCTACATGGTCGCGCTCAACTGGGGCGAGCAGAAGGTCGACGCAGGCACGGCGGCGATGGTGGTCAGCCTCGGTCCGCTTGTCATCGCACTTCTGAGCGGATGGTTCCTCAAGGAAGGCTTCCCGCGGAGCTTGCTGGCGGGCGTGACGGTGTCACTGGCCGGCGTCGTCGTCGTCGGGGTCGCCACCTCGGGCGTCGGTTACGCGTCGGTCGCCGGCGTACTGCTCTGCCTGCTGGCTGCGCTGTCGTTCGCTGCCGCGGTGATCTTCCAGAAGCGGGCGCTGCGGTCCGCTTCGGCGCTTCAGGTCACGACCTTCGGTGCTGCTGTGGGCGCGGTGGCTTGCCTGCCGTTTTGCGGCCAATTGGTGTCCCAGGTCACGACCGCCCCCCTCTATGCCACCCTGAGCGTCTGCTACCTGGGCGTCTTCCCAACTGCTGTCGGGTTCACCACCTGGGCCTACGCTCTCGCCCGCACGCCCGCAGGCAAGATGGGCGCCACCACGTACTTGATCCCAGCGATAACGGTGCTGCTGTCGTGGGCGGTGCTTGGTCAGGTGCCTGGCTGGCTTGCGCTCTCCGGCGGAGCGTTGTGCCTTGTTGGCGTCGCGATCTCGCGGCGCCGTCCGAAGGCATGACTCGGCATCGTCCTCTCCGTGGACAGCTTGCCGGGCCGGAGCGTAACTTCTGGGCGGGAAAAGCTATGTTGCGCCGGAGTCGAGCACAGGGAGCCGGTATGACCGTGAAGGCATATAACCGACGTAGTGACTGTCGGAGATGACCGAGGACGGCGCATCGCCGATCGGCTTCATCGACTCCCCGAGAGCCTCGGAGGCGGTGGCGCTAGGGCCTGTTGACGTTCTCGGATGGGTGCTCGTCCAGGACGTGCCAGCTGAGGTCGTCGCGGTGATCGTGGACGGCCAGGTGGTCGGGAGAGGCAAGCCGCTCGTTCATCGCCCGGACGTCATCGAGGCTCTCGGGCTCACCGCTTCGGATCTCTGCGGCTTCGAATTCTCCATCGACTTGTCGGCTCTCCCCGGCGTCAAGCGGGGTCCACTCGATCTGAGCGTGGCCGCGGCGGCGGACGGAAGGGGCAGGGAGATCCCGTTTGCCTCCGTCACGGTCGAGGTGGGCGAACCCTTGCAGACCCTCCAGGTCCGCGGACATCTGGACACCCCCTTCCCCGACGCGGAGGTGTCCCCGCGCCATGTGCTCATCGAGGGTTGGGCGGCGATCGGAGATCATCCCGCGAGGAGCGTCGTCATCACGGTGGACGACCTCGTCGTCGGCGTGGCTCGCGTCGGCCTACCGCGACCCGACATCGCCGACGGATTCGGTGAGCCCAACCTCAAATGGAGTGGATTCGCGCTCACCGTCGAGCTGGGCGATGTCCAAGCTGACCACGTACGGCTCACGGCGACGACTTTTGCGGGCACGGGCGCGGAAGGGTCCCGCCAGGCCTTCCAGATCGATCAGGTCACGGTTCGCCTCGTCGAGCCGGCTCCGGCCGAGCACCGGGTCTTCGACGTGGAGACGCTCCGGGAGCTCGCGTCGGACTGGTGGTACTACTCGGTCGAGCTCGCTCCCGGCGTCGTCGCGAAGGGCATCGACTACGAGTGGGACATTCCCATGCTTCCGCGGATGTTGATGCGTTCGTGTGATCTCGCTGACAAGGACTGCCTCGATCTTGGATCGATGGAAGGGCTGATTCCGATCCTCATGAAAAGGCAGGGCGCGCGCTCCGCGCTTGCTACCGACTACGACGACCGGCTGATGCGCAAGATCGAAGCCGTCCAGTACGCGTATGGCGTCGATTTCGAGTACGAGACCGTGGGGCTCATGTACGACTTGCACAAGAAGCTCACCGGGCGAAGCTTCGATTTCATCAACTGCTCGGGTCTGCTTTACCACACGTGGTCGCCCCTTCACGTTCTGGCCGGCGTGCGTCCGCTTTTGCGCCGCAACGGTCTGATGATCGTTTCGACGATCGTCAACCTGGACGATGAGAGCTTCATGGAGTTCAATCGGGCGGGTCATCTGAACCCTGAGTGCAACACCTTCTGGTACGTGTCGGTCGGGTGGCTCGGCTACGCGCTCCGCTATCTCCATCTGAGACCCGTCGACGTCCTCTACTTCGTGCACGACGAGCACTGGCGCACACCGGGCCACCCCTTGCCGAAGGTGCGACGGGCCTATGTCTCAGTGCTCTGCAGGGCGACCCAGACGGCTGAGGACGACCCATGGATGGAGGTGTCGAGCAGAGCCTCGATCGAGTATCTCGACATCACGGACTGGTCGGTGGCCAATTCCCAGACAATCTCGACGATCGCGACGTGTCGGGGACCGTCGCGACATCTCCGATCTCTCGCTGTTCGAGGCGATCCAGTCCTCGGCTCCGATCCCTGAGCTGGTGCCGAAGCGAGACACCCATTTCCTGCACTTGGCTGACGAGAGCTGAACGCGAGACGCTCGTTCAGCCCGTCCGTCCATCCCGGAGGCGGACGACGTCGTCACCGCGTTCGACCAGATCGGGATCGTGCGTGGCGAGAATCACGGTGGCCCCGCGACCGGCGGCGGCTTGCAGAAGACCGAAGACGAGGTCGCGGTTGACCGCGTCGAGCTCGGAGGTGGGCTCGTCGGCGATGACGAGCTGCGGTTCGGCCACGATGGCGCGGGCGACGGCTGTTCGTTGCTGCTGGCCGCCGGAGAGCTCGTTCGCAAGCTGATTGGCGGCGTTGTCCAGCCCCAGAGTGGCGAGCGTCTGCTCGACGCGCTCGGCGACCTCGCCGCGCGGTCGGCGGAGCAACTGAAGGGGGACGGCGACGTTCTCGGCCGCCGTCAGGGCGGCGGCCAGGCCGAAGATCTGAGGAACGAAGCCGAAGTGCTTGCTGACGCCCCAACGGAGGCTGGACCGGCTCCCACCGTTCACGATCACCTCGCCTTCGGTGGGTCGAAGGATACCGGCGAGGACATGAAGCAGGGTGGTCTTTCCCGATCCTGCAGGACCGGTGACGACCAGGACTCGGCCGGGCCGGGCCTCGAGGTCTATGTCGCTGAGGATGACCCGTGACCCGATCCGGACCCCGACGTGGACGGCCCGCAGCAGGGCTGGGCCCTCGGCGCCGGGGTCGCTCATGCGCCGGGCTCACCGAGGCGCGTGCTGTCGTGTTCCGCGACGCGCAGGTCGGCGCCGTCGGGCTGGCGGCGCACGCTCACGAGCGTGTTGGGCGGCAGCACCTCGAGCACGTCAGGCGGCAGTTGCACGGTCCCGTCGCGACCGACGACGGCGTACTCCGCGCCGTGACGACCCTCGGAACCGACCCGTCCGTCACGGATCGTGATCGTCCTGGGGATGACCGAGGCGACGGCCGGGTCGTGGGTGACGAGGACGATCGTCGACCCGAGCCGGTCGTTGATCGTGTGCAGCAACGCGACGGCGGCATCGCGCCCGACCGCGTCCAACTGGCTGGTCGGCTCATCGACGAGGAGCAGGCTCGGACTGGCGGCGACGCCGACGGCGAGGGCCACCAGCTGCTGTTCGCCTCCGGAAAGGTTGCTGACGCGGGAGGTGGCGAGCGCGCCCAGCTCGAGCTGTTCGAGCACCTCCTGCGGCCCCTGGATGGCGTGTCGCGCCCGGCGCGCCCCGAGCTGGGCGAACCAGACGTTCTGTTCCCCCGTTGCGTACGGCAGCAGATTGGTTCCAGCGTCCTGGAGGACGATGCCGACCTCGGTGGCCCGGAGCAGCCGCAGTTCCGAGGAGGAGAGCAGTCCGAGATCACGGCCGCCCACCACGATCCGGCCTGCGGTGGGCTGGATCAGCCCGCCGAGCAGCTTGAGGAGCGTGGACTTCCCGGTTCCGGATGGTCCGAGGAGCGCGACCATCTCGCCCGACTCGATTTCGAGGTCGACTCCGCGCAGCGCCACGACCTGGGCACTCTCGCTCGTGTAGAGGTGGACGACGCTGGTGCAGGTCACGTCGAGGCCGCCGTCATCGGAGACGCTCGCGCCCCGCGCGTCGAGAACCGCACGCCGAAAGCGCTCTTGGGCGGTGCTCACCGCTGAGAGATCCGAAGCTTGTCGGGCGTCGAGGCCGCGTTCACGACGGCGATCGAGACGGCGGCGGCGATGGCGAGGAGCAGGGCAGCGGCGCCCACGACCGCGACGAGGTATACCGCCGGCAGTTCGAAGATGAGGGTCGGGCCGGGTTGCAATCCGGTGAACTCGGGCACCGATGGCAGCGAGAACCGGGCGGCGGCGACCCCGGCGACGGTGCCGGCGACGACACCGGTGGCGATAGCGACGCCGAGCTCGCCGGCCATCGCCCGTACGAGGGTACGCCGCGGCACGCCGACCGAGCGCAGCGCGACCGCCTCGACGGCGCGCTGACGGGTGACGACTGCGACCGCGAACAGCAGCGATCCGGCGGCGAGCAAGGCGCTCGCGATGCCGACCACGAGAAACAGCTCGAATGCGAGAGTCGGGCCGTCCCGCTGGAAGGCCAATTCGATCGACCGCGCCGTCCGGACCGACAAGACGTGGATCCCCTCGGCTCGCAGGCGCTTGATGACGCCGGCCCCCGATCCTGCGGCGGCGGACAGCCAGACCTGGCGCGTCGAGTAGTCGTCCGGCATGGTCTCGTCATGTAGGGCGTCACTGAGGTCGATCATGACCGCGTTCGTGCCGACGGAGGGGATGGCGGCCACCTGCATGGCCCCGTTCACGACGAGCGCGCTCCCGTCGAGATTGACGATCGAATACAGCGTGGAACCGGTAGGACCGCTGCTCGATTGCACGGACGCCGCCACGTTCGTCACGACGGCGGGAAGCGGGTCGGGCACATCGGCCGGCGCAACGACCGGCTCGGTCTCGCCTCCGACGTCCTGGAACACGACCGATAGGCCCGGGGCTGTCGCTCGGGCGGACGACGGCGCGCTCGACGCCGATTGGGTCACCCGCCAGTGTCCCCGGTCCGCGAGCCCGGCGGCGACCTTGTCGAACGACGAACCGACTTGCTCCTCGATCTGCTCGATGACGAGGGCGATGTAACCGTCGGAGCCCTGGGGACCGGCCCACGAGACCCCGACCGACTCGAGGCGGCAGGCGCTCACACAGTCGCCTTGCAACGAGGACGTGTAATCGTGAGTGCCGTACTCGAGGGGCCCGATCGCGATCGAGCCCGAGGCACCGTACTGCTCGTTGTAGACGTTGACCACGAGCGACGGCCGCGGCGCGACCTCCTCGAGCAGGTTCACGCGAAGGCGCAGCGCCCCGCCTTCAATCGTGACAGCGGGCGCCACGGGCGGGTCGAGATAGCTCGCGACGCCAGCCGGCGTGGCGGCTCCCGCCTGATGCGCCCAGGCGACTACCTGCGAGAAGCGGGACGCGTCGACTGCGAGCAGGGTCCCTTGCGGGCTCGACTCCACTTCGGCCGCCATGGCGAGCCGACCGGACGGATCGGCCTTGCGCACCGCGTGTTCGAAGTCCACGTTCGCGGGCGAGGACACGGTGATAACGCGGTTAGCCCCGACGAGGAAGGCGCTCTCGAGCGAGCGGTTGCGCTGGTCGACCTTGAGGCCGGCGACCGCGAAACAAGCCAGGCTCACCGCGATCGCGATTATCACCGACTGGCGGATGACGCCCGAGTGACGCGCCACGCGGTGAAGTGCCAGGGAGAGTCCCACTTTCGGCGAGAACCGGACGGCTGCGCCGACCCCGCGGCACACGAGCGGGACCGCTCGGGCGGCGATCACGCCCGCCGCCAACGCGACGAGTCCCGGGGCGAACGCGGCGAGCGGCTGCGATGCCGCCGTGCTGCCGACTCCGGACGCTGACAGTTGCACAACGGCTGCGATCGCGAGGGCGACGACGAAAGCCTCAGCGGCGAGTGTGATGCCGGCACCCAGGCGCGTGTGCCCGGACTCCGCTCGTCCCGTCGAACGTCTGAGGACGCGGGCAGATCCGGCCGCGGTCGCGACGAGCGCCGCCAGCGAGGCGGCGGCGGCCGCGGCGAAGGCCAGTGAATCGAACCGGACAGGGGTTCCCGTAAGTAACTCGGCGTGCCCGATGGCGAGCGCCACCAGCCAGCCGAGCGCGGCTCCAATCGGCGTTGCCGCCAGGATGAGCAGGAACGGTTCGCGCAGCGCCACCGCCCACAGCGAGCCAGGCGACAGCCCCCTCAGGTCGGCCAGCGCCAGGTCCTGGGAACGTTCGGCGGCCGTCCGGCCCGCGATGCCGAACAGCACCATCAGGACAAGCAGCAGCAGCTGCAGGTCGATCACGGCGATGATCGTCGTCATCGCCTGCTGTTGACTGGCGACGTCGGCGAGGTAGCTCCCGATCCTGCTCACCGCCTGCAGGCCCAGATGGCCGAGCCGAAGCTCCTCGGTTGCAAGCGCCTGGCGGAACGCGGGCAGCTCCGACGAGAGCAGCCCGCCCGCGTTGACCGGCACGTCCGCGCTCGAGTGCCACCTTGGACGAGTTGAGGGCAGCAAAGGCCGATTCGTCGACGATGATCGAGTCCATGCGGGGTGGGCCAGCTCGCGCGGTCCCGAACTCGAAGTAGTCCGTGCCCCACCAGTAGGGGTCGGATGCCGAGCCTGCTCGGTAAAGACCGACGATGCGGTAGCGGTGACCGAACCGGGCAACCGACAGCCTCTGCACCTGCCCGAGCCGGAGGTGGAGATAGGTCGCCGAGCGGGTGCTGATCGCGATCTGCCTCGACCCGACCGGACAGCGGCCGGCCACGAACACCAGATGCCGGCAGTCCGCTGACCGGGCGATGACGTCGGCGACAGCGGTGGGCTTTTCGTGTTTCGAGAGGAGCACGCCGGCAGCGTCCTCGGTGTAGATGGGCGGTTCGAAGTAACGGCGCCCGCTCGGCGAGCGCGGCAGGACCGAGAACGCTTGGCGAAGGGCGGTCTCGGAGAGTCCCTGGCCGGGCAGCGCGGTCGCGACGAGGCCCGTGTCCTCGGGCGCGGCCGGTGCGACGACGTGCTGCAACACGGACTGGTCGGCGGCGGCGAGATAGACCGGGCCCCCCGTGGCGGCGGCCACCGCCAGCAGCGCGATGAGGAAGAAGACGACCGACGACCCCAAACGCCACCGCAGCGCGCTTAACAACAGCCCGAGCCGGATGCGTTCGAGGCGGTGCGGAGTCACGTCCTAGGCTGCTGTATGGCCATTCATTGCGGCGAGATTACAACAGAGGGTCGGTCTTGTCGCGCTCGGGCGAGGGCGCTAAGGGGCACGCGTCAGAGCGTGCGGGTGGGAAGAGGCGTCTCGCGGGCGGTGTCGTCCACCCGGTGAATCTCGTAGGCCAGCGCTCCGGGCTGCTCGGTGATCGCCTCGTGCAGGTCGGTCCCGTAATAGACAAGCCCGGCGCCATTGTCGGTCGCGTAGCCGTCGGGGAGAGTGCCGTCTGCGATCAGCCGGTGGATGAGCGGCCGCCGCTCAGGCTCGGCGTCGTGGTGCGGGCTGTTGCTGTAGGGCAGGAACCCCAGGCCATCCGTGACGGCGTGCAGGGGCAAGCCGTAGGAGTCGGTGGTTCCCCCGATGTGCCAGCATAGAGACCCGGCCGAGACTCCCATCAGCACGATCCCGGCCTGCCAGGCCCCTCGGAGGACCTCGTCGAGGCCGTGGAGTCGCCACAGCGCCAGAAGATTCGCCGTGCTCCCGCCGCTCACCCAGATGATGTCCTGGCGCGAGAGATGACCTTCGACGTCGTCGAAGTTGGGCATGGGGAACAGATTCAGGTGGGACACAAGCATGTCGAGCTTGGAAAAGGCGTGATGCATCGCCGCCAGCCAAGTCGGGTCGTCGCCGACTGCAGTGGCGATGATGCAAAGCCGGGGATGCGGCCCGGCCCTTGCGAGGTCGGCGGCGAAGGGGTAGGCGGGCCCGGGCCTGAAGTTCGCCTGGTCCGGTCCATCCGGTTGAAAGCCGATGCTCGTCGCGATGATGGTGGGTTGCGCGGCCGCCATGGGCACGAGTCTGCCATTGCTCGGGCACTTTGCCCGTCGCGCCTCGCCACTCGATCAACCTTTGGAACCCTGGATTAGCATCCCCACGATGTCCGAGGCGACCATGGCGAGGCCTCTGCCTGGGATGGTCCCGAAGACTGCCGCAGAGAGCCGGCGACGCACGGCCACCGCATCTTGGTTACCCGCCGCCGGTCTGGCGTTTCTCGTGACCGCGGTCAGCGCCTCGTGGGCTTTGCGCGACAACGCGTCGCCTCAGTGGGACCAGGGCCACTACCTCTTCTTGTCTTGGGTGTACCAGCAGGCCCTCGACCACCACGGCCCGATCGCTTTGATCCGCGCCGTCTACACCGCGGACCCGTCCCGGGCGCCGCTGCTCAGCTTGCTCGTTCTGCCGCTCTCGTACCTGTTCGGGCCGGGGCCCGGCGCCGGGCTGGCGCTCAACGTGCTGCTCTGGCCGGTATTGCTGTTGTCCGCCGGCGCCGTCGCGAAGGAGCTCTTCGGCGAGTCGGCCCGCCTCCCGACCATGGTCGTCCTCGCCCCGATGCCGCTGCTGGTGTGGGCCTCGACCACCGTCCTCCAGGACTTCCTGCTCGTGACGCTGGTCACCCTCGGCGTATGGGTCCTGATCCGAACGCGCCGTTTCACCTCCAGGCCGGCGTCGCTCGGTTTCGGAGCGGTGGTCGGGCTCGGCATGCTCGCGAAATTCGACTACTTCGTCGCCCTGGGCGGTCCGGTGATCGTGACGCTCATCGCCTGCGCGGTAGGCATTGCGGCGGATGCCCGCTGGAGCGGATGGCGTGCCGCCGCCCGAGTCCCGTTGACCAACATCGGCCTCAGCCTGGCCGTCGCCGCGGTCCCCGTCGCACTGTGGTACGTGCCGAGCTGGGGGCCGACCTACGACTATCTGCGCGCACAGATCGAGCCTCTTGCCGGAGCCGTGAGTGACCCGCTGAGTCCTCGGCACGTGGCTTCGTTTCTTCTGAGCAATGGTGCCGATCTGTCGTGGCTGGCGGTGCTGCTCGTGGTCGCGGTTGGGCTGGCGAGCCTGCCGCGGTTCGTGGGATGGCTGCGCGAGCACATCGACTGGTCGAGCCGGGTCAAGACGCTCGGTGTGGCGGTGTTCGTCGGTTCGTGGTTCCTGATCCCGCTGTTCGTTGCGACGGCCAACGTCAACCAGACGGCCCGTTACGCCTTCACGGGCTACCCGGCGTTGGCGGTCATCGGCGGTGGGCTTATCGCCGCCCTCCGCCCCACGGTGGTTCGTTATACCGCCCTCACGTTGGCGGTGCTGATCCTGCTCACGCAGACCCTGCAGGCGAACGTTCCGGGCTACGCGCCGCCCCTGCTGCCGGCGTTCGTGTACCTCACCACTCCCGCGGGCGCCGTGACGATCAATTTCCGGGGCCCCGACGGCCTCGCCGGCCTCCCCGTCGCGACGAACTACACCCTCACGATCGAGCGCTACCTCGAGTCGGTGAGTAGCGAGCCGGGGCACAGGCACCGGCATCTCACCGTCGCCATCCTCGAGAACCAGGCGGACGCCAACGTCAACGACCTCGGCTACTACGCACGCGTGCGCGACGACCCGTTCAAGTTCAAGGTTCTGTACGCGGCAGCTTCGCCGGCGGCGCTCATCGCGGACCTGCGCGCCTACGACGTCGCCCTCTACGTTCGGCCGGCGGCACCCGGAAGCCCCTACGCGGTCGGCCAGGTTGCGGTGCTCAATCAGGGGTCGGCAGCCCTGCAGATGACGCCGGCGGTCTTCCGCCTCTTCCGGCCCGACCCGGTCCGGCTCTATGTCGGGCAGAACGCAGGCCAGAGCCCCTACCTCGAAGTGCTGTTACGTCGCTGAGCGACGCTCAGACCTCGAGCTCGGGTCGTCCGGAGAACTGCTTTTTGAGCAAGGACATGATGTTCCGCACATAGCCGGCCGAGTCGTACCGTTCGAGTGCGTTGGCGCGTGCTGCATTCGCGATCGCCAGCAGGTCGTCGGAGTCTGTCGAGAGCACCCGCCGCACCGCGTCCACCATGGCCCCGAGGTCCCTCGGCCGGAAGAGGAACCCGGTCCCTCCGTCTTGAATCAGCTCCGGGATGCCGAACACCGACGCCGCAGCCACGGGCAGGCCGAAGCACATCGCCTCCAGGAACGACCGGGGGAGCGACTCGACGTCCGAAGCGCTCACGAGGACGTCTGCAGACCGGTACCACGAATAAGTGTCGGCCGTGACGGGCTCGAGCCGGATCTGCTTGGCCGCCCCGGACGCCTCCACGAACTGCCGGAGCGCCCGCGCGTAAGGGGTCCCGTTGTCGCCGACGAACACGAGCAGCGCCTCGGGATGATCCTCGGCAACGCGGGCAAAGGCCTCTGCGAGAACGATCTGCGACTTTCGCGGTTCGGTCGTTCCCATCACGAGCAGGACGCGCTGGTTCGGGGCGAAATCGTGGAGCCGGCGCGCATCGGGACGCGTCACTGCGGCGCGATAGTCCTCGATGACTGCGGTGTTGATCCCGTAAGGCACCACCAGGGCGTGCTCGGGCGGCACGATCTCGAGGTACAGCTTCCTCGTCGCCTCGGCCTCGAACACGACGGCCGGGGTCCATTCGAGCAGCTCCTCCACCCTCTGGCGCACGAGCGGGTCGACACTGTCGGGCGCGTAGGCGAGCGACCAGAAGACTGAGGGGGCGAAGCTCTCGTGGATCGCCCAGACACACGGCAGACCGAGACGTGCCGCGAGGTCGGCACCCGCGAACGACGTCATCGTGTTCGCCAGGACGGCGTTCACGCCCCACTTCTGGGCGAGCATGAGCGTCTCTGAGATCCTGCCCTCGTAGGAATCGGCGTCGTCGGTCGGGAAGAGGCTGGTGACGTGCACATTTATGCCGAGTAGCTCGAGCTTGGCGTGGAGCGCGCCTCCTTTTTGCGCGAGGACCGTGCAGTCGTACTCCCGGCCCGCCCCGGAGCGCTCCAGCAGCTCGGAGAGCCAGAGCTGGCCTCCGCCGAGGCCGAGCTCGTGCGTGACGACGAGCAGGTTCAAGCGATCCGTTCCCGCGGGTCCGGAGCCGTTCGCCGAGACGGCGCTCGCACGGCTCTGGGCGATACGGGCGCGGCGCTCCTCGAGTTGGGCCTGGCGCTCGGGAGCCGTGGCCGGCTGCCGGGAGGTGTCGGGGCGGGCGTTCAATCGACAGGATCGGTTTACTTTGGAACTGGCACCGTTGAGGTCGGTCACGACGACCTGAATCGTGACCTTGCGCGCCTCGTCCGGCAGCTCGCTCAGATCGACGAGGTGCTCGTAACCGGCAACCGGAGCAAACTCCTCCGACAGGAACTGGGCGAGGTCGGGTCTGGGAATGCCGATACGAGCCAAGCCGTGCGACTCCCCGTCTACCAAGATCTCCACCGCCGCCACCGGTCCCGACGACGCGACCGCCCATCCGCGCACGACGAGCGGTGCGCGGTCTAGGGCGATGTCGCCCGTCGGCGTGTCGATCCAGCCGGTGAGAGCCTCTTCCTCGGGTTTGCGGCGGTCCACGGCGACCGTCAACCGGCCAAGCTCCTGGACGGCGAGCCCCAACTGTGCACGCCCGGGAATGACCTCGCCGATGGCGGAGACGACCAACTCGAATTCGTCGACTGGGTCCTCGGCCAGCTCCTCGGTGTCGAAGAAACAGTTGAACCCGGACTGCGTCAGCTCAGGGTCTTTGAGGTATTCGGCGATCTCCTTGCGGCACTCGTCGACGGCGCCGAACGCAGTCGGCCGGCCGTCGACGTGCACGATGGCTCCGATCGCCGGGCGTCCGTTCACCACCGCCCAGCCGCGCACGTGCACCTTGCCCGGCAGCACGGGGACGCCCGGCACCGGCTGGTCCACAAAGCCGAGCAGACTCGGGCCCCCGTAGGGGGGAGCTGGGACAAGCAGGCGGACCGTTCGTTCGGGGAGCGCCAACGGCTCGTAGCCGTCCGGTCCGATCGCGGCCAGAGAGAGCTTCACGTCGTGCTCTCTCGGCTCGTCTTCTGGCGAAAGGAAGCCCAGTTGCGCGGTGTCGACGTCGAACGCGAACCCGGCGTACTCGGCGTGCTCGACGCCTAGGGGCTCGAGAGCCCGGACAACATCGGGTCTTCGCACGCCGGTCGGCCCGGCGCCGACGGGTTGGTCGTCCAGGAACAGGACGACACCTTGAGCGGGATGGCCGTCCCAGATCGCCCACCCCGTGATATGCAGGTCCTCGATCGCCACGACGGCCCCATCCTCGGGCGCGTCGATCCATCCCCAGGCCGTCATGGGCCGGCGGCCTCCCATCTCCTCTCAGATCGGTCCCAGATCATGGCGACGCCTTCCTCGAGCGTCGTCGGGCTCCAGTCGACGAGGGAGGCGAGGCGGGACACGTCGAGCACGATCGAGCGCACGTCGAACGATCGTGGTGGACCGAACTGCACGACGGGGTCGATCCCGGTCGTCGAGCGCACGACGTCGATCAGCTGCAAGAGCGAATGACCGGTGCCGCTCCCGACGTTCACGACGGACGCGGCTGACCCCCGCTCGGCGAGGGCGACCGTGGCCCGCGCGACGTCGTCGACGTACACGTAGTCGCGGACGACGGTCCCGTCGCCGAAGATCCGTATCGTCTCGCCCGCCCTGACGGCGTTGAGGAAGGCTCCGATGGCGCCCTGGCCGCGTTCGGCTCGCTGGCGCGACCCGTACGCGTTGGAGACCCGCAGGATGTTGGCCCGAATGCCGTAGAGGTGGCGGTACATGCCGATGTAGTGCTCCGCGCACAGTTTCGTGACCCCATAAGACGTGATGGGCTCGCACCTCGCGTCTTCCGACACGGGGATTCGAGCGGGCTCGCCGTAGACGGTCCCCCCGGAGGAGAAGAACGTGAGGCGCGGTTCGGGCCTTCGCCGGAGCGACTCCAGCAGCTGCACGAACGGTGGCAGAGTGCGCGCCACGTCCGCCGGCGGGTCCAGGTTCGACTCAACGGGGTTCGATGAGCCGATCGCATAGACGATGTGATCGACCTGCTCGACGACCTCGGCGAGGAGCTCGGCGTTCGCGGCATCTCCCTCGATCGCCTCGCACCCCTCGACCTGGCGCCCGGGCGCGAACGGGTGGCGGGCGACGATCGTGACCTTGCTCCCGGCATCGCGGAACTGCGCGGCAACCGCCGCGCCGAGGAGGCCGGTCCCGCCGAGGACACAGACGCGTTGGGGAAGGGCGGTGCTCACAGTCCGCCGACGAGGCAAGCAAGCGACACAGCTTCTGGACTGCGGCAGGAGATGAGCGGGTCCAGCTGGGGCGGGACCAGCCGTAAACGTGCCACTAGGCGAGAATCATATGCACGGCGCGCGGGTGGGACACGGTTCCTGGGCTCGGCGTGCGATTCGCGAAGCACCGGACGCCTCCATCTGCTGGCGAACCGGGTTGTAGCCGTGCGACCCGATAGCATCACCCGTCGTGCAGTCGAGGTACCGCCCAGCTCTCCCCATCCGGCACACACGGGCGTAGAGAACGTGGAACTCGAGGAACTGCTGGCCGGAGTCCCGGCCGGCGACCCGGTGTCGCGGGCCGACCCCCACCTTGACCGCCCGCCGGCGCCGGCTCGGAGAGCCAAGAGGCCGCGCGGCGGCGCCCGACTCTCCGCCGCTGGGGGCGCCTTCGCCCGCAATCGGTGGGCGCCGATCGTCGTGCTCTTCGGCTTCAGCATGTTGATGTCCCTGTTCGTGTGGCCCGGCCACCTCGACGCCGACGCCCTCAAGCAGATACAGGAGGCCCAGACCGGGCGCTTCACCGACTGGTGGTCCCCGATCATCGACTGGATGATGCGGGGCCTCTTCCAGCTCGGCGGTGGGCCGGGAGTCGTCCTCGAGTGCACGATCTTCGTGGCGCTCGTCGCGATCTACCAGCTGCTACGGGTCCGCCTGTCCCGTTGGTGGGCGGTGCTCGCGACGATGGGCATCGCCGTTTTTCCTCCGGTTCTCGGCTACCTGACCGCCCTCCAACGCGACGTGTGGTTCGGTTCGACGGCACTCATGACCTACGCCCTCCTCGTGCGGGCTGCGCGCTCGTCGAACCGAGCGCGGCGCGTGTGGGCGGTGGTCTCGCTCGTGTCGGTCTGGCTCGCCATGGCCGCCCGCCAGAACGCGATCCCAGCCCTGATACCGGGCGTGGTGATCGCCCTCCTCATGATCTCGAGGCCCGAGTCGTTTGGGCCGGCCTCGGCGGGCGCGCCCGCTACGCCAGACGTGCCCGCCACGCCGGACGTGCCCGCCACGCCGGAAGTGATCGTGAAGCGGGCAAAGCACCGCCGCAGCTGGGGCCGCCCGGTGGTGATAGCGCTCCTCACCGTCGTCGTGTTCGGCGTCTTCTACGAATCGCAGTCGGTGCTCACTTACGACGTGATCGGAGCCGTCCACGTCTATCCGCAGCAGGAGTTGTTCGAGCAGGATCTCGCCGGAATCTCGCTCCGGGAAGGCGTCGACCTGATCCCGCGGTCGATCTTCCCTGCGCACAGCCTCACCGTGCTGCGCCGGTACTACACGCCGGGCACGGTCATCCCGCTCGTCGAAGGCGCCGGTCATCCCCTCGTGACCTACGCCAAGGCGCCCGCCTACCACCAGCTCGAGAAGGCCTGGGAACAGGCGATCATCCACCATCCGGTCGGGTACTTCCACGCACGATGGAACCTCTGGATGGCCGAGATCGACTGGAACACGAATTCCTGGGCGCCGTATCACCCGGGCATCGACAAGAACCCGCTCGGTCTGCATCTGGCGTTTCCCGTGCTCGACCGATTCGTGCTCGCCTACCTGAGCTCGTTCGCGACGGCGGGGCTACGTGGGGGGATATTCACGAGAGCCTGGATCTACTTGCTGATCGCGCCGTTTCTGGGCTGGAGCCTGATCCGCAGGCGCCGGTCGTTCCAGGTACGCATCGTCGGCTTCATGGAGCTGGCGGCGTTCGTCTACACGCTCACGTTCGCCGTTGCGGCGATGGGCGAGACGTTCCGGTGGAACTGGTTCCTCGTCACGGCGACGAGCGTGGCGCTCGTCGTTCAGGCGGTCGAGTCGTACGAGTCCGCCGTGGAGAGGCGCGTCCAGCGCCGTTTGGCTGCCAGCACCCCCGTGCACTAGGGCCGGCAGGTACGCGCTAGCCCCCGCGTGGCTTCCTTACCCGCCGGAGCGGTGCGGTCACGCGCCACGAAGTGCTCTGCTCCAAGTCGACCACGCGCTCCCTGCAGGCAATCAGTTCCTTTCCGACGTGCTTGATCTCCGCCTCGAGATGTTCGGTCCGTTCGCGGGCCGTCTCGAGCTCCATCAGGCTGGCAGTCTGGAGCTGGAGGAGCTCGTCCTCGCGCTCGAGCAGCCTCAGCAGGTCCATCCGCTTGGAGAATCGCCTCGCGAACGCCCAGACGATGTCTTCGAGAAGCGGCTCGTGGGCTTTGTAGACCGTCCCGAGGTTGGCCCGGCCGAGCGATGGCGCGACGTCCGCGAGGAGTCGGAAGCGATGCTCGTCGCCCTGTGCTGATCGCTCGTCGAGGAAACGGGCGACGCCGGCCTGCACGAACGGCCCCCACGCGTACCGGCAGTCGTCGAGGACGGCGACGGCGTCCGGACGTTGCCGGAAGATTTCACGCAGGTCCTCGTAGACGGCGTCGGCCGTGTGCCCGCCGTCGACGAAGACGATCAGCTGGCTCGCGCCGTCGTCGGGAACAGGCAGCGGCACCGACGCGGTCAGCTGGGCAGATACGAGGTCGCTCGGCGCGCCGAGGTGGCCCAGTCGCAGATCGATGCGTTCGGCCACCTCGGGAAAGCGCGCCAGCGCGAGGGCGGCGACGTCCTGCACGCGGAGCTCGGTGTTCTCGATCGCGTCGAGCCAGGTCCCGAGCGTGGCCCGCTTGTCGTTGATCTCGTCGGCGATGAGCGGATTGGGGTCGATGCTGACCACTCTCACCACCGCCGGGTGACAGGCGAACAAGAAGGCGGATCCGCCCACGAACGTCCCGACGTCGAAGACGGTGACCGGCCGCCCGACGCTCGCGAGAAGCTCGGAGACCGCCAGCGCGTCGACGGGGGCGAGGGTCCAGATGTCGAGGATCTCGCGCGGCACCCCGGGGCAGATCTCGTGCACGACGGAGATGTAGCTGTCGAGTGCGCGATGCAGGGCCAGCGGTTGGGTCACGTCGAAGGGCGAACTTGGCGCCAGCGTCTTCTCGTCGATCATCACCAGTCCTCGTCGAGGTAGCCGACATCGGGATGATAGATGCGGCCGACGCGACGGTGGTCCCACTCGCGCGTGCCGGTCTGGCTGAAGATGCGGCGCATGCGGCGCAGGTCAGCGCCTTGCCGCTGGGCGGACTCACCGATCATCGAGAAGGGGAGCTTGTAGTAGCGGCCGACGATAATCGGGACGAAGACCAGGTCTCGCTCTTCGGCGATGAGATGGAGGATGAACTCCCAGTCCGCCCAATAGTCGAGCGACCGGTCGGTGACGTAGCCGCCGATCTCCAGGGCTTGGGCGGCATCGACGAGGGCGAGGGCGTCGATGTAATTGTCGATCGTGAGCGTGAGCTGGGCGACTTCGTTCGAGCGGAGTGCGTCCGCCTTGCCGCGGTCGATGTCGATGAGATTGCCGTACACGAGTGCCGCCTCTGTCATCCGGAACGCCCTGTAGAGCACCGGGATCGCCGCCGGCACGAGCTCGTTGTCGGCGTCCAGGAACAGCACGTTACGGTAGCGAGCCAGCTGCAGTCCGAGATTGCGGACGCCCGTCAGGCCGAGATTCGTCGGCAGGAACACCGTGCCGAACCGCCGCTCGCCCACATGGGAGGCGATCGAGCGCAGCAGCCGCTGCGATCCGTCGCGGGACGCGTCGTCGACGACGATCACCTCGGAGGCGTGGCCGGCCTCCTCGAGCGCCTGGACGCTCGCGAGCGCCGAGGCCACCGACCGCGCCAGGAATGACTGGTGGTTCCAATTCGGGATGAAGATGGTTACCCCGGCCTCTTTCTCCGCGGCGGGTACCTGGCCGAGCGAACGGTCCGCCAGGAGCTCAGACACGAGCGAGGGCCCGCGCCAGGTGCTCCCCCAGAGTTCCCTGTGCGAGGTAGTGCTGGCGGGCGGCATCGAACATGAGCTCGGGACCGAGATCGAGCAGTTGCTCGCCGAGGTCCTCCACGGACCGATAGATGTTCGGCACGCCGGCGAGGGCATCGAAGTGCCGGGCCTCGATCTTGCACGGGACGGCGCCGGCGAGCATCGCGTCGAGAAACCGGAACGACTCGTAGTACGCCCATCGATGATGCGAGCACCAGACATAGCACGACGTCGACGAAAGCAGACGGTCGAGGGCGGCAGGGCTCAGCAGCCCTCCATGGGCGCGGACGGGGCGGAGCGAGGGCAGGAAGACGAAGCCGCTCGGGCCTAGATCCTCCATCAGAGCGTCGGCGAGCGCGGCCCGCTCGGAGGTGGCATGGCCGACCAGCGCCCACGTCAGGGGGCGCTCGCCCGGGACCTGCCGCTTGATCTGGTCCGCCTCGTCGTGCAGCGGCGCGTTGTAGAGGAAGATGTACGGCACGCCCGACGGGTGGTCGTGCTCCTGACGGACGAAGCCGACGTCGATGATCGCATCGATCTCTAGGCCGGCGTCGAATTGTTTCGCGAACCAGTTCGTCCGGACGTGGTCGGCCAAGACCGCGATCCTGTGGCGCGCGACCGCGAGGCTCTTGAGCCCGTCCGCCCCGGACAGGGCACATTCAGCCGGGTTCACGACCAGCGCGGTCGAGGTCGCGAGCCAATCCTCGTCCAGATCGCCGAGCGCCGAAGCCGGCTCGAGACGGATCTGGCCCTGATCGGAGAGGATCGAGGTGGCGGCGACGGAAAGCCGGCGAGCGAGCGTCTCGTAGAAGAAGTTGCCCTTGTCGGGATATACGACCAGGACCGGTTCCCACTCCGCGGTCCCCGGCACGGGCGTTACCTTAGTCAGTCCCGGTTCCCGGCTACCCAACTAGACCCCCAGCTCATAAGTGCGGCCGGCGACCTCGGGCGACGACCTGAACCACTCGATCGTGAAGCCGAGGCCATCGGGAAGGTTCGTCGTCGGCTCCCAACCGAGAGCCGCCCGAGCGATCGAGATGTCCGGCCGCCTCCTGACCGGGTCGTCGACGGGCAGCGGCCTCCTGACGACTTCGGACCGGGAGCCGGTGATCTCGAGGATCAGCTCGGCGAGCGCGACCATGGTGTGCTCGACCGGGTTACCGAGATTCACCGGGCCGCTCGTGTCCGAGTCGAGCATGAAGACGAGTCCCCGCACGAGGTCGTCCACGTAGCAGAAGCTCCGCGTCTGGCTGCCGTCTCCATAGACGGTGAGCGGCGCCCCGGTGAGTGCCTGGGTGACGAAGTTCGACACGACGCGGCCGTCGCTGGCGCGCAGGCGCGGTCCGTAGGTGTTGAAGATGCGCACTATGCCCGTGTTGACGTCGCGCGCCCGGCGGTACGCCATCGTCAGCGCTTCCGCGAACCGCTTCGCCTCGTCGTACACGCTTCGGGGCCCGATGGGGTTGACGTTGCCCCAGTAGGACTCGGGCTGTGGATGGACGAGCGGGTCGCCGTAGACCTCGCTCGTCGAGGCAAGCAGGAAACGGGCCCCGTGCTCAGCCGCAAGGTCGAGAGCCGCTTCAGTCCCCCGGCTGCCGACCGCAAGCGTCTGCAGCGGCCGCTCCAGGTACTCGGGCGGTGAGGCGGGGCTGGCGAGATGCGCGACCGCGTCGACACGTCCCGCGATCGCAAGCCCCTCGGAGACGTCCGCCACGACGAGCTCGAAGACGCTGCTGCGCTTCGCCTCGTGCAGGTTCTCCGTCCGCCCGCTCGAGAGGTCGTCGACGCAGACGACCTCGTCGCCGCGCTCCAGGAGCGCTTCACACAAGTGCGACCCGACGAAGCCTGCGCCACCGGTGACGACGACCCGGCTCAAACGACGCCGATTCCCTCGTATGTGAAGCCGAGGTGCCGGAGCATCGCCGGCTCCAGCAGATTGCGCGCGTCGACGACCGCCGGTGTGGCCATCTGCTCTCGCACCTTGGCGAAGTCGAGCCAGCGGAACTCGTCCCATTCCGTCGCGAGCACGAGCACCGACGCGCCGGCGCAGGCGGCGTAGGGATCGTCGCAGATCACGAGCCCGTCGATCGCCTGGGTGACGGTCGGGTCGTACGCCTGGACGCGTGCCCCCTTCTCGGTGAGCAGCCGCGCGATGTCGAGGGCCGGTGAATCGCGCAGATCGTCGGTGAGCGCCTTGAACGTGAGCCCCCACAGGGCGACCGTCTTCCCGGCGACCGATCCACTGACCGCTCGCAGCGTCTTCGAAACGACCCGCTGGCGCTGGTCCTCGTTCGAGGCGATGACGCCCTTCAAGATCCCGAAGTCGTAGCCGGCGTTCTCGGCGATGCGGATGAGCGCGGCGGTGTCCTTCGGAAAGCAGGAGCCCCCCCAGCCGGGACCGGGGCGTAGGAACTCGGATCCGATCCGGGGGTCGTAGCCCATGCCGAGGATTACCTGGCGCACGTCGGCCCCGACGGCCTCGCACAGGGCGGCGATGGCGTTGACGAACGAGACCTTCGTGGCGAGAAATGCGTTGCAGGCGTACTTGATCGTCTCCGCCGTCGGCGGGTCCGTCACCACAAGGGGCGCGCTGATCCGGAGGAAGAGCGACGAGATCTTGATCGCCGTCGACTCGTCGGCGGCGCCGATGACGATCCTGTCGGGGTGGAGGAAGTCGTGCACGGCCGACCCCTCCCGCAGGAACTCCGGGTTCGAGGCGACGGTGACGTCCGACCGCTCCAGTGCCCGCTCCACCACGTGGGTGGAACCGACGGGCACCGTCGACTTGCTGACGACGATCGAGCCGGCCGGCAGGTGCGGGCCTATCTCCCTGGCCGCCTGTTCGATGAAGCTCATGTCGGCCCGCCCGTCGCTGCCCTGAGGAGTCTGCACGCACAGGAACGTGAATTCGGCGGAACGGGCCGCCTCCGCGTTGTCGGTCGAGAACGAGAGCCTCCCGGCGTCGATACCCTGCCGCAGGAGGTCGACCAGGCCCTTCTCGTGGTTCGGCATCTCTTGTGACCGCAGCATGGCGATCCGCTCTTCCGACACGTCCGTGCAGTGCACGTCGTGCCCGAGATGGGCCATGCACACCGCAGTGGTAAGACCCACGTAGCCGGCACCGATGACTGCGAGGCGACTCATGGCCGTGGATGTTACTTTTTCCCCGCCCAGGTGGAAGGATGATCGCGGTATGGCAAACGTCTCGGACCGCCAGCACGCGCGCCTTCGGGCGCTGCAGCGCCTCGTCATCGACCTCGCACGCAAGGACTTCGACGAGCGTTACCCCGGCCTCGAGCTGACGCCGGTCGTCGCCCTGATCTGCGCCTACGAGGAGGAGGCGAACATCGGTGACGTGCTGCGGCGCGTGCCGAAGGAGGCATGCGGACTGGCGGTCACGCCCCTCGTCATCGTCGACGGGGGAGAGGACGACACAGCTCGAGTCGCCATCGAGGGCGGCGCCGTCACGTTCGTGTTCCCGGTCAACCTCGGGCACGGAGTGGCGCTCAGGGTCGGCTACGACCTGTGCGTGAGCCTGGGCGCAAAGTACGTGGTCACCTTCGACGCCGACGGCCAGAACGATCCGACCGAGCTGGCGCAGATGCTGCAGCCGCTCGTGGACGACGAAGCCGACTTCGTGGTGGCCTCGCGCCGCCTCGGCGTGGACGAGACGGCGGATCGGTACCGCCAGGTCGGCGTCGTCTTCTTCGCGGCGCTCATGAACCGGTTGACAGGCGCCCACCTCACGGACACCTCGAACGGCTTCCGAGCCCTGCGCGTGACGATGCTCGCCGACGTGAAGGACCGGCTCGAGCAGGATCAGTACCAGACCGCCGAGCTGCTGATCACCGCGCTCAAGCGGGGCTGGCGGGTGGACGAGCGTCCCACGGTGTGGCACGAGCGAGCATCCGGCGAGTCGAAGAAGGGGACGAACCTCCTCTACGGCTTCCGCTACGGCGCCGTGTTGGTCGGGACTTGGCGGCGCGAGCGCTGAGCAGCGTCGGATCGCCATGAAAGTCGGCGTGCTCACCGGCGGTGGTGATTGCCCCGGGCTCAATGCCGTCATCCGCGCCGTCGTCCGGAAGGGCGAATCGTTCCACGGCGACGAGTTCGTGGGATACGCGGACGGCTGGCGCGGGGTGGTGGAGGGCCTGACGCTCCCGCTCGACAGCGAGCGGTGCCGCGGCATCCTGCCTCGGGGGGGCACGATTCTCGGCACTTCACGGGTCAGCCCTCAGCAGGTCGCGGGCGGAGTGGAATCGGCCATGCGCAATCTCGCCGCTGTCGACGCCCTTGTCGTCATCGGAGGCGAGGGCACCTTGGGGGCGGCTCTACGCCTCTTCCAGGAAAACCACGTCCCGCTCGTGGCCGTGCCCAAGACGATCGACAACGACATCAGCGCTACCGAGGTCACGTTCGGCTTCCACACCGCCGTCCAGATCGCGACCGATGCGATCGACCGGCTCCACACGACCGCAGAGGCTCACGACCGGGTAATGGTCTGCGAGGTGATGGGCCGCAATGTCGGCTGGATCGCGATCTACGCCGGCATCGCCGGCGGCGCAGCAGAGATCATCATCCCGGAGGAGCCGTTCGACATCGACGCCATCTGCGCCGACCTCGTCCGCCGGCATGCGGTGGGCCGCTACGCCTCCATCGTCGTCGTGGCCGAAGGCGCCCTGCCGAAGCCCGGGACGATCGCGGCGCCCGGACGCGAGGTCGACATCTACGGTCGTGAGCGGCTCGGAGGCATCGCCAATCTCCTCGCGAGCGAGATCGAGCATCGCACCGGCTTCGAGTCGCGGGTCACGATCCTCGGCCACGTCCAGCGCGGGGGGACGCCGACCGCATTCGACCGGGTTCTGGCGACCCGGTTCGGCATGGCCGCCATCGACGCCGTCCACGACGGTGCCTTCGGCCAGATGGTCGCCCTGCAGGCGGGTGAGATCGTCCGGGTGCCGCTCTCCGAGGCGGTGGGCAGCGGGAAACCGAAGAGGGTCCCCCACAAGCTCGTCGAGGTAGCAGAGGTCTTCTACCGCTGAGGCGGTAGACTGAAGGTCCCGGCCTGTGCCGCGTCCCTTCTCTGGAGTTCCAATCCCTCATGCTCTCGCGCGCCAACTTCCGCAATCTCGCCATCGTCGCCCACGTCGACCACGGCAAGACGACGCTCGTCGACGGGATGCTGTGGCAGTCGGGCGTCTTCCGGGCCAACCAAGAGGTCAACGAGCGAGTGATGGACTCGATGGACCTCGAGCGGGAGAAGGGGATCACGATCCTCGCCAAGAACACCTCCGTCCGCCACGGAGGGGTGAAGCTCAACATCGTCGACACGCCCGGCCATGCTGACTTCGGCGGGGAGGTCGAGCGGGCACTGGCGATGGTGGACGGGGTGCTCCTCCTCGTGGACGCGAGCGAGGGGCCGCTGCCCCAGACCCGTTTCGTGTTGCGGAAGACCCTCGAGCGGCGTCTGCCGGTCGTGCTCGTAGTCAACAAGATCGACCGCCCGGACGCGCGCCCGAAGGAGGTAGTCGACGAGGTCTACGAGCTCTTCTTGGATCTCGACGCGGACGAGGCGCAGATCGAGTTCCCGATCGTCTACTGCAATGCGAGGGCCGGGCACGCCTCCTTGGACCCGACCGTGGAGGGGACGGACCTCGAGCCGCTCTTCCAAGTCATCTCCGAGCACATTCCCGCTCCGACCTTCGATCCCGGCCACCCCCTGCAGGCGTTGGTCACAAACCTCGACGCGTCCCCCTACGTCGGGCGGCTCGCGATCTGCCGGGTGCTCCACGGCACCATCAGGCAGGGCCAGCAGGTGGCCTGGTGCCGCGCCGATGGGACCGTCGAGCGCTTCAGGGTCGCCGAGCTTTACGTCTCCGAGGGCTTGGACCGCGTAGATGCGGCGGAGGCGGGGCCAGGCGAGATCATCGCCGTTGCCGGGTTGTCCGAGGTGACGATCGGCGAGACCCTCTCGGATCCCGATGACCCGCGGCCGCTCCCGGTGCTCATGGTCGACGAGCCGAGCCTCGGCATGACCATCGGGGTCAACACCTCACCGTTGTCCGGCACCGAGGGGAACAAGGTCACCGCCAGATTGCTCAAGAACCGACTCGACGCCGAGCTCGTCGGCAACGTCTCGATCCGCGTGCTGCCGACCGAGCGTCCCGACACCTGGGAGGTCCAAGGCCGCGGGGAGCTGCAGCTCGCCGTCCTCGTCGAGATGCTCCGCCGGGAGGGTTTCGAGCTCACAGTCGGCAAGCCCCAGGTCGTGACGCGGATGATCGGCGGCAAGTTGCACGAGCCGGTCGAGGCCGTCTCGATCGACGTGCCGGAGGAGTTCCTCGGCGTCGTCACCCAGCTGCTTCCTCTGCGCAAGGGCCGGCTCGTCCAGATGGTCAACCATGGAACGGGTTGGGCGAGGGTCGACTACTCGGTGCCGTCCCGCGGGCTCATCGGCTTCCGTACCGAGTTCCTGACCGAGACCCGGGGCACGGGGGTCCTGCATCACATCTTCGACCGTTTCGAGCCGTGGCACGGCGAGCTGCGCACGCGCCCGTCGGGCTCGCTCGTCGCCGACCGGCGAGGTCTGACGACCAACTACGCCCTCTTGAATCTCCAGGATCGGGGCGCCTTGTTCGTCGGGCCGGGCGTTGAGGTCTACGAGGGGATGGTCATCGGGGAGAATGCCCGCTCCGAGGACATGGACATCAACCCGACCAGGGAGCGCAAGGTCACGAACGTGCGGTCCTCGACGGCCGAGGAGCTGGTGCGCCTCATCCCGCCGAGGCTGCTCTCGCTGGAGCAGGCACTCGAGTTCATCCGCGAGGACGAGTGCGTCGAAGTGACGCCCGCCAGCGTGCGCCTGCGCAAGTCCGTGCTCGACCAGGCCAGCCGGGGTCGCCAGACCGCCCAGTCAAAGCGGGCCCGGCTGCGGGCCGCCACCGGCGACGCCCCTGCCAACCGCCGAGCCGGCTGAGCCGCGTGGGGCGTTCGCCGCAAGTCACGCCAGCGTCGCGATGCCGCCGTCTACCGGGATGACCGCGCCGGTCACGTAGCTGCCCGCCCGCGACGCGAGGAAGATCGTGGCGCCTGCCACGTCGTCGGGGCGCCCGATCCGCTTGAGCGGGGCATTCGCCACGATCTGGTCCCCGTAGGTCTCGAGAGTGGCCGCCATCATCTTCGAGGGGAACGGACCGGGTGCGATCGCGTTCACGGTGATCGTCGGCGCCAGCCGCTTGGCGAGATGGCGGGTGAGCTGGTGTACGGCGGCCTTCGAGGCCGAATACGAGTAGGTCTCCAGTTGGGGGACGCGGAGGCCGTCGATCGAGCCGATGTTGACGACGCGTGCCGGATCGTCCACGGCGGCTGCGTTCTCGAGGAGCGGCAGGAGGAACCTGGTCAGGTGGAAGACGCCCTTCACGTTCAGCGACAGGACCCGGTCCCAGGCGGCGTCGTCGAAGCTCTCGAGCGGGGCGCCCCACGTAGCGCCGGCGTTGTTGACCAGGATGTGCAGCCGGTCCTCGTGCTCGGACAGCATCTCGGCAAGGTGCCGGCACCCGGGCTCGGTGGAGAGGTCAGCCGGCAGGGAGATGCAGTTCCCCTTGCCCTCGCCGGCAATCTCGGTCGCGGCCGCGTCGCAGACGTCGGCTTTGCGAGAGGAGATGTACACGTTCGCTCCGGCCTGGGTCAGGCCGCGGGCGATCATGAGCCCGATACCTCGGGAACCACCTGTTACGAGCGCCGTCTTGCCTTCGATCGAGAACAGGTCGGCCACCAGCTGGACGATAGCCTCCGGCTCAGAAACTCAATTCTGATTCGTCGACCACAAGCCGCCCACGCCCGGCCCTCTTCGCCAGATAGAGAGCATCGTCGGCGCGGCGGAGCAGCTGAGCCGGATCCTCGTCCTGGCGGAAGAGCGCCATCCCGGCGCTCACCGACGAGGCGACGCCCGTGACGGTCAGGATGGCCTGGTCCGCGAGCGTCACGAGGTCGCTCGCCACCGCGTGAGCGTTCTCGGGATCGGTCTCGTCCAGCAGGACGACGAACTCGTCGCCGCCGGTGCGTGCCAGGACGTCGCTGCGCCGCAGCCGCTGGCGCCACGCCGAGACGAGGTTCCGGAGGACGTCGTCGCCGATGTGATGGCCGAAGGTGTCGTTGACTTCCTTGAAATGGTCGATGTCGAAGATGACGACAGCCCCGTTCGGCGCTCCTGCCGATTCGACGGTCAGCCGGCGCGACAGCTCGACGTCGAAAGCCCTGCGATTGTGGGCGCCCGTGAGCGGATCGCGGAGCGCCAGCTCCTCGAGGTAGGACTCCAGCCGGCGCCGGTCGGTGATGTCGAGGACCTGGGTGACGAGATGCAAGGGCCGGCCCCGATCGTCCCTGACCAGGGTGATGCTCATCATGGCGTGGACGACGGTGTGGTCGGGACGCACGAAGCGCTTCTCGACCATGGCTGTCCGTTTCTCGCCTGCGAGCATGCGCCGTACGAGCTCCAGACTCGACTCGCGGTCATCTGGATGTGTCAGCTCGAGCCAGGCGCCGCCGTGCAGTTCGCCACGGGAGCGCTTCGTGAAGGCGCAGAACGCATCGTTCACGCGCAGCACGGAACCGTCCGGGGCAGTGATCGCCATGCCGATCGGCGAGTTGTCGAACGCGCTCGAGAAGCTCGCCTCGCTGCGCCGCAGCGCCTCGTGAGTCTGCTCGCGATCGGTGACTTCCATGCCGACGACGAGGACCTCCTCGACCGCGCCGGACGTCTCGGCGACGGGAACGTACCGAAGCCAGAAATTCCGGTTCGGAACGCTCTGGTCGTCCTCTGTCGAAGTCCGGCCGGCGAAGGCCTCCTCCAGATGCGGGCGCACGGCGGCGAGGCGATCGGCACTGAGGATCTCGCCGAGCGGACGGTCGAAGCACGAGGCCGGATCGATGCCGAGCGAAGGAAAACCCGCCCCGGCGGCGAAACGACACCGCATCGCTCGATCGACGATCCAGACGGTCATCCCCGGCACCGCGTCGGCGATCTGGCGGTAGCGCTCCAACTGGGTCTGCAGGAGCCGCTCGGCCTCGAGACGATCTGTCACCACGCGGGAGACCGCCACGAATCCGGTTGCCGAGCCGTTGCCGTCACGGACGGTACTGATCCGCGTCTCGAGCCACTGCGGGCTGCCGGTCTCGGTGCGGGCACGAAACGTGAAGTCGATCGTCTCGAGCCCTTTGCGCAGCCGCTCGATGGCGGCGGTGAGCAGCGGCACGTCCTCCGCGTAGACGAACGTCTCCGCCGGCAACCGGCCGATGAGCTCGGCCGGCTCGAAACCGAGGATCGCTCTGCAGGCCTCGGACGCCAGCCTTACGGTCCCGTCGAGCTCGTGCAGCGTGATCATGTCCACGGACGCGGCGAACATCGCCTCGAACTCGTCGTGAGTCGCAAGTGTCCGCGTGATGGTGAAACCCTGTTTCATGCCGTGCCCTCGCTCGCGACGTGCATCGCCCTGTTGACTATTGGACACGAGGTGTCATCGGCGTTTTCGAGGCGGATCTTAAGCTCCGCTCGATTTGACCGGGCGGGCGGCGATACGGCGAGACCGCCCGATCAGCGCCGGACGGTCGAAGCTCCGAGCGCCGTGGTCGCCCGACGCAGCGCCGCCTCGACGTGCGCCGAGTACACGACGCCGACCACGTGGTCATTGTCGAGCACCGCGGCCGCGCGGCGGCCTACGGCAGGTAGATGTTCCACGGCGGTCGGGTAGACAGGGTCCCAGACCGAGAGTGTGGGGGCGCCCCGATCCATCGCGTCGCCGACGAGCTCGGCACCCGGAGGTCCGGGGAGCCGGTCGGCGGCAATGAGGCCCACGTAGCGTCCACGGTCGACGACGGGCAGCACCCGGCCCGGAGACGCCTGCAGGAAGGGCGCCACGGCCGACAGCGGAAAGCTCACCTCGAGGGTCGTCGGATCATGCACCATCAGGTCGGCCACGCGGAGGCCCCCGACGGCTGAGCGGACGGCGGCGGCATGCTGTTCTCCACCTGCTCCCAGCAGCACGAAGACGCCGATGAACGAGAGCCACAGGTCGTAGCGCAGGCCCACGAGCACCATCAGGAGCCCGATGAACCGTCCGATGCGCACGGCGAGCGCGGTGGCGTCGAGGTCGCCGAGGTGGCGGGCCAGGAGGGCGCGGAGCACCCGCCCGCCGTCCATCGGGATCGCCGGAAGCAGGTTGAAGCCGGCGAGGAGCAGGTTGGCCCACATGAGACGGCTGAGGATGTCTCCGGCGAAGAGTCCCGGGGGCCAGAGGGCCACCCCGGCCGCAAAGCCGACCAGCGCGAACAGGCCCGCGAGGGCGAGGCTCGCCAGAGGACCGGCGATGGCGATCGAGAGCTCGTCCGCAGGCGTTCCGGGCAGCCCGGAGATCTCCGAAGCGCCGCCGATAGGCAGCAGGACTATGTCGCGGACAGTGAAGCCGCGGCGCTGAGCGACAAAGCTGTGCGACAGCTCGTGGATCACGATGCATACGAACACCGCCGCGATCCACGCCAGCCCGTCGGCGAGCGAGCGCGCCGTCGTCCGCCCTCCATTCCCCAGGAGGACGAGGAGAACCAGGAGCGGAAAGCTCCAGTGGAGGCGGATCGGGACGCCCTTGACGTTTCCGATTCGAAGCGACTTACCCATCTTCAAATACAACAGCGGCGCCCGGCAGGATCATCCCGCGCCGGTCCGGTCCGGGATCGTTGGAGGGGTGGACGTCCAGGCTGTCGGTAGGTTCTCGGCCATGGCTCGGCGCAGGGTGCTTGTCGACATCGCACCCCTGCGACAGTCGCAGGCGTTCCGGCGACTCTGGAGCGGTTACCTCGTCACCACGCTCGGCTCCCAGCTCACGGTCGTGGCGGTCCCGTATCAGGTGTTCGAGCTGACCCACTCTTCCCTCGACGTCGGCCTGATCGGTCTGGTGCAGATCGTGCCGGTCCTCGGCGGCTCGTTGTTCGGGGGATCGATCGCCGATGCGATCGACCGCCGCCGTGTACTGCTTGCGACGCAGCTCGTGCTGGCGGCCTGCAGCGTCGGGCTGGCTCTGAACGCCCTGTCGCAGCACGCGGCGCTCTGGCCTCTCTACGTGCTGAGCGCCGTCTCAGCGTCCGTGTCGAGCGTGGACAGCACGACCCGGGCGGCGGTGTTCGCGAACCTCGTGGCGCGGCCGATGTTCGCGAGCGCGAGCGCACTTCTGCAGCTCGAGTTCCAAGTCGGGCAGGTGGCCGGGCCGGCGATCGCCGGAGTGCTGCTCGGCCAGGTCGGTATCGCGTCGGTGTACTGGATCGACGCCGCCAGCTTCGCCGTCTCGTTCCTTGCCGTCGCCAGCCTCCCGGCGATGCGCCCCGAAGGCGGCGGCACACGTTTCGGCCTGCGCTCCATCGCCGAGGGGCTCCGGTACCTGAAGGGCCGGCAAGTGCTGCAGGGCACTTTCGCGATCGACTTGAACGCGATGGTGCTCGGCATGCCGCGGGCGTTGTTTCCCGCTCTCGGTCTGACCCGCTTCCACGGGGGCGCTGCCACGGTCGGGCTCCTTTACGCGGCACCGGGAGCCGGCGCCCTCATCGGCGCCGTGCTCACGGGCTGGGTCGTCGCCGTCCGCAAGCAAGGGAGGGCGGTCCTCGTCGCCGTGACGATCTGGGGCCTTTCGATCGCCGCCTTCGGGCTCGTACCGTGGCTTGCCGCCGCCCTCGTGCTGCTGGCGGTCGCAGGCGCCGCCGACGTGGTGTCGGCGGTCTTCCGAGGGACGATCCTCCAGCTCGAGGCGCCGGAAGCGCTCCGAGGCAGGTTGTCGTCGATCCACAACGCCGTCGTGACGGGGGGCCCACGCCTGGGCGACTTCGAGGCTGGCGCCGTCGCGGCAGTCTCGACGCCGCAGATCTCGGTCGTCTCGGGAGGGCTCGGCTGTGTCGTCGGGGTGGGCCTGGTGTCCTGGCTGATGCCGAGGTTCGCCCGCTACGACGCCAGCGAGGCCGAGGCCCACGAGCCGCCCGCCGCCGGTGTGCAAGGGTAGAGCCGGTGAACGTAGGCATCCTCGGGGGGACCGGGCCGGCAGGCAAGGCTCTTGCGGCGAGATTGGCGTCCGTCGGCATGTCGGTCGCCGTCGGCTCGCGGTCGGCCGAACGCGCCGAAGAGATCGTGGCCGAGGTGCGTGCGAAGTGGGCGACGCTCGACCTGCCTCTGCACGGGGTCTCGAACGAGGTCGCGTGCGAGGCCGACCTGGTCGTCGTCGCCACGCCGTGGGACGGAGCTGCTCCGACGGTCGCCGCGCTGGCCGGCCGTCTCGGCGGCAGAGTCGTCGTCTCGATGGCGAATGCGCTCGTCAGGGTGGGCGACGATCTCGAAGCGGTCGTGCCCGCCCGCGGCTCGGTGTGCGTCGCGGTCCAGCTAGCCGCTCCGGGCGCCCTCGTGGCGGGTGCCTTCCATCATCTGCCGGCCCGCGGGCTTGCCAACCTCGAGCAGCCGCTCGAGGCGGACGTCCTCGTGTGCTCGGATCACCCCGCCGCCGTCGAGGCGACGATCGCGCTCGTGGACCGCATCCCCGGATGCCGCGGCATCGACGCCGGCACCCTCTCGGCGGCCGCCGCGATCGAAGCGTTCACGGCGGTCCTCGCCGGCGTGAACATCCGCCATCGGTCGCTCGCGAGCATCCGCCTCACGGGCCTGCGGACCGATAGCGCCCCCGGCTCGCCTCGTCGCCCGTGAGAGCCCGTCCGTGATGCGCTTGTACGACACCGCCCGCCGCGAGGTCGTCCCGTTCACGCCTGGCGAGGTGGTGACGATGTACACCTGCGGCATCACCCCGTACGACTCGGCCCACCTCGGCCATGCGGCGGTCTACGTCACTTATGACGTCCTGCAGCGGCGCTTGCGCGACCGGGGCCACAAGACTCTGTGCGTACGCAACATCACCGACGTCGACGACGACATCCTGCGCAAGGCGCGCGAGCTCAACGTGCACTACCTCGACCTGGCGGCGGGGGAGATCGTCCGCTTCGACGCAGACATGAAGGCGCTCGGCCTGCTGCCCGCCTTCTCCGAGCCGCGGGCGACGTCGGCGATCCCGGACATCCTCGGGTTCATCGGCATGGTCCTCGACACGGGCCACGCTTATCGGGCCGGCGGGGCCGTGTACTTCGACGTCTCGAGCTTTCCCAGGTTCGGCCAGGTGAGCCATCTCGAGCGCGACGAGATGATCGAGCTCGCCGCCGCCCACGGCGGTCGGCCCGACGACCCGTTCAAGGAAGACCCCCTGGACTTCGTCCTCTGGCAGCCCTCGGCGCCGGGAGAGCCCGCGTGGGAGTCGTTGTGGGGGCCGGGCAGGCCGGGATGGCACATCGAGTGCTCGGCGCTCGCCATGCGCGAGCTCGGCCCCACCATCGACCTCCACGGCGGGGGCAGTGACCTGATCTTCCCGCACCACGAGTGCGAGTCGGCGCAATCCGAGGCTGCCACGGGTTCGCGTTTCGTCAGGCACTGGATGCACGTCGGGATGGTGCGCCTCGGGGGCGAGAAGATGTCGAAGTCGCTCGGCAACCTCGTCTTCGTCCACCGGTTGCGGGAGGAGGGCCACGATCCGGCGGCGATCCGCCTGGCCCTGCTGTCGCAGCGGTACCGGACCTCGTGGGAATGGAAGGCCCCGATGCTCGAAGAAGCCGAGGACCGTCTCGATCGGTGGCGGGTCGCCGGCCCCGGCGACGCCGCCCTCGAAGCCGTGCGTGACAGGCTCGACGACGACCTGGACACGCCGGCAGCCATCGAGGCCATCGACGAGGAGGCCGATGCCGGTCGCGGCGTCGACGCCGCCGCCGGGCTCCTCGGCGTGACCGTCTGACTTGCCCCGGCCTGACTTGCCCCGGCGGCCACGAGGGGCGGCGGGCCGTTCGGTAGGCTGATCGCTTCTTTGCAGCGCTTTTCGCGACTGCCCGCACAAGGAGTGGTTTCGATGGTCACCGAGATCAAGGTCTGGCTGCCCGACGGGTCCTCACGCAGCGTCCCCGCCGGCACGACGACCGCCGATCTCGCCGCGGAGATCGGGCGGCGCCTGGCGGCGGCGTCGGTCGCAGCGGAGGTGGACGGGACCCTCGTCGACCTTTCCGAGCCGTTGACCGACGGCGCCCGGGTGCGGATCATCACGGCTGAGACGGCCGAGGGGCGCGACGTCCTGCGGCACTCGACCGCCCACGTGATGGCCCAGGCCGTGATCCGGCTCTGGCCCGGAGCGCTCTACGCCATCGGACCTGCCATCGCTGACGGCTTCTACTACGACTTCGAGCTCCCTGGCGGTGCCCACTTCAGCGAGGACGATCTGGCACGGATCGAGGCCGAGATGCGGGCGATCGTCGCCGAGGCGCAACCGTTCGTACGTGAGGAGCACACGATATCCGAAGGCCTCGAGCTCTTCGCCGACCAGCCTTACAAGCGCGAGATCATCGAGCGTGTCGCCGAGTCGGTCGCGGAGCTCGACGACGAGCTCGCGGCGGAGGTCGGCGGGGACCCCGGCGCCGTGAGCGCGTACCGGAACGGGCCGGCTTTCGTTGACCTGTGCCGCGGTCCACATGTGCCTTCGACGGACCGGCTCGGCCACTTCAAGCTGATGCGGGTTGCGGGCGCCTACTGGCGCGGCGACGAGCACAGGCCGCAGCTCCAGCGGATCTACGGAACGGCGTGGGAATCGGACAAGGCTCTGGCGGCCCACCTTCAACGCCTCGAGGAGGCCGAGCTGCGTGACCATCGCCGCCTCGGCGCCGAGCTCGACCTCTTCTCGTTCCCGCCCGAGCTCGGCTCGGGCCTGGCGGTCTTCCATCCCAAGGGCGGGCTGATCCGCAAGGTGATGGAGGACTACTCGAGGGCGCGCCACGAGCAGTCCGGCTACTCGTTCGTCAACTCTCCCCACATCTCGAAGGCGGAGCTGTTCGAGACGTCCGGGCACCTGCAGTGGTTCGCCGAGGGCATGTTCCCGCCGATGGAGCTCGACGACGGCCAGCGGTACTACCTGAAACCGATGAACTGCCCGTTCCACGTCCTCATCTTCCGCAGCCGCCAGCGCTCCTACCGGGAGCTGCCACTCCGCCTGTTCGAGTTCGGGGGGGTCTACCGCTACGAGAAGTCCGGCGTCGTGCACGGACTCACCCGTGTGCGCGGGATGACCCAGGACGACGCTCACATCTTCTGCAGCCGGGAGCAGATGGCGACCGAACTTCACTCGCTGCTCACCTTCGTGCTCGATCTGCTGCGGGATTTCGGGCTCGACGAGTTCTACCTTGAGCTGTCGACCAGACCCGAGGAGAAGGCGGTCGGATCGGACGAGGAATGGGAGGAGGCGACCGAGGCCTTGCGCCGCGCCGCGCTCGCCATGGACCTCGAGCTGGTGCTCGACGAAGGCGGCGGCTCGTTCTACGGGCCGAAGATCTCCGTCCAGGCGCGCGACGCCATCGGCCGGACGTGGCAGATGTCGACGATCCAGGTCGACTTCCAGACTCCTCAGCGGTTCGGGATCGACTACGTCGGCGCTGACAACAGCCGGCACCGCCCCGTCATGATCCACCGGGCGCTGTTCGGTTCGGTGGAGCGCTTCCTCGCTGTGCTCGTCGAGCATTACGCCGGCGCGTTCCCGACCTGGCTCTCCCCGGTCCAGGTCCGCGTCCTTCCCGTGCGCGACGACCATGTGCCCTACGCGCAAGAGGTGCGGGCGCGCCTGGCTGCGGCCGGAGTGCGCGCCGAGGCCGAGGATGCCGGCGAGCCTCTTGGCGGAAGGGTTCGCCGGGCCAAGTTGGAGAAGGTGCCCTACGTCCTCGTCGTCGGCGACGCCGATGTCGCCGCAGGAACCGTCGGCGTCAACGCCCGTGGTTCGCAGACGCCCGAGCGCGGCGTCCTCCTCGATGCTTTCGTCGAGCAACTCCGGGCAGAAGCGGCCCCGCCCGCCGCGGCGCCGTCGGGTGTCGGGAGTACGGCCGTCCCGTGAGCCTGGATCACCTGTGGGCGGGGTGGCGGTCGAGCTATGTGAGCTCGTTCGAGGATGCGCACGCGGTGGCGGGGGCGGACAAGGAGGCTGGGACCGGCGCAGGCGCCGGGCCCGGCCGGCGGCGCCGCCGCGGCGGGCGCCCCGGCCAGCGCCGGCTCGGCGGGCGCCGGCTCGGACCCAGAGGGCTGCGTCTTCTGCAGGATCCTGGGCTCCGACGAGCCCGACGAAGTGAGGCACGTGCTCTGGACAGGCAAATATGTGGCCGCGTTGCTGAACGCTTACCCGTATGCGCCGGGCCACATCATGGTGCTGCCGGTCAGGCATGTCCGCGATCTCGAGGAGCTCAACGGCGAGGAAGCGACGGAGCTATGGCAGGGCGTCCATGACTCCGTGGCGGCGCTCAAGGCCGCGTACCGCCCCGAGGGGCTGAACCTCGGCTTGAACCTGGGTCGGGCCGCAGGTGCCGGAATCCCGTCCCATCTGCACGTCCACATCGTGCCGCGATGGATCGGGGACACGAATTTCATGACCGCGATCGCCTCGGTCCGGGTCCTGCCCGAGACCCTGGGCGACAGTTGGACGAAGCTGCGCGCCACATGGCCGTGAACGGATTCGATCCGGTCGCAGCGGGCGGCCCCCTGCCGTCGCGCCGACCCCCGGGGGTCTGGGCCGTGTGCACCGTCGAGGGCGATCGGGTCGTCGTCCGGGTGAAGGGCTGGCGGAGGCTTCTGGCGACGAAAGGCAAGGTCACGTTCCCCCTCAGCTCGATCGTCCGGATCGATCACGACCCGATCGCCCGGGCGCATGTGGTGACCGGCTTTCGCCAGTGGCGCAAGCACGGCTCGGGTGTCTGGCGGGTCGGGATCTATCACGGGCTCGACGGCTGGTCCTTCTGGTCGATCGGCCTCGGGCGCAACGCCGTGCTGATGGAGTGCTCGGGGGAGCGCTTCCGCTACGTCGTCGTCGAAGTGGCCGACGCTGCCGAGACGGTGCGGCAGATCCGGACTGCCGCCGGCCGCCTGACCCAGCGAATACCGGGCGGACTTGCGACGACGCCGCCGAGCCCGTCGTCACGGCCGAGTCGGCCGTGGCGGCGCGCCGGACGCGATCAGGCCGGGCCCGGGACTGGGCCAGACTGACGCGGTGACGGATCATCGCCTCGACTACGAGACGCACAAAGCGGGGTTCGCGGGCAATTGCGATTCCATCGTCGACGCGATCGGCGACGAGCTCTCAGAACCGGTTCCGAGCTGCCCTGGATGGTGTCTGTCCGATCTCGTACAGCACCTTGGAACCGTCTTCACGTTCTGGCGGGCCCAGCTCGAGGCAGCCAACCCGGACGCCCGCACCGAGCCGAAGTCGGGCGACGCGGCCCCCGCTTCCGGACTCCTGGACTGGTTCGAGGATGCCTGCGCCCAGCTGGACCAGGCGCTCGTCGACCGCGAGCCCGCTGACCCTTGCTGGAACTGGTCGGGAGAGGATCTCACGGCTCGCTGGGTGGGACGGCGCATGGCGCTCGAGACGGCTGTGCACCGCTTCGATGCCGAGCTCTCGGTCGGCGTGCCGGCGCCGATCGACCGCGATCTCGCCGTCGACGGCATCGACGAGTGGCTGTCCGTCCATCTCGCGACCGACCTGCCGGAGGCGCCCGAGGCGTCGCTCGGCGGGGTGCTGTGCCTTGCCTGTGCGGACGACCCTGCGGCTTGGACTGTGGAGGTGGCGGCCGGCCGCTTCCGCTGGCGGGAGGGCCGGGGGCCGGCGGATGCGGTGCTCGTCGGCGCGGCGTCCGACTTGTACCTCTTCAGCTGGAACAGGAAGGCCCTCGGCGCTCTTGACCTGACCGGGAATCCTGATGTCGCCGGCGCCTGGGGCACGCTGACGAGCTGATCCCCCCGGGAGGGGGGCGGTGGCCGGCGGGGCCGGTGGCCGGTGGCGGCCGGCGGGCCGCCAGGGCTATGTGGCGGCGGCCGCCTGCTTCACGAGCCGCTCGGCGATGGGCGCCGGGACGACCTCGTGATGGTCGTGGCGAACGGTGAACCGGCCCCGTCCGCCGGTGAGTGAGCGAAGGTCGGTCGCGTAACGCTGGATCTCCGAGGTGGGGACGAGGGCGATCACGACCTGCTCGCCCCGCTCGCCGGCCTCGGTGCCGACGACCCGTCCCCGGCGCGAGTTGAGATCCCCCAGAATGTCGCCCTGGTACGCCGCCGGCACCGTCACCTCGAGCCGAGAAACCGGCTCCAGCACCACCGGCCCCGCCGCCGCCAGGGCCTCCTTGAACCCGAGCGACGCCGCCATCTTGAAGCTCATCTCGGACGAGTCGACCGAGTGGTACTTCCCGTCGAAGCAGGTCACCTTCACGTCGACGACGGGATAGCCGAAGTGGCCGCCGTTGGTCATCGCCTCCTGAATGCCCTTCTCCACTGCGGGGATGAACTGCCGGGGGATGGCGCCGCCGACGATCGCGTCCACGAAGACGAAGCCCTCTCCGCGCTCGAGCGGCTCGACCCGCAGGTTCGCCACGCCGAACTGGCCGTGACCGCCGGTCTGCTTCTTGTACTTGCCTTCGGCCTCGGCCGCCTTGGTGATGGTCTCCCGGTACGGCACCTGCACGGGCTCGGTCGCGACGGCGACACCGAACTTGCGGCTGAGCTTCTCGCAGACGATCTGGAGGTGGGTGTCTCCCATGCCGGACAGCACGGTCTGGTGCGTCTCGTCGTCGCGGCGGACCTTGAGCGCCGGATCCTCCTCCTGGAGGCGGTGGATCGCGGTCATGAGCTTGTCCTCGTCACCTTTGGCCATCGGGTGCACGGCGATGGAGAGGACAGGCGTCGGGATCCTCGGGCCGTCGGCCACCACCGGCTGGTTCTTCGGTGCGAGCGTGTCGCCTGTGAGGACCCCGCTCAGCTTCGCGACCGCGACGATGTCGCCGGCGGGCGCTGTCGAGATCGGCTGGGTCTCCTTGCCCCGCATCACCTGTAGGGCGTGCAGCTTCTCCTCGGCGTGGTTGCGAGTGTCGAAAAGGGTCGTGTCTGGCCGAAGAGTCCCGGAGAGCACCTCCATCAGAGATATCCGTCCGACGAACGGGTCGGCGATCGTCTTGAAGACGCGGGCGAGCGGCTGTCCCTCGGGATCCGGCGCGATCTGGACCGTGTCGTTGCCGGCCCTGACCGAGAGCGCCGGGCGGTCGAGCGGGCTCGGCCCGATCTCGCAGATGAGCGACGCGAGGCGGTCGATGCCGACGCCGGTCAGGGCCGAGCCGCACACGACGGGGAACACGCTCGCCGACGCGATGCCGTGTGCGAGCGTCTTCTCCAGCTCCTCGGCGGAGGGGACGTCGCCTTCGAGATACCGCTCCATCATGTCGTCGTCGGCCACGACGATGCCTTCGATCAGGGCCTCGCGCACCCGATGCTCGAGCTCGGACATGTCGTCGGGGATCGCTCCCGTCGACGACTTGCCGCCGTTGTAGGTGATGGCGGTGTCGGTGAGGAGGTCGGCGATCCCGTCGAACTCGGCCTCGCGGCCGATCGGGAGCTCGAGAGGGGCGATACCCGAGCCGAAACGGTCGCGGAGCTGGTCCAGCGTGCGTTCGAAGTCGGCCCGCTCGCGGTCGAGCTTGTTCACGAACACGAGCCTTGGGATCCCGAGCTCCGCGGCGAGCCGCCAGGTCACCTCCGTCTGGACCTCGACGCCCTCGACCGCGCTCACGACCAGCACGGCGAGGTCGGCGACCGACAGCCCGGCCTCGACCTCGGCGATGAAGTCCGCGTACCCCGGCGTGTCGATCACGTTGATCTTGCAATCCTCAAAGAGAAACGGAGCCAACGCCAACGAAACCGAGATCTGCCTCTTCACCTCCTCCGGCTCGAAATCGCACACCGTGGTGCCGTCCTCGATCCTTCCCGGTCGCGACAGGACGCCGCCGGCCACGAGCAGGGCTTCCGCGAGTGTGGTCTTGCCGGCGCCTCCGTGGCCGATGAGCGCGACGTTGCGGATCTTCCCGGACGGAACAGTGTTCACGTCGCCTCCTCAGTTCCCGCGACCGGATTCACCCGCGGTGCCGCCGGCCGACACGCTCGTTGGACAGGTTCGGAGCCTACCGGTCCGGCGGCTCGCAAGCAGAGCCCGGGGGATGGCTGACCAGCTCTGGTATTCTCAGAGGCGGTAGCGCCAGACAGGAGCGAGATGATCGACGGCCGCCGGGGCCAGTCAGCGGCGAGCGACAACGAGGAAGCCCCCGTTGACGACCTCGCAGGACTGACCACCGATCCGATCTTGTCGGGGCTCGAGGACGCAGCCGGGCCACCCGAGCCGCCGGAGTCTCCCGAGCAGGATCAGGCGCCGGCCGGCGCCGGCCGCAAGGGCTTCGCCGTCGGGAGACGCCTGGTACGCATGGGCATCACTGCGAATCAGGTCACGGTCGTCGGCATCCTGCTGGCGGGCGTCACCGGCGTGATGATCGGCACCGGCCGCTTCTGGATCGGCGTCGTGCTGCTCACGGTCGGCGGCCTCATGGACACCCTCGACGGCCTCGTCGCGAAGGCGGCCGGTACCGCATCGAAGCGGGGCGCCTTCTTCGACTCGGTTGCTGACCGCGTCGCCGACGCGCTCATCTTCGGCGGGATGGCCTGGTACCTGGCCTCGGGCCACAACCCGCGGCTGGCGCTGCTCCCGTTCGCGATTCTCGGTGTCAGCGCCGTCATCTCCTATGAGCGGGCGAAGGCCGAATCCCTCGGCTACGAAGCCAAGGGTGGCCTGATGGAACGGGCCGAGCGGCTGATCCTGCTGGGGATCGCCTTGGCTCTTCACATCATCCTCGTGCCGCTGCTGTCGCTCCTGCTGGCGTTGTCGGTGTTCACCGCTGCCCAGCGCTTCGTGAAGGTCTGGCGGCAGGCGAGCCGGGAGACGCCGAACTCGACCGAAGCCGCGCGGGGGCCCTGGCGGCGCGGACGCGTCGAGTCCCGCTGGCGGTCCTGGCGTCAGCCGCGCACGACGACGACGAGGCGCCGGGCGGCCACGGCGAGCCGGATCCGCGCTCGCAGGCGAATCGAGCCCCTCGGTGTGCGGTTGCGCCGCGTGCTCGCGACGGAACGATCGGGCGCACGTCGCTCCGGGCTACGGACGGAGCGTCGAGGACTCGGTGCCCGCTCCGCTCAGCGCCGTCACCGCGGGACGGGTAGCTGACCGCAGCAGGCGTCGCCGAGTCGAGCACGGTCGGGCCGACGATGGCGACTGCCCGCCAGCGGGCCTCGTACCTCACCTATCGCGGCCTGGCAGCCGCCTTGCAGGTCATCCCGAGACCGCTTGCCGGCGTCGTCGCCTCCTCGGCTGGCTTCACGATGTCGCAGGTCTGGCGCAACAAGCGGCCGCTCTTGCGGAGCAACCTGCGGCGGGTGCTCGGGCCCGACGCTGACGACGCCGCCGTCGAGCGGGTCGTCGAAGCCGCGTTCGACTCCTACGCGCACTACTGGGTCGAAGCCGCGCGGGTCGGCGCTCTGCGATGGGACCAGATCGAGTCTTGCTTCAGCATCGACGGCTTCGAGCGCTTCCGGGTGGAGATGGCGAGAGGCCGTGGCGTGGTGCTCGCGCTTCCCCACGTGGGCTCGTGGGAATACGGGGGGCGCTGGCTCGCTCAGCAGGGCTACCCGATGACCACGGTCGGCGAGCTCCTGGAGCCTCCCGAGCTGTTCGACTGGTTCACCTCGCAGCGGGCCGCCCTCGGGCTGACTGTCCTGCCCCCGGGGCCCGACACGACTATGAAGCTGTTGGACACCCTCCGCTCGGGCCGCGTCGTTGGACTGCTGGCCGACCGGGACGTCACAGGAAACGGCGTCGAGGTCGAGTTCTTCGGGGAGAAGACGACGTTGCCAGCGGGGCCGGCCCTGCTCTCCCTTCGCTCCGGGGCACCGCTCATGACGTGTGCCATCTTTCAAAGGCCTCCCGACCACTTCCACACCGTGATGCAGCCCCCGCTCGACTCCAAGCGCACGGGCCGGCTGCGCCAGGATGTCCAGCGCCTCACCGAGGACTTGGCCGGCGCCCTCGAGGACCTCATCCGCCTGGCCCCTGAGCAGTGGCACCTGTTCCAGCCCAACTGGCCCTCGGATCGCGAGCCGGTGGGCTAGCTCGAGGGAACCTCGGCCCCGTCCTGGCCGGTGAATCGCTCGCTGTGCAGCTGCTCGGTCGCATGGTCGTACTCGTCCCTCGTGATCTCGCCGGCAGCGAGCTGTCGGGCGACGTCGCCAAGGCGCCGGACCCAATTGACCGCGAAGGAGCGGTCCTCCTCGCTGGCCCGCTCCCAGGCCGTGAGACGCGGCTCGAGGCCGAGGATCAAGCGCGCTCTGTCGGAGAGGTAACCGACCTGCCGACCGCGTCCGGGGCGGAGAGGCAGGAGCATCCCGCTGTCGCGGGCCTCGCGGACGAGGTTCGGAGCATGGTCCTTGCTGCAGAGCAGGCGTTCGGCGAGCAGCTCACGCTGATTCTGGGACCCGAGCGTCTCGACGTAGCACAGGGCCACTTCGGCGAGACGGCGCCGCCGGTCCTTCGAGAGGGGAACCTCGACCTCCGGCTCCGACAGGTCTCCGAGCGATCCGCGGCCCGCTATTTCAGCCGTCTCGGTCACCCAACTGCGCGCGCACCGGTCGATCGCGCCGAGAGGAACGTGCTGCAGCCGGTCGGCACGCAGGGGAGCGGCGTCGTCGTGCCGTTCGATCGCGAGCGCCGCCAGTTCGCCGGCGCGAAGCGTGACTCGGAACACATAGCCCGTCCAATCCCATTTGGAGTCGGTGGTGGTGATTTCAAGCTCAACCCAGACGCTGTCGTCGGAGGAGCTCTGCCAACGAGGCTTCCCGTCGACTTCGCGGACCTGCGCAACGACTTCGGCCGAGCGGACCGACCTTTGCCGCCCTCTTCTTTGAACCATGGTAACAAAGTAGAACGAACCATATATTGGTTCAAGCATCATCTCGACCCTCGTCGTCGCAGGCCTCCGCCGGTAGCGTCGCTCGTGATGCGAGTCGCGCTCGTCTGCCCCTACAGCTGCACCGTGCCCGGCGGGGTCCAGACCCAGGTGCTCGGACTGGCGCGGGCGCTTGGAGCCAGGGGCGACAGCGTCGCCGTGATCGCGCCGGCAGACGGCGTGGGTATCCCCGGCGTGGGCGTCCCCGGCGGAGCCATCCCCGCCGGCCTCGATGCGGGCGCGCTGGGTGGGGCCGCGTTCTTCAAGGTCGGCGCTGGAATTCCGATATCGGTGAACGGCTCGCGCGCTCCGGTCTCGCCGTGGCCGGCGACCATGGCGCGCACTCGGGCGGCGTTGCGCCGGTTTGCGCCTTCGGTCGTGCACATCCATGAGCCCTTCGTACCCGGACCCTCGCTCGCAGCGGTCTGGTTCGGGCCGCGCCCCATCGTGGGAACTTTCCACCGGGCGGGGGCCGACGCCGCCTACCGGGCATACGGGCACTTCGCAGGGGCTTGGGCAGGGCGACTTGACGCCGTCTTCGCCGTCTCCGAGGAGGCCCGCGCCACGGCTCAGGCTTGCATCGCACGCTTGACGGGATCGATCGGCATCATTCCCAACGGCGTCGAGCTGGATCGGTTCGCGTCGGTCGACCCATGGCCCTCGAACGTCCCCGCCGTCGCCTTCGTCGGCCGCATCGAGCCCCGCAAGGGCCTCGACGTGCTGCTCGAGGCGTTTGCGCTCCTGTCCGGATCAGCTCACCTGTGGGTGATGGGCGACGGCCCTGACCGCCAGCGGCTCCAGGGCCGCTTCTCGGACCCTCGGATCGAATGGCTAGGTCCCGTCGCCGACGAGGAGCGGGCCGCACGGCTCGCGGGCGCGTCCGTCTTCGTCGCGCCGTCGCGCGGGGGCGAGTCTTTCGGGGTCGTGCTGCTCGAGGCGATGGCGGCCGGAACCGCGGTCGTCGCTTCGGACCTGCCCGGCTACAGGATCGCGAGCGCGGGAGCCGCTCGTCTCGTGCCCCCGGGCCAGCCGGTCGCACTCGCTGAAGCCATCCGATCGGTTCTCGACAACGACGCCGAACGACTAGTGCTCCAGGCTGCAAGTCGCAAGCGGGCGGCCGAGTGCGACATGAGCGCGGTTGCGGATGCCTACCGGGAGGCGTATGCGCGGCTCAGCGGAGAGTGCAGCGGCGAGTAGCCTCAAATCGATGGCTCCAGCAACGAGGGACCGAGCGCGCCGCCCGCGCCGCGGCCCGGAGAACGACGGTAGGGCGCGCAGGGCCGCGGAGGCGCAGCAGGCGGCGTACGAGGCCTCACGGGTCGTGCTTGCTGCGGCGGCCCGGCGTCGGGACGCGGCTTGGCGGCATGCCGCCCGCTCCAGCCGGCGGCGCGCGGCCGTCGCTCTCGTAGCGCCCATGGCTGTTGCGATCGTCCTGATAGCGCTCGGGTTTCTCTCGTCCGCCTTGCTGATCGCAGGCATCGCGCTCGCCTGTCTGACCGCGCTCGCCGCCTCGATGATGTGGATGCGTTCGGCCGCCACGCTGGCACGACGTCTCGGCGGAACTGTCGTTACCGCCGAACGGCGCCCAGCGGCGCTGGAGGCGGCCCAGGCGGCTCGCCTCGTCGACGTCGCCGAAGGGTTGTTCGCCGTGTTCGGCCTGACGACGGCCGAGATCCGGGTGATCGACGACCCCGCCGCGAACGCGATCAGCGTCGGTCGCTCGCCAGATCGGGGCGTCGTGTTCATCACGAGCGGTCTTGTCGTTCTCCTCGACCGCATCGAGCTCGAGGCCGTGCTCGCCCACGAGCTCGCCCATTTGAAGCGTGGCGATACGGTGTCCGGATCGATCGCCGTTCTCGGGTTCGACTCGCTCGGCCGCTACCTCACGATCCTCGGCCGTGTTGCGGACCGCGTCGCCGGCACCGACCGCGAGGCACTGGCCGACCTGGCCGCCGTGGCCGTCACCCGATATCCACCAGGGCTGATTTCGGCCCTCGAGAAGATCGCAACCGCTCCAACCCGCCGCCCGGCCTGTCTTCCGCGCGGCGTTCCCGAGTTGACCGCCCGGCTCTGGCTGGCACCCTTTGACCAGGCGCACGCGGAGCCGGAGCGACGAGGCGATCTCGATCTCTCCGAGCGCATCGACCTTCTCCGCGAGCTCTGAGCGGGCGGCGACGAACCGAGCCCCGCAGAGTGTTGCGCCCTGAGGCGCCCGGTACACTCCAACACATGGACACGCGCGAGGACATAGCTCGAAACGAGCAGGTGGCGGGACGCGAAACGGCCTCGATGCTGGTCAAGCGCGGCCTGGCCGAGATGTTGCGGGGCGGTGTGATCATGGACGTGGTCAACGCCGACCAGGCGAAGATCGCCGAGGATGCGGGTGCGGTTGCGGTCATGGCTCTGGAACGGGTGCCTGCGGACATCCGGCGTGACGGGGGAGTCGCTCGCATGAGCGACCCCATTCTCATCGAGGGCATCCAGCACGCCGTCACGATCCCGGTCATGGCCAAGGCGAGGATCGGCCATTTCGCCGAGGCGCAAGTACTGGAGTCCCTCGAAGTCGACTACATCGACGAGAGCGAGGTACTGACGCCGGCCGACGAGGAGCACCACATCGACAAGTGGGCGTTCCGGGTGCCCTTTGTCTGCGGGGCGACGAACCTCGGCGAGGCCCTGCGGCGCATCGCCGAAGGTGCAGCGCTGATCCGTTCCAAGGGCGAGGCCGGCACGGGCAACGTCGTCGAGGCGGTGCGCCATCTGCGGTCGATCCTCGGCGACATCAGGAAGTTGACGACGGCCGATCCGCAGGAGCGCTACGCCTGGGCCAAGCAGCTTCAGGCTCCGATCGGCCTGGTCGAGGAAGTCGCGCTCACCGGGTCGCTCCCGGTGCCGCTGTTCTGCGCCGGCGGTCTGGCGACACCGGCGGACGCAGCGCTGGTGATGCAACTCGGGGCACAGGCTGTGTTCGTCGGCTCGGGAATCTTCAAGAGCTCGGACCCGGCCGCGCGGGCCCGCGCCATCGTCGAGGCGACTGCTCACTTCGAAGAGGCGGCCATCGTGGCCAAGGTATCGAGGGGTCTTGGCGAGGCCATGCCGGGCGACGAGATCGAGACGCTCGAGGTCAAGCTCGCCGACCGCGGTTGGTGACCCGGGTCGCGGGCGCGCGTCCCGCGGCTCGAGCGGGTTTGCCGAGGGCGGGCGCGAGAGTCGGGGTGCTCGCTCTGCAAGGTGACGTGCGCGAGCACGTTGCGGCGTTGGGTGCCTGTGGCGCTGTTGCCGTCGCCGTCCGCCAGCCGGCAGATCTGGACGGCATCCGTGCCCTGGTGCTACCCGGCGGCGAGTCGACGACGATGTCCCTCCTGCTCGAGTCCTCGGGTCTGGCTCGCGAGCTGGCGGCGAGGCTTGGCGACGGCTTACCTGCTCTTGGCACCTGTGCGGGGATGATCCTGCTCGCACGGAAGGTGCTCGACGGGAGGAGTGACCAGCTGTGCTTCGGAGCGATCGACCTGTCGGTTCGTCGCAACGCCTTCGGGCGCCAGCTCGAGTCCTTCGAGTCCGATCTGGTCGTCGCCGGCCTTCCCGGAGGTCCGATGCACGCCGTCTTCATCCGTGCGCCCCTCGTCGAGGACGTTGGCCCGGAAGTCAAGGTTATGGCGAGAATCGGGCTCGACGGCGCCATGGCCGAGCGGCCGGTCGTGTGCCGGCAGGGACATGTAACGGTGGCTGCGTTCCATCCTGAGCTCGCCGGCGACTTCCGGTTGCACGAGCTGCTGCTCAGCGACATCGAGGGGGACTGAGGAAACATGTCGGGCCATTCCAAGTGGGCAACCACGAAGCATCGCAAGGGCGCTGTCGACAAAGCCCGGGGCAAGCTCTTCGCCAAGCTGATCCGTCAGGTCGAGGTCGCGGCTCGGGAGGGCGGCGGGGACATGACCGCCAACGCAACATTGCGGACGATGTTCACCAAGGCCAGAGACGCATCCGTGCCGCTCGACACGATCGAGCGCGCCATCAAACGGGGTACCGGCGAGCTCGAAGGCGTCCGCTACGAGGCCGTCTCGTACGAGGGCTACGCGCCGTCGGGAGTTGCCCTCATCGTCGAATGCCTCACCGACAACCGCAATCGGACCGGATCGGAGGTGCGGTCACTTTTCTCGCGCAACGGCGGCTCGATGTCCGAACCTGGTGCGGTCTCCTGGCAGTTCGAGCGAAAGGGCGTCGTGATGGTGCCGAACTCGGTGAGCGAGGACCAGCTCATGACGGTTGCCCTCGACGCCGGCGGGGAGGACCTGCGCGACGATGGAGGCGAGTGGATGGTGACGAGCGGTCCGTCGGACCTCGGGGTTCTGCGCGCCGCCCTCGACGAGGCTTCGATCCCTGTCGACTCGGCGGACCTCGAGATGGTGCCGACGACGCGGGTCGAGGTGACCGATGAGTCGACCGCTAAGCGCGTGCTGAGGTTGATCGAGCTCCTCGAGGAGCACGACGACGTCCAGAACGTGTGGTCGAACTTCGACATCCCCGACGAGATCCTCGAGCGGATCGAGGTCTGAGAGCCGGGGGACGGCTGCCGGCCGGTTCCCATGCCGGCCCGGACACGGCGCTCCCTCGAGGGGCGCTCCCTCGAGGGATAGTCGAAATTCATTTCAAACTTGCCTCCGATCGAGATTGTGACTGGTCGCAATCATTAACGGAGGCAAGTTGAGAGAATTTTTAAGGTATCGCAGGACCGTGCGGCACCGATTGGCGCCGCGCCGCACACGGTCCCCCGGGTGGACAGTCGGGCGGGTTACCATCGAACGAGTGTTTGTTCTCGGCATCGATCCCGGCTTGTCCCGGTGCGGCTACGGATGCGTGAGGTCTGACGGGGCCCGCCGGGACGCGGTCGCCGCCGGCGTCATCACAACCGCGGTTGACGACTCGGTGCCCCGCCGCCTGGCAACGCTGCGTGCCGAGCTGAACGCGCTCTTCATCGAGCTCCGGCCGGACGTGGTCGTGGTCGAGCGGGTCTTCTTCCAGACGAACGTGCGCACGGCCATGTCGGTGGGACAGGCGAGCGGCGTGGCGCTGTTGACCGCGGTGGAGCTCGGCTGCGAGGTGGCCGAGTACACCTCGAACGAGGTGAAGCTGGCGGTGACCGGTTTCGGGGCTGCGACGAAGGATCAGGTGCAGCGGATGGTGGCGCGCCTCCTGGATCTCGGATCTGTGCCGCGCCCGCCCGACGCGGCCGACGCTCTTGCGCTCGCTCTCTGCCACCTCAGCACGGCCTCCTGGGCGCGGCCGCCATGGGCACCGCCTCCCGTTCGAGGTGCGGCGCAGGCCGCGCCTGTGGCGCGGCCGTGATCGGTTCACTTCGCGGCATCGTCACCGAACGGCGCCCGCTCGGCGACGCTTCCGTCGACCTCGTCGTGGACGTCGGCGGGGTCGGCTACCGGCTGCTCGTCGCCCCGAGAACCGCCGCCGGCCTCCTCCTCGGCCATGAGGCAGCCTTTGCAGTGCACACCCACGTCCGGGAGGGCGCGATCACGCTCTACGGTTTCGCCTCGAGCGAGGAGCGCACCGCGTTCGAATTGCTGCTGGGGGCACACGGTGTCGGTCCCGGTCTCGCCCTGGCGATCCTCAACACCCACGACCCCGTCGAGCTCGCCGAGGTCATCGCGACCGGGAACGTCGACGCCTTGCGCCTCGTTCCCGGCGTCGGCCAGAAGACCGCGGCTCGGCTGCTGCTCGAGCTGCAGGCACGCTTCGACTACCTGAGCGCCGACGGCGTGGCCGTCGCCGGCGTGCCGCGCTTGAACCGGCCGCCCTCGATCGCAGCCGAGGTCGGCGAGGCGCTGACCCAGCTGGGTTACGCGCCGGACGAGGCGAGGGCGGCGATGCGCTCCCTGCCCGAGGAGGGAACCGTCGAGGAGCTCCTGCGCCTGGCGCTCCGGAACCTGGCGCCGAGGAGGTGACCGACCGGTGAGCCCGCGCCGAGAGATCCTCGCCGGCCCCGACGCTCCCGCCGCTGGCAGCGCCGTGCCGGATGCGCGGCCGATCGACCCGGGACCGTTCGAAGGTGACGCGGCGCTCGAGAACGGCATACGCCCGAAGAAGCTGGCGGACTTCGTCGGTCAACACCTGCTGCGCGAGAAGCTCGAGATCGTCCTCGAAGCCGCCCGCCGTCGGGAACAACCGGTCGACCACGTGCTGTTCGCCGGGCCGCCGGGCCTCGGAAAGACGACGCTGGCGGGGATCATGGCGAGTGAGATGGGCGCCGGCTTTCGGGTCACGTCGGGGCCGGCGCTCGTGCGCAGCGGGGACGTGGCGGCGATCTTGACTGACCTGCAGCCCGGCGACGTGCTCTTCATCGACGAGATCCACCGGATGGGCCGAGCTGTCGAGGAGCTTCTCTACCCGGCGATGGAGGATTTCCAGCTCGACATCGTCCTTGGCAGGGGCCCGACTGCTCGTTCGATCCGTCTCGACCTGCCGAGATTCACGCTCGTCGGCGCCACGACCCGGACGGGCCTCGTGACCGGGCCTCTGCGTGACCGCTTCGGGATCGTCGCACGTTTGGAGCTCTACAGCGACGCCGAGCTCGAGGCGATCGTGCGTCGCACCGGCCGGCTTCTCGACCTCGAGCTGACGCCCGAAGGGGCGAGCGAGATCGCGCGACGGTCGCGGGGAACGCCTCGCCTCGCCATCCGTCTCCTTCGCCGCGTCAGGGACTTCGTCGAGGTCAGGGGCAAGGGCATCGTCACCGAGGAGGCGGCCCGGGAGGGCCTCACGATCTTCGGCGTGGACGAGCTCGGGCTTGACGCGCTCGACCGGAGAATCCTCGAGACCCTCTGCATCCGCTTCGCCGGCCAACCCGTCGGCCTTTCGACACTCGCCGTCAGCGTCGGGGAGGAGCCCGAGACCGTCGAGGACGTCTACGAGCCGTTCCTGCTGCAGGCCGGGCTCGTGATGCGCACCCCGAGGGGCAGACTCGCGGCACCGCGGGCCTACGAGCACCTGGGCCTTGAAATCCCCGTGCAGCCGGTGGAGGTCGAGGCCGGCCGGCGCGCCGCGATCCAAGATCCGCTCTTTGACGAGGGTGCTTGCACGAAGGATCAGGGATCGGGCGACTAAGGTGACGGATCGCATCGTCCCTTGAGCGATTGGTTTCGCATGTCTCATGTCCACGCCCTCGCAAGCTCGTCCATTCACGGAGTGCTGCCCCTCGTAAGCTCCTTCCTCGCCGCCACGTCGACGAAGAAGTCGGGCAGCAGCTCGATCACGCTGATCTTTTTCGTTCTGCTGTTCGGGGTCGGCTATGTGTTCCTGATCCGCCCGCGCAACCAGCGTCGCCAGCGCCAGCAGCAGGTCAGCAAACAGATCGCCGTCGGGGACACCGTCATGCTCACGTCGGGCATCATCGGGCGGGTCGAGGGTTTCGTCGGTGATCGGGCCAAGATCGAGATCGCACCTGGAATGACCATCGAAGTCGTGCGGCAGGCGGTTGCCCAACGCGTAGACCCGGACGCGGACGCGAACGCCGAACACGACAGCTCGTATGACGACGACGATCATGACGACCTGGTCGACGACTCCGATCACGACCCGTACGCCGTGCCTCCGCTCGAGGCCAGTCATACGTCCGATTCCGGAGACGAAGAGGACGGGGGCCATCCGGGCGGGAACGGAAGCGGAGGCGGTAGCACTTGAGAAGGGGCTTGCTCCTCAGCGTCATCCTCACCTGCGTTGTCTGCTTCGGATCGCTCGCCGCCGTCGTCGCTGCAGGTTGGTCCCCAAAGCTGGGGCTCGACCTCGAAGGCGGCCTGTCCGTCGTCTTCCAGCCGGTCGGGAAGGCGACGACGGCGGAGCTGGACACCGTGGTCGCCATCATGCAGGCCCGTGCGAACGGGATCGGCCTCGCCAACCCGAACATCGGCATCCAGGGATCCAACATCGTCGTCCAGCTGCCGGGCGTGAAGAATCCGCGCACGGTCCTGAACGAGATCGGCAATACAGCACAGCTGTTCTTCCGCCCCGTGCTTTGCGCAGCCAATCCGTTCAGCGCAGCTTCGAAGTCCACCACGACCACGACCACGTCGTCGACCACCACGACAACCTCTCCCAAGACGACCACGACGACCGCCCCGAGAGACGACCACGACGACGGTGCCGAAGAAGCACGTGCGTCGTCGCCAAGGACGGCTACGTGAAGCCGCCGCCTTGCGGCTCGGCTTACCTCTTCACGACAGCCACCTACGTGCCAGGGACGAACGGCACGGGAGGCTCGAATCCGGGCTCGGCGCCTGACCCTGCGCTCACCCCGGTTGCTTCGACAACGCCCTCCCAGGACAAGGCGCCCCGCGTCGTCCTCATCTGCGCGACCCCTCAGACGCCCTGTCCTAGTCGTTACGAGCTCGGCCGGACGCCCTACGACGGCACGCAACCCGCGACAGGCGAGATTCTGTCCTCCGCCAACGCCGAGTTGACGACCACGGGGGGATGGGTCGTCAACTTCAACATCAAGCCCCAGTACTCGGCGTTCTTCGACTCGATCGCCAAGGCGAACTACCACCTGCCGCTCGCGATCGACCTGGGCGGGATCGTCGAGTCGGCTCCGACGATAAACGCGCCTTCGTTCGGCGGCTCTGGCCAGATCAGCGGCGACTTCACGCAGGCTCAGGCGCAGCAGTTGGCGCTCGTGCTCGAGTACGGCCAGATTCCGATCGCTCTGAAGCAGGCGACCTCGACGACGGTCTCGCCGACACTCGGGAAGAAGTCGCTGCAAGCAGGTCTGCTGGCAGGTCTCCTCGGGCTGCTGCTCGTGATGGGCTACACGATCTTCTACTACCGGGCGCTCGGCATCGTGGTGGTCCTCGGCCTGGTGAGCACGGGCGCCCTCATCTATTCGATCATCTCCGTCCTCGGAGAGACGTCCGCAGGCCTGACACTGGACTTGTCCGGCATGACAGGCCTGATCGTGTCCGTCGGGATCACTGTCGACTCCTATATCGTCTATTTCGAGCGATTAAAGGACGAAGTGCGCGCGGGGCGCTCGGTTCGCTCCTCGGTGGACCGGGGCTTCAAGAGCGCCTACCGCACGATCCTGTACGCGGACGCCGTGTCGTTCCTTGGTGCGTTCGTGCTCTGGGTGCTCTCGATCGGCGCCGTCCGCGGCTTCGCATTCATGCTCGGCCTGTCGACCCTCGTGGACGTGATCACCGCCTACACGTTCACGAGACCGCTGGTGATCCTCCTCGGCCGCAACCGGATCTTCACCGATGCCCGCATCTTCGGCGTCGCCCGTGGGCTCGCCCTGCCGGCGGAGGCTGTCCAGTGAACGCGACCGCGATCGCCCAGGACGGTGCGGAACGGAGGTCGAGCGCGTTCCTCCGGGTGTACTACGGGCAGACCCGTTTCGACTTCGTTCGAAGACGCAAATGGTGGTTCGGTGCGTCTGCGCTCGTGATCGCGGCGGGCCTGATCTCGCTCGGCGTGAAGGGCCTCAACTACAGCATCGAATTCGTCGGGGGCACCTCGTGGCAGGTTCCCGCGCCGGGCGTGACCGTGAGCCAGGCCCAGGCCGCGCTGACGCCGCTGGGTCTCGGCGGCGCCACCATCACGGTGCTGGGGAGCGGGAGCACCCAAACCCTGAACGTGGAGGCGAAGCTCTCCAAGACCGCGAGCGCCCTCACCCGTGCCGAGACGAACGAGGTGGCCGTCGCTCTTGCCCACTTGACGCACAGGCCGGCGTCGGCGGTGTCGATCGAATACGTCGGCCCGACCTGGGGCGCCAACATCACCCACAAGGCGGTCGAGGCGCTGATCGTCTTCCTCATCGTGATCGGGGCCTACATCTCGATCTTCTTCGAGTGGAAGATGGCAATCGCGGCGATCCTGGCGGTCGCCCACGACATCATCATCACGGTGGGGATCTACTCTCTGGCGTCGTTCCTCGTGACGCCGGACACCGTCGTCGCGTTCCTGACCGTCCTCGGCTACTCGCTTTACGACACGATCGTCGTGTTCGACCGCGTTCGGGACAATTCGCGCGGGCTCGGCGCGACCGGAAAGCTGACGTACACCGACGTCGTCAACCTCTCGATGAACCAGACCCTCGCCAGGTCGATCAACACCTCGCTCGTCGCGATCCTGCCCATTCTCGCCGTCCTCGTTCTCGGCGCCCAGATCCTCGGTGCCGTCACACTCGAGTACTTCGGCCTCGCCCTGCTGATCGGCCTGACGAGCGGGGCGTACTCGTCGATCTTCATCGCCTCGCCGCTGCTGGCGATGCTCAAGGAGCGCGAACCGCGTTACCGTGCCATCCGCGATCGGCTCGAGTCCCGTGGAACGGCCACGCAACTGCTGTCGCCGGCGGCCGTGGCAGCCGGCGCGCTGAGCACGGCCGACACCCCGAGCGGCGGCAAGCGCCGAGGCGGCGGTAAGGCGGCTCCGGCCCGTTCCACGACCCTGCGCCCGAGCGCGTCTCGCGCAACTGCGGTTGCCGACGCCGACGAACTCGAGGGGGAGTCGATCGAGGACGACGACACGGTCGCCGCGAACGGTGCGGCCGGGGGAACCGGGACCGGCCCAGCCGGCGCCAAACCGGGGGCCGCCGGCGGGCCGCGTGCGGGAGGGTCCCGTTCGGGTGGAGCTGTCCCGCGCAGCGGGGCGGCGGCTCGCCGTCCGCCGACCCGGCCGCGCAAGAAGGGTAAGCGCCGCTAGCCAAGCCGTGCCCCGTAGGCTGATCTGCTGTGATCGACATCCGGCTGGCACGGGAGCACCCGGATGAGTTCCGCCGGGCGTTGGCGCGCAAAGGGGCGGCTGAGGCCTTCGACGACCTGCTGGAGGTCGACACGCGCTGGCGGGACCTCAGCACGAAAGTCGGCGAGCTTCGCAGCAGGACCCGGCCGAAGGGCAAGCCGACCCAGGAGGAGCGGGCAGCACTGGCGCTGCTCGGCCAGGAGCTGCGGGCAGCCGAGACCGAGCTCGATGCGCTCGAGCGGCGGCGCTCCGATCTACTCGGCGCCCTCCCGAATCCGCCTGACGCGACGGTGCCCGACGGCGTCACCGACGATGACGCCGTCGAGCTTCGCAGGGTCGGAACGCCTCCCGAGTTCCCGTTCCCGCCACGCGACCACGTCGAGCTGACCCAGAGGTCGGCCGGTGGTCTGGACAGGCCCGGCTTCGACCTCGAGCGAGGCGCAAGGGTGGCCGGCGCCCGCTTCGTGTACCGGAGGGGTGCTGTGGCGCTGCTGGAGCTGTCGCTGTACCGCTATGCGATCGACCGGCTGGTGTCGCTCGGGTTCGAGCCGGTGCTTCCGCCCGTGCTGGTGCGTGAGTCCGCGATGTACGGAACGGGCTTCCTGCCCACCGACGAGGTCAACCTCTACCAGGTGCCGAGCGACGGCCTCTATCTCACCGGCACCTCCGAGGTGGCTCTCGCCGCCCTTCACCAGGGTGAGATCCTGCCGGCTGACGAGCTGCCGCTGCGCTACGCGGGCTACTCGACATGCTTCCGGCGCGAGGCCGGCGCAGCCGGACGCGACACCCGCGGGATCTTCCGGGTTCATCAGTTCGACAAGGTCGAGATGTTCTTCTTCGTCCGCCCGGAGCTGTCGCGAGAACATCACGAGGAGATCCTGGCGATCGAGGAGGAGCTCGTGGCGGACCTCGGGCTCGCCTACCGCGTCGTCGTGACGGCCGCCGGCGATCTCGGTCCTTCCGCCGCCAAGAAGTACGACGTCGAGGCTTGGATCCCGAGCCAGCACCGCTACCGGGAGATCACTTCCTGCTCGAATACGACCGACTACCAGGCGAGGCGGCTGAACGTCCGCTTCCGCGACGGCGATGCGTTGCGGTTCCCGCACACGCTGAACGGGACAGCGATGACGGCGAGATTCCTCATCGCCCTGCTCGAGTCGAACCAGGACGAGGCAGGGCACGTGACCGTGCCCGCCGTGCTCCACCCCTACGGGGCTCCCGAGCGGCTCTGAGCCGTGGGGGCGGGGGCATCCGGGGCGTATCCGGGGCATCCGCGCCATACGCGCCAGCCCGGCTTGCTGGGCCGGGTCCGCCGAGTCGGCTGCTTGGCCTACCGAGCTGATCGAGCGGGCCGTGGCCGGCGCCGAGACGCCACTTCGAGCTTCTCCGGATCGCCTCGGTCACGAACTTCTTGGCTGCAAAGGCGGCTTCGAGCGGCTCGAGACCGAGCGCGAGGTTGGCCGCGATCGCGGCCGAGAACGTGCAACCTGTGCCGTGCACGTTCGGGGTGTCGACCCACTGCGCCCGCAGGAGCGTGACGGAGCGGCCGTCGAACGCGACGTCGATGGACTCCTCGCCGCGTCGATGGCCTCCCTTCACGATGACCAGCTGAGACCCGAGGCGATGAAGCTCGCGGGCCGCGCCCTCCATGGCCTCGAGATCGTCGACCGGGGCGCCCGTGAGCAGCGCGGCTTCCGGGAGGTTCGGGGTGGTGACGGTCGCATGGGCGAGCAGGCCCCGGTAGGCGCCGGCGACGTCGTCGCCCGAGAAGAGCGGGTCGCCCGACGAAGCCACCAGCACGGGGTCGACGACGAGTGGCGGCAGTCGTCCTGCCGCACCCCTGGACACCAGAAACTCCACGATCCCCGCCGCAGCCAACATCCCCGTCTTGGCCGCGCGCACGTCCAGGTCTTCCAGCACCGCGTCGAACTGTGCGGCCACCATGGCGGGAGCCATGGCGACGATGTCGCGGACCCCGACCGTGTTCTGAGCCGTGACCGCCGTCACGACGAGCGTCCCGAAGACGCCGTGGGCACCGAAGGTCCGCAGATCGGCTGCGATCCCGGCGCCACCGCCGGAATCGGTGCCCGCGATCGTGAGCGCGACCTTCGGGGTGGGTGTCACCGACCTGGGTCGTGGAAGTCGGCCAGGGCCTCGAAGGAGCTCGAGGCTTCGGCGTGGTAGCGCTTCGGGATGCGGCCCGCCTGACGTGCCTCGTGCCCCGCCTCTACCGCCAGGGCGAAGGCCCTCGCCATCTGCTCCGGGTCGCGGGCGCGGGTGATGGCGGAGGCGACCATGACGCCGGCGCATCCGAGTTCCATCGCGATTGCAGCGTCAGACGCCGTACCTACGCCGGCGTCGAGCACTACCGGAACAGAAGCCGCCTCGGCGATCATCGCCAGGTTGTGCGGATTGCGGATGCCGAGCCCGGAGCCGATGGGAGCACCGAGAGGCATGACGGCGGCGCAGCCGGCGTCCTCCAGCCGCCGGGCGAGAATGGGATCGTCGTTCGTGTAGGCGAGTACCACGAAGCCGTCTCCCACCAGCTCCTCAGCGGCGTCCAGAAGCTCCACCGCATCGGGCAACAGGGTGATTTCGTCCCCGATGACCTCGAGCTTGACCCAGGTGGTGCCGAGCGCTTCGCGGGCCAGGTGGGCGGTGAGCACGGCGTCGCGTGCCGTGAAGCACCCGGCGGTGTTCGGGAGCACGCGGACCTGGCGCCTGGCGAGCACGTCGAGGATGGAACCTCGGGCGCCGGCGTCGACACGGCGGAGAGCCACGGTCACGACGGAGGTCTCGGAGGCGACGATCGCCCGGTCGAGCAGCTCGAGGCTCGGAATGCCGCCGCTGCCCAGGATCAGTCGTGACTCGAGGGTCTCGCCGGCGATGACGAGACCTTTGGTGGAGGTGTCCGTGACTCAGCCCCCCTGGGCGGCGGTCAGCACTTCGAGGGAGTCGTCCATGCCGAGCTTCGTCGTTCCCCACGCGCTTCGGGGCACGACCTCTCCGTTGAGCGCGACGGCGATGCCCGCAGACCCGACAGCCAACTGCTCCAGCACCGTCTCGACCGTAGCGCCCGGGTCGAGCTCGACCTGCTCGCCGTTCACGGCGACGATCACGTTCCCGCTTCCCGATCGGGCGAGAAGGGCGCGGCCCAAAGGGGAGCGGGCTTGTCGGCCAGCACCGTCGCGACGACGCTTGCGCTGACCGGAGCGAGCAGGATGCCGTTGCGGTAGTGGCCGGAGGCGATGACGAGTCCCTCGATCGAGCCTTTCCCGAGGTAGGGGGCGTTGTCGGGCGTGCCGGGTCTCAGCCCGGCTGCGGTCTCGACGAGCTCGGCTTCGGCGATCGCTGGCAGGATCGCCTGGGCGTCGCGTAAGAGCGTGTAGACCGCGCCGGCGGTGACCGAGGTGTCTTCGCCGCGCTCTTCGACCGTGGCGCCGCAGACCAGCTCCCCGTCGACCCGGGGAACGAGGTAGAGCGAGCTGCCCTGGACGATCCCGCGGACATTGCGCTCCGGCAGCGGGAGCTCCGGCGGGAACCGCAGCCGCAGGATCTGGCCTTTCACCGGCCGGACCGGCGGGATCGCCCCGGGTGGGAGGCCGCCGATAGCCGACATCCGGGCGCCGGCCGCGAGCACGACTTGCGGGGAGAGGATCTCGGAGCCGCCCGAGCACGCCACACCCAGCACTCGGTCCGCGTCGGTCAGCACCCGATCTACGTGATCGTCGACGAGCTTGACGCCGGCCCGCTGACAGGCCTCGGCGAGAGCGCGGACGAGCCGCCGGGGATCAGCCTGATGGTCGCCGGGTACGAGAATCCCGCCCCGGATCCGCGGGCTGAGCAGCGGCTCGAGACGGCGGCAGTCGGAGGGTCCGCACCAGGTGGAGGCGAGGCCGAGCTCGACCTGGAACCGATGTAGGTCCTCGAGCACCGCCTTGTCGCCGGCGTCGGCAGCCACGGCGAGGGTGCCACAAGGCCGGTAGCCGACCTCGAGGTCGCTGGCCGCTTCGATCTCGGCGGCGAAGGCCGGCCAGGCATCGGCGGCGCGGAGGTTGAGCTCGAGCAGGGCCTCCTCGTTGTAATGCACCTCTGTGACCGGCGCGAGCATCCCGGCCGCGGCCCATGACGCGCCCGAGCCCGGCGACGGATCCACCACCACGACCTCGAGCCCCTCGCGAGCTGCGTACCACGCGGCCGAGAGCCCGATCACGCCTCCTCCGACGATGACGGCGTCAGGATGCCCCACAAGGGCGATCCTACGGCCGGCGGGCTCACGCCCTGAAGCAGATGTTCGCAGCACGGGTGCGGGAGAGGGTTACGCTCGGCGTGTGCACGCGCAAGGTCTGGTCGGCACGATCGACGGCTACAGCGACGGCCTCGTCATCACCTCGCTCGTCATCGATGTCGTCTTCGGAATCGGAGGCTATTTCTTCTCGGAGCGTTACCGCCGGACCCGCGGCGTCACGCCCTGGAGACTGCCGTCCGCGCTCTGGGCCGTGCTGCTCTTCTTCACCTCGCTCATCGGAGCGGTGGTGTATCTCGTTGCCTGTTTCACGACGCGGCCCGGCACAGGAACGTGGACGGGCGCGCCGACGCCGCCGCGCGACGGGTGGAACCCGCCCCCGGCCGGCGGCTGGAACCAGCCGGCACCTCAGGGCTGGGACCCCCCCGTTCCGGGCGGGTGGGGAGTACCGGTGCCAGGCTCGCCGGGACCCGCACCTCCCGGGGGTTGGGAGGGGCCGCCGCCACCGGGGACTGCGTTTCCCGGGTTCGGCGCGCCGGGCGCGGCGTCTGACGCCACGTTGCCGGCGTCAGGTATCCCGGTGCCTCCGCCTCCGCCTCCGCCGCCCCCTCCACCGAGGTCCTGGCTCCCGGACCCCGGCGGTCGCCACGAACTGCGCTACTGGGACGGCACGAAGTTCACCGAGCACGTGGCTGACGCCGGAAAGATCAGCGTCGACCCACTCTGACGACCGGATCGCCGGCGACGGCGGCCCGCTGGGACATCCGTGTATTCTTCAGCGTTACTTGCTGGGCCAAGGGCGTCCCGGCGGTCGAGCACCTCGAGGACGCCAATGACGACAGAGCAGGAAGCAGCGGGTTGTTACGACCCCGCGTTCGAGCACGACGCGTGCGGCGTCGCGTTCGTGGCCGATCTCCGGCAACCTGCAAGCCACCGCGTCGTCACGCTCGGCCTCACGGCGCTCGAGAACCTCGCCCACCGGGGAGCCTTCGGCGCCGATCCCAGCACCGGCGACGGAGCCGGGGCGCTGGTCCAGCTTCCGCACCGGCTCTTCCGGGAGGTCGCCGGGTTCGAGCTGCCGGGGGCGGGGGGTTATGGAACGGGGATGGCGTTTCTGCCTGGGGACCCACGCGCGGCGCAAGAGGCGATGAAGCTCGTCGGGGAGATCGCATGCGAGGAGGGGCTGGCGGTGCTCGGCTGGCGCGAGGTGCCGGTCGATCTCGATGCGGCGGGTGAGGGGGCCCGCACGAACGCGCCGCAGTTCTCCCAGGTCTTCCTGGCGCCGGCACCGTCCGGCCCCGAAGTGGACGCCGATGGCCTCGAACGGCGCTGTTACGTCGTGCGCAAGCGGGTCGAGCACGCTGATCCGAGCGTCTATTTCCCGTCGTTGTCGACGCGTACGTTCGTCTACAAGGGCATGCTCGCCCCCCGTCAGCTCCGGTCGTTCTTCCCGGAGCTGAGCGACGAGCGGCTCGAGAGCCGCATCGCGCTGGTGCACTCGAGGTTCTCCACCAACACGTTCCCGTCCTGGCCGCTCGCCCACCCGTTCCGCTTCGTCGCACACAACGGCGAGATCAACACCCTCGCAGGAAACCGGAATTGGATGCGCGCCCGTGAAGCCCTCCTCTCGAGCTCCGTGATCCCTGGAGACCTCGAGCGGATCTTCCCGATCGTGACGCCGGGCGGGAGCGACTCGGCAACCTTCGACGAGGTGCTCGAGCTGCTCCACATGGCCGGCCGCCCGCTTGCCCACGCCGTGCTGATGATGATCCCGGAGGCCTGGGAGAACCACACCGAGATGGACCCCGCCCGGCGCGCCTTCTACGGTTTCCACAGCTCGCTCATGGAGCCCTGGGACGGCCCGGCGGCCATCGCGTTCACCGATGGGTCCGTGGTGGGGGCCGTGCTCGACCGCAACGGCCTGCGCCCCGCCCGCTACTGGCTGACCGAAGACGGCTTGGTCGTGCTGGCGTCGGAGGTCGGCGTGCTCGACCTGGATCCGGCGACTGTGATCGCCAAGGGCAGATTGCAGCCGGGGCGCATGTTCCTCGCCGACACCGCTGCCGGCCGCATCGTCGGCGACGAGGAGATCAAGTCGTCGCTCGCCGCGGAGCACCCGTATGCGGACTGGCTGGCGAAGGGACTCGTCCACCTGCAGGATCTTCCGCCGAGGATCATGCTGACGCCACAGCACGCCTCGGTCGTGCGGCACCAGCGGCTGTTCGGGACCACCAGCGAAGAGCTGCGCCTCATCGTGGAGCCCATGGCCCGGTCTGGAGCCGAACCGGTCGGCTCGATGGGGTCGGACACGCCGCCGGCGGTGCTCTCGGAGCGCCCGCGCCTGCTCTACGACTACTTCACCGAGCTGTTCGCCCAGGTCACGAACCCGCCGCTCGATGCCATCCGAGAGGAGCTGGTGACCTCGCTCGAGGCAACCGTCGGACCGGAGCGGAACCTGCTCGAGCCCGAGCCGGAGTCGTGCCGCCAGATCTCGCTCCCGTACCCGGTGATCGACAACGACGACCTCGCCAAGCTGCTGTACGTGAACGAGCACGGCGAGACGCCGGGATTCAGCGGCTTCGCCCTCGACGGCCTGTTCCCCGTCGACGAGGGCGGGCCCGGGCTCGAAGCCGCGATCGAGCACGTCTGCGGGCAGGTGTCCGAGGCGATTGCGCTCGGGGCCAACATCATCGTGCTGTCGGACCGGAACGCCAACGCCACCAACGCCCCGATCCCGTCGCTGCTGATGACCGCGGCAGTGCACAGCCATCTCGTGCGGGAGAAGGAGCGCACGCGGGCCGGGCTCGTCGTCGAGAGCGGCGACGCCCGCGAGGTGCACCACTTCGCCCTGCTGATCGGCTACGGCGCCGCGGCCGTGAACCCGTACCTCGCCATCGACTCGGTCGGCGAGATGGTGCGCGACGGCCTGCTGGGCGAGCTGTCGGAACGAAGAGCGGTGCGGCAGTACCTGAAGGCCGCCAGCAAAGGCGTCTTGAAGGTGATGTCCAAGATGGGCATCTCGACGGTCGCGTCGTACACCGGCGCCCAGGTCTTCGAAGCGATCGGCCTCGACCGGGCGCTCGTTGACCGGTACTTCGGCGGCACGCCGAGCCGGCTGGGCGGCATCGGCCTCGACGATCTGGCCGAGGAGGTGGCCCGGCGGCATCGGTATGCCTACGAAGGGCCAGAGGCAGGCCCCGGGGAGCTCGAGATCAGCGTCGGCGGCGAGTACAAGTGGCGCCGGGAGGGGGAGTACCACCTGTTCAACCCGAAGACCGTGTTCAAGCTGCAGCACGCCACTCGAGCCAAGCGCTTCGACATCTTCAAGGAGTACAGCAAGCTCGTCGACGACCAGTCCGAAAGGCTCGCCACCTTGCGCGGCCTGCTGCGGCTGCGCACCGGTGACGCTGCAGTGAGGCCTCCGGTGAGGCTCGAGGAGGTCGAGCCGGTCGAGTCCATAGTGCAGCGGTTCGCGACCGGCGCCATGTCGTACGGGTCGATCTCTGCGGAGGCTCACGAGACGCTGGCGATCGCGATGAACCGCCTCGGGGCCCGCTCGAACACCGGCGAGGGAGGCGAGGACCCCGAGCGCTTTGTGCCGGACGCGAACGGCGACCTGCGGCGAAGTGCGGTCAAGCAGGTGGCGTCCGGCCGTTTCGGGGTCACGAGCGAGTACCTCGTGAACGCGGACGACCTGCAGATAAAGATCGCCCAGGGTGCCAAACCGGGCGAGGGCGGCCAGCTCCCGGGCCACAAGGTCTATCCCTGGATCGCCCGGACGCGGCACTCCACGCCCGGTGTCGGGCTGATCTCCCCGCCCCCGCACCACGACATCTACTCGATCGAGGACCTGGCCCAGCTCATCTACGACCTCAAGAACGCCAACCCGCGTGCCCGCATCCACGTGAAGCTCGTGGCCGAGGTGGGCGTCGGCACCGTCGCCGCCGGCGTCGCGAAGGCGCACGCGGACGTCGTGCTCATCTCGGGCGGCGACGGCGGCACCGGCGCCGCGCCGTTGACGTCGCTCAAGCACGCCGGCGCCCCATGGGAGCTCGGCTTGGCCGAGACACAGCAGACCCTGCTCCGCAATGGGCTCAGGGACCGGATCACGGTTCAGGTGGACGGCCAGATCAAGACCGGGCGCGACGTGATCGTGGGGGCGTTGCTGGGCGCGGAGGAGTTCGGCTTTGCGACGGCGCCGCTCGTGGTGTCCGGCTGCGTGATGATGCGCGTGTGCCACCTCGACACCTGCCCGGTCGGGATCGCGACGCAGAATCCCGAGCTCAGAAAGCAGTTCACCGGTCGCCCCGAATTCGTCGAGACCTTCTTCCAATACATCGCCGAAGAGTGTCGGGAGCTCCTCGCAGCCCTCGGCTTCCGGTCGATCGCCGAAGCCGTGGGCCACGTCGAGAGCCTCGATTGCGCGGAAGCGATCGACCATTACTGGAAGGCCGCCAAGCTGGACCTGCGGCCCATCCTGGCGCCCGTTGACTCGCCGGCGTCGGCGGCGCTGCACCGGACGCGGGATCAGGACCACGGGCTTCAGGGCGCCCTCGATCTCGAGCTCATCGAGGCCTGTGGCCCAGCGCTCGCGGATGGCCGGCGCACCGTGCTCGATCGCCCCATCCGCAACGTCCATCGGGCCGTCGGGACGATGCTGGGCTCCGAGGTCACCCGCCGGCACGGGGGCGCGGGACTGCCGGACGGCACGATCTCGCTCACCTTCCGGGGCTCCGCCGGCCAGAGTTTCGGCGCCTTCGTGCCACGCGGCATCACCATGACGCTCGTGGGCGACGCGAACGACTATCTGGGCAAAGGCCTCTCGGGGGGGATGCTCATGGTCCGCCCGCCTGAGGCGTCGCCGTTCCGCGCCGAGGACCACATCATCGCCGGCAACGTCGTGCTGTACGGGGCGACGTCGGGTACGGCGTTCATCAGGGGCCAGGTCGGTGAGCGCTTCTGCGTGCGCAACTCCGGCGCGGTGGCCGTCGTGGAGGGCGTGGGGGATCACGCCTGCGAGTACATGACCGGAGGGACCGTGCTCGTCCTCGGCCCGACGGGTCGCAACTTCGCCGCCGGCATGTCCGGTGGCATCGCGTACGTGCACGATCCCGCTCAGCTGTTGGCGCGACGCCTCAACCCCGAGATGGTCGAGCTCGAGCCGCTCGACGAGGAGGACGTCCGCACCTTGCACGACCTCTGCAGCCGGCATCTCGCTTCGACCGGCTCGGACCTGGCCGCCCGGCTCCTCGGCCGGTGGGAGGAGACGGTGGAGGAGATCGTGAAGGTCATGCCACGTGACTACCGGCGGGTGCTCGAGGCAACCCGGCGCGCCGTCGAGGCGGGCGGTTCCGTGGACGACGAGATCATGGCGGCGGCACATGGCTGACCCTCGGGGATTCCTGCGTTTCGGGCGGTCCGGCCCGCTCCGCCGGCCGGTCGAGACCCGCGTTCAGGACTGGCGGGAGGTCTACCTGCCGTTCGGGCCGCGCGAGCTGACCGAGCAGGCCGCACGCTGCATGGACTGCGGTATCGCCTTCTGCCACGAAGGCTGCCCCCTAGGAAACCTGATCCCCGAATGGAACGACCTCGTCCACCGCGGGCGCTTCGCGGAGGCAAGCGACCGGCTGCACGCGACGAACAACTTTCCTGAGCTCACGGGCCGGCTCTGCCCGGCGCCCTGCGAGGGGTCGTGCGTGCTCGGGCTCATCGCCGAGCCGGTGCTCATCAAGCAGGTCGAGCTCGAGATCGCGGAGTGGGCCGCCGGCTCCGGGTCGTTGGCGCCCCGGCAGGTGACGCACAGGACCGGGAACCGGATCGCCGTCGTCGGCTCGGGGCCGTCAGGGCTCGCCGCTGCGCAGCAGCTCACCCGGGCCGGGCACGCGGTCGTCGTCTTCGAGCGTGCCGAACGCATCGGCGGGCTGCTCCGCTACGGCATCCCCGAGTTCAAGCTCGAAAAGGCCGTGCTCGACCGCCGGCTGGCACAGATGGAGGAAGAAGGGACCGAGTTCCGCGTCCGGTCGGCCGTCGGGACGCCGGCCTCGCTCGCCGAGCCGGAGGTTCCCGGTGCTGCCGCTGGGGATGCGTCCGTGATCGCCGTCGCGGAGCTGCGTAGGGAGTTCGACGCAATCGTGCTCGCCGCCGGCGCCACCCGCCCACGCGACCTGCTGGTGCCGGGACGGGATCTTCGCGGGATCCATTTCGCGATGGACTACCTCAAGCCTGCGAATCTCGTCTGCGAGGGGGTGCTCGAGGCCTCGCCGATCAGCGCCGCCGGCAAGCGTGTCGTCATTGTCGGAGGCGGCGACACGGGCGCCGACTGCCTCGGCACGGTGCACCGGCAGGGCGCGGTCGCGGTCTCGCAGCTCGAGATCCTGCCCATGCCGGGGTCAGGCCGCGCCGCTGACAACCCCTGGCCGACCTGGCCGGTGATCCTTCGCACGTCCTCGGCGCACGAGGAGGGAGGCGAGCGCCTGTTCTCGGTTGCGACGACCGAGTTCGTCGACGATGGGTCGGGGGCGATTCGGGGGTTGCGCCTCCAGCAGGTCGAGACGGGGACCGTCGACGGTCGCCCCGCCTTCGTACCGGTGCCCGGAAGCGAGTTCGAACTAGAAGCCGACCTCGTCCTGATCGCCATGGGTTTCCTCGGACCGGAGGTCAACACCTGGGTGGCAGAGCTCGGGCTCGAGCTCGACGCACGCGGCAACGTCGCTGTGGATGCGTCTTTCGCGACGACCGCTGGCGGGGTCTTCGCCTGTGGCGACATGGTGCGCGGGCAGAGTCTGATCGTCTGGGCGATCGCGGAGGGCCGGTCCGCCGCCGCCGGCGTCGATCGCTACCTGACCGGGCGGGCGGACCTGCCGGCGCCGATCTTTCCGGGACAGCTGGCGCTGCAGCTGAGCTTGCTGAGCTTCGCTGAGCTCCGGCGCTCCGCCCGGTCGGGTCGGGGAAAGGGGGCGCAGGGCTCGGGGACTGTTCATTTTTCGCCAAACTTGCCTCCAATCGAGATTGCGACTGGTCGCAATCTGTTTCGGAAGCAAGTTTGAAAAGAAATTGGACTATCTCGCCCGGCTGCCGGCGTGAGTCGCGATCCAGTGCTCCAAGCGGTCGGGACTCATCGGGATGGCGACATAGAAGCCCTGCAGGGCGTCACAACCGAGCGCCGTCAGCTGTTCCATGACCGCCGCCGAGTCGACTCCCTCGGCGATGACGGAAAGCTGCAGGCTGTGGGCGAGGTCGACGACGGCGTGGACGATGGCCTTCGCCGTGTCGTCGCGCAGCAGCGGCTCCACGAACGACTTGTCGATCTTGACTGCCGTCACAGGAAGGCGCTGGAGGTAGCTCAGGGAGGAATAGCCGGTGCCGAAATCGTCCAGGGAGAGGCGCACGCCGTAGGCGACGAGCGCCTCGAGGCTCCGCAGGGCGCCCTCGGGGTCGAGCATCACGGCGCTTTCGGTGATCTCGAGCTCGACCGACTCCGGGGGGAGTCCCGACCGGCCGACTGCCGTCGCGACCGCGTCCATGAGCTCCGGGTCGTGCACGGTGGCGGCCGAGAGGTTCACCGCCACGGGGATGAGGTGGCCGGAACGATGCCAGCCGCTGCACTCCGAGAGCGCCTTGGTCAGTACCCAGTTGGTGAGCTCGCGGATCATGCCGGTCTGCTCGGCGAGTGGAACGAACACGTCGGGCAGCAGCAGTCCGCGCGTCGGGTGGCGCCAGCGGACGAGCGCCTCAACGCCCGTGACGGCGGAGGTGTGGGCATCGATCTTGGGCTGATAATCGAGGCGGAGCTCGCCCTTGTCGACGGCGTCGGCCAATTCGCTCGCGAGCGCGAGCCGCGTCACGCTCGATCGCTCGAGATCGTCGCTGTAGCGGCGCACGCCGCGGCGCTCGGCCTTCGCCTGGTACATCGCCACCTCGGCCCGCCGAAGCAATGCCGAGACGCCGAGACTCGCGCCCTTCTCGTCGATGTCGGGCACCGCCACTCCGACGCTGCCCCGGAGGCGCAGCTTCACCCCGCCGACGTAGATCGCCTCGGCCAGGGCCGCCAGCAGCCGGGCCGCCATGGCGTCGGCATCGACCGGCTCCCGGGCGCTCGAAGCGACGACGGCGAACTCGTCCCCGCCGAGCCGGGCCACGAGCTCGACCGGGTCGCCGAGCTCGCGTAGCCGGCGCGCCACCTCGAGGAGGACGAGATCGCCGAGGGCGTGGCCAAGGGTGTCGTTGATCTCCTTGAAGCGGTCGATGTCCAGGACCAGCACCGTGCGCTCGACGCCGCTCATCTCCGAGGGCTTCGGGACCACGATCGTATGACCGTGATCGGCGAGCACGAGGCGGTTGGGCAGGCCCGTCAGCGGGTCGTGCAGCGCCTGATCGCGGATCGCACCCTCGGCGCGGCTGCGGGCGGCTGCGGCTGCAAGCACGTTCGCGACCGCGACGACGAAGTTGACGTCCTCCTCAGGAAAGCCGCGGGCCGTCCGGCTCCCGGCACCGAGCACGCCGGCGGGAGAGTCCTGGCCGGGGATCGGGACCTCGATCACGCTCATGGCCTGCGAGCGTGTCCAGAGGTCCGGTATCTCGAAACGGGCTTCGCGGGCTAGGTCGTCGCAGATCACCGTTTCTTGAGTGACGAGGGCGAAGCTGACGGGAGAGGACGTCGGATCGGTCGAGAGCAGCTCGGGCCCGAACGGACCGTGGCCGTGGCTCGCGGTGAGGGTCACGAAGGAGGTGTCCGGCATCGCTTCGAACATGTGCACGAAGTCGACCTCGAGCTGCTCGGCGAGAAGGGTGACGGCGTCCTCGACCAGGTTGTGGAACGCCAGTCCGACGAGCGCCCACCGGCCGAGGTCAGCCAGCGCCGCCTGGCGGCCGGCGTTCGACCGTAGGCGCTCCTCGCTCGCGCGGCGGGTCGTGATGTCCCGCAACGTCACGACGAAGCCCATCACCGCCGGGTCGTCGATCATGTTGTTGCCGATCGACTCGACCGTCCGCCATGTGCCGTCCGCGTGGGCGATGCGGTACTCGATCGCGGGGGCGCTCCCGGGGTGCGTCGCGGCCTCGCTGAAATGGCGCTGCACCCGGTCGCGGTCGTCGGGATGGATGAGGGAGGGAACGTCGAGCAGGTCGCCTTCACGCGACTGCTCGCCGAGCAGTCGGCGGGCGGCCGGATTGGCGTAGAGAAGCGCGCCGTCCTTCGCCATGACGATGATGACGTCGGACGCGTGCTCGACGAGCGCCGTCTGGCGGCGGGTGGCGCCCAGCACCTGGCGCTCAGCGGCTACACGGGCCGAGACGTCCACGATGATTCCCGCTGCTCCGTCGGGCTCGGCGCGGGCGGTCAGCAACGGGACGCCCCATACCTCGAGGTCGTGACCTTGCAGCGGCACGGGCACGCACTTGAGCTGCTCACCGTCGAGCAACCGCCGGCCGAGCTCCAGGAATTCCGGGTAGTCCTCGTAGACGCTGAAGAAGCTCCGCCCGACGAATACGCCCGGCAACTGACCGAACTCCGCCAGCAGGCCGCCGTCGAGCAACGTGACGATCCCGTCGCGGTCGTATGCGAACAGGAGCACCGGTCCGGCGCGTGCGATACCCCGCACCCGCGCCTCCGAGGACCGCAAGGCGTCTTCGGCGGCGCGACGTGCTGACAGGTGGGCCTGGGTCGCCCGGGCGAGCCGGTCGTTCGCCGCCGCAAGCCCGACCTGATCCGCGATGTTCTGAAGAAGGGCCCGTTCCGCGAGAGTTGCAACCCCGTCCGGGGCCGGCCGAGCAAGCAGGAGCGCTCCGAGCGTCCGGGATCGTGCGCGGACCGGTACGAGGCAGAAGGACATGGGACCGGTCGCCTCGAGCAGACCCAGGGCGTCGATGTCTCCCCACTCGCCGAGTTGGTGCCACGCCGCCTCGGGCGCCTCCACCGGGGCCCCCGTCGAGAGCACGCGCCCGAGCAGCCCCAGCACGGCCGAGGGCCGGGCCTTGCCGAGCGCACGAGCCACGAGCCGATCCAGGTCTGGCTCGGGATTCGCACTCGCGACCGCATCGAGCAGGTCGCCGGCTTCGTCGAGCAGCCAGAGGATTGCAGAGCCGCCGAGGGACTTGGAGACAGTTCGGGTCGCGAAGCCCGCGAGCTCCCCGATCGGATCGGCGTCCGTCCTCTCCCTCCCACCTGCGGCGAGCGCGGCGGCGATGGAATCGAGGATTCGGATCATCGGGTCCTCGCCGTGCTCACCTTCAGAGGGAGGCGAGGTCCACCCTTCCCGGTGCCCCACCAGCAACCTCCTCGGGCATTGCCCCTGAGTCGTGGCAAGGTTACCTGCCACGGAGCCACCCGGCGATCTTCTGCCGCCGCGGGCAGTCGTAACATGGCCCCGAGCAAAAGGGGAGCATGCCGATGCGGAGCACGATGCAGGAGAGGCCGCTCCTCGTGGCGGACATATTCCGTCACGGGCGGCAGGTTCACGGACAGAGCGAGGTCCTCACGTTCGAGGGCGACGGGTTCCGGCGCACGAGCTTCGCCGACGTCGCCGATCGTGCCGACAAGCTCGCGGCCGCCCTCCACCGTCTCGGAGTTCGGCGGGGTGATCGAGTCGCGACCTTCTGCTTCAACCACCAGGAGCACGTCGAGGCGTATCTCGCGGTTCCGAGCATGGGCGCCGTGCTGCACACGCTCAACGTGCGGTTGTTCCCCGAGCAGCTCCGTTACGTCATCGACCACGCCGAGGACAAGGTCATCATCGCCGACGCGCTGCTGGCGCCCGTTCTCGCCCGGGTGCTCGGCGAGCGCGGCACCGTCGAGCACGTCATCGTCGTCGGCGACGAGGACGCGTCGGCGCTCGGCGAGACCCTGCGCTACGACGACCTCCTCGACGCCGAGGAGCCCGGCTACCAATGGCCGGACCTTGACGAGACCGAAGCCGCCGCCATGTGCTTCACGAGCGGGACGACGGGGAACCCCAAGGGCGTCGTCTACAGCCACCGTTCCACTTTTCTCCACTCCCTCGCCAGCACGTCGGCGGCGACGATCGGGATCTCCGGCTACGACCGGATCCTCGTCGTCGTCCCCCAATTCCACGCCAATGCGTGGGGGGTTCCCTACGCCGCCTGGTTGAGTGGGGCGGACTTGATCATGCCGAAGCAGTTTCTGCAGGCTGAACCACTCGTCCGGATCATCGAGTCCGAACGGCCCACCCTCGCCTGCGCCGTGCCGACGATCTGGAACGACGTGTTGCGGTACGCCGAAGAGCACGGCTCGGACCTGTCCTCGTTCCGCTCGATCCTCGTCGGCGGCTCGGCGGTGCCCCGCTCGCTCATCGAGCGGTTCTCCGAGAAGTTCGGCGTTCCGATCGTCCAGGGCTGGGGCATGACCGAGACGAGCCCGCTGGCGGCTGTCTCGATGCCCCCGCGTGGCACCCCGCCGGAGGACCACGTCGACTGGCGAGTGAAGAACGGCCGGGTCGCGTTCGGCGTCGAGCTTCGGGTCGTCGACGGGGAGGGCAACGTCGTGGAGCGCGACGGAACCTCGGTCGGAGAGTTCGAGGTCCGCGGCCCCTGGGTCACCGCCGAGTACTACGACGATCCGACGCCGGACCGGTTCCGGGACGGATGGCTGCGGACCGGGGACGTCGGGACGGTAGACGCTCGGGGTTTCCTGCAGATCACGGACCGGACCAAGGACGTCATCAAGACCGGGGGCGAGTGGATCTCGTCGGTCGAGCTCGAGAACGCCCTGATGGCGCATCCCGACGTCTTCGAGGCGGCGGTCGTCGCCGTGCCGGACGCCCGCTGGGACGAGCGCCCTTTGGCGTGCGTCGTGCTCGTCCCCGGGGCTTCTCCGAGCGCAGAGGACCTTGCCGCCTGGCTCGGCGACAAGGTACCCCGCTGGTGGGTCCCGGAGCGTTGGTCGTTCGTCGACGAGATCCCGAAGACGAGCGTGGGCAAGCTCGACAAGAAGGTGCTGCGCGCCGGGCACTCGAAGGGCGAGCTCGACGTCGTCACGATCGCTCGCCAGGCGCCTTAGCCGGCGCCGCCAAGCCCCGAGCCCCCGAGCCACGAGCCCCTAGTCCCGAGCCGCCGAGCTGAGCAGGAGCGCCGCCGATGGAAGACGAGACCCTGGACGCCATCCGGTCCGACCTCGAGGTGATCGCCGAGCGGCTCGGCGACGCGGCCTACGACTCGCTGCGCGCCCAGCTTCGCGGGAGCGGCAAGCCGGCGAAGACGGACCCGGACTTCGTGCGTGAGAAGCTCCTGTCCCGGGCGCGCAATGCCGTCGAACGGGCGTCGTCGCTCGTGTCGCAGGCCGCCCGCGCCGGCGCCGGCGAGATTCCCGAAGGCGAGGAGGACGAGTTCTGACCGGTGAGGTCGGAGCCGGTCAGCTCGGCTCGGGCCAGCGGTTGATGGCGTCGATGAGCATGCGGAGCCGGCCGTGAGAACGGCGGTCGAACTCAAGGCCGAGCCGCTTGAGGTCGAGGTGGTCACGGTCTGAGCGCTCGGGCGGCAACGGCTCGGTCCGCCAGATTCCCTTCGGTGAGCAGATGTCGGCGAACTCCTCGTTCAGCGCGGCCAGCTCCTCGTCGGTCGGCCCGAACCGGCACCGCATGACCATCGTCGCCCCCACAAAACGGCGCGAGTGGTAGTTCCGGTAGAACTCGAGGATCTCGTCGACGGCGACGTCGACGTCGTCGGTTATGCGGTAGAGGGCCGTGTCCTCCCGGTCCACGAGCCCGCGGCGCACGACTTCGCCGGTCACGAAGCGCTCCAGCCCCTCCCAGTACGGGTCGCCCGGCAGGTCGAGCAGGACGATCGGCGCAGGTTCCGCCTTGCCCGTCTGGAGCAGGGTGAGCAGCTCGAAGCACTCGTCGAGGGTGCCGAAGCCGCCCGGGAGGACGGCAAAGGCGGCGGACTCCTTCATGAGCATGAGCTTGCGGGTGAAGAAGTACTTCATCTCCACGAGCCGGCCCTCGGCCGCGAGCTGGGGATGGGACGTGGTCTCGAACGGAAGGCGGATCTCGACGCCGAGCGCCATGTCGAAGCCGGCCCCCTGAGTCCCGGCCGCCATGATGCCGGGCCCGGCGCCCGTCACGACCATCCACTTGTGGTGGGCCATCCTGGCGGCGAGGTCGACCGCCTGGGCGTAGAGCGGGTCCGACACCGCCGTTCGCGCCGAGCCGAACATGGTCAGCTTCGGAATCCCCCGAAACGGTGCGAACAGCTCGAAAGCCCTCCCCATCTCGGCGAGGGCGGACGCCGCTATCTTGAGGTCGAGCCGGCTGGCGTCGGTGTGGGCGAGCTCGAGTCCGGTGACGAGGATGTCCCGCAGCAGGTCGCGGTTGGCGCGCGCACCTGAGAGATCCAGTAGCTCGGTGACCAGGCTGGCGACGCGCTGCTCGGACTCGGCTGACGAGGGGCTCACCGCTCAGGTGGCGGCGGGGACGACCCGCCCGTACAGGGTCGTCCGCTGCTCGAGGTGGCGTCCGACCGACTCGGCCAGACTGCGGAAGTCGGCCTCCTCCATGCGCTGGCCGTGGCTGGCGCCGGCGGCCCGGGAGATGTTCTCGTCCATGAGCGTCCCTCCGAGGTCGTTGCACCCCGCAACGAGGAGCTGCTGGGCGCCCTCGATGCCCATCTTCACCCAGCTCGCCTGGATGTTGTCGATCGCGCCACGATACGCGATGCGTCCGACGGCATGCATGAGGAGCGCTTCACGGAACGTCGGGCCCCTGCGCGACTTGCGCTGCAGGTAGATCGGCGACGCCATGTGCACGAAGGGGAGGGGGACGAACTCGGTGAATCCCCCGGTCTCTCGTTGCAGGTCCCGGGTGCGCAGGATGTGCCGGGCCCAGTGGCGGGGCTGCTCGATCGCCCCGAACATGATCGTCACGTTCGACCGCAGCCCGACCCGGTGCGCGACGCGGTGGACTTCGAGCCACTCCTCGGTGTTGACCTTGTCCGGGCAGAGGACCGCGCGGGCTTCGTCGTCCAGGATCTCGGCCGCCGTGCCCGGCAGCGTGCGCAAGCCGGCGTCCCGGAGTCGCACGAGGTAGTCCTCCAGTGGCACGCCGAGCCGGCGTGCTCCTTCGTGGACCTCGAGTGCCGTGAAGGCGTGGATGTGGATGCGCTCCGAGCCGGCGCGGACGGCCTTGAGCACCTCGAGGTAGTAGTCGCCGTCGAAGCTCGGGTGGATCCCACCCTGCAGGCAGACCTCGGTGGCACCCGACGCCTCGGCCTCGACGACGCGTCGGGTGATCTCGTCGATCTCGAGCAGGTAGGGGCTGCCGCGCAGGTTCAGCGACAGCGGGCCCTTGGAGAAGGCGCAGAACTTGCATTTGAAAGTGCAGACGTTCGTGTAGTTGATGTTCCGGTTGGCCACGTAGGTGACCGCGTCCCCGACCGCCTCCCGCCTGAGCTCGTCGGCGACCTCGGCGACGGCGACGACCTCCGGGCCCCGGGCGGCGAACAGGGTGACGATCTCGTGCTCGCCGACCTCGTCGCCCATGAGCACCCCGCCCAGCACGTCCGCCACCGCGCCGGCGGTGCGGTGCCGAACCCGGGCGGTGCCGGATGCCCCCGGCTCGCGATCCCCGGCCGGCGCCACAGCGGCGGGGTGCCCGGCCGGGTCGATGGCCAGCAGCCGGGGCGGCGGCACGTCGCTGCCGGAGCACCAGACGGAGTCGCGCGCCAGCCCTTCGGCGTCGGAATGGTCCAAGACAGCAAAACGCAGCTCCTCCGCGACAAACCCCCCGCCCGCCCACTCCGGGTGAACGGCGAGCCGCGGAGCGAGCACATGCCCGTGCTGCTCGGTCACCTCGCGGAGGCGATCGAGGGCCGGCCAGGCGCGCTCGGGGTTCACGTGGTCGGCCGTCACGGGCGACACCCCGCCCCAGTCGTCGATCCCGGCATCGAGCAGGGTCGAGAAGTCCTCGGTCAGGTTCGGGGGAGCCTGGACGTGGACGTCGGGGGGGAGCAGGATGCGAGCGGCGGCGATCGACCAGAGATGCTCCTCCGGTGGGCACGGGGGGGCGGCGTGCATGGCGGTCCGAGCCTTCGGGAGGAAGTTCTGGACGATCACCTCCTGCACGTGGCCATGGCGGGCGTGGCTGGCCGCGATCGCTTGCAGGGCCGCCAGCCGGTCGGCGCGCGTCTCGCCGATGCCGACGAGGATCCCGGTCGTGAACGCGATCTTGAGGCGGCCGGCCGCTTCCAGGGTGGCCAGGCGCCGAGCGGGCGTCTTGTCCGGAGAGTTGCGGTGGCAGTCGAGCGTCTCCGCCAGGGACTCGAGCATCATGCCCTGGCTGACGGTCACCGTTCGAAGCTGGGCGAGCTCGTCTTCGAACAGCGCCCCGGCGTTGGCGTGAGGCAGCAGGCCGGTCTCCGACCCGACCAGGCGGCAGCACTCGGCCAGGTAGTCGACCGTCGAGGCGAACCCGTGCTCGGCCAGCCAGGCGGCCGCGCCCGGGTAACGAAGCTCCGGCCGCTCTCCGAGGGTGAACAGCGCCTCATGGCAACCCGCCGCTGCGCCGGCCCGAGCGATGGCGAGGACCTCGTCAGCGGTGAGGTAGGCAGCGGCGAGCCGGGCCGGCGGCTTCGCGAACGTGCAGTAGCCGCATCTGTCCCTGCAGAGCATCGTGAGCGGGATGAAGACCTTCGGGGAGAACGTGACGCGCGTCCCGTAGCGGCGGTCGCGCACGCGCCTCGCTTCCTCGAGCAGGTCCTCGAGCGGCGAAGCCAGCAAGTCGGCCGCGAAACGGCGCTGGTCGATCATGTGCTCACCCTAACCAAGCGCTCGCGTCGATCGCGGCGTGGCAGCTCAGCAGTGCACCCACTCGTAGCCGTCCGGCTCGAGGAGCCTCGACGCCTCGATCGGGCCCCAAGAACCGGATTCGTAATGGGCGAGGTGCGGATAGCCCCACGCGAAGGCCTCCTGGACCGGCGCCAGCAGGCGCCAGGCCTGTTCCACCTCGTCGGTCCGGATGAACAGGGTCGGGTCGCCGATCATGGCGTCGAGCAGAAGGCGCTCGTAAGCGTCGGGGGGATCGGCTCCGAACGCCTCCCGATATGAGAACTCCATCGCCACGGTGCGAACCCGGAAATCCTGGCCCGGCACCTTCGCTCCGAACCGGAGCGTTATTCCCTCGTCGGGCTGGATCCGGAGGATGAGGGCGTCCGGCTGCAGCCCGCGGACGAGCTGGCCGGCGAAGGGCAGGTGGGGCGGTCGCTGGAAGATCATCGCGACCTCGGTGCACCGCTTGGCTAGGCGCTTGCCGGTGCGGATGAAGACGGGAACGCCGGCCCACCGCCAGTTGTCCACCGTGAGCCGCATGGCCACGAAGGTCTCGGTGTTGGACTGCGGGTCGACGCCCTCCTCCTGCCGGTAGCCCGGGACGGGCTCGCCGTCGATCCGCCCACCCAGGTACTGGCCCCGGACGACGGTGCTCTCGACCTCCTCCACGGTCGGGATCATGATGGACCGCAGCAGCTTCACCTTCTCGTCGCGGATCGCGGTCGGGTCCATGGTTGCCGAGGGCTCCATCAGGGTCAGCGCCACCACCTGCATGAGATGGTTCTGCACGATGTCGCGCAGCGCTCCGGCACCTTCGTAGAACGCACCCCGGTGCTCGACTCCCAGGGACTCGGCCACGGTCACGTGCACGTGACCGACGTAGCGACGGTTCCAGACGGGCTCGAAGATCGAATTCGCGAACCGAAGGGCGAGCACGTTCTGGACGGTCTCCTTGCCCATGTAGTGGTCGATCCGGTAGATCTGCGACTCCTCGAAGCACTCGTGCAGGGTCTTGTCCAGCGCCCTCGCCGAGTCGAGGTCCCGGCCGAAGGGCTTCTCGATCACGATCCGGGCGAAGCTGCCGCCCTCCGCCGGGTGATTGAGCCCGTGACGGGCGAGCGCCTGGGCTACCTCGCCGAACAGGTCCGGGACCGTGGCGAGGTAGAAGACCCGATTGCCTCCCGTGCTCGGGCGGCCGTTGCCCTGGGCGTCGAGCTCGGTGAGCACCTCCGAGATCTGGTCGAACGTGGCATCGTCGGCGTAGTCGCCACTGACGAAGCGGAACCCCTTCACGATTTGGTCCCACGCCGGCTTCGCGTTCGGGGCGGCCTCGAGGCAGTGGCTCTGGAACTCCTCGTCGGACCAGGGTCGGCGCGCGACGCCGACGAGCCCGAAGCCTTCCGGCAGCGAGCCCTCGCCGGCGAGCGAGGCCAGGGCGGGCAGCAGCTTGCGTGCGGCCAGGTCACCGGAAGCCCCGAACATGACCATGGCGAGGGGCATGGCCCGGGATGAGTGCGGGCGCTCGCTCATGAGCCGGTCACCTTCCTTGCTGCCGGGCCGCCGGCGGTCTCAGGTCCATCAACGGATTTCCGCGAGCTCGTCCAGCTCGACGCGGATGACCCTCCGACCGCGGGCGACGAGCATCTCGTGGTCTGCGACCGACTGGGCCTGGATCAGCGTCCCGAAGTCGTAGGGCTGATCAGGAACGGCCACGTCCGCCGACGGGGTCGACCGGACCAGCTGGACGGCGACGACGCTGTCCGGACCGCCTTTGTGGAGCTGCCCGGTCGAATGGAGGAACCTCGGTCCGTATCCGGCGGTGACGGCCATGTCCTCGTGGGCGTCCCGTACGCGGCGGCGCAGGGCCTCGAGCTGGTCGTCGATGCCGTAGGGCAGGTAGGCCTGTAGGGCCACGTAGTCGCCGGGATGCACCTGCGCTGCGATCAGGGCCATCGCGTCCTCCGGCGACGACGCCTCGAGCGCCGGCGGCGGCAGGGCGTCGAGTGCCCGCGACAGGTTCGCCTTCGACGCGGCGACCTCGGGCTCGTCGAAGGGGTCGACGTCGAGGGCGTGTCCGGCGATCGCGACCGCCAGCTCGAAACGGAAGAATTCCGCCCCCAGCTCTCCCGCCTCACCCAGCTTGATGCCGACGAGGTGGCGGTCGTCGCCGGGCTCGTCTTCGGTCGTGGGGACGGGCACGCAGCCGCGGCCCTGCTTTCCGGTCGACTCGCCGATGAGCTGTTCCGCCCACAGACCGAAGGAGCGGACGGGCCCGTCGAGCATGATGGTGGTCTTGTCGCGCCCCGCCAGCGCCGCCGCGCCCACGTCCTCGCCGAGCGAGACGGCCTCCTCGCGGTCGACGTCGAGAGCGCGTTCGCACAGCTCGCCGACGTCGTAGCCCATCAGCGCCGCCGGCACGAGGCCGAAGTTGGACAGCACGGAGAAGCGTCCGCCGATGTCGGACGGAGCCTCGAACACGTGACGGATGCCGAGCTCCCCGGCCCGGGTCTCGAGCGGCGTGCCGGGGTCGGTCACGACGGCATAGCGGGCAGGGTCGGCGACACGGCTGCGGGCGTAGGAGAACAGGGCGTTGGTCTCGATCGTCGTGCCGGACTTGGAGGAGACGACGACGAACGCATCCTCGAGCGGCAAGGCGGCCACCGTCGAGGGATCCGTGGTGTCGCAGACCACGACGCGGCGGCCGGAGGGCCCACCGAGCCGGTCCCGCACCCAGGCGAGCACGGCCGGGCCGAGCGAGGCCCCACCCATGCCCAGCACGACGATCGTGTCCTGATCGACGCTGCCGGCGAAGCTCCTCAGGGTCCGTGCCTGGTCGAGCATACGGCGCGGCGCGTCGAGCCAGCCAAGGCGGCTCGGTGCGACGTTGCCGTCGGGCCAAAGGGTGTGGTCGCGCGCCTCCAGGCGCCGCCGCAGCTCCGAGGTCAACTGCTCGCCGCGAGCACGTCCGCCTTCTCCTGCAGTTTGCCGAGAAGATCGTCGAAGGAGGCCTCGAAGGAAGCCACACCCTCGGTCTCGAGCACCGCGGCAACGTCGGCGATGTCGATGCCGGCCTCTGCAAGGCTTTTGAACGTTGCCGCGGCGCTCGCCCGGTCGGCGTCGGTCATCGGCACGACCGTGCCATGGTCGACGAAGGTCTCGAGGGTCTCCTCGGGCATCGTGTTGACGGTGTTCGTCGCCACGAGCGTGTCGACGTAGGCGAGGTCGGGGTAGGCGGGGTTCTTGGTCGAGGTGGAGGCCCAGAGCGGCCGTTGCGCGTGCGCGCCGGCAGATTGGAGCGCCTGCCAGCGTGCGCCGGAGAACAGCTCGAGGTAGGCGCTGTAGGCGAGCCGGGCCTGGGCGACCGCAGCCTTGCCCCGCAGCGAGAGCGCCAGTGCCGCGGTGGGGGAGTCCGGCTCGTCCTTCGCGATCTGCTCGAGTCGCCGGTCGGTCTCGGTGTCCACCCTGCTCACGAAGAACGACGCCACCGAGGCGACCCGCGAGGGGTCGCCTCCGCCGGCCACGAGCTCCTCGAGGCCCGACAGGTATGCCTCGACGACCTCGCGGTAGCGCTCGAGCGAGAAGATCAAGGTCACGTTGATGCTGCGGCCCTCGGCGATCATGGCGGCGATCGCCGGCAGGCCTTCCTTGGTGGCCGGGATCTTCACGAGCAGATTCGGCTGGTTGATGCGGCCGTGCAGGTCACGAGCGGACGCGATCGTGCCGTCGGTGTCGTGGGCGAGACGCGGCGAGACCTCGATCGACACGAAGCCGTCGCCGCCGTCGCTCTCGTCGTACACCCCCCTCAGCACCCCGAGAGCGCCTTCGACGTCGTCGATGACGAGGTCCCAGTACGCCTCCTCGACGGTCGCGCCGCTGCTCAGGGCCGTCGAGAACTCCTCGTCGTAGTCGGCGCTGCCGGCGATCGCCTTCGCCATGATCGTGGGGTTCGACGTGAGGCCGCGCACGCCCTGAGCGACGAGCTCTGCGAGATGGCCCGAGGTCAGGTACGACCGCTTCAAGTTGTCGAGCCAGGGGCTCTGGCCTCCGACCTCGAAAAGCTCGTGCAGTCTTGTCATGTCCTTCTCCCATCTTGGGTCGAGGTCCCGAGCAGGATTCGCGCCCGCTCGGCAACGTGGTCGGCGGTGAAGCCGAATTTCTCCATGTTCACTGCTCCCGGCGCAGACGCGCCGTAGCGGTCGATCGACACAGTCGCGTCGGCGTAGCGGTCCCAGCCGAAGGACGCGCCCGCCTCGACCGAGAGCCTGGGCACGCCGGCCGGCAGGACGCCATCTCGGTACCCCTCGTCCTGCGCGGCGAACAGATCCCAGCTCGGGAACGACACGACGCGAACGGCGATCCCGTCGGACTCCAGCAGGCCTGCCGCGCCGAGGCAGTGCTGAACCTCGCTGCCGGTGCCGATGAGCACCAGGTCGGGCGGGGAGCCGCCCTTGCCTCCGGGCACGAGGACGTAGGCACCGCGCCCGACGCCGTCGGCCGTGACGGCGGTCGTCTCGGCCAGCACGGGGAGCTCCTGGCGGCTCAGCACGAGCGCCGTCGGGCCGTCGGAGTCGACGGCGATCTGCCAGGCGGCCGAGGTCTCCTTCGCATCGGCCGGCCGGATCAAGCGGAGTCCCGGCATGGCCCGTAGCGAGGCGAGCTGCTCGATGGGCTGATGGGTCGGGCCGTCCTCGCCGAGTCCGATCGAGTCGTGGGTGAAGAAATAGATCGCGTGCGCTCCGGACAGCGCGGCGAGGCGGATCGCTCCTCGGGCGTAGTCGCTGAAGACGAAGAAGGTCCCGCCCACCGGAAGGACGCCGCCGTGCAGCGCCATCCCGGTCATCGAGGCGACCATGCCGTGCTCGCGGATGCCGTAGTGGACCTGCCGGCCGCCGGGATCGGCGTGGGACTGGATGCCGCCGCCTGGCCCGAGGTCGACGCCCGTGTTGCCGGTGAGGTCCCCGGCGCCGGCGATGATCCCGGGAATGCGCGGTTGGGTGGCGGTGAGGCACTTGTTGATTGCCTTTCGCGTGGCGAGCATCGTGCCGGCCTCGAAGGACGGCAGGCCGCCGGCCCAGCCGTCGAGTCCCCGCCCGCTCAGGCATGCCTCGAAGGCGGTGCGGTCCTCGTCCGAGACGGCGGCCTGGCGCAGCTCCCAGGCCTCACGTGCCGCCTCACCCCGCCGGGCACACTCCCGGTAGAACGCCGGGACCTCGTCCGGGACGTAGAAGTCCTGGTCCTCTGGCAGGCCGAGGAGACCCTTGGTGAGGCGCACCTCCTCGGCACCGAGAGCCTCGCCGTGGGCCTCCTTGGTGTCGGTGCGGTGTGGCGACGGCCAGCCGATGTGGCTTCGAAGCGACAGCAGGGACGGACGATCGGCCTCGGCCATGCCGCGGCGAAGGCCGGCCTCGAGGGCGTCGAGATCGTTCGCCACCTCGCCCAGACGCTCGACGTGCCATCCGTAGGCCTCGAAGCGCTTGAGGGCGTCGTCCACGGTCGCGAGGTCGGTCGAGCCGTCGATGGTGATGTGGTTGTCGTCGAACACGTAGACGAGCCGGCCGAGCCCGAGCTTCCCGGCGAGTGACGCCGCCTCGTGGCTGATGCCCTCCATGAGGTCCCCGTCGCCGCAGAAGACGAAGATGTGATGGTTGATCGTGCCCGGTCCGAAGTGCGCACGAAGGAAGCGCTCGGCGACCCCCATGCCGACGCCGTTGGCGAAGCCCTGGCCGAGGGGGCCGGTCGTGACCTCGATGCCGGCCGCGACGTGAACCTCGGGATGGCCCGGCGTGCGAGATCCCCATTGGCGGAATTGCTTGATGTCGTCGAGCGTGAGGCCGTAGCCGTTCAGGTACAGCATCGAGTACAGAAGCATCGACGCGTGCCCGTTCGACAAGATGAAGCGGTCGCGATCGGGCCAGTGGGGATGGCTCGGGTCGTGGCGCAGCACCCGCGTGAACAGGACGTGCGCGAGCGGCGCGAGCGCCATCGGAGTCCCGGGATGGCCGCTGTTGGCCTTCTGGACGGCGTCCATCGCGAGGCCTCGAACCACGTTTATGCAAAGCTGTTCCAGCTCGGTGTCGGCCATGGCCGCAGCCTATGTGAGGCGACGGATCAACGTCACTGCGACGTGCGAACGGACGGCTTCGACACGAAACGAGCCTCCGCCAGCCTCACCGAGGCCACCCCCCCACGAACCATGAGCCGGATCACCCACCAGCCCGGATCGAGCTCGTGGCGGCCGAGTGCCAGCTTCGCGGAGGTCGGCGCCGCGTGGTGGTTGTTGTGGAGGCCCTCGCCGGCGGTGAGGTAGGCGAGCCATTGGCTGTTGAAGGCGGTGTTCGCATAGCTCTTCGATCCGAAGGTGTGCCCGACGGCATTGATGGCCGCGTTGAGCGCGAGGTAGCTCACAGCGTGCACCGCGGCCGCGACGAGACCCAGCCGCCAGCCGAGCAACGCGCACAGCCCGCCGATGCCGATTCCGAGCCCCAGAAAGGCGTGGTCGAACAACAGCGTGTCCCAGCGGTCGGGCGGCAGGTCCTTGGCATAGCGCTGGACGGTGACACCGTCGCGCGCCACCCGCCGGTAGAGGACGGCGTTCGCGAGCTGCACGCGCCAGAAGCCGACCAATGCCGGCGAATGTGGGTCGCCCTCGAGATCCGTGAAGGCGTGGTGCTTGCGGTGGACCGCCACCCATTGGCGGGGCCGGATGCCGGTCATCAACCAGATGAGCAGCCGGAAGACCCAGCGGGCGAAGGGCCGCAGGCTGAGTGCCCGGTGGGCGAGCGCCCGGTGAAGGAAGATCGTCGTGCAGAACAGCGCCAGTTGGCTGGTCGCCAGCCCCACGAGTACAGCGAGGAGCAGTCCGCGCACCTTGTGAGGGTAGCAGTTGGCGCCTACCGTCCGGTAGGTAGGCAGTGGCCCGGGGTAGGCTGCGAACGATGCCGAGCCTTCCCTCGTCGGGCGCCATTCCCGCTCGCGTGCCCGAAATACGCTCCGGGCGGCCGCCGCAGCTGGTCCGGCGGCCGGGGGTCTCGACGAGGCAGGCGATCTTGGATGCCGCGTTGTGGTGTTTTGCGGAACATGGCTTCGACGGCACGTCGCTGAACGACATCGCGGAGCTGGTCGGCATCAGGCGCCCCAGCTTGCTGCACCACTTCCTCTCCAAGGAGGCCTTGTACCGCGAGGTGATCGAGGCTTCGTTCACGGACTGGCTGGCCCGTGTCGCCGAGGCCACGGATCGGCCACGCGACGGATGGGAGCAGGTCGACCGGGTCCTGACCACGGGATTTCGTTTCTTTGCGGAGAGCCCTGAGTTCGTCCGCCTGGTCCGCCGCGAGGCGCTCGATGGCGGCGGGCGCATGGCCGGCGAGCTCGGGCGTGGCGCTGCGTCCGATGGTGGAACGTGCCGTCGCGTTCTTCGAGCGGGAGATGGAAGCCGGTCGCTTCCGTCGCCACGACGCCCAGCAGCTCGTGCTGACCGGCTATGGGGCGCTGCTGACGTACTTCAGCGACGTGCCGTTTCTGGAGGCGTTGCTCGAGACCGACCCACTCGGTGCCGCGGAGCTCGACCGCCGGCTCCGCCACCTGCGCGAGTTCTTCCGGGCGGCGCTGGAACCGTGACCGAGGTCCGGCCGGCGCTGCAGGTGCCTCCGAATTGCGATCTCACGCTCGGCCTCGTCTGCCTCGACAAGACCGAGCCGGGCCGGACGACGTGGCAGGCCGTCGCGGACGAGCGGTTCGCCAATCCGGCCGGGATCGTCCAAGGCGGCTTCCTCGCCGCCGTCGCCGACTCGGCAATGGGCGCCTCGGCGGTCACTCATTTCGGCCAGCAGCCGGGGCGAAAGGTCTGGGCGGCGAACGTCGAGATGAAGGCGAGCTTCCTTCGTCCGGCGCGGATCGGCTCGGTGCTGACGTGCCGCGCGACCGTGATCTCGGGCGGCGAGCGGGTCGTGTTCTGCGAGGCGGAGATCTCCGACGACGCCGGCCGGCTCGTCGCGAAGGCGAGCTCGACCTACGTGGTCACGCCCCGGGACTGAACGGGTGTCGCCGGCCGCCGGCGATGGTGCTAGCGGGAAAGCCGGCGGGCCGATAGCCTGCGATTTCATGTCCGGAGACGGTGGTGCGAGGAGCGCCGGTCCGCAGGGAGAAGTGGCCGAAGTGATCGACCTCCTGCGCCGGTACCTGATCCAGGAGACTGTCGATCCCCTCAAGCTCGCCAGCCGGACCCTGCTCTACGGTTCGGCAGCCGCGATCCTGATCGGCATCGGCGATTGTGCTGCTGCTGCTGGGCGTGTTGCGGGTGCTGCAGACCGAGACCGGGACCGTTTTCGAGGGGTCGCTGTCGTGGCTGCCCTACCTGATCACCGCCGTATCCGGGCTGGTGGTCGTGGGCTCCGCCGGGTTCTTGCTGCTTCGCTCGTCAGGAGGCGGGCGAGGCGCCCGAGCCGCCAATCGTGGCGGCACTTCGACCAAGACCGAGGTTACGGTCGCAAAGCGAACGGAGGTGGCGTGATGTCGATCCGCCTGGTCCGAAGGTTGCTGCTGGCGCCAGACGAGTCGTCCGGGCGTGTGTCGCTGACCGACGTCGAAGGGAAGTTGCGCGAGCTCACCGGCACGACCCAGGCCCTCGCGTCCGACGTCGCCAAGCCGACCCTCGGCGCCGCCGTGGCAGCTGCCGTGCTCGCCGTCGCGGCGGTGTACCTTCTCGGCCGCCGGCGCGGGCGTCGCCAAGCGTCGGTGCTCGAGATCCGCCGCGTCTGACGATGCGCAGCCGGGACCGGGGGCGCGGTGCGTAGTTCCGTCGATCGCTGGACCCGCCAACTCGTCCGACGCGGAATCCAATCGGGCCTGATCGAAGGCAACGACGTCTGGCTGGCGATCGGGGCGGTGGCGTGGCTGTTCCGTTTCTTGAGGCGCCGGGCGCCGGTCACGGTCGCGGTCGAGAAGCTTCGTTTCGGCGAGTCCGTGCTCGTGACGCACACCGCTCCTCCTCCTCACGGGCGGCGGGCACGACGCAAGGCAGCCCGGAAGGCCACCAAGGCCGAGGCTCGCCAGGCACGACGCGCGACGGGCAACAGCCCAGCGTTCGATGGCGAGGAGCCGGGTGAGCCCTGAGGCTCCGCCGGCCAGGAGCCGGGTGCTCGCCACCGGCGAGCGGGTGCTGCTCATCGACCGCAAGGACCGCCGCTACCTGGTCACGCTCCAGCCCGGCCGGTCGTTCCAGTCCCACGCCGGCGTCATCGAGCACGACGAGCTCATCGGCCGGTCGGAGGGTGAGGAGGTCGAGGCCCACCAGCGCGAGGGCCGCGTGACGAGCGCAGCCCGCTATCTCGTGCTGCGGCCGACGCTCGCCGACGTCGTCGTCGGGATGCCGCGCGGCGCCCAGGTGATCTACCCGAAGGACCTCGGGGCGATCCTGATCGCCGCTGACATCTTTCCGGGCGCCCGCGTGCTCGAAGCCGGCGTGGGCTCGGGCGCGCTCTCGATGGCGATGCTGCGGGCGGGGGCGGTGATCATCGGCTACGAGATCCGTCCAGACTTTGCGGAGCGGGCGAAGGCGAACGTCGCTGCGTTTCTCGGCCCGGATCAGAGCTACGCGGTGCTGGAGCGCGACGTGTATCTCGGGATCGACGAGGAAGGGCTCGACCGGGTGGTGCTCGACCTGCCCGAGCCGTGGCAGGTCGTGGCCCACGCCGAGCGGGCGCTCGCACCCGGCGGGATCCTGCTCTCGTACCTGCCCACGATCAACCAGACGGCAGAACTTCGCGCCACGCTGGAGCAGAGCAAGTTCGCCATGGCCGAGACGTTCGAGGTGCTGCGGCGAACCTGGCACATCGAAGGGCGCTCGGTCCGGCCCGACCACCGCATGGTGGCTCACACGGGGTTCCTGACGTCGGCCCGTCTGCTGGTGCCGCCCCCTACGCGGTGACGATGAAGATGCACTCTCCGGGGCACTCCTCGGCAGCCTCGGTGACCGCATCTTCCAGGTCGGACGCCACGTCCGCCATCTGGGAGGAGCCGCCTGGCTCGTTGAGCACGGCGTCGCCCTGCTTCACGTACGCCAAGCCGTCGTCGAGGAGGGTGAACACGGCCGGACAGATCTCCTCACAGAGCCCGTCCCCAGTGCACAGATCCTGGTCGATCCAGACCTTCATCAACGATCCATCTCCTCGGCGCTCGCCACTTGCTCGACCTGGTCAGGCCGCGGCCGCTCCTGCGCCACGGGAGTAGAGCTTACGGGCCGCGGTGCTCGACGGGGCGCAAGGTAACGATGTGGCCCTGTGGTGTCAAACGCGGCTGGCGCCGGTGTAGGGTCCCGCGGGACCAGAGATTCGCCATGCGAGGAGGTGGTCACGCCGATGGACAGCGACGAGCGCAGCGGATTCCCGGCAGATGACGACGATCGAGAGGAGCTCTACCGCAGAGCCGAGCAGGCCGAGGACGAGATCAGCGAGCTCCGGCGCAGGTTGCAGGAAGCGCCGGGACGGGTGCGCACGCTCGAGGAGCGGCTGCTCGAGACCAAGGGCCAGCTCGCTCATGCCGTGTCCCAGAACGAGAAACTGACCTTCACCCTCCAACAAGCCAAAGAGCACATCGCCGCCTTGCGAGAAGAGGTGGACAAGCTCACCCAACCACCGTCGGCGTACGGCACCTACCTGAGCGGGAACGACGACGGCACCGTCGACGTGTTCTCGAGCGGGCGGAAGATGCGCGTCGCCATCCACCCCGGCCTCGACGCCGAGGAGCTCCGCAAGGGCCAGGAAGTGGTCCTGAACGAGTCGCTGAACGTCGTGCTCGCCCGCGATCCCGAGCTGGGCGGCGAGGTCGTCTCGATTCTCGAGGTGCTCGAGGACGGCCACCGGGCGCTCGTCGTCGGCCGCGCCGACCAGGAGCAGGTCGCTGAGATCTCCCAGTACCTGACGGGCATCAAACTGCGCGCCGGCGACTCGGTGCTCATGGACTCCCGCACGCTGCTGCTCTACGAGAAGCTGCCCCGCCCCGAGCTGGAGGAAGTCGTGCTCGAGGAGGTGCCGGACGTCACTTACGGAGACATCGGCGGGCTCGACTCGCAGATCGAGGCGATCACCGACGCCGTGGAGCTTCCCTACCTCCATCGCGAGCTCTTCGCGGAGTACCGCCTGCCGGCGCCGAAGGGGATCCTCCTTTACGGCCCTCCGGGGTGCGGCAAGACCCTGATCGCCAAGGCTGTTGCCAACTCTCTCGCCAAGAAGGTCGCCGAGCGGACGGGCAACGCACGCGTGACGAGCTACTTCCTCAACATCAAGGGCCCGGAGTTGCTGAACAAATACGTGGGGGAGACCGAACGGCAGATCCGCTTGGTCTTCCAGCGGGCCAGGGAGAAGGCGGAGGAGGGCGTGCCCGTCATCGTCTTCTTCGACGAGATGGACTCGCTGTTCCGCACGCGAGGCAGCGGCATCTCCTCGGACATGGAGTCGACGGTGGTCCCTCAGCTGTTGGCCGAGATCGACGGCGTCGAGGCGCTTCGCAACGTGATCGTGATCGGGGCCTCGAACCGTGAGGACCTGATCGACCCCGCGATCCTCCGGCCGGGGAGGCTCGACGTGAAGATCAAGATCGAGCGGCCGGACGAGGGTGCTGCGCAACAGATCTTCGCCCGTTACCTGACGGGCGACCTCCCGCTCGACACCCTCGACGTCGCCACCTTGGGCGGTGGCGATCCGGACAAGGCCGTGGCCGTCATGATCGAACAGACGGTGACCGAGATGTACCGGGCCGACGACGAGAATCGCTTCCTCGAGGTCACCTATCAGAACGGTGACAAGGAGACGCTGTACTTCAAGGACTTCTCGTCCGGGGCCATGATCGAGAACATCGTGCGGCGCGGGAAGAAGATCGCGATCAAGCGGGCGATCAAAGGGGAGGGCCGAGGGATCCGCATGGCCGACATGATCGAGTCGATCAAGCAGGAATACAAGGAGAACGAGGACCTGCCGAACACGACGAACCCCGACGACTGGGCGAAGATCTCCGGCAAGAAGGGCGAGCGGATCATCTACATCCGCACCCTGATGGGCCAGGGCGGGGAGGAGCGTGGTGGTCGTGCGATCGAACGCGTCGGGACCGGCCAGTACCTCTGAGCTCCACCGTCCGCGGACGTCGGGACCTGCGGATTGGGGACGGTGCAGCAGCAGGGCTCAGCTGGTGGGGTAGCGTCCGAGCGTGGCGATCACCAAGGTCTGCGGCATCGAGACCGAGTACGGCGTTCACGTCGCGACGACGGGCGACATGAGCCCGACCACCGCGTCGTCGCTCTTGATCAACGCCTACGTGGGCCAGCTGGAACGCAAGGTCGGATGGGACTTCGAGGACGAGTCGCCCGGCCGTGACGCCCGCGGCTTTGCCCGCGAGGGCTCGATGCCTCCCGAGATCGAGACACACCTCGTGAACGCCGTCCTCACCAACGGCGCCCGCTACTACGTCGACCACGCCCATCCCGAGTACTCGACGCCGGAATGCTCGAACGCGCACGAGGTCGTCGTCCAGGACCGCGCCGGGGAGTTGATCCTGACCCGCTCGATGGAGGCCTCCGCGCGCCTGTTGCCCCCGGGCGAAGAGATCGTGATCTACAAGAACAACTCCGACGGCAAAGGCAACTCGTATGGGTGTCACGAGAACTATCTCGTCGACCGCGCCGTTCCGTTCTCGAGGATCGTCCACGATCTGACCCCGCACCTCGTTTCTCGGCAGGTCTACGCCGGCGCCGGCAAGATCGGCGAGGAGGTCAACCACGGCGGTCACGCACCAGAGTTCCAGCTGAGCCAGCGGGCCGACTTCTTCGAGGAAGAGGTGGGCCTCGAGACGACACTCAAGCGCCCGATCATCAATACCCGTGACGAGCCGCACGCCGACCCGCAGAAGTACCGGCGCCTGCACGTGATCGTGGGCGACGCCAATCTCGCCGAGGTTGCGACTTTCCTCAAGGTCGGAGTGACCGCGCTCGTGCTGGCGATGATCGAGGACGACTTCCACCCCGCACGCGACCTGACCCTTGCGCGCCCCGTAGCCGCCATCCGGGCGATCTCGCGCGATTCGACCCTGCGCACGACCGTGGAGCTCACCTCTGGCGAATCCTTGACGGGTCTCGAGCTTCAATGGGAGCTGTACGACCTCGGTCGCAAGTACGCCGCCGAGCGGGGGCTGGAGGCACTCGGGGACGAAGAAGTGGGTCGCCGCGTGCTCGACCGTTGGGAAGCCGTGCTTCACGGCCTGGAGAGCGACCCGCCCTCCCTCGCGCGCCAGCTCGACTGGGTCGCCAAGCTCCGGTTGGTGGAGGCGTACCGGGAACGTCACGATCTCGACTGGGGCGACCCGAAGCTCGCCGCCCTCGACTTGCAGTACCACGACCTTCGCCCCGCTAAGTCGCTCTTCTCGCGGCTCGCGATGGAGCGGCTCACTGACGACGACGAGGTGGCGCTGGCAACGAGTGAACCCCCTCACACGACGAGGGCCTACTTCCGCGGCCGGTGCCTCGAGCGGTTCTCCTCCGCCATCGTGGCCGCCAACTGGGACTCGGTCGTGTTCGACGTGGGTGAGGATTCGTTGCGCCGGGTGCCCATGATGGAGCCGTTGAAAGGGACGGCGCGTCATGTGGATACGCTTTTCGAAGGATGCGAAAGTCCCAGCGAGCTACTCAGACGATTGGGCTCATAAGGAACGGGTGATGGCAGAGCGCGAGCTGAAGAAGCGATCGACGACCAGCCGTGAAGGTACGGCTGTCGAGGAAGAAGCGCCGGCGACCACCGAGCGAGGCGACCGGTTGAAGGCCGAAATCGACGACCTGCTCGACGAGATCGACGAGGTCCTGGAGGACAACGCGGAGGAGTTCGTCCGCAACTATGTCCAAAAGGGCGGCGAATGAGGAAAGCCGAGGCCCACTAGGTTCGCGGTCATGAGCCTGCCACTGTTTCCCTCGGGCGGCGATCCCGGGCCAAGCTTCGTCGAGCTGCTCCGCCGGTCGCGTCTCGCAGGAACCGAGATCCCCATCGGTCCGGGTGCGATCGACGCGGCCGCTGTCGCCGGCGGCAGCCAGTCGGGGAGGCTCGCTGTGGCGCCCATGCCCGGCGTCGCGCACGGGACCACGATCGTCGCCCTTCGTTACGACGAAGGGGTGGTCGTGGCCGGCGACCGGCGGTCGACCGAGGGCAACTCGATCGCACACCGCAGCATCGAGAAGGTCTTCCCGGCAGACCAGCACTCCGCCGTCGCCATCGCCGGCGCGGCGGGCACGGCCATCGAGATGGTGCGCTTGTTCCAGACCCAGCTGGAGCATTACGAGAAGGTCGAAGGTGTCCGGCTGAGCCTCGAGGGCAAGGCCAACCAGCTCGGTCAGATGGTCGCGGCGAATCTGACGATGGCGATGCAGGGCCTGGTCGTCATCCCGTTGTTCGCCGGCTTCGACCTGCGGCTGAGGAAGGGGCGGATCTTCACCTACGACGTCACCGGGGGGCGGTTCGAGGAGACCGACTTCCACGCCACCGGATCCGGGGGCCGCGACGCCAAGAACACGATCAAGCTCGGCTACCGCGACCGCCTGGCACGTGACGAGGCGGTCGAGCTGGCCGTCGCCGCCCTCTACGAAGCCGCCGACGAGGACACCGCGACCGGCGGCCCGGACCCCCTCCGCGGGATCTACCCGGTCGTGTCCACGGTCGACGCCGGTGGGTACCGGCGGCTCGCCGACACGGAAGTGGCCGAACGCTTCCAGTCCGTCCTCGACCAGCGTCGCGAGCGCAACGGAGCCGGTGAATCCTCATGACCATGCCCTATTACGTCGCACCCGAGCAGGTGATGAAGGACCGTGCCGAGTACGCGCAGAAGGGGATCGCCAGAGGTCGCGCCCTTGTCGGGACCACCTACGAGCTCGGCGTGCTGATCGTCGCCGAGAACCCGTCCAGCACCCTGCACAAGATCAGCGAGATCTACGACCGCGTGGCGTTCGCCGGCGTCGGACGCTACAACGAGTTCGACCAGCTTCGGGTGGCCGGTGTGCGGCACGCCGACACCAAGGGCTACGCGTATTCGCGCGAGGACGTCGATGCCCGGTCACTCGCGAACGTCTATGCCCAATACCTCGGCCAGGTCTTCACCCACGAGATGAAGCCGCTCGAGGTCGAGATCCTCGTAGCAGAGCTCGATCCTGTCGGGGACGCCCACCAGCTGTTCCACATCGCCTACGACGGCACGGTGGCCGATGAGCAGCGTTTCACCGTGCTCGGCGGGGAAGCGGATGCGATCACGCACCGCATGGCGGCGAGGTTCCGCCGGGGGTGGCCCCTCGGCGAGGCGATCCGCGGTTGCGTGGCAAGTCTGTCGGGACCGACGCGAACGCTTCGGGTGGGTGATCTCGAGGTGGCGGTGCTGGAGCACGGCCCCTGGCGCCGGACGTTCCGTCGTATCGGCGACGAGGAGGTCGCCGAAATGCTTGCCGATGGCGAGCCCCCGGAGTTAGCCGCCGGCGGCAGCGGGGAGGCGGCAGCGGGACGGCGGCAGCGGCGGCGAAGACGGGGCAACCGCATCCGGTTCGCCCGGCGCCGATGCGGGCGCGGCTCCAGACTCTCCAGCTCCGTGAGGCGCCCCCTTCTCAACCGGAGGCTCGAAGGCTTCGGGACGACCATCTTCGCCGAGATGTCGGCGCTGGCCGCCGGCATGGACGCGATCAACCTCGGTCAGGGATTCCCCGACACCGACGGCCCCGAAGCGGTGACGGAAGGGGCACGGGCGGCCATCGCGTCCGGTCACAACCAATATGCGCCGGGGATCGGGGTCGAGTCGCTCCGGGAGGCGATCGCGGTGCACCAGCAGCGCTTCTACGGCCTGGGGTTCGATCCTCAGCGCGAGGTCCTGGTCACGACCGGAGCCACCGAAGCCATCGCCGCCACGATCCTGGCACTGTGCGAGCCCGGCGACTCGGTAGTCAGCTTCGAGCCGTACTACGACTCGTATGCCGCCTCGATCGCGCTCGCCGGCGCCGAGCACACGGTGGTGCCCTTGCGGCCGCCCGCCTGGTCCTTCGACCCCGGGCAACTCGCCGAGGCCATCACCGACCGCACCCGCCTCGTGTTGCTCAACTCACCGCATAATCCGACCGGAAAGGTGTTCGATCGCGAGGAGCTGGCGGCGATCGCGGAGCTCTGCGTCTCGCGCGACGTCATCGCCGTCACCGACGAGGTCTACGAGCACCTCGTCTTCGAGGGCGAACATGTCCCGTTGGCGTCGCTGCCGGGGATGCGCGACCGGACAGTGACGATCTCGAGCGCCGGCAAGACCTTCTCGGTCACCGGTTGGAAGATCGGGTGGATCTGCGCCTCCGAGGAACTGGTGACGGCCGCTCGCGCGGTGAAGCAGTTCCTGACCTACGCGAGCGGCACGCCTTTCCAGCACGCCGTCGCCGCCGGCCTCGCCTTACCGGACTCCTTCTACGCCGGCATTGCCGCTTCGCTCGGCGCGAGACGGGACCAGCTCTGCGACGGTTTGGAGGCGGCGGGGCTCACCGTCCTGCGGCCGGCCAGCACGTATTTCGCCATCGTCGACGTCCGGTCCCTCGGCTACGAGGACGGCTTCGAGTTCTGCAAGGACTCGATCACACGCTTCGGCGTGGCGGCGATACCGACCGAGGTCTTCTACACCGATCGTGCCGCCGGCCGTCCGCTCGTGCGTTTCGCCTTCTGCAAGCGTCCGGAGGTGCTGGCGGAGGCGATCGTCCGCCTCACGTCGCTCGCCGGCGCTTGAGGCAGCCCGCCGGCGCCTGCGCCTCGCCGGCACCTGGGCCCGCCGGCGCCTGGGGCCTCGCCGGCACCTGGGGCTCGGGCCCTTGGCATAGTCAATTTTGTCGCCAAACTTGCCCCGCGACTTTTTCACCAGGCTCGATCACGGCTGGCTGAGGGAGTTTCTCGAGCGTCGCATAGCAGATGAGCGGGTCCTGCGACTCATCTACAAGTGGGTGAACGCAGGGGTGATCGAGGACGGGAGGTGGCAGGCGAGCGAGGCGGGCGCCCCCCAGGGGGCATCGGCCTCTCTGTTGCTCGCCAACATCTACCTCCATTACGTCCTCGACCAGTGGGCCAAGCAGTGGAGGGACAAGCACGCCCGCGGTGACATGGTCATCGTGCGGTTCGCTGACGACTTTGTCTGCGGGTTCGAGCACCAAGGTGACGCCAAGCAGTTCCTGCACGAGCTTCGCAAGCAGTTCGCGGACTTCGGGCTGGAACTGCACCCCGAGAAGACCAGGCTGATCGAGTTCGGGCGCTACGCCGCCTACAACCGCAAGGCCCGGGGCCTCGGCAAACCGGAGACGTTCGACTTTCTCGGCTTCACCCATATCTGTGGGAAGGGCCGGGACGGGAATCCAATCGAGATTGCGACCAGTCGCAATCTTTCGCCGAGGCAAGTTCAGACACTTTTTCAAGTGTCCCGCCTCCCCGCAAGGCGGCGCACGACCCACGCAGAGGTCAGTGAAAAGAGGCGAGGACCCCGACGATGAGCACGAGTCCGACCATCGCCAGCACGAGGATCGTGTGTGCGCGGCGGGAGTGGGCGACCTCGGGGAGGTCGATCGGCGGAAGATCGAGCACGCCGGGGTCCTCTGGGCCGAGACCGTTGTAACGCTCGTCGAAGGCTGCGTCGACGGCATCGCCGAGGAGAATCGCCCGGGCGAGCTCGAGCTGATCCTCGAGGACGTAGACCTCGACGCTGGCCGGCAGGGGATAGGGGCCGCCGTCGCTCATACCCCGGAGTTTGACGGGGATTCCGTCCGATCCGAGACGTGCCGCGAGCACGTGCCCGTGAAACGAGCCCACGACAGTCGTGAGAAGGACCATGCGGTCGGATGGTTGCATCCGCTTCGAGGCTACCGTGGACCTCAGTGGAGCGCAGGATTTTCGGGCTCGAAAACGAATACGGCGTCACCTGTACGCTTCGCGGTCAGCGCCGCCTGAGCCCGGACGAGGTGGCCCGGTACCTGTTCAGACGGGTCGTGAGCTGGGGCCGCTCGAGCAATGTCTTCCTCGAGAACGGGGCGAGGCTGTACCTCGACGTGGGCAGTCACCCCGAGTACGCGACGCCGGAGTGCGACTCCATCGAGGACCTTGTCGCACATGACAAGGCCGGCGAGCGGATCCTCGAGGGACTGGTCGCCTCGGCCGAGAGCCGCCTGCGCGACGAGGGCATCCGCGGCGTCATCTATCTCTTCAAGAACAACACGGACTCCGCCGGCAACTCGTACGGGTGCCACGAGAACTACCTGACGAGCCGACGGGACGACTTCTCGCACTACGCGCAGGTCCTCATCCCGTTCTTCGTGAGCAGGCAGATCTACTCGGGCGCCGGCAAAGTGCTGCAGACGGCGCGCGGGGCCATCTTCTGTCTCTGCCAGCGAGCGGAGCACATCTGGGAGGGGGTCTCGTCCGCGACGACGCGGAGCCGGCCGATCATCAACACCCGTGACGAGCCCCACGCCGACGCCGAGCGGTTCCGGCGGCTGCACGTGATCGTGGGCGATTCGAACATGAGCGAGTACGCCACGTTCCTCAAGGTGGGCAGCACGAGCATCCTGCTCCGCATGCTGGAGGACCCGAGCGTGGTTATCCGGGACCTGACCCTGGAGGACCCGATTCGGGCGATTCGGGAGATCAGCCACGACATCACCTGCCGGCGTGAGGTGCGACTCGCCAACGGCCGCGAGCTGAGTGCGCTCGACATCCAACGCGAGTACCTCGACCGGGCGCTGCGCTACCACGAGCGCCGAGGGCTACCCGCCCTGGAGGAGCGGGCGCTCTCGATGTGGCAGCACTGCGTGGAAGGCATCGAGAAGGACCCGCTCAGCCTGGATCGCGAGTGTGACTGGGTAATCAAACACAACCTGGTCGAGGCGTACCGGGCTCGCCATCAACTTCCTCTCGGGCACCCCAAGGTTGCGCTGCTCGACCTCCAGTACCACGACGTCGACCGAAGCCGAGGGATCTTCTACCTCCTGCAGGCCAAAGGGCGTGTGGACCGCACGACCACGGACGAAGCCATCACCAAGGCGATGGACGTGCCACCTGCGACGACCCGGGCGCGCCTTCGGGGCGAGTTCATCAAGCGGGCCAAGGAGAAGCGCCGCGATTTCACCGTCGACTGGGTCCACTTGAAGCTGAACGACCAGACCCAGCGGACGGTCCTCTTGAAGGATCCGTTCCGGTCTCACGACGAGCGCGTCGAGCGGCTCATCGAATCGATTTAGGCTGCCAGTCCGTGAAGGATGTCTCCGGGGCTCCGGGCAGTGGCGATGAGATGGCGGCTATACCCCCTCCGCTGATCGGGGCGGAGGCTGCTTCCACGTCGACCCGCCCTCAGGACGCCCCGGCTCCCGCTGCTCCTCCCGGCCTTGCCGCGACCAACGCCGCCGTGGAGAAGCGGAGGCGAAGCAGGAAGCGACACCTCTTCGAATGGGTCGCCGTCGTCGTCTTCGCCGTTCTGGTCGCCGGCGGCTTGCGGACGTTCGTCGTCCAGGCCTTCTTCGTGCCGTCGGGCTCGATGCTGCCGACCCTTCAGGTCGGCGACCGCATCGTGGTGGTCAAGATCGGCTACACGATCCACCGGGGCGACATAGTCGTCTTCCGGCGCCCCCCGCAGGATGTGACGACCACCGACGCCGATCTGGTGAAGCGCGTCATCGGCCTTCCCGGCGAGACGATCTCATCGCGCGGGGCGACCGTTCTCATCAACGGCAAGCCGCTCAGCGAACCCTGGCTTCCGCCTCTGACCGGGACTTGCGCCGAACCGTCGGAAGCCATCCCGACGACGGTCATCCCCCCCGGGCATTACTTCGTGATGGGGGACTGCCGGGGAGACTCGGCAGACAGCCGAACGTGGGGGACGCTGCCCGCCTCGCTCATCGTCGGCAAGGTGATCGTGATCGTCTGGCGCTTCGGTCACCCCTACCTGCACTGGTTCTGACGCCGGGCCGCCTGAGCGCAATGGGGGCGGCGACGGCGACGAGTAACCTCCTGTGGTCCGTGCACACCGACGGATCCGTACAACAGGGGGGTCGAATCGTGCTGGCCCGCCTCATCGAGGAAAGTGATGTCGTGACTCAGTCCACACCCCGTCCGGTCCCCGCGCCGGCTCTCCGGTAGGATCTGCGACCGTGGGCGGCCTAGACCCGGCCAAGATCCTGGTGATCCTCATCATCGCGCTCATCGTGCTCGGCCCCGACAGACTGCCTACGGCCGCTCGCCAGCTGGGCGGGGCCTGGCGCGAGCTGAACCGCCTTCGGGAGAAGTTCGAGGAGGAAGTGCGGGCCGCGGTCCCGGACCTCGACCTGCCGAAGATCCCGACCAGTCCCTCCCGGGCCGTGAGCGGGTACCTGAGCGGGCTCGTCTCCGGGTTGGCCGACCCCACGGCGGCAAGCGCCACCACAGGCGTCAACGGCGCGGTGACCGAGTCCCTCGAGGACGGTCCGGGAGTGAACCTTGGCGCCGGCGGAAGCGGCGTCTGGTCGGACATGGACGAGCAGGAGGACGCGCCGGCCGCATGGCGGCCGCTGCTCGGACGGCCGGAATCCGGACCCGCAGAAGCTCGCCGCATTCCGTCCGTGCCCTCGTGGTCGTCCCCCGGCTCGCTGTCGGCCGACACGGTGTTCACGCTCGACGAGCCGAGCATGAACTGAATCATGGCTGCGCCGGCGAGGATTGCAAGGCTTCGCTCCCGTAAGGAGGAGCCGCGCCCGACGCCGGACGCGATGACCCTCGGCGAGCACCTCGGCGAGCTCCGCCGGCGCCTGATCATCGCCATCGCCACGATCGCCGTCGGGGCGATCGCGTGCTACGTGATCTACAACCGCATCCTCAATTTCCTTCGCGAGCCGTACTGCAAGGCCAGCGCGGTCATCGACAGAGCTCATCACGTGCACCTTGCCTGCCCCAACTTCTACGTCACGACCCCCTTGCAGGGATTCTCGCTCCGGCTCGACGTGGCCGCTTACGGCGGGATCCTGATCGCGCTGCCGGTCCTGCTCTTCCAGCTCTGGCGTTTCGTCACGCCCGGCCTCAAAGCGAACGAGAAGCGTTACGCGTTCCCGTTCACGGCGGCGACGGTTCTCCTGTTCGCGCTCGGCGCCACCGTTGCGTACCTGACGTTTCCGCACGCGCTCGGTTTCCTGATCAACGTGAGCGGTCCGGACATCAGCCAGATCCTCTCGCCGAACTCGTACATCCAGCTGATCCTGCTGCTGATGCTGGCCGCCGGGGTGACCTTCGAGTTCCCGGTGGTGCTCGTGGCCCTCGAGCTCGCCGGGGTCCTCACCCCGGCGCGACTGTCCAAGTGGCGACGGTGGGCGATCATCGGCATGGTCGTGTTCGCGGCCGTCGTGACACCGAGCTCCGATCCGTTCTCGATGCTGGCGCTGGCGATCCCGCTCCTGCTCTTCTACGAGGCGTCGATCGTCATCGGCAAGGTGCTGGGCAAGTGATGGTCCGCGGGCGAAGGAGCTCATGAGCGCGCCGGTCACCGGCGCCGCGACGCGCGAGCAATTCGTCGCGGAGCATCCTTATCCGCTCGACCGGTTCCAGCTCGACGCACTCGACTTCCTCGACGACGGCCAGTCCGTCCTCGTCAGCGCCCCGACCGGGTCGGGCAAGACAGTCGTCGCCGAGTACGCCGTTCATCTCGCGCTCGCCGAGGGTGCCAAGGTGTTCTACACGACGCCGATCAAGGCGCTCTCGAACCAGAAGTACGGGGATCTCCGCAAGCGATACGGCGCCGACCGGGTCGGCTTGCTGACCGGCGACAACTCGATCAACGGCCAGGCGCCGATCGTGGTCATGACCACCGAGGTGCTCCGCAACATGATCCACGCGGAGCCCGGCCGTCTCGCCGACCTTCGCTACGTCGTCCTCGACGAAGTCCACTTCCTCCAGGACCGCTACCGCGGAGGCGTTTGGGAAGAGGTCATCCTCGGCGCCCCTCTGAACGTGACGCTCGTCTGCCTGTCGGCCACGGTTGCGAACGCGGACCAGCTGGCGGCGTGGATCTCCAAGGTTCGCGGCGCCACCGGGGTCGTGATCGAGACGCACCGGCCTGTCGAGCTGAACAACCTGTTCCTCGTCGGCGACCGCTACGCGGAGCGCCTCCATCTGCTGCCGACATTCGTCGACGGCCGGCCGAACCCCGAAGCGGTCAAGCTCGACGAGCTGATCGCCCGGCCGGGATCGGGACGGAGGGCCACGGGGGCGTCGCGGCCGTCGATGGGCGGCAAGAGGCCGGCCATGCCGGGGAGCGGCTCCGGCTCAGGCCGTGCCCAGCTGTACCGCCCCACCCGGGTCGAGGTAGTCGAGCGCTTCGAGGAGGAACGACTCCTGCCGGCGATCTACTTCGTGTTCTCGAGGGCCGGCTGCGACGAGTCGGTTCGGCGCTGCTTGGACGACGGGTTGCGTCTGACGACGCCCGAGGAGCGTCTTCGGATTCGCGCCATAGTCGAGTCGTACGTGGACCCCCTTACCGACGAGGACCTGTCGGTGCTCGGCTACCCGAGCTACGTTGCCGGCCTGGAGGCCGGCGTCGCCGCCCATCACGCCGGGATGGTGCCGCCGTTTCGGGAAGCGGTCGAGGCGTGCTTCGCAGAGGCGCTCGTCAAGGTCGTCTTCGCCACCGAGACGCTGGCGCTCGGGATCAACATGCCCGCACGGTCGGTCGTCATCGAGGAGGTGACAAAGTTCGCCGGCAGTGGCCACCAGGAGCTGACGCCGGGCGAGTACACCCAGCTCACCGGCAGGGCCGGCCGGCGCGGCATCGACGAGGTCGGGTACGCGGCGGTGCTGTGCTCTCCGTTCCACACTTTCGACGACGTCGCCCGCATCGCCGGCGGCCGCCCACGTGCGCTCTCGTCTTCGTTCCGTCCGACTTACAACCTGGCGGTCAACCTGGTCCGCCGCCACACCCGAGATGCCGCCTATCGGCTCGTCAGCTCGTCGTTCGCCCAGTTCCTGAGTGACGAAGACCTCGCCGGCGAGCTCGATGCCGTGCTGGAGGTGCTCGAGCGCCGGGGTTATCTCGACGGCTGGAAAGTGACCGATGCCGGTGCCCGCCTGGCCGGGCTGTACCACGAGGCCGACCTCCTCGTCGCCGAGGCGCTCGAGGCGGGCGAGCTCGACGGGCTCGATCCGGCGAGCCTGGCGGCCGTCGCCTCGGGGTTCTGTTACGAGGCGCGTAGGGAGCGCGACGCGCCGTTTTCTGAGCCGAATGCGAAGGTCGCACGCCGCCTCGAGGCGATCGAGGAGCTGTCCGAGGCGTTGGCCGCCGAGGAGCGGCGGGAGCACCTCCCGGTCACGCGAGGGATCGACGCCGGCTTCGCGTCGCTCATCCACGAATGGGCCAGGGGCCGCGACCTCCGCCAGGTCCTCCAAGCGGGCGCGGGTACCGGCCGGCGAGGCCAGAAGGCGGTGCCGGTCATGTCCGGAGGTGACTTCGTCCGCAACGTGAAGCAGGTGATCGACCTGCTCCGCCAGGTGGCGGTGGTCGCGCGACTGGACGAGACGGCAAGATCTGCCCGCGCCGCGGCCGAGCGCCTGCTCCGGGACGTGGTCGCGGCGTCGTCGGTGGTCACTATCCCCGTCGAGCGGGGCACCATCCGCGCCGGTGGACAGGCGGCACCGTAATGTCGTCCGGGCATGTCTATCGCGGGCGCTGAACGGTTCACTTCCGCCGAACGGGAGCTGCTCAGCAGGTATTTCACGAATCTCGACGGGCCGGTGTTCGCGCTCGTGAACCTGCCAGAAGTCGTGAAGGGCGCCTTGTTCGCGCGCTACTCGCGGTCGCCCAAGAGCCTCCGCCGGCTGTTCCTCGAGGAGTTCGTCGACGAGCTCGACGTCGCCGGCGACACGAGCCTCGACGCCTCCGTCGGACTGAAACGGGCCGAGAAGCTGTACGCGAAGGTGTTCAGCGAGTACGGAGACGACTCGGTGGCCCAGCTGGGCGGCGTCCATCTCGCCTGCGAGCAGTCCTCCAACGTACTGACGAAGATCCTCGAGTGGGGCCGGCTCATGGCCTACCTCGAGCAGTCGACGCGCTACATCCCTTACAACTCCCGCCTCCCGTCCGGGCACTACCGCTACCACCGCGATGCCGCCGTCCTGGAGTCGAAGCTCGGCCTTCGCTACATCGGCGAAATGGATCGGATGTTCGACACCTACGCCGAGCTCCTGCCGGAGCTACAGACCTTTGTCGGTCACGAAAGCCCGCGACCGACCGGCGCGTCCGAGCTGGCCCATCGGCAAGCCGTGCGAGCCAGGTGCCTCGACGCGCTGCGTGGCCTGCTGCCGGCGGGATCGCTTTCGAACGTGGGGCTTTTCGGCTCGGGGCAGAGCTACGAGCAGCTGCTTCTCCGGATGCGCGGACATCCGCTTCCCGAGGCCCGGCGCTACGCAGACCTGATCCTCGTCGAGCTGCGAAAGGTGATTCCCTCGTTTCTCACCAGGGTGGACCTGCCCGAGCGCGGCGGGGTGTGGACCGAGTACCTGCAGGATCGCCGGGAGGCGATGGAGACGGTCGTCCGGGAGCTGTGGCCGGTCGAGGTGCCCGAACCCGGGGTCTCGGTGAGTCTTACCGACTTCGACCCGGCCGGGGAGGACAAGGTGCTCGCGGCGATGTGCTACCCGTTTCTCAACCTTCCTGAAGAGGAGATCGAGAAACGTGTCGCGGCGCTCGGGCCGGACGACCGGCAGGCCCTGTTCGAGGCGTACGTGGGGGACCGGTCGAATCGGCGCCATCGTCCAGGGAGAGCCTTCGAACGCACCGGGTACCGGTTCGACATTGTGGCGGACTACGGGGCGTTTCGGGACCTTCAGCGGCACCGCATGCTCACCGTCGAATGGCAGCCTCTCGGCACGGACCTCGGTTACGAGGTGCCCGAGCTCGTCGAGGCGGCCGGGCTGAAGGCTCGGTACGTCGAATCGTTGGAACGCTCGAAGAGCCTCCACGACGCGCTCGCCCCGTATTTCCCCGAGCAGAGCGCGTACGCCGTGGCGTTGGCGTTCCATGTCCGTTTCGTGCTGCAGTTGTCGGCGCGTGAAGCGATGCACGTGCTCGAACTGCGGTCCAGCCCGCAGGGTCATCCGACCTATCGGAGGATCGTGCAAGAGATGCACCGCCTCATCGGCGACGATGCAGGGCACCGCGCGATTGCGGCTTCCATGTCCTTCGTAGACCACAGCGAGACCGACCTCGGCCGCCTCGAGGCCGAGCAACGCTCGGAGGAGAAGCGCTCCGGCAACTCCGCGCCGAGCCTCTGACGGGGGACTTCTTCAGCCCTCTTGACGGACTCTCTCGCGCTGGTCATAACTAGAGGGTCCCCTTAAGCCGAGGGCCGCGTCCGGACCAACCGGAGGCTGCTCGTAGGTCGTCCGGGGGGTGTTGCGAGTGGTGGGGACCCAGGGGTCGAGTAGAGAACGCCCTCTCGTCGACGTTCTACGTCGGCGTATCGCCCGGGCAGGCGACGCGGGTGGCCCCAAAGGCGCCTGGGTCCTACCGCCTCATGACTGTGATGCGGAGTTCCAGCGGGTCAGGGAAATGTTGCCGCCCAGCGGTCGGAAGCGCTCTTTGGTGCCGTATAGTCATCCCGCCGCGAATCGGCAGCCCTAGCCGGGGCGGCGGAGCCCAAGCTCCGATCACCTGAAGGACATTGATGCGCAAGGACACAAAAGTCACGGTCGACGTTGAAGAGCCTGCCGAGGTGGACGACCTCGAGGCTCCGGAGGCGGACGAGGTCGATCTCGAGGATCTCACGGAAGCCGACCTGCTCGAGGAGGACGACGAGGAGCTCGGCGACGTGGCGCTCGTCGACGACCTCGAAGACGACGTCGACGACGTCGAGGTGGACGTCGTAGACCCGACCGACGTAGTTGTCGTCCCGACTGAAGCCGCCCCGGTCGAGGCCGATGAGGAGGACGACGACGAGCTCGACGACGACGACGTCGAGGCCAGCCTCGACGTGATCCTGAAGGAACGCCTCGTGGTCGCCGACGACGACGAGGAGGACGAGGAGGAAGAGGAGGCGCCCGACTCGGAGGAGCGCGGCGAGGGCTCTCTTCGTGTGCTCCCGAAGCAACCGGGGGAATTCGTCTGCCGATCCTGTTTCCTTGTGAAGAGCCAGACCCAGCTCGCCGACAAGAAGCGCCTGCTCTGCCGGGACTGCGTGTGAACCGGGCGGCGCAGCGGGTCTCGCCGAGGCTGCGGTAGCGTCGGAAGCGTGGCCGAAGAACGCCCTGTGCACGAGGTTCTGCTGGACTGCCTCGTCTATGCGCCGCTGGGTGCGGCGATCGTGGTCTTCGAGGAAGTGCCGAGGCTGGCCGAGCGCGGCCGCGAGCGGGTGGACAAGCAGGTCGCCATCGCTCGCCTGCTTGGCAGATTCGCCGTCCGCGAGGGACAGCGGCGCCTCCGGCCCCCCGGGAGCTCCTCGCCGCGCGGGGACGCCGCCTCGCCTGATCCGCACGCCGCGCCGCCTGATCCGCAAGGGGAGGCCGCAGAAGGCTCCACAGAGCCGGCGGTGCCTGTCCCGGAGGCCGCCGACTCCGGAGGTACCGAGGAGCCCCTGACGGACACGCCGTCGTCGGAGGCGCCTTCGGAGGACGACTCAGGCGGCGAGGCCGCCTCGGGGGATCTCGAGAGCGCCTCGGCGCCCTCAGAGCCCTCTGAACCCTCTGAGCCAGAGCCTGGCCCCCTCGGCCGTGAGCTTCCGATTCCCGCCTACGACACTCTGGCGGCGTCCCAGGTCGTCGAAAGACTGACCTCACTCACTCCGGACGAGCTCGAGGCTGTTCGCAGGCACGAGTCGGCGACCCGCCGCCGGCGCACCGTCCTGCACCGGATCGCTCAGCTGAACTCAGAACGCGATGGAGCGAAGGCCTGAGCGCCGAGATCACGACGGCAGCAATGAACGTCCAGGCCCGCGTGGCGACGGTGGAGGACCTGGCGACCCTCGTGGAGCTCTACCGGGCGTACCGGGACGACCTGGTCGGCGAACGAGGCGGAGCGCTCCATCTGCTGAAAGAGACGTTTGGCGAGCCCCTCGAGCCGGCGCTCGGGGCGGTCGTCACGGACGACCGTTGGCTGGTCCTGCTCGGAACGCTCGACGATGTTCCGGTCGGCCTTGCGGCCGCTCGGATCGAGTCGATGCCCGACTCGTCGCGCGTCGCCACAGTCGAGACCATCTACGTCGATCCGCGGGCTCGGGAGGTCGGCGTGGGCGAACAGCTCCTGGCGTACGTGGTCGCCTGGGCGACTCAGGGCGGTGCAAAGGGTGTCGACGTGCGAGTGCTGCCCGGGATGAGAGCGTCGAAGAACTTCCTCGAAGGCTCCGGGTTCGCAGCGCGACTTCTCGTCATGCACCATCCGCTGGAGCGGTCCCAGGAGTAGCAGGCTCGGGCGCTACCTCCGGCTCGGACGCCGGCTGCTCGGGCGCCGGCTCGGACGCTACCTCCGGCTCGGGCGGCCCCGCTGCCTGCTCGGGCGCCGCCGCTGGCTCGGCCGCCGCCGCCAGCCGCCGCCGCCGGCGGCCGCGCCGGTCTCGGAGGACGTGGCGGCCGGGCAGGCCTGAGCGGCTTGGGTGGCGGCGGCATCGACAGTCCCAGCAGGGGAGCGAGGGCGGGCAGGCTGCCTGCCGCGAGCCTCGCTCTGCGCAGCACCTCCCCGGACGGATCGTCGGGGATACCTTCGGGATGAATCTGCCGCCGAATGGGCGAGCCGGCGGCGGCCTCGAGAATGGCGAGCCAGCGCTCGGTCGGTGTCGTCTTGGTCATGGCGGCGCCTGCGCTCGCAGCGAGCCGCTCGACGAGTCCAGCCGGGAAGCGGGCCGTAGGCTCGGGAGGCTGGGCCGAGAGGCGAAGCGCCTGGAGCACCCTGCCCTCCTCGAGCGCGTGGGTGATCTGCTCCTCCCAGTTCGTACGCAGCTTGGTGACGCGCCGGTCCAGCTCCTCACGGAGCTTGCGGTCGAGCTCTCTCGCCGTCTCGTCGCGGGGCGCCGCCGCGACGACGGTGGTCCGCAGGTCGCGGAGCGAGATCCGGTCGAGTTGTGCAAGTGCCGCTTCCGCCCGGTCCAGCCAGATCGCCTGCTTGACCGAGGGCGCAACCTGTTCGGCGAGGGCCAGGATCGCCTCGCCGGTGGCCTCTGGCCGGCCCTCCGAGCGGGCGCGCTCACGCTCTTCGGCTACGGCTCTGCGCACGGCCGGGATTCCGCCGGCGGCGAGACGCTCGGCGATCGGGCGCTCCTCGGGGGCCAGACTCGCGATCAAGGCGTCCCGGTGGACGGTGCCGGGTTCGAAGCGTGGCGGTGCCCGGCGGGCAGGAGCATCGGACGTGCTGCGAGAGGCGGCGGCGGCCGGCCGGTTGTCAGTGCGGGTTCTGTCCCCGGCCGGCGCGGGCGGGCGGCGACTCGCGCCGGAAGACCCGGGGCGCCGCTCGGCCGCGGCCGATCCGGGCCGTCGCTCGCCTCCCGGCGTTGCCGGACGGCGCTCGCCACCAGGCGACCCGGGCCGCCGCTCGGCGCCGGCGCCAGTCGAACCGGGCCGGCCCTGCGCGGTGCGAGAGGAGCCGGACGGCGCGCCGTCCGGTCGCGGTCGTCGTTCGGGTCGCCGCTCGCCGCCGGCTGCGGGAGCGCCCGGGGCGGAATCCGGTCTGCGACTGGCGGAACGGTCGCCCTCGCGCGGTGGCCGGTGGTCGCGCGAACCGGGCCGATCTCCGCGGCGGGGACTGTCGAGGAGGTCGCGGCGATCGCCGCCCCGTCCGCGGCCGCCCTCAGAAACGAGAACCGTCGTCACCGCCGCTACCGGCTTCGGCGAGCCGAGGAGCTCGATCCGGCCGGTCGGCTCCGCCTTCTCCTTCGGCGGAAGGACGGACAGGATCGTGATGCCGTCGATCTCGACCTCGGCCTCGACGCGCAGGATGTCCCCGACTTTCGCGCCGTCGGATACAACCTTGGCGTCGATGACACCCTTCGGCTGGCGCGCTCCGGCAGCGCGCCAGGTGTAGCTGCCATCGCCGCGGGCGCTGGTCAGCTCGATGTCGAGACGGTTGGGCACCACCGGCCAAGCTACAACGTGCAGGCCGCGCTGCGAAGTGAGGCGGTGCTGAGACCGGAACGGGCACATTCAACGGCCTGCGCTTCGACGCGCTACAACGGCACCCGTGGAACAAGGTGGCACACGCCGGGGCTGGCTCGGCGTCGTGCTGGTTGCGGCCCTGGTGGGTTGCGGGATCGGCGCCGGCGTGGGCGCGGCCGTGTCGGCGGCGATCCACACGGGGAACACGACCATCGTCAGGTTCTCCCCGAACACGAGCGTTTTCCGGCGGATGGGCGACATCCAGTCGGTCCTGGGGCGGGTACTCCCGTCAGTCGTGGCGATCGAGGCGTCCGGGCCCGCATGCACAAAAGGGCCGCTGGGCAACGCGGGCTCCCAGTTCGATGAAGGGACAGGGATGGTCCTCACCTCGGGCGGGGAGATCCTCACCAACAATCACGTGATCGCCAACGCGACCCAGATCAAGGTCACCCTCTATGGCCAGACGAAGGCCTATCCGGCAACCCTTGTCGGGACCGACCCCGCCTATGACGTCGCCCTCCTGCAGGTGCACGGGCCCGACGACCTGTCGCCTGTGACGCTCGGCCAATCCTCGAAGACCCAGGTCGGAGACGACGTTCTGGCCATCGGCAATGCGTTGGCCCTGTCCCAGAGCACGCCCTCGGTGACCGAGGGCATCATCTCCGCCGAGGGCCGGTCAATCGAGGCAGCCGGGGATGCCTGCGCCGGCAGCGAGTCCCTGACCGGGCTCCTCCAAACTCAGGCGCCGATCAACCCCGGCAACTCGGGAGGGCCGCTCGTCGACAGCGCCGGTCAGGTCATCGGCATGAACACCGCCGCGGCGACGAGCTCGTCAGGGAACGCTCCCGCGCAGAACATCGGCTTCGCGATCCCCATCGACAGTGTGCGGACACTCCTGCCAGGGCTTCGCAAGGGCGGGACGATCGGGCCGCCAAAGGCGTTCATGGGCGTCGAGGTGGTGTCGGTGACGCCCGCCGAGCGGTCCGCCTACGGTCTCACGGCGACGACCGGCGCACTGGTCGTGAGCGTCGTGCTGGGCGCCCCGGCAGCCGCGGCGGGTATCCACGCCAACGACGTGATCGTGAAGTTCGCAGGCCACGAGATCACTACCGACGCCTCGCTCACAGAGGCCGTTCGAGCGGCCCACCCGGGCGAACGCGTGGCGATCGTCCTGTACCGGGGTCCGACGCTGCTGACCATCTCGCTCGTGCTGGGCACCAAGCCTGCGCCGGCCTGAGCCGCAGGCTCAGCAAGCCATCAGCTGGCGCGCAGCTCCACGGCCTCCAGCCCCCTGGGTCCAGGACGGGAGAGGAACTCTACCCGCGCACCCTCGGCCGGAACTTCCTGGGTCTCGCTCAGCGCCGAACGGTGCACGAAGACGTCACGCCCGCCGGCGTCGGGCGCAATGAAACCGAATCCCCTGACCGGATCGAACCACTTCAACGTCCCGGTCGCCGGTCGGAGGGAGCGACCACTCCGCGCCTCGCCCTTCGACGAGTCCAGATGACCGGCGCGAACCTGGCGCCCGGCCCGGCCGGATCGCCGTCCGGTGTCCGAGGGGGCCGTGCGTGCAGTCGGAGCGGTGCGTGCCGGCGAACCCGTGAGGTGCAGCGGCGCCTTGGAGCGCCCGAAAGAGCCGGGCGACGGGGCACGGGCCGACCGATGGGGCACCGGCTTCGGCACGAGTGGCTGCTCGAGCGTCTGTGGGACGCCGAGAGCCCGCTGCATGGTGCGGACGGCGGCGGCCTGGTCGGAAGTGACGAGCGACACGACCGTGCCGTCGGCTCCCGCCCTGCCGGTGCGACCCGAGCGATGCACGTAGTCCTTGTGGTCGTTCGGTGGGTCGAAGTGCAGCACGCAAGCGACGTTCTCCACGTGGATGCCCCGAGCGGCGACGTCGGTGGCGACGAGGACCCGAACCTCGCCGTTATGGAAGGCTCTCAGGGCCCGGTCTCGTTGTGCCTGCGTGCGGCTGCCGTGGAGCGCGACGGCCTGCACGCCTGCGGCGCCCAGCTGTCGGGTGAGCCGGTCGGCACCGTGCCGGGTGCGACAGAAGACGATCGAGGTCTCGTGGCCGGCGACGACCTTCGTGGCGAGCGCCACCCGGTCGTTGCGGTCCACTTTCCAGAAAAGATGCCGAACCTCGCCCGAGGATGCTTCCGCCAGCTCGACCTCGTGCCGGACCGGGTTCCGCTGGTACCGCCGAACCAGCACGTCCACCTCGCCGTCGAGCGTGGCGGAGAAGAGCAGCACCTGGCGATCGCTTGCGGCCTGGTCGAGCACGCGCCTTACGGCGGGAAGAAAACCCATGTCCGCCATCCGGTCCGCCTCGTCTACGACGACGGTGCTCACCTCGGCGAGGTTGACGTCGCGCCGCTCGATGAGGTCCTCGAGCCGGCCGGGACACGCCACGAGGATGTCGACGCCTTCGCGAAGCGCACGAAGCTGAGGACCGTAGCCCGTTCCGCCGTAGACGGCAGCGACGGTGAGGCTTCTGGCCTTCGCAAGGGGCCTGAGCACGGCGCAAACCTGAGCGGCCAGCTCGCGGGTCGGCACGAGGACCAGACCCCGGGGGCGGCGGGCTTTGGACCGCGGCGCTCCGCCGAGGGCCTCGACCATCGCGAGGGCGAAGGCGAGGGTCTTGCCCGAACCGGTCGGAGCGCGGCCGGACACGTCGCGGCCTGCGAGCGCGTCGGGAAGCGTCGCTTCCTGGATGGGGAACGGGGTTGTGATCCCGTCACGCTCGAGAAGCGCGACGAGATCGACGGGCACGCCGAGATCGGCGAAGGTGGGCGGCACAGAAGACTCCAGTCAGCTCGAAAAAGAAGGCCAACCAGAACAGCGTCTCGAGGCCTTACCGGCGACAGCCGGAAGCCGATCACTCGATCGGACTCCAGAAGCATACCAGCCCCTACCGTGATCCCCGCTCGCGATCGCGAGCACGGAGCGTACAATCGGCCTTCGTTCAGGCCCGGGACTGGCAACCGGTACCATCCGCGTGAGCCAGGTCCACGTACAACCCCCCGACGACCTTGAGGAAGCCCTGTGACGCCCGATAGCAAATTCGATATCGGCGAGGCGCTGTTCATCGCCGAGCCGGCGGGTTTCCGGCCGACGACCTTCGCCCTCGGCCCCTGGACGCCCGAGCACCTGCATGGCGGGCCGGTCGCCGCATTGATCGCCCGCGAGGCGCAGCGGTGTGAACCGGACGAGCGGTTGCGCGTCGCGAGGCTGACCGTCGAGCTGATCCGGCCAGTGACGCTGGCGCCGATCGACTTCGAGGCCAGGCTCGTGCGGCCGGGTCACAAAGTCCAGCTGGTGGAAGTCATAGGTCGTCAGGACGGGATCGACGTGGCGCTCGGACGGGCGCTTCGGATCCGGACCGCCGACATGGGCCTGCCCGACACGGCCCGGTCGGCCGAGCTCCCCATTCCTTCGCCCGAGCAGGGCGTCGTCATGGTCGCGAGCGGGGTGCCGAGGGCGTTCCACAGTGAGGGCGCGGAGCTGCGTTTTGTGGAGGGGGCGTTCGAGGCGCCGGGTCCGGCGACGGTCTGGGTGCGGCTACGGGTGCCCGTCCTGGCCGGCGAGACACCGTCGCCGCTCGAGCGAGTGGCGGCGGCGGCCGACTTCGGCAACGGCGTCAGTTCGCCGCTCAGCTTCGGCGACTGGCTCTTCATCAACCCGGACCTGACGATTCATGTGAGCCGGCTGCCGGTGGGGGAGTGGGTTGGCCTCGAGTCGCACACGTCGGCCGAATCGCAGGGGATCGGCATCTCGGAGAGCCGGCTCTGGGACGAGGAAGGGCCGATCGGCCGATCGGTCCAGTCCCTCCTGATCGACCGGCTCACGCTCGGCTGAGCCGGCGCAGCGCCCTCAGCCGCGTTCCAGGACCCGCCGCCAGGCCTGCTGGACGCCGGCCGCGAGGCCGCCGACGACTATGACGTCGTCGCCGAGGGCGCTCACCCGGACCTCGGGCACCACGCGGGAGAGCTTCTTGAGCGCGGTCGAGACCGCAAGGGCAAATCCGGGCGCCCGCCCGATGCCTCCCCCCAGCACGATCAGCTCGGGATCGACGACCGCGACGACGGAGGCGATGGCCTTCGCCACGAGCACCGCCTCTTCGGCCACGACATCGACCGCCCACTGCTCGCTCCGTCCGGCTGCCGCGAAGACTCGGCGCGCCGACATGGGGCCGCGCCTGCCACCGCGGCGCGCCGCCCTGACGACTGCGGCAGCGGACGCCGCCGCCTCGAGCTGCCCGCGACGACGGGCGTCGCGGGGATCGAGGCCTTCGCCCTCGGCCAAGGGGAGGTATCCGATCTCGCCGGCGGCACCGTGCGCACCGCGATGGAGACGACCGTCGATGACGAGTCCCATGCCGACGCCGGTCCCGATCGAGACGAACGCGAGGCTGTCGACCTCCCGACCGTGGCCGTGAGCCTGCTCGGCGAGCGCGGCGAGGTCGATGTCGTTCTCGAACATGGTGAGGGGGCCGAACGCTTCGCGCAGCTCGGCGATCACCTCGGGCCGCTCCCAGCCCGGCAGGCTCCTCGCCAGCATCAGTGCCTCGCGCTGTGGATCGAACACGCCGGGGCTCGCGATGACGGTCTGGATTATGTCGGAGCGGCCGAGCCCGGCCTCGGAGATCAGCGCGTCCGCGAGGCTGACGAGTTGGGAGGCCCTGCTGTGCCCGCTCGTGGCCCGCACACGTCGCGCGCCCTGGGACCTCACGGCGCCGGCGAGATCAGCGACCGCGCCGCGCAGGTACTCGCGGCCCACGTCGAGGGCGAGCGCGTAGCCCGCCTCGGGCCGAGTCTCGTACAGGACGGCGGCAGGGCCCCGCACGCCTGTCCTCACCCCTGCGACCCGGACGAGGCCGTCCTGCTCCAGGTTTGCGAGTGCGAGGCCGACCGTCGGCTTGGAGAGTCCTGACGAGCGCGCCAGGTCCGCACGCGAGAGCGGGCCCTCATGACGGATCTGTTCGAGGAGCATCTGCTCGTTCATCGCTCTGAGCAGTTGCGGGCGCGCCGCGACGACGCCTGGCAGTCCGGGGCTCATTGCATCCTCGTCGTCATCGGGGGCCTCCACACGCACGCTATGACAGCACCACGCAAAACTAGCGCTTGCTGTGCCTTTACAATATGTTTAGTTTCCTATTAGTTTCTGCGCTAGGTTCTCGAGCTGACGGGAACCACCGGAAAGGGGGGCGGGGATGCCGGTCGTGCTGGGCCTGGACTTCGGCGGCACGAAGATCGCGACGGCCGTCTGTGATCTCTCCGGCGCTCGCCTCGGCGAGGCAACGGTGGCCGTCGACCGGTCACAAGGAGCCTCGGTGAACCTCGGTCTCGGCATCGAGGCAGCGCGCAAGCTGCTCGTATCGGTCGTCCCGGACGAGTCCCTGGTCGCCGTCGGCGCCTGCACGTTCGGCATCCCGACCGCACAGGGAGCCGAGCTGGCACCGGCGATCCCCGGTTGGGGTCGGCTCGCGCTCGAGGCCGAGCTGCGGACGGCCTTCGACGGGGTCGAGGTCGTGCTCTCCAACGACGTGAAGGCAGCGGCGGAGGCCGAGGTGCGCTGGGGCGCTCTCGCCGGCTTCGATCCGGCCGTGTACCTGAACCTCGGGACCGGGCTGGCGGTCGCGATCGTGTGCGACGGACAGGTGGTCCACGGCGCCCACGGGGCAGCGGGCGAGATCGCCTACAACCTGCGGTCGGTCGCCGACGTCGGGCTCGACCTGGCCGACCGGGTGCTTCTCGAGGACGTTGTCAGCGGGCGGGCGCTCGAGGACAGAAGCCGCCTCGCGGGACGCGACGTCCCCCCGGCCGAGCTCCTGCAGCCGGCTTCCGACGGGTCGGAGACGAGCGAGGTCATCGAGGACTTCCTGGCCGGGCTCTGCTTTCACATGGTCAATCTCGCCGTGACGCTCGATCCGGCGAGGATTGCGGTCGGCGGTGGAATCGTGCGGTCGTGGCACCGGGTCGGGCCGAGGCTGCGCGAAGCGTTGACGGCAGGGGTGCCGTTCCCACCCGAGCTTGTCATCGCGGCGTTCCCGTACGACGCGTCCCTCGTCGGCGCGTTGGCGCTCGGGGTCGACGCCGCCCGTGCAAGGTACGCAACCGAGAATCTGGCTACGAATTGGGGGAGGAGATCATCATGAAGCGCATAAGGCGACTTGGCGCGATGCTCGTGCTCGCTGGACTCTTGGCGGCGTGTGGGAGTAGTGCGGCCGGCGGGGGCGGTGGTGGTGGTGGTGGCGGGGGCTCCGGAATCGGAGGCGTCGTCACGATCTCGAACGAGAGCGGCTCACTCTGGACCTGTGACTTCAACCCCTTCAACCCCTCGGTGCTCTTCCTCTCGTTCGGGCCCGTATACGAGCCGCTCGCCTTCGTCAACACGCTCCAGAACGAGAAGACGACCCCATGGCTGGCCACGTCCTACATCTGGAGCAACTCGAACAAGACCCTGACATGGACCATTCGCAAAGGCGTGAAATGGTCCGACAACACGCCGCTCACGGCGGCGGACGTCGTCTACACGTTCTCGCTCCTGCACAAGTACCCAGCCCTCGACCTGCAGGCAGTGTGGTCGGTGCTCTCGAGCGTCACCCTCAAGGGCAGTGACCAGGTCGTCATGAACTTCAAGACCTCCGCGGTGCCGTACTTCTACTACATCGCCGATCAGACGCCGATCGTGCCGAAGCACATCTGGTCGAAGATCAAGAACCCGGTCACCTTCGGAGACCAGACGCCCGTGGGCTCCGGCCCCTTCACGATGAACCGCTGCACCGGCCAGAACATCGAGTTTGTGAGGAATCCGAACTACTGGCAGCCGGGTCTGCCCAAGATCGACAAGGTGGAGTACCCGGCGTTCACGTCGAACGACACCGCCAACTCCTACCTCTCCGAAGGCCTGGCGCAATGGGGAAGCCAGTTCATCCCGAGCGTCAACCGGGTCTACACCTCGAAGAACCCGAAGAACTTCCACTACTGGTACCCGCCGACGTCCAACGTCTCGATCTTCATGAATCTCACCGAGGCGCCGCTGAACGATCCGGTATTGCGCCGGGCGATGGCCTATGCCATCAACCGCAGCCGTGTGTCGCAGATCGGTGAGTCCGGCTACCAGCCACCCTCCAACCAGACCGGGATCGTGCTGCCGACGTTCCGCTCCTGGTACGACTCAAGCGCGGCGGCCTCGTACGACTACACTTACAACCCTCAAAAGGCGATCTCGCTCCTCGAGTCCGCCGGCTACAAGAGGGGATCCGACGGCATCTTCCAGAGCCCGTCGGGGACACCGCTCTCGTTCTCCATGTTGAACATCGGCGACTACTCCGACTGGGTGGCGTCGGCCGCAGTGGTCCAGTCCGACCTCGCGGCGGTCGGCATCAAGGTCACCACCGAGAACCTGTCGAGCACTGACTACGACAATGACCTTTACAACGGCAAGTACCAGCTCGCCTACGGGGCGGAGAACGGCGGCCCGTCTCCGTACTACGAGCTTCGCCAGCTGCTCTACGGTCCGAACTCCGCCCCGATCGGCCAGACCGCGTCGACGAACTGGGAGCGCTACATCTCCCCGGCAACCGACAAACTGCTCGACGAGTTCGGCGCCACGACCGACGTGGCGACTCAGCACGCGATCATGGACCAGCTCCAGGAGGTCATGCTGAAGGACGTGCCGGTCATCCCAATGACCGAGCAGGTCGACTGGTACCAGTACGACACCCAGAGCATCGGCGGCTGGGTCACCCCGTCAGATCCGTACGCGCAGCCGTCAGCGTTCAACAATCCCGACATCGAGGTGATGCTGCTCCACCTCTACTCGAAGTAGCAGACTCGCGACCGTGGGCGGAGCACCGGCGCCGGGACGAGCATCGTGAGGTTCGTCCTCCGCCGGCTGGGGTTCTTCGTCGTGACGCTCTGGGCGGCGCTCACGATCAACTTCGTGCTGCCCCGTCTCATGCCGGGCAACCCGGCGCTGGCGATGATGGCCCGCTATCACGGGCGGCTGAACGGTTCGGCGCTGAAGGCGCTCGAAGTCGCCTTTGGCGTCAACACCCACGAGAACGTCTTCGTGGCCTACTTCCAGTATCTAGGCAACTGCTTCACCGGAAACTTCGGAAGGTCCATCACGTTCTTCCCGGAGTCCGTGACCCAGGTGGTACTGAGCGCCCTGCCGTGGACGCTCGGCCTGGTGGGCGTGACGACGGTCCTGGCGTTCGTTCTCGGGACCCTGATCGGCACCGTCGACGCGTGGCGCCGAGGGGGGCGCTTCGACAGCTTCCTGCCGCCGATCTTCGTGATCACCTCCGCCTTCCCGTACTTCTGGATCGCACTCATGGCCATCCTGCTGTTCTCGATCACCTTGAATTGGCTGCCACTCGGCTTCGGGTACGACACGAGCCTCACGCCCTCGTGGTCGTGGGCGTTCATCTCGAACGTGCTCGTGCACGCGATCCTGCCGGCCGCCACGATCCTCGTCACCTCGATAGGAGGCTGGATCCTCACCATGCGCAACAACATGGTGACGGTCCTCGCCGAGGACTACGTCCGGATGGCACGTGCGAAGGGCCTGTCGTCGTCGCGGGTCATGTGGGGCTATGCGGGCCGCAACGCCATCCTCCCGAACCTGTCGGGATTCGCCATGTCGCTCGGCTTCGTCGTGAGCGGCGCCATCCTCGTCGAGTACGTGTTCTCGTACCCGGGCCTCGGATGGATGCTGCTGCAGGCGGTGGAGAACGAGGACTATCCGCTCATGCAGGCTTTGTTTCTGCTGATCACAGTCGCCGTCCTCGTGGCCGTCGTCGCCGTCGACTTCGTGACGTTCTGGCTCGATCCCAGGACCCGGACCGACGGGTAGGGGCGAGATGGCGGTCCAGACGATCCTCGAGCCCGGGCCGATCGCCGCACCGGCGCGGCAGGGGGCCGGTGCCCGGGCGGCGCACGGCCTGCTCAGCGCCGTGCGGTCGAACCGCAAGGCGACGGCCGGCTTTGCCCTCTTCGCCGTCTTCTGCGTCATGGCGGCGGTGCCGGGCCTGATCGCGCCGTACAGCCCGACGGCGATGATCTTTCCCCAGAACGCACCGCCGTCGCTTCACCACCTGCTCGGTACGACGTCCTACGGCCAGGACATCTTCTCCCAGCTGATCTGGGGAGCGCGCCAGTCGATGATCATCGCCCTCGCCGTCGGGCTGTTGTCCACGGTGATATCGGTGATCGTGGGCGTGTCTTCGGCCTATCTCGGCGGTTTCGCCGACGACGGCCTGTCGGTCGTGACCGACGTCTTCCTCGTGATCCCGACCTTCCCGCTCATCGTGGTCATCGCCGCCTACGCGAGAAACGGTGGCACCGCCATGCTCATCGCCGTCCTCGTCATCACCGGCTGGTCTTACGGGGCCCGGCAATTGCGAGCCCAGACACTCTCCTTGCGCCGGCGGGACTTCCTCGAGTCGGCACGGGTGCGCGGCGAGCGGTCGCTCTACATCATCGTCGTCGAGGTGCTGCCGTCGATGACCTCGCTCATCGTCGCCAGCTTCCTCGGAGCGGCGTTGTACGCCGTGCTGGCGGCGGCGAGCCTCCAGTTCGTAGGCCTCGGCGACACGAGCACGGTCAGCTGGGGCACGATGCTCTACTTCGCGGAGAACAACGAGGCTCTCGCGGCCGGGACGCCGCTCTGGGCGATCATGCCCGGGTTGTGCGTGGCGCTCCTCGGCGCGTCGTTCGCGCTCTTGAACTACGCCTTCGACGAGATCAGCAATCCGGCCCTGCGGCCAGTCAGGATGAAGAAGCTCCGTGGACGACGCGTCGATTCTTGAGGTCCGCGACCTCTCGGTCGCATACGCCACCGCGGCCGGGCCTGTCGTGGCCGTCGACTCCGTCTCGTTCGAGGTCGGGCGCCGGGAATTCCTCGCCGTTGTGGGCGAGTCCGGCTGCGGGAAGTCGACGCTGCTGTTCGCGGTCGCCCAGCTGCTCTTTCCGCCGGCGGAGATCACGGCCGGGAGCGTCGTGTTCAAGGGCAGGGATCTCGTCGGGCTCACCGACAAGGTGCTCCGGCATCTCCGTTGGAAGGAGTATTCGGTCGTAATGCAGAGCGCGATGAACGCGCTGAACCCGGTGAAGTCGATCGCCAGCCAGTTCAAAGACGCCATGGACGCCCACAGCAACCTTTCGCGCAAGGCGGTGAGGGAGCGGTCGGCCGAGGTCTTGCAGATGGTGGGGATCGACCCGGTTCATCTCGACAGCCATCCCCACCAGCTGAGCGGCGGGATGCGCCAACGCGCCATGATCGCGATGGCGCTGCTCTTCACGCCGGACCTCGTGATCATGGACGAGCCGACGTCCGCGCTCGACGTCGTCGCCCAGCGCTCGCTCATGGTCCAGATCAAGCAGCTGCAGCAAGAGCTCGGTTTCGCGGTCATCTTCGTGACTCACGACATGTCGCTCGTCAGCCACTTCTCGGACCGCCTCGCGGTCATGTACGCCGGCCAGGTTGCCGAGCTCGGGCGAACCTCGCAGGTCTTCGACAAGCCGCTCCACCCGTACTCGAAGGGCCTGCTAGAGGCGTTCCCCTCCATCCGCGGACCGAAGCTGCCCCTCGTCGGCATCCCCGGCAGCCCGCCGGACCTGGCCCGGCCGCCCACTGGATGCCGTTTCCAGCCACGCTGCCCCGAGGCAATGGCCGACTGCCCGTTGCGCCAGCCCGAGCTCTACGAGGTGGAGGACTCGCTGGTGCGCTGTCTACAGTACGACCCGCTCCGATGAGCCCGCTGCTGAGAACCGAGGGACTGACCAAGCATTTCAAGCTCGGCGGGCTCTTCTCGAGCCACTGGCTGCACGCGGTCGACGACGTCGACATCGAGATCGGAGAGCGCCAGATCGTCGCCCTCGTGGGCGAGAGCGGCAGCGGCAAGTCCACCGTCGCCCGCTTGCTGGCGAGGGTCTACCGCCCCACGAGCGGCGAGATCTTCTTCGAGGAGCGCCCAATTTCCTCGTTGCGGTCCCGGGCCGACACGCTCGATTATCGGGGCAAGGTACCGATGGTCTTCCAGGACCCCTACAGCTCTCTGAACCCGACGTTCCGGGGAGCCCACGGCATCGAGCGAGGGGTGAAGCTGCACCGCCGCGACCTGTCGCGTGCCGAGCGCCGGGCCGAGGCCGTCCGCGTGCTGGAGGCGGTGGGGCTCGTGCCGGCGTCGGCGTTTCTCGAGAAGTACCCCTACGAGATGAGCGGGGGCCAGCGCCAGCGGATCGGTTTCGCCCAGGCGTTGGCGTATCGCCCGAAGCTGATCCTGGCCGACGAGCCGGTGTCCATGCTCGACGTCTCGATCCGGGTCGGCCTGCTGAACTTGATGGCCGGGCTGCGCGAGACCGAAGGCGTCTCGATCCTCTACATCACCCACGACATCGCCAGCGCACGCTATGTGGCCGACCGCCTGGTCGTGATGTACGCCGGGCACGTCGTCGAGCAGGGTCCGACCGAGGAGGTCCTGTCGAACCCGAAACATCCCTATACCCAGCTCCTCCTCTCCGCCGTCCCCGACCCCCGCGCGCCCTTGACGGTCCCGTCGGAGGACGAGGTCGGCGAGCCTCCCCGCGTCATCGACCCTGGCGAGGGCTGCCGGTTCCGCCGGCGCTGCCCGTACGCGGTGGAGACCTGCGCGACGGTGACGCCGCGGCTGCGTCTCATGCGAGTCGATCATCTTGCCGCCTGTCACGTCGCAGAGCCGGAAGTGCCGAGCTCGGCGCTCTCACCCGCCCCCGAGGCTCAGCAGTGATCCCGCGGCCGGCCCGCCGGAGCTCCACAGGCGCTCCGGCACGCCTGTCGAACGGACTCGTCATCGCGACCGACGAGGCCTCGGCCGGCGCCGCATCGCTGCTGCGCGCCGAGCTCGAGGCGGCGACGCGATGGCGGATCGAGGTCCGCGACGCCGGCGAGCACGGCCCGCACGGCACGGTCACCCTGCGGGTCGAGCCCGGTGCCGGTGCCGGCCGGTCGCCCGACAGCTACCGGCTCGTATCGCACACGGGCGGCGTCGACATCACCGGGACGGGGCCAGCGGGCGTCTTCTACGGGACCCGCTCCCTGCTTCAGCTTCTCCCGGCCGCATGCTTGCGCTCGGCGCCCTCGGGCGAGCTGCCGGCGGTCGTGGAGGTGGCGGGGACCGATATCGAGGACGGGCCGCGTTTTGGATGGCGGGGCGCCCATCTCGACGTATCTCGGCATTTCATGCCGAAGACATTCGTCCTGCGCCTGATCGACGTCCTCGCGTTGCACAAGATGAACGTGCTCCACCTCCACCTCACCGACGACCAGGGCTGGCGGTTCCCAGTCGAGAAGTGGCCGCGGCTCACCGAGGTCGGGGCCTGGCGGCGCGAGTCGAGCTCGGGGGACGTCGCGGAGCATCGCTTCGACGGAGCGCCTCACGGCGGCTTCTACTCCAAGGCGGACCTGCACGAGATTGTCGCCTACGCGGCCCGGCGCCTCGTGACGGTCGTGCCGGAGATCGACATGCCCGGTCACATGCAGGCGGCGATCGCCGCCTACCCGGAGCTGGGTAACACGGGCGAACCACTCGAGGTGCTCACGAGCTGGGGCATCAGCGATCACGTCCTCAACTTGGACGAGCCGACGATCCAATTCTGCTTCGACGTGCTCGGCGAGCTCCTCGAGGTCTTCCCGTCGACATGGATCCACATCGGCGGCGACGAGTGCCCGACTGCCGAGTGGGAGGTGAGCGCCCGAGCCCGCCGGCGCATGCGTGAGCTCGGGCTCGAGGACGCCCGCTCCCTGCAGGGATGGATGACGACGCGTCTGGCGGAGTTCCTCGTCCGAGCGCGGCCGGACTCTCGTCGGCTGGGACGAGATCCTCGACGCCGGCGCTCCGAAGGACGCCGTGGTCATGGCGTGGCGCGGCCAGCATCGAGGCGCGTCCGCGGTCCGGGCAGGACACGACGTGGTCATGGCGCCCGAGCAGTGGCTCTATTTCGACTGGGCCTACGCCGACGACCCTCGCGAGCCGCCGGCGATCCGCGCCGCAACGAGTACAGAGCGCGTCTATGGCTACGAGCCGACTCCCACCGGGCTCGGAGGCGAGGAACGCCAGCGGGTGCTCGGCGCCCAGTGCCAGCTCTGGACCGAGTACGTCAGTGACCCGCTCCACGCCGAGTACATGTACTTCCCGCGGGCGTGCGCCTTCTCCGAAGTGGTCTGGTCGCCGGCTGACCGCGAGTGGGCGGAGTTCCTGCCCCGACTGAGCGAGCACCTGACTCGGCTCGATGCGCTCGGGGTGACCTACCGGCCCCTGGACGGCCCGAAACCTGGCCAAGCCGCCACCTGGCCGGCCTGATCCGATGAGCCTCCTCGATGCGGGCTCGGTGGCGGCGGGGCTTGGCTTCGACGAGGAGCTCGATCGCTGGGCGGCCGGGCTCGGGACGATCGACCCGGTGCCGGGCGCCCTGCAGCTACCTGCCCGCCCGGTGGCCGCGGCGCAGCTCGCCCGCCTCGGCGTCGCCGAAGAGGACGCCGTCGAGCCCCTGGAGTCGCTGTCATCGTTGCAGTCCGAGCCCGAGCTCCGGTGGCTGCTGGAGCGATGCCGCCACCGCGTCCTCGCCCGGCTCGGGCGCGACGCGCCGGCGGGGGAGCGGTGGCCGCAGCTGCCTGCTGAGCTCGGTGCCGCCGGCCGCTCGTTCTACGTGCACCTCTACCTGGCCGTGATGCCCGAAACCCTCGCCTGGCACCGCCGCCACGACCTGCCGGAGGCGGTGTCCTGGGCGACGCTGGCGGATCTGGGCCGCCACATGGCGATCCATCGGCGGATGTATGGCAGGACCGGGGTCGACGAGCCGTGGTGGATGATGCTGCATCTCCGCGGGGAGCTCCTCGAGTGCGGTCGCCTCCAGTTCGACCGCCACCGCATCGGCCCGTCGCACGAGATCTGGTTCCCGGACGAGGAGGCACAGGCGCTGGGGCCGGGCTTCAGGATCGGCGACCCGGCGCTCGGCATCCACATCCCCGAGACCGGCCCGCTCACGTCGCAGAGCTGCGAGGCGTCGCTTCGCCAGGCGCGCTCGCTGTTCGACCGGTGTTTTCCGGATGCGAACCGGAGGATCGCGACCTGCACCTCCTGGCTACTAGACGACCAGCTGGCCGCCTACCTGGCGCCCGGGTCGAACATCCTGGGCTTCCAACGGCTCTTCGAGCTGGTCGACGGCCACGAGGACGACGACGAGGAGATCCTGACCTTCGTCTTCCGCAGACCGGGCGCCGCGCTCGGCGACCTGCCGCAGGACACCGCCCTCGAGCGTGCCGTCGTCGAGCACCTGGCGGCCGGACGGCATTGGCGCCTGCGGACCGGCTGGCTGAGGTTGTGAGCCGCCGGAGCTATCCGGCTGCGGCGAGGGCGAGGTGGACGGCGCCGGCCACGGGGGGCTCCGACGCGGTCAGAACGGGGGTCCCCGGAACGGCGGTCTCGATCGCGCACCGGGTCAGCGATGCGAGCCGATGGGAGCCCACCAGCAATCCGCCGGCAAGGACGACCGGGAGCGCCTCGGGAGCCTCGAGTCGCTCGATGACAGCGACGGCGATCGTTGCCAATGCGCCGGCGGCGGCCGCACGGATCGCGTCGCTCGAGGCGTCGGGCGTCGCGAGCACCAGCTCGGCGTGGCGCGCCCACTTGTCCGGCTGCGCACTCTCATAGAAACGATGCATCACCGTCGCCAAATCCCCCTCCCCAGTTGCGTCCATCAGCGCCACGCCGAGAGCTCCGACGGGCGCGTGGGACTCTTGCCGCCGCGCGACTTCCCGAAGCGCCTCCCTGACGATCCAGTAGCCGCTGCCCTCGTCGCCGAGGAGGTACCCCCAACCACCGGCTCGTTCCTCTCGTCCTGCGCGACGGCCGAGCGCGATGGACCCAGTGCCGGCCACGAGCGCCACGCCGTCTTCGAGCCTCTGAGCGGCGAGGACGAGGTGGGCGTCGTTGACGACGACGACGGTTCCGGTTGCCGTCATCGGCCCGAGGCGTCCCCGGAGGTAGGCGTCGCCCTCGCCGGCTCCTGTCCCCGCCGAGCCGACGCAGATCGCGTCCAGCCGGAGCCCGGAGGTCATCGGGAGCTTCGACAGCAGTTCGTCCAGGACCTCCGATGCCCGGGTACGACCGGCGGCGGTCAGGCTGGCGCTGCCGGCTCGCGCCTCAGCGACGAGGGCGCCGTCGCTGACGAGACGGGCTCGGGTGTGGGTTCCTCCGATGTCGAGTCCCAGCACGGTGGTCATGGTGAGGGGGAGGGGCGCCGCTCCGGCGGGCCGGCTCACGTCACGGTGACCTTGGTCAATCCCGCCGGCGAGTCGGGATTCCGGCCGAGCTGCATCGCGAGCCGGAACGCGACCTGCTGGCCGCGAACGACCGCCAGGATCGGCGCCAGGGTCTCCGGCGCCCGATCGGACCAGGGCAGGTCGGTGCCGGGGACCGGCCCGGCGAGGCGCGTCGTGGCGCCCCGCGACTCGAGATCGGCCGCGAGCTCGAGGACGTCGGCGCCGGCCGGTCCGGGATGGGCGAACGCCAGGACGGGCGTGCCCGTGGACGCGACCGCGATCGGGCCATGGCGGAGGTCGGCGGAGGAGAAGGCGGAGGTGAAGAGGGAGGTCGTTTCTTCGATCTTGAGCGCGCACTCGGCGGCTGCGCCGTAGAGCAGGCCGCGGGCAACGGTCGCGAAGCGCGTGGCCTCCGCCAGCCACGCCGCTATGTGCGCAGGCGGCCCGCCATCGCCGAGTGCGTCGGCAACCAGCTCAGGCAGAGCCTCGGCTGCGTCGTCCAGCCCGACGTCGCCGAGCGCCTGGGCGATCATCGAGAACACCGCCATCTGGCCCGTCACCGTCTTCGTCGCCGGTACCGAGCGCTCCTCGCCGACGTCGAGCGGTATCAGCAGGTCGGCGACCTGGGCGAGGGGGCTGGCCTCGTCGTTGGTGACCGCGATCGTGCGTCCCCCCGTCGCCTTGGCCCGGGCCAGCACCTCGGCTATCTCGGGCGTGCGACCGGACTGGCTCACGGCGACGACCAGGTAGCCCGCGAAGTCCACATCGGCCCGGTACAGCGTGTGGATGCTGGGTGACGCGGAGGCGACCGGCCGGCGGGTTGCGATCTCGAGCAGGTACCGACCGACGGTGGCGGCGTGATCCGACGAGCCGCGGGCGACGAGGACCGTGCCCGCCAGAGGTTCGGGCACGAGGACGCGGACGGCGGCGGCGATCTCGGACCGGCGGGCGAAGAGGGCGGCGAGACGATCGGGTTGTTCCGCCATCTCGGCCGCCATGAGGGCGCCCGGTGCGGAAGTGGCCGGGCCGTCGGCAGGAGCGACTCCCACGCGGCCAGCCTAATGGCCGCCGACGTGGCCGAACGATCCCAGTTCCGGCCCCGGTTCCGGCTCGCCGGCACCCGGTCCGCGGCCCCGTGACGCTACGGTCCACTAAGCACGCGAGTCATTCGCAGGCGACGGGAGGAACGAATGCTGGACGTCAAGGTGCGCGACCCCTCGAGGATCCTCGTCGTGACGGCGCACCCCGATGACGTCGACTTTGGCGCTGCAGGCTCGGTGGCGACGTGGACAGAAGCGGGCATCGACGTCACTTACTGCATCGTGACCGACGGTGCCGCCGGAAGCGCCGATCCGGCGATCGACCTCGCGGCGCTGCCCGAGATCCGCCAGGCCGAGCAGCGGAAGGCCGCCGCCGAGGTCGGCGTGGCCGACCTGCACTTCTTGGGTTACCCCGACGGAGCCCTCGAGCTCTCAATGGAGCTCCGGCGCGACCTCTCCCGAGTGATCCGGATAGTCCGCCCCGAACGCGTCGTCGCACAGTCACCCGAGCGGAACTGGGACCGCATCCGGGCAAGCCACCCCGACCACCTCGTCGCGGGTGAGGCGACCCTGCAAGCGGTCTACCCAGACTCGCGGAACCCCTATGCCCATCCGGAGCTGCTCGCCGAGGGCCTCGAGCCGCACGTCGTGGATGAGGTCTGGCTCATGGCTTCGCCGCGGACGGGAGTCGGCGTCGACATCACCTCGACCATCGAGCGCAAGATAGCGGCCCTGCTCAGCCACCGAAGCCAGATCGCCGATCCCGAGAAGCTCGCCGATGTCGTCCGCTCCTGGACGTCTGCGACCGCCACGAGCCTCGGCCTGCCCGAGGGTCACTTCGCCGAGAGCTTCCAGGTCGTCGACACGCGGTAGGAGTTGGGTTCCGGGCCCCGACGCCGGCGCTGGTTTCAACCTGCGGAAGTCGGGGAATGGTTTCTCCACGAGAGAGCGGGCGAGTGCAAGTGCCCGAGACTTAAGGAGATTCCCTGTGGCGGGCGCGGGTGAGCAGGCACGCAATCAGAACACCTCCATCCCAGGTCTCGTCATCGATGCGATCATGCGCTCGGTCGAGCCCCTGCCGGATCTGAACGACCTCGTTCGCCGGCCCAGCTGGCAGCGTTACGCCGCCTGCCGGGGGCAAGGGATCGAGGAGTTCTTCCCGGAGGAGGGCTCGGGTGCGACGCGGGCGGCGGCCATCTGCGCCCCCTGCCCGGTCGCGGAGGAATGTCTGGCATACGCGCTCGACAATCCGGCCTTGAAGGGCGTCTGGGCTGGAACCTCCGAGCGGAGAAGACGAAGGATGAGGATGGCCACTGGGCAGATCGTGTCGGGTCCGCCGCGCCTGGTCAGCCCGCAGGTTCGAGGACTGCCACAAGCTCGACGTGCTCGGTCATCGGGAACAGGTCGAATCCCTGTAGGGAGTTCAGGGCCCAGCTCGCGTCCAGCAGGACCCGGAGGTCGCGGGCGAACGAAGCGGCGTCACAGGATACGTACACCATCCTCCTAGGACCTGGATCTAGCTCGGCGAGCAGCGGCGATGACAGCCCGGCCGGCGCCCTCGCGGGAGGGGTCGAGGATCACGAGATCCGCCGCGCCGAGCCACCGGCCGACGACGGCCGGCGTGACAGCAGCCTTGCGGACCTCGACCTGGGGGAGATCGTCTGTGTTCCTGGCGGCGTCCGCGCACGCCCAACGGTCGCGCTCGACGGCGAGCACGGCTCCGCTCGGACCGACGACCTCTCCGACTAGCGCGGCGAAGAGGCCGGCGCCAGAGTAGAGATCCGCCACGCGATCGCCGGGACGAGCCTTCAGCCCGCCCAGTACCGCTCGCGCGAGGGTGTCGGTGGCGCCGGGATGAACCTGCCAGAAAACACCGGCGCTGACTTCGAAGCGCCGTCCCAGCACCTCGAATCGGAGCCGCTCCGGCTCACGGACGACTCTCCCGTTGAAGACGAGGCCGGCCTCGACCATCGGAAGCTGCCCGGGTCGCCGGCCGCGGGCGGTCAGCGAGACCACTCGGCCGCCGTTCGCGTCCGACGTCGTTGCGTCCGACGTCGTTGCGTCCGACGTCGTTGCGTCCGAGGCGAAGACCTCGAGCTCGGAGACCTCGGGCCACTCGAGCCGCTCGACGCCGAGAGCCTCGATGCTGTCCGAGGCGATGAGGCACCGGTCGAGCAGGTGAAGCTCGTGGGAGCGGTGCTTGTGGAGCCCGACGAGTCCGGCGTCGTCGACCGCAAAACGGACCCGGTTCCGCCACCCCAGCCCATCGGGTGCACCCGGGACCTCTTCGACGGCGACGGTGAGCTCCACGCCTGCGACGCGCCGGAGCTGTTCAGCGACGAGAGCGGCCTTCAGCGTTCGTTGTGCAGGGAGCGCGATGTGTTGCCAATCGCAGCCTCCGCATCGTCCCGGTCCTGCGTGCGGGCAGGGGGGCTGCACGCGCTCGGGCGAAGGGTCGATGATCTCGATCGCGTCAGCACGAAGATAGGACTTGGTCTCTTCGGTGAGGGTGGCGAGCACCCGCTCGCCCGGCAACGCGTGGCGCACGAAGACGACCCGACCGTCGGCGGCCCTCGCCACGCAGCCCCCGCCGGCCGCGATCGGGCCGGTCTCGAGCTCCATCACCGTGAGAAATCTACCCATGTGTACCGCCGACTCCACTGATGCGGGAGTAATCTGCCTGGTTTCCGGAGGTCAGTCGCCTGACGACTGCCGCCCGTGCGCACGAGGAAGGGGGCGATGAGAACTGACCGCCAGGCGGGCCGCGCCCTGAGCCGGCGCGAGTTTCTGCGCCTCGCCGGGATTGCCGGCATCGCAACGCCGCTGGCCTCGGCGGTATTCGCGTCCTGCTCGAACGGTGGCGCCGGGACGACGACGGCGACCGGTGCGGCGAGCTCGTTCGGCAGTGGCGGGATCCAGGTTGCCGGCGTGCCTTACCCGCTGGCGCGGCCGCACGCGCCGGTGACCTGGAACTTGCACGCCGACAACCCGGCGATCCGTTCCGGGCTCGCGCCCGAGTCGCGAATGCTGAAGGTGATCGGCTACCCCGATTCCGTCTACCAGTTGGTCCTGGACGAGTTTCAAACGAGGTATTCGACGAAGGTCGAGTGGTACGACGTCTCCACGCCTGAGGAGATGCTCGCCAGGGTCCAGCCCGATCCGTCGGCCTTCGACCTGATCTGCGCCGCCGCGCTCGACCAGGTCGGCGCGCTCGTCGCCGGCCGGCTCATCCAACCGGTCAACCACAGCTACCTCTCGAACTTCGGGAATATCTGGTCGAGCTACCAGGACCCCTTCTACGACAGACGGGATCGCTACACCATTCCCTACACCGTCTATACGACAGGCATCGTATGGAGGAACGACCTCGTATCGGTAGACATCTCGTCGGTGCTGAACCCCTATGAGATCTTCTGGGACACCGCCTACAAGGGCAAAGTTCGCGTGCTCAGCGGCTCACGCGACCTCGTGTCGCTAGGGCTTCTTCGCGACGGCGAGAGCGATGTCAACACCGGCTCCAAGACCGCGCTCGACAGCGCCGGGGCCAAGCTGCTCGAAGGTGCCAGAAGCATGAATTGGAAGTTCGACGACCTCGATTACGAGCAGCTCACGGTGGCGGGCGAGTGGCTCATCCATCAGACCTGGTCGGGCCAGGTCGCCTCCTACGTCTCGTATCTCCCCGCCGGCCTCCCGATCACGAAGTTCAGCTACCTCTGGCCTCCGCGAGGTGCCGCCAAGAGCCCGGGCCTGCTGCAGAACGACGTCTTCGCGATCACCAAAGGCGCTTCGAGCCCGGTGCTGGCGCACAAGCTCGTCGACCTGCTGCTCGATCCGGCCTACTCGTTGCTGAACTACGGGTACGCGGGTTATCAGCCGCCGCTGAACTCCATCGACGCGGACAGCATCCTGGCGAAGGGGCTGATCCCGCCGAACCTCGAGAGCATCATAATCACCGAGGAGATGGTCGCCCTCGGCGTAGCCGAACTGGAGTTGTCACCCTCAACGGCCCTCCAATACGAGCGTCTGTACCGGAAAATCGTCGCCGGAGCCGGCGCCTGATCCGCTGCCGGCGGCCGGTCGGGTAACTCCGCACTTTCCTGACTGACTGTTCAGGTAGTATCCTGACCAGGAACCGAACGGAAAATCATGACCACCACAGACATCCGCAAGAACGTTTCAACCGAATCCCTTCCTTGGTCCTGGTACAGCGATCCGGCCGTGGCAGCGGTCGAGCAGCGCCAGCTTTTCGCCTCGTCGTGGCAGTACTTCGCCAGCAGCGAGCAGCTCACCGAGCCCGGTGACTTCGTCGCGGGGGAGCACGGGAAGGTGCCCGTCGTGCTCGTTCGCGACGCCGACGATCAGCTGCGAGGCTTCGTCAACGTCTGTCGCCACCGGGGCACGCGCATCTGCCTCGGGGCCGGCAACCAACGGACCTTGCAGTGCCCATATCACGCCTGGACCTACGAGCTCGACGGCCGTCTGCGCTCGGCGCCGCGCTCGAACCGCGAAGCCGACTTCGACACGGCCGCGCTCGGCCTCCGTCCCGTCCAGGTAGACACGTGGGGTCCGATGGTCTTCGTCAACACCGACCTGGAGGCGCCGCCGTTGGCCGAGGCGCTCGGGACGTTGCCGGAGCTGGTGGCGGAGGTAGGAGTCGATGTGGAACGGCTGCGCTTCTATCGGCGAATGCCGCACGACACCGCCGCCAACTGGAAGATCATCATCGAGAACTATCTGGAGTGCTACCACTGCCAGATCAATCACCCGGGATTCTCCTCGGTCATGGACGTCGGACCCGACCGTTACGAGCTCTCGCAGACGCTCCCTGTACTGAGCCACAGAACGCCGCTCAAGGAGCGCAGACGGTCGACGCCATACGACATCGACGGGGAGATCACCGTCGGTTCGTACTACGTCGTCCTGCCCAGCATGACCGTGGATATCAATCCCGGCCGCCTCAATCTCGCCATCAGCAGCTCCTACCCGGACGGACCGCTGCGGACCTTCGGCATCACCGATGCCTACTTCGCCGAAGGGGTGGACCCGGCTTGGGCCGAGGACCTCATCGCGTTCGACACCCAGGTGGGGATGGAGGACCAGGCCCTCGTCGAGGCGGCTCAGGTGGGTCTATGCAACGGGATCGTCGATCGCGGACGGCTGCTGGCCGAGAGTGAACGGCTCTTGTTGGCGTTCGAGCGATTCGTCTTCGAGCGTTGCGAGCCGTTTCTTGCTGCCGGCGCGTCCTGAGGCTGCCGCGACAACTCGTTCGTAGTAGGGGAGCGCGGCGTGCCGGCGCCCCGGTTCGTGTGATGGTCAGGCCGGATTGATCTGCAGGCTTCGAATTCCGGAGTAGTCGGCGTAGAACCAGCCCCTGACCGCGGTCGCCTCGGCGCGAAAATCCTCGGTTCCGGCGGCGCTCGTACGGATCGGCAGCGAGAACGTCCCTGAGGCCGATGCCACGCTCGTCGCCACGACCCTCCATCCGTGGCTCGTCTCCTCTTGCAACACGATCGACTGGCCCGGGTCCGGCGGCGTGGCCGTCCCGGTGGCGGTGGTCGAGCTGCCGGCCGTGAGCTTGACGGTGCCAAGCACGAGGTTGACCTGCTGATGCACCCGGACCGGCTGCACCCGCGGCAGGATACGGTTCACGTCTGCACCGCCGGCCCCCTCGAAGACGACGCCGGCGCCGAACGAGTTCAGCGCGACAGAGATGTTGGAGGTCACCTTCGGAGTTGGGCTCGGATAGCGGAAGGTGGTCCAGGACTTGCCGGCGGTGCGGGAGGTTTCTTGGACGAGAACGTTGGCAAAAGTCGGGAAGTAGACCGATAGGAGGCCGTCACCGTCTTCGAAAAGCTGCATGTCGCCGTAGGCGGAGGCCCCTGACGGCACCGAGCGTGGTGCCGAGAAGTGCCCTGAGCTCGTGTACTTGTACAGCGAGAGCTTCCCGCTGAAGCCACCGGTCGTCGATCGCAGCAGCAGATAAGTGCCCGATATCCCCGTGGCGAGGCACGAGGTGGGGTAGTCCGCCCCCGGCGTGGTGATCTTCTTGTCGAACCGGGAGTGGCCGACCACCTTGAAGCCGTCGCCGGGGTCGACCTCGACGGCGAAGGCGTTCACGCCGTCATCCCAGGCGATGAGCAGGTCGCCGTTGGGGAGCGCCACGACGTCGCCCCCGTAGAAGTAGAACTCGTGTGCCGCCCCCGTGCCTGCGAGCGGGATCGTGATCGGTTCGGAGATGTCCGGGAAGACCCCATCGGAGGGCGCCTCCTGTATCTTCAAGCCGTTGTCCGCCGACGCGGCGCCGCTCACCCAGAGGATCTGACCGTCGTAGCCGATCGCGTTCCCTTGGCTGTCAAGCGAGCCGACTCGGTGGCCGCCGGTCTTGATCGCGCCGGAGGGGCTGAGGACGTACTCGAGCGTGTCGGCACGGGCACCGTCCGTGTCGGTGTCGCGGTTGTTCGAGTCGTTTTGGGTCGTCACAAGGACGTCGACTGTTCCGTTCGGCCCGCTCAGCAGCGAGTCGGGCTGGTCTCCCACGCTCGTCTGGTTGTCGAGCGGAGGCAGCAAGGTCCTGTGCGAGCAGGCAGTGGCGCCCCGCGGCAGAACGCACACGTAGGCGGAGGCAAAGCCACTCGGCGTCGACGCGGTGTAGGCGAGGTAGGCCGTGCCGTTGGCGGCGACGAGAGCCGTGACCGGGGAAGCCGCGGCCCTTCCGACGGCGAAGTCGGATATCGCTGAGGGCACCCGCGGTCGAGGTCCCAGCTTGACTCCATCGCCTCGGGCGGTCCGGGGCGGCGCAGCACCTGCGGTCGATGTCGCCGCCGGCACCAGGACGAACAACAGGCACGCAGAGGCGTAGGCGACAGATCTTGTCCTGCGCATGGCCAGCCCTTCGTAGGCATCTCACCGGGGGAGCACCACGGTACCGTTCCGCCGGACCGATGCCAAAGGGCCGGGGCATGGCGAGCCTTCTTCGGGGCGTCGAAATTCAAGGTTCGATGGGGTGAGCAGCGCCCGGAGGAGGTACCGTTGAGCGAGGCATCGGGTCGCTAGCTCGGATGCCTTGTAGCAGGGGGAAGACGAGATGAAGGCGAGACGGCGAGAAGAGCCGCGCAGAATAGGCACGCGCAAATCGAGAATCCGACGGGTCGGTCTCTTGGCGGTGGTTCTTGCGGTTGTGTGGGGTTACGACACCGGCTCAGCAGTTGCCACGGTGGTCTCGCCCCGCCCAGCCTCATACGAGCAGGTCCTCAATTCGTATTCACCACCTCAGCCGCACGTGTCGGTGATCCCGACGAAGGTTCAGGTCCACGTAGTCCTGGACTGAGGCGCTGCGCCTTGCGGCGGATGGCGGAAACGCCGCAGGAGGGCAGCCGGCGGCGTAACCGGAGGCCTTCGGGCCTGAAAGGTACGCAGTTCTCTCCAGATGACCTGCCCATGGTGAATTCCACCCCAACGCCGATAATGTCCGTTATGTCGCATTATCCGGATTGCATGGCAATGCGGGTGGCTGGGCCACTTTCCCGCCGCTGGCGCGGCTTCTTCCGGGCCGGCGGCAAGCGGGAGCTACCTTTCCGACGCCGGGCCGAAACGTGGGCCCGTGCTGGCGCAACAACGAGGAGGTTCTGCGATGTACACGCCTTCGGGACGCGATCTGCAGCGGCGACTGCAGGTGCGCCAGTCTGAAGTCGAAACGAGGCTCGCAGAAGCCGAGCAACTCGGTCCGCATAAGGAGGAAGCGCTTCGCCTGCGGCATGAACGGCACTTGCAGGCTCTCCACCACCTGAGGGAGCAGCTGAGAGCCGCTCTCGGCAAGGTTCACGATGGCACCTACGGAACCTGTGACGCCTGCGGCAAGTCGATTGCCGCCGACGATCTGGCGCACGAGCCCGCCCATACGTTGTGCAGGTCCTGCCGCCGGCATGAAATGGGCTCGGATTAGATCGATCCTCACGGTGAACGCACATTCAGGGGGTGAGGCCGCTGGTGACCTTAGGTGTGGAACACGTACGCCCGGCCGGCATGGTTGGCATAGGACGGAGCACCGATTATGGCGGTCGTGCCCCAGATGGCCAGCGAGGTGCCGAGCTCATCCTCGGTCACGGTGTCGGATCCCTTTAACTCGGCGACCTGCTTCCAAAGTTTCGCAGTCTTTGTGAACACGTAGGCCAGGCCGGCGTCGTTGTCGGTTTCCGACGCGCCCACGACGGCGGTCGTGCCGGAGATGGCGACCGAGCAACCGAACCTGTCGCCGAGGCCGACCGGGGCGGTGCCCTTCAGCTTGGCGACCTGCTTCCAACCTTTCGCAGTCTTTGTGAACAAGTAGGCCAGACCGGCGCCGCCGACGTATTCCACCGGTGCACCCACTACGGCGGTCGTGCCGGAGATAGCGACCGACGAACCGAAATTGTCGAGCTCGGTCTCGCCGGAACCGAGCAGCTCGGCGACCTGCTTCCAACCCTTCGAAGTCTTGGCGAAAACGTACGCCAGGCCACCGCGGTTTCCGTAGCCCGGCTCCCCCACCATCGCATTCGTGCCGGAGATGGACACCGCGTAACCGAACTCGTCATCGGAGGCGACAGGGGCCGAGCCCTGCAGCTCGGCGACCTGCTTCCAGCCTTTCGCAGTCTTCGTGAAGACGTACGCCCGGCCGGTTCCGGCGAAGGAGTACTCCGGGTGGAATGGGGCGCCCACGACGGCGGTCGTGCCCGAGATAGCGACCGAGAAACCGAAGAGATCGTCGGCGACGGTGTCAGAGCCCTTCAGCTCGGCAACCTGCTTCCAACCTTTCGCAGTCTTGGTAAACACGTATGCCCGGCCGGCGCTTTTGGCATGGAATGGCGCGCCCACGATGGCGGTCGTGCCCCAGATGGCGACCGAGTAGCCAAAGTCATCTTTTGTGGCGGTGTCGGAGCCCTTCAGCTCGGCGACCTGCTCCCAGCCGGTGGAGGTCTTGGAGAACACGAACGCCCGGCCGCCGGCTTTGGGGTAGAAGGGCGCGCCCACGACACCGGTCGTGCCTGAGATCGCGGCCGAGTACCCGAAGCTGTCGGGGCTGACGATGTCGCGACCCTTCAGCTCGGCCAGTTGCTTTCCGATTGGGGAGCTGCAGTCCGCGGGGCCGCGGCCACCGCCGAAGTCGTGCTCGCCAGCAGCGGCAAGAAGATCGCTCCTGTCGCGAGGAGTCACGGACAGGCTGGCGATCCGCTTGCCTCGCGTTGGAGGTGCCGTGCGCGTCGGCTGATCAATTGCACCACCGATGCTCTCGTGCGCACGCGAGCCCGACACAAGTGGCACTTTGAGCATCACTTCATCCCCCCGACCAGCCAGGGACAAGCTTGGGCCCCTCGCGGACACAACCGTACAGCCCTTTGGATTGTGGAGCAGCAATCCCCTACTCGGCCGGCGGAGGCCGCTGGTTCCGCAGCCGATTGTGGAACCCGCACAGCAAACGGCCGTTGTCCTGGGTCGTGAGCCCGCCGTCGTTGTAGGGGACGATGTGGTCGACCTGACAGGTGCCAGAGCCGTCGCAGTAGAGATGGGTGCACTCCCGGTCGGAGAGCTCGATCGCTCGTCGCGTGGCGCCGGTGAACAGCCTGGCCGTGGCGCTCACCTCGACCCGGCGCTCCGGGCCGAACACGGCCCGCTCGATGTAGGCCTCGTCCATCCAGCCCAGCAACGATCCGGGCGTGACCACGAGACCGTTGGCGAGCTCGCAGATGCGCCCGTGCAGGGTCTCGTAGTCGACAAAGACGCTGAACAGCGGAGCAGGCCGGCGCCCGTCGGCCGGGGCGGTGCGGCTCCTCTTCGCCATCTCGACGAGCGCATCGGCCCGGCGCTGGCAAGCCGTGCGGGCGAGCTCGCCGGCGGTGGGGTCGCGTCCGAGGTAGTGGCGGGCCTCGGCCCAGTCGGCCTCGAACAGGACGCGTTCGAGGCGCTCGAGCTCGCCGGCGACGATGGCGCCCGAGATCTCGTCCAGGGTGATCTTGCCGAGCCACGTGCCACCGAAGCTGGAGGCGAGGTAGACGTCGCGCCGCGCCCGGCGCTCCTCGGCGCTCTCCTCGACCCCGTTCGGGTCCGCGAGCTGTTCCCAGTAGGCAAGTGCCCGGAGGAACGACTCGTGGCGCAGCGTCGCCGCCTGGCCGGCGAGGAACTCCTCGTCGTGTTCCAGGGCGGACTCGGTGGCGCCGCGGTGCAGGCCGACGATGGCGTCGATCTGGGCGACCCCGACGTCCCCGTCGCGAAAGGCCCGCGAACACGCCGGCAGGTGACGCAGCGTACGCCCCCGGCGCACCTGGCGGCGCGCCTCGCCTCTCGGAAGGTGGCAACGCGAGGCGATCCAGGCGGCCGCGTTGCGGGCGCCGTCGGGTGCCCAGGCTCCCGAGGCATCGAAGGCGGCCACGGCCCCGGTCACGACAGCGCCGAGGCGGGTGAGCTGGCGCTGCAGGGTCTCGATCGACTCGGCGTCGGCGAAACAAGCCGCGTCCGTTCCGGCCAGGCGATCGATCACCTCGGTCAGAACGTCAAGTTCCATAAGGCAATTGAAGCATTCGGGTGTAACGCTCGGGGCCGGGATTGGCAGGCCCGAATTGCCGAGCAACAGGCGAGCGAGCCGTCCCCGAGCAGGACCACTCCGCGCTCGGTCGCCCATCGCCCCGGTGTGCGCCGTAGAGTCGGCACATGTTGTTCTGGCAGCTATCGATGGGAAGACCTTGAGAGACGAATCTCGTAAGTGGCTCGCTCTGGGCTTTCTCTGCGTCGCCCAGTTCATGGTGATCCTGGACGTGTCAATCGTGAACGTCGCTTTGCCATCGATCCAGCGGGGATTGCACTTTTCAGAACAGAACCTGTTGTGGGTGCTGAACGCTTATGCGTTGATGTTCGGGGGATTTTTGATGTTGGGGGGTCGCGTAGCCGACAAGCTCGGTCGGCGCCGGGTTTTTATGACCGGCGTCACGCTCTTCACGATCGCATCGCTCTTCTGCGGCTTGGCGACGAGCACGGGCTGGCTCATCTCAGCACGAGCTGTGCAGGGTCTCGGCGCGGCGATTCTCTCGCCGGCGGCACTGTCCATCCTGACGGTGACCTTTGCTGAGGGGCCGGAACGCAACAAGGCACTGAGCATCTGGGGAGCGATCGCCGGTGCCGGTGGTGCCTTCGGCGTCCTACTGGGCGGCATCCTCACTCAGGAGGTCGGTTGGCAATGGATCTTCTACGTCAACGTTCCGATCGGCACCCTGGTGGTCCTGGGAAGCACGTTTGCGCTCGAACATTCTCTGGCCCAAGAGGAGCGAAAGGGATTCGACATGCCCGGCGCCATCACGCTGACCGCCGGACTCGTCTTGATGGTGTTCGGCCTGGTCAAGAGCATCGATTGGGGATGGACGTCTGCGAGGACAATTGGTGTCCTCGCAGCGGCTGTCCTGTTAGTGGCGGCCTTTGTCGTGATCGAGCGGCGAACAACATTTCCCCTTGTCCCGCTGTCCATCTTTCGCAATCGGAGCCTGTCGGTTTCCAACCTGGTTTCGCTTGCCTTAGGCGCTTCCGTTTTTTCGATGTTCTATTTCTTGTCCCTCTACATGCAGCAGGTGCTTGGTTACTCAGCACTCAAGACTGGGATCGGCTACCTCGCCATCGCTGGCGCCATCATCGTGGCAGCGGGTGCGGCTCAGGCTCTCGTTGCGAAGGTTGGCGTGCGGGCGGTCATGACGACCGGAATGCTTCTGGCGGCCGGAGGACTCATCTATTTCGCTCAGATCACGCCACAGGGGAGCTACGTGGGAACACTTCTCCCCGGCTTCCTGCTCGCCGGAGTCGGGCTCGGCCTTGCTTTCGTGCCCGTAACCATCGGTGCCATGAGCGGAGTGGTCGGACGCGAGTCGGGTGTGGCATCGGGACTGATCACTACAACCCAGCAAATTGGCGGAGCTTTAGGCGTGGCAGTGCTCTCGACAATCGCGATCTCTGCCACCACGAGATTCATCGGTTCGCACCCACAGGGGCACCAAGTCGCGCTCGCCGGCCTCAACCACGGCTTCTCTATTGCCTTCTGGTTCGGCGCGCTGCTCGCGTTTATCGGTGCAGTTGTGTCCTTCGTCGCCATGCCGAGGGTTTCCGTGGAACCTGCGACCGCCCACAGTTCCAGCCCCTAAAGGAAGGCGATCAAAGGCCCATCCCCCGCTCATGACCTCGTCGACAAAGGGACTGCCCGTCAATTTGGCGTGGCACGAGCGTCGAGTCTGCCGATCGCTTGGATCTTCGTTAGCGGCCACGTGTTAGGTTCGGGAGCGAAGGAGAGTTTGTGGCGCTCACGGGGGCTGTCCGAGTCGGTGGCGGTGGATCCTCGCCGACTTCGTCTGATCCAACTCCGATCGCCAAACGCAAGCGGTGGTGGCCGTTCCTCCTCGCCGGCGCTGCCGCAGGAGCGCTCGTCGTATCGGGCGTGCTGGCTGCCACCTACCAACCTCTCGAATTTGGCGGAGCAGCAGGTGGCGCCTTCGCGGGTCTCCCGCTCGGTTCGCTGCCTCGATTTGTAAACAACTTCGCGGGTCAGGTCTATTTCATCCCACCGCAGCGTACCGTCTTCACGATCGTAGAGAGTATTGAGAATTCCGGACCAAAGGCCGTCACAATTGAGGGCGTGTCCCTAGTTCTACCACCTAGCCCGGGCATCTCCCCTTGGCCACTCCGGCCGGCCGGCCAGGCGCGGTACATGCCCGAGTACAACAACGACTACACGAAGCCCGGTCTGCCTGTCCAGGGTCTCTCACTCGGCCCTGGACAATCGATCAGGGTGGGGATCCCCGTGAAGATGGCAGGCGACTGCTACGTACCCGGCAGCGGCGTCGACGTCACCGAGTTCTACGTTGAGGAGCGGTTCCTTATGTTCACGCAATGGGCGGCCCTACCGGTGGGAACGCCGCTTACCATGTACGAGCCGGAACCCAGCCACGGCGGGTCAGGTCTCGTGTGCCCCAAGTAGGCGGCCCGCGAGCGGCTCGGCTCCGCTTCGCGCGTGCCTACAACTCCCCCAGCCTTGGTACGACCTGCTCAGTCACCTGGGTGACCCAAGCCACGGGATCAGGGCCAATCGAGGACAGCTCGACCAGGTCGATGCCCAGCCTGCCGTATTCCTCCATGCGGGCGAGGAAACCGTCGACGTCGTCAAGCGGGTCGGACGAGCTGATGATCGTCTTCTGGATCTCGCTGGGGTCGCGGCCCTCTTCTTCGCAGTGCCGAGTCAATACCTCGAGCTTGCGAGCAACGAACGCCGGCTCCGGCGCATACAGGTTGCAGGCGTCGGCATAGCGCGCAACAAGACGGAGGGTCTTGCGCTCCCCGCTACCTCCAACGAGGATTTTGGGAGCCGGCTGCTGGATCGGGCGGGGTGAGCAGATCGTCTCCGCGAGCTGATAATGGCGGCCTTCGTACGGTCCGTCGTTGTCGCTCCACATCTGTCGGCATATCTGCAGAGTCTCTTCCAACCGTTCGAATCGTTCGCTGATCGGCGGGAACGGCACGCCGAGGGCGCGGTGCTCACGCTCGTACCACGCCGCCCCGAGGCCGAGTTGGGCGCGGCCGCCGGACAAGACGTCGAGGGTCGTCACGATCTTGGCCAGAAGCCCCGGGTGGCGGTAGGTGACCCCCGTGACGAGCAGTCCGAGGGTAACGCTCTGGGTGTGGCCGGCGAGGAAGCCGAGTGAGGTGTACCCCTCCAGCATCGGGTCCTCGGACCTGGAGAGTTGCTCCATTTGGAAGTAGTGGTCCATCAGGGTGAACGTCGAGCAGCCGCCTTCCTCCGCCGCGCGGGCCGTGGCGGCCAGCGCCGACGCTAATGAGCCCGGACCGCCCGGAAGCGTGAAGTTCACGAAATGGATTCCGACCTTCACGGAGGTCACCTTAGGGTGTCAGGGCATGGCTTGTCGCACCCGGCCACAACCTCTGGCGAAGTCCGAGCATATCCGTCGGGTTCGCGCTACCGTCCAACGGCTACGGAGCGGTGCGAATAGCTCGACCTGGATCGCTACGTCCCCGTGCCGCTGACATTGATGATCTCACCGCCGTCGGGTGAGCTGTCAGCAATGTGGAGCGTCGCCGAACGTGTTCCCGATCGCCTAGCGGAGTGAAACTGATCTGGACGTTGCACGACTGCCCGGCTGGCGAGCTCGACGCCCGCGCTCTACGCACGTGTCGGTGGCTCGGACTGTGAAGTCGCCGGGGTCGATGCCGATGGTGCTGACTCCACCGAAGTGCAGGGTAACGCTGCTCGTGTTCTTGATCGTCAGGGTCGCTTCGGTCCCGCACCTTCTCCTGCCGAACCCGAAGTTGTACGAAATGGGGCTCGGCTCGGGTGTGTCGCCGATTGATGGCAAGCGTCGTCGACGAGTACACACCGGAACCCAACACTTGCAGTTGTGTTTGGGTGCCAAGCGTGTTGTCGTCGACGACGATATTGGTCGTTCGAACGCCCGAGCCGGACGGATCGAACGGTACGCCGAACGTGCAGCTCTGCCCGACGCTCACGATCGTGGGACAGTCGGTCACGATCGGAGCAGCACTGGAGTCGAAATCAGCTGCTTCACCGCCGGTGGCGGCGATAGCACTCAAGTACAGAGGAACGTCGGTGGTGTTCGAGAGGGTCACGTACTGGTAAGCGCTTGGCGACCCTACTCCCTGGGCAGGGAACCTCAGGACGTTGTTCTTGATATTGGCGTTTGCAACCGTGGCGCTTGCCCACACCCCGGTTCCCGCCAGCTTGAGCGGCGCATTGGTGCCTGCAGTGCCCCAGCTCGAATCGAAGATATCGATAACGCCCGTTCGGGCACCCGCACCGGTCGGCTGGAACTGAACGGCCAAGGAGCAGTTCGCGTGGGAGGTGACGTAGCCGCAGTTGTTCCTGTTGAGGAGGAAGTCGGTCGGGTCACCGACCGGGGCAATCGTAACGGCGGTGATGATCTGGGTGGTGGAGCTGTTGTTGTGCACAGTCACAATGAGGGGATCGTCGCCCGACGAAGACGCCTTCGGCTGGGAAGACGAGCGTGGTCGGGCTCCCGGTCGGGGTCGTAAACGAGATCGGAGGCGGAGCAGCACCTTCAGTCACGACGATGTTGGTCGCGCGTGTGCTCCCGGCCTTGTTCTTCACGTTCATCTCGAAGGTGTACGTAATCGGGTTCTCGCTCTCTGTTCGGCGGGGAGCGTGACCGTTTGCGTCACCTTGTCGGAGGAGCAGGAAATCGTCTTCGGGAAGCCATGCACCCTTACGGGAAACCTTGATGTAACAGGACGCCGCGTACCTGAGCTTGGCGTGGAGCGTGACCTTGCCTCCAGAGTTGGGAACGCTCGTCTTTGTGGCATTGAAAGACAGCACGACAGGAAGCGCACTTGCGCCGAAGGAGGCGATCGGCGTGCCGACAACCGCAAGCGTTGTGGCGAGGACGGGGACGGTAATGGCGACCGCCAGCTTCGACCAAAAGTCTTGAGTTGGACATGGGACTTCCTCGCTTCGTCCTATGGCCGGTAACCAGCCGGAGCAATAATCTGCAAATAGTAACCCATCAAACTCGGGGTGCCTGCGCAGAGTGACTCGTCATCGGATCAACGGCGCAAATGGGTATCCGGCCATGCCAGGGAAATATGGATCGCCGTAGCTGACGACAGAATCCGAGTGGTCCCGGCCCAATGTCGCGCTTGCGACCCACGCCGGCTCTACGCTTGACCCGTGGGTACACCCGCGCTCGTGGACGGGCCAGAGGAGGATCCCCCGGCCCTTGCCGCGTTCATTGCGCTGCAGCCGGTCATGGACATCCAGGATCGGACGGTATTCGGATACGAGGCACTCCCCCGCGGGCCGATGTCGTCCGACTCGAGCGAGTTCGTGAGGGCCGCGCTCTCCGCCGTCCAGCACACCAGCCCGGGATTGCTGTTCGTGCCACTCGCGGGGAGCCTGCTAGAAGACGAGACGTTCGAGCCGCTTGCGAGCGCCGAAGCCATTGGCGCAGCTTCCGCGGAGATCGCGTGGCTCATCTCGGAAGCGACGCTCCTCGAGAGCCCCGAGCTAGTGCGCCGGCGCGTCGAACAGCTCCACGGCTGGGGATTCCTCGTCGCGATCGGTGACGTCGCTCCGGGCGTCCTCAGTCGGGCACCAGTCGGTCAGCTCATGCCGAGCTTCCTCATCTTGGACCCGACGTTCGCGGAGCACGTCTCGACCGGCGGCATGCTCGAGCGGGCCGAGTTGGCCGGCCTGCTCGCCTATTACGCCCGCCTCAACGCTCACGTCATCGCCCGTGGCATCGTCGACGACGCCATCGCCGACCGCATGATCGGCCTCGGCGTACGATTCGGGATAGGCCCCCATCTCGGCTCCCCCGCCGTTCTCGACGCGAGCACCGCAGAGCCCGGGGACGATATCGTCTCTCCGGCCTGGTTCCGCCAGCAGGGCGTGCGCGTGCTCTCCGCGACGGGCCGGGCTCTCGATGCACCCGCGCTGTTCGCCGAGCTTCCGAGCGCCGGCGACGCGCCGGTCGACGCGCAGAGCTTCGCACGCTCGCTTGGCGAGGCAGCCCGCAAGATGCAGGCCGAGCACGACCAGACCAAGATCCTCCAGGTCATTGCGCAGCACCTGCCACTCGCCGTTCCCGCCGACCGTTTCGCCATCTTCGAGGCCGACTGGGACCGTTACCGGCTGCGCGCCCGCGTGCTCGCCGGCGACGATCTGCAAGGACTCAACGACTTGGACATCTCGATGGACCGGGGCATTACCGGCTGGGCCTTTCTGCGGGGCCTTCCCTACAACTGCTCGGACACCCGCGACCACACCGAGGCGGTGTCGATCCCTGGACAGGACGAGTCGACATCCGAGGAGTCTCTCCTCGTCGTGCCGCTCATCGCCGGCGACCACCGGCTCGGAGCGATCGACGTCTGGCGCAACGGGCTGGGGAAGTTCACCGACGAGGACCTCGAGCGTTGCGCACTGTTCGGTTACATCACTGCGGCCGCCTGGCGCAACGCGCAGCTCTACGCCGAAGTCGAGCTCCGCGCCATGACCGACACGCTCACCGGCCTGCTCAACCATCGATGGTGGGACGAGCTCGCACCCAGGGAGGCGGCACGCGCCAGCCGAGCAGGCACCCAGATCGGAATCCTGCTGATCGACCTCGACCATTTCAAACGAGTGAACGACCGCTGTGGGCACGTCACAGGCGACGCTGTGCTGCACAACGTGGGGCGGGCGCTGCAGACCACGCTGCGCAAGGGCGACGCCGCCATCCGGTACGGAGGCGAGGAGTTCCTGCTGCTCCTCAACGACAGCGACGAGGCCGGGGCGAGGCGCGTCGCCCAAGCCGTACGGGACGTCCTGTCCAAGCTGCCTGCGCCCGGCAATGACGTGCCGCGCGTGACGGCCTCGATCGGAGTGGCGTTCTTCCCGCGGCACGGGTCCGAGCTCGACCAGGTCGTGAACATCGCCGACGCCGCTATGTACCAGGCAAAGCACGAAGGCCGCGACCGAGTCGTCCTCGCCCCCGATCCGCCGATCCGACCCTCACTCGGCTAGCAGCCGCCCAACCGCCGGGCAGTCCGACCGCCGGCGGAGCGTCTCAGCCCAGCCGGCCCGGGCTCGTCGCCCCGGCGGAGCGTCTCGGCCAGCGGGGCCGGGCTCGTCGCCCGGGCGGAGCGTCTCAGCCCAGCGGGCCGGGCTCGTCGCCCCGGCGGAGCGTCTCAGCCAGCCGGCCCGGGCTCGTCGCTTCGGCTGAGCGGCGGGACCGTGCAGCCGCTCGCGTCACGCCAGCCCCGCGCCATAGCGGGCGTATCGAACGCGACCGCGAAACGACCGTCCCGGGTCAAGACGATTCCGCCACCCCGACCACCCAGGGTGCGAACGGCTCCGAGCGCATCGAGCAGGGCCTTCTCAAGCGGCGCTCCGCCAACAAAGCTCCACTCGACGCGGTGCGCGAAACCTGCGACGAGGAACGACTCGCCCTCGCCGGTCGCCGACACGGCCACGCTGCGATCATCGGCCCAGGTTCCCGCTCCCGCGATCGGAGAGTCTCCGACACGCCCCGGAACCTTGCCGAGCCGGCCACCCGTGGATGTCGCCGCAGCGAGGTGGCCGGCCTGGTCGAGGGCGACCGCGCCGACCGTGCCGGCTCGCGAGACGGGCGCCACGCCCTCGCCGGTGAGGGTGGCGGGATCCCTCTGCGCGAGCCCGGCCTCTTCGCAGAACCGATCCGCTCCCGGGCCGGCAAGGAGCACCGGACCGTCGGCAGGGCCGCCGAGCCCCGCGACCGCACGAGCGGCCTGGACCGGGCTGTCCGGCCAGGTTGCGGCACAGATCGCCCCGACGGCACCGGTCGCACCGTCCATGACGGCGGCGTCGGTCTCGACACCGCCATCCGAGCTCGCGACGGCACCCCTGCCCGCATTGAAGCGGCCGGAGGCTTCCAATGCGGCCACGGCTGTGACGACGGCGTCGAGCGCAGAGCCGCCCTTGTCCAGAAGCGCCCACGCGTCCTCGAGCGCGGCTGACAGGTCCTCTTCGAGCCGAGCAAGGTCGTCGGCCGACGCGACTCTCCCGAAGGTCCCGGCCCCGCCGTGGATAACGACCGCCGGCGTGAGCAACACGCCCGACTCCGCTCGGGCGCCGCCGCCCGTCTCCACCGCCTCGACCACCTCGTGATCATCGCGCGCCTGCTTCGGCGCCCGGACCTTCGGCAACCGGACCTTCCCGTTCGAGGCGCCTCGTCGTGCGCCACTCCACGACAAAGGCAAGAAACGGTACGAATCCCGCCGCCACCAGCGCGATCAGCTGGCCGAGGCTGAGCCGGAACCTCCTGGCGAGATCGACGACTGTTGCCAGATAGAGGATGTACAAAAACCCATGGACCGGGCCGACCACGTGGACGACGGCAGGCTTTCCGGCCGCGTACTGGAGCGGGACCCCGACGAGCACGAGCACGAGCAGACCGACGCCGACCACGTAGGCCATGACCCGATAGCGAAGCAGGCACGAGCGGTGGGCCGGGTCCAAGGCCGCTCCCTATCGAGGCTTGCGGTCATCCGCGGCGTGGAGGTCGGCCAGGTAGCGGTTGTAGGCGGCGAGCTTCTCGTCCTCCTCGGTCAGCGCCGGCGTCGAGACAGACGGGACGGAAACCTCAGTGTTGCTCTCGGCGCTGGTCGCTTCCGGCGGCTCGTGCACCAGCTTCCACCACAGGTAAACCCCGTAAGCGGCGAAGAACGGCCACTCGAAGGCGTACGCCCAGCTGAGATCGTTGCCGCCCAGCGCGCGATGAAGCTGCCACCAGCCGAGAGCGAGAAAGCCCGGGACGACCACCAACACCGTCACGTGCAACAGGACCGCTCGGCGCGAGAACCATGCGGTACCCACGCCGAGAGGTTACCGGCGCCCTATCGTCTGGTCCCATGCGCCCCTGGTCATCAGAATTCATAGGCCGCCTCGACACACTCGAGATCTCGAGCCAGGCGCTCGAGGGCAACCCACTCGGCGATTCAAGCCGGCGTCCGCTCTACGTCTATGTGCCGCCGGGTTACGACGACGAGCTTGAGCGTCGCTACCCCTCTGTCTACGTGTTGCAGGGCTTCACCGGGGCACTGACCGGGTGGGCACACCGCACGAACAACTTCCGGCCGACGTTTCTGGAAATGGCCGACGAGCTCTTCGCATCGCGAGGGGCTCCGCCCTGCCTTGTCGTGTTCGTCGATGCCTGGACCGCGCTCGGCGGCAGCCAGTTCGTGGATTCGCCGGGGACCGGCCGGTATCACACGTACCTCTGCGAGGACGTGGTCCCAGCCGTCGACGCCATCTACCGCACCCTCGACGATCCCGCGCACCGTGGAGTGCAGGGCAAGTCCTCGGGCGGGTTCGGAGCGATGATCACGGCGATGCTGAGGCCCGACCTGTTCGGAGGCTTCGCCACACACGCCGGTGACGCCTACTACGAGGGCAGCTACCTGCCGGAGCTCCCGCAGGTCTACAAGACGTTGCGCGACCACTACGACTCCAGCTTCGAGAACTTCTTCGCCGACATGGCGACGAGGCCGGCGCTGTCGAAGCCCACCGACGGGGGTGTGGTGATGACGTGGGCGGTGGGGGCTTGTTTCTCGGCGGATGAGGACGGCACCGTGCGGGTACCGTTCGACCTTCGTACGGGCCGTCTCGACGAGGCGGTCTGGGCACGCTGGCTGGCCTGGGATCCGGTCAGGATGGTCTCGCTGCACGCACCCGCTCTGCGGTCCCAGCGGGCGATCTGGGTCGATGCCGGCCGCGGCGACGACTACAACCTCGACATCGGGGCGGAGATCTTCGTCGCGGAGCTGGCATCGATCGGGGTCACCGACGTGGCGTTCGAGCTGTTCGAGGGGACCCACGCCTCGATCGAGTACCGCTACCCCCTCTCGCTCGCCTACCTCGCCGAGCGGCTCTCCTAGGAGGGAGGGCGCTGGTCGAAGGTCACGACGAGCTTCCGGGCGGCCCGCGCCTCGTCCACCCGGCCCACAGGCGTCGTGCGGGGGGCGGCCTTGGCGACGTCGGCGTTGCCGGCCTCGCGTGCCTCCCGAGCTACCTGGATGAACGCCTCGGCGAGGGCGGCGACGGTCTGCGGGCTCTCGGTCTCGGTGGGCTCGATCATGAGGGCATCGTCCACGATGAGGGGAAAATGCACGGTCGGCGGGTGGAACCCGAGCTCGATCAGCCGCTTGGCGATGTCGAGGGCGCCGAGACCGGTGTCGTGGTGCAGCGACTTGGCCGAGACGACGCACTCGTGCATCACGGTCCGGTCGTACGGCAGGTCGTAGGTGCCGCGGAGCCGTTCCTTGATCCAGTTTGCGTTCAGGACCGCAACCTCAGACACCCGCTTCAGACCGTCGGCGCCATTCAGACGGAGGTACATCCAGGCCCGAAGCAGCACAAGGGCGTTCCCGTGCCAGGAGTGCACCCGGCCGATCGATCGCTCGGGCATCACGAGCTTGTAGGCGCCGCCGGCACGCGCCGGCCTTGGCCCGGGGAGGAACGGGGCGAGAGCCGACGTCACGGCGACCGGGCCGGCGCCCGGTCCTCCCCCGCCGTGCGGGGTTGCGAACGTCTTGTGCACGTTCAAGTGCACGATGTCGAATCCCATGTCGCCGGGGCGCACGATCCCGAGGATCGCGTTCAGGTTGGCACCGTCGTAGTAGAGCAGCCCGCCGGCCTCGTGGACCGCCTCGGCGATCTCGACGATGTCTTCCTCGAACAACCCGAGCGTGCTCGGGTTCGTCAGCATGATGCCCGCCACGTCCCCGTCCAGAGCGCCCCGGAGCGCGTCCAGGTCGACGCCGCCTCGGGCGTTCGTGCCGACGGTCGTGACCTCGTAACCCGCGAGCTTCACCGAGGCAGGGTTCGTCCCGTGGGCCGAATCAGGGATGATCACCCGACGCCGGGTCTCGCCGCGGGCGTCGTGGTAGGCCCGCATCAGGAGGAGCCCGGTGAGCTCGCCGGCGGCCCCGGCGGCAGGTTGCAGCGTGACCGCGCTCATGCCGGTGATCGCGCACAGGCACTCCTCCAGCTCGACGAGAAGCTCGAGCCAGCCCTGGGTGCACGATGCCGGCGCGGCCGGGTGAACCTGGGTGAACCCGGGGAGCGAGGCGCCGGCATCGGCGGCCTTCGGGTTGTACTTCATGGTGCACGAGCCGAGCGGATAGGCGCCCAGGTCCACCGAGTACTGGCGGTGGGTGAGCCGGGTGAAGTGCGCGACGAGGTCGCGCTCGGAGACCTCCGGCAGCGCCACGGGCTCGTTTCGGCGAAACGAGGCGGCGACGAGCTCCTCCTCGGTCCATTCCGGCAAGTCCGTCGTCCGAAACGAGGCGGCCACGCGCCCCGGCGACGAGAACTCGAAGATCGTCGGCTCGAAGTCGTGGGCGACGAGCGGTGCGCCCGACGCCCGACCGGCTGCCATCGGCGCAGTCATCGGACCGCCTTCTCGAAAGCAGCCGCGAAGCCGTCGATCTCTGCTCTCGTGCGTCGCTCGGTCGCCGCCACGAGCAACCCGCCGTCGTAGGCGCTCCCCTCGAAGCCCGCTCGGATCGGGACGCCGGCGAGGTAGCCGTCTTCGACGAGGCGATCGATGAGTTTCTCGGGGTTGACAGGAGTGCGGACGGCGAATTCGCGAAGTGTCGGTGCATTCGCCAGCAGCTGTACGCCGTCGATCGCACACAAGGCTTCGCGGGTGTAGCGCGTCGCCCTCGCGCACCTCAGGGCCACTTCGCGTAAGCCCGCCGGTCCCAGCCACGACAGCTGGATGGCCGCAGTCACGGCCATCAGCGTCTGGTTGGTGCACACGTTGGAGGAGGCGCGGTCCCGGCGAATGTCCTGCTCCCGTGCTCGCAGCGTCATGACGTAGGCATGTTCGCCCTCGCGGTCCACGCTCTCTCCGACGAGCCGGCCGGGGAGGCGCCGGACGTCGGCGAGGCGGCACGCGAAAAGGCCCAGATAGGGTCCGCCGAACCCGAGCGCAGTCCCGAACGGCTGGCCCTCCCCCACCACCACGTCGGCGCCGAGGTCGCCAGGCGAACTGAGCAGCCCGGCGGAGACTGGATCGAAGCACACGACGAGGCGGGCACCGAGGCGTTCGGCGATCGCCTGGGCAGCTCCGATGTCCTCGAGGCAGCCGAGAAAGTTGGGCGTGGCGACGACGACGGCGCCGACGCGGCCGTCGTCGACGACAGCGTTCCACGCCGTGACGCCCCTCGAGAGTGGCACCGTGTCGACTTCGTGCCCCGAGCCGCGTGCGAACGTCTCCAGCTGGCGACGCCAATGGGGATGCACGCCCTGAGAGCAGAGGACCCGCGGGCTACCGGTCGCCGCAACCGCCAGATTCGCCGCCTCCACGAGCGACGCGGCGCCGTCGTAGAGGGACGCATTGGCGACCTCGAGGCCGCTCAGGCGGGCGATCATCGTCTGGTACTCGAAGATCGCCTGCAGCACCCCCTGGGCCACTTCGGGCTGGTACGGCGTGTAGGACGTGAGGAACTCCGAGCGCGAGGCCAAGGACCTCACTACCGCAGGGATCTCGTGGTCGTACGAGCCTGCGCCCGCGAAGCAGACCAGGTCTCGGCCACACGGCCGGTTGCGCGCAGCCAGGTCGTCGAGGCGCCAGGCCACGTCCGGCTCGCTCATCGACGTGGGCAGGTCCAGGCCGGCGTTGAGCCGAAGGGCGTCGGGGATCTCGGCGAACAGGTCGTCAAGATCGGAGACGCCCAGGAAGGCGAGCATCTCGGCGATCTCGGCGTCGGTATGTGGCACGAACGGTGCGGTCACGAACGCGTCCTTTCCGTGGGGTTGGAGTCCGTGCCGGAAGGACCGCCGGCGGGGGGCGGTGTACGCGGCTGCGACTCTGTGGCCGGCTGCAGCCGCTGGAACGGAGGCTTCACGACCGTCGCCGGCGCTCTCCCTCCGCGCAATGCGATGTCCACCTCGGCGCCGATGCCGACCCCAGGAGGTAGGAAGGCGAGCGCGATCCCCCGCTGCAGCACGGGAGAGAAGTTGCCGCTCGTGACCTCGCCCGCGATCTCCCCGCCGACGAGGACCGCGTCCTTGGCGCGCGGCGGCCGGCGACCCTCTGCGAGCAGGCCTCGAAGGCGTCGCCACGGCCCGGAGATACGCTCGGCTTCCAACGGCTCACGCCCACGAAACGGTCCCTTGTCCCAGCTCACCACCCACCCCAGGCCTGCCTGGAGCGGGGTGATGCCCGGCCCGAGCTCGTGGCCGTGGAGCGGAAGGCCGGCTTCGAGACGGAGCGTGTCGCGAGCGCCGAGTCCCGCCGGCCGGACGCCGGCGCCGACGACGGCACGCCAGAATTCGGCTGCAACGTCCACCGGCACGGCACACTCGACGCCGTCCTCGCCGGTGTAGCCCGTGCCGGCGACCCGGCACGGTGACCCGCCGAACTCGAAACCACCCACCGCGAAATGCCCCACCGCCGCCGCCTCGGGCGCAACGGTCGCGAGCCGCTCCCTCGCCCGTGGTCCCTGCACGGCGATGACCGCCCGCTCTCCAGTCACGTCCTCGCCCCCGAGCACCGAGATGACACGGTCGGTGTTCGAAGCGTTCGGCATCACGTCGAAGGACTCGTCGGAGACCCACCACACGATGAGGTCGTCAAGGACCGAAGCATCCGTTTCGTCGAGGAGGTGTTGGTACTGGGCGCGTCCGGGCCCGATGCGGTTGAGGTCGTTTGTAAGGTTTGTCTGCAACAGCTGGAGGCTGTCGGGACCTTCGACCCGCACCGTGCCGAGGTGGCTGACATCGAAGACCGCCGAGTCGCTCCGGCAAGCGAGGTGCTCGGCGATCGTGCCGTCCCGATACGCGAGCGGCATCTCCCAGCCGCCGAAGTCGACCAGCCTGGCGCCGAGCTCGACGTGCTCGGCGTACAGGCAGGTGCGGCGCAGGCTCACCCCGCCAATCTAGACGTGGCCTCCGGCACGTACTTGCCCAGGAGACCGAAGACGTCCCGACGGTAGAGCACTCGTACCTGCACATCGGGGTACAGCTCGGCCATCCGGCGCAGCTTGCGGTTCTTCACCGTCACGAGCTCCTGGCGGAGCGTCGTCAGCTCCAGGAACAGGCCATGCTCGCTCAGGTAGAAGTCCGGGCGGAAAGCGCTCGTCGCCTGCCCGTCAGGGCCCCAGGCGAGCACGAACTCGACCGGCTCGTACTCCCATCGGACCTCGTAGTAGTCCAGGAGCTCGGCGAACAGGCGCTCGGAGTCGTGGGCGAACCGCACCGCGGCGTGCGGTGGCGGCTCGGATCTCCGTGGGCGGTGCCGGCCGGGGTGCGTCTAGCCTCCCTCGGCCAGGCGTGACGGTTCGGCGGTTGCCTCGGGTTCCGAGGCGACGGAGCCTCCGGAGGTACCGGCATCCCGGCTCTCGCTCGCGGCGGGAACGTCGTCTATACGGAGGATGGCGGCATCGACCTCGCCGACGACCCCGGCGAGCGGGACGACGTTGAAGACGCCCTGGCCACCGCGCAGCAGGTCGATGATCTCTTCCCCCGTGCGCATGAGCACGGACCCCTCGCCGGCGATGACGAGGTTCGCAGACGTGAGATCCTCGCCGACCGACTCCCGGAGGCACTCGATCGCGCGTCTGGCCTGACGCAGGTTGACCCCCCCGTCGAGGAGCTGCTTGATCACCTTCAGCTCGAGCAGGTCCCGGTACGAGTACAACCGCTGGGAACCGCTGCCTCGTGCCTTCGCCAGGGACGGACGGCTCAGGCCGGTCCGGTCCCAGTAGTCGAGCTGGCGGTACGTGATGCCGACGATGCCGCAGACCTGCGGCCCGCGAAAGCCCGCTTGATCCATCTCGTGCCCCTGTCGCTAGCTACCGCCTGGCCCTTCGTCCTAAACGGACGACAGTGCGGTAGTTACACCCTCGTAATGAAGGCTACGGCTAGGGCGGCTCGACGTCAACCACCGCTCGAGTGTCCTGACCTGGGCTTGGAGCGAGACGTCTACTGCAGCTTGACCTTGAGGGTTCCGGCGGGCCGATCCGAGGCGCCCGCCGGGGCCGTTCAGGAGGTGAAATCCTCCGGGCGGATCCGGTCCAGAAACTCCCGGAATTCCCCAACGAGCTCATCCGGGTTCCCGTCGACCGTGACGTCGTCGTCGTCGGGCTCGATCACAAGGCCTTCGGCCTCCATGAGGTCGTCCGAGACGTACAGCGGAGATCGTGTCCGGGTCGCGAGCGCGATCGCGTCGGACGGCCGGCAGGAAACGATCAGATCGCGTTCGCCCGAACGAAGATGAAGCTCGGCGAAGAACGTCCCGTCGCGGAGCTCGGTCACGAGCACCCGCACGACTTTGGCACCGAGGGCCTCGACGAGCTCGCGCATGAGGTCGTGGCTCATGGGGCGGGGCGGCTCGACGCCCTGAAGAGCGAACGCGATGGCGGTCGCCTCGGGCCCGCCGACGAAGATCGGCAGCGAACGACGAGCGCCTTCCGTCTCTTCGAGCAGCACGACCGGGGTACTCGACCCCAGGTCGACTCGTACGGCCCTCAGGTGCACCTCGACCATGACAGCAACTTACCGCCGTGAGAGCCGGTCGAACATCGCATCCGGCTCGGTGCGCAATTCGGCCTCGTCAGCGACCTCCAGCCCCGGCAAATTGCGGTATCGCTCGTCGAAATCGAGGCCGTAGCCGACGACGTACTCGTCGCCGATGACGCGCCCGACATAGCGGATGTCGACGGGGAGCAGCCGCCGGCTCTGGCGGTCCAAGAGCGCGCACGCCGCGGTCGACCGGGCCCGGCGCAGGGCGATGAGCCGGAGCACGTACCCGAGTGTGAGCCCGGTGTCGACGAGGTCCATCACGACGACGACGTCGCGTCCGGTGACGTCGAGGTCGAGATCCTTGGTCACGCGCACGCGCGTCTGGCCGTCCCCGTAGGCAGACAGGACGAGGAAGTCCAGCTCGCACGGACCGGGGAGCTCTCGGACGAGGTCGGCGAGAAAGCAGACGCTTCCCTTCAAGAGCGCGACGAGCACGACCCCGTCCGGGTAGTCCCGGGCGATCTCGGCTCCGAGCCGGCGTGCGATGGAGGCGAGCTCTCCGCGGTCGAGCAGGGTACCGACCGCGGCCTCGGGGTGACTCACCCCCCCGTCAGCTCGCGCAGCGTCGCTTGGGAGAAGCACCGCATCAACGCCTCTCCCAGCTCGGCGAGCTCGGAGAGGCCCTCGATGGCGCGGGCCCTCGCCTCAGGGTTCCGCTGTCTCAAGAGCGGAGTGATCACCTGGGCGTAGAGCCCCGTCTGGCGATCGGCGGCGTGCTTGAAGATCCGGAGGTGCCGCGCCTCGATGCCGTACGGCGCGAAGCGGGCCGCGAGCTTCGCGACCATGACCGCCTCTTCGTCGTAACAGGCAACCCCCTTCACGACGCGGCTGGCGATAAGGCCGAAGTTCTCGAGCTCCTCGACGCCGGCCACGTCGAGCCCGCTGGCGCCGGCGACCTCGGCGACAGAGAAGGCGGTCCCGGACGTGCCGCCACCCGGCAGCCCCGCCGACGAGCGCGTCGAGCCACGAGAGCTGGACGACTTCGCCTCTTGTTGGGTGGCCGGCCGGCCGGTCTCGCCCGTGGTGGGGCCAGCGGCGGTGGTGGTCTCGGGCCCGGTCTCGGTCGCTGGTTCGGGCGGTGCGCTGTGGCGGCGCTGTCGTCTCGGGGGCTCGGCCTCGCCGGCCGCGGCTGCCACTGCGGTTGCGCCCGAGGCGCCTGCGGCGATGGCTGCGGCGCCTAGGCCGGCGGCGCCTAGGCCGGCGGCGCCTGGGCCGGGGGCTCCTGGGCCGGCGGCGGCTGTGGTCGGATCGGCCTCGAACTCAGGCGATTCGTCCGCCGGACGCCGGTGGGTATGTGGCTCCTCCGCCCGCACCGACCCGGCGGTGCCCGCTCTCGACGCGTGGACGGCGCGCGGCGCCGTCTCGCCGTTGCCCTTGGCCGGCGTCTCCGCCCGGCCTCTCGTGTCGCTCGTGGCCGGCGCATCGCCACGGCCAGGCACGCCGTTGCTCGGAGGGCTGACCACACCGATGGGCGGGAGCGGCATCCGGGCGGCGACGGCACCCTCCTGGGCCAGATCTGCCGCTCCGAGGGCGCCGACGAGCGCGGGTTCCGGCTCGCGCCCGAGCTCGGGCTGTCGTTCGGGCGGCGGGTCGCCCATCTCGAACAACGGCGGGGCGGGCGCGGCCGGGTCGCTCATGCCGTTCTCGAGGCGGCCTTTGATCACCTTGAGGGGGAGGAAGTGCTCGCGCTGCTGGCGGAGGATCCAGCGGAGGCGATCGACGTCGGGCTCGTAGAACTTGCGGTAACCGGACGGCGTCCGCTCGGGAACGAGCAGCCCCCGGCTCTCGAGGAAACGGATCTTCGAGATCGTCACGTCTGGAAACTCCTCACGCAACAACGCGAGAACGTCGCCAATGGCCAGGTAGGAGCGCTCCCCCACTGGAACTCAGCCCTGGCTCGTCGAGAGAAAAACGAGCTTGAACTTGCCCACCTGGACTTCGTCTCCGCCTTTCAGCGTCGCAGCCTCGATCCGCTCCCGGTTGACGTATGTGCCGTTCAGCGACCCGATGTCGGCGACGACGTAGTGGCCGGACTCGCGGCGGAACTCGGCGTGCCGGCGGGACACCGTCACGTCGTCCAGGAAGATCTCGCTGTCGGGATGCCGGCCGACCCGGGTGATCTCGCCCGTCAGCACGTACCGCGCCCCGGCGTCCGGGCCGCGCTTGACGACCAGAACTCCTGTCCCGTCCGACAGTTCTCCTGCGGGAACGCTGATCTCGTCATCGGCAGGATCACCGGAAGGATCTTCCGGGGCGAAGGAGATCGTCGTATCGGTGGTAGGCAGGAGGGCCGAGCCGCACGACGAGCAGAAATTCGACTCGGGCGGGTTCCGGTGGCCGCAGTTGTTGCAGAACACTCCAGTACGGTAGACCAAGACCTGCGCTGTGCGCTCAAGGGTTTAACCAGCTCGGACACGAGCGAGGGTGGCGCAGTTACGCGCCGGAGCGCAGGTCCTGGTCATACTCTGGACGATGGGGAAGCTTCGCGTGTAAGGAATGTTCCCGCGTTACAAATCATCGACTCCTCGGGAAACGCCGCAACGACGGCGCTCCGAGCGCCGGCTCCTCAGGTTTCGGTGAACGCCCGGTACCCGGCGGCGTCCAGCAACTCGTCGAACTCGCTCGGATCTGTTGGTTCGAGGACACAGAGCCAACCCTCGCCGTAGGGATCGGTGTTGATGCGCTCGGGCTCGTCGGTCAGGGATACGTTGACCTCCGCCACCGTCCCGCTGACCGGCGAGTAGACCTGGGAGACAGACTTGGTGGACTCGACCTCGCCGAGCTCGCCGCTCTTGTTGACGGTGCCCCCGACGGGCGGGAGCTGGACGAAGACGACGTCGCCGAGGGCGTCCTGTGCGAAGTCGGTGAGCCCGACCCTCACCATGCCGTCCTCGAGGCGGGCCCACTCGTGGTCGGAGGTGTATCGAAGCTCCTCAGGGACGTCCATCGCTCATGGCTCCTTTGGGTTGCCAGCCGGCTCTTCGGCGCTGACGGGGATCGTAGCGAGCGACCCGGCCGAATGCCCGGTCCCCCTACCGGGTCAGGACGCGCCTTCGGTCAGGATCCACTCGACGTCGGCCGCGGTCCGCTCGACCCGCTCGGTGGCCTCGGCCCTGGTCCTCGCCTCGGCGTGGATGTGGGTGACCGGCGTCTCGGGATCAGGCAGCACGAGGGTCCAGCCGTTGGCGTCGGTCATCTTGACCCCGTCCAGGAGGAACAGCCCCGACGGATCGGCGCGCTCGACGAGGGTCCTCATGACGAGGCCCTTCTGCTCGAACGGCGTCGGAACCTCCCGCCTGACGATGGCGGTCTTCGGGAGCGATGCCACGACCCGCGACAGCACCCTTTGGCCGGACGCGAGGAGCGACAGCAGGCGCACCAGCGTCGCGACGGCATCGAACGCAGGCAGGAACTGCGGGAACACGTAGCCCCCCGAAGTATTGGCCGCAAAACGGACCCCCGGCGCATCAGCCGCCTCCAGCAGCTGGGCCGCCGACATCTTGGTCCGGAGGACGCTCGAGCCGGTAGCGGCACAGATCGCCTCCACTTCCCGGCTTGCGTCGACGGGCACGGCGATCTGTCCGCCCGGCTCCGCCGTCGTGACGAGCTGGGTGAGCATGAGCAGGGCCTCGTCGTCCTCGAGCACGTAGCCCGTGTCGTCCACGAGGGTGAGCTGCTCGCCGTCGGGATCCATCATGGCGCCGAGATTGGCGCCCGAGGAGCGGACGAGCTCGCCCAGCCGGGTCGCGTGGACGCTGCGGTCGAAGCTCATGACCCCCGGGGTCGAGACGTTGGGGTTGATGCCGAGCACGTCCGCGCCGAGCTTCGCGAGCACGTTCGGCATCACGAAGCTGGCCGTACCGAACGCGTAGTCGAGAACGAGCTTGAAACCACCCGTCCGGATGGCGTCGAGGTCCACGAGGCCGGCGAGCTCGTTGGTGTAGAGCTCCAGCGTCCTCGACGCAAAGCCGATGTCGCCGATCTCGGCCGCCAGCACCCGGCGCGACTCCTCCCGGTCGTAGAGGCGTTCGATCTTGCGCTGGGCGGCTTCGTCGAGGTCCACGCCGTCCGCATTCAAGAAACGAAGCGCCACCGACTGCGGATCCCCCGGCACCAACCGGACCGTGATCCCGCCGAACGTCGTCCCGGTACGGGTCTGGAACCGCGTCACGGGCACGGTCGCCGCCTCCAGGTCCTCGACGTTGCACCCGGCGGCGGTGATGCCGACCATGGCCGCGCGCTTCAGCATCCGAGCCGCCCGGCTGGAGTCGCGCGACACGGTCACCGTGGCGCCCTTCGGGAGCGTCGTCGCGTACGCCATGGCGACGCGCAACGCCACCTCGGGCGAGAGGTCCACGTTGGCGATGCCGGCCACGCCGAGACGGCCGAACAGGCTCCTCGATCCTCGGGACTCCCAGATGATCGAGGAGTTCACGACGGCGCCCGCCTCGATGATCTTGTGCGGGTAAACCTTCACGCCGGCCCCGACGACGGCCTGGCGCCCGACTCTCGACCCCTCGCCGAGCACGACGCCGTCCTCGAGGTGGGCGCCCTGTCGGACGTCGCACGAGCGGGCGATGACACAGCCCCGGGCGCTCACGGACGGGGCGAGGTACACGTTGTCGTGAATGACGCACCGCTCGAGGATGGTGTTGTCGCCGACGCGCACGTTGGAACCGAGTACGCAGTGACCGCGAAGCTCGACGTCGGCTCCGATCCGGCAGTTGTCGCCGATGAGGGCCGGGCCGACGACGTCGGCCGACGGGTGGATCTCGGCGCCCTCCCCGATCCAGACGCCCGGCCGGAGCGGGAAGCCCGGCATGTCGATCTGGACCTTGCCGTCGAGGATGTCGGCGTGAGCGCTCAGGTATGCCTCGAGCGTCCCGACGTCCTCCCAGTAGCCCGAGCTCACGAATCCGTACAGCGGCCGCCCGGCCTCGAGCATCGTGGGGAACACCTCGGACGAGAAGTCGACCGCCCGCCCGCTCGGGATCCAGTCGAAGACTTCGGGCTCGAGCACGTAGATGCCCGTGTTGATGGTGTCGCTGAAGACTTCGCCCCAGCCCGGTTTCTCGAGGAAGCGGTCGACCCGTCCGTCGGCGCCGATGATGACGATGCCGAACTCGAGCGGGTTCTCCACCGCTTGCAGGGCGAGCGTGGCGACGGATTCCTGCTTGGCATGGAACTCGACGAGCGCCGTCAGGTCGACGTCGGTGAGAACGTCGCCCGAGATGACGAGGAAACGGTCGTCCAGCTCGTCACGGGCGTTGAGCACCGAGCCGGCCGTCCCGAGCGGTGTCTCCTCGGTCGCGTAGACGAGGCGGACTCCCAGCTCCGAGCCGTCCCCGAAGTAGGTGCGGATCGTGCTGGCGAGGAAGCCGACCGTCACCACGATCTCCTCGAAGCCATGCCGGCGCAGCAGGTGCACGACATGCTCGGCCATAGGGGCGTTCGCCATGGGCAGCATCGGCTTCGGCTGGTTGGCGGTGAGCGGACGCAGGCGGGTGCCCTCGCCGCCGGCCATGATCACGGCCTTCATGAAGCCACCGGCTCGTGCTGGGCCGGGCCCTCCGCCCGGCGCTCGGCGAGCGCTTGCCGGGCGAGAGGCACATACGCTCCTGCCGCAACGAAGCTGAGGATCAGCGCCGGCACGACCGCCACCCACGTCACGTCGGTGAGCACGTGAGCCCAGCTTGCGTCCTCATCCCCGAGCAGGAACAACGGAAAGCAGCAGAAAAGGCCGAACGTGCCGGCCTTGCCGACCCAGAGCACGTCGATGCGCTTCGCGCCGAGGGCGGCGAGCACGAGCACGGCCACCGACACGGCCAGCTCGCGGCCGAGCACGAGGCCGGCGAGCCAGCCTGGCACGGCGCCGTACACAGCGATGGCAATGACGGCGGTCACGAGGACCAAACGGTCGGCGACGGGGTCGAGCACCTTGCCGAGCGTGCTGACCTGGTGGAACCGTCGCGCGATGTAGCCGTCGAGGAAGTCGGTCACACCGACGACCATCAGCACCACGGTGGCCTGGATCCTCAGGTCAGGGCCGAACAGGAGCCAGCAGAAGACGCCGAGGAGGATGATCCGCGCGAGGGAGATCAGGTTCGGGACGGTGAGAACGCGATCCTCCTCGCCACCCTCGCTGCTCGCAGCTCCGGTCGGCTTGGCCTCCACGTGGCAAGTGTAGGGGCGAGGCGCTGACCCGGCCCGGAGTCCGCGTCAGTGGGTCCGGGGCGCCGCCGGTGCCAAGCCTCAGGGCGCCGGCAGGCGCCCGTCCTCTCCCCGCGACGTGGCAACGCCGGCTGCGGCCTCGACGAGAGCCTCGAACAACGCCGGATCGTCGTCGGCTTCGGCGTGCCACTGCACGCCGAAGAGAAACGGCCTGGTCGGGTCCTCGACCGCTTCGATCGTGCCGTCGTCGGTCCAGGCCACGGCCGAGAGGCCGGCGCCCAGGCGGTCGATCCCCTGGTGATGGTGGGTCGGTACGGCCCTCTCGTCCCAGGTGACGAGTTTGTGGAGGAGGCTTGTCTCCTCTACGCGGACCCGGTGGCGGGAGAAGGTGCCGGGCGTCGGATTGTGATCCTGGTGACCGACGACGTCTGGCAGGTGCTGGACGAGCGTGCCTCCTCGGAGCACGTTGAGAACCTGCATGCCCCTGCAGATGGCGAGCACCGGCAGGCCCACGCGCTCGGCCGCGAACAGCAGCGCCAGCTCGCGTTCGTCTCGGGCGGGTCGGGGCTGCTGGGATCGATGATGGCGTTTTGCCCCGTAACGGGCCGGGTCGATGTCCGGTCCCCCCGTGAACAGCAGGCCGTCCAGACGCCTGAGTAAGGAGTCGAGCACCAGATTGTGCTCTTCTTGGACCGGGAGGATGACGGGGTTGGCGCCCGCGCTTGCGAGCGATTTCACGTACTCGGCTGGGACCAGCGACGCCTGCTTGTGCCAGACGCCCCATGCTGCCTCCTCGTCGTAGGCGGTGACGCCGACAACGGGACAGACGAGACGAGACTCGGCCGGGATCACAGCGGCGTCACGTAGGCGGCGTGGATGCCTCCATCGACGAGGAACGTGCTCGCCGTGATGAACGACGCGTCGTCGGAGGCGAGGAAGCAGGCCGCCGCCGCGATCTCCTCCGGCTCGGCGAACCGGCCCATCGGGACGTGCACGAGACGCCGCGCCGCCCGCTCCGCGTCCGTGGCGAACAGTTCCTGCAGCAGCGGCGTGTTCACGGGCCCGGGGCAGAGGGCGTTCACTCGGATCGACTGGCGGGCGAACTGCACGCCGAGCTCGCGGGACATCGACAGCACGCCGCCCTTCGAGGCCGAATAGGAGATCTGGGACGTGGCGGCACCCATCACCGCGACGAACGAAGCTGTGTTGATGATGCTGCCGCCGCCGTGGTCGAGAAGGATCGGGATGGCGGCCTTGCAACACAAGTAGACGCTGGTCAGGTTCACGTCCTGCACGCGGCGCCAGGCGTCGAGCCCGGTCTCGAGGATCGAGTCGTCGTCGGGAGGCGAGATGCCGGCGTTGTTGAAGCAGATGTCGAGCGTGCCGAACCGTTCCAGCGCTGCCTCGTACATGGCCGCCACGCTCTCGGGATCGGTGACGTCGGCGTGGACGTAAAGGCCGCCGACCTCGTCGGCGACCGCGCCCCCAGGCTCGTCGGCGACATCGGCCACCACGACGTGGGCCCCTTCGCGCGCGAACCGGACGGCGCTGGCCCGGCCGATGCCGCTCCCCGCGCCAGTGATGACAGCCACCTTGCCCTCGAGCCTTCCCGACATGGTCCCTCCCCGATCGTAGGTGCTGAGCAGGCGTTGCCCCAGGAGCCGGCGCCGGCGCCGGCGCCTTCAGCTCGTAGCGATGAAGACGTTCTTGAGCTCGGTGAACGCCTCGAGCGCGTCCGGGCCGAGCTCGCGGCCGAGGCCGGAGCGCTTGAATCCGCCGAAGGGCGTCCAGTAGCGGACCGAGGCGTTCGAGTTCACCGAGATTGCCCCGGCCTCGACCGCCCGCGAGACGCGGAACGCGCGCCCGACGTCCCGGGTCCAGATCGAGCCTGAGAGCCCGTAGGGCGTGTCGTTGGCGATGCGGATCGCGTCCGCCTCGTCCTCGAACGGAAGTACCGCTACGACCGGGCCGAAGATCTCCTCGCGCAGAGCCGGCGAGTCCGGTGGCACCGGGGCGAGCACCGTCGGCGCGAACCAGTAGCCGGCCCCGTCAGGGGCGCTCCCGCGGAACGCGACCGGAGCGTCGTCGGGCACGAACGCCGCCACGTGCGAGTGCTGCTCGGCGCTGATGAGGGGTCCCATCTCGCTTCGCTCGTCGGAGGGGTCGATGACGCGCACGGCCTTTACGGCCGACTCGAAGTGCTCCATGAACCGGTCGTAGGCGCTCACCTCGACAAGGATGCGCGAGCGGGCACAACAGTCCTGGCCGGCGTTGTCGAAGACCGCCATCGGTGCTGAGGCGGCAGCGGCCTCGAGATCCGCGTCGGCAAAGACGATGTTGGCGCTCTTGCCCCCGAGCTCGAGCGTCACGCGCTTCACCTGCTCGGCGCACCCCGCCATGATCTTCTGGCCGACCTCGGTCGAGCCGGTGAAACAGACCTTCCCGACGGCCGGGTGCGTGACGAACCGCCAGCCGACGACCGAGCCGCGGCCTGGCAGGACCTGGAAGACGTCTTCGGGGATGCCGGCCTCGAGCGCGAGCTCGCCGATGCGGATCGCCGTCAGCGGCGTAAGGTCCGCCGGCTTGAGCACCACGGTGTTGCCCGCCGCCAGCGCCGGCACGAAGCCCCACGACGCGATCGGCATCGGGAAGTTCCACGGCACGATGATCCCGACGACGCCAATGGGCTCGCGGAACGTGAGGTCGACTCCCCCCGGCACGGGGATCTGGCGTCCGAACAGTCGCTCGGGCGCTCCCGCGTAGTAGGCGAGCACGTCACGGACGTTGCCCGCCTCCCAGCGTGCGTTCGAGATCGTGTGCCCGGAGTTGGCCACCTCGAGGCGAGCCAGCTCCTCGTTGGCCCCGTCCACGACCTGGGCGAAGCGCCGGAGCAGCCGGGCCCGGTCGCCGGGCGAGATCGCCCGCCAGGCCGGCAGCGCTGCCACCGCCCGATCGATCGCCTCGTCGGTCTCCTCTGGACCGATCTGACCGATGGTCGCGACGGTCTCCTCAGTGGCGGGATTGACGACCACACGCTGCGTGCTCACAGACGCTCGAACCCCCTGTAACGCTCCCAGTCGGTCACAGCCGAGGCCGCCATTCGGTACGCACCATTCGAGCAGGCGGTTCGAGTCAAGTCAAGAGCGTCGAGCCCGATCAACCTAGGCTCGCGGGCACCCGTTCCCGAGGAGTTGATCTTGACGAAAACCGTTCAAGCTGACGCAACCATCGCCGCTCCAGCTGACGAGATCTTCGACTGTCTGGCCGACTACGAGCGCGCCGAGGTCTTCATCGAGGGGCTCGAGCAGCTGACGCCGAAGGGATCTCAAACCGCGGGCGAGGGCGCGCAGTTCGACGCCGTGCTCAAGGTCGGGCCGACCACCCTCCGGACCACGATCGAGATCGCCGCGCTCGTCCCCGGCCGCACCATCACTTGGAGCTCCGCCGGCGACCAGGCTCAGAGCCTGAAGTTCGACCTCAGCCCCGCCCAAGACGGGACATCGGTCAACCTCACGGTTACATACGAGGAGCCGGGCGGGATCGGGGGAGTCCTGCTGGCTCCCTTCGTGGACCAGACCGTCCGCCAGCGAACTGCGACGGCCCTCGAGCGACTGCGCGAGCACGTTGCTCCGAAGTCTGAGCACTGAAGGCCCTCGTCCGAATATTCTCTCTTCAGCGCACGCCTCCGGATGCCGATACAACAAGGCAAGAATAAAGGTGGCGTTCGTGGAATACGTCGTGACTCTGGTCATCGGGATTGAGCTCATACAGGAGCCCGAGAGCAGGCTCCGCGACCCGGACGGTGAGCTCATGCGTCATGTCGACGACTCGATCGAGGCGCTGGAGCACGGCTGGACAAATGACTGCGGTGTCGAGCTCGACGTCACCCGCTCAGAAGCGACCTATTTCGTCGTCGTCGACACCGGGGACGAGACGAGAGCCATCAGCCAGGCGAAAGGCCTGCTGTCGATCGCCATCCATGCCGCCGGCGGTGCCACACCCCACCGCCCGTTCCCACGGGACGCCGACTGGTCCGTGAGGCTCGTCGGAGCCGACGCGACGCCAGCGGCGAACCGGGAGAGGCCGGTGTCGGCCGGTGCCGGCCAATGCCAGTCAGTTGCGGCTCATCACTCTTCGCCCATGGGTTAGCGTCCAGTTCCAATGAGAAGCGTCAGGACTCGGCTTCGGGCATGATGTGGGTATGCCGCCGAGACGGCCACTCAGCAAGCGGGACGTCGCCGACTTGAGTGATGACATCCTCCAGATCACCGATGCTGCCCATCGAGTGCTCGCGGCGTTGAAGCGATGGTTGCGGCGCTGACCGCGGCCACCAGCCCGGACGACTTCCCTGGTGCTAGGACTCAAGTTCGGGGTGAGCCGCGCCGATAAGTAGTGCACGACCCCCCGGTTGCCTTGCGAGGGAAGCAAGGGGCCGTGCACCGTTCGCGAGTATCTCGCGAATGCGCTGCTCTGCACAGGGACCCATCCTTGACCGTCGCTAACCGCCGACGGCGCAACCAAGACTACGCAACGACCTCTTCGCGTGGCTGCGTCGGGGGTTGGGGTCGGGCTCTGGCGCTTCAGCCGGGGACGGCGGCAAGCGCCGCATACGTCTGGGTGGGCTGATAGTTCGGATAGCTGCCCTGCAGGAGCGCCCAGCTCGAGGGGTTCCAGGGCGTCGAGTAGGTGTAGTACCAGCAAAGGCCGTCCACGTAGCCGAGCCTGGACGCCAGGGTAAAGGCTTCCGTGAGGTACTGCGCCCTGGTCGCGTCGGACACCGGGCCGAAGCCTTCCCAGCTTTCCGTCGAGAAGCCGTACTCGCCGATGTAGGCGTGCTTCCAACCTTCGCCTTCCTGGGCCATCAGGTTGTGGAGCAGTTCGATGCCGAGGAAGTTCTCGTCCATCGTTCCCCATTGGTCGTGGTAGACCTCATTCGACACGATGGCCTCGGGCGAGCGGTTTCCGCTGTAGGGGTGAACGCCCAGGATGTCGAAGAAATGGTCGTCCTTCGCCGCGGTCGCGGGGAACTGCCGGTCGATGGCGTCGTAGGTCTCCTTTAGGAAGCCGACGTCGTTGCGACTGATACCGCCGAACATGACCTGGGCACCCGGATCGATCGCCTTGATGGTGACGTAGCTGGTCTCGAGGAGGTTGGCGTACTCGGATGGGTTGGGGCCTTGCGACCAGAAGGCCGAGAGGTTCTCCTCGTTCCAGATCTCGTAGTACGTAACTTCAGAACCGAACTTCGTGACGACCCGAGAGACGAACTGGGACCACTTCGTGAGCTCCGCGGGTGAGGATGGCGCGAGCGAATAGGCAGCGGCCGAGCTGGGGTCTCCCCGGTCACGGGCCCAGTCCGGGAATCCCACCAGCTGGAAACGCAACTTCATCCCACGACCGACCACGTCCTTCGCGAACGCATCGAGATTCGTCCACTCCCCTGCCGGTGCGGGACCATTCGGCTCGTAGGAGGACCAGCTCACGTCCAGCGAGATGACCTTCGCGCCTGCCCGCTGGGCGTATCCGAGAAGTGAGTTGTACTCGTCAGGGGTAAGGGTGGCGGGCTGTATGCCGAAGTCCTTCATCGGCTCCTGTCCGGCCGGGGCGGCAGGTGGCGCCGTTGTGGTTGTGGTGGTTGTGGTGGCCGGCGCCGTCGTTGTCGTCGGAGGAGGCGCCGTGGTAGTCGGGAGCGGCACAGCGGTCGTCGTCGTGGGAGGCGCGGTCGTCGAGGTCGGGGGCGGGTCGGTCGATGTCGTCGTGCTGACCGCCGCCGTGGTGGTGGTCGTGGTCGTCGTCGCAGCCTTCGCGGCCCGCGGCCGGGCCGTCTTGGTCGGCTGGGTGGTCGGAGTCGGTCGGCTGGTGGTTGTGGTGGTGCGCCTGTGGTGGAGATGTCCGCGCGGGTGGCGATGGCTGGCGGCCTTGGAGATCGCAGCGCCCGAGCTCGTGGAGCCGGAGGCGCCGGTCAGGGCGAAGGAGTTCACCAGAGCGGCGACCGTAACGACCACCGCGGCCACGGCCACGAACCCTCGACGCACCCGTACGGGTCTGAGCCCGCGGTCGGGTCCACCTTCGTTGCGCATTCAAAGAGCATCGACCACCACGGAGCGTGACTTTAGGTCAATCGATCCTTGTGGCCGGCTCTGAGGCTGTTCCGGACCCCGCAGTTGTGCCATCTGCGCACAAAGCGGCTCCGCTGCGGGCGTCTCCGCCTCACTACTCCCTGCTCAGACTGTCAAAGGTGGCCGACCGGGCCACGTTGCCCGGCTGCTTTGTTGCATCCTCTTGACAACCCGCGAACTTTCTGAATAATAATAAATAAACCACTAGCCGTGGTCAGCCAGACGGAGGCTCGACCGGGACGGCAAGCGCGTCGAGCACCCGCGGAACCATGACGTAGGCGGCTGCGGTGACCACGAGCTCGACGAGCTCACCGGGCTCGAACCAGCGAGCGGCCTCCTGCCAGATCTCTTCCCGCACATCGCCGTCGCAGATGGCATCTGTCAGCGAGAGCACGGCGCGCTCCGCCGGATCGAACTCGGGGTAATCCTGCCAGGACGCGACGGCGGCGACCCTCTCCGGGCTCAGTCCGGCCTGCAACGCCATGGCCTCGTGATGGTGCCATTCGTACGCTGACGCGTGCCGGACGGCGGTGCGCAGGATAAGAAGCTCGCGTAGCGACCTCGGCGTGTCGCAGTCGTCCCGCAAGGCCCACAGGAAGCCGAGCCAGGCGCGACTGATCGCGGGCGCGTTGGCGAGCGCCCGGTACAGATTGACCTGCGCCGCGCCGCGGTTGCGAAGGACCTCCTCGACATCGGCTGGCAGGGGCGCGAGCGGCATGCGGGCCAATTGACACCTCCGTTTCGGGCCTCCGGATCAGGACCCGAGCGGACCGATCATCGCCCGGTCGGGCCGGCAAGTCGAGCCCTGGGCAGACCTAGCATCGAAACGATGCGGCTCGAGAGGTGGCTCGGTGCCCTTCACGAGCGCAACTTCCGCCTCTATTTCATCGGCCAGCTGACGTCAGCCATCGGCACCGGCATGACGCCCGTGGCGTTGTCGTTCGCGGTGCTGGCGTTGCACCACGGGTCCGCCACCGAGGTCGGCGCGGTACTCACCGCGGAGACGATCCCGCTCGTGCTCTTCCTGCTCATCGGCGGCGTCGTGAGCGACCGGTTCGGCCGGAGACGGGTCATGCTGACCGCCGACGTCCTTCGGGCGTCGGCGGAGACCGCGCTCGGAGTCTGGATCCTCATCGGGCATCCACCCCTTTGGGGCTTCCTGTTCTTCTCCGCTCTGGTCGGCACTGGCACGGCCTTCTTCATGCCCGCTCTCACCGGTCTCATCCCCGAAGTGGCTGCGACCGAGCGCCTGACGCAAGCGAACGCGCTGAACGGCTTGACCTTCTCGATCGGCGGGATCCTCGGGCCCACGCTCGCCGGCGTCATCGTCGCGACCACCAGCCCCGGATGGGCGATCGTCGCCGACGCTCTCTCCTACGTCGTCAGCGTCTGGTCGCTGGCGGCACTCCGCCTGCGACCAGTGGCGGATGTGGCTCGCGAGTCGTTCTTGGTCCAGCTCCGCCGAGGGTGGAGCGAGTTCTGGTCACGGACGTGGCTCTGGGCGATCGTGCTGGTCGCGTCGTTCGCCAACCTGTTCATGATTGCGCCGTACTTCGTTCTCGGCGCGGTGATCGCCAAGGAGTCACTCGGGGGTGCTACCGCCTGGGGGACGATCCTCGGCGCACAGGGAGTCGGGGCGGTGCTCGGCGGAGTCGCGATGCTGCGCGTGCGGTTTCGCAGGCCGCTCGTCGCCGCGACGCTCGCCTTGCTCGTGTGGCCCTACCCTCTGCTTTCGATCGCTTACCGGGCACCGGTGCCGGTCATCGCAGTCGGGGCATTGCTCGGCGGAGCGGCTTTTGCGATCTTCACAGCCCAGTGGGACACGACCATGCAGCGCGAGGTGCCGGCCGAGGTGCTCTCACGGGTGAGCGCCTACGACTGGTTCGGCTCGCTGGTCCTCCTGCCACTCGGCTACGCCATCGTCGGCCCGATCGCGTCGGTCATCGGGGATCAAGCAGTCTTCATCGCGGGGAGCGTCTTCATCGTTGTGGGAGTTGCCGTCATTCTCCTCGTCCCTGCGGTCCGACGCATCGGGCCGAAGCCGCAAGGTGCCTGACAATGAGGACTTCGAGAACTGCCAGAGATCAGCTGGCGTCGGCTCCCTCGAGCGTCCGCTCCACGACGGGTTGCTCCACCGCGGGTCTGTTCCACCGCGGGCTGTCTTTGAGGCTGGTACCTCGGGCCGCTCTTCGTGCTGAGATTCGCGATGTCTTCAGCCATGTTCTGCTGCGCGCAAGGCAAGCAGAGAAAGCTGTTGGGTAGGACGCGGGTGTCTTCGCCGCACCGGTTGCAGGTTCCCTGGATGCGCATGTTCGATCCCCCTTGCGTTCGCGATGCTCGGTCATCGCGGGTTGCAAGCATTATCTCCGCCATCTGCGCCCAGAGGCTCGGTCCGCCTCGCTGAGTGCCCATCCGGACACTCGCGGTGGTGGCGGCTGCCGGCCTGGCAGCCGGCCGTTCAGGCCACGAGGATCCTGCCGCAGGGCTCGGCGCTGTAGCCCTCGAGAATCGCCAGCTGGCGGAGCAGCTCCCGACCGCCGAGCACATCGAGGAGAACGCGTACTTCCGAGCTCCCCATGAGGGCGCGAGGGATGTGGAGCTCGCAGATCTCCTCCTGCCACGGGACGAAGTCGAGCCCGAAGGCCAGAGCGGCTGGCTCGGTCGTGACGGCGGCGTCCGCCAGACCCGACCCGATGGCCGAGGCGACGAGCAGGTGGGCCGTGCACGCCGTCTCATAACCGGCGACCTCCGACGGGGAGATCCCGAGCCGATCGAGGTGATCGTCGAGCAGCCGGCGCGCTTCAGAGCCGCGCTCACGGTTGGCGATGCGTAAGCCTCGGCCAGCCACATCCCTCAGATCCCGCACCTTGCCCCGCTGGCCGGGCGCGATAGCCAAGCCCTCACGCCAGGCGGCGAAGCCGACCGCGGCGACGCCCGGCCGCGCCCGCGCGCGAGTGCCGACTCCGCGGTGCACCGCCGCCGCATGAACCGCACCGTTTTCGAGGAGCTCGAGGGCCATCGCGTTCCCGCACTGCCACCACAGAAGCTCCAACGGGGGCTTGTGCCGTGCCAGGGGGGCTTGGAGGAGCCCGAGCGCAGGGTCGCAGCCGGCGATGGCAAGCGTGGGCATCGCCTCGGCGATGCGAATGGCCTTGACGCAACGGTGATCGTGGCGGGGGCGCTTTCCGGCGGTCGTGATCTCGTTTCGCTCGGTTACATCGGCACGAGCCGGGTCGGCCCCGCCGTTGCTCGCCTTGGTGGCATCGCCCACCATGCCGAGCGCCGGCACGAAGCCGGGAACGAACGAGCCGTCCCGCGAGATCGGAAAGGCGGTCGTGTCGCCCGCGACATCGCTCAGCAGCAAGCGCCTGCGAGTGGTACCACCGTGTTGGCGAGAGGTCTGGGGAGCCAGCCTGGCGGTCACGGACGGTTCTTCAGTCGGGGAACTGAAGAGCTCCTCGACGGAAGTGTCGAGGGCGCGGGCAAGCGACAGACCGACGACGAGTGACGGTGACCAGCGACCGGATTCGATACCGGAGATGGCTTGGCGCGTGACGCCGGCCGCCCGCGCGAGGTCAGTCTGGGAGAACCCCCGTGCCAACCGCGCAAGTCTCAACCGGTCCTCTGTGGGGCTGTGGGTCTTCGACATTCGATCCGGCCTCCTTGTCGTTGATCGATGACGCGCTCACGAGAGGTGGATCGAGAGCCGTCACTTCCCAGCGGTCGCCGACCCGCGGAGGTGATTCAGCGTGGACCTGCACCGCAGACTGACCCGCAGCAATGCCGTCTTCGCCCGCAAGCAACACGATCTCGCATGCGTAGCGCGGGCCGAACGCCTGCACTGATCGGACCGTTCCTCCGAACACGATGCCCCGGTCGGGCCAAGCTCCCTCGACGAAGCGGTCGGGATGCAGGGCCCAGAGCTGCCCCGAATCGTGAGGGACGAAGCTCTTGTAGCCGCAGAGCTCGGCCACCCGCTTCGTGGCAGGTTGGCGCACCAGCACCTCGGTGCTGGCTACTTGGAGCAGGCTGCCCTCGTCGATGATGCCGAGCCGGTGCCCGAAGGCTTGTGCCTCGCCGAGGTCGTGGGTCACGAGTATGGCCGCTGCTCCCGCGCGCTCACTGGCGTCGGAGGCGATGCTGCGCAGGAGGGCTCGGGAGGCCGCGTCCACCGCCGAGAACGGCTCATCGAGCAGGAGAGCTCGAAAAGGCCGGGCGATGGCGCGGGCCAGGCAGGCGCGCTGACGCTGACCGCCGGAGAGCGAGTCGGGCGCGGCGCCGGCGAGCCCGCCGAGACCTACCTCTTCGAGGAGTCGCTCGACGGAAACGCCCCCGACAAGTCCTCGCCCCCCGACGTGGTAGGTGACATTGGCGCCCACGCTCAGATGTGGAAACAGCGTGGTCGGCTGGCGAACCAGTGCGACGCGCCGCTCTCGTGGTTCCACCGGTCTTCCTTCACGAGCCCGCGCCCATCGCGCGTGCTCAGCATTGACCAGGCGGCCGTCGAGCCAGATCCGGCCGCGTTTGAGAGCGACCGAGCCGGCGATCGCCTCCAGGCAAGTGGTCTTGCCTGATCCCGAGGCGCCGAAGAGGGACAAGCGCTCCCCCGGGGCCAGGCAGAGGCGGGCGACCACGTCGAAGCTCCGGCGGCCGACCACGAAATCGGCGTCGAGCATGGAGGTCGGCGTCATAGGCCGAGGCTCGCGGGGACGGGGACCGTTTTGCGTCCGCGAGCGCGGGCGCTCCAGAGCAACGCGATCAGTGGCAGCGGAAGGGCCGCCACGATGAGCAGCAGGGCAAAGACCAGGGACGGGTCGAGGCCATTGGCGATGAAGGTCTGATCGATCGTGATGGGAAGGCCCGCCGGGTTGTAGGCGACGATGAGCACCGCCCCGAAGGCGCCCATGGCACGCGCCCAGGCGATGGCGAGGCCGGTGGCCAGTCCCGGGGCGGCAAGCGGGAGCGTGATGCGGCGGAACGTGCTGAGCGGCCGGTCCCCGAGGAGCTGGGCGTCCTGCTCGAGACGCTCGTCCACGGACGCGAGTGCGGCCGTCGCCGTGATGATGTAGTAGGGCGCAGCCTCGTAGAACTCCGCCACTACGAGGGCGAAGAAGGTGTTCACGCCGAAGACGTTCGGATCGATGCTGGAGACGACCCGGCCGACGGGTCCCGCTTGGCCGAGGAGGAAGATCAGGAGCAGCCCGATGACGAGAGGCGGCATGAGGAGGGGCAGGATGATGCCCGCCTCGATGACCCGGGCGAACCTGAGGCGGCCGCGGGCGAGGAGGTAGGCAAGCGGGGTGCCCAGCACCACCATGCATCCGAGCGCGATGGCGCTGGCTTCGAGCGAAATCCAAAGCGGGTCCAGGGCTCCGGGCTGGTCGAGGTTGACGCGGATCGAATGGGGCGACACCTGGGTCAAGAGCACGACGAGCGGGCCGAGCAGGACGACCCACACCACGGCGGACGTCAAGACGGCCGCCGTGCCGGGGATACGCCCTACGGCATGGCGGCCAACTTGGACGATCAACTTCCGACTGTCCCTCCCAGAGCCTTGAACAGCTTGAGAATAGGCGCCGGCAGCACTTGGGCGGCCGACTTCTCTCCGGGTGCCAGGATCAGCTGAGGCTGACGCAGCACGTAGCCCGCCGACCTGAGGATCTTGCGCCCCTTCGACTGCAGGAGGAAGGCCACAAAGGCATGATCTGCTGCCTCGTCGGCGGGCGTGAAGGACGTGCCCTTCTGAGGCGACACGAGGGTGGTGCGGAGGTAGATCACCTCGCCTTGCTGCACGCTCCCGCTCACTTTCAGGCTCACCGTGGCGTAGTAGCTCGACTCACCGGGGTCGCCGAAGCTGAGCTGGGGCGGCAGGCCGATGTAGCGCAGGCCGTACTGCCGGGCCTCGGGCAGGTACTCACTGCCGGCGTCGACGGTTCCGTCCTGGATGTCGACGGGCAGGGCGTCCTCGTCGTACATCTGCGACTTCGATCCGAAGGGGCTCGACTTCGTGATGCCAAGAGCCTGCGCGGCCTCACCGGCGGGCAGGTGCAGATATTTCTGCGCCAGCTTGGACATGAGGATGAAGAAAATGCCCTGCGGGTCCTGAGTCGGGTCGGTCCTGCCGAGCTTGAACCCCGGGGTGTTGAACAGCTTGAACACGTCGGCGAGGGGCTTCTTGTGCAACCAGATCGCGTTGAGCTGGTTGCGGTAGCGGCTGTGCGTGGGAGAGTAGGCGATGACGAGCGGGTTCGAGACGACAGCCATGGCGAACTCCGCCCGCTTGGCCGGGAACAGCTCCTTTATCGCGTGGGCCCCGACAGCGAGGAACACTCCGGGGTTGATCTCGTGCGAGAGGATGTCCTGGGCGAGGGCAAGCGATCCGGCGCAGGGAGGGCCGCCGGCCGTGTCGCCCGTGGCCTTCTCGAAAGCCGGACCTAGGGTGTCCTTGTACAGCTTGTCGAGCGATCCGGCACACGCGACCGAGGCCGTGCCGTGCGCTAGCTGGGCGGTCGCCGGCCTCGGGGTCGTAGCAGCAGCGATCGAGGCGCTCGATGCGCCGACCGCCACCAGGGCAGTCATCGCGACCAGGGCCGTCGACCTCACGAGCCATGCGTTTGAAGTTCGTAGGCGGGTCATCGCGTCACGGTAGTCGGCTGTCAAGAGATCTGTCTACAGGCAAGTAACACTGCCTACTGACAGGTCAGGAATCGTTCGTACAGTGAAAAAACTGGTACTTGTTCGGCGCGCGTCTTGCTGTTACGTTCCACCTGCAAGATCAACTTGGGAGCAGGGTCCTCCGCCCGAGGGCTCCTGTGTGAACGGTCAAAGATGACTGAAAGAGGGGGAAACATGTCGACAGAAGGACACGACGAGATCAGCAACGAGCAGCGCGAGCTCTCCCGCAGGCGCTTCTTGCGCAACGCGGGCCTCGCCGCCTCGTTGCCGCTCATCGGCGGCGTTGTCGAGATCCTGAGTGAGCAGGGAGCCGGCGCTTCGACCTACAAGCGCAACGACGACCACCCGTTCTTCGCCAAGCACCCGAAGTACCACTTCGTGATGGTCAACCACGTGACGACGAACTCGTTCTTCACCGCCACCCAGTACGGCATCCACGACGCTGCCAACCTCTTGGGTGTCTCCACCCAGTGGACCGGTTCGACCAGCTCGGTCGTCTCCCAGATGGTCTCGGCGATGGATGCCGCGATCGCGGCGAATGCGAACGGCATCGGCGTGTGCCTGATCGACAACACAGCCTTCAATTCGCCGGTCGACACCGCGCTCAGCGCCGGCATCCCGGTCATCGCCTACAACGCGGACGTGGAAGCCGGCTTTGTGAACAACCGCATGGCCTACGTCGGCCAGTCGAACCTGACAGCCGGAGCGGCCGTGGCCAACCACATCCTGAAGCACGTGAAGCGCGGTGACAAGGTCGCCGGGATCATCGCCACCCCGGGCACCGCGAACATCCAGCCCCGGATCAACGGCGCCAAGCCGATCTTCAAGAAGGCCGGGATCCACTTCGTGGAGGTCGGAACCTCGGCCACGGAAGGCTCACCCGAGTACGACAAGATCCAGTCCTGGTACGCCGGCAACAAGGACGTGAAGTTCATGATGACGGTCGACAGTGGCGACAGCGACGCGGCCGCGGAGTTCATCACCAACAACCACCTGAAGGGCAAGGTGGGCTGTGCGGGCTGGGATGTCGGCACCCCGGTGATCGACGCCGTCGCAAACGGCACCATGCTGCTGACGATCGACCAGCAGGCCTACCTGCAGGGCTTCCTGCCGATCGTGCAGCTCTTCCTCTACAACATCTCCGGCGGGCTGATGAAGCCCCAGAACACCGACACCGGCACGGCGATCGTGACCAAGGGCCTCGCCGGACCGTATAAGAAGAAGACCCGCTGGGAAGGCTCGAGCTCGAAGGAAGGGGTGCTCAAGCCACCCTCGTCCATCCCCTTCTAGGTGATGGAAGGCGAGCGATCGGCGATCGACTCACCTGACCAAGCTGTCGCAACCAGCCCGGCGGAGCCCCCAAGCGCAGTGGGGCCTCCGTCGGGCGGTATGCGTCGCACCATCTGGCGGGTCTTCTTATCGCAGCGTGAGATCACCCCGGTCATCATCACGATCGCCCTGTTCATCTACTTCGCCATTGACTCGTCGTCTTTCGTCAGCTCCCTCAGCCTGAACTCCGCCGCCGGGTTCGCGGGGCCGATCGGGGCGATCGCCGTCGGCGAGGTTCTCGTGCTGGTGCTGGGCGAGATCGACCTGTCCGCCGGGCAGGTGTTCCTGTTCGCCCCCTGGGTCATGTACTGGATGTGGACCCTCGGGGTCCCCGTGGGGTGGGCCATCGTGGTCGCCCTCTTGGTCGTTGTCGGCGTCGGGCTGATGAACGGCCTGATCACCGTGTTGTTGAACGTGCCGTCGTTCGTCACGACCCTGGCGACCAACTTCATCCTGTTCGGTCTCGTGCTGATCTTCTCGAACGACACCGAAGCGTCGCCGATCCCCGGTGCCCTGCCTCCGCAGACCTCGCTCGTGCAGCCGCATGTGGGCCTCTTCGGCCAGGTGTTCGGTGTCTACCTGTGGTCGGAGATCATCTGGGTGGCGGTGATCGCAGTGATCGTCCACTTCATGTTCAGGCGGAGCCGCTTCGGCGTGCGCGTGGTGGCGACGGGCGGAAACCTGCAGGGCGCCGCCGAGGCCGGCGTGCCGGTCCGGCGCGTGAAGGTGCTGGTCTTCATGCTGTGCTCGTTCCTGGCCGGGCTCGTCGGGATCGTCGACGCGATCAAGTACGGGAGCATGGACCCGGGCAACGCCGGCGTCGACTACATCTTGTACGCCGTGGGCGCCTGCGTCATCGGCGGGACCGCCCTCACGGGCGGTCGCGGCACGGTCATCGGCGCCTTCATCGGTGCCATCCTGATCGGGGTTCTCGAGGCCGGCCTCACGGTCATCGGGGTCAGCACCAACGACTTCTACGTCTACATCGGCCTCGTGATCATCGGCGCCATGGCCCTTAACGTGTGGCTCGACCGTCTCGCCGCGCGCACCCGGACGAGTTGAGGGACGGGATGAGACGATGAGCGACACGACGATCGGGACCGAGGTCCACGACGACAGCCCTGACCACTCCGAACCGGTGCTCGAGGTCCAGGGCCTGACGAAGTCCTTCGGGCCGCTCTCGGTGCTGCGCGGTGTCGACATGACGCTGCACCGCGGTGAGGTGCTCGGCCTGGTCGGCGACAACGGAGCCGGCAAGAGCACCCTCGTCAAGATCATAAGCGGGCTGTTCTCCCAGGATTCGGGACGCGTCCTGGTCAACGGCAACGAGGTGCACTTCCGATCCGTCCCCGACGCCACCGCGCACGGGATCGAGACCGTGTACCAGGACCTGGCCCTCGTCCCCCAGCTGCCCGTGTACCTGAACCTGTTCCTCAACCATGAGCTGACCTTCTTCGGGCCCATGCGGCTGCTCGACAAACGCACGATGCGCGAGCTCGCCGAGCAGTACTTCGACGACATCAACGTGAACGTGCCGAACGTGAACGCCGAGGCCGGCCAGCTCTCCGGCGGCCAGCGTCAGGCGATCGCCGTCGCGCGAGCGACGAGGGCCGACGCCAAGATCCTGCTCTTAGACGAGCCGCTCGCCGCGATGGGAGCGCGGGAGTCACGGCTCATCATCGACCTCGTGAAGGACCTCGCCTCGAGCGGGAAAGTGTCGATCATCATCATCGACCACAACTATGCCCACCTCTTCCAGCTCTGCGACCGGGTCAACGTGATGCAGGGCGGCCGCATCACCATCGACCGCTACATAAAGGACACCTCGCTCGAAGAGCTGACCGAGGTGATGGTCAGCAGCTACCGGTCCCAGATCCAAGACGTCGCAGCGAGCACACCGGTGATCGGACCCCGGCCGCCACGGCCTGTCAGACCGGAGCGACGCTCCCGGGTCGGGCTTCGCGCCGGCGTGGCGGTCGCCGTCGTCGTCCTCGCGGCCGTGATCGCCATCGTCGCTTCCAACGTGGGGAACCATTCCTCGAAATCGACGACGAGCACGACGAGGGCACCGACCACCACCACGCTGGCGGTTCCTCCGCACAAGGTCGTCGTCGCCCTGAGCGGTTCGGGCATCTTGAAGGGCGCCTCGTTCCGGGTCTCTTCAGTGCCGTGGTCACTCGCCTGGTCCTACAGCTGCAAAGCCCTCGGCAACCCCGGCAACTTCATTGCCCAGATCAAGCAGGGCTCGAATCTGGACGCCAAGGACAAGGAAGTCAACGAACTGGGTCTAAAGGGTGCCGGAGTCTCGCTCTACCACGACACCGGCTCGTTCACCCTCAGGATCATCTCGGAGTGCAAGTGGGCCGTCCGGGTGAAGAATGGCTAGTGCCCATGAGCGCGGACGAAACGTCGGGCGAACAGACTAAGTTCAAGTGATCAACAAAGTATGAGGAGGTCCTAGATGCCGGCGCCTACCCGAGACGATCGCTTCTCGTTTGGATTGTGGACCATCGGCTGGCAAGCGCGGGACACTTTCGGAGATCCGACACGGGACCCGCTGGACCCTGTCGAGGCCGTCACCCGGCTCGCGGAACTGGGCGCGTACGGCGTGTCGTTCCATGACGACGACCTCGTCCCCTTCGGCTCGGATGATGCCGAGCGAGGGCGGAGAATCAAGCGATTCAGAGATGCCTTGGAGGCAACCGGTCTCGTCGGTACCGATGGTCACGACCAATCTCTTCACGCATCCCGTTTTCAAGGACGGAGCCTTCACGAGCAATGACCGCGACGTCCGCCGCTACTCGATTCGAAAGGTCATGCGCAACCTCGAGCTTGCCGCCGAGCTCGGAGCGGCCACTTACGTGTTCTGGGGTGGGCGCGAAGGCGCTGAGTCCGATGCTGCGAAAGATGTCCGGGCGGCCTTGGACCGGTACCGAGAGGCACTCGACACACTCGCGCAGTTCGTCATCGACCGTGGTTACAACATCCGATTCGCGATCGAGCCGAAGCCGAACGAGCCACGCGGTGACATCCTTTTGCCCACGGTCGGGAGCGCCCTCGCGTTCATCTCCGAGCTTGATCATCATGAGATGGTCGGAGTGAACCCGGAGGTCGGCCACGAGCAGATGGCGGGCATGAACTTCGTCCACAGCATCGCTCAGGCCCTCTGGCACGGCAAGCTCTTCCACATCGACCTGAACGGTCAACACGGGCCGAAGTACGACCAGGACCTCGTTTTCGGTCACGGCGACCTGCTGAGCGCGTTCTTCCTGGTCGACCTCCTCGAGAACGGGGGACCAGGGGGCGGGCCCGCTTACGACGGCCCGCGGCATTTCGACTACAAGCCGCTGAGAACAGAGGACTCGGCGGGTGTCTGGACGTCGGCCGCGTCCAACATGCAGACGTACCTGCTCTTGAAGGAACGGGCTGCAAGCTTCCGCGCCGATCCGGCTGTGCGCGAGGCCCTCGAGCGCGAGCCAAGTCGGAGACCTCGCAACTCCAACGCTCGGAGAGTCCGAGTCCTATCGGGATCTACTCGCCGATCGATCCAGCTTCGAGGAGTTCGATCTCAAGAAGGCGGCCGTCCACGGATATGGCTTCGCGCATCTCGATCAGCTGGCGGTTGAGCACGCGCTCGGCGCGCGGTGAACGGCGTCCGGATCGCCCCTTGACCGGGGCGAACGGACCCACCCACCGCGAGGGTCGTCACCTCCGATGACGCTCGTCGCCGGAGTGGACTCGTCCACCCAGTCGTGCAAAGTCGTCGTGCGGGACGCGACGACGGGCGGGGTGATTCGCACCGGGTCGGCACCACATCCTGACTCGACCGAGGTCGATCCGGAGCGTTGGTGGGAGGCGCTTCAGATAGCGCTCGCGGCCAGCGGCGGCATCGACGACCTGTCGTCGGTCTCGATTGCCGCGCAACAACACGGCATGATCTGCCTCGACGAGAACGCGAACGTCATACGTCCGGCTCTGTTGTGGAACGACACGCGCTCTGCCCAGGCGGCCGAGGCACTCGTAGCAGAAGTCGGCGCCAACGTGTGGGCGCACGCCGTCGGAAGCGTCCCGGTGGCGGCCTTCACCGCAGCGAAGCTCCGATGGCTCGCCGAGCACGAACCGGAAAACGCTCGACGAACTGCAGCGGTCTGTCTCCCGCACGACTGGCTCAGCTGGAGGCTTCTCGGGTCTGGTCGTCGACACGGCCCCACGATCGAGTCGCTCACGACCGACCGCAGCGACGCCAGTGGGACCGGCTACTGGTCGCCCATCACGAACGAGTACCGATTCGACCTGCTGAAGCGAGCCTTCGGACGTGTTGTCGAAGTTCCAAGTGTCCTCGGACCAGCGGAAAGTCCAGGCGAACTCGGTTCTGTCGTTCTCGGGCCCGGGGCTGGTGACAACGCCGCAGCTGCGCTCGTCATGTGCCCGGAGGACGGCGACGTCGTCGTCTCGGTGGGGACCTCTGGCACCGTATTCGCCAGTTCCCATTTCTTGATGCCCGATTGCTCCGGGACAGTCGCCGGATTCGCCGACGCGGCGGGGCGCTACCTGCCCCTCGTCTGCACGCTGAACGCTGCCCGTGTCCTCGAGGCGGTGGCACGGATTCTGAGCGTCGATCAGCGGACCCTGTCCCAATTGGCACTGTCAGCCCCGCCAGGGGCCGACGGACTGGTTCTTCTCCCCTATCTCGAAGGTGAGCGAACACCCAACCGTCCGGATTCGACCGGAGAGCTGCACGGCCTCAGCCAGAAGACATCGACCCCGGCTCACCTCGCCCGGGCTGCGGTCGAAGGACTCCTGTGCGGCCTTGCAGACGCACTCGACGCCGTCGAGGCGCGAGGCGTCCAAGTTGCGCGCGTGCTCCTGATCGGGGGTGGAAGCCGGTCCGAAGCACTGAGAAAGATCGCGCCGAGCATCTTCGGCCGTCCGGTGCTGGTACCTCCCCCGGGTGAATACGTGGCAGATGGTGCTGCACTCCAGGCGATGTGGGCGCTCGATCCTGATAACAAGCCTCAGTCGTGGTCCTCGGGGGGGACGCTGCGCTTCGATGCCCAGTCTCTACCGGCTGTAAGAGCTCGATACGCAGAGGTAAGAGACAGATCGTCCGTTGGCGCCGCTCTGGGCGCGAGATAGCCTGCAGCGTGGCCGAGGACATCGCCGACGTTGGCCAAAAGTCCAACCGGACGGACCGGCCAGGCCCAGGTCTGCCCGCCCGTCAGCAGCTGCTCAAGCGTCACAATCTCGCTCTTGTGCTGCAGGAGATCGCGGCGCCATGGAAACTGTCGCGGGCACAGGTGGCTGGCCGCACCGGACTCACCAAGTCAACCGTCTCAACGCTCGTAGACGCACTGATGGACGCTCGACTCGTCGTCGAACGCGATCCGGTACGCGGTCTGATCGGACGACCCGGCAACCCGCTCTACCTGAACCCGCAAGGGCCTGCTGGGCTCGGCGTAGAGATCAACGTCGACTACATCTCGTCGTGTGTCGTCGACCTCACAGGCGCCGTCCGCTACCGAAGCACGATCGTGGGGGACAACCGCTTGCTCCGCCTCGAGGTCGTGCTACGAAGGGCGGCCCGGGCCGCAGCTCGCATTTGCCGCAAGGCTGACGCCGCCGGTCTGACCGTGTCCGGGCTCGCCGTCGCAGTGCCCGGGTTGGTGGACTTTGAGGGTGTTCTGCGGAGGGCCCCGAACCTGGCGAGATTGCAGGGTATCCCGGTGGCGGAGCACATTGCGGACCTGCTCGACCGGCCCTTGCAATGGGTGCACTGTGACAATGAGGCGAACCTGGCCGCGCTCGGCGAGCGCTGGTTCGGCGGCAGGGACGACCTTCGGGACTTCGTTCGCGTCTCGGGCGAGATCGGCGTCGGAGCCGGGATCATCATCGGCGGCGAGCTGTTTCGCGGCGTCCAGGGCCTAGGTGGTGAACTCGGCCACGTGAGCGTGGACCCGACCGGGGTGGCGTGCAGCTGCGGTGGTCGTGGGTGTCTCGAGCGCGTGGCGGGCCAGGAGGCGATGCTCGAAGCCGCCGGGCTGCCGGTCAGCTCGGGGACTGCACTGGGAAGTCCCGCCGGCTCGGTGGCAGAACTCGTTCGGCGTGCGCACGCGGGCGACTCCGCGACGGTTCTTGTGTTGGAGAGAGCGGGAACTGCCGTGGGTGTGGCGCTTTCGGCTCTTCTCAACATCTTGGATCTGCCGATCGTGGTCCTCGGCGGTCTTTACGCCGAGCTCGCGCCGTGGCTGATAGGACCGGTGACCGCCGAACTCAACGATCGTGTCGTGAGTCACTCCTGGTCGCCGGTCGAGATCGTGGTGTCGTCGCTCGGCGCCGATGCCGCTGTCCGAGGAGCGGCAGGAGTCACGGTGCAGCGCATCATCGACGATCCTGCGACCTTCTTCCCGGAGGTCCTGGCCAAAATCTGAGCGGGAATGACCGCAAGTCCTCGGCGGGATCAGCAGATCACTTCGTTCACGGGCGCAGAAGAATCTTTCCAGTCTTGTCGGCGCCGCGTGCGAGCAGCGCGAGCGCGTCAGCGGCGCCAGCCAGATCGAGCTCATGGGTGACCAGCTTTCCGGGATCGAGGCGTCCGTCGGCGAACGCGCGGACAGCGGAATCCCAGGCACGGTGGGGGGCGCCGAAGGTGGTTGCGATCTCGAGGCGCTTGCTGACCACGTCGCGGACGACGAGGGTCGCAGTCTGGTCAGGGATGCCAGCGAGGACGATACGTCCGCCTCGTCGGACGAGCGCGACGCTGGTACGGGCGGCGCTTGGAACTCCGGCGGCTTCGATCACGACGTCGAAGGTGTCGTTTCGCGTCGTCGTCTCATCGGGGTGGAGAGTCGAGGTGGCGCCACAACATGCGGCGACCTCGGCACGACGCCGATCGGGCTCGACTACGACGATCTCGGCGGCGAACGTTCCGCGTAGGAGCTGCACGCACAGGGTGCCGATCGTGCCGGCACCGATGACGACGACGCGATCGCCGGGGCGGACGGCGGCTCGGGCGACGGCGTCGGCGGCACATGCTGCCGGCTCGAGCCCAGCGGCAGAGCGCAGGTCAGCCTCATGAGCGAGCACATGGAGGTGGGCGGCAGGCAGAGCCAGATGCTCGGCCCAGGCTCCTGGGCGGGTAAAGCCGGTCTCGTCGTAGCCGGCTTCGCAGAGCATGCCGTCTCCCGCTTGGCAGTGTGAGCAGACATGGCAGGGATAGATGCCTTCGCCGACGACCTTGCGGTCGAGCAGATCCGGGTCGACGCCGGTGCCGACTTCGACGACTACTCCGGACCACTCGTGGCCTGGAACGACTGGGTACCGGACGAACCCGGGGGGCCGTCGGCCGGCAAGCAAGTCGACGTCGGACCCGCAAATCCCCGCATAGGCGATGTCGACCACGACTTCACCGGGATCGGGGTTCGGCTCCTCGAGCTCGACCAACTCGATGGAGCCGGGGCAGTCGATGCGTATCGCTCTCATTCGGCGGACCCACGCCGGACGGAGTCGCGGAGGTGCCAGTCAGTGGCGTGGAGGTCGAAGTGGGCGCCGGTCGCCGGGTGTTCGGCGACGAAGGCGAGGTCGAGCTCGACGCCGAGGCCCGGCGCGGTCGGCAGAGCGAACCAGCCGTCGACGACGGGCGGGAGACCGATAGCGGCCTGCTGGACGTGCTGATCGGCGAAGTCGTTGAAGTACTCCTGCACCTTGAAGTTCGGGGTGCACGCCGCAAGGTGCAAGTTGGCGGCTGTCAACACTTGGCCGGCGACGTTGTGCGGTGCGACGAGCACATCGTGCGTCTCGGCCGTGGCGGCGAGCTTGCGGGTCTCGAGGATCCCGCCGAGGTGCCCGATGTCGGGCTGGATGATGTCGGCTGCCTGCAACTCGAACAGCTCGCGGAACTCGATGCGGTCGTGGATGCGTTCGCCCGTCGCTACGGGGAGTGTCGTGTGAGCTGCGACCTTGGCGAGCGACTTGAGGTTGGCGGGCGGGACCGGCTCCTCGATCCATGCCGGGGCGAATGACTCGAGCAGACGCGCGAGGCGTATCGCCTCATGCGGAGCGAACCGGCCGTGCATCTCGACGAAGATGTCGCACTCCGCGCCAACGGCGTCTCGGACGGCCTCGACGAGCTCGACGGATCGGCGCGTCTCGCTGGCGTCGAGTTCCCACCGGCCGGGACCGAACGGGTCCAGCTTCAGCGCCTGGTAGCCGCGTTCGACGACACGGCCGGCTGCCATGTGGAACTCCTCGGGCGTGCGCTCCACGGTGTACCAGCCATTGGCGTAGGCCTTCACACGATCGCGGATCTTTCCACCGAGCAGCCGCCACACCGGCTGATCCAGCGCCTTTCCGACTATGTCCCAGCACGCCATCTCGACGCAGGCGATGCCGGACATGACGATCTCCCCGGCGCGGCCGTAGTCGCCGTATTTCATCCGCTGCACGAGTGACTCGATGTCGAACGGGTCGCTACCGAGAACGTGGTTCGTGGCCGCTTCAGCCAGATAACCCTTCAGCGCCTCGGTGTGGCTCAGCATCCGTGTCTCACCGACGCCGACGAGACCCTCGTCGGTGCGCAGCACAACGTAGGTGAGGTCGCGCCACGCTGTGCCCAGCACGTGCACTGACAGGCCGCTTATCTTCACGAGGGAACTCCATCGATCCGGCGGCGGATGGCGAGGGGGTTGGTGTCTTGTAGCGCGGGCGGCAGCAGCGCGTCGGGGAAACCCTGGTAGCAGGTGGGGACGAGGAAGCGGGCGATCGAGTTGCCGCCGACGGAGCTGTGCAGTGGCGACGTCGTTGCCGGCCACGGACCACCATGGTGCATCGCCGGGCTCACGGCGACGCCCGTCGGCCAGCCGTTGAACACGATGCGTCCGGCACGCGGGCGCAACACATCGACGAGCGGCCGGACCCACGCCTCCTCTCCGGGCTCGGCATGAACGGTGGCAGTGAGAGTGCCGTCGAGCGTGCCCGCCACCTCGAGCAGGCGCGTGTCGTCGTCGTATTCAACGACGATCGAAGTGGGGCCGAAGCACTCCTCGCCCAGCAAATCGGGGTGGAGGGCGATGTCGGCCAACGAGGCCGACAAAAGCGTCGGTGCGCTTGCCTTCCCGGAATGGAGAGTCTGCAGGACCTCGCGCCCTCGCCGTTCGGTGATCGACTCGAGGTAGCGGCTCTCGATCCAGTCGCCCAGCATCGGTGCGCTCTCGACGGAACGCACGGCGTCCACGAGGGCCGGGGTCAGCTCATGCAGCGCCGGCAGGAACAGCAGCCCCGGCTTGGTGCAGAACTGGCCGACGCCGAGAGTGAAGGAGCCGACGAAACCGGCGACGATCTCCGGCCCGCGGACGGCTACGGCGCCCCGAGACAGGAACGCCGGGTTCACGCTGCCGAGCTCGCCGTAGAAGGGGATCGGTTCGGAACGGGTGTGGGCGATGTCGAAGAGGGCACGGCCGGCGGCGGTCGACCCGGTGAAGGCGGCGGCCTTGACCCTCGGGTCGGCGAGGGCGCGGGTGCCGGCCTCCACGCCATGCACGACGGCGACCGGGGCGCCGGCCGCAGCGACGATCTCACCGACGCGCGCCGACAGGCGCGGGTGGCCGGGATGGGCCTTCACGATCACCGGGCAGCCGGCGGCGAGCGCAGCGGCGGTGTCGCCGCCGGCCACCGAGAACGCGAAGGGGAAGTTGCTGGCCGCAAACACCAGGACCGGGCCGATCGGCTCGAGCACACGGCGCAGGTCCGGCCGCGGCCCCAAGGTGAAGCCGGGATCGGCGTTCTCGATGACTGCGTCGAGGCAGCTGCCTTCGACGATCGAATCGGCGAAGAATCTCAGCTGGAACGTGGTCCGGGCAAGCTCGCCGGTCAACCGCGCCAAGGGTAGGTGCGTCTCGAGGTTCGCCAAGGTGACGAGATCGTCCACGGCGGCGTCGAGCGCGTCTGCCATTGCGCGCAGGACATTCGCTCGCTGCGCCGGGATGGTGGACACCACCGTCGAAGCGGTGGACGCCGCGCTCGCGAGCATGGCCTCGAGCTGGGCGGCGGTGGTGTCGTTCATCCCGCGAATCTCTGGGACGTGAGCCCGGAAACGCCGGGACGCGCGACGAACAGCGCGCCGGCCCCGCGCTCCGCGTCATCCAGCTCATGAGCGGATGTGGTGATGTACAGCTCGTCGAGCGCGCGACCACCGAACGCGCACGACGTGGGCTGGCGGACCGGAAGGTCGATGACGCACTCGAGGGAGCCGGCGGCACTGTAGCGGTGCACGGCTGCGCCGCTCCACAGGGCCACCCAGATGCCTCCCTCCGCGTCGAGGGTGAGCCCGTCAGGCATCCCGACGTCGGCTGGGATGTGCACGACAGGTCGCCGTCCTGAAAATGTCCCAGCATCCGGGTCGAAAGAGAGAGCGTCGATACGCTGCGTCGGCGAGTCGACGTAGAAGGCGACGTCGCCGTCGGCCGACCAGGCAAGCCCGTTGGAGATCGTGACGGGTCCGAGCACTCGGTGCACGGTGCGATCGGGGTCGAGGCGGAAGAGCACGCCCTGGCCCGGCGACGCGTCGTAAGCCATGGAGCCGCAGTAGAAACGACCCTGCGGATCGCAGGCACCATCGTTCATTCGGACGCTCTCGTCGTCCCAGACGTCGGGCAGCCGCTCGATGTCGGTGTCCACGATCGCGTAGCCCCGCTCGGTCGCGACCAGGTGGCCGCTGCCCGTGCGCGGCACGACGCATGCAGCCACCGATGCCACGTGACGCCGATCGACTACACCCGAGCCGGGTGCGGTCGACAGGACGTCACCGCGCAGCAGATCGACCCAGAGGATCCGCTCCAGGCGCTCGTCCCAGACAGCACCCTCACCGTGGTGCGCGACCGGCTCGGTCTCCTGCTCAGCCCGCACGGAACCGCTCAGGCACAGGCAGCGACGGATCGCCAAGCGGCGACATGGGCAGCGGAGCGCCGCCGCCGCGTTCGAGGATGTCGAGGGTGAGTCGAGCGCGCCGTACGCGTTCTCGTCCCGTCGCGGCTGCGACGTCGCGGAGGTGCTCGCCGAAAGGGTAGATGCCGGGTGCGTTGCGAAGCCCGAACTTGAGGTAGATCGGAGCGGCGACGCGGATGAGCGCGGCCGCTTCGTAGAGACGGACGAAGCCGCCGATGTCGTCAGGCGACTCGACATACATGTCGAGCGCGGCACTCGAGGCCGCACGGATCTCGGCCAGCTGTGCAACGGTCAGGTCGCTGTGAACGTTGATCGAGTCGGCTCCGAGCGCCGCGATCACGCGGAACGACACCGGGTTGACCGGTCCGATCAGCACGCTGATCTTGAAACGCATGTCGGCCGGCAGGTCGCCGGCGACGCGTTGCTCGTTGAGCGCCCACAGCACGCCCTCGTCGGCAACGAGCACGTTGCGAACGCCGAGCGAGGCGGCGCGGTGAGCGTCCTCCAGGCAGAATCCCACCTGGTCGAGCCCTCGCGCGCGCGGACCGGGGCCCCCGGACGGCGAGCGCGCGGCGGCGCCGATGTCCCAGGTGCCCCGAGGCCCGAGGAACAAGGACAACTCGACGCCCCGCGCAGCGCCGAGTGAAACCATCTCGCAGATCTCGGCGTCGGTGAGCATCATGACCCCGCTACCCTGACTTACCCGGTGCACCGGCACCTCGAGGCGCTCCGCCTCGCCCAGAACGCTGGCCATTGCGTCGGGACCCTCGACCGACGGGATCTCGATCCGCCACGCGCCACCGTCGGGAAACCGGTGCGGTGACTCGGGCAGTAGAGGGGATTGCCTCGGACACTTCCGCATGTTAGCGCTACCATTAATCCGTGTCTACCGGTCAGGAGCCCTTATAGTGGCGTCGCCGCACCGCCCGGCCATGTCCGACGTGGCCAAGCTGGCCGGCGTGTCACATCAGACCGTTTCCCGAGTCCTGAACGGGCATCCCTCGGTCCGTGACTCGACCCGCCGCCGGGTCCTCGAGGCGGTCGAAGCCCTGGACTACCGGCCGAACGTCGCCGCCCGGGCGCTGGCCTCGCGCCGGTCCGGTGTCATCGGTGTACTCGCCATGGAGACCAAGCTGCTCGGCCCAGCGGCCACTCTCTACTTCATCGAACGAGCGGCGAGATCAGCCGGCTTCTTTCTCAGCATCGCCACGGTCCACGGCTCGGCGTCAGATGCCATCAGCGAGGCCGTCGACCACCTGATCCTCCAAGGCGTCGAGGGCGTCGTCGCCATTGCTCCCGTGGACGGCGCGGTCACCGCGTTGAGTGCCATTCCGCCAGACTTGTCGGTCGTCGTCGTAGAGGGCGATGAGGGCGCGGGCCGGTCGGTTGTCAGTATCGACCAGGTGGGCGGCGCCGAGCTCGTCACGGAGCATCTGCTCGACCAAGGGGCGCCTACCGTCTGGCACATCGCCGGACCCGACAACTGGCTCGAGGCGCGCGCCCGGATAAGGGGTTGGCGAGGGGTACTCGATGCACGCGGTCGGGCGGCACCCGAAGTGCTGAGCGGCGACTGGAGCGCGGCGTCAGGCTACGTAGTCGGCCAGCAGCTGGCCGAGCGCGGAGACGTGCGAGCCGTGTTCGCCGGCAACGACCAGATGGCCCTCGGTGCGTTGCGAGCGTTCCATGAACGGGGCATGCGCGTGCCTGAAGACATCCTCGTCGCCGGCTTCGACGACACTCCGGAGTCGGCATACTTCACCCCACCCCTGACAACCGTCCGACAGAACTTTGCCGCGGTCGGACAGCATGCGATCGAGCTGCTTCTGAGGCAGGTGCGAAGTATGCCCACCGAGCCCACCAAACTGGTCGTTCCAGTGGACTTCGTCCCCAGAGAGAGCACGATCGGTCGTCACCGCACATAGTCGGCTCCGAGTGTCGCGCCTTCATCTCGAGGCACACCTTGAAGACGAAACTGGGCCGCGGAGCCCACGGGCTGAAACTGCGGCGGAATCCGCCAGGGTGAAGACTGGTACTTGTTTGCGTGCGCATGTTGATGTTAGCGTGACGTGGGCGCAGCTTTGTTAGCGTTCACACCAACCAACCAAACCGCAGCAGGCGGCCGGAGGGGAACAGCAACCTGCTAGTCAAAGATGACTGAAAGAGGGGGAAACATGTCGACAGAAGGACACGACGAGATCAGCAACGAGCAGCGCGAGCTCTCCCGCAGGCGCTTCTTGCGCAACGCGGGCCTCGCCGCCTCGTTGCCGCTCATCGGCGGCGTTGTCGAGATCCTGAGTGAGCAGGGAGCCGGCGCTTCGACCTACAAGCGCAACGACGACCACCCGTTCTTCGCCAAGCACCCGAAGTACCACTTCGTGATGGTCAACCACGTGACGACGAACTCGTTCTTCACCGCCACCCAGTACGGCATCCACGACGCTGCCAACCTCTTGGGTGTCTCCACCCAGTGGACCGGTTCGACCAGCTCGGTCGTCTCCCAGATGGTCTCGGCGATGGATGCCGCGATCGCGGCGAATGCGAACGGCATCGGCGTGTGCCTGATCGACAACACAGCCTTCAATTCGCCGGTCGACACCGCGCTCAGCGCCGGCATCCCGGTCATCGCCTACAACGCGGACGTGGAAGCCGGCTTTGTGAACAACCGCATGGCCTACGTCGGCCAGTCGAACCTGACAGCCGGAGCGGCCGTGGCCAACCACATCCTGAAGCACGTGAAGCGCGGTGACAAGGTCGCCGGGATCATCGCCACCCCGGGCACCGCGAACATCCAGCCCCGGATCAACGGCGCCAAGCCGATCTTCAAGAAGGCCGGGATCCACTTCGTGGAGGTCGGAACCTCGGCCACGGAAGGCTCACCCGAGTACGACAAGATCCAGTCCTGGTACGCCGGCAACAAGGACGTGAAGTTCATGATGACGGTCGACAGTGGCGACAGCGACGCGGCCGCGGAGTTCATCACCAACAACCACCTGAAGGGCAAGGTGGGCTGTGCGGGCTGGGATGTCGGCACCCCGGTGATCGACGCCGTCGCAAACGGCACCATGCTGCTGACGATCGACCAGCAGGCCTACCTGCAGGGCTTCCTGCCGATCGTGCAGCTCTTCCTCTACAACATCTCCGGCGGGCTGATGAAGCCCCAGAACACCGACACCGGCACGGCGATCGTGACCAAGGGCCTCGCCGGACCGTATAAGAAGAAGACCCGCTGGGAAGGCTCGAGCTCGAAGGAAGGGGTGCTCAAGCCACCCTCGTCCATCCCCTTCTAGGTGATGGAAGGCGAGCGATCGGCGATCGACTCACCTGACCAAGCTGTCGCAACCAGCCCGGCGGAGCCCCCAAGCGCAGTGGGGCCTCCGTCGGGCGGTATGCGTCGCACCATCTGGCGGGTCTTCTTATCGCAGCGTGAGATCACCCCGGTCATCATCACGATCGCCCTGTTCATCTACTTCGCCATTGACTCGTCGTCTTTCGTCAGCTCCCTCAGCCTGAACTCCGCCGCCGGGTTCGCGGGGCCGATCGGGGCGATCGCCGTCGGCGAGGTTCTCGTGCTGGTGCTGGGCGAGATCGACCTGTCCGCCGGGCAGGTGTTCCTGTTCGCCCCCTGGGTCATGTACTGGATGTGGACCCTCGGGGTCCCCGTGGGGTGGGCCATCGTGGTCGCCCTCTTGGTCGTTGTCGGCGTCGGGCTTATGAACGGCCTGATCACCGTGTTGTTGAACGTGCCGTCGTTCGTCACGACCCTGGCGACCAACTTCATCCTGTTCGGTCTCGTGCTGATCTTCTCGAACGACACCGAAGCGTCGCCGATCCCCGGTGCCCTGCCTCCGCAGACCTCGCTCGTGCAGCCGCATGTGGGCCTCTTCGGCCAGGTGTTCGGTGTCTACCTGTGGTCGGAGATCATCTGGGTGGCGGTGATCGCAGTGATCGTCCACTTCATGTTCAGGCGGAGCCGCTTCGGCGTGCGCGTGGTGGCGACGGGCGGAAACCTGCAGGGCGCCGCCGAGGCCGGCGTGCCGGTCCGGCGCGTGAAGGTGCTGGTCTTCATGCTGTGCTCGTTCCTGGCCGGGCTCGTCGGGATCGTCGACGCGATCAAGTACGGGAGCATGGACCCGGGCAACGCCGGCGTCGACTACATCTTGTACGCCGTGGGCGCCTGCGTCATCGGCGGGACCGCCCTCACGGGCGGTCGCGGCACGGTCATCGGCGCCTTCATCGGTGCCATCCTGATCGGGGTTCTCGAGGCCGGCCTCACGGTCATCGGGGTCAGCACCAACGACTTCTACGTCTACATCGGCCTCGTGATCATCGGCGCCATGGCCCTTAACGTGTGGCTCGACCGTCTCGCCGCGCGCACCCGGACGAGTTGAGGGACGGGATGAGACGATGAGCGACACGACGATCGGGACCGAGGTCCACGACGACAGCCCTGACCACTCCGAACCGGTGCTCGAGGTCCAGGGCCTGACGAAGTCCTTCGGGCCGCTCTCGGTGCTGCGCGGTGTCGACATGACGCTGCACCGCGGTGAGGTGCTCGGCCTGGTCGGCGACAACGGAGCCGGCAAGAGCACCCTCGTCAAGATCATAAGCGGGCTGTTCTCCCAGGATTCGGGACGCGTCCTGGTCAACGGCAACGAGGTGCACTTCCGATCCGTCCCCGACGCCACCGCGCACGGGATCGAGACCGTGTACCAGGACCTGGCCCTCGTCCCCCAGCTGCCCGTGTACCTGAACCTGTTCCTCAACCATGAGCTGACCTTCTTCGGGCCCATGCGGCTGCTCGACAAACGCACGATGCGCGAGCTCGCCGAGCAGTACTTCGAGGACATCAACGTGAACGTGCCGAACGTGAACGCCGAGGCCGGCCAGCTCTCCGGCGGCCAGCGTCAGGCGATCGCCGTCGCGCGAGCGACGAGGGCCGACGCCAAGATCCTGCTCTTAGACGAGCCGCTCGCCGCGATGGGAGCGCGGGAGTCACGGCTCATCATCGACCTCGTGAAGGACCTCGCCTCGAGCGGGAAAGTGTCGATCATCATCATCGACCACAACTATGCCCACCTCTTCCAGCTCTGCGACCGGGTCAACGTGATGCAGGGCGGCCGCATCACCATCGACCGCTACATAAAGGACACCTCGCTCGAAGAGCTGACCGAGGTGATGGTCAGCAGCTACCGGTCCCAGATCCAAGACGTCGCAGCGAGCACACCGGTGATCGGACCCCGAACGCCACGGCCTGTCAGACCGGAGCGACGCTCCCGGGTCGGGCTTCGCGCCGGCGTGGCGGTCGCCGTCGTCGTCCTCGCGGCCGTGATCGCCATCGTCGCTTCCAACGTGGGGAACCATTCCTCGAAATCGACGACGAGCACGACGAGGGCACCGACCACCACCACGCTGGCGGTTCCTCCGCACAAGGTCGTCGTCGCCCTGAGCGGTTCGGGCATCTTGAAGGGCGCCTCGTTCCGGGTCTCTTCAGTGCCGTGGTCACTCGCCTGGTCCTACAGCTGCAAAGCCCTCGGCAACCCCGGCAACTTCATCGCCCAGATCAAGCAGGGCTCGAATCTGGACGCCAAGGACAAGGAAGTCAACGAACTGGGTCTAAAGGGTGCCGGAGTCTCGCTCTACCACGACACCGGCTCGTTCACCCTCAGGATCATCTCGGAGTGCAAGTGGGCCGTCCGGGTGAAGAATGGCTAGTGCCCATGAGCGCGGACGAGACGTCGGGCGAAGGCTTCCGTCGTACGTTCGGTAAGCGGCCTGAGGGGATCTGGACCGCTCCCGGACGCGTGAACCTGATCGGCGAGTTCACCGACTACAACGACGGCTTCGTGCTGCCGTTCGCTCTCCCCTTTGCCGCTCAGGCGAGCGTCGCACGTCGCGACGACGACCTCGTGAGAGTCGCCTCGGCCCAGCAGCAAGAGGACGGCGGGCCCACGGTCTTCGAAGCTCGCCTCGACCGGTTGGAGCCTGGGACTCCAACAGGCTGGCCGGCGTACGTCCTCGGCGTCGTGTGGGCACTGCGCGAGGCGGACATGGTCGTGAGCGGCGTCGAGGTCCATCTCGACAGTGACGTGCCGATCGGGGCCGGCCTGTCCTCGTCCGCGGCGCTCGAGTGCTCCGTCGCCTTGGCGCTGCGCGACCTCTATGGACTTCCGCTTTCACTGGAGGACCTCGCGAACCTGGCACGGCGGGCCGAGAACGAGTACGTCGGCGTGCCGACCGGGATCATGGACCAGACGGCGTCGTTGCGGTGCAGGGCCGGCCGGGCGCTGTTTCTCGACACGCGAACCCTGGGCGCACGCCAAGTCCCGCTCGACCTCAAGCCGATGGGCCTGACGCTGCTCGTCGTCAACACCGGCGTCAAGCACGCCCTCTACGACTCCGCGTACGCAGACCGACGTCGCGACTGCCTTCGTGCGGCCGAGGAGCTCGGTGTCGCGGCGCTGCGAGACGTCGCGCCCGACGAGCTGGACGAGGCACTCGCTCAGCTCTCCGACGGCGTCGTGCGCCGCCGGGCCCGCCATGTCATCACCGAGGACAGCCGGGTGCTCGAGGTGGTTAGCCTCCTCGACTCTGGGAGACCTGCGCTGGTCGGTCCCGTGCTGACCGCAGGACATGCGTCGCTGCGCGACGACTTCGAGGTCTCGTCGCCCGAGCTGGACACGGTCGTCGACGTCGCCGTTGCCGGCGGGGCTCTCGGAGCCCGGATGACGGGGGGCGGGTTCGGCGGCTCGGCCGTGGTGCTCCTCGAGATCGGCGCGGCTGGAGCGGTCACGGCGGCCGTCGCGAGAGCCTTCGCGGAGAGGGGCTACCGCCGGCCCGAGACGACCGAGGTCGCCGCCTCGGGCGGCGCGTCGCGCCTCGCCTGACACCCAAGCTCAGGTTCTCGGCGGATCTGTCGAAGTAACTGGTACAAGAGCGCGGTTCCCGGGCTCCATCAGCTTGATCGAGCAAGGAAACCTCATGAAGACGCGCACCCTGCTCCTCGCCACCGCGACCGGCGCTTCAATGATCGTCGGAGGCCTTGTGGTTTCCGCTCCGGCCACGACGGTTCCGGCGGCTGCCACCCTGCAGGCCCGGCTGGACTCCGCCACCCGGGTCGCGAAGATCGCCAACGGCTACTGGCTCGTCACCTCGAGCGGCGCCGTCTCCACGTTCGGTGCCGCCAAGTTCTACGGATCGATGTCAGGCAAGCATCTCAACGCGCCGATCGTCGGCATTGTCGCCAGCCCTGACGGCCATGGCTACTGGCTGGTTGCCAAAGACGGCGGGGTCTTCAGTTTCGGTGATGCGACCTTCGAGGGCTCACTCGGCAACAAGTACATCGCCTCGCCTGTGGTCGGCATGGCGTCGAGCAGCGGCAACGGAGCGGCAACCACCGGACTCCAGGGTCCGAGAGGTCCCGTAGGTCCAAAGGGCGCCCGCGGCGCGACCGGTGCAACAGGCGGACGAGGTGCCACAGGTCCGGCCGGCCCCGCCGGGGCAACGGGTTCGCAAGGCGCAAGGGGTCCGATCGGCATGCAGGGCCCAGCCGGCCCGGTTGGAGCGACGGGCGCGACAGGCGCCAGAGGTCCTGCCGGAGCGACGAGCGGACGGCGCGACAGGCGCCAGGGGTCCTGCCGGAGCGAACGGAGCGACGGGCGCTGGAGCGACGGCGCGAGCCAGGGGTCCTGCTGGAGCGACGGCGAGCGCAAAGGGCGCCAGCGGTACGACAGGTGCGCGACCGGATCACAGGGCATCCCAGGGACGAGCGGCATCATCGCTGAAGCTGAGTTCTTCGCACTGATGCCGCCGGACAACGCCTCGACGGTTGCTGCGGGAGCCCCAGTGCAATTCCCGCAGAACGGACCGACGGTGGGCAGTTCGATCACGAGGACTGGTGCTTCGACATTCCAGCTCAGCGCGATCGCTACCTACAACGTGTCCTTCGTGGTCTCGGTCACCGAAGCCGGTCAGCTCGGCCTCTCGCTCAACGGGGCGCTACTCCCCTACACCGTCAACGGGCGGGCGACGGGCACGTCGCAGATCGTCGGGCAAGCCCTCGTCACAACGACCGCCTTGAACGAGATACTGAGGGTTGAAAACCCCGCCGGAGAATCCACCGCGCTGACCGTCACCCCACTCGCCGGCGGCACCGATCCGGTCAGTGCCACGCTGGTGATCCAACAGGCGGGCTGATTCACGGTTGCCCCGGAGGATCGGCTCATGGCCAGCTGCTGAATCGACCCTCCCAGGAGCGCCGTCAGCCTGTTGGACCGGAGGTGTCAGGAGCTCCACTGAGCCGCTCGCGGGCGCTCGAGGAGTCGGACAACGAGACGAGCCGTCCCGCCTTACCGAGCCCGAATGGCGGCATGTTGCCGTAGACAGCCTCGTACTCACCCGCTCTCACCCGGTAGGTCTCGTGCCAAATCCCGGTTCGGCCGCTCTTGCCAACGCGACGCCAATAGTTGCGCCATGCACGCAGATGGGGGTCATCCTTGTCCTTCGCGAACGCCTCGAGTTGCTCGAAGGACCGCCAGTACTGGACGATCACCGGTAGACCCATCTGATATCCGAGCAGGCCCTTCTCCGGGTGAGCGACCAAGTAGTCCAACATGTGCTTCATGCCCCGACGACCGCCCAGGTCCGCGATGCTCCGAAACAGATGAAGCTTGCTGTTGAAGCGCGCGCCGATGAGGAATACGACGAAGTCTCCGTCGATCTCCGCCGTCATTCGCCGTCCAGCTACTTGCGCCATCCCCCACCTCGTCGCGACTCGAGTTTACGTGCCTCCCGGCTCAGTAAGACGTGTCTTCCACGACCGTCAGGTCGACGAACTCCGGAGGTCCATCGAAAATATCCGCCATGGTTGCCCTTACGGACTGCAGCGCTTCCTGGCGTCGCGGATCCTGCTCTCGTGCCCGGGCTCTCTCTTCACTCTCGAAGATGACGAGATGGTAGATCCGGCTGGGGTCCTTCTGGTCCCGCATGGCCAACGACCGTAGGAGCCCCGTGTCTGGCTGCTCGGTTGCTCGCAGCTCCTCGTACAACCGAGGCAGGTCCCCTTCCTTCCCCGGCTTCAGACGCATGGTGATGAGTTGTGCCCACATGTACGAATCCTCCCCAGCTGATCGATCCTGACTCGGAGCCTGCCGCCACAAGGTTGCCCGGCGCAAGAGCAAATGTCGAAGACCGAAGGCGAAGGCCCCCGCCGCCAATACGAGGGCCCTCGCCCTTCCCGGTTATCCCCCCTCCCGAGACGTTGTGCTCATGCGAGGGCGGAGGGGGGCGCCGCTGAGCGTCAACGTTGCTGCCGCAGCCTGTGAACTTCTTGAGAGAATGCTGAGAGAGCTCTTCTAATCGCGGAAGCTCCGCGACGAACCGCGGCCCTGGTTGGTGGCGATCCGTGTGTCGGCTCAGTCGAGCCAAGCGCTCACGACTTGCCGGCTTCGTACACCTCGGTAAACAGGTCGCCTTGCGCAGCCCCGGCGCCGGACCTGCCGCCACCCCGGCCGCGCAGTACAAAGGCGATGCCGACCGCAATCACGGCGCCGGCGATCGGACCGGCCACGTAGATCCAGTAACCGGTAAACGTTCTGCTGACGAGATCGGGCCCGAACGTGCGGGCCGGGTTCATCGAGGCGCCCGAGATGGGACTGCCCCATAGACCGGCGAGGGCGATGTAGCCGCCCACTCCCAAGGCGCCGAAGATGCCGATGTTCTGCGCCCCCGAGGCCGTGCCGAGGATCACGCTCACGAGACCCACGGTCAAGATGAGCTCCATCCAGAACGCCGCCATGTCGGAGTAGCCGTGGGCGGGGTAGTTGGACCCGTACATGGACGAGACGTTGATGACGCCGCGCAAGAACAGGGCGGCGAGCGTCGCCCCGATCAGCTGCACCAGTATGTAGCCGGGCACACGGCGCCACGGGAAGTCACGCCGCAGGGCAAAGGCGATGCTCACAGCCGGGTTGAGGTGTGCACCGGACACCTTGCCCATGAACAAGATGATCGCCATGACCATCAGCGCTGGGGCCACGACTGCGGCCTGGCGGCTGATCACGCCAGGGAAGGCCTGGCCCATCATGCCGCCACCAGCGGCGACGAGAACGAGGAAGAAGGTGCCGACCAGCTCAGAAAAGAGGCGCCGCCACTCCTGGCGCGGGTCGTTGAAGTCCGCGATGCGATCGATGAGGCCCTGCTCGTAGCGGGCAAGAGGGCCCAACGGGCCCGGCGCGGGCGGCTTCTGTTCCGAAGTGCTGAGAGGTGGTGCTTCTTGCTCCGGGGTCATTCCCTCACACTCCCGTCTCGGCCGTCAGGCGCCCCGCCGCCACCGCGTCGCGCAAAGCCTCGTAGTCGCGCTGGTTCTGCTCCGCGTAGGTCTCGGCAAACGACGCGATCGCTTGGTCGAAGGCGAGCCCCTGGCCGAGATAGGACGCGATCGCGATCCGATCTCCGGAGCGGGCGTGTGCTCTGGCAAGCGTCCAGCCGCAAAGCCGGGCCCATACGAGGAGACCGGCCGGAAGCATGGAATCGGTATCGACAGAGCCTTTCCAATCACGGAGCTGGCGGACGTAGAAGTCTCTTTGCTTGCCGTCCGGAGCCTTTTCAATCCGCTGCCACCCGAGGAAGATGTCGCTACTCGCCTGCATGAGATGCTGACCAGCCACGACCCGCTGCCCGCAGTTCCTGTGGATGCTCTTATGCGTGAACCGCTCCAGCACTGAGGCTTGCGCCTCTTTCACTTGCAAGAAGAGGGGGTCACCGTCATCGCGGCCAACCATAAGGACAATCCACGCCCGCGTTCCGACGCTTCCGACGCCGACGACCTTGCGGGCCATCTGAACGAAACGGAACTGGTCCAGCAAGTGACGGCGATCCTCTTGCAACGTTCGCTGGTAAGAAGCCAGCAACCGTGGCAGTTGATCCGAGAACACCTGATTTTCCACTGACGAGAACAGTTCCTCGATGGGCACGATGGTCGGCGGGTTGCTCACGATGCGTGCCTTGCCGTCGACGACGGTTGTGAGCTTGTTGAACGCGTCCATGCTGTCGCGAGTCCTTGCTTTCGCGATCAACTTCTCCGTTCGTGCCCGACCGATCTTGTCGAGTTGCCCTCCGACCTGCGCGAGCGCCTCGTCGACGTTGAGCCGCGAGTACCACACCTCGAGGTTGTGCATCTGTGCGAACTGTCGCATACCGGTTCGATAGGACTCCGCCGAGGCGAGTACAGCCTGGCGACGGTCCTTGTCGAGAAAGCCACGCTCCCGGCACGCGATCTCCACGCTCGCGGCGAGACGTTTCACGTCCCACTCCCAGGGTGCCGGCAGGGTCTCGTCGAAGTCGTTGACGTCGAGGACCATCGACCGCTCGGGAGAGGCGAACACACCGAAGTTCGACAGGTGCGCGTCGCCACACGCCTGCACCGTCAATCCCGAAGTTGGCGTGGTAGCCAGATCCGAGGCCATGATCAGGGCGGCCCCACGGAAGAAGGTAAAGGGCGACACGAGCATCCTGCCGTACCGGATTGGGACCAACTCGGGAACACGTGACTCTGCCTGCTCTTCCAGGAGTGCTACCGGATCGGGCCTAGACGGCGCCGGCTCGTAGACTGCCTGACTGGACCTCGGTACCTGCAAGCGCGCCGCCTTACCGCGAGCGGCGCGCTCCGCCGGCGTGAGAGGCGGCACCTCAACCGGCCGACTCGGGGGAACTGAATCCGACATCGACGCTCCCTCCGTTTGGTGACCTTCGAACTCGTTCATCGTCTCGATGGCTCCGCAAGCCCCGTGCTACCGCGGCCTCCTGCTTGGCATCAGGGCCCCGATCAGCCAGAAGATCGGCAGGAAGATCCCGATGATGAACATCACCCAGTGACCTTTTCTGATCGAAAGCAGACCGAGAGTCACGATGAGGACGAAGTAGAGCACCGCCCAAAGTGCGATCCAAGCACTGCTGATGACATTCGTTGCTACGAGCATCTGTCACTTGCCCTTCAGTTGAGCCGCGAGCGTGAATCCCCGGCGCCGCGGACGGCGAAGACGTGCCGCGGGTCAATCTACTGCTCCTGCTTCTCTCCGGCTCCTGGCTTCCGCTGCTCTTTCGCGATCTGAGGGCGTCGGGTCGTCGGACGGACCTGCGAGTACGCTCCGCCTGTCGGATTGGAGTCAGCGCCCGAGATCGGGAAGGCAGGATGAGGAGCTCGGTTCGGGTTCGGTCCAGGGATGTACCCGCTGCCGCGTTGGTTTGTGTGATCTTGGCCGGGTCGCTGTTAGCTGCTTGCGGGGCAACGAGCATCGGGCGCGTACACAAGTCTGGGTCGCGGTCGACCTCGACTTCGACCACGACTACAACTGTGCCGGCCTCCACCACCGAGCCGCCAACGACGGCACAGTCATCGACTACTACCAGCACCATCTCTTCGAAGCCGATGACGAGTTGCACGTCTGTCGTCCACATCGGGGACTCCACCTCCGAGAGCCTGGTGTCCAATGACTACATCAGCCCCTCCCAACAGCTTCCGGCGCAGTACCGGCGGGTCGGTGTGCGCAGCGTCATCCTCGAGATCTCCGGTGCCCGCTCGATAGTTGAGACCTTGCAGGGTCAGGCGAATGGATACGAGGTGGCGCAGCAGCTCGTCGCCCAGAAGTACCGCGGGTGCTGGGTCATCGCCCTCGGCACCAACGACGCGGCCAATATCGCCGTCGGTTCCAACACGAACGCTGCGAGCCGCATTCAAGAGATGATGTCGATCACCGGCGGCCAGCCGGTCATGTGGGTCAACGTGATATCGCTGCTCAGTAGCGGCGCCTACGCAGAGTCGAATATGCAGAGCTGGGACCGCGCACTTCTGGCCGCCTGCGGCAGATATCCGAACATGCGCGTCTACAGCTGGGCATCGATCGCGAGACCAGGCTGGTTCGTCTCAGACGGGATTCACTACTCCTCGGTCGGGTCGGTGTTTCGCTCTGCGGACATCGCCGACGCGTTGGCAGCGGCGTTCCCAAGCAACCCGCCGCCGGGACACCACGGCGGCAGCGCGAGCTGTGCAGTGCGCTGACGGTCAGATCTTGAAAGCGGTGAGGAAGCCCTCGGTCATCTCATCGTTGGCCCCGACGGCCACGCATTTCCCGCCCGAGCTGCACGACACGCCGGCGATGCCGCCGAATCCCTTCACGTGCGTGTCCACGCCGGGGGTGCCGTTGGTCAGCCTCACCAACGTGCCGGCGGAGCCCGAGGTGCCAAAGAACCCCCCGACAGCTACGCACGTCGTCGCGCTCGCGCATGCCACTGCCTTGAGCCCTGTACTGGTGACTACCTTATGGGGAGCGCCGGGAACGCCGCCCTTCACGGTCACCACTCCCCCATCGGTTCCAACGCTGGTGGCTGCGTAACAAGTAGTCGCCTTGGGGCAGGCGACCCCGAAATATTCGGTTGTGGCAGTCGTCGTCCTGACCTTGCCAGGTTTGCCGTGGGACACGGTCACAACGGCCCCTGGCTCGCCGATGCGGGCGATGCCGCCGCCGACAACGAGGCAGAATCCGGCAGACCGGCACGCGATCCCGAAAGGCGTCGCCATTTTGCTCACGAACGCCTGGCGGGTGACCCTGCCATTCGAGATGGTGACCACAAGGGTCCCCTTCTTGTTGTGGACCGTCCCCACCGCGTAACACAGAGTGGCATTGACGCAGGCAACACCAGTGAACGAATTGACCGTCGGGACAGCAAGCGGCGACTGCGAAACGCCCGCGATGTGGACCACGACGCCGTCGGCGAGCTGGTTGAACCCGACGGCGTAGCAGTTGCTCGCCGAGGAGCAAGAGATGGCGTTGAGCTCGTTGGCTCCGTTCACCAGCGTGGGCGTCCCCGGCCGGCCCGACGTTATGGTCACAATGGCGCCGCGGATGGTGGACGGTTGCTGAAGGTCGCCGACCGCAAAGCACTTGCTTGCTGACACGCAGGCGACGCCGTTGAGTCCGACGGTGCCCTTCACGGGCACCCCTCCGCTGCCGGCCAGTGCCGGCGCAGCGATTCCGACTACGAGAAGGCCGGCCGCGAACACGACCGTGGCAAGCGCGCCAACGTATCTGGTCGGGCGAAGAACTCTGGACACGAAGACCCCCCTCAGCGATGTCCAGCGCAGGTTACCCCGATCGCGCACACGACGAGTAATGCCGCACCGACGGGCGCCTCGTCGGCGCGCCGGGATTCAAAAGCGTCCTTCCGCCCCTATCACCGGAAGGGCTATGGTCCTTGCTCCTGGAACGGTCCACGTCGAGGCGGGAGGAGTGTCTTCGTGACTGGCAGCCGTGTGGGGGCAGCGGACGTCAATTTGTCGGACCCCTGTTTCTGGGAGCTGCCAAGGAGACAACGGTTTGCCGCCTTCGCCGCCCTCCGCGCGGTGCGGCCGGTCTCGTGGCAGCCGCCGCCGATAACTTGGGCGCCGCGCAACGGTACCGAGCCCGGCGGCTACTACGCCGTAACCCGCTACGACGACGTACGCGCGATACACCGTGACACCGCTACCTTCCGCTCCGGAGAGGGCGTCATGCTCTATGACAACCTCCCTCTCGATATCCAGTACCGCTACGACGGTTGGATCAGTCTCGACGCTCCGCAGCACACCGCCCTTCGCCGGCACATCGCCCATGCCTTCACTCCGCGCGTCATGAGGCGGCTCGAGGGCTCGATCAAAGAGCGCGCCGCGGAGTGCATCTCAAAGGTGGCGGCCTCAGGCGAGTGCGATTTCTACCGTGACATCGTTGCGCCTCTTCCGGCCACCGTGATGCACGATCTGCTCGGAGTTCCAGAGGACGCCCGCCCGCGAGTCTCCCGGCTCGTGCACGAAGCGGTCCGCTTCGGCAGCGCCAGCTCCTTCGACGACTGCCTCGAGAGTGCGCTCCAGGTATGGGGCTTCGCCCAGGAACTCGCAGAGGAGCGACGAAGGCTTCCCGCCGACGACCTCATGACGGCGATCGTGCAGGAGGGGCCCGACGGCACTCGCTTGAGCGACGAGGACGTCGTCGTCACGTTCTGGCTCGTGCTGACGGGTGGTAGCGACACGATGGCGCTTGCCGCCGCTCATGGCATGGCCGCTCTCGGCGAGCATCCGGACCAACGTCTCGCCTGGCAAGACCACTACGAGAAGATGGCGGAGACGGCGATCGAGGAGATCCTCCGCTGGTCGGCTCCCGTGATCTCGATGCGGCGCAAGGTGGCAGTCGACACCGAGATCGCCGGCCAGGCGATCAGTGCAGGCGAGAACGTGCTCGTCATCTACCCCTCTGCCAACCGCGACGATACGGTCTTCGCCGATCCGGAGCGATTCGACATCACGAGGTCACCCAACCAGCACGTCAGCTTCGGGTCGAGCGGTCCGCACTTCTGCCTCGGGGCCCATCTCGCCCGTCTGGAACTGAAGGTCTTCTTCCGCGAGCTGTTCGAGCGCCTGCCCGACCTGGAGGTCGCGGGCGAGCTCGTCTACGTCGCGGACCCGTTCATCGACGACATCTCGTCGCTGCCGTGTCGGTTCACCCCAACCGATCTGCCCCGTGCGACGAGAACGTGACGACGCCCATAAGCAGAGATAACTTTTTCGGTGACAGACCGTGCGAGTGAATGGGGGCAGCTATGGCAGGACTCGAACGCAAGCGCTTCGACAACGCGGATGAGACGCGTCCCTTCGCTGATAAGGGGCAGGTGGAACTCGTGACCATTGCCGGCGGCGTCGTAGGGCGTGCAACGTTCCAACCGGGTTGGAAATGGTCCGACCACGTGAAACCGATTGCCGGCACCGATAGCTGCCAGGCGGCGCACATGGGGTACGTGGTCTCTGGTCGTCAACGGATTCTGATGGACGACGGCACCGAGCTCGAGATCGGCCCGGGAGACGTCGTCTCCATACCCGCTGGGCATGACGGTTGGACCGTCGGCGACGAGCCCTGCGTCGTGCTCGACTTCTCAGGAATGGCGGATTACGCGAAGCCGAGCTGAGCCTGGCCTCCTCGGCTGGGACACGGTTGGTCGTTACCGGGGCGCTCATTGTATGGGGCGCACCCGTACTCGCCCCGCGCTTGGCCGCGCGTAGATGCAACAACCGCGGCGGCCGGGCCGCTTGAGCGAGCGCGGGTGCGCCGGTCGCACCCACCTCCTCGAAGAGATCTACCTGCATGTGGTCAACGTCGGCAAGAAGGTTGGGGCAGACATGGGTCGCTTTTCTCCCGGCGAAGCGCCCCCAGGCCAGACTTGAAAACCGTGCCACAAGCGTTCGACGGCCAGGTCGTCCGGGGCGCGTCGTTCACGCCAGGGACCCACGTTGGCCAACGGCGACACCGCTAGCTCATTAGCCGTCCCGGCTTTGCGACGTCGGGTGCTCCCGCTGGCGGGCGGAGCAGGATTGGCCCTCCCGCCGACCGGACAACTTGTAATCATAAGACGCGGTGTCGCAGGAACTCGATGACGCGCGGCCACGCGTCAAGACGAGCGTTGCGGGTGGCGGTGTCATCTGGGACGCCTGGCGGCAAGAGGCCATCGGGCAGGTCGGGAACCAGGTAGCCGAGAGCGTGGCCAGCATCGGGATACTCCAGCGACACGTGGCCGTGACGGTCGCCGTGCTCACAAAGCCGCTCGGAGATGGCACGCGCCATGGGCGCCGACGGCCACACGCCGTCGCTTCCTGCCGACACGAGCATGATCGGTCCGGGGACCTTCTCGACCGGGATGAGCGCCGCCGGGTCGTCACATTCCGGACCTGCCTCCTCCACCCACGGGAGCGGCCGACCGCGAAGAAGCCAAGCCGGTCCGCCGGAGGGAAGCCCGCCGGCCACGACATTGCCCGGGACGCTTACCAGCACGCCCCGAACGCCGGCTCCGAGATGTACGGCGGTCAGCATTGCCGCCTCACTGCCCCGAGACATGCCGATCAGCGCGAGGGGCACGCCTGGGCCGAGACGCTCGGCGAGTAAGTCGAGTGCGGCCTTGAAGTACTCGAGGTCGATCGCCGAGAGGTTGGGTGGCAGGCCGGGGCGGCCGAAGTAAGCAAGTGAGAGAGCTGCTGCCACGCCTTCTTCGGCGAGTGCTCGGGCGACGTAGGTCGGCTCACTCCCACCGGATCCTCCGATGACCACCACTCCGAGCCTCGGGGCGATCGCTGGGAGATACGCGGTTCCGTGGATCGGCGCCGATCGGCGGTCGAACGACTGCTGCTCAACCTCAACCTCGTGGCCCGGTCTCACGCTGCCTGAGCCGTCCTGAAGGCCGTTTGCCCATATCTGAGCTCCCACTCAAGCGGCGGGACGTTGCCGAGGCTCGAGTGCAGCCGGACGGCGTTATAGCGGCGGATCCAGGTGGTGATCGCCGCCATCGCCTCGGCTCTCGTGGCCAAGCGGTAGCGATGCGCGAGCTCGCGCATGAGGCTCGCCCAGAACGACTCGGCCACAGCGTTGTCGGCCGACGACCCAATCCGGCCGACCGACTGAGCGATGCAGTGACGCCGACAGAGACGACGGAAGTGCTTCGACATGTACTGGCTGCCCCGGTGGTGGTGGAAGATCGTGCCGGCCGCCTCGCCGCCTCGTGTCGTAATCGCCATCTCGAAGGCCTCAGCGACGAGATCGCTCCGCATGTGGTCGGCCATCGAGTAGCCGATCACTCGGCGGCTGCCGAGGTCGAGCACGTCGGCGAGGTGGAGCACGTCGGCGAGGTAGAGCCAGCCCTCGCCCGTCGGGACGTAGGTGATGTCGCCGCAGGTGCGTCGTCCCGGCTCCAGGTCGCGCTCCATCGTCAGGCGCTTCACCTCCCGCCGAAGCCTGGCGTTCTCCTCGCGCATCTCGGTCGTCGTTCCCTCTCGCTCCCCCCGGTCGACGCGCTCCTGGCGGCCCCAGTTGCCGACGGTCTGCTCTACGAGGTCGAGCTCCTTCGCGACGTCCGCTATGGCGCGGTGCTGGCCGATCACGACCGCCGCGACGTCACGCCGGAACTCGCGGGAATACCTCCCTCGCCGGCGGCCGGTCGGCTTGGTCTCTTCGGTCACTGCTGGCATGGATACCTCCTAATCGAGGTGTCCGGCCAGAGGGGGGATGGTCAGATGCTTGTCCTCCCCGCAGCTGGCCAATTGATGCGGACGAGCGGATCGCCGGCGTCCTCGAGTTCAGGCGCCGCTACCTCATCGACGGCACAATCACTTTGGAGGAAATCGGCGAGCCACATCTCGGATCTTGCGCATGGCTACACGGGGTCTGGGCAACGGCGCTCCTCGGACGGGACTTGTCCGAGGAGCCTGCCGAGCAGGTCCTACGTCACGCCAGCGTGCGCGGCGACTCTCTCACGTGGGTGTACGAAAACGTCGGAATCGGTGTACGGATTCGATCGGAACTGGTGTCCGAAATGGCTCGGAATCCGCACATACTCGCCGCGTCGGAAGAGAATTGGAGCGCGCCACGAGTGCACCTCGGCGCCTTGCCTGCACTCGCCGGTCCTGTGGTGATTACAGATGTCTGAGTCGGGGCATAAAGATTTTCACCAAGAGAAGTTGCCGCCGGCTGGCGGTGGCGTCGTGAGAGGACAAGAAGTGGCCGACAGAGTAGCAACCCAAGCACAAGAGACGAAGGGCAGGGCAAAGGAAGTTATCGGGAAGGCAACTGACGACAAGGGCCTCGAGGCGCGAGGCAAGGCTGATCAGGTCAAGGCGGTCTCGAAGCGTGCCGGAACGGAAGTCAAGGACGCTGCCCGCAAGGCGAAGGACACGGTATCCCGATGAGAAACACCTGGAAAGGACTCATCATCGGCGGGTTGACCGGCGTCGGCGCCGGGGCGATTTTGGATCTGTTCGGTGAAGGGTCGAGACTTGCCGGCGTGGCTGGCCGGCGGGCGGCTGCCATGACCCCGATCGCGGCGGACCGCATCAAATCGGCCGCGACCGCTGGTGCGACTCGGATACACGAGGCAGACCTCGGCGACCAGGTGAAAGAGATCGGCGAACAGGTGAAAGAGATCCTCCATCGGTTGAGTGATACCGAGACCTCGGAACACGCTCGAGAAGCGATCGAGCGCGCGGCCAGGAAGGGAGCGGAGTTTGCGCACACGGTGAGGGATTCCGTGCCGCTTGGCTCCGCTGACTGATTCCGTCGATTCCCGCACGCGTCGGGCAGCCCGCGATTCTGGCCTAATGGATCATCGGTTCGAGACCGCTTCGGGTGGCAACGGTAGGCGCGATCCAAACCGCAGTTTTACCTCGTTGGGAGGCTCGACGTTCAGAAAGTCCATGAGCCCGGTCACTTCAAACACCTTCAGTTGGTTGGGCTTGGCCGATCGGATGACAAGACGTCGATTCTGATCGCTCAGCGCCTTTTGGGCGGTGATGAGCACGGCGAGCCCGGAGGAGTCAAGAAAATCGAGTTCTGCCAGATCAACCACAATCTCGGGCGGTCCCCCCACTGCCAAGAGATCTTCCAGAGCATTTCGGAATTCGGATGCCGAGGCCAAGTCCAACTCCCCGTGCAGTAGAACGATGGCATTGCCATCAAGGTGAGCTAGATGTGCCGAAAACCTCTCGGGTTCACTATCCATCCCTTCCACCTCCCTGAATAAGTCTGAGTCGACCTGCTCCTAACTTTGCTCTACTCACCCGCGTCAGAGGCGGGGTGTGGTTTCCCTGCGGACCGCACAAAATTATGCCGGTTCCACGTGGCCCTGCAAGATCGTGGCCGGTGCAATCCGTTTCTCGACTGACCAGCGGTTTTGGACCTAAGAGGGCACTACTGGCGGCATCGCTGGCCGCGTGTAGCAATCCACCTGGACAGCCGACGAATGTCAACAGCACGGGACCAGGATCGCCGACGACGTCCTCAACCTCGACCCCGTAGCTTTCGTTGCCCCCGGTCAGGTCGACAGTTGTTGCTGATCGGGTCGAGGCGTGACTTCGATCCGTCGAGGCTTTGCATGCTCGGCGACCGGAATGGCCAGGCTAAGTACTCCGGACTCGTAGTCGGCCTTAATGTTTTCGGTATCCAAATTGGTGCCGAGGAACACCTGACGGGCGAACGTGCCGAACGGACGCTCTGTGATCACTGCTTCGATTCCTTCCGAGGCCGGCGGAGCGGGCCGATCGGCCTTGATCGTCAAGACGTTGTCTTCGACGGTGAGCTCGATCGAGTCCGTTCTTACGCCGGGAAGATCAAGCCGAATGAGGAACGAATCGTTCTTGCGATACGCGTCCAACGGCATAGCCATAGATCGAACACCGTTCTGACCTGCCAGGAGTTGCTGAAAGAGACGATCGACGTCCCGGAAAGGGTCACTTCGCACAAGAGCCATGACCATCACCTCCTCAAGTCGCTGGCTTCTGCCCTCATGCCCGCTTGACGGCGGCAAGTGAATTATTAGCACTCTCGAGTACAGAGTGCTAGATCCTCTTTTCGGGTTTTCGACCTCGGACGTGCCTCCCGCACTGCGGCGTTGGACGATGCGGAACGAGTTGCTCGAGGTCGTCAACCGGGCTGTCGAGCCGGCGCACACGTCGGTGTGGATCCTGCGGCGAGAGTGAGGGCGGCCCGCGTTGAGAGCTGCCCAGCCGTAACGTTTTCGGAACGCTCGCGGCTTACGTTTGCGCTCCGTGGGCGACGCGCAGCAGACGGCGATGATTAGCGACGTCGGAGAACGCAGCTTCCGGTCGGCGACTCCCACGACCGCCGTCGGCCTGGCGGTACTGATCGCGGGCCGGGCTTGTGTTGGAGTTCTGCTCTTGTGAGGGAGGTCGTTTTGGTGCGGTGGCGATGCGCTGTGGCGGTGGCAGTGGTTGTGGCCGGTCTTCTGGTGCCCGAGGTCGGGGCGTCGCCCATGAGTCTCCACCGGGGGGCGGATCGGATCTGACGGGCTTGCCGGCGGCTGTTCGGGGCCAGGTCTCGGCGCTGTTGGCGGGAGCTGAGACCACCAACCCCTTCCACCAGCAAGGGCCGAAGCTGACCCCGAACAACGAGAACAACACGGGAGCTGGTGGCCTCTTCGGTGACAGCGTGGCAGTGTCCGCGGACGGGAGCACGCTCCTCGTCGGCGGTTCCGGCGACGACGACGGCGACGGAGCTGCATGGGTATTCGTCCGTTCCGGCGCGACCTGGAAACAGCAGGCGAAGCTGACGACCAGCAATCAAGGGGAGGGCTGCGATGAGAACACGGGAAGCAGCTTTGGCTGGAGCGTGGCCTTGTCCAGTTGAGGTATGACCTGAAGTTGTGGATCGCCCACCCGATCGAGGGCGCGGCGTACCTTCCTTCTTGACCAAAAAGAAGAAGAGCGCCGGAGTTCGAGCTCCGGCGAGGAAGGAACGCCAATGTTGAGCGTAGTGACCAACGGCGACGCGCGTGAGGACGCTGCGTCGATACTGGACGAGATCTGCAGGCAGGGAGCGCGCCAGATGCTGGCGGTCGCGCTCGAGGCCGAGGTGGATGCCTATGTCGAGAGCCACGCGAGCGTGCTCGACGATGAGGGCCACCGGCTCGTGGTGCGCAACGGACACGCGCGAGCCCGGAAGGTGACGACCTCTGCTGGGGCCATCGAGATCGAGGCACCGCGTGTCGACGACCGCCGGGTCGACCCCGAGAGCGGGGACAAGATGGGCTTCAAGTCCTCGATCGTGCCTCCGTGGTGCCGGAAGTCGCCGAAGGTGACCGAGGTGCTGCCGTTGTTGTACCTGCACGGGTTGTCGACCAAGGACTTCGTCCCGGCCCTCGAGGAGTTCTTCGGTTCCTCAGCCGGGCTCTCGGCCTCCGCGGTCGGGCGGCTCATGTGTGGCCTGGCAGGCCGAGCACGAGACATTCATGAACCGGTCGCTTGCCGATCGGGACTTCGTCTACATCTGGGTCGACGGCGTGCACTTCAACGTTCGTCTCGAAGAGGCCCGCCTGTGCGCTCTTGTCGTGGTGGGAGTTCGCCACGACGGCCACAAGGAGCTCGTCGCCATCGGAGAGGGCCACCGGGAGTCCGCAGATGCCTGGGAGGCACTGCTGCGTGACCTGGGTCACCGCGGCATGAAAGCTCCGATGGTGGCCGTCGGCGACGGGGCGCTCGGGTTCTGGAAGGCGCTCCGGCTCGTCTTCCCCGAGACCCGCGAGCAGCGCGACTGGTTTCACAAGGCGGCGAACGTCCTTGGGGTGCTGCCGGCCTCGATCAAGCCGCTCGCGAAGAAGCTCCTGTCGGAGATCCGTGACGCCGAGGACAAAGAGCACGCACGGATCGCCGCTCAGGCCTTCAGTCACGAGCTGGGCGGCAAATGGCCGAAGGCGACCGCCAAGATCACCGACGACCTCGACGAGCTGCTGACGTTCTACGACTTCCCGCTCGAGCACTGGATCCACCTGAAGACCTCGAACCCGATCGAGTCGACCTTCTCGACGGTGCGGCTCAGAACACGGGTCACGAAAGGACCGGGATCCAAAGCGGCCGGTCTCGCCATGGCCTTCAAACTCATGGAAGCGGCCGAGGAACGCTGGCGCTCGGTGAATGCCCCGCATCTCGTCGCGCTCGTGCGCGCCGGCGCCAAGTTCGAAAAGGGGGTGATGGTCGAGCGCGCCAAGCAGTCCGATCAGGAAGCCGCCGCGTGATCAGCGGGAGGGTCTATCCACAACTCTTGACGATTCCTCCGATTCACTCGCGTGACTTCCCGGACCTGCTTCGCTATTTCGATCTTCTCCCACCACTGAGGGTCCGTCCCCTCGGGAGGGGTCAGCGGTGTGGTCGACTTTTTCCATCGCTGCTCCCTTCCCCTCGTCTTGAGCACTCATGGTAGACCCGTCTGCCTCGGCCAGCCGCACCACCGTCCGGCAACCTCCGAAACGTTAGTTGCGACTCAGCCGCTTGTCGCCCCTGGCGCTCTCCTCGCTCGGCGCCTCACTTCCGCTGCCGCATCCACACCGACGCGTGTGCCGGCTCGACGGCGCGGTTGACGACCTCGAGCAGCTCGCTGCGCACCGTCTCGAGGTCAATGGCGTCCCGCAGTCGTGCTGTAAAAGCAGCGATGGTCACCTCGGCGTCGTAGTGGGCGCGGTTGAAACGACGGTCGACGATGCGCTGGACGCGGTGTCGAAGCGGGTTAAACAGGGCAACGGCTACAAGGGTCGAGGCCCCGACCGCCACCGGTGTGTGAAAGCCGAGGACTCTTGTCACGAGAGTGATGATGCCCACGTACACCCCGACTACGAGTCCGGTGACTACGGCGTAGGACAACGTACGGCTGATGACGCGATCGATTTCGTAGAGGCGGTACTTCAAGATGCCGATCCCGATACTGATCGGCAGGGCGGTGATACCGACGAGGGCGGCGACGCCCAGAACCTTGGAGGACACGGACGACCAGCTGCTCCCCGCAGCGAGGAGAACCGGGAGGGAGACGATGCAGCACCCGGCTCCACCAGCCAGCCATTTCAGCTGCTCGTGACGCTCGCCGGTCGAGCGCCGAAAGCTGACGAACAGGTGGACCAACCAGGACGACCAACTCAGCACAAGAGTGAGGAAGGCGAGGTCCTGGACTGTGTTCCACCACTGGTAGCGGGGTGTCGAGCCACTGAGGGCAGTGAGATTGCCGCCGGAGTCGAGGTGGACTCGGTGCTCGACGATCACCTGAGCCGCGATGAACACTGCACCCAGAACCCACAGCGTGCCTACCACAAGGTAAGGCCAGAGCACCCACCTCCAGCGCCGAGACGGCAGCCGACCATCTGGGAAGAGAAGGATTGTCAACCCGAGGAGGACGATCGTGGGTGCCCAGCTCGGTTGCAGGAGCACGGCCACGGCGCCCAGCAGCAGGGTTCCATGATGCATCCGGTAGTCGAGCAGGGAATAGAACGAGGCGTCGATGCTTGCGGCGAAGAACGCGGCAATGCTGATGAGTAGCCACCCCATGGGCTGACGGGGCTGACGGACTGCCACGACGACGCCCACCAGCGCGTTAGCCATCACAACGACGGTCGGCCCGAATTCGGCGATCGTGAACTCATGTACCAGGCCGGCGAGCGGGATCGCGGCGATGACCAGTAACAATGTGACCGTGCCCAGAATTACTGCGGTGGTGGGAGACGCAAGCCGAAGGCGCCGCGAACCAGACTCGCTTGGGGCGACAGCCTCGCCGCGTGCCTGCTGAGCCTCGCCCACCTGACGCACCCTAGGCCCCGAGCGTTCCGAGAACGTTACGGCTGGGCCGCTCAGCGCAGCACGCGCACCTTCCTAAGCACTCGCTGCACAAGTCCGTTACCGGCCCGGAGCGTGCGCCGTGCGGCAGGCTTAGCGTGGCTGCTCATCGTCCGCTCGGCCGACTTGAGGGCAGCGTGCGCCGCACGTAGGTCTCGGGCTTGCCGCAGCTCGTGTCCAGCCCGCTCGAGATCGCTGCGAAGACTCCTGCGGGCGGTTGGCACCCTTCTCCCTTCAGACCGCCGGGCACCCGAGTGGTCCTCCGGCCAATTTGCGCACAGACCGGAGGACGCGCCCGTGAACAGAATGTACCCACTCCCGAAGCGTGCAAACGCGTGCCGCTATTGACGCCGCGCCTGATGAGGTGCATCATTCCCCCAGCAAGACAAGTGCCCCGGCCGGAGAGTGAACTCCGACCGAGGCTGCCGAACCACCAAGCTGACTGGAGGCCCGACAGTGGCTAAAGCTATCCGTTCCGTTCCCGCCGCCGATGTTTCGGAGGCGGGTTCTTCTCTGTCCGAGCTCGAAGAACTGAGAGCTGCCTGCACCTTCAAGGAGCTCGCCGACCGGGTCTGGATCCTCGAGGACACCCTCGCCGCGATGGCAGCCTTCGCGTGCCGCCCGGCTGGCGGGGCGATGACGCGCTCTGACCTCGCCGAATACGCGCGTCCCTCCCTCGTGCTGCCGAGCGAGGAAGACAAGATCGACGCGAGCATCATTGAGCACGCCCGGGTCCGTGCCCGGTTGCTCGAGCGTCCGCTCGACGAAGAGACCCGCAAGCTCGTCCTCGAGATGGGCGCACGGGCTGACGAAGTGTTCGGGTGGGTCTAACGGTCGGCGCCGAGACTCCGCGGATATGGACGTGGAACAGACGACCTGGGCGTTCGCCTCGGGGCTAGAAGAGCGGCGCCAGGAGGCAGAGAGCTTCTTCAACGAGGCCCTGGTGACTCTCCATGGTCGCTGCCCGAAGTGCCGCGCGAGGCAACGCGCGAGCTGCGCTTCGCCAAGAAGCAGCTCGCAGCGTGCGTCGACTGGGCGCAGCTTCTCGAGTCGATGGCAGCGTGCAACTGGGGCGCGCGCCGTGCTCGCTGGCAGAACGACAACTGCAACTGCGAGTGGAACCACCAAGTCCTGCACGACAAGCTCGTGCGGCTGACCGGCCATCCGGGCACGCTAGGGAACCCGACCGTAGCCAGCTTGACCGAGCTGTTCGAGGCGTGGGCCGACGACGTCTGCCAGGAGCGCAGCGACCGTCAGGCGCCGGCGCCTCTCGAGCTCGTGAGGTTCGTCGAGGCGCACAACTGGTACGACGCCGGCAAGGTCGTGCGCCTGGCGATCGCGCTGGAGAAGGTGCTCCGCAACCCGAGGGTGATGTTCGGCCAGCCCGAACCGTTCGAGGAGGTGGAGGGCGACGACGGCGTCGACCATGCCGACCTCGAGCCCGAAGAGCCGGCACCTACCGACTTGGAACTGCTGCGGCTGTACGTGCGAGACAAGACGAGGCGGGGCCGTTCTCCGACGACCCTGGAGAAGTACGACTACGCCCTCAAGATCTTCCTCCGGGAGAACCCTGCGGGCTTTGCCGGGGCCTCCCGGGAGAGCATCGAGGCGTGGATCGACGCTCACATGGCCAAGACCGACAAGAAGCGGGGCCGGAAGGCCAGCCACGCCACCTGGGCCCGACGCAGGTACTGGCTGATCTCGATGCTGAGTTGCTTCTACGACTGGGCCGAGGACATGGGCTACCTGTCCGAGAACCCGGCGCGGAGGATCGCCCGGCCACGGCTTCGACGCCAGCTTCCACGGCCGATGACCGACGACGATCTCGCCCTCGCCCTCGGGATAGCCGACCCTCAGATGCGCTGCTTCCTGTTGCTCGGCAGCCTGCAAGGTCTTCGCTGCCAGGAGATCGCGGGGCTCGACCGTGACGATGTGATCGAGAACGAGATGCTTCTCCAGATCACGATGGGCAAAGGGGGCAACGAGCGCATGTTGCCGTTGCATCAGAGCGTGCTCACGGCCCTCCGGGGTCTGCCGTTACCCGCAAGCGGACCCCTGTTCAAACTGCCTCAGGGAGGGCGCTGCCACCCGTACAACGTGTCGCACGAGATCAACCTCTACTTGCACAGTCTCGGCATCGAGGCGACAGCGCATCAGCTACGACACGCCTTCGCCAGCAACGTCTACCGGGTCAGCCAGGATCTGCGCCTTACTCAGGAGCTCATGGGCCACCAGTCCCCGCTCACGACCGCCATCTACGCGGCCTTCGACCCGACCAAAGCGGCGCCGGCGATCAACGCGCTGCGGGTGCCGAGGGCGGCGTCATGAGCGAGGTCTCGCTCGAGCGGCTCGACATGCGCGTCGCCCGGATCGAGGACGCGCTCGTGGCACTCCTGGCGCTCGTCGGTCGACGAGATGCACCGGCGGTCAACGTCGAGCCGGCGCTCAACGGCGTCCCGGTGCTCGAGTTTGCGCCACCCGTCGAGACGGACACTGAGCCCGACAAGAAGGCGGCCGATGTTCCGACCGCGGGAGCTTTCGCAGCTGGGCCGTACGTACGGCTTCATCTCGACGAGCTCGGAGAGGTCTGGTCGGTGAGCGAGCACCCCGCACAACATTGGTACGCAGGCGCCGCGGGCGAGTGCTTCGTGTGCGGCTGGATGACCTTCGACCACCCAGACGCCCACCGTGCCCGCAAGGTCGTCGCGGACCATATTCGATCCCTTCACGCCGAACTCGCCCCCGTCACCTCAGCAGCGCTGCTCCGTCGAATTCCTGGGGCCAGCGACGGGGATACAGCATGCGGGACCGTGGCCGGGTACGGGAGGCACCATCGCGCTCACGAAACCGCGTGTGCCCCGTGCCTCGCAGCCCAAGCCGTCTACGACCGCGAACGATGGCGGCGCCGGCAAGCGGCACGAGTGCCGAACGAGGACTTGGCTCGTGCGCTCGGGCTGGCCGACCCGCAGATGCGCTGCTTCCTCCTGCTCGGCAGCCTGGGTCTCAAATGCATGGATATCGCCATCCTCGAGCGCAACGACGTGATGGAAGCGGAGATGCTCTTGCGCGTGACACGGCGCTATGGCGGCACGGAGCGGACCTTTCCTCTTCACCCGGAGGTCCTGCAAGCGCTCCACGCTCTCCCCATGCCCCCCAGCGGTCCGGTGTTCCAGCGATCCCGCGGCGGCCGATACCTGCCCAAGAACATCTCGAAGCAAATCAACCGCTATCTCCACGGTCTCGGGATCGAATCGACGGCCGACCAACTACGTCACTGGTGTAGGGACCTCACGCCGTCACCTCCGGCGAGCGTCGTGCGCGAACCCGACTCCGTTCAACCGTAGGAACCTGCCTCCGCCTCCTCCGATGTTGTCAGTCGTGCGCGAGCGCGAGTTGTAAGCCTCGACTCCAGGTAACCCAGGCGTAGGAGCAATCCAACCCGGCCGCGGCGATCCTCGAGGGGGACGGGGGGCTGCGCGTCTGAACGTAAACCCCGCTATCAACAGAATTCGGCCCTATTCCCCAGGTTGTCCTCTAGGAAGCCACATTTCAGCCGCGTATGATCGCGCCGTTAGCTCAGTGGGAGCGGTCCCGGACCGCCGGAAAACGTTTCTGCCAGCGCAGCCCGCGGGGGCGTCTAGGCCTTGCGTGGTCCCCGGCTCCGGGGGAGCAACAGCCGGAGCCGGGGTCACCGCTGGTGAACACAAAGGGGCGCCGCTTCTGTCGCCGGTCGGTAACGCGGCGTCTACCGCCGACGTAGCTCCCGGGCTTGCTCGGGAGAGTGAGCAGACGTCAGCAAGCGCGGAGCCGTCCGCAGCCGCGCCGAAGGTGAACGGGTTATACGTAGGCTGGGCAGAACTCGCGAGGCCGCCACGTCCCCCGGTTCCGCCCGGGGGACGTTGTCGCGTTTAGGACTGGTCCTGGCCTTCGCTCCCGAACCGAGCCTCGCATCTCGGACATCTCTGCACCGTGTCCCATCCCTCGAATGGCCGCGGGGGTAGGGATATCGAGATCGGCTCGCCGCAGATGGTCGCGGCACTCAATTCTCGTGTCGGAAGGATCGTTGCCAGGTGCCAGACCGTTGCCTTCCGACCTCGGCGAAAGATAGGACGGCGCGGAGACGACTTGACCGTCGTTAACTCCGCAACCATGGCATAGGCCGGCGCCTCTGCCTGCTCCTCTGCCACCATCGCTCACCCTACGCTCACATCGTCGAGTGCGCGCTTTGAACGCCGGCCAGCGGACAGCTCCGTTGGTGCTTGTCATGTTCCTGACCGGAATGTCGATATAAGGAGGACGACCCCAATGGGCTTGCGAGGAGCCGGGGCGTGCCTTCGTGACTCTCGCGAGGAAGCGAGAGCAACGATGCCCGAGCGCGACGAGCCGGTATTTCTATCCAACGAACGAGAGCACAGCCGCACGCAGCTCAGTGAGATGAAGGCGGAACGTGACCGCCTCCTCGTCGAGCTGCGCGAGGCTCTCCGCCAAATCGAGCACTGGCGCACACTGGCCGAGTATCGCGGACAGATGCTGGTCAAAGAGCGAGAGGCCTCAGACAGGCGCCGTGAGCCTCGGTGGACGGATAGCCCGAGAGCAGGAGACGGACGGTCCTGACCGGCGTTAAGAGACAGCGTGGCGCCTCAGGCCTTCCCTCCACGCCGCAACTCCCGCAACGCCCGCACGAGCTGAAGTATCGCCATCGCCCGCTCCCGGCTGAGGCGGATTCATACCCAGCCGATACGGGGCGGTCGGCTGTGGCACCTCGACACCACGCAGTGGGTATTACCAGTGCCGAGCCATTCGAGCTCGCGGGAGTTACTGAACCCGGTAGTAGGGGTCCGGAGCGACGAGGTCGTGGGCAGGCTCGTCGCGTGGGTCACGTTTGTCAATGCCGAAGGAAGCAAGCGGCTCGAACTCGTCACCCAGTGCTCTCGCCTGCCCCCGGCAGTGCGGCAGTGCGGTGGGCCTCTCGAAGCGTGTCAATGATGCTTCCGTAGTCATCGACGACGTCGCGCGGAACTCGCCACACATCGATCGTTCCCAGCAACCCGAACGCCCTGACGTGCACCGTGGGCGCGTCCGGCATGCTCACGTCCCTGCCCCAATCGCGTCGGTGACCGGCGATGGCTACTCCGACGACGTCCACGTCGATGCCTTCGGGAACGTAGATATCGACGTTGCCACACACCGCGACGACAGTCACAGAAGAGCGGGGGGCATCGATCGACGCCTCGCGCAAGTCGAGATCAATGTCGGAGCACACGCTGATCGCGACCGTCCGACGGCCGAGACGTAGACGCCCGCGCCGCACCACGTGGGCGAAGAGGCCGCCCGTGACGATGGTGCGCTTCCGGCGAGGCAGGCTTCGGGACGGGCCATGCGATGGAAGGTCGGCGAGCAGGAGACTCAGGTCGCGCCCCACTACCGCGCGAAGTGCTCGGCCGGCACGCTCCGAGAACTCCTCGAGCGTCAAGCGCCCCTCGAGCAGGTGGTCCCGCAGGGCCACAATCACATGCTCACGCTCGTTCTCCGAAACCCTGTACGACCGCTCGTCGCCCATCGCGAGGGGATACTACGACCACTAGCCCATGCACGCTGAGCGAAACCCCCTCTCTGGTCAACGAGATCGCTCACCTTTTCTGCGTTCGACAACGTCGCAGTGGACTCAGAGGAAGGAGGGCGTCATGCCGCAGAGGATCATCGACACCGTCAACGACCGCGTCTTACGAACGGAGTGCCCGTTCTGCGGGGCCGACGACTGGACTGGTGGTCGGCTCGTCGGGTTCCCGATGAGCGAGATCGCCGATCTGGCTCCAGAACCTCGGTTGGCAATGAGCACGCTGGCCACCGTCGTATGGATCTGCGGGAACTGTGGCTTCATCCGCGCCCACAGCGTCGCGCCGGAGCTCGCCTTCGGCTGAACCGCTCTCCGGCCCGGCCACCGGCAGGCACGACGACGCCCCCGGCCCTGGCGGGATGGCCGGGGGCGTCGCTACTAGTTCCGAATATTTGCCGCGAATGGTTGCAGCCGCTTGCGACAGCGGCCGGCCCTTTGAGCCGGCACCAGGCATCCGTGCTCGCCGGAGTGACCGTGCGGTAACTTCAGCACCCGATGACAATCGCAGTGCGCTTCGGCTCCGCCCCGTGGGCGAGTGACCGCCCCGACATCGACAGCCTCTTCCGGCGGCCAGCGTGGCACGCCCAAGCCGCCTGCAGGGGTCGTGGGACCGCTGACTTCTTCCCTGCCCGTGGCGAGTCGCTCGAGCCGGCAAGGGCATTCTGCGACTGCTGCACCGTGCAGGTCGAGTGCCTGGGATACGCCCTCGAGGCGGAGGACCCCCGGCTGATCGGGATATGGGCCGGGACAACCGACCGGCAGCGCCTGAAGCTGCGGAGGGTCAGCGCGTAGCCGGCATCGGAGAGGGAGTCAATCAGCCCGGATGGCCGAAGGAATCCCTGTTTCCCTCGCGCGGCGTCGTTTGGCGGCACGTGTACCACTCGGCCGGCGTTCCGTGCGCTCCTGCGTGATCGTGGACGAAGTGCCTGTTCAGAGCACTATCATTTGAACACCTAGACGCGAACAGGCCGCTTCATCAGAGCCGGTAAGTCAGGTACTCCGTCTCGGCATGAAGGATCGCAAGTGCAAGCGGAGCTGGGATGCCGGCGAGCGCCTCTGCTTGTCCCGCCAGGTGCTCGGGATCCACGATGTCAGTCGAGTCGATCTCTTCAAGCTGCTTACGCGAATGAAACCTTGGAGTGAAGTGGTTGCAGCCGTGCCCCCGCTCACTCGGGCAGCCATGCGCGATGATGCCCGCTCCGATCATCCACTCGACCTCGACCTCCAAGACGGTTCGCGTAGTGGCGACGTCGACATCGACGTGCTCGGTAACCCACGCGACGACATCTTCGTTAGTGAGGAACGGGCCTTTTGATCCGTCTGGGTCGGGCACAGCTCTCCCCCTTATCCGTACCACTGAGCATAGCCCCGACTACACTTTGGGCCATCACTTCGCTGAAGCCGGGACGACGATGACTAGACCGGATCAAGTCCGCGAGAACCGGGCTCGGCGCATGGCCGATCGGCAGGGCCTCCGACTTGAGAAGTCACGTCGGCGCGATCCGAAAGCATTGACCTTCGGCACGTACCAACTCGTCGATCAGTTCAGGGACACCCTAGTGCTGGGCGACACGCGGCACGGTTACGGGCTCGATCTCGATGCGGTCGAGAAGTATCTCTCAAGGGACGAAACATGAGCGTTCATAAGCGAGAGACGGCAACCAAGGGGACGGTATATGTAGTGCGGTGGCGCGATCCCCGACCACGGGAGCGTACCTTCGAGCGGCAGAACGACGCCGAGCGCTTCGAGCGCAAGGTGAGGCACGAGATCGATTCCGGCAGTTACCGCGACCCTCGACTCGCGAAGATCACCTTCGACCAGTGGTACACACGGTGGTGGCAGACCATCGAAGGCTCGGACCGCTCTCCCAACACGATCGCGCAGTACGAGAACATCGCCAAGAATCACATCTAGCCCTACCTCGGGCGTGCCCGTGTTGCCGGTCTTCGGCGCATCGACTTCGAGGAGTGGCTGGCTCAGCTTCGAGCCAAGGACCTCGGCATCTCCGCGATGCGTACGGCACGGACCATCGTGTTCATGGTGATGGAGTCTGCGTTGCACGCGGGACTCGTCACGACGAACCACGCGACTCGCCTGCGGGTAGGGTCCGGCTCGACTCGAGCGAAGCAAGCACTGACGGCCAAGCAGATCGAGGCCCTGGTTCGCGCACTCCCCCGCCGCTACCAAGCGCTTGCCTTGGTGCTCGCGTATGGCGGTTTGCGCCCTGCCGAGGCTCTCGGGCTGCGCCGTCGACACCTCGACGATCTCGGCCAGCTTCTCGTGGAGGGTGGCTTGACCGAGACACGGGGGAAGCTGATCGAGCGATCGACGACCAAGACGCACCGGGTGCGCATCGTTCCCCTGCCGGCGTCGGTCGCCGGCGAGCTCTCGACGCATATGGAGACGAACGTCCCGAGCGATCCCGAGTCCCGCATCTTCACGACTGAGCGTGGCGCGCCCGTTCGCCTGTCCAACTTCCGCTCCGTGTTCTCCGAAGCCCGCGACACAGCCGAACTGCCGAGCTGGGTCACCCCCTACACGCTCCGCCACACCGCCGCGAGTCTTCTCGCCCAGCAGGGTGTGCCGGTGACGACCGCGGCCAGTCTGCTCGGCCATGACCCGGCGATCTATCTCCGTACCTACGCCCACCTCTACCCCGGCGACCTTCGCGCAGCAGCGGACGCGCTCGAAGTCGCGCGTTCAGGCGACGGGTTCAACGTGGCCGACTTCTCCCCGCGCGGCGCGGGGACGCCGAAAGGTCACACGGGGAATTCGCGGGGAAGGTCCAAGGTCAGCAACTCGGTTTCAACGAGAATAGCCACTTGACCTGCGCTTATCTGGTCGGGCTGCCGGGATTTGAACCCGGGACCTCTTGACCCCCAGTCAAGCGCGCTAACCAAGCTGCGCCACAGCCCGTCGTGTTTTGGCAGTCTACTTGGCCGTCGTATCCCGAGATCTGGGTTTCCGACCCCGACAGGGGCAAGCTGAGGCACCAGACATTCTCCGCCCCCAAAGGTCAGGCGCGAACAAAGCGGCGAGGAATTTGCCACGATGCTCGCCCAGGCGCTGACGCTCCGAGCGCAAAGCTCACAGTTGCTGGGAGTAAAGATCACTTCCCGGACCGCTACGACCCCTTCATCGTCCAAACGCCCACGCCACCATTAACGGGAACTCTGCTCGCCACAGCTTGGCGCCGTGCGACACCTCCCGCTCGCTCATCACGACGTCCGCACCTGCATCGCGCAGCGCGACCGCCCACCGGGTCGCGTTGTCGAGGAAGAACGGCTCTAACGTGCCGCCGAATAGGTACACCCTCGGAAGCGACTTCGGCATCTCGCCAGGCGGTTTGTAACCCCCGCCCGGCGAGCCGGAGAAGACCGCACCGTAGACGTCCGGATGGCGGAGCCCAAGGGCGAGCGCGAGTTCTCCACCCGCCGAGTAACCGAACACCGCGGTGCGTTCGGCGGGCAGCGCGAGTCCGAAACGCGACCGCGCCCATCGGGGGACGTCCTCGACGAAGAACTTCTCGTGTGCGGCGAAGCGTTCCGGGTCAAAGGCCGGTGAGTACTCATGAAGCCGCGGCATCTCTTCGGCCAGCCCGTGTACGCCGACGATCATCGTGGACGGTACGTCGTCGGCTTCGAGGAACCGGCCCCACTTCGAGAATCCCTGTCCGTCAGCGGCGAATACGACAGCCTCCGGCGGATCCGGTGGGACGTACACCGTGACCTGGCGACCTCCGTCGTACTCGAGCAGCGTCTCGGTGACGAACTCTCCCGCTATCGGGCCGGCAAGCGGCGATTTCGGCAGCTCTTTGCGGGGGCCCGCTCCACCGGCCATTTGGTCATCCACTGTAAGACTCCTCTCTTCGAGAGTTGGCACATCTCTGCGCCACGATCCGGCGGTACGGGTACGCGGTCCACGGCTCAGTTCAACTGCGAAACCGAGCGGATGGGATCGAGCCATTCTCGGTGACGCGGGCCAGTCTCGTCCGACCACCGGTAGCCTGGGTGAGACGGGGCAGTATGAGGAGCACAAGAGTGTCCTGCCCGACCGGGAAGGCTTGGCATGCAAGACCAAAGAGCCGGTCGAGGCGAACAGACGCTTTCGACCTTCAAACTGCTGAATCTCTGGGCGGTCGGGTTCTTCGTGCTGGCGATTGTTGCCATCGCGACCAATCTCACCGTCTCAAACCGACCTGTCTGGGAAATCAGCTTGTGCGCAGGACTTGCCGCCGCAGTTCTCGCCCGAGTGGTAGGCGACCATTGAGCTTGACGGGCAGGTCGCTGCGGACCTGACGATTGGAGTGCGCTCGTCAGTACCTGGACCGAGATGGGAGCAACCCGGACCCGGCTGAGATGACCGTGAGGTTGGACGCTCCTATCGTCGTGTCCTCCGGTCACAACGTCCGGATGCGAACTCTCAACAATGCCATGCTCCCACAAAGCTGTGGAGGGCGTGCTTCGCGTACGGCCTTCCGGCAATAGGAGCGATCACTAGTAGGGTCGTATTGGTGGCATTCGTCAGCTTTGGACCGTTGCTCATGGGTGCCGCTCATTTCCCAGAGAATCTGGCTGGTGGTCGCGTTCGTGGTCGTGGTCGTCCTACTCCTAGTGATCATGGGGATCTGGAGACAGCGCCCGGATGGGACCAGGTCGCCGTTTCAAACTCGTTACTGGCATATTGGGCCCCTGAAGCCGCCCGACCTCCCGCCCAAGGACGCCCCTCACCGCAACGATCCCTCGGGCTACGACGGGGACTAGGCGTCGCAGTCGTGAAGAGGGCACTCATCACGTGGATCGTCCCGCTCCCCCGCGACCCTGCTTGCTTTGTCGACCCAGTGCCAGCCGAGCTTTAGAAGTACTACTCCGGGCAATTACGCAGACACTCAGAGCGTTCTCCAGCAGGCGGCGGGGCCGCTGGTCGTTCGCCACAGCGATGACAATCCAAGCGACCATCAGGACGTTCCAGATCAGAACGACCCATGTCATCTTCCGCCATCGCCGTATCGCCACGACTTTGCCCCTCGCATAAAAGCCTGAACCCCACGCACTTTACGTCGCGCAAAAAGACATCCAGAGACACTCTGACGCTCGGCACCTGAGCGCGTCATTGGGTGCACTCACCGACCGCCGGCTCTAAGGTCTGCCAGGTCGCCGGCAGAGCCGGGAGAGTCGTCGGTGCATCGTGTCTCCGGCGGTGTCATCCATGTCGAGGAGGCGGGTAATGGGAGAGGGCGCCGTCGTGACCCGATGGGCACTCGACGCGATCCTGGAGGCCAGATGACAGGCCCGGGGGAGCCGGCGGCAGGACCGGCGACGCCGGAGCCGGCGGCAGCTCCAGGCGCCGATCCCGCCGCGCTCCTCCGGAGCCGGAGCTACCTGACGTTGGTGGTATTCGGGGCGGTGATCGGGGTACCGGTTGCGACCGTCGCTTACTTCTATCTGAAGTTCGTCTCCGAAGCCCAAGAATTCGTCTTCGTCACCTTTCCCAAGGATCTCGGGTTCAACGCGGCGCCTGCCTGGTGGCCGGTTGTGCCCCTGATCCTGAGCGGCCTGCTGGTCGGCCTCACGCTGCAGTATCTCCATGGAACCGGTGGCCACAAGCCTGCCGAAGGCTTCAAGGCCAGCGGGGCGACCGACCCGCTCGACCTCCCCGGGATCGTCCTGGCCTCCTTGGCCACCCTCTGCCTGGGTGCGGTGCTCGGGCCCGAGGCCCCGCTGATCGCTGTCGGCAGCGGGCTCGGCGTGCTGGCGGTGCATCTGGTCAAGAAGGATGCGCCGCCGATGGCCGCGGTCGTCATCGGGGCCGCCGGCAGCTTTGCCGCGATCGCCACCCTGCTCGGGTCGCCGATCGTCGGCGCCTTTCTCTTGATGGAGGCATCGGGCCTTGCCGGCCCGCTCATGGGCGTTGTCCTCGTCCCCGGGCTTCTCGCCGCCGGCATCGGCTCCCTCATCTTCGTCGGGCTGGACCACTGGACGGGGTTTGGGACCCTCTCGTTGAGTATTCCGAACATCCCGCATTTCGGGAGTCCGACCGGGCTCGAATTCCTCTGGGCGCTCGGCATCGGGATTGCCGCCGCCGTGGTCGGGACGGTGATCAAAAGGGGCGCACTCGCACTGCAACCCGTAGTCGAACGACACAAGGTAGCCCTCACCCCGGTCGTGGGCCTCGTCGTGGCCGTATTGGCCATCATCTTCACAGAGGTGACGGGGAAACCGTCCTCGTACGTGCTCTTCTCCGGCCAAAGCGCCCTCCCGACCCTCGTCCAGGACTCGGCTACCTGGACGGTCGGGGCCATGGTCATGCTCATCGTGTGCAAGGCCGCCGCCTACAGCGCGTCGCTCAGCAGCTTCCGAGGTGGTCCGGTGTTCCCCGGAATGTTCGCCGGCGCCGCGCTCGGGATCGCCCTCTCCCACCTCCCGGGGCTGCCCATGATCGCTGGGGTGGGCATGGGCATCGGGGCAATGAGCGTGGCGATGCTCGGCCTCCCCCTCACCTCGGTTCTCCTCGCCTCGCTCATCCTCGAAGCCGACGGGCTGAGGCTGATGCCCTTGATAATCGTGGCCGTGGTGGTGTCTTACGTGGTCTCGGCGCGGATCACACCGGCAGCTACTCCCGCACCGGCTGCCGTCCCCAACGGGTAAACGCCGGAGACCCGCTGGAAATCAGCCACTCCGGCTCTCTGGGGAAGTAGCCTTCGGGCGTCGTCAGCGCCGACGGACCACGGAAAATGGCGGCGGGTCGCTCCGGCGCTCAGGTGCCGGGGCGGCGCCATCTTCCGTAGCACCCTTGCGTCGACCCGCGGTTGAAGCGGCTCGAGGTTTCAAAAAGAGGGTCCTTCAAAATCCGGCGGCGATCAGTTATCGTGTGAACGGTAAGCCGTGGGTGAAGAGTTCCCCGCCGCGACACCCCGAGAAGGAGGTGCCAGTGTCTCGAAATTGCTTTCAATCAGCAGCAGGGATGACGCGCGCCCTCCTGCTCGCCATTCCCCACTGAGAGCCGGTTCAGGCGCTTGATGCGCCGAGCGACCGCTCACGGGAGCACCGGCACCGCCAGCAATTTCGGCTGGCGTCGCGCTGACCGTTGATCTCCCGACCTGTTCCGGCGTGACGCCACCGTCCCGCCGACCCGTCAGTCCCAGCCCATCGACCGGCGCCAAGGGCGTCGGTCCACACTCTTGGATCTTCGACATGAACCCGCAGCAAGCTTTATCGCTCGCTCACCAAAGACAGGCAGCCCTCCGGCGGGAGAGCCCGGCGCGCCTCGCTCGCGTCCGGGCCGTCCGCTGGATGCCGGCCGTCCCGGGACGGTCTTGGGCGCGCGCCCGGCGGGCACTCGGTTGGACTCTGGTCGAGTTCGGGCTGCGCCTTGCTCTGTCCGGTGAGAACGTGGACGGACCCGACGGGCTCACGCCGGATTTGCTTCGATCCCCCCAGGTGAGCCGCTCAACCTGATGGACAGCGCCCGAAGCGGTGCGGCCATCACGTGTGGTGGATCAGCCAGCCGATGCCTTGGTAGAGGCGATAGCCGAGGTAGACCACAGTGCCTACGACCAACACCTTGAAATGCCACGGCGCCTTGACGGGCACGTCCTCTTCGGAAGTCGGAGGAGCTGGAGCAAGCACTGTTCCGCACGTCGGACATCGGTCTTCGCGATCGGTGTCCGGCGCAGCGGCATCCGCCGGTCCGGCGACATCCGCTGGCCCGGTCTCGGCTTCGTCGTCCTCGATCTGGCGACCGCAGTCGTTGCACACCGCCATGGAGGGCACCCCCCTCGCGCCTGATCAGACCGGTGGCACGCCGTGGCGCCGGTCCGAGAAACGGCGGCTCTTCGTCACCACAAGAGAGAACCTCCGCGCCAGCTCCTCCCGGAGATCCTCAGGTTGCACGATCGCGTCCACCACCAGATCCGAGGCGAGGCGGAGCAGGTCGACGTCCTCCTCGTATTCGCGCCGCCGGTCTTGGACGAAGGCATCCCGCTCGTCGAGGTCCTCGATCGCCATGATCCGGTTGGCGAACACGGCGTTCACGGCCGCCTCCGGGCCCATGACGGCGATGCGGGCGGTCGGCAGAGCCAGGCAGGCGTCCGGTTCGAAGGCGGGTCCGGCCATGGCGTACAGGCCGGCGCCGTAAGCCTTTCGCAGGATCACCGAGATCTTCGGCACGGTCGCTTCCGCCACGGCGGTGATCATCTTGGCGCCATGGCGGATGATGCCCTCGCGCTCCACCTTCGTCCCGATCATGAACCCCGGGACATCGGCGAGGAACAGCAACGGCACGTTGAACGCGTCCGCGCACCAGATGAACCGTGCCGCCTTGTCCGCCGAGTCGGTGAACAGCACGCCCCCCTTCTGCACCGGGTTGTTGGCGACGATGCCGATGGAGCGACCCTCGAGCCGGGCCCAGCCGATGACGAGCTCGGGCGCGAAGATCGGCTTCAGCTCGAAGAAGGACCCCTCGTCGACGAGCGCATCGATGACGTCGTGGATGTCATAGCCGGCCCGGTCGGACTCGGGGATCGTGGCGGCCGAGAGCGACCTCGCCGGCATCCTCGCCTCCTCGTACGGGGCGGCCTCGCGCCAGGTGCCCGGGAGGTACGAGAAATACGTGCGGGCGGCTTCGATGGCGGCCGCGTCATCGCCGACGAGATTGTCGCCGCACCCCGACACCGTGGCGTGCATCCTGGCGCCGCCCATCTCCTCGAGCGTGGCGATCTCCCCGACCACCATCTCGGCCATCCTCGGCGATCCCAGGTACATCGAGGCGTTGCCCTCGACCATGAACACGACGTCGCAGAACGCCGGGATATAGGCGCCTCCGGCAGCCGACGGCCCGAAGAGGCAGCAGATCTGCGGCACGCGTCCCGACAGCTGCACCTCGTTGTAGAAGATCCGGCCCGCACCCCGGCGGCCGGGGAAGAGCTCGACCTGGTCGGTGATCCGCGCTCCGGCGGAGTCGACCAGGTAGAACACCGGCAGCTCGTGCGCGATGGCGTGCTCGGTCAGCCGCACGATCTTCTCAACCGTGCGGGCGCCCCACGACCCGGCCTTGACCGTGGGGTCGTTCGCCATGATGCAGGCCGGCCGGCCGTCGACGCGGCCGAGGCCGGTCACGACGCCGTCAGCGGGCAGATCGTCGCCAAGCGCGTTCGCGAGCAGCCCGTCCTCGACGAAGGTGCCCTCGTCGCAGAGGAGCGCGATTCGGTCGCGGACGAAGAGCTTGTGGCGCGAGCGGAGGGTTTCTCCGCCTTTGGCGAGGTTGCCCTCGAGCGCCGCGAGGCGGCGGCCGAGACGCGCTGGGTCTCGGTCATCGGGACCGGCGCCGAGACCTCGGTCATCTGGACTCGCGAACCCGGACACGGAGCTCGACCGGCGTCGGGCCCAGCTCGAAGCGCTCGCGGAGGGAGCGCTCCAGATAGCGCAGGTACGTCGGCGGGAGCCGACGCGTGGCGAAGAGCGTGATCGTCGGCGGGTCGATGGCACCCTGCACGCCGTAGAGGATACGGGCGCCACCCGGTGCCGGGTGAGCTGCCTGAGCACTGCGCAGTCCGTCGTTCAGCCGGCCGGTGGGGATCCGGCGATGGTACGCCGTCATCGCCTCGTGCACGGCCGGTAGGAGGCGGTGTACCCCGAGACCCGACTTGGCCGAGATCCTGAGTACAGGCGCATAACCGAGGAAGGCGAGGCGGTCGGCGACGGCGTCGCTGACCTCGAGGCGGCCGGCTGTGTCGAGCAGGTCCCACTTGTTGAGGAGGATCACGACCGGGCTGCCCGAGGCGTCGATCCGCTCGGCGAGGCGCTGGTCCTGGTGGGTCACTCCCTCGGTCGCGTCGAGGACGAGCAGCGCCACGTCGGCATGGTCGAGCGCCCTCAGCGCCCGCACCAGCGAGTAGTACTCGGGCCCCTCGCCGCTTCGTGCCCTTCTCCGCATGCCTGCGGTGTCGACGAGCTTCACCGTCCCGTGCTCTGTCTCGATCAAGGTGTCGATCGCGTCGCGCGTCGTGCCGGGCAGATCGTGCACGACGGACCGCTCCTCGCCCGAGAGGCGGTTGAAGAGCGTCGACTTGCCGACATTCGGGCGGCCGACGATCGCCACGGCCGGCACGGCGGGGACGCGGCCCGTCTCCTGGGCGCCGCCGTCCGAACTGCCGTCTTGGTCGGCGGCTGCTCCGTCGGCGAGCGCCGGCTCTTCGGGCAGGCGTTTCACGACTTCGTCCAGGAGATCTCCTACGCCTCGCCCGTGCAGCGCGCTGCACCATTACGGGCTCGCCCAGGCCGAGGCCGGCGAACTCCCACGCATCGGCCTCCCGCCGCTCTGAGTCGACCTTGTTCGCGACCACGATCACAGGACCGCTCCTGCGCCGGATCAGTTGCGCCACGGCGGCGTCTTCTCCGGTCACGCCCGTCCTCGTGTCGAGCACGAGCAGCACGAGGTCCGACTCGTCGAGCGCCCGCAGGGACTGCTCGGTCACCTTGGTGTCGAGCGAGTCTCCACGTTCCACCACGCCACCGGTGTCCACGACGAGAAACGACCGCCCGTTCCACTCGCACTCCAGCTCCAGCCGATCCCGCGTCACGCCGGGGCGCGCCTCGACGATGGCGACCTGGCGGCCGGCGAAGCGGTTCACGAGCGTCGACTTGCCGACGTTCGGCCGGCCGACCACGGCCACGACCGCAAGCCGCGTCGGCCGCCGGCTGGGTCATCGGCTCGCCTCGAGTGCCCTGCGCAGCGAGGCGCCGTCGGTCGGGACGACCTCGACGTCGTGGCCGAGATCCTCGACCGCCGACCCGTCTATGAACCTGCCCTTCGACAGGCAGACGTCCGGCAGGAGGTAGCGGCCGCCGGCGGACTCTCCAGCGAGCGTCCGGGCGAGATCGGCTCCGGTGATGAGACCGGCGACGGCGATGTTGCCGCCGAAGAAGTCGTTTTGGACCGTGAGGACACGGACGTCGTCGAAGCCGGCCTTCTCCAGCAACGGGCGCAGGACCAGCTCGCCGTAGGACCCGGTCAGGATCGTGACGGGCCCCGGCCGGCCGGGCCGGAGCGGGCGGGCTAGGAGCTTGACTCCGCTCGTGCGCGGAGCTCGATAACCCTCGGCGGGGGCGCCCTCGACCCAGGCGAAGAAGCCCGTCCGCCCTGGTGCGCCGCCGTGACCCGCTGCCGCCGGCGCCCGGGCTTTCGAAGGCCTCCTCGAAGGCTCGAACCATCCCGACTCCGTTCTCGTGCTGGGGGAACCCCTCGTAGGCGCCCGCCTCAGGTAGCGGCCGGCCCGCGAGCAGGTAGTACTCGTCCGACGCCCACACGACGCGGCGGCCGACCGCGTGAGTGAAGCGTTCCTGCCACTCCTCCACGGTCTCCACGGTCGCCCGCGCCTCCTCGGGCGTGTGGGCTCGCATCGCCGGCTCGTTGGAGTAGCGGCTCACCCCGAGCGGTACGACAGCGGCGGTGACGAGCTCGGGGAAACGGTCGAGCATGCCGGCGAGGGTGTGGTGCAGCACCGCGCCGTCGTTCAGACCGGGACAGACGACGACCTGGCCATGAACCTCGATCCCGTGGTCGAGGAGAGCCCGCAGCCACCGCAGGCTGACGGCGCCCCGCCGGTTGCGCAGCATGCGGGAGCGGACGTCGGGGTCGGTGGCGTGGATCGAGACGTAGAGCGGCGACAGGCGCTGGTCGACCACGCGCTCGAGGTCGACCTCCGTGAAACGGGTCAGCGTCGTAAAGTTGCCGTACAGGAACGACAGCCGGTAGTCGTCGTCCTTCAGGTACAGGCTCCGGCGCATCCCCTTCGGCAGCTGGTAGATGAAACAGAACTCGCAATGGTTGTCACAGGTGCGTACCCGGTCGAAGATCGCGGCCGAGATCTCGAGACCGAGCGGCTCACCAGCCTGTTTGACGACCGTGACCTCGAGCTCGATACCACCGCGCACGACCTCGAGGTCGACAACGGGCTCGTCGGCGAGCAGCTGGTACTCGATGACATCCCGGGGCACCTGCCCGTTCATCGAGCGGAGCTCGTCGCCGGGCCAGACCCCGGAACGCTCTGCCGGCGAATGCTCGGCCACGGCCACTACCTGCGGTCGCGGCATTTCCAAAGGCTACCGTTGTCTCCTGTGAACCCGGCTCGAGATCAGCCTCCCGGAGGCGGGGTGAGCCGGGTCGAACGGGTCCTCCTCGCCCAGCCACGTGGCTTCTGCGCCGGTGTCGAGATGGCGATCAAGGCGCTGGCGTGGATGGTGCGAGTGTTCGAGCCTCCCGTGTACTGCTACCACGAGATCGTCCACAACCGTCTCGTCGTCGAGGAGTTCCGCCGCCAGGGCGTCGTGTTCGTCGACGACGTCGACGAGGTCCCGCCGTTTGCGCCTCTCATGCTCTCCGCCCACGGCTCTGCCCCCGAGGTCGAGGAAGCGGCCGCTGCCAACGGGCGCGTGGTCGTCGACGCCTGCTGCCCGCTCGTGACGAAGGTCCACCACGAGCTCAAGGTTCGGGCCCGGAAGGGCTACACGATCCTCTACGTCGGTCACGCCGGTCACGAGGAGGCGGTCGGGACGATGGCCGTCGCTCCGGGCGCGGTCCGGCTCCTCGAGAGCGAGCGCGACGTCGACGGCCTCGAGCTCGATCCCTCGACGCCGGTGGCGCTGCTCGCCCAGACGACGCTCGCCCACGACGAGTGGGAGGGCATCGTCGACCAGGCCCGCAAGCGGTACCCGGATCTGTGGATGCCGGGCCGCTCGGACCTCTGCTATGCCACCACCAACCGCCAGGCGGCGGTGAAGGCTCTGGCGGCCCGCTGTGACGCCATGATCGTGCTCGGTTCGGCGAACTCGTCGAACACCGTGGCCCTGGCGAAGGTGGCCGCCTCTGCCGGCTGCCCGCGCGTCCTGCGGGTCAACGCCCCGAGCGAGGTACCCGACGACATTGCCGGCGTAGTCGGGGTCACGGCCGGCGCCTCGGCACCGGAGTGGCTCGTCGACGAGCTGCTCGAGCGGCTTGACCCCCGCCAAGGCGTGGAGGTCGTCCACACCACCGACGAGGACGAGTACTTCCCTCCCCCACCGGAATTGCGGGACCTGCTCCGATGGCTCGGCGTTGCAGCCGGCCTCGCGCTCGGCGCCCCGAGCGACGGCGGGCCCCCGACGGCCACCGACCGTCAGGTCACTGCGACCGGCATGCTCATCAGAGACGCGGCCGGCGAGGCGATCGACCCGGCCGCTCAGCCTGTTACGACCTGAGCCTGCTCGATCAGGGCGGCGGGGCCGGCGCCGTGCGGCGTTGCCTCGGCCAACTCGAGCCGTCAGCTCGGGCTCGCCAGATTCCGAGGACCGGCTCGGGCGGACATCGCGACCCGGGACGCCGCGCCAGCAAATGGCGAGCATCACCAGGAGCGCGACCACCACGGTCGACCCGCTCACGAAAGGCAGCCACGGCTGGAGGGCGAACAACGCGCCGGCCGTCAGGGCCGCGATCGCGGTCGCGCCTGTCTGGGCCGTCGAGGCGGCGCCCTGAGCGCGCCCGAGCTGGCGGGCAGGAACACTGTGGGCAAGCTGCGCGGCCAAAGCGGGCGCTGCAACCGCGACGGTTGCCGCCTCCAACGAGCCCAGGCCGATCAGCAGCCAGATCGAATGAATAAACGGATACGTCGCGGCGAACCCGGCCGACAGCAGCGTCGCCCCCGCCGCCAGGTACCGCCGATCGAGATGATCGACGAGCCAGCCTCCAGGGAGCGACATCGCCGCGAAGGGGATCGCGAACAACGTCCATGAGAAACCGATCTGCCACGCCGTAGCCCCCTTCAGATGCAGGAGCAGGCTCCAGCAGACCTCGTACACACCGATGATGACGCCGTTGGCGCCGTAGCCGAGGGCGACGCCGAGCACGCTCCGGTTGCGCCACAGGACGACCTTCGGCGCGGCGGCGTGCGTGACGCGTGACCGGCCCTTCGGCACGACGAGGAGAATCGGCAAGCAGGCGAGCAGGGATGCGAACGCGGCCCCGAGGAACAGCCAGCGCATGCCCCCGAGGCCTACGACGCCACCCAGGATCGGCCCCAGCGACAGGCCCATCAGCCGGGCGCCGAACACCGCTCCATAGGCGCGGCCCTGGTGGCGCTGCGGCACGACCTCGCCGACGGTGGCGTTGTTGGCGACGTCGACCACGCCCGCCCCGACCCCTTGCATCGAGCGGATGAACACAGCCGCGATCGGGGTCCCGATGAGGGCGAACGCCGCGCTCGGCGGCGCTGTAGGTCAGAAGACCGCCAATTTGAATGGGCCTGCGGCCGACCCGGTCCGACAGGCGACCGATCGGGTACTGCACGAACACCGCCGCGAAGAAGAATGCCGACATAGCCACGCCGACGAGGGCAACCGGCGCCCCGTGCTTGCGGAGGTAGAGCGGCAGCAGCGGCAGGACGCTGCCGGCGCCTGCCCATTCGACGAACGTCGAGATCGCCAGCGCGACGACGATCCGCTTCGCGCTCTGGACCCGGCCTGCCGGGATCGAGGGGACACCCATGCTCATGTCGCGTTCTTCTCACGACGGGCGCGCCCGTTGCGGTGACCCTTGCGCTCCCGCGCCGGCGGGATCGCCTTGACCGGCGGCGCCGTGGAGTCGACCAGCTCCAGCAGTTCGTCGCGCACCGACGAGCGCAGCTCGTGGTCGAGCGGTGCGAGGCCGAGCAGCTCGGTGAACCACAACCCGTCTGCTGCCAGGCGGACGAGACTGGCCACCGCCGGCGGAAGCCCGTCAGTGACGAGCGCGTGCTGCCAGACGGCGAAACGCTCCCGGAGCGGCTCGAGCAGCTCGGTGTCCGCCGCGACGCCGGCGATCACGGCCGCCCCGAGGCGCCGGTCGCGGCTGGCCTCCTCGTCGCTCGGGGGACCGAATGTCGCCTCGACGTAGGACTTCGTGAAGGCTCCGCGGAGATTCGAGGACGCACCCGCCCGCTCGAGGTCGGCGTCGAACATCGAGCTGAGCCGCTGCACCATGGCGGCGACGAGGGCCGCACGCGTCGGGAAGTGATAGAGCACTCCGCCCTTGCTGATCCCAGCCTCGCTCGCCGCCGCCTCGAGGGTGAGGTGAGCGACCCCGTCGCGAAGGACGACTTCCTCGGCTCCGAACAGGATCCGCTCACGGGTGTCCTCGGCACGGCTCACCACGAAAGTATACCGTCCAGACGGTACAGTCAGCGGCGCAGACTCGCCTCCGCGGCCTCGAGTGCGTCCTGCAGGGCGGCGCGCAAGCGCTCCGACTGCTCCGTGACTGCCGACCGGCTGACACGTGCCCGCCTTCTGGTCGTCGGCGCGTCCGGATGCTCGACCGGCTCGGGTCGTGACGTCGCGTCAGCCGGCGACGCGCCGGGCAAAGGCGGCCCGATCACGAGGTTCACCCGGCTCGGGCGAGGAAACCTGGCACCGCGCGGCATCGCCCGCTCCGAGCCCCCGATGCCGACCGGCAAGATCGGGACGCCCATGCGGAGGGACAGATAGGCGACCCCGTCCCTGATGCCGGTGACCTCGGGGCCCGAGCGCCGCGTGCCCTCGGGGAACATGACCAGCGGCTCGCCGCCGGCGAGCACGGACTGGCAACGTTCGAGCGCCTCCCGGTCGGCCCCGGAGCGGTTCACGGGAAAGGCGCCGAGAACATCGAGCATGCGGCCGGCCAGCTTGGACTTCCAAACTTCCTCTTTCACGATGTAACGCAGCCGTCGCTTCGTGATCCGGGCGACGATCAGCCAGTCGACATACGAGCGGTGCACGGGCGCGACGATGAAGGCTCCCTCGGCCGGGAGGTTCTCCCGGCCTGTGACGGTGCCCGGGAAGTAGAGCCGCGACGTGCCGACGGTGATGATCCGGATGATCCGGTAGAAGAGAAGCTCCCAGCGGGTCGGCGGCGGCGGAATCGAGTCGGGCGGGGTCACAGGTTCGAGAGCACCTCCTCGACGACGGACTCGACACTGCGGCCGGTCGAGTCCACCACGATCGCGCCTTCCGGGGCGACCAGGGGCGACGCTGGCCTGGTCGAGTCCAGCCAGTCGCGTCGGCGCATCGCGTCGGCTGTCTCGGCCAGCGCCTCGTGATCGGCCCCCTCCTCCCTGGCGCGCCGCCAAGCCCGCTCGGCGGTGTCGGCGGTCAGGAAGATCTTCAGGTCGGCATCCGGCAGCACCACGCTGCCGATGTCGCGGCCCTCGACGACTCCCCCGCCGTGGGCCGCCACCCAGGCCCGCTGGCGCGCGACCAGCTCGGCGCGCACGGCCGGGTGGGCGGCGACGGTCGACACCGCCTCGGTCACGGCGGGCTGGCGGATCTCGGCCGAGACATCGGCGCCGTCGAGGTCGACGCGATCGCCGACGCGCAGCTCCATCGAGCGGGCGATCGCCGCGCACCGCTCGGCGTCGCCCGGATCGACGCCTTGCCTCAGCGCCGCCAAGGTCACGGCGCGGTACATGGCCCCCGTATCGAGGTGCTCGAGACCGAGACGGCGGGCGACCGCCGTCGCCACGGTCGACTTGCCGGCGCCGGCGGGGCCGTCGATGGCGATGACCGGCCGCCGGTGGGCGGCGCCACTCATCCCGTAACCGTGCTCGCCGAGTGCGTGGCGCACCCGGTCCGCTGCGTCCGTGGCCACCGTCAGGATGAGGACGCCTCGCGGCTGGTCCTGAACGTGGACGATCTCCAGGTCCTCGATGTTGACGCCGAGCTCGCCTGCGATCGTCGTGACCTGGGCGAGCACGCCCGGCCGGTCCGGGATCACCACGTGCAGCTCGGTGACCGAGCTCGGCCGGCTTGCCCGGGCGGGGAGATTGCGCCGGGCTACCTGGGCATGGTCGAGCAGGAGCACAAGGCTGTCGCGGTCGTCGTCGGCGACGATGCGGCGCACCTCGGTCAGCCGGGTGACGAGGGCGTCCAGTACCGGGACGATCGCCCGGGCGTTGTCACGGCAGATGTCCGGCCAGATCGCCGGCGATCCCGCCGCCACGCGGGTCATGTCCCGGAAGCCGCCGGCGGCGAGGCGCAACAGCGCTGCCTGGGTGTCAGCGGCCTCGGCCGCGAGTCCCATGAGCGTGGCGGCCGTCAGGTGCGGCACGTGTGAGACCATGGCCACGAGCTCGTCGTGGCGGTCGGGCGCGAGCGCCACCAGGTCGGCGCCGAGGCTGCCGATGACCGACTGGATCCTGGAAAAGGCGGCGGGGTCGGTCAGCGACGTCGGCGTGAGCACCCAGGTCGCGTCGGCGAACAGCTCCGGGTCGGCTCCGTCGGGGCCCTCCTGCTCCGACCCTGCCATCGGGTGGCCGCCGACGAAGCGCGGGTGTGCGACGGCCGCGACGATCGGCGCCTTGACACCACCGACGTCGGTCACGACGAGCTCACCGGACCGGTCTTCGAGGAGCAGGCTCGTGACCTCGGCGGCAATCGCGGAGACCGGCGTCGCCACGAACGCGACGCCGGCGAGGTGGTCGACACCGAGCTCGTCGACAGCTCCTAGGTCGTGGGCGCGCTTGGCTCTGGTCTCGTCGAGGTCGTGCCCGGTGACGTGCCACCCCCGCGCACGTAGCGCGAGCCCGATCGAGGTGCCGACGAGGCCGAGGCCGGTGACCTGCGCCCGACCCGGGCCGGCCAGGCCGCCCAAGCCGGCGACGTCACTCGGGGAGGTCATCGCGGAGACCCCGGGAGCCTTCGAGGTAGACGTGGTGAAGCTCCTCCCTCGGGCGCTCGGTGTAGAAGTGCATCAGGACGCGGACGCAGCGCGCCATGGCACCGGTGACCGCCAGCTCGCGAGCGCAGATGAGTGGCACGTCGCCGAGGCCCAGCTCGCGGGCGGCGGCCGCCGGGAACATCGAGACGAGATCATCAGTGGCCGTGAAGAGGATGCTGACGAGATCGTCGTGAGCGATGTCGTTTCGTTGAAGCATCGAAGCGATGAGGGCTTTAACCCGCACGCTGAGCTGCTCGGCGGTGTCCTCGTCGAGAGTGGTCGCTCCTCGGAGCGCGCGGAGGACAGCGGCCATGGGCGGGCAGCCTACCTACCGGCTCGACGACGGGCGAAGGGCGGCCTGCGTGAGCGATCGCACTTCGGAGAGCTCGAGCGGTCGCCACGTGCCGGGGCGGAGCGACCGGTCGCTGACCGGCCCGATCCGGGTCCGGACGAGCCGGACGACAGGATGGCCGACGGACTCGCACATCCGGCGCACCTGCCGGTTCCGACCTTCGTGGATGACCAGGCGCAGGAGACCGGGCGAGACGGCTGCCACGCGCGCCGGAGCCGTCGTCTCGCCGTCGTCGAGCACGACTCCCTCTCTCAGGCGGCGGATCGCGGCCGGCCCCGGGACGCCCGTGACCTCCGCCAGGTACTCCTTCTCGACGCCGAACCGTGGGTGGGCGAGCAGCTGGGCCAGCTCGCCGTCGTTGGTGAGCACGAGCAGGCCCTCGGTCTGGCGGTCGAGACGGCCGACGGAGAACACGCGGGGCTCGGCTGGAACGAGCTCGAGCACCGTCTGGCGGCCCTCGGGGTCGTCCGCCGTCGTCACGACGCCGATCGGCTTGTTAAGCAGGTAGTACACGAGGCCCGGAAGGATGCCCACCGGTCCCCCGTCGACCTCGACGAGATCCTTTCCGGCTTCGACCCTTCGGCCGAGGACGGCGACGTCGCCGTTGACGGTGACCCGCCCATCGGCGATGAGGAGCTCGCAGGTCCGGCGGCTGCCGTAACCGACCCGGGCGAGCACCTTCTGGAGCCGTTCGCCTTCGGCCTCGCTCACTCGCCGGGCTCAGAGCGCAGCACGTTCTCAAGCATCTCGACGGTCGACGCCGGCGGAACGAACGCGGCCAGAGGCGGAAGGTCCTCGATCGAATCGAGCCCCAGGCGCTCGAGGAACATGGAGGTCGTCCCGAACAGGATCGGCTGCCCGGGTCCCTCGTCACGGCCGACCGCCTGCACATAGCCGCGGGCGACGAGCATCCGCATGACACTCTCGACGTTCACGCCGCGGATGGCGGCCACCTGCGACCGGGCGATCGGCTGCTTGTACGCCACCACGGCGAGCGTCTCGAGTGCGGCCGGCGAAAGCTTCTGCGGCCCGCCGTCGAGCACGAAACGCTCCACATAGGCGGCGTAGAGCTCGCTGCTCTGGAAGCGGTAGCCGCCGGCAACCCTCGCCAGTGCGAAGCCGCGCCCGTCGGCCTCGTAGGAGGCAGCCAGCTCTCGGCAGAGCTCTTCGACCCGCTCGACCGGCAGTTCGAGGAGCTCGGCGAGCAGACCGGGCGGTACCGGTTCGGTGGCGACCGTGAGCACCGCCTCGATCGCTGCCGACTCGACTCGTCCCTCCGGCGGCGCCTCAGGCGTCACCTCGGGCTCACCGGGGTTCACCCGCGGTACTCGTCGGTGAGGTCGGCGAGCACCGTCGCCGGCGCGCCGCGCCGCGCCGCGCCGGCGAGCTCGTCGCCAATGTGCCCGGTATCGCGACCGTCCCAGACAGGATCGGAGGCTCCGGCGGGGTCACCGGTCCAGACCACGAGGAGCTCCCCAAACGTCGCCGCCTGCTCGAGCGCGACGAGGCCCCGCTTGTACAACTCGAGGAGGCCGAGGAAGTGCACCACGATCTCCATGCGGGTCGAGGCCGCAGCCGTCAGCTCGCGGAAGCTGGTCGGCGAGCTCCCCGGCAGCGAGACGCGGAGCGCGTCCACGATCTCGGCGACGGTGACCTCGTCCACTAGGACGTGGTCGACCTCCACGTGGGAGAGCGGCCGGGGCGCGAGCGCCCGCAGGGCCGCCGCCCGGACGTCCTCCGGTGTCAGAAACGCAAGCAGGTCCGGCTGCAGGCCCTCGAACCGCTCGTCCAGCCCGGCGAGCCGCGGCCAGGACTTCGAAGCGGCCAACTCGGCGGCCGCCAGCCTGACGCCGGCGGCGGAGAAGGTGGTGCACTCGACAAGTCTGGCGAGCAGGTAGTCACGCTCCTCGAGGAGGGCGAGATGCTCCTCGTCCGGCTCGTCGCGTCCGGGAAGGAGGCGCCGGCACTTCAGCTCGACGAGTGTCGCTGCGATGACCAGGAATTCGGTGGCGATCTCGAGGTCGAGCCGCTGCATCGCCTCGACCTCGGCCACGAACGCGTCCACGATGTCGGCCAGCGCGACCTCGTACAAGTCGACCCGCTGCTCGGTGATGAGTCTCAGCAACAGGTCGAACGGCCCCGCGAAGACGTCAGTGCGGACCTCGTATGCCACGAAGCCGAGGTTACCGGCCGCATGCTCGCAGTTGTCGGATCCCAGACTGCGATGCACCGGAGCCTCGGCGTGGCGCGAGCGCCCGATATCCTTCAGCGATGGAGCGGGTCTTCTCTGGCGTCCAGTCGTCCGGTGCGCCGCACGTCGGCAATTACTTCGGCGCCTTCCGCCAGTGGGTGGCGGACCAGTCGACGGCGGACGCGTTGTTCTGCGTCGTCGACCTGCACGCCCTCACCGCCGAGCACGATCCGACCCAGCTGCGGAGACGCACGCTCGAGACGGCGTCGTGGCTCTTCGCGACCGGGCTCGACCCCGACATCTGCACCGTCTTCATCCAGAGTCACGTCCACGAGCACACCGAGCTCTCTTGGCTGCTCGAGTGCACCGCGACGATGGGAGAGCTGCGTCGAATGACCCAGTTCAAGGAGAAGGGGGCCGGAAACGAGTCGGCGCGCGTGGGGCTGTTCACCTACCCGGTCCTGATGGCCGCCGACATCCTCCTCTACGACACCAACAAGGTTCCGGTCGGCGATGACCAGCGGCAACATATCGAGCTCACCCGGGACGTCGCGATTCGTTTCAACAACCGTTACGGCGACACCTTCGTCGTCCCCGAGGCCGAGGTGCCGAAAGTTGCGGCCAGGGTGATGGATCTCCAGCATCCGGATCGGAAGATGTCGAAGTCGGTGACGTCGCCGCTCGGGACGATCGACTTGATGGACGAGCCGGACGTGATCCGCCAAAAGATCCGCAAGGCAGTCACCGACACCGACGGCGAGGTGCGTTACGACCCCGACAAGAAGCCAGGCCTCGCGAACCTCCTCGAGCTGTTCGCCGCTGCCTCGTCACGCTCGATCGACGAGCTGGCCGCGTCCTACGACCGGTACGGCCCGCTCAAGGCCGACCTCGCCGAAGCCCTGGTGGCGGAGCTGGCGCCGGTTCGCGAGCGCTACGCCGAGATCACGGCGAATCCCGCCACGGTGCCAGGCCTGCTCGAGCACGGAGCCCGCAAGGCGAGCGGGATCGCGTCGGTGACCCTCGGCCGTGCCCGGAAGGCGATCGGCCTGTTGGCGCCGCTCAGCTCGGAAAGACCAGGTTGAAGTACCAGTTCTGGATGTCGCCGAGGAATCTCGAGAGGGCGCCCTGGTCGAACAGGACCAGCAGCAGGACCAGCACCATGAACCCCATGCGGATCCTGTAGTAGCCGGGCAGGGCCGACACCGGGATCAGTCGCTCGACGAGCGCCGATCCGTCGAGCGGCGGGATCGGGATCATGTTGAACGCTGCCAGCAGCACGTTGACGAATCCGAAGTCGAGCAGGATCTGCTCGACGAGGGCAAAGGTCGACGGGTCGAAGTAGCACGTGCTCCCGGAGCACACCGGAGCCGGGGGCACCCAGGTGTGCAGGACGAGCAGGTAGAAGGCGAGACCCGAGATCGCCGCCAGGATGATGTTCGTGGCGGGGCCGGCGAGCGACACGAACACGGAGTCGTTTCGGGGATGGCGGAGCCGGTTGACGGAAACGGGGACCGGCTTGGCCCAACCGAAGACGACGTGCGGGGGGATGATGGCCAGGATCACGGGCAAGACGATCGACCCGAAGGGGTCGACGTGCCGGAGAGGATTGAGGGTGAGCCGGTGGGCGCGCTTGGCCGTGTCGTCGCCGAACCAGAGCGCTACCACGCCGTGACTCACCTCGTGGAAGATGACGGCTGGGATGAAGCAGGCGAAGAAGATCAGGCCCGCTTGGCTGAACGCGTGGTGGCGCACCGCCAGGACGATGACGCCGACCGCGATCGCGGCGATGATGATGTAGGTGGGGAGCTGCTGGCTGGACCTGATCGAGCGCCACCGCGCTCCGGCGGTCAACGTCGAACCGAGGCGCAGTCGATGCAGAAAGCAGTTGCCGGTTGGGCTTCGAGACGGGCGAGAGAGATCGGCTTTCCGCAGCGCTCACAAATGCCGTACGTACCCTGGTCGAACTTGAGGAGCGCTGCCTCCACGTGCTCGAGGGACTCCCGTAGCTGGGCCGCGAGCGCCTCGGCCTCCCCGCGTTCAGCCGTCACCTGAGAGGAATCGGCGAAGTTGGCGTCATATGTGAGGCTGCCGTTCTCGCCGAACCCGATCTCCTGAAGCTGACGCACGAGAGAGCTGCGCTCCGCCTCGAGGAGGGCTCGATAGTCGACGGTAGATGCTTCGTTGGCCACGGCGCCAGACTACTCCCAGCAAGCGCCGGACCGGTCTGCGGTCGAGGAACCAGACCTCAGGGGCGCCGGGTCGGCCCGTCCCCCCGGCTGGCTCGCGCCCGGGGATGTGCCTGCTCGTAGACGCGGCGGAGCAATTCGGGCGAGACCCTGGTGTAGACCTGCGTCGTCGTGATCGTGGCGTGCCCGAGCAGCTCCTGGACCACTCGGATGTCGGCGCCGTGCTCGAGCAGGTGAGTGGCACAGGAGTGGCGGAGCACGTGAGGCGACACCCTGTCCTCGAGCTTGACCTTCACGGCTGCGCTCCTGACGACCTGCCAGACGGTCTGGCGTGACATCCGCCGTCCCCGGCTGGAGATGAAGACCGCTTCCTCGTCGGTCCTGCGAGCCCATCTGGCCGGCGCGAGCGCCGGCCTCCCCTCTGGCCCGAGCCAGGCCTCGAGCGCCCTCAGTGCGAAGCGCCCGACCGGCACCAGGCGCTCCTTCGAGCCCTTCCCGTAGGCCACGGCCACCCCCCTCTGCAGATCGAGGTCGGCGAGGCGAAGGCCCGCGAGCTCCGAGATGCGCATACCGGTCGCGTAGAGGGTCTCGAGGATCGCCCGGTCACGGAGAGCCCGTGCGTCCTCGCCGACGACGGCCGAGAGCAGGAGCTCGACTTCGGCTTCGGTCAGGGCTTTAGGGATGGCCTGTGGGATGCGCGGTGTCGAGATGCCCTCGGTGGGGTCGCCCGGCGCCCCGCGCTCGTCGACACAGAAACGATGCAGCCCGCGGACGGCGGCGAGGGCGCGCGCCGTCGAGCTCGGGCGCTTGGTCGCGCTGAGGAATGCGACGTAGGACTCGACGACGCCGGCGTCGGCCTGGACGAGCGGAATGCTCCGGTCCGCCAGGAAGCGCTCGTAAGCGACGAGATCCCGCCGGTAGGCGGTGATGGACGCAGGAGCTCGGCCGCGTTCGACGGCGAGATAGGACAAGAACTCCTCGGCATCGCGGCCGAGCACCGCCTGCGCGGCCACGGTCGCCCCTCAGCCGAGCGGAACCGAGCCCGTGGCGCGGCTCTTCAGGAACGAGCGGGCGAGCAACAAGCCGATGATCGTCTTGGCGTCGGCGATCTCGCCGGCAGCGACGAGGTCCTCGACCGACTCCAGCGAGATCCGCTCGACCGTGAGATGCTCCTCCTCGATCCCGTCCGCCGCACGGTCGCCGCGCATGAGGTCCTCTGCCAGAAAGCAGAACGTCAGCTCGTCGCAGAAGCCTGGCGAGTTGAAGAAGTGGCCCAGCTCCGTCAGCCGGCCAGCCCCGGCGCCGACCTCCTCGGCGAGCTCCCGGGCGGCGCAGACCTCGGGCGCCTCGCCGGGGATGTCGAGCTTGCCGGCAGGCAGCTCGAGCAGCGGTCGGTCGACCGCAGCCCGGTATTGGCGGACGAGCAGGACGTGGTCGCGGTCGCTCTCGAGCGGCACCACGCAGACAGCGTCGAATGTCCGGACGATGTCGCGCTCGAACGTGAAATTGTTCGGTCCTACGAACGTGCCGGTCACGACGCGAAGCCGGGGGGAGGTGTACCGGGCCCGCTCCCCGATCTGCCGGAATGCGGCCCGCTCCTCGGCTCCCGGGTCCTCCTCGTCGGCGCCGGTCAGGTCGGCGGGTGGACGGTCGGCGGCTGCATCTTGAGAATCTCGGTCAGGAGGGGACATTGTCGAGGTCGTAGAGCCGTGGGGTGCGCTCGTGCGCCCGGTTGAGCGCCGCGCCAACCAGCCCGCGGAACAGCGGGTGAGGCCGGTCCGGCCGGCTCTTGAACTCGGGATGGGCTTGGGTGCCGATCCAGAATGGGTGACCCGGCAACTCGATGAACTCGACGAGCCGGTCGTCCGGTGACGTGCCCGAGCAGCTGAGGCCGGCGGCCTCGAGGCGGTCCCGATAGCGGGGATTGAGCTCGTAGCGATGCCTATGACGCTCCGAGACGATCTCGGCACCGTAGATGCCAGCCACGCGGGATCCCGGCTTCAGCAGGGCGGGGTACGCCCCTAGCCGCATCGTGGCGCCCTTGTCCTGGACGCCGAGCTGGTCGTCCATGAGGTCGATGACGGCATGCGGGGTGGCCGGTGCGAGCTCGCGGCTGTTGGCTCCTTCAAGCCCCACGACGGAGCGGGCGAACTCGACGACCATCATGTGGAGGCCTAGACACAGGCCGAGGCAGGGCAACCCGTGCTCACGGGCGTAGCCGGCGGCGGCGATCTTGCCCTCCAAGCCGCGCTCGCCGAAGCCTCCGGGGATGACGACGCCGTCCAAGCCCTCGAGGCGGGACGGAGCGAGCATTCCCGTCACCTCCTCGGCCTGGACCCAGTCGATCTCGACCTTGGCGCCGTGATAGACGCCTGCGTGCTTGAGCGCCTCGACGACCGACAGGTAGGCATCGGCCAGATTGACGTACTTGCCGATGACCCCGATCCGGACAACCTCGGTGGCGGCATCGGCACGCTCGACGAGCGCTTCCCATCCGGCCAGGTCGATCTCCTGTCCGTCCTCGTCGAGTCGCAGGATGCGGCAGACGATGTCGTCGAGCCCCTCGTCGTGGAGCGCCAGAGGGATCTCGTAGATGTTCGCGGCGTCGATCGCTGAGACGACCGCGTCCGTCGAAACGTCGCAGAGCAGGGATATCTTGCGCTTCAGGTTCTCCGAGATCGGTTCCTCACTCCGGCACACGATCACGTCGGGCTGGATGCCCCGACCGCGCAGCTCCGTCACCGAGTGCTGCGTCGGCTTGGTCTTCTGCTCACCCGAGGGGCCCGATTGGGGCACGAGCGTGAGGTGCACGTAACAGACGTTGTCCCGGCCGACGTCACGACGGAATTGCCTGATGGCCTCGAGAAACGGGACGATCTCGATGTCGCCGACCGTGCCGCCCACTTCCACGATGACCACGTCGATGGTGTCCCTGCTGAGGCGGCGGATCCGCTCTTTGATCTCGTCGGTGATGTGCGGGATCACCTGCACCGTCTTGCCCAGGTAATCGCCGCGCCGCTCCTTCGCGATCACCGACGAGTAGATCTGTCCCGTCGTCGTGTTCGAGTCCTTATGCAGGTTCTCGTCGATGAAGCGCTCGTAGTGACCGAGATCGAGGTCCGTCTCGCCGCCGTCCTCGGTGACGAACACCTCGCCGTGCTCGAACGGGTTCATCGTCCCGGGGTCGACGTTGATGTAGGGGTCAAGCTTGCACATCGTGACCCGGAGACCACGCGACTTGAGGAGCCGGCCGAGCGAGGAGGCGGTGAGACCCTTGCCGAGCGAGCTCATCACGCCACCCGTCACGAACACGAACTTCGTCACGCTCTCCTCCCGTCCGCTATCACTCAAGGCTATCGGAGCGCTCCGAATCCGTGACGGATCGCGCGCCTAGCGCGAGCAGCTCTTTCGCGTGGCGGCGTGCGGCCGCACTGTCCGGGTGGCCCGAGAGCATCCTCGAGAGCTCGACGACGCGGTCCTCGCCGGCGACTGCCCGGGCCCGTGCGATCGTCCGGCCCTCCTCCTCGGTCTTGGACACGACCACCTGCTGGTCGGCGAACGCCGCCACCTGGGCGAGGTGCGTCACGACCAGCACCTGGTGATCACGCCCGATCGCCGCCAGGGCCCGGCCGACGGCCAGAGCCGCTTCGCCGCCCACGCCGGCGTCCACCTCGTCGAAGACGAGCGTCGGCGGCGCCGCCGACAACACGAGACGTGTGGCGAGCATGGCCCGGGCAAGCTCCCCACCTGAGGCCACCTTGGCGAGGGGAAGCGCCGGCTCGCCCGTGTTGGCGCCGAGCAGGAACTCCACATCTGCTCCGGCGAGATCCTCCCCGATCCACACTTCGAACCGGGCACCGGGCAACGCGAGCTCGTGAAGGTGCGTCTCGATCGCGCCCGCAAGCTTGGGCGCAGCTGCCCTCCTTTCGGAGCCGAGACGCTCCTCCGCCAGCCGCAGGTCTTCGACGGCGGCGATCCGGCGCTTCTCGAGCTCGGCGCGCGCCTCCTCTGAGCCGGCCAGCTCGTCCAACTCGTCGCGGCCGGCCCGCTCGAACTCGAGCACGTCGGCGAGGCTCGGGCCGTACTTACGCCGCAGCTCCGCAAAGAGTCGGAGGCGTTCCCTGACCGCCTCGAGCCGATCCGGGTCCTCGGCAAGTGCTTCGCCTCGCAGGCGCAGCTCGTGCGCCACGTCGTCGAGGTCGGCCTGAGCCGTCCGGAGGCGGCCGGCGAGGTCGGCAACCGACTCGTAGGCGGACAGCTGGGAGACGGCGGCCCCGATCAGGTCGAGGACGCCGGCGACGCTGCGCGCCTGGGAGGCATCTGCGCCCGTCAGGGCGACGCGTGCTTGCGCGATCGCGTCGCGGATCGCTTCGACCTGGGCGAGCGCCGACTCCTCGGCGGCGAGGCTCTCGTCCTCGTCGGGCGCCGCGATCGCGGCGGCGGCGATCTCGTCGGTCTGGAACCGGAGCAGGTCGATGGCGCGGGCCATCGCCTGGGGATCACCGCCGAGCTCGGCACTTCGGGCGTCGATCGCCGACAGCTCCCGGCGTGCCCTCGCCACCGGCTCGAGATCGGTCCCGGCGAAGTTGTCGAGCGCCTCCCGCTGTACCGACTGGCGCAGCAGGGACTGATGGGCGTGCTGGCCGTGGAGATCGACGAGGTCGTCTCCGAGCTCGGACAAGAGGGACGCCGGCGCCATCCGACCGTCCGCGTATGCCCGCGAGCGGCCCACGGTCGGGACCGCCCTCGAGACGACCACCTCGCGCGCGCCGGCAACGAAACGTCCCTCGACCACCGCCTCGGACGCACCGGCCCGCACCATCGAGGCGTCGGCGCGACCTCCGAGGAGCAGCTCTAGGGCTTCGACGACGAGCGTCTTGCCGGCACCGGTCTCGCCGGTGAGGGCGGTCACGCCCGGCGACAGAACGAGATCGAGGTCGGCAATGACACCGAGGTCCCGCACGCGCAGCTCGACCAGCATCGCCTCGCTCAGCGATCGGTCAAGCCGAAGCGGGCCCGGAGTGCCGCATGGAAGTCCCTCACGCCGAAACTGACCAGGCGCGCCGGCTCCGCGGCCGCACGGCACAGCACACTGTCGCCCAGGCTCAAGGCGATGATGCGGCGGCCGTCGATGACGACGGCGGCGGTACGTCCTTCGAGCACCGTGAGCCGGACCGACTCCTCGGGCTCGAGCACGAGGGACCGGTCGAAGAGCATGTGAGCCGAGACGGGGGTCAGCACCATCGCCCGCAGGTGCGGCGACACGATGGGTCCCCGTGCCGACAGGTTGTAAGCGGTTGAGCCCGTCGGCGTCGAGACGAGGAGCCCGTCGGCAACGTACGTGAGAAACGGGCGACCCGCGATCTCGACAGCCACGCGGATCGTGTGCCCTGGTTCGGTCTTCTCGACGATCGCGTCGTTGAGCGCCATGAACCGGCCTTGCGCCGTCCCGGCGAGCTCCACCTCGAGCGCCATGCGCTCCTCGACGAGGTAGTCGCCCGCGAGCACGCGCTCGAACGCGTCCTCGATGCCTGCCGGCTCGACGGCGGTCAGGTAGCCCATCCGGCCGAGGTTCACGCCGAGTACCGGGATGCCGCGCCTGGACGGCGAGCTCGACCGTGCGCAGCATCGTCCCGTCGCCGCCGAGACTGACGGCGAGCTCGAGGTCTTCGAGGGCGGGCCAAGGCGCGCTCGGCTCGGTGTCCCGGACTTCGATGACGTCTCGGCCGTGGCCTTCCCACCAGTGCCGGGCTGTGGTCGCGAGCTGCGACGCCTCGGGTCGGTGGGAATGGACCACGAGAAGGATCACCGGCATGTCGTCATCCTCGCGGTCCCACTCCTCGCACGCCACCACCCCCGAGCGTGGACGGTCAGCTCAGCTGGACGACGAGGTCCTTTTCCGCGGCGTGGCCTGGGCCTTTTTCGCCGGCGCAGCCTTCTTCGCGGGCGTCGCCTTCTTCGCCGGCGCAGCCTTCTTGGCCGGCGCAGCCTTCTTCGCCGGCGCGGCCTTCTTGGCAGGCGTCGCCTTCTTCGCCGGCGTCACCTTCTTGGCGGCCGTCGCCTTCTTCGCCGGCGCAGCCGCCTTGGCCGGAGCCGCCTTCTTGGCGGCTGCGGTCCTCTTCTTCGGTGTGACTTTCGTGGCAGCAGCCTGAGTGGCCGAAGCGGTCCGGCTGGCGGCGTCCTTCACCGGGGCCGCGGCCTTCGTGGTGCGCTCGATGAACTGCTGGACGACTTTGACCACGTCCTGATTCGTCGCCAGGTTCAGCTGATGGATCTGCTTACGGATCTCGACCCTCAAGAGCTCGGTGAATTGTTCCGCACCCCGGCGGCTGCGCTGGACGAAATCGTCCGCCCAGTCCTCAGCGTGCCCGCGCCCACTCTCGCTCTCCCTCGCAAGATCGCTCGCGATAGTTTGCACCTGCTTGCGGGTCTTCTCGGTGAACTCCTTGCCCGCTGCCACGTATTTGTCGAGAGGATTCTTCGATGCCATGCTCGAAGCCTACCGGCTGACCTGGTGTGCTTGCCCTAGCAAGCACTCGAGGGTCGTGAGGGGGCGGCGGAGGTGGCCGTCGGGGTACTTAGTTTTTTGCTTTGAACTTGCCTCCGAAACAGATTGCGACCAGTCGCAATCTCGATTGGAGGCAAGTTTGCCAATGAAATTGGATGTCCCCGAGGAGACCCACCCCGATTCGGCGCCAGGACAGAGCCGCCCGCTCCCCGCACCGGGCGCTCAGGCGTGCGAGGCCGACCCGTCGCCGAGCTCCGCGCGCACGAGGGCGAGCAGGTCGGCGGCCTCGACATCGGGTTCTGGGTCGACCGCGCCGTGACCGGGAGGCGTGACACCGGTCAGCACAAGCCCGAACCGGGTCCCAAGCCGCCGGGCGAGCAAGCCGTCGGTCGAGGGGCGGTCACCGACCACGGCGGCGACCTCGCCGATCCGCTCGTGCACAAGTCCGACGGTCGGCGGATACGGCTTGCCGGCGACGATCGGATCAGCCTGGCCGGCGCGGGCCACCGCAGCGAGCAGCGAACCCGCCCCCGGCAGAACGGCGCCCGGCGCGGGGAATGTGGCGTCGTCGTTCGTCCCGATGAGGCGGGCCCCGGCGTGAAGCGCCGCCGCCGCCGCCGCCAGCGACGAGTAATTGAACGACGGATCCATTCCGACCACCACGGCGTCCACCTCGGCGACGTGAGCGCCCGCGTCGGCGCCCCCGGCGGCAGCGCCGGCCACGACTGTCACCACGCCGCGGGCGGTGAGCTCCTCGATCACCCCGGGGCCTCCGAGGACCAGGGCTCGCTCTCCGGGCTGGAGCAGCGAAGCCGCGGCCATGGCGGAGCTCAAGACGTCCTCTGGCGCGGTCGGTATGCCCAGTCGCTCGAGCTTCGCGACATGGTCGGATCGCCTCGGATAGGAGTTGTTCGTGAGGAAGACGACGCGGACTCCTGCGGCGCGCAGCTTTGCCACGGCTTCGGGAGCACCCGGGATCACCTGGTCGGCCAGCCACACCACGCCATCGCAATCGAGGAGCCAAGTCACGACCGGTGATCCTGACAGAGCGGTGAGGTCCCGTGTGCTACGCAAGGGCGGTGGCCCGCCTGGAACCGTTCGCCGGCGTCCGTTACGACTCGGCGCGCCTCGACGCGAACGACGTCGTTTCGCCGCCGTACGACGTCGTCGGACCGTCGGAGCGAGCCGAGCTGGCCGCACGAAGCCCCTACAACGCCATTCACGTAGAGCTCCCGATCGCCGACGAGTCGGCCGGACTCGACCGGTACGAGAACGCGGCTCGCATCTTCGCCGGCTGGCGGGCCGACGGCGCCGTTCGGCGCGACGGGGCGCCGGGCTTCTACCTCTACCGGATGACGTTTCGGGACGAGCACGGGCGGCAACGGGTCACGACCGGCCTGCTCGGCGCTCTCGGCTTGGATCCCGACGGCACGGGTCAGGTCCTTCCTCATGAGCAGACGATCCCGAAGGACCGCAGCGACCGTCTCTCGCTGCTCAGAAGCACCAGACTGAACACGTCACCGATCTGGGTGCTGTCGCTTGCCACCGGGCTCACGGTGCTCTGCAGAGCGGCGGTGCAGTCAGCCGGCCCGAGCGGTTGGCGGGCCACCGACCCGGCCGGCGTGGTTCACGAGCTGTGGCCGCTGACCGATGAGCGCAAGGTGGGCGAGATCGTCGCGTTGGCGGCTTCGGCTCCGGTACTCGTCGCTGACGGCCACCACCGCTACGACACCGCTTGCGCCTACGCCGCCGAAGTCCGGTCGAGAAACGGGAACCTCGCCGGGCCCCACGATCTCATGCTCGCTTTCGTCGTCGAGCTGACCGAAGAGGAGCTCTCGATACGGGCGATCCACAGGCTCGTCACGGGTGTGCGCCCGGAGCGCCTGGCGGACCTGCTCTCGACCTTCGTACGGATCGAGCCGGCGCCGGCGGACCTTGGCGACTTCCCGCCGTCGGCACCCGAGGGCGTCATGGGGTTGGTGACGAGGGACGGCTTCTGGCTTCTCCATCCGCTCCCGGCCCTCGGAGAGGCCGCCGAGGACGACCTCGACTCGAGCCGTTTGAAGGTGTTGCTGGCGGCGCTCGGAGACCACGAGCTCACCTACCAACCGGGATGGCAGGAAGCGGTCGCGGCCGTGCGTGACGGGCGTGCTGACGCCGGGTTCCTGTTGAGGCCGGTGCCCGTCAGCAAGATCGAGCGCGTCGCGCACGGAGGGCGTCGGATGCCTCCGAAGACGACGTTCTTCGAGCCCAAGCCCCGTACTGGTATGGCGTTCCGGTCGCTCGATGACTGAGCGACCGGAGCATCACTCGTAGGTCCAGGTCGCTCCGGAACGGAGCAGAGCAGAAAGATCGCCAGGGCCCTTCCGATTCTGCGACTCGAGGAGCTGGTGGTCGACGAGGGCACCGTAGTGCGGGCGTTCGACCGCCCGGAAGACGCCGATCGGTGTCGGCTCGTGGGGCCCGATCGCGAGACGGGACAACGCGAACGCCAGGCTCGGGTCGGGTCGCCGCTCGTCGTGGACGACGAGCGCGTCCTCGCCGACATCGGCCACCTCGACGAGGCGCAGCCGGCCCTGTCCGTCGGATGCGACACCGTGCTCGCCCTCGGCCCCGAAACGGATCGGTTGCCCGTGCTCCAGCGGGATCAGCATGTCCACCCGATGCTCCTTGCCCGTGATGGCGTCGAACGCGCCGTCGTTGAAGACGTTGCAGTTCTGGTAGACCTCGACGAAGGACGCGCCCGGATGGTCGTGCGCACGCCGGAACGTCTCGATCATGTGCTTGCGATCCAGATCGTGGGTTCGTGCGACGAACGTCGCTTCGGCCCCGAGTGCAAGGCTCACGGGGTTGAAGGGCGTGTCGAGCGAGCCGAACGGGGTCGACTTCGTGATCTTGCCGACCTCGGACGTGGGCGAGTACTGACCCTTCGTCAGACCATAGATCTGGTTGTTGAACATGAGGATCGTGAGCTTCACGTTGCGTCGCAGGGCGTGAATGAGGTGATTGCCACCGATCGAAAGCGAGTCACCGTCACCGGTCACCACCCAGACGTCGAGATCGGGTCGCGTCACGGCAAGCCCGGTCGCGATGGCCGGCGCACGGCCATGGATCGAGTGCATGCCGTAGGTGTTCATGTAGTACGGGAAGCGGGCGGCGCAGCCGATGCCCGAGACGAACACGGTGTTCTCGCGCCGCACGCCCAGCTCGGGGAGAAGCAGCTGCACGGCCGACAGGATCGTGTAGTCCCCGCAACCCGGGCACCAGCGCACCTCCTGGTCGCTGGCCCAGTCCTTCCGGCTCGTCATCGGAACGGCTACGTCGGTCATCGTGCGACCTCCTGGGCTCCGGACTCGACCAGCTCGATCTCCTGCAGGATGGCCCGCTCGATCTCGCCCACCCGGAAGGGAGAGCCCAGGACCCGCGACAGGACCTTGGCGTTGACGAGGAAGTCGGACCGGACGAGCCGGGTCAGGTGGCCGAGGTTGCCCTCTGGGACGAGGATCGCATCGTAGGAGTGCAGCACCTCGCCGAGGTTCGGAGGAAACGGGTTCAGGTGGACCAGGTGCACCTGAGCCACGGGCTTGCCGAGCTTGCGCACACGCTTCACGCCGGCCGTGATGGCGGCGTAGGTCGACCCCCAGCCGAGCAGCAGCACTCGGGCGTCGCCGGTCGGGTCGTCGGCCACGACCGGCGGAAGGTCCTTCGCGATACCGGCGATCTTCGCGGCCCGGAGGTGGACCATCGTCTCGTGGTTGGCGGGTTCGTAGGAGACGGTGCCGATGCCGTCCTGTTTCTCGAGGCCGCCGATCCGGTGCTCGAGCCCGGGCGTGCCCGGGATCGCCCAGGGTCGTGCGAGCGACTCGGGGTCGCGCACGTACGGCCAGAACGTCGGTTCGCCGTCGGGGCCGGTCGCGTTCGGCTCGGTTGCGAATTCGACCGAGATGTCCGGCAGCGACTCGACGTCCGGAAGCCGCCAGGGCTCGGATCCGTTGGCGAGATAGCCGTCGGAGAGCAGATAGACCGGCGTCCGGTACCGCAGCGCGATACGCGCAGCCTCGATGGCGGCGTCGAAGCAGTGCGAGGGCGTCTTGGCGGCCACGATCGCGACCGGGGCCTCGCCGTGGCGACCGAACATCGCGTGAAGGAGGTCCGACTGCTCCGTCTTCGTGGGAAGCCCCGTCGAGGGACCGCCTCGTTGGATGTCGACGATGAGCAGCGGCAGCTCCAGGCTCACGGCGAGACCGACGGTCTCGGCCTTCAAGTCGACGCCGGGACCGCTCGTCGTCGTCACCCCGAGAGCCCCGCCGAAGGCCGCCCCGAGCGCCGCGCCGATGCCGGCGATCTCGTCTTCGGCCTGGAGCGTGCGGACACCGAAATTCTTGTGCTTCGAGAGCTCGTGCAGGATGTCCGACGCCGGCGTGATCGGGTAGGAGCCGAGAAATAGCGGCAGCTTCGCCAGCTGGGAGGCCGCGATGAGCCCCCACGCCAGCGCCGCGTTGCCCGTCACGTTCGTGTACGTGCCGGGGAAGTGCTCAGCGGGGGCGATCTCGTAGGAGGACTCGAAGATCTCCGCCGTCTCGCCGAAGTTGTAACCGGCCCGGAACGCAAGGGTGTTCGCCTCGACGACGACGGGCGTCCGCCCGTAGCGTTGGGCGATCCAGCGCTCGGTCTCGAGGATCGGCCGGTGGTAGAGCCAGGACAGAAGCCCGAGCGCGAAGAAGTTCTTGCTCCGCTCGGCATCGCGGGGCTTGGCACCGGTCGGCTTGCACGCCTCCAGGGTGAGCGAGGTCATCGGGATCTCGTAGACCCGGAACGCCGCCAGGCTGCCGTCCTTGAGTGGATCGCTCCCGTAGCCGGCCTTGGCGATGGCCTTCTCATCGAACGAGTCGACGTTGATCACGACGGTGCCACCGGTCGGCAGGTCCTCGACGTTGGCCCTCAGGGCGGCTGGGTTCATGGCGACGAGCACGTTCGGAGCGTCGCCGGGCGTGAGGATCTCGTGGTCGGAGATGTGGATCTGGAAGGCGGAAACTCCCGCGAGGGTGCCGGCCGGCGCCCGGATCTCGGCCGGATAGTTGGGAAGCGTCGACAGGTCGTTCCCGAACAGAGCGCTCTCGTCGGTGAAACGGTCGCCGGTGACCTGCATCCCGTCGCCGGAGTCCCCAGCGAAACGGATCACCACCTGGTCAATCGTCTCGACCCGCCCTGTTTCGCTTTCGGGCTTGGTCTTCGTGGTCATCGGTCCTCCACTCGGCTCGCCTGCCTCCTCGCCGACAAGCTCCCTCGTCCCCTACACCTCTGCTTGCCGTGTGGTTATCGGCATCCTACCGGCAAGACCTTTGCCTTCCGGTGATGAGCAGTGATATGAGCGGGTGCGAAGCCGGCGCGCGGCCCTCGCCTCAGGCGACGGTGACCGACTCGTCGAGGTAGACGTCCTGCACGGCATGGATGATGCCGACCCCCTCCTTCAGGGGGCGCTGGAAGGCTTTGCGGCCCACGATGAGCCCCATCCCGCCGGCCCGCTTGTTCACGACCGCAGTGCGCACGGCCTGCGCGAAGTCGCCGGCGCCGGCGGACTCGCCGCCCGAATTGATGAGGCCGATACGCCCTGCGTAGCAGTTCACCACCTGCCAACGGGTGAGATCCACAGGATGGTCGGTAGTGAGCTGGTCGTAGACGAGCGGATCGGTGCGCCCGAACTTGAGGGCGAGGTAGCCGCCGTTGTTCTCGGGCAGCTTCTGCTTGATGATGTCGGCCTCGATCGTCACTCCGAGGTGGTTCGCCTGCCCCGTGAGGTCGGCGGAAAGGGCGTAATCGGCTTCGGGGGTCTTGAAGGCGGGATTCCGGAGGTAGCACCAGAGGATCGTGAACAGCCCTTGGCGATGCGCCTCCGCGAACAGCTCGCTCACCTCCCGGATCTGGCGGGTGCTCTCCTCGGAGCCGAAGTAGATCGTCGCGCCTACGCCGACGGCGCCGAGATCGACGGCCTGGCGGACGGAGGCGAAGGGCACCTGGTCGCCCCGGTTCGGATAGGTGAGCAGCTCGTTGTGGTTGAGCTTGACGATGAGCGGGATCTTGTGGGCGTAGCGGCGAGAGATGATGCCGAGGACACCGAGGGTGGTGGCGAAGGCGCTGCAATCGGCCGCGAGCGCAAGCTCGGCGAGGTTCTGCGGGTCGAAGTACGCCGGATTCTTCGAGAAGCTGGCCGCGGCCGAATGCTCGATGCCCTGGTCCACGGGCAGGATCGAGAGGTAGCCGGTTCCGCCGAGACGGCCGTGGTCGAACATCTGCTGAAGGTTCCGCAGGACCGCGATGGGCCGGTCGCTCTGGAGCAGGACGCGGTCGATGAAGTCGGGTCCCGGCAGCGTGAGCAGGTCGCGTTCGATGGTCTTGCACTCGTGGCCGAGCAGAGAGTCGGCCTCGTCACCCAGCACCTCGCGGATGTCGGTCCCCACGATGTCGATCCTCCTGATCGGAGACGAAGTCCTATCGATCCTAACGTTCCGCCCCGCCCTCACCGGAGCCTCGCCCGCCGGTGTGCCCGCCTGCGGTCGTGACGGTACGGTCGGAGCCGTGGACGATCCGGTTGTCGACGGCGTCGAGTCGCTCGAGATCACGATCGATGCGGTGGATGTCGAGGCGGCGGCACGCTTCTGGGCCGGCGCCCTCGGCTACGAGCGCCTCTACGAGCGTCCGCCCTACGTTGTCCTCGGTCCGACCGGGCGTTCCTGGCCGCGGCTCGTCGTCCAGGAGGTCGCGGGGCTTCCGGACGGAAAGAGCCGGGTCCATATCGACCTACGGGTCCGAGACCCGGCCGCCGAAGTCCGCCGGCTCGAAGCGCTGGGCGCGACGGTCGACGAGGTCGTGGCGGAAGCGGGCAAGAGCTGGACGGTGATGCTCGACCCCGTCGGGACGGTGTTCTGCGTCTGCCCTGCCCGCTAACGGAGCGCAGCCGGCGCTCCCCCGGCCCACCAGATCGTGACGAGGTCCGCACCCGACGAGCCGAGGTCGGCAGGCCGGTCGGGCTCGATCCCCATCTCGCGAAGCGCGACGGCGACGTCGCTTGCCCGTGCCGCGGGAAGGCAGAGTCGGCGTCTCGTCACTTCGACGAGATCGTCGAAGGCCTCGTACTCGGACTCCGACGGTCGTGTCCAGACCACGTGCGAGGGGGCGAGCCCAAGCGCCTCCAGGATCGCGAGCGCATCGGAGGCCGTCGGGACCGTCGGGCGGTGAAGGTCGTGGAAGCGCTCCCAGAGAGGGTTGAGCGACGTGAGCGGGTGACGGGCGGTGATCTCGACCACGACCCGTCGGCGGGCATGCGCCGTGAGCTCGGCGACGAAGGCACCGAGATCGGGCACGTTGTACAGCACGTGGTGACAGGTCACGACGTCCGCCGGGGCGACATCGCCCGCTACGTTCGGCCAGCGCCCGGAGATACCGACAACCGGCGGACCGAGCCCCTCGGCACGGCTGACGAGCGTGCCCAGCAGCTGGTCGTCGCTGTCCACGGCGGTGATCGACGTGGCGCGCGGCGCGAGGGGCAAGCAGGCGGCGCCGCCTCCCGCGCCGACGTCGAGCACGGAGCCGGGCGGTGTCAGGGCCTCCCAGGCCCGTTCGAAGGACGGGCCCGAGGGAGCCTCCAGCCGGCGGGCGGCTCGGCGGGTGAAGACCTGTCGCGGCAACTGCCAGGGCGACTCCGTCGTGGCGACGAGAATCTCGTCCGGGATCGCCCAGGATTCGAGGTCGAGCCTCCAGCGGTCCAGAAGGTCGGCAGCGCTCACGATCGCGGCTCAGACGTTGAAGCGGATCTCGAGCACGTCGCCGTCCTGGACCGCGTAGTCCTTGCCTTCGAGGCGCACCTTGCCCTTCGAGCGGGCGGCGGCGAGTGAACCGAACTCCAACAGCTCGTCCCACCGGATGACGTCGGCCTTGATGAAGCCTCTCTGAAGATCCGAATGGATGACGCCGGCGCACTCGGGCGCCTTTGCGCCCCGCCGGAAGATCCAAGCCCGGGACTCGTCCTCGCCGGTCGTGAGGAAGACCCACTTGCCGAGGATGTCGAAGGCGGCGTGCGCGACCCGTACCAGCGCGCCTTCTCCGAGGCCGAGACCCTCGAGTAGCTCGACGCGCTCGCTCGGATCGAGCTTGGCCGCCTCGGCCTCGAGCTGGACCGAGACCGCGAGCACGTCGCCGGCAGCCCCGATCTCCTTGCTCGCCGACGACACAACCTCGTCGGTGGTAGCCACCGCGTCCTCGCCCACGTTGACGACCACCATCATCGGCTTGTCCGTGAGAAGGAAGAAGGGCTTCAACGCCTCTCGGTCGATCTCGTGCAGGTGCGAACGGTAGAGCGGCGTGCCTTGCTCGAGAACCGCCAGCGCCGCCGGCGCTGCCTTCAGGCCGGCCGCGATGGCCGGATCGAGCGGGGCGACTCTGCTGCGCTTCTTCGTCAATTGCTGCTCGAGTGTTGCGACATCGGCGAGCACGAGCTCGAGCTCGAGGACCGAGAGCGCGGCGAGCGGATCGGTCTCTCCGGGCACGTTCTCGTCTTCGAACCCACGGAGCACGAGGCAGATGGCGTCCACCTCGCGTACGCCCGCCAGGAACCTGCCCCCCAATCCCTCGCCCTTCTCACCCCCCTTCTGGAGTGCGGCGATATCGACCACCTCGAAGCCGGCGAACACGATCTTGCGGCTGGCGCTCATCTTCGCGAGCGCCTCGACCCGTGAATCGGGCACGTGCGCGACACCCATCTCGGTCTCGATGGTCGAGAAGGGATGCGCCGCGACGACTGCGTCCCCGCCCGTCAGGGCGTTGAAGAGGGCCGACTTGCCGGAGTTGGGGAGGCCGACGAGGCCGAGGCGGTCCACGTCGTTGACGGTACCTGCTTCGAGGACTCGGCGAGGGCCCGGAGGCGCGCCACGAGGGGGGGATCCGGCTCGCCGGCGGTGGCGCGTCGTTTTGCTTCGAAATGTTCGTGGAAGGCGATCGAACCCACCCCGAAGGCCACGAAGAGACCGACGGTCATAGCAATCGGCGTGTGGCTCGGGCCGGTCGCGTGCGGGCGCAGCAGAACCTGCACGAGGCCGAAGAGGGCGAGCAGGTACGTGGCGACCCAGACGCCGCGGTTCCATTCCTTGATCGCGTAGCCCGGTAGCGGCCGCAGCGGCGTCAAGCCGATGACGGTGCCGACGAGGCCGCTGACGAAGATCGACGCCAGAAGATCGTCCAGGAGCACCAGCGCAGTCGAGGCTCCCGGCTTCACAGCCGCCGCGTCGACGGGGACCCACGCGAACCACGCCGCGACGCCCAGCACGAGCAGCGTGATCGTACAGAGGGCGGCGATGTGCCCCTTCTCGTGGCGAGCGAGCTCCTTGGTGAACAGGACCCCGGCGACGACGCCGTAGAGATAGCCGGGCTGGAATCCGGTTGCGCGGCTGAAGAGGACACACGCCGCCCCGATGGCAAGTCCCGACGGGATGGCGTGAAGCTTGCGGGGCGCCTCGATGTGATGGGTGCGGTGATACGCGGCAGTGATACCGGTCGGGACCGCGAGGCCGAACAGCACTGCGAGCAGGACGGCCGCGTACGTGATGAGCGAGCTGGAATGGAAGCCGAAGTTCGGATCGTTCAAGCTCGCCAGGAGCGCACCGGCTAGAACCACCCCGACGAACACCTGCCAGCTCTCGCTTCCCTGGTGTTCGGTGGATGCTGCTGCTGGTGCCGCTGCCGCGGTGGGGGCCGGCGTGGGCGCCGTGGCCGGCGGTCGGCGAGGCGGCGTGGCCGCGGGACCTGTTTCTGCGGCTTTCGCCGGTCCCAGAGCCGCTTCACCGGGCGCAGGCGACGCTCCCACCACCGCTTGATGTCGGCGTAGTTGTTCTGGAAGGTCTGGTTGAACAGCTGGGACGGGAACGTGAGGATCATCGCGAGCAACGCCACGATCGAGCCGTTCACCACGACCGAGCCGATCGGCGTGAACGCTTCGCGCGGCGTGGAGAGCGAGCTGGCGATTGTCGACACGCGTGGGTTGCGGAGCGCTGCGGCGGGCCGCGGCAGGACCTTGTTGAACAGGATCGTGAGGTTGCCGTCGACGGTGATGATGTCCTGGGCGCCGTTGCCGGTCAGGTCCGCGGTGCCGATCTGCTGGTTCGAACCGGCGGGATCGCCAAACGACGCCGGCGGTCCGAACTTGCCACCACCCTCGCCGGCCGCGATCTCGAGCGGGCCGGCGGCGGAGCCGGCGATCAGGTCGAGCCTGCCGTTTTCGGTGAGATCCGCCACGGCGACCGTGGTGGGGTTGGCTCCGAGGTTGACAACCTGCTTCCTGGGGAACGTGCCATTTCCCGAGCCGTAATAGATGGTTGCCTTCCGCCCGTTGACGTTGAAGACACCCGTCGTGACGAACAGGTCGGCGTTCCCGTCGCCGTTGAGATCGGCAACCACCGGTTGCGAGGGGCAATTGAGTCCCGAGAAGGTCTGTTTGAAGTCGCCGTGCCCGTTGTCCGCGAATACCGAGACGACGCCGCTGTTGTAACCGCAGTCGCTGTCGGTCGCGATGAGAGCGAGCGGCCCGTGTCTTTTCAATGGAGTTGCGATCAGATACTGCACCGCACCGTAGAAATTGGAAATAGGCAGGACCGCGGTAGCCCCGCCGAAATGGCCGTTCCCGAGACCCGTATAGACAACGACGTCGGTCGTGTTCACCAGGGGTGAGAAGCCCACGGCCGCGTCCATGTTCCCGTTGCCGTCCAAGTCGCCGATCGCGACGCTGCCGGCGAAGTTCTGAGTAGGTCGCCTTCGGAACGGTGCCCGCGCTGACGATCGGGGTACGGAACGTGCCGTTGCCGTTGCCGAGCAGTACCCCGAATGTGGTCGCGCCCGTACCGTCGTCGACCACAGCGACGATGTCGGGTATGCCGTCGTGGTTGACATCGGCGATCGCGACGTCGGTGACCTGGTGGTTGGGACTTAATTTGTAGGTGACTGGTTTTGCGAACTTGCCGTGGCCCAGGTTCAAGATCACCGAGACGGTGCCGTCGTTGTCGGCGGTGACGATGTCAGGTCGTCGCGAGCGCGTCAACGCGCCGACGGCGAATCGCGTGGCGGTGCCGGGGATCGTGATGACCATGGGCGGGCGGAACCGGAAGGTTGGGGCGGGTTTGTTCTTATGAGGCTGCTTGCCGGGGCTGGCCAGCGCCGTGCCGCCGGCCGCCAGCGCCAGAACTGCGGCGGCGAGCGTCAGAACTGCCGCGGCGGCTCGGCCGGCTGGCGCGCGACCGCGCGGCGCGGCTGGCGCGCGGCGGCGCTGCACGGCTGGAGCGCGGCGGCGCGGCGCGGCTGGCGCACCCGCCCCGGCTCCGCGTCCGCTCATGGCCGCCCTCCGATCCCCCCGGCTTGCGGCGGCAAGACTACCTGCGCCGGCAGGTGCGATCCTGCTTCGTTCCTCATCCCCTCCGTTGCGATGGTTGGTCCTGGTCGGCGCCGGATCGCCATGGAACACTCGGCTCCATGCTCAAAGCGTGTTACCCGGGCGTCGTCGTCGAGCGCGTTGCATACGGCTTTGTCTCCGGCGGCGACCAAGGCCATGAGTTCGGTCCGTCAGGCGTCGTATTCGGCTCCTCGGGAACCTGGATGGTCGCAAATGGCGCAACCGGAGAGCTCTTCCGGCTACACGGCACGAACGCGGAGGCGGTTGATCCGCTCAACCCCGCAGCCGGAGTAATCGACCTGACTGTCGGGCCGGCGGGCAAGCTCTACGGCTCGCGCGGGTCAGCAATTGTCGAGATCGAGCCCACGACAGGCCTCATCCGTCGGACCGTGGCTGACGGTTTCGCAGACCTGAACGGCCTCGCGGCCGACCATCGCAGAGGTGTGCTCCTCGTCGCCGACTTCGAAGACAACGCCATCTGGGAGGTGACGCCGGCCACCGGAGCGAAACGGGTGCGCGCTCGCGACGCACGCCTCGGATCTCCCGATGGCGTCGTTCTCGACGACGAGTCGACGCTCTATGTGGCGGGTTACGAGAGCCAGCATGTCCTCGCGGTCGCTCTCGACGGCTCGATCAAGGATCTCGGCCACGTCGCCGGAGGGCCTGACGGGGTTGCGCTTGGGCTCCCCGCAGGGGCCGCTGGCGGGTTGCCTCGTCATCAACACGCGGGACGGACAGGTCGTCGCCCGCCGATCCGACGGTTCGACTGTCGTTCTCGCCAGCGGCGGCACTCCGGGCGACTTGCTGGCGGTCGATCAGAGCGGCCTGCTCTACGTCACCCAGCATGAAGAGGTCATACGCCTCGGTCCCGCATGGTTCGCGCCGCAGCCGTGGCGGTACATGGCGGGTTGAGCCGTGGGGCGGCGGGCCGCTCGACGGCCTGGGCGGGCCGGCGGCGCGCCGGGCGCCGGCGGCTCTCGGGCGGCCGCCGGCTCTCCGCGCGATCAACGCAGCGCGGCCAGGCGCTCCTGAGTGTCGAAGAGGTCGGGCGCGAAGGACGCGGCACGGGCGAAGAGCTCCCGAGCACGAGGGAGGTCCCCTGCTCGTTCGTAGAGATCCCCGAGGGCGTACCACTGCCGAAGATGGCAGGTCTCCGGGTGACGAAGCGGCTTCTCGGCCGGCGCCAGCAGAGCGATCGCTCCTTCGAGGTCGCCGCGATCTGCCAGCGTCCCGGCTACGACGAGTCGGCCCTCGACAAGAACCTCCCGGTCGACGCCTGCTTGTCGAAGCTCGTCCCAGATGCTCAGGACTGCCTTGTCGTGCCCGAGCGCACGTTCGCAGTCGGCGATGACCGGATGCTGGTCGAACGAGCCCGTGAGATCGTGAAAGGCGCGCAACTCCCGGACGGCCTCCCGCCACCGGCCGAGCCGGTAGAGCGTCAGGCCGTAGAGCTCGCGGACCGCCGCCACATCCGGCGCCAGGCGGACGAGCACCCGCAGCTCGGAGAGGGCCTCTCGGTACCGGTCGCGCTCGTACGCACGCGTCGCGATCGCCAGCCGTCGCTCCAGGCCTGCGGACCGATCCGGGCCGAGCGCGACCTGGAGCTCGTCGCGGACCTCCGTGGGCAGGCCGCCATCCTCGGCACGTTTGCGGGCGCGGCGCTCACGTTCGGATTCACGTGTGCCGGCGACTTCGGTGACGGGACGCCGCGGGCGCCGCGGCTTGGCCGGGGTCGCCTTCGTGCCCGATCCCTGAGGCGCACTCCGGGCGCGACGCTGTCCGGAAGCACCGCTCGAATTGGCCACGAAGCTGAAGGTTACTGCTCGTGGAGGCCTTTCCTCCGCCTGACCTGGCAGCCGGGTTGAATGATCGCGTTGGACCCGCCTCGACTGCGAGTCATTGAAGACCACTGGCCGCTCGACGACTACCGCGCCGAGGATGGCGTCGAGGCACCGGCTCCTGTCTTCCTAGGATCGCAGGCGTTATGGACTTCGTGATTGCCAGCGATGATCCCGCAGTCGAGGACGTGCGGATCCTTCTGGAACGCCACCTGGCGTTTGCCCGGGCGGGCAGCCCTCCCGAACACGTTCATGCGTTGGACATCGAGAGCCTTCGCGATCCCGCCGTCTCGTTCTTCAGCGCGCGCCGCGAGGGTGAACTTCTCGGCGTCGGAGCGCTCAAACGGCTGGATGCGAGTTCACGTCGAGATCAAATCGATGCACACGAGCGAGGAGGCCAGAGGGCGCGGGGTCGGTCGGGCGATGGTCGATCACCTCTTGGCGGTTGCAGCGGATCAGCACTACCGGCGGGTGAGCCTCGAGACCGGAACTGCGGACGACTTCGCACCCGCTCGCTCCATGTACTTGAAGGTCGGCTTCGTGCCCTGTGAGCCGTTCAGCATCTACACGATCAATCCATACAGCGTCTGCATGACCCTCGAGCTCGATTCCCCCTCGACACCAAGCCCGGGCGATGAGCCAGGGCGACGCTCGTCCAAGTGGCAGTCCACATTGACGTGACGCGGCAGCGGGAATCGGTACGCGACAGTGCCCACCCGCATGAGCAGGTGGGCACTGTCTGAGATAAATTCCGGCGACGACCTACTCTCCCAGGGAGTCTCCCCCCAAGTACCATCGGCGCAGGCAGGCTTAACTTCCGTGTTCGGGATGGGAACGGGTGTGACCCTGCCGCTATGGCCACCGGAAACCTTTTGCTCGAGCGGGCGGGGCAGTAGTTCTGCCGCTGCAGTCGTGCCGCAGCGACCGGCAATTGCCAGCGTCCCGCTTGAGGGTGTTGTTGTCAACGACCCCTCGAGCCTTCCATAGCGAGCACGAGCCCCAAGCCCTCGGCCGATTAGTACCGGTCGGCTGAACACATTGCTGTGCGTACACCTCCGGCCTATCAACGTGGTGGTCTGACCACGGGCCTTACCAGGTTAACCCTGTGGGAGATCTCATCTCGAAACGAGCTTCGCGCTTAGATGCTTTCAGCGCTTATCCCTTCCGCAGGTCGCAAACCAGCCGTGCCCTTGGCAGGACAACTGGCACACGAGAGCTGCGTCCGTCCCGGTCCTCTCGTACTAGGGACAGCCTTCCTCAGATTTCCTACGGCTGCATCGGATAGGGACCGACATTTTTGTTACCGCCGACACGGAGCGTGTCGGGGGCCAGGTCATTTCTGCCTGGCTCTGCATGTCGCCATGCAGATCGGACCATATCTTCACCCCTCGAGAGCGGTGCCTGGCGTATGGTCTCTGAGGATTCTGGACGTCTTCACACGACATCCAGCCTTTCCTGCTGATTGACCGCACCTGTCGCATTTTCACTACCGAGAACTCTCAAGCCCCTTACATACCTCAAGGTGACTCGTGAGAGAACTCTCGATGAGTAGCGCAGGATCCAATCGGCGTTTCCAGCATATAGCCAAGTTTAAAGACAGCGCGTATGTCCACTGTCTCACGGGGGACATGTACGTTCTAAACCCAGCTCGCGTACCGCTTTAATGGGCGAACAGCCCAACCCTTGGGACCGGCTTCAGCCCCAGGATGCGACGAGCCGACATCGAGGTGCCAAACCTTCCCGTCGATATGGACTCTTGGGGAAGATGAGCCTGTTATCCCCGGGGTACCTTTTATCCGTTGAGCAACGGCGCTTCCACACGCAACCGCCGGATCACTATGCCCTGCTTTCGCACCTGCTCGACTTGTTAGTCTCGCAGTCAAGCTCCCTTTTGCCATTGCACTCGACGGCTGATTGCCAACCAGCCTGAGGGAACCTTTGGGCGCCTCCGTTACGTTTTAGGAGGCGACCGCCCCAGTCAAACTGCCCACCTGACGCGGTCCCTGGCCCGGATCACGGGTCGAGGTTAGAGTCCCAGTACGAACAGGGTGGTATTTCAACGTTGCCTCCACCCCGGCTAACGCCGGAGCTTCCCAGGCTCCCACCTATCCTACACAATCCGTACCAAAACTCAACATCAAGCTGCAGTAAAGGTCCACGGGGTCTTTCCGTCCTGATGCAGCTAACGAGCATCTTTACTCGTACTTCAATTTCGCCGGGTCTGTGGTTGAGACAGTAGGGAAGTCGTTACGCCATTCGTGCAGGTCGGAACTTACCCGACAAGGAATTTCGCTACCTTAGGCAGTCTTGTTACTCCGCAATCATTGATGTATGTCACTTCACAATACGCGAGCTAGGTCATTTCTGCCTGGCCTCCACTATGTCGCCAGAGGGTCGGACGTATTTCCTCAGCAGTCGATGTCGCCATTCGCAGATTGTCAAGTCGAGCTGGCGTGACAGTCTCTGAGGATCCCTCAGGATTTCACCGAAGTGCGTGCCGGTCGTTGCTTGCCATCGGCCATACTCATGCCATTGGCAAGACGCTACGAGTCGCGCGAATTCCATCATCGGTCAGGTGCTCCTGCCGGTCGTCATCGCTTCGACGATCCGTGACGAAGATCATGGACAGGTCTTCGCTGTTGACTGCAGCGGCGATCTTGCGAATACACGGGTTCGATCATCGCCGATGCGAGTCACCGAGTCGTCCGGACCGCGTAGGCCAGACGTGTCTCCGCGGTACCCTTAGGCCGTCATCGTTCCCGTACTCCGAATAGCTGCGCTGCCACGAACTTCGAGCACGCTTCGATGGACTGCGATAGACCTGAGGACATTTCTGCCTGATTCCTCGTGTCGCCACGACGGGTCGGACAATGAAGCTTCCCTCACCATCGACGAATCTCAGCCGTCCAGTGACCAGTCGAGCCTGGCGATCGATTCATCTGAGGATCTGGTTGCCGTTTCCTGCTGATTGTCCGCACCGGTCGGATTGTCACTGTCCATGCTCGCACCCTAGGAAGAGGGTGTGACATCGGACGAGTACCGCCGGATACTCGGAGTTTCCAGCATATAGCCAGGGTTTGTTACAGCCGAGTTACCCGTACTGGAGCCGAATTATAGTTACGGCCGCCGTTTACCGGGGCTTAGGTTCAGAGCTTCGTCCCGAAGGACTAACCCTTCCCCGTAACCTTCCGGCACCGGGCAGGCGTCACAGCGTATACATCGTCTTACGACTTCGCACGCTGCTGTGTTTTTAGTAAACAGTCGCTTCCCCCAATTCTCTGCGACCTCCTCGAGCTCCGGACGCGAAGTCCATCACCCTAACGAGGCCCTCCTTCTCCCGAAGTTACGGAGGAATTTTGCCGAGTTCCTTAACCACAGTTCTCCCGATCGCCTTGGTATTCTCTACCTGCCCACCTGAGTCGGTTTGGGGTACGGGCACCGTGTCAGCTCGCTAGAGGCTTTTCTTGGCAGCATGGGATTAATGACTTCGCCTGAACGGCTCGGGATCACGTCTCAGGGTATATGAGGTCCGGATTTGCCTAGACCTCCCCCTACACGCTTCCCCCAGGACAACCAACGCCTGGGCTCATCTACCCTCCTGCGTCCCCCCTTCGCTTCCCTCCTCGAGGTCGGTCGGATCGGCCCGAAGGCCAGCCCCTTAGTACCCTCGACTTGGGATGGGCGCGGACACGGTGGTACTGGAATATCAACCAGTTGTGCATCGACTACGCCTCTCGGCCTCGCCTTAGCTCCCGACTGACCCTGGGCGGATTAGCCTTCCCCAGGAACCCTTGGGCTTACGGCGGAGGGGTTTCTCACCCCTCTCTCGCTACTCATGCCAGCATTCTCACTCGATCACGCTCCACGACGGTTCCCACCGCCGCTTCTCTGCAGGATCGACGCTCCCCTACCACTCCCGCTTACGCGGAAATCCGCAGCTTCGGCTCTAGGCTTGAGCCCCGTTACATTGTCCGCGCAGGACCACTCGACCAGTGAGCTATTACGCACTCTTTAAAGGATGGCTGCTTCTAAGCCAACCTCCTGGCTGTTTCTGCGTTCCCACATCGTTTTCCACTTAGCCTAGAATTTGGGGCCTTAGCTGGCGGTCTGGGCTGTTTCCCTTTCGACCAACGAAGCTCATCCCCCGTGGTCTCACTGCCAGACTCTGGAGCATCGGCATTCGGAGTTTGATTGGGGTCAGTAAGCTTGTAGGCCCCCTAGCCCATTCAGTGCTCTACCTCCGATGCTGAACGTCTGACGCTGCACCTAAATGCATTTCGGGGAGAACCAGCTATCACCGAGTTTGTTTGGCCTTTCACCCCTTACCACAGGTCATCCCCCCTGTTTTCAACCAGGGTGGGTTCGGCCCTCCACGGGGTCTTACCCCCGCTTCAGCCTGCCCATGGCAAGATCACTCGGCTTCGGGTCTACCGCATGCGACTGAACGCCCTATTCAGACTCGCTTTCGCTCCGGCTCCCCCAATCGGGTTAACCTCGCCACACACGGTAACTCGCTGGCTCATTCTTCAAAAGGCACGCCATCACGGCCGGCATCCGAAGATGCCGACGACGCTCTGACTGTTTGTAAGCCAACGGTTTCAGGTACTATTTCACTCCCCTCCCGGGGTGCTTTTCACCTTTCCCTCACGGTACTAGTTCGCTATCGGTCGCCTGTGAGTACTTAGCCTTTCGAGGTGGTCCTCGTAGATTCACACCGGCTTTCCCGGATCCGGCGCTACTCGGGATGACTGGACGGAGACTGCGTGCCTTTCGTGTACGGGGCTCTTACCCCCTATGGCGTGTCGTTCCAGAACACTTCCACTAGACAGCAGTTTTGTAACTCCGTGAAGGGTCTGGTGCCCCTTCATCCAGGTCCCACGACCCCGAACCAGCAACGCCATCAGGCTTGACACTGGTCCGGTTTAGGCTGATCCCGTTTCGCTCGCCGCTACTCAGGGAGTCGCTGTTGCTTTCTTCTCCTCGGGGTACTGAGATGTTTCAATTCCCCCGGTTCCCTCTACCGGTCCTATGCATTCAGACCGGAGTGACACCCCATGACGGGTGCCGGGTTTCCCCATTCGGACATCCACGGATCGAAGCTTGGTAGGCAGCTCCCCGTGGCTTATCGCAGCCACCCACGTCCTTCATCGGCTTCAGGCGCCAAGGCATCCACCGTTGGCTCTTTGTAGCTTGGAGAATTTCAAAGATGCTCGTGCTCGCTATGGAGTTCTCAAGGGACACGGCGGCACGACCGCCGGCGCTCCCTGGCAACGGAACAGGAACAGCTGGGCCACGCTCGCGGCCGACTGCGGGACTCCCTCGAGCAAGCTCTCGGGCTTCGACCACTGCCGGACGGGAACGTAGCCGACTAACCAGTGATCGACTGGGAGTTCGCGGCCTCGGCGAACCGAGACCGACCGTGACTCCTTAGAAAGGAGGTGATCCAGCCGCACCTTCCGGTACGGCTACCTTGTTACGACTTAACCCCAATCACCGACCCCACCTTCGACGGCTCCCTCCACAAGGGTTGGGTCACCGGCTTCGGGTGTTGCCGACTTTCGTGGTTTGACGGGCGGTGTGTACAAGGCCCGGGAACGTATTCACCCCGGCGTTGCTGATCCGGGATTACTAGCGACTCCGACTTCACGCAGTCGAGTTGCAGACTGCGATCCGAACTGAGACCGGCTTTTTGGGATTCGCTCACCCTCGCGGGATAGCAGCCCTTTGTACCGGCCATTGTAGCATGTGTGCAGCCCTGGACGTAAGGGGCATGATGACTTGACGTCGTCCCCACCTTCCTCCGAGTTGACCCCGGCAGTCTCCTACGAGTCCCCGGCATTACCCGCTGGCAACATAGGACAAGGGTTGCGCTCGTTGCGGGACTTAACCCAACATCTCACGACACGAGCTGACGACAGCCATGCACCACCTGTGTGGGATCCGAAGATCAGCGCATCTCTACGCCTTAACCCACATGTCAAGCCCAGGTAAGGTTCTTCGCGTTGCCTCGAATTAAGCCACATGCTCCGCCGCTTGTGCGGGCCCCCGTCAATTCCTTTGAGTTTTAGCCTTGCGGCCGTACTCCCCAGGCGGGGCACTTAATGCGTTAGCTGCGGCACGGAACCCGTCGATAAGGCCCCACACCTAGTGCCCAACGTTTACGGCGTGGACTACCAGGGTATCTAATCCTGTTCGCTCCCCACGCTTTCGCTCCTCAGCGTCAGTACCGGCCCAGACCACCGCCTTCGCCACTGGTGTTCCTCCTGATATCTGCGCATTTCACCGCTACACCAGGAATTCCGTGGTCCCCTACCGGACTCTAGCCATGGCAGTATCGAGTGGCGTCTCCAGGTTGAGCCTGGAGGTTTCACACCCGACTTACCAAGCCGCCTACGAGCTCTTTACGCCCAATAAATCCGGACAACGCTCGCCCCCTACGTATCACCGCGGCTGCTGGCACGTAGTTGGCCGGGGCTTCTTCTGTGGGTACCGTCAATTTCGTTCCCACTGAAAGGGGTTTACAACCCGAAGGCCTTCATCCCCCACGCGGCGTTGCTGCGTCAGGCTTTCGCCCATTGCGCAAGATTCCCCACTGCTGCCTCCCGTAGGAGTCTGGGCCGTGTCTCAGTCCCAGTGTGGCTGATCGTCCTCTCAGACCAGCTACCCGTCGTCGCCTTGGTGAGCCGTTACCTCACCAACAAGCTGATAGGCCGCGAGCCCCTCCCGAAGCGGAAATCCTTTCCTCACAAGCCCATGCGAGCTCGTGGGGGTATCCGGTATTAGCACCAGTTTCCCGGTGTTATCCCGGTCTTTGGGGCAGGTTGCTCACGTGTTACGCACCCGTTCGCCACTGAGTCTTCACCGGTGTTGCCACCGGATGGACTCCGTTCGACTTGCATGTGTTAGGCACGCCGCCAGCGTTCGTCCTGAGCCAGGATCAAACTCTCCATCGAGATCTCGGCGCCGGTGAGACCGGCGCTTCGATCTGGAGAGCTGGTGCCCCGATACGGTGATCGTGGCACCAACTGGCACAAGAACAGTTTGTTGTTGTCCGTTCTAGTGCATTGACTTCGTGACCGTCGGAGCCTTTGTGTGGTCCCGACAGCCACCCGCACTGGCTTTTGGCTGTTCCTATTCCGTTGTCAAGGAGCGACGGCGGGGCACACTTCCTCTCGGAAGGAGGTGCCACCGCGCTCCGTGCGTTGCCCTCTACGGGGCTGCGGCGCACGTCACCTAACCCAGGATGAGGCCTAAAGACCCGCCTGGAGGCCACTCAGACCAGGTCAACCCCGTCCTGAGCGGCTCTTGATGGTAGCACGATGAACTTCCCTGTCAAGCGCCGAAATTCTCCCGGAACTCGACTCGAAGCCACCGTGCGGTCGGCAACCAGAACCGGCAGGTTCGCCGGACCTTGCTGCGCACGCCATGTTAGCGGCGCGACCGCGGGCCCGATACGCTCGCCTCCCCCGGCACCCACCATCTCCAGGGTCTCGTCGCGGGCGGCCAATCGGGCCGCCAGCCCGATCCTGGTTCCAACGGAAGGTTTGTTCGGCGGTGGCGTCCCGTCGTCCAGCAGCAGCACACCCTCGTTTCCCCTGATCAGGTCATATCCATCTGACCTGCGGTCCAACCCGAACGCCTGGCATAGCTTCGCCGGGCCGCTGCAGAGATCTTCCGGGCGCAGGCGCGGAGCGGACCACCGCCGCAGTCATGTGTCTCTGAGAGCGCCGCTCGACCATCACCTCGAGCCCGGCCAGGGGTGCCAGAGCACGGAGCAGAACCGCACCAGCCTCCCCCTCCGGGCAGCACACGACGTTGGCGCAGAAGTGCATGCCGTAGGTGAAGTAGACGTACAAATACCCAGGTGGACCATACATGGTGCGCGTTCCGCGGCGTCCTGCCGCGGAACGCGTGCGAGGCGTCGTCGCCGGTCCCCCGGTACGCCTCCACCTCGACGATCCGGCCGAGCAACGGCCCACGCTGCAAGCAGCTTGCCCAGCAGCTGCGGGGCTACCTGGACGGGATCGCCGGCGAGAAACGATCGCTCGAGCCGCCTCGTCCTACGCCGGCCCGGCAACCCCGTGCGCGGAGCGCCGGCCGTCACGCCTCCCGCTCGGCGAGTCGCTTGGAGTCGTAGACGACACTGTGACGGAAGCGCTCCAGCTGCACGGCGACCGCGACGGGACCAGTGCCGCCGGGCATCGTCCGGCGCCGGAGGGCGGCGCTCGTGTCCAGCACCTCGAGCGCCCCCTCACCGAAGTCGGGGTGAGCCTCGACGAGCTCGCCGAGCGGCACGCCGCGCTCGATGGACTCGCGCACGAGCCTCGCGACCAGGCCATGAGCGTCCCGAAACGCCACTCCCGTTCCCACGAGCCACTCGACCAGATCGACCGCCACGAGGCCGGGCCCGTCGGCTGCGGCCTGCATCCGGTCGAGGTCGAAGTAGGCCGATCCGATCAGCCCCTCGAGCCCCACCAGGGCAAGGACGACCTGGTCGAGAGCATCGAACAGGGGTTCCTTGTCCTCTTGAAGGTCGCGGTTGTACGCCAGCGGCAATCCCTTGAGCGTCGTCAGGAAGCCGGCCAGGTGCCCGACCAGCCGACCCGCTTTGCCTCGGGCAAGCTCGGCGATGTCGGGATTCTTCTTCTGGGGCAGCATCGAGCTGCCCGTCGCCCAGGCATCGTCCAGCCTGATGAAACCGAACTCCTCGCTCGAGAACACCACGACCTCTTCGCCGATGCGCGAAAGATGGATCGCCAGCAGAGCAAGGTCGAACAGCGCCTCGGCGACGAAGTCGCGATCGCTCACGGCGTCGAGGGAATTCTCGAAACGGCTGTTGAATCCGAGCTCTTCGGCCACCAGGTCGGGGTCGATCCCGAGGGACGAACCCGCCAGTGCTCCAGCGCCGAGTGGCGACACGTCGAGCCGCCGCAACGTCGCGAACAACCGGTCGACGTCCCGGGCGAGCGCCCACCCGTGCGCGAGCAGATGGTGTGCCAGGAGGACGGGCTGGGCGCGCTGGAGGTGCGTGTAGCCGGGCAGGTAGGCGTCACCTGCCTCCGTGGCGCGTCGTTCCAAGGTCCTCTGGAGCTCGAGCACATGGCGGATCACGCGAGCCAGCTCGGCACGGGTGAACAGCCGAAGTGCCGTGGCGACCTGGTCGTTCCGACTCCGGCCGGTGTGGAGCTTGGCCCCGGTCTCCGGGGCGAGCTCGGTGACGCGCCGCTCGATCGCGGTATGGATGTCCTCGTCGGTCTCGAGATACTCGAAGCTGCCGGTCTCCAGCTCAGCGTCCACCAGACGGAGCGCGTCGACCAATGCCTCCGATTCGGCCACGGTGAGGATGCCGGCTCGAAGCAGGCCGTGAACGTGCGCCACGGAGCCCCTGACGTCGCTTTGTCCCAACCGCTTGTCGAACGAGAGGCTGGCGGTGAACGCCATGAGGGCGCTCGCCGGAGCAACCCCCATCCGGCTTCCCCAAAGCGTCACTCGGCGCCGCCCTGGCGCGCCGACCACGTCTGGACGCCCAGGCCGAACAGGCGAACGAAGCCCTCGGCGTCCTCGTGGCGGAAGGCATCAGCCGCGTCGTAGGTGGCGAGGTCATAGACGTAGAGTCCGTGAGGACTACGGCGGCCGACGACCTCGGCTCCCCCGCCAGGACTGAAGCGGAGGCGGACGTCACCGGTCACCGAGCGCTGGGTCGACGCCATGAATGCCGAGAGCGCCTGGCGCAGTGGTGAGAACCACATGCCGTCGTAGATCAGCTCGGCAAAACGAGGCTCGAGGCGCGCCTTCTCGTGGGTCAGGTCGCGCTCGAGCGTGAGGCCTTCGAGGTCGGCGTGCGCCATGATCAGCGCGAGGGACGCCGGACACTCGTAGACCTCGCGGCTCTTGATGCCGACCCGACGCCCCTCGACCATGTCGATGCGTCCGAAGCCGACCGATCCGGCTACGCGCCCGAGTTCGCTCACCAGCGCCACGAGGCCGAGCTCGGTCCCGTCGAGCGCCACCGGCACCCCCTTCTCGAATCCGACCGTCACCTCGACCGCCTCCGTCGCCACCGGAACGGTCAGTGCGAAGACGTCTTCGGGCGGGGCTTCCCAGGGGTCTTCGAGGATGCCGCACTCGATGGTCCGACCCCAGATGTTGGCATCGATCGAGTAGATCCGGTCGCGGCTGACCGAGACGGCGATGTCGTGCTTCTCGGCGTACTCGATCGTCTCCTCGCGGCTCATCCCCCACACGCGAACCGGAGCCACGATCTCGAGGTCCGGTGCCAGCGCCCGCGTGCCCACCTCGAAACGGACCTGGTCGTTCCCCTTTCCCGTGCACCCGTGAGCGACTGCCGAGGCCCCGTGCTGACGCGCCGCGGCCACGAGATGGCGGACGATGACCGGGCGCGACAGCGCCGACACGAGCGGATAGCGGCCCTCGTACAACGCATTCGCCGCAAGAGCCGGCATCGCGAAGTCACGCAGCAGCTCCTCGCGGGCGTCCACGACCACGACCTCGACCGCGCCGGCCGCGATCGCACGACGGCGGAGCTCGTCGAAGTCGACGTCCTGCCCGACGTCGACCGCGACAGCGATCACTTCATAACCGAGCTCGACGCGCAGCCAACCGAGCGCGACCGACGTGTCAAGACCGCCCGAGTAAGCGAGCACCACGCGCTTTGCCACTTTGTTCCTACCTCTCTCGTCATCGCCGGAGTCGTCGTGACCGCCGGCGAGCGTACCCGGGACCTGTCAGGCCCTGGCTCCTGCGATCTCCTCGAGACGGATTCCCAGCTTCTCTCCGCCGAGATGATCGGCGGCGACGACGAGGACCGTGTCATCACCCGCCACGGTCCCGATCGCGCCCTCGAGTCCGGCCCGATCGAGTGCCGAGGCCACCACGTGCGCCGAGCCGGGAGGAGTCCTGAGCACGACGAGGTTGCCCGACGTCGCGATGTCGACCACCCACTCCCCCAGCACGCGACGCAGGTGGTCGACGGGAGCCACCTGGTCCTTCGGCAACTCCGGCACGGCGTACACGAGCCGGTCGGCACCCGGTACCCGGACCTTCACGGCTCCGATCTCTTCCAGGTCCCTCGAGACGGTGGCCTGGGTCGCGGCGACTCCCTCGCCGGCCAACAACTCCACCAGCTGCTCCTGGCTCGAGACCTCGTGGTCGGCGAGGAGGCGAGCGACGAGATGCTGGCGGCGAGGCTTCGTGGGCCTCCCCATGCTCATGGCGCGCTCCCCGCGGACGCCGTCGCCTTCACTGCCGACGGCGAGCACATCGCCAAGGATTCCCATGGCTTCGTCCACCTCGGCGATACTGACCGTCAGAGGGGGCGCCAGTCGCAGCACCCCCGCAACCGGCGCGTTCACCACGAGCCCGTTCCGCAACGCGGCGGCCGTGATCTCGGCGGCATCGAGCCCCGGATCGAGGACGCTCGCAAGCAGCAGGCCCTTGCCCCGGACAGCGGCGACCCCCGGGAGCGCCTCGAGCCGCGCCGCGAGGTACGAGCCGGTTCGCATCGCAAGGCCGGGAGCATCGATTGACTCCAGCTCGGCCAGCGTCGCGAGGGCGGCGGCACAGGCGAGAGGTTGACCGCCGAAGGTGCTGCCATGGTCGCCCGGGACGAAAGCCGCCGCCACCTCGCGCCGCGCCCAGCAGGCCCCGATGGGCATCCCGTTGCCGAGCGACTTCGCGACCGTGACGATGTCCGGGTGCACCGCTTCGTGCTGGAAGGCGAACCATCGACCGGTTCGTCCGAGTCCCGTCTGCACCTCGTCGAGGATCAGGAGGATCCCCCGCTCGTCGCACAACCGCCGCACCGCAGCCAGGTAGCCGGGCGGCGGGACCACGACGCCGGCTTCTCCTTCGATCGCCTCGAGCAGGATGGCCGTGACGGAATCCGGATCGGCCGCGGCTTCAAGGGCGCCGACGTCGCCGTAGGCGACGTTGCGGAACCCTTCCGGCAGCGGCTGGAACGGTTCGTGCTTCTTCGGCTGCCCGGTAGCGGCGAGCGTCGCCAAGGTCCGTCCGTGGAACGACCCCAGTGCCGAGAGGACGACGAAGCGGGTCCCGCCGCCCACGCGACGGGCAAGCTTGATGGCGCATTCGTTCGCCTCCGCGCCGGAGTTCGCGAAGAACACCTGCCCGCCGGCCGGCGAGCCGTCCCCGATGAGGCGGTCCAGATCGGCGGCCAGGCGCTCGTTGAGCTCGTTGCCGAACAAATTCGAAACATGCATCAGTCGCGCCGCCTGTCCCCCGACCGCTTCCGCCACGCGCGGGTTGGAGTGCCCGACCGCGACCACGGCGATGCCGCCGAGAAAGTCCAGATACCGGCGCCCCTCATCGTCGAACAGCTCGGTCCCGCGTCCGGACACGAATCGGACGGGCGCCGGAGCGTACGTCGGCATGAGCATGGGCGCGGTCGGAAGTGAGGTCATCGACGCGACCACCATCGTGCCGACGCCCTCGCTCGTGAGCAGTTCGAGGAGGATCGCATGGGCGACACGGCCGTCGAGCACGTGGGCGCTGGCCACGCCGTGGCGCACCGCGTGGGCACAGGCGGCCGCCTTCGGCACCATGCCCTCGGCGACGGCACCCGAAGCCACCAGGGAGTCGAGCTCGTCGGCACTGAGCTCGTGCAGCAGCGTCGTCGGGTCGGCGGCGTCCGATCGGATGCCTTCGACGTCGGTAAGAAACATGAGTTTCTCCGCCACCAACGTCTCGGCGATCGCACCCGCGACCGTGTCGGCGTTGATGTTGTACGCCTGGCCGCTCGGGTCCGAGCCAATCGTCGCGATGACAGGCACGAGGCCCTCGGCGAGGAGGCGATGCAGGATCGACGGGTCGACGGCGACGACGTCGCCGACGTAGCCGAGCTCGGGGTCGCGGGCGGCGGCGGTGATGAGACCGGCGTCCTCACCCGAGAGGCCGACCGCGATCGGTCCGTGGACGTTGATGACGCCGACGATGTCGCGGTTCACCTTGCCGACGAGCACCATCCGGGCGATGTCGAGCGTCTCGGAGTCGGTCACCCGCAGGCCGCCCCGGAATTCGGGCACCTTGCCGAGACGGGCCATCAGCGAGCCGATCTGCGGGCCGCCACCGTGCACGACGACCGGCAGGATGCCGATCGACTGGAGCAGGACGACGTCCTCGGCGAATTGCTCGAGTGGCCTCGACGATTCGCCTGCCCCTTGATCTGCGAGGGCGTTTCCTCCGTACTTGACGACGACGGTGCGCCCGGCGAAGCGGCGGATGTACGGCAACGCGTCGCAGAGCACAGCCGCTTTGACGGGAGCGGGAAGGTCGACCCGGCTCACGATCGTCCCATGTTGAGCTCGACGTAGGCCGGCGTGAGGTCGGCGCTGATCATCGACGCCGACCCGCTCCCGAGGCCGAGATCGCAGGTGATCTCGAACTCGTGACCGGACAGCACCTTGCTCAGCGCATCCGCGTCGTGGTCGACCCCGACGCCATCGCGGCAGACGGTGACGCTCCCGTAGGCGACCGTGGCGCGATCAGGGTCGAACGGCGTGCCGGCCGAGCCGAGCTCGCTCAAGATCCGGCCCCAGTTGGCGTCCTCTCCGTACCATGAGCTCTTGACGAGGTTGCTCTCGGCCACGCGCCGGGCCGCCCGCAGTGCCGAATCGCTGTCAGCGGCTCCGATCACCCGTACCCGAACCACCTTCGTCCCGCCCTCGGCGTCGGCCACCATCTGCAGGGCGAGCTCCGCACACGCCGCGGTGAGCGCCTCTGTCAACGCCGCTTGCGTCACTTCGCGCCCCAGCCCGCTCGCCAGCACGATCACCGAGTCGTTGGTGGACGTGCACCCGTCGACCGTCATCTCGTTGAACGACCGCCCGACTGCCTCGCCGAGTGCAGCCTGCAACACGGGCGGGGTCACGACCGCGTCCGTCGTGAGCACGGCCAGCATCGTCGCCATGTTCGGCGCCAGCATGGCCGCTCCTTTCGCCATACCACCGACGACGAGACCTTCCCGCTCGACCACGACCTCCTTCGGCCTCGTGTCGGTCGTCAGGATCGCCCTCGCCGCCGCCTGGCCGCGCTCGGGTGACCCGCCACGAGCATCGATGAGCGCCGGCAGCGCGGCCTCGATCCGCTCGATCGGCAGCCGAGTGCCGATTGTCCCCGTCGAGCACACGAGGACGTGCTCGGGATCGCTCCGGAGGGCGCGTGCTGTCAGCTCACAGGTGAGCTCGGCGGCTCGGCGGCCCTCAGGGCCCGTCGCGGCGTTGGCACAGCCGCTGTTGATCACGACGGCGCAGGCCACCCCGCCGCCCACGGCGATATGGCTGCGGCACACCTGGACCGGCGCTGCGGGCAGCAGGTTCGAAGTAAACGTGGCGCCAACCGCCACAGGCCGCCCATCCCCAGTTGCAACAAGGGCCAGATCGAGCTCGCCGTCCGGCTTGATGCCGGACGCGACGCCCGACGCGACGAAGCCCGCCGGCGCCAGGACCGTCAAGGCACGAGCCCGAGCATGGGCAGGCCGGCGGTCTCCTCCAGGCCAAGCGCCACGTTCGCTGCCTGGATCGCCTGTCCGGCGCCTCCCTTCACGAGATTGTCCAGGGCCGCCAGGGCCACGACGTATCCCGTTCGGTCGTCATAGCGGGCGGTGACCCGGATCGTGTTGGAGCCGTAGGTGTCCCTCGTCGAGGACGGCGCCTCGCTCACCTGGACGAAGGGCTCGTTGCGGTATGCCTCGTCGAGCACCTCCAGAGCACGAGCGCCGGCGTGCCTGTCGACAGCTCGCCCGTAGCAGGTGGCGAGGATTCCCCGCGTCATCGGCGCAAGATGAGGCGTGAAGAGGATCTGGGCGCCGATGACCTGTTCCATCTCGGGCGTGTGCCGATGGGTGAGCAGCCCGTAGGCGGAGAAGCTCTCGTTGACGGTTGGGTGGTGAAAGGTCGGCGAAGGTGCCCGGCCGCCTCCCGAGCTCCCGCTGGCCGCGTCCACGATGATCCCCGAGGCCTCGATCACGCGCTGACGGACGAGAGGCTCAAGAGCGATCGCGGCCGCCGTCACGTAGCACCCCGGCGCGGCGACCAGCTGCGCCCCAGGGAGCTCGTGGCGAGCCAACTCCGGGAGGCCGTAGACGAAGCGATCGAGGAGCTCCGGCGCCTGGTGCTCGAAGCCGTACCAGATCGGGTACAGCGTCGCGTCGTGAAGGCGGAAATCGGCACCGAGGTCCACGACGAGCCGAGCCCGGTCGGCGAGAGCTCGGACGAGCTCCTGCGACCGCCCCGACGGAACGGCGACGAAGACGACGTCGAGGCCGTCGAGACCCGAGGGATCGAGCGCTGAGAAGGTCAGGTCCCGGTACGCAGGCGCAAGGTTCGGATAGAGCTGAGCGACGGGCATTCCCGCCGAAGTGTCTCCTTGAGCGACGGCGACCTCGAGAATCGGATGGCCGGCCAGCAGCCGTAACAGTTCGGCTCCGAGATAGCCGGATGCCCCGGCGACTCCGATTTTCACAGCATGATCATACAGCGTATAGCATATCTATGCAATCAGCCGGCGTTCGGGGCGTTCGGCTCGCAGCTCAGGCAAGTAGCTCTTCGAGCAGGGTACGGAAGTGGTCGAAGCCCGGGGTCGCCCGGTCAGGGTCCTTTGCTTGGTCGTCCCAGCGCCGCACCGCCACCGCATCCTGAGCGTGGGCGAGAGCGGCGAACGCAGCCACCTCGGTGTCGTCCATCGGGCCGCCCTGCACCGAGAGCGAATGGACCGACGCCGGTGAGAGCTGTTCGAAGTAGCCCGGCTCTGTCGCGCACAGGTATCGCTTGGCCGCGACGTGCAGGCGGACGGGCTCGGTGACGCTCGGAGGGAACCATTGTGCCAGCCACGCGGCGCCGGTCTGGGCATGATGGTTGTCGGTCCCCTCCATCAGGTCGCGTCCGCTCAACGCTCCTTTGAAATGCCCGACATCGTGCAGGAGGGCGGCTGCGACAAGTTCCCTGTCTGCTTCCGGCGGCCTCGGCGAGCGAGGCCGCCTGGAACATGTGCCGTGCCTGGCTGACATCCTCCCCGAAGTACTCGCTTAGCCCCTCGCCGGCAAAGAGGGCCTCGATCTCCTCGACCGGCAGCAAGCGCGATCTCATTCGCCGACACCGATCAGCGCCGGCAGCTCTGCTACCGACCCGATGACGTGCGTGGCTCCCGCCGCGTACAGGCGCTCGGCGTTGTCGGAGCCGGTGAGCACGCCGGCGACAACTGACGCCCCGGCGCGCCGGCCCGAGATCACGTCTGCCGCAGTGTCGCCCGCAACCGCGACCGCGGCGACGTCATCGATTCCAAGGCGGAGCACCGCGCTCGAGAACGAGATCCGGTGCCGGACGACCGCGGCCCGCCTCGGCCGGGCACAGCGTCAGATCGGCGATCGAGCGCCAACCAAGCGCGTCGATGAGCCGATCGCGCGTCGAAGCCGAGAAGCCTGTGATCAGAGCGACTTTCCTCCCCGAGGCGCGGATCAGGGCGATCGCCTCCTCGGCACCGGGAATCGGCTCCGCCAGCCCTGACGCAATCAGCTTGTCGTAGCCGGTTTCGAAGGCCGCATTGGCCCGCTGAGCGGCCGCCTCGTCGCCGAACAGCGCACGGAATACGTCGATCTTCGAGGTCCCCATCGTCTCGAGCACGTAGCTCTCGAAACGTGTCCTTTCCTCGGGGTCGCTCACACCGAGCTCGTCCAGTGCGGCCGAGAACGCGGTCGTGACCAGGCCGCCGTCTGCGACCGTCGTGCCGGCCATGTCGAGGCATACGAGCTCGATCCGTGGTGAGGAGCCGACCGAGCCGGCAGAAGGGTTTGAGTCGCTCATTCGAAGGTCTCCTCCGCGATCGCCGGGGACATCGTCATCCCGCGCCCTCCGGGACCGGTGACGACGACCACGCCCGACGCCACCTCCGCACGGTAATACAGCGAGTCGTCGGTCACCTGGCTGTAGACCCCCGCCCAGCGGCGCTCGACGCGCGGCAGCGGTCCGAGCGCCGACGTGGCGACGCCAAGCAGATGGCGGTAGGGCGCGTCGTCAAGATCGAACGCGAAAGGCTCGTCGTAACTGTGCGTGTCGCCGATCGTGAGGTGCCCACCCGCCCTTTGCACGCACAGCAGCTGGGCACCCCAGGCCGCCGCGAGCTCGGTCTGGGGAGCGAGACGATCGCGCGATGCGCCGACGTAGGCGGGGTAATACCGGAGCGTGTCAGCGTCAGCGAGGGCGGAGGAGAGCGCCACCGGGAAGGGCTCGGTCTCGAGCATCTGCAGCCGTACCCGGCGGAGCGGTGCGACGGCCATGGCATCGGCGAGGAAGCCCCCGCTCGACGCGCCGACGCAGCAGACGACGACATCAGCTTCGTGCCAGGTGCCGGCGGCGTCGCGGACGCCGTGCGGCCGGCACTCGACCACGGGGCGCTCCGGAAGGAAGCTGTAGCGGCCGGAGGCCGACAGGTAATCCCGGAGCGCGCCTGGCACGCGGCGTGGCTCGACGATCGCGTCAAGTCGACAACGCAGCGCGCCGAGCACCCGACCGGCGGCGGCCGAGACCTCAAGCGCCGGCTCGAGCTCGCCGAGCTCCCTCGCGCTCAGGAGCTCGAAGCCCCGCTCTTCCGCGCCCGCTCCAGCCGCGGCGAGCTCGAGGGCGGCGAGCTCGTCGTCTGTGCGAGGCAATGGTCAGCGAGCCCGCCGGGCGGAAGCCGGTTGCCGGACAGTCCTTGGCCAGTTGCTCCCACAGCTCGCGCGCACGAAGGGCAAGATCGAGCTCATCGCCATCGGCCCGGCCGCTCACCCAGACGAGGCCGAAGTTGCGCACCGAAGCGCCGCGGGGAGCGACATCCCGTTCGAGCTGCACAACCTCGTAGCCCCGGCGCACCCCTTCGACGGCGTGCATCGTCCCGATCACGCCGCCGCCCACGACGACAAGGCGCGGCGTGCCGGCGGTCATTGAGTCAGGCCGTTCCCCTGGGACGTGGAGACGTGAGGCGCAACCAGGACGTCGCGCGCGATGACGGACAGGCGAACTCGGGTCCCGGGCTCGATGTCGGCGGCGTCGTCGCTGCGGAGGTCGACGCGAACCGGGATCTCCCCGACGAGCACGATGAGTCGCGTCGTCGCGCCAAGGAAGTTCCTGTGGGTGACGAAGTCCTTCGAGCTCGGGTCGACGTCGACAGTGAGGTCCTCGGGCCGCAGCAAGGCGTCGAGGTCGCCACCGGTCGGGGTGGCGGCGAGCCGAATGGGGCACCGCTGGCCGAAGATGACGACGTCGCTGCCGGTCCGCTGCACGGGGACCCTGCTCGAAACGCCAACGAATTCGGCGACAAAGGGGGTCGCGGGACGTGCGTAAAGGTCTGCGGGTGTGGCCGTCTGCTCGTTGTGGCCTGACGACATCACGCAGACTCTGTCGGCGAGTGAGAGCGCCTCTTCCTGATCGTGGGTGACGAAGACAGTCGTGATCGACAGCCGCCTCTGCAAAGCGCGGATCTCGTCGCGCAACTCGGATCGCACGCGGGCGTCCAGCGCCGAGAGCGGCTCGTCGAGCAGGAGGACCTGCGGTTCGATCGCGAGGGCTCTCGCAAGTGCGACCCGCTGCTGTTGGCCGCCGGACATCTGGTGGGGGTACTTCGACCTCTGGTCACCGAGGCCGACCAGCTCGAGCAGATCGCCCGCCTTCTTCCTTCGCTGCTTGGACCTCTGCCGTCGCATCCGCAACCCGTACGCGACGTTGTCGATCGCGTTCATATTCGGGAACAGCGAGTAGCTCTGGAACACCATCCCCATGTCCCGCTTTTGGGAGCTGACCCGCGACAGGTCTTTCCCGTCGACGACCACGCGGCCGCCATCGAGCCGTTCGAAGCCGGCGAGCACCCTGAGCGCTGTCGTCTTCCCGCAACCGGAGGGCCCGAGAAGGGCGAGGAACTCCGCCGGCTGGATGGACAGCGAGAACCCGTCGAGGGCTCTCGTGCTGCCGAATATCCGCTCCAGCCTGTCGAGCTCGATCCGGGCGCCGGCGGCCACTGAAGCTTGCGCCGCTCCGCCGAAGGTCGACGAGTCCTCCTGCGTCGTCGTCATCGTGTCCCAACCCTCCTGACGGCGCGGCGAGACTGGGAGCGATCCAGCAAGACGATGAGGGTGAGCAGCAGCCAAGTACCGAGAAGAGACAGCATCGACACTGCGGTGGAGATGTGGGCGTCCAGTTGCTGGAACTGGTAGATCCACACCGGGAGCGTCGTCCAGAGGTCCAGGCTCGCCATGGTGAACTCCCCCAGGACCAGGGCGATAGTCAGTGCTATGGCTGAAGTCATCGCCGATCTGATATTCGGGAGGATCACGTGCAACAGCGTGCTCCCCCATTTTCCTCCGAGCGATCGCGACGCCTCCACGAGGGTCTTGAGATCGACCGCCGAAAGGCCTGAGTCCAGCGAACGGTAGACGAAGGGAAGCGACAGGATGACGTACATGAGGCTCAGCAAATAGGGCGAGGCTTTCAGCCAGGCCGGCGAGGCGGCCAACACGCCGAGGATGAGCACGATCGCTGGGATGACGATCGGGAGGATCGTGATGAAGTCGAGGACCCGTCGCATTCTCGGCAACTTGAGGTGGACGTAGACCGCCGTCGGAACCATGAGCACGATGCTGAGCACCACCGTCAAGGCCGCCAGGCGGAGCGAGAGGAAGAATGCCGCTCCGAACCCCGTCTGGGAGGGAATAGCTTTGACGGCGTAGAGCGAGAAGTGCCCGGCGTCGTTCTGCAACGAGAACTTTGCGGCGGCGTAGAGCGGGATGAGGAAATAGAACCCCGCGAGGAGAAGCACGACCGCTCGCCAGAAGCGGGGTCGACCGCGACGGCGCCCTGGGTCCGACGCGACCTCGCCAGTGTCGCCGAGTGTTTCCTCGACGGCGATCTCCGGGATCAGCGAAGCCATCTCGAGGCCCTTCTCCGCACCAGGGCGTACAGAATCATGGTGATCGTCAACACGACGAGCATCCCGAACCCGATGGCGTAGCCGATGTTCTCCTCGCCGGAGATGACGTTGCCGTTGAGGAACGCTCCGATCTGGATGGGCGCGAGCGTGACCGTGCCCGCCGTCAAGGTGTCTGCCGTGGCATAGGCGGCGAACGCGCTGCCGAAGAGCAGCAGCATCGCTCCGAGCACCGAGGGCAGCAACACAGGTATGCCGACTGTGCGCCAGTACCTGACGCTCGAAGCTCCCAGACTTTCCGCGGCCTCTCGCCAGGCCGGACGGAGAGCGCCGAGCGCCGGAGTGATGACGATCACCATGAGTGGGATCTGGAAGTACAGGTAGACGATCGCCACGCCGTAGAACGAGTAAAGGTTGAACCCGTGATTCCACGGGTTCGCTTTGACGGCATTCAGCCACGCCGTGAGGACGCCGGTCGTTCCGATCGTCGCGATGAAGATGAACGTGAGGTTGATGCCGCCGAAGTTGGCGAGCACACCTGAAGCGGTCGTCACGAGTCGTCGAAGCAGGCTGCTGTGAGACGTCTGGATCGCGTAGGCGAGAATCAGGCCGAGGATCCCGGGCACGATTGACGCAATGGCCGCGAGGATGATGCTGTTCTTGAATCCGACGAGGTAGGTGCCGTGGGTGACCGTGTGAATGTTGGCGAGGGTGAGCCTGCCGCTCTCGCTCCTGAAGGCTTTGTCGATCACCGCCACGGCCGGGATCCCGAGGCCGAGGGCGGTGTAGACGAAGAACGGCGCCATCGCCAGGGTGGGCCGGACCGCACGGCCTACACGACCCTTCCTCCTACTGGCCGCCGGCGGGCCGTCCGCGCCTCCGGCCCGGGAGTCTGAGACTCCCGGGCCGGAGATCGCCACTTCGTGAACGGTCATACTGTCAAGCCCCGTGGGCCGGCGTCACGGGCCGGAAGTTACCTCAATCGGCCAGTACTGTGCGACAACTGCCTTGGCCTTGTTGAGCTGAGCCTGAGTCGGGAACTTGGTGGTCCCCTTTGGCGCCGGCGGCAGTGCCTTCACCGCTGGGGTGTACGCCAGGTGATTCTTGATCAGGTACGGAAGCTCGATCGGGCGTGCCTTGCCCTTGAGCCACAGGTTCTGCCCCGTTGTGGAGTACAAGTACTCCTCCCACAAGCGTGCCGCCGCGGGGTCCGGGGCGTCCTTGTTGATCGCCTGGGCGTAGTAAGCCGCATACACGCCGTCGCTCGGGATCACGACTTTCCAGCTCTTGCTGTAACCCGGGAGCGAGTTGATCTCCGAGGCCTGGAGGTAGTCCCACCAGATCACGATGTTCGTCGCACCCGACTGGACCGTCCCGGGACCGGCGATCGTGGCCACGAAGTTGCCCTCTTTGTTCAGCTTCTGGAACCAGTCGACGCCAGGCTTGATGTGGTTGAACGAGCCCCCGTTCGAAAGGGCTGCCGCGTACACGGCCGAGAACGCCGCGCTGGCTTCGGTCGGGTTGTTGTTGATGCCGATCTTGTAGCCCTGGCCGGTCCTCAGCATCTGCTTGAAGGTGGTCGGGCAGTGCTTGACGGTCTTGGTGTCACAGCCGATCGACACATAGCCGCCGTAGTCGCCGTACCAGCTGCCATGGACGTTCTTCTGTGAATTCGGGATGTGAGTCCACGTCTGCACCCGGTAGTTGGCCACCTCGTGGTTGTTGCTGGCCTCGATCGCGAAGCTCTGCCCGAGGTCCAGCACGTCCGGGTCATCGGCGCGGCCCTTGTCCGCCTTGATCGCGTTGAGCTCGTCCTGGCTGGATCCTTCTGGGTTCTCCGAGTTGATCGCGATGTGGTACTTGTGGGAGAAGTCACTGATGATCGTCCCGTAGTTCGCCCAGTTGGACGGCAGCGTGATGACGTTCAGATGGCCCTCCGCCTCGGCAGCCTTCTTGAGGTTCCCGAAATCCTCCGGCCCGGTCTTGGTGAGATGGGTCACCGTCGCCCAGTTGACCGACGAATGGGGAAGGGTGGCGGCCCCACCAGGAATCGCCATGACTCCCAGACCCACTGTGGTCGCTCCGGCAAGTACTACGGCCGTGAGCTTTTTTGATTTCACTCTTGAGCCTCCTCTGCCCGGTTGCTTGAACCACCGAACTGGCGGCCAGTGCGGAAAGTTATCGAGGGTAGGTGACTTTTGTATGAACGCTGCGTAACGAATGGAGGAAACGTGGAAGCCGCCTAAGCGACGTTCAAGTGAACGCAATATGAACAGTCGGTGAAGTCTGCGGGCGAAAGCGCAGTTCACAACGCATGAGCGACGCAAGACGCGCCGGCGGTGCCAGGCCGGCCCCGGAGCGCCGAGCGCCGGCCACATCCGAGCGAGGACCTCGGGCCATGTAACGAAATTCGTCCTCAACTTGCTTCCGATCGAGATTGTGACTGGTCGCAATCATTAACGGAGGCAAGATTTGCCCAGAATGTGTTATCGGCGAAGACCGCCACCGACGCCACCGCCCGGCAGCCCGCACCAGACGCACCGCACCGACCACCGACCACCGACCACCCTCCTCAGGCGGTCACGTCCCGCCGCCCGAATATGAGCATCGTGATTGCGACGCCTCCAGCCAGGTACGCCGCCACGGTGATGACTGCCGGCCCGAACGGCGCGACTGAGGAGCCGCCTTGGGCGATCGCCTCGAGCAATTGGCCGGGCAGCCAGCGTGCGGTTCCCGGCACGGCGTCGGTGAGGATCGTCTCGACGGGGAGCAGGAGCGCGAGACCGGCCGCGATCGCGATGACCGAGGAGCGCAACAACACCCCGAGGAGCATGCCGACGATCGCGAATCCGCAGGTCGAAATCGCAAGGTTGCCGAGGGCGATACCCAGGTCGCCCATGCCGACGCCGGAGGTCCAGGCGTCGGTCGGGACGCCGCGGGCGTGCGCCATCGCGAAGGCGGCGCAGATTCCGATGATCGTCGCCACCACGACCGCCCCGATCAGGAACGTGAGTACGGCCAGGAACTTGCCGGACATCAGCACGGTCCGCCGCGGCTGGCGGACGAGCAGATTGCGTAGCGTCCCGTGGGCGAACTCGCCACCGAATTGCGCGGCCGCGATCGAGAACGAGACGGCACCGAGCAGAACGCCCGACTGGGTGATCCCTTGGCTGAGCCCGCTGGCGTGCGCCAACTTGGCGAGCGTCAGATCGCCGGCGGAATCGGGATGGTGGAGCGCACCGGCGATCGTCACGATCGTCGTGAGCAGCACCACTCCCGTGATGGCGCCGTAGCTGCCGAACCACAACCGCCGCCGGCGCATCTTGATCCATTCGCTCTGGAACGCCGACAGGATCACGAGGTCCCCGCTCTGGCGCAGCCGCCGGTGATCTCGAAGAATGCCTCCTCGAGAGTCGAGCGTCGCTCGGACAGGTGGACGAGCGTGATGCCTTCCGCCATCGCAAGCCGATTGAGGTCACCGGCCCAACTGCAGTCAGCCGCGATCTCGAGGGTCGTGCCCGCCTGCCCGGCGAGTATGTGGGCGCCTCGCCCGGTGGATTGCACCAGCTCCAGCAGTCGAGTTGCGTGCGCCTCGTTCTCGGTTCGCACGATCAGCTCCGGCGCGCGGGCCGCCAGCAGCTCAGCAACGCCGCCCTGGAAGAGCAGCCGGCCGGCGTCGATCACGACAAGGTGCTCGCAGATCTGTTGGATCTCGGCGAGCAGATGAGAAGAAACAAAGACCGTCATGCCCTCGTCGGCGAACGACCGCAGCATGGCGCGGATCTCGGCTATGCCGTGGGGATCGAGGCCGTTCGTCGGTTCGTCGAGCACGAGTAGCTCCGGATTCGGCAACAGCGCGGCGCCGATCCCCAGCCGCTGGCGCATACCGAGCGAGTAGGTCCGGAACGGGTCCAGTGCCCGCGGCCCAAGTCCGACGCGCTCGAGGACCTCGTCGACCCGCCGGTTGACGATTCCGCCCAGCCGGGCGAGCACGAGGAGGTTCTCGCGCCCGGACAGGGTCGGATAGAACGTGGGGCCCTCGATGAGCGCCCCGACCCGCGCCAGGTACTCGCGGGCATGACCGAGGGGATGTCCGAGGACCGTGCCCGTGCCGGCGGAAGGGCGGATGAGGCCCAGCAGCATCCGGATGGTCGTGGTCTTCCCGGCGCCGTTCTGGCCCACGAAGCCGGTGATCGAACCCGCCGGGATGAGGAGGTCGAGGCCGTCGACGGCGAGCCGCTTGCCGAAGCGCTTCGTGAGTCCACGCGTGACCACGGCGTGTTCGTCGTCGGCCTGCGTACCAACAGCCAAGGCGACCTGCTCGGCCGCGAGTGCGACCGCGCTCACCCCAAAATGAAACCACGAATTCCGGCCCATGCGTCACGCGGGGTGACCGGACCGTGACGATCGGCGATCGACCGGGCCAGCCGGAACCTCGCGAGGGTCCCTCAGCTGCGGTTCAGCTGTCGATCGCCGCCCGGAACTCGGCGACGAACGCCGCCGCCCCTTCCGGTCCGGCGCCCTCGAGCAGGCGGTGCACGAGAGCCGACCCGATAACAACGCCGTCCGCGACGGCCACCACTTCTCGAGCCTGCTGCGGGGTGGAGACGCCGACTCCGATGAGCACCGGCGTGTCTGTCTCCGCCTTGCAGCGCGCCGCGACTTCGAGCGCGCTCGCGCTCAAGGAGGTTCGCTCGCCGGTCACCCCCATCAGTCCGACCCCGTAGACGAAGCCACGGGAACGGGCGCAGATGGCCTTCAGCCGCTCCTTCGGGGTAGTCGGCGCGACGAGCAGCACCGATTCGACTCCTGCGAGAACGGCTTCGGTATCCCAGTCGTCGAGCTCGTCGATCGGCAGATCGGGCACGACGGAGCCTGCGATGCCCGCGTCGGCGAGCGTCCGCGCCATCCGGCGATGACCGGCCCTCAGCACGATGTTGTAGTAGGTCATCACCGCGAGAGGGACGCCGGCATCCGCACCGGCGAGCGCCGTGATCACTGACGTCGGCGTCGTGCCGGCACGAAGCGACTCGACGGAGGCCTGTTGGATGACGGGCCCGTCCATGATCGGGTCCGAGAACGGGATCCCGATCTCGATCGCGTCGGCGCCGGCGGCCGCGATCGCCCGCACGACGTCGACCCAATCGGGCCCGAGACCGCCGGTCACGTACGGGATCAGCAGCTTGGCGCCGGCGTCGCGACGGGCACGCAGAGCCTGCTCGAGCGCGCCGATCGTCACCGCGTGAGATCCCGGACCAGCGCCACGTCCTTGTCGCCCCGGCCCGAGAGCGTGATCAGCACCGCGGACCCTGTCGGGATCGACTTGCCGGCCTCCCTCACGACCCACGCGAGCGCGTGGGCGGGCTCGAGGGCGGGGATGATGCCCTCGGTCTCGGACAGCAGCCGGAAGGCCGCGATGACCTCCTCGTCCTCCGCGAGGACGTACTCGGCCCTGCTGATCGCTCCGAGGTAGGCGTGTTCAGGACCTACGCCCGGATAGTCCAGACCGGCTGAGATCGAGCTCGCCTCGAGGATCTGACCCGCCTCGTCCTGGAGGAACCGCGAGCGCATGCCGTGGACCGATCCGAGGACGCCATTGCTCATGGCGGCACCGCCGGCCGCCTCGACTCCGACCAGCCGGGCGCCTGTGTCGACGAAGCCGGCGAACGTGCCGGCCGCGTTGGAACCGCCCCCGACGCAGGCGACGACGACGTCCGGGTCGAAACCGCCGAGACAGTCGAGGCACTGGACCCGCGCCTCGTCGCCCACGACGCGCTGCAGCTCGCGGACTATGAACGGATACGGATGGGGACCCATGACCGATCCGATGCAGTAGTGCGTGGTTGCGACCGTCGCCACCCAGTCACGCAAGGCTTCGTTAATGGCATCCTTCAGGGTCTTGCTCCCGGAGTGGACCGCCCGCACCTCGGCACCTAGCAACTCCATGCGGAAGACGTTCAGGCCCTGGCGCTCGACGTCGACCGCACCCATGTACACGAGGCACTCCAGCCCGAGGAGGGCCGCCGCGGTGGCAGTGGCGACGCCGTGCTGGCCGGCGCCGGTCTCCGCGATCAGGCGCCGCTTGCCCATGCGCTCTGCAAGAAGCGCCTGACCGATGACGTTGTTGATCTTGTGCGACCCGGTGTGAGCCAGGTCTTCTCGCTTCAGCAGCAACCGTATTCCCAGCCGCTCGCTGAGACGTTCGCACTCGGTGACGGGCGTCGGGCGGCCCCCGTAGTGGCGCAGGAGGTTGTCGAGCCGGCTGCGGAACTCCGGGTCTCCCCAGGCGCTGGCAAAAGCCTTCTCGAGCTCCTCGCAGGCGGGAACGAGCGCCTCGGGCACGAACCTTCCGCCGAAATCGCCGAACCGCCCGCCTGCATGCGGCTCTCGCATGAGTTCGCCGATCGTGATCAATCGTCCACCTGCCAGTCGTAGGGAGCCGTGTCGTCGGGGTCGTAAGGCTCCGGCTCTGCGGCGCGGGCGGCCTGGACGAACGCACGGATTTTCCGGGCGTCTTTTCGCCCGACGGTCGCCTCCACGCCCGTCGAGACGTCGACACCCCAGGGATGGACGGTGCGGATCGCGTCCGCGACGTTGTCAGGGTTGAGCCCGCCGGCAAGCACCACTCGCCGCCCGTTCGGACCGCCTTCCGCCAGGCGCCAGTCGAAGACCTTGCCCGACCCCGGTGAAGGGGCGTCCAGGAGAACGATGTCGGCGCCGTACTCGGACGCTCGGTCGAGTCGGTCGTCCCCGGCGGAGAACGCCTTGATGACAATCGGCACCCGGACCGACACATACCCGCAGTCCTCGAACGACTCGGTCCCGTGCAGTTGGGCCGCATCGAGGCCGGCGCGGTGCACGGTCTCGACGACCCGGCTCGGCTCCTCGTCCCGGAAGACACCGACCGTGCAGATCTCACGCGGAAGACGCCGGGTGATGGCGGCCACGGCCGTGGGGCTCATCTGGCGCGGCGAAGGGGCGAACACGAACCCGAGGGCGTCGGCCCCCATCGCCACGGCGATCAACGCGTCTTCCTCGCTCGTGATGCCGCAGATCTTCACCCACACGGGACGGCCCGCCCAAGCAGCTCCCCGACGGCGGCCGAGCGGTCAGCCGAGCGCACGAGCGCCTCGCCGACCAGCACGCCGTCGAACCCGAGTCTCGCGAGCGCGGCGACGTCCGCCGCGCTCGCCACGCCCGACTCGGCGATCTTGACCACGCCGGCGGGGATCTGGCGGGCGAGCCGCGCCGCGCGCTCCCGGTCAACCTCGAAGGTGTGCAGATCCCGCTGGTTGACGCCCACCAGCTGAGCGCCGATCCCGACGGCCCTCTCGAGCTCGGCCTCGTCGTGGACCTCCACGAGAACCGCCATACCGAGCTCGACGGCGAGCATGTGCAGCTCCGCCAGCTCCGGTCGCTCGAGAACGGCCACGATGAGCAGCACGGCATCCGCGCCCATGATCCGGGCATCGAAGACGTCGTTCGCCGAGACGGTGAAATCCTTGCGGAGCACCGGCAGGCCGACGGCGGCCCGGGCCGCCTGAAGATCTTCCGGGCTGCCGCCGAAGTGGGGACCGTCGGTTAGCACCGACAGGCAGGACGCGCCGCCTGACGCGTACGCCCGGGCGACCTCGGCCGGATCGAGATCCGCGGCGAGGTCACCTTTGGACGGGGAGCGCCGCTTGATCTCGGCCACGAGGGCGATCTCTTCGCCGCCCGGTCCGGCGCCATGGCGGGCCTTGATCGCCTCGACGAAGTCCCGGGTCGGGGGCGCTGAGCGGGCTCTCGCGGACAGCTCGGTCACTTCGCGGCGGTCGACGGCCGCTGCTTCACGGTGCCACGCCGCGATGCGATCGAGGTATGTGGCCACGGTCACGAGACTACCGGTCGCTTCGGGACGCTTCCCGTACCTTTTCCCGGGCGCGGAGCTGGCGCGGACGCCCGAGCTGCTCCTGAGCCACCGATCCGGCGATCAGGGGCGACTGGGTGAGCACGAAGAGGCCGGTGCACATCACGAGCAGGGCGACGGCGTCGAAGCTCAAGGCGCCCTTGCCGCCGCGCAACTCGTCATCGAACAGCCCGACGCCGATGACGATGCTCACAATCGGGTCGACGATCGTCAGGGTGGCCTGCGAGGCGGTGATCGGGCCGGCGTGGAACGCGTCCTGGGTGAGCACGAGCCCGGCAAGCCCGGCGACCACGATGCCGTATGGCTCCCAATGCTCGAAGATCTGCCAGAAGCCGCCGGCGAACAGGAGCGTGGTCGTCTTCGTGAACGCTGCGCTCAAGGCGAATGAAATCGCCGCCGCCGCCCCGAACCACGCCGAGCGCCAGGGGCGTGACCCGAAGCGGGTACAGGCCAGACAGATCAGGACCGCCCCGCTGCAGGCGGCGATCACGAGGATCCAGCCGCTCGTGGACGGGATCGTGGTACCGCCGCCGGCGTCGCTGACAGCGAGGAAACCGGCCAGTCCCGCCACCGTGAGGACCGTCCCGACCGCTTCGCGCCAACCCAGCGGCGCTCCGAACCAGACGCGCAGAATCACGACAAGAAACACGAGCTCGGTGACCATGAGCGGTTGCACGACGCTGAGCCCCCCGAAGCCGAGGGCGACGGCCTGCAGCATGAAGGACCCGAGCATCGCTGCGAAGCCGACGTACCAGATGGGGCGATGCAATACGTGACGGATCAGTTTCAGGCCGTGGCCCTCGGCATCAGGAGCCGTCTCGACGCCCAGTCGCTGGAAGATCGTCGTCAATGCGTTGCAGAGCGCCGCACACACCGCGAGAGGGATCGCCACCACGGGCTTTGTCTACCCGATGGAGAGGGGAAGCTCTCGGATCTCGGCGCTCTCCCCACCAGGCGCGACCGAGGCAACCGCCGGCGGAACCACGTCACGGCGTACGTAGGCCAGCGCGACCGGCGCCGCGAACCCGGGCGACCAGGCGACGCTCGTCAGGCGGCCGATCTCGCGATCGCCTGAGCGGAGCACCGATTCCTGTGCCGGGTCGGGCGGGGCTGGAGCAGCCAGGACGACGCCCCGGAGGCGTCGAGCGACGTTCCCACCTCGGGCGTCGAGGCGAGCGACGAGCTCCTGGCCCGTATAACAGCCCTTCGTGAAACTCACGGTGTGCTCCACCAGGCTGCCGGCTTCCTGGGGAATTGTCTTTTCAGTGAGCTCACGGCCCATGGCCGGGACGCCGGCCTCGATGCGAGCCGCCTCGAACGCAGCAGGGTCTCCCTCGGGGGCATCGAGGTCGACCCCGCCGGAGGACCCGGCCGGTCCGAGCACGTCGAAGCCGGCGTAGCCGGGCCAGGTGAATGGAAGCGCTGCGACCCATGGGTCGTCCAGGGACGCCACGGAGCCCAGACCGCTGACCTCCCCGGGACGGACGCCGGAGCGCGCCAGGCTCGTCGCAGAGCCAGGTCCGCGGACCATCAGACAACGGACGGAGCCGAGCTCGAGCTCCGCCTTCACGCGTAGGCGGAAGCGGCGGAGCCGCTCGAGCACGACCTCGCCTTGGCCCGATTCGGTGTCGAGCAACACGGCGTCCTCGGCAAGCAACGTGAGCCGGCAATACGCGTCCACCTTGCCCTGCGGTGAGAGCACGAGCGTCTCGGCCGACCCGCCCGGCGTCAGAGCCTCCAGGTCCTGGCTGACCTGACCCTGGAGCCAGGTGCGGGTGTCCGGACCGCGCACGAGGACGACGTCGCGGGTCGTCTCGAGCGCGCAGACGTCCTCGCGGATGAGGGCGTAGGAGCGCGCCAGGTCGACGACGGATCGGGCGCTCATGGCCGGCGCCGCTCGTCCGCCAACTGGCGAGCGCCGGCGACGGCCGCCAGCACGGCCGCGGCCTTGGCAGCGCACTCTTCGTCCTCGGCTTCCGGGTCGCTGTCGGCGACGATGCCAGCACCGGCCTGGACCGAAGCCTTGCCGTCCGCTCCCACCACGAGCGTGCGGATCGCGATCGCCGTGTCGAGGTTGCCCGAGAAGTCGATGTAGCCGGCGACTCCGGCGTAGGGACCTCGTTTTGTGGGCTCGAGCTCGTCGATGATCTCCATCGCGCGCACCTTCGGCGCTCCCGAGACGGTGCCGGCGGGCAGTGTCGCCCTGAGCACGTCCACAGGCCCGCGGCCGTCGACCAGCTCACCGGAGACTTCGGACGTGAGATGCATCACGTGGCTGTAGCGCTCGACTGTCATCAGCTCGTCGACCCGTTCCGAGCCGAATTGCACCACCCGTCCCACGTCGTTGCGGGCGAGATCGACGAGCATTACGTGCTCGGCGAGCTCCTTCGGGTGCTCGACCAGCTCGGCCTCGAGTCTGCGATCCTCCTCGTCGGTCGAACCGCGCCGGCGTGTGCCGGCGATCGGCCGCGACACGACGCGGCCACCCAGGAGCTGGACCATCGGCTCAGGGGAGGCGCCGACAACCGAGACGCCCCCCTGGCGGAGGAAGAACATGTACGGGCTGGGGTTCACCTGCCTCAGCACGCGGTAGACGTCGAACGGGTCACAACCGAGCTCGAGGTCGAAGCGCTGCGAGAGCACGATCTGGAACGCGTCGCCCGCCCGGATGTACTCCTGGGCTACCTCGACCGCTTGGCGATACTGCTCGGCGCTCGTCCCCCGCCGGACCGCACCGTCGGGAAGCTTCGCTCCGGGCGAGGGCGGCTTCACGAGCGGTTCCTGACCGGGCCGCTCGAGATCGTGCCGCAGCACGTCGACACGCCGCACGGCTTCCCAGTAGGCCCCCTCCAGCAGCGAGGCGTCGGGATCGCCGGCGTCGGTGTCGAGCAGGACGTTGTCGACGAGGGTCACGCGCTGTCGCCAATGGTCGAAGGCCGCGAGCTCGCCTATGACCGAGACGACGGCGTCCGGATGGCCGAGGTCGTCGGGCGGTGGCGTCTCCAGGCGCTCGATCTCGCGCACGACGTCGTAACCCAGATAGCCGACGAGACCCCCGTGCAACGGGGGGAGCTCCTCGAGGGACGGCGAGCGGAACCGTTCCAGGAGCGACTCGACGCACCGGAGGATGCCGTCGTCACAAGGCACCGAAGCCGGGAGCGAGCCCTGCATGACCTCGACCTGGCGTCCGCGCGCCACCAGCGTCGCGGCGGGTGCGCGCCCGACGAAAGAGAACCGGCTCCAGCGTTCGCCGTGCTCGACCGACTCGAGAAGGAAGCCGGGCCCCTCGCCGACCATGGCGCGGAACGCGCCGACGGGCGTCAGGGTGTCGGCGACGAGCTCACGCCAGACCGGCACGACCGAGTAGTCGTGGGCAAGCCCGCAGAAACGCTCGAGATCGGATCTGATCTCGGCGCCTCCCGAAGGGGTGGCAGCGGGACTCGGACGAGAACGCTTCCCGGAATCGGTGCGGATCACGTCGGCGACTCGCCGAACCGGCGGTGGAAGCAGGTCCACTCCCCGGTGTGACACGCGCCGCGGCCCTCCTGGTCGACGGTGATCAGGAGGGCATCCCCGTCGCAGTCGTAGGCGGCGGCACGGACGTGTTGGCGATCGCCTGACGTTTCGCCCTTGCACCAGTATTCCTGGCGACTGCGGCTCCAGAACCACGTGCGGCCGCTCGTCAGGGTCCGCCGGACCGCCTCGGCGTCCATCCAGCCGAGCATCAGAACATCGCGAGTGGTGGCGTCTTGGACGATGGCCGCGACCAACCCGTTCTCATCGAAACAAAGCCCCGCGATCTCCTCATCGGTGAACCCCGCCGGCGCCGCGGTCACAAGTACAGCCCCGTGCCGTCCTCGAGACGTTCGGAGGCGACGGCCGGGATGTCGCGCTCCCGTAGGATGAGGAAGTCCTCGCCTTTCACCTCGACCTCGAAACACTCCTCCGGGTTGAACAGAATTCGATCCCCGGGCCGGATCGCGCGGACGTTCGGACCGACCGCCGCAACCTCGGCCCAGGACAACCTGCGGGCGACGGTCGCTGTGGCCGGAATGAGGATCCCCGATCGCGAGCGGCGCTCCCCCTCGGCGTCCGGCACGTGCACCAGCACCCTGTCGCTCAACATGGTGACAGGCTGCTTGACCTCGTCGGAATGGGAAGGGGATCGGCTCGGTTCGTGCATTTCCACCATCCGAACGGTAGTGCCGCCGGCGGGCGATCGTGATCCGGAGGGCGCCAACGCCGGCGGCCAGCGTTGGCAAAGGACTCGACAGGTGCCGGGTCAACTTCTCAAGCGCGCGCCGTCGCAGGCCGAAGAGAATAGGTGCACGACCCCCGGTCGCCTTGCGAGGGAAGCTGGGGGCCGTGCGCTATGAGTATTTCGCAGCGGGACCTCCGAGTGGTGGACCGTGAGCCGCGTCCTGCTTCTCGTTCCGTCGGCGAGCTACCGCGCGTCCGACTTTCTCGCTGCGGCCCGGGCGCTCGATCTGAGCCTCGTCGTCGGTAGCGACGAACCGCCCGTTCTTGGTGGAGGCACCCGGACCCTGCAGCTTCCGCTCGACGATCCGGAGGCGGCGGCTGACGCCATCGTGGCGGTCGACCTCGTGACACCACTCGACGGCATCGTGGCCGTGGACGATCAGGGGACGCTCGTGGCCGCCCGCGCGGCCGAACGGCTGGGGCTGCGCCACAATCAACCGGAGGCCGTTGCTGCCGCGCGCGACAAGCTGCGGGCGCGAACCTTGCTGCACGCGGCCGAGGTTGGTCAGCCGGTGTTCGCGGTCGTGCCCCCTACCGCCGAAGCGGACGAGATCGCGAGACTCACGCATCTCGTCGGGCTGCCGTGTGTCGTCAAGCCGACGAGCTTGTCGGGCAGCCAGGGTGTGATCCGAGCCGATTCGCCCGCCGAGGCGGTCGCCGCCGTCGAGCGCGTCCGGGCCATCGCAGCCGCGGCGGGAGTGGAGGCGGGTCGACCGCTGCTGCTGGAGGAGTTCGTTTCTGGGCCGGAAGTCGCCGTCGAAGGCATGCTCACCGGCGGAGAGCTGACGGTGCTGGCCGTGTTCGACAAGCCGGACCCACTCGAGGGGCCGTATTTCGAGGAGACGTTGTACATCACGCCTTCAGGGCTTTCGGGCGCCGACTTGACCGCGGTCAGGCTCGCGACGCAAGCCGCCACTCGGGCGCTCGAGCTTTCTGAAGGACCGGTTCACGCCGAGCTGCGGGTGCGCGATGGACGAGCCTGGGTGATCGAGGTCGCCGCCCGGTCGATCGGGGGCCTGTGCTCCCGCACGCTCGACTTCGGGACCGGTGTGAGCCTCGAATACCTCATCCTGGCGCACGCGCTCGGCCGTCCTGTGGAGTCGCTCCGGCGGCGGTCGGGTGCGGCGGGCGTTCTCATGCTCCCGATCCGAGCCGGGGGAATTCTGATCGGAATCGACGGGCGGGACCGCGCGCTCGAGATTCCCGGAATCCTCGGCATGGAGCTCACGGTCGCGCCGGGACGCGAACTGGTCCCCCTGCCGGAGGGGAACCGCTATCTGGGCTTCGTGTTCGCACGTGGCGACAGCCCTGCTGCTGTCGAGGCCTCGTTGCGGGCGGCTCTCACGGAGCTCGACATCAGAGTCCGGCCGGCCGAGACGCTCAGGCGCCCGGTGGCCGGACCGTAACTCCAGCCGCCGACAGCTGCTCCTTGGCCTCGGCGACGGTGTGGCGCCCGAAGTGGAAGATCGACGCCGCGAGCAGGCCGTCGGCGTGGCCGATCACGGCCCCCTCGACGAGGTGGGCGAGCTCACCGACTCCGCCGCTCGCGATCACCGGGACCCGCACGGAATCGGCGATCCCCGCCGTCAGCTCGAGGTCGTAACCGGCCTCGGTGCCGTCGCGGTCCATCGACGTGATGAGGATCTCGCCGGCGCCGAGCCGTTCGCAGCCGGCAGCCCACGCAAAGGCGTCGAGACCTGTCGGGCGCCTGCCACCATGAGTGAACACCTCCCAGTGGTCACCTGAGTCGGTCCGGCGGGCGTCGATCGCCACCACGACACATTGCGCCCCGAACTCGTTCGCGAGCTCTGCGATCAACTCGGGCGCGGACACGGCCGCCGAATTCACCGTGACCTTGTCCGCGCCGGCGCGCAGCAGGGCCCGCCCGTCAGCGACGGAACGAAGGCCACCGCCGACGGTGAGAGGGATGAAGACTTGCTCCGCCGCCCTCTCCACGACGTGCAACATGGTGGCGCGGTCGTCGGATGTGGCGGTGATGTCGAGCAACACGAGCTCGTCGGCCCCTTCGGCGTCGTAGCGGGCGGAGAGCTCGACAGGGTCGCCTGCGTCACGAAGGCCTTTGAATTCAACGCCTTTCACGACTCGTCCGGCGTCCACGTCGAGGCACGGGATGACCCTCACGACCCGCATGCGGCGACGGCCTCCTCGATCGAAAGCGCGCCCGAGAGCAGCGCCCGGCCGACGATCGACCCGTCCAGACGCCGCCCGCCGGCTTCGAGCCGGGCCAGCTCGGCGAGATCCGAGGCGCCTGCGACCCCGCCGGAGGCGATCACCGGAAGCCCGGTCGACGCCAGCACGTGCTTGAGCCCGGCCAGGTCGGGACCGGCCCCGGTGCCGTCACGATCGATGTCGGTCACCACGACCCCGGCGAGGCTCAGCGCCTGCAGGCGCCGGAGAGCCTCGTCGAGATCGAGACCTCCGGACTCGAGCCATCCCCGCACCGCCACCTCCCGCCTCGCTGTGCCCCCGGCCCCGGCGACCGACCGGTGGTCGAGGCCCACGACGACCTGGTGCGGCCAACGTTCGGCCATGCGGGCAAGCGCGTCCGGTCGTTCGACGGCGACGGTACCGATCACGACCCGGGTCACTCCGCCGTCGAGGAGCGCTTCCGCGGTCCGCTCGTCGCGGATCCCGCCGCCCACCTGCACCGGCACTCCGACGGCGGCAGCGATGCGGAGGACGTCCTTCCGATTGGACCCGCCGGCGCCCCGCGCCGCATCGAGATCGACGACATGGAGGCGGGAGGCCCCCGCGGCGTGGAACGCCTCAGCCTGCTCGAGGGGGTCGCCATATTCGGTCTCGTCCGAGAACCGGCCCCGGAGAAGGCGTACGCACCGTCCCGCTCGGATATCGATGGCGGGCCAGAGGTCCAAGGTCAGGTCCCCGAGGACGGATCGTCGCAAATTCTCGCGAAGCGGTTCAACACCGCAAGACCGGCGGAGGCCGACTTCTCAGGGTGGAACTGGGTGCCGAACAGGTTCCCAAGCTCGAAGGCCACGGCGAGCTCACCGCCGTAGTCGCACGTCCCGACGACGGCGCCTTTCGCGTCGGCCCCCTCTGGAGCCGGGACGTAGGAGTGTACGAAGTAGTACCAACAGCTCGCCTGCTCACCCAGCAGACGCGAGCGGCGGTCGCCCGGTTGGCGGACGATGTTCCATTGCATCTGCGGTCTGCGCTCGGTCGCCGGCGTCGCCCGGACCGTTCCCCGCAACAGGCCGAGTCCTGGAGTATCGGGATCCTCCTCCGACCTTTCGAATAGGAGCTGCAGACCGACGCAGATCCCAAGGAAAGGACGTCCTTCGGCGACGTAGAGCCGCACGATCTCGTCGAGTCCCGAGTCCCGAAGCGCCCGGGCGCAGGCGCCGAAGGCTCCGACGCCCGGCAGCACGACGCCGGCGGCGCCGGAGGCAGCTTCCGGGCTGTCGACAAGACGCGCGTCGGCACCGACGTGTTGCAGCGCCTTCTCCGCCGAGCGAAGGTTCCCGATGCCGTAGTCGAGGACAGCGATCACGTGTCGCTACAGCAGGCCCTTGGTCGAGGGGATGCCGCTCCCCTCGACCCGCACGGCGTCGCGCATCGCACGAGCGACCGCCTTGAAGCTCGCCTCGAGGATGTGATGGGGGTTGCGCCCTCGACGAAGCTCGAGATGCAGCGTGATCTCCGCCGAATGGACGAACGCGCGCCAGAACTCTTCGGCGAGTTGAGGCTCGAAGGGAGGGTTGCCCAGTGGCCCGGCCTCCTCCAAGTCGACGTCGTAATGAAGATAGGGGCGGCCGGAGAGGTCGAGCGCGACCTCGACGAGAGCTTCGTCGAGCGGAACGGCGATCGAGGCGAAGCGGCGGATGCCCACCTTCGAGCCCAACGCCTCGCCGAACGCCTCGCCGAGGACGATGCCAGTGTCTTCGACTGTGTGGTGTGCGTCCACCTCGAGGTCGCCTTGAGCCTTCACGTCAAGATCCATGCCCCCGTGCCGGCCGAGTTGCGCCAACATGTGGTCGAAGAACGGCAAGCCCGTGGCTGCGACAGACTGCCCGGTCCCGTCGAGCTCGAGGATGACGACGACTTCGGTCTCCCTCGTCGTGCGTTTCCTCTCGGAGCGACGGGGGTCGGAGCTCGCGTTCATTCCCATTCGTCAGCCTTTCACGCCGAAGCTCGGTCTCGTGACGGACGATCCACCCGTTCGGCGGCCAGGCGCGTGGGCCGCCCGACGGGCACGCCGCCGGCAGCCAGCTGGCCACACGCGGCGGCAATGGCTCGCCCCCGATTCTGACGGATCGTGGTGTTGACGCCGGCGTCTCTGAGCGCCGCCCGGAGCGAAAGGATCCGGGCTCGAGGCGACCCGGCAAGGCCCCGCGACAGACCACCCGGAGTCGGGTTGAGCGGGATGAGGTTGACGTGAGCCCCGAGCGGCCGAGCCAGCTCGGCAAGCTCGGACGCGTCCGAAGGGCCGTCGTTGACGCCGTCGATGCACGCCCACTCGAAGGAGATCCTCCTCCCGGTCGCGGCCCGGTACTCGGCGCACGCCTGCATCAGCATGGCAATCGGGTATCGACGGTTGAGCGGTACGAGCTCGTCGCGCAACGCGTCGTTCGCGGCGTGAAGCGACACGGCAAGATTCACCTGAAGGGGCTTGGTCGCGAGCTTTCGGATGCCCGGCACGACTCCCACCGTGGAGATCGTGAGATGCCGGGCGGCGAGCCCCAGGTCGCGGTTCATCGTCTCCACGGCGGGCCACACGGCGCCGAAATTCGCCAACGGCTCGCCCATCCCCATGAGCACGACGTTCGCGAGCCGGCCCCAGCCCTCGGACGCGCAGCGTCTCGTGCCGAGGACCACTTGCTCGACGATCTCCCCCGAGCTGAGCTGGCGGCCGAAGCCGGCGTCACCGGTAGCGCAGAACGTGCAAGCCATCGCGCAACCGGCCTGACTCGAGATGCACACGGTCGTCCGGTCGCGGTAACGCATGAGAACCGTCTCGATGCGCTTGCCGTCAGCGGTCTCGAGCAGCCACTTCACTGTTGACCCACCGTCCGCGACGCTCTCGGCGGCGCACCGGAAGGCGGCTGCCAGGGCGGGATCCTCCTCGAGGCGGTAGCGAAGCTCACGGGGGAGCTCGGTCAACTCCCCCGGTTCGGCCAGCCGGCGGTAGAGACCGTCGAAGACCTGATCGACCCGGTACGAGGGCTGATCGGAGAGCAACGCCGCGAGCTGGCCGCGCGAAAGGTCGTAGCGGCTCACGCGCCGGTCCTCATGGGTGGGCGTGGGGTGGCAGGGCAACAACGCCGGGCTCTCCGCCGTTGGCCGTCTGAGCGGTGCCCGGGACGTCGGTGACGTAGGCGCGGTCGACATGGTCGTCGAGGAAACCCAGCGAGAAGTAGAGCTTTCGCGCCGCCTCGTTGTCGTGGTCCACATAGAGCATTCCTTCGCCCACGCCGCGGTCCCAGAGCGACTCCAGCCCGGCCAGAACCAGCTGGCGCCCAAGTCCACGGCCCTGGAAGGCGGGATCGACGGCGATCACGTAGATCTCGCCGAGCTCCTGCTCGATGCCCTCGCTCATGACGCCGTCCTCGGGCTCGTGGACCTTGGTCCAGCAGAAGCCGGCCAGACGACCACCGATCTCGTGCAGAAGGAACCCGTTCGGGTCGAACCAGGGCTGGCTCTCGCGCTCCACCAGGGTGGCGAGATCCCACGATCCCTGTTCAGGGTGACCACGGAACGCCCGGTTGTTGACTTGCAGCCACGCCTCCTCGTCGACGCCGGGCCGAAACGCCCGCACCGGGATCGAGGCCTTCTCGTCCGGGACCGGCAAGGGGCGTCGCATCTGGACGAGGTCGCGGCCCCGGTGCATCCCGACCGCCTGCGCTACCTCATCGTCGATCGGGCTGGGCTTGGGGACCCAGAGGTGCACGTGGCCGCCGCCTTGTGCTGCGATCTCACCGAGCGCGGTACTGAGCAGGTCCCGCTGCAGATCCGCACCAGACGCCCGCCATCTGGGGTGGACGACGTATTCGACGGCCCAGCTGCCGTCGTTCCCGCGGCTGATCTGCGCATACGCGACGACCCGCTCGCGGCCGGTCTCCCTCGCGACGAAGCCGGCGAACCCCTCACGACCACCCTGGACGAGGTCCAGCCACTGGTGCTCGCCCAGAGCGCGGTGCCCATCGGCAGCACTGGCGGCCTCGAGCAGCACGGAGATGGCGGCGATGTCGGTCTCCGCCATCCTCCGCTTGATCTCGACGTGATGCATCCGTCGAGGGTAGCGCCTGTTCCCGAACGCTCCGTGGCTACCATCCGAGCGTGGCCACAGCCGGGAGCGCACCTCGCCAGGCCACCCGTCGTCCCCGCCGGCCGCTCGCTCGTGCCCGCAAGATCGGAGAACGCCTCGCGGACGCCTATCCGGGCACGGCGAAGGAGCTATGCGCGCTGCAGCACCACAATCCCTTTGAGCTGCTCGTTGCGACCATCCTGTCGGCCCAGTGCACCGACGAGCGTGTCAATCTCGTCATGCCGGCGCTGTTCGCGCGATTCCCGACGCCGCAGGCGCTCGCCGCCGCCGACCGCAGCGAGCTGGAGGACCTGATCCGGTCCACCGGCTTCTTCCGTTCGAAGGCGTCACACATCCTGGGGGCGTCCGAAGCGGTCGTCATGAGACACGGCGGGGAGGTGCCTCGAACCATGGAGGAGCTCACGGCGCTGCCCGGGGTCGGCCGCAAGACGGCGAACGTCGTGCTCTCCGTCGGCTTCGGCCTTCCTGGCCTGCCGGTCGACACCCATGTCACCCGGTTGAGCCATCGCCTTGCATTGAGCGCATCGGCCGATCCGGTCAGGATCGAGACGGACCTGTGTGACCTCTACCCGCCTGCGGAGTGGGGCATGATCAGCCTGCGCCTCATCCTCCACGGTCGCCGGACCTGTCACGCCCGGCATCCACGCTGCGACGTCTGCGAGATCGCCGACCTGTGCCCGTCACGGGGAAAATTCTGAATCAATTCTGAATACTCGGAGGTCCCCCCGCCACCTTCCTGAGAGTCTCGTGACAGGTTGGCCGATCGCGATGACAGGCGAAGAAGCGAGGCGCTATGTTCGCTTCAGGAACCGGTTCCCGCCACCTGGTTCCAAAACGAGCGGAGTCCGGGATCCGCCGCCCGGCCCGCTCCCCGACGGCGCCCTTGGGGGCGCCGTCGGCGCGTCCGGGCACAGGAGCGAACCGTGGATCAGGGCCGGCGGCGGCCACGACGGCTGCCCATGCCGGCCGCTCGCAAGCGCTCAGCCGCCCGCCAGCATGCGCTCGAGGCGCCTTACCGCTCCGACCAGGGCTCGCTCCACGGCGATGAGGTTGGTGGCAACCTGCTCGCGCTTGGCGACGGTGGCGGCGTCCGCCAGCGCTGTGACGCGGCGAGCGAGCTGATCGAGGGACGAAGCGATCGAGGAGAGCTCGGACCGCTCGGGCAGGTCGGACGGTGGCAGTGACATCGGATCATCATCGCCGATCTCCGATCGAGCTCGACAGCCGGCGACCACGGGGCGGATACGCTGCCCCGATGTTGCAGCGCCTCGACCTCCGCGGCAGCGGCCCGGACCTTCGCGGCCTTCTGCCGCGCCCGAACCTCGCCGGCGAAGGACCCGTCGCGGAGGTCCGCGCGATCGTCGACGACGTCAGGGCTCGGGGGGACGGGGCGCTGAGGGAGTACACGCTCCGTTTCGATGGGGTTGGCATCGAGGAGCTTCGGGTGCCTGCAGAGGAGATCGCCGCGGCGCTGGAGACCGTCGATCCCGAGCTCCTCGCCGCCCTTTCGGAGGCGGCGTCGGTTATCGAGGCGTTCCACCAGCACCGGCCGGCCCGGCTTGGGCCGTTCGAACGGAACGGCGTCACCGTTGACCTGCTCGAACTGCCGGTCGCTCGGGCCGGCGTGTACGTCCCGGGGGGCCTGGCCAGGTATCCGTCAAGCGTGCTCATGACCGCGATCCCGGCCCGGGTGGCCGGCGTGTCAGGGATCGCGCTGTGCGTGCCGCCGTCTCGGGACGGCGCCATTCCACCCGAGGTGCTCGCGGCCGCCGGTGTGGCGGGGGTCGAGGAGGTCTACCGCGTCGGAGGAGCGCAGGCCATCGCCGCTATGGCCTACGGCACCGAGACCATCCCCCGCGTGGACGTCATCGTGGGCGCCGGGAGCCGTTGGGTATCGCTTGCCAAGCGGGAGGTCCGTGGAGCGGTCGGGATGCCGGCCTCGTTCGCCGGTCCGTCCGAGGTCGTCGTGATCGCCGACGAGACCGTGCCAATCGAGTTCGCGGCGATCGACCTCGTCGTGCAGGCCGAGCACGGCCCGGACGGGCTGGCCTGGCTCATCACCTGGTCCGAGGCCGTGCTGGAGGCGACGACGCAGGCCGTGGCGGACTTTGCCGAGCGCTCGCCCCGGCGGGCGGAGATCGAGGCGACCCTCGCCGGCGGCGGCTACGCCGTGCTGGTCGACGGTCCGGAGGCTGCGATGGCGGTCGCGAACGAGATCGCGCCCGAGCACCTCGAGCTGTGCTGCGCCGACCCGCAAACCCTGCTCCCGCTCGTGCGCAACGCCGGCGCCGTCTTCGTCGGCCCCTACTCGCCGGCGTCCCTGGGTGACTACATCGCCGGCCCGAGCCACGTACTGCCGACGTTCGGTTCGGCGCGGTACGCGAGCGCGCTCGGCGTTGAGGACTTTCTCCGCAGAGTGCACGTGATTTCCGCCGATCGCGACGCAGTGTCCCAGGTTGCAGGCCACGTGGCCGCGATCGCCAACGCCGAGGGGCTCGCCGCGCACGCGCTGTCGGTCGAGCTCCGGTCCGGGGCCGAGCTGCGGGCCACGGAATGACCCGCATCGAACCCGATGACGGGTCGCCGGCGCCGGCTGGACCCAGGCCGGAGGTCGCCCTCCAGCCCGGCTACCACTCGCCTCAAGTCGACGTCGACGTCCGGCTGAACACGAACGAGTCCCCCGAACCGCCTCCGGCCGCGTTCGTCGAGGCGCTCGCTGAGGAGCTGCGCTCGATCCCGCTCCACCGGTATCCCGACCGGGAGGCGAAGGCCCTACGAGCCGCGCTCGCCGCCCACCACGGCGTCGAGCCGGCCCAGGTCTTCTGTGCCAACGGCTCCAACGAGGCCATCCAGTGCCTCCTGCTCTCCTACGGCGGCCCCGGGCGGCCGGCGATGCTGTTCGAGCCGACGTACGCGCTCCACGCCCACATCGCCCGGCTCACGGGGACGCCGCGTCGTGGCCGGTCGCCGCGACGACGAGTTCCGGGTGGATCCTGACGAGGCGGCGGAGGTGGCTGCGGCGACTGCTCGCCGATATGGACCCGCTAGTCCGGCGGTGAGCGTTCCTCTGCTCGCCGAACAACCCAACGGGTGGTCTAGAAACGCCCGGGAACGTGCGGGCGCTGCTCGCACTCGTGCCCGGCCTGGTCATCGTCGACGAGGCCTACGGCCAATTCGCCCCGTGGTCGTCGATCGAGCTGCTCGAGACGGAGACCCGACTCGTCGTGCTGAGGACGTTCTCGAAGACCTGGGCGATGGCGGGACTCCGGCTGGGCTACCTCATCGCCGACCCGGACGTCGTCGGCCGGGTGTCGAACGTCGCGCTTCCCTACCATCTCGACGCGCTGAAGCAGGCCGCCGGCCGCCTCGCGCTCGAGTTCGGTGACGAGATGCGCGCCCGGGTCGCGGCCACCGTCGAGGAGCGCGGGCGGGTTGCGTCGGCCCTCACCGAGCTCCCGCTGGAGGTGTGGGCGTCGGATGCGAATTTCATCTTGTTTCGTATCGAATCTCGGGACGCGTCAGCGGTCTGGCAGGACCTGCTCGGCCGCTCGGTCCTGGTGCGGGACGTGTCCGGGTTCCCGGGCCTCGACGGCTGCCTGCGCGTCACCATCGGCACGCGGTCGGAGAACGACCGGTTCCTCTCGGCGTTGAGGGAAGCGCTCTCACGGTAGGAATGGCGTCGGAGGCACCGTCGTGTCACCTGCGCGTCACGTCTCGTTCATCTCGACTGTTGTCCTGCGTTCCCTGAAGTCGTGACGCGGTGATTCCACGTTCGGTTGGCGTTAGAAGTAGCCTCCTACCTTCCTTGTGGATAGCCGATGGGCTTCCGCAAGCCGACCTGTGCACTCGCAGCGTGGCGCGGGTTGCCAGAGCACACCAGGAGATGCGACCTACGTGAGCAGCATCGAGAGCGCAGCTCAGGGAAAGTCCCCGTCGGCGGCAGGCGACGAAGCGAAGACGCCGTCTACCCTCGCCCGTCCGCTTCCCTCGGTGTCAGGCCGGGGAGCTTCGGAAATCACGGCCACGGATGTATGCGCCTGGTTCGGCGGCCGTCTCGTGCTCGATCGGGTGTCGCTCGTCATGGAGCGTTCGAAGGTGACCTCGCTCATCGGTCCGTCGGGCTGTGGCAAATCGACGTTTCTTCGCATCCTGAACCGGATGCACGAGGTGGTGCCCGGCGCTCAGCTCGCCGGCTCGGTCGCTCTGGACGGCGAGGACATCTACGGACCGACGAAGCGAGCCACCGAGACGCGTCGGGACATCGGCATGGTCTTCCAGAAGCCGAACCCGTTTCCGGCGATGTCGATCTACGACAACGTCTGGTCGGGCCTCAAGTTCTCGCGTATCAGGACGTCCGACCGGGACGCACTCGTGGAGGAGATGCTCCGCAAGGCGGGTCTCTGGAACGAGGTCCGCAACCGCTTGAAGGCGCTCGGCGGCGAGCTCTCCGGCGGTCAGCAGCAGCGCCTCTGCATTGCCCGCGCCCTCGCGGTGCGCCCGTCGGTGCTGCTGATGGACGAGCCGTGCTCGGCCCTCGACCCCACGTCAACTCGACGCATCGAGGAGACGATCCAGGAGGTCGCAGCGGACGTGACCGTCGTCATCGTGACCCACAACATGCAACAGGCCCAGCGAGTCTCCCACGCGTGCGCGTTCTTCCTGGCGGCGGAGAACGAACCGGGCCGGGTCGTGGAATCCGGGACGACCACGCAGATCTTCGAGCATCCTGCTGACGAGCGAACTGCGGACTATGTTCAAGGCCGTTTCGGCTGAAGGCCGGACGCGCTGTACGCGCCCGCAGGCAACGGCTGGAGACGACGCCGACGCAAACGAACCCGGCGCGCGCGATTCTCGCCCAGCGACCGATTCCCCTTAAGATCGAACGGGTGAGTTGCCCGTGATCGAAGCCATCGACGGCGAACCGGCGGTCGCAGCTCGAGCGGTCTCCTTCGATGCCAGCTCGCCGCTACCGCAGGGCAGGGCCAAGCAGGATCTGGTCCGATCGATTTTCGACTCGATCGCACCGCGCTACGACCTTGTCAACCGCCTGATGACGTTCGGTCTCGACGCCTCCTGGCGGCGGCATGCGCTCGAGATGCTGGAGGTCTCCCCCGGTGCCGTCGTGCTCGACGTCGGATGTGGGACAGGCGACCTCGCCCGCGAGCTGCGCCGCAAAGGGCGGCGTCCGCTCGGGATCGACCTGTCGTTGGGGATGCTCTCCGCCGCCCGCGCCGGAGGCGCTCCCCTCGTCCAGGCCGACGCCGCGGTCCTCCCGCTGCGCGCCGGCACCGCGGATGGGGTCGTGAGCGGATTCGCGGTCCGCAACTTCGCGGATCTGCCGGCCGTCCTCGCAGAGCTCGCCCGCGTGCTGCGCCCCGGCGGGCGGGTGGTCCTGCTCGAGGTAGGCGAGCCGCAGTCCCGGTTGCTCCGGCTCGGCCATCGCGTCTGGTTCACCCAAGCCGTGCCGCTGCTCGGGGCGCTTCTCTCGGACGGCGCGGCCTACCGGTACTTGCCGCGGTCGGTGGCGTATCTGCCTTCGTTTCCTGAATTCGTGCGGCTGCTCGGCGATGTCGGGTTCAGCGACGTCCGTCACCACCGGCTGACCGGCGGGATCGCGCAGTGCGTGACCGCGGTCCGCGACAAGGACGGGGCGAGCTCGTGAGCCGCGATCGCGCTGTCCTCACCTACGCCACCTTGCCGGTTGCTTCCGGCGTCCTGGCCAGTCTGCGAGCGCATGCCCACGAGACGGGGCGCGTCATCGAGCGCGACGGTCTCATGGTGCTCGGATTCGGGACCGCTTGGGTGCTCACGCTGCCCGGCGGTCTCACGGACCCCTCGGCCCTCGCCCGGGCGTCCGCCGATCTTGCCGGCATCGTTCCTGCGCGGCACGGCCGAGCGCACCCGGGCGAGCCTGGGCGAGGCGAGCCGGCGCAAAGCGAACCCGTGCCGCTCGCGCTCGGAGCCCTCCGCTTCGACCGGCGGGCCGACGGTGTGCTCTTCGTCCCCGAGGTGACGGTGGTCGCCGGCGCCGGTCGCACACCCTGGATCATCGTCGTCGGGACCGCGGACCGCGTCGACGTGTTGTCGGGCGACCTGCTCTCGGGCCGGCCTGAGAACCTGCCTGAGACCATCACCGGCACCCACGTCCGGAAGCCGACACCTCCTCCCGACGAGTTCCGGCTCATGTCAGCCCGACCTCACCAGGACTTTCTGAATCGGGTAAGTGCCGCTGTGGCTGAGATCCGCAGCGGGCGCCTCGACAAGGTCGTGCTCGCCCGGGAAGTGACCGTCCAAGCCAACCGGCCCCTCCGCCAAGCCGATCTACTCACCCGGTTGCGAGCGCTCCACCCCGCCTGTACGGCGTTCGCGATCGACGGCTTCATCGGCGCCACGCCGGAACTGCTCATCCGCCGCGACGGCGCGCGGATCGCGTCTCATCCGCTAGCCGGAACGGCGGCTCGAAGCGGAGACGCCGAAGCGGATCGACGGGCGGAGGCGGCGATGCTGGCGTCTGCCAAGGAGCGCTCCGAACACCAGGCCGTAGTCGACGCCATCAGCTCGGCGCTCGCCCCGGTCGTGGCAGAGCTCGAAGTCCCAGATCGGCCCGCCATCGTCGAGTTGCGGAACGTCAGCCACCTCGGCACATCTATCACTGGCACGCTGGCCCGGCGGGACGGCGACTTCCCGAGCGCCCTCGAGCTCGTCGGGCTCCTGCATCCGACACCGGCCGTTGCGGGCACCCCGGTCGACCTCGCCGTCGACTACCTGGCGAAGATCGAGGAGCTCGACCGGGACCGGTACGCCGGGCCGGTCGGGTGGGTCGACGCCCGTTTGGACGGCGAGTGGCATGTGGGCATCCGGTCGGCGATCGTCGAGGGAAACGCTGCGCGCCTGTTCGCCGGTGTCGGTATCGTCGCCGACTCCGACCCTTCCGAGGAGCTGGCCGAGACGCAGCTCAAACTGCAGGCGTTCCTCGCGGCCGCCGTCCGTCCCTGACCCCGGACGCGAGCGCCGAATACCGGCGCACGACCTCAGCGACGATCTCCGGTCGGTCGAACGGGAGCAGATGGCCTCCTGCGACCACGACCAGCTCCGCGCCCGGCACGTTCTCGGCGAGAGCGCGGGCGGCGGCAGTCGGGACGATCCGGTCCGACGCGCCCGTCATCACGGCCGTGGGGACGGCGAGCCGGCACAGCGCCCGCTCGATCCCTGGTGTCTCGCCCACAAGGGCGCGTTGCTCGACCAGAAAGCTCTGCCTGCCCCTGCCGACGACGGGACGGCCGCCTGCCGTCACGGCGGACCGGACCGTGGGAACCGCCACGACCTTCGGCGCGACCCGGGTGCCGGGGTGGCCCTCGGAGTAGCGGGTGGCGGCGATCAGGGCTCGCCTCAAGGTAGCGGTCCCGGCACGAAGGATGCCGCTCCCCAACATCGGCACCGTCAGGAGGCGGTCGAATCCGGACAGTGCCGCCCCGACGCCGACGGATCCGATCAGGACGAGCGCTCCGACCCGGTCGGGGTGCCGCAGCGCGAGCTCGAGCGCGACTCCGCCGCCGAAGGAATGCCCCACGACGGTCACGGCGCCTTGCACCGCTGCGGCCCCGAGAGCCGCCTCCAGCGCGTCCGCGTTGGCGGCGATGCCCATCGCCGGACGACGGTCCGACCCCCAGCCGGGGCGGTCGGGCGCGAGCACCCGATGGTCATCGGCGAGCAGGCTCGCGAGCACCTCCCAGTCCGCTCCCGCTCCCGGCTGACCGTGGACGAGGACTACCACGGGTCCAGTGCCGGCGTCGATGGGCACACTCGGAACGACGGTGGGGCCCGCGGTGCCTCCGGTCACCGGGAGGCGGGACGCACCGCTGCCCGCGCCGCCTTGGCGCCGGCCCACAGGCGCCTCGACGCGCGCCGGGCACCCCACACCGTCACGAGCGCCAGAGCCTCGACGACGGTATAGGTGGACATCTTCGATGTGCCGAGCTCCCGATCCACGAAACGGATCGGTACCTCCCGCACCCTCGCCCCCACCCCGATCGCGCGATAGGTCATCTCGATCTGGAAGCCGTAGCTGTCCGCTCGAACCGAGCTCAGGTCGATGCGCCTGAGCACTGTGGCTGAATACGCGCGGAAGCCCGCCGTCGAGTCTCGTACGTGCAGGTTCAGCAAGACGTTGGCGTAAAGGTTGCCGCCCTTCGAGAGAAGCCTGCGCGGAAGGCTCCAGTTCGGTATCGATCCACCGGGAACATAGCGTGACCCGATACACACCTCGTAGCCCTGCTCGAGCGGCTCGACGAGAGACGGAAGGGCGTCGGGATCGTGGGAGAGATCGGAGTCCATCTCGACGAGCACCTCGAATCCGCGCTCGAGACCCCATCGGAACCCGTCCCGGTACGCGCTCCCGAGGCCTGACTTGCCGTCACGCGACAGCACATCGACGTTTCCGAGCCGATCTCCGACATCGGTTGCGATCTTGGCCGTGCCGTCGGGACTACCGTCGTCGACGACCAGGACCGAAGCGTCCGGAAGGGCTTTGCGGACGCGCTCGAGGACGTTCTCGATATTCGCAGCTTCGTTGTAGGTCGGAAGCACGACGAGTACGCGCACCCGAGCAGCCTATCTGGCCTTGGCAACTTCCCACGGTGGGCCGCGGCGTGCGATCAGGGCGGCTGTGGGACGCCGCTCGGAACCTCGATGGCGACCGTGGCCATGTCGGTGGACCGACGTGCGGGGGCGTGGTGTCTCCAGATATCCCGCGCCAGGACCTGAATCGCGCTTGCCGTGGGAACCGCCAGCAGAGCGCCGACGAGCGCGCCAAACGTGGATCCGACGAAGTCACCCAGTTCGGCGCCGACAAGGATCGCGAGCAGGACCCAGAGGGGATTCAACCTGACGGTCCGGCTCATCACGAGCGGGTTGAGTATGTGGTTCTCGATCTGCTGGTACACGAGAAAGACCACTAGCGTCACTATCCCTGCGGTGAGCGAGTGGAGGGCGGCGAGCGCGACGGTCGGCACGCCGGCGAGAAGGCCGCCGACGAGCGGCAGGAAGTCCACGATGCCCACCCAGATAGCGAGCGCCGCTGCAAACGGGACCCCCGTCAGCCGCAACGTCCCGAAGACGACGACGCCTGCGATCACCGAAGTGGCGAAGTTCCCGAGCATGTAACCGTTGACGGCCTTGGCGACATCTCCGAGCATGTTGCGTACGCGGACCGCCCGCTCCGGCTGCATCCAATCGAGGACCGCGCGAATCATCCGGGGCGCCTCTAGAAGAACGAAGAAGGTGAGGACGGCGACGGTGGCCAGGGCGACCACGCCGCTCACTACCGTCCTGCCGATGGCGAGGGCAGGCTTGCCGAGACCGGCAATCAGGTCCTCGAGCTTCGGCGCGTTCCTCCTGACATAGCTGTCGAGATGCAGCCGCCTGACGAGATGACCGATCTGACCCTTGCCCTGTTGGGCTTGCCGCACGAGGCTTGGCAGCTCCTTCGCGAGGTTCGTGGCCGAGCCGTACACGGGGTGAAGAAGCAGGTAGCCGGCAGCGATCGCTACCACCGCCGCGATGAAGAAGACGATGGCGGTCGCCGTGCCCCGGGAACTCCCGCGGCGCTCGACGAAGGACACGGCCGGATGCAGGAGCGCGCTGACGAACAGCGACACGAGCACCAGCAGGACGATGACCCGCAGCCGCCAAACCAGGGCCAGTCCGATGCCGGCGCCCACGACGACACCGGTGACGATCAACGCCGTCCGTGCGACCCGGAGATCGTAGGCGCGCCGCCTCCTGGCGGGATCGAGCTCCTGCATCGCCGCCTGATCGGGCATCGGAACCAGTCAACTCCATGCAGGCTCGCCAAAGGGTGATCCAGGGTTCGCCCCATGAGCTGTTTGCGCCTGCAAGCATGGAGCGATGGCCGACTTGCCCGAGGATGACGGCCCCGCCGGCGACCCCGTCGGCGACCCCGCCGACAACCCCGCCGGCGACACCCCCGCACGGGGCCGCTGGCGTGTCTTGCTCTCGTTGGTTCCCCGCCCGTTGCGCCACGGCATCACGCTGTTCACCGTCCTCGTGTTCGTCGAGTACGTCGCCATTCCGAGTTTCCTGCACTCCAAGGCACGCTCCTCGCTCAACCAATTGGGCCGCGTCAACGTCCTCTGGCTGCTCGCCGGGATAGGACTCGAAGCCGGGGCACTGATCGCTTACGGACGGCTTACGCAATCGGTTCTGCCGAAGGACGGGCCGAGCTTCTCGAAGGTGCTCCGCATCGACCTGTCCACGCTCGCCGTGAGCCACGTGATCCCGGGCGGCACGGCGGGGGGCACCGGCCTCGGCTACCGGCTCTTCACCCTGAACGGCGTCAGCGGCACCGACGCAGGCTTCGCGCTCGCCACCCAGGGGATCGGCTCTGCGGTCGTCCTGAACGCGATGCTCTGGGTTGCGCTCGTGATCTCGATCCCGCTCCACGGCTTCAACAGCGTGTACGTGACGGTTGCTCTCGTCGGTGCGGTGCTGCTCGCCGCGTTCGGCATCCTCGTGCTGGCCTTCACCCGCGGAGAGCGCCGAGCCTCGGCAGTCCTGGGGGCCGTCGCCCGGCGGCTGCCCTGGGTGACAGAGGAGCAGATGGAGAGCCTCGTCCAACGTCTCGCGGCCCGGTTGCGGACCTTGGCCTCCGACCGGCAGCTCCTCAAAGACGCGGTGCTGTGGGCGGCGGCGAACTGGCTGCTCGACGCCGCCTCGCTGTGGGCGTTCGTGGCGGCCTACGGTCACATCACCTCGCCGATCGACCTGTTCGTTGCCTACGGGGTCGCGAACATCCTCGCGGCGGTCCCCCTCACGCCCGGCGGTCTCGGCATCGTCGAGGCCGTTGCTGCGACGACCCTGATCGGTTTCCGTGTGCCCGCCGGCATCGCCTGGCTGGGTGTCATCTCCTGGCGTTTGTTCAACTTCTGGTTGCCGATCCCGGTCGGCGCCGGCGCCTACCTGTCGCTGCGAGTCAGCCGCGGAGCCGGGCTGAAGGAGCGCCGGCGTGTGCTGGAGGGCATGACAAAGCCGCGGGACCCGTCCTCTCCCCCGACCGCTCAGATGCCCGCCATCAGGCCAAACCAACCTCGGCTGCCCGGGTCTGCAGCTCCTCCGGCCCCGTCGGCACCACCTCAAGGCTGATCGGAAGCTCGAACAGCTCCTCGAAGAGAAGCTTCTTGCGCTGCAGCAACCAGCGTTCGAGCTCCGCGTCACCGCGGGCGCTGACGACGAGCTCAACCGCCGTCCGGCTCAGCTCCACACCGAGATGCCCCACGACCGAGCCGTGGGCGGAGTCGAGCCCGTCGGCGATGCGGAGCAACGAGAGCAGCTTCAGCACCCGGTCCCGGTCCTTACGATCCAGTGTCTCCCATGCCTGGAAGGACTCTCGTGGACGTCCCCGCACGTGGTAGCGCCCGAGACACGCCAGCATCTGGATCTCGATCGGGGAGAATCCCCGAAGGTCGCCGTTCTCGATGAGATAGGCGCTGTGGCGGGCGTGGCCGTCCCGGCTCACGTGCTCTCCGATGTCGTGCAGAAGCGCCCCCAGCTCGAGGAGCTCCCGGTCCTCGGCCTCCAGGTGGTGAAGCGGCATCGTGGAGTCGAAGAGCTCCACGGCGAGGCGGGCGACCTGAGTGGAATGGGTCTCGCGCCAGCCCGAGCGTCGACAGAGGGAGAGCACCGAGGCGCGGCGGATCGCCCTCGGGTCGTCTCCGAGCTCCGCTCGATCGTGCTTGCGGATCGCGGAGATGACGATGCCTTCTCGAAGCGCCCACTCGGACACCGTCAACTCGTGCATGCCGCTGCGCTCCATGAGCGCTTCGGTCACCGCGAAGCCGGCCGGAAGGAGCTCCGCCCGTCGGGCCTCGATTCCGGGCAGCCGCGCCCGCTCCGAGCTCGGCAGCTCGTAGATGAGCTCGCCGAGGCCGGCGAGCTCATCCTCGGTAACCGTCAGCTGGTTCACCGACGAGGGCACGACGCCTTCCCGCATCGCCGCTGCGCCGCGGGCGAGGGCGCAGAACGTGCCCGACGTGCCGATCAGGATTCTCGGGCCGCAGACCAGCACGTCTTCGAGAACCTCGTCGAGCGACCGCGAGATTCGGTCACGAAGCCGGCTCCGGTCCTTCTTCGTCGGGGGGTCGGTCCTCACGAGCTCGGCCGTCAGCCGTCCCACGCCGAGATGCAGGCTCGTGGCGTACATGAGGCCCAGCCGGTCGCCTACCGAAAGCTCGAGGCTTCCCCCGCCGAGATCCGCGCACAGCGCCGGGCCCGGGATCGATCAGGACGCTCGCCCGCACCGCGTCGAAGATCAGCTGCGCCTCACGGATCCCGCTCACGACCTTGATCGTCACGCCGGTCTCCTCTTCGATCCGCTCCACCGCCGCCGGCCCGTTGGCAGCCTCGCGCAGGGCCGCCGTGCCCATCGCGACGATCTCGTCGATCTGCTGGATGTCCGCCATCGTCTTGAATCGGCGGACCGTGTCGATGGCGGCTTCGATCGCCTCGTCGGTCAGCACGCCCTCGCGGGCGACCACGTCACCGAGCCGAAGCATCTCCTTTTCCCGTACGAGCGGCACGAAGCTCCCGTCCGGTCGTGTCTCGACCACCAGCAGGTGGAACGAGTTGCTGCCGAGATCCAGCGCGGCAATCCGCAAAGCCGGCGCTCAGTTCAGCGATTCGGGCGAGCGGCGCCGGCGCGCACGTTCGAGCGCGAGCTCCTGCAGGCGACGCTGGGCGCTGATGCCGAGGACGGGTACGACCCGCTCCCAGTCGCCATCGGGCCCGAGCTCCCAAGCCATGGTGTCGTCGGCGAGGTTGAGCTCGATCGTCTCTTCGAGGCGAGCCCTTAGCTCGGGGTCGAGCACCGGAACGAGCACCTCGATCCGGCGGTCGAGGTTCCGCTCCATCAGGTCGCCGGAGCCGATCGTGTAGCGCACCGGGCGCTCGCCGCCGGGGTCGCCGAACCGGTAGATACGGGAGTGCTCCAGGAATCGACCCATGATCGAGCGGACCGTGATCCGATCGGAAAGCCCCGGTACCCCGGGCCGAAGGCTGCAGATCCCGCGGATCACGAGATCGATCTGGACGCCTGCCTGCGAAGCAACGTACAACGCGTCGATGACCTCCGGGTCGGTGAGCCCGTTCGCCTTTATCGTGATCCGGCCCGCCTCCTCCGCGGCCGCCTCCTCGGCGATCTGGCCGAGAACCCAGGGCCGCATTCCCTGTGGCGCCACCACGATCCGCCGGTAGGTGATGGGGCGCCCGTAGCCGGTCAGGTGGTTGAACAGGTCGGTCAGGTCCTCGCCGATGGCGGGATCGGAGGTCAGAAGTCCGAGGTCCTCGTAGACCTTGGCAGTCTCGGAGTTGTAATTCCCTGTTCCGATATGGCAGTAGCGGCGCAGCCCGTCCTCCTCGCGCCGAACGACGAGCGCGATCTTGGAGTGCGTCTTCAGTCCCACAAGCCCATAGACGACGTGCACGCCGGCCCGCTCGAGCTGTCTGGCCCAGATGATGTTCGCCTGCTCATCGAAACGAGCCTTTACCTCGACCAGCGCCGCGACCTGCTTGCCCTGTTCGGCGGCCCGGACGAGAGCCGAGACGATCGCAGTGTCGTCCGAGGTGCGATACAGGGTCTGCTTGATGGCGAGCACGTTCGGGTCGTCGGCGGCCTGGGTGATGAATGCCTCGACCGAGGTCGTGAAGGAGTCGTAAGGGTGATGAACCAGAACCTCCCGCTCCCTCAGCACGGAGAACAGGTCGACGGGCCCGTCGCCGGCGGTCGCGAGCCGGGGCGGCGTCATCGGCACCCACGGCGGCTCGTGCAGATCGGGCCGGTCGAGGCCGTGTATCGCCCACAGCTGACCCAACCCGAGGGGCGCCGAGCTGTCGTAGACGTCGTCAGGGCCGAGATCGAGCTCGGCCATCAGGAGCTCCCGGACCGAGGCCGGCATCCCCCGGTCGACCTCGAGCCTGACCGCGTGGCCGAAGCGGCGGCGGCGAAGCTCCGTCTCGACCGCGGCCAGGAGGTCGTCGGCCTCGCTCTCCTCGAGATCGAGGTCCGCGTTGCGGGTGACCCGGAAGGCGTAGTGCTGGCCGATCTCCATGTGCGGGAACAGCCTGGGCAGGTTGGCGGCGATCAGCTGCTCGAGGGCGACAAAGCGAGATCCCCCGCTGAGCGGAACGAAACGGGGCAGCAGCGGCGGCACCTTCACCCTCGCAAACCGCTGTTCGCGGGTGCCGGGATCCTCGACCAGCACCGCCAGGTTGAGCGACAGGTTCGAGATGTACGGGAACGGGTGCCCCGGATCTACGGCGAGAGGCGTGAGAACGGGGAAGATGTCCTTCTCGAAGACACCGAGCAGCCGGGTCCTTTCCTCTTCGTCAAGGTTGTCGATGCTCGTGAGGAAAATGTCGGCCGCGGCCAGGCCGGGCACGAGCGACTGCTCGAAGACCTCGTCGCTGCGCGCCTGCACGCGGACGCATTTGGCACGGATGTCTTGAAGCTGCTGCGAGGCGGTCCGACCGTCGGGCGACCGAGCACGAGGCGCGGCATCCACCTGGTCCTTCAAGCCGCCAACGCGCACCTGGAAGAATTCGTCGAGTCCCGAAGAGAGGATTGCGAGGAACTTCACCCGCTCGAGAAGCGGGAGTGAAAGGTCGGCGGCCAGATCGACGAGCCGATCCGCGAAGTCCAGCCACGAGAGCTCCCGATTGAGGAACCGGTCCGGCGTGAGCTGGCTTCCGGGACTTGTGACGTCGACTTTCACAACCCAGACGCTACCGTGAAGTCGTGCAGCCCCTCGCCATGGCACTGAGGGTCGAGCAGCGACGGCGCAGCGAGGTCGGCTTGCTGTTCGTAGCAGTCGTCGTGATCTTGTTCGCGTACCTGTTGGCATCGCTCGGCACCTATGACCGGCTGCCTCCGAACGTCTTGGAATTCATCGGCGTCCTCGCCGCGATCGCGCTGTTCGTCAACGTGGCCAACCGATTCCTCGCCCCACAGGCGGATCCCATCATGATGCCGGTGGTCCTGATGCTGAACGGCATCGGCTTCGTGATGATCTACCGGCTCAACGATCCCGTGGACGCGCCTTGGCATTACCAGGCCATTTGGACAGTCTTAGGAGTCGCTGCCTACGTCGTGACGCTGGCTGTCGTCCGCCGCTCGCGCGACCTCGAGCGCTACCGCTACCTGCTCGTGTTCGGCGCTCTCGCTCTCCTCGTGCTACCGCTCGCGCCCTACCTCGGGAACACGCCCGAATATCGGCTGACCGGAGTGAGGTTGTGGATCCATGTGGGACCGGTCACGTTTCAACCGGTCGAGTTAGCCAAGCTCATGCTCGTGATCTTCTTCGCGTCCTATTTCGTGGAGAAAAGGGAAATGCTCTCGCTCTCGACGCGGCGGGTGGGGAACCGCCTGTTGCCCGATCTTCGCCCTCTCGGGCCGATCGCAGTGGCGTGGGTCGTGTCGTTGCTCGTCATCCTCTTCGAGCACGACATCGGCTTCTCCCTGCTGCTCTTCGTGATGTTCATTGCGACACTGTGGGTGGCCACCGGGCGCTGGACCTATGTCGTCGGCGGACTCATCGCGTTCGTAGCCGGCACCTTCCTTGCGGCTCATCTTCCCTTTGCCAAGACCTTGATCGACGAGCGAATGACCGCTTGGATCAATCCCGGGGCATACGCCAACACGATCGGCTATCAGCCGATTCAGGCCTGGGACGCGCTCGCCCGGGGCGGCCTGACCGGAACGGGCCTCGGGCTCGGAACTCCCTACTTCATTCCCGTCGCCTACAGCGACTTCATCTTCGCGGCGATCGGCGAGGAACTCGGGCTGCTCGGCACTACTGCGGTGGTCGTGGGCTTCCTGCTCCTGATCGGCGCCGGCATGCGGGCGGCGCTGCGGGCGCGCTCGGAGTTCTCGAAGCTGGCCGCGGTCGGGTTCACCACGATTCTCGGTTTTCAGTCGTTCTTCATCATGGCGGGCGTGCTGCGCCTGCTCCCGCTGACCGGCGTGTCCCTCCCGTTCATCGGCTACGGGGGCTCTTCGCTCGTGGCGAACTACGTCCTCGTGGCCCTGCTGATGCGCATCTCGGACGAAGGTGCCACGCCGGCGGGCGTGGTCGTCGGGGCGAGCTACCGGTCGGCCCGATTGCGCCGGCGCACTCTAGTCAGCGCCGGCCGGGCTGTCCCTCCGAGCGAGCAGCTGGACGCCCCCACTGCAGGTGAGGTGCTGGCCTAGTTGTTTCCGGTGGGATCGCTGCCGGCTCGCGCCAGCACGATCGGCGATGCCATGATCGGAACCGGCAGCCGGTGGCGGAGCGCGAGTGCGATCGCGTCGGAGGGCCGGCAGTCGATGACGCGGGCTCCGAGACGGCCGGAGATGACCATCTCGGCCGTGAACGCCGTCCCGCGTACCTGGGTGATCCGCACGACGTCGAGCGTCATCCCGAACTCCTCGAGGATGCGAGCCAGCAGTTCGTGGGTGAGCGGCCGCGGCGTCTCGACTCCCCTCGCCGCGTACCCGATCGCGATGCCTTCAGCCCCGCCGACGGGGATCCTCAGCTCGCGGTAGGGCGGGTCCGCCTCCTGGAGCACCACGACCGGGTGGGTGGCCGGCAGGAGGAGCACGACGTCCACGAAGAGCATCTGTGACATCTCGGGGGGCGTGACGAGCGGGTCTGGCTCCTCGACCGCGGCGAAGGAGTCCTCGAACTCCCGCGCCTCGTCGAGCTCGGGCTCTTCCTCCTGGGCCGCCGTGTCGACGTCGTCGAGCTCGACGAGCTCGTCGACCTCCTCCAGCCCGACCGGCTCGGCGCCGGCGTCCTCGGGCTCGGCTCGAGCTCCTCGTCGAGCTCCGATTCCTCCTCGAGCTCCGATTCCTCCTCCAGCTCCGGCTCGTCCTCCAGCTCCGGCTCGTCCTCGGAGACGTCCGGCTCGGTGACGTCCTCCGCCACCGGCGCCCCCAGCGTCGCGTCCGCGTCCGCGACCGCGAGAACGGAACCGTCGCCGTTGGCCGGGGCAGGCAGCGGGACGGCCTCGATCTCGACAGCGTCCCCGTCGGGGGCCAAGGGGTTCATCGCCGTGCCAGCCGGCGCATCTCGACATTCACCACAAGCCCGACCGTAGCGAAGAACACGATCATTGCGGAACCGCCGTAGCTCACGAAGGGAAGCGGGATGCCCGCGATCGGAATCAGGCCGATCGTCATTCCGACGTTCTGGAAGACCGAGAATGCGAGGAACGCCAGCGCTCCGGAGCAGAGCATCCGCCCGAGGGGATCCTTGGCGATCTGTGCGGCCCGCAGTAGCCGGAAGGCGATCACCCCGAAGAGTGCGATGACCACGGCTCCTCCGGCGAACCCGAGCTGCTCTCCGACGGCGGTGAAAATGAAGTCGGTCTGCTGCGACGGGACGTAGCCGCCGTTGGTTGCGGGGCCGTGGAAGATGCCGACTCCGAACGCTCCGCCCGAGCCGATTGCGGCCTTCGACTGCGCGAGGTTCCAGTTGGCGCCTTTCGTGCCCGCGTTCTGGTTCAGAAACGAAGTCAGCCGCCCCAACTGGTACGCGTGGATCAGTCCGAAGTGAAACGCGCTTACCAATCCGGCGATGCCCAGGACGGCGAGGACCGCCAGGGACCTGAGCCGCACGCCTGACGTGACGATCATGACCGTGAGGACCACCGTCATTATCAGCGCCGTTCCGAGGTCAGGCTGCTTGTAGACGAGCAGGATCGGCACGCCGGCGAGAGTGAGGACGACGATGAGGTGGCGAGCGAGCATGGTTTCTTGGCGGCTGCAATACACCGCCACGACGATGATGAGGGCTAGGGCAGCGAACTCCGACGGTTGCAGCTCGAGCGGGCCGAGCGAGAACCAGCGCTGCGCGCCCAGGGCGACGTGGCCGAAATGGGTCAACACGGCGAGAAGCGACAGCACGACGAGGCCGTAGATGACGTAGCCCCACTGCTCGAGCCGGTGATAGTCGATCAGGGCGCAGAAAACCATGACCACGAGGCCGATCGCGAGCCAGAGGAGCTGGCGTTTCAGGTAGTACTTCGGGTCTCCGTCGACGGCGATCTGGCCGACCCGCGTCGCCGAGTACACCATCACCGCGCCGATGAGCGAGAGCAGGACGGCGCTGGCCACCAGGATGAAATCGCAGTGGCGCACCAGCTCCCAGACCGGGTGCCGCTCCCTGCGGCTGCTCCATCGCGACGGCACGCTCGGGTATTGAACGGCCATGGTGGGCAAGAATACCGGCCGTGGCCTTCCGACTCGCTGCAGCTTCGTCCGCCGGCACCGAACCGGGGTCCGGATACTTCTACGAACTGCTCCACGCGCTCGGCGTCGACCAGAGCACGGCCCGCCACCTGCAGGACCTAATTCTCCGTCCTCTGTCCGTCCTAATCATCGTCCTGGGAGCGTGGGCGATCTCGCGCTACGGCGCACGGGCGATCCGCCAGGCGGTCCGGCGGGTGCGCAATCGGGCCGAGTCACGAGCCGCGGCCGCCGCCGCGTCGGAGGGCGTTGCGGACAACGCCGCCATTCACCTCGCGCTCGCCCAGCGAATCGAGACCGTCGGACGGATCCTGGCCAACTGCTTTCGGATCGTCGTCTGGGTCATCGCACTCCTCACCATCCTCGGGACGATCGGGATCGACCTCACGCCGCTCGTGGCGGGGGCGACGGTGGTCGGGGCGACGGTCGGTTTCGGGGCCCAGACGTTGGTGCGGGACTACCTGTCCGGGTTCCTGCTTCTCGCCGAGGACCAGTACCGAATAGGCGACACGCTGCAGACCACTACCGCCCTCGGTGTCGTGGAGGAGATGTCGTTGCGGGTGACACGCCTGAGGGGCGGCGACGGGTCGGTCTGGTACGTCCCGAACGGGGACATCCGGACGCTCGCCAACTTGTCCCGGAACACGACGGTCAGCTTCCTTGACACCTTCGTGCCCCTCGGCACGCCGCTCGGGCCGGCGGCGGCCGCCATCGAGGAGGAAGCCCGCGCCGCTGTCGCCGAACCGGACATCGCCGGCTCGGTCTTCGACACCCCGGTGATGCTCGGCGTCCAGCAGGCCGACGCCACCGGCATCGTCATCCGACTGTCCATCCGCTCCCGGCCCGGGACCAGCGACACCGTGCTCCGGGCCATGCGCACGAGGGTCACGGCCCGCCTCCTCACGGAGGGATTCCTGCAAGCTCCGGCGGAGCCGCCGCCGGCGTGAGGGGGGCGGGCGGCGGCGGCGGCGGGGCGGCGCGGGCGGCCATCGGAGCGACCTGGGCGGGATTTCCCGTGCTATACCCCGGAAATCCCGCCCACGTGGCCGCCGGCGCCGGGTCGCGAGGTATCGCCGCCGACCACCGACCACATCACGCCGATCGGCGGCTCGGACCCGGTCCAGAGCCGGATCTGGTGCGCGGCCTGGTGGACGAGCATGCCGAGCCCGTTGCGAACCGTCGCCCCCTGCCGGCGCGCCTCGAGCAGGAAGGGTGTGAGTGGCGGGTCGTACACCAAGTCCACCACGAGCTGGCCCGCCCCGAACTTCGAAGGATCCACGCCGGCGACCACGCCGGCGCCGGCGCCGCAGCGGCCGAGCGTCAGTCTCTCCAACCTGACCGGCCCCGCCCGCCGGCGGCCGCTCGCCGGAGCCCCGGCTTGTCATCGCCACCGGCGTGGCCTGTACGACCAGGTCCATATCGACCAGCTCGGCCGGTCGTCCCACCCGCGCCACCCTCGGCGCCAGCGCCGCTGATCGCCACGCCGGCGTCACGGTCCGGTTGACGATGATGATCTGCTCGGCGCCGGCCTCGGCCAGAGCCAGCACCGCGGCCCGACCCGCCCCGCCGGCGCCGATCACGCCACATCGCCGCCCGGCCGGGTCGAAACGGGCCCCCTCCCGGAGATCGTCGAGCAGCCCGTCACCGTCGGAGTTCTCCGCAAACACCGCCCCGTTCTCGAAGACCAGAGTGTTCGCAGCCCCCAGCCGGCGCACCCTGGCGGACCGCCTGCCCGCAAGCCGGGCGGCGGCGTCCTTGTGCGGCATCGTGACCGACATACCACGCAAGCCGAGCAACGCCGCACCGGCGACGGCGGCCTCCAGCGATCCCGGCGGCACCTCGAAGGCCACGTAACCCCAGTCGAGGCCCATGACACCGAACGCCGCGTTGTGCAGCACAGGCGAAAGCGACTGGCGGACCGGAAAGCCGACCACGCCCGCGACCGAGGTCGCGGACGTCGGCCAGGCGGCCATCGGTCTGGTTCCCTCCGGCATCCCGGCGAATTGGCTCATGACGTGCCCCGTTGCTCGTCCAGCCAAGCCTGCAGCAGCACGGTCGCGGCGACGGCGTCGATCGGCACCCGACGCGCCCGGGCCGCGGCGCTCGACGGACCCGGCCGCCGGGCCCTGGACCGCCCACCCCCACCCCGCCGCCGGCACCCCCACTACCGCGGGCACCGACCGGGTCCGGCGCAGGCTGCATCCGGCGCCGGCGGGAAGCCTCCACGGTCGTCAGGCGCTCGTCGTGCAGCACGACGGGTATCCCGAGCTCCCGAGCGAGCTCCGAGGCTTCGGCCGCAGCGGCCGCAGCGGCCGGACCCTCCTCGCCGGCCAGGGTCAGAGGAAGCCCGACCACAACGAGGCCGGCTCCCACCTCCGAGACGACGGCCGCGATGGCCCGCCGGTCTGCCTCGGCGTCACCGGCCCGGGTGATGAGGGAGTGTGGGGTCGCGAGAACCTGTTTCGAGTCGCTGACGGATACACCGATGCGTCGTTCCCCGAGGTCGATCCCGACGACGCGCCCGCCGCCCACCGCCGGCCCAGTGGTCACGAGCTCAGCTGCCACTCGGACTCAGCGCCTCGCTGAGCCTGACGAGAGCCTCCTCGACGCCGGCGACGTTCCGGCCGCCGGCGGTCGCGAGCTCGGGCGTGCCGCCACCGCCGCCGCCGAGCGCTGCCGCCGCCTTGCCCACTGCCGCTCGTGCGTCGATTCCCGACGCCTTCGTCGCTGCCACCACGAGAGCCACCCGTTCCGGACCGGTGACGCCGACGACCCCCACGGCCTCGACGCCGGGGTGATCTCGCACCACGATGGCGAGATCGCGCAACTCGCCCGCCTCGAGCCCGTCCCGCCGGCCGATCACGCGTCCACCAACGGCCTCGGCCGCCAGGACGTCGGCCTCCTTGCGGAGGTGCTCCTCGCGCAGGGTCCGCAGCTGTTCCTCGAGCGAGTGCTGACTCGCCAGCAACCGGTCCACCGCCGACGGAAGATCTGAGGGCTGGGTCCGCAGGCGCTCGGAAGCCTCTTCGACCGTCCGCTCGAACAGCCGAAACCGAGCCAGTGAAGCCTCACCGGTCACCGCCTCTATCCGGCGCGTGTTCGAGCCGATCGAGGCCTCGGACACCACCTGCAGCGGTCCGATCGTCCCGAGCGCGCTCACGTGCGTGCCGCCGCACAGCTCTACCGAGTCGTGACCCGCCTCGACCACGCGCACGACGTCACCGTACTTGTCACCGAAGAAGGCCATCGCCCCGGTCCGTTCGGCCTCCTGGCGCGTCGTCTCGTAGACATGGACCGGCTCGTTGCGGAGCACCTCGGCGTTGACAAGATCCTCGACGCGGGCGATCTCCTCCTGCGACATCGGCCCGAAGTGGCTGAAGTCGAAGCGGAGCCGGTCCGGAGCCACGAGCGACCCCTGCTGGCGCACGTGGTCGCCGAGCACCTGCCGCAGCGCCCAGTGGAGGAGGTGAGTGCCTGTGTGGTTGCGCCGGATGGCCTCACGGCGTTCGCGGTCGATCGCCGCCGCAGCCTCCTGGCCGGCCTCGACCGTCCCCGCTACGAGGTAGCCGAGGTGCCGGGTGAGGCCTTCCACGACCGAGGTGGTGTCCAGGACCCGGACCTGTCCCGTGGCCGTGGTGATCGTCCCGGTATCCCCGACCTGGCCCCCGCCTTCGGCGTAGAAGGGTGTCCGGTCGAGGAACACCTCGATCAGGCCGACGCCCTCGGGCGCCTGCTCGCCGTCGACATTGGCGAACGAGCGGTCGACCGAGCTCGGCAGGGCGGCGAGGACACGCGCTTCGACGGCAGTTTCGTTGTACCCGAGGAACTCGGTCGGTCCGAACTCGGACCGGATCTCACTCCAGGCCGCCGCCACCTCGTCGGCGGTCAGGGCTCCTGCTCGGCCGGCCTCGCGGGCCCGCCGGCGCTGCTCGTCCATCGCCTCGTCGAAGCCAGCCCTGTCCACCGGAATCCCCCGCTCCCGAGCGATCTCCTCGGTCAGGTCGATCGGGAAGCCGAAGGTGTCGTGCAGGCGGAAGGCGACGGCTCCGCCCACGTTGGACTGACCCCTTGCGAGCTCCTCCTCGAGCAGGGTGGTGCCGGCTCGCAGTGTCCGGAGGAATGCCTCCTCCTCGTGAAGAGCGATGCGCTGGATGAGGTCCCGGTCCCGGCGGAGCTTCGGGTAGGCGCCTCCCATGACGTCGCTCACGACTTCGATCAGGCCGGGAGTCACGAGGCCCTTCCCTCCGAGGCGCTGCGCGACGAGCACCGCCCGCCGGATGAGGCGGCGCAGCACGTAGCCCCGGCTCTCGTTCGACGGGAAGACGCCGTCCGAGATGAGGAACGTGAACGTGCGGGCGTGGTCGGCGACGATGCGGAGGCCGACGTCTGACTCCTCGGTGCTGCCGTAGACGCGGCCGGTGGCAGCCGATGCGGCGTCGAGGATGGGCGCCACCAGATCGGTGTCGAACACCGACTCGACACCCTGCAGTTGGGTGAGCATGCGGTCCAGCCCGGCACCGGTGTCGATGTTGGGCTGCGGCAGGTCCGTCAGCGAGCCGTCGGCGTGGCGCTCGTACTGCATGAACACGAGGTTCCATATCTCGACGTACCGTTCGCCCCCCTGCGCCGGCCCGCCGCCCGGACCGAACCCGGCTCCCCGGTCGAAGAAGATCTCCGAGCACGGTCCGCACGGTCCGGTCTCGCCCATCTTCCAGAAATTGTCCTCGTCGAGTCGCTGCAGCCGGCCGTCGAGCAGGCCGGGAACCTCGCGCCAGATCTCCGCGGCCTCGTCGTCGGAGATGTGGACCGTGACCCACAGGTCGGCCGGATCGAAGCCGAGCTCGTCGGTGAGCAGCTCCCACGCGTAGGAGATGGCCAGCTCCTTGAAATAGTCCCCGAAACTGAAATTTCCGAGCATCTCGAAGAACGTCACATGGCGCGAGGTCGTGCCGATCACGTCGATGTCGACGGTGCGAACGCACGGCTGCACCGTCGTCGCCCGCGGGGCCGGCGGGGGCGACTCGGCAAGGAAATACGGCTTGAACTGGACCATTCCCGCGATGGTGAACAGCATCGAAGGGTCGTTCGGCACGAGGCTGGCGGCGGGGAGCGCGAGGTGGCCACGATCGACGAAGTAACGGGTGAAGGTGGTGCGGAGCTGGTCGGCGTTCAAGTGTGGTCGTGCTCCTTCTCGGTCGCCGGCGCGCGTCCGGTGCCGCTGCTGCTCGTTCCCTGAACGCCCCGCCGAGCCCTCCAGCGCTCCGCGAACACCTTCTCGGCACCGTGTTCCGACGGCTCGTAGTACCGGCGTCCGGCGAGACCCTCAGGAAGGTACGTGGCCTCGACGAACCCCCGCGGGTCATCGTGAGGATACTCGTAGCCCAAACCGTGCCCGAGCGCCTTCGCCCCGCGGTAGTGCGCATCGCGCAGCTCCGCCGGCACCGGCCCGAGCGGACGATCTCGCACGTCGCTCTGGGCTCCCCACCAGCCGAGTGCGGCCCGGTTCGACTTCGGCGCCAGGGCAAGGTGGACCACCGCCTGCGCCAGGTTCAGGCCCGCCTCAGGGAGACCGACGAACTCGACCGCTTGAGCCGCCGCCGTCGCAACCCCGAGCGCGTGGGGATCGGCCATGCCGACGTCCTCGCTCGCGAGGATCACGAGCCGCCGGGCGACATAACGCGGGTCCTCGCCCGCCTCGATGAGGCGAGCCATCCAATAGAGGCCGGCGTCCGGATCTGAGCCTCGCACGCTCTTGATGAGCGCGGAGATGAGGTCGTAGTGCTCCTCTCGCCCGTGGCGGAATGCCCTCGTCGCACGTGCGCCTTCCACATCCTCCATCGAGATCACCGGCACGGCGCCCGAGCCCGAGCCGCCGAGCCCGCCTCCGCCGCGCCGGCCCCGCCGCCGCCGGCCCCGGCGCTCCTGCGCTGTTCCTGACGCGTCCCCGCGCGAGGGCCATCGCCACCTCGAGCGTCGTGAGCACGGCCCGGGCGTCTCCCTCGACGAGGTCGACGAGGCGAGCCACGGCGTCCGGCTCGGCCTCGAAGCCCTCGTGCCGGAGGGCACGCTCGGCCAGCTCCCGCAGATCATCCGGCGACAGAGCCTCGAACCGCCACAGCGTCGAGCGGCTGAGCAGGGGCGCGTTCAACGCGAAGAAGGGGTTCTCCGTCGTCGCCCCGACGAGTACGACGACGCCCTCCTCGACGCCGTGCAGGAGGGCGTCCTGCTGCGCTTTGTTGAAGCGGTGCACCTCATCGAGGAACAGGATCGTCCCCCGGCCCTCGGCTCCGAGGGCCCGGCGGGCGTCGTCGAGCTCGTTTCTGACGTCCTTCACGCCGGCGTCGACCGCCGAGAGAGCCCGGAAGCGCCGGGCCGTGTGCTCGGCCAGCAGGCGGGCCACGGTGGTCTTCCCGGTTCCGGGAGGGCCGAAGAACACAGCCGAGCTGAGCCGGTCGTCCTCCACGAGCGCCCGGAGCGGGGCGCCCGGCCCGAGAAGGTGGCTCTGACCGACGACGTCATCGAGGCGGGTCGGGCGCAGGCGTGCTGCCAACGGCGCCCGCGAGGTGAGCTCCTCGTCGGCGGCGACGTCGAACAGGTCCGGTGGGCGGCTGCTGCCCGCCCGGTTCGGCGGGCTCGGGCTCACGCTGGACTCGGGCTCACGCTGGGCTCGGGCGCGGAGACCCGCCCGCAGGCTCGGCCGCTATCACCCGGATTCCCAGCTCCGCCAACTGCTTGGGCCCCAAGGGCTTCGGGCCCCCCGACATGAGGTCGGTGCCGGACTGGGTCTTCGGATACGCGATCACCTCGCGGATGTTGTCCTCGCCGGCCAGCAGCGCCACGAGCCGGTCCAGGCCGACCGCGAACCCGCCATGGGGCGGAGCGCCGTAGCGGAACGCCCCCAGCAGGAACCCGAAGCGCAGCTCGGCGTCCTCGTCGGAGATCCCGAGCGCCTTGAAGATGCGGCGCTGGATGTCCGCCCGGTGGATCCTGATGCTGCCCGACCCGAGCTCCCAGCCGTTCAGGACAAGGTCGTACGACTGCGATCGCACGGCCATCGGGTCGCTCTCCAGCAGGTCGAGGTCATCCGGGTGCGGCATCGTGAACGGGTGGTGGGCGGCGATGGGATGGCCATCGTCGTCGACTCCTTCGAAGAGCGGGAATTCGGTGATCCACAGGTAGCGAAACGGTCGCTCGCTGATCGGAGGCTGCCCCAAGTCGAGACGCAGCTGGCCCAGCACCATTGAGGTCCGCACCCGCTCGCCGGCCACGACGAGCACAAGATCGCCGGCTTCAGCCGAGGTCGCGGCCAGGATCCCCTGGCAGTCGGAGTCCGTGAGGAATTTGGCGACCGGCGACTCGAGAGCGCCCTCCGCTCGCACCCGCAGCCATACGAGGCCGGCCGCACCGAGCTGTCGAGCCCGATCGACCAGCCCATCGAGCCGGCTCCGGGTCCAGTCGGCAGCACCCGGCACGCGTATGGCCCGTACACAGGCTGCTTTGAAGGCGTTGAACTCCGTGTCCGCAACCGCCTTCCCGAGGTCCACGATCTCCATCCCGAACCGGAGGTCGGGCTTGTCCGTCCCGAACCGGTCGAGAGCCTCGTTCCACGACATCGTGACGATGTCGGGCGGCCGCTCGCCCGTCGCGGCAAAGGTGGCTTCGATCACCGCCTCGCTCACGAACCCGAGCACCTCGTTCTGGCCGACGAAGGACGCCTCGATATCGAGCTGGGTGAACTCGAACTGGCGGTCCGCGCGCAGATCCTCGTCGCGCATGCACCGGGCGAGCTGGTAATAACGGTCCATCCCGCCGACCATGAGCAGCTGCTTGGCGATCTGAGGGCTCTGGGGCAACACGTAGAACGAGCCGCGCTGCAGGCGGGACGGGATCGCGAATTCACGCGCGCCCTCGGGAGTCGGCGTCCAGAGCAGCGGCGTCTCGACCTCGACGAAGCCCTGGCGCTCCATGGCCCTGCGCAGAGCGCTGTTCACCTGGGCGCGCAACCGCAGGTTGCGTTGCATCCGCTCGGTTCGGAGGTCCAGGTAGCGATAGCGAAGACGGATCGCCTCGTCGGTATCGGCGCGCCCGTCCAGCGAGAACGGCGGAGTCTCCGATGTGGAGAGGACCTCCACGACGCACTCTCCGAGCTCCACTTCGCCGGTGGGCAGCGCCGGGTTCACCGTGCCCTCGGGGCGGGTCCGCACAGTCCCCGTAACTCGCAGCACGTACTCCGACCGCAGGTCGTGCGCCCCGTCGACGACGCATTGAACGATCCCGGTGTGGTCGCGCACGTCTACGAACGCGAGATGCTCGCCGTGCTCGCGCCGGCGCCCGAGCCAGCCGCAAATGCTGACCACCCTTCCGGCGTCGCCGGCCCGAAGCGCACCGCAGTAGTCCGTCCGTAGCCCCGCCGGCGCGAACGCCTGGTCGGCTGCGGAGCCCTCCTCACCCGTCGCGGCGGAGCTCACGGCGACCTCGTAATTTCCCGAACACGTGTCGCAAGTTCGCCACGCTCCACCTTTTCCTGCCGATGGGCGTCGGCTCCACGGAGCACGCGGACGGTCACGACGCCGGCGGCGAGATCGTCCTTGCCCACGATGCAGGCGACCCGTGCCCCCGATCGGTCCGCTGCCTTCAGCTGCGCCTTCATGGACCGGCTGTCGAACGCCCGGTCGACGGCAAGCCCCGCGGCCCTCAGCTCATGGCTGAGCTCGAGCGCGACACCCTCGTCGCTCGCGTCGACCACGAATGCGTCGAGCCCACGGCTCTGCTCCAGGTCGGCGGCCGACAAGACGCCGTCGGCGTCACACGCGAGCAGGATCCTCTCGATCCCGGCCCCGAAACCGACCCCCGACACGTCAGGACCCCCCAGCGCGGCAACCAGGCCCCCGTAGCGGCCGCCCCCGCCGACGCCGTCGAGCACGTCCGAGCCGAACTCGAAGGTCGTGCGCGTGTAGTAGTCGAGACCGCGAACAAGGAAGTCGTCCTCCTCGTAGAGGATCCCGAGCCGATTCAGCCCGTCGAGCACGGTGGCGAAGTGGGCACGGCAGTCGTCGCACCAGAAGTCGCGCAGCCGCGGCGCTCCCTCGATCACGCTGCGGCACTCGGGCCGCTTGCAGTCGAGGATCCTGAGGGGGTTCAAGGACCACTGGGCGCGGTGCTCGGAACATAGCTCGTCCTCGTGTAGCGCAAGATACGCGGCCAGGCTCTCGCGATAACCCGGAGCGCACTTCTCGTCGCCGAGCGAGTTGACGCGAAGTCGGAGCGAAGTCAGGCCGAGGTCGGCGTACAGTCCGGCCAGCAACGAGATCACCTCCACGTCGGCCATCGGGTCGTCGGTGCCGAGGATCTCGACGCCCAGCTGGTGGTGCTGTCGGAAGCGTCCCGCTTGAGGCCGTTCGTAGCGGAACATCGCAGCCACGTACCAGGCCTTGAAAGGCGACACCGGGTGGTGCTGCACGAAGGCGCGAACCACCGAGGCCGTGCCCTCGGGACGGAGCGCTATCCGCCGGCCCCCGCGGTCGGTGAACTCGTACATCTCCTTCGTGACGACGTCGGAGGAGTCGCCCGAGCTCCGCCGGAATACCTCGGCGTCCTCGAAGCCCGGGCTGACCACGAGGCCGAAGCCGAAACGCTCCGCCAAGATGGCGAAACGCCCGACGAGCTCGGTCCAGCGCGCGCTCTCGGGAGGAAGGATGTCCTGGGTCCCCTTCGGGGACTGGAAGCTGGGAATGGCGGTACCAGGCCTTAGGAGGCGGGCACGGCAGCACCCTGCCCTGGAAGGAGGCGATAGGCGTCGTACACGCTGTCGAGCTGCTTCAGCGCCTCGAGCACCGAGTCCAGATGGGCCGGATCCGCCAGCTCGAACTCGAAACGCATTCGGCTCACCCGATCAGGCGTCGTGTGCGTCGACGACGAGATGATGCTCACGTGGTGCTCGGAGAGCACTTTGGCGACGTCGGCCAGCAACCGGTTGCGGTCCAGGGCTTTGACCTCGATGGCGGCGACGAAGACCCCACTGCGGTCCTCGTCCCACTCCACTTCGATCAGCCGCTCCTTGTCGTCGGCGGCGAGTGCGAGGGCGTTGGCGCAGTCCTCGCGGTGGACCGACACCCCCCGTCCCCGTGTGACGAACCCGATCACGCGGTCGCCCGGCACCGGCGTGCAGCATCGGGACAGGCGGACCATGACGTCGTCGAGACCCTCGACGTAGATGCCGCCAGAGGCGCGGCGATGGCTTGGCCGCCTCGGCTGGAGCGCGGTCAGCGGGAGCTGCTCCTCGCCCTCCCCGCCCCGCAGCTCACGCTCGAGGCGCTGCACGAGGGCCTGGCCGGAGATGTGACCCTCGCCGAGGGCGGCATGCAACGAATCGAGGTCGGCGTAGCCCATCGAGCTCGCGACGGCCTGCAACGCCGGCGAGCTCTGGAGCTTCTGGATCGGGAGCCCGGCTCGCCGGAGTGACCGCACGAGCTCCTCCCGCCCGGTCTCGATGGCGTCCTCGCGCCGCTCGCGGGAGAACCATTGCCGGATCTTGTTGCGGGCGCGCGGTGAGGTCACGAGTTGCAGCCAGTCGCGCGAAGGGCCGGCGGAGGCCATCTTGGAGGTGACGATTTCGACGGTGTCGCCGGAGTGCAGCTTTGAGTCGAGAGGCAGCAACCGCCCGTTGACCCTGGCTCCGACGCACCGGTGCCCGACCTCGGTGTGGATCGCGTAGGCGAAGTCGACCGGCGTCGCGCCGGCCGGCAGGGTCATGATCTGGCCCTTCGGGGTGAAGACGTAGACCTCGTCCTGCTCGAGGTCGATCTTGAGCGTCTCCAGGAACTCGACGGGATCCGGCGTCTCCCGTTCCCAGTCGACGATCCGCTGCAGCCACTCGATCTCATCGGTGGACTGCGCCCCGCGCTGGGCGCCGGGCTTCGTCGAGCTTCCCTCCTTGTAGCCCCAGTGGGCTGCGATGCCGTGCTCGGCGCGGCGGTGCATCTCTTGGGTCCGGATCTGGATCTCCAGCGGCTTCACCCGCGGCCCTACCACCGTCGTGTGCAGCGACTGGTAGAGGTTGAACTTCGGGGAGTTGATGTAGTCCTTGAAGCGACCCTGCACCGGCGGCCACAAGGCGTGCACCGCCCCGAGGGCGGCCCAGCAATCCTTCTCGGCGGTCGACGATGACTCGGATCGCGACGAGATCGTGGATCTCGTCGAACTCCTTGCCCCGCACGACCATCTTCTCGTAGATGCTCCAGAGGTTCTTCGGGCGCCCGGTGACCTCGGCTTCGATCCCGGCCTCGGCGAGGCGCGAGCGAACGACCGCGAGGACCTCGGCAAGCTCCACTTCGCGCCGCGGAGCCCGGGTGGCCACCATCTGGGCGATCTCGGCGAACCGCTTCGGGTGGAGCGTCTCGAAGGCAAGGTCCTCCAGCTGCCACTTCACTTCCTGGATCCCGAGGCGGTGCGCGAGCGGCGCGTAGATGTCCCGCGTCTCCTCGGCGGTCCGCCGCTGCTTCCACTCCGGCATCACCGACAGGGTCCGCATGTTGTGGAGCCGGTCCGCGAGCTTGATGACGAGCACGCGCCAGTCGCGGGCCATCGCGACGAGCATCTTGCGCATCGTCGCCGCCTGCTGCGCCTCCTTCGAATCGAAACGAAGCCGGTCCAACTTCGTAACCCCGTCCACGATCGCCGCCACCGCCGGGCCGAACTCCGCCTCGATCTGCGCAAGGCTCGCCCCGGTGTCCTCGACGGCGTCGTGCAGCAACGCCGCCGCGGCGCTCACCGTGTCGAGGCCGAGATCGGCGATGATGGTGGCGACCGCCACCGGATGGGTGATGTACGGCTCACCCGAGATCCGGTGCTGGCCCTCGTGCGCCTTCGTCGCGAACGCGTGTGCACGTCGGACGAGGTCCAGATCCTCGCCCACGCGACGCACCGAGAGCGTCGAAAGGATGCCTTCCACCTCGGACGTCGGCGGTGGGATCAGAGCCCGGGCAGGGTTCTCGGGGAGCGACTCGACCAGCTCCGCGGCAGAGCCCTCGTGGAAGGGATCGGCCACCGACATAAGTCAAATCTATCCGGTGAGTGGCCGCCGGCCTGCGAACCCGCGGCCGCCTTGCGCCCAGGCGCCGGTACGATGCCACAAGACGCGTCGTGACGACCCGATTCGTGAGACAGGCCCTGAGGAGCGCCGCACCGTGACGACCACCCCAGCTGATCCCCGAGCGCTCCGGGCCCCTTACGGGAAGTCCCCGTCGATCAGGCCGGCGCTGGTGGTCCTCGCATGCGCGGCTGCCGTAACGCTCGGCGGCGTCGCCGTTGCGCTCGTGGGCAGCGGCCAGACGACGGCGCCGACAGTCTCCGGCCTCGGCGTGCCGGTGGCGGGAGTGAATCTCACCGCGATCGGCGCTGCGCCCGTGCTCCGTCGGATCGCGACCGACGGCTCGCCTCCGAAGGACGTGGTCGATGCCCTCGTCGTGCCGAACGGCGCCCGGATCGTCGGCACGAGCACCCCGGACGCCGGCGTCGACCTCTACGACAGGAGCATCTCCTTCCAGCTGAGCACCTCGTCCTCCGAGCTGCTCAGGTTCTACGACGTGGAGTTGAAGCGAGCCCACTGGTCGCAGGTCGCGGAGTATCCGGGCTCAGGCGCGTCGAAGGAGATCCTCGCCCACCGAAGCGGGTCCGACGGCTACGAGTGGGAGGTCGGCGTGGTCGTGACCCCAGTCAATCCCTCGATCTCACCGGCGTTGGCCGGCGATGGCCAGACCTCACCCACCATGGGCCTCACCCTTCGTCTCTTCCAGCTTCCCGACGACGGCTCCTGACTCGACTGGCCGGGCTCGGGCACCGCGGAGGCGCGCGGTGACAGGAGGACGGACCAGGTGAGCAGGTTGAGCGGGTAGATCAGATAGCCGAAACGTGTCGCGGGCGCCAGCAAGGTCGCAAGCAGCATGGCGTAGCCGCTGAAGCCGGCCGCGCTCTGCGGGGTCGAGGGTCGCCATCTCCAGAGCCCGTAGAGCACGGCGACGACCCCGATGAGGCCAAGCACGCCGATGAGCTCCGTCTTCGCCGCCGGGAAGAGCTTCACGAGCTCCTGTCCGATGAGCGGGCTCGCCGCGGGGGACTTGACCTTCGTGAGACCGAGCGGGAACCGGATCGCATTCAGGACGAACGCGCGCGGGTTCTGGCCGATGCCGATCCCCAGCACCGGGACCACGACGGCCAGGACGGCGAGCGAGTACCGCAGAATCGCCCGTCGCCCGAGCCGGTCCCATTCGCCGAGCGCCAGCAGGATCAAGAGGGGCCAGGCGGTGAACTTGAGCGTTCCGGCGCAGCCCATCGCCAGGCCGGACCACACGGGTCTTCGCCGGCTCGCGAACGCAAGCGCGAGGAACATGAGGGCCAGCACCGGCAGATCGTCGCCACCGGTCACCATCGGTAGCGCCCCGCTCGGCAGAACGACCACGACCTGGAAGATGCGCCACTTCCGGCGCGTGGAGGTGTCTGCGACCAACAACCCGCCGGCGAGGACGATCAAGGTGAAACCGCTCAGCGCGATCCTGGCGTCCTTCAGCTCCGGCGGCCCGGAGGTGGCGTTGACGAGCCCGAAGGGGATCATGCCGGGCAGGTACGGGAAGAACGAGTTCGCGCCCTGATTCTGCAGCGCGCCGCCGGCGTTCTTCGGATCGGACGGGTAGCAGTTCTTGTGGTGTGCCACGCGGTCACCGCAGGCTTCGATCGTGGTCACCTCGTTCTGTGCGCCGACCTTGGCCTCCGCCCTCAGGATCACCTCGACCGTGAGCGGGACCAGGACAACGGTGAGGAGCAGGCCGAGCACGACACCCTGGCGGAGACGGTCACGGCCTCGGCGCGACCCATCCCTTGCGCCGGCGGTGGTCGCACTGGTGCCGTTTTCGCCGGTGCCGTTTTCGCCGGTGCCGATTGCGCCCGTGGCATTTGCGCCCGTGGCATTTGCGCCTGCGATCCGGGCACGCCGGCGGGCCACCGCGGCACAGATGGCCGCGGCCAGCAGGTAAGGACCGAGCGACATCGCCGCCCATTGGCGGTAGTCGCGACTCTCGGCCAAAAAGAGCGTCCCGAGCGCGAATGCCGCCGCGAGGACGTAGAGCAGGGCGTCCTGATCGAGCGTCGACAGAGCGACCAGACGATCCCGCCAACCAAGCCCCACCCGCCAAACCGCGGCCATTACCAGAGCGTATCCGGCCGGTGCGCGTCGGCTGCGGACGCGACAAGGCCGCCCGCGCGAACGCGGACGGCCTTGAACGCCGCTGCTGAAGCTCAGCGGTTGGGCTGCGGCGTGTAGCGCAGGTACGGCTTGACGGCCTTGAAGCCCTTGGGGAACTTCTCCTTCGCGTCCTCGTCGCTGACGGCCGGGACGATGATCACGTCCTCTCCGTCATGCCAGTTGACCGGAGTCGCGACCGAGTACTTCGCGGTGAGCTGCAAGGAGTCGAGCACGCGGAGGATCTCCTCGAAGTTCCGGCCGGTGCTCGCGGGGTAGGTGATCGTAAGCTTCAGCTTCTTGTCCGGGCCGACGATGAAGACCGAGCGCACGGTCATGGTGTCGTTGGCGTTCGGGTGGATCATCCCGTAGAGGTCCGCCACCTTGCGGTCGGAGTCGGCGATGAGCGGGAAATTCAGCGAGTGGCCGGTGGCGTCGGCGATGTCGCCCACCCAGCGCTCGTGTGAATCGAGTGGGTCGACCGACAAACCGATGACTTTTGCGTTCCGCTTCTCGAAGTCGCCCTTCAGACGGGAGACCTCTCCGAGCTCGGTCGTGCATACCGGTGTGAAGTCCTTCGGATGGGAAAAGAGGATGCCCCACCCGTCGCCCAACCAGTCGTAGAAGTTGATCGTTCCTTCGGTGGTCTCGGCCGTGAAGTCGGGGGCGACGTCGCCCAGCTGAAGTGCCATCTCGTATCTCCTGTTCGGTTGTTTCCGGTCCGCGCCGGCGGCTTTGCAGGTACCGGCGGCGTTTGGCGATGACATTAGTAGGCATTCCTCGACGACGTGTCAGTCAGTCGGCTCCGAAGGAGCCGGATCTGGCGGCTCTGCTGGGTCCACCGGGGTCGTCTTGCGGCGCTCCCGGACCTTCCGCCAGACAACGAAGCCGACGATCACGAGCGCGATGAAAACGATGATTCCCGTCGAGGCCTTGCCGGCGACCGAGATCACGCGCTCGTACGACTTGCCCGCGAAGTAGCCGGCGAGGGTGAATCCGATGCCCCACAAAAGGCCGCCGAGCGCATTCCAGAACAGGAAGGTCCGGTACCTCAAGCCGGACATGCCGGCGACACCTGGGATGAGGGCGCGGAGCAAGGCGGTGAACCTCCCGATGAAGACAGCCGGGCCGCCTCGTCGTTGCAGGAACGCCTGACTCTCCGCGGCTCCCCGTCGCGCCCTCGCCGGAAGCCGCCGCACCAGCGCCGGGCCGAAATGGCGCCCGACCTCATAGCCGACCGAGTCCCCCGCCACCGCGCAGATGACGACTATCGCCATCATCGGGAGGAGCCCGACGTGCTGGAAGGAGGCCAGCACGCCTCCCAGGACTACCGCGGTCTCACCCGGGAGCACGAAACCGAGAAAGAAACTCGCCTCCCCGAAACACAAAGCCCCCACGACCACGTACGCCGTCAACCCGTGGAGACCGAGGGCTCCGTGCAGCAACGAGCTCATGACCGGCTCCGGCTGCGCACGGCCGAAGTGTAGGTGGCGGGCGGTCCGGCGAAGGTCAGTCCCTGCGGGTCGGCCGCGCGGAGGTTCCCGCCCTCTCCGACGGTGGCACGGTAGCGTTCCGGCCGATGTCAACCCGGGTCTGGCGCCGCTTCAGCGCGGGTGACCGGCTGGCAGTCGCCGTCCTGACCGCCGTCGCCGGCGGCATGGCGATCCTCCCCACGGCCTTCGGTCGCCCTCTCATGAACGGCGACAACCTCGAGCAGAATTACCCGTTGCGCGTGCTCGTCGGCGAGATCGTGCGGGACGGCCACGTTCCCCTGTGGAACAGCTTCATCTGGAGCGGCACCCCGCTTCTCGCCGGCTGGAACGCCGGGGCGGCCTTCCCGGGCACGTGGTTGTTCGCGATCATTCCCGACGTCTGGGCCTGGACGATCAACCTGCTCATGGTCGGTCTCCTTGGGACGATCGGCACCTATGTCTTCCTCCGCCGCCAGCCGATCGGGCCTACCGGGGCCTTCATCGGGTCGGCAACCTTCTCGTTCACGGGGTTCATGAGCGGCCAGTCGAACCATCTCGGCCTCGTGCTCGGGACGAGCCTGCTGCCTTTCGCCCTTATCGGCGTCGACGAGATAGCCCGGCGGCTGGAGGACCGGCCGCTCGGCGACGTGCTGGCGCCCGCTCTGCTCGTGAGCGCGTCCGGAGCGCTCGTGGTGCTCGCGGGCGAACCGCGTGCGATCTCGAGCGGCGCGATCGTCGTTGGCATATACGCGCTGGCGTGGTGCTGGCGGTCTCCGGCGCGAGCCGGGCGCCTACTGCTCGTGCTTGCGGCCGCCGGCGCGCTGGCTCTGGCGTTGTCGGCGGTGCAGTGGTTGCCGGGGATTCAGTTTCTTCGGGCGTCCGAGCGCGGCGGGGGCGGTTACCCGCTCTTCTCGATCGGGTCACTGAAGCCGTCCTCGGGCGTCTTCTTCCTGCTCCCCTACCTGCTCGGCGGGTACGGGAACTTTGGCCTTCCCGTCTTCGCCGGGCCGCTCAACCTGCCAGAGCTCAGCTTCGGCGTCGGGATCCTCCCCCTCGTGGCGTTCGTCTCGATGCTGCCGGCCGCGCTGCGGCGGCATTCCCGGCTCGGGGTCTGGTACGTGCTCGCGGTCGTCGGAGTCGTGCTCTCGCTCGGTACGAACACGCCCGTCGGCCACGTCCTGTGGCACCTGCCGCTGTTCGGTGGTGAGCGGCTGCAGAACCGGAACATCGTGATCACGGACCTTGCCCTCTCGGTGATCGTGGCGTATTGGGCCGACCGGCTCTCGACCGACCGCTCACCGGTCTCGACCGCGCCAGATCCCTCGCCGAGGCACCTGGCGACGTCCCGCACGACCCGACCGGAGCGGCTGGCGCGTTGGGCCAGCGTGCTGCCCGCGGTTGCGGTCCTCGTGATCGTCGCCGTCTATCTCACCCATCCGATCGGCCTCGAGCGCTGGGTCCAAGCGAGACCGCTGAACGCCGGTCGCGCCCATGAGCTTCTCGGCTACCTCATCCCCGCCTCGGTGCTCGCCGTCGCCGTCGGCGCCTTCGCACTGCTCGCCGGCCGGCTGTCGCCCCGGGTGCGCCACCGCGCGCTCGTCGTCCTCGCCGTCGCCGAGATCGCGTTCCTGGCGGCGAACGGTCCCTACGCGCTCGCTCCGAAAGTCACGATCGCCACGACCAACCCGGAGACGGCAAAGCTGGCCGCGCTCACGGGACCCCAGAGCAGGTACGGGTTCTACGATCCGAACTTCCTGGTGGCACCCTCGTCCCAGCTGATCGCGCAGGAGCTCGGCTTCTTCGACCTCGGCATCCTGCACAACATCTCGAGCGTCCAGGGCTATGGCTCGATCGTCTCCCAGCTGTACGAGAACGCGACGGCGTCGCACCAGGTCGGCAACTTCGATCTTCAAGCCCTCGCCGGCACGACGGCCAACGTGCTCGACCTCCACACGCTGCTGACGAGCCCGCATTACCTCGCCCAACCGATCCCGAACGGAGGCGCCGTCCCGGTGCTCACCGAAAGCGGCCCGCGCTTCGACATCGGTGCGGGTGAGCGGGTCCTGCGCGGGCAAAGCGCGGCACGGAACGGTCCCTGGTTCGTCCTCCCGGGCACCAGCCGGACCTGGTTCCTGCCTGGGATCCTCGAGGGCGCGTCGGCCACCCTGGTGCTCGACCCGACGGTGCGGCCCTTCCCCAAAGCGATAATGGTGGCGTTCGTCGACCCGCAGGGCCGATCGGCCTCGGCTCGCGCTCTGGTCATAGGTACCCGCGCCCGTGCCGTGGCGCCGGCTGGATTCGACGTGGCCGAGCTCCGGGTCAGCGCGCCGACGGGCGGCTTGAGCGTGGTCCTCGGAGGCGTCGTCGTCGCGAATCGGACAGGATCGCGCCGGCTCCTGCTCGACGGAATCCTTCAGACGGCTCTGTCGGCTCCCCACTGGCGGTTCGCAGGCATGATCGGTCCCCTGCCGGCGTACACCAACACCGAGAGCCGGGGTCCTGCCTGGGTCGTGAGCGCAGCCACCACCGAGCCCGACGCGCCGCTGCTCGCAGGCTCCGCCGCCTCCACGGCCGAGGCTCCCGCCGGCGACCGGATGCAGACTGTCGTCACGTCGCCGGGCCCGGCACTCCTCGTTCGGAGCACGGCGTTCGCCCCCGACTGGTATGCGTCGATCCAGACCGCGCCGGGGGGGCCGGCGAACCTGGTGCCGGTACGCGCGCTCGGTGTCGTTCAGGCGGTCCCCGTCCCGGCCGGCCGGTCCATCGTCACGTGGGTCTACCGGCCCGGAACGGCCCGCCTCGGGGCGCTGTCGACGTTCGCCGCGACGCTCGTGTTCCTGGCCCTGTGCGGACTTGCGTGGTTCCGGCGGCGCGCACCCAGGACGTAGCTTCACCGGCGTGCCGAGCGCCGCCAACCTCTGTTGCGTTGTCCCCGATCCCCCTTCCGTGCGCGTGTCCGGCCCAGCGGTCCGGACACGCCCGTGGCGGTTCGGCGTCTGCCCGGTGTGCCGGGGGGCCGCGGCCCAGGGGCATCAGCTCTGCTGGAGCTGCCACGTGATCCGCCGGCAGCTCGGCTCGGAGCTGACGGGGACCGTGCCGGTCTCGCTTTTCTCACCCTGCTCGGCCCTGCACCAGCTCCTTGTCGGCTACAAGGCCGCGCCTTCGTTGACGGCCCGGCACGAGTGGCGGGCATGGTTGTCCAGCCTCCTCGCGGAGTTCCTCCGCCTCCACCTGTCGTGTCTGGCGGAGTCTTTCCCGGCCGGGCACGGGCTGAGGTCGCCGCCGGTGGACCCGGATCACGACGGGCAGCCGGCGCTCCGGGCGCGGCCTGTGCTCGCCGTCCCGGTCCCTTCGAGCTCGAGACAGCGCGCCTCGTGGGCAGGAGAGCATCCGCTCGTCGGGCTGGTCGGTGCCGCCGTCGCCGCCGAACCGCGACTCGTCCTCGCCCCGGTCCTCGCCAAGGGTCCCGAGCCAGTAGGACACCTGCGAGCCGACTCGCGCGGCTTCCGCGCCGTAGCCCCGATCGCCGGCCGCCGGGTGCTGGTCCTCGACGACACGTACACATCAGGGGCGCGCGCCCAGAGTGCGGCGGCATCGCTGACCGCAGCGGGCGCGGAGGTGATGGCCATCGTGCCGATCGGACGCTTGATCCACCCTGAGCACAATCGCTCGACAGGCGCGCTCTGGGCGCAGCAGCAGAGAGAGCGATTCGACCCGGGTCGGTGCGCGGGCCCGTGCCGGCTGGCCGGCGTGCCCGCCGCCCGCCTGACGCGAGACGCGGCGCCGCCCGCTACAGCGTCCGAATGCGCAGCTCCGGATCTAGGGCAGCAGCAGCCGCCCGAGGCGCCGCGACGCGCCGATCAAGCCGACGGTGCCAAGAACCGACAGGTACGCCGCGTGAACGAGGAGCACCGGGCCGACCACACCCGTGTCGAGGCCGCGTAGCAGGGCGACGCCCTGGTAGAGCGGCGTGACAGTGACGACAAGGCGAAGCCAGTCCGGATAGAGCGAGAGCGGATAGAACACACCGGAGAACAGGAACAACGGCACAATGGCCAGCGAGATCATGTCGAAGTCCTGCCAGCTGCGCATGTAGCAGGTCCCGAACATGCCGATCCCTCCGAACGCAAAGCTCACGAGCATGGCAGCGGGCAGGCAGAGGATTGCCCACCAGGACCCGACCAGCCCGAGGCAAGCCATCACGACGAGGAAGGCGACCGAATAGAAGGTGCCGCGCATTAGCGCCCAGGACAGCTCGCCGATGGCGACGTCCCGAACGCCGAGCGGCGTCGCCAGGACGGCGTCGTAGGTCTTGGCGATCTTGAGCTTGAAGAAGATCCCGAAGGTGGCGTCGAAGACGGCGCCGTTCATCGCCGACGAGGCAAGCAGACCCGGCGCGACGAAGTCGGTGTACGCGATCGAATGGCCAGCGATGTCGAGGTGGCCCACCAGGTGGTTGAGGCCGAGCCCGATCGACAGCAGATAGAACAACGGCTCGAAGAAGCCGGAGACGAGAAACATCCACCCCCGCCGGTAGGCGACGGCGTTGCGTTCCACGAGGTGGCGAGCACGGCCGCGGCCGATGCCGACGGGTGGGGCCACTCGCAGCGGCAGCGAGAGCGACGGTGGGCCGGACGCGCTCACCGGCGCCTCGTCGTGCGGGACGGCGTCATTGCACCAGCCTTCGCCGGTACGTCACCCTGGCCGCGAGCACGCCCGCCACCAGCATCGCCATGAGATAGGCGAAGTGGCCGACGGCGTCCCACCCGCCGGGTCGGCCGAGCACGAAGCCGCGGCAGAGGCTCACCCCCTGGTAGAGCGGCGTGAAACGGGCCGCGACCTGCAGCCAGCCGGGCAGTTCGGAGATCGGGAAGAACGTTCCCGAGAACAGGAACAAGGGGACGACACCGAAACGGTAGAGCACGATGAACGACTGGTCCGTCTCCCGCGTGGCGCTGAAGGCCATCACGGGGGCGGCAAACGCCGCGCCGGTCAGAACGGCGGCCGGGAACGCCGCCAACGCCCACCACGAAGGCACCGCGTGAAAAGCGGCCATCACTCCGAGGAAGGCGGCGGAGGCCATCGTTACCCGCGTCGTGATCCAAAGGAGGTGTCCGTAAAGCACGTCGGTCACCTCGAGCGGCGTGGCCAGCATCGCCAGATAGGTCTTCAGCCACTTGATCCCGGCCATGACCGGGAACGTCGACTCGTTCGCCCCGATCTGCATCGCCGTCCCCGCCAGCAGGCCCGGCGCGAGGAACCAGACGTAGGCCACGCCTTCCACCGCGTGCTTGGAGCCGTGATCTATCAGCTGACCGAGGCCGACGCCCATCGCCGCCAAATAAAGGACGGGGTACAGGAACGTCGTCGTGAGCGAGCCGCGCCAGGTGCGCTTGTAAGAGAGGAGGTTGTACTGGTAGGCGCGAAGCGCGGGAGGCAGGCGGGGCTGGCGCGCCGGGGTCCTGCCGGACGCGAGCGCGGTCGTGACGGTCAATCGACGAGGCTCCGACCGGTCAAGTGCAGGAAGACGTCTTCCAACGTCGAGCGCCTCACCAGGGCCGCGATCGGCGAGAGTCCGCGGGACTGTACGGCGTCGAGGGTGGCGTCGCCCTCGTCGGTGTAGAGCAGCAGACGGTCGGGCAGAACCTCGACGCGGGCAGCGAGGTCCGCAAGGCCTTCACCGTGGACCTCCTGGCGCCCCGGCTCGAAACGCAGCTCCACGACCTCACGCGTCGACCAGCGGTCGATGAGCTCGCGGGGAGAGCCTTCGGCAGCGATCCGCCCGCCGTCCATCACCACGAGCCGGTCACAGAGCTGCTCGGCCTCGTCCATGTAATGGGTCGTGATGACGAGCGTCACCCCTTCCAGCTTCAGACGGTAGAGCCGGTCCCAGAGAAGATGGCGCGCCTGAGGATCGAGGCCGGTCGTCGGTTCGTCCAGGATCACGAGATCCGGGGACGACACGAGTGCCCTCGCGATCGTGAGCCGGCGGCGCATGCCGCCCGAGAGCGGCTCGACACGGTCGTCGGCGCGGTCAGTGAGGCGGGCGAACTCGAGCAGCTGGTCGACCCGCTCGCGCAGCACCTTCTTCGGCAGTCCGAAATACCTCCCGTAGAGAAACAGGTTGTCGCGCACCGTCAGCTCGAGATCCAGCGTGTCGTCCTGCGGAACGAGACCGATCCGGCTTCGGATGCGGGCGCCGTCGCGCATCGGATCCAGACCGAGCACACGGAGGGTGCCGTCCGAGACCGGCGACAAACAGGCGATCATGCGCATCGTCGAGGTCTTGCCGGCGCCGTTGGGGCCGAGAAACCCGAACGCCTCTCCCGCTTGGATGTCGAAATCGACACCGTCGACGGCCGTGAACTCGCCGAATCGCTTCGTGAGGCCCCGCGCCTGCACAACTGCGCCGCCGTCGGGGGCGTCGCTGTCGGTCACCACCAGAAGCTATACCGAGGGTGCGCGGAGTCCTCCCGACGAGATGCCGCGGGTTGCGAGTTGACCAGGCCCTAAGCTTCTGGCTCGCCGTGCAGCACGCTCCCGACTGGCGCCGTTTCCGGACCGGCACGATCGCCCTCGTCGTGGGCCTCGGACTCGCCACCGCGGTGATGCTGCCCTTCCGGAGTCACCTCAGCGTGGCCACGGCCAGCCTCGTCCTCGTCGTGCCGGTCGTGGCGGCGGTCGTGGTGGGCGGGACCCGGGTCGGCTTCGTCGCAGTACCACTCGGCTTTCTCGTCTTTGACCTCGTCTTCATTCCGCCGTACTGGACATTGACGGTAGGCAACGACCAGAACTGGCTGGCGCTCGTCGTGTACGTGGCCGTAGTCCTGATCGTGGGGAGGGTCGGGTCGCGCCTGCAGGAGCTGCGGGCGGACTCGGCGCGGCACGACGCGGACTCCCGGCGGGTCCTTGTGCTGTCGGAACAACTGGTCGCGGACAAGCCACTTGACGAGATGCTCGCCCTCGTGGCGGCGACGGTCCGGAGCGCCTTCGATCTCGAGACCGTTGCGCTGCTGTTGCCGTCCGGCAAGAGCGAACGCCTCGGGATCGTCGCGTCCGACGGTCCCGACCTCGACGACGAGTCACTGGACCGGATCGTCCCGTCGGCCGGCACGTTGGCGTCGCTTACCGGAAGCATGGTCGCCGGCGCCATGCTGCAACAGATCCCCCTCACGGCGGCCGGCGGGCCGATCGGGCTCCTCGTACTGCGCGGCCGGGCACTCGACGTCCACGACCGCGGACTGCTCGGGATATACGCCAACCATGCCGCGGCCGCAATCGAACGGGCACAGCTTCGCGACGACGCCCTTCGGGCCCACCTGCTGCAGCAGGTCGACGAGTGGCGATCGGCGCTCGTCGGCACCGTCGCGCACGACCTGCGCACTCCGCTGGCCTCGATCAAGGTGGCGGTGTCCGACCTTCGCGAGCCCGGGATCGTGCTTGCCGACGCAGCGCGTTCCGACCTTCTCGAGACGATCGAGGAGCAGACCGACCGCTTGACGCGACTCGTCACGACGGTGCTCGACCTGTGGCGGCTGGAGGCCGGCGCGTTGCGCCCGAAACGCGAGCTCGTCGCCGTCGACGACCTCGTCGACGAGGCCGCAGCTCTCGTCGAGCCCTCCGTCGAGCCGGCCCGGCTGTGGCGCCTCGTGCCGGCGGACCTGCCCGCGCTCGAGGTGGACCCTGTCCTCATGGCCCAGGTGCTGGCGAACCTGCTCGAGAATGCCGCTCGGCACAGCCCGCCGGACTCCAGGATCACGGTGGAGGCCGCACCCCGACCGGGATCGGCCGACGAGGTCGAGATCGCCGTCACGGACGCGGGAGGAGGCGTCCCGCCCGATCAGCGGGAGCGGATCTTCGAGATGTTCCACCGGGGAACCGATGGCGGCAGCGCCGGCCTCGGGCTCGCGATCGCGAAGGCTTTCGTGGAGGCACAGGGCGGGTTGATCAGGGTTGAAGCGGCGCGGGGAGGCGGGGCGCGTTTTGTGCTGACGGTACCGGCGGGCGCGGTCTCGTCGTCGGGTGGCGACCTGCTCGACGAGGAGCGGTCGCGGCGGTGACACGGGTGCTCGTGGTCGACGACGACCCTGCCCTGCTGAAGGCCCTTCGGATCGGCCTCGACGCGAGGGGCTTCGAGGTCGTACTCGCCCGCACCGGGGCCGAAGGGCTGTCCCGAGCGGCGCAGTCGATGCCGAACGTCGTCGTGCTCGACCTCGGGCTCCCGGATCTCGACGGCGTCGAGGTCTGTCGCAGGCTCCGGCAATGGACCGATGTCCCTGTGATAGTCCTCTCCGCCCTCGACACCGAGGACCGCAAGGTGCTCGCGCTCGACAGCGGCGCCGACGACTACGTGACCAAGCCCTTCGGTATGCAGGAACTGGAAGCTCGAGTGCGCGTCGCCCTCCGTCACGCGGCGGCACGCAATCCCTCGGCTGAGGCCGCCACGCTGACGGTCGGTCCGATCCACCTGGATCTGGCGGCTCGGTCCGTGGAGGTGGACGGTACGCCTGTCGAGCTCACCGCCCGCGAGTTCGACCTGCTGGCTTATCTGGCTCGCCACGCCGGCAAGGTCTGCACCCACCGCACGATCCTTCGCGAGGTCTGGGGTCCCGGCTACGGAAACGAGACGCACTACCTGCGCGTCTACGCCAGCCGGCTCCGCCGAAAGCTCGGCGAAATGGCAGGTCCGCTCTTGCGGACGAACCCTGGGGTGGGGTACCAGCTCGTGGACCAGCGCCCCGGCTAGCCGTCGGACGGGGGTGGGAGTCGCATGCTCGGGGTCGTCACGCCTGTGCCCTACGTCGTGACGGTCGCGCTCGCCTTGGTCCTCGGTACCACCCTGTGCGTCCTCGCCAGGCGCCGGCCCGGGCCGTGGACGCGGGTCCCGGCCCGCGTCCTCGCGCTCGTGCTCGTCTCGGATGCCATCAGCTGGACGATCTCCGAGATCGTGGCCGGAACCTGGTCAGCGGCGACGGACCTCCCGCTCGCGCTCTGCGACGTGGCCGTGCTGGTGGCAGCCGCGGCGTGCTGGTGGCAGACGCCGATCCTGGTCGAGCTCACATACTTCTGGGGCCTCGCCGGCACGCTGCAAGCCGTCATCACACCCGATCTTGGGGTCGGCTATCCGCATCTCGTTTTCTTCCAGTACCTCGCCGGTCATCTCGGCATCGTCATGGCCGCCTTCTATCTCGTCGTCGGGCTGCGAATCGCACCCCGTCCGGGCTCGGTGCTCCGCACGTTCGCAATCACGCTCGTGTACACCGCCTTCGTCGGCCTAGTCGACGCGCTGAGCGGGGCGAACTACATGTTTCTCAGAACTCCCCCCGGCAACTGGACCTTGCTGAGCGTTCTCGGCCCTTGGCCCTGGTACATCGCCAGCGCAGCCGGGGTGGCGCTCATCCTCCTGGCGGCACTCGACCTGCCCTTCTGGCTTGCGCGGCGCCACCATGGCTGACCGCGCGGGGCCCGAGGCAAAAGAGCCCGCCGGCCCGGCGCTGCACCTCCATGGCTGGCGCGAGCCGGCGGTGGTGGGCGCGGCGCTGTTGGCCGCGGCGGCGGGTTTCGGACAGTTCGGTGCGGTGGCGGCGCTTGGCGACGTCGCGAAGCACTTCGGCCACATAACCCATGGCGCCACGATCGCCGAGCAGGCCGGGCTGTCCGGCACACGCCTCGGCATCGGCCTCGCCGTCCTGCGCCTCGCCTCCCTCGGCGGTCTGCCCCTCGCCGGCCTCGCGGACCGGTTCGGCCGGCGCCGGATGATGCTCATGACCTGCGCTGGCGGCCTGGCCCTCACCGCGGTGTCGGCCGTCAGCCCGACTTACTGGTGGTTCGTGGCACTCTTCGCCCTGGGCCGGCCGCTCCTGAGCGCCACGAGCGGGGTCTCTCAGGTGACCGCCGCGGAGGAGACCGCCTCGTCGCAACGGGCGAAGGCCGTGGCGCTCATCGCGGCCGGCTACGGGATCGGCTCCGGGTTGATCGCGATCACGCACAGCCTCGGCGCGTCCACACTCGGTTTCCGCGGCGTCGTCCTGCTCGCGCTCGTGCCGCTGGCGGCGTTGCCTTTCGTCGCACGCTGGGTCGTCGAGCCCGACCGCTTCACGATCGCGGCTGCCGCCAAGGATCACCCGTTGCCGGTTCTCGGGGCGGTCGGGCCACGATTCCGGCGCCGGCTGGCCATCGTCGCCGCGCTGACGTTTGCCGTGTCGCTTGTGACTGGGCCGGCGAACAGTTTCTTCTTCCTCTACGCCCAGAACGTGATGCGGCTGTCGGGAGCCGCGACAGCGCTGCTCATCGTCGGGGCAGGCGTCACCGGCCTCGCCGGGCTGCTACTCGGGCGCCTCCTCGCCGACCGGGTCGGGCGGCGGATCGCCGCCGGCGGCGCCATGATCGCCATGGCGCTGTTGGGCATGGTGACCTACAGCGGCTCGCGGCTCGCGGCCGGCGTGGGCTACCTGCTCGCGGTGCTCGCCGCATCGATCTTCGCGCCCGCTGCGGGCGCGCTCACCAACGAGTTGTTCCCGACCTCGGTTCGAGCCTCGGTCGCCGGGTGGGAGATCGCCATCGGCGTCCTCGGCGCAACCGTCGGGTTGTTGGCCTTCGGCGCCGTCGCCGATGTCGGCAACCATTTCGGCCTGGCAGCTGTCGTAGTGTTCGCGGTCACGATCCCGGCCGCCGGTCTCTTCGCTCTCCTGCCCGAGACCCGCGGAAAGGAGCTGGAGGATCTGTGGACGGGAGAGCGGTGACTGGCTGTCTCGCTGTCTCGGCGGCGTCCGGTTTGGCGCGCCCCGGCGTCGGTCATCATCGAATTTCGCGCCAAACTTGCCTCCAATCGAGATTGCGACTGGTCGCAATCTGTTTCCGAAGCAAGTTCGCGACAAATTTCGATTGTCCTCACCGGGCGAAGACGTGCCAACCGAGCCACAGCCATGCCGCGACCAGTACGAGCCGGCCGCCAATATGGCTGAGCGCACGATCGAGGAGCTGCGCCGCTGTCGGCCAGCCGCGCTTCAGCCTCCGAGCCGCCACCTCACAGAACGCCAGGGCGCCGGCCACCGCCAGCCAGAGCGCCGTGCTCACGCTCGGCGCCTCGCACGCGACGCCACCACCAGGCCGGCGGCGCCCCAGCACACGAAGGCCGCGGTCCGGGCAATCCGGTGTCCCGGTCCCACCACGTCGTTCGCGAGAGAACTGAGGGTCGGAAACGAGCGCCTCGGGCTGTGGGCGAACTCCCACAGCTCCACGGCGAGGGCAAACAGACCGGCGGACAACCAGGCGATCGTGCCCGGGACAGACAGGTCACCCGCCGTCGACCCGTCAGCCACGCTCGCCGGCTCTCGGCCGCGGGCCGAACGTGCCGCAACTGCACCCGTCGCGAGCACGACAGCCGCCACCGAGAACAGCAGCACACTCGACCCGGCGTGGAACGGGGGAAGCGCAGCTTCGAACCAACCGCACAGGGCGAGCAGAGCCAAGCCGATTCCGATCGCCGCCGCCCGACGCGCCCGACCAGCCCGACCGGGCCGACCGGCCCAGACCCGCCCGACTGGCCCGGCCGGCGTGGCCCGCCCGGTTCCCCCGGCTCAAGTCCCCCGTCGCCGCATGCCCGCGGCGTCGTAAATCTCGTCGATTACCTGCATGTTCGCGACCGAGTCGCTGGGCGGCGCGAGTAGCTCGGCTCCCATCAGCACCGCGGCAAAGAAGGCCTCCAGCTGGAACTCGTACGTCGGCCGACGAGACAGGTGCTCGACGCGGGAATGGCCGTTCGCCTTGACGCTGAGCCGGTGGTACAGCTGGGGACTCAACGGGTTGAGCACTCGCAGCTCGCCTTCAGATCCGACGACGCGGGCGCCGATGTGGAGCAGCGAAGCGGACCACATCGAACATGCAGCGGTTCCGGTGTGACCGCCCGGGTAGAAAAGTTCCGCCCGCATGGCACGGTCGACGTCAGCCGAATGGAGCTTCGCTCGTGCCCGCACGACCTTCGGCTCCTCTCGACCGAGAAGCCGCGCAAGATGCACGGCGTAACATCCCGCGTCCATCAGCGCGCCGCCTCCCAACTCGTACTGGTACCTGATGTCCGAGAAACGCGGCATCGGGAAGCAGACCCACGTATGCACCTCGAGAAGCTCACCGAGCTCGCCGCTGTCGACGATGTCGCGAAGCCGCTGGGCAAGCGGGTGATATCGGTAGTGGAACCCCTCCATGAGCACGCGACCCGTGCGCTCGGCCGTCGCCGCGACCTGCACGGCCTCGTCTGCATTGCTCGTCAGCGGCTTCTCGCAGAGGACGTGCTTGCCCGCTTCAAGGGCCCGTATCGCCCACTTCGCGTGCAAAGCGTTCGGGAGCGGCACATAGACCGCATCGATCCCCGAATAGTTGATGAGGGCGTCGTAGTCCTCCCTCACGAACGGAATCGCCTGCTTGGCGGCAAATCTGGCGGCCGAGGCGGGATCCCGTGAAGCGACCGCCTCCACCGTCACGTCCGGGTTGAGCCGCGCGGGCCGGATCAGGGCCGCGGGAGCGATACGTGCGGCCCCGAGGATCCCGATTCGCAGCACCTTCAGCGACGAACCCTCGAAGTCGGCTGGCATAGCCTCCCAGATCCTCCGTGCGTCACGACCACGTTGTCGGAACTCGGCGCCATGCTATGGGCTCTGTCCCGCCAGTGCCCGCAAAGTGCGGCGAGGTCAGCTCCAGGCGGCTCTCGTCGCTGGCATCCCGCTCCGGCCGTCCGCCTCGGGCACGACGCCGAGCACCTGGTGGATACTGATGCCGCCGTCTGAGAAGCCGTTCACGGACCCCGCCATGTACAGCTTCCAGATCCTGGCCCGAGCGATGCCAACTTCCTGAACCGCTTCGTCCCAGTGCGTCTCGAGATTCGCCAGCCAGGCCCGCAGTGTGCGCTCGTAGTGCTCGCGAAGCGATTCGACGTCGCGACACTCGAAGCCGGCGCGCTCCATCGCCAACACGACGTCGCCGACGTCGAGCAGCTCGCCGTCCGGGAACACGTACCGGCCGAAGAAGCTTCGGCTTCCCAGCTTCGATCCGCCCGGCTCCGAGATGGCGTGGTTGAGCAACCTTCCTCCCGGCTCGAGAAGGGCGTGCAACGTCTCGAAGTACTCGGCCGTTCGGGGTTTGCCGACGTGCTCGAACATGCCGATGGAGGAGATGGCGTCGAAACGCTCGCCCCGGACGTCCCGGTAGTCCTGCACCCGGATCTCGATCCGATCCTGGAGACCTGCCGCGACGACCCGCTCCCGTGCCAGTCGTGCCTGCTCGTTGCTCAACGTGACGCCAACGACTGTTGCGCCGTGCTCGGCGGCGGCGTGCATGGCCATGGAGCCCCAGCCGCAACCGACGTCGAGCAGTCGGCGCGGCGGGTCACCCGCGAGGCCCAGTTTCTTGCAGATCAGCTCGTGCTTGGACTGTTGAGCCTGCTCGAGGGTCATGTCCGGGTCGGCAAATCGGGCACAGGAGTACGTCATGCTCGGCCCGAGCAGAACACGGTAGAAGTCGTTGCCGACGTCGTAGTGATGAGTCACGGCCCGGGCATCGCGCCTGCGGGTATGGCGGAGCCCCGCGAGACGGGCCTCCTCCGCCGGGGGCGACAGCGGCGGGCCGAGTGCGCCGGCTCGATAGGCGGACATGAAGGCGGCCGGCAAGGCGCGAAACCCGGCTCGCAAGTCACGCGGCGCCACGGTCTTCAAGCTGCGAAGGATCTCGATCACGTCACCCTCGAGCTCGATATCGCCCACGACGTAAGCGCGGGCGAAGCCCAGCTCGCCAGGTGCCCAGAGGATGCGCCGCAGAGCGTCGATCGAGCGGACCCTGAGCGTTCCGGGACCGTCGAGAGGACCGATGCCGCTGCCGTCCCACAGCTCCAGGCGCACGGGTAGCCGCCCGCGCACCACGCTGTCGACGACCGGCGCCAAGGCCCCGGCTGCGTCGAGGTTCGGATCCCTTTTCAGGGGCTCGACGAGCGCCATTCTGGGCCGCTCCCGGCGGTCGGCTCCACGCGATCCAGATAGCGACGACTTTTCGGTGACCATTCGTCCCCACGCTCCCTATGTCCTGGCCGCGGGCGTATCGCCCGTCCCTCTCCCTTCATCATCCAACAGAGCGAGCATTGCCGACCCTCTGTCGTCGCACAATCCCTCACCCCCGAGTGTCACTCAAGGCGAGCGATCCGCGAGCTGATCTCACCCGCCGTGGCGCCGACGCGCCCCGAGCCGTCAGATCCCGAGAATGCGGTCCACTATCGGGGCGAGGTAATCGGCCACATAGATGCTGCCTGCGATGTTGAGGTGGATGCCGTCGAGTCTCACCTGGGTCGGATGGCCGTCGATCGTGACCGTCCCGGTATAGCTGCCCCCCGGGCCGTTCAGGATCACGCCAGGATTGAGAAACGTGACGCCAGGGTGCTTGGCGGCCTCTTCCGCACAGACCTGGTCGATCACCCGCATGTCGGCGGAAAGCTGCGGGTCCTGCATCGCCGGCTCGCCGATCCACAGCACCTTGGCGCCCTCACGACGGAGGGCGGTCATGACCGATCCGACCCTGGCCGCGTACTCGGCCCGCCAAGCCGGGCTCCCGACGGGTCGGTACGTGCCGCCGACCAGCAATTCCTGTCCGTCGTTCGCACTTCCCATGTAGATGACGAGCCGAGGCCGCCGGGCAGCGACGACGGCGAGGAGGTGATGGGGCCAGTCGAAGTAACTGGGCACGACAAGTCCGCTCCCGACCTGGTACTCCGACAGGGTCCGCAACCTCGGCGACGTGACGTGATAGGTCGCCCATGCCCACTCAGGGCCGGCGGCCGTCGAGTCTCCGGCAAAGTAGATCGGGGGCCCGGGCGGCCCTGCTGGAGGCTCGGCCAGATGCCCTCTGGGCTTGACATGAGCGAGCACGTCGTGGGCCAGCGCGACGAGTTGGCCGCTGTTCAGCGACGAGAAGTCGCCCACCTGTTGCCAGAGCAGCCAGTAGGTCGTGCCCGCCTCGGTGAAGTACAGGTACCGATTATTGGCAATAATCGCCTGCTGCCCGAGACCTGTGATCGTCTCGAGTGTGTTGACGTCCGCCGTGGCGTCATTGAACGAGACCCGCGGTTCCACCGTGAGGGCCAGAAACGCGTTCGAGCCGACCAGCCACTGGCAATACGGGTAGGTCGGGGTCGCGAGCCCGACGGGGCCGCCGAACTCGCGCTTGATCTCTGCGCGGTCGAGCAGGGTGCACGCGAGACGCGTCGGCTGGTTGCCCAGCGAGCCGTCGTCGATGCGAGTCGAATGAGTGTGCGGATGTCCCGAGACCGCCTGAGTGGTAGTTGGCGCACCGATCGACGTGGAGGTCGACGTCGAGGTGCCGCCAGTCCCCGTCGACCCATTCGGCGCGGCTGCTGCGGAGCACCCACCGAGAACGACCACAGCCACGATGGCGGCGGCCCTGCGCCCGTACCTGCGAGCGCGCGGCCAAACCTCGGACTCGGCCATCCGGCAAAGGATAGCGTTTCTACATGGGACTTCTCAGACGACCTCGGCTCTGACCGAGGGCCGGCGACTGCCCGATCCGAGCCCGACAGGGCACGTTCTCCTGGAGCCCAGGGCCCGGATCACACCGGGAATACGCCTCCTCGGCATCTACGCGGTCGTGCGGGTCGCGCTGCTGGCCGCAGATGCCTTCGCGGCGCACGTCAGCTACTCCTCGAACCTCGCTGGGCCGCTGCACTCTTGGGACTCGAACTGGTACCTCCTCATCGCGACGCACGGGCTCCCGGCGGTCGCCCCGACGGCCGGCGGCCAGCTCACCTTCAGCGCGGCCGGCTTCCTACCCGTCTTCCCGCTGCTCATCCGCATGGTCGTCACCTTTGGTCTCTCCCCCGTCGGCGCCGCGCTCTTCGTCTCCATCGTGGCCGGGGCCATAGCGACGCTGGTCGTCTGGCGGCTCGCCGCGGCGCTCGCCGGCGAGGACGTGGCCTGGAGGGCAGCCGTGCTGTTCATGGTCTTCCCGGGAATGGCCATCGCGTGGGGGCTCCTGTACTCCGAGTGCGTCGGCCTCGCGCTCGTCGCCGGCAGCCTGCTGCTGATCTTGCGTGAGAAGTGGTTCTGGGCCGGAGTCGTCGGAGCGTTGGCGACCGCAACGAGCCCATCGGCGCTGCCGCTCGTGTTGGCCGCCGCCGCGCCGGCTGTCCAAGCGTTGCGACGACACGAGGTGCCGGGGGCGCTGTTGACCATGCTCCTCGTGCCAACCGGTTTCCTGGTATACGTCGCCGCGCTCGCATTCCGTTACCACGACGTCCTGTTCTGGTGGCACCTCCAGACGCAGGCATGGGGAGCCTCGGTCGACTTCGGGCGATCGCTCCTGGTGCTTCTGCCTCACCTGTGGCGGATCAGCTATCAAGGACCCGCCTGGCTGGAATGGATCGGGCTGGTTGCCGTAGCCGGGGCCGTCGCCGCACTCTGGCGGGCGAGGCTTCCTGCATCGATCAACGCCTATTGCGCCGGAGTGCTCGTGCTGCTGTTCGTGAGCAGCAACCTCGGGTTCAAGCCACGTTTGCTCACTTGGGCGTTCCCCGCCCTCATCGCCGTGGCCGCCGCCACGCGCCCACGCACGTGGCTGGCCGTCGTAATCGCGTTCGCATGCCTGCTGCCGCTGGTCTTCGTCGTCTACACCACCCTCGGCGACTCGATGGCCCAGCCGTGAACCTCGAGGCCGTCGAGTTGAGGAGGATCTGTCTGCCACTGGTGTCGCCGTTTCGAACTTCGTACGGCACCGAGGTCGTCCGAGAGGCACTGCTCGTCCGCGTCGAGACCGACGATGGAGAGGGGTGGGGAGAGTGCGTCGCGGGCGCGGAGCCGCTCTACTCCTCCGAGTACGTCGAGGCCTCCTGGCTCACGCTCCGCGAGTACCTCGTGCCGCGGCTCCTGCGCGAGCGGGCCGTGACGGCGCCCGCCGTCCGGCCACTGCTTCAGATCTACAAGGGCCACCGCATGGCCAAGGCGGCCCTCGAGATGGCGGTGCTCGACGCCGAGCTACGCGCCGCCGGCATGTCGTTCAGCGCCTTCCTCGGCGGCGTCGCCGACTCCGTCACGCCCGGGGTCTCCGTCGGCATCACGAGCACCGTCGACGAGCTGCTGGAAGTGGTCGAGGGCTTCCTCGGGGCCGGATACCGGCGCGTCAAGCTCAAGGTCGAGCCCGGCTGGGACTTGGAGCCGGTGGAGGCGGTTCGGGACCGTTTCGGCGACGACCTGATGCTGCAGGTGGATGCGAACGCGGCGTACGGGCGTGACGATTTCGATCACCTCGCACGGCTCGACGAATACGGCCTGCTCCTCATCGAGCAGCCGCTCGACGAGGAGGACCTGCTCGGCCACGCACAGCTGGCCCGTCGCCTCGCCACACCGGTCTGCCTCGACGAGTCGATCGTCTCGGCCCAAGGGGCAGCCGCTGCCATCTCGCTCGGGGCGTGCTCGGTCGTGAACATCAAGGCGGGTCGGGTCGGCGGCTACCTGGAGGCCCGCGCGATCCACGACGTCTGCCGGTCCGAGCAGGTTCCGGTCTGGTGCGGCGGCATGCTCGAGACCGGCCTCGGCCGAGCCGCCAACCTCGCCCTCGCCTCGCTTCCGGGATTCACGCTCCCGGGCGACATCTCGGCCACAGACCGGTACTTCCTCGAGGACATCACGCCGCCGTTCGTCCTCCGGGACGGCAGGATCGCCGTTCCGACCGGCCCCGGCCTCGGCGTCGAGCTCCTTCGCCCCGTGCTGGACGCGGTCACGACTCAGTCCGAGACGGTCACGCCCATCCGGTGATCGCGGCGCCGCCGCTGCGTCGTCGAACCGGACCGGCGGCGGCACGGGTCAAGTGGGACCACCGAAGAGATCGAGGGTCTTTCCCATCCCGCCGTCGGTACCGAGAGTCTCCCCGGTCACGAACCGGGCTGCGTCCGACGCCAGAAAGACGATCACGTCGGCGATATCGTCCGGCAGCGCCCACCGCCGGAGCGGTGTCTGTGCCTCGATCTTCTCCACCACACCGGGGATCGCCTTGTTCTTCGCCCAGAGATCGGTGTCGACGACGCCGGGGGCCACTGCGTTGACCCGGATCCCGCAGGGTCCGAGCTCCATCGCGAGCGAGCGGGTGGCCGCGTCCATGGCCCCTTTGGAGGCCGCGTACCCGGCTCGTTGTGGTGTGCCGACCAGTCCCGAAACGGAAGTCAGGTTGACGATCGAACCTCCCCCCCGCTTCTGCATGCCGGGCGCGAGAGCAGCGATCAACAGGAGAGGGGCGCGCACGTTCACAGCGAGCTGCTGGTCGATCATCTCGACGGTTAGCTCGCCGAGCGGCACGCGAAACGCGATGGCCGCATTGTTGACCAGCACGTCGATCTCACCGACCGCTTGGACGGCTTCACGGGCCAGCTGCGCGGGTGCCTCCGGGTCGGCCAGGTCGGTGACCAGGACGACCGGGTCGTGCCCGAGCCCGGAGGCGACCGCCTCGAGGTGCGACCGGTTGCGGGCCGCGAGGACGACCCGTGCCCCTGCGCGGTCGAGTGCGCGAGCGGTTGCGGCGCCGATGCCTCGCGAAGCGCCGGTGACCAGAGCCTTGCGCCCGTCGAGGGAGAACGGGTTCATCGGCCAGACCCTATGACCCAGGCGACTCAGCCGCCGGAACGGGTCGGTGCCCAGTCGCGCAGCGACCCCCAGACCAGGGGGGGTGGCTGGGGGTCGCGCACACGCGGCTAGCTCGTTCAGAAGTATCGGCCGCTCGCGGCGACAGCTTGAGAATATTTCTCTCGCCGGGCGCAATCGAGCATGATCAAGCGAGGTTGGCGCCTGTTCAGCACGCCGGCGCCAATGTGCCCCGTGAGTACCTCTCGGCCTATTTCAGTGCAGTCCAGACCCGGGCCTGGTCAAGCGGCGAGCCGTCAGATGGTCTGGATCAGAACGCCGGTGCTGGCGTTCATCTCGGTCAGTGAGTTGCCACCCATGTTCGCGACCCAGAGCCTTCCCCCGCTGACGGCGAGGGCCTGCGGATTGTTGAAATGGTAGGGCCCGTTGGTGTTGCACATGTACCAGTGGACGGGCCCGGTCTTCGCAGCGAAAGCGGTCACCATCGGCGAGGTGCCGGGAGGACTGGCGACATAGAGCAGGGATCCGGCTGTGGTAATCACCGACGGGCTGTTGAAGCCGTAGCTGCCGTCGTTCAGGGTCCGCACGTAGGCGCCCGTGGTTGCGTTGATCTCGGTCACGGAGTTGCTGGCGGGCTCGGTGACCCACAGGTACGTGCCGTCGAACGCGATCCCGGCCGGGTTGGCGAATCGGTAGCTGGCCCCGGAGAGTCTCTGAACCAAACGGCCCGTGGAGGCAACGACCTCGGTCACCGAATTGCCCTTGAAGTTGGTGACCCAAAGGTCGGCCCCTGCGACGGTGATCGCCGTGGGGTCGTCGAAGCCGTACTTGAACCCAGAGATCGTTCGCACGAACTTGCCGTTGCTGACGTCGATCTCCGTCAACCATCCGGCCGCGTCCACGACGAACAGATGGGAGCCGTCGACCTTGAGGGCGGTCGGCTTGTTCAGGTGGTAACGCGAGGCGGAAATCGTCCGGACCCAGGATCCGTTGCCGGCGTTGAACTCGGTGACCGAACCACCCCAGTTGGCGACGAAGACATGAGCGCCGTCGCCGGCGATCGCAGTCGGGCCGTTGAAGCCGTAGCGACGGGCCGAGATCGTCCGTACCCAATTACCGGATGCGGTGGCAAGCTCTGTGACCGAATTCCCGGCACGGTTCGCGATCCAAAGATCGCGGCCCACCACCGCCAGCCCGTCCGGTGCTTTGAAGCCGTAGGCCAGTCGGGGCGAAATGTGGCGGGACACCGGCGCCGCGGACGCCGCACCCGCACCGAAGGTGAAGGCTGAGAGCGCTCCGGCGACGAGCAGGGCGCCGACGCGGACCGCGCCGGACCGTCGCACAAGCGTGATGGACCTCATGAACATTTGAGGTTACACCCCGTGCCCGGCAGGTTAGAACTGCCAACGGCGCGGTTCAGCCGGGGCCGGCGGAGCTCACAGCGTCCTTCACGCAGCCGGACCCGTCGCAAGCTGCACCGTTGCGCTGTGCTGGTGCTGCGACGAATCCGTCCAGTCCAGCTGGACACTGTCGCCGGGGTGGTAGCGCTCCATCACGGTCGTCAGCGACTCCGGCGAGCCGACGGCGTTGCCGCCGACAGACGTGATGACGTCGCCGGCGGCCAGGCCTGCCGAGGCGGCCGGCGAGCCCGACACGACACCGGAGACCGACGTTCCTGACTGGGACGACCCAGCTCCCCCACTCGAGGCAGCCGTCACCTTCACGCCGAGAAACGCCGTCGCCCCGATGTGCACCGTGTCCGACGCAGCAGACGACTCGATCTGGCCGGCGACGGCGACAGCGGTGTCGATCGGGATCGCATACCCGTCCGAGGCCGGGGTCTGGAACGAGATCCCCGACGCCGCAGCGGTGTCCATGCCGAGCACGTCGCCCGAGCTGTTGACGATAGGGCCGCCCGAGTCACCCGGCTGGATATCGGCGTTGACTTCGATGAGGCCGGTCAGCTGCTCGGCATTCCCGCCGCCCTCGTCGCTGGCGGTGATCGACTTGCCGAGTCCGGTCACCGAGCCACCGGCGACACTGGGCGTGCCTCCCACACCACCGGCGTTGCCGATCGCGACGACCGGCTCGCCGACGGCGACCTTGGACGAGTCGCCGAGAGAGGCGACCTTCAAGCCTGAGGCGCCATCCAGCTGGATCACCGCGACGTCAGCCGCACGGTCATAACCCACGACCTGCGCCGAGTAGGTGCGGCCGTTGCCGATGTCGGTCACGTGGATGGAAGTTGAGCCGTCGATCACGTGGTTGTTCGTAAGGACTTCGCCCGACGATGTCAGGACGATTCCCGTGCCCGCTGCCTGTGCGCCCTCGTAGCCCAGGACGGTGTTGACGTCCACGAGGCCCGGGTCGACACCCTTCGCAATCGTGGTCGCGTCCGATGGACCGCCTGCAGCCGACGAGTTGCTCGAACCTCCGGAGCCTGAGCCAGTTGGCCCTGTCGGGAACGAACCGCTGGGGCCCGTCGGAAAACCGCTGGGGCCTGTCGAAGACGAGCCACTGGAGCCCGATGGAAGCGTGCCAAAAGGAGAATTCCCCGGAGCGAACGGGTCCGAACCGGAGCCCGTCCCGGGTGACGTCGCCGCCGGGAGCGACGCCGCAGTCGAGCGGGGCTGCCACGTCGCGTGGCCGACGCCGAAGCCTGCCAACATGGCGACGATGACCAGCATGGCGGCCGCCAGGATCGTCCGGGTACGCCGGCTCTTCGGGGCCGGCGGGGGTGGTGGGGCCGCGGAAGGTGGTGCGAACGGTGGCGGGGCCGCCGGGGGTGGTGCGGACGCCCAGGTCGGACCGGGATAGTTCAGCCACGGGGCTGCTGTTCCGGGCGGCGGCACGCCAATGCCCGGTTGCGTCGGCACGCCAGTCCCCGGTGACGGCGGCCCGTAATCCGGTTCCGGGGTCCCGTTGTTCTCGTCCATCGACCTTTTCCTCCTCAGCGACGGCAACGCTCCCTCATGTCGCGCCTCCAGTACACCGAGCTCGCCTTGGGATTACCTGAGTTACCTCTACGCGGTTCCTGAGAATGTTCAGCGTAGGATCAACGTCAAGGATGCCAGGTACGAGCTCGGTCCCCGACCGAAGGCTCAGGGCAGTGGGGCGTGGGCGAATGCGGCGATGGCACCGAGCGCCCCACACCCCAGCAATGCGATGACGACGCTCTTTCGCAGCCCGAGGAGCCACACTGCCGCGATGGCCGTGATGCCGAGTTTCCATAGGTGCCCAAGCCCGAGCGTGAGCGGAATCACGACCCCAGCGATCCCACCGATGGCAGACGCACCGGCCCCGGTCAGAAACGCCTGCGCGTCGAGGCTGCGGCGCAGCCGGTCGAAGTGCGGACCGCCCGCGATCACGAAGACAAACGAGGGCGTGAAGGCCACCAGCGAGGCGAGCAGTCCACCCGTGAGACCACGCGCCGCGTAGCCCACGACCGCGACCGTCTGAACGACAGGTCCAGGAGTGATCTGGCCCAGCGCGACTGCGTTCAGGAACTGGGCGTTCGTCATCCAGTGGTACGTGCTCACGGCATCGTGCTGCATGAGCGGGATGATCACGAAGCCGCCCCCGTAGGAGAGCGCACCGACTTTGAACGCCACCCAGACGAGCGCCCCCACCGAGCCGACCGCCGGGGCGACGACGGCGAGCGGCCACGCCCCGTGGACCCGGTCGGCCCGCTCCGGTCGAGCGCGGCGGATCGTCGTGACCTCGATGAGCCCACATGCAAGCAACACGAACACCAGGTCCTCTCCCGCCAGCGCGCCGGCGAGGCCGCCGGCGATCAGGTAGACGAGCCAGCGCACCTCCCTGGAACGTGCGCCCTGCACGCGCCGCCAGCTCGCCGGGATCAGCCCCACAGCCGCACTCACCGCGACCGCCGGCACGCCGGCACCGGCACCGGACGCGATGCCCTGCACCCAGCGCGGGGGATGGCCCGCCAGAAACAATGCCGACAAGCCGAGAATGACGATCAGACCGGGCACGATGAAGCAGACCCCGCCGATCACAGCGCCCGCCGCCCCTCGAAGCTTCCAGGCACAGAAAATGGCGAGCTGCGTCGAAGTCGGGCCCGGGAGCAGGCTGGTCGTCGCGATGCCATCCTCGAATTCGGTGGCAGGAAGCCACTGCCGCTTCTCGACGCAGAGCGCCCGAAGAAGGGCGATGTGTGCGGGAGGGCCTCCGAAGCCGGTCACGCCGATCCGCGACCATTCCTTTGCGATGGTCGACAGGCGCACATGTTGCTCCGGCTCCGCGCTCACTCCTTGCCCAGCAGTGCGGGCTTGTGGGCGACGAATCTCAGCTCCCCGTCGACGACCAAGGTGATCTCGCGAAAGCCGAGTGTCTGAAGACGGACGAGCAGGGACGTCGGATCGACGGGGTTGTAGGTGTCGCCGGCGTGGAAATGGTGAAGATCGTCGCTTGCGAGGCTGTCGGATCCAAGCAGGACGCCTCCCGGTCTGAGCACACGGAACGCCTCGGACAAGACCTTGTTCTGCAGTCCGGCCGTTGGGAGGTGATGCAGCATCGTGAACGAGCCGACCGAGTCGAACGAGGCGTCGGCGAAGGTCATCTCGGTGGCATCGCCCGCCACCACCTCGACGTTGGTCCCGCCGTGTCTTGCGGCCAAGGCGGCGGCGGCCTCGTCCTCGACCTCGAGTGCCACGAGCCGGCGCACTCTTTGGCGCAACCACTCCGTCGCCGCGCCCGGACCGGGTCCAACCTCGAGCATCTCGTCGCCGAGGTCGATGCCGGCAGTGAGCGATGGGAGGAGATCGTTCTGGATGTAAGCGGCCCATTCGGGGCTCGGGCACAACTTCGCATGGTTCTCGTTCACCACAACGAGGCTAGGACAAACCGGCCTTGACTCCTAGGGCCTACGCTGCCAACTTGTGTCGCCGGACGGACTCCAACACCATCGGCGGCCGGCGATCGTGTGGGTGCCCCCGTGGTACCTTCACGGCGTGCGTCGCATCACGGTTGCCGTCCTGGCTTGTCTGACGGTCGGTTGCGTCACCGCCGGATGCGGCTCCTCCTCGTCGTCGAACGGCGTCGCAAGCAAGTCACCGACGCAGATCGTCCAGGCCGCCGTCGCCACCATGAAGTCAGCCAAGTCCGTACACATTTCCGGGTCCATCGCCAAGACCGGCAAGTCGGTCGGTATCGACGCGACGATCTTCTCGAACGGCGACATCGACGGAACGGTCACCGAGAACGGCGCCGTTATCGGCGTCGTCAAGATCGGGTCGACCGACTACATCAGGACGACGGCCGCCTTCTACAAGGCTCAAGGAGCGCCAGCACCGATCGCGGCGCTGATGAACGGCAAGTGGATCGAGCTCCCGGACTCCTCTGCAGGCTTCGGCAAACAGTTCACGTTGTCATCGCTCGCCAACTCCGTTCAGAACGGCCACGGAAAAGTGTCGGCGGGAACCACGTCCACGGTGAACGGCCAGCCGGTCGTGTCGGTCGTCGATTCCAAAGGAGGCACCCTGTACGTCGCGACGTCCGGCCCCGCCTACCCGCTACGCGTTGCCAACTCCAGCCCGAAGGCAGGCATCGGAGTCGTCAATTTGACGGATTGGAACCAGGGGAAGCTTCCGACGCCGCCACCTGGTGCGCGGACCCCCGCCAGCTTCGGCTGAGCTCGCACCCGACGGCTCGCACCGGCACGCCGGAGAGCCAGCACCGCGCCACCGGGTCAGATCTGCTCAGGAACCATCTTGATCGCGCCACACGGGCATTCCTGGACGCAGATGCCACAGCCTTTGCAGAAGTCGTAGTCGAACTTGTAACGCTGGGACTGACCGAGCTTGATCACGGCATTATCCGGGCAGACTCCGAAGCAGTTGTCGCATTCGAAGCAGTTCCCGCACGACAAGCAGCGGCGGGCTTCGAACAGTGCTGTCTCTTCGGTCAGGCCCCCGACAACCTCTTCGAAGGTGCTCTGGCGCCGTGCACGCTCGAGCTCGGGACGCCGAGTGCGAGGGGCGTCCGCGTAGTACCAGGTGTTCAGATGACCAAAGTTGGCGAGCTCGTGCCGGGGGGTGTCGAGAAGCTCGTTGCCGGAGAGGAAGGCGTCGATGCCGCGTGCGGCGCGCTTGCCATGCCCGATGGCAACGGTCGCGGTGCGAGCGGAGGGCACCGCGTCACCGCCGGCGAAGATCCCGTTCGCAGCGGCCATCATGGCGGGCGAGACCGCCATGACCCCGTCTTCGATCGCGATGTCAGGATCGCTCCCGAGGAGCGAGAGGTCGGTGTCCTGGCCCAGAGCGAGCACAAGTGCGTCCGCGCCGAGCTCTTCGAACTCGCCAGTCGGCTCGGGGAAGCCTTCTTCGTTGAGGCGCATCTTCTCGAGCGTGAGGTGGCCGGCTTCGAATCGGCTGACCGTGGAGAGCCATCGCATCGTAACGCCCTCCTCGAGAGATTCCTCGAGCTGGTCGCCGTGGGCCGGCATGCGCTCCCTGTTGCGGCGATAGACGATCGTCGCGTCGGTCGCGCCAAGACGGCGCGCCGTGCGCGCGGCGTCAATCGCCGTATCTCCGCCGCCGTAGACGACGACGCGGCGCCCGAGCTGGGGCGGGTCCTCGTCGGCAACCCGGTGGAGGAAGGTCACCGCGTCGAGGACACGGGAGGAGTCGCCCGCGGGGATGTCGATTCGTCGGGCCAGCTGGGCGCCGACGCCCAGGAAGACGGCGTCGAATCCGCCCTCTCGGCGCTCTTGCTCGATGTCGTGCACGACATGGTCGAGCTTCACCTGCACGCCCAGGGCTACGACGCGGGCGATCTCGGCGTCGAGCACCGCTCGGGGGAGACGGTAGGCAGGGATGCCGTAGCGCATCATCCCCCCGAGCCTCGGGGCAGAGTCGAAAAGGTGGACCTCGTGACCGAAGCGGCGCAGGTGGTAGGCGGCGCTCAGCCCCGAAGGTCCGCCTCCGACGACGAGAACCCGTTTGCCGGTATCCGGGCCTGCCGGTGGCAATGCCCAACCTTGCTTGATGGCGAGATCCCCCAAGAATCGCTCGATCGCGTTGATCCCGACCGCCTCGTCGAGCTGGCCCCGGTTGCACGCCGTCTCGCACGGGTGGTAGCAGATCCGGCCCATCACGGCGGGAAACGGATTGGCCTCGACGAGCCGGCTCCAGGCCGCTTCGTAGCCGCCAGACTCGGCGTCATAAAGCCAGTGCTGGACGTTCTCCCCGGCGGGGCAGGCATCGTTGCAGGGCGGCATCCGGTCGACGTAGACGGGCCGCTCGACGCGCCACGAGCCGGTGTGGTTCGCATGGCTCGAGCCGACCTCGAGTGTGATCGCGAACGGCAGCTGCTTCATTTGCTCGCCTCGTCCGTGCCTCGCGCATCGGCATCCCCGCTGATCAGGCCGTAGGTCGCGATGTTCCGATCGGCGATCTCTTGGATGCGCGCCACGATGTCCGGACGTCCGTGCTCTCCGAACAGATGGCTATAGCGACGTTGGATCGACAGATATGCCTCGACCGGGGTGGGGCGTCGGATCTTCGACACCGCAGTGACCTCGCCGTTGGCGGCCTCGAAGACGGGGAACAGCCCCGTCTCCTTCGCGAGTCGGGCGACTTTGACCGTGTCGCCTGACGCGGACCCCCAGCCGAGCGGGCACGGGACGAGGACATGAAGGTAGCGGGCACCGTGCAGTCGCATCGCGTGCTCGACCTTGTCCTCGAGATCGTGAAGGTCGGCGACCGTGGCGGTGGCGACGTAGGCGATGCCGTGCGCCATCGCGAGACGTGGCATGTCCTTTCCCTGGCCGAACACGTTGCCCGGCTCGGGCCCGACCGCCTCCGTCGTCGCGGTGCGAGCGGCCGGTGGTGTCGCGCCGGACCGCTGCACACCGGTGTTCATGTAGGCCTCGTTGTCGTAGCAGATGAACAGCACGTCGTCGTTGCGCTCGAACATCCCGGACAGGCACCCGAACCCGATGTCGACGGTTCCGCCGTCACCAGCCTGGGCGACGACGCGGACGTCGGTCCGGCCCTTCACCTTCAGTGCGGCGGCGACACCGGTCGCGACGGCGGGCGCGTTGGCGAACAGCGAGTGGAGCCACGCGATCCGCCATGAGGTCTCCGGGTACGGCGTCGAGAACACCTCGAGGCAGCCTGTGGCGTTCACGGCGACGAGCCGACCGCTCGTCGCCCGCATCGCCGCGTCGAGGACGTATCTGGCCCCGAGCGCTTCGCCGCAGCCCTGGCAGGCGCGGTGGCCGGAGTCGAGCGAGTTCGAGCGACGCGGGTCCGACTGCACCGTGCGACTTGAGTCGTCGAGGAGCCGGTTGCCGACGGCGAAGCTTCCGACTTGGTAGAAGTGGACGGGTTGGGTGGTCATGGCCACTCCTCAGCCGATCCGGGACGCGACGGCCCCGAGGTCTCGAAGAAGGTTTTCGGCCGAAGGCCCCGAGCGCCGAGTCGCGCTCATTCGGGTGCGCTCACGCGTGACCATGTCGCGGTCGAGGTCGAGAAAGGTGACCGGCTCGAGACGATCGCTCGCGGCGTCGGCAAGCATCGCTTCGAGTGACCGGATCGTGATCGCCCGCCCGCCGAGACCAGCGACCACAGTTCGAAGCAAGAGCTTCCGATCGTGCGTCGCCATCGCGACGTCGGTCGAGAGCACGCCGCCGAAGCCGACGCTGAATGCCTTCTCGACGACGATGACCATACGAGCCCCGGAGAGCGCCCTGCGCACCTCTTCGAGGGGGAAGGGGCGGAAGGTCGTGATGCCGAGCACGCCGACACGATCGCCGGCGTTCCGGCGCCGATCGACGGCATCTTTGATCGTGCCGAGGACCGACCCGAGTGCGACGACGACAGTCTCGGCGTCGTCTGTCCGGTACGTGTGAACCAGGCCACCGCTCTCGCGCCCGAAGGCCGCGCCGAACTCCGACGCCAGCGCGGGGATCAACTCGAGCGCGTCGAGCTGGCGGAGGTGCGAGAGGTAGCGGACCTCCGCGAAGGCCTCGGGGCCGACCATGGCCCCGATCGAGATCGGATCGTCCGGGTCGAGCACCTGGCGTGGCTCGTAGGCCGGGAGGAAGGCATCCACGTCCGGTTGCTCGGGGAGATCGACACGTTCGACGGCATGGGTGAGGATGAAGCCGTCCATGCAGACCATGACAGGGAGCGAGAGGCTCTCGGCAAGCCGAAACGCCTGAACGTGCAAGTCGGCGGCCTCCTGGTTCGTCTCCGCGAACAGCTGGATCCAGCCGGAGTCGCGCACCGCCATAGCGTCGCTGTGATCGTTCCAGATATTGATCGGCGCGCCGATCGCGCGGTTCGCGAGCGTCATCACGATCGGGAGCCCAAGTCCGGCCGCGTTGTAGACGGCCTCCATCATGAACAACAAGCCCTGGCTGGCTGTCGCGGTGTAGGCCCGAGCGCCCGCGGCCGAAGCGCCGATCGAGACCGACATCGCCGCGAACTCCGACTCGACGTTGATGAACTCGCAGGGCGAGAGCGTGCCCGCCTTCACCATCTCACCGATGGCCTCGATGATGTGGGTCTGCGGCGAGATGGGATAAGCACAGACGACCTCGGGGCGGCAGCATGCGACCGTTTCGGCGACGGCGCGCGACCCTTCAATCTGGCGTAGCACCGGTGAGCTCCTCCTCTTCGGCGTGTGACGAGCCGATAAGCGGCAGTTGCCGCGGCCACGTTGCGCTCGCCCGTCGCGCCGCTGAACCGCTCGCGGATGGCCGCTGCGATGGCGTCGAGCGTGATCTGACCGGTGAGGGCGGCGAAGCCGCCGAGCAGCGCCGCGTTCGGCAACGGGCGGCCGACCTGTTCCAGCGCTACCTCCGTCGCCGGACAGGTGACAAGACGGCCGCGCTGGAACTCGCGAGCGAACTCGCCGAGCCCGAGCTCATCGAAGCTACGCGAGGTGTTGACGAGGACGTAGCCGTCCGCATCCAGCCCGGCGAACACGTCAACTTGATGTAGCAGCGTCACGTCCTGGATCACGAGGGCATCTGGCGCCATCACCGGCTCCCGGGTACGGATGGGGCGATCGTCGATCCGGCAGAAGGAGACGACCGGTGCACCCATCCGCTCTGAGCCGAAGCTCGGGAAGGCCTGTGAGTGGCGCCCTTCCGCGAACGCGGCCATCGACAAGAGCTCCGCCGCCGTCACGACACCCTGGCCGCCCCTGCCGTGGAAGCGAACCTGGAACATCCGTCTGCCTCTCGTCGGCCTGTGGCTAGGACTTTGCGGCGCCGACGAGGGCGGCGAGGTCCGCGAGGCGGCTCGAGTAGCCCGACTCGTTGTCATACCAACCGAGGACTTTCACGAGGTGTCCCTGCGCCATCGTCAGGCCGGCATCGAAGATGCACGAGGCGGGCGAGTTCACGATGTCGCTTGACACGAGGGGTTCCTCGGAGTACTCGAGCAGCCCGGCGAGGCGTCCCGACGTGGCCGCCGCGCGGTAGGCGTCGTTGATCTCGGCGACGCTCGGTGTCGCCCGCAGGTTTGCCACGAGGTCGGTGATCGAAACGTCGGGCACGGGGACGCGAAGCGCGAGGCCGTCCAGATGCCCGGCCACACTCGGCAGCACGAGCCCGGTCGCCCTTGCGGCGCCGGTCGTTGTCGGCACGATGTTGATTGCCGCCCCGCGAGCCCGCCGAGGGTCCTTGTGGAGCGCGTCGACAAGGCTCTGGTCATCGGTGTAAGCGTGAACCGTCGTCATGAAGCCGTCCTCGATGCCGAAGGCGTCGTCGAGGACCTTCGCCAGTGGAGCAAGGCAGTTCGTGGTGCACGACGCGTTCGAGATGATGAAGTGCCGCGCCGGATCGAACTGGTCCTCGTTGACCCCGATGACGAACGTCGCGTCCGGGTCCTGGGCCGGAGCAGAGATCACGACTCGCGTCGCGCCTGCTTCGAGATGCCCGGTCGCCTTTTCGCGCTTTGTGTACTTCCCCGTCGACTCGACAACGACATCGATGCCGAGCTCGTGCCACGGCAGCGCCTTCGCCTCCGGTTCGGCGAGCATCCGGATGCGGCGCTCACCGACGATCATGGTGTCGGACTCGACGTGCACCTGCTCGGGATAGCGCCCGTGGACCGAGTCCCGAGCAAAGAGCCGGGCAAGCGCCTCGGGAGCGCCTAGGTCGTTGATCGCAACGATGTCCAGCTCCGGGTGCAAGCTCAGCGCGGCTCGCAGCAGTGACCTTCCTGTGCGTCCGAACCCGTTGATCGCCACTCGCACGGCCATCTGCGCCTCTCCTTCGTCCTTGAGGGACCTACGATCCCTTTGAACTCATCGTGACGGCCGCGGCGCGCCGGGGGTAGGGTCGAAGGTCACCTCCGCCAAGGAAGGTGAGCATTGAGTTCCAGTTCATGGGTCGTCGTCGGCCTCGACAATGGGGGCACGTGCAACAACGCCACCGTGCTCGACAGCTCACGGCAGTTCTTGGTGGCCACCCTCCTCGAGAGCCCAAGTCGCGTGGACGCTGGGCCGGAGGTGGCCGTCGGCGCTCTCGTCGAGTCACTCGATCAGGCGCTCAGTCACACAGGCGTGTCACGGGCGTCGGTGCGCGCCGTCGGGCTCGACAGTCCGGGACCGGCGAGCGCCCGCGGTGTCATCTCCTCGAAGGGCTCGACCAATTTCTCCCAAGCTGCCTGGCGCGGGTTCGACTTCCGCGGCGCCCTCGAGCTCAGGCTCGGCATTCCCGTCATCTACAACAACGACGGCAATTCTGCTGCTTTGTACGCTCATCACGTGTACTTCGGGCACGAGGCTGCGCAGCGGTCCTCGGTCTCTGCGATCGTCGGCACCGGCCTCGGCGGTGGCGTGATAGAGGCCGGGCGGGTCATCCGCGGTGCTGCAGGCATGGCAGGCGAGCTCGGCCACATTTACATCCCGATGCAAGGACTTCTCGCCGAGGGCCAGCCGGTTCCGGAGTGCAATTGCGGGTTCTTCGCTGACGCCGAGAGCGTCGCCTCCTTGACAGGGATCGAGAGGAACCTGCTGCCCTTCTGGCTGACGCGCTTTCCCGACCACGAGCTCGCGAAGCTGCCGTCGATCGTGAAGGCCGCGAGACTGGTCCGAGAGTTCGGCGACGCACAGGACCCGATGGCGCTCGCCATCTTCGTCCAGCAGGCGATGGCGCTGGGCCGGCTGTTTACGATCGCGAGCAATTTTGTCGATCCGGACGCCTACTTCGTCGGTGGTGGGGTCGTGGAGGCATCGGCGCGATTTCGCCAGTGGTTTCTCGACCAAGTCCGCGAACACTCGTTGCTTCGCACGGAGCAGCTCGAGGTGGCCGCGTTCGCCCTCATTCCCGACCTGGACATGGCCGGAGCCCGCGGTGCGGCACTCGCGGCCTTTGACGAGCTCGGATCACTCTGATCAGCCGCCACCGGAGCAGAACTGGAGATCATCCGCTCCGCTCGGGTTATCCGACGGTTATTTCGCGCGCCAGGGCGAGGAGCGACTCGGGGACGGGTCGGGGGCCCTCCCTGACCGAGGCGATCGGCACGAGAAACGTTGTGTCGTCACTGACCGAGACCAACGATCCGAACCGATTCGCGTGGACTGCATTCACTGCAGCTGCGCCGCAGGAGGTGGCGAGGAGGCGGTCGGAGGCCGTTGGCGGTCCGCCTCGCTGGGTGTGGCCGAGGACCGTGAGGCGCGTGTCGTACCCGGTGCGCTCGGCAAGCTCGGTCGAGACCACCGACCCGGTGGAGCGCCCTTCGGCCGCTTGAGCGTGCCGAATCACCGCCCCTTCGGCTACTACGACGACCGAGGACGAGGATCCTGCGTCATGACGGCACTGGATCGCCTTCGAGAGCTCGGCGAGGTCGGTCGGATCCTCGGGGAGGCAGAGCGCGTTCGCGCCTGCTGCAATCCCGGCGCACACGGCCAGCCACCCCGTCGTTCGGCCCATGACCTCCACGACCATGAGCCGGTCATGACTCTCACCGGTCGTCTGTACCCGGTCGATGGCCTCAGCCGCGGTCGCCACGGCAGTGTCGAAACCGATGCAACGTCTCGTCCCCATCACGTCGTTGTCGATCGTCTTGGCGACACCGACGATCGGCACGCCGATGTCTGCGAGATGGCTCGCCGAGCCGAGGGTCCCGTCTCCGCCAACGACGACAAGTGCGTCGAGGCGTTCCCGTTCGAGGGTGTCGAGCACGGCTGCGACACCACCTTCGTGCTCATCGGGGTGATAGCGCGCCGTACGGAGGATGGTGCCGCCGCTTTGTAGCAGCCCCTTCGTCTCGGCGACCGTGAACGGCTCTGCATCGCCCTCGACCACACCACGCCAACCGTGGTGAAACCCGACGATCTCATCTCCGTAGGAGGCTCCGGCCCACACGACGGCGCGGATCGCGGCGTTCAGTCCCGGGCAGTCACCCCCGCCTGTCAAGATGCCGATCCGCATAGCGCCTCCGGTTGGAGAAAGAGTCTGAACCGAGTGTGTTGCACCTGAGTGCGACCCACCAGAGGCGAAGGTCCCTTGTCTTCCTGAAGACCTTCGGCCGGGTGCCCGGTGACCTTCGGCCCTGGCTACTTCCCCGCTGCGAGCCGCACCATGGCCGAGGAGGTGGTCGTTGTGACCGGAGCAGAGTGGACTCACCGCTCAAGGGCAGTCTTCGTCAGTGATTTCGTCGACATGAACCTTCCTTTCGAGGAGCTGGCAGCGCTCTTCCTGGCCAAGAGCGGCGCATGTATGGGCATCTGTCCCGACAACGCGGGCGACTCGCCGGCAGTCACCATGGTCGCCTGCGCGCCGCGGGTGCATGACGAGAGTGTGATCGTGCCGATCACCTGGCAACCGGGCGCCGGCGTGCCACGGCTATCCACGATCGAAGCAGACCTACGGTTGACCAGCCTTGGTGGGCAGCGCTCTCGAGCGGCCCTGTCCGGCCGCTATCGGGTCGGCCTTCCTTGTTCGGCCGTTGAGTTCATCTCGGCCCGCCACCTGGCCGAGTCATGGTTGCGCAGCTTCCTCGAGCAACTCGAAGCGACGTTGCGCGTGCAGCTGTCGACTCCGACGGAGCTCGAGGGCGACCCGGGCGGGCAGGCCTGCAGACGAACGGGACCCGTCGCCGCGTGCGGCAGCAGGGTCCTTCGGCCCGACGGGACGGGACTTTCGGCCCTCGTCGGCGCAAGCTTCGACGCAGATCATGGAGACAGGGTCCGCGGGAGCCGGACCACTTAGGAAAGGAACTCTCATGCAGAATCCTGTTGCATTGCTCGGAAGCCCATCAGAGCGCACCAGCCCGAAGTGGGTGAAGTGGCTCGAGGAGTCAAAGGTGATGGCGGTTGGCTACACCGCGATGAGAGTCTGGCTCGGCGCGATGTGGATCCAGGCTGGCGTCGCCAAGCTCTGGGGTGCGGAGAACCCGTACTTCATGCACAACAACGGTGCCGGCGTCGCAGGCTTCGCCTCCCACGGCGTTGCGGCCTACAGCTGGTGGGGCAGCTTCCTCCACAGCTTTGTCGTCCCGAATGCCGGCGGCATTGGCATCCTGGTGGCCGTTGCCGAATTCGCCATTGGTATCGCCCTCTGCCTGGGGCTGTTCACCCGAGTGGCTGCCCTCGGAAGCCTCGCTCTGCTGTTCACCTACGTCATGTCGGGTACGGCGAGCGTGTGTGCGTTCTACGCACTGTTCGCCATCGTGATCATGGCTACGTGGAAGGCATCAAGCTGGATCGGGATTGACGGACTGATCGCCGGCTACCGCCAGCGCCGCCAGAACGCCAAGGCGCCCAGCACCACCTCGGCTGTGACCGGGATCGTAGGGGCGGCCAAGGCTGCCTAGACGGTCGCTTCCCTCGGTACATAGCTCTGATGCGGTCTGCTTCGGCAGACCGCATCAGCGCGTCCGCGGGCTGGTCGCAAGGCCAGATCTCTGCGCGGACGCGGGAAGTGCATTGACGACCCGCAGCATCCGGCCCGTCCAGATCCGCAGGCGCCGGACTGCCCCCCGCGTGAGGCGCTGGCAGACCCAGTCCCAGTGCAGGGCGACCTCGTCGCCTGGCACGAGGTCGTCGAGGAAGCCGACACCATCGATGCTCCGGCGTGCCTGCACTGTTCGTCCCGGGCCTTCGAGGAGCAGCTGGCCTTCGATCCGAAGGGTGCTGACTCGAACCGTCACAACGTCGCCCTCGACCGACAGCACCGTCGCACATCGGATGCGGCAATTGTCAAGCACGTTGAGCGGAGCTTGCCCTGATCCGGCCCGCAACAGAGCAAGCCACGGGTAGACCGCTAAGACGTGGAAGTTGTGGCTCGCGGCGCCGCCGAGGAGCGCCGCCTTGGTGGCGGACGCGACGTCCCCGCCCGTACGTCCTTCGAAGCTCTCCTGCAGCGTGGAGGCGAGCGCAGACGCAGGGACGCGTCCGAGCAGGGAGTTACCGATCCAATAGGCGTCGACGACGCGGCAGTCGAGCGGGTCTGCGATGCCGTTGCTGGAGGCGATGACACCGAGGTAGGGCCACGCCCCGGTGAAACGAGTGGCGCGGACCGACAGGTCGCCCACCGCGGTTCCGCCGGCCGCGGTCTTGCAGCAACGAATCCGGGTCCGGCCCCCCGCAGTATCCGAGAGCGTTCGGAGGATAGGCGAAGCGGGCGAAGGTGACCGAGCCGGGCAGGGTCCGCGCCGTCACGGGGTGCTCGCTTCCCGGAATGCCCGAAGCTCGGACAGGGCGGCTTCGGCCTCTTCGGGTTCAACCGGGCTGAGCGCGTACCCGCTGTGGGCGACGAGCCAGTCGCCGGGCTTTGGCGGGCGTCCCTCGTATGCCAGAAGTGAGACGCTTCGTTCGTGCCCGTCGAGATCGAGCACGGTCACGCGACCGTCTTCGACGGCACCGATCACGAGGTGGATCCGGCTCACGCACACGCGAGAACTTCCTCGACGAGTTCGAGGACGACGGCCGCCGCCTTGTCGACTGCGGCTTCGACGGCGGGGCTCAGCTCGGATCCTGGACTGAAGTCCTCACCCTCGACACCGCAGATCACGACGCTGCGCGGGGCGCGATCCACCGCACGTGCCAGGCGGAGCACGTTCGCGAGCCCGAGACCGTGCGAGCTCGATGGAGAGCGTCCCGCGACCGCGCAAGCAGCGGTGCGAGGGGTGTCGCCTTCGGCCGCGAGGCGGGAGACCGGTTGCTCGAGCCTGATGAGCGAGACGCTTCCTGGGGCAAGGCCGGACCTGGTCGCATCCAGGATGACGGCCAGCTCCGCTCCGGACCAGTACGAGAGCAGGTCGAGAGGATCAGCCAGCTGAGTAATGACGCGGCAGTCGGCTAGGGCGTCAACGGCCATGCGCCCGGCAAACGACCTCGCCACCCTCGTCCCGACCCCGTCGTCACCGCGCCACTCGCTTCCCATCGCGACCACCACGATCGGGGTCAGCCGGCGCTGAGCCGGCGGCCCGTCGTCGCCCGCGAATGCCCGACGCCGGCTCGTCACCGATGGTGCTCCACGGTCACGTCGAGAAAGTGGGCGGCGCACGAGATGCACGGGTCGTGGTTGCGCACCGTCTGCTCGCAGCGCCGTGTCAGCTGCTCGTCGGACATCGCGAGCGAGCTTTGCACCACGGCTCGCAGATCGTCCTCGATCGTGAGCTGATTCTGCGAGGTTGGCGGCATGATGCGCGCCGAGCAGATGATCCCCTCGGCGTCGAGCTCGTAGCTCTGGAGCAGCAGGCCGCGGGGCGCCTCTGTCGCACCCGTGCCGACACCGGCAACCGGGGGGACCGGCGCCGACGGTGGCCTGGGCGGCTCGTACGACTCGACGAGCCGCAGCGCCTCGTCGCAGGCGAAGACGAGCTCGACCGAGCGCACCACGATGCTGCGGAAGGGGTTGCGGCACACCGGTCCCAGACCGGCTGCGGCGGCGGCCTGGCGGGCGATCTCGGGCAGGAATGCGCTGTTGAGGGCGTAGCGAGCGAGCGGTCCGGTGAGATAGGAGTACTTCCCCTCGAGGCGCGCCTGTAGCGCGGTGGAGCGCGCGACCTGCTCCTCGACCGACAGCGAGGCGAGACCGGCCGGGTCGGTGTCCAGCCCTTCAGAGGACGCGACCCTGCCGGACTCGATGGGGTAGGCGTGCTCTCCACGCAGGGCCACGAACCGATAGTCGTTCTCGACATCGGGAAACTCGAAGGACGCCACCCACTCGGTGGTCGCCAAGGCTGCGTCCCGGGCCCGCCGCAGGGGCTCGGCCATGGCGAGCACGGCGGACCGGTCGGGAGCACGGTAGAAGCCGCCCAGCCGAACGTTGACCGGGTGGACCGAGCGCCCTCCGACGGTAGCCATGAGCAGGTTGCCGATGCGCTTGAGCTCCAGGCCCCGTTCCACCGGCGTCCGGTCGAGCGCGGCGAGCTCCACTGCGTCCTCGCAACCGAGGAAGTCCGGTGCATGGAGCAGGTGGACGTGCAAGGCGTGGCTCTGGATCCACTCGCCGCAGTACAACAGCCGGCGCAAGGCCACAATGGAAGGGTCGACGGACACACCGCAAGCGTCCTCGATCGCCGCGCAGGCGCTCATCTGGTAAGCGACCGGGCAGATGCCGCAGATGCGCGAGGTGATCTCCGGCGCCTCGCTGTGGCGTCGCCCCCTCAGCAGCGCCTCGAAGAACCTCGGCGGCTCGAAGATGTTGAGCGCCACCTCGCCGACCTCCCCGTCGCGGACCTCGACGTACAGTTCGCCTTCCCCTTCGACGCGCGCCAGGCCATCGACGTGGAAACTTCGCCGGGTCGTGTCATGGGTCATGCGCGAGGCTCTCTTCCCTGAAGGCTGGGGCATTGGCGTTGAACGTCCGGAACAGGCGCGAGACGTCCACCGCCTCGAGGCCCCCGGCGAGCAACCAGCGAGCGAGCGAGGAGGTGTTGGCGGTGTCGGCCGGACCGAAGCAGCCGAAGCAGCCGCGGTCGACGGCCGGGCAGAGCGCCCCGCAGCCTGCTCTCGTGACAGGCCCGAGGCACGCCGTGCCGTGGGCGACGAGCACGCAGACCGTTCCGCGGCCCTTGCACTCCTGGCAGACGCTGTGCCCAGGGAGGTGAGGGCGACGCCCGGCGAGGTAGGCGGTAACCACCTCGAGAAGCTGGTGGCGATCGATCGGGCATCCGTGCAGCTCGAGGTCGACTTCGACGTGGTCCGCCACGGGCGTGGAGGTCTCGAGCGTCGCGACGTAGTCGGGATGGGCGTAGACAGTCGACACGTACTCGCCGGCGGATGCGAAATTGCGCAGACCCTGGATCCCGCCGGCGGTGGCGCAGGCACCGATGGTGACCAGCCGGCGTGACGCGGCTCGCACCGCCTGGATGCGTTCGAGGTGCTCGGGCGTGCTGATCGAACCCTCCACGAGCGACAGGTCGTAGGGACCCGCGACCTCGGCGCGGGTCATCTCGGTGAAATGCGCGATCTCCAGTGCGCCGGCCAATGTGAGCAGCTCCTCCTCGCAGTTGAGGAGGCTCAGCTGGCAGCCGTCGCACGAGGCGAACTTCCACACGGCGAGGCTGGGGCGCGCCGTCATCGCTCACGCTGGGTCATGAGCTGCTCCACGACGCCGGCATAGGTGACGACCGGCCCGTCCCGGCACAGAAGCAGCGGACCGAGCTGGCAGTGGCCGCAGAGGCCGACGCCGCACTGCATGTTGCGTTCAAGGGAGACGCGGATCCGCTCCGGCACGATCCCCTTGTCGAGCAGGGCCCGGGCGGTGAACCGCATCATCACCTCGGGCCCGCAAATCAAGACGGTGGTCCGAGCCGGGTCCAGCCGCGCGGATTCAAGCAGCGTTGTGACGACTCCCACCGGTCCCGGCCAGCTCCGGTCGGCCACGTCAACGGTCACTTGGACCTCGGCCCCGGCCTCCCGCCAGCGTGCGAGGTCCTCGCCGAAGACGATCTGGTCGGGCATCCTCGCCCCGACGAGGACGATCAGCCGCCTGCTCTGCCCCGCCGTGGCGAGCGGCACAGATCCCGCTGCTGTCGTGGCTGGCGGAATCTCCCCGATCATGTGGCGAACGGCGCCGCGGAGTGGAGCGAGCCCGATGCCGCCGGCGACGACGACGACGTCGTCGTGCAACAGCTCCTCGGCTCCCCAGTCCGTGCCGAACGGGCCACGGACGCCGACGACCTCGCCGGTCTCGCAGCGGCACAGCGCGTGGGTGACGGCACCCACGTCACGGATCGTGTGCTCGATCGGTCCGGATGCGCCGGGCGCGCTGCTCACCGAGATGGCCACCTCTCCTACCCCGAAGGCGGTGAGCATGTTGAACTGTCCAGCACGAAACGGGAGCGGCGCACGCTCGACTGGCTCCAGCGACAAAGTCACGACGTCGCCGACTTCAACTCGCCGTTGGACGACACGGTACAGATCGGGCACCAGGCTCCCCGGATCGGTTCGCACGGCCTCCGCGACGTGAGCGGTCATCGGGCCGTCGTGGTCTCGCCCGGCGCGCGCCGGCTCGCAGCAAGCTCGGCTCTGGGCTCTGTCGGATTGCCGCCGCCGTCGCCGTAGAGATCGAGGAGTCGTACCCGAGTGGCCTGGAGGCGATCGAGCATGATCGAGGCCAGCCGCTTCATGAGCGCGTAGCCGAAGTCCGGCTCAGCCTCCGCCTTCGATCGCAGGCAGACTGCATCGACCGAGATCGCACCGACGGGACTCGTCGCGCGCACGTCGAACTGCCACACGAACGGCGGGAACAGACATGACCAGCCCACCACGTCGCCCGGTCCGAGCGTCTCGATGACCATCGCCTCGCGCCCGGGAGCGTGCACCTCGATGGCCACGCGTCCGCGGCGAACCAGGTACAAGGAGTTCGCCGGCTCGCCCTCGGCCAGGAGGAGCTGGCCCGGGCTCACCGCCACATTCTGGGCGCAACCCGCGACGAGCTCCACGGCGTCTCCCGGGAGCCCTGCAAGCAGCGGGTGGCGGGCAACTAGATCCGCGATCTGCTCAGGCATGCACGGACCTCCGATCGGCTCCTTCCTCGGTCATCGTATGGCGCCCTGCGAGCCGGCAACCTGCTCCGGGTGCGTCGGGTGGACGTCGCCGTCGGTGGCTCGGATCGCCCCGGCTTCCTCGGTGAGGTCGATGCCGACGGGACACCAGGTGATGCAGCGTCCACAGCCGACGCAGCCCGAGGTTCCGAACTGGTCCCACCAGGTCGAGAGCTTGTGCGTCATCCATTGCCGATAACGGGCACGAGTTGTGGCCCGCACAGGGCCGCCGTGGAGATAGGAGTGGGCCAGATCGAAACAGGACGACCACGTCCTTTCGCGCTCGACCGTCCCTCCGAGGTCGGTCGAGTCCTGGACCGTGGCGCAGAAACATGTCGGGCAGACGAGGGTGCAGTTGCCACATGCCAGGCAGCGCTCGGCGACGTTGTCCCAGCGCGGATGCTCGAGGTTGCGGGCGAGCAGCGCGGAAAGGCCGTCGGTGTCGAGCCGGCGGCCCATGCGGGCGACCGCTCCTTCCACGACAGCCTTGCGCGCTGAGGCGTCCTGATCACGGGCCGCGCGCGTCGGCAGGCCGGCGAGCACCTCGGCTCCCTGGTCGGAGCCCACCCTCACGAGAAAGCGGTGGCCGCCGCCGTCGTCGAGGAGCTCGGTGAGGGCAAGGTCGAAGCTGCCATCGGCGGCGGGGCCTGTCCCCATCGAGGCGCAGAAGCACGTTCCGGAGGGCGATCCGCACTCGACGACCACCACGAAGCCGGGTCGCCTTCGAAGGTACGCGCGGTCCTGGCGCGGCGCGTCGCCGAAGACCCGGTCGAGCACACCGAGGGCCGCCAGCTCGCAGGGACGGGCCCCCACGAGGGCCGTAGGTGGAGTCTCGTCTCGGATCTCTTCTAAGCGAAGGCTTCCTTCGGTGGTGGTCGCTCTCCACACCACCGAACGGGAGGCGAAGACGTCTGGTTTGATCGAGTCCTGTCCCACCGCCCAGGCGAAAAGCGCCGAATCGTCCCCGTGCTCGAGGCGGTAGCGGCCGGGGGACTGGGTGTCGTGCCACCCCTCGGGCAAGTCGTCGGCGCCGCGCACCTCGTCGATCGAGATCGCCTCGTCACGGACGACCGGACCGAGGACCCGATAGCCGCGCTCACGCAAGAGAGCGATGAGCCGCTCGAGCCCGCCGCGGTCGACGACGGCGGTGTCTCCGATGGGCACGGACTGAGGCTAGGGCGCGTTGGGCTCGCAGGAAAGACGAATCTCGGACTGCACCGACTGCCCTGCGAGCAGCGCCACGTTGCAAAGATTGGGACTTTCGGCCCTTGGAACCTCGGGGCCTCGACGTCACCATGGAGCGAGGAGGTGGTGGCAGTGACCACGAACAACGAGTCTTCTGAGGCGCCGACCGGCGCTCCGGCACGGGAGGGACAGGTGATCGTCGGTATCGACGGATCGCCCGAGAGTTACGAGGCGCTTGCATACGCGGCCGAAGTCGCGAAGTGGCGGAACTGGACGCTGCACCTCGTCAACGTCTGGCACCTCGGCTATTCGGTCGTTAGCTTCGCGCCAAATATGACCGAGATCGCAACGGCAGCCAGGGAGGCGGCCGCACTCACCGTTCGAGACGCCGAGAAAGAGGTGCTTGGAGACGGTTTCACCGGCACCGTGGTCCACTCGATCGTCGAGGGCTACCCCGCTCGGACCTTGATCGAGCTCAGCCAAGGAGCCGATCTGCTCGTGCTGGGCAACCGGGGCCGAGGCGGGTTCTCCAGCCTTGCTCTCGGCTCGGTCGGCCAGGCCTGCGTCCACCACGCTCACTGCCCGGTACTCATCTTGCGCCCGAAGACAAACAGCACAGCGGCTGACCGGTGCCAGCGATGAGGGCCCGTGCGGTGACGGACGCCGCTAGCCCCGGTGACAATCAGCCCGGAGGATCGCGGGCGGTGTTCTTGAGCGACTTCGTCCATATTGGCGTGCCGTTCGAGCGGCTCGCCTCCGTCCTCCTCGACGAGAGCGCCGCATGGTTGCGGGACCTCGGCGAGGAAACGACGTCAGGCAGCTCGTGGGACGACCAGGTTGTCCCGCCGGGAGTGGTGAAGACCAAGATGCGCGTGAGCGTTGCGGGAAAGCGACCGGGCCTAACGGTCGCGATCATGGCCGGTCCGCCCAGGGTCCACGACCAGCAGGTGATCGTGCCGATCAGCTGGGAGCCCACCAGTTTCGAGCGGCTCTTGCCAAAGCTCGAAGCGGATCTCGAGCTATCAGCTCTCGGCGAGTCGGACACGCGTCTTGCGATCAATGGGCGCTACCAGGTGCCTCTTGGTCCGCTCGGTCTCAACCTGGACAGGGTCGCCATGCATCGTGTGGCCGAGTCCTCGCTGCGCCGCTTCCTCCTCGAGGTACAAGACTCCCTCCTCGCGGAGCGATGAGCGAACAAGCCTAGGGCGCCACCTACCTCTACCGGAACGTGCCGCCATCCGCCTTCCGGGCGGCCTTACGGGCACTCTGGCGCTCGGACAACCGGGCGGCGTAGGCCGCGGCCTCGCTGCGTCGATCCATGCCGAGCTTGGCGAGCATGTTCGAGACGTAGTTCTTCACGGTCTTCTCGGCCAGGTAGAGCCGCTCTGCTATCTGCCGGTTCGTCAGGCCTTCGGCGACGAGGTCGAGCACGCGGCGTTCCTGATCCGAGAGCTGGTCGATGCGATCATCGTGTTCGGGTCCCGTCCGGAGCCGATCGAGCACGCGCTTGGTCATCGCCGGGTCGATGAGGGACTCGCCCCTGGCCACCCGACGAACGGCGTCCAACAGGTCGTTGCCGCGGATCTGCTTCAGCACGTAGCCGGACGCCCCCGCCATGATCGCCGCCAGGAGGGCTTCGTCGTCGGCGAACGAGGTCAGCATGAGGCACTGCAGGTTCGGCAACCGTGACTTCAGCTCGCGACAGACCTCGATCCCGTCGCCGTCGGGAAGCCTTACGTCCAGAACGGCAACGTCGGGACCGAGAGCCACGCCACGCGTCACTGCCTCCTCGGCCGTCGAGGCTTCGCCGACGATCTCGATATCGCCGTCTACCTCGAGCAGGGTGCGCAAGCCACCGCGTACGACCTCGTGGTCGTCGACCAGGAACACTCGTAACGCCATCAGGAACCTCCGTCAGTTCAGTACCGACCCTACCTGCGGCGGCGTGGTGAGTTGTTAGGCCCTCTCCGATCGGCTATGCCCGGACGGAGCCGAGCTCTGGCGAATCGACGCCGAGGAGACTCCGAAGGCGAACAGACAGGCACGTGACGCAGCCCTCAAGCTTCTGGAACTCACTGATGTCGACAGTGACCGGCTCGAAGCCGAGGCCGGCGAACATCTCGGCGCTTTCCGGGCAGTCCGCCGCCATGAGGATCCGGTGATCATCGAGCACCACGACATGAGCGCCCGACTCCTCGGGGACGGAACGGAAGCTCGGAAAGACCGAAGGATCGTCGACGAACGGCAGGTAGCCGATAATGGTGCCGTCGGCGAGCGCCGTCACCGCGGACTTGAGGTGCAGGACCTTGCGGACCGGCACGGCGATCACGGTCGCTCCCAGCGGGGTGAAAATGTCGCGCAGCTGGCGGGCTCCCTGAGGGTTGGTCCTGCGGCCGACACCGACGTAGATCGTGTCGCCGACCTTCAACACGTCGCCGCCGTCGAGCGTGCCGGGCGGGCGCACCCGGTTGATCGAGAGGCCGAAGCTCTCGACGACGGCTGCAGCGTCGATGACCTCGGGTTTGCGGGAATCCGCACCGGGACGCGCGATGACGACGAGGTTCTTGTAGACGATCATCGTGTCCTCGATGAAGACTCCGTCAGGGCAGTCGTCCGCTGCCGGGACCACGACCGTCTCCCACCCGGCGAACTGGAGCGCCTGCACGTAGGCGTCCCATTGTTTGGCACCGAGCTCGTAGTCGACGGGCTGGCGTTCGAGGTGGGTCACGATTCCTTCCGCGAGCCGAGGGCTCGGAGGACGGACGAGGGCTATTTTGGTGGTCATCAGTTCACTCCCTTCACGTGAAGACTGTGTGTCTGCGGAATGGCAGGTAGGGACTGTCATTTGCCCGGCACGGCGACAAGCGCCACGGCCTCGTCGTCAGGCACCGCCTCGTCCGGCTCGGGAACCTGCCCGAGACGCTCGCGGCGAGCCTTCAGGAAGCCGTAGATCGGGATCCCGACGAGAAGCAGCAGCATCGCCTGGTACACCGACTGGTACCCGGCCGCCATCCCGACCCAGAGCGAGAACAGCACGCTCAGCGAGGCGATGACGAGATCGCGGGTGAGCATCCAACCGTTCACCCTGCGCCGACGGGAGACCAGATACGCAAGCTGGGCGCATGCGGAGAAGAAGTACGGGATCGCGACGGTCACGACCGACAGGTCGACGAGGTACGTGAACACCGTCAGGCCGGACTTGCCGCTGTAGGCGAAGGCCATGAGCGCCGAGGCGACGAGCGTGGAGACAAGGATGCCGAACCAGGGAGTTCCGTCGCGATTGGTCTTCGCGAACTGTGGCAGGAACAGACCGTCGACGGCAGCAGCCCGCGGCATCTCGGCGGTGACGAGCGTCCAGCCGTTCAGGGCGCCGATGCCAGAGACGACGGCGACTGCGGCGACTAGCTTGCCGGCCCAGGAGAAGTTCTTGAACATCGTCTGGAACGCGTTTACGAACGGGGCGCCGTTGCCGACCAGGTTGTGGTGGGCGACGAGGCCCATCACGGATGCGGTGACGAGGAGGTACAAGAGGGCGCAGGCTGCCGTCCCGAGAACCGAAGCGCGGCCGACGTTCCTTCTCGGGTCCTTGACTCGAGAGGCGGTGATCGAGGCCACCTCGACGCCGATGAACGAGAAGAGCGCAACGCCCGCAGCGATTCCGATGCCGCTGTACAAGCTCCCGCCCGTCGCGTTGAACGGGCCGAAGTTCGCGGCACGGACGAAGAACCAGCCGCCGATTCCTACCACCGCGAGCGGCAGGAACTTCAAGACGACGGTCACGTTCTGGAACATGGCCATCTGGCGAATGCCCGCCAGGTTGACCGCTGCGGGAATCCACAGACCGCACATCGCGATGCCGAAGTTCGTCCAAGCCGAGGGATGGGTGATCGAGAACAGCGCCTCGACGTAGAGCACCCAGGAGGAGACGATGGCGGCATTGCCGGCCCACGCCGTGATCCAGTAGCACCACGCCGTCAGGTAGCCGGCGAAGTCGCCGAACTCGTGCCGAGCGTACGCGTAGAGGCCGCCGTCGCTCGAGGGGATGCGCCTGGTCAGCTGGCCGAACAGCACGGCCAGCAACAACGCCCCGATGGAGATCACACCGAGCACGATGATCGAGCTCGTGCCGGCGCCGGCCATGACTCCCGGCATCGTGAACACGCCGGTACCGATGATGCTGCCGATGACGAGAGCCGTCGCCGACGGCAGTCCGAGTGCCCGGGCTGCTCTGGCAGCCGGGGAAGGAGGTGCTGCGTCGGGAGCCTCGGACGGTTCCACTCGAGCGAGTGCCATCTGAATCCTGCCTTTCTCTCGCCCTTGGGGCGGGTCGCCTTGATCCCATGATTCGCGAGCCCGTTGGGTTCCGGTAGGGCCGAAGGACATCAGTACGACCGGCCGATCATGGAGCAAACGTGGGACTTTCGGCCCTATTGAGGCGAAGTGCCGGCCGGTAGCCTTCTCACTGATCGGTCGTCTAGGTCCGAAGGAAAGAGGCGCGAGATGGCGAGCACGGCCACGAGGTTCAACGTCCAGTCCGAGGTCGGCCAGCTTCGCCAGGCGATCCTGCACCGGCCCGGGCTCGAGCTGTCCCGACTCACGCCGGCGAACATCGGTGAACTGTTGTTCGACGACGTGCTGTGGGCGAAGAAGGCAAAGGAGGAGCACGACGCCTTCGCCGAGTCGCTCCGGGAAAAGGGCGTGCGCGTGCACTACTTCGGCCAGCTTCTGGCGGAGGTCTTGGAGCTGAGCGAGGGCCGTAGGTTCGTCCTCGATCGCATCTGTACCGACGAGATCCTCGGCCCGACGCTCGTCGAGCCCTTGCGGCGTCTCCTGGAGGACCTCGATGGGATCAGCCTTGCCTCGTACCTGGTCGGAGGAGTGCTGAAGGGAGACCTCCACCCGATGCGGGCTAGGAGCCTGAAGTGGGACACGCTGCGCGTCGACGACTTTCTGCTTGCGCCCTTGCCGAACCATCTGTTCCAACGGGACAACTCGTGCTGGATCTACGGTGGTGTCTCGATCAACCCGATGGCGAAGCCCGCACGTCAGCGTGAGACGCTGCACAGCAGGGCGATCTACCGGTACCACCCGCTGTTCGCCGATGCGGACTTCGTCACCTACTACGGCGACGACGATCACAACCACCTTCCGGCTTCGGTCGAGGGCGGGGACGTGCACGTGATCGGCAACGGCACGGTCATGATCGGCATGGGCGAGCGCACGACTCCCATGGGTGCCGAGATCCTGACTCAACGGCTGTTCGCGTCCGGACAGGCACACACTGTCATCGCCGTCGAGCTGCCCAAGTCGCACGCGATGATGCACCTCGACACCGCGATGACCATGATTGATCGCAGCACGTTCGTCCTTTATCCGTACTTCGACCGTCACCTCCGCTCGTGGACGATCACGCCGGGCGAGGGTGGCGGCTTTTCCGTCTCGCACAACCACAACCTCTGGGAGACGTTGGCGAGCGCGCTAGGCGTCGACGAGGTGACGGTGCTCGTCACCGACGAGGACGTCCGTGCTGCCGAGCGCGAGCAATGGGATGACGGCACGAATTACCTGGCCGTGGCGCCGGGTGTCGTCTTCGGCTATGACCGCAACGTCGCGACGAACACGATGCTCCGCAAGCACGGCATCGAGGTCGTGACCGTCGCAGGGGGCGAGCTCGGGCGCGGGCGCGGTGGCCCGCGATGCATGACGTGCCCGATCGAGCGGGATTCCGTCTAGGGCTCAGAACGACAACAGCCAGGCGATCAGGTGCGCATAGCGCATCAGATGCTCGTCACCGACGAAGCCCTCGAGGACGTGACGGCGAGCCTGAGCTCCGAGCTCGGCGATCTCGGCCGGATGTGCGAGAAGCGCGGCGAGGATCTCTCCAAAGGTGGACAGATCCGTCGGATCCTCGAGCAACAGACCGGTCCCGGGCGCGATCTGCTCGGCGATCCCGCCGACGCGCGAGGCCAGCACGGCCCTCGCCTTCCACATGCCTTCGGCGACTGTGAGCCCGAAACCCTCCGCAAGGCTCTTCTGCACGATCACGGTGGCATGGCGCTGCAGGGCGTTCACCATGGCGGCGTTCTCGTCGACATCGTCCATCGGCAAGGTCACGAGCCGCACGCGTTCGCGTGCCTCGGAGGGCAGCGCTTCCCAGGCTGCCACGCACGCGGCGAACACCTCGACTCCCTCGGGGTCGTCGGTCACGCCGGGCGTGGAAGGACCCACCAGCGCAAGCTGGGCGTCCGCCCGCCCGACCACGTAGGACGCAAATCCGTTCATCACTCCGGGCATGTCCTTCAACTTGTCCCACCGCGACACCTGGACCACGAGGGGGACTCCGGGATGCAACGGCGGCCCGGCAGACAGGATCGAGGCTCGCCGCCTGACGAGGCCGGCCGAGCCGTCGCGGCGCGTGAACCGGCCCGGAGATCCCAGATCATCGTCCGGCAGCAGACCGATGCCTCGAAGCGTGCGCAGAACCTCGTCGCTGCCCATCTCCTGGTTCTTCGGCGAGAACGGGTCGATGGAGGGGGGAATGATCCAGGCTCGGGAATCTTCGACCCAAGTCGGTACATAGGAGGCGACCGAGAAGACATAGGCGGAGCAGGCGGCGAGATGGTCGCGCAGGAACGACCACGCCTGATCGGTCCACTCGTTGCTGGTCTCGCACCCGATGTGTGACCGCCAGACGACCCGAGCGCCCGTCCCGACGAGCCGCGCAGCCATCCCGGCAGTCTGAGGATCGTGCAGGAGGACGATGTCGTCGGGTCGGACCTGTTCGGTCGCGGTCGAGGCGTTCGCGAGCGAGATTTCGCCGTAGTGAGCGGCCTCGCTCTGTCCGAGATCGCCGTCGTCGCCTTTCATGCCGTGCAGACGATTGTGGATCCGCTTGGTGATAGTGAAGAACTCCTCATCTCCGTTGATCACGAGCCAACGGACGTCGACGTCCGCATCGAGCATGTAGCCGACGAGCACCAGGAGCATCTCGGCCACGCCGCCGCCTGCGGCAGTCGAGTTGATGTTCCAGACGGTCTTGCCTCGAAGCTGTTCGCGAGCCATTGACACAGCGCGTTCGAGCTCCTCAAAGCGATCGCGCCCGATAAGGGGCTCGAGCCGCGACAGCGAATGGCGGGGTACCTGGACCTCGCGCAGGGGCCGCGGTGCCGGAAAGGGCCGGTCATGGGTCGCCAAGGCAAACGATCCTCGCAGCCCTGTGCCGTCACCGCCAGGGACAGGCGAGCGCTGCTATGGCGTGGCCCGACACCGGGCGCCCCCTCGAAGAGGCTGAGCGAATGGACTTTCGCCTCTGGTCGGCGCCAGCTCGACGATACATCCTTGAGCTGGTGAGCCGTTCGCCGCCGAACATCAGACGATGGGACCGAGCCAACACGTGAGCGAGCCGATGATCGAGGTTGACAAGGTCTCCAAGCGGTTCGGCTCGACGCCGGCGCTCGAAGAGATCTCGCTCTCCGTCGCACGCGGTCGGGTGATGGCACTTCTCGGACCGAACGGCGCCGGCAAGACCACGCTCGTCCGCGTGCTCACCACACTTCTCAGTCCGGACAGCGGCCGCGCCCGGGTGGCAGGGTTTGATGTCGTCAACGAGGCGAAGGCGATCCGACCGATCATCGGGCTGGCGGGTCAGTTCGCGACGGTCGACGATCTGCTCACCGGTCGCGAGAACCTCGAGCTCGTCGGGCTCCTCTACCACTTGGACAAGCACGTCTATCGCCGCCGCGCCGAAGAGGCACTCGAGAGGATGTCGCTGGCTGACGCCGGGGACCGGCCCGTGAAGACCTACTCGGGCGGTATGAGGCGACGGCTCGACTTGGCGGCGAGCCTGATCGGCCGGCCGCCGGTGCTCTTCTTGGACGAGCCGACGACCGGGCTCGACCCCAGGACGCGAAACGACCTGTGGCAGCTCGTCGAGGAGCTGGTGGGAGAGGGCACGACGGTCCTGCTCACAACCCAGTACATGGAAGAGGCGGAACACCTCGCCAACGGGATTGTCGTCCTCGACTCCGGGCAGCGTCGTCGCAGCAGGGACCGCTGATGAGCTCAAGGATCATCTGGGCGGCAACGTGCTGGAGGTTCGGGTCAGCCATAGGGCGGACCTCGAACGGGCAGCCTCGCTCGTGGCCGGCCTCGGGAGCTCACCACCGCGACTTGATCCCGATCTGAACCGAGTCAGCATTTCGATAAAGGGCGGACCCCGGGAGCTCATCGCTGCGGGCCGGGCGCTCGACGACAGTGGTGTGGCACTCGAGGACCTCGGGATCCGCCGCCCCTCGCTCGATGACGTCTTCCTGTCCTTGACCGGCCACACGACGAGCCCAGACAACGAGAAGGCGCTGGTGGTGGCCAATGTCTGAGATCACCCTTCGCCCACCGACCTCCGTGGCGCTCACGCCGCGCTTGGCGGTGCGCGACATCGGCGGCATCACCAAGCGGAACCTCTTGCGGATTGTCCGGACGCCCCAGCTGCTGTTCGTTTCGATCGTGCAACCCACGATCATCCTGCTGCTCTTCCGCTACGTGCTCGGAGGGGCGATCCACGTTCCCGGAGTCGATTACGTCGACTTCGTCGTGCCGGGGATCTTCCTCGAGGCCGTGCTGATCGGCGGCATGACGACAGCGCTTGCCTTGGCCCAGGATCTCGAAGCAGGGATGATCGACCGCTTCCGGAGCCTCCCCATGGCCAGGTCCGCCTTCCTCGCCGGCCGTACCTTGGCCGACCTGAGCCGCAGCGCACTCGCGCTGGCCTTCATCATCGGTCTCGGGGTCCTCGTCGGCTTCAGATTCCACAACAGCTTCGGTGCCTGCGTGGCCGGCGTTGCTCTCATCGTCGCCTTCGGCTACGCCTTCACCTGGGTCTACGCCACAGTTGGACTCGCGGTGAAAGATCCCCAGACGGCGCAGATGGCAGCCATCCTGCCGATGTTCGTCCTCTTCTTCGCCAGCTCCGCCCTCGTGCCGGTGTCCACCATGCCCGGTTGGCTTCAGCCATTTGCCCAGAACCAGCCGGCGACCGTCGTCATCAACGCGGTGCGGGCGCTCTTCGAGGGAGGCCCGGTCTTCCACGACTTGTGGCTCTCGATCGTGTGGTGCATCGGGATCTTCGCGGTCTTTCTCGTTCTGGCGCTGAACCTCTACCGGAAGGCCACGGCCTGAGTCCCGTTGGACACGCCAGCAGCAGCTCGAGTCCTCTCACCGCCCCGATCTGGGACAAGACGTCGTCAGATCGGCACCCGCCAGGCGATGGTCGTCCCGGTCGGCTCGCGTCGAGAGACGGAGCAGGTGCCTCCGAGATTGATCGCCCGAGTCACCATGTTGCGCACGCCGTTACCGGCATGCGGCCCGTCGGCTATGCCGATCCCGTCGTCTGCGATCGACAACGAGAGCCAACCGCCCTCGACCGAAACGACCACCTCGACCGACGAGGCGCGAGCGTGGCGGGCGACGTTCCAGAGTCCCTCGCCGAGCACCTGGAGCACCTCTGAGCTCACCGCTTCGGGAACCGACGCGTCCACTGGGCCGTGGAAGGCGATCCGCGGAACGAACCCGAGCTCGTCACGATGCTTGTCGCCGAGACGCAGCATCTCGTCGCGCAGGCTTCTTGCCGCCTCCGTGCGACCAGGCAGGCGAAAGATCGTGTTGCGGATCTCCCTGATGACGCCGTCGAGACCGTCCACCGCGGCATCGATCCGCTCGCCAAGCGATCCGGACGCGGTTGCTCGCGCCGCCTGGAGCGACAGGCCGATCGCGAAGAGCTGCTGGATGACCGTGTCGTGCAGATCTCTCGCGATCCGCTCGTCTTCCGAGACGATCCCGAGCCGCTCGAGCTCGGCACGCGTCTCGCCGAGCTCGAGGGCGGCAGCGGTCGCGCCGGCGAACACCTCGGCGAACGCGACGTCGAGGGGCTGGAACGCGGGTGCACCTCTCAACCGACCGAGCACGAGTGTTCCAACGTGCCGTTCGTCGGCGACGAACGGCACGTAGAGCCCCGGTCCGAGATCGAGTCCCGATGTCCCGCTCGGGACGTTCGGCGCCGTCGAGAGATCGTCGATGACCTCGGAGGTCCCGGTCCGCATCACCTGAGCCGAACGACTGCTCTCTGCGGAGAGCTCGACTCCGAGCAGCACGTCGGTACCCGGACCGTCGACGGCAATGATTTCGAGCTGGCCTGACGGCGCCGGGATCACGACCCAGACGGCGTCCGCGCTGCAGAGGCGCCGTGCCCGCTGTGCGATCAAAGGCAACAGATCGTCCACGTCCGAACCCGCCAGCAGTCTCTGGGTGATCTCGTTGACCGTATGGAGCCGATCGATGGCCCGCCGGCGTTCACGTCCGTCGCGGACGAAGGCGGCCGCATAGTGCGCCCCGCGTACCTCGACGGGGGCGAGACTCACCTCGACCGGGAACTCGGTTCCGTCGCGGTGCCAGCCGGAAAGTTCGAGACCCGCGCCCATTTGTCGGGCGCGGGGCGCTTGGAAGAACCGACGAAGATGCTCGGCGTGGTTCGCCCGGCGACCGGCCGGAATGAGCGACTCGATCGGCTCGCCGATCAGCTCCTCGGGGTAGTAGCCGAACAGCTCGGTGACCGCCGGGCTCGACAGGATGATCCTTCCGGACTCGTCGACGACGACGACCGCGTCCGGGGACGCAGAGAAGATCGCGCCGAGCAGGTGGCCCGACTCACGCTCAGGTGCGCTCGACACTCGCATTCTCCATAACCGAAAGGCTACCCACTCGGAACCGCTGCCCGGCAGGTGTTCTCGGGGGCCGGGAGTCAGTTCAAGTGGTAGAAGTTCCGGCATGACAAGCAAGGCGAGTTTGCCTTCGGGCTACCCCGAGGATCTCGAGACCGAGGTCCTCCTGGCTGACGGTCGGGCGGCGGAGGTGCGCCCGATCCTTCCCTCCGACGTGGCAGCCCTGAAGCTCCTGCACGCCAGCCTGTCGGCGGAGTCGCTCTACATGAGGTTCTTCAGTCCGCGGCGCGTGCTCCCGGAAGCCGAATTCGAGCGTTTCGTGACCGTCGACTACGTCGACCGGCTCGCCCTGGTCATGGTGGTCGACGGCGCGCTGGTCGCCGTCGCCCGCTACGACCGCGTCGGTAGCGGCAACAAGGCCGAAGTGGCGTTCACGGTCCGCGACGACCATCAGGGTCGCGGCATCGCCACGGTCCTGCTCGAACACCTGGCATCCGCGGCGGTCTCGATCGGCATCCGCACGTTCGTTGCCGACACGCTCGCGCAGAATCGTCGCATGCTCAGCGTCTTCCGAACGGTCGGTTTTGAAGAGCACGCCTCTGTCGAGCAAGGGGTCGTTCACGTCACGATGGAGCTCGCGCCGACCTCGACCTACCTCGAGAAGGTCGAGGAACGGGACCGCCGTTCCGACGTCGCGTCGATGACGCCGATCCTCCGACCTGCCTCGATCGCGGTCGTCGGGGCGAGCCGTCGGCGCGGCACGATCGGTCGTGAGCTGTTGACGAACCTGCTCGCCGGCGGCTTCAACGGAGCCGTCTATCCCGTCAACCCGGCCGGAGGCGAGATTGCCGGACTCCCGGCCGCTACGTCGGTGTCCGAGCTGCCCGTGCCGGTGGACCTCGCGGTCATCGCCGTGCCCGCTCCCAACGTTGCCTCGGTCATCGAGTCGTGTGGCGAGCAGGGGGTAGGCGGGCTCGTCGTGATAAGTGCCGGGTTCGCCGAGACGGGTGCGGACGGTGCGACAGCCGAGCGCGAGCTGGTGACGGTGGCGCGCCGGCACGGCATGCGTCTCGTAGGCCCGAACTGCATGGGCGTCGTCAACACGGCGCCGGACGTCTCGATGAACGCGACGTTCGCACCGGTTGCGCCGCTGCGCGGGCGCATCGCCTTCGCGTCCCAGTCTGGCGGACTCGGCATCGCCATCCTGAGCGAGGCCACGCGCCGTGACCTCGGAATGTCAAGCTTCGTCTCGGTCGGCAACAAGGCCGACGTCAGCGGCAATGACCTTCTCCGCTACTGGGAGGAGGACGCCAACACTGACGTCATCCTCCTATACCTGGAGTCCTTCGGTAATCCGCGGCATTTCTCCCAGATCGCCCGCAGGATCGCGCGCAAAAAGCCCATCATCGCTGTCAAGTCCGGACGGTCCGGAGCAGGATCGCGTGGCGCTTCGTCGCACACCGCAGCGATGGCGACACCGGACGCCAGCGTCGACGCGCTCTTCCGGCAAGCCGGAGTCATCCGGGTCGACACCCTCGAGGAGCTATTCGACGTCGCGGACGTCGTCACTCACCAGCCATTGCCGAAGGGAAGAGGCGTCGGCATCGTCGGCAATGCCGGCGGTCCCGGCGTGCTCGCGGCGGATGCCTGCGAGGGCCACGGCCTCTCCGTACCGGAGCTGTCAGCGCAGACCCAGCAGCGGCTGCGATCGGTCCTCTCCTCGGGAGCGGCGGTGAGCAATCCCGTCGACTGCATCGCCTCGGCGACGGCTGAGCAATACCGCCGGGCGCTGGAGATCGTCCTCGCCGACGACGCCATCGACGCGCTAATCGTGATCTTCACCCCGCCTCTGGTCACCAATGCCGACGATGTAGCAGAGGCGGTTGCCTCCGTTGCAGCGACTTCGTCCAAGCCGATCCTGGCGAACTTCTTCGCTCCCTCAGCGAGGCTGTCGAAGTCGAGCGCAGCCGGAGTCCGGGTGCCGTCGTTCGCGTATCCCGAGTCGGCCGCCCGGGCGCTGGGAAGCATCGTCCCCTACGCCACGTGGCGCCGCCAGCCGGACGTCGCTCCCCCGGTCCTGGCTGACGTTGAGACCGGGCGCGGGCGCGAAGTCGTCGAGAGCGCGCTTGCGAGCTCGAACGACGCCTGGCTCGGGACAGACGCGGCAGACGCGCTCTTGGGCTGTTACGGGATTGAACATGTCCGAAGCCTGCGGGCCACGTCGACCGCCGAGGCTCTCCAGGCTGCAGTCGGCCTCGGCTACCCGCTTGCTCTTAAGATCGACGTCGCAGGTGTCGTGCACAAGACCGACGTCGGAGGTGTCTACTTGGGCCTTGCGAGCGACGAGGCGGTCACTGCGGCGAGCGACTCGCTGTTCGCAAGGTTCGGGCCGGATGCGGCGGTCATCCTGCAGCCGATGGCTCCTCCCGGCGTCGAGACAATCGTCGGACTTGTCGAGGATCCCTTGTTCGGCCCACTCGTGATGTTCGGTCTCGGCGGTACGGCGACCGAGATCCTCGGAGATCGCGCTCTTTCGCTCGTGCCACTCAACCGGCCCGACGCGGTCGCGCTCATCGGCTCCTTGCGATCCTCCAAGCTCCTCATGGGATACCGGGGGTCCCCCGTCGCCGACATCGACGCCTTGGCAAACGTCGTCTGCCGGGTGGCGCGGCTGGCCGAGGACCTGCCCGAGGTCGTCGAGATGGACCTGAATCCCGTCCTGGCCGGACCCGACGGTTGCCAGGTCCTGGACTGCAAGATCCGGGTCAAGGCGCTGGCAATCAAGGAGCCCCAGCTGCGTCGCCGTCACCTGCGTTGAGTCGCCCGTCTGACGGTGGGGGCGCCCCGCGGCGGTAGGCGCTTCCGGCGCTCAAGGCCCGGCGTCACGCCGTCGATACCTTTCCTATGCGGCGATTCCTTCCACGAGCCGAACGTCTGGCTGGAAACAAGGGGTCGCCGGTGAGCATACCCAGCCTTGCGGGCTCGCACCGAGCCGGATATTGGCAAGAGTTCTGGGCGACTCATATTCGACTCGGCTACGCCGTTCTGGCAGGTGAGAGCTTTGCTGCACTCCTTTACTTCTTGCTCACACCCTCAGGTAGTCACCGCCCACTTCTCATAGCGATCGCCTGCTTGAGCATCGCCATCGCCATTAGTGTGGGTGCCTTCGCTTCCCGCATTGCCGCAAGATCCTGGCGTATTCAACTCATCTTCATTTCCACCGTGTTGTCAGGAATCGTGCTGACACTCTGCGTCCATCTTGACGGTGGGATCAACAGCCCTCTCGTCTACCTGACCGTGCTTCCGGTCATGAGCGCCGCCCTGGCGCTGCCGGAGTCACAGGTGACGATCTGTGGCCTCGCCGCCGCAGCGGAGATCGTGATCGTCGTTTCGATCACCGACCCGCACCGTGCGAGTCCTGCAGGCAAACTCCTGATTCTCTCTGCCTTTGTCCTGGGCACGATTGTGCTCTCTGTCGTCTCAGCGCGCGGCCGGGCGCGACTGCAGGCCAAGGAGACGGTCACGCTCGACGAGCTGTCCCGGCTTGCCGAGACGGACGCGCTGACCGGCTGTCTCAACCATCGCGCCTTCTACTCCCGGCTCGCCAGCGAAGTGGACCGCTCACTGCGATATGGCCACTCATTGAGCATGATGATGGCCGACGTTGATCTCTTCAAATCGTTCAACGACACCCACGGTCATCCCGCCGGCGACGCGGCCCTCACCGCGGTCGGCGCCGTCCTTAAGGGCGTGGTGCGCAGCTCCGACATCGTCGCCCGAATCGGCGGCGACGAGTTTGCCGTCTTGCTCCCCGCTGCCAATCTCGACCACGGCTCTCCCGGGGGATACGACAGTGTTCTCGATCTGGCGGAGAGGATGACCACGGCGGTCCGCGAACGCTCGGACATCGGCATCACCCTGAGCATTGGCATCGCCACGCTCGATCCCGCCGAGCCAACCGCCCAGCGGCTCGTTCGCGACGCCGACACTGCCCTCTACCGGGCCAAGGCCAACGGCCGAGGCGGCGTCGCCACCGCGGCCAGCTCGCCTGGCGACGGGGCCGGACGGCGCCCGTGGCCCGAATTCGAGCGCGAAGACCGCGTGCGCCTCGAAGAGCAACTACGTCAGGCGCGGCGGGAGACGTCGGAGACCGTCTCTCTCCTCGACGTGCTCCAGTCATCGACACCGGTCGGGCTGGGGTTCGTCGATCGTGACTTCCGGATGGTGCGAATCAATCAGATGCTCGCCGACGTCCACGGCAGCTCGGTAAACGACCAGCTCGGCCGCACGGTTGCCGAAGTAGTACCCGACTTGTGGCCACAACTCGAACTAACGTATCGAAAAGTCCTCGAAACGGGAGCCCCCGCTTCCATCAAAGAGGTCATGGGCGAGACGGCGGCTGACCCAGGAGTGCCCCATTACTGGCTGACGAGCCTTTACCCGATTGTGGTCAGCGGCGAGACCGCGGGCATCGGTATCGTCGTCGTGGACATCACCGATCGTAAGAAGTTGGAGGAGAGCCAGAACGCTCTCACTCACACTGTCGTGGCCGCTCTCGGAGCCACGGTCGAGATCCGCGATCCCTATACCGCGGGTCACCAAAAGCGCGTCGCAGCGATGGCCTCTGCGATTGCTTCCGAGATCGGTTGCGACCCCGCCATGATCGACGACATCGAGCTCGCAGCTCGGATTCACGACCTGGGCAAGGTCGGCGTGCCGACGGAGATCCTCGTTCGTCCCGGTCGTCTCAGTGAAATCGAGATGCAGCTGGTCCAAGCTCACGCGCAGATCGGGCACGACATTCTCGAGACAGTGAATTTCCCGGGCCGCATTCCTGAAATGGTCCTTCAGCACCATGAGAGGTTGGACGGCTCCGGCTACCCGAACCACCTGACCGGCGACCAGATCGGAATCGGTGCAAAGGTTATCGCCGTCGCCGACGTTGCCGAGGCGATGTCGTCCCATCGACCGTATCGACCCGCTCTCGGGGTGGATTTGATGTCGAAGGAACTCGAAGCAGGACGTGGCCGGCTCTTCGACCCCGACGCCGTCGACGCGTGCCTGCGCCTTATCCGCGAGGGCCGACTGGTCGTCGGATAGTCGCCGGAGCGAACCGGGTTGCCCAGCCGTCACTCCCCCGCCAGATCCCGGCGCGTGAACAGGACCCCGCCGACCAAAACCGATGCTCCCCCGACGGCGACGAGGGCCGAGCCCGTCACCCAATTCGGGGCCACCGCCGGCGCCGCTGTCATCTGGTGGAAGATCGAGGTGTCGAGGATCCAGTGGTTCAGATTCACCGCTCCTCCGACGACCTCGACCAGGAGCGACCAGGCGAGCGCGCCATAGGTGACAACGCTCGTCGCGCGTGGCCAGACGCCCATCGTCAGCACCCCGATTCCGAGGAGGCAGATTGCCGGGGGGACCAGACTCAAGCCGGCGCTGAGCACGGTCGCGAATCCCAAGCCCGTGTGTTCGCTCGCCGCACCGAGCCAAGCGAAGACACCTGCGATCGCCCCGCACGCTGCAAGGACCGACACGCTCACCAACACCCTTTCAGCGAGCCACCTTCCGCGAGAGACGGGACGTACGAGGAAATGCTCGAGGTGACCGTCGCTCTCCTCTTCTCGTGTCGAGGTCGCCTGCCCGATCGCGACGAAGGCGATGAGCAACGCAATGATCAGAAACGCCACTCCGAGATACGACTGAGCCCCCGTCCCATGAGCGCCCAGCTTCCTGAATACCTTCTCGATGCTCGGCGTGCTCGTGAATGCGCGTCCCGCCTGCTTGGCGACGAATCCCAGCAGGAGAGCCGTGGCGGCGATCGCGCCGGCCCAAGTGACAAGCGTCGGACGAGCCAGGCGCAGGGTCAGCCCCACCAGCCCCGAGAGCAACCGGGTGTGCGGTTTCGCGCTCGACCGGTCGGGCAGGATGCTCGCGCCGAGGTCTCTGCTCCCGGCGAGATGCACGGAAACCGCAACCAACGCAGCGGTGAGTCCCACGATCGGCAACAGAGCCAGAGGTCGCGGCGCGGTGAGCGGCTGGAGCTCCTCCACCCAGCCGAGCGGCGTTGCCCATCGCAGCCAGGCGAGGCCGGTACCGGAGTCGGCGACCATCCGCAGCGCGTACGCGGCGCCGAGAGCCGCTCCCGCGTACCCTGCGGCCTGCCTCCGGGTGGCGGCCAACTGGCTCGCCAGGGCGCCGGCGGCGAGGAAGACGGCGGCGCTCGAGACGATCGCGACCGCGAAGAAGCTCATGGACAGAGGTGCGATCTGCACCTTCGAAGAACGCCCGATCACGATCGAGATGAGCGCGGTGAGCACAAAGAGGGCAGCGAGACCGGCGGCGAGACCGGCGAGAGCTTGAGCAGTGGCTCGTCGCTTGGTTGTCTGGCCGGCGAGCAGCAGCTCCCAACGGTTGGCATCTTCCTCGCCGCGGAGCAGTCTAGTCGCGGTCAGCAGGCCCCAGACGGCGCCGAGGACGCTCAGGAAGGCCAGGGACTTCCACACGGTGTAGCCGGCGACGGTGTCGAGCTTGATCGCCGGGCCGGTGATGGCATTCAGGCCCGGGTTCGACCCGAACGTGGCGGCAAACCTCGCTCGGGACGCCGGCGTTGGGTAGGCGGAGACGTACCCGAGCGCAGACGACGCGACCGTCAAGCCGAAGACGTAGCCCCACACGATCCCCGAGCGAAGCGACTTCCGGGCTGTCAGACGAGCCACCACGCGGCCCGGCGAGCCTCCCACGCGGGCCGTTGACCAGAGCGCGACCTCAGCCCGCATCGTCGGACACGACCGCCGCATCGCTCCCGGCACCGTAATGGGCGAGGAAGAGCTCCTCGAGCGACGGCTCCCGGCTCAGCAGCTCGCGAACGCTCGATCCTGCCAACACCTTCAGAAGCGGCTCGACGGACCCGCGGACCTGGCAGCGCACGACGCGCCCTTCCACCTCGACCGACGACACGCCCGGGACCTGGGACAGGTCGGGGATGGGACCGTCGAATGTCGTTTCCACGGTGAGGGCCGAGAGGTGGCGCATCTCTTCGAGCGTGCCCATCTCGACGAGTTTCCCGCGCGGAGGATACCGACCCGGTCACATAGCGCTTCGACCTCGCTCAATATGTGCGACGACAGGAAGACGGTCTGGCCTCGAGCCCGTGCCTCATGCACGCAGCGGCGGAACGCTTGCTCCATCAACGGATCGAGCCCGCTGGTCGGCTCGTCGAGAAGCAGCAGCCGGGGTCGGCACATGAGCGCCGCGATGAGGATCAGCTTCTGGCGGTTGCCTTTGGAATAAGCGCGGACCTTCTTCGAAGGGTCGAGGTCGAACTGCTCGATGAGTTCTTCCTTATACGCCTCGTCGATGCGTCCCTGAACACGACCGAGCAGGTAGAGGGTCTCGGCGCCGGTAAGAGAGGGCCACAGGTTGGCCTCCCCGGCGACATAGGCGAGCTGGCGATGGGCCTCCACGGGCTGGCGCTGACAGTCGATCCCGAAGATCTCGGCGCGCCCTCCCGAAGGGTGGATCAACCCGAGCAGGAGCCGGATGGTCGTCGTCTTTCCTGCCCCGTTCGGTCCGAGGTAGCCGACGATCTCGCCTTCGTCGATCTCGAGGTTGAGGTCGCGCAGCGCGTCGACGCTTCCGTAGCGCTTGCTGAGGCCCGCTGTCCGGATGGCTGCAGTTCCCATCGGGGCATCCTCTCTCAGAACCCGGCACCAACGAGCAAAAAGGGCTCGATTCGTGTGATGCTTCGACCATGGCGCGACACGTGATGGGACCCGGCGACCTGCGGCTGGTTCGTTGGGCCGAGGATGTGCAGCTATCCGAGGACGGCGGGCGGGTGGCATGGTCCGTGGTCTCTCCAACCGCCTGGACGGTGAAGCCTGGTCCGAGGGCAGACGCCACTTGTTCGTCTACGACGTCGACAAGCGAGCCCTGCGGCAGCTCAGTTCGCTCACCACTGTCCTACGTGCCCAAGGTGGAGACGCCTGTGTTCCTTTACGTGAACGAAGGGGATCTGCGATGTCCTCCGGGCCAGGCCGATGAGTTCTACGTGGCCCTGAAGTGGCTCCGCAAGAAGGTGGAGTACGTCCGATACCCGGGCGGATCGCATCTGTCGTTCTTCCCGATGGCCGGCGCCCCGTCCCAGGGAGAGGATCGTCAGCGGCGGATCATCGAGTTTCTGGGGCGTCATGGGGGCGTGCCGGTCGAGCACCTCGAGCCGCATGACGGAGCGAACTGAAGAAGGGGCCGAGACATGGAGGGGCGTTGCGAATCGCAGACGTAGAGACGATCGTTGTCGGCACCCCGCCTCCGCACAACGGGGGCGCGTTCTGGGTCTTCGTCCGGGCGACGACCGACTCCGGCGTCACGGGGCTTGGCGAGGTCTACGGCGTGCCCTTCAGGCCGCCGGTCATCGTCCAGATGGTGGACGACGTCGCGGAGCGCTCGATGCTGGGAGCCGATCCCTTCGAGATCGAACACCTGTGGCGCGAGGTCTATTCACGCGGCTACACCCAGCGGCCGGACACCTCGGTCGTGGCGGTCCTGAGCGGGCTCGAAACCGCGTGCTGGGACATCATCGGCAAAGAAACGGGCCAACCGCTCTACAACCTCCTCGGTGGCCGCGTGAGGGACGCGATCCGCGCCTACACATACATCTATCCGGAGCCCGGGGCAGACGAGTCCGTGTACTTCGATCCCGACCTCGCCGCCGAAAGAGCAGGCCATTACCTCAGCCAGGGCTTCACGGCGCTCAAGTTCGACCCGCTCATGAACTATTCGGCCCTCGACCCGAGACAGCTGTCGGCTCGAACCGTGGATCGCGCCAAGCACTACGTGGCACGGGTCCGCGACGCGGTCGGCGATTCCGCTGACCTCCTCGTCGGCACGCACGGGCAGATGACGCCGTCGAGCGCGATACGTCTTGCCCGCGCGCTCGAGCCTTACGATCCTCTCTGGCTCGAGGAGCCGGTCCCTCCCGAGATGCCTGAGCAGATGGCGCTCGTCGCTCGGGCGACGTCGATCCCCATTGCGACCGGGGAGCGCCTCGCGACGAAGTACGAGTTCGCCCGGGTGCTCGAATGCCGGGCGGCGGCGATCCTGCAGATGGCGCTCGGCCGCGTCGGCGGGCTCCTCGAAGCAAAGAAGATCGCGAGCTCCGCAGAGGCCTGCTACGTGGACATCGCGCCGCATCTCTACGCCGGCCCCGTGGAGTTGGCGGCGAACCTGCATCTCGCCGCGAGCACGCCGAACTTCCTCATCCAGGAGAGCATCGAGCGCAGTGACGGTTTCGCCGCCGAAATCCTCACGCGGCCGTTGGTCTTCGCCGACGGCTTTCTCCTCCCCCCGGACGGGCCTGGTCTCGGAGTGGAGCTCGACGACGAGGTCACCGCTCGTCACCCCTACCGCGGCGAGCGGCTCCATCTCGAGACCGGCGAGCTCGAGGAGCCCGACCTTGCCGGCTTCAGGAAGGCTCCGCTCCGCCGCTCGGAGTGATCCAGACGGGGGACGACCAGGCCATCTCACCGTCCTCGAGGGTTACACGGACGTAGTACCAGCTGGGACGCGTGACCGCCAGCTCGCAGGACATCGTGAGCTGGGGCCTCCCGAGGCTCAGCAGACCGCCAGTGGCCCGCTGTAGGCCGAGGCTGCCCGCTTCGCCCCGACCCAGCTCTACGCGACCGCTCTCCTCGAGCTCGCCGAGCGTCGTCTCGCCCGAGGCCGGCCCGGTGACGACCCGGACCGTGGCCCCCCGCGGCCCGAGCAGGGTGAGCTCGACGCCGCCCCGCTGAGCGCCGTACTGGGAGTGGAAGTTCCGGGTGTCCGCCGACCAGGCAACACGGTCGCGGCCGACGTCGGTGATCTCGGGCGACCAGAACATCGTCTCGAGGATCTCGCCCCCGTCGATCTCCAAGTGGCCGCTCCAGTCGGTCCGCGGCGTGTCCCCTGTCACCCACTCGACCCGCGTCGGAACCGCCACGTCGCCCGTTGCCAGCGCCAGCTCCGGCTCGAGGCTGCGGACGACCGACCCGTTGCCGACGACGTCGAGCCTGGCGATGTCCCGGTAGCCCCGAGCTGTGACCTCGATCGTGGCCACCGGCGCCGCGGGTGCCTCGCCGCCCATGAAGCAATCGTTAAGACGGAAGTCGACGACGATGTCGCGCGTCGTGGCCGCGACTGTGCGGCGATCGTGCAGGGCGGAGAAGATCGCCTCGCGCGACAGCTCCTCCGCGAAGGCTCCGACGTAGCTGGCGCCGTTGCCGTGGTCGGAGGACGAGATCAGCCCGAAACGGTGCCCCTGTCGCAGCCCGTCGCCCACAAACGTCCCGGTCAGCGTGCCATCGGAGTACTGGCGAAAGCAGCCGTCATCCTCGTAGTTGCCTCGGCAGGCCTGGAAGACCTCGACCAGGCGCTGCAGGTCGTCAGCGTGGTACGACCAGTCGAAGGGCACCATCGCCGAACCGGGATGGTGTGGGATCGTGAGGCACCGCTGTCCCGCCGATCGGAGATGCGCCCACAGCTGGTCGGGCGTCGAGGTTGCGGCGGCGGTGGACGAGTAGATCGGGGCGTCGCGGCGGCTCGACTCGTAGATGACGTTCTGGTGGCCGGTGGCGGCCGTCCACTCGAAGCCGTAGAACGGCACGAACCTTCCTTTGACGTGGAGAACGTCGGCCAGTTTCTGGATCGACCACCACTGATACTGCGACGTGTTCTCGGCGTGGTCGGTGACAGCCCAGAAGTCGTACTCGCAGACGTCGAAGGAGTAACGGTAGAAATCGTCGAGCTCGGGCTCGTCTCCGGCCGTGCACCGGCTGATGAGGGAGTGCCGGTGCAGGTCCCCCCAGTACAGCTCGAGCGAGCGCTCTCCAACCGACGTCCGGTACCGCTCGGACGGAGCTCGGCCGCGGGCGCGCGCCCAGGGGCGGCAGTCGTCCACCGGCCCGGGCGCGGTCACAAACCGAGCGAATCGGTCGTCTGTCGGCGCGCTCTCCAGAGGCGGCGGCGCCGGCGGCGAGACCGGCGGCGGCGGGACGCGGGCGACCCGGATCCGACCACCGGTGTGCAAGGAGTGCCAGACGACCTCGCCGTAGTGATCCCGGCGGCGCACACACTCCTCACCGCCGAAGCCCTCCGTCCAGGCAAGCTCGCGCTCCCTGCGACCATCTTCCTGCCAGGCCATGACGAGGTCCTGCCCCGCCGCCGCCACCGCCGGCTCCTCGAGCGGTCCGTCAGCGTGGTCGAACGTTGTGAGGCGGCGCCAGCCGGACGATCCGTGCCATTCGAGGACGGTGTCCCAGAAGTACAGCATCAGCGGCAGGCGTCTCAGGCACCGGTACGCGACGGCGACCGATCCCTCCGCGGTCGTGGCGACACGCGGCAGGCCCGACGGCGAGACGAGCGAGCCTGTGCCGACCGTTCCCGTGCCCTCGGCATCGCCTTCGGCGCCGGCGAAGCGCACCACGACGACCTCGGCCCGGACGTCCGGCGCGAGGTCGCCCGGAACGGCTCTCCCGTCCGGGCGAGTCCCGGTCCGGCGAGGCAGCTCCATCTCCGACCGCGTACGAAGCCTCGTGGGTCCCGATCCCCCGTGACCGCCGAGCGCCACGGCGTCGTACGCGCACCAGAGCGAGCCGTCCCGGTCGAAGGCGAGGCTCGGATGGAGCGAGTACGAGCCGGGGGCGCGCAACGTCTCACGGTGCGGCCCCTCGCCCTTTCGACGGACCAGTAGTGAGGTTTGGTAGCCCTCCTCGCCGTACGTGGTCCAGGCGTGGGCGACGGTGCCCTTGCCGTCGGCCGCGATCGCCGGGTCCCAGACGTTGCGATCGGACTCCGAACTGATAAGCCGCGTCTCTCCGAAGCCTCCTTTGCGCTGGCGTCTTGCGAATATTCCGAACCGCCCGTCGCGATATCCCTGCCAGCAGCACTCCAGGCTGCCGTCGTCGTGGCGGACCACCTCCTGGTTGAAGGACGGGTGCGGCGTCGTGCTGACGAGCTCGGCCTCGCTGAAGCCACCGCCCGACAGCCGGCTGCACCAGACGCCGACCTCGTCGTCGCGCCTGAGACCGAAGAAGATCCAGCCGGTGCCGTCGCCGTCGAAGGCCACACTGGGCCGGAGGCAGTCGCCCAGCGGACCGGAGACCACACACGGCTCGCCGGTGGCGCTGCCGGACGCGTCGACGGGCAGGCCGACCACTCGCTCGCCGGAATGCTCCTCCCATTCGATCCAAGCCACGAGGCCCGATCCGTCGGGCGCAGTGGCGAGCGCCGGGCGGGCGGCGGGCAGCGTGGCGGGAAGGACAGAGCTCGTCAGGCTCCGAAATCCGGGTAGGCGTGGCGCGGCCGCGAGCTCGGACTCGGCCTCCTCGAGGACAGCCTCGACGAGGCCACCTCCCTCGTCGACCCAGGTGTAGCGGGCCGGGTCCGGATCGAGGGCGGCGAGGACCTTGGAGAGGTCCGCACCCTGCTGGAGCGACGCGACAAGGCGACGGCTGAAGGACTCCACGAGCGCGAGCAGGCGGCGATCACGGGCGGCGTAGGACTCCAGACGATGGTCGACGCCGTTGCACTCGTGGATCATCGATGCCCGTCCTTCCTCGGCTTCTTCCTATTTTGGCCGTGGGGGGCCTTGCCCAGACCTGGTGACCGTTCTATGCTGCGCGCCTCGCATTACGATTCGGTGTCAGCGCCGATGGGGGCGTGCGAGAAGGGGGTTGCGCTCATGGATTCTGACGCAAACGCAGCATCCGATCCCTCGAGGCACTCACGCCGGGACTTCCTGCAGCGCACGCTCGGCGGCGCCGCGGTCGTGGGGGTCGGTGGGTTGCTGGCGGCGTGCGGCTCAGGTTCAAGCTCCGGCACGACGAGCTCGAGCACCACGACGACCACCAGCGCGGCGAACAAGCCGAAGCGGGGCGGCTCGCTCCGCCTCGCCAGCTCGGGCGGCGGTACCTCGGACACCCTCGACGGAAACAACTGCGTCGAGAACCTGGACTTCGCACGCGCCCCTCAGCTTTACGACTGCCTGATGGAGGTGGACGCAAACGCGATCCCGCAGCCTGCGCTCGCCGAGGAGCTGACGCCGAACGCCGACGCCACCGAGTGGACGATCCGGATCAGAAAGGGCGTCGTGTTCCACAACGGCAAGCCCTTCACGATCGATGACGTGCTCTACACGTTCAATCGGATCATCACGAACAAGTTCGCAGGTGCCTCCGGGCTCGCCTTCATGGACCTCAAGAACGCGAAGAAGCTGGACGCCTACACCTTGAAGATCCCCATGACCGCCGGCTACTCCATCCTGCCGATAACGCTCATCGGAGACGGCGAGATGAGCATCGTGCCGGAGGGATACAACCCGAAGAAGCCCGTCGGCACGGGGGCCTTCAAGTACGAGTCGTTCACGCCGGGATCGACGAGCACCTTCACGCGCAACGACAACTACTGGCGCACCGGCGAGCCTTACTTCGACTCCGTCGTCATCACGGACTACGCGGACGAGACCGCCCAGGTGAACGCGCTGCTCTCGAACGCGGCCGACTGCGCCGACCAGTTGTCGAATGCCAGCATCGCGACGCTCAAGGCGGGCGGCAAGACGGTCAAGATCTGGGAGGGACCGGGGTGGGTCCCCTTCACGATGCGACTCGACGCCGCGCCCTTCAGTGACAACCGTGTCCGCCAGGCGATGCGACTAGTCGTCGACCGGGCGCAGATGCGCGAGGTCGTCTTCGGTGGCTACGGGCTGATCGGCAACGACATCTTCGGCATCAACGGGGCCGACTATGACACGTCGATCCCCCAACGTTCCCAGGACATCGCGCAGGCGAAGTCTCTTTTGAAGAAGGCCGGACAGGAGAACCTCACGGTGACGCTGGTCACGGCGCCGATCAAGACCGGCGCCGTCTCAATGGCCACCGTCCTCAAGCAGCAGGCGAGCGCCGCGGGGATCACGATCAACCTCAGCTCGATCACCAGCACCTCGTTCTTCGGCCCGAACTACCTGAAGTGGGCCTTTGCCCAGGACTGGTGGAGCGGCTACCCGTACATTCGTCAGGCCGGCTACTCGATGGTGCCCGGAGCGCCCTGGGACGAGACCCATTGGAACACGAGCTCGTACGGACCGAGGTACTACAACATCTACAAGGAAGCACTTCGCACCGTCGACCCGACGAAGCAAGCCGAGCTCGCAAGCGAGATGCAGATGATGGACTACAACTACGGCGGCTACATCATCCCGGTGTTCAACCCCGTGATCGTGGGCCAGGCGAACAACCTGCAGGGGGCAGGGGCCCAGAAGACGGGCGATCCGTGGATCCAGTACTACCTTCGGAGCTTGTGGTTCAGCTGATCCCGCTCGAGGTGAGGACGACCGGTCGTAGCTGCTCCCCGCGCCGGGCGGCGTCGATCGCCTCATTCACACGCTCGAGCTCGAACCGTTCGGAGATGAGCTCGTCGAGCTTCAGACGGCCCGACTGATACAGCTCGACGAGTCTCGGAATGTCCTCCTGCGGGCGGGAGGCGCCCATCTTGCTGCCGAGAACCCGAAGGCTCCCGTCCGCGATCGCGACGGGGTCGAGGGAGATTGACGTTCCCGTTGCCGGAATGCCCACGATCACGAGGGTGCCTCCCCGTGCGAGCATCCTGGCGCCGCTCTCGATCAGTCGACCCACGCCCGCGGCGACGAAGACGTAGTCGACGCCTCGGCCGTCAGTGATCTCGCGCACGGCCGCCTCGGGGTCCGTGCGGGACGCGTCAACGGTCTGCGTGGCCCCGAACAGCCGCGCAACGGCCAGCTTCGATGCGACGAGGTCGACCGCGATCACCTCTCCGGCTCCCGCCAGCGCCGCCCCTTGCACGCAGTTGAGCCCGACGCCACCGGTGCCGAGCACGGCGACCGTGCTGCCGGGCTCCACCCTGGCGGTGTTCAGGACTGCGCCGACGCCGGTGATCACGCCACAAGCGAGCAGGCTGGCGCTCTCCAGCGGGATGCTCCCGGGAATGGCCACCACCTGCGACGCGTCGACGGTGACGAGCTCGGCAAAGGCACCGCTCCGCATCGCCTGGTGCACGGGCTCGCCTGTGGAGCTCGTGAGGACCGTGTCGTCGGCGGCGGGAAGGCCCTCGCACAGCGTGGGCTGTCCGCGGCGGCACTTCGAGCACTGCCCACAGGACCGGATGAGCGTGACTACCACGTGATCGCCGGCCGCGAGCGTGCCGGCGTCGGCGCCGGCCCCCACGTCCTCCACGATCCCGGCGGCTTCGTGGCCGTACACGGCCGGCAGGATCCCGCCCCAGTCGCCGTCGATGTAGGCGACGTCGCTGTGACAGACGGCGCACGCCGCGACCCGCACGAGGACCTCGTGGTCCGCCGGCGAGCGGATCGAAACGTCCTCGACCGTGAGCGGAGCGCCGAACGAACGGCAGACGGCGGCCCTCATCTCACGGCTCGCGCCCTTGTCCATCCCGCGATCCTCGCGCATCTCGGTAAGGTGGCTCCGATCACGAGGAGGCGACGGCGACGGTCACCTACGACGAGTCCGACACCGACGGATTCGACCCCTTTGAGGTCTTCGATCGCAGCCTGGGCGCGGCGGTGGCACGAACGCTCTACCCGCGCTTCGCCGAGCTGCGACGCGAGGCCGCCGTGCACCCTGGAGGGCTGGCCCTCCTCGTGAGGAAGGGCTCCGACCCCGTCCTCGAGCGCTACGGGCGCAAGAGCGGCAAGAAGATGTTCACTGCGTTCAGCCATGCGGCGGTCGAGCGCGTCTACCGGGACGGAGCGAGCTTCTCCTCGAAGACGGCCGAGAACGAAGGCATGGAGCTCGTCATGGGCCACACCATCTTGAGCATGGACGAGCCGGAGCACCGCGCCTACCGCGGGCTCATCCAGCAGGCCTTCAGGCGGGGCGCGATCGCCCGCTGGGAGGACGAGCTCGTCCGTCCCATCATCGACCGCCACCTGGACGCCCTGTGCGCCCGGGGGTCGGCCGATCTCGTCCGCGAGCTCACATTCTCGTTTCCGGTCGAGGTGATCGCGGCGATGCTCGGTCTTCCCGCTGACGACCTGCCGACGTTCCGCCGGCTTGCTATCGAGCTCCTGCTCATCATCAGCGACGTCGAACGGGGTCTTCAGGCCTCGCAGAAGCTCGGCGAATACTTCACGGCGGTCATCGCCGAACGGCGTCTGCAGCCGGCGGAGGACCTGATCAGCATCCTCGCCCATGCCGAGCTCGAAGGCCAGCGGCTGTCGGACGAGGAGATCGTAGCTTTCTTGCGCCTGCTGCTTCCCGCCGGCGCTGAGACCACCTACAGGTCGTCGAGCAATCTCGTCTTCGCCCTGCTCTCCGATCGGGTCCAGTGGGAGGCCCTCGAACGCGACCGGACCCTCATCCCTCAAGCCATCGAGGAGGGCTTGCGCTGGGAGCCTCCGCTCACCATCACGGCGCGCACGTGCGTCAGCGACACCGTCCTCGAGGGCACCGAGATCCCTGCCGGGTCAGCGGTCACCGCCTGCATCGGCTCGGCCAACCACGACGAGGAGCGATGGGCAGAAGCCGAGAGGTTCGACATCTTCCGCCCGCAACGAGCGCATCTCGCCTTCGCCGGCGGTCCTCACCTGTGCCTCGGGCTGCATCTCGCCCGGATGGAGACCGCCACGCTGCTGCACGCTCTGCTCGATCGCCTTCCCGGTCTGCGCCTCGATCCCGAGAGTGAAGACCTCCACATCACTGGGCTCGTGTTCCGGGCGCCGGCCTCTCTGCCGGTGGTGTTCGACGCCTGACTGCCACACTTGGGTACATGCCAGCTCAGTTCATTTACACGATGCACGGCCTCCGCCGCTTCTACCCGCCGGACCGCGAGGTCCTTCGGGGCATCAATCTGTCGTTCTATCCAGGAGCCAAGATCGGAGTCATCGGCGCCAACGGCTCGGGCAAGTCCTCCCTGCTCCGGATCATGGCGGGCGTGGACGACGGTTTCACGGGCGAGGCGCGCCTGACTCCCGGCTTCACGGTCGGTTTCCTGCCGCAGGAACCGCAGCTCGACGCCGCCAAGGATGTCCTGGGCAACGTCTCCGACGGAATCGCCGAGACGATGGCCCTCGTCACTCGCTTCAACGAGGTGTGCGCAGCGTTCGGTGATCCGGACGCCGACATCGATGCCCTGCTCGCCGAGCAGGCGGAGCTGCAGAACAAGATTGACGCCGCCGGCGCCTGGGACCTCGAGCGGACCTTGGAGATCGCAATGGACGCGCTCAGGCTGCCGCCGGCGGACGCCGACGTGGCGCAGCTCTCGGGCGGGGAACGCCGCCGAGTGGCCTTGTGCCGGCTGCTCCTCTCCAGGCCCGACCTGCTGCTGCTTGACGAGCCGACGAACCACCTCGACGCCGAGTCGGTGGCCTGGCTCGAACGGACGCTGCAGGAGTATCCCGGCACCGTCGTCGCGGTCACCCACGACCGGTATTTCCTCGACAACGTCGCCGGTTGGATCCTGGAGCTCGACCGCGGCGCCGGAATCCCATGGCAGGGGAACTACACCTCCTGGCTCGAGCAGAAACAAAGCCGTCTCGCCGCAGAAGACAAAGCCGACCGCTCACGTCAAGCTGCGCTCCAACGCGAGCTCGAGTGGATCCGGATGGCCCCAAGGGCCCGCCAGGCGAAGGGAAAGGCACGCATCAGCGCCTACAACGACCTGGTGGCCGAGGCCGAGGCGGCTGAGCGCCGGTCCGACAAGCTCGAGATCACGATCCCGCCCGGCCCCCGGCTCGGGGACCGGGTCGTCGACGCAGACAAGCTCGTGAAAGGATTCGGAGATCGGCTGTTGATCGACGATCTGTCGTTTCTCCTGCCCCCCGGAGGAATCGTCGGTGTGATCGGGCCGAACGGCGCCGGCAAGACGACGCTGTTTCGGATGATCGCCGGCGACGACAAGCCGGATTCCGGCAACCTGGAGATCGGCGCAACTGTGGTGCTCGCCACCGTGGACCAGTCCCGTGATGCTCTCGACCCTGACGCGAGCGTCTTCGACGAGATCACCGGAGGAGTGGAGCGGATCGTCGTCGGGAACCGCGAGCTGCACGCTCGTGCTTACGTCTCGAGCTTCGGTTTCCGGGGCAGCGACCAGCAGAAGAAGGTCGGCCAGCTCTCGGGCGGCGAACGCAATCGAGTGCAGCTGGCCAAGGTCCTTAAGAGCGGCGGGAACGTGCTCCTGCTCGACGAGCCGACGAACGACCTCGACGTCGACACGCTGAGAGCGCTGGAGGAGGCGTTGCTTGGCTTTCCAGGGTGCGTGGTCGTGATCAGCCACGACCGTTGGTTTCTCGACCGGATCTCCACGCACGTGCTCGCCTTCGAGGGCGAGTCCGTGGTGCGCTGGTTCGAAGGCAACTTCAGCGACTACGAAGCCGATCGCCACCGCCGGCTCGGCACAGACGCCGACCAGCCGCACCGCCTCCGCTACAAGCCGCTGCGGCGCGAATAGGTCCCCCCGACACGAGCCTGCAGGCGGTCAGTTGATGACCGTGACGATCGTGCCGTAGGCGAGGTACGGCCAAGCCTTCGCGGCGTCAGCGAGGTCGAGCTCGATGCACCCGAGGCTCTGGGGGATCCCGTAGCTCGCCCGCGGGATGTAGTGCACAGCGTCGCCGCCGTTGAAGTAGGCGACGTATTGCACCGGGTCGGCGTACTTGCTGCCGCCCGGATTGGTGCCGCGCATGATCTCGTTTCGGAACCGGCCGAAGACTGGGAAGTTCCCGTCGGCCGTCGGATCCTGGGGGATTCCGGTGTTTGCGGGCGCACGGAGGACTACGCCGCCGTTGTGCCAGATCGTGAGGGACTCCGGCTCGGCCTGATTACCGATGGCGTAGTTGTAGCCGCCGTTATTCCTCTCGCCTGTCGCAAGCGCCCTGAGCAGGGCCTGCCAGAGCGCCGTGCTCGTCGTTCCGTTGGTCGTGAGACCATGATCGGCTTCAAATTCCATCACGAGGCCCTTGGTCATCACATCGTAGGAACCGACCTTCCAGAGCGAGGTGAGCTGGCGTGGCCATCCGCGGTTGCGCCAGCTGAAGGAACCGGCCGGCGGCCGGAACAACGCAGCCCGCTGAGCTGCGGCATCCGTCTCGGATATGGCGTAGTGAGCGGCCTTGAACCGCAGAGGCGAGTAGTCGAGCAGCGAGAGAAGCTGCTGCAGTCTGACGGTCGATCCGTCGGCGATCCGGAACCTGATGACCAGTCGCCGCTGGAGGTGCCCCCCGTCGGCTGCCCGCACCCCTCGGCTTCCAGCGGGAACGATGACCGTGACGTCCGTGAGGGGCAGGTACGCCATCGCGGGAACGAACATGATGCTGCGACTCCCGTCCCCTGTGACCTTCCAATGGCCGGGCTCGGCTGGCGTGAGCCTCGGCATCGGCGACCCTGGAGCGATCGCCGTCGAGAAGGTGACCCTGATCTCGGAGGTGCCGTTCACCGAGGTCCGGCCGCGGGCAGGAGAATACGAGGTCACGTGGATGGGCGGCGGAGGTTGCGTCGAAGTCGGCGGGCTGGTCGTGGAGCTGGTCGTCGCGCTGGTCGGCGGAACGGACGTGGACGTGCCAGGTGTCTGGTGCGGGGACGACGCTGGGTGCCGGCTCGTCACCACCGCGGCGGCGATCCCAGCTCCGACCAGGACCGTCGCGGCGACTGCCAACAGGCGAAGTGGCGTGAACGTCACAGTCCAGCGTCGGGGTGAGTCGGCCACTGCCTCTCCGCTTGCTTCGAGCGATCGGTCGGTCGATGGGTGAAGTGCTCCTGGTGAATTTACGACAGCCGCACGATGTGGCGGTGTCGCGCGGCTCCCGATGCCCCGCCCAGCGGCGAACGCGCCCGCATGTGGGCAACGTGGGCGGGATTTCCGGGCTATAGCACCGGTAATCCCGCCCAGGTTCGTGGTGCTATCGAGACCGTTACGAACCGCCAGACTCGACCGACCGCCGGCACTCAGGGCATAGATCAGCGACGACGATGTTGGCACCGACGGTCACGAAAGTCGTGTGGCCCGTCTCGGCCCCGCCGCAGCGAGCGCAGGAGCGACCTGCGTCGTCGGTTGGGATAGTGGCTATGCAGGCTTGGCAGACCATCGCCGGCGTGTACGCGGGCACCACCGTCATTACGCCCGGGCCGAGGTGGGGGCACATCAGCAGTTCGCCACCTGAATGCATGCGGTCGAGTCGGTCCTGAAGGACGTCCACAGCCCACTGCTCTGTCGGCATCGTTCGTCGACTCAGCTGGTGGGCGGGGTCGCTCTGCAGTTGGGAGATGTAGTTGCGAGCGGCAGCTTCGGCCGCCTCACCGTGCTCGGCCGCGTGTGCCCGGCGCACCCTTTCGGATGTCTCGTCGTTCATCTCAAGGCGTCACACTAGGTCCGCCCCCATCGGCAAACGGTCGGCCACACCTCGACTGCCGCGGCGCGAGGAGCGCGACTGTCGGCACGCTCCTCACCCCGCGGCGCCGAGGACCCCTCCGTCAGCTGCCGGGGGCCCTCAGACCAGGTGTGCGTGCTCTTCGCCGACCGCCGATGCTGTTGGAGCCATGTCGACGTTGCGCTCAGCGGCACATACGTTGACGGCGTATTTCCAGAGCCATGGCTTTCCGTCCACGAAGAGTCGCGGATATTTCCAGATGTTCTGCCCCTCGTCTTCGACGAAGCGCACCTGATCGAGCGGAAGTCCGGGCATATCGATTCGATGCCTGCCGATGACCGGACCGCAGAGCTCGAAGGCGGATCTGCCGTCTTCCCGGTCGACACGGCCCACAATCGCGAGATGACTGTCGTTGTGCCTCGCCGCGACCTCGCGAGCAAACGCCTCCATGTTGTGGACGGCGTTCTCGGCGTTCGCACCCGGGACGTCGCCTGTGCCGGGATCGATGTAGGTGATCAAGAGCTCTTCCTCGCCGCGCTCATTCCAAGTCTCCCCTTCTCAGTAACCTCCGGACGCGAGCAGACGCGTGAAGCCAGCGGCGGACCCCGACTCGAGCTGTCGTCGCCCGAAGCCGGAGGGCACGCAAGGACTAGACGGCCCCCGCGGGCTGCGCTGGTGGAAACGTTTTCCATTGATCGGGGCCGCTCCCACACAGCCTTCTCACGTGGATCTTACGCGCGTGAAATTGTGGCTTCCTAGAGGACAACATGGGGATTACGAGGATTTTCAGTGGTTTTCGCGCACACGTTGCGAGCGGCCGCGCGGCCGATCGGTCAATCTGGTGTCATGATCCAGAGACCGATCGCCGGCCGGCCGGTGGCCCCGAGCGTCGACGAGCTGCTGGCCGGTGCCGGACCTCGCCGGCCGATGCAGACCGCCGACTCCAAGTCGGGAGCCCGATTCGAGCGCGTCACAATCGACGGCCAACCTCACGTCGTGAAGTACCTCCATGTCGACGACGATTGGATCATGCGCTCGAGCGGCGACGTCGGTTGCCGGCCGCTGCAGGTCTGGCGCTCCGGCCTGCTCGACCTGGTGCCGGACTGCATCGACCATGCCGTCGTAGGAGCAGCATCCGGCCTTGGCCGTAACGGGTGGGGTGCGGCGCTCCTCATGCGCGACGTCTCGGACTGGTTGGTGCCCGAGGGCGACGACGCGGTGCCTCTCGACCAGCACCTGGGCTTCCTCGACCACATGGCCGCGTTGCACTCCACGTTCTGGGGCTGGTCCGACGACCTCGAGCTGACGCCATCCCAGCACCGCTACCTCGAGTTCAGTCCGGAGAGCATGGAGCTGGAAGCGGCGAAGGGCTGGCCCGACGCGGTGCCCCCGCTGATCGTGGAGGGTTGGAAACGGTTCGCCGCGGTGGCTGGCAGCATCGCTGATCCCGTGGGCGAGCTGGTACACGACCCATCGCCGCTGGTCGCCGGCATAAGCCTTGCCCCGCAGACCTTTCTGCACGGCGACTGGAAGATGGGCAATCTCGGCAGCCGGCCCGACGGACGCACCATCTTGCTCGACTGGGCGATGCCGGGACAGGGATGCCCCACCGCGGACCTGGCCTGGTACCTGGCTCTCAATTCCGCCCGGCTTCCGCAGCCCAAGGAATCCGCAATCGACGCCTACCACCGGGCCCTCGGACTCCACGGCGTGGCCACCGATGGCTGGTGGGAGCGCTCGCTTGAACTGGCCCTGTTGGGGAGCGTGGTCAATTTCGGGTGGGAGAAGGCACTTGGCGGTCACGGGACTGAGCTGACCTGGTGGCTGTCGGCGGCGGAGGCGGGCCTGCGATGGCTCTGATCGCCGCGTGGGTCCCGACGCCCTCACGGGCCGACTCCGCCGACCGGGAATACGACCGTCCGGCGCGATGGCCGTGACGCCCGAGTACGGCACACCGGACGTCTGGGCCGAGAAGGTCGACCCCGTCTACGAGGCCCTGGGTGCCGCTGTCGTCGCGGCCAGCCCGGTGCGCCTGTCGGGTCGTCTGATCGCCGATCTCGGCGCCGGTACAGGAGCCACGAGCCGGGCCATCGTACGGGTGGGGGGTCGCCCGGTGGCGGTCGACGTTTCCTATCCGATGCTCGCCCATCGACGGACCGAGCGACCTTGGGCTGTCGTGGCCGACATCACCGCTCTGCCGATTGCCGCGCACAGCCTGGGCGGCGCCATAGCCGCCTTCTCGCTGTCGCACACCGACGATCCGGGCGCTGCTCTCGCGGAAGCGGCTCGCGTGACCCAACCCGGCGGGCCGGTGCTGGCGGGCGTGTTCGCGGACACAGGCTCACGTCATCCGGCCGGCCCGATCCTCGACCGGCTGGCCGCTCAGAGGGGATGGGCGCCTCCGTCGTGGTACCTGCACCTCAAGCAGGATCTCGAGCCCCGCATGGCCGACGCCTCGGAATTGACTCGTCTGGCCGCGTCGGCGGGGCTGATCGACATCACCCTGTTCGACTGCGAGGTCGACGCCGGCCTGGACACAGCGGAGGACTTCGTCGGCTGGCGACTCGGACATCCCGCCATGGCGCCCTTCGTGGCCCAGCTTCCGCCGGCCGAACGCCTGGCCCTCGAGGCCGAAGCCGTCGCCGAGGTAGGCGTCCGTCTCGAGCCCCTTCGACTCGCGGTCCGCATCCTGTTCGGCAAGGCTCCCGCCACCTGCTGAGAGCCGGCTGGGCGGCTGCCGGCCTGAGTCGCCAGTCGATCGACCTCTTCTCAGGGACGGCGGATGTCAATCGCCGACGCGGCCGTCCGGAGGCGGACAGCCGGGCGGGAGCGGCGGCGGGCCGCAAGCACGAGAGCAGCCGCGAAAATGGAACCGGCAAGAGCGGGAAGGCCGATCGCCATCGACGTCTCGGGAATCTCAGCCGGCGGCCCCGTGAGGGGGGCGTTCTGACCGGTCGTCGCGTGGATGAACTCGGACTGGCCGGCGGTCGAGAACGACCAGGCGGCGCCGGCGTCGAAGTACATGACTGCTTGAGCGTCGACCGACCTCGCCCCCGCAATCAGACCGTCGATCTGGGAGAGGTTGTTGGGGCTCGTTGCCGCCACACCGGTCTCGGCGATGATGAACGAATACCCACCACTGCTCGCCGACTCGACATCCCTGACACTCTGGGAGAAGGTATTCGCCCAAGTAGAGGCTCCGTTCCGGAGGTAGCCGTCGAGTCCTATCACATTCACGTGCGGATTCGGGTAGCCGTTGCCAGGCCAGTAGCTGTCTACAGAGGCCGCGTCCTGTTCAACATTTGGCGCCCACACCCAGGTGACATTCGGTGCGATCGAGCTGATTACGGTGGTCACGTGCTGCCACGCCGCGATCCATTGAGAAGGGGTTATCTCGGTGTCTCCCCATGGGTACCAGGCACCGTTCATCTCATGGTCGAACGTGAGCATCACGGGATGACCAAAGGCCTTCACCGCCTCGGCATAGGTCGTCAGATAGGCATCATACTTTCCGTTGATCACGCTCGTGACGGGGACGCCGGTTGAGTCGCACGGGTTGTCGCAGGTTTGAAGCTCCGCGAACGTCTCGGTGCCGGTGTTCCAAGCTGCCTCAGCTTCGGCGGTCCGGAAACCTTCCTGCCACGCATAGTACTGAATGGCATACGCGGGCGTGACCGGAAAGGTGTAGTGGAGATCGTTGCTGTTTCGAAACAATCCGATCTGGATCGAACCGCCCGTCCCAGTGTCCGCCGTAGCGGCTGCGGATGGCAGCGCCGCAGCGAGAGAAAGAAACGTGATTGCACCGGCGACTACCATCAATGCAGGCAAGTAGGTGGCAATGGTCCGGAGGCTTTGTGGTGGTCCCTTCATTATCTGCACAATCGTTCGCTCGCCGTGAGTTGGAGCATAGTCCGTGCGCTGCGTGCGGCTGGGACGGTAGCACGCCGAACGTGAATGGCAAGTGAATACCGTCTGCCATATTCGTAAACTTCTGTCGCCTTGCAACCGCAGCCAGCGGCATGACCCGGCCATCCCTGCAGGCCACGCCACCCGTGTCACGTGCTCGAGCCGAGGTCTCGATGGAAGGCCCAAATCTTGCCGATCGCTCGAAACCCAATTCGTCCGTACAGGTTCTTCGGCCAGTCACGGTCGTCGGCAACGATGAAGGTCAGGTCGTGATCGGACGACCGCGCGAGTTCGGTTGCGTGGGTGACGAGCGTACGTGCGAACCCGCGACCTCGTTCCGCCGGCACCGTGTAGACGTCCTCCACCCAAGCGGTGCTCCCGTCGGAACGCAACTTCGTGATGGCCGCAGGATCGCCGCCACGGTCGAGGCGTCCGAAGATCTGCTCGTTCCACAGAGCTCCTTCGCGCCGGTTGTACTCGTCCACCTGGTCGAGGGCGTCCGCCGAGATGTCCGGGCGCTCCTCGACGATCCAGCGCCTCATCAACGCCGACATCTGCGGCTCGGTCAGCGCGATGACAGCGGTCGTGTCGACGGCGCGATCCGGCGCACCTTCCAGGGTCATGAGCACCTCGCAGTCGACCCGCCAACCGGCTGCACCGAAAGACTCCTCGAGCAGACGGCCTGCGGCGTCGTCCTCTACCACGACGTGACGGTAGGGCAGGTCGCCCTGGTGCTGATCAGCGAGCGCGACGACGTCGGGAAAGCTCGCCCGCCCGGTCACGCGCAATTGGTTCAACGTCCAGACCAGGGGAAGCGAGCCGCACCGCGCGACCCAGCCTGATTCGACGGGTCGAATCTCCTCTGCCAGCGACCTCACGGTTCGATCGAGATTCTCCACAATTCGGCCGAACAAGGCGGCGTCGTCATCGCGACTCCCCGGCAGTGTCGTCATGGTTCCTCAAGCTATCGGCCACGGTCGGGACCGACCGGCACGACCGTTGCCGATCGATCCATATTTGACACGGCCTACCCGGGGCGTATGATCCCAGTGTGTCTAGTACCACGCCGAAGGTGGGAGATCGCCCTATCGATCCCGAGCCTTCGGACGAGCCAGCACCGCAGCGGGCGACGGCCTCGTCGCCGGGCACCGAAGCGCTGATTCCCGAGGCTCGTCGACGACAGCGCCGGCGCTGGCTCGCAATCGGTGCTGCGCTCCTGATCGCGACGTTCGGAGGTTGGCTCGTTGCGAACGCCTCGAGCGGAGGCCACGCTCGAAAGGCTCCGCCGTCGAAGCGGCCCGCGCCCAGTCACAGCGCCTCGGGCGGCATCAACGTGACGAGACACGTGAGGGGGCGGCTGGCAGGGCCGTTGCAACCTTCCCGCCAGTTCGGGCAAGTGGTATCGGTTGGCAATGAGCTCTTCGCCACCGCACAGCTATGCCCGCCCTTCATGCCTGGGAGCCCGGCATGCAAGGGGCAAATCGTCGTCTCGAAGGACGGCGGCAGGGACTGGTCCGTAGAGCTCTCGAGCCCGATGCTGATGGACGACCTTGCCTTTGCCGGCCGGCTTCACGGCTGGGCGACGGCAGGAGGCCCTTCTCAAGATGGGTGTGGTCCGCCGACGGTCCCCTGCGGGGACGAGGTGCTGAAGTCGTCGACCTCGAATGGCGGCCTCGTGTGGCGCGGGGTCAAAGCCCTGCGCGGCTCGCCTGCAGCATTCCTGGCGTTGTCGGGGAGCGCCGCCGTCGTGAGTGACGACACGTGCAAGTACGGGATCTGGATCTGTCATGCGAGTGTCCTCGCGACCCAAGATGGCGGCAGGACCTGGAACAAAGTCCGGACTCCTCCAGGGCTTGTGGTCGGCCTTGCACGTTGGCCCGGCGAGATCATCGCTCTCGAGTTGGTCAACCTACCGCGCTACGAACAACAGTACGGAGGCAGACTAGGTGCCGGCGGGATCGAAGTGATCGAGATGCCGCTCGCCGGCGCACCGACCGGGGGAGGTCCGCTCCCTCCACGCGCGTCCTTTCATGAGCTCGGAATGATCTCGGTCGATCAACCGCTGCAATCGAACGCGTCCGTGCAGTTTGTCGCCGATGGGCCGGGGGCGGCCGTTGCGACGGTGAGCGACCCCCTCCAGTGCGGTCCTCACGGTACCTGTCCGCTCACGGTGGCATGGACCTCGGACTGGGGCGGGAGCTGGTCGACAGACGAACCCGGCTCCGGTCAACCCGTCCGCGGGGTGGGCTGCCCGGTTGCCTATTCGCTCGCAGCCGGACCGCCGGGCGACGTGGCGATCGGAGAAGCGTCGAATCCGAACTGCGGAGGAGCGATGCCCTTCGGGGCCATCATCGCTAGCTACGACGGAGGTGCGTCCTTCACGACGATCAAGCAGTGGCCGAGGTCTTATGTTGGCGAGATCTCCTGGGACGGCAGGTCCGTGTATGCCTCGGAGTTGGACTCGCTGCTGGTTGGAACGGTTCCGAGTGGCGCAGCCAAGGCTCGCCCCTGGGAACAGCTCACGCCCTCCTTGCAACCCGTGCAGGCGATCACTTGGGTTGGTAGGCGCGACGGGGTTGGTTTCGGATCGGCAACCGATGACGGTTCGATCCTTCGGACTACCGATGGCGGTCGGACGTGGTCGCAAATCGGGGACGTGCCGGCCTACCTGGCGTCGGGCGGTTTCTCGGGGCGCGTCGGTTACGCCGTGGCGCTGACCCTGCCACTCTCAGGAGCGCGGGTCCGCGCCGACTATCCGCCTCCCGGCTCCCCCGCTAGCTCGTTGGCGACAGCCCCGCAGGATCGCCAATATCTCCTCCGCACGAACGATGGAGGCGTTCATTGGGTCGTGGTGAACGAGCTTGCGTTCGCGGACAAACCCGGGCCGGGCGACGAGTTCAACTCGATATGTCCCCAGGGGGATGCGGCGAGTCTCGCCGTGAGCTCACCGCAACGGCTTCAGATCGGCGAGAATCCGTTGGCATCCTGCCTTGATGAGCCCGGACTGACAGAGAGTGACGAAGCACCCATCTGGTCGAGCAAGAACGAGGGCGCATCGTTCGTTGCCGCTTCTACCGTCATCGGGCCCGCGAATGCAACGGTCTCGATACCGCCGTCACTCGCGGCTGATGGGGCCGGTCTCGAAGTGATCGGCACGACGCTGTACGTGAGGTCGGCGCCAGCTTCTCCATGGCGGGACATCGGAGTCATTCCGGGCATGCGCCGGCTCAACCTGACCGGTTTTGACTGTGTGAACGCGAGCGTGTCGTTCGTCGACCTGCAAGGCGAGTCCGGCGGGGCGGGCGAGCTGTTGACGACGATCGACGGTGGTCGGACGTGGACGGCGATCGCCACTCCGGCCGGCGTCGAAGGGACCCCGAGCTTTGCCACGGCCACAGAAGGAGCCGTGTTCGGTGACGGAGGAACGTACCTCACGACCAATGGCGGGATGGATTGGCGGTCGGCGACGCCGCCGCCGTCCTGACCAGATGACTGGATTAGCGGAAATCGCAGAGTGCTTCGTATGCCGCTAGCAGGCAGAGGGAGAGTCTGTCAAAGGTGGTGTGGTCTGGGTTGACGCCCGTATCAATTGCCAGATCCCCTGGCTGAAGCTGATCGGGTCGATCCGGTTCGCCACACATCCACCGGAGTTGCCGGGGTTGTCGGCGATAAAGGTGCCCTGGCCGGCGCCGGCGGTGGCGAAGCCCAGGTTGTGCTCGGCCGAGACGCAGGGCGAGGTCGTCTTCACCTCGAGGGACCTGTAGGCGCAGGCCGAGTCCGGCAGCACCCCGATGTAGAACGAGACGCCGTTCACGACCTGCACCCGCGGCGAGGGCAGGGCCTTGCCGGAGGCGAAGCTGCCGATCGTGCCGATGCTCAGGTCGACCTTGGCGAGGCCCGGGTAGCCGACGACGCCGTAGATGACGGCCTTCGACGACGTCGAGCATCTCGGTCTCCGACGGGTTCGGGTAACCCGGGCAGAGCCCGTACTCAAGACCGGCGAAGACGAGACCGCCGTCCTCGAGGGCCGTCGCCCCGGATTGGCTCTTCGCGGACCAAAGGCTCCAGCTCTGCCCGTCGGTGCTGCCGCCAGACTGGCTTGGCATCTTCGGGAACCCGCATACGAGCGGTTGCTCAGTGCGAGATGAGGTTCCCGACCAAAGAAGCCGCCCCACGAGTGACCACTCGGACCGTCGGGACGATCACAATTGCTAACAACAGCGCAACCACGAGCGTCAGGGGCTCCAGTGTTGCCTCCCCCCGTAGGGATCCGAAAAGGTGGTCGATGACGAGGACGGCGCAACCGCCGATCCCAAGGTCGCACATGATGTAGGGCAGTCTGATGAGCGAGTCCGCCGTCAGTAAGGTGAGCACTCCGAGCGGGGAAGCCGCACGGACGGGTGAGGCACCCGGCCCCTTCAGCGCCCGATCCCGCGGGTTCGCATACGACCTATTGAGTGCGAAGCAGACCACAACCACCACGAGCAGCGGCAGGCTGAGCACGACGTTCGCCCAGATCGCCTGACTTTTGGTACCTGACCCCTCTTTGTTGAAGAGGAGCAGTGCGCCTGAAAGGCACAGCGTCAGCGCAGCCACGTCTGAGACCACGATCACTATTCGTGACAGTTGTCGGACCATCATGGCCCTACCGATCGCTTCGACGCACTCATTCCCCGTCTCCCTCCCCTTGCATCGGGAGAACCAGACCTCTGGTCAAGCTCGGATTCCTGCTGCCAATTAGATGGCACATTTGCCATCTACACAGCGTCACTCCGAGTAACTAGACGATCACGGTCAGTGTACCGCTCTTACAGATCCTTGCTATTGGTGGTAGCAGTAAGAACTGACCGCTCGAACAGCGGCACCTTAAGTAAGGGCAGGGAGATTGTGCGAGGTCTTTGCCTACACCCACGTCTCTATGGCGCCGTAAGGGCACCCTCCACGCGTCGTCTCTTGAAACTCAGTCCCCGCCCGACCACGTCGAGCGCGGCGAACTCCGAGACTGGAGGTCCAATGCACAGATTTCAGCAGGGCGCACGCGGAGAGCCGCGAGCCGGGATTCGCGGACGGCGGACCGCAAGAAGCTTGAGTTCACGCGGTCGAGCATGGTCGATAGTGGGCGCCACAATGCTCTCGTGCCTGGCATTGAACGTCGTGCTGGCGAGCGCCGCATCGGCGGGCAGATCCGCGAATGGCACCGGCTGGATCCGCTTTGCCGCGTTCGTGTCCAGTGGTCGTCCCGTTGACGTCATGGTTGGCAAGACCGTCGTCGGCACCGACCTTTCCTTCCGCGATGTGACGGGCTACATCATGGTCCCGGCGGGAATGCACACCGTCACGGTGGTGCGTGCGAGCGATCCCTCTGCGGCCCACGCCATCGTCGTCGGCAGGGCACGCGTGCTCCGCGGGTCCGCGGTGACGGTTGCGGCGATACCGTCGATCGCCGCCAAATCAAGCGAGTCCGGGGTCGAAGCGGGAGGGATCGGTCTGAAGGAGTTCACGGACAACTTGACGGCACCGCCGGCTGGGCATGCCGAAGTGCGGCTGATCCATACCATTCCCGGGGCGCCCCGAGTGACCACCCAGCTCACGGCCACCAGTGGAGCGCTTGCGACGGTGCACCTCAGTGCAACTGGGTACGGACAGGCATCGCCCTATGTACCGGTGACCGCGGGTACCTACCGTGTAGTCGTGAAGGCACCGAATGGTGCCACCGTGGTGAAAGGCAACCACTTGAGGCTCGCCGCCGGCACGGTCGTATCGATGGTCGTGGTCGAAAGTCCTTCGGGCCCCACGCTCGACGTCGTTAAGGACGCCGTCGCAACTGCCAACGACCCAGCAGGTGGCATGCAGACCGGCCTTGGAGGCACCGCGCGGCCGCCTGCCACTTCGGTTCTCCGCGCGACCCTGTTGCTCGCTGGCGGCAGCTCTCGTCCTTCTGGCGGTCATCGCGGGGCTCGCGGCTGCGAGATCGCGCTGGCGCATAGTCCGACGGGAATCGGTGATCGCTCGGCGCGGACCGGCGACACGCCACCTGCTGCCGGCGGCGGTTCTCGGAGCAGTCGCATCCGTTCTGCTGCTAGTCGCGCTTGCTACAAATGGCACAACCAGGCCGAACAGCGGGCGATTGCTCCCACCTCCGAAGTCATTCGTTCCACCGTCGCCTGCGGCCACCATCCGAGGACTGAGCCCGCAGGTGGAAGTCCGCGCAATATCGACCGATGGCCGTGCGACGAAGGCCCATGCGGTATTAACAGTCAACTTGTCCGACGCCTCGTCGCCGGGATCCTTCTCGGATCCGACGCGCCTCGACATCCCCGCCATCGGCGTCTCCACGCGAATCGTCCCGCTCGGTCGCAGCGACGACGGGAGCGCCGAGGTGCCTTCCGGGTTCACGTTCGCCGGGTGGTACGACTTGGGCCCCAAGCCCGGCCAGGTCGGCCCAGCCGTAATACTGGGCCACGTAGACTCCAGGACTGCGGCGGGGGTCTTCTTCAGATTGAAGAGTCTGCTGCCGGGCGACAGGCTCACGGTGTGGGACAAATCGCTTGCGGTGACGTTCGAGGTCGAGCGCGTCGCGACCTACTCCAAGGACCGGTTCCCGACCGCGAGCGTGTTCGGACCCACGCCTGATGCTCAGCTCCGACTGATCACCTGCGGTGGCCCCTTCGACTCTGCCACCGGTCACTACGAGGACAACATCGTGGTCTACGCGCTCCGCACCTAGCTCGCCGTCATTACCTGCTCGATGCCATGATCTCGTACGCGATCTCCGAACCCTCGTCGCAAGGCGCGGTCAGGCCAGGATGACGAGACTCAGCCTCCACCCGAGTACGACCCGAATCGGCCATCGCCGGTGGCGTGCCCTGGTCGCGGCTCATGCCGCTTCGCCTGTCCGCTCGAACGGACGAACACAGACGCCGCGGGGCGCGATGCCTTCGGCCCGGCAAGCGGTTGACGACCTGGCAGACGTTTACGCTCAACGCTCAAGCTCCCCGTCTGGTCTCTCCCAAGCGCTACCAGATCGGGCAGACAACCGCGTCGAAGCTGTCGGAGACCGCTCTCCCAAAAGGTCGAATCTGCGAACAGAGGTCCTCGTCACGGTCCTGCTAGTTCTAGGAGCTGTCACTGCCATCTGGGCAGCAGTCCCGAGGCACACTGTCCCGAAGGGCTCCGTCGGTCGGGTCGAAGGAAGTGGTCCGAATCCACAGGCGATCAACGGTGCGGGGACGCCCACCCTTGCTCATGCCCGATCTCCCGTATCGAAGACCGCGGCGAGCGCTCCTCACTCCTCGACGGGATCGAAGGCGGTCGGGTCCACAATTACATACGCAGTCACGCCCGGAGACACCCTGGGTGCAATCGGGCGGTGGTTCGTCGAGCACGGATACGGTCGGCAATACGCCGCGAACCAGCAGGTCATCACGGCCAACCAGAACTTGATCGTCCCGGGAGAACTCATTTCAATTGCAAACGGCATCATGACGATCAAACCTCCCGTTGACCACTCCCCCCACCGCCACAGTGGAGACCACCCGACAAACTGACTAGGGGAGCATCGGAACGACAGGCATGAACACCTTCCTGCTTACCTGGAATTCAACCAAGTGGACCGACCCAGACCACTGGGTGGACGAGGCGATCGCCGCCACCGAAGCAGGAGCCACCTGGCCTGGCAGATGGGGGTACACAGGCAACCGCGTCTCCGGGATCATCGATGGTGACTGGGGCTATTTCATGCGACAACACGAGGATCGAGGCATCATCGCCCTCGTGGAGTTCACCTCTCCCATCTATCCGGACGAGCATTGGAGCGGCGTCGCAGGAGCCATGGCGAACTACGCGGATTTCGAGGTCGTCGACTGGTTGAAGCCAGCAGACCGGCTGCCAGTCGAGGTCCTGGAGCAGAAGGTCCCAGAGGTTGGCTGGGATCGTCTGCAGGGCTCGGGCGTCAAGGTCTTCGACGACACCGCTGAGCTTCTTGACGACCTCTGGATCGAACATCTGGCCCAGCTTGGCCGTCACGCTCCGCTAACCCCCGAAGAGCTCGATCTGTCCGATGTATATCCCGAGGGGGCGGCGGCGCGGGTGTTGGTCAATCGCTATGAGCGCGATGGCCTTGCCCGGGCGATCTGCCTGAAACACTTCGGCGCCCGCTGCGTCGTCTGTGGATTCGATTTCGAGACCGTATATGGCGAGCTCGGCAAGGGCTACATCCATTTCCACCACATTCGAGAGATCTCGACTTTGCCGGATGGCTACCGGGTGGACCCCGTCGAGGATCTCAGGCCGGTCTGCCCGAATTGTCACGCCATGCTTCACCGTGACCGCCCCCCGATGCCGATTCCTGAACTGAAGAGGCGCCTGCTTGTGACGACGGACGCTCCTGAAGTTCGAATTTCACGTGACTGAGGCTGATCGCCCAGGCGGTCGTGGGTAACCGGCCAACCGGCTGCCGACCGACGTCCAGGCTCGGCAGCGGCGAGACGCTAGCGACTATCTACTGCTCGTCGCAGTCGCTGCAGTAGCCCCGGAAGAGCACCTCCCGGTTGACGACCCGGTAGCCAAACCGTTCCGAGCTGGGCAACTCAACCGCGTCCAGGCCGCGCGGATGCACGTCGCGTAGCTCACCGCACCGCAGGCACACCAGGTGGTGATGACCGTCCTCGATGTTGGGGTCATAGCGGATCGGCCCACCACCCGCACCCACCTGGTGGACCTCGCCCATCGATACGAGCTCGTTGAGCGTGTTGTACACCGTTGCCAGACTCACCTCGGGGAGACGCCGCCGCGCTCGGTCGAGCACCTCCTCAGCGGTGAGATGGACGTTAAGGCCTCCCATCGCCTCGGCGATAACCCGTCGCTGCGCGGTCAAGCGCCACTCCCGGGCACGAAGCCGGTCGAGAAGCGGGGTTGACGTTGCTTCCCTCCTTTGAACGTCTGGATGTTTCCCAGAGGCTTCGAGGTTGTACTAAAGATAACCCTTGAATCGTTCCAGTTCCATATTTATGGTGGTGGTGTCGCCAACTCCAGCAAGCCGATGGGGACACCGGAGCCAGTGGGTGCGGTCGAAGCCGTACCTCAGACGTCAAGACAGAACCGAGCGAACAGCTAGATAGGAGAAGCACCGACGTGTCAGACCGTGGCAGCGATAGCGAGAACCCAGTAATCCCCTCCCCGACTCCCGCGCTGACTCGGCCGAGGACGAATCGAGACTGGTGGCCGAATCAGCTGGATCTGTCGATTCTCCATCAGCACTCGAATCTGTCCAGTCCGATGGACGAGGGCTTCAGTTACGCCAAGGAGTTCAAGACCCTGGACCTCGACGGGTTGAAACGGGATCTCATCGAAGTGATGTCCAAGTCGCAGGACTGGTGGCCGGCAGACTACGGCCACTACGGGCCGCTCTTCATCCGGATGACATGGCACGCCGCCGGCACCTACCGCATCGCCGACGGCCGCGGTGGTGGTGGCGAAGGGGCGCAGCGCTTCGCCCCGCTCAACAGCTGGCCCGACAACGCGAGTCTGGACAAGGCGCGCCGGTTGCTCTGGCCGATCAAGCAGAAGTACGGCCGGAAGATATCCATGGCCGATCTGATCATCTTCGCCGGCAACGTCGCCCTGGAGTCGATGGGATTCGAGACGTTCGGCTTCGGCTTCGGCCGTCCCGACATCTGGGAGCCTGACCAGATCTTCTGGGGCCCTGAAGACGCCTGGATGGGAGACGAGCGCCACGGCGGCGGCTCGGAACTCGAAGGGCCTCTGGGCGCCGATCACATGGGCCTGATCTACGTGAATCCCCAGGGTCCGGGAGGCAACCCGGATCCGCTCCTATCAGCGAGTTTCATTCGACAGACCTTTGCCCGCATGGCGATGAACGATGAGGAGACGCTGGCGCTCATCGTCGGCGGACACACGTTCGGCAAGACGCACGGCGCTGCTTCCGGGGACTACGTCGGTCCAGAACCCGAGGGTGCTCCCCTGGAGGAGCAGGGCCTCGGCTGGAGGAACACGTTCGGCACCGGCAAGGGCTCCGACGCGATCACCAGCGGACTGGAGGGAGCGTGGACCGACGAGCCGACGAAGTGGGACAACGGTTTCCTCGACAACCTGTTCAAGTACGACTGGGAGCTCGTCGAAAGCCCAGCGGGTGCCAAGCAGTGGAAGCCCTCGAATCCCGAGGCCGAAGGTACGGTACCGGACGCTCATGATCCCTCGAGACGGCACGCCCCGATGATGCTGACGACGGACCTTGCGCTGAAGCTGGATCCGATCTATGCGCCGATCGCGAAGCGCTTCCACGAGCACCCGGACGAGCTCGCCGACGCGTTTGCCCGAGCCTGGTACAAGCTGATCCACCGCGACATGGGACCCGTCTCGCGGCTACTCGGCCCCTGGGTTCCCGAGCCGCAGCTGTGGCAGGACCCCGTCCCAGCCGTCGATCACGAGCTGATCGGAGAGTCAGACCTCGCTGCTCTCAAGGGCACGATCCTCGCATCCGGGCTCTCCATCTCTCGGCTGGCAGCTACCGCCTGGGCGTCGGCGGCCAGCTTCCGCGGCACCGACAAGCGCGGTGGAGCAAACGGAGCACGCGTTCGCCTCGCACCGCAGAAGGACTGGGCCGCGAACGAACCGACGGAACTGTCCAAGGCCTTGCAGGCCCTCGAACAGGTCCAGCAGGACTTCAACAGCTCACAGTCCGGGGGGAAGAAGGTATCGCTGGCCGATGTGATCGTTCTGGGGGGTTGCGCGGCCGTCGAGCAAGCGGCCAGGAACGCCGGCCACGACGTCACGGTCCCCTTCGCGCCGGGACGCACGGATGCCTCCCAGGAGGAGACCGACGTGGAGTCGTTTGCCGTGCTCGAAACCACCTTCGACGGGTTTCGCAACTTCCTCCGAGCAGGCGAAAAGCTGGCACCGGAGGACTTGCTGGTGGAACGGGCGTTCATGCTGAACCTGACGGCTCCCGAGATGGCGGTCCTCGTCGGCGGAATCCGCGCCCTGAACGCCAACGTCGGGCAATCTCAAAATGGCGTCTTCACTGACAGGCCCGAGGTGCTGACCAACGACTTCTTCGTCAACCTTCTCGATATGAGCACGGAGTGGAAGGCATCCGCATCGTCCGAGAACGTCTTCGAGGGCCGCGAACGTGGCACAGGCGAGCTCAAATGGACGGCTACCGCGGTCGACCTCGTCTTCGGCTCGAACTCCCAGCTACGAGCCATTTCGGAGGTCTACGCATGTGACGACTCCAAGGAGAGGTTCGTACGGGACTTCGTCGCCGCCTGGCACAAGGTCATGAGCCTCGATCGCTTCGACCTCGCCTGAGGTCACACGGAGCCATGGGCTTCGCGTAGAACCCGGCACGCATACCCGGCGGCGCGGTCGCGGACCCGCCGCCGGGTTCATGGTGGATGTTCCCCGCTTGATCACTCCAGCAGCTCGGACTCATTGACCAAAGGTCCACGACGGTGAACGTACGGCTGCCATAGTCAGTGTCCTCGAGGGCGCGGTCGGCGTCACTGACAATGATGCCGCCGCTGCCATCGGCACGCTCGGCCAGATCGTCCGGAGCCCGATGACCTCAGGGAGTCCCCGAGGGCAACTCTCCGCTCATCACTACGTCGATCAAGGCATCGAGAATCTGCGGCGGCCCTGCGCCCCGACCAGAGAAGGACACTAACGAGCGCACACGCTCGTACGCGGATGCAGTCCCCTGGCCCAGTGGACTCAAACGGCGCAGGTCAATCGCCTGGGCCGCGACCGCCAGCTCGATTGCGACGACGCGCGCGGCGAAGCCCACCATCTCATCGAGCCGACGAGCTGACAGCGGGGCCATTGTCGCGCGGTCTTCGATACCTTCGGCGATGAAGGTGCTCGCCGGCTCCAACGAGACCGGCTGAGCGAGCATTCGAGCCTCGACCGCAAGTGATTGGCTAGCCACAGCGAGCTCCGCCAGCGCGTCGTCGCCAAGCTCCGGCGCCTCGGCGAGACCAGCTGCTAGTCCGGACGTGGGCTCCTGCAGCAGCTTCACGGTACGTTCGCTTGCGGCTCCTATGACAGGCGCAAGAGCAATCCGCACGAAGTCAAGCGCCGCAGACAGAGCGATGGCGTCGAAGTTGCCCACTGAGACCAGGCGCTCTTCCTCGAGCACCACCACCGGATTCCCTTGGACTGCGTTGATCTCCGTCTCGACGATCGCCCGGGCGTAGGTGAGGGCTTCGCGAGCTGCGCCATGCAGCTGAGGAATGCACCGGAATGTCATGGGATCCTGCAGATTGCGCGCCTGCCCGGGCTCCCAAAGCACACTTCCCGAGAGCAGCTCGCGAACTCTTCCGATCGTCGTTTCGATACCTGCCGAGGGGCGACAGGCGACAACGATGTCGTGCCATGGACTGAGATTCGCAGCGAACGCCTCAAGATCCATCGCGGCAGCCACGTCCGTTGAGTCGAGCAACCTCTCGGCTCTGAGCAGCGCGAGTGCCGACCATCCCGTGGAGAAGGCGTTGCTATTCATGAGCGCGAGTCCCTCGCCAGCTTCAAGAACAAGCCCGCTGCGATCGAGCAGGCCATGGGCAAGGTCGGCTAGCGGCCCGATGTCCCCTTCGCCGACAGAGCCGAGGCTGCCCACCGGCGGCGCGAACCCGTCATCTAGCGCTTCGAGAACGAGCTCCACGATCTCAGGGCGGACACCCGACATCCCTTTCGCGAGACTGTTCGCGAGGCAAAGCATTGCTGCCCGCACGATTAACGGCGACGCTGGTGGCCCCTGAGCGACTCGGTGACCTGAGATGAGCATTCGGTTGAAGGCCGATTGGCGCGGACCCTCGACTGATACGCGTTTGCGCTCGGCAACGCCCGTAGTCGTGCCGTACACGGCGATTCCACGTTCCATCTCTTTCACAAGGACGTTCCTCGTGGCCCGCATCCGCGTCCTGGCCCGCGAGGCAAACACAGCCGATCTTTCGCCACTGACGACGGCGGCCAATCCCTCCAAGGACAGCGATGCTCCGTCGAGCTCGATCTCCTCTCGAGGATTCGGTTCGGCCGGCGGACTTTGCCTCAACGGCTCACGCAAACCACATCGATTTGAATCCGTAGTTCGAAAGGGGCAGTCCCGTCCTCGAGGTCTTAATGCCTTGTACCTTCTGAGAGTGCGCATCAATCACGGGGGGGAAGTACGGAATGATGTATCCGCCACTCGTGTAGTCGATGACCTGCATGTCGTGGATCAACTCCGTGCGCTTGGCGTCATCGGTGGTGGCGAGCGCGTGCTGGTAGAGCGAGTTGTACTGCGGGTCATCGAAATGGCACTCGTTGAACGGAGCCGATGGGAGCGTCGCCTGCGACACCTGGACAAGGTACGGAACGTAGACCCAGTCATCCTGCGCAAAGGTCCACTTCAGGTAGTTCGCGCCGTAAAAGGCAGTCGGTGTCACATTATTCAGCGACACCGTCACTCCTGCCGCTTGCGCCTGCTGGGCGAACACCTGAGCTGACTGGACCACGCCTTGGGCGATCGCCGAGGTGACGAGCTGCACGTGCAGGCCCTCAGCCCCGGCAGCCTTGAGAAGCGCCTTGGCCCGCGGGATGTCCTGGTGACGTTGCGGCAACGAGTGATCGTAGGTTGAGTCGAAGATAGTGAAGACATCGTTGCCCAGTGTGCCGTAGCCACTAAAGACCGCCCCTAGCATCTCCTCCCGATCCACGATCAGCCGCATGGCCTCACGAACCCGGTTGTCGTGAAAGGGAGGCACATCGACCCGCATGGTGAACGGATTCCACCCTTCGCCACGCGAGACAACTACCTGTCCCCCATTTGTTCTGGCAGAAGTAATACTCGACGGCGATAGGAGACCAATCACATCCTCCTGCCCGCTCTGTAGGGCGTCGAGCTGGCTCGTCTCATTCGCGTACTCGGTGATGAGGAGGCTGTCGACATAGGGATGCGAGTGCTGCCAGTAATTGTCGAATCTCGGAAAACTGCTCTGCACCCCGGGCGAGAACGTGCCAAATCTGAAGGGGCCAGTCCCGACTGGATGCTTTACGTCAAAGCCGACTGGGACTACGAAGAAGAAGTTGCCCGCAAGCGTCTCGGCGAAGGTTGAGAACGGCGTGTGACAATGGATCCGGATGGTCCGGGCATCGAGCTTCTCGATGTTGCTGAGGTCAAGCGCTGCAATCTGCGAGGCACCCTCGAGAGGGCTCTTCGGATTCGCAATGCGCCGGAGCGTGAAGATGACGTCGTCAGCACCCAGGCTTTTTCCGTTGTGCCACGTGACGTCTGGTAGCACACGGATCGTCCATGCGGTGGCTGAGCTGTTCGGTGTCACCTCCTCGGCGAGAGAAAGCTCCGGCTGAGCGTCAAGATTCAGCTCGACCAAGCTGTTGAACAGGTTGAACGCACGAGCGAAATCGACGTTATTGATCGTATTGTCGGGATCAAGGGTGTCCGACGAGGTTCCACCCGTAAGGCCAACACGAAGGACCCCACCTCGCTTCGGCTTTCGGGGTTCCTGCTTGGGGGGCGAGCTATGGGAGGCGCCGCAGGAGGACAGCACTCCTCCACCTGCAGCCAAAACACCGCCGTATGTGAGACCCTTGAGGACCGTTCGGCGGCTGAGGGCTCCGCGGAATTCGCCCGTCCCAGGGTGATGGCCTTCACGGCTCTGCATGCCCTTCCCCTCTCAGCCCGCCTTGGCGGCGGATCGGCATCTAAGCTAGAACCTAACAAAACATTTGTTGTGCATCCTAACAGCAGGGGTGCCGTCGTCAAGAGTAATAAAAGAGCAGACAGCAGAAGTAGGAGGTTAGCTCTAGAGGCACGTAAACAGAACATTTGTTTTCTATCACTGGGAAGGTTACGGTCGTGCCGTGCCGAAGCTTGTCGATCGTGACCAACAACGCCTCGAGGTGGCATGGGCTGCGTGTCGCGCGATCGCCTCGAAGGGCATCGAGCGAGTGACGATCCGCGATGTCGCGGCAGAGGCCGGCCGCAGCACAGGCATGGTGACTCACTACTTTGCCGACAAGGAATCGCTCCTGGTCGCCGCCCTGACAACCGCAACGGAAGAGTGCCATGAGCGCCTCTTGAGACGGGCGATGGCCGATCCCTTGAACCTACGAGCTGTATTGCGTGAGTCACTTCCCCTCAACGCGCAAGTTCGCCTCGAGTGGGCGATCTGGGTCAACTACTGGGCAACGGCGGCTACGAGCGGGAGGCTCGGGGCAGAGCAGCGACGGCACTACCGCGCGTGGCACCACATCATCGAGAGCATGCTTACAACCCTTCGAGATAGTGGCCGACTCCGCGATGGAATTCAGCCGGCAGCGGCGGCCGACCTGTTGATGACCGTCGTGGATGGGCTCGGGCTTCGGGCAACGGTGGATCCGGAAGGCTGGCCAGAGCGCCGGATCCTTGCTTGCCTCGACCGGGAGTTATCACTAATCCAAAATGACGACTCGCCGGCAGCGACCACGAGCCCCGCGATGCAAGCGCGTTGAGCGCCCCGTCGAAGCTACCGCCGAGTTCATCGGAACTCACCCCGAGGCCGGCGACGAGGACGACGCACTCTCCTTCCTGGCGGACCTTATCTCGCCACATCTCGGCCCCTCGAGCGGGGCCGTACGAAGCCCTGCTGAAGTATCAAGTCGAGCCAGGGACTTGTTCCCTCGCACTCTGCTCCTGCGTGAGCGTCGTAACCAGTAGCTTAGACGGAAGTGAAGATAGTGGTGTATCGGGTAGTGTAACATGGCGTCTAAGAGGATAGGAGTGGTTCGCGATGACAGGTGGGACGAGAACGCCGACGACCGAGTCGCACCAGAAGTCCGTCAGCTTCGAAGTGAAAGACATCGCCCGCTACCTCCAGGAGACGCTCGGCCAGAAGCTCGTCGCCTACATGGCTGGGGTCGTAGATCCGAAGCGCGTAGGTCGTTGGGCACAAGGATCGCAAGCCCCGCGAGACGAGGCCGAGCGCCGCTTGCGTGCTGCGTTCCAAATATTTCACCTTCTGCTCACTCAGGACAGCGCGCACGTTGTCCGTGCCTGGTTCATCGGCATGAATCCTCAACTGAACGATGACTCCCCCGCCGAAGCGATCCGCGATGGCCGTCTCAAGGAAGCACTGACGGCAGCGAAGGCCTTCGTCTCGGGCGGGTAGCGATGAGCAGTGGTCCGACTGTCGTCGTCGTCCCACCGCCGCCAACAGGGCTATGGCGCGTCGCTCGCGGTGACAATCCACTTGCCGTGCCACTCGGCGACCACGGCGCCGGGTCCAGGGGCGGAAACCGTTTCGATCCGCTCATGATGACCTACGGCGTCCTCTACTTCGGGAGCGACCTCAACACTTGCTTTGGAGAAACGCTCGCACGGTTCCGACCCAGCATCGAACTCCTCGCACTTGTGAAGGACGAGTGGGACGAGCTCGGCTTTATGACCGTGGGGTCTGTCGCTGCCGACTGGCGCCAGCGACGCACGGCAGTCCATGTTCGGCTTTCGGGGGACCTCGTGTTCGTCGATGTCGAGTCGCCTGAGACACACCAATTCCTCCGGAGTGAACTCGCCCTCGGCCTCTCATCGCTCGGGCTCAGCGATCTCGACGTTTCGACTGTCAGGGGACCAGACCGTCGTGTGACGCAGATGATCTCAGAGTGGGCCTACATGACTGCCGACGGGGATCAACCGCGCTACGCCGGCATCCGTTACGAGTCGCGAATCCGCTCCGGGTGGGAGTGCTGGGCACTCTTCGACGACGAGGATCTGGACATCGAGGTGCTCGAAGCCCTGCCGATCTCACCAGATATGGCGGCACTGACGTCGGTGGCAACGCTGTTCGGCTTGCAGATCTTCTGACAAGCGACCGATCGCGCGCAGCACACGCTCACAACCCTCAGTGCCGTCGACGTCTTACGGCAGCACGTGGTTTCTGGCGGTTCCGGGTTTCCGCAGTCTTTGGCCTGTTTCTTCCCTGCTGTCCCCCTCTTCGCGTCCCGACTATTCACTCGGTCCGAGTCACCTATCGGTCACTGACAGCGTGGGGGAAAGAGGGGCAGGGGCGGCAAGGCAGGCCAAAGACCGGGGACAGAAGCGAGAGGCAAGGCCAGGAGCAGAGAGGAGAGAAGGGGCGGGCGGGGCGGGCAGCGCCCCCGGCCTCGTGGGGGGGACGAAACCGGGGGCGTCGCTGCCGAACCGCCCGGAGGGTCCGGAGGTCGTGCGCTGGCTGGCCGAACCAGGGGGAACGCGCCCGACCTGATGAGACCGTAGGGGGACCAGGTGAACGGACGGCCAACTCCGGGTGTCGATGGCGCTGCGATCCAGTGAAAGGTTCCCTACGCCGGAGACTGGAGGAGACGTCGACGAGTAGAAGACTGTCCGGCCTGTCCTAGAACTGCGAGGCGAACCAATCCCTCGCCAGGTAAGACACCGCTTCGCTAGGCCCGAGTAGCTTCACACTCGCAGCGCCTTGGTTGATTTCCGTGTCGTCCTTGGCGCTCTGCAGACTGAACACCAAATAAGGACCAGGCGCCGCTCCGACGTCTGGGTTGTTGCATGCACGGGTGTGAACGCACATGTAGACCTCGTAGATGGCGAACAGCATCCGCTGCCGGTTCCCATGGCTTGACCCCTTTTTGACGGACATCCACGATCGGGCGGCATCGCCCGGAAAGGGTGTCAACCATGGAGACCATGGCAAACGGAAGACGGACGCGAAGAATCGAGCTGTGCCGCACGAGCGGCATGTCGATCGCCGCCATTGCCCGCGACCTCGATCTTTCTGAGACAGCGGTGCGCCGCTGGCTCGCCCAGGCCGAGATCGATGCCGGAGAGCGCCCCGGGCGGTCCTTCAACGCCTCGGATCATCCGGAGCTTTTAGGTGAGGCAACGAATCATCGTTCCCCGGAGGATTCGACGTCAGGCAAGAGACGAGCTCGTCGGCTGGCTGTGGTTTGACCCCGGCCACAGCGCCGTCACGGGGGACGACGGACTGTCAGCTCAGCCGAAGCGTCCTTGTATGTAGTCCAAGGTCCTCTGGTCGTCAGGTTCGCTGAACAACTTCTTCGTCGGCGCCACCTCGATCTGCTCGCCGGCACGGTCGTTGCCCATTAGGAAGAAGGCGCACAGGTCTGAAACGCGGGCGGCCTGTTGCATGTTGTGCGTAACTATAACGATCGTGACGCGGCTCTTGAGCTCGCTCACAAGCTCTTCAATGAGGCGCATCGAGATTGGATCCAACGACGAAGTGGGCTCGTCCATCAAGAGAACCTCTGGCTCCACCGCAAGTGCGCGCGCAATGCACAAACGTTGCTGCTCACCTCCAGAAAGCGTCGACGCATGCGCCTTGAGTCGGTTCGCGACCGAATCCCACAACGCCGCCGCGATAAGAGCCGACTCGGCAGCTTCTTCGAGGATTGCCTTTTTCCGGATTCCGTTGAACCGCAGCCCCGAAACGACATTGTCGTAGATCGACATTGTGGGGAACGGATTCGGTCGTTGGAACACCATTCCGACCCGGGTACGCAATAACGTAGGCGGAATCCCACCTTTATAGATGTCCTCGTCTCCGAGACGAATGGAGCCACTCACGACCGCACCCTTTGTGAAGTCGTGCAAGCGATTGATAGCCCGCAAGAGCGTCGTCTTTCCTGATCCCGAGGGGCCGATGAGCGCCGTGACCGCGTTCTTGGGGATATCAAAGGTGACGTCCCGGATCGCGGTCCGACCATGGAATGCCACGGCAGCGTCTTTGATCCGCATCGAGATCGGGCCCGTCCGCGGGTCGACATCCTGGCCCGAGCTCACGGCCGACACAGTAACCGTGGTTGTGGGATCCACCACTACCGCCTCTCTCTCTGCAGCCAGCTCGCGACTAGGCGGCTTCCCAAATTCAGGACGAGAACGACGAACACCAGAAACAGGGCGATCCCCCACGTCTCGTCCCGCAGCGAGGGGTAGGGTGAAGACGCTGACTGAAATATCTGCAGAGGCATCGATGACATCTGTTTTCTCGGATTCCAATTGACCACGGTGGAGGCACCGATCACCCACAAAATAGGCGCGGTCTCACCCACGGCCCTCGAGACGGCGAGGAGCACAGCGGTGATAAGCCCGGGCAGCGCGGTTGGGATGATGACCTTCCGCGCGATAACGCCCCTCCGTGCCCCGAGCGCGACACCGGCTTCTCGAACCGGAGCGGGCACTCTCCGCAATGCCGTCTCGGCCGCCTTCATGATGATCGGAATCATGAGTATGCCGATCACGAAGCTGCCGGCGATGCCGGAAAACCCGATGCCGGGTAGCTTGATTCCCCATTCGTTGAACCCGACGACAATTATCTGATAAGCGAAAATACCGAGGAGTATCGACGGAAGGCCCGTCATGATCTCTGCGGTTCTCCGCAGCCAACTCGCGTACCGTGAATTCGATTCCGCCAGGAACAGACCGGCTACGAGTCCTATCGGTATCGCGAAAAGGGCTGCGACCCCGTCGATCACGAGGGACCCGATGATCGCATTCGAGATCCCTCCAATTGCATTCGGATCGAGCAGTGAAGGGAACTGCGGCGTCTGAGTGAAGAAGTCAATCGTCAGCCATCGGAAGCCCTTGGAGACCAGAGAGTAGAGAATTGCGAATAGCGGTATCAAACCAAGCAGGAGCGTGACTCCGCAAAGCGCGACCATGGCTCTTGAGATGCGAATACGCCTACCAAGCGTCTTGCGCGCCACACGCTGGACTATTTCGCGGCGCTCGAGCATTGGATCGGGTGGAGCTCCTTTGATCACGCCCGCGCTCAAAGAACACCTGCGCGATACGCCGACGCCGTGACAAGGCGACGGCCGAACCAGTTCACAATCCCGGTCATCGCCATCAGGATCACCGCGAGCGCGCCAAGCGCGGCAACCTGCAGCGGGCTGGCATCCTGGAACTGCACGGCTATGGTCGATGCGAGGGTTGCTGCCGTCGAGAACAGTGAAGGCGGAAAGAGCGGATTCAGGCCGATCACCATGGCGACGGCCACGGTCTCACCGAGAGCTCGTGCGGTCCCAAGGGTGACAGCGCCCACGATGCCGGTCCGCGCGGCGGGCAATACGACCTTTCGAAGCACCTGCCATTTGGTGGCGCCCAAGCTCAGGGCACCCTCGAACTGTTCGCGCGGCACGACCGCGATGGCGTCTCTCGAGAGTGCCGCGATGATCGGCAGAATCATGATGAAGAGGACGCAGCCGGCGAGCAGGATGGAGACGCCCTCCGGGGTGGCCTGGAACGGAAATTTGCTTCCGGTTATGTGAGCGAGCGCAGGCTGCACGGTGCTCTCGAACCAGGGGGCGAGCACGAGCAGACCCCACAGTCCATAGACCACACTCGGGACAGCAGCCAGAAGCTCGACAAGTGAGGAGAAGAGGATTCGTAACCTGTCCGGCAGGACATGGACAATTGCGAGGGCGGAGCCGACCCCGATCGGGATGGCGAAAAAGAGCGCTATGGCCGTCGTCGCTAGCGTGCCGACGATGATCGGTAGGGCGCCAAATTTGTTCGCTGCCTGACTCCACACCCGGCCATAGATGAGCGACAGGCCTGAATGGCGCCACGCCGGGATGGAGGACACGACGATGCTAAGAAGAAAGACGACACAGATGAGGGCGAAGAGTCCGGAGACCACGTAGAGGACAGCCCAATGCGCCCGATCGCTCTTGACCGAGAAGCCCTTTGCGTTCTCGGTCAAGAGGCGATTCGGGCTATCCAGTAAAGGGGTGGTCGCCACCTCCGGCGCCTGGTGATCGCTCAGCTGCCCTGAGACTTAGCCGCCATTGGTGGTGAGCAACGTCTGGCCGTGCGAGCCCTTGCATCTGAGCAACGTGGCACGTGCCAGCCGCTGAATAGCGGCCGGGAGGGGAACGTAGGCCTGGAGCTTGGCGACATCTTGGCCCGCCACCGTGCCGTTGACCGCACCAGAGTGTGACAGCCAGTCGAGGTACTTCACCAAGAGCGTGCCCTCGTGATCGGACGTCTGGTTGACTTTGAAGATGATCGCCCATGTGTAACCAGCGATCGGGTACGTCTTTTTGCCCGGCTCATAGACGATGGAGAAGGCGGTCGCTGAGACCTTCGGCCTGGCGGCGGCGGCGAGGGCGATCCCGGCGGGAGAGGGCTTAACAGCGTCGCGCGACTTGTTGATGATTGCCGCGACCCCTCTCAGGAGGTTGGGGTTCAGAAGAAGGTAGGAGTATTCGACATAGCCGATCGAATTCGGCGTGTTCTGTACATCGGCCGCGACACCGGCGTTCCCAGCTCCCGCGATCCCACCGGGGGGCAGCGTCAACGCGGTCTTCGAGGGTACGGTCTTCCAGACGAGAGGAGCGGCGACGTGGAGGAAGTCTGTGAAGATGTACGTCGTACCGGAAGAGTCCGCACGGGCGACAGCAACGATCTTGCTGGCCGGCAGATGGACCTTTGGGTTTAGGGCCTTGATCTTGGCGCTGTTCCAACTCGTGATCTTGCCCTGGTAGATCCAACTGAGAACCGAAGCGGTCATCTTGAGCGTCGTTCCGGCCTTCAGTCCGGGAACATTGTACGTAATAGCCACACCACCGAGACCGATAGGCACCTGGAGGAACTGGCTCACCGTGTAATGGGAGCCGGACGGCTCATTTTTGTTGATGTCGCTCTGGCTCAGCGGGACATCGCTGCCGCCCCAGTTGACCAACTTCTTGAGGAGGTCGGTCTCGCCAGTGCCCGAGCCGACGGCTTGGTAGCCGTTGATCGTCGCGTTGGGAGAGCGGGCCTGGAAGATCGCCTGAGCAGCGTTCTCCAAGGGGGCGGCAAAGGTCGAACCTGCGCCTCCTATGGTCGCCGTGAAGTTCAGCTTCGTGTCGGCGGCGAGATACTTGTCGGTCACCTTCGCGGCGCTCGCACCTGCGAGCCCCGGCACGGCTGCCAACGAAAGGGCTGATATGACGACCACTGCGGTGGTCAGCACCGGCCAGAAGGTCCTTTTCATTCTCACTGTGGTCTCTCTCTCTGGTTGGTGTGCTGTGAGCGATCGTGTTCAGGTGGTCACCCAAGCTCATGGGGCATGTCAATACGCCAGGCGGCGTCCCCGCGCCAGGTACGGGAGGGATCGTACGAAGGTGAAGCGAACTGACGATGACGTCAAGATGTCTCTAGAGAGAACTCTGAGTAAACTTCTCCCGAACAGGGCGCGGCGCGGCAAAGGGCCTCCGACCGTCGACCAGAAGGACACCGAACCCGGTGTCGGCCGCCGTTTCTGCGCTGGCGAGGTGGGAGCACAGCTCACTTGGAAACATCGCACCGGCTGAGTACGAGAGGCGCAGGAGAACCTCGGGCCTCAGCCAAACTCAAGCGGCATAATCAACCTGTCCGTCGAAGCGGGCAAATCCCACCTGTGTAGGGGCTGGCCGCAAGCGGGCCACCCGACCGATGGTCGCGGGCACGATAATCGGCTAGCGACGGCCCGCTTGAGGGTCTCTCTGTGGTGAGATGGGTTGGTGGGCGCCCTTGTTGGCGACATCGTTCGCACGGAGGAATGGAACGTTGTTCGCGACTTCGTTGCCTGCGTGCGCTCCAGGCCCGCCGGGTTGGCCCTTGTGGGAGAAGCGGGGTCGGGCAAGTCCGTGCTCTGGCGCGCTGGGGTCGAGGCCGCGGCGGAGGCGGGTCACTGCGTGCTGCGCAGCGAGCCGACGGCCAACGAGGATGATCTCGCTTTCGCTGCACTGTTCGATCTGCTTGCCGAGATCCTGCCGCTCGTGGCAGCGAACATGCCTGCTCCGCAACGAGAAGCGCTCGAGGTCGCCTTGCTGCTGCGGACGGCCGGAGAGGAACCGCCAACCTCCCACGCCGTCGGATTGGCGGTGCTCGCAGTACTGCGAAGTTGCGCGGCCGATGGCCCGGTCCTCTTGGCGATCGACGACGTCCAGTGGCTCGACGACGCAAGCCGAGACGCCCTTACTTTTGCGGTCCGGCGGCTCAATGAGGGACCAGTGTCACTGCTCGTGGCGGCGCGCCATGAGGCCGCGACAGACCCGTTGAGCGTCGGCGCCCCACCACATTCGGGACGCTGGCGCGACCTGCTCTCGGCGATGCCAGGATCGGAGAACATCCACTTACGGCCCCTTGATCCTGTGCAGATTCGACGCCTGCTGCCGGAGGTCATCACGCCGCGACAAGCGCGACTCGTGGCTCAGCAGTCGGGGGGCAATCCTTTCTGGGCCAAAGAAATCGCGACCAGCATCGAATCAGTCGAGTTTCCATTCCCGCCGGTGGCTGGCGCGCTGCGTCAACGGCTTGCGCGCTCACTAAGTGCGGACGTTGCCGCTGGTCAGACGTTCCAGCTCGGCCTGCCTGCACGCCGGCCGACCTCGAGACGTGAGCCGATTGGGAAGTCACGTGGGACACGCGAGCAGAGAGGAAATCTGGGGCATCGACGAGAGTCTCATGACTGTTCTCGGTCTGCGTTGAGACGGGCCGCGACCGGAGCGCTGTCCCTGGAGAGGACATCGGCCGGGACCCGGCCTTGATCGGACAGTTAGACCAGCACCAGATAGAGGGCGTTCACGATCAGCCACCGGTCGCCGAAGCGTCCAAGTTGGAGGTACTCCTTGAACGGCACCGAGCTGACCATCACCGTGGCGATGTCCTGGAAGATGTCAAGCACCGTCACCTCCTGCCGGGGCTCGAAGCCTGTTCCCTCGCCTGCGGCGGTGTCGGCCACGAGCTGCTCGCGCGGGTCCTCGTGCAGCTGAAGGCCGGGCGAGCCCGGCTCTTCCGGGGTCCGTTTGGCGAGGGCGGGGTGCAGACACGCCCGCATCCGCTCCCCGTCACCGGCGAACCAGGACTGGAAGTACTCGGTCGCGGTTGCCGTCACCGCCTCAACATCGGTCTGGCCAGCCATCTGACCCTCCTCACAGCATCTCGGCGATGAGCGCGGCGGCACGGGCGGCGCCATCGCTCGGAACGGGCAGGTAGTCGACCGGCGAACCGATCTGCGATGCGATGGCGTCGGCCAGAGCCTCCGCCGTCGCCGTCTCGTAGTCCAGGCGCAGCCCCGCCCGGTGCCGCTCGAGGCGGTGGCGCACGTGGAAGTTCTGCTCGAAGTGGTGGCGGAGCGGGACGTAGACGAACGGTCGCCGGTTCGCCGTCAGCTCCATCGAGGTCGTGAGGCCCCCCTGCACGACGGCGACGTCGCAGGCTGCGAGATGCCGGTAGAGCTCGTGGACGTAGGTCCGCATCTCCAGACCGTGGTGTGCCGGAAGGCTCGCCGGGTCGATACGGGGACCGGCCACGACCACCATCCGGAGGTCCGGCACGCGTTCCTTCGCCAGCGGGTAGCCATCCATCACGCGGCGCAACAGGGGCTCACCCACGCCCGAGCCGCCGACAGTCACCAGGCAGACGCGCTCGTCGTCGCCATAGCCGAGCTGGTGGCGGAGGGCGACTCGGTCGGACAGGTCGGCCGGGTCGAAGCCGGTGACATAGCCGGCGAAGGAGTAGTGCTCCCGCGTCCAGTCGGCGATAAGCGGCAGGTCCGGCCCGAAGGCGTCGGGCACGATGTCGTCGGGTTCACCGACGAAGATCGCCCGGTCGCGCACGCGGGGGAAGCGAGCGACGTGCTCGATCATCTCGGCGTTGTAGTCGGCAGTCAGCAGGGCTTCGGAGGGGCCGAGGTCGGGCATCGGGAGCCACCCGACGAAGTCGGTCAGCCACGCGTAGGCGGCGCGCTTCTGATCCGGGTTCTCGTGCAGGTAGTAGTCGAGCTCCCACGACTCGTCGCCGATCCACAGGTCGTAGTCCTCCTCACGGACGACGTCGTGGAAGACCATGAAGTTGGCGAGGAGGATCTCGTCCATCCGCCGGATCGCCTGGAAGCACTGCAGGTCGTGCTCAGCCGACTCGCTCTCGACATGCCGGGACTCGCTGGCGAGGTAAGCGCTCCCCGGGTGGATCCGCTCACCCCGTGCCTCGAGAACGGTCGTCACCGGGTGCTGTGCGAGCCAGTCGATCTCGAGGTCGGGATGCAGCTTGCGCAGCTCGTCGGCGATGGCGACGTCGCGCTGAGCATGGCCGAGCCCGATCGGCGAGGAAATGTAGAGCGCCCTCCTGCGGCGCGCTCTGCCACGCACCCAGCGCCTCGGCGGCGGTGGCGGAGCGACAAAGGCCCGCAGCAGGAGGTTGACCGTTACCGGGTCGCGCACGTGCGGGCCGTGCCCTGACCCCTCGAGGAGCACGAGCTCGCCGCCGCTCGCCTCGGCGAGGGCGATACCGCGGCCCTTGCCCGTGATGCTGTCCCGAGTGCCCTGGATCACGAGCACCGGGCAACGGAGCCGCCCGCACAGCTCGCGGGCCGCCTTCTCGTCGAGCATTTCCCCGAGTTCCGTGGCGATCAGCATCTCGGGCGTCGTGTCGAGCCCCCAGTCGACGCAATCCTCGATCGGCTTGGTCGAGTGCGGCTCGTTGAACATCTGAGAGAAGAAGAACTCTAGGAACCCCCGGTAGTCGCTCAGCCAGTAGTGCCGGTTGTACTTGGCCCATCCCTCGTAGGCGTCAAGCTCCTCGTTCCAGGAGTCCATCTCGCCACCGGTCACCGGTCCGCCGAAGGGAAGCGCCGGGCAGATGAAGACGGCCCCGTCGACTCGGTCGGGGTGCTCGGCGGCGAGGATCAGTCCGCGCTGGGCGCCGAGCGAGAGCGAAACGAGGATCGCCCGCTCGGTGCCCGTGGCGTCCATCACCGCCAGCGCGTCGGCGGCGAACTCGCGCTCGTCGTAACCGCTTGCGGGCCGGTCCGACCGCCCGTTGCCGCGGCCGTCGAAGGTGAGCACGCGGCAATGGCGGGACAGATACGGGATCTGCATCTTCCAGTTCCGGGAGTGGACGATCGACCACGTAGGAAGCAGCAGGACGGTCGGCTCGCCGGACCCATAGAGCTCGTAGTAAAGCCGAACGCCGCCCCGCTCAACGTATCCTTCCTCGTCGGGATAGCAAGCGCGGGACTGCTCGCGCCTGTCCCGCTCCTGCTCCGGATTGACTCCGTGCATGGAACCGCTCAGGGTCTCGCTTCGAAGACGAGATTGAAGGGCGTCTCGCTGGCACGGCGGAACTTCCCGAACCCGGCTGAGGTCACGACGTTGCGGATTCTCGCCTCGCCCGCTTGGGCGCCGAGCGCTAAGCCGACATCCTGTGCCAGCGATGACGGGGTACAGAGCAGCGTAGAGAACGCGTAGTAAGCGCGACTGACCGGATTGAGGTTGTCCTCGACGCGATCGCCGGCCGCCGGCTCGACGATCAGCCAGGTCCCGTCCGCGTCCAGAGACGCGAGCACGTGGCGGGCCGCACCGATGGGATCACCCATGTCGTGCAGGCAGTCGAACATCGTCACGAGGTCGAAGTCCCTGCCGGTATACGAGGCAGCCGGCGCGACTTCGAAACGGGCCCGGTCGCTGACACCGGCCTCGTCTGCTCGCTGGCGGGCGATGGCAATCGAACCGTCGTGGTAGTCGGAGCCCACGAAGCTCGAGTTCGGGAATGCCTGAGCCATCAGAACTGTGGACGCCCCATGGCCGCACCCCACGTCCGCCACGCTTGCGCCGCGCTCGAGCTTTTCGACCACGCCCTCGAGCGCCGGCAGCCATGAGGACACGAGGTTCGCGTTGTAGCCGGGACGGAAGAATCGCTCACAGCCTTCGTGCACGTCGCTGACGTGATCGTGCCATCCGATCCCGGCCCCGGTCTTGGCAGCTTCGGTGATTCTGGGCGAGTCGAGGACAGAGCCCAGGGCGATCTGAAAGAAACCCGGCAAGTACGCGGGACTCGACTCATCGGTGAGAGCGACCGCTTGCTCAGGCGGCAAGGTGTACCGAGCCGTGTCCGGGTCGTACTCGACGAAGTCGCCGGCTGCCTGGGCGTTCAGCCACTCACGTACGTAGCGCTCAGAGACGCCGGTGCGCTCGGCCAGCTCGCCCGGTGTGAGGGGTCCCGCCCCTGCAAGTGCCCGGTACAAGCCGAGCTTGTCGCCCATGACTACCAAAGCTGTGCTCAGCGTGGCTCCCACCTCGCCGACAGCGCGGAACACGAACGCCATCAGCTGCTCCGGATCAAGGTCGCGTTGCTGTTCGACGACCGTCATCGCTACCTCCCCTACAGTTTGGTCCTCGCGCGACCGTTTGGTCACACTCGGACGGTACGGCCGAGGCCGGTGGAGTCGCTTCCAGGCACCCACCTAGTTCTTGCTCGCGGGTGCCGGCACTCCAGGGTCTTCGTATCAGGGTGGGTCGTACACTGCCCGCTGTGCTCGTTGGGCGTGATCAAGAGCAGTCGATGATCGACCAGTTGCTTTCCGCTGCCAGGTCGGGTCACGGCGAAGTCCTCGCGATCGTCGGCGAGGCGGGCATCGGCAAGTCTGCGCTGTTGGGTTATGCGGAGGAGCGGGCCGTTGGTATGAACGTCCTGCGTGCCCGGGGCGTCCAATCCGAGGCACAAATCCCGTTTGCGGGGTTGTTCGAGCTGCTCCGGCCCGCTCTGGCTTCGCTCGAGCGCATCCCGCAACCTCAGGCCGCCGCTCTGGAGGGAGCCCTGGCGCTCCGGCCCGCTTGCGCTGAGGATCGGTTCGCGATAGGCGCCGCCACCCTGAGCCTGCTGGCAGCCCACGCAGAGGCATTGCCACTCCTCGTAACCGTCGACGACGCCCACTGGTTGGACGGGTCGAGCGCCAACGCCCTGTCGTTCGCCGCTCGTCGACTGGCCGCAGATCCCGTCCTCGTTCTTCTCGCGGTACGGGAGGGCGAGCCATCGCTTCTCGACGGTGCCGACCTGCCTCGGCTACGGCTCGTCGGTCTCGACCGCGAGGCTTCGACAGAGCTACTTCGTCGGCAGGCGACGGGCCTCGCCGAGAATAAGCTCGCCGAGCCGCTCGCCGATCGCGTGCACCGCGAGACTGGCGGTAACCCTCTGGCGCTCCTGGAACTAAGCGACGAGCGCGCGTGGTTGGGCCAGACACCTCTGCACGAGCCGCTTCCGGTCGTGGCGAGCGTGGCGAACTCGTACGCGCAGCGCTTCGATTCGCTCGCCTCCCCTGCGCGCCAGATGCTCGTGCTATTCGCGGCCGGTGACGCCGGCGACCTCTGGGCGCTCGTGCGACCAGCTTTGGCGCTCGGGCTCGATGTCGATGACCTTGCCTCTGCCGAGGCTGCCGGGCTTGTCGTTATCCGAGATGCGCGGGTCGAGTGGCGCCACCCGCTCGCGCGCGCTGCCGTCTACGGGCGTGCCGCCCCCGGCGAGCGACGGTCCGCGCATCGTGCGCTCGCGGACGCCTTGCCGGACGCGGAGGACGATCGCCGGGCCTGGCATCTCGCGCTCGCCGCGCTGGGGCCGGACACGGTCGCCTCGTCGGCGCTCGAACAAGCCGGCCTCCGGGCACACGATCGGAGCGCCTATGACGTTGCATCCCGCGCCTTCGAGAGAGCTGCTTCACTCGCTTCCGACTACGAGCGACGAGGTCGCCTGCTCTACGCCGCTGCCGACGCGGCCTGGCTAAGCGGCCTCGGCGATCGAGCCAACGAGCTGCTGGACGAAGCCGAAAAGCTTGGGCCGCAAGCGGGTCTCAGGATCTCGATCGAGCATCTCCGCGGGCACGTCGCCATTCGCCGGGGCCACGCCATGGAGGGCCGGCGCCGCTTGCTGGCGGCCGTCGAGGATATGGCGAACAACGACCCGCCGAGGGCACTCGTCATGCTGGCGGACGCCGTGCACGCGTCCTTCTATCTCGGTGACGCTGCGGCGATGCGCCGCATCGCGGAGCAGATCTCGACTCTGGGAAGCGCCTGCGTCGACACCCGGTCTGAGTTCTTCGCCGCGATGGCCGAAGGGATGGCGCTCGTCTTCTCGGGGGAGGGCGACCGAGGCCCTCGCCTGATCCGGCACGCTGTCGCGCTTCTCACGTACTCCGACGAGCTCCGAGACGACAAGACCCTGCTCGCATGGGCGGCAATGGCGCCGCTGTGGGTTCGCGAAGCGCCAGAGGGCGGTGCAGGTCTCGTCGATCGTGCGCTGGCCGTCGCGCGAAGTCGGTCAGCCGCAGCGGTTCTGCCGTGGGTCCTCTTGCACGTCGCCATCGATCGCGGGACCAGTGATCGATGGCCGGAGGCTGAGGGAGCGTTCTACGAGGCAATCGACCTGGCACGCGAGTGCGGGATGGAAGCCGAGTTGGCAATGTCGTTGGCTCGGCTTGCTTGGCTTGAAGCGCGTGAGGGTAAGGAGGATCGTTGCCGGGCGCACGCTATCGAAGCGCTGGCACTAAGCAATCGGCTCGGTCTCGGCCTCTCTGAGGTTTGGGCTCTGAACGCTCTCGGGGATCTCGAGCTCGGGCTAGGAAGGCCGGAGCAGGCGTTGCTCCGCTATGAGGAACAGCTCGCGGCACTACAGGCGCGCGGCATCAACGATGTCGATCTGTGGCCCGCCCCCGAGCTTGTCGAGGCCTACCTTCGTATCGGCCGCGGCGGGCGCGGCCGCCGAGACTGCTACCGCGTTCGGGCACGCGGCGGCCGTCAAGGCGTCGCCGTGGGCACTGGCCAGAGCCGCAAGGGCTCGCGGGAATGTCGCAGCCGAAGACGAGTTCGAGGCGTGCTTCGCCGAGGCCATCGCTCGTCACGCCGATACGCTCGACGAGTTCGAGGCTGCCCGCACTCACCTTGCCTATGGCGCGCGCTTGCGAAGGCACCGGCAACGGGTGAGAGCCCGAGAGCAGCTGCGCGAGGCCATCGAGATGTTCGATCACCTCGGCGCCGATCCGTGGAGCGAGATCGCCCGTATGGAGCTCGCCGCGACCGGTGAGACAGTTCGGCGACGTGACCCAGCGAGCCATACGCAGTTGACGCCACAGGAGCTGCAGGTGGCACTGCTGCTGGCCGAGCGCCGAACTACCCGAGAGGCTGGAGCGGCGCTGTTTCTCAGTCCGAAGACGGTCGAATATCACTTGCGGAGCGTGTATCGGAAGCTCGGGGTCGCGACCCGGGACGAGCTTGCGGCGGCGATGGAGCGAGATCGTTGAAGTCGCCGCGGATCCACCCGAGCGGTGCAGCCACCAAACGGGCCGCGCATGCTGCGGCCTGCTCAGCCGGCCGCAGCATGCGCTCCTCAAATATTGACCCGCGAGATCAGGCCGCTTGGATAGGGGTGGTCACCTTGAAGAACCGGTTGGTTGCCAGACCGCTAGCCGTCACCGTCGATGCCGTGTACCAGATCCCCACATCGTTGGAGAAGATCCAGTTCCCAGCGATCGTGATCTGAACGTTGGCCACGGCCGAGAAGATCGAGATTCCGGTCGTGCTCGGGTCCGACGGGAAAGACGGCCCGTCCTCGGGATCGCCACCGATGTTGTTCGTGCCGATTGTGTTGCGCACAATCACGTTGCCGTTCACATCCTCACCACCGGGAGCATGGGCGTGAATGGTCACGCCGCCCAGCCCGTTGCCGGCCAGGAAGTTGCCCTTGACCACGTTGTCGTAGGCACCCGTACCCGGGCCAGAGCCGAAGATCCCCACGCCGGCGCCGGTGCCGGTGGTGGCTCCTGAGGGCTCGGTGACAACGACGGTACCGTTGTCGATCGACACGTTGTCGATCACCTTGTTGTCGTAAACGCCGCCCATGGTCGGATTGCGACCGGTCACTTGCATGGTGGTCGGGTCGTAGGTGACCGCGTTCGGGTTGTGCGACGGCAGGGTGATCCCGCACTCGGTGGCATTGTCCGCAATCCAGTTGTGGGAGACCACGTTGTCGAAGTTGGGTCCGTAGTCGTCGGTGAGAAGCACGCCGTCGGCATTGCCGCTCACGCGATTGCCCCGCATGATCGAGTGCGACACGACGTTGAAGTGGATACCCCCTCCGCAGTCCCCGCCGTAGACGCAGGTCGAGGTGGAGCCCTCGACACCGGAGAATCCCTGGTTGTCGTTGATCACGTTGTTGTCGAGGATCGCCACATTGCTCAGCACGAATCCCTGCGAGGCGACGAACCCAGCTTCGGGGTCAGTCGCGGCGTCGACACCGACGAGCACGCCCTCGCCAATGGCTCCGGTGATGGTGAAGCCCCGGACCGTCACGCCGGAGGTAACGACCTGCACGCCGTTGTTCAGCCCGGCTGCATCAATGGTGGCGTGCCGCCCGGTGAGGGTTAGCGCCTTGGTGATGACGACGTCCTCGGTGTAGATCCCGTGACACACCACAATCGTGGCACCCGCGCTGGCGGCGGCGACTGCCGAGCTGATCGTCGAGTAGGCGGCATTGTCGCAGGCCTGGCGCCGGTGATGGTTCCATCGCGCCCGCCCGCTCTTGTGATCAGGGCGATTCGACACGTACAGTTTTTGGCCGTGCGGCCTCTGGCCGTGCGGGGGTCCTCCGTGGCTGCCTTCGGCAAAGGCCGGGCCAGCACCGACGGCGACGACGGCCGTGACAAGGCCGAGGGCGGCGATACCTCTGATAATTCGGGACTTCGGTTTCATTCCTTCTCCTCGCAGTAGTCGAGCTATGCCGGGGCGGGCTTGTGCGCCATCGCCCAGAACAAGGTACACGGAGACCTGCGCTTGGGGCCATGTCACGGCACGGGCAGTGGACAGGCGGCCGGCGCCGATACTCCGGCTCAGACAGCGGATTGCCGACCGCGCCTCCTTAGGCGTGGAGTTTTCGCGTGTCGGAGGGCCGAGGGCGAGGATCTGGGACTGGTGACGGGGCGTCACGGTGAGTGAACACCGAACGGACGGACTCGTGGCCTCGTGAGCTTCAGCCGCTACAGACTTGAAGCTTTCCCTCTTCACCGAAGCATGAGTGGAGCTTCATAGCGCTTTCAGGCGCCCCGACCTCACGGAGACGGTCACGTCCCTTGGTGTGCTGCTCAAGAGTCATGTTCTTTGTGACAATGTAGATGGCAATTACGGGAAACGAACTACTTGTCATTTGGATATGCACAGTCGATCGTCGTTCGGCTGGGTAACTGTATTCCAAGGGCCCGAATCCGGCTCGTCCCGGTGCCGTCCTGCGCTTTCGACCACCGGGGTCACCCGCCCGCAGCGTCGCGCACGAGGGCACCCCGAGCGTCTAAACCGGGCCGGCTCGGCGGCTTGAGCAGCTTGAAGAGGGTCGTGCCGGTCTCCCTGAGATCGCACAGGACTCCTTGATTTCGCCGGGATAGTATCTGACGCAGCATCGGATCTAAGAGGAGGGGAAACGTATGGCAGTGGTCGCAAAGGTCGTGCTCCCCAACTTCAGCAAGTCTCAGTACGAGGCCCTTCGAGACGAGGTGGGGTGGCTCGATAAGCCTCCAGCTGGAGGAATCTCGCACGTGGCCTGGTGGGAGGGTGATGACTGCCACGGTCTCGACGTGTGGGAGAGCGAAGAGGCATGGGACGCATTCGGCCAGGATCGGATGGGGCCAGCAATGGCCAAGCTCGGATTCTCCACTCAACCGGATGCCACTTTCTTTCCTCTGAGTGAAGCCTTTGCTCCTCGCCAAGTCAAAGTTCTGGGATGAGCTGGGCCCGCAGGACTGGTCAAAGCAACCTATTCGAGGAGGTTCAAACATGGCTGGTACGCCTACGCATGCCATCGTCGTCACCGTCGCGTTCAAGCCCGGCTTCGAAGAATCAGCCAAGGCGACGTTAGAAACGGAGGTCGTCCCCGGAGCAAAGGCCGCCCCTGGTTTCGTTGCGGGCTACTGGATGCATTCGGCTGATGGTCGCACAGGCACATCGGTCGAACTGTTTGACAGTCTCGCCAGCGCCGAGGCGGAGATGGGTCGACGCAGCACCGAAATGCCGCCAGAGTCGCCGGTGACCATCGACAGCGCTGCGATCTTGAGCCTCGTCGCCAGTGCCTAGGTTGAGCGGAAGGGTCCGGCGAAACCTGGGAACGTAGGTTTCGACTGGTACCGGAGTGCCGAGGATGCCAATCCATGGCTCTTGGTCGAGGCTTTCCACGACCGGGAAGCGGGCAAGGCCAACGTCGAATCGGCCCACTTCCAATCCGCCATTTCTAAGTTGCCTAAGTGGCTGGCGCATCTACGAGCAGACTGCGCCCAACACAGGTATCTCTACTCGTGGCGTCCTCGTACTTGCGACCTCACTTCCGGAGGTGGCGAAGGGCACGTTCATTGGTTGAGTCCGCGACGGCTCTGGTCAGCCATCACCACGAGGCAGCGCCGTCTGTATCAGGACACTCGAATCGTCACGCTGGCGGAGGTGTAGTCGAGCTTCGATGCGACCGCCCCGTGCTTGCCTGTGGCGGTGCCCTTGGGGACTTTGAGGTGGACGATTCCCTTGGTGTTGGTCTTCCCCGTCATCCCGAGGAAACTCACGGTGGCGCCGACGACGGGATCGCCCGTGTCGAGGACCTTGAACTCGATCGAGGTCGCGTGCGACGAGGTGACGGTGGTCGGGGACGCGTGAATTGCCAGCTGCGGGAACAGCTGGGCGTCGAAGAACGCCGGCGACGATCCGGGTGTTGTCTGCTGGACGAGGGTCACGAGGTCAAGCGGCCCGCCGCTGCCCTCCAGCTGGAGGCCGACGAAGATGGAGAGGTGGGTCGGCGGGCTGATCGTCTCAACCTCTCCGAACTTCGTCGCAGCAGCATTCGTGCGCACGACGTGGATCTCGTTGGAGTGGAAGTCGAACCACGCGATCCACAGATGGCCGCCCGGTGCGGCGGCGATCGCCACCTTTCCCGGCTGCCCGCCGGCCGAGCCGGGCACCGTTGCGGCGGTCGCCGCGCCGACGCGCCAAAGCGCGATGCGGCTGCAGGTGAGCGTCTTCGTGGGAACGCAGTAGGCCAGGTAGTCGCGCCCGCCCTCCCGAGCCGCGAGCGCAACCGACTGGAGCGGCTGCGCGTTGTTGAGGTTGGTCCCGCCCGATCCGGGTGCCTTCTTCATGGCGGACTTCCCGGTCAGGATCGGGTCGGCCCAGTAGCCCATGGTAGACGTGAAGGACGAGTTGAACCAAGCGCCCCACACCCTCCCGGACGAGTCGGTCTCCAGCGTCGGATCGATGACGGCGCCGTCGGCGCCGACCGGGATTGTGGTGTCGGCCGTCTTCGCCGGGGTGTTGGGGTCGATCCCGACGTGGTACGAGACCGACCTCTGTGAGGACCAGGCAGCGATGGGCTGACCGTTTGCCTCGGCGGTCGCGGCGTCGTCGGTCAGGGGCACCAGTTGGGAATGCGAGAGCGACCCTGGGTCCAGGGACCACGACGTCCCGGAGGAGCTGCTCGTGGCCGCATAGACCGTGTTGAGATTGTAGGGGCTGCCGATATGCCCGTTGGCTCCGTCGAAGATGACACGGAGGTCGGGCTTGCCGGTCCCGTGCGGAGCGGGGACCAACCGCGGGAAGGACGTCATGGCAGCCCAGCTATTGACCACCGTCCCGGTCGCGAGCAGCTTGTTCCCACCCACGGTCGAGTAGTGCAAGGAGTACTTGTTGGCGACGTCGTCCGGCCAGATCACGTGCAGCCGTCCGTCGGAGGTGCGGAGCAAACCGGCCGAGGCGAACCCCAGCCCCACATCCCTCGAGATCTTCGTCCAGTGCGGCGACAACGCTAGCGAAGCTCGAGGCCCGCTCGAAGCCTGAGAAACGGCCGCGCTGGCGATGCCGGTGCACACCAGAGCGCCGAGAAGCCCCGCAAGTGATGGGAGAACTGATCGGGAGCGCACGTTGCGACCTCCACGGCAGGGATCGGATGCTGACCGGAGATTATGGCGCTCAGACGCCAGAAGCAAGGGGTTGGAGCGGATGAGTCGGCTGGAGGAACAGCGAAGCCCCGCTTGCCAGGAGCCGGAATGGGATAGGCAGTCACTGGTCTTCACGAGTCCTCAAGGCCACCGGCTCCGCCGGACCAAATTTCGTGCCGGCTGGCTTGCGGCGTGCCAAGCGATGGGCGTGCAAGGACTGCACTTTCATGATCTGCGCGGCTCAGGGGCGACATGGGCGGCCACGACCGGGCCTACGGTCCACAGCCGGCCGCGGAAATAGTCCGTATCGAGCCGTTCACACCAGCCGAGTGCACCGATGGAGCCTTCGAGCGTCTCGTAAGGCGGTCAACTGCCGCCCGAGGGGGGCTCAACTCGCCATCGCGCGTCCATCGCGCAGCGATCCAAGTCCTTACCTTCCCTGGCGGGCCTTGTCAGGGCGTGATCCCAGCTCAGACCAAGTGTCGGAGGAGCGACGTCTCGGATCTGTGACTGGCCATGACCAGGGCAGACGCCCTGGCTTCGCTCCCGCACTCAACGCCACCGTCGCTCGGGACACTTGGTACGATTGAAAGTTACCAAGTGTGAGGAGCGCCATGGCAATACCGGTCGAGTTTCTAGTATCGACGAGCGGGCAGATGTCAGTCCCTGCGGCTGTACGCCGTCGATGGGGGCTCGATCAGGGTGGACGAGTGACCCTCGTCGACCTCGGTGACGCTGTGGTCCTCCTCCCGCCCGGCGCCCGGCAGAGGCTCCTCGGGCAAGCACTGAGCGCCGACGCTCACCTGCAGTTCGTCCGCGAGCTCGACGACCCAGATCTCGCGACGACGTAGGTGGCCTCCCTCGTCGTTGACGACCACTTGCTGCGCGACATCTTGACCGGCGAGCGCGCGCAGCACCTCGACGGGATCGCAGCGGAGGGCGTTGCCACCACCGGCCTCTGGCTGTTCCGGCTGTGTTCCTCGCTCGCTGACCCAGCCGTCGCCGGAAAGCTCTCCGCCCCAGTGGCCGGCCTGCCGGCTGACATCCAGGCGCGATTCCGTGAGCAGCTCGCCGCTCTGCCTGACGAGATCGAGATCCTCCCGCTCCGAGAACTCTCGTGGTCCATGGCCGAACTCCAACACCGCCATCGGACCGAGGGGCGCGGCTTGTCCGCCGCAATGGTCGAGGCGCTGGCTGCAGCCCACCGGCTCGACGCCGGCATCGCCGTGTCGAAGCACGATGTCGGACCGAATCTCCGCTCGGCCGCCAGGGCCGACGGCATCGCGTTCCACGCCTTGTAGTCGCGTGCCTTAAGGGCGCGGCCTGATACGCAACGATCGCGGCTCGGAAGCTGGACTGTGGAGCACATTCTCCCAGCTCAGAACGAGCGTTGGAGGACCGATTTCTCGGATCTGCGACCCGGTGCCACGTGCCACTCCTGGCATAAGCCGTTGAGAGCGCCGGACCGGCTACCGCATGCATTTCGATCAGCTTCCGGAGTCGAGAACCCTCGAGACTTCACCGTCGAGGCGAATACGTCAAACTTTGCGCCGTGACTACACACTCCGCCGTCTGCGACCTCCGCGTCGGAAGGGAAGCGGAGATCGCTTTGCTTGAGGCCGCAGTCGTGAACCGGACGACGACGCTGATCGCCGGAGACGCCGGCGTGGGCAAGTCGCGCCTGGCCGCCGAGGCGATCCGCTTGGCCGAGGTTCATGGGCTCTCCCGACTTGTCGGGCCCTGCACGCCGGAGCCGACTGTCCCCTATGCGCCGTTCGTGTCGGCGGTGCGCAGGCGCACCCGAACGATGGGCGTGGACATGCTCGCGACACTCTTCGACGGCTCGGCCATGCTCGCAGCCGCGCTCCTGCCCGAGGCCGCCAAGGCGGTCAGCCTTCCTCAGGAAGTTCCTGCCCAAGAAGACCTGTTCGCGGCCGTCTGGCAGCTGCTCAACCGTCTGGCAGCGCCCGACGGTTGCCTGCTCCTTCTCGAGGACGTCCACTGGGCAGATACCGACAGCCTCCGGCTGCTGGCGTACCTCGCCCGTGAGACAGCAGACCTCCTGGTATGGGTCGTGGCCACGTACCGGACCGACGAGCTTCACCGTCGTCACCCGCTAGCGGGAACCCTCGCAGAACTCGGGCGAGAGCGGTGCTACGAAGAGATCTTGCTGGCACCGCTCCGCCGCAATGAGGTCCGCGAGATGGTAAGCAGGATCTTCGAGGGAACCGACGTCGGCGATGAATTTCTCGACGCTGTATTCGACCGCACGGCCGGCAACCCGTTCTTCGTCGAAGAGCTCGTCAAGGTGCTCGTCGAGCGCGGAGACATCTACCGGGAGGCGGGTGACTGGGCACGGCGAGATCTCGCCGACATCGAGATGCCTCTCACGGTGCGAGAAACCCTTCTCGCCCGCGCCCGCACGCTCGACGAGACAACGACTCACACCTTCCATCTCGCTGCCCTTGCCGGCGAGCGCATCGAGATCCCGGTCCTCGCTCAGGCGACTGCCCTAAACCCCGCGGCTATCGAGGATGCCGTCCGCGAGGGGCTCCGCCTGCAGCTTCTCACCGAACGCAGGGACGGACCGCGGGTCACCTACGCCTTCCGTCACGCACTCACACGCGAGGCGTTCGCCGACGACCTCGTCGGACCGGACCGGCAGAGAGGCCACCTGCGAATTGCCGAGGCGCTTGTAGCGGTGCATGCGAACGATCTCGACGCGGTTACCACCGAGTTGGCCGACCACTATGCCGAGGCGGGGGAGACACAGCTAGCGATCGAGTTCGGGATCCGACGCGGCACGGCGAGCGGTGGCCAGCTTCGCTCTTGATGAAGCGGCACGCCGATACGACCGAACGTTCCGGTTGTTCCAGCCCGCCTCCGTCGAGCGGCTTTCCCTCCTTCTCGAGGCATCGGACGCCCTTATCGAGTCGCCGAGTCGCCGGTTAGCGGTCGCGTTCGCGAAGCAGGCGCGGGACTTGGCTCGCTCCGGGTCTAACCCGGTCGCCGAAGGCCGCGCGCTGAGCGCGCTCTCGAGAGATGCCTGGATGTCGGGCGACAGCCCGCAAGCCTTGTCGCTCCTCGAGGAGGCACGGGAGCTGGTCCGTGGGCGAAACGACGCCGTCGAAGCCCTGATCAGCGCCCGTCTCACACGGATGTTGACGCTCGCCGACCGGCACGACGAGGCGGCTTCGCTGCTGCCCGACGGCATCGAGCTGGCGCTTCGCTCCGAGAACTACCAGGCACTGTCGCTCATGCACGGCACCCGAATGATGTTCTCGATGTACGGCTCCGAGTTCGAAGAGTCTTTCCAGGCTGCTACTGCTGCCGCCCGGACTGGCAACGACGAATTCGCCGAGCGGAACCTCGTGACGAACGCCGGCTATATCTGTCTGTGGTGTGGAGACTTCCCGCGATCGCGAGATTCGTTCGGCCGAGCGATGGAACTGGATGAGCGCATTTCTCCTCATGATCGCTACGCGGAAGCGGGTTATGTCTGGCTGCTCTCCTTGCTTGGCGAATACGAAGATGCCGCCTCCAGGGCGGTCGCCCTCCAGGGCGCTGCCGCAATCCCCACCCGGACCGTTGCTTTGACGGCGATGTACGAGATCGCGGAGCGCCGGGGTGATCAAAAGGCAGGTGATTTTGCCGACGAGCTTTGGGCGGTGGCCTCCAAGACTCGGGAGGCACAGCGCTCCGTCCCAGCTATGGCGGCGCGTTGTCGTCATTCTCTGCTTGCCGACGGTGTCGAATCGGCTACGCCGCGCTTTTGGGAGGCGCTGACACACACGACGACCAACCGAGGGACGGGAAGCCATTGGATGTTTTCGCCCGACCTGGCCCGTGCGCTGGCGGACGAGGAACGGGTCGATGAACTGCAACGCTGGGCAGTGGCATTCAGGACGCTTACGACCGCCGACCCACACCGGCACAACGAAGTGGCGCTTGTGTTAGTCGACGCCCATCTGTCGGCTTCGAGCGGTGAGCTGGCGACAGCCCGTGCGTCGTTCGGCGAGGCCGCCACGACCTACCACGAGTTACCGTGTCCTGCTCGGGAGGCCGAGGCGCTGATCGGGCTGGCCGATCTCGAATGGCGTGCGGGCGAAGCCCAGGTAAGCGTCGCGGCGGGCTTGCAAGCTGTCGCGCTCGCCGAGCGGATCGGGGCAACCGCAGTAGCCAAGCGGGCAACCGACGCAGTGCGACGTGCCGAGGTCCGTCCCGTGCTCGCTACCCCGCTCTTCACTGACATCGTGAGCTCCACAGAGCAGCTTTCCGCTGTCGGGGAGCGAGCGTGGCGCGCATTCCTTGATCGGCACAACTCACTCGTCAGGCGGGAGCTCGAACGGTGGGGCGGCCGGGAGGTCAACACCACCGGTGACGGCTTTCTCGCCACCTTCGAGACTCCTGCTGGCGGGATCCGTTGCGCGCTCGCGATCCGCGACTCCCTGGCGGCGGCAGGAATCCAGATCCGTGCCGGACTGCATGCCGGTGAGTGTCAGTTCACAGAAGGCAACATCGCCGGCATCGCTGTGCACATCGCGGCTCGCGTGAGCTCCGCGGCCGGACCGGGCGATGTGCTCGTGTCGGGAACCGTTCGCGAGCTCGTGACCGGCTCGCCATTCTCGTTCGCCGACCGCGGACTGCACACGCTCAAGGGCGTGCCTGGCGAATGGAGGTTGTTCGCGGCATCGCGCTAGGTCGCCCTGCTCAGAGCTGGGCCCCCTGGTCGGGTTGGTTGGTTTGGTTGGTTTGGTTGGTTTGGTTGGACTGGCTGGTGTCGGAGGGGGGACTTGGTAAAAACTCCACGCCAGCTGGGACGAGCTGATCTGTGGCTTCCAGCTGCGTGACCAGGTGAACCGGAGGCCGGCGTGGCGCGGTAATAGTCAGTGCTCGTAGACGTCCCGGGGGTGGCCCAGGGTCACGACCACAATGAGCAGCACGTCGTCGGCCACGGTGTAGATGATTCGATAGTCCCCGACCCGAACGCGGTAGCCAGGTCGACCGCGAAGCGGCCTGGACGCGGGTGGGCGCGGGTCTTGGGCGAGCAGCGCGATGGCGCCTTGAACTCGCGGTCGAGCGTTTGGGTCCAGCTTCCTTAGCGCCCTCATCGCAGCAGGGCGCAACTCGATGCGGTATGTGGTCACACCCAGCCGAGATCAGCCTTGACCTGCTCCCAGGGGATGTTGGCCCCCTCTTCGGCCATCGAGGCATCGAAGCCAGCGACGTCGTCCGCGTCCTCAAAGACCTCCATGAGCTCCTCGTAGCGCTCGGGGCTCAAAAGCACGGCCGCCGGTTTGCCATACCGCTCGAGGAACACGGCTTCCCCTCCGGCCAGCTCCACCGCCTCAGAGAGGCGCTCTCGGGCTTCGCTGATAGAAATCGTGGCCATGCCAGAAATCGTACAAGATTCGGACAATCTTGTACAGGTCAGCTCACCGAGCGGCCCCTCGTCCGGGTCCGACCGTGTCGGGGGCGAGACCTCCACGATCTCGTACTGGAGGCCAATGGCGCTTGAACTCGTGAGGACCTTACGTGCTCGGCCTGGTCAGGAGCCAGTGTCGGAGGGGGGGACAAGCTCACTAGCCCCACCGCACTTCGAGATCACCGCTCGCCGACCCATTCTGGCTCCCTGACGAGGGCGTTTTCGGGTGCGGCGTCGGCGGGCTCGGCTGCGACATGATGTGCTGTTATCAGGGAACAGGGAGCTGGTACCTCGCGGCGCCTCTCTTTCGCCGGCGCTGTCGATTCGGCTACGAGGGTGCAAGTCGACCACCATGATGAATCTGTGACCTATTTTCACCTCACTTCGGCACTAAATCGGGATTCGATAGAGCGGTACGGGCTCGATTGGAGTCGAATGGGTGCCGCTCCGGGGATCGCCGGTAGTCGCTCGCCGGAGCAGGAGGGCTGCTTTCTTTGCTTCGATGAGGGGGAGACCGATTGGTTCGTTCGCATGGGCTCCACGCGGGGCCCTTAGCAGGAAAGGGGTTCCACGGATGACTTCCAGCACCACAGCGGAAGGCTCGAATGTCAGTATTCGTCCCTTCCAGATCGACATCCCGGACGAGTCGCTACGGGAGCTCCGCCGCCGTGTGGCGACGCGGCGCTGGCCCGACCGTGAGACCGTCGACGATGGCACCCAGGGCATACAGCTGGCAAGGGTGCAGCAGCTCGTCGACTACTGGGCCACTAATTACGACTGGCGCAACCTCGAGGCCAGGATGAAAGAGTTCCCGCAGTTCATCACGGAGATCGACGGGCTCGACATCCATTTCATCCATGTCCGCTCGCCTCATGCGAACGCGCTGCCGCTGATCATGACCCACGGCTGGCCGGGCTCGTTCCTCGAGTTCGTGAAGGTGATCGGGCCGCTTAGCGATCCCGAATCCCATGGAGCCGGGGCGGAGGACGCGTTCGATCTGGTCGTGCCGTCAATGCCCGGGTTCGGCTTCTCCGCCCGGCCGCAGGCGCCAGGCTGGAATCCCGAACGCATCGCCGGCGCGTGGGCTGAGCTGATGAGGCGGCTGGGCTATCGGCGCTATGTTTCCCAGGGCGGCGACTGGGGTGCGGTCGTCACGGACGTGTTGGGCCGCCAGGCCCCGGATGGTCTGGTTGGTATCCACGTCACCACGTTGCTGGGAGCGATCGAACGGCCACCGACGGCGAACACGCAAACGGCGATTCCGCCCGAGGTCGCCAAGGCGCTCAAGAACGGCGAACCGCCGCCGGCGGGGCTGTCAGCCGAGGAAACCATCGCCTATGAGGCATCAAAGAGCTTTGCCGCGAGCGGCTCAGGCTTTCGGGCGATACAGGGCACACGCCCGCAGACGATCGGCTACTCGCTAGCGGACTCGCCTGTCGGCTTGGCAGCCTGGTTCTACGAGAAGTTCACGGAGTGGACCGACACGGACGGGGAACCCGAGCGCGCCCTCACGAAAGACGAGATGCTCGATGACATCACGCTTTACTGGCTCACGAACACCGCGGCGTCCTCGGCGCGCATCTACTGGGAGGACACCGCCCACAAAGCCAAGATCGGCGGCGCGGTCTCGATCCCTGCAGCCGTGAGCAGGTTCCCACGAGAGATCATCCCCCTACCGCGCAACTGGACCGAGCGCGCCTACCCGAACCTCGTCTACTTCAACGAGCTCGACAGGGGCGGTCACTTCGCCGCCTGGGAACAACCGGAGCTTTTTGCGGGCGAGATGCGAGCGGCGTTCAGGTCGCTGCGCTAATCGGTGCACACCTGAAGCAGCCAGGACGCATCGAAGAGTCAAGCCACCACCGCAGTGGACCAAGGAGAAGGACTCGACAGCATGAACGCATCAGGATCATCTTCGCAGGGCCGGCGCGGCCGAAAGCCGCCTGCGGAGTCGGGCGCCGAACCGATCGTGACCACCACCGGCGGCCAGGTTCGCGGCCTGACCGCGCCCGGCGGTTACGTCTTCCGCGGTCTGCCCTATGCCGCTCCCCCCGTCGGCGACCTGCGGTGGCGCCCCCGCGCCAGCCGGTCTACTGGCAGGGCGTGCGCGACGCCACCGTCTTCGTACCGAGAAGCTCGCAGCCGCAGAACCCGACCCTGACCGGTCCGGCGAGCGAGGACTGCCTGTATCTCAACGTGTACACGCCGACCCTGGGAAGCCACGGCGAAGGCGGCCTGCCCATGCTCGTATGGATCCAAGGCGGCCGCTTCACGCTCGGCGCCGGCGGGGACTACGACGGCACAAGCTGGCGGCGCACGGCGTCGTGGTCGTCACCATCAACCACCGCCTCGGCGCTCTCGGGTTCCTCGCCCATCCGGCGCTGGCGTCCGAGCCCGGCGGCCCGTCCGGCAACTACGGGCTGATGGACCAGCAGGCTGCCCTGCGCTGGGTGCAGGGCAACATCCGCCCGTTTGGAGGCGACCCGGACAACGTAACGGTCGCGGGCCAGTCGACCCTCAACGCTGAGACCAGCACCTCCGATCCAATGGCCTGGGTGTCGGACGGGGGATGGTTACCGTGAGTACACACGAAACGCCCAGCTCAGGGACTTGGCACGCTGAATGGGCGGCCTGAGAGTCGCCGTTTACTCCTCCTCAGCCGGCCCGACGCGCAGCCGCCATCCCTCCTCACGGATACGGCCCGACACGACCTCGATCACGGTCCCTTTGACGAGCGGAAGCAGTGCCTCGAGGACGAGGGGGCCATCGGGATCTTCGACGAGAATCTTTTCCACCGGCACGAGATCGTCCGTCGGTACCTCAAGCGCGGCAAACGCTCCGGGAACTGATGGGAATTCAAAGGAACGATCGACGGCTGTCTCTCAAGTTTCTGATCGTCGCCGTCGCCGTCGCCGGCAGGCCGGGTTGGCTCACAAACGCGAGACGAGCTCAGCAACGATCTCCGCTGCTGGTCGTGGCTGCCTGGCGAGCGCGACGCTCTGTCCGGCCCACATGGAGAGCGCTTCAATGTCACCGGTGGTGCCAACCATCGGCGGCGCTGGCTCGTAGCGGACGATTGCTTCGCCCGAAGCGAAGTGCGCGATGACATCGCCCACTCCCGGCCGACTCTCCAGAGGCGGCCGGCCCGCGGCCTCCCACATCTCGGCAGTCGAGTTGCGGAGCGCGCGGTGGGGCGAGTCCGGCCAGTCGACGTCGTAAAGGTCGGGGTACCAGTCCGCGTCGGTCTCGACCGCGTTGATCAGGCGAGTGCGGTACTCCGGGTGAATGGGCATCTCCTGAGCAAGCAGAAACTGGGTACCCACCCAAGCCGCCTGAGCGCCCAGGGCAAGGACGGCGGCCACGCCGCGAGCGTCCCCGATCCCACCGGCCGCGATCACTGGCACCGGCGCCACCGCGTCCACGACGGCGGGCACCAAGGGGAGTGTCGCAATCTGACCCCCAACGTGCCCCCCAGCCTCCCAACCCTGCGCCACGATGACATCAACTCCGCTGGCGACCGCCCGCCGCGCCTCTTCGGCGCTTCCTACCGTACACAGAACGAGTCCGCCCGCATCGTGGATCCGCTCGATGTAGCCAGCGGGATCTCCCAGAAACAGTGACACGATCCGCAAACCGGCCTCGAGGGCTTCATCGAGGCGACGGTGCTGATCGGAGGTCAGAACCAGGTTGCCGCAGAAGGGACGATCGGTGAGTGCCGCAGTCTCGCGAACCACGTCTCCCGCCGGATCGGACCACGTCAGCGTCACCATGCCGAGCCCACCGGCATTCGAGACCGCTGCCGCCAGTTCGGGCACCGCCACCATCGCCGCCAAGACAATCGGTTGTTCAATCCCGAGCAGCTCGCAGACCGGCGTTCGCACACCTACCCCTTCGACCCAAGCCGTCCTTCACCCAACACGAACAGATCCATATCCTTCTAGGACTCATACGATGTGGGCATCGACTTGGCGGCCCGTTTGTTCCAACCGTGAAAGCTCGAGTAGTCGCCTGCATCCCAGGCCTCGCGCAATCCCGGTTTGCTCAGGTCCCAGTCGGGGCGGATCTCGCTCGACGCAGAGCACAAGTCGGACCACAGGTCGTAAAACGACGGGCGCCCCCAGAACCAGTAGCCGTTGTAGATGCTGTGAATGAGGAGTCCAGGCTTGAGCACCAGCGTGTGGGGGATCATCGGATCGTGCTCGGGGTCGGTGTATTCCTGAATGTCGAGGTCCTTTTGGATCGTCCGAGCTGGGTCCGAGAGAAAGGTCCATTGGGCGCCGACTGAAGCCCTGAACTCCTGCAGGGTGTGGTGCTCATCGGTGGCGATGGTGACGACCTGGGTATAGGCGACGGCGATTTTCGAATAGTTCGCTGCGAGCTCCAGGTGCTGCTGGTGTTCCTTCGGACAGTAATTGCCTCGCGCCAGCGTGAGGATCATCGGATCGTCACCCTGGAGCTCACTGAGTGTGCGAACGATGTCGGTGTGATCCGGCAACGAGTAGTCGGGGAACACGCCGCCTGGTCTAATGTCGGATCGCATGGGGTGACTGCCTTTCACTCGACGATACCTGCGGGGATCTCAGTGTCGGTCGGACTGGCCTCCGCAACTCAACCGGATGCAGCCCCCAGAGATCGGCGAACTCTTCGCCGCGAACAATGAGGTCCCATCGAAGCGTACCCCCGGCCTTAGAGTGCAGCCATCGGAAAGCACCACAGTGCGCGGGGGCTGGTCCCGAACCAAACTGGCTCATCAACACAGCCGCATCGGATCCCGTCCCTGAGGTGAGCAACGATGACATCGCCTCCGTTCTGTCCCTCAGTGGGATAGAACGGAGGCTCCTGATTGGGTGGCGGCCCGGTGCTGCTCGATGGCCTGCGCTTCTCGTAAGCGGGTTCACGCTGACTTCTCCCGTGGACCGCTGGCCCGCGGGTCGTCTGCTGGGTCCACGTAGTCGAGGCTGATGGGTCCGATCGCCGTCACCTGGGTCACGTACTCGCCGGATTTCGCCCAGTGGAAGTGAGGGGTGCTGCCGGGCAGCACGATGACGGCCCCCGGAGCGTAGGCCTCCAATTTCTCTTCGTCGAACTCTTCGCCCACCCCGATGTAGAACACGCCGGACATGACCGTATAGACCCGGTCCTCGTGGTGGCGGTGGGGCATCAGCTTGACGTCCGCCGGGACCTTGACCCGGACGACATACGGAGCGGACTTCGAGGTATCCCCCACGACGACCGCGAGGCGGGCCGAGGGCGGGAACGACGGGAAGGGCTCCCAGTCGATCTCCTCAGGTAGAACGTGCCGGTACGAGTCCTGGTCTGGTTGGTGGATCCGCATGCTCGTAACCCTCCCCGACTCGGTCATGGGCCGAGCCCGCATCGTCATTATCCCTATTCTCGCTCCGGAGGGTTCAGGAAGGAGACCGCCTTGGCCGATCATTCCTTGGCCGACGTTCGGGAGGTGGCCCAGCAGTTGCGGGTCGACCCGATCCGCTGCAGCACCGCCGCCGGCTCCGGTCATCCCACTTCGAGCATGTCCGCGGCCGACGTGATGGCCGTGCTGCTGGCCCGCCATTTCCACTACGACTGGGAGCACCTAGACAACCCGGCCAACGACCATCTGATCTTCTCCAAGGGCCCGCTGGTTCTGCGGAGTCGGATGGAGGGCTCATCTGACGAGATAGACCTCGTAGATCACGCCGCCAGGTTGACGGCCTGCGACACTGATGAAGATGCCTTTATTCAACCAGTCGAGGTTGGCGGCTCCGGTCTCGATTTTGGCTGAAGTGCGGAAGGTGTATTCAGCTGCGTCGACGTCTTCCCCGCGTCCGAGACGTTCGAGGATCTCCGGGCTTCCGTGGCGCACGCCTTGTGACTGGACATAGAGCAGATCTCCGCGTTCGGTTTCCAGCGTGTAGCGGACGTCGCCGAGCGCGGTACCGTCCGGGAGGATGATCTGCCAATCAGCGCTGGCTCCCGGTACCAGTGTCCCGCGCAGCTCAGGGCCAGTGAAGGTCCCGCCGGTCAGTGCAACGATGCGCCGGTGACCAGCGGAGATCTCGCCGACGTCCTGGGGGTCGCCGACAGTTGCTTCCAAGCGGTAGATCAGGTTCAAGCGTGGATCGGGAAGACGACTATTGGCCGGCCGAGGCGGCAAGGCTGTCAGGCCCCAACGATCAGGGACCGCGCCTCTGCGGGGCTCGCTACGAGATCGTGAAGGTCGCCACCCACCTCGAGTCGGCTCGACTGTTTGATTCCTCCGACCCTCATTGGCTCGAAGCCAGCCGTTCGGATGAGCCGCTCGACTTCGTCGCCACCGCGGTCGTCGTCGGTGACGTAGAACAGAACCGCTGGTTCGGGTATCCGGTTGCTCGAGGACTCGAAGAGATCCGCCGACATGGTGCCAAACGCCATGGCTAAGCGTGCCCCTGTCGGCAACCACCGGGCAACAGTTTCGCCAGAAGTTTGACCTTCCGGCAGGAGGCGCACGACCTTACCTTGTGCGTCGATGCCGACCGGGTTGCTTGGAACGACAAGGACCTTGCCGCCCAGCGCGTCGGCAATCTCGTCGATGACGTCGTTCAGCACGGAAAATCGCAACGCAAGGATGACAGCGTCGGCTCCCCGCAACGCGCTTCGGTTGTCGACAGCGACGACCGCTGCTCCCCCGATCGCCGCCGCCAGCGTTCGTGCCGACTGCTTGTCGGCGCTCGAGAGTTGCAGGGTTTCGCCTCCTGAAGCGAGCTGGCGGGCGATGGCCGATCCGATCCCTCCAGTGCCGATGATCGCCGTGGTCACGATCGAAGCCTCCTCGGCGTCACGGAGATAACGACAACAGTTCGGGGACATCAGCGGCCCCACCGGTCTCGCAGTCTCTCTGAGAGCAGAGGGAACGGCGGAGAGACGTTTCCGGAATGAGGTCCCTCGGCGCCGTAGGCGAAATGTACATATCCGACTCCGAACGAGGCACGGAAGTCACTCGGACTCCTCGGCGGGGGCAGTTGATGGCCAGTGATCGGGCAACCAGTCCCCCTCTGGGTCCGTGGTTTGGCCCACCTCGATCAGATGACCGTCGGGATCGCGGATGTAACAACGGATCTCGTACTGGTGCTGCTTCGGTGGCGTCAGGAATTCCGCGCCGCGCGCGCTCCATTCGGTGTACACAGCGTGCATGTCCGTCACTCGTATATTGAGGAAACTGCTGACCCGGTTAGGATCAGCGGGCGTCCCAAGGGTGACCTCCGGCTTGTCGTCGGTCGGCCCTCCGCCGACGTTGATGATGATCCAACTGTTCGACAGTTGGACATACGTGAGCCCTCCGGGTCCGGAGAACGTATCCCTGCCCCCAAGCAACTCGGTGTAGAAGCGGCGAGAGCGCTCGACATCGTCCGACACGATGAAGTGGGCCAGCACGATTCCCTCTGGGGGCGTTGGGAGCTCGTCGGCGGGCGTACTCGATGGCCAGTGATCCGGCACCCAGTCGCCGTGGGGGTCGGTGGTCTGCCCCACTTCGATCAGGTGACCGTCGGGATCACGGATGTAGCAACGGATCTCGTACTGGTGCTGCTTCGGAGGCGTCAGGAACTGAGCACCCCGCGCGCTCCATTCGGAGTACACCGTCTCCACGTCCTTGACCCTGATGTTGAGGAAGCTGCTCACCCGATTTGGGTCGCCGGGCGTCTCCAGGGTTACCTCGGGCTTGTCGTCGGTCGGGCCTCCGCCGGCATTGATGACGATCCAACTATTGGACAGCGCGACGTTGGTCGGCCCTCCGGCGCTGGAGAAGGCGACCCGACCCCCAAGGACTTCGGTGTAGAAGCGCCGAGAGCGCTCGACGTCGTCCGACACGATGAAGTGTGTGAGCAGGATTTCCTCTTGGGCCGGTGGAGCCTCGACCATCTGCTACCTCCAATCGTCTTCCACGGTCATAGCCGTGCCATCTGCGCCTGCATGGGTTGCAGAGGCGGCGGCATTTTGGCGATCTCCATTCGAAGGGTTTTTGAAAGCCGTATCGAAGATGGTCGAGAAACTCGGGAACGGCTGGATGACGTCGCTCAACACGGCGACCCGAAGCCCACGCGCCGCGATTGCCCCGGCGCAATGCTCGCGGGCGCACCGCCGCCCAGCACGATCACGTCGAAATCGCTCATACAGGAAGCTCCTGGCCGCTCTGTTCGTGCACCATGTACTCGGCGTACCAGTCGGGCCAGTCCGAGTCGGCCCGGCCGATGCGTCTCTCGTGCTCAGCGTGGGCCGACTCGGCGCGGCGCAATGCCGCAGCCAGGTCACCGGCGGAGTTGAACGAGGTGGTGGTCGGATCGAGGCGGCCCGGGAGGCGATCGGTCACCTCTTGGAGCAGCCAGCTGTTGCCGTCGGGGTCTTCGAACGTGGCAAAGGAGTTGTAGCTCTTGTGATCCGGATCCGGCCCGTCGACCCGATCATCAGTCGCCTCAGGGTCGAGTTGCGCTCCAGGCGCTCCGGAGTGGAACACCCCACTGACCGAGGCTCCCCGGCTGACAAGTTCGTAACGCCCGGCTTGGATGTCAGACACGATCAGGTACAGGCCATGGGCCGATCCGGCTGGCGCGCCCGTGATGTGGGTGCCGAACTGCACAGAACACTGCGATCCCGGCGGCGTGAATTGGACGACCCGGAAGCCGTTGTCGAAGGAGAAGTCGGCGTCGAGCCTCCAGCCCAGGCCGGCGTAGAACGCCTTGGAGCGATCGGCGTCGGCCACGGGGATGACGACCGCCTCCAGCTTGAGATCGGCCGGCTCGCTGATCGGCGATCCGTCGGGTGCGCTCTGTCCATCGACGGTGCCCATCCGGCCCTCCCATGTCTGGTCCCGAAAAGCATTGTCGCACCCAGGCCAACGTCTTGCACCAGAAACATCCCTCGCAGCCGGGGTTCGATGTCGATCCAGCGTACGGGGGTTGAATGGCGATGCACGGGTGCACGTCTCAACCGTTCCCGTCGGCCCGCGAGCAACTCAATTCTCTATGGCCCAGAACCTGCGCGGAGGCCCCCGACCACCAGGGTCAGCGTTTGATACCGATGCTCTTGCCTTCGGTGTACCGGATCCGCTCCTCCAATGTGTCGCCGAGGAATTGATCCCGGCCTCCTCGTTCCCACGCCTCCCTCAATCCCGGAGCCGCCAAGTCGAAGTCCGGCCGAATTTTCTTGAATACGGCCCTCAGATCCACGTGGCGGCTCGTAGTCGGGGAAGCGTCTCGCCTTCACGGATGTCGCTGCGCATATGGTCCTCGAAACTCGAAAGGGTCTGGTCCAAACATCCCACGGGAGTCACGTGTTCAAGTCGCCTGCGCCTGTCGCTCGCTCTGAGAAATTGCCCAGGCCGCGTTGACCAGCCCGATATGGCTGAACGCCTGCGGGAAGTTGCCAAGAAGCTCCCCGCTGACTGCGACCTCCTCGGCCAGCAGGCCGACGTCATTGACGAAGGCGGCGGCACGCTCGAAAACGGCGCGGGCTCGAACCGGCTGACCTGCCTTGGCCAGCGCCTGGGCCAGCCAGAAGGTGCACAACAGGAACGTGCCCTCCTCACCCTCGAGGCCGTCGTGGGACCGGTAGCGATAGACCAATCCCCGCTGGTCGGTGAGCCGCTCCTCTGTCGCGTCGACCGTGGCCAGCACCCTCGGATCGTCCGCCGGGAGAAATCCCACCAGAGGAACCATAAGGTTGGAGGCGTCAAGGTCGTCCGAGCCAAAGGACTGGGTGAAGGACCTGGCCCGGTCGCTCCAGCCCTTGGTCACGATCGCCTCACGGATCTGGTCCCGCGTCTGTGTCCATGACCCGATTCGAGAGGAGGCGTTGAGACGATCGGCCAGGATCACCGCCCGATCGAGGGCCACCCAGCACATCAGCTTGGAATAAAGGAAATCACGTGGCTCCCCCCGGATCTCCCAGATCCCTTGGTCTTTTTCCTGCCATCGGCGCGCCGCGGTGTCGGCCAGCTGCACGAGGAACTTTCGCGTGGTTGGTGCCAGATCGGTGGGCCGATCCCACTTGCCCGAGTCGGCCAGTGGCCCGACCCGGTGCGTGTCGTCGAACAGGTGGTCAGACATGCGGTATACCGCGCTGAGCAACTCGCCGTAGACGTCGAGCTGGCGTTGTTTCCAGGCGGCGTTGCCCACCCGGACCGGCGCCGAGTGCCGCCAGCCCTCCAGGTGCGACAGCTCCCGCTCGGTCAAGTCCCGTTCACCGCCGATGCCGAACATGATCTGCAAGGCACCGCCCCGGTCGAGCGAGCCGGCTGCGGACGAGGAGACGTAATCGAAGAACTGGTTGGCTTCGTCGGGACAAGCCGCCACCCAAAGGGCCTGGATCGTGAAGGAAGCGTCCCGGACCCAGGCATAGCGGTAGTCCCAGTTCCGGGAGCCACCCACTACCTCGGGCAACGACGTGGTCGCCGCCGCGCAGATAGCGCCGGTGTGTGCAAAGGAGAGTGACTGGAGCACTCGGCCGCTATGGTGCACCATGTCTTGCCACGGACCCACGTAGGCCTGGTGGAGCTCAGACCACGACTCCCACCCCGCCACGGTGTCTTCGAGCCGGGCGCGGATTTCCGACTGACTCCAGACGCTGGCCGAACTGCCCTCAGCTCGGTTCCCGTGATGCAGGGCGAAGCCCATGCTTTCGCCTTGGGCAAGCTGGAACCGGCACGAGGCCGCGGCGCGGTCCTGGTCGAGTGTCATGGCCACGGACGTCGACAGCACCAGCCCGTCAGCGCTCCCTGAATCCGTCATTCCACCGTCGACCGCGTCGAGCGATGGATGTTTCAACCCGTAATCGGGGCGCGGGACGTACTCCAGGGACAAGTCGACCTGTCCCTCCGTACACGTGGCGCGCCGCAGGAGAACGTGAGGCGCTCCTTTGCCGAGCTCGTGTCCTCGGTTGCCAGACCCCATGGCAAGTGCGTCGGTGATCGTTACCGAACCGGTCGGTGTGCGCAACGTGGTCTCCAACACCATGGTGCGGTCCAGGTAGCGCCTGCTCAATTCCGTCGCGTTGGTGGCCCCGAAGAACCAGTGCCCGGCTTTCTCGTCGAGGAGGCGACCGAAGGTCGACGGGCTGTCGAACCGCGGAAAGCAGAGCCAGTCGATCGACCCGTCCCGGCTGACCAGCGCAGCGCTGTGCCGATCCGACAGGAGCGCATAGTCAGCTATGGGGGTCGTGGTCACATGAACTCCTTCGCTCGTGGATGATGCGCAAGATCCGATCTGGCGGCTCCGATGAGCATCTGATCAGATCTGGCCCACCTCGACTGGAGATGGGCTATCGGCTATCGGACTGGCATGCTCAGCGAACCTAGCCCGAACGACTTGGGCCGGGTATCTGATGCCACACCAGCACCCGGAGGACCGCGTCTATACGGTCATTTCCGACGTCTTCTACATCATCGGCCTGGGAAGCGTGTCCGATGAAGACCGTCTGCAGGCATATCCAACGGGAGCCATCATTGTGCTCCCCGGTGAACCCACTGGGCGAAATCTGGAACCTACGTCATCCCAGTATCGGCCGTCGGACCGCTTGGCCTCGAATACATCGACCAGATCGACGATCCCCGGAACCAATGAGCAGGGTCTTGCCTTTCGATGGCCACCTCGACCCACGTCGCGAGAGTGGTATCGATTGGAGCCGGTCCAGAAAAGCGCGCGTGTCCGCTTTCGGTGCCGTTCTCGTGGACGATGCTTCGCTGCAACCTCGGAGCCAGCCCCCTGCAGTATTTCTCCGCGGCCGCTCGTAACTGGACTGCGATAAGTCCGCCTTTTGGGTCGCCTTTGTTGTTGCGTGAGGTCGGTGGAATCTCCCAGTCGATGTACAACCCTCAAACGGGCGCGATATCGCCAAGGTGCTCGCCACGGCGGACCCAAAGCTCAAGGCCGAGGTCTACGCGGAGCTGGGTGTTCGTGTCGGCTATGACCCGAACCGCCACGTGATCTCCGTCTCGGCGGGCCCGTGTACAACAGAACGTGTCGGAGGGGGGACTTGAACCCCCACGCCCTTGCGGGCACCAGCCCCTCAAGCTGGCGCGTCTGCCTATTCCGCCACTCCGACGTGGCCACCAACTCGAGCCCGACGAGAGCCCCGAAGGCGCGTCGTACTGTACCGCAAACCCGCCCAGCGCCCACCGAGACGAGGCTCTACAAAGGACCTGTCCGCTCTGCTCCGAGCTCGGGCGCCGGCGCCCTCAGCCGGCCGATGGCGGAAGCTGAATCGCCCAGTCCTCCGCGTCCCAGAGCGGCCCCGCCCAGCTCGGACTTTCGCTGACATTCACGAGGTCGGCCCGCTGCACGAGGCTGACAGGCTGCTGGAACAAGGGAAGCGTCGGGAGATCGTGCGACAGCAGGTTGTCCAGCTTGGAGAGCGTCTGAGCTTGGACCGTCGTGTTGAGGTCCGACATTGCTTCCTGGAAGAAGCGAGCGACGCGAGGATCGTCGAGGCCGGTGATGTCCCGGGTCACGACGCCGTCCGCTCCGGCTCCGGGTTCGGTGCCGAGGCGAGTCGGCATGCTCCAGAGCCACTTGCCCCCTGCCGCGAGCCCGACGCCTGGGTCGGCCTTGGTCCCACCGCCCGTAACCACAGAGACCACACCGCGCGCATCGAGGCTCCCCGCAGGCGGAGGCGAGGCCGGCAGTACCGGATCGGTATACATGAGGGCGTTCCAGCTCGGGAAGACGGGAATCGAGTACGGGGCAAGCGCCACTTGATACGACCCCTCGGGCAGAACCCGGGTGAGAAGCTCGTCCGTCGATACGTTGTGGATGACCAGCTCGACGCCGGACGCAGCCCATTCGGCCTGGAGTTGGAGCTCCAGTGCGTGGACGACGGCGTCGCCGCTCGGGCCGGTGAGGGTCAGGGTCAGCGGGGCGCTGAAAGCGTACGTCCGCAGATCGCCGGCCGCGTCCGGGACGTAACCGAGCGAGCGGAACAACCGGGCCGCAGCAAGCGGGTTGTACCTGGGACCTGAGAACAACTCCGCCGCCGCGCCAGGTTGTCCCTCGCCGAAGACTCGGCTGCTCGCACCGATGTTGAGCGGGTCGGAGAAGTTCACAGAGTCCGCCGCCAATTCGACTCGGTCGGTGGCGAGTGCAAGGGCCCTGCGGATGTCCGGATTGCCGACCACTGGGTCGTCCAAGTTGAAGGCGAGCTGCCACAGCACAGGCGACGGAGTCGTGACATCGGTGAGCACGGCGCCATGCTCACGGCCCCGGGCGATCGCGTTGTCCACCGGAGGTCCCGCCGTGACCTCGGCGACCGAGATGGTCCCGTTCTGCAAGCCATCGAGCGCCGCCTGATCTGACCGCTCGACGAGAAACACGATCCTCGCCACATGAGCCGGTACGCCCCAGTACCGGTGGTTGCGCGTGAGGACGAGCCGCTTACCGGGAATCAGCGAGCTGACGACGAACGGGCCGCCCGAGATGACGTCCGCAGGATCGAACCCAGAGAAGGCCGCGATCCAGCCGCCGCGTCGCGCGATATGAGCGGGAATCAGGTTCGCGAAGAGGCACTCCCAGTCGGAATACGATTTTCTGAAGACAACCGTCACGGTCTTGCCGTGATTGCTCCCCTTGATCGACCTGATGTCGCGATAGCCGGCCAGAACGCCGTCCGAAGCCAGGAGCGGAGCGGCTCTCAACTGCTCGTGCCAGTTGTAGGCGAAGTCCGATGCCGTGATCGGGAGTCCATCCGACCAGGTCGCCTTCGGGTCGATCTGGTAGCTGACGGTCATGGGAGAGAGCCCGACGACCTCGGCGCCGTCGATGAATCCCGTAGTCTCGGGTTGGAAGACCGAGTCGAGCACGAACGCCTGCGGCCATACCTGCTCCATCACCATCTGGGTCACGCGGTTGGCGCCCGCCGGGGTCGACGGATTGAAATTGCGCGGCAGGTAAGGGACGGCCACCGTGACGGTGCCACCAGTCGCATAGGCGGCATTGCCGGCGGGCGGGTGCGTGGTCGGAACGACGACGGGCTGGGAGGCGACGCCGGTACAGCCTGACGCGAGGAGAGCGACGCCTCCGAGGAGGGCGAGTGCGGCTCGCCTCAGCTCCACCGCAGGGACAGCGCGACGGTGACGAATGCGAACACGAGCACGAAGACCACGGTGATCCGGTCGAGGTTACGCTCAGCCACGGTCGACCCTGCGGCGGCCGAGCCTGACGAGGCGCCGAACAGGTCGGACAGCCCGCCACCTCGGCCGCTGTGGAGCAGCACGAGAACCACGAGCCCGAGCGCGACAATCACGTCGATGACGACGAGAACGTCGGTAAGCACCTCGGAAATCCTCCTCTGGCCGCCCGGCCGGGGAGAAGGTTACCACCGCGCTGCGCCGTCCTCAGGGTCGGTAGCACGTTCCGGTCGAGTGGCGGACGGTCCCCCGTCCGGCGACCGAAGAGCTCAGGGCCGAGCCCTCGCGATGGCCACGAACTTGTCGGCGTCGAGGCTGGCGCCTCCGACAAGCAAGCCGTCGACGTCCGGACAGGCGAGCAGCTCGCCTGCATTGTCGGGTGTGACGGAACCCCCGTACTGGATTCGCATCGACCCCGAGACGTCGCCTCCCAACCGGTGGAGCTCGCCACGGATCGTCGCCGCCATCGCCTGTGCGTCCTCCACAGACGCGGTCAGACCGGTCCCGATCGCCCATATGGGCTCGTACGCGACGGCGATCGCCGACAGCGCTTCGGGACCGCGGTTCTCGAGAGCCGAGCGGAGCTGTCCGGCCACCGTCGCCTCGGCGCGTGCCGCTTGCCGTTCGGCCAGGCTCTCGCCGACGCACAGGATCGGAGACATGGCGTGGCGCAGCACCGCGTCCAGCTTCAATCTCACGATCTCGTCGGTGTCCCCGAACATTGCGCGACGCTCGGAGTGCCCGACGATCACATAGCGGACGTTGAGCTTGGTCAGCATCTCGGCGCTCACCTCGCCGGTGTAGGCGCCCTCGTCTTCGAAGTGACAGTTCTGAGCGCCGAGCGCGACCGGAACGGCGTCGGACTCGAGCGCCGTCTGGACCGATCGCAGGGAGGTGAACGATGGGTGCAACGAGACCTCCGTGCCTTCGGGCACCGGATCGGCCCGGAGAAGAGCGGCAAGCTTCTGGACGAACTGGATCGCCTCGTAGTGCGTGTGGTGCATCTTCCAGTTGCCGCTGACGAGCGCGACCCGGCTGCTGCTGTCGGTCGTCATCGGGCCGCGGCCTCCCGCCAGTTCGGCGCCGCCCGCAGAGCCGCAAGGCCCGGAAGATCGCCGAACTCCAGCAGCTCGAGCGAGGCACCCCCGCCCGTGGACAGGTGGTCGATCCTCTCGCTGAGTCCGAGCTTGGCGAGGGCAGCCACGCTGTCCCCCCCGCCGACCACGGTCGTGCCCGGACACCGGGCGACGGCCTCGGCGACCGCCCTCGTTCCCTCCGCGAAGCGCTCGTCCTCGAACACGCCCATCGGCCCGTTCCACAGGAGCGTGCCCGCCGAGGCGATGATGTCTGCGAACAGCACGGCGGTCGCCGGCCCGATGTCGAACCCGCGCCAGCCGGGCGGGATCTCGGCGCCGAAGACCTCGACCTCAGAGCCAGCCGCCTCGCCGGCGGCTGTCGTGCCAGCGGGGCCGCCGGGGTGCTCGATGCTCAGCTTGCAACCCGGGGCGAGCGCCCGTGTGTCGACGGGAAGCATGAGGTGGGTCGTCGTCCGCAGCAGCTCGGTGCAGGCGGCGAGCTGATCCGGGTCGAGCAACGAGTCCCCGGTTGCGTGCCCGAGAGCGCTCAGGAACGTGAAGGCCATGCCGCCTCCGACGAGGACCGTGTCCGCTCGCTCCGAGAGGGAGCGAAGCACGCCGATCTTGTCCTTCACCTTCGCTCCGCCGACGACGACTACGAACGGCCGTTCCGGGGTCTCGAGAAGGCTCGTGAGGACTTCGACCTCGCGGGCCAGCAACCGTCCGGCGGCCGAGGGAAGATGCGCCGGCGGTCCGACGATCGAGGCGTGCGCCCGGTGCGAGGCCCCGAACGCGTCGTTCACGTACGCGTCCTGGCCCTTCACGAGCTCGAGCACGAAGGCCGGATCGTTCGCCTCCTCCCCCGGCGAGAAACGGAGATTTTCGAGAAGCTCGATCCCCGGCATCAGTTCGTCGAGCCTTGCCCGGACCGGCTCCAGACTGAAGGCCGGGTCCGGCTTTCCTTTGGGACGGCCGAGGTGACTGGCGGCGGTGATGACCGCACCGTGGTCGCGCAGCCAGGCGAGTGTTGGCAGCGCGGCTCGGATCCTGAAGTCGTCGGCCACGACGCGGCCGCCACCGGGGGTCTCGGCGATCGGGACGTTGAGGTCGAGCCGGACGAGGACGCGCTTCCCCTTCAAATCCCCCAGGTCCTCGAGAAGCGGCACATCTGCCGTCACCGCGCCCCGATCACGCCGACCCGATGATCCGCGCCAGGTCGACGAGGCGGTGGGAGTAACCCCACTCGTTGTCGTACCAGCCCATGACCTTCGCGAGCGTGGTCGAGTCGTCCATGGCGATGGCCATCGTCAGCGTCGAGTCGAACGTGCACGAAGCGGAGCTGCCGATGATGTCCGTCGAGACGATCGCGTCCTCGTTGTAGACGATGATGCCCCGGAAGCGCTCGCTCTCCGAGGCGGCCCGGAAGGCCTCGTTGATCTCGGCCGCTCCCACGCCGGCGTCGAGCACCGCGGTGAGGTCGGTGATCGAGCCGTCCTGCACGGGCACCCGGAGGGATTGGCCGTCCAGGCGGCCCTTCATCGCCTCGAGAACCATGCTCGTCGATCGGGCGGCGCCGGTCGACGCCGGAATGATGTTGACAGCCGCCGCCCGCGCCCGTCGGAGGTCGTCCCGTCCGAGGTCGAGCAGTGACTGGTCGTTCGTGTAGGCGTGGACGGTCGTCATGAGTCCCTGACGGAGTCCAAAGGCGTCGTCGAGCACCTTCACCATCGGCACGAGGCAGTTGGTCGTGCAGGAGGCGTTCGAGACGACGATGTGAAGCTTCGGGTCGAAGGAGTCCTCGTTGACGCCCATGACGAACGTCGCGTCGGGGTTCTTGCTCGGCGCCGAGATGATCACACGCCTCGCCCCGGCCTCGACATGGGCCATGGCGGCCTCGCGGGTGGTGAAACGTCCCGTCGACTCGATCACGACGTCGATGCCCAGGTCGCCCCAGGGCAGCGCTTTCGGATCCCTCTCCTCGAAGACCGCGATCTCGCGGTCTCCCACCTGGAAGCCGTTGGCTGTCAGGGAGACCTCGACGTCGAGCCGGCGGAAGGTGGAGTCGTAGCGCAGCAGGTGCGCATTCACGTCGCGGGCGACAAGGTCGTTCACGGCCACGACGTCGATCGCTCGGGCTTCGTCTCGAGCCGCGCCCGGCCTCTTCTCGAGGTCGAGGACGGATCGAACGAAGTTCCTGCCGATCCGCCCGAAGCCGTTGATGCCGATGCGGACGCCCACTTCGATCACTCCCCTCGCAGTCGCTTGGTCACGACGGCTCACAAGCCCTCAGGGCAGAAACACTCTTTCTCACCCGCCGGGAACACCGCAAACACCGTCCGGCACGAGCAAAGCGAGCTCGACGGCGAGTCGTTTCGGATCATGCTCCCTGAAGCCGTCATTTCCGAGGTCGGAAAGCACGAGCCGGACTTCGCCGGGCAACTCGCCGATCGGCAGCGCCGTCCTGTCCGCCAGCACGACGTCGACCGGGACCTCGTGCTCACGCAGCGAGGCGAGGAGCCGCGCGATGTCGAAGCCCGACGTTTCGGGTACCTGCTCGCGCAAGTTCGCGACATAGACGCGCGTTCCGGTTGCCGCGCACATCGCCTCGCGGATGCCGGGAACGACGCAGGCGGCGAGCACGCTCGTGAACAGCGACCCCGGTCCGAGCACGATCTGGTCCGCCTCGGCGATCGCATCGAGCACGGCCGGCGGCGGCGTGGCGTCGGGCGGCACGAGCGAAACCGTCGCTACCTCCCCGCCCTTGCTGATGCGGACCTGGCCGAGCAGCTCGCCGGAAGCCATCTGCGCCTTGAGCACGACCGGCACCTCGGTCGCAGGCAGCACACGTCCGACGGTGCCGAGCACGCGCGCCGCCTCTTCCACACCTGCGACGAAATCGCCCTTCGTGGCCGCCAGGGCAGCGATGAGCAGGTTCCCGAAGGCGTGGCCCGCCAGCTCGCCCGATTCGAAACGATGCTCGAGAGCGTCGCTGAGCGGCGACGCCTCCGGCAGCAGCGCGCCGAGGCAGCGCCGGAGGTCACCGGGAGCCGGGATGCCGAGGAGCTCACGCAGCCGGCCGCTCGACCCGCCGTCGTCGGCGACCGAGACCACTGCGGTCAGTTCGCCTGCGTACAGGCGGGCAGCGCGCAGCGTCTGGGCGAGCCCATGGCCGCCTCCGATCGCGACGACGCCGGGCCGGCCCGCCGAGGCCCGCCCGCTCATCGCTCGATGTCCCGGTGGTGAACCACCGGCTCGTAGCCCTGCTGGCGGATGCGTTCGGCGATCTCCTCCGCCAGAACGACCGATCGATGGTGCCCACCGGTGCAACCGATCGCGATCGAGAGGTACGACTTGCCCTCGCGTACGTAGGCGGGCATCAGCAGGTCGAAGAGCGTCGTCCAGGCGGCTCAGCAGCTGCTTCGTCTCCTCGTTCGTGAGCACGTAGTCCCGCACGGGCGGGTCGAGACCGGTGAGCGGCCGCAGCTCGGGCACCCAGTGCGGGTTGGGAAGGAAACGGCAGTCGAAGACGAGATCGACGTCGAGCGGGATCCCGTACTTGAAGCCGAACGACACGATCGAGGTCTGCATCCCGGCGGTCGAGTCGACCCATCCGACGAGCTCGACCAGGCGATCGTGCAACTGGTGCACGTTCAGCTCGCCGGTGTCCACCACGACGTCGGCCTCGTCGCGCAGCACCTGGAGCATGGCGCGCTCCTGCTGGATGGCCGACAGGACGTTGTCCGCCTCGACCGGGTGCCGCCGGCGGGTGCCCTCGTAGCGGCGAACCAGCACGTCGTCCGGGGCGTCGAGAAACACCACCCGCACGCGCGCCCCGGTCGAACGCAGCCTTCGGATCTCCGGGGCGAGCTCGGCGATACCCTCGTAGCCGCCACGTCCGGCCACGAGGCAGACCCGCTCGTACTCCGCGCCTGCCTGGCTCGTGAGCTCGGCCACCTTGCCGATCAGCGCCGGCGGCAGGTTGTCGATGACGAACCAGCCCCGGTCCTCGAACGTCGCCGCGGCCGTGGAGCGCCCCGCTCCGGACATGCCTGAGAGAATCAGATACTCCGCCATACGCTCATCCTCCCACCTGCTCGCCTCGCAGGCGTTCGAAACGGAGCAACAGCAGCCGCGGGATCGCGGATTCCAGTTCCAGGTCGAGCGAGCCCTCGAGGAACGCCGCCGGCGGCTCGGGCTCCTCCAGGCGGGTCAGCACGCAGCCGAGGGCGGTGACCGGGTTCACGTACCGCGACAGCGGCCGGTGGGCGAAACGGAGTCGCACACCCGGATCGACCTCCTCGAACACCACGTCCTCGCGCAGGTAGGGACCGACCCGCCAGTAGTGCTCGCCCATGATCCGGTCGTCGACGAAGCCGCTCCCGCTTCCTTGGAACATCGGATGGTTGACGAGGAGCAGGAAGCGCCCGCCAGGCGCCAACACGCGGACCGCCTCGGCGAGAAGCGCGTCGGGGTCGGTCGCGTGCTCGATGACGAGACAGCAGACGATCCCGTCGAACGAGCCGTCCCGGAACGGGAGCCGCTCCCCCACCCCCCGCACGTACGCGCGGTCCGCCGGCCTGGCCGGCCGCGCCGGCGAGTTGCGCGGCCGAGGGCTCGAGGCCGACCACGATCCCGGGCCCGGGCGCTGCCCCGGCGAGCCGCCGCGCCAGCTGGCCCTCGCCGCACCCCAGATCGAGCACGCGTTCGAGCCCGGCGAGGTGCTCGGCCGCGAGCGGCAGGATCTGAAGCTCGTACTCGAGGTCCGCCCCGTTCGTGAACGTCGCCTGCCACCATGTGGCGTGGTGCTCCCAGGGATCTGATGCCGTGCGTCATCCGGCCTTCGAGGGTCGCCGGCCGTGCAGGTGCTCGTACACCGCCCGGGCGACGGCGTCCGGCAGCCAGGCGAGCCTGAGCAGATCGTCGAGCGAGGCTGCCTGCACCGCCCGCACCCCGCCGAGCTCGGACACGAGCCGCCGGCGACGGGCCGGCCCGAGGCCGGCGATCCCGTCGAGCGCTCCTCGGGTCATCCGCCGGCCGCGCAGCTCGCGGTGGAAGCCGATCGCGAAACGGTGCGCCTCGTCCCGAGCCTGCTGCAGCAGGTAGATCGCCTCGCTGTCACGGGGGATGCGGACCGGATCGGACTGGCCCGGGACGAAGACCTCCTCGAACTGCTTGGCGAGGGCGGCCACTGCGACCTTGCCCGTCAGGTCCGAGCTCCTCGAGCACTCGCACGCCGACCCCGAGCTGCCCCTTGCCACCGTCGAGCAGGAGCAGCTGCGGCGGGTAGGCGAAACGGTGCCCTTTCCGCCGGCGCCCGCTCGACCACCTCCGTCGTCGCGCCGCCGCCTCGGCGCCCTCGGCGCCCTTCGCGCCGGCCTCGTCCGGCGTCTCGAAGAGGCGCCGGAGCCGCCGGGTGAGCACCTCGTGCATGGCGCCGTAGTCGTCGTTGCCCTGGACGGCGGTCACCTTGAAGCGCCGGTAGTCGCTGCGCTTCGGCAGACCGTCCTCCATCACGACCATCGAGCCGACGTAGTCGGTGCCCTGTAGGTGGCTCATGTCGTAGCACTCGATGCGCAGCGGCGCCTCGGACAGCCCGAGCGCGCGCCTGAAGCTCCTCGAGGGCGATGGCACGGCTGGTCAGGTCGCTCGCCCGCCGCAGGCGGTGACGGACGAGCTGCTCGGCGGCGTTCTGGCGGGCCGTGGCGAGGAGCTCCCGCTTGCGGCCCCGCTGCGGCACGATCACCTGGACCTTGCCGCTCGCGGAGGCCGGAGAGCCAGGTCTCGTACGTGGCCACGTCCTCCGGCAGCTCGGGGACGAGCAGCTCGCGGGGGATCCCGATCGGCGTCTCGGCGTAGTGCTGCTCGAGCACCCGCCCGATCAGCTGCGGCGTCGTGAGCGGCTCGACCTTCTCGAGGATGAAGCCGTGCCGGCCGACGACACGCCCGCGCCGGACGTGAAGCACCTGCACGGCCGCCTCGAGCTCGTCCTCGGCGATCCCGATGGCGTCGAGGTTCTCGGGCGTGTCGGTGACCATCTCCTGGCGCTCGATGGCGAGCCGGACCGTGGCCAGCCGGTCGCGAAGCCGCGCCGCCCGCTCGAACTCGAGCTCGTCCGACGCCTGGCGCATCTCGGCCTCGAGGCGGTCGACGACCGGCCTCGTGTCGCCGTCGAGAAACGCCATCAGCTCGTCGACGAGCCTCCCGTACTCCTCGTGGTCCACCGCCCCGACGCAGGGGCCCGAGCAGCGCTCGATGTGGTACAGCAGGCAGGGCCGCCCGAGGAGCTCGTGCCGCCGGAACTTGGCGTCGGAGCACGTCCGGATCGGGAACGAGCGCAGCAGCAGGTCGAGGGTCTCGCGGATCGCGTAGGCGTGCGCGTAGGGCCCGAAGTAGCGGGTGTCCTTCCGCTTGGCGCCGCGCATCACGGTCGCCCTCGGCCACTCGTCGTCGACCGTGACCGCCAGGTACGGGTAGCTCTTGTCGTCGACGAGGCGGATGTTGAAGCGGGGCCGGTGCGGCTTGATCAGGTTGTACTCGAGCATGATCGCCTCGACGTCGCTCGCGACGACGATCCACTCGACCGAGGCGGCGCGCTCCACCATCTGCGCGGTGCGCGGGTGGAGGTGGACCGGGTCCTGGAAGTAGCTGCGAGACCCGGCTGCGCAGCGAGCGCGCCTTGCCGACGTAGATGATCCGGCCGTCGGCGTCCTTGAACTGGTAGGAGCCGGGGGCGTCGGGGATGGATGGAGGGCGCTCGAGCACTAGAGTGGAGGTTACGCCGGCCTGGTATCCCGGCGGACATATCCGCTTCGTGGCCGACATACCCGCGGATGGGCGACCAGGCTGTCCCCGCCGGCCGATCAGCGAGGCGTCCATATAGGGGGTTCCCATGTTCCGCCTCCAGCACACGTCTTCCCGACCGACTATTCGACGGCACCCGACGACGAGCTGGTCGGCTGCGATCGCCGCGGCACGGTCGACGACTCGGCAAGCGGCTCGTCATCCTCGGCCACCACTACCAGCGCGACGAGGTGATGCAGTTGGCGGACAGCGAGAGGTGACTCGTTCGGGTTGTCCCGTTTCGCTGCGGATCAGCGCGAAGCCGAGTTCGTCGTCTTCTGCGGCGTCCACTTCATGGCCGAGTCGGCCGACATCCTCACCGGCCCTCACCAGCAGGTCATCCTGCCCGACCTCAACGCCGGCTGCTCGATGGCCGACATGGCCGACCTCGACGCGCGTCGACAGGTGCTGGGAGGAGCTCGCCGAGGTCACCGACGTCGACGCCATCGTCCCGATCACCTACATGAACTCCGCCGCCGCGCTGAAGGCCTTCGTCGGGCGCAACGGCGGCGCCGTCTGCACCTCCTCGAACGCCCGCGCCGTGCTGACCTGGGCGCTCGGGTCGGTCCGAGGGTGCCGCCGGCCTCCGCAGCGCCGTGGCGAGGCGCCGGTGAAGAGCACCGCGGCGAGAAGGTGCTCTTCTTCCCCGACCAGCATCTCGGCCGCAACACCGGCTTCCAGCTCGGCTTCGGCGGCGTCCGACATGCGCGTCGTGGAACCCGCGCCAGCGCCTCGGGCGGCCTGCGAGGACAGCGAGGTGAAGGAAGCCACGCTCCTGCTCTGGAAGGGCCACTGCTCGGTGCACCAGCGGTTCTCGACGGCGCACGTCGAAGCGTTCCGTGCCGAGCATCCGGACGGCATCGTCATCGTGCATCCCGAGTGCTCCCACGAGGTCGTCGAGATGGCCGATCAGGTCGGCTCGACGGACTACATCATCAGGGCCGTCGCGGCCGCGCCCGCCGGCTCCACGATCGCCGTCGGCACGGAGATCCACCTCGTCGACCGGCTCGCCCGCGAGCACCCCGACCTGACCGTCGTCTCGCTCGACCCGCTCGTCTGCCCGTGCTCGACGATGTTCCGGATCGACCTGGCTCATCTGGCCTGGGTGCTCGAGGGCCTCGTCGCCGGCGAGGTCCGCAACCGGATCAGTCGTCGACGAGGCAGACAGCTGCGGACGCCCGTGTGGCGCTCGAGCGGATGCTCGCGATCTCGTGATCGGTCAATCTTCGACGAGCTCGATCCTGTTGCCGAACGGGTCGGCCACATAACAGCGCCGCACCCCCGGGAGCTCGTCGTCCCACCGGATGGGATAGCCGGCACCCACAAGAGAGCCGACCAAGTCGTCGAGCCCTGCCACGCCGAGAGCTGGATGAGCCTTCTCCGCCGGCCGGAAGTCCTGCTCCACTCCGAGGTGGACCTGGACGCCCGAGGCGCTCCCGAACCAGCGCCCTCCCCGCGCCGCCAGCACGGGCGGCTTCTCGAGGACCGCCATGCCGAGAATCCCGACGTAGAAAGCCTCCGCTTGGGCCTCGAGGCCGGGCGGCATGGCGAGCTGGACGTGGTCGAGCCGGACCACTCGAGGCCCGGCGCGCCCCGCCCCGCCGGCGTGCGCCCCGCCGGCGCCGTCGTCCTTCTCCTCGCTCATGTCGCCTCCTCCAGGGGCTTCTGCGACTGCTGTGACTCCGGCGTCAGATCCCGAGCAGGGGGGCGAGGTACCTGCCCGGTGAAGCTCTCGAACGTCTTCGCGACCTTCTCCGGAGTCCCTTCGGCGATCACGTATCCGCCTCCGTCCCCGCCTTCGGGGCCGAGGTCGATCACCCAGTCGGCCGACTTGACGACGTCCAGGTTGTGCTCGATGACGCAGACGGTGTTGCCCTGGTCGACGAGCTGCTGCAGCACGTCGAGGAGCTTGCGCACGTCCTCGAAGTGGAGCCCGGTCGTCGGCTCGTCGAGGACGTACAGCGTGTGGCCGGTCGAACGCTTGGCAAGCTCGGAAGCCAGCTTGACCCGCTGCGCCTCGCCGCCGGAAAGCGTCGGCGCCGGCTGGCCGAGCCGGACGTAGCCGAGGCCCACGTCGACGAGCGTCCGCAGATGCCTGGCGATGACGGGCTGCGCCGAGAAGAACTCCAGCGCCTCCTCGCACGAAAGATCGAGCACCTCGGCGATGTTCTTCCCCCGCCAGGTGACCTCGAGCGTGTCGCGGTTGTAGCGCGCTCCCTTGCAGACCTCGCAGGGCACGTAGACGTCGGGCAGGAAGTGCATCTCGATCTTGAGCGTCCCGTCGCCGGCGCAGGCCTCGCACCGCCCGCCCGCGACGTTGAACGAGAAACGTCCCGGCTGGTAACCCCGCAGCCGCGCCTCGCGCGGTCTGGCTGAAGAGCTTGCGGACGTTGTCGAACATCGCCGGTGTAGGTGGCCGGGTTCGAGCGCGGCGTGCGGCCGATCGGCGACTGGTCGATGTCGATGACCTTGTCGAGCGCTTCGGCACCCTCGATCGTGTGATGGCGGCCCGGCACGGTCCGGGACTTGTAGATCCGCTGCATGAGAGCCCGCAGCAGGATGTCGTTGATCAGGGTCGACTTGCCCGAACCGGACACGCCGGTGATCGAGACGAAGCAGCCGAGCGGGATCTCGACGTCGATCCCCTTCAGGTTGTGCTCCCGGGCGCCGCGCACGACGAGCCAGTCGCCACGGGGCTCGCGCCGCATGGCCGGCACCGCGATCGAACGCTTGCCGCGACAGGTACTGGCCCGTGATGGACGCCCGGCACTTCGACGAGATCGGCGACCGATCCGGCGCTAGACGATCTCGCCGCCGTGCTCGCCCGCGCCCGGCCCGATGTCGACGACGTAGTCGGCGATGCGGATCGTCTCCTCGTCGTGCTCGACGACGAGGACGGTGTTGCCGATGTCGCGCAGGCGGAGCAGGGTCTCGATCGAGCTTGCGGTTGTCCCGCTGGTGGAGACCGATCGACGGCTCGTCGAGCACGTAGAGGACGCCGACGAGCCCGCTGCCGATCTGGCTGACGCGAGCCGGATCCGCTGAGCCTCGCCGCCGGCGAGCGTCGCCGCCGAGCGGTCGAGGGTCAGGTAGTCGAGCCCGACGTCGACGAGGAACTGCAGCCGCGCCCGGATCTCCTTCATGCACCCGCTCGGCGATCATCTCCTCGCGTGGCGTCAGCTCGAGCGTGCCGAGCAGCTGCGTGAGCGCGCCCGGATCGACAGCGCCGAGAGCTCGGCGATGCTCCGGCCCCCGACCTTGACGGCGAGCGACTCCGGGCGAAGCCGGGTCCCGCCGCAGGTCGGGCACGGAACCTCCCGCATGTAGCCCTCGACCTGCTCGCGAACCCATTCGGAGTCCGCTTCGGCATGCCGCCGCTGGAGCCACGGCACGACGCCCTCGTAGTGGGTGTCGTAGCTGCGCAGCGTCCCGTAGCGGTTGCGGTACTGCACATGGATGCGCCTCGTGCCGGCCCCGAAGAGAAGAACCTTGCGCTGCGCCTTGCTGAGCTTGGACCACGGCTTGTCCATGCTGAAGCCGTACGCCTCGGCGACGGCTTGAGCACGCGGGAGAAGTACTCGGTGCGGGCGCCGGCCCAGGGCCCGATCGCCCCGTGCGACAAGGAGAGGTCGGGATTCGGCACGACGAGCTCAGGATCGACCTCGAAACGGGTCCCCAGCCCGTTGCAAGCCGGACACGCCCCGTACGGCGAGTTGAACGAGAAGCTCCGCGGCGCCAGCTCGTCCAGTGAGATCCCGCAGTGCACGCACGCCAGGTGCTGGGAGAACGTCAGCACCTGCTCACCCGGCGCCTCCTCACGAGCGTCGGCGAGCCCGTCCTCGGCGGCATCGTCCGCCATGTCGGCCGCGGCCCTCGCCCTGGCTGCGGCATTCGTCGCCCGGCCGCCGGCCGACGACTTGGCGCCGGCGGACGACTTGGCGCCGGCGGACTTGGCGCCGGCGACGACTTGGCGCCGGCGGACGTGGCGTCGGCCACGAGCAGGATCTCGGCGATGCCCTCGCCGAGCCGGAGCGCCGTCTCGATCGAGTCCGTCAGGCGACGCTCGATGCCGTCGCGCCGGACGAGCCGGTCGACCACCACCTCGATCGTGTGCTGCTCGTAGCGGGCGAGGTCGAGGGCGGTCCGATCGGAGAGCTCCAGGATCTCGCCGTCGACGCGGACGCGGGAGTAGCCCTGCTTGGCGAGGTCGTCGAGGAGGGCCGCGTACTCGCCCTTCCGGCCGCGCACGACCGGCGCCAGGACCTGGAAGCGCGTGCCGTCGGGCAGATCGCTGAGGCGGTCGACGATCTGCTGCGGGCTCTGGCGCGTGACGAGCCGCCCGCAGTTCGGGCAGTGGGGTTGACCGATGCGGGCGTAGAGCAGACGCAGATAGTCGTAGATCTCCGTGACCGTGCCGACCGTCGAGCGCGGGTTGCGCGATGCCGACTTCTGGTCGATCGAGATCGCCGGCGAGAGGCCCTCGATGAAGTCGACGTCCGGCTTGTCCATCTGTCCGAGGAACTGGCGGGCGTACGCAGACAGCGACTCGACGTAGCGTCGCTGGCCCTCGGCGTAGATCGTGTCGAACGCGAGCGAGGACTTCCCGGACCCGGACAGCCCCGTGAACACGATGAGGCGGTCGCGTGGAAGCTCGATCGAGACGTTCTTGAGATTGTGCTCGCGGGCCCCGCGAACAACGAGGGTGTCGGGCACTGGCCGCAGACTACCGACCGACCGGCGCGAGCCGATCGGCTCCCGCGACACCCAAGCCGAGCAGGCCGCGCCGAGCCGAAAGCGGTCATCCGACCTCCCGGAGCTCACGCCGCAGGGACCGGATCTCGTCTCTGAGCCTCGCCGCATATTCGAAACGAAGCTCCGCCGCCGCCGCATTCATCTCCGCCTCGAGCGTCGCGATCAGCCTCCCCAGCTCGTCGACCGGAAGCTCGCCGTTGCCACGCTGACCGCTCAGCGAGACATCCAGCAGTTCCGCCGGCGCGCTCGACCGCTCGCCGGCCGGCCCGGCGCGACCGGTCGGAGCCGGCCCGGCTCGGCAGCGGCGACCCGCCGCCGAAGCCGTCGCCGCCGCTGCCGGCGGCGCTCCGGAACTGGGCGACAAGGTCGGTCACCGCCTTGCGGATCGTCTGCGGGTCGATCCCGTGCTCCCGGTTGTAGATCTCCTGCACGATCGCGGCGGCGCTCGGTCTCGGCGATGGCGCCCGCGCATCGAGTCCGTGATCACGTCCGCGTAGAGGATCACCCGGCCCGAGACGTTCCGGGCGGCCCGGCCCATCGTCTGGATGAGCGAGGTCTTGGAGCGCAGGAAGCCCTCCTTGTCGGCGTCGAGGATGGCGACGAGGGCGACTTCGGGCAGGTCGAGGCCCTCGCGGAGGAGGTTGATCCCGACGAGGACGTCGAACTCTCCCAGTCGCAGGTCCCGGATGATCTCGATCCGCTCGATGGTGTCGATGTTGGAGTGCAGGTAACGGACCTTGAGCCCGGTCTCGAGGAGATAGTCGGCGAGGTCCTCGGCCATCTTCTTCGTAAGGGTCGTCACGAGCACGCGCTCGCCCCGGGCGATGGTGGTGTTGATCTCGGCGATGAGATCGTCGATCTGGCCCTTGGTCGGCTTGATGACCACCTCCGGATCGACGAGGCCGGTCGGGCGCACGATCTGCTCGACGACCTGGCTCGACACCGTCACCTCGTACTCGGCGACGGCGTCGCCGAGAGGAAGATGCACTGATTGATCCGAGCCTCCAGCTCCTCGAAGGTCAACGGCCGGTTGTCCTTGGCCGAGGGGAGGCGGAACCCGTGCTCGACGAGAACCTCCTTCCGAGACCGGTCGCCGGCGAATTGGCCGTGAAGCTGCGGGACCGTGACGTGACTCTCGTCGATCACGAGCAGCCAGTCTTCGGGGAAGTAGTTCGAGCAGCGTGTAGGGCGCTTCGCCGGCGGCGCGTCCGTCGAGGTGGCGACTGTAATTCTCGACCCCATTGCAGCTGCCGAGCTCGGCGAGCATCTCGAGATCGTGCTCGGTCCGCATCCGCAGGCGCTGCGCCTCGAGCAGCTTGCCGGCCTGCTCCAGCTCCTGTAGCCGCTCCCGGAGCTCGACCTCGATGGACTCGATCGCCCGGCGGGTCCGCTCGTCTCCGGCGACGTAGTGGGTGGCAGGGAAGATGATCAGCTCCTCGAGGTCCCCGAGGATCTCGCCAGTCATCACGTCGAACCGGCTCACTCGCTCGATCTCATCGCCGAACAGCTCGATCCGAACGGCGTACTCCTCGTAGGCCGGGTGCACCTCGATCGTGTCGCCCCGGACGCGGAACCTGCCCCGGACGAGATTGCTGTCGTTGCGCTCGTAATGCATCGTCACGAGGCGCGACAGCATCGAGCGTTGGTCGTGGATCTCGCCCGGCTTGAGCACGAGGATCTGGTCCCGGTACTCGTCGGGAGATCCCAAGCCGTAGATGCACGAGACCGACGCCACCACGATCACGTCGCGCCGGGTGAGGAGGCTGGCCGTCGTGGAGTGCCTCAGCCGGTCGATCTCGTCGTTGATGGACGAGTCCTTCTCGATGTAGGTGTCCGAGGACGGCAGATACGCCTCAGGCTGGTAGTAGTCGTAGTAGGAGACGAAGTACTCGACCCGATTGTCGGGGAAGAATCCGCGCAGCTCCCCGGCAAGCTGGGCGGCCAGCGACTTGTTGGGGGCCAGGACCAGGGTCGGACGCTGGACGTTCTCGATCGTCCAGGCGATCGTCGCGCTCTTGCCGCTCCCGGTGATCCCGAGCAGGGCCTGAAACCGGTCGCCGCGCTCGACTCCGCGCGACAAGCGCCTCGATCGCGGCCGGCTGATCGCCGGCCGGCTGGAAGTCGGAGACGACCCGAAACGGAGGCACATCGGCATGGTACCGAGAGGGTGCGCGCTGGCGAGCGGCGCTCAGCGTTCGCCGGCCTCGGCCTGCAAGCCCTCGATCCAAGCCCAGGCGCGAGCGACCATTTCGTCGAGCTCCTCCAAAGAGCCCATGTTCATGATCACGAAGTCGGCCGCCCGGATGCGCTCTTCCCGGCTTGCCTGGTTGGCGATCCGCGCCTCGGCGTCAGCTCGGTCCATGCCTCGCACGCTCACGAGCCGGTCCAGCACCAGGTCGAGCGGCGCGTCCACGACCAGCACGCCGTCGAACGGGTAACGGTCGGCGTTGCCGGCCTCGACGAGCAACGGGATGTCGAGCACGACGACGTGATCGCCGGCGGACTCGGTTGCGAGCCGGGCGGCGATCTCCACTCCCACTTCGGGGTGCACGATCGCATTGAGGTCGGCGAGGGCCTGGGCGTCGTTGAAGACGATGGCAGCGATAGCCGCCCGATCGAGCTTGCCGTCCGGCGCGACCACCTCGCCACCGAACCGCTCCACCACCCTGCCGTACGCCGGCCTCCCCGGCTCCACCACTTCCCGCGCCAGCAGGTCGGCGTCGATGAGCACCGCCCCGCGCTCGACGAGCCTTGCACCCACGTAGGTCTTCCCGGAGCCGATCCCGCCCGTCAGGCCGATCACGATCATGGCCGGCAAGAAGCTCGAAACCCGAGGCCGGTGGGCCGCTCGGATGTCTCGCCTGGCCCGGACATGGGCGCCTAGGCTAACCGGGCCGTGGCTCCAGCGAGCAGGACCCGCAAGCTCGTGATCGGGCTCCTGGAACACGTTTTCCTCGCCGCCTTCGCCTACGTCCCGCTGCTCCTCACCAAGCCCGGCATCGTCGCCGCCGACACCAAGCAGTACCTCTATCTCGACCCGGGAAGGCTCCTCAGCTCGGCTGTCTCGATGTGGGACCCCTCCGTCGCCGCCGGGACGGTCACCCACCAGAACATCGGGTACCTGTTCCCGCAAGGGCCGTTCTACTGGGTCTTCGCGCAGCTCGGTGTGCCGGTCTGGGTAGCCCAACGGCTTTGGATGGGGACGCTGCTGTTCGCGGCCGGCGCCGGCGTCCTCTACCTCGCCAAGACACTCGGCGTCACCGACCCGGGGGCCGTCGTCGCCGGTCTGGCCTACGAGCTCACGCCGTACTTCCTCCAGTACATCCAACGGATCTCGGCCATCCTGCTGCCCTGGTCCGGTCTCGGGTGGATGGTCGCCTTCGCAGTGCTCGCGCTCCGCCGCGGCGGCTGGCGCTATCCGGCGCTGTTCGCGGTCGTGGTCGCCTTCGTGGGAGCGACCAACGCCACGTCGTTGATCTACGTCGGCATCGCGCCGCTCGCCTGGCTCTTCTACGGCGCGTTCGTCCTCCACGAGGCGTCGGCCCGCCGCGCGGCGAGCACCGGCTTGAAGCTGGGCGTTCTCTCGCTCGGGGTCTCGCTGTTCTGGATCGTCGGGCTGCGCGTAGAAGGCGCCTACGGCATCAACGTCCTGAAGTACACCGAGACGCTCCCCGCCATCGCCGGAACCTCACTCGCCTCCGAGGTCGTGCGCGGGCTCGGCTACTGGTACTTCTACGGGAGTGACCGGCTCGGACCCTGGCTGCAGGCGGCCGTCAAACTTCAAGAGCGCACGTGGCTCCTCGTCACGAGCTTCGCCCTGCCGGCCCTCGGCGCCGTCGGCGCCGTCATCTCCCGCTGGCGGGCGAAGGCGTTCTTCGTCCTGCTGATCTTCGTCGGCGTGGTCCTCGCCGTCGGGATGCACCCATATGGCGACCCCTCGATCGCCGGTCGGGCCCTGAAGGCGTTCATGACCGGCTCGTCCGCCGGGCTGGCGCTGCGCTCGAGCGACCGGGCGACGCCGCTTGTGGTGCTCGGTTTCTCGATGCTTCTCGGCGTGGGCGTGAGCGCCCTCTGGTCACGCCTTCCGCGTCTCGGGATTCTCGCCGCATGTGGGATGGCGGCGGTGGTGGTGGCGAACAGCGCTCCGTTTCTGGAGGGGGATGCGATCGCGCAGAACTTTCAGCGTCCTCAGCAGATCCCTTCGTACTACGCCCCCGCTGCCCGCTACCTCGACGCCCAGGGTGACGCGACCCGGGTGCTGATCGAGCCGGGCGACGACTTCGCCGACTACGACTGGGGCAACACGATCGACCCGGTCTGGCCCGGGATCATGACCCGACCCGAGGTGCTCCGGGAGCAGCTGATTCAGGGCTCGTATCCGACCGCCGACCTGCTGCAAGCGTTCGATCTCACGCTGCAGCAGGGCACGTACGAGCCCTCGACGCTTGCGCCCATCGCCCGTCTGCTCAGCGCCGGCGACGTCGTCCTCCAGTCGAATCTCGCCTTCTGGCACTACAACACGCCGCGGCCACAGGCAATGTGGGCGCTGTTCGACCCGCCCCCCGCCGGCATCGGCAAGCCGGTCACGTTCGGAGCGGCCACGCCGAACGTCGCGCCCCCTCAATTCAGCCTGCTCGACGAAGAGGCTCTGTCCCTGCCGGCGAATGCGCCCTGGCCGCCGCCGATCGCAGTGTTCCCGGTCTCGGACGCGCGCCCCATCTACCGGGCGGAGCCGGCCAGCGCCCCGCTCGTGATCGACGGCAGCGGGGCGGGTGTCGTGGCAGCGGCGGCGGCCGGCCTCCTCGCCGACAATCCCACGATCTTCTATGCCGGAACGCTCGACGCCGGCGCCAAGCTCCTGCACGAGGTCGTCTCTCCCGGAGCGCAACTGGTGCTGACCGACTCGAACCGCAAGGAGCTCGAGCGGTGGTCGAGCGTGCGGGACAACATCGGCGAGACCCTTCCCGCGGTGGCCGAGCCGACCACGCCCGATCCGACGGCCGTCTCCCTGCCGGTCTTCGCCCACCTGAGCCCCGACGCCCAGAGCGTCGCCCTGTTCGGCCAGGCGCGCTACGTGACGGCCTCCACCTATGGGAATCCCGTCGCCTTCACGCCCGAAGACCGCGCCGCCGAGGCCTTCGACGGCAACACCTCGACCGCCTGGAGCGTGGCTGCCTTCTCCAATGCCACCGGCAATTGGCTCCAGATCAAGCTCGATCATCCCGTGACGGCCGATCAGCTCAACCTCGTGCAGGTCCTCGGAAGCTCGGTCAATCGGTGGATAACCCGGGCGACGATCCAGTTCGACGGCGGCCGCTCGTTCCGGACAACGCTGACGGGTGCCTCGCGCTCGGCCGGCGGCCAGACCGTGCGCTTCCCCCGCCGCAGCTTCACGACGCTACGGATAACGATCGACGGCACGACGCGGTCGGACAGTGAGTCGTATGCGGGGGCGTCGGGCGTCGGTTTCTCTGAGATCCGGATACCCGGTGTACAGGTCGTCGAAACGATCGGCCTTCCTTCGGACCTGTTGCGCTCACTCGGGAGCGCGTCGCTCGCGCACCGCCTCACCATCGTCCTGACCCGCGACCGGGTGTCGCCGTTCCCGCCTCGCTCTGATCCGGAGCTCGCCATGAATAGGCAGTTCTGGCTGCCTACGGCTCGCTCCTTCTCCCTCAGCGGGACGGCGCGCATCTCGGCCCTGATCCCCGACAACGCCATCGACTCCCTGCTCGGCGGTCCGGACGTCTTCGGCGGCGCCGTCATCGGGTCGAACGAGAGACTGCCCGGCGATCTCAACGCCCGTGCCGTGTTCGCCTTCGACGACAACCCGAAGACTTTCTGGAGTCCCGGGTTCGACGCGCCGGCTCAGATCGGTGCCTGGATCGAGGCCTCGCTCCGCCATCGCATCTCGTTCGACCACTTGGACATGAAGGTCGTGGCCGACGGCCGGCACTCGGTGCCCACCGAGATCAGGATCAGCACTGATACCGGCGAAAGCGAGCTTGTGTCGCTTCCGGCGATAAAAGACCGCAGGGCGATCAACTCCGTCGTGGACGTGCCGTTGCGCTTCCCACGCCTCTCAGGGAGCACGATCCGGTTCACCGTCGAGGCCGTGCGTCAGGTCAAGACGGTCAACTGGTACTCGGAGAAGCCGATCACCATGCCCGTCGGGATCGCCGAAGTCGGTCTCCCCGGCGTGCACTTCACGCCCGAGTCGCCCCAGGCTCAGATCCCCGCCGTCTGCCGCTCCGACCTGTTGCGTATCGACGGGCGACCCGTCTGGATCAAGATCTCGGGCCGGGTCGGCGCGGCCGAGAAGCTCCAAGGACAGGGGCTGAAGGTGTCCGGATGCGGGCCCGATGCGGAGGGCATCAAGCTCGGGGCCGGGACCCACACACTGGAGGCGACGTGGGGCAAGATCACCGGTTGGGACCTGGACCGGCTCGTGCTCGACTCTGCTCCCGGTGGCGCCGCCCTCGCCCCGCTCGCGGACGGCATGGCTCGGCCGGCTCCGGGGACGATCGGAACTCCGTCGTCGCCACGCCTGGCAGCCCCGACCGTGCGGGTGCTGGGATCGTCGGCGACGACGGCGAGGCTCGAGGTCGTCGGCGCCACGCGTCCTTTCTGGCTGGTCCTCGGGCAGAGCCTGAACGCCGGCTGGGAAGCGACCGGTCCGGGCGGGCGATCCCTCGGCGCGCCGCAGCTGATCGACGGGTACGCCAACGGCTGGTACGTGACGCCCCCGACAGGCGGCGGCGACTTCACCGTGAGCCTCCAGTTCGGCCCGCAGAGACTGGTGACCCCCGCCATCTTCGTCTCGGGCGGGACGCTTCTCGTCTGCGCGATGGTGGGTTTCGTGCCGATCGGGACCGTTCGGCGCCGGTTGCGACGCCGGCAGGCGCGCACGCCGCGCTCACTCGACCGACAATCGAGGCGCCGGGGCGGCCGCCGGCGACCTGGCACGACCTCCGCCTCTAATCGAGGCTCCCCGGCTGGTATCACCGCTCTCCGCCGGCGGAAGCGCGCCCAACCTCTTCGCCTGCCTCCTGATAGCCGCCGGCTGCGGGGTCCTCGCGCTCGCCGTCGTGCCGCCGCATTGGGCGATCCCGGTTGCGGGCGCGACGGCCATCGCCGCACTGGCGACGCTCCGATTCTCGGCCGCCCGGTCGGCTCTGAGTCTCTCGGCCGTCGCCTGCATCGTCGCCGCCGGCGTCCTGACGGTCGTCGACCAGATCCGGTACCACTATCCGCCCGGCGACTCGTGGCCGGGCAACTTCGAGACGGCAGGCATCCTCGCCTTCGTCGGCGTGGTCGCGCTCATGACCGACGCCGTCGTGGAATTCGCCCGCCGGCATCGGGGCGTTGGCGCCGAGCCTCAGCCGCCAGAGCTGCCAGGCTCCCATGAGCGGTCGCCTCCCACGTGAGCGGCGCGGCGAGGGATGCGGCCGCCAATCCGAGGCGTCTGCGGAGCATCGGATCGCCGAGCAGTGTCGCGAGCTGCTGCTCGAAATCCTCATCCCCGTCGACCAGGATCCCGCTGATGCCGTGATCGATCGCGTCGAGATGACCCGGGATCCTGGTGGCGATCGCGGGCGTCTGGCACGCGCCGGCCTCGCTGATCGTCATGCCCCACCCCTCGCGGATCGACGTCGATGCCACCACCCACGCCCGGCGGTACAGCCCGACGAGCTCTTCGGATTCCACCCGCCCGGGAAGGTGGAGATAGGACTCGGCACCCAGCTCTTTCCGCCGCGCTTCGAGGGCGGACCTCTCCGAGCCTTCGCCCACGATGACCGCCTCGAGATTCGGGATGCGTTCGCGCACCCGCGCCACGATCTCGATCAGCCTCAGAAAATTCTTGACGGGCACGAGGCGGCCTACGGCCACCACGAGCGGAAAGTCCGAGCGCCGGCCGCCCGGCGAGAAGCAGCGGTCGACGCCGGGTGGCACGACGCTGACACGGTTCTCGCGGACCCCGGGCAGTTCCACGATCTCTCGCCGCGAGGACTCGGAGAGCGTCACGATCCGCGAGCGGCGATAACACGGAGGCGCGAGGCGTGATTCGAGAAAGTTGCCGGTCTCCGCGAGGGGAGACGGCAGCGCCATCGTCCACATCTCCGCGTGCACATGATGGAGCCACACGACCGTAGGCACCCGCGACCACACCGGGCTCAGAAACGGCATCCCGTTCCAGATCTCGACCAGCCCGTCGAGCGGGCCGAATCTGCCCGACGCCAGCTCCATCGGCCCTTTGACGAACACGGCATAGCGGCCCGAGCGGCGGACGGCGGTGTAGCCGGCCCTCTCCACCACCGTGGCCCGGCCTGCCACCGCGGAGGTCCGCACCACGACGTCGATCCCTGCGGCGGCCCAACGGCTCGCCACCTCGTGCGCGTGCAGCTCGGAGCCGCCGGCCTCGGCATCGTCGATGTCGCGCCAGGCGAGGATGGCCACGCGCCGCAGCCCGGCCCCGCGTGCGAGGTCTGCCACCGCTTCCACGCTCGTCCCCGGATCTTCGGGCGACGGCGAGGACGGAGTCTGCGGCCGGCGGCTCATGATCGGGTCGGCAGCACGGGTGCGGACCGGCCGGTGTCGGTGGCGCCGGAACGGGCGCCGGCGGGCCGGCGCTTCCCGAGCTGCTCTTCGTGGTACTCCGATTCGACGTTCACGGCCCAGGTGTCGAACGGCGCCCCGTAGAGGTTCTCGACCGTCAGCATCGCGGTCATCATCGAGTGATCCTGGTTGTTGTAGCGATGCATGCCGTTACGGCCGACAGTGTGAACGTTGGGCAGCTCCGCCTCCAGCCATTCCCGGATCACCTCCACTTTCCGGTCGTAGCCCTCGTCATAGACGGGGTAGGCCTTCGCCATCCTGACCACGTAACCCTTCTCGACGTCGTTCGGCTGCACGAGACCGAGGGTCACCAGCTCCGCGGTGCCGAGGGCGACGAGGTCGTCGTCGCTCATGGACCAGAGCTCGTCGCCCTCGAAGACGAAATACTCGAGGCCGAGACAGGTGCGCCCGTCCTTCACGAGCTCGGGTGACCAGGAGCCGAAGTTCTGCACCCGGCCGACGCGCACCTCGTCCGAGTGCACGTAGATCCAGTTGTCGGGGAACCCGCACTCTACGGGGACTACCAGCGCGACAGTCAGGAAGTCCCGGTAATGCAGGCCGGCTGCTGCACGCTGCACGCTGTCGGGCGGCGGAGGGTCGACCACGCGTACGAGCTCGGAGAGCGGCATCGACGAGATGAGGTGATCGAACGGCCACTCGGTGGACGAGGCCGACCCGCTGGCGCCGTCAGTGCCGTCGGCCCGGCCTTCGGGTGTGCTCGCCGTCACCCCGAGCTCGACCGAGCGCGTCAGGGCGGTGACACCTCTACTGCCGGAACGTCGGATCACCTCGAGCCGGGTGCCGAAGAGCACCTTCGAGCCCTGTGCCTCCACGAGCTCGTGCACCCGCTCCCACATCATCCCCGGGCCGAGCCGCGGGTAGCGGAACTCCTCGATGAGCGAAGTGATACGGGTCTGGCGGCGCCTCGGGGCGAGCGCATTCACGATGGCGCTCCCGAGCGTCAGGCTCTTGATCCGCTGCGCCGCCCAGTCCGCCTTGATCTCCTTCGCCGGGATCCCCCATACCTTCTCGGTATAGGTCTTGAAGAACTTCCGGTAGAGCCGCCAGCCGAAAGCACGCGCCGTCCAGCCCTCGAACGAGTCAAGGTTCTTCGGAGGATGCAGCCGCACCCACAGAAACGACATTCCGCACCGGATCGACTCGATCAAACCGAGCCCACGGAGCGCGTTGCCGACCTGGATCGGATAGTCGAAGTAGGTGCCGTTGTAGTAGATCCGGCTCAGCCGCGGCCGGAGCAGGAAGTCCTCCGGTCCCAGGATCTCGTGCCACAGGTCGTCGACTTCACGCACCTTGGTAAAGAAACGATGTCCCCCGATGTCGAACCGCCACCCCTCCCGCTCGACCGTGCGCGAGATGCCCCCCACGACCGTGTCCATTTCGAAGACGGTGCAGGTGGCACCTCGTCTTGCGAGTTGATAGGCGGCGGTCAGGCCGGCCGGGCCGGCACCGACAACCACGACGACTCCGAGCTCGCCGCCCTCCTGGTCGAGCGCGGCGGCACCCGGATCGCCCGCCAACCCCACCATCGCGCCATCATCGCGCGCCGCCCGGTCCGGCAACCCTCCGCTCGGTCCCGCTCCCGGGTCGCCGCTAGGGCACATAGACGCCCAGGAATGCCAGCATGGCGTAGGTGACGAGAAGCGACCCGGACAGCGCGATCACCGCCAAGAACGTACCCCTGCCCTTGGTCAACATGGCGGCGGCGACGACAAAGGGAAAGCATCCGAGGCCGTACCGCTCGAGCGAGTCGAGGTTCGAGGCGGTGAGCGCCACGGCGAGCGTCGCCACCGCGTACCACCCGTACGACGCCGGGAGCTTCCACACGATGAACGCCGCCAGCAGGACCAAGAGCAGGGCCCACGGCGCGTGCTGGGCCGTGCCGAGGTGCACGCCCCGGAACAGATCAGCGGTGTCGTGGGCGACGGTCGTGAACGGGTCGGCCACCCCGCCCCGGTGCGCCCGGGCGAATTGCTGGCGGATCGGAAGGACGAAGCTCCCAACCGTCACCTGGACCCATCCCAGGTAAGCCGCCGCGCCGGCGGGAGCGGCGATCACCGTGGCGAGGCCGGCGATGCGCTCGCGCCGCGGGAGGGACCACCAGTTCGCCGCCACCTCGATCACAGCGGGGATGGCCAGCAGCACGCCGAGGGGCCGGCAGAGCCCGGCGAGAAAGGCGGCACAAATGGCGAGCCCGTATCGGCGCTCTCGAAATCCCAGGAAGGCGACGAGCGACGTCAAGAGCAGGAGGGGCTCGGCGTATCCCATGACGAGAACGAACGCCGGCGGGGCGAGGGCCAACAACCACACCGCCCGCCGCGCGCACGCCTCGTCGCCGAGCTCGAACATGACGAGGTGGTACAGCACAGCCAGAGCCGCCAGCGCCGCCAGGTTCGCCACCATGATCAGCGAGATGCCCGGCGTCGTCCCGGGCAGGGCGCCGAACGCCCTCGCAAGCAGCGGAAGCAGCGGGAAGAAACGAAACGCCTCGTGCCCAAGCCGCCCGTACCCGTAGGCGGCGATCCGCTCGTACCAGCTGGCGTCCCAGCTGAGCAACCCGGCATGGGCGGCGCCACGAGCCGAGGCCGAGCTCACGCCGAAGTTGTCGACGACGAACCGGGCCACGCCGAGGGCGAAGAGCACGATCGCCCTCGAAACTACAAACGGCAGCGCCGCCGCCCGCAACGCCGGCGCAGCGACCGCCCATCGAGCCCGGGTTGCTCCGGGGTTGATCGTCCTGCCGCTCACGTTGGGGCGAAGCGATAGAGGCTCTCGCCCTCGAAGATCTCGAACGGCGTGTCGGGCGCCTGCTCGCCGAACACGACCCGCTGGGCGCGTCTCGCCCCCAGCTCGTTGGCGATGGCTTGGCAGTCGTTCCCGAAGTTCAGGTAACCCGGCGCCCAGACGTACCAGATCGCGTGCGATGGCCCGGCGCGTGACTCGACCAGCTTCACGAAGCTCCTCGTGCTCGCGTGCTCGACGGTGGCGGCGTAGTCGACCCAGTTCACGATCTCCGGGGCGTTGCCGCGGGGGAACGCCACCTCGTCGAAGCGATAACCGAGCGCCCGGCTCGCGGCAGGGCCGAGCTGGTCCGGGCAGTACGCCACGACGTCGCCGGGGCGGGCGCGGGCGAGGACGGCCGATGCCACCTCTCCGGCCTGGGTCCTTGTGAGGAATGCGTTCGGAATCGAAGCCGCCAGACCGAACGCGATCGCGACGGCGATCACGCCGAGCCGGATCCGTGGATCAACCAGCGCCGTGACGCCGTAGGCGACCACAAGCACGCACGGCACGAGGATGACGGCGGAGTAGCGGTCCGCGAACGTGCTCCCCGCGAGCTTGCCGGCGATCACCGCGATGACCAGTGTCCCGGCCGCCGCCAGCGCAAAGCCGCGAACGCCAGGCCTCGTCCGCAGGTCGAGCACGACCCGCCGGCCATCCAACGCCGAGCCGGCGATGGCGAGCAGGGCCAGGAACGCGAAGATGAGGGCCAGCGCCCGTCCGGCGTCCGAGTTGCCGCCGGCGAACTGGGTGAAGGTGTAGACGAGGGCCGTGAAGTCCGCCGGGGCGGCCCAGGGCGTGCCGGTGTGACGAAGCTGGAACAGGAAGGTCGGAACCCACGGGAGAAACGCGCACGCTCCCACCGCCATCGCCAGCAGTGCCACGCGGCAACTGCGGGCATGGGGTCCGGACCGCGCCGCCCACGCCGTGCCGGCGGCCGTCGCCGCCACGAAGAACAGCGCCCAGTAGTGGCTGTAGAGCAGTCCGGCGGTCACGACGGCCAGCGCCCCGGCGTTCCAGACCGAAGGCCTGCGGAGCACCGCGCAATAGGCCAGGATGCCCAGCGCCGACAACAGGATGACGAGGGAGTACATCCGGGCTTCGGTGTCGTAGTACACCGCGAACGGCGACGTGGCGACGAGCAGCGTCGTCGTCCACGCCACAAGTCTCCCCCTCCCGTCGCGTCCCGCGATCTCAGACGCAGACGTTGGGATTGTGTCAGCTCCCTGCCACGACTGCGTCCCCACCCGATAGCCGGCCAGCCAGGCTGCGGGGAGCGTGAGAACCCCGATGACGCCCGAAAGCGAGCGCGCCCCGAGATCACCCGTGCCGAACACCTTCATCCAGAAATGGAGCAGCACGTAATAGAGCGGTGGCGCCCCGTCGTCGCGCAGAAGGTGTGGGATCGCCCGCAGAGGTTCCCGGGCGATGTTGACGGTGAGTGCCTCGTCGAGCCACATCGGAGACGGAGTCCAGAAACGGAGCACGACCGAGACGACGAGCACAGCCGCGCCGAGAGCAACAACGAGGGGCTTCTCCAGCGTCCGTGCCGGCGGGCGGCCGCCCTCGTCTGGGTTGTCTGAGGGTGGCGCCGGCACCTCGGGTGACCGCACCAGCGGGTTCACCAGGCGCATCGATGGCATGGTAGCCGCGCCCCCTCGATCCCGACCGGCAACAGACGTCCAGTCCTCGCGCCCGTGCAGGCGTAATATCACCGTCATAATAGAAGGAGGGGGATTCGTGCCGAGGAGCTACGACCGCCGCACGTTCATGGCCAGGGGACTGAGAACCACGGCCGGTGCGGCCGCCCTCGGAGGCACCGGAGCCGTGTTGGGCGCCTGTGGTGGAGGCGGGAGCAGCAGCGGCAGCTCCGACACGAACACCACAGGCGGATCGGGACCCCCGGTCACCTACAACCCGAACAAGCACGCGCGGGCCGGCTGGGGAACAGGAACACCCGTGCGGGGCGGCACCCTCACGATCGGCACAGAGGCCGACGAGTCGGGCTTCGATCCCACGAAGGTGGCACTCGACTCGACGGGCGTCATGTATGCCCGAACGGTCTACGACCCCCTCGCGATCACGCTTGCGGACGGCAGGATCCAGCCCTACCTGGCCGAGTCGATCACTCCGAATGCGGACTACACGTCCTGGGTGATCACCGTTCGCCCCAATGTGCTGTTCCACGACGGCACGGCGTGCGACGGCTCGGCGTTGTTGTTCAACATGAACGCCTACCTCGCGTCGCCGCTCGTGAACTTCACCCTCACCTACGTCGACTCGGTCTCCCAGACCGGGCCACGGTCGATCACGATCAAGATGAAAAACCCGTGGGTCTCCTTCGACGCCTGGTTGGCCGGCTACATCGGGGGGCAGATCGCTTACGTCTTCTCGCCGAAGGCCTTCAACAACAAGGCTAAGCCTATGAACCAGAACCCCGTCGGCACCGGGCCGTTCATCTTCGAGAGCTGGCAGCCCAACATCCAATTCACAGCGAAGGCGAACCCGCACTACTGGCGGAAGGACTCGAAGGGCAAGCCCCTCCCCTACCTCGACGGCATCACGTTCAAGCCGATCCCGCCCGTGGCGTCGCGGTTCTCCGCCTTGCAGACCGGCGAGATCGATCTCATGCATACTGACGACGACCCGACCATCCTCCAGATACGCAGCCTCGGCTCCGGCTACGCCTACGTCGAGGACGACGTCATCACCGTCGGTGAGCCGGACATGAACTTCCTCATGATCAACACGGCATCGACGCCGTTCAACGACATCCGAATCCGCCAGGCTATGGCGTACTCCTTCGACCAGAAGAACTACCTTCAGGTCATCTGCAACCACATCGCCGGTCCGAGCAACGGGCTGTTCCCGCCGGGGAACGAGTACCACAACCCTGCCGGGACCGGTTACCCGACCTACAACCCGGCGAAGGCGAAGGCGCTCGTGAACGCGTGGATGCACGACAACGGCGGCCAGGCCCCTGTGATCCCCTACGGGGTGACACCCACTCCCGAAAGCGAACGCGCCGCCGCGACGACCTCGACGTACGCCACCGCCGTCGGCTTCAAGGTGGAACAGTCCACGGTTCAGCAGGCGCAGCTCATCGGCGACGCGGTGCTCGGCTTCTTTCACGTGCTCGGGTGGCGCCAGTTCGCGAACGTCGACCCGGACCTCAACTATGTCTTCTGGTCCAAGACTGCTGCGGTAGCGCACGCCGGCGGCATCGTGACGAACTTTGCCCGCTTCCAGGACGACGCCGTGCAGGCGGCCCTGGACCGGGCCCGTCAGACCGCCGACCAGGCGACCCGCGTCGCCGCTTACCAGGAAGTCGAGCGCCGCATCTGCAAGGACCTGCCGTACATCTTCACCGACCGCGACGTCTGGAACGTGTGCGCGAACTCCAAGACCCAGAACTGGAACCACCCCACTGACCCGCAGGGCCGCGTCGGGCTCGGCATGCTCTCAGGCATCATCTGGCCGACGGAGATCTGGAAGACGACCTGACCGTAGAGTCCCTCGATCGCCGGAGGGGGTGACGTCTCGATGATCTGGGTTCGCCGGGCAATCCAGCTTGTCGTGACGGTCCTCCTCGTCACATTTCTGACGTTTCTCTTGACCTCACTCCTTCCGGGGAGCCCCGTGTACGAGATCTGCCAAGGGGCTGGCAACGTCTGCGTCAAGCAGGTGACCGCGCTCGACGGCCTCGACAAGCCGTTCATCGTGCAGTACCTGCTCTGGTTGAAGCACCTCGTGACCGGCAACCTCGGCTTCTCGTACACCGAGGGTGCCGCCTATAACAGCCAGGGCGTGCCAATTTCCAGCCTCATCGCCTCTGCCTATCCGATCACGCTCGAGGAGATCGTCTATTCACAGGTGATGGCGCTCGTCATCGCCATCCCGATGGCGATGTACGCGGCGCTCCGACCGAACCGGATCTTCGACCGGATCTCGACGACGGTGTCGTTCGCGACGCTGGCCGTGCCCGCCTTCATCGTCGCTCCGCTGCTGGTGCTCATCTTCGCCGTGACATTCCACTGGTTCCCGGGTCCTGCGGCGGAGCCGCCGTCGTTGTTCAGCAGCCAGTTCCTGACCAACCTGCACATCATGTTCCTGCCCGCAGCGGTTCTGGCGATCGGCTCGCTCGCCGTCTACCAGAGATTGTTGCGCGGGGACATGGTGGCCACCCTGGAGGAGGACTTCATCGTGATGGCCCGCGCCAAGGGCCTCACGACAGCGCGCATCTTGACTCGTCACGCTCTGCGACCCTCAACCTTCACGCTCATGACCGTCGCCGGACTCCAAGTGGGAGGTCTGATCACCGGCGCAGTCATCGTCGAATCGGTCTTCCAGCTCAACGGACTCGGCCTCCTTCTCACCCACTCGGTGTCCCAGCACGACTACCCGACGATTCAGGCCATCACCGTGATCGTCGCCATCACCTACATCGTCATCAACGTCCTCATCGACGCGCTCTACCTCGTCATCGACCCACGGATCCGTCGTGCGCGCGCCACCAGTTGACGACCTGCTCCCTCGGTTCAGCTCCGGGGAGACGATCCGCACCGCCCGCACTCAACCAGCGCAATCGCGTCTTAAGGGTCTCGGCTGGGGGTTCTGGGCCGCCGTCGCCTGGCTCACCTTGATCGTGCTGCTCGCGATCTTCGCGAACCTGCTCCCGCTGCCGGACCCGAACACGGCCAGCAGCTCCTGCCTCAGCGTTCTGCCCGGAGCCGGGCCTGGTGCAGGGCACATACTCGGGTGCGACGGGAACTCGCGCGACGTGCTGTCCCGGGTGATCTTCGGCGCCCGTGTGTCGCTCATCGTCGGCTTTGCGTCTATCTCGATCGGTCTGTTCGTCGGCGGGACGCTCGGCCTCATCGCCGGCTACTTCCGAGGGCCGTTCGACGAGGTGATGAACGTGCTCACCAATGCGTTCCTTTCTTTCCCCTACCTCGTGCTGGCGCTCGCGGTCGTGGCGTTCCTGGGCAACTCGCTCTTCGACGTCACCCTGATAATCGCGGTCCTCGCCTGGCCGCTGCTGTTTCGAGTCGTGCGGGCAGCGACCATCGAGTACGGGGAGCGTGACTACGTGCTCGCTGCCCGGGCGCTCGGGTCCACGCGGATGCGGATCGTCGTCAAGCTGCTGCTCCCCGACGTCGTTCCGGCAGCGGTCACCTACGGACTCGTCGGGGTCGGGCTCGCGATCGTCTACGAGGGCGCACTCTCGTTCCTCGGTCAGTCCGTCCCAGACCCGACGTCGACCTGGGGCAAGATGATCGCCGAAGGCTCCTCCAACCTCACGCAGAACGTCTCTCAGCTGGTCGCGCCTGCAGTAGCCATGTTTCTCACGATCCTGGCGGTGAATTTCATCGGCGACCGGCTCCGAAGCGTGCTCGACTCTCGCGAGGGGGCACTTTGAGCCCGAGACGCCACATGTTCGATATCGAGGACACCGACGACCGGCCGCTGCTCGAGGTCGACTCGCTCGTCACGCACTTCCAGACGAGGCACGGCATCGTTCGCTCGGTCGACGGCGTGTCGTTCACCCTGAAGCGGGGCCAGACGCTCGGCATCGTCGGCGAGTCGGGATCCGGCAAGACCGTTCTCTCGCGCTCGGTGATGGGTCTCCTCCCGCTCCACAATGTCATCCGCGAGGGAAGCGTCGTCTTCGGTGGCGTAGATCTCGCGAGCGTTTCGCGCGACGAGCTGCACGGCATCTGGGGCGCGCAGATCGCCATGGTCTTCCAGGACCCGGTCACCGCGCTCAACCCGGTCGTCCGGGTCGGCCGCCAGATCACCGAGTCGCTGCGCTTCCACCTCGGCATGTCACGATCCGACGCGAGGGCAACCGCCATCGCCCTGCTCCGCTCTGTCGGCATACCCGAGCCCGAGGAGCGACTGCGCTGGTATCCGTACCAGTTCTCAGGCGGCATGTGCCAGCGCATCGTGATCGCGATCGCGATCGCCTGCGGACCGAAGCTCCTACTCGCCGACGAGCCGACGACGGGTCTCGACGTGACCGTTGCCGCACAGATCCTCGATCTGCTCAACCGCCTACAGCAGGAGCGGTACATGTCGATGATCCTCGTCACCCACGACCTCGGGCTCGTCGCCGGCCGCGCTGACGCCGTCGCCGTCATGTACGCCGGAAAGATCGTCGAGATGGGACCGACCGAGACGCTCTTCGGGGACGTGAAGATGCCCTACACCGAGGCGCTCTTCAGGTCCTCGCCACGGCTCGCCAACGCCACTCATACACGGCTGCCCACGATCCCGGGCAACCCGCCGAATCCCGCCGATCTGCCTCCCGGTTGCCGCTTCGCCGAGCGGTGCCCCTACGCGCAGCCGCGCTGCCGAACGGAGGAGCCGCCGCTGAGGCAGGCCACCACCCCTGGCCACACGTTCGCGTGCTGGTACCCCGTCGGGACACCCGAAGGCGAGCGGGCCCTGAAGCAGAATCAGGCTTCGGGCACCTCTGCATCAGCCGGATTCGTGGTCTGAGATGGCTGGGAGCGGAACCGCCCAGCTACGCGATCCGGCCGCATCGCTCGTGCGCGTCGAGAAGCTCGTCGTCGAGTTCCCGGCGGGGCGCCGAAAGGTCCACGCTGTGTCGGACGTGAGCTTCGACGTGCTTCCCGGCGAGACGCTCGGCATCGTCGGCGAATCCGGCTGCGGTAAATCGACGACCGGCCGCGCCTTGCTCCAGCTTCCGCCGCCCACCTCGGGCACCGTCTGGTTCGAAGGCAAGGACCTGACCCAGCTGTCCCGCGAGGAGATGCGCCAAGCCAGGACGAAGATCCAGATCATCTTTCAGGATCCGGTCTCCTCGCTCTACCCACGTCGCACCGTCGCCCAGCTCATGGTCGAGCCGCTCGATATATGGAAGATCGGCACGCCGGCGGAGCGCCTGGAACGGGCAAAGGCGATGCTCGCCGAAGTCAACCTGGACTTCGAGACCGTGAGCTGGCGCCGGCCGTTCGAGTTCTCGATCGGCCAATGCCAGCGAATCTCGATTGCGCGCGCCCTGATGCTGAACCCTCGCCTCATCATTTGCGACGAGCCTGTGTCTGCGCTCGACGTCTCGGTTCAGGCACAGATTCTGAACCTGCTCCAGGACATGAAACGGCGTTTCGGGCTGACGCTCGTGTTCATCTCACACGACCTTGCCGTCGTGAAGCACGTGAGCGACCGGGTCGCGGTGATGTTCCTCGGCAAGCTCTGCGAAGTCGCAGACTCGGCCAGCCTCTATGCCGGTCCCTCGCACCCGTACACCCGAGCGCTCCTCACCGCGAGCGTGGTCTCGTCGCGGGCCGTGAATCGGGCGGCTGCTGCGACTTCGTCTGCTGCAGACTCCGACCTCGAAACACACTCCGAGATGCCCTCATCCATCACCCCCCCTTCCGGTTGCCGATACCGCACCCGGTGCCCCCGAGCCGAAGATGTCTGCGCCGCGAAGGAGCCGGTCATGCGCGAGATCAAGCCGAACCACTTCGTCGCATGCCACTTTCCCGTCGGCGATGCGGTCGAGTCGCGCCGCTCACCCGTGGGCTGAGGAGCTAGCGGTCGGGGCTGGAAGCTAGCGCTCGGGGGCCGAGGGGCTGGCGATAGTCAATTTCTTCCGCAAACTTGCCTCCGTTAATGATTGTGACCAGTCACAATCTGTTTGGGAGGCAAGTTTGACTCGCAAAAAGTAGTTCGGCCGACGGACCGGCTACTCGGGCGGCGCCTCGTCGCCCGGGGGCTGGACCGCCTCGACCGCCTCAACCGCCTCGACCGCCTGCACCACCTCCGCTGGCTCGCCCAATTCCGCCGGCTCGCCCGATTCCGCCTGGCTCGCCCGATTCCGCCGGCTCGCCCGATTCCGCCGGCTCGCCCGACTCCGCCGGCTTGCCCGATTCCGCCGGCTGGGCCGCCTCGATGGGCTCGACTGCCTCGGCTGCCTCGACCGAGCCGTCGGCGACGGCTGCCTCGACCGAGCCCGCGGCGACGGCAGCCGCGTCGGCGGCCTCGTTCGCCGCGACCAGGTCGGCCCATGCCGCTTGACTCTCGTTGTCGGGAGTGAATTCTGAGGCCGAGTAGTCGTAGCCGATGTAGTTGCCTTGCTCGTCGTAGGCGTGCTCGCCGAAGGCTTCGCGGTACTCCTCGGCGACTTCCCCACCTTCGGCCGCTTGCTTGATCGACAAGCTGATCCTCCGCCGTTGAAGATCGATGTCGATGATCTTCACCCAGAGCTCCTCGCCCGGCGTGACGACCTGCTCGGGGAGGTCGACGTGGTGCGCGGCCATTTCCGAAATGTGCACGAGGCCCTCGATGCCGTCGCCCACCTGAACGAACGCTCCGAACGGCACGAGCTTGGTGATCCTGCCGTAGACGAGCTCGCCGATCCGGTGGTTCGTTGCGAACTCCTGCCACGGATCGACTTGAGTCGCCTTCAGCGACAGGCTGATTCGCTCCTTGTCGAGGTCGACATCGAGCACCTGCACTGTGACTTCGTCGCCGACCGCCACGACCGAGGACGGGTGATCGACGTGCTTCCAGGACAGCTCCGAAACGTGCACCAGCCCGTCCATGCCACCGAGGTCGACGAAGGCGCCGAAGTTCACGACCGACGACACGACACCCTTGCGGATCTCGCCCGGCTTGAGATTCACCAGGAACTCGCCCCGTTGCTCACGCTGGGTCTCCTCGAGCCAGGCGCGCCGTGACAACACGACGTTATTGCGGTTCTTGTCGAGCTCGATGATCTTGGCCTCGAGCGACTTGCCGATGTAAGGCTGGAGGTCGCGCACGCGACGAAGCTCGACCAGCGACGCCGGCAGGAAGCCGCGCAGGCCGATGTCGACGATGAGGCCACCCTTCACGACTTCGATGACCGGGCCGCGTACGACGCCGCCGGACTCCTTGATCCTCTCGATGGTTCCCCAGGCGCGCTCGTACTGCGCACGCTTCTTCGACAGGATGAGCCGGCCCTCTTTGTCCTCCTTCTGGAGAACGAGCGCCTCGATTTCATCTCCGACCGACACGACCTCATGTGGGTCCAGGTCGTGCCGGATCGAGAGCTCCCGGGCCGGAATGACTCCTTCCGACTTGAACCCGATGTCCAGGAGCACCTCGTCCTTGTCGACCTTGACCACCTTGCCGGTGACGACGTCACCGTCCTCGAAGGCGACGATCGTCTGGTCGATGGCGTCCTCGAAGGACAGGTCGCCGAGATCGTCCTCGACGATCTTGCGTGGGATGTAGACGCCGTCGGCGTCGAAGGTGCCGTGTCGCTCGTCGTCTGAGGACGGATCGGCGATAAGGGTGCTCGTCGTGTCGGACATGAAAGTAGGTCGCTCTTTTCGGTCAGGTCAGGGCCAGCTGCGCGCCACGTTCGTCGGCTGCTGGTGATGAGAATTGGACTGAGGATGGGCTTGTCTGCGCCCCTAGCAGCACAGCCGAGTGAGATTTGACTGCCTCCACCGTGGCTGTTCACCTGAATGCTACCCGTCGGCGCGGCCAAAGCCGCAAGCGCTACGGGATCGGAGCGCCGTCGTCCAGTTGGTCGATGATGTCGAAGTCGCTCGCGGGGTCCGGCCCGGGCTCCTTGCCGGCAGCCCAGCTGTCGCCGACAGCCACGTGCACCGCGAGGGGAACCCGCAGCTCGAACGCGTGCTCCATCGAATCGACCGTCAACGCGATGGCTTCTTCGCGCTCTTCCTCGACCGCCTCGAGCAGGATCTCGTCGTGGACCTGGAGCACGATTCGGCTCGCGAGCCCCCGCGCCTCGAGCGCGTCGTCGAGCCGCACGAGCGCAACCTTGAAGATGTCCGCCGCCAATCCCTGGATGCCGGCGTTCATGGCCTGGCGCTCGGCCGCCTGGCGCACCCGGTAGTTGCTCGCGTCGAGCTCGGGCAAGTAGCGGCGCCTTCCGAGCAGGGTCTCGGTGAAGCCGCGCCCCCGAGCCTCGGCCACGGACCGCTCCATGTACCTCTTTACGTTCGGAAACGCAGCGAAGTACTGGCCGAGGATCACGGCAGCCTCGTCGACGCCGACGCCGAGGCGTTGGGAGAGCCCGTACGCTTCCATGCCGTAGGCGAGCCCGTACGAGATCATCTTCGCCTTCGACCGCATCGCTAGCGTCACATCAGCCGGCTCGACTCCGTAGACCCTTGCCGCGGTGGCGTTGTGGATGTCGACTCCCGCACGGAAGGCCTCCACCAGCCCGGGATCGTCGGCGAGATGCGCGATCACCCGCAGCTCGATTTGGTCATAGTCGGCGATGAGCAACTCAGATCCTGCGCTCGGAACGAATGCCTCCCGGAAGCGTCGCCCGATGAGACTTCGCACCGGGATGTTGTGCAGGTTTGGCTGATCCGACGAGAGCCGGCCCGTGCGGGCGACTGTCTGATTGAACGAGGCGTGGATCCGCCCGTCGGGTGCGACCTCGGCGAGGAGGCCTTCTCCGTAGGTGGAGCGGAGTTTCTCGACTTCGCGGTAGCGCAGCAGCGTGTCGACCACAGGATGGGCGTCGCGAAGGCGGGCGAGGCTCTGGGCGTCGGTGGAGTATCCCGTCTTCGTGCGCTTCTGCGGCACAAGCTCGAGCTTCTCGAACAGGATGCGCCTGAGTTGCGGCGTCGAGTTGACGTTGAACTCCTCGCCGGCGAGCTGATGGACCTCGGCCTCGAGCCGTCCCGCCTCCGATGTCAGCTCGTCGCTGATCGCCCGGAGCCGGTCGATGTCGACCGCGATCCCCGCCACTTCCATCTTGGCGAGCACTCTGACGAGTGGGCGCTCGACGTCCTCGTACAGTCGAGTTGCGCCGGTCTCCTCAAGGGTTTGGCGGATCCCCGGAGCGAGCCGCCCGAACATCGCCACCTGGGCTGCGGCGTGCCTGGCGTTCTCCGGCACCCCGTCAGCTTCCCGATCCTCGGGCTTGTCGCTGCTGTCAAGATCGAAGCCGAGCTGCTCCTCGCTCCCGGGCTCGAGATCCTCTCCGCCCGTCGCCAGCGTCGGCACGAGGTCCGCCAGGCCCGCGAGCGAGGCTTGGCCCTCGCGGGCGTCGAGGAGGTACGCGGCAACGGCGGTGTCGAGATCGAGTCCGGTGAAGTGGACGCCTTGTGGCTCGAGCGCGCGCATGAGCTCTTTGGCCCGATGTGCGACGATCCGCGGGGATCGGTCCTGTCCCGCTCCGAGCACCATCTGCAGCGCCTCGGCCACCGGCGGCTCCGCCACCTGTCTGCCGTCCAGCCAGCCGACGACGAGCGGGCGGCCGGTACCAGCAGCCCCGTCCTCGGGGACCGCAGTTGGATCGGGAGGGACTTCCGGTTCCTCGACCTGCGCGAAAGCGAGTCCTTCGAGCGCGGACCGACCCGGCGCGCCGGCCCAGACGGCCTCGACCGCGACCGGCCCGGACGACGAGGCCAACTCCTTGAGCCACGCACAAGCCGTCTCGACGGCATCGAGAAGGACGATCTCGACAGGCCGGGCCGGCGCCTCCAGAACGCGTGCGGTCGCGCCGGCCGGCCCGCCCGGGTCATCGTGGGCTCCGGGCAATCCCCTCCTGGCGAGCGGCTCAAGACGGTCGAGCTGCTTGAAAATGCGATCGCGAGGCCCGCGGATCTCGAGCAGGTCGAACAAGCTCCGCATCTCCTCCCGATCGGAGCGGCCGAGCGTGAGATCGTCCGGCTCGAACGAGAGCGGTACGTCGCGGATCAGTGGCGTCATCTGAAGGTTGAGACGCACCTGGGCCTCGTGCTCGGCGAGCGAGGCCCGGAGCTTCGGCGTCTGCTCGTCCAGATGCGCGAACAGCGTGTCGGCATCGCCGTAGGCGTTGACGAGCTTGGCCGCCGTCTTCTCCCCCACTCCCGGCACGCCGGGCAGGTTGTCGGAAGGGTCGCCTCGCAACGACGCCAGAAACGGGTACAGCTCCGGCCGGACGCCCGTCCGCTCCTCGATCCCCGCCTCGTCGTAGAGCACGTAGTCGGTCACGCCGCGCCGGTTGTAGAGCACCTTGACGAGAGGGTCCCGAACGAGTTGATACGCGTCCCGGTCGCCGGTCACGATCACGACCTCGTGACCCTCGGCGGCGAGTCTCGTCGCGACTGTCGCGATCACATCGTCGGCCTCGTACCCCTCTGCATCAATCGCAGGCACTCCTAGCGTCTCGACGAGCCTGCGAATCAACTCGATCTGCTCGACGAGCGGTGGTGGAGTCACGGGCCGCCCCGCCTTGTAGGTTTCGGCAAGGGCGTCACGGAACGTCGGCTCGCGCCGGTCGAAAGCCACCGCCATCCCGGTCGGTGACTGGTCCTCGAGCAGCTTGGCGAGCATCGAAGCGAACCCGAAGATCGCCTGCGTCTCCTGGCCTGAGGCCGTGGACAGCTGTGCCTCCTGCAGCGCGAACCACGCCCGGAACGCGAGCGAATGGCCGTCGAGGAGGAGGTCGCGTGCCACTGCCCTGCATGCTAAGTCGAGCAGGGCCCGACGTGACACGGCGAGCCGGCGGTACGCTCGTCGAAGTGGCCCCTGCTGTGTCCGACGGCTTCCATCCGCCCCTGGAGGAGTATCTCGAGACGATTCACGCCCTGAATGAAGAGGGTGCGCAGGTCATCCAGGCTCGCCTCGTCGAGCGCCTCGGCCACAGTGCCCAGTCGGTGTCAGAGATGGTCCAGCGCCTTGCTTCGGAGGGGTATCTCGAGCGCAACCGCCAGGGACTCACGCTCACGACCAAGGGTCGCGAGCGTGCCGAGAGCGTCGTGCGCAAGCACCGCCTCGCCGAGCGTTTCCTCGTGGATGTCGTGGGGCTCCCGTGGCACAGTGCGCACGTCGAAGCCGGCCGGTGGGAGCATGTGATCTCGGACGAAGTGGAGGCTCGTTTCGTTGAGATTCTGGGCAACCCGTCGACGTGCCCGCACGGCAATCCCATTCCCGGCACTCCTCCGGTCGCCGACGGCCAGCGCTCGCTGTCGGAGTTCGCCGCCGGCGATCACGTCCGGATTGCCCGCATCACAGAGCAGATTGAGATCGACCTCGACTCCCTGCGCTACCTGAGCGAGCACGGGCTCGTGCCCGGAGCCGACGCCCGCGTCCGGGAGAAGGCTCCCGACGGCACGCTGACGCTCGATCTCGGAGCTGGCGCGGTCGCGCTCGGCCCGGCAATCTGCCGCCAGCTCTACGTCGTTCCCGTCTGAGGGTCTCCCGGCCCCGACGGGCGAGCCGAGGCCGAGGGCGATCTGAAGGGGAGGGGGCCGCCCCTACGGGACGATGGCTCCCTCGACGATCTGCTCAGCCACGTCACGCATGGTCGTCCGCCGGTTCATGGCGGTCTGCTGGATGAAGGTGAACGCCTCCGACTCGCGCATCCCCTTGTCGTCCATGAGCTTGCCCTTGGCACGGTCGACCCAACGCCGAGTCGCCAGCTGCTCCTCGAGGTTCCTCTTGTCGTCGGTCAGCGCGGCGTTCTCGGCTTCGAGGGCCTGCATCTCGTTGAAGCGGGCGAGAGCGACCTCGATGGCAGGCAGCAGCTCGTCCTGCTGGAACGGCTTGACGAGGTAGGCAAGGGCCCCGGCGTCGCGAGCCTGCTCGATCAGGTTGCGCTGGCTGAAGGCCGTGAGGATGAGCACGGCCGACGCCCGGTCGACGTTGATCTCTCGTGCCGCTGACAAACCATCGAGCCCCGGCATCTTGATGTCGAGAATCACCAGGTCAGGCCGGTGCTCCCTCGCCAGGTCGACCGCCTCGTCGCCGCGTCCCGTCTCGCCGACGACGTCGAAGCCCTGCTCCTCGAGAATCTCACGCAGGTCGAGGCGAACGATCGCCTCGTCCTCCGCGATCACGACGGTTCTGGCCAACAGGTGCGCTCCTTTGCTGAGTGATGACTCCGGCGGGCAGCCGAATGTTCACACTACGAGTTTGTCGAGCAGGTCGTCCTGCTCACGCTCGAGCTCGGCGACTCGAGCACCGGCGATGTCGCGGCTGCGCGTCATAGCCGCGGCGTGCCGCTGAGCGTCATGCCAATCGCGGTCGGCGAGGGGCGTTTCGGAGACGAGCGCCCGGATGCGCGCCTCGTCCGCCGTCTCCAGGAAGACCTCGAGCTGTTCCTCCACCACCGCGAGCTCCTGTCGGGCGCGGACCAACCTGGCGTGGACCTCCATGAGGCGCCGTTCCACGTCGTCCCGCTTCACATCGGAAGTCTACGACCAGGTCATCGAAGCACGCCCATGGCGACCACAGCCAATGCGCTCAAGCCGAGGACGAACACGTCGACCCGGGCGAAGGGGTGCGTCTCGCGAGCCACGGTCGGAACGCCGCCTCTGGCTTCGATCGCCTCGGCCATCTCCCGCGCCCGCCGGATCGCGTTCGCCAGGGCACCGAAGACCATTTCGACCGCTTCGTCCCCTAGTTCCTTGAGCGAACGTGCGCCCGCCGGCCGCCTGGCGCGCCGAGCCGCACGGAGCACCCGAACTTCCTCGAGGAGCAGCGGCAGGCACCGAATGGAGAGCGCGATCGCCCCCACCAGCTCGTCCACGGGTAGCCGGACGTGGCGGAACGGGCCGAGCAGCCGTCCGAGCGCCGGCGACAGGTCTGCCAGAGGCGTCGTCCAACCAAGCAGCGCGGCTCCGGCGAGCACGTCGATACCCACGAGAGTGAACCGGGTGAAGTTGCTCAGGCCTCCGATGCCGATCTTCACCGACCCGATATGGATGAAAGGCGGCCCTCCGGCGACGAGCGCGAGCACGGCACCGATCGCCAGGACGGCGCCCAGCCACCACGGGAGCCTCGGGCTGATCCCTCGCGGAAGACGGGCTGCGAGGAACGCGGCGAGCAAGAGCGCCCCCATGATGCCGATCGACTTCCAAGACGGCCAGAGGAGAAGGGCGATGGAGAGCAGCGCCAGCGTGACGAGTTTGGTTCCCGCCCACATGCGGTGAAGGGGGCTCGTCCCAGGCACGTACCGGAGAACGTGGATCTCACCAAGTCGCAGCTCCCGAACGTGCCTGCGGCGGCGTTCGGACACCGCGTCGAGGACCCGGCCGGCCCGTGTGGGTGCGGCCGTTGTCACGACGCCCTCCCGAGCGGCCGCTCCGCCGCCACACGCCCGGCCTCGAGGACGATCAGCCGATCTCCGAGCAGCTCGGCGTTGTCGAGGTCGTGGGAGACGACCACGGTCGCCATGTCGCGCTCGGCTCGCAGCTTGGCAAGGATCGCCGCCAGACCGACCCTCGCCTCGTCGTCCAATCCGGCGTAAGGCTCGTCGAGAACGAGCAGCACCGGATCACGGACGAGCAGGCCGGCGAGGGCGACCCGCCTCTGCTCGCCCCCCGAGAGCTCGTCCACGCGTCGCGGACCGATCGTCGCAGGCTCCAGCCCGACCGATCGCAACGCGGCGGTGGCCCGGTCCTCGTCCGCGCCGTAGGAGACGTCGGCGAGCACGGTCGGGCGGATGAGCTGGAGACGGGCATGCTGGAACGAGATCCCGACCGCTCCCGTCCCGGCCACGATCGGCTCGCCTTCCAGCAGCGCCTCACCCTCGGTCGGCGTGCTGAGGCCGGCGAGGATCCAAGCAAGCGTCGACTTGCCCGAGCCGTTGTCACCGGTGACGACGACACCCTCACCCCGCTGGAGATCGAGATCGACACCGGTGAGAGCCCGGCGAGCCCACGGCGTCCCGTTGGCGTACACATAACCCAACTCCCGCACGCGCAGGAAAGACCGCCGAGGTTGGCGCGACCAGTCCGGCCCCTTGGCGAGGATGGCGTCCGGCGCTGATCGGCCGGAGCCGTTGGGCTCGATCCTCGCGACCGACCGGCCGCTCCGATGCGCAGGCGTGGAGCTCTGTCGCTCCGGCCTCGACGCCGGCACCCGCCGGCCGGCCAGCATGAGGATGACCGAGTCCGCCTTCGCCGCTTCCGCCTCCCGGTGTGTGACGTGCACCACCGTGATCCCGCTGGCAGCAAGCGATTCGAGCAGTCGCACGACCTCCGCGCGCCCCGGGGCATCGATCATTGCGGTCGCCTCGTCGGAGATGAGCAGCCGTGGCTCCCGGGCCAACGAGGCCGCGATCGCGAGCCGCTGCAGCTCGCCCCCGGACAAGCCCGCCGTCTCGCGCTCCTCGAAGCCGGCAAGCCCCACCCGGGCGAGCAGAGCGCTCACGTCCCGGGGCGGCGACGGGGGAAGCCCCCAGATCACGTCGTCCCTGGCGCGCACGCCGAGCACCTGGCTCTCGGGTCTCTGGAAGATCATCGCGGTCCCGTGCGGCACCCCGAGGCCCGGATCGCCGGCCCGCCGTACCGTGCCAAGCGTCGGCGACAAGCGCCCGGCGAGCAGGCGCACGAGCGTGGACTTCCCCGAGCCGTTCGGACCTACAAGCGCCAGAAACGACTTCGGTTCGACACTCAGCGAGACCTCCGCCACGGCCCAGGTGAAGCTGCCGGGGTACTGGTAGGAGACCCGTTCGAGCTCGACGGGGACCGGAGCCGGGTCGCCGCCGCCGGCGACCGCGCCTCCGGGAGCCCAGCGTGATGCATCAGGAGGCGCCGGCGAGTCGCGCTCCAGACGAACCAGGAGTGGCCAGAGGTACCGCGCGCACAAGCCGGCGGCGAGCATGACGGCGAAGAGCTCGAACGCCGGCACGGTGACCCACCAGTGGTCTATGGCCCACTGAAGTGTCTTGTCGCCGGATGAAGCGAGCGAATGGAACCCCAAGAGATTGAGAACAGCTCTGACGTCCCGCCAGAGGATCTCCACCTGGGCGAAGGCCAGCCGGCGAAGGCCCGGCGACAGCGCCTCGGCCACGAGCGAGATGACGGCGACAGGGATGCCTGCCGTGACCGTGGCGATAAGAACGGCGGCGCTCGGGCTCCATTTCCGCCGGTAGGCGGTGCCGACGGCAAGTCCGAGCGAGCCGGCGATGGCCGTCTGGATGACGATCCCGACTCCCCCGACGAGAAACGACACCGACGACGCCGCGAAGATCGCCACCACGCACGTCCGAGCCCGATGGCGGGACCCGAGCGCAGCGAAAGGAACGATCGCCAAGCCTTGGAATACCGCGCCGACGAGCGGTACGAACCATCCCAGCACTTCGAGTACGAGGCCGAGATCGCCGAGCACGGCAGCTTCGGCGAGCTCCGCCGGCCGGAGTTTGCCCCGCAGCTCGTGGGGCCGCGGCGGGACAGGGCGCGCCGGGTCCGCGGAGAGGAGTCCCGCGCGGGGTGGCGGAGTGTCGGCTGTTACCTCTCCCATCACCATCAGGCTTGCAGGTCCTGAGCGTGCCCGGTGCACACCCGCCCACTACGATCGCCGCGCGGGCCCGGATGGCGGAATGGCAGACGCGGCGGCCTCAAAAGCCGTTGTCCGAAAGGGCGTGCGGGTTCGAGTCCCGCTCCGGGCACGCCCTTTCTTCCGGCTCAAATCCAGGTCAGCGTTTCTGTTGGGGACTGAGGAGGTCCTGGTCGACGGCATCGCTTGAGAGCCTTTGCACGACCACGTGCACGTAGCTAACCGACCGGAGGCTGAGTCGGCCCCTTCGGCTCTTGCCCTCCAAGCTGGGATTCGACATCAGGGGCCACTGACCCAGCAACTAGGGCGCGTCCGGAGTCGCCACCGAGATCGCGCTTCAGCTACATCCACGAGCCATGCAACGGTCAATGCTGAACGGCGAACAGAGTCCAGGTTCCGGGGACGCCTTTCAACTCATGTTCGCCGCGCTCACCGAACTCGATGCCCGACCCCACGACGAGATCCTTGACTGTGCTGGAGACGAGGACCTCTCCAGGACCGGCAAGGGCACTCACGCGAGCCGCAATATGCACAGCTAGGCCCGCGAGATCATTTCCGCGAACCTCGCACTCCCCAGTGTGCAGCCCGAAGCGCAGTGTGATCCCGAGTTGTCCCGTCCCCTCGCAGATCGCCTCGGCGCAGCGAATTGCACGAGCCGGGCCGTCGAATGAGGCGACAAAGCCGTCGCCCGTTGTGTCGATCTCGTTTCCGCGGAAGCGACGGAGCTGGTCGCGCACGGCCCGGTCGTGGACGTCGAGAAGGGACCTCCAACGCTGGTCGCCTAGAGAGGCGGCCCTAGCGGTCGACCCCACGATGTCGGTGAAGAGAACGGTGGCGAGAACACGGTCCGGCTCGGCCGGCTCGCGCACCCCGGTAACGTACTCCGTGATCTCGGCCACGATATCTTCCCCATTGGCCCAGGGGGCATGGTCGCCGCCCGGGCAGTTCCACATAGCGGGCGGCGGGGATGTGCCGGGCGAGGAAGCGGGCGTTCTCTACATGACAGACCCGGTCATCGGTCCGGTGCAGGATCAGCGTTGGCACTCCGACGCTAGGCACGATCGATCGGACGTCGATGTCGAAGGCCATCCGCATAAACGATTGAGCAGCGCTCGGCGTGGCAGCGTTGATCTCCAGCCGTCCGGCCCAGTCACGCGGTACAGGATCGCCGGCCAAACTGGGCGCGATGTAGTCGATGAATCCACCTCCGCCCCACCGCTCCGGCAGACCTCCTAGCGCCTCCTCGAATTCCTCGGGCGTTGACTCGCCCCAAGGCCAGTCCTCACTGACCCGCTCTTTGACCTCGGCCCCGGCGAGGATGAGCGCTTCAGTCCGTTCCGGGTGTGCCGCCGAACAGCAGCGACAGCGGGCCGCCCTCGGACACTCCGAGCAGCACCGCCCGCGGCGAGTCGACCGCGTCCATCACGGCGCGAACGTCGTCCATCCGTTCCTCCAGCGTGCCGACCTGGACCCGGTCGGACTGCCCCATGCCGCGCTTGTCGAACCAGATCGAGCCGGGCAAAGGAGACCAGCTGCCGGCAGAACCGTTGAAAGGCGGGCAGCTCCCACATAACCCCGAGATGGGTGAACGCGCCCTGGACGTGGACGATATCCACTGGGTGGCCCTCGCCTAGAACCTGGTAGGCGACGTGCACCTCGCCGCTCTTGGCGTATCGGGTGCGCGAGAGTTTCCACGAGAGCTGAGCTTGTCGCGAGGTGCTCCGCAAGGCAACCCTCCTGAGAGATGCGGCCGCTAGCCCGAGGAGAAACGTCCGCTGCCGTTCTGGAATCAGCTGCACTCTGGTTGGCCATGCCGTCGACGCATTCCGGGGACCACTCTCTGGCTGTGGTGGACGAGGTCCGGGTCGCCATCGCCTCGTCGTAGTGGCCTTCACAAGGCGCTTGACAACTCCTGTGCAAGCAGCCAGTGTCGGTCGACGAACCGTCGCCGAGCCGCAATGTGCACCACGAAGGAGGGCCCATTGGCTCCGACCACCCGAGTGAGGCCGGGCACCAGTTCGAAGGCGGCGCCGGCTCCCGTGCCGACACCAGGACTAGGCGGCTAGCCGGCATGTCGACCATTACGACTCAGCCGGCACCCACAAAGCAGCGCCTGGCGATCGCCGGTGTCCTCCTGCTCGGCGCAGTCGTCGCCTTGTCGATCGGGGTTTACGCCAAGGTGCACACCCCTTCGGGGCGACCCGCGCTTACCTTCGGGTTCTCCGGCATACTGCAGATGAAGGCATGGCTAACGACCCTCGCGGCATCGCTCCTCATCGTCCAGATGGTGACGGCGCTGTGGATGTGGGGCAAGTTGCCGCGCGCCGGGTTCCGCCCCGGGTTGGGCCTCCATCCTGCACCGCTGGAGCGGCACCGCCGCCTTCATCATCACCCTCCCGGTCGCTTTCAGCTGCATCTGGGCGCTCGGGTTCCAGACGTATAGCCTCCGCGTCATTGTTCACAGCGTGTCCGGTTGCCTGTTCTACGGTGCGTACGCCGCAAAGATGCTGGGTCTGCGGGTAAGAGGGTTGCCCGGATGGGCGCTCCCCGTCCTCGGGGCAAGCGTGTTGACGTTGCTGCTCGTCCTGTGGCTGACGGCGGCATTGTGGTTCTTCACACGCACGGGAATACCGCTCCGTTCTCGTAGGAGGTGACAATGCCTGCCACGACCACCTCACGCCGTGCGTTGCTCCGCGGGGCGGCGGTGTCCCTCGCCGCCGGCATCGCCGGATACACCGTGGCCCGCTCGAGTTCGCTGACAAAGCCTCGGAGCCCCACGACGGGCGCCAACGGGTACGGGCCGTCGACAGGCGAGGGTCGCTTCCTCGCCGAGGTGCAGCAGATCCCGGCGGAGGGTGGCGGCTTGATCCTCGCGCGGGCACTCATCGTCCTCGTGCGAGAAGCGGAAGGCTCGATCCGAGGCTTCTCCGCCGTCTGCACCCATCAGGGCTGCACGGTGAGCTCCGTCCAGAACGGCGTAATCATGTGCCCGTGTCACGGGAGCCAGTTCAATGCGCAGACCGGGGCGGTCGTAGGCGGGCCGGCACCCCGTCCCTTGCCTTCGGTCCCGGTCGTGGTGCGGAGCGGGGGGGTGTACACCGCGTGCGACACGGCCCGTCTCGGAGTGCCTGTCATGAATTGGTGGCGGATATTGCCGACGCTCCTATGGCTCGCCGCGGCCGCCTTCGCCGTGGGCACGCTCGATCGCTCTCTCCTGAGAAGGCCAGCCCCGCTGGTCCTGGTCCATGTCGGGCCAAATGCTCGGCCGGCGTGACGCAGACGATCTCGGGCATCGGAACAGTGCGAAAGCCGGCTTTGCTCTTGGGCGGCCCGAACCCGGCACTCCCCTGAGCTGGCCGAGTCCACGCGCTGCGGAACTGAACGGCTAGCTGGCGCTGCAAGCTTTTTGGCAGGCAGCGCCAGCTAAGGCGTTTGATCTAGAGAATGCCGTGCCTGCCGCTGCACTCCAGCCATCCGGCGGAGTACGTCACGCAGTCGGTCACAGGGCTCGTCATCAGCCCGGACACTGTCAAAGTCTTGAACACGACGGCCCACACGATCGTGTTCAAGGTGACCGACGCCGGTGACCCCGTAAAGGGGGCCGTCGTGAAGGTCGACGGACACCACTCGGCGACCGGTCCGGCGGGGACCACCTCGATCGTCATCCCGAAGGGCGCCAAGACCGGCTCGTTCCCGGTGACGGCGTCAGGCCTGAACTACATCTCGGCCAAGGGGACCCGACGAGGTCACCCAGGGCGACTGCGCCCCTCGGGACGGACGAGGCCTGTCTGGAAGGCGAAGACGACGGCCTGGACACGATCGCGCAAACCGAGCTTGGCGAGGATCTTCCCGACATGGGTCTTCACAGTCGCCTCGGACACGAACAGGCGAGCAGCGATCTCAGCATTCGACAACCCTTCCGCAAGGGCGATCAGCACTTCACGCTCCCGATCAGAGAGGGTGGAGTAGCCTGCGTCGACCGGCGCATCTTGGCCAGGCTCTGCCAGTAGATGTGAGTACTTGTCGAGCAATCGGCGAGTGATACGGGGAGACACGACGGCGTCGCCTGAAGCCACTGTCCGGATCGCGCCTGTCAGCTCGGCCGGAGGTACGTCCTTGAGGAGAAACCCGCTCGCTCCTGCACGTAAGGCTCCGAAGGCGTACTCGTCGAGATCGAACGTGGTCAGTACGAGCACCCGTACCGTCGGGTCCCTGGACACGATCTGACGTGTCGCCTCGATTCCGTCCATGACGGGCATGCGGATGTCCATGAGCGACGACGTCAGGGTGACACCTTGCTGCGAGCTCGACGGCCAGGGCGCCGTCGCCGGCCTCTCCGAGGACTTCGATGTCTTCTGCTGCCTCCAGAATCATCCGGAATCCCAGCCTGAGCAGCTCCTGGTCATCGACGAGCACGATCTTGATCATCACTCTGCTCTTGCAGCGTCGCGGACGGTTACGCGAGACGACCCAACCCCCGGAGTCGATGGGACCGGCCCGAAGCGTCCCGCCGTGGAGGTTGGCTCGTTCCCGCATGCCTTCGACCCCATGTCCCCCGGTCCCGTCCGCTCTCCGGCCTGAAAAGCGACCGCACCGGCACCGTCGTCGGCCACCTCGAGCTTGACAACCGGGCGGTCGTAGCGAAGCTCCACCGACACCTTCGTGGCGCCGGCGTGCTTCAGCGTGTTCGTGAGGGCCTCCTCCGCGATGCGGTAGAGCGTGAGCTCGACGGCAGCGCTGAGCGCAAAGGGTTGCCCACCCCGCTCGAAGCAGACATCGAGTCCGGTGGCCCGGACGCGATCGAACAGCTCGTCGAGGCCGTCGATCGTCGGTGCAGGGGAGAGATCGACCTCGCCGCCGTCTGCCCGAAGGACTCCGATGAGCCGTCTCATGTCCGTCAGAGCCTGTCGGCCGACGGCAGACACCTTCTCCATCGCCTCGGCTGCTCCGTCGGGATCGGAGCGGTTGACAACGAAGGCGGCGTCGGCCAGGGTCACGACGACCGAGAGGCTGTGCGCCACGATGTCGTGCATTTCGCGGGCGATGCGGGCTCGCTCGGCTGCCGCCGCAAGGGAGGCCTGCTGGTCTCTTTCCACTTCGAGGCGCTTTGCTCGCTCCGCCAACCAGCCCATGTACTCGCTTCCCGAGCGAACCGTCCAACCGGCAAACAGAGCGGCGACGACCATTGCCGTGATGAACAAGAACGACCGAGGTGCCGTCCCGGCCAGGCGCCAGCGTGTGGAGGCCATGAAGGCGCCGACTTCCATGACGGCTGCGGCGAGCAGGGAGCGGAGGCGTGACTCATGGACCGCCACCGTGTACAGCGCCACGAGAAGCGATGCGTCGCCGATGAGCCGGTATCCGAGCGCCCACTGCCCGAGGGCGATGGCCGACACGACACAGAAGACCGCTGTGGGTTGGGACCGCCGCCAGACGAGTGGAGCGATGAGCGCCAGCTGTACCCAGACCTCGTCCCAGTCGAGGGTTCGGGCATGGACGAGCCATGCAGTGGACAACGTCAAGAGGACCGCTGCGAGCGCGCCGTCGGTCGCGACCACGTGTGTGTTCGCGATCCGGCGAAGGTTCTCGAACAAGGGCCGGCGCGCCTCACCTGCACACGGCAATCTGGAGGGCGGCAAGTGGATTGGGCGGTCGAGGCACATTGGAGTGGTCTCTTAAATGGACGGTTTGCTGCCGGTGAGAGTACCGCTACCGCGTGGCCCGATCGTGAGGGGCAGGGGAACTCGACCGGAGCCCATCACAAGCGCACTGGGAGTAGACAACTCACATGGTCAGCAGCGGCATCCGACGCGTCCCGGTATCGCGCAAACTTGCAAAGCGAGGTCGACTCGTCCACGGTCTACCGCGCCATGGCGGCCGCCGAGAAAAACCCCCAGTTGGCCTCGGTCTACGTTCGACTGGCCCAAGTCGAAGAGCGTCACGCGTCTTTCTGGGAAGAGCGACTCCGATCGATCGGAGCCACTCCAGGTCGCCGACGACCTTCTTGGCGGGCTCGCACTATGGCCCTCCTTGCGGGCCGGTTCGGGCCGAGGATTGTGCTACCGACAGTCGCCACCCTCGAACAGGTCGATCAGGGCGGCTACGACGACCAGCCCGAGACCGCAGGAACGAACATGCCCGACCAGGAGCGCTCGCATGCTCGGGTCTTGCGTTACATCGCCGGCGGCTCCCCGCAGGGCATCGCAGGAGAGACTCTCGCCACGCTGGAAGGCCGCCACCGAGCGCCCGGAGGGAACTCCCTCCGTGCCGCCGTGCTCGGCGCGAACGACGGCCTCACCTCCAACCTCGCTTTGGTGATGGGCGTCGCCGGCGCTCAGCTCAAGACGGCGGCGATATTGATCACGGGACTGTCGGGACTCTTGGCCGGTGCCTTCTCCATGGCGATCGGCGAATGGATCTCGGTCCAGAGCGCTCGTGAGCTGTACCAGCGGCAGGTGACCACCGAGGCGGCCGAGATCCGGTCCGTCCCTGACGAGGAACAAGAGGAGCTTGCGCTCATCTACGAAGCCAAAGGGCTTCCCCAAGAAGAGGCCCAACAAGTCGCCGAGCGTCTCATGGCCGACGAACAGGCCGCCCTCGACGCCATGGTGCGCGAAGAGCTAGGCCTTGACCCCAATCAGCTTGGCGGCTCCCCTTACGCCGCCGGTGCAGCCTCGTTCCTCTTGTTCTCGATCGGCGCCGTCATCCCGCTGATCCCCTACTTCATTACGAGCGGCACTGCTGCGCTCGTCGCCGCCATCTGTTGCGCTGCGCTCGGACTCTTCACCATCGGTACGCTGATCACGCTTTTGACCGGGCGCAACGCGATCTTCTCCGGAACTCGCCAACTGTGCTTCGGGCTGCTCGCCGCCGGACTCACCTTCGGGCTCGGGCGTCTTATCGGGACCGCCGTGGGCGGCTAGCCGCGAGTCGGGGCAGGCCTTGTTTGGGGTCTTCCATAAGGGAGGCGCCGAGAGCAACCCTTCTTCGCCCCGCCACGTCCAGGCCATACCTGCTCTAGCCGAGGCCCGGGGTGACCAAGCCGGTCTCGTAGGCGATGACGACCAGCTGTGCTCGATCACGGGCGTTCAGCTTCGTCATGGACCGGTTGACGTGGGTCTTGGCGGTCAACGGGCTCATGTAGAGCGTGGCGGCGATCTCTTCGTTGCTCTTACCTGCGCCGACGAGTGCCAGCACCTCCCGTTCCCGTTCTGTGAGTACCGCGAGAGTCGCGGCGTCGATGGGTCGGCTGGTGCCGCGGCCGGCGATATTGGCGATCAGGCGACGGGTCACGCTCGGTGACAACAGGGCGTCGCCTCGGGCGACGATCCGGACGGCGTCGATCAGGTCCTCGGGCTCGGTGTCCTTGACGAGGAACCCGCTCGCCCCCGCCCGTAGCGCTTCGAAGACGTACTCGTCGTCCTCGAAGGTGGTGAGTATGAGAACCCGGAGCTCGGCGAGGCTCGGGTCAGCCGCGATGCGTCGGGTGGCCTCGAGCCCGTCGACACCAGGCATGCGGATGTCCATGAGGACGACGTCGGCAGCGGTCCGATGGGCGAGGTCAATCGCCGTCTGCCCGTCGCCCGCCTCCCCCACGACCTCGATGTCGTCGGCCGACCCGATCAGGACTCGGAAACCGGCGCGCACGAGGGCCTGGTCGTCTGCGAGGATCACCCGGATCAAGAGCTGAGAACCTCCGGGGCAGGCGCAGGGTCGACGTCGGACTCGAGAGCACTCGTGGGAAGTTCGGCGTGCACCCTGAAGCCGCCCGTGGCGAGCCGACCCGCCCGCATCTGGCCTCCGAGCACGAGGACTCGTTCCTCCATGCCGGCCAGTCCCGTGCCGGCGCCATCAACGAACGACGCTTGGCCTCGAGGGCCGTCGTTGACCACATCGATGACGAGCAGCCCATCCTGGCCTGAGATGGTGACGTCCGCCGAGGACTCCGGGGCGTGACGGACGACGTTGGTGAGTGACTCCTGGACGATTCGATATGCCCCGAGAGCAGTCTCAGGCGGAATAGCGGTGAGGTGCGCGTCGCAGCGCAGCCGCGTGACAATCCCGGCAGCCGTGGTGGCATCGGCAAGAGCCTGGAAGGCGTCCCGGTCGGGCAGCGGCACCGCCGGCTCGCCGCCGTCGACCTGGCGCAGGACATCGAGGATCGATCGCAGCTCGCGCAGACCGTTCTTGCTGGCGGCGCGGATGGCCTGCAGCGCCTCCGCCACGCGGGCAGGATCGTCGGGGAGGAGGGTCGCCGCCGCACTGGCCTGCACGTTGATCATGGCGATGGAGTGAGCCACGACGTCGTGCAGCTCCCTCGCGATGCGGAGCCGCTCGGAGTCCACCCGCCTGCGGGTCTCCTCTTCCCGTGCCCGCTCGAGTTGCGCATAGCGCAGACGCTCGCTCGCCTTCCATTGCCGTCGAGCCGCGACGGCAGCGCCGACGGCTCCGGCTGCGAGCATCTCGGGCCACATATCGAGTTGCGGACCCCCCCACCAGCCCCACGGTCCCAGCAGGCCGCCGACTAGCCAGATCGTGAACGCACCTCCAGCACCCAACGCCGCCAGAGCGATCCGGCTGGACTTAGCGGTGGCCAGCGAATAGAGCGCCACCAGCACGACCACCAGGCTGGCGCCGTAGACCTGGCCCAGCGCCGCCCACCCCGCCGATTCCCGCCACGGCTGCGGTGTAGACCGCCACCGGGTGTCGGCGCCTCCATAAGAGGAGGACGGCGGGAGCTGCGACGAGCGCGAACGCGGCCGGGTTGGGGTGGGTCCGCAGGTGCAGGCCGGCGTAGTGGTGCGACGGGTAGGCCTCGACCACCGATCCTGCCACGACGAGCGCGAGCACGAGAGCCACCCCGGCAGGTTCTGAACACCGCCCTTTGGCGATTCGGAGCACAGCGGAGCGCACGCCATCAACGGTAGGCCTGCCACGCCCCCAAGTCGTACTCCTCAGGCAGGTCAGCGCGGCTACTGCGCCCGCGGTACTCCGCTACTGCCGGCGACGCACTCTCGGAGCCTGCCCCTAGACGATGCCCAATTAGGTGCCGCCGACTGATCCTTGTTCAAGCGGATGTCCCGCCCGAGCCAGAAAGGCTCGGTCACTACCGAGGAGGATCCCGTGCTCACCATCCGTCGTCTCCGTCACGCTACCGTCGCAGCCACTGCCGTTGCGGCCGCTGCATCGTGGGCAGTCGTCACCCATGTTGCTGGTGTGCATCTGACCGTCCGCTTTCCCCACTCGGCCGCCACGACCGTAGGACTGGGAACGATTGTGGCCGCCGCCACCGCCGCCACCCTGTTGGGTTGGGGGCTCCTGGCCGCTCTCGAGACGAGAGCGACACAGCCGCGGAAGACCTGGACCATGGCTGCGGTGGCGGTCCTCCTCGCGTCACTGACGCTTCCGATCGCCTTCGCGACGACGACCGCGGCTGCGGTTGGGCTCGTCACCACCCACCTCGCTGTGGCCGCCGTCGCCGTCACCGGACTCGCCTGGGTGGCCCCGCATGCTCGCATGAAGTCGGCAGTGCCCGATGCCCTCGGGAGCCTGGGAGCTCACTCTCGCGAGGACGCGTCTCCCCAACCGACCGGAGCCTGAGCCGTCGGTGGACCGGCCAAGCTCGAGCAGGCGACCGAAGGCGTCGGACTACGCCGGTCGGCTCGTTCGGGTCGTCATCGACAGCTCAGCGGCTCGAACCGCCGTGGGAGAGGAACAGGCCAACTTTGCTTGCGAACAGCACGCCGAGCAGGACGCCGACCGCAACGCTGACGACGAGCAGCCACTGACGGGCGCCGGCCCCAGCGATCTCGCGCCGCGCCCGCCCGTACCAGTCCCGCGAGGCGAGCTTCGCGGTGTCACCGAGATGCGCAAGCACGTGGATCGTCATCGCACCGAACCAGAGCACGAAGCTCGCCTTGTGGAGGAACTGAAGGTTCGAGCGCCATTGGCCGGAGGAGAACAGCAGGGCGATCCCGCTCCCGAACAGCGCCAGCGTAAGTACGACGAGGATGGGGCCAAGCAACCTCATCAGCGCGGCTGGCGGTCCCTTCTTCACATACGCCGCGTTTCCGCCGTAGTAGCGGGCAAAGCGGTATCCGGTCGAACCGAGCTTTGCGAGCACGGGGGGCACGAGAACCATGCCGATGACAACGTGAGGGGTCAGCAGCCGGTGGATGAAGGGGATTGTCAGTCCTTCGACAGCAAGCAGCACGAGCAGAAGCGCCCCAAATGACCCAGTCAGGCGGGCGTTTGCCTCGACCCCATCGACAGGCCGCACCTTCGGCGACATTGCACTCGTCTTATTGGGCATTGTCACCGGGCCGACATCGTGATGAAGTCGCGCGCCCACCACGTCTCGAAATAACGAGTTGGCGGCCCCGCCATGTCACCGAGCGGCAACAGATCCGTGCCGTTCGCAGCCGATGCGGGGCCATGGGACGTCGGGGGCTTGAAGGTGGCGAAGTTCACCCAGTCGGAGTTGATATCAAGCTCCATCGCTCGCACCGCTCCGGCGCGCACGAGCAGGTTGGCGAGGTCGGTGATATTGAGGCCGGGCCCGCCCACATACACGAGAGCACCGTCTCGGGTCACACCGATCCCCGAGCGTGACACGTAGACCTGGTTCCCGAGGGTGTTGCCCCACTTGGTCGTGTCGTTCGCGTTCAGACCAGCCACCGGACGCCCGTTGTCGACGAGGAGGTTGAGGTTCTGCCGTACTGCGACCACACTCGCGCTCATCTTGACGTCGGTCCCCCACGCCCCGACGTTGGCGCTCCCGTTCCGGTAGATCACGAACGACGCCGCACCGGGGCGCAGCGGGATGATCGCCTTGCCCTGGGTGTAGTAGCCGCCGTTGGCATCCTGCATGCGGAATCCGGCGTTGAACGCCGCCACGAGCGAGCGTGCTGCCGCCGGCTGGACCGGTGCGGTGTACTTGTAAGGGCCGCCACCGGGTATGTAACTCCCCGAGTACAGAGTCGCTGACAACAGCTTGGTGTCCAGCCAGGCGATCCCGTCGACGATGCTTGTGTGCACCGCATCAGGCCTGAGGAAGGTCTCGTAGATGGCCGGGACGCCTCGCACGAGGCGGCCGGCCGGCCTCCAGATCCCCTCCCCCGCCACCGCGGGGTGGGCGAACGGGGCGAGACGGGCCGGGGTTGGCAGGTAGGTGGCGGACCCGTGCGCCAGCGGCAGCACCTGCGCTCCGGTGGCGCCAACCCGCGAGGGTAAGTCGGCGGCCTTGGGGCTTCCGCCGACCGGAGGCGGGTGGTGGGAGTACCACCAGTTCTCGACCGAGTTCACGACCGAGCCGGCGCCGTTGTCGCGTAGCCACTCCGCAAAGCGCGCAGAGACCGAGAGTCCGAGAGCCGGATTCGTGAGCGCATTGCCGAGGGACAACCACACCGGCGTCAAGAGCGCGGCTGCGACGAGCATGCCAGCAGCCATCGGGTGGCGGCCGGCCCAGGTCCTCCGGGTTCGACGCCGTAGCCGGCGGCGCGCCCGCCGCGAGCTGCCCTTGGCACGGTCGGTTGCCGCCGACCGGCGGCGTGGGGGTTCGGCGCGATGAGTTCTCCGGTGAGAGGCCGTCCGCTCCCCCTGGAGATGGACGAGCTGGTCGACCTCGAGGTCACCGGCATACGAGCGAGTCCTCATGGTCTTGCCGTCCACGCAGCCAGTGCTCGGTGCCTCCCCGGGCCTCGCCGCGCCGTCATCGGGCTGACATCGTGACAAAGTCACGAGCCCACCAGGACTCGAAGAACGTATAGGGACCCTGCACCATGCCCCCCAGGAGTGAGGTGCCGTTGCTGGGCGCCGCCAGCCGCTGCGGGGCCGGAGGGTTGTAGGTCGCCAAGACGGTCCAGTCCGGGTTCATGTCGAGGGTCATGGCGCGGACGCAGCCCGCTCGGACGAGCAGGGCGGCGAGCTGAGTTATCTCAAGGAAGGGACCGGCGACGTAAACGAGCGCCCCCCGCGCCGTGACGCCCAGCCCCGAGCGCCACACCGCTGGGACTCCTCCGAGCGTGGATCCCCAGAGGTAGGTGTCGCCCGGATTGAGCCCGGCCACCGGCCTACCCCGGTTGACGAGCAGTGTGAGGTTCTGCCGGACTGCAATGACGTTCGGCGTCATCTTCAGGCCCCGCCCCCAGCGGCCGACCGTGGCATCCCCGTCGCGGTAGATCACGAGCGAAGCCCCACCAGTCCGGAGCGGGTAGACGAGCCGCCTCTCGGCGTAATAGCCGCCCTCCGAGGCGGGAAACTTGAAGCCCCCGTTGAAGGCTGCGACGAGGGTTCGAGCAGCCGTGGCGGAGATCGGAGCCGTGAGCTTCCACGGGCCCGGACCCGGGCTCAAGCTGCCGGAGTACAACTGTGCCCGCAGCAGCCGCGGGTCCATCCAGGCGATGCCCGCTTCGTAACTCGATCCCCGCGGCCTGAGGGTGGTCTCGTAGACAGCCACCTGTCCCCTCACACGCCGGCCAGCTGCGTGCCATCGGCCCTCTCCTGGGAGCGACGGGGAGATGAAGGGAACCAGCCGTGCCGGCGCCGGCAGCGGAACAAGCCCGGCGCGGGGGTCATGGAGATGACGAACGCGCACGATCCTCACGCTTTTGGGGGACCCGCCGATCGCGGGGCGCGAGGTGCCCCCGATCGCAGCCGGCACGCGGTGCCCGGTTCCGCCCGGCCTGTGGGACGTGGCAGCCGTCGTCCCGCACGCGCCTGCGAGGATGGCGGCGACGATCAGGGCGCCCTGCGGTGCGACCCGAAGATGGCCGTGACGCCGGGGGATCATTTCGCTCCGAGGCGGTCCAGCGCGGACTGGACCGAGGAGGCGTAGGCCTCGCTCGTGTAGGTGGCGCCCGAGATCCCGTTGATGTGGGCGCTCTGAGCCGAGAGAACCTCGTTCCTGAGCACCGGGATGACCTGCTGAGCGAGCGACTGGGAGTACTGCTCGGCGGTTTGAAGGGTCGCGACCGAGACATCGGTGATGCGACCGCCACGAACGGTGATCTTGACGGCAAGCTCTCCGTAGCCGTATTGCTCGGTGGCGCCGGTTGATCGCTCGGTGTTGCCGACTGGCGTCGTCGTGGTCGGGTTGGGTGGCACGGTGGAACCGGAAGGTGGTCCCGTCGTCGTCGTGGAGGTGGTGGACGGGGCCACTGGCGGGCCTGAGCCGATCTGGATCGGGGCCGGGGCGCCGGCGTGCAGCGCGAGGACGCCCGCGAACCCGGCGGCGCCGGCGGCGACGACCGCGGGCCCCCGCCTCATCCTGCGGGCCGCCTTCGGGGCCACCTGGCCTCGCGGGGAGCTTCCTCGCTGGCTCATAGGGCGTAGACCTCGAAGTGCACACAATCGTTCGGGACCCCGGTCCGCAGGACGGCTGCGACGACCTTGTTGACAAATCCCTCAGGTCCAGACACATAGACGTCCCGATAGCGAAGATCGGGCACGAGCTCGCAGAGGCGGTCCATCCTCACCTCCAAGCGAGGGCCGACAAGCTCGTGCACCCGGCCCCCCCGGTGACGGACGAGCTCAGTCACTTCGGACGCTAGGACCAGATCCTCGGGAGTCGAGGCGCGCAGGATCACGACCGGATCGCAGTCTCGAGGAAGGTCCTCGAGCAGCGAACGGACTGCGGTGACACCGATGCCACCGGCGATGAGGACAACCTTCGACCGACGACGGGCGTGGGTCGTGAAGGCTCCGTAAGGTCCCTCGACCGCAACACGCGTGCCCGGGCGCAGACGTGCGATGGCTGAGGAGTAGTCACCGATTCCCTTCACGGTGAGACGCAAGAAGGGCGGTCGCGGCCGTGCCGAGAGCGAGAACGGGTGGGCCTGCCACCACATCCCCTTCGTGAGGAAGCGCCACTCGAAGAACTGTCCTCCTGCGACGGCAAGGCGATCGAGATGCCTGCCGCGGCAGATGACCGAGACCGTCCCCGGCCCTTCGGGGCGGACCTCCACCACCTCGAGTCGATGACGAAGAGTTCGGAAGAGGGGCATCCCGAACCGGTAAAGGAGGACGACACCCGCAGTTAAAGCCCAGAGCACCGACCAGACCAATCTCGTGAGCGGGTGGCCCACGAACGACGGCCCGAGGGCGATCTCATGGGCGAACGCGAGGGCGAGCGCGAGGTACATGAAGAGGTGGATGGCCCACCACGTCTCCCTCCGGAGACGGCTCCGGATGGCGTGGACCGACACGACTGCGATCGCGACCATGAGCGCCAGAGCGATGGTCGCCGCCAGCATGTTTGGATAGGAATGGATCAAAGTGCCGATCTCGTGTAGGACTCCCGTTCTCGCGACCTGGGCGAACGCGTACGTGAGCAGCACTGCGTGGGCCACGATGAGCGAGATTGGCCACGGGGCAATACGGCGGTGCCAAGCTAGGAGCCCGTCTTGTCCGAGCACGCGCTCGACCACCGGGACGCGGCTCACGAGCAGCACCATGATCAGCGCAAGGTAGGTCCCCGCCATGCCCGTTAGGTTGCCGAGGAACATCGCAACACCCCCAGGCAACGCGAGCTGTTTCCAGCTCTCGGCAGTGACGGTGAGCCCGACGCAGACCCCGAAGCCGATACCGGCGAATATCGCGGCGGCGTCGACGACTCGCGGCCGGGGAGCTGGCCCGGGCCGCGAGGTAGCGGCCGGCCGGCGGGACTTACGGCCCCTAGAGGTGTCGGTGGGATCAAACGTGACCGAAGCCATTGGCGTTGGCAACTCAGCCGGCTGCCGCGGCGATGGACCCGTAGGAGGGCTCGTCCCCGCAAGGCGAGAGGGTGCTTGGGTCGGGAAGACAGGGCGATTCTGGCGGGCAGGCCACCGTTTCTCCTCACAGCTGGTTCGCCCCAGACGCTATGAACGTGGTTGTCCAAGGCGTTCCCAGTAACCGGTAAAGATTCGGCCAAGGGCACCGGACCGGCCGGTAGCGTCAGTCAGACTTGAATTCCGTCGTACCAAGAGGGTGGGACGAATCGACAACCCGATCCAGATCGGCGTGGAGAGCTATGGGAGACCTGCGTGTGCTGGTGGTCGAGGACGACGATGCCATCAGCGAGCCTTTGGCTGCAGGCCTTCGTCGGGAAGGTTTTGACGTAAACCTCGTGCGCACGGCTGCGGGGGCGATAGCTGCACCTCCAGCCGATCTCGTGCTGCTCGACCTTGGCCTTCCGGACGCCCGCGGCTTCGAAGTCTGCAAGCTCCTCCGCGCTCGTTCATCGATCCCGATCATCATCGTGACTGCACGCGACGACGAGACCGACCGGGTCGTGGGTCTCGAGCTCGGTGCAGACGACTACGTCGTCAAGCCCTTCGGATTTCGGGAGCTCGTCGCCCGAATCCGCGCCGTAAGCCGTCGGAGCGCTTCACCCACGATGGCTCCGGCTCCCCAGCTGCTCGGCGAGCTCGAGATCGACCGGCGCTCACACCGGGTCACCCTCGCCGGCGAGGAGGTGGCGCTCACCCCGAAGGAGTTCGACCTTCTCGCCCTGCTCGCGCTGGACCCCGGTGCGATGGTCAGCCGACGAGAGATCCTCGCAGAGGTCTGGGACCCCCATTGGTACGGCACGTCCAAGACCGTGGACGTGCATATCGCCTCGCTACGCAAGAAGCTCGGCGACCCGGCGTGGATCGAGACCATCAAGGGAGTCGGTTTCCGCTTTGCCGTTCCCCGATGAGGCGCCGCCTCCTCGCGGGATTCCTTCTCTTCGCCCTCGCACTTGTCGTCGTCACCGAAGTCCCGCTCGGCCTCAGCCTTGCCCGAAACGAGCGGGTCAGCTCGATCTCCGAGCTGCAGCGCGACGCCTCGTCTCTGGCCGTGGTCGTTGCCGCCGGCCTTCGTCCGGGCAACGGATCCAGCCTTCAGCTCGCGATCCGCCGGTTCGCCCGAGCCGACAGTGCCGTGGTCGCAGTGGTCTCGGCGGGCCACGTCGACGCTGCGGCAGGAAGCGGTGCCCTTGAGGAGCTGCGCGACGGCCGTACGAAGGCGATCATCAAGGCGGCGGTCGCAGGCCAGACCTCGGGCGAGGAGGGCTCGCGGGATCCAGACGACGACTTCTTGTACGTGGCGCTGCCGGTCGCCCATTCCGTGGCGGGCACCAGCGTCTCATCCTCGACGAAAGCGGGCGATGTCGTGCTCCTCGTGGCGGAGTCCACGGCGCAACTGCACGCTCGCATCCGGAGCCACTGGATTAATCTGGCCCTCTTCGGAGCGGGCATGCTCGTGGTGGCCACGGCCGCCGGGACACTTGTCGCCCGGTCTCTCACCCGTCCCCTCGAGGGGATCGAGGCCGCCGTAGCGGCTGTGGGCGCAGGCCGTCTGTCTGAGCGGGCACCCGTCGGGCGCGGGCCGGCTGAGCTCAAGGCGCTCGGCGAGACTGTTAACGAGATGGCAGACCGCCTGGAGGAGCTCGTCCACACTCAGCGGGCGTTCCTCGCCGACGCCTCCCATCAGCTCCGCACTCCCCTCACAGCGCTCCGACTCCGCCTCGAGAACCTCGATGAGACGCTCGCCGTGGACCAGCGAGCCGATCTTGCCCCGGCCCTCGCCGAGGCCGACCGCCTCTCGAGGATCGTTGATGGCCTGCTCACCCTCGCTCGAACCGAAGGTACGCGACCAAACAGGGAACCGATCGACGTCGATGCTGTGTTGCACGACCGGGTGGAGGCATGGGGCGCCCTCGCCGAAGAGCGTGGGGTCGGCCTCGCGCTCGTGGCGCGACCCTCCGCTTCTGCACAACGCTCAACTCTTAGAGCGTTTGCCTGCCCGGGTCACGTCGAACAGATCATCGACAACCTGCTTGCGAACGCGCTTGAAGCGACACCTGCTGGCGGGACAGTGTCGCTCAGCGCGGTCCGCGTCGGCGACCGTGTCGAGATCCACGTGGTCGACAACGGGCCGGGCATGACGATCCCCGATCTGGCGAGGGCCTTTGACCGGTTCTGGAGGCGAGAAGGCGCTCCGCACGGTGGGAGCGGCCTCGGGCTGGCCATCGTCGCCCAACTCGCCCGGATGTCGGGTGGTACGGCGGAGCTCGGCGCCGTCCCGGGCGGGGGGATCGACGCGGTGGTCCGACTCGAGGCCGCCTACCGCGGCGCGGGCGAGTCCGCCGGCGACCGTGGCTCTTCGCTCCGCCGGGTGAGGTGAGATGACGTGAGGTGAGGTGAGGCGCTCAGTTGTACCGGCGTGCCTCGGACGGCGCCCGCTCGAGCAGCGGAATCAGGTATGCGAATCCGGCGATCATCGGCCCGACGAACATGAGAGCCATGCCGAAAAGCCTCATCGAGTGGTACACGGCGAGAACGCCGCCCGCTCCCGCCAACGCCACGCCACCGCCGCCCAACCATACGGCCAGGCGAAGCACACGAGTCGATCCTCGAACCCGGACCAGGAGCGTCGCGGCCCCGAGCGTCAGCAGGAGACCCACGATGGCGTGCGCGAGGTAGACGTCCAATCCGTGCTTGGGAAGCCAGCCAGTAGGACGACCCGAAGACAGCGAGAAGAGCGCAAGGATCCCAAGCACGAAGTCGATACCCACGAGCACCGCGAGAGCGATCGCCAGCCTCTCGGCGGATCGCTCAGCGGCCTCCGGGGCAGGTGGCGCCGACTTGCCCTCTGCCTTCGCTGGCCGCTTCAGAGGCGCTCCGGATTCGATCGGCGTGGCGCACGCTCCTGTCTCCCGCACCGGAGCGACACGGACCAGCAGGTTGTAGGTCAAGAGCGCGATCGCGAGGTGCATCGTCATCAGCACTGCGACGGCGCCCGGGGGCTCGTGCAAGATGACGAGCAGCCAGACGTCGGGGATCCAAAGACCGAGCGTCACGAGAACCGCGAGCCGGAGGAAGAGCCATCGGGGAGACGAGCTGATGCGGGCCACGACGGGCCATGCTGAGCAAGCAACCAGCACCCCGATAGTTGTGAGGGTCGCGTAGTCGGAGAAGCGAAAATGGCCGTATCCCCTCGTCGAGGGGAACACGCGTATCCCGATGAACACCAGGAGAGCATCCGCGGCGATCGACCCGGCGAGCGAGAGGCTCGTGGCGACGACGAGGGCGACCGGCGATGGCGGCCGATGGCGGGGCGCCCAGTCGACACGGGCGATCTTGAGTAGCGCTTCGACGCGGCTGTTCGTCAAGCCCTCAGGTGGTCGTTCGCGAAGTCGATAGTGACGCCACCTGCGGTCGTCTTGAGAATGAAATTCAGGTAGCCGATGACGCTGATGCTGATATTCGTGGGTACGCCGGCGTACAGCGTCAGCTCCCTGACCAGCCGCCCGTCCGCGGTGAACGTAAGGGGCTTGCCGTTGGGCCCCATGAAGACGATGGGCGCGGCCGTCGGATTCGTCGAGTCGAGACCCACGAGGGCCGTGAAGCTCCGATATCGCCCCCCGATATGCCACGTCCACGCCCAGGTGCCACTGCACTCGATGTTCGTCGTGAGTTGGAAACCTTCGTAATAGCTCTCGCCGCCCATCTGGAGCGTGGCGCCGTCGGGCGCGGTCGCATACCCGTAACAGCCCTGATCACTGCCGATGTCGCCTTGAGTGGGCGGTCCAAGTGCCTCAAGCGACGTCGTACCACGGTTCGGAACAGGCTTCGGCGCCGAGCCCGTCCGCCCGCTCGGCGCGATGCGGACCAGGGCGTTGTAGGTCACCAAACCGATGGCTCCGTGCATCGTCATGAGCACGGCGACCGCCTTGAGCGGTTGGCCCCGGTACAGGATGTAGAAGTCGGGTAGCCAGAGCAGGAGGGTCACGAGGATGGCGAGCCGGAAAAATAGCCAGCGAGGCGCCGAAGAGATCCACGTTACGGCGGGCCACGCGGCGCAGGCGATGAGCACCCCGATGACCGTCAGCTTGCCGTAGTCGGACAATCGGAAGTGTGTGTAGTTCTTTGTCGAGGTGAAGATGGTCGTGCCGATCGCGACAAGCGCTGCATCGGCGGCAACGGACCCGACCAAAGAAACCACGGTGGCGATCGCCAAGCGCACCCGCGAGGGTTGCCGCACATCGCCGGGGAAGTCGACCTTGACGCGTGCGAGCAGGCGCTCGATCTCGACGGGGAGACCGTAGGGGCGCGTCGGAACGGACACGCAGGGAGCTTACGAGCCGTTTCCGCCGATATCCCTCCGCCAAAGGGATGATTCCTAGCCCGTCCCTCCGTCAAAGGTCTACTTCGCCAACCCCGCTTCCGAGTGTGCTTAGAAGATGAACGGCACGAGCATCTTGGTCGAGCGCTTGTACACCGGGTAGATGTCCGGGAACTGCTCGGTCATAAAGCGCTCCTCGACGGTTGCGCTGTAGATGAAGTAGATCCCGGCTAGCACCACGGCGATCAGCCACATCCAGCTCAGCGCCACCGCGGTGCCGAGGCCGGCGACCAGGACGCCCGAGTAGATCGGGTGGCGGACCAGGTGATAGGGGCCGCTGGTCACCAGCTCTGGCTCGTCCTTCTGCGTCATCGGGGTGCCCCAGTTGCGCCCGATGTGGACGCGTGCCCAAATGGCGAACCCCAATCCGAGGGCGAAGAGGGCGAGTCCGCAGGCAGCGCGCCACGGGTCCGTGTTGAGACCGTGGCCACGAAAGGCTCCCAAGCGGATCAAGAGGATCACGGCGACAACAATCACGGCCCTGATACGCAGCTCGCGGGACCAGGGGACGCGGCCTCTCTTCATAGAGAACGCCGCAACGACCCAGTACAGGCAGAACACCGCCCATCCGACGGCGACAACGAGCTCGACCGCTCTCACCGTGACTCAGATTGCCACAGTGCCTGGCTTGCTTGAGGCTTGAACCGTGAGCTGGCGCTGCAAGCGTCGGCATGCAGCGCCAGCTCAGGCGTTTGATCTAGAGAATGCTCAGGTGACCTTGAGATGCTCGACGAGACGCAGGGTCCCGGCCGGTTCATGGCGGCTCGAGAACGTTCCCCAGCCGGCCAGGGTGCCGAGTCCTCCGCCGACGGACGACCCGCCGGAGGTGACGAGGAACGTGCCCCAAGTCGCGCCGTTCGGCGCCGTCGTCCCGTAGGCCGTGATGCTCACGGTGCCGGTCTGCCCGTCGAAGCTGCAGCTGCAGGTGTCGAAGGCTTCGAACGACTCCCAGCCACTCGGGCTGACCGTGGCCACGACCACCTCACCCGAGCTCCCGAGCGGGGCGCTGGGGTTCAGCGTGATCGATCCCGTAAGGCCGTTTCCGCCAAGGACGTCGCTGTTCAGTACGGCGACGAGGGTGTTGCCGGACTCGGTCACGTTCGGGCTCCCGAGTGGAACCGGGGTGCTGGCCCCAACCTGGGTGTGCGTTCCAAAGTAGGTACCCAGCCGCCAGGCGCTCACCGAGAGGTGCTCAGCGATGCCCGCCGGTGTACCGGGCGCCGGCGCCGGGTTGTCGGCGAGAACCTTGAACCCGCATTGTCCGAACGCTCTTCCTCCGACGACGCTCGGGGCGGCACTCGAGTCCCCGAACTGAATTGCCGGCAGGTTGTTGAAGCAGATCAGGTTCCGGCCGACCAGGTTGCTGCCCAGCTCGTTGCCGTCTGGGTCGCTCGTGGTGTTGCCGACGAACGTGACGTTACGCCCGACCCGGTCGCGGAACGATGCGACGTAGCAGGTCTGCAAGCCGGCGACGGTGAGGTTGCCGCCGATCGAGCTGTCCTCGAAGTCGGTGTACTGGGGGGAGCCGTTCGGTCCCTGGCTCAGTGCGGCGTCCTCGGACCAGGGCGCGGGAATGGGGCTGGTGAAGCACGCTCCTGAGTTGGCCCCGCCGGCCACGCCCCCGCCTCCGCCGATCACCGAGACGCTGCCTCCGATGGAGGACGCCGCGACCACGACTCCCAGTGCCCCGATGGCGGTGAGATTCCCGCCGATGCGGTCAGTGGTGATGGCGTGACATCCCCCGGCCGGAGAGCAGCCCATGACGAGGACGCCACCGCGACCGACCCAGACGTTGCCTCGGACCACCAGGGTCGCCGGCAGGAGTGGATTGGCAACCGGGTCTCCCTTCGTGGTCGCGTCGAGCAGGGCTCCCGGCGCAATCTTGAGGTCTCTCCGGACAACGATGGTGCCGGCCGGCATGTAACAGACGCCGGTGATGACCATCGAGTTGTACACGCCCGACGGCACGTTGCCGCCGGTGCAGTTGTAGCTGTATCCGTGATGTTTGTGGCCGGGCGGATGTCTGTGGCCGGGCGAAGTTGCGGCGCCCGCCGCAGCTGAGGTCGCCAGGACAGCCGACAACGCCAAAATCAGGACTGGAACGGAACGAAAAGCTCTCATGGTCTTCTTCTTCCCCTCGCGGACGAAAACCCACAGCGTGCGGTGAGCTAGCAGCACGCTGCAGTCAGGGCGAGCGTAGGACGCATTCCTCCACCCCTCAAGGGGCAATAGCCGGATGGCGCTCCATGACGACATTCTCGGGGTTGGACCGCTCCAGGTGAGCCTCGGGATCACCTCGACTAACCTGTCGACCTCATGCAGAAGCGACTGGTCACGCGCTACGCGACGAAGTCGGCGGAAGCGGCGGACGAGAACCAGCGACGGGTCGAGGCGGTATTCAAGGAGCTGGCGACCAACAAGCCCGACAACGTCAGCTATCTCGTCCTCCGGCTCGCGGATGACTCTTTCGTCCATGTCTCGTTCCACGACCACGGCGACGACGAGACCAACCCGATCTCCTCAACCGCTGCCTTCGCACACTTTCAACAGGACCACGCCGACAGGCGGGAGGGCGCCGTCAACCAGCAGACCGCCTCGCTCGTCGGCGCGTACATCACGACGATCGCCTGACGCCCCGGGAAGGGGCGGCCGCGGTGCCCGAGCTCGTCGTAGCTTCGTTCAACCTGCACGCCGGCGTCGACGGATGGGGGACCCCTTTTGACGTCGTGTCCGCCTGTGCCGAGCTTGACGCCGACGTCCTCGCGCTCCAGGAGACCTGGACCCCGGCCGGCGGCAAGGGACTGACCGACGTCCTGGCGGAGTCGCTCGGCTACGAGGCACACGAGGTGGCGCTCTCGCCCGCCATCCTGCTCGCGCCGGCGCAGCCACCCGGCCAGCGTTGGGGGCCCCACAGCGGCGATCCCCGTCACGCCCGCCGGCTCTGGGTCGGCGACTCGGAGGACGTCGCGCGGATGCGACGCGGGCGATGGGGCTCGCGGGCCGAGTCCGGCAGCTGGGGCATCGCGGTGCTCTCCCGCCTTCCGGTCCGGCGAGTCGAGGTCGTCGAGCTGGGCCGGCTACGGCGGGACCGGAGCATGCGGCGGGCGGCCGTCCTGGTCGTGGCCGACGCCGGCGGCACCCCGGTCACGGTCGTGGGGACCCATCTCGCCCACTTCACCCACGGGTCCGCCGTCCACTTCCAACGGTTGCGGCGGCGACTGCCGCCGCCGGACCAACCGGGCGTCCTCGCGGGCGACATGAACTTCTGGGGACCTCCGACCTCGCTCGCTCTCCCAGGCTGGCGAAGGGCGGTGAGGGCACGCACCTACCCCAGCTGGCGTGCCCACAGCCAGATCGATCACATCCTCGTCAACCGAGCGGTCGAGATCCTCTCCGGCGACGCGGTCGCCGTCGGCAACTCCGATCATTGGCCGGTGCGGGCGCGCCTCGCCGTCTCCCGAGGAGGGATGTAACCGTTCGGAGGCGGGTGAGGTCAGACTTGTGGCGAGGGGGACAGGCACGGTGCCTGACCAGGACGTCAGAGGGGGCGAATATTGCTGGCATTCACGTTTCCAGGCCAGGGCTCGCAACGACCCGGCATGGGGGCGGCCTGGGTTGACCACCCGTCGTTCGAGCTCGTCGCACTCGCATCGGAGGTGACTGGGCGCGATCTCGCCCATCTACTTCTCGAGGCCGACCAGGACACCCTGACGCGGACGGACAACGCTCAGATCGCCACGTTCGTCCAAAGCCTGATCGTGCTTGACGCCGCCGAGCGGATCGGGATCGTTCCTTCGGCCTGCGCCGGGCACAGCCTCGGCGAGTACACGGCGCTCGTGGCCGCCGGCTCGCTCGACTTCGAGGACGGGCTCCGCCTGGTTGCCGAGCGAGGCGCCGCCATGCAGGAGGCCGCCGAGTACGCGCCGGGGACGATGATCGCCGTGCTGGGGCTCGACGACGAAACGGTCGAGGCGGCTTGTCGCCGTGCCGACGGCGAGGCTTGGATCGCGAATTTCAATGCTCCCGGGCAGGTGATCATCGCAGGCACCTCCGAGGCTGTCCGTGAGGTCGGTTCGATCGCCAAGGAGCTCGGCGCCAAACGGGTGATGGCCATCCCCGTCGGCGGCGCCTTCCACACCCCCCTCATGTCAGGTGCCCGGGACCGCCTCCGGAAGGCCCTCGCCTCGACGACCTTCCACGCACTCGACCCCGGGGTCGTGGCGAACGTGGACGCCCGACTCCACGACGATCCCGAGGAGTGGCCGCGGCTTTTGTCGGCGCAACTGTGCAGCCCGGTCCGGTGGCGCCAGACGGTCGACACGCTCCTTGGCGAAGGCATGCAGACATTCGTCGAGCTCGGGCCGGGCGGGGTGCTTACCGGGCTCGCCCGCCGCGTGCTCCCGACCGCAGAGACCATCGGCGTCTCGGTCGCCACGCCCGACGACCTCGACCGTCTGGTGGAGATCCTCGCCGGGGGCATGGTGAGCGGTGCCGCCCCCGCAGGCGAGCACTTCCACATGACCGAGCGGCTCGTTGTGTCGCCGGTAGCCGGGCTCTTCGAACCTGCCCCTGGACTGGGCGGGTATCTTCCGGGCGGGACCGGGCGATCGGCGGAGCCGGTGGTGGTCGAAGTGGGCGGGCTCCTGGGCCTCGTCGGCACGACAGAGGTGCGATCGGCGTTCTCGGGCACGCTCGAAGGCGTACTCGTCCTCGCTGGCGAGCGGGTGACCGGTGGCCAGCCGATCGCCTGGCTGCGGGCTCAGACCCATGACGAAAGGACGGCATGAGAGGCGCACGAATCACCGGATGGGGCCTCGCGCTGCCGGACAAGGTCGTCACGAACGCCGATTACGAAGCCCGCCTGGACACGAGCGACGCCTGGATCGTCGAGCGCACGGGGATCAAGGAGCGACGGCACGGCGGTACGACATCGGGTCTCGCTGTCGAGTCAGGCTTGCATGCCCTCGAGCGCGCCGGGCGCCGGGGCGAGGAGATCGACCTCCTCGTACTTGCAACGACCACGCCCGACCAGGACGTGCCCGCCACCTCGTCGTGGGTCCACAACGCGCTCGGGTGCCGGGGCGCGGCGTTCGACTTGAACGCCGCCTGCTCCGGTTACGTGTACGGGCTCGTCACCGCCGCCGCCCTGCTCAATGCCGGACACGACCGTGCCCTGCTGATCGGCTCCGACACGTTGTCACGCATCACCGACCAGGACGACCGGTCGACCGCCGTGCTCTTCGCTGACGGCGCCGCCGCTCTCGTAGTCGAGGCCACCGACGGCGAGCCGCTCATCCTGGCCCACGACCTCGGGCTCGACGGTTCCCTGACGCACATCCTGTACTGCGACCGGGGCGGCCGGATCATGATGGAAGGCCGCGAAGTCTTCCGGCGAGCAGTTCGTGCGACCGTCGAGTCCGCCGAGCGCGTCCTGAAACAGGCCGACGTCACCGTCGAGGACATCGCCCTCTTCGTTCCTCACCAGGCGAACCTCCGCATCATCGACGCCGTGGGTCAGCGACTCGAGATCGATCCCGCCCGCTATGCGATCTCCCTCGACCACACGGGCAACACGTCGGCCGCGTCGTGCGGGATCGCCCTCACAGAGGCCGCGGACGCCGGCCGGCTGGCCGACGGGGACCTCATCCTGTTCTCGGGCTTCGGCGCCGGGATGACGTGGGCGAGCGCCATCGTGAGGTGGGGTGGAGCCCCAGCGCGGCCGGCGGTCGCCGAAGACCCCGGAGCACATGGGTGAGCAGCCAGGAGGACTCGCCCTCGGCCGGAGGTGACGGAGCCGGGAACACCATCGGCGACGGCAACGACGGCGATGGCGGCAACACAGGCAGGGTCGTCCTCGTGACCGGGGGGTCGCGGGGCATCGGCCTGGCTTGTGCGCGGCGATTCCAGGCTGCCGGCGACCGGGTCGCCGTGACGTGGCGGACGAGTCCGCCCGACGTGCTCGACGGGCCGGATGGGACTCAACGCTTGCTGGCCGTCGCCTGCGACGTGACTTCGTCCGAGGACGTCGAGAGGGCCTTCACCGAGATCGAGCACTCGCTCGGGCCTGTGACTGTCCTCGTCTGCGCCGCCGGCATCACCGACGACACGCTGCTGTTGCGCATGTCCGAGGAGCGGTGGGGCAACGTCATCGAGACCAACCTCACCTCGGTCTACCGCACGGCCAAACGTGCGCTCGGGCCGATGGTGCGCGCCCGAAGAGGACGAATCATCCTCATCTCGTCGGTGGTGGCGTTCATGGGCTCGCCGGGACAGGCCAATTACGGCGCCTCCAAGGCGGCGCTCGTCGGGTTCGCACGGTCCTTGGCAAGGGAGGTCGCCTCCCGCAGCATCACGGTCAACGTCGTCGCGCCGGGGGTCGTGACCACGGATATGATCGCTGTCCTGGGAGTAGATCGCGTTACGGCACTGACGTCCCTGGTGCCGCTTGGGAGGCAAGCCGGACCCGACGAGATCGCCTCGGCCGTTGAGTTCCTGGCCTCAGGCGGCGCAAGCTACATCACCGGGGCCGTCCTTCCCGTGGACGGGGGCCTCGGTATGGGCCACTGACCCATCGCAGTGCAGACAACCGACAAGAGAAAGCGGCATTCGCATGGACAATGAAGCGACGTTCGACAAGTTCAAGGCCTGCGCGGTCGAGATTCTGAACGTGCCTGAGGAAAAGGTAACCCTCGACGCGAACTTCGCGAGCGACCTCGACGCCGACAGCCTCGATCTGGTCGAGCTCGTGATGGAGCTGGAGGAGGTCTTCAGCATCACCGTCGACGAGAGCGAGCTCGAAGGCGTCGAGACCATCGGGCAGGCTTACGAGCTCGTGACCTCAAAGCTCTGATGGCGGTCGCCGAGGTGACGCTCGACCGAGGCGGTCGCCGGAGGGTCGCGGTTACAGGACTCGGCGTCGTCTCGTGTTGTGGCACCGGCAAGGACGACTTCTGGGCCGGCGTGAACGGGCCGGCCCCCGAGGGCGAGCACCGCGTGGTCGGCTTCGACCCCTCCGTCTGGTTTGACGCCAAAGAGGTTCGCCGCGTCGACCCCTTCGCCCAGTTCGCCGTCGGAGCCGCCGTCATGGCTCTCGAGGACGCTGGTCCGGTCGAGGTCGACCCGGCGCTTGCCGGTGTCCAGATCGGTACCGGCGTCGGCGGGCTCACGACCATGGCGAACCAGATCGGTGTGTTGTTGGAGAAGGGTCCGCGCCGCGTGTCCCCGTTTCTCGTGCCGATGATGATGGCAAACGCCGGCGCCGCAGCCGTCTCGATGCGCCTCGGGTGGCGAGGTCCCTGCGAGACGATCGCGACCGCGTGCGCCTCCGGCACGCACTCGTTGCTCGCCGGCCATCGCTTGATCGCGAGCGGCCGTTGTGACGCCGTCCTCGCCGGCGGCGCGGAGGCCGCGATGACCCCGGTGGCAATGGCGGCCTTCGGCAACATGACGGCGCTCTCGACGTCCGGGGAGTCCAGGCCGTTCGACGTGCGACGCGACGGCTTCGTCATATCCGAAGGGGGCGCCGTGCTCGTGCTCGAGGAGCTCGAGCATGCCAAGGCTCGGGGCGCCCACATCTACGCGGAGCTGCTCGGCGGTGCCTCGAGCGCGGACGCGTACCACATCACGGCACCGGCGCCAGGCGGTGCCGGTGCGATCGGCTGCATCGAGCTCGCGCTCGAGGACGCGGGGATCACCGCCGCCGAGGTCGCCCATGTCAACGCACACGGCACGTCCACGCCTTTGAACGACCTCGCCGAGGCCGAGGCGATCGACAAGATCTTCGGCCGCCCGGGACCACCGGTGACGTCGATCAAAGGCGTGACCGGGCATTCGCTCGGCGCGGCGGGCGCGATCGAGGGGGTGGCCTGCGCGCTGACGATCGAGCGCCGGCTCATCCCCCCGACGGTCGGCCTGGAGGACCAGGACCCGGAGATCCACCTCGACATCGTCCGTGGCGCCCCCCGGGAGTGGGAACCGGGGCCGATCCTGTCGAACAGTTTCGGTTTCGGCGGCCACAATGGCTGTATCGTGCTCGCCCCCGTATCCACCTGAGCACCCGACCGCGAGGAGTTGTCGATCTCGGAGAGTTCCGCCGGCGAGCCAGACGAGCGGCCGCCTGACTGCGCCTTTGCCGGCTTCAGCGATCATCCCCCTTGGCTGATCGATCCGCACGACCTCCCTTGGCTCGTCGGGATCGACGCCATCCGGACGAGGACGCGAGCCGAAGTACCCAGCCTCGTCCGCCGGAGGCGAACGCCACCGGCTCACCGCATCGTGAATGTGGCCTGGACGCTCGGCCGCGCGGTCGGGGGCTGGTACCTCGTCGATCGAGGACGCGGGCAGACACGGTCGCGCCTCGGGCTTTCCCGGCGGCTCCGGATCGCGTTCGGCAAGCTCGGGCCTACATACATCAAGCTCGGCCAGATCCTCTCCTCGGGAGAGGGAATCTTTCCCGAGGAGATCGTCTCGCAATTCCGCCTGCTGCGCGACCACGTCCCGCCGGAGTCATTCGACGATGTGCGCCGCATCGTCGAGGCCGAGCTCCGCGGGCCACTGGAAGGGACCTTCGCCGAGTTCGACCGGACCCCGATCGCGGCCGCCTCGATCGCTCAGGTCCACGGCGCCCGGCTCCGCACCGGCGAGCAGGTGGTCGTCAAGGTGCAGCGTCCCGACGTCGCCGAGCTCGTGCGAAGGGACCTCGCCGGCATGAGCTTCTTCGCCCCGTTTCTCGTCGGGCGGATCCCGGTGTCGGCGCTCGCCAACCCGCCGGCGCTAATCGAGCTGTTCGCCGAGACGATCGTCGAGGAGCTCGACTTCCGCCTCGAGGCCGCGAACATGCTCGACGTCGGCCGCGTCCTCGCAGAAACCAACCAGCGCTCCATCATCGTCCCCCGCCCCCATCCACGGCTCGTGACGCGGCGGATGCTCGTGATGGAGCGGCTCGACGGCTTCGCATGGGACGACGTCGAGGGGATGCGGTCGGCCGGGATCGACACGGCGGCCGTGCTCAGGGCCGAGATGGTCTCCTTCCTGGAGGGCGCCCTGCTGTACGGGGTCTTCCACGGCGACCTGCACGGAGGCAACCTCTTCGTCCAGAGCGACGGCCGCGTCGCCCTGCGTCGACCACGGCATCACCGGCCGGCTTGGCGAGCAGCAGCGTCTGGCGTTTCTGCAGCTGCTCGTCGGCGGGACGACCAACAACATCCCCATCCAGGTGCAGGCCTTGAAGGAGCTGGGTGCCCTGCCGGCGGACGCGGACGTCGAGCAGGTCATCAAGGACCTCGGGCTCGACAAGCCCGCCCTGGACGTCATCACGCTGTCGGCCGACGAGCTCACCGCTCAGCTGCGCGATCTCACCAAGCAGCTCTTGGCGTACGGGGCGAGGATGCCGAAGGAGCTGATGTTGTTCGTGAAGGATCTCCTGTTTCTCGATGGCGCGGTCGCGACGCTTGCTCCCGGGATCGACCTCCTCGGGGAGGTGGCCCTCATCGCGACCTACTTCGCCGACCGCTACGGTGAGCGCATCGCCTCCGAGATCGGGCTCGATCCGCGTACGGTGCCGGTCGACCTCGACGGGCTGCGAGCCTCGATGGGGCTCTCGACGGACACCGAGCACCTCACGTACCGGGAGCTCCAGGAACGTCGGGAGGTCCTGCGCCGGAAGTTCGAGCGGAGAGAACTCTAAACCTCAACATGAGCTCGAGGGTTCAGGTGTAAACGTGAGCTTGAGCGTGAGTGTCGTGATCGTGACTCACAACGAGGGCGGGGAGCTCGCACGGACGGTCGAGGCGATCCGGGAGACGGTGCCGGAATCGACCGAGATCGTGGTCATCGACGACGTCTCCACAGACGGTAGCGCAGACGCCCTCGAGGCGCATGAGGGAGTGGACGCCGGCCGGGGCGGGGGCGGGGGCAGCGGAGCTCCCAGGACGGTGGTCGAAAGAGCGGACCGGCCGCTCGGGATCTCAGCCGGCCGGAATCTCGGCGCGAGACGCTCTTCGGGGGACGTGATCGTCTTCAGCGACGCCCACGTGCGGCCGCTCGACGGGTGGCTCGCTCCGGTTCTCGACGCCCTGGCCGACCCCGGCGTCGGCGAGGTGACGCCGGCGATCGGCCATCTCGACGGACGACCGGGCATCGGCTTCGGGTTCACGTGGAAGGACATCTCGATGCGGATGAAGTGGCTTGGCGCGTCGGGCGAGGGGCCGGTCGACGTGCCGTTCATCTGCGGATGTTTCCTGGCGATGCGGCGCGACACGTTCGAAGAAACGGGCGGATTCGACGAGGGCATGTACCGGTGGGGATCCGAGGACGCCGAGCTGTCGCTGCGCCTGTGGCTGTCCGGCTACCGGTGCCAGGCCGTGCCGGCGGCGGAGGTACTGCACCTCTTCCGTGACTCATTTCCCTACGAGGTCGACCACGCCGGCATCCTCTCGAACATCCTTCGGCTCGCCGTGCTGCATTTCGGCCAGGCGGGCATTGAGCGGGTCGTGTCCCACCACGCGCGATCGCGACGTGTTCGCCGACGCGTGGACCCGCCTGCTGGACAGCGACCCCTGGCAGCGCAGGGATGAGCTCGACGCCCGGCGATCGTGGGACTTCGAGTCGTTCGCCAGGCGGTTCGGCATCGATGCGCTCATCTGATCACGACCGAGGCGTCCAGCGCTCCCCCGCCGGCGTCTGCGTCCTCGGCATGCACCGGAGCGGCACCTCGGCCGCGACGCGCCTCGTGAATCTTCTCGGGCTTTCGACGTGTGCCGAGGACGACCTGCTGCACGATCCGAGAGGTAACGCCAAGGGGCACTGGGAAAGCGTGTCGATGCTCGCGATCAACGAGCGGCTGTTGGCCGAGATGGGACGCTCGTGGTGGTGCCCGCCGCGCGCCGGAGACGGTTACGAGCTCGACGCGGCCCGTATCTCGAGCGACCCGTCCGAGGCCGGGAAGGCGTTCGACGCCGTTCACCCGCAGGCTCCCTGGGTGTGGAAAGACCCACGCACGTCCCTCACCCTTCCCTTCTGGTGCGAGGCACTCGACCGTCCGGTCGCGGCCCTCGTCCTTGTGCGGAACCCGCTCGATGTCGCGACGTCATTGTTGAAGCGAGACCGTCTCTCCGTCGCGCACGGCGTGGCGCTGTGGGAGCGCTACAACCGGCTGACGCTCTCGCATGTGCAGGGCATGCCGGTTCACCTGAGTCGGTACGACGACCTCGTCGCCGATCCGGTGCGGTGGTGCGAGGGAGTCGCCGGCTTCTTCGAGTCATGCGGGTTGTCCTGGAGCGGCGTCATCGACGGTGATCGGATCCGAGCCTTCGTCGACGGTGCCTTGCGCCACAGCCGCCTCGGTTGGCTGGAGGTTCTCTCGGAATTCGCCGCCTCGGCGGCCGTGCTCGACGCGATCGAGTCGTCCATCGGCACGTGGCGATCGTTCGAGTCGCCTGAGCTTGCTGCCGAGGCGCCCTGGGTGGAGGCCGAGTTCGTGGCCATCGGATCCTGGCAACCGTCGCCACTTCCCGAGCCGCCTGAGACGACGGTGACCGTGGTCGTGGCCAATCTCGGAGCACCTCCTAAGGACGAGGTCGACCACCTGTCACGCCAGCTCTTGGCCTTCGCCGAGGGGATCGTCGTGACCGATGCTGCGCCGGAGCCAGGCGAGATCGAATCGGCCGACCGTGTACGGGTTGTCCGCGTGGCGCCCGGAACGCCGCTCGGCGCAGCCCGGATGGCCGGCGCCGAGCAGGCGACAACCGACTTGATCGACTTCCGGGCGCCAGGCGCCACGTTGTCGAACCGTTGGCTTCCCGATATGCGACGAGCCTTTGCGGCCGGTTACGCGGCCGTCACTCCGGGCGTGGCGGGTCCGGCCGGCGGCGGCGGTTACGGGCTCGGCTGGTCGGACGGCGTGCTCAATACACGATGGCGCCCACGGCCGGCGGATGTGGTCGAGACGGTGCCTCTGGTGGCGGGGGCTTGTTTTGCCGTGCAACGAGCGGCTCTCCACGCGGTCGGCGGATTCGACCCCGAGCTCGGGGCGTACGGCCTCGACGTTCACGAGCTCAGCATGCGGCTGTGGCGACTCGGCCGGCGTTGCGCCATCGCCCGCGACGCGGTCGCGACCGTCCCCGAGCCGGCGCTTTATCTCGGTGATCCCGACTCAGTGGACTGGGAGTCGTACATTCACGATCTCGTGCGGCTCGGGACGGTGCACCTCGACCTCGAGGACCTGGCGGCGCTCACCGCCGGCGTGCGGGATCGTCCCGGCACCGGTCACGCGATCGCCCGGGTTCTCGTCTCGGACGCGACATCCCGGCGAGCCGCACTCGAGGCGCAGCACCCGCTGAGCTCGCGGGCGTTTCTCGACTGGTGCGGGGCGCGCCGGCCAGCCAGTGGCTCCTCGCCGGGCTCCCTGACGGCCGGCAACACGGCGCCGGCAGGCGCAACACGCGGGGCGCCGGCGCAACACCCGGTGAGCCTCATCGTTTCGTCTCCGGGCGGGCCGGCGGACGAGGCGCCGGCGCCGCTGCTCGGTCTCCTCCGCGGCGAGCTGCCCCCCGGCACCGAGGTCATCGTGACGAACGACCGATGCGCCGCGGCGGCGAGGGCGACGGGAAGTTTGCTCCTGTTTCTCGATGCAAGCGCTGAGCCCGTCGGAGGCTGGGCTGCTCCGCTGCTCGCGGCGGCCGCCGAGCAACCGACCGGTGCCGCCGGTGCCGCCGTCCTCCCCTACGGCCGCCGCCGGCAGCCCGTGGGCGGTCTCACGTTCTCGCCCAGGTTCGGCGACTTCCGGTGGAAGCTGATCGGTCCGGACGCGCATCCGGACCGGGTGCTGGCCCTGACGCGGTCGTGTCTTGCCATTCGACGCGAGCTCTACCTCGACATCGGCGGCCTCGATGCCGAGCTCGAGGCGGGCGGCTGGGCGGAGGCGGAGCTATGCCTGCGCCTCTGGCGAGCCGGGCACCCGTGCCTCGTCATCCCGTCGTCGGTCGTGGCGGTCTCACGTCCCTGGTGGGGGGCGGGACCACCCTGCTGGGACGACGTTCTCTACGGAGCGCTACGGGTGGCCGCTCTGCACCTCGACGGGCCGGATCACAAGTCCGTCCTCGAGCGGTTCCGGCACGGGCGGGGCTTCGCTCCGGCCATCGCCCGCGTCGCCGGGAGCGACGCCGGCCGCAGGCGTGCTCGCATCGCCGCCAGATCAGAAACATCAGCCGGTGCCGTCCTCCGCCTCCTTGCCGGTGACGACCTCTTCGACTGACGTTGCGCCGCCTTCAGGGTGCGGCGCCCTGCTAGTACGCCTGGTCGCGTGGCGGCCGCTGCCCGGTCATCACGCGGACCGTCTCGGGCGGGATGCCCGACACGTCCACCGGCAGAACGATGTAGAGCAGATCGCTGCTCTCCACGACGAGCCTGACCTCCAGGCGCTCCGGAAGCTCGACGCCGAGGAGCTCCGCCAGGGCTGCCTTTGGGTCCTCGAGCAGACGTTCCCGGTAGTCGGGATCCGCCCATGCCCGGCGAACGACGCGACCTTCGATGTTGTGCCGCTGCGTCGGGACGCTACCGTATGGCACCGATGGAGGCTATCTACCGCCATGCCGGCTAGCAACAAGATTCCGACTCCAGCGACGGTTGCGCCTGTCGCGATGCCTGGTCGCGATCTGTCCCGGATCGAGGTCCGGTGACGGCGCCGGAAGTGAGCGCCCTCGTCGAGCGGGCCGCCGAATGTGTGCGCGCCGAGGGCCGGCCGGGCGTCGCGGACGACCTTCTCCAGAAGAAGGACGCGCCGAGCAAGGGTCTTCCCTTCGTCATCGTGGCGGGAGAGGACAAGCGGGGCAAGAGCTCGCTCGTCAATGCGCTCCTCGGTCGCCCGGACCTGTCGCCGGTCGGCGTCGAGGTCGTCACCGGCGCCCCGATCTCCTTCTCCTACGCCGATCCGGAAGAGGCGGCGATCATGCACTACGGGGAGACGACGTCCGTCCCCGTCGAGTTCGAGACCGGCCGCTCCCTCGCCACTGTGCAGGGCAATCCTGGCAACGCTGAGAACATCCGAGCCGTGCAACTCGGCATCCCTTGCAAATTGCTCGAGAAGATCACGCTGGTCGACACGCCGGGCGTCGGCGGCCTTCAGTCCGGACACGCCGAGCTGACGCTGCAATCGCTTCAGAGTGCCGACGCGTTGCTCTTCGTCGTGGAGGCAGGCGCTCAGTTCCGCGGCCCGGAGCTCGAGTTCCTCCGGCGGGCTGCGGCCCGCATCGATACCGTCATCCTCGCGCTCACCAAGATCGACCTGAATCGTGGGTGGCGCTCCATCCTCCAGGACAATCTGGCGATTCTGCGTGAGAAGGCTCCCCGCTTCGCCAATTGCCCGGTCGTACCGGTCAGCAGCCTTCTCGCGATTCGGGCACTGCAATGCAAGGATCCAGCAGATGCGCAGGCGATGCGCGAGGAATCGGGCTTCTCCAACCTGGAGACGACCCTTACCGACCATGTGATCGAGCGGGCGTCGGTGCTCGGCGACGTCAACCTGCTGCGGGAGGCCATGTGGCCCCTCGCGGTCGCGAACCGCGCCATCGGCGAGCAGTTGGCGGCGCTGTCCACCGGCGGCACATCACGCGCGGGGCTCGAAGCCGAGCAGCAGCGGCTGCGGGAGCTCGGAGAGAGCAAGGCGGCCTGGCCTCGCCACCTCGACACGGAGATCCGCAAGCTGACCCTGGAGCGATCCGAGGAGGTGTCCCTCGGCCTGGTCGAGATCCGCCGGCGCTACGACGAGCGTCTCAAAGACCCGTCCAAGCAGGACCGCCAAAGCCTTCCAGGAGAGCTGGTGGCTGATCTCACCGCCCTCGCCGGGAAACTGAACGAGGAAGCGGCCAATCGCCTCATCGGACTCGTCGAAGAGGTGCTAGAAGACATCGACTCGGCGAGCGACCTGCGCGAATCCATCCGCGCCGTGACCGAGGGCAACCTGGATGAGCAGCTCGGCTCGATCAATATCGGGTCCTACAGCCTCACCCACTATGACCGCCTGTCGATCCTGTCGAGCTTCAGCTCCGGCCGGTCACTCAGCACACTCATCACCGGGAGCGGACTCGGGCTGACCGCCGGCGCGCTCCTCGCGCCGCCGATCGGGATCGCCATCGGAATCGGGCTCGGGGGTTTCTACGCCTATCAGGCGTTCAGGGTAAAGGGTCGCTCCCTCTTCCAGACGGAGTTCAAAGAGTGGATGACCGAGCAGTGCAACCAGACCCAGGTGACGGTGACGACCACGTTCCAGCGGGAGATCATCGATCTGCAGGAAGAGATGAGAGAAGTCGTCCGCGGCGCCCTCGTCGAGCGCGAACGTCAGATCGCCACGTCCCTCAAGGAGAGCAAGCAGCTTCTCGACGCCGAGGAAAGTAAACAGGCCGCCGGCAAGCAGGAACTGCAAGCGCGCTCCAACACGGTACGAGGCATCCAGAAAGAGATCTCCACCTTGCTTGGATCACTCTCCGCGACGGCCAGCGCGCCGGCGCCGGCGGCCCAGCCGGGGTCGCCGGCCGAATCGGTCGCGCCCCAGCAGTCCTAGCCGGGTTCGCCGTAGTGCGGATCGGTCGGGCTCGTCTTGGGATCGGACCAGGGTCCGGTAGTTGGGCCTGTAGTGGGGCCCGTCGTTGGTCCGTGGGTCGGGCCTGTACGTGGGGCCGGTCGTTGGTCCGTGGGTTGGGCCTGTCGTGGGTCCGCTGGTGGGTCCGTGGGTCGGGCCGGTGGTCGGGGCTGTCGTTGGTCCGTGGGTGGGCCCGGTAGTCGGGCCACTGGTTGGTCCGTGGGTCGGCCCTGACGTGGGACCGGTCGGTGGGTCCGTGGGTCGGGCCTGACGTGGGACCGGTCGTGGGTCCGTGAGTCGGGCCTGACGTGGGACCGGTCGTGGGTCCGTGAGTCGGGCCCGTCGTGGGGCCGGTCGTCGGTCCCAATGTGGGTCCGCTGGTCGGGCCTGATGTCGGGTATGGCGTCGGGCCGGTGGTGGGGTAAGAGGTTGGGCCCGATGTGGGGTAACTGGTCGGACCTGAGCTCGGGTAGGAGGTTGGCCCCGAGCTCGGAGCTTCCGACGGCATTGGAGATGCTGCCGGTTCCGGTTCCGGAGACGGAGCTGGAAGCGGAATAGGAGACGCCGGCGGCATGCTGCTCATGTCGACCCCCTCGTCAGTTGCGTCGCGGGAATGTTCACCAACTTGTGTCAGTCGGCTCCGTCAAGATAGCTGTCCTGGCCGCGTCGATCGAAAGGATCTCGAACGGTCTGCGCAGGAGCGTCCCGCGTAAGATCTCCGTGGTCCGTACCTCGAGGGTCGAGTAACCGTGATCGAGCCCAACCCAACTTCGACCAACAATCCCAGAAACCGCCCCACGCGATGACCACATCCGACCCACCCGAGCGCGTCCCGCAGCCACGTCGCGATCCCTCGTGGCACCGACCCGTCTTCGTGCTCGCACCCGCTCGGTCCAACTCGTCCGTGGTCTCTGCGATGATCGGGATGCATCCGGAGCTCTACGGGTTCCCGGAGCTTGCTTTGTTTCGAAGCGAGAAGGTCGCACAGCTTCTCACCAACCCGGCGGACTTTCGTGGGTTGCCTCCCCGAGCGCGCAACGCCGGGCTCGTGCGGGCACTGGCCGAACTTCACGAAGGAGACCAGGAAGAGGAATCCGTCAGACGGTCGACCGCTTGGCTCCGGGATCGGAGGGATTGGCAGACGACTGCCGTTTTCGATCACCTCCTCGACCTGGTCGCCCCGTTGGTGGGAGTGGAGAAGTCCCCGGAGGACTCCAATCGCGAGGACTATCTCGAGCGCGTCGACCGCGGCTACCCCCGGGCTCGCTACCTGCACGTGACGAGACATCCCGTCCCCACCGTTGAATCTATGTACGCCGCTTGGTCGTCCGCGGGATTCTGGGACGTGCCGGACGAGCTGTTTCGTCTCCACCTGCTCGGCACGTGGCTCTTCCACCACGCACGCCTGAAGCGGTTCACCGAGAGCCTGCCTCCGGACCGCTGGATGAGGGTCCGCTCCGAAGACGTCCTCAACCGCCCGCGGGAGGTGTTGCCACAGATCTGCCAATGGCTGGGGATCGACAGCGGCCCAGCGGCGGTCGAGGCCATGTTGCACCCCGAGAAGTCCGTATACGCCCGGCTCGGACCGAGCAATGCGCGTGGCGGCAACGACCCTGGTTTCTTGAAATCACCCGAGCCACACGAAACGAGACTTCCCGACACCATCGACCTTCCAGCCGACTGGGTCGTGGACCCATGGATTCACGTGGCTGTTGTCGAATTTGCAGCCATGATCGGCTATGGTCGGCAGGCAGTCGCCAGAGGTGACTAACGAAAGGACGGACCGAGAACCCAGGCGACCACCGCCAATCGACACCCCGTGGTCACGGGAGTCACCCGATGCATGATGAAACTCGGGAACACCGTGACGGTCCCCGGAGCCTGATATGCCTCGACCGGGTACGATCCGTTGGTCAACTGCAAGGAGCCGCCGACGAAGCTCTTCTCGTCCGAAAGGTGAGCGACCACCGAGATCTTGCGGAAGCCCAACCGACCCCCGCCCCAATCCATGTGCCAGTCGTAGTGCTCGGAACTCTCTCCGGAATATCGGGTCGCTTGAAGAGCGTGAGCCATACCTTCGATGTCGAAATTCCAGTGGCGTTCCTTATTCGCGACGAATGCGAGCGTGAAGAGGTGCGAATATATGCCGGGGTCGACCTCATTGGCCATGATCCACTGGACCTGCCCGCTCCGGATTGACCGGTCGAAGTTGTTGCCCTTGACGTAACCGATTCCGCCCTGGGTCATCCGCTCTTCCTTCATGGCGGAACGTAGTTCCTCAACCTGGCCTGTCGTCAGGCCGCCGTGTCCGGGCGGGAAGGATGCGGCAATCGGGCGCGTAGCCGGTGGCTGCGCAGGCACGGACTCGCTCACAACGCTCCTTCAGTCCAGAAACCCGACAGACTCTTTGGACTCCGGCTCGGAGGGCTCTCCTGAAGGCTGGCTGGCCCGGGTCGCTCCAGGATCGCGCCTCGCCTGCCTGAGCATGCCGCCTCCCGATCGGAGGTGCTCAAGCGCGGCCGCCTCGACCGATGGATCGATCGGCACGATCAGGGGACTGGGTCTCGCAAGTTCTTCGGCCACGGTCCCTTCTGACATTCTCTGGCGACGGTGGAGCTCGTCTGCGAGCCTACCTGGCGCCGGTGTCCGGTGACAGAAACGGTAGCTTTGCGAAACCGAGAGGGGACACCAACATGAGCCTTGCCGGTTCGCTCGCAAAGTCCTGGCCTTCCGGGCACCCAAAGATCCTGATCACAGATGCGTGGTTGGCTAATGCCGGCGACGCCGCCCTCGCGATCGCCACCGAAACCTTGGTGCGCCAATGCGCCCCCGAGGCCGCCATCCTCCATGCCGCCTATCACGGGGCCGAGCTCGGACCCCGTCTTCCAGAACTCCGCTTCACGGCCCCACTCGACCAATTGATTGGGTCGGTGTGGGCGGCGCCGGCCGAGGGATGGGAAGAAGTCGGGCCGACACTCGTCGCGGGCGCGGACGCCGTCATCAGTCAAGGCGGGGGGTTTCTCATCGAGGCCTACCAGCCGTGGAGCCGAATCGCGTCGCTCGCAGCCGTCACCCGGCAGGGCGTGCCTCTCGCTCTCCTCGGCCAAACGATCGATTCGTTCGTGCGGCCGCCCGACGGCGACCTTCATCAGGTTATGCGGGACGCCGCATTGGTCGTCGTGCGCGACGGGCCATCGGTAGCCCATGCGACCGATCTCGGGGCGTGCGACGTGGTTCTGGGAACCGACCTGTCGCTGGGGTTGTTTCCGGATCCTCCTACCCAGCACGAACGCCGGGGCATTGCGGTCGTACTCAGCGACCATCATCCGGAGCGGGATCGGCGGGCACGCCTGGCCACGGTGGCTCATCGTGTCGCCGAGGCGACGCTGGCCGCGTCACCAGGCGAGAGCCTGACCTTCTGGTCTACCGTACAAGGCCATCCTGAACTTGCGAGCGAGGACGATGCCATCCTGGCCGCAGCTGTGTTTGCTAGCCTCAGCCCCGCGCAGCGGGCGCGCGTCGAACTGGTAAAAGGTTACGTTTCGCCGGACAAGGCCATCGTGCTCGTCAGGCAATCGCGTGCGTTGGTGTCCATGAGGATGCACCCAGCCTTGTTTGCTGCCGCCCTCGATACGCCGTTCACGCTTGTGCTCGGCGGGCAGAAGGTCGAGGTCCTTGCGGGCTCGCACCTGCGCGATCGGATCGTCGATCCATCAGCCGCTACCGCGGTACTGGCCGGGGCGGTGGCGCGCTCGGTCGGGTCGGGTGGCGGGAGCGGACAGTGGATGGCGCTCGACCCGCTCCGCATTCGGTTGGACGAGGTCAGGTCACGACTGGCCGATTTTCTTGCCGGATTGCCGGGTACGGCTCGGGGCGAGGCGCGGCCTGATCAGGGCGGCTCCGAGTCGATTGGGTCGCGAGCGATTGGTGAGCTGTCCTGAGGGCCCGGCACATACTGAAGAAGTCCATCAGATACCGACAAGCTCGATTGGGATCTGTTGAGCTTGGGACGTGCTCCGGTTATGACTCCCCCTTGAACGGGTGACCTGACGGACATGGAACCTCATTGGTGTGAGCACTTTGATCCTCGTAGCAGTGGGTCGACGACCGTGGAGGACACTCCCCCTCTGGATCACCGGGCTCGTGGTGCTGGCGTCCGCAGCGAACGGGCGCTGGCTCGGTGGCGGGGCATGGGCATGGCCGGCGGTGGCGCCGGCGTGGCATGGCGTGGCATGGCCGGCGTCGAGCGGGCCGGCGGAGCATGGCGTCGGCTGGCCGGCGTCGAGCGGGCCGGCGGAGCATGGCCGGCGTGGCCGGCGTCGAGCGGGCCGGCGGGGCATGGCCGGCGTCGGTGGTGCCGAGCATCAGTTGCTATTTCAATGTGCGTCATGATATTCTGATCTCGGCCAGTTCGTCTGTCTGCTCGTGGCGTGCATCGCCGCCGTTCCCTTCAACCACGGGAAAGGAGCCGCCATGCGCCCACCGGGAGATGACCGCGCAGTCAGCATTCTGCGCCAGCATGTTCCAGAGTTCGAGAACCACTACCTCGATCTGATCGACATCTACGACGAGGACCTGACACCGCAGGTCGTCTTCAACGAGCTCGCGGACTTTGTTATCGAGATGGTCCAGCTAGGTGATCGGGACGAGACCGTCGGGCGATGCTTTTCCGCCCTCGAGCTCATAGCCCTTGATCCCAGCCTGGACGGCACGGAGCTCATTGCCTATTGCTTCCTGGACCAGTTGCCGCCGTTCGTACTCGATAGGGTCCGCGGTTACCTGGAACCGGTCACCGAGACGATCTTTGATGAGGCTGACCAGGACTATCTCTATGACGACGACGGTGAGACCGCGCTATTGCTGTCCGACCGGCGAACGCCCGGTCGCAGGAGCGTGCCGGCCGAGGGCGACTGATTGCTTTGCTCGCCCCGGGCCGGGCCGGTTGGGCCGCCGGGTTGGCCGGCGGGCCCCCTGGGCCGGACCTCCCCTCCGCGCCGTTACACCCCCCTGGTACGTTGCTGGATACGAACATACATTCTGTCGATTGACCGGAGGAGGTGGGGTGCATGTGCCAGACGAGGCAGGAGATCGAAGAGGCGCTCGGCCGGCTCGTGCACGAGCTCGATCCCGAGGCGCTGCACGGCAGCGACGCAAAGGTCCTCGTCGGGTTCTTCTCACGCCTCGAGCACCTGGCGGCGGCCGGAAAGGCGCTGTGCGCGAGGAGGGTTTCTCAGACCGGCGCCTTCGAGACCGACGGCCACCGCCACGCCGGCGAGTGGCTGGCGCAGCAGACCGGGGACTCGATCGGCTCGGCGCTGTCGGTGCTGGAGGCCGCCTCCCAGGTGCAGGCCCTGCCCGAGGTGGAGGAGGCCTTCCGCTCAGGCGAGCTGTCCCCCGCCCAGGTGAAAGAGGTGGCCGGTGCGGCCGTGGTCGACCCCGGTGCCGCCGCGGAGCTGCTCGAGGCCGCCCGCAGCGAGAACCTCGAGGCACTGAAGCGCCGGGCGGCACGGGTGAAGGCAGCCCGGGCCTCGGAAGAGGACGAGGCCGCCCGCGCCCGCCGCCTGCACGCGACGAGACGGCTGCGGAGCTTCACCGGCGACGACGGGGCCTTCCATCTCGAGGCACGCCTCACCCCCGAGGCCGGGGGCCTCCTGCTGTCCCGGCTCCGGGCCGAGGCGGACGCCATCTTCGCCTCGGCGCGCCGGGCCGGGGTCCGCGAGTCCTCACAGGCCTATCTCGCCGACGCCCTCGTGGCGCTCGTCACCCGCACCACGGTGACCGAGGCCGACCGACCGAAGTTCCTGGCCCATCTCCGCGTCGACCTGGCGGCGCTGCGCCGTGGCAACACCGGCCCGGGCGAGCTGTGCGAGGTCGCCGGCGTCGGCCCGGTCTCGGTCGCGACCGCACGCGAGCTGCTCGGCGACTCGCTCGCCAAGCTGCTCGTCACGAGCGGCACCGACGTGCACACGATCTGCAACCTCGGCCGGTCAGTTCCCGCCAAGGTGAACTCGGCGCTCATCGAGCGCGACGAGCGCTGTGTGGTGCCAGGCTGCGGGGCGACCTACAACCTCGAGAGGGACCACCGCGTCATCCCCTTTGTCGCCGGCGGCCCGACCGAGCTCGACAACCTCGCCAGGATCTGCCACCACCACCACTTCTTGAAGACCCACGAGGGCTACGCCCTGGAAGGCGGGCCCGGGGCCTGGGTGTGGGTGCACCCCGACGGGAGACGTGACGGGCCCGGTCCCCTACGGCCACCGCCGCCCAAGCCACCGCCCGCCGGCCACCGTCCGCACGCCGGCGGCGAGGAGACCGAGCACGACCCGCCGGCGTCCGCCGAGCCCGCTTCCGCCGAACAGACCCTGTTCGCCACAGGTTGACGCCGGCTGCTGGCGGCCGCTGGCGCCGCGGCGTGGGCAGAGCGGCCAACCATCCGGTCGGGCTCGGAGCCCGTGCGGCGCAGCCGGCACTGGCGCCTAGCGGGCGGCGCGGCAGCGGATCGACTCGGATCGGCCCGGCGTCACAGTGACGGCGGGGGCATGTGGAAGCGTTCGCCAGCGGCCTGCGTGACTCGGCGGCCGCCCGCGCCAGTGGCAAGCCGAGGAGTCGCACGACGTGTGGACACCCGTCACGGTGACGTCGCTGTGGCGATCGCCTGCGGCGGCCGGCGAGCACTGGCGGCCGGCGACTACCGTGACGCCGGCCGTACCCGTCACGATCTGACTGTCAGGTCCGGCTTTCAGCTCCTCAGAGTCGCCGGGAACTGGCTCTCAACTGCGGCGATGCATCGAGCCCTCAGTGCTGCGACCTCGGCGTCGGTCAACGTCCGGTCCAGAGCGCAGAACCGCAGCCGATAGGCGACACTTCGAGAGCCCTCGCCCACGCCAGGGCCACGGTACACATCGAAGAGGTCCACCGACTCGAGCAGATCGCCGGCGGCCCTGGCCAGAGTCTTCTCAATCTCGGCCGCCGGAACCGGGTCGGGGACCACGAAGGCAAGATCGACGTCACTTGAGGGGAACCGGCTCACCGGTCTCGCTTCGAGGGGACGGCGCGGCGCTTCGGCCAGCTTCTGTAGATCAACCTCTAGCCAACCCATCCTCGCGTGTGGGAGCTCGAAGGCCTCGAGCGTCTGCGGGTCCACCTCGCCCACAACGCCGAGCACGGTGTCGCCGGCCACGATCTCTGCGGTCCTCGCGGGATGTAGCCCAGCCCTCGTCGCGGCGCGAAGATCGACGCCGTCCAGGCGCAGAGCATCCGCCACGACACGCCAGCTGTTCACAGCCGCCGCCGCGTCGTCTCCCTCATCCGCCAGCAGCAAGCCAACCATCTCCCACTCGTCGGGGAGCTCAGCCGGCGAGCCGGCCGCCGGCTCATCTCCTTGCACGTCGGTCCGCCGGCCGGCTGCCGGCCCCTCGGCGTTCCCGGGCGGCGCCGCCGTGGCGGTTGCCGGCGCGCCGCCGGCCCCGGGCGGCACAGCCGTGCGCGGCGGGCCATCCAACTCCGACGCCGACTTGAACTGAGCGGTCTCTCTCGGCAAGGCGAAGACGTCACCCATCTCGAACAGCCGAAGCCACGGCTGGCGGTGGCCGACATTGTGGCGCGCCGCGCCGAGCAGGCCGGGCAGCAGGTCGCCGCGAAGAGCGGACTCCTCGGCGACCATCGGGTTCAACAACCGCACGAGCGGGGTCACCACTCCCCCTCGCTCTTGGTCCCGAGGATCGACGACTGACAACGTCCACGCCTCGTGCGCTCCCAGGCCGGCGAGGATCCGCTTCAGCTGGCGCCGGAGCGCCTGCACCTCGGTCAGCCGACCGACGTAGGGCGACCGGCGTTGCGATGTGGGGAGCTCCTGGTACCCGATTCGCCGTGCGACCTCCTCAGCCACGTCGACTTCGCGCGTGACATCAGGTCGGAACGACGGCACCTCGACATCGAGGACTCCGGCGGCGGCAGCTCCCTCTGAGCCCGGGGAGCCCGCCAAGGCATCGGAGCCGGCGGAAGCGCCCGGAGCTTTCGGAGCCGGCCGAGGCATCGGAGCCGGCGGAGCGCCTAAAGCCTGCGGAGCCGGCGGCCGAGACATCGGAGCCGGCGGCCGAGGAATAGGAGCCGCTGGAACCGCCCGAACGATCCGAACCATCCAAACCATCCGAACCATCCGAACCCACTCGAACCACGAACCCGAGCGGCCTCAGGAGCGACGCGATCTCGCTGTCCTGGAGCGGAGTCTCGGTGCCGAGAAGTGCGGTGATCCTCGAAGTTCGAACCCGAACTCGACGTGGCACGTACGGCACAGGGTTCGCGTCGAGAAGCCCCGAAGCGACAACGGGCGCAGCCACGCCGGCCGCCCGGGCGGCATCGACCACAAGCTCACAGAAACGAAGCGCCGCGCGCTCCACACCCAGCGGATCCACCCCACGCTCGAACCGCACGGAAGCCTCAGTCCGAAGCCCCAGCCAGCGAGCGGTCCTCGCCACAGCCGCCGGCAGGAAGGAAGCGACCTCGAGGAGCACCCGCGAAGCCTCCGAGGTGATCTCGCTCGACTGGCCACCCATGATGCCGCCGATCCCTACCGGCCGGTCGCCGGCGTCACAGATCAGGCAGTCGCTCGCCGCAAGCGGGTAGTCCAGTCTCGGCGGCCGGTTACCGAGGACACGCGTGACGCCGTCGAGAGTGACGATCTCCTCACCGACGCGAGCGGCCCGGACCCGGAGCCCGTGCCCACCGAGGCGATCGAGATCGTACGGATGCGTCGGTTGGCCGAGCTCGAGCATGACGTAGTTCGACGCATCGACGATCGAGTCGATGGGTCGCATTCCCGCCAGCGTCAACCGGCGCCGGACAAGAGGCGGCGAATCCACGCTGCTCACGCCGAGCAGCACCCTGGCCGCAAGCCGGTGGCAGAGCTCCGGCGCCAGCACCTCGACGGTCGCGTGCGCCGCCGCCTGCTCGGCGCCCTCCGAGACGACCGGCTGCGGCAAGCTCAGCGGCAGGTCCAACCGGGCGGCAAGGTCCCGCGCGACGCCTGCCACACACAGGCAGTCGGGGCGGTTGCCCTCGATGGCGAGGTCGAACACGACGTCGGGCGCAAACCCGGCGCCCAGGTAGTCGGCGAGCGGGCGCCCGACCTCGAGGTCCGAGTCCTCGCCCGCGCCGAGCACCAGGATCCCCTCGTGGTCCTCGGACAGCCGGAGCTCGCGGCCCGAGCACAGCATCCCGTTCGAGACCACGCCACGCAGCCGCCGCTGCTCGATCTGGAACTCCCCCGGCAGCACGGCGCCCACCGGGGCGAACGGAACCACGTCGCCGGTCTCGAAATTCCAGGCGCCGCAGACGACCTCGACCGGTTCGCTCCCGCCGGCGTCGACGACGACGCGGCGGATCCGGTCGGCCTTCGGGATGGCGGCGATCTCGAGCACACGGGCGAGCACAACCTCCCCCAGACCCTCGCCGACCCTCTCCACGCCTTCGACGACAAGACCGAGCGCGTCGAGGTCGGCTGCCAGGGCGGCAACCTCCGAACGATCAGTTGGCCGCGTCTCGAGCGGGGTCAGCTCTTGCAGCCATGAAAGTGGAACGCGGACTTCTGTTTCTCCTCAAGTCTCGTCTCGTGAGGCCTGCCGGGAACCGTGCCCGGCGGAGCACCCACGCACCCACGCAACCACCCGCCCGCCCACCGACCTCAGAACTGCCTGAGGAACCTCACGTCGTTCTCGACCATCACCCGTAGGTCAGCGATGCCGTGACGCATGATCGCCAGGCGATCGATGCCGAAGCCGAAGGCGAATCCCGTCCACTCCTCTGGATCGACGCCTGTCGCCTCGAACACGGCCGGGTGGACCATGCCGCAACCGCCGAGCTCGATCCAACCGACGCCGGCGCACGTGCGGCAGCCCTCGCCGCCGCAGATCACACACGACATCTCGAACTCCGCCGACGGTTCGGTGAACGGGAAGTAGGCCGGCCGGAACCGCGCGTTCACACCCGGTCCGAAGATGGCACGGACGAAGGTATTGATGGTCCCCTTCAGGTCGGCGAACGAGACGTCATGGTCGACGACGAGGCCCTCGATCTGGTGGAACACCGGGAGGTGGGTGGCGTCCGCGGTGTCCTTCCGGTAGGTGCGACCAGGCGCGACGGCGTAGATCGGCAGCACTCCCCGCTCGAGAAGGCGGATCTGCACGGGCGAGGTCTGCGGGCGCAGCAGCACAGAACCAGGCTCGCCGAAGTCGACGTAGAACGTGTCGGCCGAGCTCCGGGCGGGATGGTCCTCGGGAATGTTCAAGGCCTCGAAGTTGCGCCAGCCGGTCTCGACCTCGGGCCCCTCCGCGATCTCGTAACCCATGCCCAGAAATACGTCCTCGAGCGTCTCACGCACCTGGGTGACGAGATGAAGATGTCCCGCCAGCCGCCCGGGCAGCACCTCGGTCAGGTCCAACCGGTCTCCGGCGAGCCGCTCGGCCCTGGCCGCCTCGGCGAGCTCAGACCGGCGCCGCCCGGCAACCGCCTCGAGCCGACCGCGGAGCTCGTTCAGGAGCCGGCCGACCTCGCGGCGGTCCTCGAGTGCCATCGATCCGAGCCTCTGGTACATCTCCGCAAAACGAGACCCCCTCGACCGGAACGCCACCCGCTCCGCCTCGTCGAGCGCTCCCAGATCGGCCGCCGCCTCGAGCGCGGCTGTGGCCTCGGCCTCGACTTCCGCGATCTCGTCGGCCGGGTCGGTGGTCACCATGCCACCTTGCGTCGGCTGGTCCTGCGGCTCCATCGGAACATGCTAGGACACGGGCCGCCGCCGGCGAGCGAGGTCGAAGCAGAGCACGGCCGCGGTCATGGCGACGTTCAGCGACTCGGTCCCGTCGGCCATCGGGATCGTCAGGGCACCGTCGATCCGGGCCAGGACGTCTGGTGGCAGGCCGGCGCCCTCGTTTCCTAGGACGAGGGCCGTGGGACCTTCGAGATCGGCGACGGCATAGTCCGTCCCGCCCTGGGGAACCGTCGCCCAGCACCGGTATCCGTGCGCCGCCACGGTCTGGAGCGCCTGGGCCGGCTCGACGCCGGTCACAAGCGGCAGCCGGAACAGGGCGCCGGCGCTGGCTCGCACGACCTTCGGGTTGTAGGGGTCGACCGTGCCGGCGCAGCAGATCACCCCGGACACGGCAGTCGCACCCGCGATGCGAAGGACGGCCCCCAGGTTTCCGGGATCGCGCACATCGACGCATACGAGCACGAGGCCGCCCCGTCCGGCCGGGCGCTCCGAGCCCGACAGCAGCTCGTCCAGGTCCACGTCGACCGCCCCCACGACTGCGCAGACCGGTTGCGGGCTGACCGTGTCGGCCACCCGCTCCATGACGCCCGGACCGAGCTCGAAGACCCGGAGCCCGATCCCGTTCGCGCGCTCCACGACGGCGACGGTGGCGGTCGACGAGCGCCACCCGTCCGCGACGAAGAGCGACTCGACGGGGGCTCCCGCCGCGACGGCGGCTTCGACGACCTTGGCCCCTTCGGCGACGAAGGCGTGCTCAGCCTCGCGGACGCTCGACCGCCGCAACAGCCGCCGCAGGCGCTGCACGCGCTGGTGACGCGCTCCGAGCGCGCTCACGCTCAGGAGGCGGCCTCGTCGACGTCCTCGTCGGAGGCGGCCTCGTCGATCCCGTCGAGCTCGGCGGCGTCCGCCTCGTCGAGCGCCGACACGGCGATATCCACCAGGGCCGCGAAGGCCTGCGGGTCGCGAACCGCGAGGTCGGCGAGCATCTTCCGGTCCACTTCGACGTCCGCCCGGTGCAGGCCGGCGATGAAACGGCTGTAGGTCGTGCCGTTGAGCCGCGCGGCGGCGTTGATGCGCTGGATCCAGAGCTTGCGGAAGTCGCCCTTACGGGCCCTACGGTCGCGATAGGCGTACTGGAGCGAGTGCATGACTTGCTCGTTCGCCGCTCGGTACGAGCGCGACTTGTTGCCGTAGAAGCCCTGCGCGCGCTCGAGGACGGTCCGACGGCGCTTCTTGCTGTGGACTGCGCGCTTCACCCTGGCCATTTCTGGGCTCCCTTCGTCGTAGTACGGGTGCGATAGGTATTGATCCGGCAATGAATTTTCGTGAGGCTGCCGCGCTCAGCGGCGGAGGAGACGCTCTGCGGGCGGATCTCTCCGAGACGGTCAGGCTTCGGCGTCAGATCCCGAGCATCCGCCGAACCGTCTTGCGATCAGCGGTGGACAAGCCGACCTCGTGGGACAGCCGGCGGGTGCGCGTCGACGCCTTCTTCTCGAGCATGTGGCCGCGATTCTGCTGCCGGCGCCTGATCTTCCCGGTGCCGGTGATCTTGAAGCGCGCTGCGGCACCGCGGTCGGTCTTCATTTTCGGCATGCTCGTTGCTCCTTCGTCTTGCCTTCTGGTCTTCGTTTCGCTGTGCTTCGTCCTGCGTCGTGCCGCGTCGCGCGTCGGGCGGGCGAACGCTCCTCCTGCTCCCTGCTCCCACGCGGTCACCACCTCGGCCCGGTCTCGCCCCCTCGACCGGCCCTTCGTCCCGCTGTGCTACGTGTGCGACTCCACCGGCGCTTGGCCGTCGCCCGAGTTCACTGGTTCGACGGACTCGGGCCCCGGAGCGGGCACGGACGCCGGCGCCGAGCTCGCAGTCGATGTAGCCGTCGCAACCGCTGTGCTCGCCGGCGCCGGACTGTCGCCGTTCAAGGACGGCTGGTGCCGTGGCTCCGTCGATTGCCTGGCCTCGGTCGACTGCTTCGCCCGCTTGTCCGGAGCCAGCACCATGACCATGTTCCGTCCGTCCAGGCGACCTTCCGTCTCGATCTTGGCGACTCCGTCGATCTGCTCGGCGATCCGGTCGAGGATCCGCTTGCCCAGGTCCGGATGGATGACCTCACGTCCCCGGAACATCACGGTCACCTTGACCTTGTGACCCTCGTTCAGAAACTTGAGCACCTGTCGAGTCTTCGTGTCGAAATCTCCGGGACCGATCTTCGGCCGGTACTTCATCTCCTTGATACCGACGTTCGTCGTCTTCCTGCGCGACTCCTTGGCCCGTTGTGCAGCGTCGAATTTGAACTTCCCGTAGTCCATGATCCGGCAGACCGGGGGATTCGCCAGAGGCGCCACCTCCACCAGGTCGAGATCCTGCTGCTGGGCAATGGCGAGCGCCTGAGGAAGAGGCGTGATCCCGAGCTGGCGACCTTCAGCGTCGACGAGCCGGACCTCACGAGCACGGATACGGTCGTTGATCCGTGGCTCATTGGAGCTGGGAACAGTGGTGATTGGGCGTCGTCCTCTCTTTAGGGCCGAGACGATGCTCGACCGCACGAAACGGGAAGACGGCGATGCCGACTCATCACACTCTCACGACCCGGCGCACGCATCGGCCAGGCCGACAGTGGCCGGGTGGGAGTTGCGCTCTGGGCGCAGCCCCGCTTCCCTTTAGTTGTCACCACGTAATCTAACAGCATGAGCAGCCTCTGGACACCCGATGGGGAGTATCGCGTCCCGCGCGCGGATGAGACCGGATCCGGCGCGCCAGGGCCGTGCGCACCTGGCGCACCGGGCGGAGCCGGTGGCTCGGGCGGCTCGGGCGGGCCGCCGGCCGACCGCGACGAGCGAGATGACCCTCGGACTGCAGGTGCCGCTCAAGATGAGATGACCGAGGCAGAACTGACCGAGATCGCCCGCCAGCTCGCCGACGCCCCTGCCGAGGACGTCATCGCGAACCATTGCTATGGGCTGTTCGAGCTCGCCGCCCTGCATCTGTCCCAGCAGCCGCCGCAGCTCGAGAAGGCGCGACTGGCGATCGACGCTCTCGGTCTGCTCGTCGACGGGCTGGGCGACAAGACTCGGCCAGCACGCCGAGGCTCTCACGGAAGGGCTGTCCCAGCTCCGGCTCGCGTTCGTGAAGATCGCCACGGCGGCGCCGGCGGCCGACGGCGCATGCCCCCGGCGGCCAGGGCGAGTCCTAGCTCTCCGACAGGCCGAGCCGTTCGAGGATCCCCGCCCAACCGCCCTCCGCGGCGGGTGCCACGACGTGGTCCGCCCGCTCGAGCGCCACCGGCGAGCCATCGGCGACGACGACGGCGATCGCGGCACCGTCGAGAAGCTCCACGTCGTTGTCGGAGTCCCCAATGGCGAGGACACGCGTCGGGTCGCGTCCGCGGGCTGCGCAGTAGGAGAGCACGCCGGCCCATTTGTGCACGCCGAGCGGCCGGAAGCTTAGGTGGAGCCCCCCGTAGGTCCGGTCGTCGGAACAGGCAGCCGCCACCGGCACCCGAGCCGTGACGGCCGCGGCCAGCTCACGGGTCGAGGAGGGCTCCCCCCCGAGGAGCGTGAACGCGAGCACGTTCAGCGTCCGCACGGCCGTCCAGGGATCCTCCTCGCGCAGCGACTTCTCGAGGAAACGAACGTGGTCGGGGTGCGTCGAGGGCCGCTCCCCGAGAACGACGTCCCGGCCGGGATCGTCCACGTTGATGCAAGCGCTGACGCCGAGATCCTCGAGCACGGCGAGCAGCTCCGCGGCGGCCTCGGGGCTGAAGCCGGCGACATGGAAGGCCGTGGCGGCGCCGAAGTCGCGGCCGAGGGCGCCGTCGAGGAGGACGGTGGGAAGGGCGATGCTGTTTCTTTCCATGACGGGCCAGGCGCTCCCCGCTCGACGACCCGTGGCCGCCAGCACCGGGATCGAGGCCGCGGCCAGGATGTCGAGCGCCTTCATCGTCCGGGGGTGAACCCGCCCTGTCCTGTCCCACAACGTGCCGTCGAGGTCGGTGACGACCAGGTCGATCCCTGCCGGATCGCCACGAGCGCTCATTGGCCGCCGCCGGCCGCAGTCTCGGCGCCGGCGCCGCCGGCCGAGGCTCCGCCCGAACCGGCGTCGAAGCGGTAGGCGAGCATCTCCGAAACGGCCTCATACCCGAGCCGGCGGTAGATCTCGTTCGACGTCGCGTTTCCGAGCTGAGCGTAAAGGACGGAGTTGGCGCCCTCCTCCTTGCGGTTCCATTCGCTCAGCGCTCCGACGCAGGCGGCGGCGAAGCCGCGGCGCCGCTGGTCGGGCGCCGTGTACACGGCGCCGATCCGGGAGATCCCGCCGAGCGGCGCAGTGGTGCGGGCGACGCAGCGAGCCTCACCGTCGTCCCAGACGAAGAGCCGCCCGGTCGCCATCGCCGCGTCCACGGCCGGCGAAGCGTCGCTGGGCGGCAGACCGGTCTCGACCTGGAACGCCTCCCACCAACCGATGATCAGCCCCCGCTCGGAGGGATCAGCCCGACGAAGCCTCCCCGGCACACCTTCGGGGAGCACCAGCCGGCCGAGGAGATACAGACGCTGCGCGTCCTCGGGCACGGCGGCCATGCGCACCCGCTCCGTCCAAGAGCCGGCGAACACCGCAGCAGTGCCGGCCTCGCCGGCCACACCTGTGAGGCGATGGCCCTCGCCCGAGATCGCCTCCGCCATGGCAACCGCGTGCTCCCGCGGCATCGGCGCGATGCCGGCGCGGTAGCCGGGCGGGGACTCCATGACGATGCCGGCGACGCCGCGACCCGCCTCCAACAACCAGTAACGGCCGGGCTCGCCGGACTCGGCCCGTTGCTGCAGAATGCTCCAGATCACGTTGAGCGCGACAGGGTCGGCGGCGAGATACTCGCCGGCCTGCTCGATCGCAACGGCCGCGTCGGCCGTCGCTTCCACGTGCAGGGCGCGCATGACCCCAGCCTGCCACCTTGCACGCCGGCTGCCGAACAGGTCGTACGATCTGGCACATGGGCCGGACCTACGCCGCCATCGACGAGAGGCTCGCGACGTTTCTCCGGGCGCAGCCGCTCTTTTTCGTCGCGTCTGCGCCGCTCTCGGGCGACGGGATGGTCAACTGCTCGCCCAAGAGCAACGACGGCGAGCTCGCCGTGATCGACCCTCACAGCGTCGCCTACCTCGACCGGACCGGCAGCGGCGTCGAGACCATCGCCCACCTTCGGGAGAACGGCCGCATCGTCCTCATGTTCTGCGCCTTCCAGGGGCCTCCGAGGATCGTCCGGATCCACGGCCACGGCACTGTCGTGGAGCGCGACGACGAAGGTTATGAGGAGCTGGCCACCAGGTTCACCTCGGAGAGGCTCGAGGGCGTGCGCGGCAGTGATCGTCGTTTCGGCCAACCGCATCGCCGACTCCTGCGGCTACGGCGTCCCCGTGATGGAAGTCCGCGAGCACAGGCGCCAGCTGACGGAATGGACCGCACGCAAGGGCGACGAGGGCATCAGGGAGTACTGGGAGACGACCAACACCCACAGCTTGGACGGCCTCCCGGCCCTCAATGTCAAGGTTGCGAACCGGTTGCCCGACTGACCTGCTGCACCGAGGCCGCCTCGTAACGCCCGCCGAGCGCAGGGGCGGTCACGAACGCCACGATTGTGCCGACGGCGATCTGCCGGCTCCCATCGACGATCGCTGTGCTGTGGAATGCGAACGCTTCCCCGCCGGCCTCGACGACCGTGCCCAGTCCTCGCTCAGCGTCGAAAGCCTCGACCCGGCCGACACGGGCCTTCCGCGTCCCGAGGCCGGCGCCGCCGCGCCCGCGCCGGCCAGCCCGCTCAATGGACGATCTTCGCGATCGGGAGCTCGATGATGTCCGTCGCTCCCCGCTCCTTCAGTGCCGGGATGAGCACGTTGATCTCGGACTTGAGGACGACCGCTTCGACGGCGTAGCCCGCTTCGCCGAAGAGCTTCGCGACCGTCGGCGACCGCATCGAGGGCAGGACGGCGATGATGCTGGGGAGGTCGATGGGAGCGACGTTCAGTTTCACGAGGACCTTGCCGCGGGCCTCGAGCGCGCCCTGCAGCAGGACGAGCAGCTGGCCCATGGCTCGGGACTTGTCCGGGTCGGCGGCCGAGACCGGGTTCGCGACGAGCTCGGTGTACGAGGTCAGCAGCGTGTCGATGATCCGCAGGCCGGCGGCTCGCAGCGCCCGTCCGGTCTCGGTGATCTCCACGACGGCGTCGGCGATGTCAGGAACCTTCGCCTCCGTCGCCCCATACGAGAAACGAACCTCCGCTTCCACCCCCCGCCCCGCCAAGAACCGGCTCGTGAGCCTCGGGTACTCGGTCGAGACGCGGCAACCCTGCGGGAGCTCCTCGACCTTCTTGACGACCGAGTCGGCCGCTACCGCGAGCACGACCCGGATGGGCTCGGTCGTCGTCTTCGAATAGCGCAGCTCGCCGAGGCTGACGACGTCGGCGCCGGTCTCCTCCACCCAGTCACGGCCCGTCACCCCGAGGTCGAAGAGGCCCTCGGCGACGTAGGTCGGGATCTCCTGAGGGCGGAGAATGTGCACGTCGTCGACACGCGGGTCGTCGATCGTGGCCCGGTAGTCCACGTCCGAAGTGCGTCGGACCGCCAGGTCGGCGGCGCCGAACAGCTCGAATGTGGCGAGCTCGAGCGAGCCCTTGGGAAGCGCGATGCGCAACATCGGCTAGCCCGCGTCCCCGGAGAGTCCCGCCGGCGCAGCGGCGGTCCTCACGCCGGCGGATCCCGCGCCGGCGGCGGATCCGGCGCCGGCGGATCCCGCGTCGGCTGCCGGCCGTCCCAGCTGTCTGAGCACGCCGGCCATCTCGACCGCCGTCATGGCCGCCTCGGTGCCCTTGTTCCCGACGTCCCCTCCGGCGCGTGCAAGGGCCTGGTCGAGGTTCTCGGTCGTGAGGACCCCGAAGACCACGGGCAGACCCATGTCGAGCTGAACTCGCTGCAGGCCGGCGGCGCACTCGCCGGCGACGAAGTCGTAGTGCGACGTCTCGCCACGGATGACCGCCCCGAGACAGATGACCGCATCGTAAGAGCCGGTCCGCGCGACCGCCATGGCTGCCAGCGGCAACTCGAAGGCTCCGGGCACCCATGCCACTGTCCGGTCCTCGGACGCGACGCCGAGGCGGTCGAGCTCCGCCAGCGCCCCCGTCAGGAGCAAGTCGGTCACCAGCCGGTTGAAGCGACTGCAGACGACCGCGACCCGAAGCCCGGATCCGTCGGCCGAGCCGTGGATGCCTTCGCTCTGGGGCTCGTCCTCTACAGGCGGGAGGCGATGGTTCAGTGCCGCGTCACTCGACGCCATCGAGATCCCGCAAGCCCTCGTCGCCCTCCAGCTCGTTCGGGTCCGCGGCGGCCCAGTCCGGCGCATCGCCATCGAGGCGCCCCAGCAGGTGGCCCATTCGCTCCCGCTTGGTGCGAAGGTATCCGACGTTCTCCGGGTTCGGGATCGACTGCAACGGCACCCGCTCTACGATGTCGAGCCCGTACCCGGCGAGACCGCCCTTCTTGGCGGGGTTGTTCGTCATGAGGCGCATCTTCGTGACGCCCAGCTCGACGAGAATCTGGGCGCCTATGCCGTACTCGCGGCTGTCGACGGGCAGGCCGAGCTCGACGTTCGCGTCGACGGTGTCCCTGCCGTTGTCCTGCAGGTGGTATGCGAGAAGCTTGTGGGTGAGACCGACGCCGCGCCCCTCGTGGCCGCGGAGGTAGACGATCACCCCGACCCCTTCCTGCCCGACCGTGCGCACGGCAGCTTCCAGCTGCGGCCCGCAGTCGCAGCGAAGTGAGCCGAATACGTCTCCCGTCAGGCACTCGCTGTGCACGCGGACGAGCACGCTCTCGTGGGCCGAGACGTCTCCCATGACCAGGGCCAGGTGCTGCTCGCCATCGAGCAGCGACTGGAAGCTGTAGGCGGTGAAGTCACCGTAGGCGGTGGGGATCCGGGCGGCCGCGACCCGCTCGACGAGCTTTTCCCGCCGGCGCCGGTAGCGGACGAGGTCCGCGATCGAGATGACGAGCAGGCCATGGTCCGTGGCGAACTGCTCGAGTTCTGGCTGGCGGGCCATCTGCTGCTTGTCCGCCGTGACGATCTCGCACAGCAGTCCGGCCGGGTAGCAGCCCGCCATGCGGGCTAGATCGACTGTCGCCTCCGTGTGGCCGGCACGCTTGAGGACGCCGCCCGGCCGGTAGCGGAGGGGGAGGATGTGCCCGGGGCGGGCGAGGTCGGCCGGCTTGGTCTCTGGGCTGATGAGGGCCTGGATCGTCGCAGCCCGGTCGCCGGCCGAGATGCCGGTCGTCGTGCCGTGCCTGTAGTCCACCGTGACGGTGAACGCCGTGCGCTGGGACTCGGTGTTGTGAGACACCATCAGCGGCAGCTCGAGCTCGTCGAGACGCTCGGGGGTGAGCGGCACGCAGATCAGGCCAGAGGTGTGCGCCAGGAAGAAGGCGACCTTCTCCGACGTCGCGAACTCCGCCGCCATCACGAGGTCGCCCTCGTTCTCGCGGTCCTCGTCGTCCACGACGACGACCATCTCGCCCCGCCCGATCGCGGCGATTGCTTCCTCGATGCTGGCCATCGGCACGTCGGTCACCGCCTCCTTGTCGCCGTTGAGCCTACCGGCGCCCGAACGCCCCCGAACTCCCACGTCAGTGAGGCGCGGAGTCCGGTTCGATATCGATCCGCACGTCGCTTCCGAGCCGGCGCACCGACACGAGACGGCCGCGCCAGGCGTCGGCCATGGTGGCTGCGCCCGGGCCGGCGAAGACGGGCCGGCCGTCGTCGCCGCCAAGCAGTACCGGCGCCAGGTACCACACGTACCGGTTCACGAGGCCGTCGCGGTGGAACGCGTGGGCGACATGCGGCCCCACCTTCGACCAGGAGCTGCACGACTCCTCGCCGGCCGAGGTCGTCCAGCACCGCGCCGAGCTCACCGTCGACCTCGAGGGCGGGAAGGATGCGGGCGCCGGCGGGGGCTTGGCCGAGCACAACGCGAAGCGGCTGGCGCCCGGGCGTCTCAGCCCTCTCCCCCTCCCCCGTGCCCTCCTCCTCCGCGCCCGCATCCCCGTTGTCGGAACGAACGGTGAGCTCAGGGTCGTCGGCTCGCACGGTCCCGGCCCCGACGAGCACGGCATCGCTCTCGGCGCGCAAGCGGTGGACGTCACGCCGCGCCTCGGGACCCGTGATCCACCGGCTCGAGCCGTCCGGTGCCGCGATCCTCCCGTCGAGCGTCACGGCGAGCTTGAGCACGACGAACGGTCGGCCGGTCGTGCGGTGCACGAGATACGGGTTGAGCTGGTCGCGGACGATGTCGGCGAGCACGCCGGTCGTTACCGAGACCCCCGCCGCCTCGAGAGCGCTGAAGCCGGCTCCCGCCACGACCGGATCGGGGTCACCGATCGCTGCCACGACTCTGGCGACGCCGGCGGCGACGATCGCATCCGTACACGGCGGTGTCCGGCCCTGATGGGCGCAGGGCTCGAGCGTCACGTAGAGGGTGCCGCCCCGCGCTCGGCCCCTCGCCTCCGCCAGCGCGGCGATCTCCGCGTGCGGCCCGCCGGGCGGTGCGGTCGCCCCTTCCCCCGCGACCTCGCCCGCCGAGTCGATCACGACGCAGCCGACCCACGGATTGGGAGACGTCGTCGTGCGGACGCGCTGCGCGAGCTCGACGGCGCGAGCCATGTGACGCTCGTCGTCGTTTCGGCTCACCTCTCGGCTCAATGCGGCCTCTCGCCGTTGACCAGCGCCAGCGCATGCGGCAGCACGTCGAGCACCGCTTCGAGACACTCGACGGCGCCGCTCGTCGAGCCCGGGAGGTTGAGCACCACGGCCGGCCCGAGCGTCCCCGCCGTTGCCCGCGACAGGCGCCCGAGCGGGTTCACGAGGCGCATCGCCTCTGCGAGGCCGGGAGCGAGCCGGTCGACGACCTGAGAGGTCCCCTCGGGGGTGAGGTCCCGAGGCCCGAAACCGGTTCCCCCGGTGGTCACGATCAACCCTGCGAAGCCCTCCGCCGCCAGGTCCGCGATCGCGGCGGCAACCGACTCGACACCGTCGGCGACGACCCGGCGCTCGGCGACCTCGTACCCGGCCTCCTCGAGGCGCTCGGCCACGGCCGCTCCCGAGCGGTCCTCCCGGGTGCCGGCGACGACGCCGTCCGAGACCGTGCAGACCTTGGCCCGGAGCCGGGGACGCCGGCCGGTCGGGCGCCGGCTGGTCGGACGCCGGCGACCCGGGCGCCGGTGACCCGTGCGTCGCGGAACCGGGTACCGGATCGCTCATGGGCCGGCCGAGATGGCGGCGGACGCGGCGGCGTGGATATCGCGCACCGCCGCGGCCGGGTCGGGCGCGTGGAATACGGCCGAGCCGGCCACGAAGCACCTTGCGCCGGCGGTCGCCGCGAACGGGACGGTACCGGCGTCGATGCCGCCGTCAACCTGGAGCGTCAGATGGAGACCCTCCCGTTCGGCCTGGGCCCGCGCCTCGGCGACCTTCGGCACAGCCTCGGCAATGAACTTCTGGCCGCCGAAGCCCGGGTGAACCGTCATTATCAAGAGGAGGTCGAGCAGGTGGAGGTAGGGCGCCACCGCCTCGTAGGGGGTCTCCGGATTGACGACCAGACCCACGCCCAAGCCGAGCCTGCGCATCTCGGCACAGAGCGCCTCGGTCTCTCCGATCTCGACGTGCACCGAGCACGAGTCGGCCCCGGCCGCCCGGAACGCCTCCAGGTACTCCCCCGGATCGGTCATCATCAAATGACAATCGAGAAACATCCCCGTATGACGCCTCATCGACGCCACCACCGGCGGTCCGATGGTCAGGTTCGGCACGAAGTGGCCGTCCATCACGTCCACATGGAGCCAATCCGTCACGCCGGCGACCTTGTCGATCTCATCCGCCAACCGGCCGAAGTCGGCCGAAAGGATCGAAGGGGCGATCCGCAGCTCCGACCCGTTCAGCAAGGGAAGGCCGGGCGCACGGGTCCGGCGATCGGTGTCGCCCACGGCTCCACCGTAGCCTTAGGCTCCGAATCGCTCGCCCGGCGCCGGCCGCGCTCCGCGCCGCCATGCAGCGAACGACTGGACGGATCGGCCCTCGGGCCGGACCTCCAACAGCTGAAGGCGCCCCTCGCCGCAGGCAACCTCGTCACCGACGAGCGTGCCCGGCTGCACCGCCTCGCCGCCATCCGGGCCGCCCGGCGCCTGAAGCGCCGCGCCGGCGACCACGTGGGCGCGCTCGACGATGAGCCGCCGGCCACGAAACAAAGTCCAGGCTCGACCGACCCGCACCACCCGCCCGAGCTCGACCGCCGGCCGCTCCCAGGCGAGCTCGAGCTCGGTGCGGTCGATCTTGGCGGCGTAAACGGCTTCTCCGGCCTGGGGCACCGGCTCGCCCAACGTGGCGACTCCGCCGGCGAGCCGCCCGACGAGGAGAGCCGCTCCGAGATCGGCGAGGCGGACGCGCAGCTCGGCCGCCGTCTCCTCAGGAAGGATCGGCGTCTCCACGCAGCCGTACACGGGGCCCGTGTCGAGGCCCTCGTCTAGGGCCATCAGGCACACGCCGGTCCGGTCGTCGCCGGCGAGGATGGCCCGTTCCACCGGGGCGGCGCCCCGCCAGCGGGGAAGGAGCGAGAAATGCAGGTTCACCATCGGCACCTGCTCGAGGACCTCACGGCGGATGATCGTCCCGAAAGCCACGACGACACCGAGCTCGACCTCCGCCGCGAGCACGTCCTCGACCCGAGCCGATACCGGCAGACCCAGCTCGAGCGCCACCTGCTTCACGGGCGTCGGCACGAGCGCGCTCCCCGCCCTCGCCGGCGGTCCGGCGGCGTCACGACGAGGGCGACTTCATGGCCGGCGCCCAGAAGCGCTCGCAGCACGACCGCCGCGACCTGCGCCGTTCCAAGAAACGCGAGCCTCGTCATCGGACTCGCTCTAGCCACCCACGCCTCGGCTCAAGCGTCGAGAGAGCCCCCGGCGATGTCGGCGAGCGCGCGGTCGCGAAGGATCCGCATGGCTTGCTTGCGCTGGTCCTTCTCGAGCCGGTCGAGCAGGAGGATGCCGTCGAGGTGGTCGAGTTCGTGTTGGAAGACTCGAGCGAGATACTCGTCTGCCTCGACGGAGATCTGGTTGCCCTGGAGGTCGAAGCCCACGAGATGGACCTCCTTCGGCCGGACGATGGTCCAGTGCAGATCGGGGACCGACAGGCAGCCCTCCTCGTACTCCCACTCGCCCCTCGACTCCACGATCTCGGGGTTGATCACCGCCTGCGCGCCCTCGCCGACGTCGTAGACGAAGATGCGCCTCTCGATGCCCACCTGAGGCGCTGCGAGGCCGACGCCGGGGGCGGCGTACATCGTCTCGATCATCTCCGCGGACAGGCGGACGATCTTGGCGTCGATCTCCTCGATCTCTACGGCGCGCTGACGCAGGACGGGGTCGCCGAAAATCCGGATGGGGAACGTGGCCACGCCGTCACTGTACCGGTGCTCGGCCGGCGGGAAGCCCTGCCACGAGCTGCGCCGTCGCGGCGGCGATGTCGTCGACCGCCCGCTCGAACACCTCCCGGTTCGCCACCGACGGCGCCCGGTAGCCGCTGATCTTGCGAACGTACTGCAGCGCCGCCGCCCGGACTTCCGCATCGGATACCGGCTCGGGCCTGCGCAGGGTCTGAATGCTTCGGCACATGCCACCAGCCTGCCACGTCCGGCCGCCTCGCGGCCAAGTCCTCACCCGAAACGGGCCCGGATCACATCGCCCTCCGCGCCCCCCAACGGCAGCCGCCCCGCCCCCGCCTCGACGTCGAAGATCTCGATCCTCTGCGGGGATTCGCCCAGCCGGTCGAGCACGACGAGCCGGGCGGTGACAAACTCCGAGCCTTGCGGCGCCCGTGCCGGGGCCGGCGCCGGCGGGGACGGCAGCTGCGGCGGCGAAGCCCAAGTACTCGCCGGCCGGCGGCAGCAGGATCTCGGCCGGGATCTCGATGACGAGAGCCGCCGGCTCGACCGCCTCGGCTCCCTCACCCACGACAACGAGGCCCCGCACCTCGTGCGGCCGGCCGAGGAGCGCTGCCGCCTCGACGAGCTCGCCCTTGGCGATGAGCGCCCGGATCCGGGTCGACGAGACGACCTCGTGCGCCAGCTCGTCCTGCACCAGATGCACCGGCTCCACCGAGTAACCGGCCTCCTCTCCCATCTCCCGCAACAAGGCGACGTTGCCCCGGCGCTCGTTCCCGAAGTGGAAGTCGTCGCCCACGACCACGACCCGGGCCCCGAGCTCGGTCACGAGCACCTCGGTCACGAAGTCCTCGGCCCGCTCCTTGGCGCGCTCGGCGTCGAAGTGCAGGACGAGGATGTGGTCGACGCCGGTGGCGGCGAGAAGCTCGAGTTTCTGGTCGAGGTCCGTGAGACGGGGCGGGGCCGAACCGGGATTGATCACGGCGGCGGGGTTCTTGTCGAACGTCACCACGACGCTGCGCAGGCCGGCGTCGGCGGCGCGTCGGCGCACCTGCTCGATCACGCGGCGATGGCCGATGTGCACGCCGTCGTAAGCCCCGATGGTCACGGCACTGCCGTTGTCGTGTCGCACCGGGGAGGGAGGCTACTCGTCGGCCGCCGCCGACTCGGCATCGGAGCCAGAGCCGCCGGCGGGCTGGAGCACCACGACCGGCTTCACCTTTTCAGGCCCGTGCGGACTGCAGATCGCCACGAGCCGGCCGGACTCGTCTACGACAGCCCACGGCCCTTCGCCGGCGAGACCGAGGGCGAGGCGATCGACGGCTTTGCCGTGACCCAGCGCCTGCGCCAGATCGGGAGGAGCGACGGCGCCCGGCAGGTCCCGCACCAGTTCCTCAGGCGGGCGCACACGTTCGGGCGCGACCTGCTCGAGCGCCAGCGCCTCGATGTCGCCGAAGCTGCCGATCGACACGCGTCGCAGCACTCGCAGGTACGCCCCGCCGCCGAGCCTGACGCCGAGATCCGCCGCCAGCACACGGACGTAGGTGCCTGAGGAGCACTCGACGAGGACGCGGTATGTGTCGGACTCTCCGGTTTCGAACACCTCGAAGCGGAAGACCTCGACCGGTCGCGGTGCCCGCTCCACCTCGATCCCCGCCCGAGCGAGCTCGTGCAGGCGTCGCCCGCCGACCTTGACAGCCGACACCATCGGGGGGACCTGCTCGATTCGTCCGGTCAATGTGCGGGCGGCCTCCCGGACTTCCTCGAGGCCCGTGCCGCGCATGTCGAAGTGTCCGGTCACCTCCCCCGAGGAATCGAGTGAGGACGTGGTCACGCCGAGCACCACCTCGCCCACATAGACCTTGGGCAGCGCCGAAGCGAAACGGAGCAGGCGCGTCGCACGCCCGATCCCCACCAGCAGCACTCCGGTGGCGTCCGGGTCGAGGGTCCCGGCGTGACCCACCTTCTTGGTGCCGAGCAGCCGGCGGCAGCGTGCGACGACGTCGTGGGAGGTCCAGCCCGCCGGCTTGTCGACGACGAGGAAGCCGTCAGGCGTCATCGTGGCGGATCCGGCGCAGCGCTTCTTCGACGCGGTCGCCGGCTGCGATCGCCGGGTCGGCCACGAAGCTCAGCATCGGCGTGCGCTTCAGCCGCACCTCCCGTGCGATCGCAGCCTGGAGCTCGGGGCGTCGCGCCTCGAGCGCTGCCAGCGCTCCGTCGGGCAGCGAGGCCATGAAGACCTTCGCATGACGAAGATCCGGGTCCGCGCTCACGCCCGTCACCGTCAGCAGTGCCAGGCGGTCGTCGTCGTCGCGCAGCCGCTCGAGGGCGTCGCCGAGGACCTGGACGAGAACTGCGTTGACCCGCGCGCTCCTCGGGTAACCGGAAGACGAGCGGCGATCGTGCTCCCTAGGTACGGGGGATCTCCCGCTCCTCGTAGGTCTCGATCACGTCGCCTTCCTTCAGGTCCTGGAAGTCGGTGAGCCCGATGCCGCATTCGAAGCCCGCCTGCACTTCGCGGACGTCGTCCTTGAAACGGCGGAGCGAGGAGATCGCGCCCTTCCAGATGACGACCCCGTCGCGCAGGAAACGCACCTTCGAGCCGCGGGTGATGACCCCGTTGGTCACGTAACAGCCGGCGACGGCACCCACTCTCGGGACTCGGAAGACGGTCCGGACCTCGGCGTCGCCCGTGACGACCTCTTCGATCTCTGGAGCCAGCATGCCGACCATGGCTGCCTGGACGTCCTCGATGAGCTTGTAGATGATCTCGTAGGTCCGGATCTCGACGCTGTGGCTCTCGGCCAGCTCGCGGGCCCGACGGTCGGGCCGGACGTTGAAGCCGATGATCGTCGCGCCGGAGGCCGCCGCGATCGTCACGTCGCTCTCGGTGATCCCGCCGACGGCCCGGTGGACGAAGGCCACTTTCACGTCGTCGCGCTCGAGCTTGAGAAGGCTCTGGGTGACCGCCTCGAGCGAGCCCTGCACATCGGCCTTCAGCACGAGCGTCAAAGTCGCGGTCTCGCCGCGACGGATCTGCTCGAACAGGTCCTCGAGCTTCGCACCCGGGCTCGCCGACACGGTCGAGGCCTGCGCGAGGGTCGTGAAGCGAAGCCGCTGCTCGCGGGCGTCGCCAACGGTCCGCGCGATGGAGAGATCGGACGTGACGCGAAGCTCGTCGCCGGCGATCGGCGGCTCCGACAGTCCGAGCACCTGCACGGGCATGGAGGGGAAGGCCTCCTTGATCTGATCGCCGCGGTCGTTGATCAACGCCTTGACGCGACCCCAGGCGGCGCCGGCCACGATCGGCTCGCCGACACGGAGGGTTCCCCTCTGCACGATGATCGTCGCCACCGGGCCACGCCCGATGTCGAGGTTCGACTCGAGGACGGCACCCTTGGCGTCGCCTTCGGTGTCGGCACGCAGCTCGAGCACCTCGGCGAGCACGACCAGCTGTTCGAGCAGGTCGTCGATGCCGAATGACTGCAGGGCCGAGATCTCGACCGTGATCGTGTCGCCGCCCCACGCCTCCGGCACGAGGCCGTGCTCGGACAGCTGCTGCAGCACCCGGTTCGGGTCAGCGTCGGCCCGGTCGATCTTGTTGACCGCCACCACGATCGGCACCCCGGCCGCCTTGGCGTGGTTGATCGCCTCGACCGTCTGAGGCATCACGCCGTCGTCGGCGGCGACGACGAGCACCACGATGTCGGTAACGCTGGCTCCGCGTGCCCGCATCGCAGTGAAGGCCTCGTGGCCGGGGGTGTCGATGAACGTCAGCAGGTGTTCGCGCCATTCAACCTGGTAGGCACCGATGTGCTGGGTGATGCCGCCGGCCTCGCCGGCCACCACGTTGGACTCGCGGATGCGGTCGAGCAGAAGCGTCTTGCCGTGGTCGACGTGGCCCATGACGGTGATGACCGGAGGACGCGGCTGCAGGTCCTCGTCCTCGTCCTCGTCCTCGTCACCGAAGAACTTGGCGCGGAGCGCCGCCTCCTGCTCCTCGCCAGGGTCGACGAGGCGGATCTGAGCGCCGATCTCGGCGGAGAAGAGGTCGATCATGTCGTCGGTGAGCGGTTGGGTGGCCGTGACCATCTCGCCCTGGAGCAAGAGGAACCGCACGACGTCGCCGGCGGACCGGTTGAGACGCGGGCCAAGCTGCTGGGGGGTCGATCCGCGCTCGACGATCACCTCATGGTCGGGAACCGGCGCGCTGGACGGGAGGTAGGCCGTGATCTGGATCGGCTCGAGCTCCTCCATGTTCCGACGCCGGCGCCGCGGTCTCCGCTGCGGGGGACGGCCCCGCCCGACCGGGCCACCTCGTGCCGCGCCGGCGGGACCGCCGGGGGTGTAACCGCCGCCGCGCGCGAGCCTGGAGCTCCCCCACCGCCGAACTGCCCACCTGGTCGGCCACCGTCTCTCGGCGCGAACTGGCCGGGGGGACGCTGGAATCCCCCACCGGTACCGCCTCCGGGACGCGGCGCGGCCTGTCTGCCGACAGGAGGCCGGCCAACCGGGCCGCCCGGACGACCGGGGCTCATCCCCGGACGAGGGCCGGGCGCAGCGGGCCGGGAACCTGGTGCGCCGGTTGGCGCGGGGCGCCGGGCTCCGGGCGGAGGAGGAATCGGACGGCCGGTGAGCGATCGCGGAGGCCCTGGGGGCGGCGGGATCGGCTTGCCCGAAGGACCGACAGGCCGGGGTGCCGCGGCGCTGTCGGGACGCGAAGCGGGCGGGGCCGATGGCGCGGCCGAGCCGGCCATCGAGGGGCCGGGGGCCGTCGCAGCGGTGGCGGTGGCGGCCGCTTCGTTTACGGCGGCCGCCGGCGCTGCCGCTGCCGGCGACGGGGTCTGGACCCGGGCGGCCGCTGCCGCCGGAGCCGGGGCGCCCGCAGGAGCGGGGGCGCCTCCCGCACCAGGGGCCGCGGCGGCCGGGATGGAGCCCGGGCCCGTGGCCGGCCGGGACGGGGCTTGTGGCACTGGTGCGGCCGCCGCGGGGCGCTGCGCGGGAGGGGCGGTTGCAGGTCTGACCGCGCCGGCAGGCGCCGCAGCGGGTCTGGGCGCGCTCGCCGGGGCTGGTGCCGAAGGCCGCGGCGCGGGCATCCGCGACGCGTCGGTGATCTCGCTCGCCGGCTTGCTCACAACGAGGCGTTGGCCCGGGCGAGGCTCGTGGGTGACGGCGGGACCATCCGCCGCCGGCCGCGAGGCCGTGCTGTCCGGGAATCCAGGAGCAGGCTCGGGTGTCGGCGCCGGCGGCCGGGCGCCGGGACGCTCGTCGGCCGGCGTGCTCACGGTACGCGGCGATCCCGAAGGCGCGCCAGGACGCGCGGAGGCGCCGCCCGAGGCCGAGGACGACGGCTCCTCAGGCTGGACCGCACGTCGCAGCCCGTCGCGGTCCGCCTTGCGTCGAGCCCGGTCGGCCTGCGCGTCCTCGATCGACGACGAGTGGCTCTTCACGCCGATCCCGAGGTCGACGCAAAGGTCCAGGGCTTCCTTGTTGGTCAGCCCCAGCTCACGGGCAAGCTCGTAGACGCGGATTTTCTTGGGCAACTGGTGGTTCGGTCCTCTCCGATCGAGGGGCGGCAGTCTTCGGGGTCCCGAGCCTGGCGCGGCCTTCCATTCTCACACAACGCCGGTGACCTCGTACACCCGCTTTCTCATTGTACGGCGGACGACCTGGCCTTCGAGCCGCGCGACTCTGGCCCGTTCGAGGGCCGGTCCGGGGGCCGGTCCGAAGTAGATTGCCGGCCATGCCACCGTTGTTCGGTCACGAGGAAGGTGCTGCCCTCGTGGCCGTCGAGCGTGCCAACGGCGGTGAGCTGGCCCCACTGCTGCAGGTCCTGTGGACACTCTACGGATTCACGCCGCCGGCGTCGCGCCCGACGCCGGGCGGATTCGCCGCCTCGGCGAGGCTGCTGATCGAGGTCGGTCTCGTCGAGTACGTCGACCAACAGCTGGGGCTGACGCCGCACGGGCGCAAGCTGCTGCGCCGCTCCGGCATGCCGAACGACCCCCGCCACGTCACGCATGTCACCGACCTGCTCCAGGAGTTCGACGAGATCGACGTGGAGCGAGACATATCGGTGGAAGCTCCCAGCGAGGCCGACGTGCGCCAGGCGCTCAGCGACAAGGACGAGATCGAGCGAACGGGTGGAGTGGGGACTCCCCGTCATCGGCGACATCCGGCCCGTCACGTCGTCGATCCTCGGACTAGCCGGGGGCGGCCTGATCAGGTCGGAATGGATGCCGGCGGTTCTTCCTGACGCCGGCGAGGAGGGCAGCTCGGGCGAGGACGGGGTTGCCGGCGAGGACCGGAGCTCAGGCGAGGACGGGGACCACGGCCGGGACGGCAGCTCAGGCGAGGACAGCGGCTACGACGAGGACGCGGGCGTCGAGCCGGAGGCGGAGCATCTTCACGAGCTCCCGGCCGTCACACCGTTGCCGGACACACCTGCTCATCCGATCCGCGACCGGTTATTCGGCCACAGGCGAGGAGAGGACTCCTAGCCGGGCCGGCAGGGCAGAGGCGGTGTGTTCGAATTTCTTTCGAAACTTGCCTCCGAGAAAGATTGCGACCAGTCGCAATCTCGCTTTCGGCAAGTTTGCAATGAAATTTGGTACTCCCGCCGGCGCCTTGCCGCCGGCGCCTGGCGACATCGCCCGGCAGCGATGCCCCAAGGCAGCGGCCGCCAGCGGCCGGCGGCGGCCCGGCGGCCGGCGCGGCCATCCCGGCTTCAGCTCGACTGGCTCCGCCGCGCCAGGTCGGCGGCGAGCCGGCGGGGTGCGAGGCGCAATGCCTGCATCGCCACCTTCGTCCGCAGTCCCGGCACCACGACGGCCCTTCCAGCACGTAGTCCATCCCATCCGGCACGGGCAACCTGGGCCGCCGACATCTGGGACGGACTCGGGCGCATCAGTCTCGTGCCCTCGAGGCCGGCCGCGGCGGTGAAACCAGTCTGCACAGGACCCGGGCACAGGGCGGTGACCCGTACGCCGGTACCCCGGCACTCCTCGGTCAGCGCCTCGCTGAAGGATTTCACAAACGCCTTCGACGCGAAGTACACAGCCTGAAGGGGACCGGGAAGATAAGCAGCCGTCGAGGCGACGTTCAAGATCCCGCCCTGGCCGCGCTCGGTCATTCCCGGGAGGGCCAGTCCCGTCAGCTCCACAAGCGACGTGATGTCCAGCTGGATCATCGCCAGGTCGTCGGCAAGAGCACGCTCGACCGCGAACCGCCCCAGGCCGGCGACGCCCGCATTGTTCACGAGCACGTCGATCGGCGCGCCGCCGAGCGATCTGAACACGGTTGTTGCCGCCCCCGGCACGGCCAGGTCCGCGACGACGGCGGACGCCCTGACGTCGTGGCGCCGGCCGAGGTCCTTCGCGATCTCCTCGAGCTTCGCGCCCGATCGGGCGACGAGCACGAGGTCGTGACCGTCTCGTGCGGCGAGGCGGGCGAACTCGAGACCGATCCCGCCGGATGCCCCGGTGATCACCGCCAGCGACCGGGCGCCGGGATGGGTCACTTCGCCGTCTCCTCGTTTCGCAAGGCGGTGACCGCCGCCGGAGTGATGGCGTGCCTCAACGCCTTGGAGAACGCGCGGCGCCGATCGGCGAGCTCGAGGCAGGCCGGCGACTCACGACAGAGCCACGCGCCCCGCCCGGGATGAGCCAAACCGACAGCGAGGCCACCGTCGCCGGCGTGCACGATGCGGAAAAGCTCCGAGACGGGGGCCACACGGCGGCAGCCGATGCAGGTGCGAAGCGGCGGCGCTACTGGTCCGGCCCGCTTTCCGCGTCAGCCCCCTCATTGCCGGCATCCCCCTCCACAGCCGCTTCCCCAACCAGCTCGCCCGCAGCGACAACCGCTTCGGCCACGAGCTCCTCGCCGACGACAACCGCCTCGATGACGAGCTCCTCCGCGACCTCGACGGCCTCCTTCACGAGCTCGTCGGCCTCCTCGATCGTGTCGAGCTCGGCGGCTTCCTCGACCGCCTCCGCAACGAGCTCCTCGGCCACCTCGGCCGCTTCGAGCACAAGGCCGTCCGCAACCTCGACGGCGGCGACCACGAGCTCCTCTCCGATCTCGCCGGCAGCCCAGGCCTCGGCGGACAGCGTCTCGCCACCTTCGGCCGGCTTCCACACCATCTCGCCCGACTCGTCCTCGACCCACTCGCCCTCGGCCCATTCGCCTTCGGCGTAATCGGCTTCCTCGGCCGCCGCTTCGGACTCGCTCTTGATGTCGATGTGCCAACCCGTGAGGCGAGCCGCGAGCCGGGCGTTCTGGCCCTCCTTGCCGATCGCGAGCGACAGCTGGTAGTCGTGGACGATCACCGTCGCGCGGCCCCGCTCCTCGTCGAGCAGGACTTCCTTCACCTTGGCCGGCTGGAGCGCCCGGGAGACGAACTCGCCCGGGTCGTCCGAAAACGGAACGATGTCGACCTTCTCGCCTCGCAGCTCGGTCGTGACCATCCGCACCCGAGCTCCTCGGGCGCCGACGCACGCGCCAACGGGATCGACGTTGCTGTCGTTCGACCAGACAGCGATCTTCGTCCTGTGGCCGGGCTCGCGGGCGCAAGCCTTGATCTCGACGACACCGTTCGAGATCTCCGGCACCTCCAGCTCGAAGAGCCGCTTGATCAGGCCCGGATGGCTCCGCGACACGACTATCTGCGGACCTTTGGTCGTCTTCCGGACTTCGACGATGTAGGCCTTCAGTCGTGCGCCGTGGTCGTAGCGCTCATAGGGGACCTGCTCAGCCTGGGGCAGCAGGGCCTCGACCTTGCCGAGGTCGAGGAGCGTGTAGCGGTTGTCGCTCTGCTGGATGATCCCGGTCACGATGTCGCCCTCGCGCCCCGCGTACTCCTCGTACTTCCGGTCGCGCTCCGCCTCGCGGATGCGCTGCAGGATCACCTGTCGCGCGGCCTGGGCGGCGATCCGACCGAAGTCGTCCGGAGTGTCGTCCCACTCGCGGGTCACGTTGCCCTCTTCGTCCAGCTCCTGGCCGTACACACGGATCTCGCCGGAGTCCGGGTCGATCGTCACGACGGCTTCCTCGGCTGCCTGCGGCAACCGCTTGTAGGCCGCCACGAGTGCGTTGGCGAGCGCGTCGAACAGGGTGTCTACGGCGATCCCCTTCTCCGCCGCGATCTGCTGGAGAGCCTCCAGGAGGTCAAAATTCGTTGCGCTCATTGCGTGTCCGCCATCTCTTTCTCGGCGCGCTCTGGACGGACCGCCGCTTGCTGTGAGCCGGCGCCTCGGCGCCGGCCGTTCCGGGCAGTCGGGGAAGAGGTGCCCGCCAACGCCGCTCTCCAGTCGAAGACCGTGTGGGCTCGTTCGATGTCGCCATAGGCGAGGCGTCGTGAGCCCTCGGGGAGGTCAGGGGCCGCCACGACCACGCCGCGTTCGTCGGCGGCGACGAGCTCGCCTTCGAGCCTCCGGTCACCTACCACGCCGGGCATGGTTCGCACCGCGATCCTTTGGCCCACGAACCGGCGGAAGTGCTCGGGCCGGCGCAGCCGTCGCTCGAGCCCGGGGCTCGAGACCTCGAGCTCGTACCGACTCGCGGGTCCGACGCTCTCTCGATCGAGAGCTGCCGAGATCTCCTTGCTCGCCGCGGCGAGGGTGTCGAGGTCTATGCCGCCTTCGCGATCGACCGTCACGACAACATTCCCGGATCGGAGCTCGACGTCGATCAGCTCGAGACCAGCAGCTTGGAGCACGGGCGCGGCGAGACGCTCTACGTCGTCTGACGTACCCATCGCCGCTGCCTCCTTCGTGTCTTACCTGCCTCGGAAATTACAAAACGTGGGCGAACCGCCCACGTCACGCCTGCTGCATATCAATCGAACGGTGCGGGATACTTTAGCAGTCCGGCGGCACGACGGTGCCCCCTCGGCTCGAGGCTCGCCAGGGATGCAAAGCGCTCTGATCGCCCGTCACAACGACGCCGGCGGCTCTTCTACCAGGTACCTGAGGTCGTCTCGGGCCATGCCGAGCTGCTTGCGGACGGTGCCTTCGGCGATGCCGAGCGATCGGGCCGCGTCCTTCGTGCTCAGCCCCACAACAAAACACAGCATCGCGCAAGCTCGTCGCCTCGCCGGCATGCGGCCGAGCGCAGTTTCGAGAGCGAGATTGGAGACGGCCTCGCCGGCGGTGTCGTTGCGGGCGGCGCGGTCGAGGTCGAGCGTGTCGTCGTGCTTCCAATGGCTGCGGGACAGTCGGAAGGCGGTGCGGTAGACGTAGCCCGGCGGGTTAGTCCCCAGGCGCACCCGCCGCCAGTGCCCGAGCGTGCGGGCGAACGCCTCCTGTGCGACGTCCTCGGCGGCCGCTCGGTCCAGCCCCCCGATCTCGAGTGCTCGTACAAGACGCGGATAGTGGGTTTCGTAGACGGCGACGAAGTCGTCGGCTACGTCACCGCTGCGTTCTCGTGCGATGGCGACAGTCTGTCCCACCCTCGGAGCTCCCGGCCGCCAGCAGCCCTACCCCTTTGCCGTGCTGCCGGCGCCGGGCGTCTTGTGGTTACCTCCGACGCCCCGGCACGCTCCGACGGCGAGCGCGAGCACGCCTGTTCCGGGAAGGACGGCATCCTCGAGGACACCCCCGCTGCGGGAGAGCGCGTAGACAGTCGCCTGACCGAGCAGCGCCTGACTGAGCTTGCTGCCCGCGGAAGAGCCGCTTCGTGCCTCAGCCAACTTCCGGACGAGCACCGCCCATCCGTCGACGACGGACATCTGGTCGCTCCCGCCGGCGGCAAACTCCGCCCGCGCCGCGGACGCCACAGCCGTCGTGTGCACGACGACGACTGCGATCGGAGATCCCTCTCTCAGGCCGATGACCTGGTCAGCGAGAACGTCGAAGGGTCGTGCGGCCGATGGGCCGAGCGGCACGGTCACGAGCCCGACCGCACCCGCGTCGGAGACCTCGACGACGAGAATGCGGTTCAGCAGGCAGCTCGGCGAGCGTGCCGCAGGCTGCGTGCGCCGCACCTGCCGGCGGAGCCGGCGCCGGAACTTCCGGCGGACGACCCGGTCGGGACGAGCTCGAGGGGAGCTACCGCCCACATCGCGGTGAAGACTCGGACGGTGATCCCGTCGCTCGTACGAGTAAACAGGTGGTGGATCGGAAGATCCCCGATCCCGAGCTCGGTCGGCGAGAGCGTCGGGCACCCAACGACGCCGCAGGTCGCTGAGGCGGCCTTCGACGAAGTGGGCGCGAAGTAGGTCGCCTGAAGTCGCCCTGCTTGCTGGAGTGTCGAAGTGGCATTCAGCGACGACAAACTTTCGGCATTCGGGCCGACCCCGGAGTCCGTGTTGATCCAACCGAGGCCGGTCGGCACGACGCCGACCGGGGACGGAGGATATTTCGAGGTCGGGCCGAGCGTCGAGCCCCGCGGAACGGTGGGGCCGGAATTCGACCTGCCCGACGCTGAAGACGTCGCTCCTTGATGACTGAGCCCGATTCCCACACCCGCTCCGGCGACCACCAGCACGAGACCAAGCGTGGCCGCCGTCCGGGCCCGACGGGCCCTCAGCCGACGGTGCCTTCGGACGATGCCCTCGAGCACGGCCGGAGACGGGCGCTCGGAATCGTCGCCGTCGAGCAGGTGTGAGAGATCAGGGCCGTTCATGACTGCCTTTCGACGTCAACCCGGCTCAGGAGCTCTTCAGCTGGTAGACCACCGTCACCTGGACCGAGATCTGCTGCTGACCAGGCTGCACAGGCACGGCCGCCTTCAGAGAAGAGGCCGTGGGTGCGTAGTACAGCGGGTAGGGGTTGCCGTTCTCCTGGTCCGTGACCTTGACGATCGACCCGACCGTCAATCCGGCGCCCGCCGCGAGCTCGTCCGCCTCGGTCCTGGCCGCCAGCATCGCCTGCGCACGTGCGGCGGCGAGCAACGCGGACTGGTTCGAGATCGAGAACGAGATGCCACCCAGGTTGACACCGTTGCCGGTCGCGTGAACGGCGGCATCGAGTGCCCCTCCGAGATTCGAGAGGTCGTGCATGGTCACGTCGAGCTCGTCATCGACGCTGAATCCCGTGACGGCGCCGCTGTTGTTGGTGTTGGTGTAGAGGTCCAGCCCGCTCGTCTGCAGGTCCTTCACTTTCACGCCGCTCTGCTCCAACGAGTGCTCCAGGTCAGACATCTGGGCATTGTTCTGCTCGAGCGCAGCGACCGCGCTGGCGGCGGTCGTCGTGACACCGATGCTGAAGCTGGCGGTGTCGGGCTTGCCCTCGACCTGGCCGCTGCCGGAGACCGTGATCTCGGCCCCGGATGTCGCTGCGGCCGACTTGGAGGAGGCGAGCACGATCCGGATGTTGCCCGATCCATGGGAGGTTCCAGAGCTGCGTAGCGCCAACGTGCCGAAGATCGAGGCAACCACGAGGAGCGCGGCGACGCCGACGATGCCGACGGTGCGAGCCGTGGCGGTCTGGCCTGGTGTACGGGGCGGGGAGGCGGCGCCGGGCGGCGCCGGCGCTGCCAAGTCGGGCGTTGCGCCCGCATCCAGGTTGGTTGTCTGGTCTTCGTTCACGTCGGCGACTCCTTGACTGAAGTTTCGACCCTTCCGATGAGGATCCGATGATGCAAAGCGCGGGGCGCCCGGTTTCGCGTACGCGAAATCTCTCGTGATCGCTCCAGCCGACTCCGGCGACGGTAGGTACGCCGGTACGCAAGTCGTCGAGGATCTGCCCATGCCACTTGCAACGCCTCGGCCCCGGGCTAGCCGGCCCCGGCCTCGGGCTCGGCCTCGGCCCCGGCCTCGGCGTCGGCGACGGTGGCCGTTGGCTAGGGTGCCATGCGAGCCTGCTCCCCCGAGAAACAACCCGATCGACTTCTCGACCGCAAGGCCCGCCTGCTACCCGAGGTAGGAGCCGCCATGAGTTCGCCGATCCCGAGCGCCCCGGGTGACGATCGAGCAGCCATCCCCGCGGAGGCGGCGGCTGTACAGTCCGCCAGCGTCGTCGCCCTCAGCGGGCTCCTCAAGGTCCAGCGGCGCTGGCTCCTCGCCTCCCGTCCGGGTTCCGAGCCTGGCCCGGCTCCCGAGACGGGCGGGCGGCGGCGCCTGCCCGTCCATCTCGAGGACTCCGAATGGAGTCGCCTTGCCCTCGGCGTGGCGGCGGACGCACTCATGTCTCTCGGCCTCCCGCCGGCGGCCCAGATGCTGGAGCTTGGGCCCGACGCAGTCGTCGTTCACCTTCCGACCTCGCAGCCTGCGCCGTGGCCGTTCGAGCCGGGAGGGACTCCTCAATCGTGGGCCCTGCCTCGAGACACGGGCATGATCGCCTCACTGTCTGTTACGCCCGCGATCCTGAGCGCATCGCGTAAGGCCGCGCTCGCCACGTTGTCGGAGGCCGACGGTCGGCGAGCCCTCGTCGATCTCGTGTCGGTCGGCTCCACGATCCTCAAGGGGCCGGTGGCCGAGGTCGGTGTCAAGATCGCCGACCTCGCCGTCGAGCTGGGAACCCGCAGGTGGTCGGATCTCGGGACTTTGGTTCTGGTCGGTTTCGATGGGGGCGTGCCGCGCCTCGAGGGGACGACACACGTCCCGGACGTCGCGGCAGCATTGGACGAGCTCACCGTCCGTTCCTTGAACGGGACCGCTTTCACGTCGATCTGTGTGATCGTCCCGCCGTGGGCGTGCGATCCCGCCGACCCGCTCCTCGGCGAGCTGGTCGGTTCCTGCGAAGTGACGGCCGGCGCCGGCGTCCTCAGCTGCGCGAGCCCGGAAGGAGCTCTCTGCCTGTGGGAGCTCGCCTCCGACGCGACGGGCCCACCCGCTCTCATCTTCGGCGACGGGCGCCGGCTCCCAGCGCTCGATCCGATCACGCTCGCCGGCGCATCGCGGACCGCCCCAGGACGACTGCCACCCGCGCCCGCCCCGCTCTCCGCCGAACCGAGCGCACACATCGCTGCACCGTCGCCAGAGGCGGCGGCCTCACCGATCGAGGTCGCGGTCCTCGGAAACGTGCAGGTCACCGGTGCTCCCGAGACCTTCAACAAGCGTCGGCGACTGACCGAGCTCGTGGCGTTTCTCGCCATGCATCCAGAGGGGGCGACGACAGACTCGTTCGCGACGGCGCTCTGGCCGGAGCGACGCGTCCCGATGCAGACGCTCGCGAATCGGCTCTCCGAGACGCGAAGGGCCCTCGGCCCGGCCTCTGACGGCCGGCCCCGGCTGCGCAAACAAGGCAAGCGCCATCTGATCGTCGAGACGGGGACGGACTGGGACCGATTCAAGGAGCTCTCCTCGGAAGGATCCGGGGCGGACTCCTGGCGCCGGGCCCTTGCCCTCGTTCGCGGCCGGCCCTTCGACGGTCTCGACCGGGGCGAATGGGCCCAGCTCGAGGGGTTCGTCGCCGCGATCGAGGCCACGGTGGTCGACCTTGCCTGCCGGCTGGGCGACCACTCGATGGGCAACGGCAAGCCGGACCTCGCCCACTGGGCGGCGCGCCAGGGCCTGCTCGTCTCGCCCTGGGACGAGCGGCTCTACCGGCTGCAGATGCGGGCGGCCGATGCGCTCGGCAACCGAGGCGGAGTCGACGCCGCACTTCGAAGTCTCAGTCTCGCGCTCGAGCTCGAGGGCGACCCGCTGCTCGGCATCCACCCGGAGACCTCGGCGCTGTACCGGAGCCTCACCTCGGGGCCTGGCTGAGCAGGGCGTGCTGGCGTGGCGCTCCGAACCGGACGCTAAGTTCGCGGGGCTGGCCAGCGTCTTCGGGCGCGGGCGTGCATCCCTTTGCAGGAGGTCTGATCAAACTGAGCCTCGGGGCCATCGACCTCTCCAACCTCGACGCCTTCGTCGCCGGCCCGCCCTGGGACGACTTCGATTACCTACGTCGGCACGCGCCCGTCCACTGGAACCCCGAGGCCGCTCCGAATCACGGCTTCTGGTCGCTGACCCGCCACGCGGACGTGCTCGCGGTCGACCGGGACCCGGTGACGTTCTCCTCCGAGCGCGGCGCGGTCTCGCTCGAGGAGCTCGACGCCGAGCAGCTCGAGAGCCGCAAGTCCATGATCGACACCGACGGCCTGCGCCACATGGCGCTCCGTCGGCTGCTTCAGGGCGACTTCACTCCCCGCAGCCTCGAGGGCTACGAGACCTTCCTCCGCGGTCTCACGGCCACCACTCTCGACGCGGCTCTGGCCCTTGGCGAGTTCGACTTCGTGACCGAGGTCAGCGCCGAGTTCCCGATCCGGGTGCTGGCGCGCCTCCTGGGCGTACCGGACGGCGATACCGGCATGCTGATCGCCTGGGGAAACCAGATGTTCGCGAACACCGACCCCGACTACACCCACGTCCTCGCGGACTCGCCCGAAAGCGAGGCGTACCGGCATCTCCCGTTTCGCAGCCCCGCCGCTCAGGAGGCCTTCGACTACGGCCGGCGCCTCGCGCTCGAGCGCCTGGGTGGAACCGCCACGGACCTCGTCAGCAAGCTCGTGAACCAGACCCCCCGCGACGGGGTCCCGCTCAGCGACCGCGACTACGACAACTACTTCGTGCTGCTCATGGTGGCGGGGAACGAGACGACGCGCCACGCCATCAGTCATTCCATGCTGGCGCTCGCGAGCAACAAGGACCAGTTCCAGCTCTTGAAGGAACGTCCCGAGCTCATGGGTGGCGCCGTGGAGGAGTTCCTCCGATGGGCGACGCCGATATACCAGTTTCGCCGTACGGCGATCCGCGACGTCGAGCTACACGGCCAGCAGATCCACGACGGCGACAAGGTCGTCATGTGGTTCACGTCGGCCAACCGAGACGAGACCGTGTTCGAGGACCCCTACCGTTTCGATGTGACCCGGTCGCCGAACGAACACGTCACGTTCGGCAAGGGCGGTCCGCACTTTTGCCTCGGTGCCTGGCTCGCCCGCCTCGAGCTGCGGGTGATGTTCGAGGAACTGCTCGCCCGCGTTGACGACGTCGAGATCACCGGTACGGTCTCCCGGGTGCGCTCCAACTTCATCAACGGCATCAAGTCGCTGCCCGTGCGCGTCTCGGCCACCTAGGCCGGCGAGATGCGGCTGCTCGTCATCCAACACGACCCGGACAAGGGGCTGGGTCTCCTCGAAGCCCCGCTGCGCGACGCCGGAGCCGACCTCGACATCCGCTTTGCCGGTCGTGACCCGCTCAGGATCGGCGACCATGCCGGCGTGGTCGCGCTGCCGGGCATCGCCAACCCGCCGGACGCCACCGAGGCGATCGCTGCGACCCGATCGAGCCTGGCCGACGCCCTGGACCGGGAGCTCCCGATCCTCGCCATCTGCCTCGGCGCCGAGCTCCTCGCCGAGGCTGCCGGCGCCAAGTCGTATTCGTGCCCGCCGCAGTACGGCTACTGGCCAGTGTCGCTCACCGACGAGGGGACGCACGACCCACTGCTCGCCGGGTTGCCGCGTCGGTTCGACGCCTTCCAAGCGCACGGCTTCGCGACGGAGCTCCCCGACGGCGCCTTCGCCCTCGCCCACGCCGGCGAGGAACTGCAGGCCTTCCGCGTCGGGGACCGGGCCTGGGGGCTGCAGTTCCACCCCGAGCCGACCGAGGAGATGATCACGGGCTGGTTGCAATTCCTCGGCCCCCCGATGGAGAAGCAGGGGATGCGGCCCGAGGACGTGGCCGCACAGTCGCGGCGAGACGTCCCGGTCTGGTCGGAGCTCGGGGCAGGCATCGCGCAACGGTTCGTCCAAGTGGTTCGAGAGAAGGCCTGACGGAGGCGTCGTGGGAATCCTGGAAGGAAGGCGCATCCTCGTCACCGGGGTCCTCACGGACGACTCCCTCGCGTTCGGCGCCGCCCGGCTCGCCCAGGAGGAGGGCGCCGAGGTCGCCCTCACCGGGTTCGGCCGCGGCCTCTCCCTCACGACCCGCGTGGCCCGCAAGCTTCCCGCCCCGGCCGAGGTCCACGAGCTCGATGTCACGGTCCCTGGCCAGGCTGAGAACGTGGCGGCCGAGCTCGAGAGAAATGGGGCGCGCTCGACGGCGTCGTCCACGCCATCGGCTTCGCGCCGGAAAGCTGCCTCGGCAAGGGCGTGCTCCTCGCCGATTGGCCCGACGTGTCGACGGCCTTCGAGGTGTCTGCCTACTCGCTGAAGGTCCTCGCGGCAGCGTTCGCTCCCCTGCTCAGCCGGGCCGCCGGCGGAGGTTCGATCGTGGGCTTCGACTTCGATGCCACCGTCGCCTGGCCGGGATACGACTGGATGGGAGTCGCGAAGGCGGCGCTGGAATCGCTCGCCCGCTACCTCGCCCGCGACCTCGGCCCGAGTGGCATCCGCGTCAACCTCGTCGCCGCCGGCCCGGTCCGGACGCTGGCTGCCAAGTCGATCCCCGGCTTCGAGACGTTCGAGAACGTATGGGACGGGCGCGCCCCGCTCGGGTGGGACGTGCGCGACTCCGAGGCGGTCGCCCGGGCGTGCGTGGCGCTGCTGTCGGACTGGTTCCCGCGCACTACGGGCGAGATCGTGCACGTCGACGGCGGCTTTCACGCCACCGGCGTCTGACTTTCGTTGCCGGCATTCGTTTTAGTAGCGCTTACTAGCGGCCGTTTAGTAGCCCCGTTTAGTAGCCCCCGCCGACCGGCAGGACCGGCGTCGAACTCGGCGTGGTGGCCGACGCACTCGCCAGGTACCAGTAGACACCGGAGGCGAACTGGAACCCCTCGCCGTTCGACTCCCTCGCCCCGGCGTCGCCAGAGTAGACGTAGACCGGGTAGGAGTTGTACGTGACCTGATACTTGGTGACGGTGTTGCTCAGCTTGCGGGCGACGGTGCCGATCTTGCCCTTCACGCCGGCGCCCACCGAGGCGTGGGCGCCCTTCGCCACGTACAGCGGGAACCAGAAGCCCAGGCAACCGCCGGTGCAGTGGAGCTTTCCGCCTGTCTCGTCGCTGAGGATGTAGAGGGAGAACTGTTTCGAGTTGCCCAGCACCCCTGGATAGCTCGCGACGTTGATGTCCTGCAGCATCGAGCCCGTAACGGTCGCCTTCTTCACCGGCGTCTTCGCGGCAGTCTTGGCAGATGCGCTCACCAGGTACCAGTAGACCCCGGTGGCGAACTTGACGTGCTGACCGTTCGACTGCTTGGGGCCGGTATCGCCCGCGAACGTGTAGAGGGGGTAGCCGTTGTCGGTCACCTGGTACTTGGTGACCGTCTTGCTGAGCTTGCGGGCGACCATCCCGATCTTGCCCTTGACGCCGGCGCTCCTCGACGGGTGACTGCCCTTCTTCACGTACACCGGGAACCAGAACTGCAGGCACTGGCCCGTGCAATGGAGCTTTCCGCCGGCCTCGTCCGCGAGGAGGTAAAGCGAGCGGCTCTTCGAGTTCCCGAGCACGCCGGGGTACTTCGGGACGTTGATGGCCTGGAGTACCGGCGCGGCCTTGCGAGCAGTGGCGGACGCGGTGGCACCGAGGGACGGCAGGACACCGGCGACGGCGCCGACGCTCAGCACGCCGCCGCCGACGAGCGCCGCGACCGTCCGGCGACCACGTGAACGGGCTTTGAAGTCAAAGTGCATGGATCCTCCCGAAGGGTTCTCTGGGGCGTCTGGCACGGCGTCCCGGACTTAGCGGGTGGTACGGACCGGACCCTCGGAGGGATTGCGCCGTAGCCTTCACGTGATGCGAGTCGTGTTCGTCCACGGCGTCCCCGAGACGCACCGGGTTTGGGACCATGTGCGGGGCCGGCTGACCAGATATGACCACGTTGCGCTCTCGATGCCGGGCTTCGGCTGCTCGGTGCCCGAACGTTTCGAACCCTCCATGGAAGCCTACGCCGACTGGCTCCTCGCCGAGCTCGAGGATCAGGAGGCCCCGGTCCACCTAGTTGGACATGACTGGGGTGGCATCCTCGTCATGCGCGCCGTCAGCCTTCGGCCCGACCTCGTCACGAGCTGGGTGACGGATGCCGGGGGGGCGGCGGACCCCCGTTTCGCCTGGCATTCCCTCGCGAAAGTCTGGCAGACCGCGGGCGAGGGCGAGGGATGGATGGACGCTCAGCTCTCACTCAGTGTCGCCGACCGGGCAACATTGCTGGCGCGGTACGGCGTGCCCGAAGCCGACGCCCTCGTCATGTGCGAGGGTTTCGACCGCACGATGGCCGATGCGATCCTCGCCCTCTACCGCTCTGCGGTCTCGGTGCACGAGGAGTGGGGCGCCGACTTCGCGGACATCCCTGCACCCGGCCTCGTCCTCGCGCCGCAGGCCGACCCCTTCGCTCCGGGCCGGGGAGCGGAGCGGGCGGCCGAGCGCTCTGGTGCCCGGCTCTCCAAGCAGGAAGACGTCGGCCACTGGTGGATGCTCACGCACCCCGAGAAAATGACAACGCTGCTCGAGGAGTTCTGGGCGACGGCCGGCTGAACGCCGCCGCTGCGAGCCGCGGTAGTGTCGGTCGGCTCCCCCGGGGTGCTCGGAGCTCTCGAGCGATCCCCGATCGAGCGGAGGCGCCCGTACCGGGCGGCGTGGCCGAGTGGTTTAGGCAAGGGCCTGCAAAGCCCTCTACCCCAGTTCGATTCTGGGCGCCGCCTCCAAATAGAACGCAGGTGGATGGCAGTTTTTGACTAGACATTAGTCAGTTGCAGCCGAACGACGGCGAAGGTAGCGGCCAGTCGAGCGGGTGAAGACTACGCCCTCTCTGGACCGGGACAGAAGCGCACACCGAAGATGACGGGTGGGAGGATTAGCCAGGGGCCGGTGTGGTCTGGTTCGAAGGATCCTTCGCCTTCGCGTTGATCAGCACCGCGCTGACGATCGCGCCCGCCGCCACGATTGCCGCCCCTACGGCAAAGGCCACTGTGAACCCGTGTACGACGGCGTTCGGCGCGAGTCGCGGCCCGTGAGATGCGATGTAGGTTGCCGTAGCGGTGGCGGCGATGGTGTTGAGTAGGGCCGCGCCCAGGGACGCACCGACTTGTTGAGTCGTATTCACCATCGCACTGGCGACACCAGAGTCTCGCTCACGTACCTTGGTCAGCGCGGTGCTGCTCAAAGCGGGGAAGGCCAGGCCGAGCCCAACGCTCATAACGATCTGCTGCGGAAAGAGGTGGGTCCAGTACGACGTGTGCACCCCGATCTGGGTCAACCACAACAGACCCAGGGCAGACGTGAAAAGGCCGACGGTAATCGCAATTCGCGGACCGATCTTGGGCAGCAAGGACGTTGAAGCCCCCGCGGCGACGATCACGCCGACTGCGAACGGAAGGAAGGCCACACCGGCTTTGGCTGCTGAGTAATGAAGAATCTGCTGCATGTAGTAGCTCAGGAAAATGAACATGGCGAAGAGGCCTACAACGTTGAGCAGTGCAGCCAGGTAAGCGCCGCCCCGATTCCGCTCCAAGACAACCCGGAGCGGCAGCAATGGAGAGGCGGAGCGAGCTTCCACCACGACAAACGCGGCTAGAAGGGTCACGCCCACAGCGATCAACGTGAGCGTGGGCGCTGACGACCAGCCGTCAGTGACCGCCTTGGTGAACCCGTAGACCAGGCTGACCAATCCAGCCGTCGAAAGGAGTGCGCCCGGGATGTCGTATCGGGTTGTCCCGCTGGCCCGGCTCTCACCGATAACCCGTGATGCCGCTACCGCTGCCAGCAAGGCGATGGGAACGTTGATCAGAAGGCACCATCGCCACGACGCATATTCGGTGAGGAGACCGCCTGCCAGCGCGCCAATCGCGGCTCCAGCACCCGAGACGGCTCCGTAGGCGCCGAAGGCTTTGGCTCGTTCCCCGGCGTCGTGTTGAAAGGTGATGGTCAAGATCGATAGGGCCGCAGGAGCCATCAGCGCCGCAAATGCACCCTGCAGCGCTCGGGACCCGAAGAGCATGGCTTGATCGACAGCCAAGCCGCCCAGCGCCGAGGCAGCCGCGAAGCCGATCAGTCCCAGCATGAACATCCGCCGCCGGCCCCCGAAGTCGGCAATGCGACCCCCGAGAAGCAGTAACCCGCCAAAGGCCAAGGTGTAGGCCGTGATGACCCACTGTCGGTTGGCGACCGAGATATGGAGTGCTCGCTGAGCCGACGGCAGTGCGATGGTCACGATGGAGGCATCGAGCACCACCATCAATTGGGCGATAGCGACGATAGCCAGGATGGACCAGCGTTTCGGGTCGGGACCGACCTCAGCTGAACTGACCCGCATCGTCTCGTTCGTATCGCTTAGGGGTACAGCTATAGGTTCCATCTCACTTCTCCTTCATGGCGGCGTCGCCGGTCGACGCCGAACCGTTTTTCAAGGCGCCGCGTTGCTGCTGCCTGATGTCTTGGATTGGATATTTGCTTCGTAGATCGCGGCTGGCGCAGTTGCTAGCGGTGTCTTGGAACACTTCCTCTAGACCGCCTCGTCCTCGACCTCGTTGAGAGCGGCCGCTGCAGCTTGAATCCGGAATGCCGCCGGCGGAAGCTGGCCGTTGGCACGAGCCTTCTCGAGGACGTCAGACCACCACTTGAGATCGTCGAGGGCGGTCCGCAAGCTGATATCAGCGACGGGATTCACCGGCTGGTGGTCGGGAGTGAAGGCCTGAAACACCTGCGGGAAGATCGTCGACGTACGCAGAGGCACCATCTCGGCTTCGACGGCGATCTGCGCAAGGTGCTCGATGGCGCGGACCCCTCCCGTTATTCCGCCGCTGTAGCCGACGGCGACGATGGGCTTGTTCCGAAACCCGAAGGAGACGAAGACGCTGTCGATGGCATTCTTCAACACCGCCGGTACCGAGTGGTTGTACTCCGGCGTGACGACAAGGAAGGCGTCACCTTCGGCGATCTTTCGGTTCCACGAGCGAACGACGGGGGACGAGTACGTCGGGTTGTTGAAGTCACCCACGGTCTCGAACGTCTCCGCGAACATAGGCAACACCCAGTCGCGCAGGTCGAGAACCTCGACGTCGAAGCCCCCGTGGGCCCGTGCCCGGTCAATGACCCAGGGGGCAACCAAGTCGGCGGCTCGGCCGGGGCGGGTGCTGCCGATGATGATGTGAAGCTTTGACACGATGGCTGTCCTCCTGCTCCCGAAGGAGCCCTATAGAACTGTGAGGCGGGTTCTCAGTCGAAGGCTTCTCGGCGGGAAGGCAGTGGGCGCCGAGATCTGCCGTCGGGAGGTTCCCCCAATCCTGCGGGCACTGTGCATCGAGTACGACCATCGCCCCCGTCCAGGTGAGCCGCCATCACCGGATGCTGGTGATTCTCCGACCCGCGGGCTGTGGTCAGGGCGTCATGCGGTAACGAGTTCAGCGCTGGCGAAGTGCGCTGAGAGGAACTGCCCGGCTCGGTTGAGGGCGGCGCCCGCTTCGTCGAGCATGGGGTAAAAGGCCTGGAAGACGTGCGGCACGCCGGGAGTGACGTCCAGGGTGACGGCGACGTCGGCGATGGCGGCCACACGGGCGAGCCGGATGGCGTCGTCGAGGAGAACCTCGTGACTTCCGGCCTGGATGATGAGGGGCGGCAGGCCGGACAGGTCGGCGAAGATGGGGCTGATGAGGGCGGTGGCGGGGTCTTGTCGCCCGACGTAGTCGGGGACCCGAGCTTGGAGGTTCTCCCGGCTGAGCAGCGGGTCGACGGCGCGCTTCGTGTCCATGGTCGCCCCCGCCAGGGTCAGGTCGGCGTACGGCGACATGACGAAGGCGGCAGCCGGTAGTGGTAGCCCGTGATCGCGGGCGTTGACCAAGGTGGCGATGGCAAGCCCGCCGCCGGCGGACTCACCTGCGAAGGCGATCTCCGCCGGGTCTATCCCGGCCTGCAGAAGAGCTTGGTAGGCGGCGAGGGCGTCGTCGACCGCTGCTGGATACGGGTTCTCCGGGGCGAGGCTGTAGTCCACGGAGATGATCCTGGCCTGGGCCGGCCGACCGATCTGGGCGGCAAGGCCGGCGGCCTGGAGGGCGTCCCCGAGGACGTACACGCCGCCGTGGAAGTACAGAACGACATGGCGGGGTTCGACTCCGGTGACGGTGATCTCGACGGTCGGGACGCCGCCGAGTGGTACGGAGGTCACGGTGATGTCGGCGGGCAGTGGCTGCGCCGACGCCAGTTCCCGGAGCTGTCGGCGCTGCGCGTTGACGTCGCTGTCAGGAGGGAAGGCTGACTGTCGGAGGATTGCCTCGAGGTTCGCTCGCTGTTCGGCGCTCACGGAGGATCTCCTTTCGGTTGGAATTCCTGGCTGCACAAGGCGCTCGCCGATGTCAACCCGGTGCTGAGAATTGCCTGCCGGTGGGCGGCCCAGCAGCAAGTGTTGGCTCCAGGCAGGTGAGGAGGCGTCACCGGATTACGGTGACACGGGCTGATACGTGGCGAAACCCTGCACCCCACGATTTCCGGTGCAAACGGTCTGAACGAAGATGGCCGGCATGAGGTAGTTGACGTAGCCGCCCGGTACGCCGGCGGCGATGATCGCTCCGCCGAAGACGTATCGGAAGAGGAGCACCACCATGACCGGCTGCACGCTCGAGAAGAAGAGCGACTCGGCACGCGGGCGAAGGCGATGAGGTTGCGCTCCATGACGACGACCGAGTCGACGAGCGCCCGCCAGGGCGTCGCCTTGCCGCCGGCTGCCGGGGTCGATACCTGGGCGTCGACCGAGGATCGCCCCGATCCAGGTGAGCCGCCATCACCGGATGCTGGTGATTCTCCTGGTTGCTGGGGCAGGGTCGCTCGATAGCGGCGCCCTAGTCTTGGGGTGGTGAGTCCGAGACGTCCGAGCGCGCCGAGACGTCCGACCTCGCCCCACTCCGGGCGGGCCTCGACGGGCGTCTCGCAAGCCGTGGGTCTGCTTCGTCGTGATGACCTCTTGGCCGCGCTGGATCGCGCCACCCTGAGGAAGGTGACGGTCATCTCGGCGCCTCCGGGGAGCGGGAAGACCTCGCTTCTACGTGCTTGGTCTGACCCAGCAAGAAATGATCGCCGAGTGGCCTTCGTGTCGGTGCCCCCTGACCAGCAGGATGCTCAGCAATTCTGGCTCGCCGTCTTGGACGCGATCCGTCAAACCGATGCCATCGCTTATGCACCAAGGAAGGCGGCTGCGCCCGATTTCGACGGCGACGTGATGGTCGACATGGTCGTATCGGAACTCGCGAAAGCGGCCGGAGTCGTGGTGTTGGTCATAGACGATCTCCACGAGTTGAGTTCCGCGGACGCTCTCTTACAGCTTGAGGGCTTGCTCAGCGTTCTTCCGGAATCGGCGCGCATCGTGCTGTCGTCTCGTCGCGATCCGTCGATCAGACTGCACCAGCTCAGGCTTGCCGACGAGGTCGCCGAGCTTCGGGCCAGCGATCTGCGGTTCACAGCGAGCGAGACACGCGAACTGCTAGCCGCCTCTGGGATCAGTTTGTCCGATTCGGGGGCGGCCGCGTTGTACGAACGCACGGAGGGCTGGGCAGCTGGCTTGCGCTTGGCGGTGATTTCTCTCAGCGGTCACCCGGAACCCGACCGCTTCGTCGATGAGTTCTCGGGGACCGACAGGGCGATCGGGGAATACCTGATGGCCGAGATGCTCGACCTCCAGCCCATCGAGGTTCAGAGCATGCTGCTGCGGACCTCGGTCGCCGATCGCTTGAACGGCGAACTGGCCGACCTGCTGGCTGGCCGCACAGGCTGTGAGCAGATGCTGCTGGCACTCGAGGACTCCAACGCATTCGTCGTTTCGCTTGACGCCCAACGCACGTGGTTCCGCTACCACCAGCTTCTGGTGGATTTCTTGCGCCTGGAACTGCGCCGAACCTTGGCTGAGGAGGCTCCTGGGCTCCACCGCAAGGCCGCAGCGTGGTTCGCTGATCACGGTCACATCCTCGAGGCCATTCGACACACGCTCGCCGCCGGCGACTGGCCCGATGCGGCCGGGCTCCTCGCGGACCACTTGTTCAGCCTGGTGCTCGACGGTCAGGAAGGCAGCCTTGCCGCGTTATTGCGATCGTTTCCTGCCGGGGCATCGGCTGGGCATCCTGAGCTGGCTTTGGCTCGCGCAGCATCGCAGCTCGCGCACGGACGGCTCGAGGACGCATCGGCTCACCTGGCGATGGCTGAGTCCCATCTGGACAGCGCGCCTCCCGCCCGTCGCCGTCGCCTGGCGATAGCAAATGCGTCCCTGCGGTTAGCGCTCGCGCGACGTAGCGGCCAGTTTGCGGAAGTAATCGAGCAAGTGAATCTGCTCGGAACCTCGACTGCAGGTGGGTCGGGCGACCTCATCGGGGTGGATACTGAGTTGCACGCAGTTGCGCTGATGACCCTCGGCATCGTCGAAACGTGGTCCGGTAAATTTGCCGATGCCGAGCGGCATGTCACCGAAGGAGCGACAATCGCTCAGGCGATCGGCCGACCCTACATAGAGGTCGCGTGTCGCGCGTATCAGGCGTTTCCCTCAACGCTCATCTCGCTCACCAGCGCACGTGAACGCGGTCGTCACGTGTTAGCCCTGGCCGAGGGCTATGGCTTGAGCGATCGCCCGGTGCTCGCGCCGGCGTTAGGGGCGCTTGCCGCGATCGCGGTGTGGACGGGCGAGTTCGAGGAGGGAGAGCGCTTCCTCCGCCACGGTTGGGAAGTCTTCCAGGCAGACACTGACCCTGCTGCCGCGGTGCTGTTGCACATGGTGACGGGAATGTTGCATGCCGGTCGCGGCGAGCGTCGATCGGCACTCGAGGCGCTAACCGCAGCAGCCCAGGCGCAATCCCTTCTCACCGGTGTGCATATTCTCGCACCGGTGATCGCCGAATGGCTGGCTTGTCTCGGGATGCCAGACGAAGCGCGCGACGGCTGGACGAGTTCTCCACCGCACACGAATGGATGGACGCCATAGACCTCGCGCGAGCAGCAATCAGCCTGGCAGAGGGAGACCCTGCCACGGCGCTCGCTGTCCTCGGAGACGTTCAGCGCATGATGCCACCGTCCGGCTCTCCGGCGTACGCACTCGTCGAAGGACATGTGCTCGCTGGCCTCGCGCACCTAGCGCTAGGCGATCGGAACGCCGCTGCTGCTGAAGCCGAGGCCGCGCTCGCTGCTGCTGAACCAGATCGGCTGATCTTCCCGTTTGCTATGGCCAACGCAGCCGGGCTCCTCGACGTCCTCCCACGTCACGAAACGGCGCATAGCTCGTTGCTCGCCGATGTCGTTGACCTACTACGAGGCGCACCGGCGCCACGCATGGACCGGGAACGTCCACCGCAATCGGAGGAGCTCAGCCCAAGCGAGCTGCGAGTGCTGCGATTCCTGCCGACAAACCTCACACGGCCCGAGATCGCGCGATCGCTCCACGTCTCCGTCAACACCGTCAACACGCATGTCCGCAGTATCTACTCCAAGCTCGGCGCGAGTGACCGCAGTTCGGCCGTGCGACAAGCACGCGAGCTGCGGCTCCTTGCCATTGGGCGCGCAACATCGCCGCCGAAGTGATTCTGCGTCCGCGCGCGAACAAATCATCTGATTCCGGTGGCGACCGCTCACTGGGCCATGCCCCAGCATCACCGCGTGGCCACACAGCACGGCTGCCAGTACATGATCCGGATAAGGGGGCGCCTCGGAGCTACCGCTCTGTCCGCGTTTCCAACCATGGGGTCGGAGATGCGAGGCGGCGAGACCGTGCTCACGGGCTCGCTTGAGGATCGGTCAGCGGTGTACGGGGTTCTAGCGCAGATAGAGGCGCTTGGGCTCGAGATTCTCGAATTTCGCCAAGTCGGTGCCATCGATCGCCCCTGAGCCCTAGCTGCTCGCCGCCTGCCGAGTACCGCAACCGTTCCGGGCTTCGGTCCCGCTCGCCGTCCCGTCCGTCCGGGCGGCCTGGCGCCGCCGCGTGTGCTGGCCGGCTCTCCGGGGTCTGCTCGGGTGACGCGCGTCAAGCCGGATCGGCATCATCGTCATCGTCGAGCGGGTTGTCACGTTCCGGAAGATCGCTAGGCCTCCATGCCGGTCAGCTCCGTCGGCGCGTCGCGACAACAGGTGACCTCCTGACGCGTCGTGTAAGTCACTACCGGAACGGTCTTTACGGCGCGTAAGAGGGCGTTCGGCGTCGGTGTTCTGCGTCGCCGATCTGGTCTTCGCTGCCCAGCAGACTTTAGTGGTCATCCGCGATGATGGCCGATGTGGAGGAGATCGATGTTGTCGTCGCCCATAACGAGCGCGCGACCCTGCGCGTCGGCGACGTGTTCCTGAAGGTCGACGCTGATCAGACCCGTACCGACGTCGAGGTTGAGGCGATGGCGATGGTGCCGGTCCCGACCCCGAAGATCCTGTGGCGGAAACCGCCCGTGCTCGCGCTCGCCGCGCTCCCGGGGACGGCACTCGGCCACCTCGGCGAACCGTCGACCGCTTCGTCGGCAGCGTGGGCTGCGGCCGGTAGCGCCGTTCGGACGCTGCACGCCTCACCGCTGCCGCCATGGCCCGGTCGGACCGTCGACGAGTTCGCCTCACAGCTCGACGCCGAGTGCGAGTGGCTCGTCGCCAACGACGTCCTTCCCACCGAGGTGGTCACGCGCAACCGCCGGCTCGCCGAGACTGCGCTCCGGCCGTGGACACCGGTGTTCATCCACGGCGACCTGCAGGTCGACCACGTCTTCGTCGCCGGTGACGAGGTCACGGGCGTCGTCGACTGGTCTGAGGCGCGTCAGGGCGACGCGCTCTTCGACCTCGCCACCCTCACGCTCGGACACGAGGAGCGCCTTGGCGACGTCGTCGCCGGCTACGGCACCAACGTCGACCGCGACCTCGTCCGCGCGTGGTGGTCGTTGCGATGCCTGCTTAACGTCCGCTGGCTGGCCGAGCACAGCTTCGGCCCGCCCGAGGAGATGCCCGAAGTCGCCATTCTGAGATCGGCGCCGTGAGGCGGCACGAGCCCTAAGGGTCGCTAGTGCCCGATCCTGGTCGACAGGGCAGAGGAACACTCGGAAACGGGAGAACAGACTGAGGGTATCAACTCAGTCAATAGTCAGCGTGGAGCGACGGAGATGATTCGCAGCGGCCCAAGGGCGTTCAGCGCCTAAGGCAGGGTTGGCGACGCTACTGGTCAGGCCGATTGGCGAGCAGCTGTCACGTCTCGGAAGCCGAGCGGCTTCTCCGGCTCGTGATCACCGTGAAGGACTTCAGGTGCCAAGTCGAGTCCGTTCGGCCAGACGGCGGTGCCAGCTTCGGGGTCGACTCGGACCTGGGCGAAGAAGTTTGGGTCGTCAAGGGGCTTGATCAGGGACGCCTGAGTTTCCCCGGGCGTGAACTGAATGTCACGGACGGCGCCGTCATCGAAGAGCAACCGCATGACGTGCGGTCGGAGGATGGCAACTCCCACGACGATCGGGGTTGGTGAGGGCGTGGTCATGCGAGGGCTTCGATGGTACCTGTCATGATCACCGACGATGGTGGGCCTAATCACTGGAGTCGACGAGCGGCGGGAAATGATGGGGTTTCGGTCAGCGCGTCGATACAGGACGAGAGCGCGCTCGCGAGTCTCGATCTAGCCGGGTCGGAGAGCTTGCGGAGCATCTGCTCCTCCACGGCATTGACCGCATCGGCGGCAGATCTCAGAGTCCGCCGACCAGCCTCAGTTAGCGCGGCTTGGAGGACGCGTCGGTGCTGCGGGTGAGGGCGCCTCACCACGAACTGGACCCTCTCCAGCTCTTGCAGTACGGCGTGCATGCTCTGTGGCGTCACGAATGCCTGACGAGCGAGGTCGGCATTCGAGAGCCCGGGTTCTTCATCTAGAGCGGTGAGGACGGCGAACTGGGTCACCGTGAGGTCGTGAGACCCGAGAGCATCCGCCATCGTGTCGTGCAGGACCATCTGCGCCCTCTTTATCAAGTAGCCCACTCTGGCCGTCGTGACCTGGCCCACGCTCACCTCATTATCAGTTCACCTGATACAATGTCAGGGTGCCTGATACAGGCTACCTGATCCCACTCACAGAAATGGACACCCAATGACCGCACTCGGCCCTGACTTCATCGCACTCCAGGTTCGCGATCTGGAGGCTTCCGCAGCCTTCTACACAGAGCACCTTGGCCTCGCTCGTGCTCAGGTGAGTCCTGAGCACGCCGTGGTATTCGCCACGGAGCCCATCGCGTTCGCCGTGCGGGAGCCACTCGTCGATCTTGAGGCTGTCGAGCACCTCGGATGGGGAGTGGCCATCTGGCTGAAGGCGGACGATCCGCAGGATCTGCACGATGCAATGGTTCTCGCCGGAGTCCCGATCCTGGTCGCACCTTTCGATGGGCCTTTCGGTCTCACCTTCACCTTCGCTGATCCCGACGGCTACGCCGTGACCATCCATGGCTGAGGCGGCTCCCGCCACAAGCTTTGTTTTCTCCCCGAAGGGGCCCTATTCGTTGGCGGCATCGATTAGGTACCTCGAGGGATTCGCTCCAGCTGCCTACGACGCAGAGTCAGCCGCGAGCTTGGACATGGCCTTTTGCGTCGACGGCTACTGGGACCCAGTGGCAGTGCGTGTCCACGAAGAAACCGGTGCGGTTCACGGCACGATTCACGCGGGCGACACGCTTGCCCCAGCGGTAATCGCGACGGCAGTCGAGCAGGTCGAGCGGATCCTCTCGCTCGACGTCGATGGTCGAGGCTTTCCGGACATCGCTCGTCACGACCCAGTAGTCGCTCAACTCCAGTCAAGGTATCCCGGCCTCCGCCCCGTGTGCTTCTGGTCGCCCTACGAAGCAGCAGCGTGGTCGGTTATCGGACAGCGAATCCGAATCGGGCAGGCAGCCGCAATCAAGTCACGCATGACCGCCGAACACGGCGAGACCATCGACGTTGGCGGTCGAATGGTCCGCGCCTTCCCGAACCCAGCCAAGCTGGCCAAGCTGTCCTCGATCAACGGGCTTAGCGAGACCAAACTCCAACGACTTCGAGGCGTCGCCGAGGCCGCTCTCCGCGGGACCCTCGGCGCCGCCCGGCTGAGGTCAATCCCTCGTTCCCAGGCTCTCGAGGAGTTGATCGCCATTCCCGGAATCGGCCCGTTTTCGGCCGAGCTGATTCTTCTCCGCGGCGCGGGTGATCCGGACTACACGCCCACCGCCGAGCCGCGCCTCGCTCGAGCGATGGCGATCGCCTACGACCTGAAGGCACCACCCAGCGCCGCCGACATCGCCGAGATCAGCAAGGCCTGGAAGCCCTTCCGCACGTGGGTCGCGCTCCTCCTCCGCACCATGCTCGAGGACGAGACCCACGAGATCGCAGGACACGCCATCCCCAGACCGGCAGGACTGTAACCGGTGCGGTCCCCAAAAAGAAGGCTGGGCTCAAGTCGAGCCTCCTTCCCCGGATGGCACCACCAGCCACCAACGATCGAGGTCCACTCTGCCAGCAGCACGCCAGCGTCGGAGGGGTGCCCCCTACCGCCGCGAGCAGAGCAAGGATTTCGCGGAGGATGACGAAAGCCGTCGCCCAGCGTGCAGCGGTACCGGGAGGAATGCCCAGTCGTAACCCCTTCCTCATGCCTCATGCCTCAAACTCACGCAACGTAGCGGGGACAGCGCACGGCCGGACTTCGGTCCTTGGGTCGCTCCAATGCTGACCGCGGCAGCGAGGATCGCAAGCGTTGGCGTCCGCCGCTCGATTACTTGGTCTGCCGTGTCGACCAGACCGAATACGGTTTGATGGGATTGCGCTGTGCGCTGGAACCAAGGGAGGCGAAAAGTGGGTCGGGTGGTCGTAATGAATCATTTGACCCTCGATGGGGTCATGCAAGGGCCTGGGCGACCCGAGGAAGACCCACGCGACGGATTCACGCTGGGTGGTTGGGGCCAACGGTCCGCAAGTGCGGGTGACGAGGCCGGTAAGGCGATGGGCGAGCGGATGGGTGCCAGCGGAGGACTCGCCGGGTGGCTGTTCGGGCGACGCACCTACGAAGGCCTACTGACGTATTGGAACGCGACTGGTGGCCCGTTCAAGGACGCGCTCAACAACACACCCAAATACGTCGCCTCGACCACTCTCCGCGATCCGCTCGCGTGGCCGAATTCAACGCTTCTCGAAGGTGATGCTGCCGGCGCCGTGCGAGAGCTCAAAGCGCGCCTCGAAGGGGTTCTCGCGATCATGGGCAGCGGCGTGCTTATCGCTTCGCTGATGGCCTCTGACTTGATCGATGAGTACCTCCTCATGATCCACCCGATCGTGCTGGGTAGCGGGCGGCGCCTCTTTCCGGAGCATGTGCACTCGACGCTCCGGCTCGTTAAAAGCACGACAACGACCAGCGGCATCGTCATCTCCACTTACGAGCCAGCGAAGAAATAATCTCCAGAGGAGGTGCTCGGATGTCTGAGGCACGGCTGTTGCTTGACGGCTTGGGCTTTCCGGAGTCGACGCGGTGGCATGATGGCCGAGTCTGGTTATGCAACTGGGGCGCCGGCGATGTGGTGGCGGTGACGGTCGACGGTGAGAGCGAAGTCATGGCCCGCCTCGCGCCCCGGACGATTCCCTTCAGTATCGACTGGTTACCCGACGGTCGACTGCTCGTGATCGACGGGCCGAGGCGGCTGCTGATGCGTCTGGAGCCAGACGGAGGCCTTGAAACAGTGGCGGACCTGACTGGCCTCGGGTCCGGGCCCTGCAACGAACTCGTCGTTGACGCTTCCGGCAATGCCTACGTGAACGGCGGGCCGGGGACCGTCATTTGCGTTCGCCCTGACGGCAGTGCGATCGAGGTTGCCGCGGGCATGAAGTGGCCCAATGGGATGGCCCTGTTCGACGATGGTCGGACTCTGGTGGTTGCCGACTCACATGCCAAGCAGTTACTCGCCTTTCAGGTGGCAGCCGACGGGACGCTCTCCAGAGTTCGGGTCTGGGCTGAGCTAGAGCACGCACCCGACGGCATTTGCGCCGACGCCGACGGTGCCGTCTGGGTCGCAAGTGTCCCCGGCCAGCGCTGCGTACGCGTACGAGAAGGCGGCGAAGTACTCGCTTCCGTTGCCGTCGATCGAGGTTGCTTTGCTTGCATGCTCGGTGGCGGAGACGGGCGGACACTGTTTATCGGTGCCGGAGAATGGCGCGGCATGGAGGTAGCGATGACCCAAGGACCGGGTCTGACAGGGCAATTGTCGGCAGCACCCGACCAGCCCGCGCCCCACGTAGGTCGGCCCTAGTAGTGACATCGGAGTGCAGCGGGAAGGTACCGCGGATTCACGTCCAACTGCATGAAACCACTGACGTGCACTCGGTAGAGCAGACGCAGATTGTAGAGGCGGAGAGAAAGAGAGGACTCGACCTTGGCAGAGGCAAGCAAGGCGGTCGAAGTGTCACGCAGGATCGGAGCACCGGCGGCCCTCATCTTCAGGATCGTGGCGAATCCCCAACGGCACATGGATTTCGACGGATCGGGCATGCTCCGGGGAGCCGTCCTCGACCGTCCCATCTCCGAAGTGGGCGACACCTTCACCATGAAGATGCATCGGCTCGGAGACGACTACCTAATGATCAATTATGTTGTGGAGTTCGAGCCAGATCGGCGCATATTTTGGGAACCGGCTCCCGGAGACCCTTCTCGGGCTGAGGGTGATGATCCATCCAAGGTCGGCATTCCTGCGGGCTATCGCTGGGGCTACATCCTCACACCAGATGGTGACGACGCCACCTTTGTCACCGAGGTCTTTGACTATGGCCCCTTGCCGGACGACCTCCTACGTGATGGCGGGGCGTGGATCAACGGGACCAATTCGGTGCTTGAGTCCATGACGGCCAGCCTGGAGAGGCTCGAAAAGATCAGTACCGAATAGGACCGACTCGCGCCTTCATACGAAGGCTTTTGGCTGTGAGACATCGAGCGCAGTGTCTCCAGTATCGCCGGCGCTTCCGTGCCTCAAATATACCTCACGCGACTTCGAGAACTCCCGTTTACGACTAGGCGAGTCTTCCTCGCGCGATCTATTGACCTGGCTGTTCCGTTGAGTCGCGCGCGCCACCGACCAATATCCTTGATCTCACTCGGGCTCAGTCGCCGCATTCAGACTGCGCGCCGGCGAACCAGCCAGACGGTCACGGCGATCAGCAGCACGGACAGCGCGAGCAGCCAGCCACCCTCGATCCACTGGAACACCCAGAACCGGCTGGCCGGCTGGTAGCTGGTCCAGAACGTGAAGCCGTGCTGGACCAAGCACTGGAGGGGATTCCCTGACGACGGCCCGCCGCCCTTGCCCGGGCCCGCCGCAGCGGGGCAATACTGCTGGTAGATCGGAAACGTCGGCGGCCCGGTGAAGACGACCCGGCCGCCCCTACTTCCCCATTGGCTCACGATCCGCGCGGAGCCCGGCACGTTGAGTCCCTTGGTGACCAGCGGAGTCACATAGTGCATGCGTAGCCACCCCCCGGTAGCGAAGGCGAGCCCTGCGTAAACAGCCAGAGTGGTGACGATGGTGGGGACGACCCTGCGAATGAGCACGCCAGCCAGGGCGCCGACGGCGAAGGCCGCCAGAGTCCACGCGGCGAAACCAATGCCGCGTAGGTCGAACAGTCCGGGATTGAGCGGATTGAACTTGGCAAGGGACGGGGACTGGTTGCCCGAGGCGAAATACGGCTGGTAGTACCAAGAGGCCAGCACGCTGAGGGCTCCGCTGGCCGCGGCCACCACGACCCCGAGCCCCACCAACTTGGCGAGCGTCCAGCGCCACCGCCCGAAGCCCTGAGTCCAGGCGAAGCGGAAGGTGCCGGTCTCGAACTCGCGGGCAAGCACTGGCGCCCCCACGAACGCTCCGATCAGCGGCGGCACGACCTGCAAGGGAACGCCATTGGAAAGAAAGTTGCCGATGCCATTGAACTTGGTGACCATGGCATTGCAGGCGGCCGAGCTCGCCGGATGGCAGGCAATCGCGGCGGCGTAAGCGTGGTGGAGCTGAAGGCCGACGATCAAAAAGCAGAGGGCCAGCGCGCCGATGAACGCGATCACGCCGATCAGCGCCGTCCGGTGTTGACGCCAGGTGACCCAGGCCATCTGTCGCCAGGGAACTGGTCGCGGGCTCGCATCCTCCTCCGGACGAGGGGGAACAGTGAGCACGGTCATCGCGGTCAACTCGTCACCACCGACGATTTGGCGTTGCGGGCACGGGCCGGGCCGGGCAGCGCCGCCGCGTCGGGCTCGCGCAGGTAGGCAAGGGTCAGCTCTTCGAGCGTGACCGAGTGCGCTTCCCATCCCGCTGGCACCGGATCGGAGGTGCCGTCGCAACGGACAAGGAGGTGCGCTTGGGCCGTGGCACGACTTTCGTGCACGACGTTCCACTGTTGGGCGTACCGCTCGGATTCAGAGGCTGGGCCGATGAGCACGCGATGGAGCCCGAGGAGATCATCGACCTCGCCCACCATCTGGATGCTGCCGCGTGAAACGAGCACGAGGTAGTCGGCGACCCGCTCGAGCTCGGCGAGGACGTGCGACGAGAGAACGACCGAGACGCCATCGTCTGCGACCGCCGTCATCACCGTCGCCATGAAGTCGTGCCGGGCAACGGGATCGAGCATCGCCATCGGCTCGTCGAGAACGAGGAGCAGCGGCTTTCGCGCCAGCGCCAGGGTCAAGGCGAGCTGTGCCTGCTGGCCGCCTGACATCTTCCCCGCCTTCTGGCGTAACGGAATGCCGAGCTCGTCGAGGCGCTGCTTCGCATAGCTCTCGTCAAACCGGCGGTTGAGGTTGCGGGTCACGTGGAGAAGGTCTGCCGCCGAAAGGTTTTTGTAGAGCGGAGTGTCCTGTGCGACGAAGGCGATGCCGTCGAGCGCGCGGCAGAGAACCCGCCGGGCATCCGCCGAGAACGGTCACCTCACCAGCGTTCGGCGTTGTCAAGTCCGACCGCGATGTTCAGCAAGGTCGACTTTCCGGCGCCGTTCGGACCAACGAGCGCGACGACGTGCCCGTCGGGAATCGCCAATGTGCAGTCGTGGAGTGCTCTTGTCGAGCCGTAGGACTTGCCGAGGGCGTGAGTCTCGATGACGTTCATGCCACCTCCTCCGTCTCGTGTCGCGCTGCGCCGCGCTGGTCGGCAGTGCCCCCACGACGCTCACGAAAATCCCGCAGCACGTTCGCGACGAGCGCTGCAATTCCGTCCTCGTCGAGGCCCGCCGCGTCGGCAGATGTGATCCAGGAGACGAGCGAGCGGCGTAGCTCGGTGAGTTCGGGCAGCGCCACCTGGCCGAGCGTTGCCATGATGAAGGTTCCCTGGCCGGGTCGCCCAACCGCGAGACCCTTCGTCTCGAGTTCGCGGTAAGCCTTCAGTACCGTGTTCGGGTTGATCGCCAGTTCTGCGACCACGTCTCGGACCTTCGGCAGCTGATCGCCCAGCTTGAGGTAGTCGAGGCGGAGCGCGTGCTCGACCTGATGGACGAGCTGCAGATAGGTCGGTACACCCGAAGCGAGATCGAGACGAAACTCGATCGGCGAGACTCGTAGCGGAACCGCGGCTTCGCTGTCATGTTTATCTACTGTCATATGACAACACTACAACAAACCTGAGGGCAGCGTCAGGCGCGCGCCTTGGGATCATCGGGCACCGAGTCCGTGGCAGGCTGGCGCCCATGCAAATCGGAGTCGTCTACCCACAGAACGAGCTTCGAGGAGACCCGACCGCTGTTCGGCGGATTGGGACCGCGGTCGAGGACTTGGGCTTTGACCACCTCATGGCCTACGACCATGTGCTCGGTGCCGTTCATGCCGATCGGAGGCCTCCGCTGACTGGGCCATACACCGAGAACGACCCCTTCCACGATCCGTTCGTGATGTTCGCCTATCTGGCCGGGCTCACCGAGCGAATCGGTTTCGCCACCGGGGTCCTGGTCCTTCCGCAGCGCCAGACGGCGCTAGTCGCACGGCAGGCGACAGATGTTGATCTTCTATCCGGCGGCCGTTTTCGCCTCGGCGTGGGAGTGGGCTGGAACAACGTCGAGTACGAGGCCCTCGGACAGGACTTCCGTACCCGAGGCGCCCGCGAGGAGGAGCAGATCGGGCTGCTTCGCCAGTTGTTCACAGAACCTGTCGTCGACTTCTCGGGCCGCTTCGATCGCGTTGACAGAGCCGCCCTCGTGCCGAAGCCGGCGCACCCCATTCCGATATGGCTTGGTGGATCTGGCCAAGCGGCGTTCGACCGGGCCGCTCGGCTGGCGGATGGCTTCATCTTCTTCGGCGGGGGCGTCGACCACGTCGTGGATACATGGGAACGGCTTCGTGAGCGCGTCGTCGCCCTCGACAGACCGGTCGAGGACTTCGGCGGGGATTATGTGGTGCTTCCGCGGGGCGGGGTTGGCGAGCTATCGGCGGAGATCGACGGATGGCGCGAGGCGGGTGGCACCCACGCCTCAGTGGTCAGTATGGGACTCGGCTTGGACTCCATCGGTGGCCACATCGACTACCTGGCCTCGGCCGCAGCCGCGCTCAGCTTGTCGTGACGGGCGTCTTCCCGGCTTTCCGTCGGGACTCGGACCCTCGCCGTTTCACCATCTCCCCGAGCCCCGAAACAACTGCAAGAGGCCAAGCGTTGTCTGATCCGGCGCTCCTTCGTGCGGAGGTAGCACATGGCAACAGCAATCCGTCCGTATGAAGAGAGAGACCGTGACCCACTCGCCTCGCTGTGGGCCTCCTGCGAACTGACCAGGCCCTGGAACAATCCTGGCCGAGACATTGATCGCAAGCTCGCCAGCGACCCGGAGAACCTGCTCGTCCTCGAGAAAGATGGCGAGATCATCGGAAGCGTGATGGTCGGATACGACGGCCATCGCGGCTGGATCAATTATCTCGCGGTACATCCGTTGCACCAGCGACAAGGGTGGGCTCGACAACTCATAGCCGAGGCCGAGCGACAACTACGCGAAGTTGGCTGCGCCAAGGTCAATCTGCAAGTGCGCTCCTCGAACGCCCCTGCCCTCGGCTTCTTCTCCCGAATCGGATTTGTCGCCGACGATGTTGTCAGTCTCGGCAAGCGGCTTGAAGTCGACGAGTAGGCACCCCGGCCGCGCGACGCGCGGGGAACACCGCCTTACGGTGACCCGCCTGGACCCATAGCGGCTCCGATCCCAAGGCGGCGTCGGGCTATGGCCAAATCAATCGCTTGGGAAGCTCATGAGGACGAGATCATGAGGTAATCCGTAGCTCGCCCGATGCGGCCTTCTGCTACCTGCGGTGCCGGCAGGTGCCATGGCGAAACGGCACGTGGGCCTGCGTGCAAATGTAGAGATCGTGCAGCTTCGTCAGCTCGAATACCTGGTCTCGCTAGCCCGCGAGCAACATTTCGGACGTGCCGCAGCTGCCTGCTGGGTGAGCCAGCCCACCTTGTCAGATGGCATCCGTACGCTCGAGGCGGAGCTTGGCGTCGCCATTGTCAGGAGGGGCCATCGGTACCAAGGGCTTACTCCCGAAGGCGAACGGCTGCTCGACTTCGCTCGGCGCCTGCTGCACGAGCGGGACGAGCTGCTTCGCGACCTCGGCCCTCGGAGTCAGGGGCTGACTGGCCGTCTTCGCATTGGAGCGATACCGACGTCGTTGCCACCCTTGCCGCTCGTCACTTCGCCATTCCGCGGGCGACATCCCGGCGTCGACCTTACGATCCTCTCGCTGAGCTCCGCGGAAATTGATCGGCAGCTCAAGACATTCGACCTCGACGCGGGCCTGACCTACCTTGATGGCGACCCCCTCGGCAGTGTAAGAAGCCTGCCGCTGTACGAGGAGCGGTACCTCTTGCTCGCATCAGAGGACGCACTGCCGCAAGAGCAATTGACGATCGACTGGGCCGAGGCTGCAGAACTCCCTCTTTGCCTGCTGACGCGCGACATGCAGAACCGACGCATCGTCGACGGCCTCTTCCGAGCAGCCGGAGCCGTCCCGTCTCCGAGGATCGAAACGAACTCGATCTCGGCTCTCCTCTCTCATGTGCGGTCGGGGGGCTGCGCAAGCGTTGTCCCGCAGTCCTGGCTGCAACCCTTCGGGATTCCGCCCGGGACGCGCATCGTGCCTTTTAAAGGCGCCGAACGGGCGAGCCGGATCGGGTTGGTATGGCTGGACAGCGATCCGGAGCCACAGTTGACGAGGGCATTTCTCGAGGTCTCGCGGCATCTCGACCTTCAGCCCACGCTCGATTCGGTGATCCGCGACCCTGGCCTGCGGCGGTAGTTCAAAGTCCCAACCCCGCTTTCGCCTCGACAGGATAGGAACGACCGATCAGCTGTTAGCGATTTTCTATTTGATCGCGGGTTGTGTCCGGATCACTGTTTCACTCGTTCGATGCGTGCCGCGAACGCGGCGTTCGGCGAAACGAGGAATACGAGATGGCGAAGGTCCTGTGCGTCCTGTACGACGATCCGCTCGACGGCTACCCGCCCGCGTATGCCCGCGACGAGATCCCCACAATCTCGTCGTACCCGGGCGGGCAGACGGCACCAACACCACACGCCGTCGACTTCGTGCCGGGTCAGCTGCTCGGTAGCGTCTCGGGCGAGCTCGGGCTACGCAGCTTCCTCGAGGGCGCTGGCCACACTCTTGTCGTGACCTCCGACAAGGACCGAGTCGATTCGGCCTTCGACCGGGAACTCGTGGACGCGGACATCGTGATCTCCCAGCCATTCTGGCCTGCGTACCTGACCGCTGAGCGGATCGCCAAGGCACGGAACCTCAAGCTCGCGATCACCGCCGGAATCGGATCGGACCACGTCGACATTCAGGCGGCGATCGACCGAGGAATCTCGGTGGTCGAGATCACGTACTCGAACAGCATCAGCGTCTCGGAGCACGTCGTGATGATGATCCTGTCGCTCGTTCGCAACTACATTCCGTCGTACCAGTGGGTCGTCCACGGCGGTTGGAACATCGCCGATTGCGTCGAGCGGTCGTATGACGTCGAAGGCATGGCCGTCGGGACCGTCGCAGCCGGCAGGATCGGCCTCGCTGTCTTGAGGCGCCTGAAGCCGTTCGACGTCAAGCTGCATTACACCGACCGTCACCGACTTCCGACAGAGGTGGAGCAGGAGCTGGGTCTCACCTTCCACGAGACCACGGCCGCGATGGTCCCGAATTGCGACGTCGTCACGATCAACGCGCCGCTTCATCCCGAGACGGAGCATCTCTTCGACGACAAGCTCATCGCGACGATGAAGCGAGGCGCTTACATAGTCAACACCGCCCGGGGGAAGATCTGCGACCGAGATGCCGTCGTGCGAGCACTCGAAAGCGGACAGCTCGCCGGATACGCCGGTGACGTCTGGTTCCCTCAGCCGGCACCGGCTGACCACCCGTGGCGTACGATGCCCAACCACGGAATGACTCCGCACATCTCTGGTTCTTCGCTGTCGGCCCAAGCCCGGTACGCGGCCGGAACTCGTGAGGTCCTCGAGTGCTGGTTTGAGAACCGGCCGATCCGCGAGGAGTACCTGATCGTCGACGGCGGCCGGCTGGCCGGTGCGGGCGCGCACTCCTACAGCCCCGGCAACGCCACGACCGGCTCGGAAGAAGCGGCGCGCTTTTAGACCCCGACCAGGACCGGGCGTCAAGACTCGTAACGATCTCGGAACGCTCGGGGCCTACCCTTGCGCTCCGTGGGCGATACGCGGCCGGCCAGCGAGACGATGACGACCCAGATCGCGGGGCACCGCCCGCGCTTGGCGTCACCCGTGACGGCGGTCGCCCTGGCATTGCTGATCGCGGTCATCGGGGTCGTCGACCTCCTACTCGCCGCTCGCACTCACCAACTCGCCCCCTCCACAGCCCTTGTGGGAAGCGTCGCCTTCGTCACCGTGCTCGTCGGTCTCACTGTCGCCGTTCGTCAGCCCCGGAATGCCATCGGTTGGTGCCTGATGGGCGTGCCCTTCTTCAGCGTCCTCAATATCGCCGCCAGCACTTATTCTGTTCTCGACTACCGAATGCGACACGGAACGCTGCCTCTCGGGGCTGTGGCCGTCCTGTTGCAGCCGAGCTGGGCTCCGGGCATCGTCCTTTTCGTATTCGCCGTCCTTCTGTTCCCTGACGGGGTGCGGCCGTCTGGATTGTCGCGCTGGGCGATGTGGATCGTTACGGCGGTCGGCGTTGTATGGATTGCAGGTGCGCTTGGCATCGCAGTCACCGCCATTTTCCAGCACAATGTCCGTGTCGACGGAGGCGGCAACCTGCTGGCCATCGATCATTCCACGGGTGCCTGGGCGTGGTGGGGGGTCTTCGAGAACGCGGTCTTTCCAGCCTTCGTAGCAAGTCTTCTGCTGTGGGGTGTGGCCCAAGTGCCGAACTACCGGCGTTCGAGTGGTGATCGGCGATTGCAGCTGAAGTGGCTCTACGGCGGAGTGGTGATCTGTATCTGTAGCGCACTCGCGCTCTTCGCTGTCGGTAACTACTCGGCCAGCCAGGCTGTCGAATTCGTCGTGAAGGTAGTGCTGGCGATGGGAGTAGCGGCACTTCCGATCAGCATGGGCGTCGCGGTCCTGAAGCTTCGGCTCTACGACATCGACCGCGTCGTAAGTCGCACCTTGTCCTACGCGCTGGTCACCGGGCTCGTCGCTGGGGTGTACGTCGGTGTCATCACCCTTTCGACTAAGGCCCTCGGCTTCCACACGCCGATCGCTGTAGCCGCGTCCACCCTGGCGGCGGTCGCACTCTTCAACCCACTCCGGGTCCGAATCCAGCGTGTCGTCGATCGTCGCTTCAACCGCGCCCACTACGACGCCGAGGCGACAGTTGCCGCTTTCACGGCCCGGCTGCGGGATGCCGTCGACCTCGACACGGTGCGCAGCGAACTGCTCGAGGTCGTCAACCAGGCCGTCGAGCCGGCGCACGCGTCGGTGTGGATCAGGCGACAGGAGTGAGTCCGACTCCGAATTGCCACATCGAAAGGCGGGCCAGAGCCGTGAGTTCAGGACACAGATAGTCTGAGCCGATGACTTTTGGGGTTCACGTCCGATACCGCTCGGCAGCTCTCGCTTTGGTCCTCTCCGCCGTGGCGACGCTGGCCGCCTGCGGCAGCTCGAATGGCTCGGGAACGACCTCCACCGCTGCGCCCGGTAGCAGCACGAGCACCTCTTCGCCCGTTACCACCACGACGGTCGGAGGCACCGGGACGACCGCTGGGTCCACTACCTCCACGACGCTTTCCCCCACGACCTCAACCACAGCGACCTCGAGCTGTACCGTCGGGGCGGTCGAGACGATCATCGCAGAATCGGACGCCGCCGCCCAGGCGCAGACTGCCTCGTGGTCGATTCTCCAGGCAAACGGCTGGACCGTGTTCGCCCCGAGTTCCAACTGGGGCCTGTCGGCGAGCCCGGGAGGGGCTGGGGCGGACGTCTTGTCACCGGACAGCCTTTCGGACGCGTCCCTCGGTAACTGGCCGGCGCAAACGCCATGGACCTATCAGACGCTCTCGCAGGAGGTCCTGGGTGGGGTATCGAATATCAAGAACATCTGCCACTCGCCGAACGACCAGAGCGCGTCCGGCTCCTCCGAGCTCTTCGAGTTCACGGGCCTCTACAAGGGCGAATCGATCCACGCCATGCTTGCGCTGTCGATACTCGCCGAAACGACGTCTGGTTTCTTCGACGGCCAGACTCGGTCCATCTACACCCCGGTCGGGCAATGGTCGTCGGCGAACGCTCAGACCCTCTGGCTCATCATCAAGCGCGCGATACCGTCGCCGAGCGAACCCTGAGGGGTCAACCCGCCCGCGAAGCCAAGGAATTCTGTGGCGGGCTCGTACCGAGGGTCACCAGGCCATTCCCGCTGATGGTCCCAACCTGAGCGACCGGGATGGCGTTCTGTGCCTCGTTGCACTTGCCGTTCTTGAGTCGTGGCAAGAGGGCGAAGGCCTTGCCCCCGATCGTTAGCTTCCCGGAGATGCCTGCATAGGTACCCGTACCGGCTTGCAGTCTGATCGTTCCGCCGAGGGTGAGAGTTGCAAGGCATGTGTGCGGGTTGGCGGTGTACGCGAACGTGGTCTTGCTCATGTTGACAACAAAGCTCCCCTTGGGGAAAACCACCTTGTCGCCGTTTGGCCCGACAATTCTCCCAGCGGCGGTGAAAAGACCGGTACCGATGAACGTCGTCGGGTTGCCCGTCTTAGGGCTGAAGTTTCCCACCCAGAACCGCTCGATTCCGGCGTTCGCGCCGGTCGATCCGCCTGAGTTCCCCATCGCCAAGGCAGCCCCAGCCGAAGCTCCCATTAGCGCAATGGTCACGATGATCACGGATATGGCTTTGAAACGCACGATACCCCTCCTGTCTCGTTGCTCTCGTCCTGTCTCGTTGCTCTCGTTGACAGTGCTCAGCCTGAGCCGTGTTGCTGTCGGGGTGCTACCCCGGCGCGAGGTTTTCTAAACGAAGACGTCAGACCCAGGCTCGGGTCATCTCTGCGCGGCCTGCTTCACCCGCGCGGCATGCATTAACCCCGATGGATTTGGCATCCAGAACGGAGTCTCCCGAGTGTCAGGCACGCCGAACCAAGAATATTATCAGCGCGACGACGAGAATGAATAGGATCAATCCTCCACCAACATACATGTCATAGACCTTTCGACGGTAGCCATCATCTGTAAATGGCTCTTGTGTTTACCCTTGTGGCCCACGGAACATCCGTACCGTGATTGTGCGGTCCGTCACCAAGCAGGCGCTTTCGTTATTCCCAGTTCTCTCCAATCAAAACCTTCTCCCGTTCGCAAGATCCGTCGACGCCCGGCCCGAGGAAGGGCGAGATCCTGCGACCCCCGAGCGCTGCGGTCACCAGGCGATCAGACGTGCGAGTGGTCCGGGGGTTTCCCATCTCGACAGGCGGGTAGCTACCTGGTGCGAGACTGCTCCGGTCGGTCCTCAGGCAGGCCGGCGCGGTGCAGTCTCGCTCCACTGACGGACACCGGCCGCGGATCGGCCGCCCGGTTCGGGAGGATCGGATCCTGTCCACTGGACGAGGAGGATCGTGGCGTCGTCGTGGAGCCGATTCTGGTGGTACTCACGGACAGCCTGGATGAGAAGGCGCACGATCACGTTGACCGGCAACTGGTCGGACGCGTGCTGTCCGATCAAGTCTGCGAGGCTGTCAGCTCCGAAACCCACCGTTCCGGATCCACGCGCCTCTACGACCCCGTCGGTATAGAAGAGCACGCTGTCACCTGGTTCCAGCGAAGCCGTCGCGACCTCGGGGTCGGAAGGTCCCAAGCCCCACGGCAACGCCGGCGGGCACTCGAGGTGGCCGATGACACGCCCCGCGCGGACGAGGAACGGCAGCGGGTGGCCGGCGTTCACCCAAGTCAAGTTGCCAGTGTCGAGCTCGATGCGGGCCAACTGACCGGTGACGAAGGCCTCGCCCCCGAACTGGGCTGCGATGGCGTCGTCGAGGTTCTGGTGCGCGTGCAGCAATGAGCGGCCCTCACGACGATCATGGCGGTAGGAGCCGGCGGCGAGCGCAGCCGTCACCGCCGAGCGCACCCCGTGACCCATCGCATCCATGATGGCCAACTCGAAATGCGGACCATTGAGGGCGTAATCGAAGCAGTCGCCTCCCACTTCGTACGCCGGCTCCAACAGGCCGGCCGCGGCAACGCGTCGAGACTGGATGGCGAGCGGAGGCAGCAGATCCCACTGCATGCTGGCAGCCAAGTTCATCGCTTTGCGGCGCCGATGAAGGTTGTAGACGTCGGTCACTCGTGCCTGAACCGCGATCAGGTAACCGACCAGGAGGCCCAGGTCCTCACAGGCCCCAATCGTCTGTAAGTCCGCCTCGGGGACGGTGACAGCGAGGACGCCCGTGACCTCGGTCCCTTCGACGACGGGTACCCATACCCGGGTGCCATCGGGCCGCTCGGCGGTCATCGTCTGGCGTTGCACGAACGAGCGGCCGGCGACGCTTGTAGCGACCGGCTCGGAATCAGACAGCTCCTCGTGGCTGGAGTTGTCGCGTAACGGCTCGAGCACTTGCTGGCCAAAGTCGACCAGGTAGACGACGACGTCGGTGCCCCCGAACCCTTCGGCGGCTGCCACCGCCAGCGCCGGCACGTCGGCAGGGTCGGACCGACGCGAGGCTTGCAGGATCGCCCCCAGGCCGACGGGCGCGTTCTCCGACATCAACGGAAGACTAGGACTTGCCCGCCCTCGACCCGACCTGGCCGACGACCAAATCCACGGTCAGCCCCCTAGAGGAGATCCTTTACCGTCGGGCTATCTCGTCGGGCTATCTCGTCGGCCGATCGCGTCGGGCCGAGCTACGACACTTGCTCGATGATCTGGATCAGCTCGTCGGGCCGGTAGCCGAAGTGTCGGGCGAGCTTGACCAGCTCCCGAGCCTTGTCGACAACGGCGCTGCGATGGGGGGCGGCGCCGGTCACCGTCACACCCCGACCGCGTGAGAACTCGAGCAGCCCCTCGTCGCGGAGGGTGTGGAGGGAACGGAACACCGTGTTGGAGTTCACCCCCAGCACCTTGGCCATGTCTCGCGCCGGAGGTAGCCGCTCGCCGGGCTTCGCCTCGCCGTCTGCTATTGCACGACGGATCGCAGCAGCCACCTGTTCGTGCACCGGGACGGGACTGCGGGGGTCGATTGCCGCCGTCGGCGTGGTACTAGACATCTTGTGATCATACTCCAAGTCGTAATTAGATGCAGAGGAGCGCCGCTCTCAGTTGATCGTCGAGTCGATCACTTTCGGGTGCCCGGAGCTCAGAAAGAAGATGCCCGGGTACGGTCTCGTCCAGAAGACCGCGCTCGGGTTGTTGTGCAAGGTCGAGTGCTCGATGGTAAGCGTGCCCGTGTCGTCGTCACTGACGAAGAAGATGGCACCACCGCCCTCGCGGGCATGATTGCCGCGGATGACCGTGCCCTCGATCGTGAGCGAGTACTTGTCTCCGTCACAGTAAATGGCGCCGCCGCTGCCGCCACCGGGGGTGCCCGGCGAGGCCGGGTTCGCCCCGTAGCCGATCGCGTCGTTGTCGGTCATGAGGCTGTCGAGCACCACCCAAGAAACCCCAATGCTGCTGAGCGCGCCCCCGTTGGAGCACTGGCCGCCTCGGAAGGTGTCCTTGGTGATGTAGACGGGCTTGTTGCGCCACTGGGCCAGGGCACGGACCGCCGCGCCGCCGAGGTCCGGTCCGACGCGGTAGCAACGGTTGTCGACAAACCGGGAGTTGACCACCTTCAGCTGGCCACCCAGGTCGAATATCGCGCCCCCTCCTCCACCTCCGAAGTTGGTTCCCTTTGACTGTTTGACGGTGGAATTGCCGTCCTCGAAGGTCATGTTCTGCACCACGAGATCCGGCCATTCCTGGTCGTAACAATCCGAGGTCGTCCACTGCTGTCTCTTGTCGCAAGTGTTCATGTAGAGGATCTCACGCTTCCCGGCGCCGCTGAGGGTGACCTTCCCACCGCCATCGAGGACGATCTGGTGGCTGGTGTTCACAACCTTGGCCGTGGCACTCATCGTTATGGTCACGGGGCTCGGACCGCAGTTGAAGGTAATGACCCCACCGCTGGCGACAGCCTTGACCACTGCGGCGGACGTGCAACTGGCGGGCTTGCCGGTCCCGATGACATGGTCCGGGTGACTCGTGCTGACCGCCTCGCCGGCCTGCGGTATGAGCGCATGGCCGGTCGGGTTGCCGAAGTCCGGAAGCGGGCCGGCCGATTGAGGTACCGAGACCGATGCGCTCGCCACGAGAGGAGCGACGCCTACTGCCGTCAATGCAGCGCCCCCCGCCAGCACTACGAACAACCCGCGCAAACCACGCCTGCACCGCCTCACACCTCATGTTACCCCGATGCTCGCTCGCGACCGAAGGACCATCTGGACCGCGGCTAGGTCATGGCGAGCGGTGGGAAGGCCTCCCTGTCCGGGTCTACCCAGTGTCTTCTCGCCGCCTCGCTCGACAAAGTCGACGGAAGGTAGTGACGTTGGAGCAGGTGCTTGTCGAGCAGGCCCGGACTCTCCTCGATGAATTCGTCGAAGGTTTCCGCGGCTGAGTGCCGACGGTGTAACGCGACGAGATACAGCCACGAATCGGTCATCGTCTGGTGGTATAGGTCAGGCGTCCCATGGGCGGCTGCAACGTGGCGGATCGCGTCCTCCATCCACGACTTGGCGGTCTCGAAGTCGCACAAGCCAAGACACCGCCACGCGAGCTCGACGTGTTGCCGATGACCGAACCCCTGCCTGGCCGCGATGATCTCCTCGAGCAGCCTCCTGGAGATCGGTGCCGTCATGGTACCATTGTACCATGGTAGCGATCGAGCGAGTCCAAACCGGCGTTCGCATGGAACGACGCTTGATCAAGGTGCTGAAGGGGCTGGCGGAGTATCTCGACCTTTCCTTCGGCGACCTGCTGGAGGGGATCGCCCTCCACGCCCTCGAGGGGCGACCTCCGTTCAGCGGGTCGACCATGGAGGTGATCGAGAAGCTGAAGAGCGTTTACGGGTTGTCACTCACCGCCGCAGACAGTCACCAGCTGGCAGAGGAATGACCGCCGGTCAGCGATAGGGAGTCGGCTGAGGTCTCTCCACGAGAAGCGACTCGGGACTCGGCGGAGGAACCGTCTGATCGACGACGCGCCCGTCGCGGAGGAACACCACCCGATCGGCCCACGAGGCGAGTTGCGCGTCGTGCGTGACGACGACCGCCGCAACACCACGGTGACAGGCAGTAAGAATCATGCGCATGACGGCGTCGCCGTTCGTCGAGTCGAGCGCGCCCGACGGCTCGTCAGCGAGCAACAGGCTCCGCTCCCCCACCACCGCACGGGCTATCGCCACCCGCTGGCGTTCGCCGCCCGAGAGCTCGTCGGGATAGTGCTTCGCCCGATCCGCCAGTCCGAGCTCTTCCAGCGCGACCATTCCCGCCACCTGAGCTTTCTTCGCGGACACTCCGTCGAGTTCGAGGGGCAGCGTGACGTTCTCAACGGCCGTGAGCCCGGCTAACAGGTTGAAGTCCTGGAACACGTAGCCGATGGTGCGCCGCCGCAGGCGCGCCTTGTCGTTGCGGGACATCGCCGACAATGGCGCCCCGTCGATCAACACCTCGCCGCTCGTCGGCTCCTCGAGGCTGCCCGCGATCGTGAGCAACGTCGATTTGCCCGATCCGCTCGGGCCCATGACCGCTACGAGCGAGCCGCGATCGACGGACAGTTCAACGTCTGTGATGGCATGCACCTCGGCGGCGGCTTCTCCGTAAGACTTGGAGACGTTGCGCAGCTCGAGATAGCTCATTTCCGCGTGACCAGCCTCCGCCGCAGCACCGGCCCGGACCTGAAGACGGGAGGCTCGACCGCGGCGCGCTTCAATCTTCCGTCGGCCGTATCGAGCCACCGAACGACGGAATCCAAACGGAACAGCTCCGCGTCAACGACGAGAGCAAAGGAGAGGTCGAACTCCGCCTCGTCCTCCTTCAAGCGTGTCCATTGCTGCATGAGCTCGACAAGGTAGCGCCGATGGACCTGGATCACGTCGTGGACGGACACACCCGGTACTCGCACCGCCGACAGGATCTTGATGACGAGCTCGTCACGAGGCGGCGAAGTCATGTCCGGCGGGGTGCTCAACCAGAAGTTGAGCTCCTTCTCGCCGCTCTCGGTGATCCTAAATCCCTTCTGCGGACCGGCCTCCTCGGTGTCGTCGGACTCGACGAAGCCGTCGCGCTCGAGCCGCTGCAGGGTTGTGTAGACCTGACCCACATTGAGGGGCCAGACCTCGCCGGTGCTCACCTCGAATTCCTGTCGAAGCTGTAGGCCGTATTTCGGCCCCTCGCTCAACAGCGCGAGCAACGCGTGACGAACGCTCACGACGTCAGTGCTCGCCGTTGACCCAGCTGACGTAACATACGGCGTATACTACGAGCTTGACAGACGTCAGTCAAGGTACCGGCTGGCCGATCGGTCGTGTCGACGACCGGCAGGTGGCACAAGCCCTCGATTCCCGCCACCGCGCGTCAACGAAACCGGTGCCAAGCGGCCTTTAATAGGTCGATGAGGGTGGATTCCGAGCCGACGCCCGGCCGTGATGACGAGGAGACGTTCGACGCCTTCTTCGCCCGCATGCTCCCCCGGACGATCCGCGTCGCCCGCCGTCTCACCGGAAACCCGTGGACGGCCGAAGATGTCGCCGTGGAAGCGCTCGCACGGGCGCATGCGCGTTGGGCCAGAGTCGCGCCGCTTCCGTGGAGGGACGCCTGGGTGCTGAAGGTCGCCTCGCGAGAGTCGCTCCGCCACCTTCCCCGCAGCCAGCCGGCGCCGGCACCGGTGGAGAGCCGAGACGACTCCGACGACATCGTGCTGAGGGCCGCCCTCGTCGCGGCGTTGACGCGCCTGCCGCGCCGCCAACGAGAGACCATCGTCCTCCGCTACCTCTGCGACCTCCCCGAAGCAGACGTCGCGATGGCGCTCGGGGTGTCGGCCGGCACTGTCAAGACCCATCTGCACCGGGCGATTGCTTCACTTCGCGCCAACATCGGCATCGACTTCGAGGAGGGCTACGCCCATGAGCTCCACGCCTGAACCCGACGGTCGTCGGTACGAGCCGACGCACCCCGACGAGCTTCTCGCCCGGGCCAAGCGTCGCAGCCTTGCCTTGCGCCGCCACCGCCTCCTCGGCGCCGGCGGTTCTCTTGCAGTCGTCCTGGCCTTGGTGCTCGGCAGCGTCCTCATCCCGGGAAGCGGCGCACCCGGGAGCCGCCTTCCGGGCAAGACCTACTCCGCGGACCACCGGCCGGGCCAGATCTACGTCGCGGAGCGCATCGGTTCTGCCTACGAGCTGACGGCGAACGAGGCTCCGGCGACAACGGCACCCCCGATAGTGGTGAGGCGTGTGGGGAGCGCCGAGGTGAGTTTCTCGCTCGATCTGCTCAAGCAGTTGGCCGGCCCAGCTGCGTCGGACAACGTGCTCGTCTCGCCGTCCAGCCTCTCGACGGCCCTCGCGATGCTCGAGCTCGGCGCATCCGGTTCCACCGAGCGGGGAATCGCCGCGGCGCTTCGTAGCGAGGGGCTCTCCGCCACTGCGCAGGCGGCCGGATGGCGAGGGCTCGCAGCGCTCCTCGCGAGCGAGACCTCCCCCGTCGGCGCCGATGCGGCAAGGCTCCCCGAGCTCGACGTCGCCAACGCAGTCTGGATCCAGCAGAACCTCGATGTCCGGGCGGCCTTCGTTCGCGCCCTGTCGAGCGAATTCCGGACCGGAACGTGGCGTGTCAATTTCGCGGACGACCTCCCGGGAGCGGTGGCGGCCATCAACCAGTGGACGAGTCAGAACACCAAGGGCCTGATCAAGCAGCTCTTCAGCCCGGGAACCCTCGACAAGACCACGGAGCTGGTGCTTGCGAACGCCGTCTTCTTCCACGCCGACTGGGCGCATCGGTTTCGCGGGGCGACCGGCCCGGAGCCGTTTCAGCTCGCAACGGGCGGGACCGAGAGCGTTCCTTTCATGAGCTCGACGCCGGCGCACCCCCTGTCGGTGCCCTTCTCGTCCACCGAGCGGTACGTCGCGGTGCAGCTTCCTTACGCGGGACACAAGCTGAGCGCCCTCGTCGTCATGCCGACCCGCTCCTCGCTTGCGAGCTTCGTCTCGTCGCTCACCCCGGGATCGCTGGGTCGACTGGTGCGAGCGATGCCGGTGCAGAGCCTCGCACTCTCCATGCCCACCTTCACCCTCCGTGCGGACAACCAACTGAACCAGGTGCTGTCGTCCATGGGGATGTCCCAGGCCTTCGGAATCGGGGCCGACTTCGGCGGCATCGCAGCGAACCAATCGCTGTATGTGAAGGCGGTCGAACAGCACGCCTATTTGCAAGTCACCCCCAGGGGCACGACCGCGGCGGCTGCGACGGGAATCGGCGTCGTCTCGTCGGCGTATGAGTTGCCGAAGTTCGTGCACATCAATCGCCCCTTCTTGTTCCTCGTCCGGGACAACTCCAGCGGCGCCATCCTGTTCGAGTCGATGGTGGAGAACCCGGCGTCGTGAGCCGCGCCGCTCGGCCCACGCGCGACGGCTGAGCTCGCCGAAGGCCCTTGCGCCAGCGCCCGGCAGTTGCCATCGTGTTGGGTAGCGAGTCGAGTTGGTGGCGCGCCGGCGCCTTCGCCGGGCTTGGGGCCATTGTGATCGGGGGCAGCGGGATGGGGGGCAGAATGCCGGTCGTCCACAAGCACGTTTCCCGGAGGGCCGCCATCGTCGCCAGCACATTGTCGCTGGTGGTGGCGGGCACAGTGGCGCTGGTCGCGGGTGCGCCCGCCGGCGCCTCCTCCCCTGCTTCGACCGCACACCGGTCGGTGCCCTCCCCGGGCGTCCTCATCGGCGCGATCACGGGACGGGTGACGGACTCCTTCGGGCAAGGTGTGCAGGGAATCTGCGTCGCCGCCGTGAATCGGGGCGCAGTCGACGGCGCCGCCGTCACGGCCGCGACCGGTGCCTACCTCATCGGCGCCGTGCCGCGCGGCCGGTACCGTCTCCGCTTCACTTCATGCGCCTCGTCGGCTCGCCACGAAACGACGACGTACCCGAGCACGACCTCAAACGCGCCCGACCGCGAGATAGCCGTCGCCGCCGGCCGCCTGGCCGATGCCGGTGACGTCGTGCTGCCCCGAGCGAACCGGGAGGCATCGATCCGTGAGGACACCCGGGCGCGCCCGGGGCGCCGCCGCCCCGCGATCTCTGCCGCGCCCACCGGCAGCGTGTCGGGAAAGGTGACGAACCTGGCGGACCAAGGCCTGTCGGGAATCTGCGTCTTCGTGGTACGCCGTCAGCCCGACCGTCGGAAGCAGCTTTGCCTCGACAGTCACCGGAGGCTCGTACACGGCACTCGGTTTGCCGGCCGGCACATACGACTTGGAGTTCTTGACCGGGTGTGGGAATTCGAGCAATTTGCTGGGCCAGTGGTACAAGGGGCAGCCATCCCAGACGACGGCGACGCCGATCAAGGTGACGGCCGGCGCGACCAGGACCGGGGTCGACGCCACGATGATCCCCGGAGCGACCATCACCGGCAGGGTCACGAACGCGTCCGGCAAGGCTTTTGGGGGGGTGTTCGTGGAGGCTGAGGGCACCAAGGTCGGTTTCGGGTCCGCGTCGACCTCGGCCGACGGCAGGTACACGATCACCGGTCTCGCCGCCGACACATACAAGGTCGGCTTCTCCTCGACCACCGGCAACTACCTTCCCCAGTGGTACAAAGGCCAGCCGACCGAATCGACGGCCACGCCGCTGACCGTGTCGCAGGGCGCGACCGACACGGGCATCAACGCCAGAATGCTTCTCGCCGGCAGGGTGACCGGAAGGGTCACGAGCACAAAAGGCGCCGGCCTGGCGGGGATCTGTGTCGCGGTCACCGAGGTCGGTGAGGGCGCGCCGCCATTCGCCACCGAAGCGGTCAGCAAGGCCGGCGGCTCGTACTCGGTCTCCATGCTGCCGACGGGTGTCTACGCAGTGGGATTCTCGAACTGTTCCAGCGAGACCACGAACTATGCCCCGATGTGGTCCGGGGGCTCGTCGACATATAGCTCGGCCAAGGGTGTGCGGGTGAGAGGGGGGAAGACGACCTCGGGCGTCGACGCCAGGTTGCCCGTCGGAGGTGCTATCTCAGGGCGACTGTCGAACACGAGCGGGAGGCCTCTCGGCGGTATCTGCGTCGGTGCCAACAGCCAGGACGGATCCTCGGGGGAAGCGACGACGTCGAAGAACGGCTCCTATTCCGTGCTCAGCTTGCCGACCGGCGCCTACACGGTCAGCTTCTGCGGCAACTCCGCCGGTTACATCGAGGGGTCGTTCCAGAATGATCTGGCGAACCCGGTGTCGGTGACGGTCGGCAAGACGACGGCACAGGTGAACGCGACCCTCGTCCTCGGGGGGAAGATCGCGGGCCATGTCACGAACGCCTCCGGCAAGAGTCTCTCGGGGATCTGCGTGGATGCGACCGGCGCGAGCGGGGGGTCGACCGCCGGGTCGGCCACGACGTCGAGGAACGGCGACTTCACCATCTTCGGACTGACGGCCGGGAAATACGGCGTCGACTACTTCAGCGGATGTGGCAACTCGGGTGGTTATGCAACCGAGTGGTACAAGAACAAGTCCAGTTTCGCCTCTGAGACCGCGGTCAACGTGACCGACGGACGGACGACCAAGCACATCAACGCCAGCATGCATCTCGGTGGCACGATCACCGGGACGGTCACCGGCTCGGGCACGACCCCGCTCGCCGGCGTCTGCGTGACGGTCGTCAACAGGAGCTCGAACGGCGGCGGTGGCTCGGCGACGACGGCTGGAGGCGGCACGTACTCGGTGACCGGGCTGTCCACCGGGACCTACAACGTCGATTTCACGCCGGATTGCGGGGTCAGCGGGAATTTCAGCGCAGAGTGGTACAAGCAGAAGCCGTCCCAGGCGAGCGCCACGACCGTCAGAGTGACGGCTGGAAGGACCACGTCTGGCATCGACGGCAAGTTGTCCGCCGGCGGCACTATCAGCGGCAAGGTGACCAACTCGAAGAACCAGCCCTTGTCGGCGATCTGCGTCTCGGTCACCGGGCCGAACGCGTTCGGCGAGGCGTCCACGGGCGAGGGGGGCAGCTACAGCGTCGAGGATCTCGGCACCGGAAAATACACGGTCTTGTTCTCGACCGGTTGCGGGAATGCGAGCAATCTCGTCATCCAGTGGTTCAAGGGCAAGGCGACGAGCACGACGGCGACAGCCGTCAGCGTGGCCGCGGGAAAGACAACCCCGGGCATCAACGCCAAGATGGTGCCCGGCGGCACCATCTCCGGGACCGTCAGGAACGCGGCGGGGCCGCTGCTCGGTGTCTGCGTATCAGTCGAGAGCAGCCTCCACTCGGGCTCCGCGATCACCTCCATCACGGGTAGCTTCGCCATCGCCGGCCTGAGCTCCGGAAAATACTCCGTCGGCGTTGCGACGAACGAGTGCAGTGACGTGAATCTCGGGAGCTACGTCACCCAGCTGGACGCAAGGCAGGTCAGCGTCAGGACCGGCAAGACCACGTCCGGCGTCAAGATCACGATGTCCCCCGACGGTGAGATCTCAGGGGTGGTCAGCGCCTCCAAAGGCGGGGCGAAGTTGTCCGGCATCTGCGTGGAGGCTTCCAGCACCTCGGCCCCAGGTCCCTACGAGGTCGCGATCACGACAAATGGCGCCTACAAGATGGTCCAGCTGATGCCCGGGCCATACACGGTCGAGTTCGTCGCCGGTTGCGGGAGCACCCGCCCGTTCGCTTCACAGTGGTACGACGGCAAGCACTCCCAGTCGGCCGCGACCCTCGTCCGGGTGACCGCCGACAAGGACGCCGGCGGCATCAACGCCAGGTTGAGAACGTAAGGAGCTTCACTCGGACGGGTCGCCGGACGGGCCGCCGGACGGGCCGGCCGAGGTCCGGTGCTCGACCTCCTGCCAGAGCGGCATCCCGATCGGGTGCTGTTGCTCCTCCGCGAGATGCGCCACAAGGCCGGCCGTCCTCGCGATCAGGACGAAGCCGCGAACACTCGCCGGTGGGAGTCCGAGGTCGACCAGGGCCGCCCCGCCCGCACCGGCGCCATTTACGGGAAGCCGCCGGCCAGTCAGCTCTTCGGTGACCTCGGCGACCACGCGGAGGAGCCGGAGGTGCGGTCCAAGAAGGTCCTCCTCGACGGCCAGTTCGTAAATGCGCTCGGTCCGCGGATCCCGAACGCGGTGGACCGGGTGCCCCAGCCCAGGCACACGCTCGCCGGCCCGGTGGCGACTCTCGACGGCCGACCTCGCGACCCGCCGGAGCGAGGCCTCGTCGTGCTCAGCCTCCCCACCCTCCCCGAGCATCTCCGCGAGCCACTGAGCCGTGTCGCCCGCCGGCCCGAGGAACACGCTCCCTGCGCCGAGAAGCCCGGCGGCCACGGCCCCCTGGATCGACTCCGGCGCCCCGGTGAACGTCAGGCGGGCAGCGAGCGCGCTCGGCGTGAGCCCGTGATCGGCGAGCGAGACGAGGACGGCGTCGAGCATCCGGCGCTCACCCGGCGTCGGCTCGCGATGGGTGATGAGGAGGTAGGCCAGCTCGGTCAAGGTCAGCCGTCCCATGACGTCGGCGGCGAGATCGCGCCCGGCGACTGTGATGCGGTTCGCCGTCGAGGATCCGATCCAGGTGCGGAGGTACTCGGATGGCGCCGGTGGCCCGGAGGGCGCCGGCGGCCCGGAGTGCGCCGGCTCGCCTGCTCTCCCGGCGCTGCCTCCCGCCGCTCCATGTCCACCTCCGAGCTCGTTCGGGCGAGGGAGAGCTGATGTTTGGCGAGGCGTCCCGTCGGCGTGTGTGGCAGCTCGTCCACGACCTCGAAGTACCTGGGCACCTTGAATCGTGCGAGCCGCTCGGTAGCAAAACGATGCAAATCCGCCACATCCACCCCCCGCCCGGGTGCGGGGACGACGAAGACCTTGATGTCCTCCTCCGATAGCTCAGAGGGCACGCCCACGACCGCCGCCTCGGCGACATCGGGATGTCGCTCGAGCGCCGCCTCGACTTCCGCCGGTGAGAGATTCTCGCCCCGGCGCCTGATCACCTGCTTCTCGCGACCGACGAACGTGTACGTACCCCGACCGTCGTCGGTCACGAGGTCGCCCGTCCGCAGCCAGCCGTCGACGAGCACCGAGGCGGTCTCCTCCGCCATCTCGTAGTAGCCACGCATGATGGCCGGATTGCGAAGTTCCAACATCCCCACCTCGCCCGCGCCAGCCGTGCGGCCGTCGACCATGACCCGCGCGTCGTTGACGTGGCCGAGCTCCGGATGCTGGCGCGCCGTCCCGAGCGTGCCGTACGGCCGCGAGCCGCGCGGCCAGACCAGGCCGTAGGGCGATTCGGACAAGGCGTAGCCGCACACGATCTCGAAGCCGAAGCGCTCTTCGATCTCGAGCTGGCGCGCTCGGTCGGGTGACGGCCCCGTGTAACACAAGCGCACCGGATTGTCGGCGTCGTCCGGCCGGGCGGGCTGGCGCATGAGGATCTCGAGCATCGCCCCGATGGCGTTGAATTCGGTCGCCTCGAACCGCCGGGCGAGATCGAGGAAGCGGTTTGCCGAGAAGCGTTCCAGCAATACCATGCTCCCCCGGGCGGCAACCGAGCCGAGCGTCGCATAGGCGGGCGCGTTGATGTGGAACAGCGGGAGGGACGTCATGAGACGGTCGTCGCCCGTCAGCCCGAGCCAGAACGGGAACCCTTCGCCGGCCATCACATAGGCGAGATGGGTCTGCATGACGAGCTTCGAGCGCCCGGTCGTGCCGGAGGTCGGGATCATGACCGCGAGATCCTGGGGATCGAGATCAGCCGGGCCATGTCCGTCGGGCGGGGCGTCGAACAGCGCCTCGACGTGCGCGGCCGGCGCCTTCGACCCGGCGCGGCGGAGACCTTCCTCGACCATGGGCAACAAGGCGTCGTGGGTCACGACCAGGCGCGGGTCGACCTGCTGGATGAATCCCGTGATCTCGTCCGCCGAGCTCGCCGGGTTCACCGGGATCTGGACGGCACCGATTTCCATGAGGCCGAGCCAGCAGAGGAGATAGCCGGGCGTGTTCTCCGAAGTGACGATCACCCGGTCCGATCGGCCCACGCCGGCGGCGCGGAACCAGCTCGCCGCCCGCTCGACGAGCTCCAAGGCCTCGCCGTAGGTTCGCTCGGTCCCGTCCTCGGCGAAAAGCCACGGCTTGTCCGGTGCGTCGCCGGCAGCCTGGCGAAAAAGCAGGGGGATCGTTCGTTTCACGGGGACTTTCTATCCTCCGATCACCACAACCGAAGTCCGGACGCGAACCACCCCCGGGACCCGAGGTGCCGGGGGTGGTCACGGAGTGCCTCTTGCGAGGGACGGCAGCTCCGCTAACAGTGTAAGGGAATACGAGCGTCCTGTGCAGCATTCATCAGGGCGGCGAGGGGCACGACCCCGAAATGCGTCAGAGCCTGCGCCTCCCGCGCCTCGCGACGAGATACACCACGCCGGCGATGACGGCGACGACCACGACGGTCTTGATCAGGAAGGCCAGCAGCCCGACGACCCAGCTGAACGCAACGTAGACCACGATCGCTGCAATGACGGCCGCCGCGACAACCGTGAGTGTGTGCCCGGGTCGTAGTCCTCGCTGGGAACTTCTCGGCTCGATCATGAAACCTCCTCCCAAGCACGGTACCCGCGTACGGACGCCCTCGCGGGTCGCTCCAGAGGCTTGGAGCGCGTTCCGGGGTCGCCCGGAGCCGTCTATAGTCGGCCGTTGAATCGGCCGTTCGAGGGTTGGAGCCCAAGATGGGTGCAGGTCTGCACCGCAGAACCACTGACCGGAAGGTGAGGTCGCGCGCGCCCGGTATCGTGACCGGGCTGGTTCTCGTTGTCGCCCTCGGCGGCGTCGGCACCGCGATCGCAATCCAGCGCGGGAGTCACTCGAGCCCTGGCAGCGGTCCCGGAGCCCCGGGCGGCAACAACGGCTCGCACTCGTCGACCACGACGACCGCCCCGCCGGCCCCGCTGCGGATCACGTCGGTCTCACCGACACCGGGCACGGTCGACGCATCCTTCGATACCGACGTCACGGTGGACTTTTCACAGCCCCTGGCATCCAACAGCCCGCTCCCGACGCTGTCTCCTTCTCCGCCCGGCCGGTGGGTGAAGACCGGGCCGAAGGCCGTTCGTTTCGAGCCGCGAGGGTTCTTCGCTCCCTTTGCGAAGGTGCAGCTCAAGGTGCCTGGCGGTCCCTCCGGAGTTCTCAGCCGATACGGTCAGCATCTCTCGTCGACGCTCCGTAACAACTTCGCCATCCAGGGCGGCTCGGAGTTGCGTTTGCAGCAGCTCCTCGCCGAGCTTCTCTACCTTCCGGTCAAGTTCGTCCCCACCCTCCCGCCAACCGCGACCACCGTGGCCGCCACCTCGCCCTCCAATGTCCGGCAGGCGTCGACCACCACCACGACCCCACCGCCCCCTCCTTCCGCGATCGACACGGAGCCGGTACTGGCGTCAGAGGTCCCGGTCAACGCCGTCGCCGGACACTTCGTCTGGCGGTTCGCTGATCCACCCGCATCGTTGGCTTCCCTATGGAAGGCCGGGCAGCCGAACGTCATCACGACCGGCGCCATCATGGCCTTCGAGAGCGCGCACAACCTCACCACAGACGGGGCGGCCGGGCCCGAGGTGTGGGCAGCTCTGCTCGGGGCAGTCGCGAAGCGCCAGGTGACGACGGCGCCGTATGACTACGTCGCCGTTTCTCAGAATCTGCCGGAGACTGCGACGGTGTGGCGCAACGGCCAGATCATCTTCACGACCCTCGTCAACACCGGCATCCCGGTTGCGCCGACGGCTGTCGGCACCTACCCGGTCTACGCCCGCTACCTCGTCACCACGATGAGCGGCAAGAACCCGGATGGCACGCCCTACAGCGATCCCGGCATTCCGTGGGTGAGCTACTTCAACGGGGGCGACGCCCTCCACGGCTTCATCCGGGCCAGCTACGGCTTCCCGCAGAGCCTCGGCTGCGTCGAGATGACTTACGCGAACGCCGAGACGATGTTCCCGCTGACGCCGCTCGGCACCCTCGTCACCGTCCTGTAAGCACCGGCCCGGCTGCTGCGCCGGCGTGCGGTCGTCAGCTCCGGACGGCGCCGATTCCCCAACTGGCGTGCCAGGGCACCCCCGGCCGCAGCTCGATCAGGCCGTCCCCTGTGCGGAACGCGTTAGGCGGGCAGGTCATGGGCTCGATAGCAATGGCCCGGCGGCGCTCGGCCGGGTCGCCGAGCGAGTCGCCCGTGTAACACATCGCGTACGCGAAGGCGGCGTCGGCCCACAGCTCGGTTCGACGGTCGTCCAGCTCGAGGAGGGCTCGCCAACGTCCGTCGGACCCCACCGAGAGCCCCGTATAGCAGTCGTCAAGCGTGAGGCCGCGCAAAGCCCGCCGGCGCAGGTCGATGGCGGAGCCGGCAACCGCCTCTTCTCCCACCGGCAGGCCGCGCCCGTCGAGGAGCAGATGTCGTTCGGCGACGAGATCGACTTCGGCGTCATCTATCCCGCCCGGCCCACCGAGCAGGTACGGATGAAAACCCAGCCCGAACGGAGCAACGTCGCGCCCCATGTTCGTCGCCCTGCAGGTGACCTCGAGCCCGTCGTCGCCGAGCGAGTAATCGAGCTCCAGGCGGACTCGGAACGGGTAGCCCGGCTGCGGATGCAGGACGCACGAGAGCACCGCCCGCTCGGCGGAGCGCTCCTCGACCCGCCACTCGAGCCAGCGGACGAGGCCGTGAATCGCATTCGACCGTTCCGGCTCGTCGAGCGCTGCCTTGCCGGTCGTCTCCTCGAAACGGTACGACCCGTCCTCCAGCCTGTTCGGCCACGGAGCGAGCACCTGCCCCCGGCCGCCGGAGGTCATTTCGCTCTCGGGGAACTCCCAGACGATCGGCTGGCCGCCGGCCCGAAACGACCGCAGGCTCGCACCGACCTCGGTCACCGTGACTCGGAGGTCGCCGTGAACCAGTTCGACCTGGTCACCTGACGGCGGAAGCACGGCCGGTATGGTACCCCGGGATGAGCGACCGGCCATGAGGGTTCTCGTGACTAACGACGATGGTTTCGACGCGCCCGGCCTCGCCGTTCTCGCCCGAGCGATGGTGAAGGCCGGCCACGACGTGGTCGTCGTCGCGCCGCTTACCGAAGCGAGCGGCGCCGGCGCAGGGGTAGGTCCGTTGCACGTGATGGGACGCGGGATCCCGGTCGAGGCGGTCGCTCCACCGGGCCTCGAGGGAATCAAGGTTCTGGCAGCCGATGCGCTCCCCGCTCTCATCGTCCTGACGGCGTGCCTGGGGGCATTCGGGCCCCCGCCCGAGCTTGTCGCGGCAGGAATCAACCCCGGGCGAAATGTCGGTCGAGCCGTGCTCCACTCGGGCACCGTGGGGGCGGCCCTGACATCGGTCCATTTCGGCCTCAAGGGCCTCGCGGTGAGTATGCAGGCTGGGGCGGCACCGTCCGGTTTCGAGTCTGCCAATGACGGCCATCCCCATTACGACAGCGCGGCTGCGATTGCAGTCGTGATGGCGGCACACCTCGAAGAGGCTCCGCCCCGCACGGTGCTCAACTTGAATGTTCCCAACCTTGCTCTGGGCGAGATTCGCGGTGTGCGGCGCGCCCGGCTCGCGACAACGGGGTTGATACGGGCCGCGGCCACCGAGGAGGGAGGACCGCAAGTCCAACTCGACCTACGGTTCCGGGAGTCGACGGAGGACGAAGGAACTGACGAGGCGCTGACAGGACTCGGTTGGGCCGTGGTGACCCCGCTCGCCAGTGTCACAGAGGACCACCGTCCGGAGGTGGACGACATCGTGGCAGCCGCAGTGACATCAGCTTCGCGGCGCCTGCGTTTGCACGAAGAGTCCGACGCCTGAGGCTGCAGGCGAGCCTGGCGCCTGCGGCCGGCGGGCGCCGGTCGAGGTGCGGCCCTCAGATGCCGGCGCCGTCGATGAGCGCCGCGAGCTCGCTACGGCCGTCGAGAGCGAGTCCGACAAGGCCCCTCGCCGCGAGCGCGCCTACGACGTTGCCCGTTCCGTTGTAACCGCCGGCCACGAAGAGACCTTTGCCCGCCGCTCGCACGATCGGAAGCCCGCTGGCGGTGTAACCGACGATGCCGGCCCATCGGTGGGTGACCCGCGCGTCGACTCCCGGGCCTGACCGGAGGAGCCGGTCGAGAGCGCGCTGGACCGCATCGGAGGGATCGGCCTCGTTCGTCCACTCAGCCTCGCCCCCGGCGTCACGGCACCCGCCCAGCACGATCTCTCCACTGGCAAGCTGCTGCCAATAGTCGAGCCCGTACCGTCGGTACACGGGCCGGGGCGCGACCGTCTCGTCGAGCGGTGCGGTCGCCAGCATCTGCAAGCGGGCGCTGCGCACGGACGGCCCGAGGGCGGGGACGACGTGCTCGAGCGAGCCGTCGACGCAGACGAGCACCGCCTTGCAGATGACGGAGCCGGCGCCCGCGAGGAGGCGTCCCGGCTCGAACGACTTCACGGGGCTCTCTTCGAAGAGCCGGGCTCCACCGTCAAGTGCGCGCCGGGCGAGCACGACGCACCGGCTATAGGGCTGCACGGTCCCGTCGTGCGGGAAGAACAAGCCCGTGCCCTCCGGCCCGTCGTAGCGATCGACTGGTAGGCCGCTCGCCATCATGGCTGCATACTGGGCTTCGCAGTCGAGCTGCTCGGCTTGCGTGGCCGAGATGCGAAGGCTGCCGACGCGCTTGGCCGCCTCGGGTGTTGATTCGAAGATCCGCCCGAGCTCGGTGAGGGTCGCCTCGTAGCAGGCGACGGCTCGTTCCATGCCGAACTTGCCGATCGCGACGTGATGGAAGTCCGCCAACCCGGCGAGCAGGAAGCCGCCGTTACGGCCGGCGGCACCTCCGGCGACCCGTCCGGCGTCGACGCCGACCACGTTCACCCCTCGGTCCAGCAGCTCGCCGACCGCAGTGAGACCGGAGCCGCCGAGGCCGACCACCGCCACCTCGGCCTCCACGTCGTCCTCGAGAGACGGAAGGCTCATCCGCGCCGGCGCGACCTCCTCCCAGATCGGTCCCGTCATCGCGATTGACGATAGAGCCCATCGGAAGGGTTGGGTCCACTTGCGCATGCAAGAACAGCGTCAGTAGGGTTGCGACACACCAACTGTCAACGACGAACGGTGCCGACACGCCCGGTCCTATCGACGCCGGGCTGGGGCGGAAGCTCTTGCTGCCCCCGCCGGCACGCCTCGATACCTCGGTACCTGCGAGCCGGGGCCTGCGATTTGCGGCGCCGCACGTCCCTACCTGTGCTCCCGAATGGGGCCAAAAGGAGTCGCGACAACCGAGAAGACAGGGCGACACCGTCTGCACCTCGTAGGGACGTAAAAACGTCCAGATCCGGCCGGCCCTTCCGGCACCGTGTCGCGAGTCGCATGCAGAAGACGGCTTGCCCGCATCAACGCATCCACCTGGAGCCCACCGGGTTTCCGACACTTCCAAGGAGGAGCAAGATGCGCAAGCACCCCCTGATCGCGCTTATCGCGTTCGCTTTTCTTGCCATAGCCACTTTCGTCGGCGCCGCCGGCGCCGGCAGTATCAACTCAGTTCCTGTTCGAGCCACTTCCCATCTGGGTCACCGGGAAGCGGATTCGTCGACTTCGCGTTTGCGTGCTGACAACGCGCGTTGGCTCGCCGCGTCCGCGCACGAGCGCGCCGATGCGACCGCGTTCGCCTACGTCCTCGCCAGCGAGCGTTATTCGACATATTGGCAGCGCCATGCCGGTGACCTCGTCGCTGTCCACGACAGTGCCCGCCCGTCGAACAGCCAGCTCCCGTCGGTGTGGCGGGCCCTCCGTTTCCGTGCACTGCGGTATGCCAATGCGCGAAAGGCTCTTGCCCATTCCTACGCCGTCGCGCGGGAGCAGGCGGAGACAGCCGAAGCAGCAGCAGCCGCCGCCGCAGCCTCTGCCCAGACCGTTCCAACAACAACAACCACAACTGCACCTCCAGTCACTACGACCACTACGACCACACAACCCCCAGTTACCACAACGCTACCTCCCCCAACATCCAAGGGAGGCGAGTTGGGCGGCGTCTGGTTGCAGCTTCGGCTGTGTGAATCGGGCGACAACTACAGCGAGAACTCAGGCAACGGCTACTACGGCGCCTACCAGTTCTCATTGTCCACTTGGGAGAGCATCGGTTACTCCGGCCTTCCCAGCGATGCCTCACCAGCGGTCCAGGACCAGGCGGCCGAAAAGCTTCAAGCCCTCGCGGGCTGGGGGCCGTGGCCGGGCTGCAGCGCCGAGCTCGGGCTGTAACGCCTTCGGCGCATGCGATTCAGCATCTGGCTCGCGATGGAGCAGTCTTGGAGCGAGCTCGTGCGCACCGCTGCACACGCGGAACGCACCGGATGGGACGGCGTCTGGGTTCCCGACCACTTCATGCCGGACGGCGAGCGCAGCTTGTCACCGCGCCTCGAGGGCTGGACGACGATCGCCGGCATCGCGGCGTGCGTCGATCGGGTCCGCGTCGGAGTGCTGGTCACGGGGAACACGTACCGCCATCCCGCCGTGCTTGCCAACATGGCTGCCACCGTTGACCACATCTCGGGTGGCCGCCATGTGCTCGGGCTCGGCGCCGGCTGGCAAGAAAACGAGCACGAGGCTTACGGGATGGCCTTCCCTGCCGTCCCCGAGCGGCTGGCCCGCCTGGACGAGGCCTGCCAGGTCATCCGCCTCCTGCTCACACAGGAGCGAAGCAACTTCGAGGGCCGCTTCTACCGGCTCGTGGACGCCCCCTGCGAGCCGAAGCCGATCCAGCGCCCGCTGCCACTGCTGGTCGGCGGCAGTGGCGAGAACGTGACGATGCGGATTGCGGCCCGCTACGCGGACGAATGGAACAGTTGGGGGCTGCCGGAGCTGATGGCCCACAAGAGCGAGGTTCTCGACCGTCACTGCGCCGAGATCGGTCGCGATCCAGCTGAGATCAAGCGCTCGGCCCAGGCGCTGGTGATGATGAGCGACGACGAGGAGCAGGTGCTGCGCTGGCGCGCCGAGCGCCTGCCGGTCCCCCACATCGCCGGCACGCCCTCCGAGGTTGCCGACGTGATGGGCCGTTACGCCGACATAGGTCTCGACGAGTTCATCGTCTCGGACCGCACGCTCGGTCGCGACGCCGGGGAGCGACGAGACAGGATGGACCAATTCCTCGACGCCGTGGCGATCCACCAGCGGCGTCGGTCCAGCTCCTAGTCGCCGAGACGACCGCGACGTGAGCCATCTCGTCGCCGCGCCCGACAAGTTCCGGGGAACCGCCGACGCCGCCCAGGTAGCGGCGGCGGCGGCCCGGGGGGCGCGGCGCGCCGGGTGGAGCGCGTCCGAGGTCCCGCTCGCCGACGGAGGCGAAGGGCTCCTGGCTGCCGTCGGCGGCGAGGTGAGGCACGACGAGGTGACCGGTCCGCTCGGCGCCCCCGTGGTGGCCGAATGGAGGCTCGTCGACCCCACGCCTCCCCGAAACGGTCCCACCGCCGTGATCGAGATGGCCCACGCGTCGGGGCTCGTCCTCGCCGGCGGAGCGGCACACAATCTGGCGGTCGAGGCCTCGACCGTCGGAACGGGACAGCTCGTGCTGCGTGCGGTCTCGGCAGGCGCAGCCCGCATCGTCGTCGGGTGCGGCGGCTCGGCGACGACCGACGGCGGCGCGGGTGCGCTCCAGGCGATCGGCTCCCGCGACGCCCTCGAAGGAGCCGAACTGGTAGCGGCCTGCGACGTGACGACGAGGTTCCTCGAGGCCGCCGCCGTGTTCGCAGCACAGAAAGGCGCCAGCGACTCACAGATCGACGAGCTCGCGACCCGATTGGCCGAGCTGGCGGAGCGGTACCGGGCCGAATTCGGCATCGACGTCACCAGCCTTCCGGGCGGGGGCGCCGCTGGGGGCCTCGCCGGCGGGTTGGCGGCGCTCGGGGGTCGCATCGTCTCCGGCTTCGAGTTCGTAGCGGAGTTCGTGGGCCTCGACCAGCAGCTCGCCGGCGCCGACCTCGTCATGACGGGCGAGGGACGCCTCGATCGGCAGTCCTTCGCCGGCAAGGTCGTCGGAGGCGTGGCCGGTCGTGTCGGCGACCGGGTGCCGATCCTGTGCGTCGTCGGCGACGTGGCTCCGGACGCCGGGCCCGTACCCTTCGACGTCGTGAGTCTCGTCGCCCGCTTCGGACGGCTCAGAGCCAGAAACGACGTGCTCGGGCTCGTCGAGGACGTCGTCGCGGAACATCTCGCCCTCCGGCGATGACACCCGAGGGCCTGGCGCTCCCTCGTTAGCGGATTCCGACCCCGAGCCTCGCGACGTCGTCCCAGAAACGAGGGTACGTCTTCGCCACACAACCCGGCTCCTGGATCTCCACGCCGGGCACGACCGCTCCGATCGCCGCGAAGGCCATCGCGATGCGATGGTCGGAATGGGTGTCGATCCGGCCGGCGTGCAGCGGAGCGCCCCCGTGAACGACCAGACCTCCCGGCTCCTCGTCGACCTTCGCCCCGAGACGCCTGAGCTCGGTCGCGACCGCACGGATCCGGTCGCTTTCGTGGCCACGCACGATCTCCACGCCCCGGATCACCGTCTCGGCCTCGGCGAGCGCCCCGAGGACCGCGACCGTCGGCACCTGATCGGGCATCGCCCCGAGATCGACGTCGATGCCGGTCAACTTTTGGCGCCGTTCGACCGTGGTCCCTCCCGGGCCACGGCTGACGGCGGCGCCCATGGCAGCGAGGACGTCCAGCATCCGCCGGTCCGGCTGTGCGGTTTCGTATGCGTTGGCGACTGTGACCGACCCCCCTGTGGCGACACCGAGTGCGTACAAGTGAGCCGCCGCACTGGCGTCGTGCTCGACCGACTCCTGCCTCGCTACATACGGCGATCGTGCGCCGACCCGGAAGCACCCTGGAGGCTCCTCGGCCACCGACGCACCCCACCGCACCATGGCGTCGACGGTCAGACGCACGTAGCCGAGCTGGTGAAGCCCGTCCACCTCGAGAACGAGATCAGCGTCCGCATAGGGGCCGGCGAGCAGCAGGCCGGTGGCGAACTGCGAGCTGGCGGAGGCGTCCACGCGAAGCCGGCCGCCGGCGAAGCCGGGACTCGAGATCCGAAGCGGGGGTCTGCCGTGGTCGGTCGTCACGTCCGCGCCGGCGGCCCGCAACGCGTCGACCAGCGGCCCGATCGGACGCCGGCGGAGCGGCTCCTCGCCGTCGAGGACCACGGTCCCTCTCGCCAACAGCGCCACCGCGGCCAAGAAACGAAGCGTCGTTCCCGAAAGCCCCGCCCCCACCCACGCCTCGTCCGCCCCCGGCGGGCCGGCCCCCGGCCGGCCCGCCGTCCCGGTCACCGTGACGCTGTCCCCCATCTGTTCGATGCGTGCGCCGAGCGCACGCAGCCCCGCGGTCATCGCCTGGGTGTCGTCGCTTTCGAGCAGCCGGCGCAGCACGCTCTCGCCCGCTGCCAGGGAGGCGATGACGAGCAGGCGGTTGGAGACGCTCTTGCTCGAAGGTGCCTCGAGAGTGCCTTCGATGGAGCCGGACGGGACGAGCTCGAGCGCCGGTCTCGAAAGCCAATCCACGGGACCAGGGCCTGACACGTTCGCAAGCGTAGGCGCACGTCCCGACTTGACCCCCGCCCCCGGGCGTGCTGAAGCGTCAGCCCGCCTGCACGGGATACCAGCCCCGAAGGCGGCGGTCGAGCGAGGTTTCGGCCTCCTGGCGCAGTCGGGCAGCGTCCGTCGAGTCGACGGTCCGGAAGTGGACCGTGTCACCCGGGAACAACTGACCGAGACGAGAGAGGTCAGCGCTCACGACCACCGCCACAACGGGGTAGCCGCCGAGCGTGGCGTGATCGACGCCCAGCACGATCGGTGCACCGTCGGGCGGCAACTGGACGGCGCCGGTCACCATCGCCGTCGAGCCGGGCACCGGGTCTGGCGGAGCCAGCGGAAGTTCGGCCTCGAGGCGGATGCCCGTGCGATCACTCCGCGGCGCCACCCGGTAGCTGGCCGCCTCGAACCTGGCCCAGGCTTTGTCGCCCATCGGATCCGGTCCGCGGAGCACACGCAGGATCGTCGAGCGCTGAGGGGATTCGAAGGTGCCTCTGGCCCGGCTCGGCGCTCCGAGCGCCAGCACGTCGCCGGCCGCGAGTGGACCGGGCCCGACCCGACTCAGCAGGTCGGACGAACGGCTGCCGAGCACGACCGGGCTCTCGACGCCGCCGCCGATCGCGAGGAATGCCCGGGGGCCCGGGCCGATCGAGCCCACCTCGACAACCTGGCCGGCGCCCACCGGGTGCACAGCCCCGTCCGCCATCTTCGTCCCGTCGATGGTCAAGTCGGCGTCGCCCACGAGCGCCACGTACCGCTCCACCTCGAAACGCAGCCTCGCGCCAAACAAAGTCATCTCCAGCAACGCCGCCTCGTCGACATTGCCCACCGCCCGGTTGGCGAGTCGCGCCGCCAGAGAGTCGGCTGGCCCAGCCCGCGGCACGCCGAGGCGGGCCATACCTATGCGACCGCGATCCTGGACAGTCGTGAGGGTGCCCGGGCTCAGGACCCGCACAGTCGGAGCCCCGACGCCGGCGATCAGCGGCCGGCGCCTCTCGCCGGCTGCGGAGTCGACACGCTCGACTTCCTGGAATCGGACCCGGTCACCGGCCTGGAGCACGGCGAAGGGCGGGACGTCAGGATCGAACAGTCGCAGAGCCGTGCGACCGACGAGCTGCCAGCCTCCCGGGGTCTCGATCGGGTAGACGCCGGCGTACCCGCCACCGAGCGCCACGGAACCGGCCTCGACCCGTGGCCGCGGTGTAGCCCGCCGGGGCACCGAGGCGAGCGGCTCGGGCAGGCCGACGAGATAGCCGAAGCCCGGCACGAAGCCGACCATGGCCACCACGAGCTCGGTCCCCACCATGACCGCCGTGAATTCCTGCGTGGACATGCCTGTGCTTCGGGCAACCTCCTCGAGGTCCGGTCCGTCGAACACGACCGGTACCTCGACGGTGCGTGAGGTCTGCTCTGCTCGCTCCGACAGCGGCAGCGTCGCCGCCCGGCCGGCGAGCTCACCCAGGTCAACCTGAACCGGGTCCGCCACGACAGAGACCGTCCGGTGGCCGACGACGACCTCCTCGACACCTGGCCAAGCCTGCTGTTCGAAGGACCAGCCGAGACGGTGGGCCTCGCGCATATCGCCGGCCGCCACACGGAACGCCGTGTCGCCAAGTCGGCAGATCGCCCGCGGGGAGGTCACGTCGAGGGTGCCGCGAACGGCGCGATCCTCACTCCCGCCCGTTCGAGGGCGGCGCGCACCTGGCCGGCGTGCTCGAGAGCACTCGGCGTATCGCCGTGCACGCACACTGACGTCGCCTCGACCGCCACGACGCTGCCATCGGTCGTCTCGACGGTTCCGGTGACCGCGATCGAGACGGCCTGAGCGGCAGCCTGCAAGGGGTCGTCCAATACTGCGCCGGGCTCGTTTCGGTCGACGAGCTTTCCGTCCGGCCGATAGGCCCGATCGCAGAAGGCCTCGGTCGCTATTGCAAGTCCCGCCGGCCCGCACGCCCCGAGGAGAGCGGATCCGGCTTCTGCGAGCACTGCGAACGGTCCGATCGAGGCCAACGACTGCGCGAGCGTGACGGCTAGTCGCTCGTCGACTGCCGCACGGTGATAGAGAGCGCCGTGCAACTTCACGTACCGGACAGCGCTGCCTTCCCTGAGGGCGATGGCCCCCAACGCACCGACCTGGTAGCAGACCTCGTCCGCGATCTGCTCGGCCGACGCGCCGAGCTCCCTTCGGCCGAAGCCCGCGCGGTCGGCATACGAGGCGTGCGCGCCGAGCACGACGCCTCGCAGGACCGCCTCGTGTGCCAGCCGTCGCATCGTCGAAGGATCGCCGGCGTGCAGCCCGCACGCAACGCTTGCGCTCGTCACGACGGCAAGGAGCGCAATATCGCCATCGGTCTCGCCGACGTCGGCATTGAGATCGATGGTCACGCCTGACCGGTCGGTGCGGGGGTCCATCGTCGTGCAACCGTACGCTTCCCGGGCAGGCAGGGCGCGGCGGGGCAGGCGGGGCGGGTCCGCCGGGTTGTTTGAAATTGTTGCTCAACTTGCCTCTCATCGAGATTGCGACCAGTCGCAATCATTAACGGAAGCAAGTTTTCGCACTTTTTTTGTTATCGGGCTGGAGCTTGGCGCCGACGGGGCCGACCGCGGGGACCGGACCGACTGGCGAGCCGACCGCAGAGGGCCGGCGCTCAGCCGATGGTGATGAGCGCCACGCCGCCGAGGGCCGTCAGGACACCTGCGACCTGAACGGACTTGAGACGCTCGTGCTGAATGAAGCGGGCGAGCAGGGCGGTGATGACCGGGTAGAGCGAAGCGAGCACCGACACGACCGCGACGAGGCTGCGACCGCTCGCCACGGCGTACAGGCCGGCGCCGGTGAGGTCGCTGCCGCTCATGAGAACCAGCACGGGAACGTCCTTCGGTCGCACGCCTCCGAAATTCCGCCTGATCAACCACACGATCCCAAGAGGCACGAGCATGACGATGCGAGACGTGAGCAGGGTCATCCCGGCCGAGTAGTGGCTCCCCCGCGCGAGCGAGTAGAGCACGATGCCGAACCCGAAGGCCGCGATCAGGGCCAGCATCAGCGCCCGGCCGCCGCCCGGTGCGTCGTGCTCGCGCACCGCTCGCAGCTCGGGTCCGCTCGCCATGACCACCCCGGCGACACAGCATGCGATCCCGACGAGCTGCAGCGCCGCCGGACGCTCGCCTTGCGCCAGCCCGATTGCGACCGGCACGATCACGGCGGTCGACCCGATCGGCGCGATGACGCCCATCTTCCCGGTTGCCAGAGCCTCGAAGAAAAACGCGAGGGAGATCGGCTGCGCCAGGCCGGCGATGACCCCCCAGGTGAGCCACCCGGACGGGTTGTGCTCAGCACCGAACAGGAAGACCGCGGCCGCCAGGACCGGAATCAACAGGACCTGTCCGAGCCCCGCCACGGCGAGCGGATGGATCCGGCGCGAAAGGGTTCCTCCGACGAAGTCCGTGCACCCCCAGATCGCGCTCGCGATCAGGGGTAGGAGGGCATTCATCCCGGGCGAGCGTAGCTGCACCCCTCAGCGGCGACCGTCCCCCGCCGCAGCGAGCCCGCTCAGGTCGCGGGGCTCACCGAGCTCATGTTGAAGTCCGCTACGCGAAGCGATGGCATCGCCGTCCGGTTCATCCACTCGTTCCACTCCCGCGAGAGCGCCCGCTCGGTCCTGCCGCCTTCGATGGTCTTCGAGAGCACGTCGATCGGGCTCTCGTTGAAGCGGAAGTTGTTGACCGCACCCACGATCTCGCCTCTCTCGACGAGGTAGACGCCATCTCTCGTGAGGCCGGTCAGCAGCAGCGTCGACGGGTCCACTTCCCGGATGTACCAGAGGCACGTGAGCAACAGGCCGCGCTCGGTCCTCGATATGAGATCGTCGAGGCCGCCGGTCGCTCCGGGTAATTCGAGGATGAGGTTGTCGATCGGCGCAGCCGCTTGGGTACCCGATCGTTTCGCCGCCGCGCGGTGGTACTGCAGTCGCGCGAGCCGACCACCGGAGATCCAGTCGGTGCGCTCCAGTGGGAGACCGTTGTCGAAGACAGACACGTCCTGGCCCGACGCCGACGTGGCGAGAAACGGCTCGCACTCGAGTCCCTTCTCGAGCGGATCGCTCCGCAAGGTGAACGGGTGGGGCGACAGCGATTCGCCCACCCGCGTGCCGCCGCCGGGCGCGGAGAACACGCTCCGCCCCTCCTCGGCCTCGCGGCCGGAGGTCGCGGCGCCGGCCAGCACCATCAGGTCGGCGACGGCGTCGGGCGGGATCACGACCTCGTAGCGCCCCGGCTCGAGCTCGACCTTCCGCTCGGCCCAGCCGAGACGGCGGAGCAGGCGGTCCTCGAGCTCCTCGAGCCGCACGTCGGCAAGGTCAGCGGCGCCCGTTGCCGCCCAAGCGGAGCGCGAGCCGTCGTCCGAGCGCGCAACAACCTCGAGCTTGCCGGTCGGCTGGACGTGGCGAAGCCGCACGCCGGCGGAGGTCCCGAGGTACAACGTCGAGACCTTGTGCTCGGCGAAGCCGGCCAAGCGGTTGCCGGAAGCCCGGGCCCGGCCGAAGGCGTCGCCGAGCTCGGCGAGCACGTCGCCGAGGCCGGCGAGGCTCGTCGTGACCGGGCCTTCACCGAAGTCGCTGCCGGCGTCCGGGCCTGCGGGGGTGACGAGCGGAGCGGCGTCGTCCGCCGGCGGGGCGCCGGCCGCGATCGTCTCGGCTCGACGGAGAAGGTCAGTCGCGTCCCCGGCACCGCTCCTGCTCGCGATCCCTACGCCCGTCCCTCCTTCGACCTCGCGCAGGGCGATCACGGTGACTGTCCGATCTCGCCGGGTCCCGTTCGTCGTGACCGTATTGTTCGCAAATCGGAGCTCCGCTTCGCTCCGATCCTCGACGAGCACGATGCACCCGTCCGGACCGGCGGCCTCGAGCACCTGCTCGACGACTCCGGCGGCCGGCGCCAGCCTGCCCGTCCCGACGCTCATCGTCCGGACTCCGCTCTCGTGTTCAGCACGTTGATTCCGCGGAACAGGGCCGAGGGGCAACCATGGCTTACAGGCGCCACCTGCCCGGGCTGGCCCTTTCCACAGTTGAACGCCCCGCCGAGCCGGTAGGTCGAATGGCCACCCACGGCTTCCATCGCCCCCCAGAAATCAGTTGTTCGCGATTGATAGGCGAGATCCCTCACCTGCCCGACCAGCTTGCCTTTCTCGATCCTGAAGAAGCGCTGCCCGGTGAACTGGAAGTTGTACCGCTGCATATCGATCGACCAGCTCTTGTCGCCGAGCACGTAGAAGCCGTGGTCGACAGAGGAAATGAGCTCCTCCGTCGTCGGACCGTCCCCCGGTGCCGGACGCAGCGAGACGTTCGCCATCCGCTGGATCGGTGTGTGTTCCGGCGAGTCGGCGAAGGCACAGCCGTTGGACCGACCGAGCGCGAGGAGCTTCGCGATTCGCCGGTCGAGCTGGTAGCCGACGAGCACGCCATCACGGATGAGGTCGAAAGTCTGCGCCTCGACTCCCTCGTCGTCGTAGCCGACCGTCGCCAGCCCGTGCTCCACTTGGCGGTCGCCGGTGACGTTCATGACCTTCGACCCGTAGCGGAGCGTTCCCAGCTTGTCGAAGGTCGCGAACGACGTCCCGGCGTAGGCGGCCTCGTAACCCATCGCCCGGTCGAGCTCGGTGGCATGGCCGATGGACTCGTGGATCGTGAGCCAGAGGTTCGTGGGATCGATGACCAGGTCGTGGGCGCCGGGGGCGACGGAGGGGGCGTGGAGCTTCTCGGCGAGATAGTCGGGAATGCGAGCGAGCTCCTGGTTCCAGTCCCAGCCCGTGCCGAGGAGGTACTCCCAGCCGCGGCCGGCCGGCGGCGCCAGAGTGCGCATCGACTCGAAGCCTCCTGCCTCGGCGTTGACCGCGACCGCCTCCACCGCCGGGTGGACGCGAACACGACGCTGGGTGGTGACGGTGCCGGCGAGATCGGCGTAGTGCTTGTCCTCGACGACGGTGAGCACGTAGGCAGTCACGTGGTCCACACCCGGAGACTGCAGCAGGCGGTCGCTCCAGTCCCCGAGCAGCGCCACCTTCTCGGCGGTGGGCACCTCGGCGGGGTCGATCTCGTAGGAGGAGGTCCAGACCGCCTCGCCGTGCGGCGGCTCCTCGGCCAGCTCGACACGCTCGCGGAAGGCAGGAGCGGTCGCCCTCGCCGTTGCCACGGCCTCCTCGGCGAGGGCAGCGGCGGCGGCGCTGTCGAGTTCGACCGTGGCCGCGAACCCGAACGACCCTTCGTGCACGACACGAATCCCCATGCCGAGCTCGAGGTCGTCGGCGGAGGTCTCGAGGTGACCGTCGCGCAGCCGCACGACCTGCGAACGGATGCGCTCGATGCGCACTTCGGCGTTCTCGCACCCGAGCGCCTGTGCCCGGTCCAGCGCAGCCGACCGGAGGCCCTCAAGGGGCAACGCTAGGAAATCGGCGTCGAGCTCGACGGTTGCCATGGATGGAGTCCCTCCTCGAGTGCGATGCCAAGTGTGCCAGCCCGCGTCGCTGACTTCAAAGGTCGGGCTCGCCGGGGTTGGAGTCCGCTGCCCGATTCCGGCGGTGCCACGGGACCGGGCGGGCGGGGTCAGGGGTAGGCGGGACTGGGGTGGAACCGGGCCTTTGTTTCTGGTCGAAGAACACCCGGCCCTCAGGGTTGCGGTGCGGTGGCCGCTTCGGAGGCATGAGCTCGAGGGGTAGGTGGCGCCGCCGGCCGGACCAGGGAGCCCGGGGCGCGATGACCCGGTCGGCCATGCGGTAGGCCAGTGCCTCGTAGTTCACACGCCAGCCGTGGAAATTCGGCCATGCCTCCTCCGTGGCCCGCTCGATCGGAAAGCCGGTCTCGGCCACGAGCTGGACCGCGTAGGCGAACTCTTCGTAGGTGAGCTGGATCGGGTCGTCCGGCAAGGGATCCCGGTCGAACTGCCAATGGAGCGACTGCGCGATCCGACGCAGGGCCGTGAAGCCCATGCGGAGACACATCCGAGCCTCCGAAGGTGCGCTGTCGGGGCAGAGGGAGACGTGCATAGCGGCGGCGTCGAGCACCGCCAGCAACGACAGGATCCAGGAGAAGCCGGGTTCGGGCGAGCGGAACCACAGCAGCACCGGATACGAGATGTGGCTCTCCGCCAGGTCCGCCGCCCACAGCTCCCAGTCTCCGTAGAGAGCCGGCAGCGCGTCGACGATCTTCACGAGCTGGTGCCGCATGAGGATTTCGGGGCCCCACGCCGGCACCCCGGCACGGCTCTCCATGAGCGTCACGAGCGACTCGCGTCGGTTGAAGGCCTGGTAGATCGCCGGCAGATACCCGATCTGGAGTGCGATCGCGATGGCGCCCGTCGCGCCCGCGAGTATGACGATCGCGTCGTTGCCGTGCGTGTTGCCGTGCACCAGGCCGACGGAGAACAAGGACGAGGACGACACGCTCAGGCCGTTCCCCAGCGACGTCGTCCAGGGCAGCTCCATGAGCGCGAACCCGAGCACGAACAGGCCGAGGAAGAGCGCGAGCTGCGCGATCAACGTCACGGGGCCGACGGCGGCGAGAATGTCGTCCTTCCTGGCAAAGCTGCGGGCCGGCCGCGCCAGGAACAAGAAGATGAGACGAACGCCTCGGCTGAGGACGATCGGCAGCAGCTGGAACCGGCTTCCCCCGCGGGGAGCACGAACGTCGTGACCAGGCTCACCACGGTGAGCGCAACGATGGTCACGCCCACCAAGAAGCCGACCCACGCCATGGCCTTTGGTTACTACACGATCAGGGCTCCCGGCGCCAGGGGCATCGTGCTCGGGGCGCCAGGGGCGCCCCGCCGGCGCCCGGGCGGTCCCGCGACGCCGGGGTCTACGCGTCCGCTGGTCGGTTCGAGCTCGGTCCTTGGGCCCGTACCTCCTCGACGTGGGCGAACGCGGTGCGGAGCTCGTCGATCCACGCGGCTTCGTTTCTGCCGACGAGTTCGACGCACCAGGCGAGCGCCTCGCTACGACTCCGGGCGATGCCGGCGTCGATCAGCGTGTCGAGAACCTGGCGCTTCGAGAGGCGGAGCCGGGTCATGACGGGCACGTTCGCCGTCGTGAAGAGCCTGCTCGTCCCGCCGGCCGTGGCGCCCCAGGAGACGACCCGCCCGAAACGGGCCTGCGCCTCCTCGGCAATGCGCACTCGATGCTCTCGCGTGTCCTCGCGGAACCGCTCTATCCGGGCCTCCTCCGCTGTCGCGGCGGCCTCGGCCGTTGCGCCTTTCTCCAGCTCGACGGCGGAGAGCGACCCGGTGACGAGTATCTCGTCGTTGTCCACGGTCACCTCGGGGGCCCCGACGAAGAAGTCGTCAGGAAGCCGGCCGGCGAACCAGGCCTTGATCTCAGCCCGCTGTTCAGCGGAAGGGCGCTCTTCGGATCCGGACGCCCAACGGCCCCGGGCCCATCGTGGGCCTGAGCCCCGCCGGCCCCCGCGCTGGCGGGGGTGTTGTTGGTCATGTGTGTCGTAAGTCATGAAGTGAGATTACACGATTACTAACTCTGGTCAAGCGCGGCGGTGTCGCGCCGAGGGCCCGCGTCACCACGACGCCGACGCCCTCGCCGCCCACCGGCCGTCCACCCTGGTCACCTTGATGGACAGCCCGAAACAGCGTTCCATCGAGTGCTCCGTCAGTACCTCCTCTATCGGGCCGACCGCCACGACGGCGCCTGCACGCAGCAGCAGGGCATGCGAGGTAGTGGGCGGGAGCTCCTCCAGGTTGTGGCTGACGTGAACCGTCGTCGGGGGGTCCTGGGAACGCGCCAGCGTCGTGAGTGCCAGGACGAGCGCCTCCCGACCGGGGAGATCCACGCCAGCCCCCGGTTCGTCGAGCAGCAGCAGCGGATGCTCGACGAAGAGGGACCGAGCGAGGAGGACGCGCTGGCGCTCGCCCTGGGAGCACGAGCCGAACGGCTGATCCGAGAGGGCCGCGCAGCCGAGAGCGGCCAGGATCCGTTTGCCTCGCACGCGATCGGTTTCGTCGGGCACCGTCCACCAGGGTGCAAGGACGCCGCGCCGGCCGGTCAACACGATCTCGAGAGCTGACGAGGCCGGCGGGAGGCGGTCGGCGACGGCGTGGCTCACGACCCCGACACGCGACCGGAGCAGCCGTAGGTCGACCGCGCCGACGCGGGAACCGAGCACGGTCACCGTCCCGGAGGACGGGTGGCGCTCAGCGGCCAGGAGCCGGAGCAGCGTCGTCTTGCCGGCGCCGTTCGGCCCCAGTACGGCCCAGTGCTCGCCGGTGCGAATCGAGATCGACACCGGACCGACGAGATGCCGCCCCTCAGGAGTCAAGACGGCTGCACGGTCGAGCAGCACGGCGAAGTCCCTGTCGCAGCCGCGCCCCGAGCCGGCTCCTCGGAGCGAGGCGTGCTCACCCAGATTGCTCCTGACGGACTACGACGACCGAGCAGGGAGCGTGGGCAACGAGATGCTCGGAGACCGAGCCGATAAGCATCCCGGTGAAGGCGCCGTGGCCCTGGCTGCCCACCACGACCAGCTCGGCAGCGTGCGCGGCTGCGATCAGGGCGGGAGCAGGGTGGCCCTCGACGACGATTCGCTCCACCTCGAGCCGCTCGGTCCCCGCACCCGAATCGGGCCCGAGGGCATCGCGGAGCGCCTCGTCGAGAATCTTGCCCGCGATCTGCTCGGGGTCGTATTCGAGCGGGAAGACGGGCGCCCACCCGGTGAAGGAGGGCAGCTCCCAGCTGACCAGGACCCGCAGCGCCGCTCCGGTCAGAGTGGCTTGCCGCGCGGCCCATCGCAGGGCCGCGAGCGACGGCTCGGATCCGTCGACGCCGACCAGGATGAACCCTCGGTCCTTCGTTGCTGACTCGCTCATGCTCAGTTCCCTTCTCTGTTCGCGGGTAGTCATGTTCTACTGCATGAGGCCACTGAGCTGGTCGGTTACAATGGGAACACCAAGAGGCTCAATATGGTTGAGTGTGTAAGACTCAACACTGAGAGGATCAACGAACTCGTGTCAGACATTCAAAAGCTTCCGGTTCTTCCGCTGATCGATGTGGTCGTGCTGCCCGGAATGGTCGTCCCCGTCGCCCTTGACGACGCGGAGCGCCAGTCGGCCATCGACGCCGCCAAGGCAGGAGCCGACGACCGGCTCCTTCTCGTGCCCCGACTCGACGGAAAGTACGCCCCCGTCGGCGTCGTCGCGACAATCGAGCAGCTCGGGCGGCTGCCCGGCGGCGAGTCCGCCGCGGTGCTCCGAGCGGTCGCTCGAGCCCGTGTCGGATCCGGCGTGACCGGGCCAGGTTCGGCGCTCTGGGTCGAGGCTGAGATCCTCGACGAGGTCGTCGGCGCCGAGACCATCTCGGAGCTGGCGCGTGAGTACAAGAACATCGTGGTTTCTATTCTTCAACAGCGCGGCGCCTGGCAGGTCATTGACACCTTCCAGCGCATCTCCGACCCTTCCGAGCTGAGCGATTCGGCCGGCTATGCGCCCTATCTCTCGAACACCCAGAAGCTCTGGCTGCTCGAGACGGTCGACGTCGAGGAGCGATTGACGAAGCTGATCGAGTGGGGACGCGAGCATCTCGCCGAGCTCGACGTCGCCGAGCGCATCCGCAGTGACGTGCACGAGGGGATGGAGAAGAGCCAGCGAGAGTTCCTGCTGCGCCAGCAGCTCGCCGCGATCCGCAAGGAGCTCGGTGAGGGCGAGCCCGACGGAGCCGATGACTACCGGACCCGCGTCGAGACCGCCGACCTCCCCGAGAAGGTCCTCGAGGCAGCGATGCGCGAGGTCGGGCGGTTGGAGCGCGCCAGCGATCAGAGCCCTGAGGCAGGGTGGATCCGCACGTGGCTGGACACCGTGCTCGAGCTCCCGTGGAACGTCCGCACCGAGGACAACAGCGACATCACGGCCGCACGCCAGGTGCTGGACGCCGACCATGAGGGTCTCGACGACGTCAAGGACAGGATGGTCGAGTACCTCGCCGTTCGGAGCCGTCGCCAGGCCCGCGGGCTCGAAGTCCTCGGAGGCCGGGGTTCCGGCGCCGTGCTCGCCCTGGTCGGCCCGCCCGGGGTTGGCAAGACCTCGCTCGGCGAATCCGTCGCCCGTGCACTCGGGCGCAAGTTCGTCCGTGTGTCGCTCGGCGGCGTTCGTGACGAGGCGGAGATCCGCGGTCACCGGCGCACCTATGTCGGCGCGCTCCCCGGGCGAATCGTCAGGGCGATCCGGGAAGCCGGCTCGATGAACCCTGTCGTCCTGCTCGACGAGATCGACAAGCTGGGCAGCGACTTCCGGGGCGACCCGGCGTCGGCGCTGCTCGAGGTGCTCGACCCTGCCCAGAACCACACTTTCCGCGACCACTACCTCGAGATCGAGCTCGACCTTTCGGACGTGCTCTTCCTCGCCACGGCCAACGTGGCGGACACGATCCCGGCGGCGCTGATCGACCGCATGGAGCTCGTCCGCCTCGACGGTTACACCGAGGACGAGAAGGTCGCCATCGCCAGGAACCACCTTGTCGGGCGCCAGATCGACCGCGCCGGCCTCTCTCCTGACGAGGTCAGCATCGACGACGATGCCCTCCGGGTCATCGCGACCGAGCACACCCACGAAGCCGGCGTTCGCCAGCTGGAGCGCGCGATCGCGAAGATCCTCCGCAAGGTCACGACCCGTCTCGCCGCCGACCCCGACGGCGCACCCGTCGTGGTCGGGGTGGACAACCTCAACGACTACCTCGGCCGCCCGCGGTTCACGCCCGAGTCCGCCGAGCGGACAGCCGTCCCTGGCGTGGCAACCGGCCTCGCCGTCACCGGAGCGGGTGGAGACGTCCTCTTCATCGAGGCGACGGTGATGGAAGGCGAGCCTCGTCTCGTCCTCACCGGCCAGCTCGGCGACGTCATGAAGGAGTCGGCGCAGATCGCGCTCTCGTACCTTCGCTCGCATGCCGAGACGCTCGGGATCGATGTTGACCGCCTCGCCGGAGGGGCCGTCCACGTGCACGTCCCGGCAGGAGCCGTGCCGAAGGACGGGCCGTCGGCGGGCGTCACCATGGTGACGGCGCTGGCTTCGCTCGCCTCGGGCCGGCCCGTGCGCTCCGAGGTGGGCATGACCGGCGAGGTCACCCTGAACGGCCGGGTGCTCCCGATCGGTGGCGTCAAGCAGAAGCTGCTGGCCGCCCACCGCGCCGGGCTGACGGAGATCTTCCTTCCGGCCCGCAACGGCCCCGACCTGGACGACGTTCCGAAGAACGTCCTCGACGGGCTGACCGTGCACCTCGTGACCGACGTCGCCGACATCGTCGCCTCGGCGCTCGAGCCGGCAGCGCCGGCGGAAGCGACCGCGGCGACGGCGCCGGCGGGCTCGTCTGAATCGGTCGCGGCCTGAGCGACGTGCGCAGCGAGGAAGGTGACGGCCGGATGAGGGCTTGGGCTCTCAGCCGGCCGGCTCCCGCGGCTGAGCGCACACTGCAATTGGTAGAGCGGGAGATACCCACCCCGGGCCCCGGCGAGATCCTCGTCAAAGTGCACGTCTGTGGCGTCTGCCGCACCGATCTTCACCTCGTCGAAGGCGACCTCATCCCGCGTCGCCCGGGCGTCGTGCCCGGCCACGAGGTCGTGGGGCATGTTGACCGCCAGGGCGAAGGCGCCACACGCTTTTCCGAGGGCGAGCGGGTCGGGATCGCGTGGTTGCGCTGGACGGACGGCTCGTGCCGTTTCTGCGTGCGAGGCGACGAGAACCTCTGCCTCGAGCCGCGCTTCACGGGCTGGGACGCCGACGGCGGGTACGCCGAGTATGCCGTCGTGGACGAGCGGTACGCCTACCGGGTGCCCACCACCTTCTCCGACTCCGAGGCTGCCCCACTCCTCTGTGCAGGCATCATCGGCTACCGAGCCCTGCGACGCACGGGTCTTCGACCCGGCGGCCGTCTCGGTATCTACGGCTTCGGCGGCTCGGCGCACCTGACCGCACAGGTCGCCCTCTACGAAGGCGCGACCGTGCACGTGATGACGAGGGCTGAGAGCGCTCGCCGGCTTGCCCTCTCGCTCGGCTGCGCATCCGCACAAGGAGCCGACGAGCCTCCGCCGGAACCACTGGAGGCGGCGATCCTGTTTGCGCCGGTCGGAACGCTCGTTCTCCCGGCCATGGCAGCACTCGATCGTGGCGGCCGTCTGGCGATCGCCGGCATCCACCTGTCCGACATTCCCGTCCTCGACTACGACGAATACCTCTTCCAGGAGCGGGAGATGGTCAGCGTGACGGCGAACACGAGACGGGACGGGGAGGAGTTTCTGGCGCTTGCTGCCGAGATACCCGTACCGCGCGACGACTACGGAATACCCCTTCGAGGCAGCCGACGTGGCCCTGGAGGACCTGGCCCGCGACGCTGTCAACGGCGCCGCGGTCATCCGCGTGTCCGCCGGGGAGTAGGCCGCCACAGCACCGGCGACGACTGAGGCCCGAGAGTACGCTGCGCACTCATGACCCCCGAGGAGATCGTCGCCGCAGCCTCGCCCAAGATCGGCCGGATCGGCTCCAGCTACTACTTCGTGCCCGAGACCGCCGCCCGGGGCGAGAAGCTCGGCCTGGACGTCTTCGAGTTCTATTTCCTCGGACGGGGCGGCTGGCTTGGCGATGTCGACGCCCGCGTCGTGACCAGCGCCCTCGGCTACTTCAAGCCCAACCTCGTCGAGTCCATGTGGAACGCCGGCCGAACCAAGATCCCGCCGCCTGAGGCGGGCCGCGCCTACCTCGAGTGCTGCCGGGAGTGGGGTCGCGCACGCTTGTCGCAACTAGACGGACTCGAGGCATTCTGCGAGGCGGCCGAAGCGGTGAACGCGGCCGCGAACCCGGCCGGGCTCGCGCTCTACGCCGGGATCTCGGCGGAGCCGTTCGAGGCCGACGCGCCGGGACGCGCCATGCAGTTGGCCGCGGTTCTTCGCGAGCTTCGGGGCAGCGTTCACCTGCTGGCCGTGCTGGCGTGCGGCGTGCCGCCGGTCGTGGCTCATTACATCCGCCGCCCGGATTACTTCGGCATCTTCGGCTGGTCCGACAGCGACGTCCCGGTCGTCACGGCCGAGGACCACGCCGCGCTCGACGCAGCCGACGAGCTCACCGACCGCCTCCTCCTCCCGGCCTACTCCGTCCTCGACGATGCGGGCGCCGATGCGCTGCTGAGCGGGCTCGTGGCGATGAGGGCAGCAATCGCCGACTCCTGACCTCGGATGAGGTCCCGGAGCCGAAACGGGTAAGAGGAGAGCACCATGCAACTCGGCGTCGTCTTCCCACAGACCGAGATCGGCCCGGACCCGGGCCCGATTCGCGCCTATGCCGGCGCCGTCGCCGAGCTCGGCTACCGCCACCTGCTGACCTACGACCACGTCGTCGGGGCCGATCCCGCTGTATACCCGGGCTGGGCGGGTCCCTACGACCTTCACAGCACGTTCCACGAGACCTTCGTGCTGTTCGGGTATCTGGCAGCCTTCTCGAGTCTCGAGCTGGTCACCGGCATCGTGATCCTGCCGCAGCGCCAGACGGTGCTCGTCGCCAAGCAGGCAGCCGAAGTCGACCTGCTGTCGGAAGGGCGACTCCGGCTCGGAATCGGCATCGGCTGGAACCACGTCGAGTACGACGCCCTCGGCCAGGATTTCTCGACGCGGGGCCGGCGCATCGAGGAGCAGGTCGGACTCCTGCGACGCCTTTGGACAGAGGAGAGCGTCACATTCGACGGGCGGTTCGATCACGTCAGGGGTGCCGGCCTCGCCCCGCTGCCTGTCCAGCGCCCGATCCCGGTCTGGTTCGGGGCCCAGAGCGAGCCGGCCCTACGGCGCGCCGGACGGCTCGCCGACGGGTGGTTCCCCCAGGTCGCTCCCGGCGCCGGCCTCGAAGAGGCCCTCGAGGTCGTCAGGTCAGGCGCGACCGAGGCCGGGCGTGACCCGGCCGCGATCGCGATGGAGGGGCGAATCCAGGCGGGAGATCGCGATCTCGAGCGGATCGCGCGTCAGGCGGAGAAGTGGCGGTCGGCCGGCGCGTCCCACCTGGCGCTCAACACGATGGGTGCGGGACTGGCAGGGGTCGACGACCACATCGCTGCGCTGGCCGAAGCGGCGAAGGTAGCAGGAGACTCCTGTGCCCCCCAACCCGCAGTAGCCGTTCGGGTTCCGATCCAGGTACTGCTGGTGGTAGTCCTCGGCGTAATAGAAGGGGCCGGCCTCCTTGATCTCCGTCGTGATCTTCCCGTAGCCCGCCGCGTCGAGGGCCGTCTGGTACTCGTCGCGGGACTGCTCGGCCTCGAGCTTCTGGGCGGGGGTGGTGGTGTAGATCGCTGAGCGGTACTGGGTGCCGGCGTCGTTGCCCTGACGCATGCCCTGGGTGGGGTTGTGGCTCTCCCAGAAAACGGAGACCAGCTTGTCGTAGGAGGTCTTCGCAGGATCGAACACGACCAGCACGACCTCGGCGTGGCCGGTGCGACCCGAGCACACCTCCTCGTAGGTCGGATTCGGCGTGAAGCCGCCGGCGTAGCCGACCGCCGTCGTGTAGACGCCGTCCACATTCCAGAATTTCCGCTCCGCACCCCAGAAACAACCCATCCCGAATATCGCCAGCTCCAACCCCTCAGGGAACGGCGCTCGGAGCGGGGTGCCCAACACGAGATGGCGCTCGGGAACGGTCATCGTGGCCTCACGGCCGCGAAGCGCCTTCTCGGGCTCCACCAACTGTGCCTTGCTGCCAAACCAGCTCATCATTGCTCCTTCTTGCTTGTAACCAGTTCAACAACGTCCTGCCGTGGATCGTTCCAGCCCGGCGAGCGCGACGTCACGTCTCCCGAGACGCCAACACAGGCTCGCGGGACTCCGGCATGCCTCCGGCGAGCGGCTCGACGAAGCGGCGGATCGCGATCGCGGCGGCGGCGCCTTCGCCGGCGGCCGAAGCGGCTTGTTTCGTGCTGCCGGCGCGACAGTCTCCCGCCGCGAAGATGCCGGGTGCACTCGTCATGAGCCCGGCGTCGGTCACCACGAAACCCTGCGGGTCGAGCTCGACCAGGTTCTCGACGAGGGCGGTGTTGGGGCTCAGGCCGATGAACACGAACGCGGCCGCGACTGTCAGATCTCGCTTCGCGCCACCGTCCACGTCCTGCACCGTCACGGTGCTCAGGTGGCTGTTCCCCTTGAAAGCGACGGGCACGGTGCCGGTGAGCACCTCCATGTCGTCGTGCTCGGCGATCTTGGCGACGACGACCTTGCTCGCCGTCAACGAGGGATCCCGCGTGACGATCGTTACCCGGCTGGCGAACTTCGTCAGGAACAGGCCCTCCTCGCCGGCCGAATTGCCCCCGCCGATGACCGCCACGTGCTCGCCCTGATAGAAGGGCCCGTCACAGGTGGCGCAGAAGTGCACGCCGGCGCCGATGAAGTCCTCCTCGCCCGGGATCCCGAGGCGCAGGTACGTCGAGCCCGTCGCGAGCAGCACCGCGTAGGCGCCGTAGACCGACCCGTCCGCAGCGGCGACACAGCGGTACGAGCCGTCGAGCGAGATGCCGGTCACCTGCTGCGCCGCCAGCACCTCGACACCGAATCGCTCCGCCTGCCGGCGGAGGCGACCGGCGAACTCGTCGCCAGTGACCCCCTCGGGGAAGCCGGGGAAGTTGTCGAGGCGTTCGGTGATGCCCACCTGGCCCCCGACGCCGGCCTGCTCGATCACGAGCGTGTCGATCCCCTCACGCGCGGTGTAGAGGGCGGCCGTGAGCCCGGCCGGGCCGCTGCCGACGATGATGACGTCGTAGAAGCGGCGCGAGGCCGTCGCCTCGATGCCGAGCTTGGCGGCCATCTCGGCGTTCGACGGTTCGACGAGCGTCGAGCCGTCGCCGAACACGATCACGGGGATGACCCGCTTGCCGTTGTTCACCTGCTCGACGAACGCGAGACCGGGGCCGTCGACGTCCACGTCGACGAACCTGTAGTGCACCCTTTGCTCCCCGAAGAACTGCTTGGCCCGTTTGCAGTCACCGCACCACTGGGTGCCGTAGACGGTGATCTCCGGCTCGGCCATCCGGCTCAGGGTGCCTCGGGGGAGGTCGCGTGGAGGTCCAGCGAACACGAGTTGATGCAGTACCTCTGCCCGGTCGGCCGTGGCCCGTCGTCGAACACGTGCCCGAGGTGCGACCCGCACGCCCTGCAGACGACTTCGGTCCGCTCCATACCGAGACTTCGGTCACGGTGCAGCTCGACCGCCCGGGCGACGGTGGGCTCGGTGAAGCTCGGCCACCCCGTCCCCGAGTCGAACTTGGCCTCGGACGAGAACAGCTCGGCTCCGCAGGCGGCGCAGTGGTACGTACCGTCGGTGTGGCAGTCGAAGTACTTGCCGGCGAACGCCCGCTCGGTCCCCGACTGGCGCAGGACGCGGTACTGCTCGGGTGTCAGACGACCGCGCCACTCGTCTTCGGAGAGATCGACCTCTCGCGGGGTCTCCTGATCGGCGTCCGCAACCTTGGAATTTCGAGAACGAAACATACCCCTCAGTATCACCCACCCGCCGCCCCGTTACATCCCCCACCACGAACGCCGACCCACTCGGGCCCGCTTAAGCTCCCGAGGTGCTCAGACTCTGCCGTTTCGACGGGCGCGCCGCCAGATGATCCCCCGGGGGACGGCACAGACCGAGCTGTTGGTCGGCGACATCTTCCGCAGTGGCGCACGATCGGTGCCGAACCGGGTCGCCGTGGACCTAGGGGAGCGCTCGCTCACGTACGGCGAGATTGATCGGGCATCCAACCGGCTAGGCCGCTCGATGCGCGATCTCGGCGCCGCCAGGGGCGAGCGGGTCGCGGTCGTCGGCGCCGCGAACCTCGGGCTCGTCCCCGTCTTCGCCGCCACGGCGAAGCTCGGAGCCGTCTACGCGGCGATCGACCCGACGCTGGATCCCGACTCGCTCCTCGACGTGCTGCAAATCGCCGGACCGTCGCTCGTCATCATCGACGACGAGCGAGCCACGTCGTCAAGAGAGCTCGCAACCGAGCTCGGTGTGCCGGCGATCGGCCTCGCCCGTCTGGTGCGGAGCAGTGCCGGCGACGACGACCGCGAGCTACCAGTCGCCGGCCCGAACGAGCTCGACCCTCAGGCCGTCTTCTTCTCAGAAGGCGGTCCGGGCCGGCCGAAGGGGGCAGTGCTCTCGCACAGGGTCCAGTATCTGCGGACCCAGCTCGGCGCGGGGCCCGCAAGGCGCGGGCTCACCGTCTGCACGTATCCGCTCTCGCACGCCAGCGCGTGGAAGCTGGCGCTCGGCCAGTGGCAGGCCCGCGGCCGCGTCGCACTTGCCAACCCCGGGGACCCGGTCGCTCTCTTCGAGGTCGTCGCATGGCACGGCGCCGGGCACCTCGCGACGACGCTGCCGGTCCTCAGAGATGTGCTCGCCCTGCTCGCCTCGGACGAGGAAAAGGGAGGCCAGCTCCGTTCGCTCCGGCAGGTCACCGTCAAAGGCGCCGCCGTGCCGGTCGAGCTCGTCGAGGCGCTCGGCTCCGTGCTGCCTGACGCCCAGCTCCGTCTCGTCTTCGGTTCCGTGGAGGCCGGCGATCTCGCCAGCCTGGAAGGCGCCGACCTGCGCCGCAAGGATGGCAGCTGTGGAGTCCCGACCCCCATCGACGAGCTCGTCGTGGAACGGACCGGTGAGCTGTGCGTACGCGGGCCGCTGCTGTTCGACGGCTATCTCGGCGACGCCGAAGCCACGGCCGCCGCGGTCATCGACGGCTGGTACCACACCGGCGATCTGGGGGAGATCGACGGCGAGGATTTCCTCACGATCCTCGGTCCGCTCCGCGACCTCATCAGGACCAGGTTCGGCGCCGTCGCCCCCATCGAGGTCGAGACGGCGATCGCCGGCCACGTCCGGGTCGGCGACGTCGCCGTCGTCGGTCTCCCCGACGCCGACCTCGGGCAGGTGGTGTCCGCCGTCGTCGTACCTGCGCCCGGGCACGGCCCGCCCTCGCTCGCCGAACTGCAGGCCTTCTGCAACGGCCGCATCGAGACGTTCAAGCAGCCCGGCAGGCTGATCGTCGTGGACGCCATCCCCCGGACCCCGACGACCAAGCAGGTGAAGCGGCCGCTCCTCAACGAACAGCTCGCCCAGCGGGAGCGCTGAATCTCACTCGGTCGGGAGATCGACCATCCGGCACGGAATGTCCTCGTTCTCGTCGAGGTGGTAGCTGGCGCAGATCCGGTGGTACCCGTCGGCGATCGTGAGGGCGGTGGATTTGGTCATGTGCCCGCGTACGAGAAGCACCGGAGACAGCTTCTGGCCCTTGCTGACCCGCTTCAGGTCAACGCTGACGTGGGGGTTGTCGGTGGGCAGCAGGGCCAAGCGGCTCGCCCGCAGCAGGTCCTTCGCCTTCCACCGGCCGAGCGGCGCATCCTTCAGCTTCGCGACGACTTTGTTGACCTCGGCCTCCGGCAGAAGCAGGCTCAGGTAGTTCGCGGCGGCCGGGTAGTCGTGGTTGTCCGGCTTTGAATCCCAATGTTCCTTCGGCGCCACGGCTGCTCCCTTTCCTCGTGTGTCGTCTACGGCTTCGGGCTGCGCTGCGACTGCAGCCCTCGCCTAGCCCAGAATGATGCCCGCTTCCTCGAGAGCTTGACGCTCGAATTGGGTGCGGTACAGGTCGGCGTACACGCCGTTCGCCGCCAGGAGCTCCTCGTGGCCGCCCCGCTCCACGACGTGGCCGTCGGCCACCACGATGAGCTGGTCGGCATCGCGCACCGTTGAGAGCCGGTGGGCGATGACGATCGAGGTCCTGCCCTGTAGAGCCGTGTGGAGCGCACGCTGAACGGCAGCCTCGGACTCCGAGTCGAGATGTGCCGTCGCCTCGTCGAGCACCACGACGTCCGGTGCCTTGAGGAGGAGGCGGGCGATCGCGATCCGCTGCTTCTCGCCGCCGGAAAGCCGGTAGCCCCGGTCGCCGACCACGGTGTCGAGCCCGTCGGGCAGCGACTCGATCAGCGGCAGGATCTGGGCGCCGACGATGGCCTCGTGCAATGCCTCCTCGGTGGCATCGGGCTTGGCGTAGAGCAGGTTGGCGCGGATCGTGTCGTGGAAGAGGTGGGCGTCCTGGCTCACGACCCCGATCGAGTCCCGGAGCGACTCGAACGTCGCATCGCGGACGTCGACGCCGTTCAGGCTGATGGAGCCGCTGCGCACGTCGTAGAGGCGCGAGACCAGGTTGCTGATCGTCGTCTTCCCGGCCCCCGACGGCCCGACGAGGGCGACGAGCTGGCCCGGTTCGACCCGGAAGCTGATGTCGTACAGGACCTGGTTGGAGGGCGTCTGGTCCAGGACGGCAACCGACTCGAGCGAGGCGAGCGAGACTTCCGCCGCGGTCGGGTAGCTGAAGTCGACGTGGTCGAACTCGACGGCGACCGGGCCGCGTGCGATGGCGACGGCGTCAGGGCGCTCGGCGATCAGCGGGGCGAGATCGAGCACTTCGAACACCCGGTCGAACGACACGAGGGCCGTCATCACGTCGACGTTCATGTTCGAAAGCGCCGTCAGCGGCCCGTAAAGCCGGTTGAGCAGCGCCGCCAGGGCGACAACGGTCCCGACGTTGAACCGGCCCTCGGATGCCAGCACGCCGCCCCAGCCGTAGACGAGCGCCGTCGCCAGGGACGACGTGATGATCAGCGACACGAAGAAGACCCGGCCGTACATGGCCGTCTGCACGCCGATGTCGCGGACCCGCGCAGCGCGGCCTGCGAACTCGCCGTGCTCGATGTCCGGGCGCCCGAACAGCTTCACGAGCAGAGCGCCCGAGACGTTGAACCGTTCTGTCATCGTGTTGTTCATCTGGGCGTTGAGGTTGTACGACTCACGGGTCAGCTGCTGCAGCTTGCGGCCGATGCGCCGCGCCGGGAAGAGGAAGAGCGGCAGCAGCAGGAGGGCGACCAGCGTGATCTGCCATGACAGGAATGCCATGACGGCGACGGTGAGTGCGACCGTGATGAGGTTGCTGACGACCGAGGAGAGCGTGTCGGTGAAGGCCTGCTGTGCGCCGAGCACGTCGTTGTTCAGCCGGGAGATGAGCGCGCCGGTCTGAGTGCGGGTGAAGAAGGCCAGCGGCATCTCCTGGATGTGGGCGAACACTTTCTCGCGCATGTCGTAGATCAGGCCCTCGCCGACCCGCGACGAGATGTAGCGCTGGAGGAGCGACAGCAGCGCATCGACAAGCGCCAGACCTGCAAGGAGCACGGCAAGACCGATGATGAGGCGGTTGTCGTGCTTGGCGATCCCTCCGTCGATGATGTCCCGGTAGATGAGGGGGTTCCAGACCCCGATGACGGCGTCGACCACGATCACGGCCAGGAAGAGGCTCAGGATCTTGCGGTACGGCCTGGCGAAGTTCACGATCCTTCGCATCGTTCCCGGGGGAAGCTTCTGCTTGGTCACGGACCTGTCCTTCGTGAGCGACCACATCCCGGGCGCGCCGTGGCCCATTCGTGCGGACATCGCGTTACCGCCCTCTCGTCTCGTGCCGGTGATGGTGGTGGTGCGGCGGTGGTGCCTCCCCGGGTGCGCACCGGCCCGCCGGCCCGCCGCAGGGACCGCACAGCGCCGTGAGCAGGCGAACGAGCTCGCCGCGATCTTCCGGCGAAAGGGCGCTGAAGGTCGCCTCCGCGGTCCGTCTCCGGGCGGCCGCGAGCCGGTCGAGCAGGAGCGCACCCTCGCCGGTGAGCGAGACCAGGATCGAGCGGCGGTCGTGCGGATCGATCGCCCTCACGACGAGGCCGTCCGACTCCAGGCCGTCCACCATCGAGGTCGCCGTGCGGGGCACCACTTCCAGAGCCGCCGCGATGTCGGCCATCCGAACCGGGTGACCGACGCCCTCCAGAAACCGGATCACCCGCGCCTGAGCCCCCGTCAGCCCCATCGGGCCGAGCTCGGCCATCGAGCTCCGGTGCAGGCGTCGCGACGTCCTCGCCAGGAGCTCGGCGAGCAGAGCGGGATCTTCAGAAGCGCGATTAGTGAGCATCCCTCAATAAAACAGCCACTCAGCGATTTCATTCCGAGCGGGCTCCGGCGGGGTGGCGGACGTTTCGGTACAGTGCGCTGACCTGCACCCGGCCGGGCGTGCTCGGCGGGGAGACAGCGGCGAGAAAGGAGTTCATCCGATGCGCTGGAACCTCCCACCCGGACAGATGCCGGAGGCCTGGTTCAACGTCGTGCCGCAGCTACCCGTGCCCCTGCAGCCTGATCTTCATCCAGGCACGCGGGAGCCCGTCGGTCCCGACGACCTCGCCCCTCTCTTCCCGATGGCCCTCATCGCACAGGAGGTCAGTGCCGAGTCGTGGATCGACATCCCCGGCGAGGTCCTCGACGTGCTTCGCCTGTGGCGGCCGACGCCACTTGTCCGTGCCGAGCGCCTTGAGCGGGCGCTCGGCACGCCGGCGCGGATCTACTACAAGGACGAGTCCGTCTCACCTGCCGGCTCCCACAAGCCCAACACCGCCGTGCCGCAAGCCTTCTACAACAAGCAGGCCGGGATCGCGAGGCTTGCCACCGAGACCGGAGCGGGCCAGTGGGGCAGTGCCCTCTCGTTCGCGTGCGCCTTGTTCGGACTCGAGTGCAAGGTCTACATGGTGCGGGCGTCGTACAACCAGAAGCCGTACCGCAGGGTGATGATGGAGGTCTGGGGCGGATCGGTCGTCCCCTCGCCGGTCGACGACCCCGACAGCCCGGGATCGCTCGGCACGGCGATCTCCGACGCGGTCCGCGACGCGGCGTCGCGGGACGACACCCATTACTCACTCGGCTCGGTGCTCAATCACGTCCTGCTGCACCAGACGGTGATCGGGCTCGAAGCGAAGGATCAGCTGGTAGAAGCTGGCGAGCGGCTTCCTGACATCGTGATCGGCTCGTGCGGCGGCGGCTCGAACTTCGGAGGCATCTCGTTGCCGTTCGTTCCCGACGCCAGCGTGGACCTGCTAGCCGTCGAGCCCTCGTCCTGCCCGACCCTCACCGCGGGCACGTTCGAATACGACTTCGGCGACACCGCCGGCATGACGCCGCTGCTTCCGATGTTCACGCTCGGCCACGAGTTCATACCGCCGTCGATCCATGCGGGTGGCCTTCGCTATCACGGCGACGCGCCCATCATCTCCAGTCTCGTGAAGAACGGCAGGATGCGTGCCGTCGCCTATCCGCAGGGCAAGGTCTTCGACGCAGCCGTTGAATTCGCCCGAACCCAAGGCACGATCCCAGCCCCCGAGACGGCGCACGCGATCCGGGCAGTGATCGACGAGGCGCTCGGGGCCAAGGAGACCGGTGAGGAGAAGGTCATCCTCTTCTCTTATTCCGGTCACGGGCTGCTCGATCTCGGCGCGTACGACGACTACTTGCAGGGGCGTCTCGACCAGGGCTGACGCGCCGCGCTGGTCCGCAGCTGCTACCGGGCCCAGCTCGGGTCGAGCTGGTAAAGGAAGAGGGCGCATCGCTCCTCTTCGTCGGTCTCGCCGATCCGTTCGGCGGCGCGGCGGAGGGCTTCGAGGGAGCGGAGGAAACCGCGGTTCGTTTCGTGCTGCCAGCGCACGTAGCCCGACCCCCGCCAGCCGGCGGCGCGGAGCGCGTCGAGGCCCCGGTGGTATCCGACCCGGGCGTAGGCGTAGGACTCGACCGCGTCCTCGGACAGCTCGGCGAGGGCGGCCCAAGCCTCGAGCAGGCGCGGATAGGCGGCCGCAACCGTCGCCGCCGCCCGCTTTCGCTCGTCGTCGGGTGTGGCGAGAGCCCCGTCCATGGCCTCCTGCCACTCCGCTGGAGGTGGCGGGAGCACGGTCTCGGGGAGGCCTCGGCTGAACGTGACTGCAGCGTCGTCGGTCATGGCACCATCCTCCCTCATCGCGGGAAATGCCGGACCGGCGCAGACGGAGAGGGCCTCAAATCCGAGTCGGCGTGGCACCTCGCCTGACGGCGAGGCCGGCCAGGACCTCGAGCACGACCCGGTGAGCATTGTTGACCGTGACGTCGGCCCAGTCATAGGCGGGAGCCACCTCGACGACATCAAGCGCCACGAGAGGCACCTCGATGGCGAGGCGGCGCACCGCACGGAGCAGATCGACCGGGGTGAGGCCGCCCGGCTCCGGTGTCCCGGTCCCCGGCGCAAAACCAGGATCGAGCACGTCGATATCCACCGACAGATACACGGCGTCACAACCGTCCATGGCCTCGGCGACCGCATCCTCGATCACTGCCGGCAACCCTCGTTCCCAGACCTCCTGCATCAGGTGCCAGCGCATCTCCTGGGTGTGCATCCACGCGAAGACGTCGGCCGGCGGCCAGTAGCCGCGGAGGCCGACCTGTACGAAGTTTCGGCCGCGGACGGCTCCCGACTCGATGAGCCTCCGCATAGGCGTGCCGTGGCTGGCAAGGTTGCCGGTGATCACGTCTGCGGTGTCCGCGTGCGCGTCGAAGTGGACGACTCCGACCTGCCCCCATCCGCGCGCTCGCGCAACTGCGGTCGCCGCCGGCCACGTGATCGAATGGTCGCCACCGAGGATGACCGGGAAGATGTCCCGGTCGGCGATCTCGGCGACGCGCTCGCGGATCGCCGTGTGCGACAGCTCGACCATCCCGTGGGAACAGATCGCATCGCCGTAGTCGACGACCTCCAAGGCGTCGAACAACTCGATCCCGAGATCGAGGTGGAACGTACCCGGGCCGTAAGCGAGTGCCCGTAGCGCTCTCGGCCCGAAACGGGCACCGGGGCGGTTCGTGGTCGAGTCGTCCCATGGGGCTCCGACGACGGCCACGTCCGGTCGCCAGCGGTCGAGCTGCTCGGGCTCGGTCAACAACGGCCGCTGGGCGAATGTCGCGGGGCCCTCGAACGACGCCCCTCCGAGCTGCGCCTGCATGCCGGGCGGCAGGGTGCGGTCAGGTTCCATCGCCGTACATTGCCACGGACGGCGTCGTCGGTCCTCGCCCGACCGGACTTTTTTGATATCGGGACGCTTCCTCGAGCGATCTCAGCGCATGGTGTCGAGGATCCGGTCGATGTCGTCCTCGCTCGTCACCGGGTTGACGATCGCGAAGCGGGCGACGGCCTCCCCGCCAACCGTCGTCGGCGTCACGAATCCAAGGCCCTCGCCCAGAAGACGCTGCGACCAGGCGTAGTAGTCAGCCCGATCCCAGCCAGTGCGACGGAAGCACACCACGGAGAGCTGAGGCTCTTGGAGCAGTTCGAGATCCGGACGCGAGTCCACAGCCCGGGCGGCGTAGCGCGCCACCTCGAGCGTGCGTTCGATCGCGGCGCTGTAGGCCGCAGTCCCGAAGGTCGCGAGCGAGAACCAGAACGGCAGTCCCCTGGCGCGCCTCGTGAGCTGGATAGCGAAATCGGATGGGTTCCAGTTGCCTGTCTCTTGGAGGGGCTCCAGGTAGCCGGCGTGCTGCACATGTGCGGCTCTCGCTTCCTCGGGGTCGCGGTAGAGAAGTGCCGCGCAGTCGAACGGAGCGAAGAGCCACTTGTGCGGATCGACGACGAACGAGTCGGCGCGCTCGATGCCCTCGAATTGGGCACGGGCGCTCGGGGCCGCAAGCGCCGCTCCTCCGTAGGCGCCATCGACATGGAACCAGGCGCCGTGCCGGGCGGCCGAGTCTGCGAGCGAGGCGAGGTCGTCCACAATGCCGAGATTCGTCGTCCCTGCACTTCCGACGACGGCGAACAGCTCGAGTCCGCTCTCGTCCCCGAGCGCGGCGAGCGTCCGTTCGAGCGCCGCGCCACTGAAACGGCCCTCCCGGCCGGCGTCGACCACGATGACCTCGACGTCCATCACCGACGCCGCCGTCTTGACAGACGAGTGCGCTTCGGAGCTCGCCGCTACCGCCCAGCGTGGTTGCGGCGCTTCGGGTGTGCCCACCCGAAGTGCGACGGCCGCACGGCGCAGGCGAGCCCGGTAGCGCGCCGCAACCAGCGCCGAGAGATTGCCGATCGTTCCGCCTTGGACGAACACCCCGCCGGCGCCGGGCGGAAGGCCGGCCAGCTCGACGAGCCACTCGAGCGCCTGGTTCTCTGCGAAGACCGCACCCGACCCCTCGAGCCAGCTGCCCCCATAGATCGACGAAGCGCCCACGACGAGGTCGAACAGCATCGACACTTCCGTCGGGGCGCACGGGATGAACGACAGGTAGCGCGGGTGGTCGATCGACAGGCAGGCAGGCGCGAGGATTTCGGTGAAGATCCGCAGCGCCGCCTCGCCGCCTAGGCCATCGGACGTGATCGTCTCGCCTACCTCCGCCGACAGCTCCTGGAACGAACGGGGTCCGTCCAGAGGGACGGGATCCAGCCTCAGTCGTTCGCGTGCATAGTCGACGATGCCCTGTGAGAGCCGTTCGATGTCGTCGTTCCAGCCGTGGATGGGAGTTGGCCTGTCCGGCGGGCGCATCGCCCGGCAACCTAGCCCCCGCCCGAGCCCCGGCGGAGCATGGCGGTCGCAGTTCAGCGCACCGAACGCGACGGCGATCCCGCCGGCGCGGTGGGGATGACCCAACTTTGGCCGTCGACGCGGCTAGCTTCCCGGCATGCGTAGGCGTAGGTGGGGTCTGAACGCGACCGGAACTCAATCGCTCTCGGTGGCGGTCCTGGCTGTGAGCTGCTGTCTCCTGGCTGCGGCATGCGGCAGCAGCGGCGCGGCCGGGACGACGTCGAGCCAGGGCCTCGGCGGCACGAACGGGACGAGCGGCGGCGCGGCCCCGACCTCAAAGCTCGACCTCGACCTCGACCTCCACCACGACCACCGTGCCGGGCCTGCCGAAGCCCACCGCCGCCAAGCCGCTCACGATTCTCGACATCGGGGACTCGCTCGGCGAGGACCTCGGCCTGGGCCTCGGCTACACCTTGACGGGGAACCCTCTCGTCCATGTGATCCAGGATGCCGTCGGCGATACCGGCCTCGCCCGCCCTGACTACTACGACTGGGCAACTCACCTCGAAGCCGAGCTCCGGGAGTACCACCCTCAGGTCGTCATGGTCCTCGTCGGGGGCAACGACGGACAGAACTTCCTCGTCAACAACCAAGCCGTCGTCTTCGGAACGCCCGAGTGGCACAGGGTCTACTCGCAGCGCGTCGCTCTCATGATGAGCGAGACGCTCGCAGCGGGCGCCAAGATGCTGTGGGTGGGGCTGCCGATCATGCAGGACCCCTCCTTCGGAGCGGAGATGCAGACGCTGAACGCGATCTACAAGACACAGGCTGCGCTGCACCCCGGCGTCGTGTATCTCCCGACGTGGTCGCTCTTCTCGAATGCGCAGGGTCAGTATTCCGCCTATCTCACCAACAGCACGGGCCAGACCGTGCTCGCCCGCGACCCCGACGGCGTCCACATAGCACCGCCGGGGGGTTGCGACATCGTCGCCACGGCGGCGATCAAGGAGATGGAGAGGGTCTGGCGCGTCCACATCGGCGTCTGACCGCAGCAGCCCGCCTTCCTGAAGAATTAGCTCTGAGCTGGGCCGCCGCTCGTGGCTTTACAGGTGTGGCAGATATAATGCGAGCAATGCGCAGCAAGCCCGAAAAGGACAGCTGCCGCGCGCCCTTTCCGTGAAGATCCACTCCGATCGCGCGGCCGACCAGCAGCTCGTCGAACGGGCCACCGCCACGCCGGTCGAGGCGACTTGGCGCCGATCCGAGCGAGCGCGCCGCGCCGCGGCGGCAGCGACCGTCGCGTGCTGGATCGCGGCTGTGGCGTCATGGGTGCCCCTCTACATACGCACGTTGGGGGACAAGGGGCTCGCGTGGGACCTCCTGACCACCTGGCGGGCGGAGCGGGTGTTCGCACACGGCGGCGCCCCCTACGCGGTGAAGGCGTTTCTCTACCCGCCCAGTTCGCTGCTGCTGTTCCGTCCCCTGGCGGCGCTCTCGTCGCACGAGTTGAAGGTCGTCGGACTCGCGGCGACTGTCGTAGTCGCGTGGGCGGGCGTGATGCTCTCGGCCGAGGCGATCGGCCTCCGCTGGTGGGGCATTACCTCCGCCGTGACGATCCTCTTGCTGAGCTTCACGCAAGCCATGACCGGCGAACTCGGCCTCGAGAACGTGACGGTGCTGTGCTTCCTCGCCCTCGCCGCGTTCTTCTTCCTGTCGATCCGCGATCACTGGGTCCTCGGTGGTGTCGCGATCGGCCTCAGCCTCGCGATCAAGCCCCTGCTCCTCCCGGTCCTCCTGGTGTTCCTCCTCGCCCGGCAATGGCGGGGATTCGCGGCTGCGGCCGGAGTGCCCGTCGCCTTGAACCTGCTCGCGCTGGCCTTCGTCGCCAACCCGTCACAGGTGTTCTCCAAGCTGCCGAGCCTGCTCGACCGCACGGGGACCGGCGTGGCACTGAATTCCGCCTGGGTCGACGTCGCTAGGACGCTCGCACTCCCGGTCGGAGTCTCGGTGACGTTACGCGTCGTCACGGTCGCCGTGGTCCTGGTCGGGACGTGGTGGGCGTGGCACCTCCTCGACGACGGGGTCTTCCGTATCGTGACGTCGTCGAGCCTGCTGCTCATCGGTGCCTACCTCGCCGGCACCCTGTCCGAGTACCACTTCATGTTGACGCTGGTCCCGCTCGCCATGACGGCGGTGCTACCGCGCTCGCCGATCCGCACGATCGGGGGAGCGCTCGGCATGGTCTGGTTGATGGGTCACCTGACGCTGCCGCGCTCGGTGCTCGGCGTCGGGACGGCCGCCGCCAACAACTCGGCGTTCCGGGCATTCGGCATGTCGCTCGTCCTCGTTTCGATCGTGGTAGTCCTCGGCCGGCGCCGACAGCGCCAGCCCAAGGAGTCGTGGTCGGCTTGACGACGACCGCTCCCCCACCGCGGCTCGGGACCCTGCCCGACGACTCGCTCGAGATCGCCCTCGACGTGAGCCAGGACGAGCTCGTGGGCGCGAGCGTGCCGGCGAGCCGATGGCCGTTTCTCTTCTGCCTGCTCGGGTACGCCATCCTCGTGGTGCTGGCGTACCTGCCGGTCGGGCCCCTCGACACCCGGCAGCTGCCGACGGCCGGCGGAGGCAACCCGGCGGGATCAGATCCGTACCAGATGGTGTGGTTTCTCGCCTGGGTGCCGTACGCGCTGGGTCACGGCGTGGCGCTGTTCCACACGAACTTCCTCGACTATCCGACTGGTATCAATCTGGCTGACAACACCACCGTGCCCTTGCTCGGCGTGCTCGGCTGGCCGATCACTGCGACGCTCGGGCCAGTCGCCACCTTCAACTTCCTCGTCCGGCTCGCGTTCGTCCTCTCGGCCGGCAGCATGTGCTTTGTCTTGCGGAGGTGGTGCAGCACTTGGTGGGCTCCGTTTCTCGGCGGGCTCCTGTACGCCTTCGGGCCCTACGCATCCAGCCAGGCACTCCACCTCGACCTCATGTTCATCCCGATACCGCCGCTGCTTTTGCTGTGCATGGACGAGCTCGTGCGACGACAGAAAGTTCGGCCCCTCCGGCTCGGGCTGCTGATCGGCCTGCTCGGCGCGGCCCAGTTCTACATCTCACCGGACATCTTGAGCGCCTGCCTCTTGCTCATGCTCATCGCCATGTGCGGGCTCGCCATCCGCTACCGGCACCTCGTTGCGTCGCGCTGGCCATACATCCGCAATGCCGGCTTCCTCGCCGTCTCCGTCTTTGTCCTGCTGGCCGGTTACCCGATCTTCGAGATGGTGCGCGGTCCCAATCACCTGCGGGGGCCTGTGATCCCGGTCGGTGCGCTCCAAGGCATCAGGGCCGACCTCCTCGGCCCGATCGTGCCGACCTCGAACCAGCTGATCGTGCCGAGCTTTCTCTCGCACCTCGGCGACGACCTGGTCGGAGGCAACCTCTCCGAGAACGGCACGTACCTGGGCTTGCCGCTGCTGGTCGCGCTCGTCTACATCTTGCGCCGCTTCCGGCGCGACACCGTTCTGGTCACGTTCGCCGTGTTCGGCGCCGTGGCCTTCCTGCTGTCGCTCGGCCCCTCCCTCACCTTCGCCACGCTGCACACGGGTATCCCTCTCCCCGAGGCCGTGCTTGGGCACATACCGCTGTTCGACAACACCATCCCGGCTCGATACGCCTTGTTCGTGCTGTTGTTCGCCTCGATGATCCTTGCGATCGGAGCCGAACGCCTCTGGGTCCTCCGGCGTTCCACATGGCGCGAGCCAGTGCTGCAGGATCATCGGCTCCGGTCTCGGCTTCTTGCGCGACCTTGGGCGGCGCCGGCACTGATCGGGTTCGTCGTCTTCGCCAGCTTGCTCCCGAACATCCCCTTCGCGAGCAAGACGATCCGCTGGCCGGCGACGCTCCCAGCGGCCATCGAACGCTGGGTCGCACCCGGAACCGTGGTGCTCACCTCGCCCTTCGCCACGCCGTACGATCCCGCGGCGATGGACTGGCAGGCGGCGACGGGCATGCGGTTCAAGATCACCGGGGGCTATGCCACCGTCGAGGCCGCGGGTCAGCTCTACGGGCAACATTGGCCGAACCTCGTTTCGCCGCCGTACGTTCAAGAGCTCTTGGGGTACACGGTTTGCTGTGCCAAATATCCCAAGGCGGGACGGCTCACACTTGCCACAGAAGGCGAGCTGATCACGTATCTCAACCGGTACTCGATCGGCGCTGTCGTGTTCTGGTCCGGTGGGACTCTCCCGGGCGTCAACTACCGGTATCTCCACGACGTGCTCGGAGCTCCGCAGGTCGAGGTCCCCGGCTACGCCATCTGGCTCAAGGGCCCCGGGCGCTGGACCCGGTACAAGGCGTCGGAGCCCGTCGCGGCAAAGTGACCATCACCCAGGTCAGCGACAGCGTGGAAACGGCGCCGCCGGCGCCGCCGCCGGCCGGCGCGACTCGCACGATCTGGCCGATCCTGGCGTTGATCGCGATCCCGACGGTCGTCTTCGTCGGCGCCAACCTTTTCGGCGGCCACCTGCTTTTGAGCGGCGACAACCTCATCCAGAGCTACCCGCTGCGGGTGGTCGTCGGGGCCGATCTGCGCAACGGGGTCTGGCCCTGGTGGGACCCGTGGATCTGGAGCGGGACTCCGCTGATGGCCGGGCTGAACGCGGGCGCGTTCTATCCGGCGACGTTGCTCTTCGCGGTTCTCAGCGGGTCCCAGGCGTGGGTCGTCGGGGAGATCCTCATCTTCAGTTCGATCGGAGTCGGCACGTACCTGCTCCTGCGGGCGGGCGGAACGACTCCGCTGGCTTCGTTCCTCGGTGCGGCCTCCTTCGCGTTCGCGGGTGCTGTCGCCGATCAGACTGCGGTCCACCTCGACATGGGCGAAGGTTTCGTCGCCTTGCCGTGGGCGCTGCTCGCGATACGGCACATCGGCAGCGACGGGCGCTGGCGATGGGCCGTCCTGCTCGGCGTCTCCACCGCCGTGCTCGTGCTCGCCGGCTCGCCCGAGGCGATCGTGGACGTAGTGGCGCTGTCACTCGCCTACGCCGCGGTCCGCTGGTCCCTGCGCAGGGAATCCTGGTGGCTGTTCATGAGCCGCGGTGCGGTCGCTGGCGCGTTGGGCATCGGCCTGACGGCCTTCGTCTGGATCCCCGCCCTCCACTTCATCGACACCTCGCAGCGCGCCCACCTGTCGGCGTCGTTCCCCTCGGAGTACTCCTATCCCCCCTCGGCGCTCCTGCTGTCGGTGATCCCTTTCCTCGAGGGCGGCTATCGGCTGTTCTCCCAACCGCAGTATTTCGGCCCGTCGAACCTGCCGGAAGTGGCGCTGTACGTCGGCATTCTGCCAGTCGTCGCCGTCATTTCGATGCTTACCCGACCGTGGCGCCACTGGCCCCCCGGGGGTGAAAGGCGCACCTGGTACACGGTGCTGGTAGTCGGTCTGGTGCTTGCGATCGGTGCCGGAACTCCCCTCGAGCATCTCCTGATCCACATCCCCTTCTACGGCAAGCAGCGAGACCAGGGCCGCAACATCGTCAGCGTCGATCTGGCAGCCTGCGCACTGTTCGCCTGGTGGATAGACGCCGGCGGCCGGCGAGGCGCGAAAGCCGCGGCCGGCGGGGACGGGGCGGGCGGGGACGGGGCCGCCTCGGCAAACGGCGCCAGGAGCGCCGGCGGCGCCCCGCTCCTCGAAGCGCGCCACCGCTCGGAAGTCGTCGTGGCCCTCGGGTTGCTGGCGCTCGTGATCGTCGTCGGCACCTGGCTCGCCGTAGCCCCGTCCTCGCTCTGGATCGCGATGCGCGCCTTCGTGCCGGCACACTCGGTCCTGAGCACGCTCTGGCCGGCGGTCGGGCTCGCCGCAGCAATCGCGGCGTCGGCCGCCGCCGTCGTCTGGTGCCGGTCGCGGCTCAGCTCGGCGCGCTGGACGGGACTCGTCGCGATCTTCACGTTGGTCGATCTCGCGCTCTTCTCGTTCGGGACGAGCTTCTTCTATTCCGAGGCTCTCCCGAACCCGACCTCGGCGTCGTCCGGCGCCCTCTTGCGCCTCACCGCTGAGAGCCTCTCGAACGGTGGCCGCTATGCGGTATTCGACCCGGATCTGTTCGACCCGGTGGCGCTGGTCGACGCCGGCGAGCCGAACGTCTGGGCCGGGGATCGCCTGCCGAGCGTCGGCGGCTACGGCGCCATCCTCAACGCCCGCTATTCGCGAATCACCGGAGCCCACGAGCGCGCGCACGTGAGCGCCAACTCGCTCGTCCTCGGCACTTTGCGTCCGCTGGAGCTCCAGGTGATCCTGACGGTGCCCGAAGAGTTTCTCATTCCGATCGCGAGTGTCCCGCCTCCGGGCGTGACGCCGGCGGCCCTCGACGAGCTGCCCGGCGTCGACCCCGCGTTGCCGGGCGGGAACGTGTCGATCGCCCAGGACACATTGCCGGGAGTGATTCAGGTGAAGGCGCGCGCTCCTCTCCGCGCCGGCCGGCAAACGGGCTGGTTCTTCGGCACGACCCTGCGACCTCAAGCCGTCACGCTGCTGCTCGGCCATCCCGGGCAGGGCCAGCGGATCAGGGTCGGGGAGATCACGTCGTCGGACACGGTGGCATGGCAGGCGCCGAGTCGAGTCCCGGTCGGATCGACGGTGGTGCGGGTCGCGCTTCCGTCCACGCTGTCCGAGGGAGTCGTCCTCGAGATGCTCGCCGGCAACCGTCTCGGACCGCTGCGCCTCGCAACCGCGGTTGGTGCGCACACCTACCTCGTTGACGGACCGCTCGCCAACGCGCTCACCCCGCATTCGTGGCAGCAAGTGGGTTATGCGAACGACTTCGTCGTGTTCAAGACCCGTTACCAACCGGTCCCCTTCTCCTTCAGCCGGCTTCCGGGCGGTCCGGCGGTCCACGGCTCCGGCCGGGTAGTGGCGCGTACGGACAATGGGGCCACGATCCAGGTCCACACCGACACCCCGTCGTTGCTCATCTGGAGCATGACGTGGGACAAGGGGTGGCACGCCACGGTGACGGGTCCCAGCGGGATCGCCTCGTCGGCGCAGGTGCGTCGCGTGGGGCTGATCAACGCGGTCAAAGTGCCGAAGGGCGTCAGCATCGTCCGCTTCACCTACACCCCGGTGGGGTTCTCGACCGGACTCGCAATCAGCCTGTTCACTCTCGCAGCGCTCGTGCTGGGAGCGCTCGCCATCCTCGTGGTCTCGAGCCGCCGCCGCGCCTCCGGCGCCGGCCGGCCGCAGCGCATGCCCGATCGCTGAGACGGTCTCACCATGCGGGAGCGGGCGGCCCGGCTGAACGCGTGGATCGCCGACCACTTCTTCGTCGCCGCCGGGATCTTCGTCGCGTGGACCGCTCTCGCGTTCGTACATCTGCTCGTGCCGCACCATCTGGTGACGCCCGACGGGCACCTGATCGACGCCTCCACGGTCCAGGCCGGCGGCTACAACGTCTGGGCCTATCACAACCTCGCCTATTCCGATCTCTACAGGCTCTACGCCGAGCGGGGAATGTTCGGTCACCCACTCGTTTACGTGCACGCCCGGATCGAGTACCCGGTGGTCACCGGACTGTTCATCTGGGGTGCCTCGTTCGCGAACGGCGTCCAGGGCTACTTCGTCGTCTCGGCGATCGGGCTGCTCCTCGCGGGACTGCTCGCGTTGCGACTCCTGCGGGACCTTGTTCCGAGGACCTATCACTGGTTCGCGATCACGCCGCTGCTATTCGTGTACTCGCTTCTCAATTGGGACCTGCTGGGCATCTTCCTGCTGGTGCTCGGCTGGTGGCTCGTACGCCGCGAGCGGTGGGCCGCCGGCGGTGCTGTCTTCGCGTTGGCCACGTTTGCAAAGCTCTTTCCCGCCATCGCCGTCCCCTTCCTCGTCGCTGAGCTCGTTCGGCGCCGCGAGCCGCGCAAGCTCGCCCACGCTGCCGGCGCCTTCATCGCCACGAGTCTCGTCGTCAACCTGCCTTTCGCCTTGCTCGGTTGGCGCAACTGGACCTTCTTTCTCCGCTACAACGCCACGCGGTCGGTGTCCGGCCTGTTCGCCTGGAGCCCGAGCGTCGGCGTCGCCGACGCGCTCGAGGCACTCGTGGTGCTCGGAGCCGTCGTCATCGGGGTGCGGGCCGTGCTCCGCGGGATGCCGCCGGAAGGAGCGGCGGCGCTCGCATTCGCCGCCTTCCTGCTCGTGAACAAGGTGTACTCGCCCCAGTACATGTTGTGGATGGTGGTGATGGCGCTGATTGCCGGCTGGCCCGGTTGGACGATCATCTTCCTCAGCGTTTCCGGGCTCTTCGACTACTTCGGCACCTTCGGCGCTCTGTACCTCACGAACGCCAGCACACCTCACGCGGCGGCGAACAAGTGGGCCGCCGACGTCTTGAACATCTCGGCGTCGGTGCTCCGTTACGGCGCCATCGCCGTCTGTGCGATCGCGGTCGGCCTCAGGCGGACGGCCGCCTGGCGCGCTTGAGCGTCACATCGAGCTGTCCGACGCGCTGGTGAACGTCGAGCTCATGGGTGCCGTCAGAGTCGCGCATGACCCTGAGATCGACCGAGGACTCGTCGACCCGTAGGTTCTCGAGCGAGATCTCCGACAACCACGGGGGGAGAAACGGGTCGAGCATCACCTTACGTTTCGCGGCGTCTACGGTCAGCCCGAGCAGGATCGTCACGAGGTGGAGCACCGCGCCCGACGCCCAGGCTTGAGGGACGTTCGCTCCCAGATACGGAACAGGAAACCCCCCGTCGTCCCTCGCAAGCCCCGCGAACAGCTCCGGCAGCCGATAACCCGCAAAACGCTGCGCGGCGTCGAAGATGCCCTCCGCCACCCTCACCGCCTCGTCGTCGAATCCGTAATGGCGAAAGCCGGCCGCGACGATGGCGTTGTCGTGCGGCCAGACTGTCCCGAGGTGGTAGGCGAAAGGATTGAACGCCTTGTGGGAGGAGGCGAGCGTCCGGATCCCCCACCCGCTGAACATGTCCGGTTGCAGCAACCGCGTCGCGACCAACTGTGCGCGTTCGGGCACGATCGCCTCGGACCAGAGCAGATGGCCTGCATTCGAGGCGACGGTCTCGATCGGGCGCTTGGCGCCGTCGAGCCCGAGGTAGTAGGTGCCTTCGGCCTCCCACCAGAAGCGCTCCTCGATCTGCTCGGCGAGCCGGTCCGCCTCGGCGCGGAGCCGTTGGGCCGTCCGGTCGTCGTCGAGAGCCGATTCGAGGACGTCGGCCCAGGATCGCTTTGCCGCGACGACGTAGCCCTGGTGCTCGCAAAGGGCGATCGGCAATGGCGCCTTCACCCCCTCGGAGTCGAGCACGGCGTCCTCGGCGTCCTTCCAGCCCTGGTTGTAATACCCGCGGCTCGAGCGCGTGGCGTACTCCTGCAGCCCGTCACCGTCCGAGTCGCCGTACCGGTCGATCCATTCGAGGGCACGCTCGACATTCGGGCGCACCAACTCGAGCTGCGCCAGGTCGCCGTGCCAGCGAAAGGCCTCGGCGGCGGTGAGGACGTACAGGGTCGTCGCGTCGTGGGTCCCGTAGTAGGGAGTGTGCGGGATGAGGTGCAGCTGGGCGAGCTCGCCGTGGCGGATCTCGTGCTCGATCTTGCCGGGTTGAAGGTCGCGCTCGTCGTCGGTGATCGTGCCCTGCAGATCCCCCAAGGCCCGCAGGGTGGCGAGGGCGAACCGGGGCGACAACATGAGGGTCTGCAGCGAGACGATGAGCGAGTCCCGCCCGAACAACGTCACGAACCAGGGCACGCCGGCCGCCGGTACCCACGCGTCCCGCTCGTCCACGGGCGCGTACAGGTTGACCTCGTTCATGCGACCCATCCGCAGCGAGGACAGGTCCTCGACCGAGCGGGAGACCGTGGCGGCAAGCATCGGGTCCGAGGTTCTTATGCGCGTGACGTGCGAGACCCAGTCGCTGCGCGCCGACCGGTGCGAGTCGGTGCCGTCGATCAGCGCGTGGCAGGCCGACGTCGGCCGGCGGCGATCGGGCAGCCGCGGCAACCACTTGAGGCACGTGTGCCAGTTACCGCCGGGCGGCAGCTGGAGACGGAACATCAACGAACCGTTGGCGAATTCGGCCGGCGAGTCCGAACGTTCCACGGCGAGCTCGAGCGCCCGGACGAATCCCTCGTTCCGGTACGTGGTGACGAGTAGGGCCTCTTTCTCGTCCCACGTGCTCTGCATGATCCCCCGACGCCGCACGACGTGCTCGCGCAGGTCGAACAGATCCGCGAAGTCGCATTCGACATGGACCTCGAGGTCGAGCTCGACGGGAGAGCTCGAGTAATTCGTGACCTCGTAGTCCTCGTGCACGCCACCGCCGACGATCCGGTCGACGCGGAGATGGAGAGCGCTCGCCTCGATCTGGCCCCGGGCCGTGACGAGCGTGGGGTTGGTGAACTCGAACCGCGCGGAAAAAGGTTCGGCCGTCGCACCCCTCAGCAACACGGGCGGAGAACCGCCGAGGTAGAGCCGGTATCCCGAGACAAGCCTCGTGTCCCTCACGATGTAGCCGCGCTCGGTGCCGGGCGGCATTGTGGCATCGCGGTCGCAGACGAGGACCTCGTCGTCGACGTGCAGCGTCAGCCCGTCGGGAGTGACTCCTAACTCCATGTCTTACCGATCTCCCGCCACCCGACATGCCGGAAGTCCGGCAGGCTCAAGACACTAGGACGCCCGAGCCCCTCTGCGGAACGACCCTCAGGCTGCTGTCGCCTGGTGCAGAACACCGAACGAGTCGCCGGGGATCTCGCCGCTGATCACGCGCTCGAACAAGGCGACATGTCCGGCCACCATCTTCTCCAACGAGAAACGAGACTCCGCGGCCCTCCGACCCGCCGCCCTCTCGAGCCCGCCGACCCGCTGCAGGGCATCGGCAAGAGCTTCCTCGCCGACACGCAGGTAGCCGGTGACACCGTCGTCCACGATCTCGGGCGCGGCGCCGGCCGGGGTCGCGACGACCGGCGTGCCGGACGCAAGCGCCTCGATCATCACCATGCCGAAGGGCTCTGGCCAGGCCATCGGATTGAGGAGGCAGAGCGCGCCTTCGAGGAGCTCGTGCTTCCTGGCACCGGACACCTCACCGACGAACTCGATGTCGCCCCCGAGCAGCGGGCGCACCCGCTCCTCGAAGTACTGGTACTCGGGCTGCTCGCGGAGCTTGGCCGCGATCTTGAGCGGCACGCCGGCCCGGCGGGCGATGCGGATCGCCGTGTGCACGCCTTTGTCCGGGCTCATTCGCCCGAGGAACAGCGCGTAGCCGCCGGCGCCGGTGCCGAGCGCGAACTTGTCGGTGTCGATGCCGTGGTGGATCACGCCGGCCACGGGGACCTCGCGCGCCGTCGACGCCTGATGGTGGGAGATCGCGATGACCGGCACGCGGCCCGATATCGCCCGGTAGTAGTCACGTAGATCGCCGTCGAAGGGTCCGTGGTTGGTAGTGACGACGGGCAGGCCGGGAAAGCGCTCCGCGTAGACGGGCCCGACGAGGGTGTGGTCGTGCACGACGTCGTAGCCAGCCACCGCCTCGTAGGCGTGGATGACGTGACGCAGCTCGGTGACGGCGCCGCCGATGCCGACGCCGGCGGCCTTGTCGAAGACCCAGGCCTTCGGAACCGGGCACATGCTGTCGCCGGTGGTGTACAGGAGCACGTCGTGACCGGCGTGCGACAGGCCCCGAGCGAGGCCGTCCAGCACGGCCTCGGTGCCTCCATAGCCTACGGGGGGCACCGCCACCCACGGCGGTGCCACGATTGCGATCTTCATCTCACTCCTTTGGGGGGTCGTCCCCGAAGAGGTCGGGGGCGCGCGAAACTCCAGGTGAGAAGCCTCACGCTATAGGCTCGGTAGTGGCAGCACCGCCACCTACCGGCTCTAGCCGTTAATGTAGCACACGTCCTTGTGAATTGGTTAACAAGGCTTTGGACCGGATTGTTCCCGAGGCAGGCGAGGGCCGTTCCGGCGTCACGGGTCGGATGCGAGAGCCAGTCCGTCGGGTTCGCCGCCCCCGTCCCAGTCCTCGACGAACGTTCCGGATTCGTCCCGCCGGAACACCGGGATGGCCCCGAGCGCGTGCACGAGCCCAGCCGAATCGCCGAGCTCGCGGCGCCACGTGGCGGCCTCGGTCAGCAGCGTGCCGATCACGACCGGCGCCGCCCCCACGCGTTGCAGGAGGTTGAGCGCGGCCCGCACCGAGGCGCCGGTTGAGATGACGTCGTCGACGAGCCCCACTCGGCGGCCTTGCACGGCCCCGACCCGGGCGGCGTCGAACAGCAGTCTCTGCTGGGCACCGGTCGTGATCGACCTCACTGGCTCGGCGATGGCGTCACGCAAGTGCAACTTCGGAGTCTTCTGCAGGATCAGGTAGTCGTCGAGCTCCAGCGCACGGGTCACCTCGATCGCGAGCGGGATCCCCATGGTCGCAACCGACACGACGACGTCGAGCCGGTGTGGCGCCAGCACCGCCGCCAGCTCGGTCCCTGCCCGCTCGACGAACCGGACGCCGTGGTCGACCGTGATGAGGAGCGCGATCGCCAGATCCTCGGTGATCGGGATCAGCGGCAGGTCGATCTGCTGGGAGCCCACCGTCGCGCAATAGGTCCCGGCTGGCGTCACCACGGCCGCGATGCTCGCCCGTCCTGCGCCCGGGCGCAACTGCCGTGATGCGTCGACCCGCGCCGGAGCTGGGCTCAGGCCGGCGGGCCGAAGAGCCTGTCGCCGGCGTCACCGAGGCCGGGAACGATGAAGCCCTGCGAATTCAGCTCGGGGTCGAGCGCGACGCAGGCGACCTTCACGGCCGGATGGCGCCCGCAGAAGTTGTCGAGGCCGGGCTGCGACGCGATCAGGCACAGGGCGTGAATCTCCGTGGCGCCGCGCTCGCGGACGAGGTCGCACACCTTCACGAGCGAGCCTCCCGTCGCCAGCATCGGGTCGCAGATGATGACCCGCCGGCCCGATAGATCCCGGGGGAGCTTGTCCAGGTAGACCGCGGGCAGCAGCGTCTCCTCGTCGCGGCGGAGGCCGACGTGGGCGACCTCGGTCAGAGGGAGGACCTCCTGGATGGCGGGAACCATTCCGAGGCCGGCGCGAAGGATCGGGACGAGAAGCACCATCTCGCTCACCCGCCGGCAGGCGACGTCAACCGCTACCGGAGTGTCGACCCGGTGCTCGGCGGTCCGCAGGTCGCGCAGGGCCTCGTATGCGAGGACGGCCGACAGCTCGCCCACCAGCGTCCGAAACGTGGCGTTGTCCGTCTCCACATCCCTCAACACCGACAGCCGGTGCGCAACGACCGGGTGATCGACGACGAGAACGCGCTGGCCGCCTGCGGAGGGATGCCGGGCCGGCTCGGTGACGAGCCGAAGACCCCTACCCGTATATGCCATCTCTGGCAGGCTACCCGAGCGCATGTCGAAACGCTCAGGCGAGGATCAGCCGTCGATCAGTCGGCGGAACTCCTCGTCGAGCACGCCCGCCGCCTGCTTGTCGGCGAGCCCTTCGAGCCACTGCTGCGCCGGCCCGTTCCGCGAGCCGTCGATCAGCTGCTTGGGAAGCGCCTTCATGACGTAGTCGGCCGGCATCGGTGGGGCCGTTGTCGACCTTGCGGGCCATGGCTCGCTCGATCAAAGGCGCCCATTTCTCGGCCTTGGCGGCGCTCGTGGCCTCGTCCCGCTCGGCGAATTCAGGCAGCACTTCGGTGCCGAACAACTCGATCGACTCCATGATGTGGTCGTGTCGCGTACGGCCCGCCTGCATCACGAAGATCAACTGGTCCACGCCGGCCGACTCGTAACGGCGCAGGAACTCGCGGAGCTGGTCGGGAGTCCCGACCGCTCCCCGCAGGCCCGTCTCGTCGCCGGCGGCAGCTTTGGCGCCGAGCGTCTCGTTGCGGGCGGCGAGCGCGGCCTCGGGTGAGTATCCCGTCTTGTGCCGGCGCTGCTGGAACTCCTGCCACACGTCGGTCCGCGCCGGCCGGTGCTCCCCGAAGACGTAGAAGTGTGCGAGCGAATATCCAAAGAAATTGGCCCCTTCGAGGCCGCGCTCGATGGCCGTGTCCTCGTCGCGGGCGCACATCATCGGCGACACGCAGGCAACCTGCGGGTTGACGGACCACCCGACGGGGATGCACCTTTTAGCCAGCGTCGCCTCGTAGTCGTCCACCCACAACTTCGCGTCCTCGGGCTCGATGAAGGAGAAGCTGAGAGCGCCGATCCCCTTCTCCGCCGCCAACAGGATCGTGTCCCGCCGACTGCAGGCAACCCAGAGGGGTGGATGGGGCTTCTGGACCGGTTTCGGGACGACGTTGCGAGGAGGCATCTGCACAAAGCGCCCGTCGACGCCTGTAAAGGGAGTCTCGGTCATGCACCGCAGCGCCACTTCGAGGCCCTCGAGCCACGCCTCGCGCTTGACCCCCGGATCCAAGCGGAATCCGCCGAGCTCGGCTTCGGAGCCCGACTCGCCCGAGCCGAACTCGACGCGGCCGTTCGAGACGAGGTCCAGCATCGCCACCCGTTCGGCCGTCCGAGCCGGGTGGTTGTAGGCGGGCGCCGTCAGGATGATCCCGTGGCCGAGGCGCATGCGCTTGGTCCTCTGGCTAGCGGCGCCGAGGAAAACTTCGGGAGCGCTCGAGTGCGAGTACTCCTCGAGGAAGTGGTGCTCGACCTCCCACACGTATTGGATCCCGAGCTGGTCCGCCAGCTCGATCTGGTCGAGGGCGTCGGCGAGCAGTTGCGACTCGCTCAACTCGTCCCAGGGCCGCGGGAGCTGGTGCTCGTAGAAGATGCCGAATTTCATTGGTCTCCCGCCCAAAGCTACTTGCCGCGCACAGCCGCGTAGGCCTTGGCACCTAGGCTCGCCTCGTGCAGACCGGTGACCTCGTTGCGGACTTCGAGCTCGATGCCGACGACGCCAGCCGATGGAAGCTGTCGACCGAGCTCCGGAAAGGACCGGTCGTCCTCTTCTTCTATCCCCGTGCCCTCACGCCCGGCTGCACTGCCGAGAGCGGCCACTTCCGAGACCTGGCCGCCGAGTTCGCCGGCCTCGGCGCACAGCGCGTCGGGATCAGCGCCGACCCAGTGGCGCGCCAGCAGAAGTTCCGCACGAAGAACGGCCTCGACTTTCCGCTCCTGTCCGATCCCGACCGGACCGTCGCCCGCGCCTTCGGAGCGAGACGTCCCGGTCCCCTCTTCAATCGCCGCGCCACCTTCGTCATCAGCCAGGACCGGCGGCTTCTCGCTGAAATCAAGTCGGAACTGTCCACCGACCGCCACGCCGACGAGGCGCTCCGTGTGCTGCGCACGCTCGCGCCCCAGGCGGGCGAGGCTGGCTGAGCTGCAGGCTCAGTCTGCTCGAACCGCCGCCCTGAGCGCTCCGAAGAGCGCCACCAGCTCGGGAAGCTGGTAGCGCGCCTGCAGGCCGCTCGGGTTCGGGAGGAGCCACATCCTCTCCCCGCCGATCAGCTCAGGCTGGAGCCCGACGCCGGCCTTAGGGGCTCCGAAGGCGGTGCGGAAGGCCTGCATCCCGAGCATGGCCACGAACTGAGGGCGGATCGCTGCCACCTTGTCCTCCAGCAGACGTGCGCCGGCGCGCAGCTCCAGTGTCGTCAGCTCGGCTGCGACAGCGGTCGCGCGAGCGACGAGGTTGGTGATCCCGATGCCCGAGGCGAGCAGCGCCGTCTCCTCGAACGGCGACAGCAGCCGGTCGGTGAATCCCGCCAGATGCAGGACCTTCCAGAATCGGTTGCCCGGACGCGCGAAGTGGTGCCCCACGGCGGCGGTGTACAGCCCGGGATTGATTCCGCAGAACAGCACGCCCAGCCCCGGGGCGATCACGTCGGGAACCGTCCGGCCCGTGGCCGCCGCCAGCTCGGCCTTCGTGGGCCGCCAGGGCGCGGTCACACCCGCGTGCTCGACCATCTCCGTCCCTTCCTCGGGCGCCGGCTCGCCGCGTGTACGCCGTTGGCAGTAGTTGTAGCCGACGAGTCGCCCGGTGACACTTGGGCGCGCCGGCGCCCGGGCGCCGCGGCGCAGGGCCGGCCGACCCGGTCGCGTAGACTTCGCCCATCGGCTTGTCAGGACGGGACGCGGATATGCGATGAGGATCACTGCCACCGGGCACGCCGGCGTCTTCGTCGACACGGCGGCCGGCGGCGTGCTCTGCGACCCGTGGCAGTCCCCGGCGTACTTCGCGTCGTGGTTCCCGTTCCCGGACAACAGCGACGTCGACTTCGCCGCGTTCAAGCCCGACTTCCTCTACATCTCGCACCTCCACCGGGACCACTTCGATCCGAAGCTGCTCGCCCGCAGCGTGGCGAAGTCGACAACCGTGCTGCTGCCGGACTTCCCGACCGACGAGTTGCGGACGGCGCTGACCGACATCGGTTTCCGCTCGTTCGTCCAGACTCGAAACGGCGAGCCTCTCGAGCTCGACGGTCTTCGCGTGATGATCACGGCCATGGTCTCGCCGACAGACGGCCCGATCGGCGACTCCGCCCTGTCGCTCGACGACGGCGAGGCGAGGCTGCTCAACCAGAACGACGCCCGGCCGCCCGACCCCGAGCAGCTGATGGCCTTCGGCGCCTACGACGGGCACCTGCTGCAATTCTCCGGCGCCATCTGGTGGCCGGTCGTGTACGAGCTACCCGAGGCGAACCGGGTCGAATTCGCCAAACGCAAGCGAGTCAACGGGATGGAGCGCGCCCGGCGATTCATGGACGCGGTCGGTGCCCGCTACGTGTTCCCGACGAGTGGACCGCCGTGTTTCCTGGACAAGGACCTCTTCGGCTACAACGATTTCTCGCACAGCCCGGACAACATCTTCCCGGACCAGTCCGTCTTCCTCAGCTATCTGGCCGATCACGGGGTCACCAATGGCCGGCTGCTGATCCCCGGAAGCGTCGCTGAGCTCACGCCGGCCGGCTGCAACGTGAAGCACGCGCTCGCGGATGACGACGTGAAGTCGATCTTCAGCGAGAAGAAGACCTATCTCGAGGCCTATGCGGCACGCCAGCGGGAACACATCGAGGACGAGCACCGTTCCTGGCCGCGCTACGACGGCGACCTGCTGACGGCGCTGCAGGATTGGTTCGAACCGCTCCTCGAGCTTGGAGATCAGATCTGCGACGGCGTCGGCGGCCCCGTGCTCCTGGACCTCGGCGACGAGCAGATCGTCATCGACTTCGCGACACGCAAGGTTCACGGCTTCGAGGGCGAGACCTGCCGGTACCGGTTCACGATCGACCGCCGGCTCGTCGAGGCGCTGGTGGTGGGGCACGAGATCGACTGGGTAAACAGCTTGTTTCTCTCGATGAGATTCAGCGCGAAACGGCGCGGTCAGTACAACGAGTACCTCTTCACGTTCTTCAAGTGCCTCTCCCCTGAACGGATGTCCTACGCGGAGGGTTGGTACGCCGAGCAGTCGAGCACCGACGATCTTGTGAGGATCGGCGACTACCTGGTGCAGCGGCGGTGCCCGCATCTCAAAGCCGACCTCTCGCGCTTCGGCTCGGTGACCGACGGCGTGCTCGAATGCGGGATGCACGGCTGGCGCTTCGACCTGGCCAGTGGTCGCTGCTTGACGGCCGAGGGCCACGACATCGTGGCCGTGCCGGTCGAGGGGCCGCCCGGCGGTGACGGCGGCGTCGGCGTCGGTGTCGCGAGGGTCGGTGGAAGGCCCGGGCGGGGCGAGGAACGTTCAAAAAACTGAAAAACTTGCCTCCGTTAATGATTGCGACTGGTCGCAATCTCGATCCGAGGCAAGTTGAAAAAGAAATTCAACTATCGGCCCGCCGGCCCCCGCCGCGCGACACGTCCTTTGCGCACCTCGACTCCCTCGGCCCGAAGCAGCGCGGCGTGCCGGCGCTCCTCCCCGGGCACGAGGCGGCCGGTGCTCGTCACAACGCGCCACCAGGGCACTTCATGCTCGTCCCGAGCCAGGAAATGCCCGACGGCCCTCGCCGCCCCAGGAAAGCCGGCCTCGCCGGCGATCTCGCCGTAAGTTGCGATCTCTCCAGGGCCGAGAGCCCGGATCGCACGACAGACCCTGGCCTGGAAGTCGCCGCCCTCCTGACTGCAGCTTCCGCAACGGCGCACAGCTGCGACCATACCGAGCGCCGGCACCGGCCCCCCTTGCGACAGGACTGTCCTGCCGCCCGGCGCTCGAGGCGCTCAGGTAGACGCCGTCCTCTCGCGAATTCGTTCCTCACGGAACTTTCGTTTCCGGTTGCCCAGCTCACCGGACACGGGATAATCATCGAGCCAGATCACGAGCTCGTCGGCCGGCACGGGACGGCTCAAGTAATAACCCTGAGCGACGTCGCAGCCGAACTGCGCCAGCCGCTCCATGATCGCCCTCGTCTCGACTCCCTCTGCGACGACCTCCAGGCCGAGGTTGCGGCCGAGGTCGATCGTCGAGCGGACGATGATCTCGTCCTCCTCACGGGCGACCATGGCCGAGACGAACGAGCGGTCGATCTTGATCTCGTCGATCGGGAGGCGCTTCAGGTAGGCAAGGGAGGAGTAGCCGGTGCCGAAATCGTCGACAGACAGCCGCAGGCCCATGGCACCCAGTCGCTCGAGCACGTCCTTGGTCCGGGTCGGATCGTCGACGATCGAGCTTTCGGTGATCTCGAGCTTGAGCATCGCTGCCGGCATGCGCCACTTGCCGAGCAGCGCGGCGACCTCGCCGGGCAGGGCGGGATCGGTCAGGTTCCGCATTGAGAGATTGACCGCGATCGGCAGGCGCCTGCCTTCGTCGGCCCACGCCCGCCACTGCTGCCCGGCTTCGTTGATCACATAGAGGGTGAGCGGATTGACGAGGCTCGTCTCCTGCGCCACCGGAATGAAGTCGTCGGGCATGACGAGGCCGCGGTCGGGATGGTGCCAGCGGATCAGGGCTTCCACGCCGGCGATACGGCCGGTGCGCACCGAGATCTTCGGCTGGTAGTGGAGCACGAGCTCGCGATCTTCGATCGCGCGCCGCAGCTCGCCGATCAAGGCCAACCGCGACGAGGCGTGGGTGTCGACCGACGCGTCGTAGAAGGCATAGCCGACGTTCGTGTCCTTGGCGACGTACATCGCGGTGTCCGCACGTCGCAGGAGAGAGTCGACGTCGGCGCCGTCACGCGGGTAGCGGGCGATGCCGATGCTGACCTCGACGTTCACCGGCAGCCCGTCGAGGGCGATCGACTGCTCGATCGCCCCGCGCACCCGCCGGACCACCTCCAGCACCTGCATCCGCTTCGCGTTCGGCACGAGCACGGCGAACTCGTCGCCTCCGAGCCGCGCGATCGAATCGCCCTCGCGCATCGTGTCCTGGAGCCGGCGCCCCACCTCCCGCAACAGCCCGTCGCCGCTGGCATGGCCGAGTGTGTCGTTGACCTCCTTGAAGCGGTCGAGGTCCATCATGAAGATGGCCAGCTCGCCGTCGCCGTCGCCGTCCTGCGCGTCTTCGATCGCCTGCACGACGCTGTCGTGGAAGAGGATCCGATTCGGCAACCCGGTCAACGAGTCGTGCAGCTCCTGGTGACGAAGCTGCACCTCGGCGAGGTCACGCGACTCCTCGGCCACCTTCTGCCGGGTGATGTCCAGAATGACGCCGTCCAGCCATTGCCTGCCGTCGGGGCCGAGGATCGCCCGGCCGTGCTCGGCGATCCAGCGCGGCTTGCCGTCGACGGCGATCAGGCGGTACTCGAGCGAATACGAGGAGCCCCGCTCGACGGCGTCGTCCACCTCCCGAATCACGCCCGGGCGGTCCTCCGGGTGGATGATCGAGCCGTACGTGCGGACCTTGTTCTCGATGAAGTCGCTGGCCGGGTACCCGACGAGGTCCTCGATGTGATCGCTCATGAACTGCATCGTCCACGTCTCGTCGCAGGCACAGCGGTACACGACGCCCGGGATGTTGGCGACGACGGCGCGGAAGTGCTCCTCGGTGTCGCGCAACTCCTCTTCGGTCCGCTTCCGGGGCGTGATGTCGAGGCAGTGACCGTGCAGCGTGGTCCGCCCGATGATGTCGACAGAAGGCAGCGCCTTGTCGTAGATCCAGACGACGGTCCCGTCCTCGGCGAGGAGCCGGTATTCGCTCACGAGCGGCTCGCCGTTGGCCGCGGCATCCCGGTGCTCGGCGAGAACCCGCTCTCGGTCGTCGGGATGCAGCAGTCTCGAGAACAGCTCAGGGTCGTTGCCGACATTGTCGGCGGGGACGCCGAGGATCGCAGCGCTACGAGTGCTGATCTCGGTGATCAGGATGGGAATTCCCTCGGCCGTCCGGTAGGACAACACGAAGAACTGTTCGAAAACCGACCAGGCCTCGATCGCGTCCTTGGCGGCCCCCGCCCTGGCCAAGGGCGGCCGGAATCCGGGGCTTGATGCCGTCGGTCCACTCATAGCCGGCCTCACGTTTCTAGTCATCGACGCGAACGCGGCGTGACTTGAGCGCAATCGCAGGTCAGGGGCACCGGCGGGTCCTCGCAGCGGACAGGCTCACGCGGGTCGCTGACGGCCGTACACCCGTGCCCGAAACGCGCCCGCAAGCGTGTCCACGTCCGCCCCGAGAGGGCGGGCTTCGACCACGGGCGGAAAAGACCGGCGCACCTCGGATACGAAGCTCGCGAGACCCGCCGGCGGCTCCCGGTCGGTGACGTAGAGCGCCTGCGAGCCGACGGCCGCCAGGATGGCCATGGCGGCATCGAAGCAGTCTGCCGCTCGCTCCTGACCGTCCCACGCAAAGAAACCAGGCGCCGCCACGTCACTCTGATCGAACCCCCCGCTCGAGGGTGGGATGAGGGTCGGCGACACCGCCCGACGAACCTCCTCGCCGATCCCGAGCTGGACGAAGTTGAGGTAGAAGAGGTGCGCACCGTCGACGACGAGCTTGTCGGGCAGCAACGACACGTCGCTGGTTGAACAGATGACCGCAGTGGCGCTCAGCCAACAGGCAGAGGTCGGCCCACGAGGCGCTCATGGCATCGAGGGCCGGCGAGGCGGCGCTGTTGTGGAAGCCACCCGTCGAGAACGTCTGTCCCATCGGATGATCGGCGTCGGGCGGCACGTAGACGGGGTTGTCGGTGACCGCCGCCAGGGAGGTGCTCGCGACCTGTCTCGCCTGCCCGACGGCCCGATGGGCCTGACCAAGCACCCGGGGCACAATCCGCCAGCTGACGGGGGTCTGGTAGCTCCTGCGCTCTCCTCCCGCGCCCACGAGCCGCGCACGCAACGCCTGGAGAGCCTCGGTCTCGGCCCAGTCGTCCCAGAGGCCGTCGAGGGCCGACGAGTAGTTCTCGAGCGGCGCCCTGATGGCTTCGATCGAGAGGGCGAAGGCGTCGGCCGCCAGCTCGAGGCGAGCCTCGGCCGCCAGCACCGCGTCCGCGACGAGGGCGGCCGCGCACGGCGACCCGTTGACGAGGGCGTTGCGCGCCTTGGGCTCGGTGGCGATTCCGCGTGTCGGGCCCGAACAAATGCCCGAGCGGGATGATCTCCCCGGAACCGCCCTGTCCGCGGCGCGGAACCGGCGGGAGCGTCCGCCCGTCGAGCATGGCGGCGATGGCCTCGGCGACCGACGGATGCGCGGCGGCATGGCCGCCGAGGAAGTTGGCGAGTCTTGCCAGCACGAAGCCCCGCGTCACCCGCTCGGGCAGCGGGTCGCCGAACGCGAGCTGCAGGTTGAACCTCTTCGCCATGTCGGGCCCGCTCCGCTCGTCGGGCGAGACCCGTTGCCTGGCCCACTCCCCCCCACCTGTGGTGACCATGTAGACGCTGAGATCCGGGTTCGATTCGATGAGATCGAGGAACCCGCGGTGGGCGGCGGCCATCTGCAGAACGGCCTCGGGCGCGATCTCCACACTCTCGCCCTCCCAGGCAACCCTCCTGTAGGCATCGAGGGTGATGTCGTGGCGGGAACGTAGGGTCACCATGCGTGCAAGCTTGCCAGCCCGGCACGTCGGGCCGCGATAGGGGCGACGGGACGCGTTAAGCCGGTTCAGCCGCCTTGGTAGCTGGACCCGATTCCCCGTCTACCTCGGGTGCGTCGCCTGCCGGCGCGCTCGGAACCCGCTCCGCGAGGTCGAAGTCGCTCCGGAGGGCCTCCTCGTAGGCGGACGTCGCGGCCCGCATCGACTCGTCGTTCTCGGCGAGCGCGTCGCGGAGCTCTTCGGCACGCGCACGCGCCGCCTCCTGGAGGGCAGTCTCGTAGGAGGCTACGGCCGCCTTGAGAGCGGCCGCCCGGTTGATCCCCGCGGTGCGGATCGCCTCGGCTCTGGACGTCCCGGCCTGGCGGATCGTGTCGGCCCGAACCCGCGAGCTCTGGGCGGCGACCTCCGCCGCTCTGAGCGCCTCGTCGTAGGCGTGCTGCGCCGCGCTCAGTTCGGCCTGGTACGCCTCGTCGATCGCCCTGCTGGAGGCCTCCTCGGCCTCCCGGAGCTCCTTGCCGTAGCGGGCCTCGGCCGCCTGCAACGCGGCAGCGCGTGCGCCCTCGGCGGCGCGTAGCGCCTCGTCGTGCTTGGCCGAGAGGCGACGCAGCATCTCGGCCCGGGTGACGGTCGCGGTGCGAATCGCTTCCGCCCTCGCGACCGTTGCCGCCTTGATCGCCTCGGATCGCTCTCGCTCAGCGTCCGCGGCCTCGTTGGCGGCGCTCAGGGCCTCGTCATGGGCCCGCTCAGCCACCCGCAGAGCCTCGTCCTCGGTCTTGGCGCCACCGTCCAACCTGATGACATTGCTTGCCGCCATGGTCGCTCCTTTCCCTCGCGCATCGCTCCCTTAGGCCAGAGCACCCTTCGTTTGTGGTCGCTCCAAGTGTGGTGCAACGACTGAACGCCATGGTCGCGCGCTGAGCCCCGCTCCGCTCAATCCGCGATCGATTCGTGCCGAAAGACTAAGGCATGGGATCTGCGCGGGTCCGCAAGCCGTGGATCTGGCTGCCGCCGGCGCACGATTCGCGCCACGGGGCCCATCTCGCCGTCGCATTCAGTGCCGCATGGACGCTGGTGATCGTGTGCACCATCTGGTTTCTCCCGGTCAAGGACTCGGACCGGTCGGTGGCCCTCGCCCTCGCCGGCGGATCCATGGTCGTGGTGCTGGGGCTGCTCCGACTGCCATGGGAGCGTTTGCCGGCTCGAGCCCTCCTTGTGTTCCCGCTTGTCGGGCTCGGATCGCTCACCATCGCGGCGCTGCTCACGGATGGGATCTCCTCGTCCTACACCGGTTTCTTCACCGTTGCGTTCGTGTTCATGGGACTCACTCAAACATCCTCGACGGTCTTGGCGATGCTTCCTGTCGCGACGCCGCTCTGGATCATCTGTGCCGGCGGCTTCACACCGACCGACGACGTCAAACTGCCGGTCACGCTCGGAATCTGGCTCCTCATCGGCCAGAGCCTCGCCTCGAGGACAGCCCAGGCGACCGAGCGCACGGGAAGGCTCGTGACGGCGGCGAGTACCGATCCGTTGACCGGATTCCTCAATCGACGCGAGCTGCCGCGGCTGCTGGAGCTCCTCCAGCCCGGGGACGCGGTCATCCTGCTGGACCTCGACCACTTCAAAGAGGTCAACGACGAGCAGGGGCACCACGCCGGCGACCTCGTGCTCGCCGACTTCGGCAAGGCCGTCCGCGGGGTCCTCCGCTCCCAGGACATCGCCGTGCGCTACGGAGGCGACGAGGTGCTGCTCATCCTGCCCGGGGCGAGCGACGCCGGCGCCGACGCTCTCCTGGCCCGGCTCCGGACAGCCTGGAACGACGCCGTCCGACCGACGTTCTCAGCCGGTGTCGCCGTGCACGATCCCAACTCGCCGCTTGCGACCTCCCGGCGGGCCGATCAGGCCCTCTACGAGGCCAAGCATCGCGGACGGGACCGGTGGTCGCACGACGGAGCCCCGCAGCCTCGGCGCTTGAAAGTGGTCACCTGAGGCAGCGCCCTCGGGCGCTCGGCCGCTCAGAGGTACGTGCTCCGCTGTGGCCCGCCGCCGGGGTCGCCCTGGTCCCGAGGGGGGCCCACGCCCCGCACCTGCTCGAGCTGGCGCTGTGCCGCCATCTGCTGCACGAACAGCGTCGCCTGGATGCCTTGGAAGAGTCCCGCCAGCCACCCGACGAGCTGGCCCTGCGCCACCCGCAGCTCAGCATCGGTGGGCGTGTCGGAATCGAAGGGGATCGTGAGGCGCTCGAGCTCGTCGGCCAGCTCCGGTGAGAGCGTCTGGGCCAGCTGGCGGATCGACTCGCGATAGATCTCGCTCATGCGCTTGCGGCTGGCGTCGTCGAGCGGGGCGGCCCGCACCTCCTCGAGGAGCTGCTTGGACATCGAGGCGATCCGCATCAGCTTGGCGGGCTGCGAGACGGCTTCCGCGTCCTCGGGCGAGAGCGGCTGGGCGATCTCGCTCGGAATCAGCACGGGCGCGTTCGGATCGGCGGCGTCGCTCACGGGCGCTCGATCGCCTGGCGCTAGGTGGGATCCGGCTTGCTCATCGGTCATGGGTGGATTCTGCCCCGAACGCGGCGGGCGCGAGGTCAGTAGCGCCTAGAGGGGTCAGCGGAGGATTCGCCCGGGCGACCGCGAATCGTTCCCGGCGGTAGGGCAAAGGTGTCGCCGGCGTCGGCGAGTCGATCTCGCGGCCGAGCCGATGCCCGTCGAAGATGGCGTCGGCCGGGATCCGTGGCGCGACGCAGTCCCCGATCCGGTAGAGACCGACGATGCCCCATTTCTCGAGCAGCCCCGGGTCCGCGGCGAGCTCGTGATAGAGCGCGTCGTCCGACAGCCGCTGAGTCACGAGCACGATGCCGCTCGCCTCCAAGGTGATCGGCTCGTCGAACTCGTCGAAGCCGGTCAGCTGTTGCTCGTCGATGCGTGTGATCGTGACGCCCCTCCGGAGCGCGACCCCTCTTTCGTGCAGGCGCCTGCCGCAGCAACGGACCCTCGAGCGTCTCGTCGCACACCGGTGCGACCTGGTCGAGGCAGGTGACGAGCTCCACCTCGAAGCCCTCGAGGGCGAGCAGCTCGGCGATCCCCGCCCCGACGAAGTAGCCCTCGGCGTCGTAGACCACGACACGGCGCCCAGATGGACGCCGGCCCTCGGTCATGACCTGCTCGGGCGTGAGCACGCGGTCGGGAAACTCGAGGGCGCCGGCGATCGGCTCGTGCGTACTGGCGTTGAGGCCGTCGAGCGCCCAGGTCGACCCGGTCGCCAGGACAACGAGCTCGGCCCCGTACTCGAGCACGCCGGCGGCATCGAGCCGGACGTTCCTGATGACCTCCACGTTGGCGAGTCGTTCGAGCTGGATGGTCCGCCAGTTCACGACCCTGGCCCACTCGCCGAGGCCGGGAAGGCGGGGGATCCAGCGGAAGGACCCACCGACTTCGTTGCCCGAGTCGACGAGGTGGACCCGGTTCATGCCGCGCTTTCCGAGCGTGATGGCGCACTCGAGACCCGCCGGCCCGGCGCCGACCACGAGCACGTCGAGATCGGCGTTCGCCGCCCTGCTGAAGTGCTCCGGGTGCCAGCCGCGCCGGTACTCCTCGCCGGCGGTGGCGTTCTGGGTACACCCGAGGTGGCCCATGGTCTCGGCCTTCAACACGCAGACGTTGCAGCCGATGCACTCGCGGATCTCGTCGTAGCGCCCCTCCTCGATCTTCTTCGGCAGGAACGGGTCTGCGATCGAAGGGCGCGCGGCGCCGATGAGGTCCCAGACCCCTCGCCGCACGATGTCGGCCATGAGGTCCGGGCTCGTGAGGCGCCCCACGCCGACGACGGGCTTGCGGGTCGCCTCCTTCAGCCCTCCGGTCCATTCCAGTTGATAGCCCTCCCGGAAGAAACGTGAAGCTCCCGAGTCCTTCGACCACTCGCTGATCGACCCGACGTTGACGTCCCACAGGTCGACGAGGTCGTCGGCGGCCGCGATGAAGCGGAGCGACTCGTCGAGCTCGACGCCCGCCGGCCCGAGCGCGGCGACAGCGATCCGGTTGGCGATGGCGCAGTCGTTCCCGACGGCCTCGCGTACGTCGGTTAGTAGCTCGAGCCAGAAACGGGCCCGGTTGCTCGAAGCTCCCGCCATACCCGTCGGTCCGGTGGTTGTAGAACCCCGACAGAAACTGCATCGGCAGATACGAATGCCCCCCGTACACATACACGATGTCGAAGCCGACGTCTCGAGCCCTCTTGGCCGCCTCCACCCAGTCACGGCGGATCCGGGCGATGTCGTCGAGGTCCATCGTCTTCGGCACGATGTTGTGGATGAAGTCGCTCGCCAGCTGGGACGGCGCCATCGAGGGCACCCGCGCCTCGCCGCACATGGCGTGGGCGCCCGAGTGATTCAGCTCGATCGCGGCGAGCGAGCCGTACTCGTGGGCCCGGGCGCACATGACCCCGAGGTTGGCGGCGTCGTCCGAGTCCCACATGCGGGCGCCGACCGCCGGGCTCTCGTCCGACTCGATGCTGACGGGGGCGTATTCGGTGGAGACCGCCGCCCACCCGCCCTCGGCCTTGGTCGCCCGGTGCTCCGCTTGGGAGAAGGGCTTGACCTCGCCGAAGCCCGAGCAGTGCGGGACCTGGTAGAAGCGGTTGCGAAGCCGTTTCGGTCCGATCTGGACCGGCTCGAAGAGGATGTCGTGCCGCGGGTCTCGGCGTTGCATGGCGCCGGGAAGTCTCGCGTACAGGCTCGGTGGCGACCAGTGGGCGATCCTGCGAGGCTCTCGCCATGGACGAGGTTCTCTACGAACGCAGCGGGCTGGTGGCGACGATCATCATCAACCGCCCGGAAAAGCTCAACGCTCTCAACCAGGCCGTCGTGGACGGGCTCCACCGCGGGCTTGACGCCGTCGAGCGCGATGAGCAGGTGCGTCTCGTGGTCCTCCGTGGCGCGGGGACGTCGTTCTCGAGCGGCTTCGACCTCGCCGAAGAGGCAGGCGACCCCCCGTCGTCGGCGCTGCAGTGGTCCCGCGTGCTCGCCGAGGACATCGACCTCACGATGCGCCTCTGGGAGCTGGACCGTCCGACCATCGCCGCGGTCACCGGCTATTGCCTCGCGGGCGGTTGCGAGCTGGCCATGGCGTGCGATCTCATCGTGTGCAGCACCGACGCCCGTTTCGGCGAACCTGAGATCCGCTACGGATCAGGTCCTGTCACGCTCCTCATGCCCTTCATCCTCGGGCAGAAGAAGACGAACGAACTGCTCTTCACCGGCTCGATGATCGGCGCCGACGAGGCGCTCCGGTGCGGGCTCGTGAACCGGGTCGTCGAGGCGGGCGACCTCGACGCGGCTGTCGACGAACTCGCCTCGAAGATCGTCCCGACGCCGCTTCCGATCCTCCGCCTGACAAAGCTGGCGCTGCAACGCGCCTACGAGGCGATGGGACTCCGGGCGGCCGTCGGCGCGAATCTGCACATCTCGTCGATACTCAACGGGGCTGAGTTGCCCGAGCAGCAGGAGTTCGACCGGATCACGCGGGAACAGGGCCTCCGGGCCGCCCTCCGTTGGCGCGACGGGCGCTACGGCGAGCCGGCGGGCGAATAGGCGGCCGGCGGCCGGCCCGGCCCGCCGCCGGCTCAGCGCCACAGATCGTCCAGATCGACCGTGATCGTCGCCGGCCCAGCCGCCACGCCTGCGACGCGCGGACGAGCCGGCGTCAGCTCCTGCACATCGAGAGCGGATAGAACGGGCTCGTCCAGGAACCGGCTCGCCGGAGCGAGACTGTGGCGGTCGTTGCGTCCCCGCCGATGATGAGGCATCCGCAGCGGCGTGTAAAGCGTGAGCTGATCCCGCGCACGGGTGACGGCGACATAGAAAAGGCGCTGCTCCTCAGCAAGCCCAGCTGCGGACGTGAGCGCCATGTCAGAGGGAAACGCACCATCCACCAGGTGCGGAAGGTGCACGACCGGCCACTCGAGCCCTTTTGCTGAATGCACCGTGGAGACGACCACGTAGTCCTCGTCGAGATGCGGCGGCCCGGCCCGGTCTCCTGTCGACACGGGCGGGTCGAGCGTTATTTCGGCGAGCCAAGCGGACAGATCATCCATGGCCGCGGCGGCGCCGGACAGGCGGTCGAGATCTTCGACTCTCGCCGGGCCCTCTCGGTAACGGCTCAGGACCAGCGGTCGGAGGGCGTCGAGGACGACCGTGACCCTCGGGCCGCTGCCGGTCTCAGCTCGGGCGGCATCGAGTCCCTGCAATGTCCGGGTGAGCGGGACACGTGATCTCGCCGGCGCTGCGGCCACCGCCTCGGCCCAGGCGGAGGACTCCCCGCCCTCCCCGCCCTGGCCGGCGCCCTTCGATACCAGCAGGCCGACCAGCATGCGAGCTCGGGCAGGTCCGATTCCGTCGTGCAGGCGCAGCAGTCGGAACCACGCCAGCTCGTCGTGCGCGTTGTCGAGCAACCGAATGGCGGCGACGAAGTCCTTCACGTGCGCGGCCTCGACGAAACGGAGCCCCCCGTACTTCCGGTACGGCACCCGACGTGCCGTGAGCTCCAGCTCGATGAGGTCGCTGTGGTGGGCGGCCCGTACCAGCACTGCCTGATCACGCAACCGCGAGCCTTGATCGTGAGCATCGAGAATCCGATCGGCGACGGCGCGCGCCTCGGCGGGAGCGTCGTGGCACCGGACGAGGACCGGCCGGCGGCGGCCGGGCCGGTCTCCGTGCAACACGAGACGTGGGCCGGAGTCCGATGGCCTGACCAGGTTGGCGAGATGCAAGATGGGCTCAACGGAGCGGAAGTTGCGCTCCAATGGGATCACCGCCGCATCCGGCAGCGAGCCCGCGAGATCGTGCAGGTACCGGGCATCGGCTCCTCGGAACCCGTATATGGCCTGGGCATCGTCGCCTACGACGGTGAGGCCTAGGCCGTCCGGTCGAAGCGCGCGCACGATCTCGACCTGGAGCGCGTTGACGTCCTGGTACTCGTCAACGAGCACGTGGTCGAACATCTCGACGATGCGGGGACCGACCCGGTCGTCGCCGAGGGCCGCGCGCCACAGCAGGAGCAGGTCGTCGAAGTCGACTTGACCGCTCGCCCGTTTGCGTGCCACGTATGCCTTGAAGAGCAAGGCGATCGCCTCGGAGTGAGGCTCGCACCACGGAAAGTCCGTCGCCAGCACCTCACCGAGACGACGGCGAGTATTGACGCACCTCGAGTACACGTCGACCAACGTCGACGACCGAGGGACGCGTACGTCTCCGGCACCGAGGCCGTGCTCGTCTCGAAGCAGGTCCATGACGTCGGCAGTGTCCGCCGGGTCGAGCAACGAGAAACCGACCGGCAACCCGAGCAGCTCCCCGTAACACGTGATCATCTGGTGCGCGACCGCATGGAACGTGCCCCCGCGGAGCCGGCGTCCATAGCCGCGGTGGCCGCTCAGCACCGCCGCTCGGGCGAGCATGTCATCGGCCGCTCGCCGGGTGAACGTCAAGAGGAGGATGCGCTCCGGCGGTGTGCCGCGCTCGAGCAGCCGAGCCACCCTGGCGGTGAGCGTGCGCGTCTTTCCGGTCCCGGCCCCCGCCACGATCACGAGCGGCCCGTCGCCATGGACGACCGCGGCAAGCTGGGTCTCGTCGAGGCCAGCGTCCCAGGCTGCAGCATCGAACATCCGTTCGATGGTAGCCGACCAGCGTTCCGCCGGCCCGGAGCCTGACGCGACCGCTACCGTCTCGGCGATGGACCCGGTTCTTGGAACGTGTTCTCTCGAGTCCCTCAGGCGCCGGAAGAGCTGGAAGTGGACGGAGTATCCCGCCGACGTCCTGCCTGCATGGGTGGCGGAGATGGACTTCGACCTCGCCGAACCCATCAAGACGGCTGTCCGGGACGCCCTCGACATCGGGGACACCGGCTACCCGACCCGGATCGGGCTCGGGGAGGCCTATGCCGCCTTTGCCGATGCCCGGTTCGGTTGGTCGCCTGACCCGCCCCGCGTGGTTGCGATCCCGGACGTCATGACGGGGATCTCCGAGGTGATCCAAGCGACGACCTCGCCAGGCGCCGGCATCGTGATCAATCCGCCGGTCTACCCGCCGTTCTTCTTCCGGATCGAGCTCGCCGGCCGCCACATCGTCGAGGCACCGCTTGCCCGCGACGCCGACGGCCGTTACGACCTCGACCTCGAGGCTCTCGACGCCGCCTTCGCCACGGACGGAGTCGCCATGTATCTCCTGTGCAGCCCGCACAATCCCACGGGTCGGGTGTGGTCGCGCGCCCAGCTGCTCGCTGTCGCCGACCTCTGTCAGGCACGGGGCGTGGCGCTGCTCGTAGACGAGATACATGCGCCGCTGGCGCTTCGTGGGGCAGCGCATGTTCCGTTTCTCTCACTCGATCACGAGTTCACAGATCAGGTGTACACGTTCACTTCCGCCTCGAAGGCGTGGAACATCTCTGGTCTGAAGTGCGGCTTGGCGGTCACCGGATCCGCGAGCCTCGATACGGCCCTGTCCGAGCGGTGGGAAGCGCTGCTCGCCGGCCACCTCGGCGTGCTGGGCACGATCGCCGCCTTCCGCGAGTCGGACTTCTGGCTCGACGCCGTCGTGGATCAGCTCAGCGGGAACCGGCTCCTCGTCGCGGATCTGCTCAGACGCGAGTTGCCGGAGGTCGGATACTCCCCGCCCGAGGCGAGCTTTCTCGCCTGGCTGGACTGCAGCCGGCTCGCCCTCGGGGACGACCCGGCGGCGGCGTTCCTCGAACGGGGTCGTGTCGCGCTCAGCCCGGGCCCCGACTTCGGGCGACAGGGCCGCGGCTTCGTGCGGCTGAATATGGGCACGTCGCCAGAGCTCCTTCAGGAGATCGTGCGTCGGATGGCGGTCACCGTCGGACATTGAGCGCGCCCCCATGCGGCCGGCCCAGGCCGACGCCGGCGGCAGCATTAGCACTCGGGCATACTGCTCCTCAAGAAGCGGTTCGACCTGCCGATAACACCTCTCGTGGCCTCGCAAGACCGCTACCACGATCGCGCCCGTGCGCCATCGTTGGAAGCCGTCCCGAGACAGAGCGAATCGGACAAATCGGACCAATCGGACAAATCTGGCGAATCCGACGAATCGCGCGAAGCGGGCGAAGTTGTGATCTCACCACGAGCAATCATCCCGCCCGCATCCGGACCAAGTCAGCCAACCGCTCGATCCAGGTTCAGCGCCACGCTGCGAGTCATGGCCTTCTCGCTCCTCCTCGGCTCGTGCGCTGCCGTCCTCCTCGTCTGGGGACCGGTCGCGGGCCTGCCGCCCGTTCACCATCTCGGCAGCCAGCCCGCCGTCGCGGCCCTGCTCTTCGTGCTCTTCGCCACCGCGGTGCTCGCCCCGGTCTCGATCCACTACCGGGGCCATGCCGAGCTCTTCGTCCTGACCGAGGTGCCGCTGCTCCTCGGCCTCGTCATCGCCGCCCCGCCGGTGCTGGTCTTGAGCCGAGTACTCGGAGAGGCTTTCGCATTCGGTGTCATGCGGCGCCAGGCGCCGTTGAAGCTCGGGTTCAACGTCGCCTCCGGTGCGCTCGCGACGGCAATTGCCGCGACCGTGTACCGAGCGCTCCTCTCGTTGTTCGTAGGGAGCCCGACGGTAGCGATCAGCCCGACCGGCTGGGCCGCAGGCGCGATCGCTCTGACGGCGGCAGCCCTGTCCGCTCATATTGCGGTCGCGATCGTGGTCAGACTCCACGGCCCCGCGCAGCAGCGCAAGTACCGACTCGAGTTCACGACATTCGCGCTCGTGCTCGTCTCCAGCATCGCCTTGGCGCTGGTGGTTCTCGACGCAGCGTGGTGGGACCCCTGGGCTGTCGTGCCTTTGGTCTCCGTCGGTGCGCTCATCGTCTTCGCCTACCGGGGCTACCTCCGGCTCACCAACAGATTCGGCGCATTGCAGCAGTTGTACGACTTCAGCAGGTCGGTCAGCGGTCCCTACCTCGAGACGGCGGGTACGAGCTGGGCCGTGCTCGAACAGGTGCAGTCGGTACTGAGGGCCAATCGGGCCGAGCTGATCCTCGTCGACGAGTGGCCGGCGGTTCGCCACGTGGCCCTCAACGGCCGCGAGCGCTCGAGCGTCGAACGCATCATGGTCGACAGTTCGTCGGTCATCGCCAAGGCGATCACCCAACAGCAGGCGAGCATTCGGGTCGGTACGTCATCCGGGAGCCAAAGGCGCGACGCTGACATCGATCCACTTCTGGGCGCTTTCCGTGGTGCCATGGTGGTACCGCTCGCAAGCGGAGCACGCGTCCTCGGCGCCCTCGTAGCGCTCGACCGCGACGAGGGGTTCGATCCCTTTGACGATGACGACCTGAGGCTCTTCGAGGCGCTCGCCGCCCACGCCAGCACGACGATGGAGCGCGCCCAGCTGGTCGAAGAGCTGCGCCTCGAAGCCGACAGCAAGTGGCATCAGGCGACTCACGACGCCTTGACGGGCCTGCCGAATCGCACCCTCTTCCTGGAGCGCGCGTCCGAGGCCCTCACCGAGACGGGCCGCGCCGCCATCGCGCTGCTCGATCTCGACCGCTTCAAGGAGGTCAACGACACGCTCGGTCACAGCACAGGTGATCGCCTTCTCTGCGAGGTTGGAGAATGCCTGCGACGGGCCAGCAGCGGGCGGGCGACGGTCGCCAGGCTCGGGGGCGACGAATTCGTGCTCGTCGTCCCGGACATCATCGGGCCGGAAGAGGCGCTCGGCATCGTCCGCGACCTTCTGGCGGCGATCTCCAAGCCGATGGACATCGACGGGATCACACTCGCGGTGACAGCGGCGGCCGGCGTCTCCCTCGCACCCGAGCACGGCGACAACGTCGCCACGCTCCTGCAACGGGCCGACATCGCCATGTACCACGCCAAGGAGAAGCGATCGGGCATCGAGCTGTACTCGCCCAGCCACGATCAGAGCATGCAGCGCAAGCTGGTCCTCGGAGGCCATCTCGCCGAGGCGCTCGCGAACGGGCAGCAGTTGAGCGTGATGTACCAGCCGATCGCCGGCCTGGTCTCCGGCGAAGTCGTTCGCGTCGAAGCGCTCGCGCGCTGGTTCCACCCCGAGCACGGGCAGGTGCCTGCAGATGAGTTCATTGCCATCGCAGAGCAGATGGGACTGATCGGGCAGATCACCAACTTCGTGCTCAACGAGGCCTGCGGCCAGGCGGCGCAGTGGCACCGCGACGGACTCGAAATCGGCCTGGCGATCAATCTTTCGGGCCGCGACCTCTCGGATCGCTCGCTCGTCCGCAAAGTCACAGAGCACCTCGGAACGCACGGCCTGCCGCCGAGCGCGCTCACGCTCGAGATCACCGAGACAGAGGTCATGGCTGACATCGGCGAAGCGAGCGGCGTGCTCGGACAGCTCGGAGACCTCGGCGTACGGATCGCCGTCGACGACTACGGGACCGGCTATTCGTCGCTCGCCTACCTGCACCGCCTGCCGGTCAACGAGCTGAAGCTCGACCGGTCCTTCGTGGCCAACGTCGCGGCCGACCAGAGCAACTCGATCATCGTCCGTTCGTCCATCACGATGGCGCACTCCCTTGGATTGACGGTCGTGGCCGAAGGCGCCGAGGACGAGGTGACGTGCGCGATCCTCGCCGACGCCGGATGCGATGCGGTGCAGGGTTACTACTTCTCGCCGCCGCTGGGCCGCGACGACCTTCTGAAGTGGTTCGCCACCCACCCGCGGCTCAGATTCTCCCACGAGATTCCCTCGTCGCGTCCACTCCGGGTCATTTCCGGACGGTCGGAAGAGGCACTGCCGGCGAGCGGAGAGAGCAGCTCACAAGTCAGGGGCTGAGGCCCCACAAGCATCGTCCTCGCCGGCCACGGGAAAACCCGTCGCACGCTTCGGCTCGCATGGCCTCCGCCGCTCCCGGCAAACAGTCCTCGACGCGCCCGCGCGGCGCGTTCGTGGCGTGCGTGGTGTGGCCATTGTGCAGAAGGCCGCTCACCTGGGATGATTGAGAACGCGGGGGATCGAGGGCACCGGTAGCTCGGTGTATCGCCCTCGTCTCCCCCGACCGTGGTCCCTGGTTGTGAAGGGAGGTGGTCGAATTGGTCCGCCGTGACTACAAGTGGGGCTGAGCTAAGGCGGTATTAGCCGCCTGGACTCAGGGCATGAGTCAAAGTTGCGTTCGCTGTGGCGGAGGCTCTTGCCATTAGTTATCGGAGTGGCAGACGGAAACCTTGAGCAACTCTGAGGTTTCCGTCTGCCACCAGTTTCTGCGCGACGGTCGGCGCGCCCGCCAGGCCGGACGGAATTCGCCCGCGTGCCGTCAAATACCTGTCATCAGGCGGAGACGCGAGGGATGATTGCGCTCGTGACGTCTGAGCCCCGCCTCCCGGATGGCAAAGATCGTCACGAAGTGGTGCCCCGCGCGCGTCGTTCACTCGGGCGGCGCTTCGACTACTTGTGGGCAACGTTCGGTTTAGCCAGTCTGGGTGACGGAATCGGGTACGGCGCCGTTCCTCTCCTCGCCCTCGTCGTCGATCCAAGGCCGTTGCCCGTCGCCGCCGTGGCAGCAGCGGACACCCTCCCCTGGCTCGTCTTGGCGCTGCCGGCCGGCGCTCTCGCCGACCGCTTCGAGCGGGGACGGCTCATGGCCGTCATCAACATGGGGCGCGGCCTGATTCTGGCGACGTTGGCGCTACTCGTCGGGCTCGGCGTCATCGACCTCGCGCTGCTCCTGCTCCTCGTGTTCGCGAACGGCGGGGCGCGCGCGATCTACTACTCCGCTTCGCAAGCGACAGTGCCGGAGCTGATCGGGCCGGCATCGCTCAACAGGGCGAACGGGGTCCTCGGGGGCACGGAGGCAGCCACCGAGCACCTCGGCGGCCCGATTCTCGGGACGATCGGGTTCGCCGTGGCGAACGCTCTCCCGTTCGCCGCCGACGCGGTTGCGGTCGGCGTTTCCGGCCTCTCGCTACTCGGGTTCCGCACCGAGCGGCCGAAAGGCGGGCCCGCCCCGGGCTCGATCCTCGACGGCGCCAGGCGACTCATGGGCGACCGCGCCCTGCGCTTGCTCGTGGCGCTGCTCGCGGCGTTGGCCGGACTGCAGGGACTCGTGGGCGGGGTGCTCGTCCTCGTCGCAACGAAACGTTGGGGACTGCATCCGAGCGCCTACGGCGCGTTCCTGGCCGCAGGAGCTGTCGGCAACGTGCCGGGCGCCCTGCTCGCCAATCGAATCGTCATGCGGATCGGCAACGTCCCGGCGCTCATCGGCTGCGCCCTCGTGTCAGGGCTCGGCTATCTGGTCATGGCCTTCGCACACGGGTGGGTGGTCGGGGGGGCTGCGTTCGCATTCGTTGGTTTCGCAATCGCTGCCGGCAGCGTCATCGCGAACTCGCTGCGCCAACGCCTCACCCCTGCCGAGCTGATGGGGCGGGTCGGCTCAGCGTGGCGCGGCATCGTGTGGGGCGCCTTCCCCATCGGCTCGCTCATCGGAGGCGGGCTCGCCTCGTTCGGCGGGCTGCAACTGCCGGTGCTCATCGCCGGCGTGGCACAGTGCGCCGTCGCCGTGGGCCTCGCAGGACCGCTCACGCGCAGGCTCGGCGAGGCGGATCGGTCGCTCACCCCGGCCGGCGACACGGGCGCCGGCCTCGGCGAGCGACACGCCACGACCTCGGTAACCGGGGACGAGACCACTCAGGCCGCCGCGGAGGGCGGTGCGCAGCGGACCGGCTCGAACCGGCGGCTTCACAGCCGTTCGGGGCAGCGGCGCTACCAGGGCCGCTCGTCGAAGACGCGGTGGCGGTAGCGGTACCCGCGGTTGTAGGAGCGCCCGAACCGATCGCGCCTCCAGATGAGGAAGACGATCAGCGCGATCAGCAACCAGGGCACGTGCGGAGGGACCATGGCAGACCAGAGGCTGGCGACCACGAAGACGACGGCCACGATCAAAAGCACGTGGTGTCGCCGGCGAGGAACGGGCGCCGGCACGTGCTCGGCCGTGACCTGGCCGGGCAGATCGGTCAGCAAGCCGGCGAGATCGGCTCGGGTCTTTGCGCCCATGGCCTGGTCCAGCCGCTCCTTGAACTCGGCAGCATCGAGGCGGCCATCCGCGTAGTGCTTCGATAGCTCTTCGGCGACCTCGTTGCGCTCGGCGTCGGAGACCCGCATCGCGGCTCCGCCGTCGGGTTGCCTCTGCGGTCCCCAGGGAACGTCCCATCGCGATTGCATGTCATTCCTTCCTCGTCGTCGGGCCGCTTCGGGTCCCGACATCTTCAGCGGTACCGGACGTGGTTCAACATCTCATCCGCAAGCGCGGCGTCGGCACCTTCCTCGGGGATGAGCAGCCAGGCCGCCAGGTAGAGCGGGACGGCCAGTCCACCGAGAAGTGCCAGCGCAACAAAGGCGATCCGCACGAGCGTGACGTCGACATCGAGGAACTCGGCGAGGCCGGCGGCGACGCCGGCAACCATGCGTCCATACGACGCCCTGCGGAGGGGCTTGTCTCGAGTCTCGGGATTGTTCTGTTTCGTCGTTGAGTCCATACGAGAATCATCTGCGCGCCGGCGCGCTTTGGAAATCGGGGACAACCCGGATCGGACCCCGAGACGACGGGGCGGCCATCAGGGACGCTCCGGATGGTTATGGCTCCGGTTCGGCGCGATCATCGATGTATCGCCGAGATCAAGTCACCGCCGCCTTGGTGGGCAAGCCCTCCCCCACCACCACCTCCACAGACCGGCGCGCCTCACGCACCTCGCGGGCGTGGGCCAAGACCCGAGGACTCCGGCGCCGGCGACGGACCACCTTGGCGCGGCGATTGGCGGGGCGATTGGCCTGGCATGCACCACTGGCGGCGCGTGCGGCGGAGGTGGCCGGGGCAGGGCCGGCTGCAGCGGAGCCGGGAGGACCGCATCCTCGGTGGCGTCGCAGGGGGCATCGCGCGCCACTTCGGCCGGGACGTGACCGTCGTCCGAATCATCCTCGTGCTTCTCGCTCTCGTGAGCGGCTTCGGGGCCGCCGGCTACGTCGTGGCCTGGCTGGTGCTGCCGCCCGAAGGGTCATCCGAGGCGATCGCGGCGCGCGCTGTATCCGACCGGCGCGGACTCACGCTCGTGCTGGCGCTCGTGCCGGTGCTGGTGCTCCTCCTCGTCGTGCTGTCGGTCCTGCGCGTCAGCTTCCTGACCTCCTTCGTGCCGCCGCTGATGATCAGCGCGGCCGGCCTCGTCCTCATCTACCGCAACGCCGAAGACGACGAACGAGCGTGGCTGAGTGGCGCTGCCGGCAGCTTGTTCCAGATCGACGCCGGGGCGAAACGCTCCCGGGCGGCCTTCCTCGTGCGCCTGGCCGGAGGCTTGTCGCTGCTCGGACTGGGCGTGTTCGTTCTCGACCAGCGCGCTCCGCGCCCCTCGACGCTACGGCCGCTCGAGGGGGCGCTGCTCGTGATGGCGGCAACCGTGGTCATCTTCGGTCCCTGGTGGTTGCGGTTGGCACGCGACCTCGTGGCCGAGCGCCAGGCGCGCATCCGGGCCGAGGAGCGAGCGGACATGGCCGCCCGGGTCCACGATTCGGTCCTCCAGACCCTCGCTCTCATCCAAAGGTCCGCCCACCAACCCCAGGAGGTCGCCAAGCTGGCCCGCGCCCAAGAGCGTGAGCTCCGCTCCTGGTTGTTCGAGGGGCGCGCTCCAGGGTCGTTCGGAGCGGAGGGGCCGGCAACCCTGGCAGCCGGCGTGGAGCAGATCGAGCGAGAGGTCGAAGCCGCCCACGGCGTGGCGGTCGACGCGGTCACAGTCGGCGACGCCCCGCTCGACGACGAGCTCCGAGCGCTCCTCGCAGCCGGCCGGGAGGCGACCGTCAACGCCGCCAAGTGGTCCGGGGCCCCATCGGTGTCGATCTATACCGAAGTCGAAACCAAGCGCGTCGCGATGTTCATCCGCGACCGCGGCACCGGTTTCGATACGGAGGCGATCGCCGAGGACCGCAGGGGAATCGCAGAGTCGATCCGCGGCCGGATGCAGCGCCACGGCGGCACTGCCGTCATCCGCTCGGTGCCTGGGGACGGTACCGAGGTCGAGCTCAGCGTGCCGCGCCGTGCCGGCCGCCCGTGAGCGCGACCAGAGCGCCGAGGGTCTTCCTCGTCGACGATCATCACCTTTTCCGAGCCGGGGTTCGCAGCGAGCTCGGTGATGCCGTCGAGGTCGTCGGCGAGGCGGACGAGGTCGCTGCCGCCATCGAGCTGATCGCGGAACGGGAGCCCGACGTGGTGCTGCTCGACGTGCACCTGCCCGGCGGCGGCGGCAAGGCCGTGATCGAGGCGATCAAGGCTGGGCATCCGGCGGTGCGGTTTCTCGCCCTGTCGGTCTCCGATGCGCCCGAAGACGTGATCGCGGTCATCAGGGCCGGCGCCCGCGGCTACGTGACCAAGACGATCTCAGGACCTGAGCTGGTGGACGCCGTCGTGCGTGTCGCCGGCGGCGACGCCGTCTTCTCGCCCCGACTGGCCGGCTTCGTGCTCGACGCCTACGCCTCGATGCCGGCAGGCTCAGAACCGATCGGGTCTCTCGACCTCGAGTCCGATCAGCTCTCGCCGCGCGAGCACGAAGTGCTCCGGCTGATCGCCCGCGGCTACACGTACAAGGAGATCGCCCGGGAGCTCACCATCTCGGTCAAGACCGTCGAGAGCCATGTCTCAGCGGTTCTGCGCAAGCTCCAGCTGTCGACCCGGCACCAGCTGACCAGGTGGGCGACGGAGCGCCGGCTGATCTGAGAACTAGGCGCTGCCGATGAGCACGCGCCGCAGCGGCCCGCCCGTGCGAAGGGCGAACCAGACGACCATGACCCCGGCTCCGACCACGATCTGCGTGATCCCGAACGTCGCCCGGGCGCCGAAGGCGCCCAGAAGGGCGCCCGCCAAGAGCGGGCTGACGACGGTGCTCAGTGCCCAGACGCCGTTTAGGATGCCCATGACGACGCCGAGACCCACGCCGCTCTGATTGGCCCCCGTCGCCCCGAGTGGATACCCGACCGTCCAGAGCACCGAGCGGAGCGTGGCCGTGGCGCAGAGCATCACCACGAGGCACAGCGGGGCTGAGCTGGCGGTGGCCGGCGAGATGGCCACGGCGAGGATGAGCCCCGCGGCGAGGACCGTCCTCAGGCGCACCACCCGCTTCCCGAACCAGCCGGTGGCCGCGCTGCCGAGGATGAACAGGACGGCGGCAGCGGAGAACACGAGTCCGATGAATCCCTCGGAGGCGCCGGCGGCGTGCAGCTCGAGCGGCACGAGCAACGTCGTGACGGCGGCGGTCGAGCCGGCGACGACGACTGCCGTCGTGGCTCCCAGCACCCTCACGTCAGCGGCCGCGGTGCGGAGGCTGGCGAGCATGCTGATCGGTTCGACCGAATTCGTGCCTTCGGCGCGGATCGTGGTGAGCATCCCCGTCAGGACGGCCATGAGGCAGGCAGCGACGATGAACGGCGCCGCCAGACCGAGGTACTCGGCGATGAACCCGGCGAACGCCGGCCCGACGATGCTCCCGAGCCCGGAGACCGTAACAGTCCCGGCAAGCGCCGACTCGTCTCGCGACGCGTTCGCCAACCAGGCCAGGGCGGCAGTCCACACCATGCCGTAACCGAGGCCGAACACGAGCCGGGCGGCGACCAACGTCGGGTAGGACGGGGCGACGGCCTGACCGGCGGTCGCCAATGCCATGAGCCAGCCGGCCCACAAAGTCAGCCCCCTCGCCCCGAAACGATCCGCCAGCGTGCCCGCCGGCACCGACACCACAAGAGCGGCGATACCGGTAGCCGCGAGCAGGACGGCAGTCTGGAACCCGCTGAGCTGGAAACGGTGCGCGTACGAGGGAAGGAGGGGGGCGATAGCCGTCTGGAGGAGCGAGCTCACCAGCACGACGCCGTACACCAGAAACCGGAGCCGCCGGATCTCCGACCCCCCCGCCCCGGCCGCCGAGAGGGGGATCTCGGCGGCCGGTGACGATTCGGTGGGGGGAGAGGGGTGTCGGGTCATGGGCGTCGTTTCGGCTGGTTCTGGTCGAAGCGTCCAGTCTTTTTCGCCGGACGACGGGCGTTCCTTGAGTGCTTTTAGTTTACGATAACTATTGTCACTACTAAGCTGAAGAGTTGATGCCAGAACGATCGATGTGGTCGATTGATAAAGGAGTGGGCCTTCGTGAGCTGAGGGCGCTGCTCACGGTCGCCGACCTGGGATCCTTTCGGCGGGCGGCGACCGAGCTGGGCTACACCCAGTCCTCGATCTCGCACCAGGTCGCCGCTCTGGAACGTGCTCTCGGGACCGAGCTCTTCACGCGGCCGGGCGGGCGCGGAGCTGTGAAGCTGACGCCGAGCGGCACGGCGGCCTACCGGCGAGCCCGGCGTGCGCTCGGCGAGGTCGAGGCGATCGGCGCCGATGTCGACGAGGCCCAGCGTGGTGAGCGGGCGAGGATCCGTGTGGGCGTGTCGCAGACGGCGGCGGCGGAGCTGATGCCGACGGCGCTGCGTGCGTTTCGCGAGACCCACGCCGATGTCGAGGTGATCCTGAGCGAGGTCGAGGACAGCCAGGCCATCATGAGCGGCCTCGGGCGGGGCCGGCTCGACCTGGCGTTCGCCCTCAACCCCGAGGCTGACGAGCGAGTCGAGGCGATCGCTCTCGTAGAGGACCCGTGGGTGATCCTGACCCGCCGCGACAGCCCGATCGCGGGCGCGGACCATCCGACCTTCGACCTGCTCGACGGCGCCGAGCTCGTCGCCTGGACGCGCCGTTGGTACACGCAGATCGCGCTCGAGGAGAGTTGGAGCCGGCGGGGCATCGCGCCTCGAATCGTCTACCGGACCGACGACAACCTCGCCCTGCAACGTCTCGTCGCCGCCGGCCTCGGCCATGCCTGCATCGGGCAGCTGTCTGCCCGTAGGGCGGTGGACTCGTCGCTCACCTGGCTCGCCCCTCGGGAGCGGCTGAGTCCCCGCCAGCTCTCGCTGTGCTACCCGCGCCACCGCGAGCTGACGGGGACCGTCTCGGCCTTGATCTCGGCGATCCGAGCCCACCCCACGGGATGAGGGATCGGGCTGGCCTCGGAGCGGGCGGTAGCGTGAGCGCCACGCCTAGAACCTTCCGCACGATCATCGAGCCGTTCCGAATCCATGCGGTCGAGCCGCTCCGGATGACGACGCCCGACGAGCGCGGCGCCGCCATCCGGGCCTCCTCGTACAACCTGTTCAACCTGCCGGCCCGAGATGTGCTGATCGACCTGTTGACCGACTCGGGGACCGGCGCCATGAGTCGCGACCAGTGGGCGGCGATCCAGCACGGTGACGAGTCCTACGCCGGCTCCCCCTCTTGGATGATCTTCAGGGACGCGGTCACTGAGCTGTTCCCCTTCCGCCACGTGATCCCCACCCACCAGGGCCGGGCGGCCGAGAGGATCCTCTTCTCGGTCATCGGTGGTCCCGGCCAGGTCGTGCCGAACAACACGCACTTCGACACGACGCGGGCCAACGTCGAGTTCACCGGCGCCGAGGCGGTCGATCTCGTCATCGCCGAGGGCCGCGATCCAAAGAGCACGCACCCGTTCAAGGGCAACCTCGACGTCGAGGCGCTCGACAGTCTGATCCGGGCCCGCGGGCCCGAGCACGTGCCGGTCGTGATGGTTACCGTCACGAACAACTCGGGCGGCGGCCAGCCGGTCAGCCTCGAGAACCTTCGCCAGGTGCGGGCCGTCTGCGATCGGTACGGGTTGCCGTTGTTCCTCGATGCATGTCGGTTCGCGGAGAACGCCTGGTTTATCAGGGAGCGCGAGGAAGGCCAGGCCGAGCGCGACGTCGCCGACATCGTGCGCGAGATGGCGTCGCTCGCCGACGGCATGACGATGAGCGCCAAGAAGGACCCGCTCGCCAACATCGGGGGCTGGCTCGCCTGCAACGACGACGCCCTCGCCGAGTCCTGCCGGAACCTGCTGATCCTGACCGAGGGCTTCCCGACCTACGGCGGGCTCGCCGGGCGGGACCTGGAGGCGGTCGCGCAGGGCATCCGCGAGGCGGTCTCCCACGACTATCTCCGCTACCGCATCCGGTCGACGGCCTACCTGGGAGAGGCACTGGACCGGTCCGGGATCCCGGTCGTGCTGCCGATCGGTGGGCACGCCGTCTACCTGGACGCCCGGGCGCTGCTCCCGCACATCCCGCCGTTGCAGTACCCGGGGCAGTCGCTCGCCGTGGCGCTGTACGAGGTCGGCGGCATCCGGGGTTGCGAGATCGGCACGGTGATGTTCGGCCGCCAGCCCGACGGCGGCGAGCTCCCGGCTTCCATGGACCTCGTCCGGCTCGCAATCCCGCGGCGCACCTACACCCAGAGCCACGTCGATTACGTCATCGAGGTCTGTCAGGCCGTAGCCGAGAATGCCGGCGAGCTACGTGGGTACCGCATCGTGGAGGAGGCGCCGCAGCTCCGGCACTTCACGGCCCGTTTCGAGCCATTTGGCTGATCCGTGCGGTGGGAGCGGCGGGCCGGGGTAATTGAATTTCATTCCAAACTTGCCTCCGATCGAGATTGTGACTGGTCGCAATCATTAACGGAGGCAAGTTTGAACAAAGAAATTAACTACCCCAAGGAGAGCCCGCCCCGCCCTCGTTGCGCCGGCCCGGCAAGCTCCTCCCACCGGAAGCAGGTCGTGACGTGGTCCATGACGAGACCGGTTGCCTGCAGGTAGGCGTAGCACGTCACAGGCCCAAGGAAACCAAATCCCCTCCGCCGAAGATCCCCTCCCACCTCCTTCGACAGCGCCGTCTCAGCTGGGATCGGTGAGTCCGGGCCGAAGCGGTTCACGAGCGGCGTCCCGCCGACGAACTCCCAGATGTAACGGTCGAACGTTCCGAACTCTTTGCGGACCTCGAGGAGCGCCCGAGCGTTCGAGATCGTGCTCTCGATCTTGCGCCGGTTCCGGATGATCGCGGCGTCGTCGAGGAGACGCTCGACGTCGGCGGGCCCGAGCTCGGCGACTGCGGCCGGGTCGAAGTCAAGAAAGGCGCGCCGATAACCGTCGCGACGCTTCAGGATCGTGAGCCAGCTCAAACCGGCCTGCGCTGCCTCGAGAGCCAGGAACTCGAAATGCCGGCGATCGTCGTGGACGGGCACGCCCCACTCCCGGTCGTGGTAGGGCTCGAGGTAGGGGCCCGACGCCCATAGGCACCGTGAGACTTCGCTGCTCACGCCGGCCTTGCCTCGGGCAGGCGACCGGCCGGCGCCAGATCGGGCTCCTGGCGGATCCCGAACACGTCCCGCAAGGCGCTCAGCGCTGCGAGCTCGCCACAGCGCCCGTGCACGCCCGGGCCGGGCGGCGTTGAGGACGAGCAGAGGTAGTGGCCCTCGATCGGCGTGCGGTAAGGGTTCCACCGGAGTACCGGCCTGGCGATCGTCTGGCGCAGGTCCTGCATGCCGGCGCTGATGTCGCCCCCGATGTAGTTCGGATTGTGGGCCTGCAGCTCCGCCGCGGTACGAGTCGAGGACGCGAGGACGAGGTCACGAAAGCCAGGAGCGAAACGCTCCACCTGAGCCGCGATCGACTCCGTCACGTCGAGCGTCGAGCCGGCGGGAACATGGCAGTAGGTCCAGAACGCGTGCCGGCCCGCCGGCGCCCGGGAGGGATCGACGACGCCGGCTTGCACGGCGAGGACGTACGGCGACTGGGCGTGCCGGCCCGCCGCCACTTCCGCTTCGGAAAAGGCGATCTCCTCGAAGCTTCCCCCGAGATGCAGCGTGCCCGCTCGACGGCACATCTCGGCACGCCATGGGACCGGCCCGCTCAGAGCCCAGTCGACCTTGCAGACGCCGGCCCCGTAGCGGAAGTGGGCGAGCTGGCGGCGATAGCCGGCCGGCAACTGGTCGCCCGCGAGCTCGATGAGCGCCCTCGGCGTCACGTCGAGAAGCACCGCGCGGGCGGGCGGCAGCTCGCCGAGCGACCGCACCATGACCCCTGTGCGGACCTCGCCTCCGGCGGCGACGACCGCGGATGCCATCGCGTCGGTGATCTGTCCGCTGCCGCCTTCGGCGACCGGCCACCCGACCGCGTGCGCGAGCGACCCGAGCAGCAGGCCGAGACCGCCCGTGATCGGGCGGTCGAGGGGGATCATGCCGTGCACCGAGACGCCGGCGAGCAACGACCGCGCCTCGGCGGTCGAAAAGTGCCCGGCGATAGCCGAAGCGGAGCGAACACCGCTCAGCGCGAAGCCCGCCGGAACGAGCGGGTGCGGCGGCACGGCTCGCATCGACGACAGGACCGCGTCGACGATCTCCTTCTCATGGCGCACGATCGGCCCGAAAAGCCGGCGGTATCGCGACGCGTCCCGACCGAGGGATGCGGCCGTCTCGTCCACGGATGCCCCCGCCGCGACGGCGCGGTCGCCTCCGAGCGGATGGGCGAAGGCAAGCTCGGGCTGGAGCAGTCGCACACCGCGGGCGGCGAGGTCGAAACGACGGAAGAACGGCGACGCCACCGCGAGCGGATGGGCGGCGGAGCAGACGTCATGCAGGAACCCCGGAAGGGTCAGCTCCTCGGTGCGGCAGCCTCCGCCGGCGGTGGGAGCACCCTCCAGCACGATGACCCGGAGACCTGCGGCCGCAAGAACGACCGCCGCCGCGAGACCGTTCGGTCCCGAACCGACGACCAGGGCGTCGGCCTCGTCGCTCACGCTTGCGACGACTGGGTGGCGTTCTTCGGTCGACTCCGAAGCGGCCCCGTGACCGTCTGTCCGACGCTGCGAACGGCGGAGTTGTACCAGACGTTGCGCCATTTCCCCCATTGCCGTTGCGAGTCGACGCACACGATCGATTGCTCGACCACGGGCTTCTCGAGCCCGAGGTGGTGGCCGAGCGCCGTCATCGTCTCCACCCAGAATTGCGCCTCTTTGCGGTGCCCACCGAGACCGAGCGCAGCCTCGTAGATCGGGTCACTCGCCCTGAGCAGCATCTGGGCTTCGACCCTGGTGCCGTCGGATGCCTTCTCGGCGGAGAACGTGATCCACCCACCGAACATGTGGCCCTGGGGCGTCATGAACGTGAACGACCGCTCGTCGACGTACAGCACGAGCACGCCGGTCGAGAGCTTGGTGCCGCCGACAGAGAGGTCGAGCAACGCCACCTCGCCTGGGCTGATGCCCGTCAGGCTCGCCGCGAAGCGGTTGCCCGCCGGCCAGAACTCGGGGAAATGCGCCCGCCACTCGGCGATGGCGTACTCAGGCGTGACCGAGAGGCCCGAGATCGAGAAAGTCTTCTGCCACATCTTGCCGAAGCCCTGCACCGGGCCGGCAAGGCGCCGTCCGGAGACGTTCGTCCCCCGTACGCCGGCGCGCTTCTCGACCTCCAGCCGGTCCACCTTCCCGGCCCAATTGGCGGCGTCGCTGCGGTGCGAAGGCGCAGGCGTCTCTGCCGGACCAGGGCCGGTCATCGCTTCACTCCTGTCGGATCGGTGCCGAGAGCCGACCGCTCGTCCTCGTGGATCGCGATCGCCTCATCGAGTCTCGTCAGCTCGAATATCTGCCGATAGTGCTCGGACAAGCCGTACGCGGTGAGCTCCTGGCGCTGCCGGTTCGCCCGCACGAGCAGCGTCACGAGCATCCCGATGCCACCACTGTTCATGTACTCGAGCCCGGTGAAGTTGAGCACCAGCCGGCGGGTGGCCGGACCACTCGCGGTCTCGTAAGCGGACATCAGGATCGGCTCGCAAGCCGACGTGACCTCCCCCGTGATGTCGATGACCGCTACCTCCTCTCCGGGGTATCGCACGTCCATCGCGACCACTGGAGCGTCCATGGGATTCCTCTTTCGTCGGGTCTTGTTTCTCTGGGGTTGTGTCGAGCTACCGACGTGCCGGGCCGGCGGGGGCGACTGCCGCCTCGACGTCGGGGTAGAGCTCGATGAAGTCGGACAGGCGGGTGATCTCGAAGATCTCCCGGTAGTGATCCGAAAGCCCGACGGCGGCCACGCTCCTGCCGTCGGCCCGGGCCCTCGCCAGCACGCTGACGATGAGGGCGATACCGCTCGAATTGATGTACTCGGTCGAGGCGAAGTCGAGGATCACCCGCCGGGGATCGGTTGCGACCGCCTGTTCGTACGCCGCGCTGACCTTGCTTTCGGCATCACGGTCGATGTCACCGCTGACCACGAGGACGGCAGTCCCCGAGACGTCCCGGACCTCGATCTCACAACTGCTGATTGGCATCGCCCTCTCCTTCCGTCGGGGCCGAGCCCGTAGGCCGGACCGTGAGGCGGACGGTGTGGCGTCGGCCCTCGGTCGTGACCTGCATGGAGTCGACCATCTTCTCGATCAGGAAGAGCCCCCACCCCCGGGGCCGCTGGCGGCCCTCGAGCTTCTCGACCAGGTCCGGCGTCTCGACCTCCCCGGAACCGTCGTCCCGATCACCGCCCTGGTCGGTGATCGTCACGACGATGCCCTCGGCCGAGCGCAGCACCCGTATCTCGACGGGCACGTCGCTCTGGTTCTCGTTGCCGTGCTCGATGGCGTTCATCGTCGCCTCGGCGACGGCCGTCTTCAGCTTCTCGATCTGATCGGAGCCGAGCCCCGAGTCAGCTACGACACCCGCGACCCGCTTGAAGGCGAGGCGCTCGTTGCCCGGCTCGCTCGCCAGTTCGAACTCGTCGAGGATCTCCTCCATGCCTGCCTCCATCAAGGCCGGGTCGGCGGCCGCCGCCGGGGCTCCCTGCTGCCAGGCCCGGTGCTGGCTGCATTCGAGCACGACGAGGGTTATGTCGTCCTCTTGCTCGTGGTTCGGCCCACTGAAGCGGTCGAGTTCGCTCAGGCACAAGTCGATCACGCTCTGTCCGTCGCCGGTCGCACGTCCCGCCAACTCAGACACCCGCGGAAAACCGAACATCTCCCGCTGCGGGTTGTGCGCCTCCGCCAGCCCATCGGAATGCAGAAGGAGGCGCTCGCCGGGGCGCATCACCGTCGAGCGCTCCTCGTAGACCATGTTGGGCATGAGCCCGAGCGGCATGCCCGTCGCCCGTAACTCGACGACGCCGTCGGCGGTGTTCAGGTACGGAACGTCGTGGCCGGCGTTGGCGTACTCGAGGCTGCCGCTGGCGGCGTCGAGTACAAGGGCCATGCACGTCACGAACATCTGAGCGGGGATGTCCCCGCAGAGGAGGTTGTTCACCTGGGCGAGCGTCTCGCCGGGAGAGAGCAGCTGCGGGGCGGCGGAGCGCAGCAGCGAGTGAGTGCTCGCCATCACGAGAGCCGCCGGCACGCCCTTGTCGGTGACGTCGCCGACCACGATCATGACGCGGCCGTCGGGCAGCTCGATGAAGTCGTAGAAATCGCCGCCGACCTGTCGCGCCGGCCGGTAGAAGGCCGTGACGTGGAAGCCGGGCAGCTGGGGGAGCGTCTTGGGGAGGAACTGCTGCTGTATGAGCTGGGCGACCACGAGCTCCTGCTCCATCCGCTCCCGGCGGCGGGCTTCGTCCTCCTGTTCCTGAATGAGCTGGCCGACCTTCATCGCCGGCGCGGCGTGGGTCGCGAGCGAGTCGAGGAGCTGCCGATCGTCGGTCGAGTAGCCGCGCTCGGAGAGCCTCGGGCCGAGGGAGAGCAGTCCGATCAGCTCACCAGACGCGACGAGCGGCACGGCCAGCACCACGCCGGCCTCGCGCATCTCGTCGAGCGCCGACGACTCGAGCTCCAGCGCCGTGATGTCGACGGCGCCGGTCGCGCTCTGGAAGTACGCCACGAGAGGGTCGTTCGGGGCGACCTCGAATTCCTGGGACTGCACGGCCGGCACAGGAACCACCTGCGCCGCCTCCTGTGGGTCCTTCCTCCGGCGAAGCCAGCTGCGCCGGCGAGCGGACGCTGACTCCGGCTCGCCGGGCACGCCTGGGCACGCTGGCCTCGGACTCGCCGGGCGCCTCCGGGGCCTCGGGCGCGCCGGGTGCGTTGGGCGACTCGAGTGACTGCGTCGACGCCGGCGTGGAGGCCGGTGAGGTCTGGTGAGGCTGCGGGTCTGTCGGTCGGCCCTCGGTGACGTTCACCATTTCGCCTCCTTCTCCCTCGCCGGAACCCTGTTTCGGTGGTGACCCTACGCCGCCGGCGTTCCGAAAGCGTTACGGTTCGAGCTTGTGGGGACAGAAATCTCACGACTGATCGTTACGGTACGTTGCCGAGCCCGCTGCGGCTAGCACTGCTCGGTCCGGCCGTCGTGGAGCGGGCTGGTGTCGGTGTGAGATTCGACACCCGCAAGGCGACCGCGCTCTTGGCTCTGCTCGCCGCTTCCGGCGGCGAGCAGAGCCGCGACCGCCTGACCGGCCTGTTCTGGCCGGACAGCGCCGACTCGCAGGCACGCTCGTCGCTTCGGCGCACTCTGTCGGTGACCAGCTCCGCCGTCGGGCCGGCCCTCGTCGTCTCGCGCAACTCGGTCTCCCTCGATCGCTCCGCGACCTGGTGCGATCTCTGGGAGTTCGACCGCCTGGCGGCCAAGGGAGACGCCGGCTCGCTCAGCGGGGCTGCCGATCTCTACCGGGACGACTTCCTGGCGGGGTTCGCGTTGCGCGGATGCCCGGAGTTCGACGACTGGCAGCGGTTCGTGGCTGAGGATCTGCGCCAGCGTTTCGGGAGCGTGCTCGCCGGGCTCGTGGCGGCGCGCATCGCCGGCGGCGAGCTCGAAGCCGCGCTGCAGAGCGCACGTCGGTGGTTGGCCCTCGACCCGTTGCACGAACCGGCTCACCAGACGCTCATGAAGCTGTACGCCTGGACCGACCGGCGGGCGGCTGCGCTGCGCCAGTACCGCAGCTGCGTTCGCGTCCTCGAACGGGAGCTCGGTGTCACTCCCCTGTCCGAAACGACCTCCCTCTACCAGGAGATCAGGGCGGGCCAGCTCGCTCCGCCGCCGGCGGCGATTACAGCACTGGCGACGCCGGCAGCAGCAGCAACAGCAGCCGCAGCAACAGCAGCCGGAACGACAGCAGCGGCAGCGGACGCTGAGGGAGCGACGCCGGCTACACCGGATGCGCCAGCGCTGCTCGGCCAGGAAGAGGTCATCGCCGAGTTGCAGGCGGCAGTCGAGTCGGTCGGGCCGATAGGCCGCGTCGTGGGACTCCACGGCGCGGCAGGCTCCGGCAAGACCCGCATCGTCGAGGAGCTGCGGTTCCGGCTCGGCACTCGTGGCGGGACGGTCATCACGGCGCGTTGCCACGAGAACGAGGCCCGCTTGGCGCTCGGTGTCGTCACTGAGTTGCTGCGCGGCGCTCTCGTCGCCCAGCCCGGGCTCGCGTCTCACCTCGAGCCGTACGAGCTCGCCGAGCTGTCGCGATTGCTGCCGGCGCTCGGGCCGCCGGCGCACGAGGCGTTGGCGCCGCTGGACACGCCTGGGGCCCAGGTTCGCTTCTATCAGGCGGTGGGAGCGGCGCTCAGGGGCGCACTCGCCGGGCCGGCGACCGGCATCGCCGTAGTCGAGGACGTGCAGTGGGCGGATGACGCTTCGGCGAGGCTGATGGCGTTTCTCATCCGGCGGCTCGAGGATCTGCCCATTCTCCTCCTGCTCACCTGGCAGAGCGATGCCGGGCCGCCGCCGGCGCTGAGCGGGACGCTCGCCGACTTGGCGCAGGACGGGCGCGGCGACCGTCATGGCGCCGCGGCCGCTCGGCGCCGAGCACATCGCTGTGCTGCTCAGCTCGTCCGGTATCGCCGGCGTCGAGCCCGGCGACGTCCTGGCGGAAACCCAGGGCCTGGCCCTGCTGGTCACGGCGTACGTCGAGGCGTTGCGCAGCTCCGGCGGCCTCGGCGAACCCGACCTCGGTGGCAGGCGAGCATGGCCCCTTCCGACCGGCGCCCGCCAGCTGCTGGCGTCGCGAGTCTCCGCCGCCTCCGAGACCACAGCCCAGGTGCTAGCCGCGGCCGCCGTTCTCGGCGGACGAGTGGACGCCGACCTACTTCGAGCCACAAGCGGACGAGGAGAAACCGAAGTCGCCGACGCCCTCGACGAAGCCACCCGCCTCAGCCTCCTCGTGGAGCAGAGCGACGGGCTCGTTACCGAGCCGGCGTACGACTTCCCCTACACCGCTCTGCGCCAGGTCGTGTACGAGGCGATCGGGACGGCGCGGCGGCGGCTCCTCCACGGCCGTGCAGCCGACGCCCTGGCCCGGCGCTCCGAACGGGGGCTGTCGAGCTCGGCGCCGGCCGCGGTGGCGGCGCACCTCCGTGAAGCGGGACGACCCGACGAGGCGTTCGACTGGTCCTGGCGGGCAGCCCTTCGGGCGCAAGCGCTGTACGCCCACGCGGAGGCTCTCCTTCACCTGCGAACGGCCCTCGAGCTCGGCCACGCGGCTCCCGAAGCAGACATAAGGGGCGCCATCGGCGCCTCGCTCATCGCCCTCGGGCGCTACGACGAGGCATTGCTCGAGCTCGAACGGTCGGCGGCCATCCACGAGGCCGACGATCCGGCGCTGGCCGGCATCGAGCACCGCATCGCCGAGATCCACCACCGGCTGGGAGACTGGCCGGCGGCGTCGGCACATCTCGACGCGGCCCTCGATCTCGCCGGCGACGACCTCGTGCTGCGAGCCCGGGTCGAGTCCGACCGGGCGTTCGTCGCCTACCGGCGCGGCGACCCCGATGCGAGGGCAATGGCCGACGGGGCGCTCCTGGCTGCCAGGTCGGCCACGGATGAGGGCGCCGCTGGGAGCGCGAGCGCGCTCGCGCACGCCCACAACGTCGTCGGCGTGCTCGCCGGCGCCGCCGGCGACGTCGCAACTGCTGAGACGTCGTTGCGGGCGAGCATCGAGGAGGCCCGGCCACTGGAGGACTCCGGCCCGACCGTCGCTGCGCTCAACAACCTGGCCCGCCTGCTGGCCGACTCCGGCCGGCTCGAGGAGGCGCTGACGATCGCCGGCGACGCGCTCCGACTCGGGACCGAACGGGGAGACGTGCATCGCGTGGCGGCCCTCCACTCGAACCTCGCCGACCTGCTCCACGCGGCGGGAGACGAGGAGGCCGCCCTCGCTCACCTCAAGACCGCCGCAGGGCTCTTCGCATCGATCGCGGTCGGCGGCGAGCAACGACCCGGGATCTGGACGCTCGTGGAGTGGTAGCCATTCCCTGAAATGCCGGCTGGCCTGCGGCCTAGAAAAGCAAGGCTGATGCCATTTGTCCGGTTCCCTGATCGACAGGGACGGAGAGGAACACATGCCCAAAGCTCGGACCCTGCCAGGGCTTGAGCCGGTTGTCGCCGAGGCCCCGATCAGGGCTTGGCCACGATCCGTGGTCACGAGGAACCTACCGTTGTGGCGCTCCGCGAGCTTCTTGTCGATCAGCCGCTCGATGGTTGCCGCCCGGGTGCAGGCGTACCGATGCCGCGCCACTCATAGGACTCGAGATGATCCGGGCGACCGGCGCGTAGCATTTCGCCGAGAAGTGTGGCGTCGGTATGAGCAGTCGGTCTCCTAGGCGCCTCGCGGCTCGTCAGCGCAGCTCCCTTGAGGCTTGGGAAGGGCTGGAACGGCGTTGTCCTTGGAAACGGCGTGCTTGCACTACCAGAACACGCGCCTTTCACGACGCGAAGGTGCCGAGGCACAAACGTCCCTACCTGGGCTGATCACGTGCCAACGTTGTTTTCGTTCAGGCATCCTCGGGGTAGCGTTCGCGTGCCGCTCGACTGTCGGGTGGCACGACGAAAGAGGGGGGCCGAATCGTGACCACCTACCGAATTGTCTGCATAAAGACGCAGCATCCTCATCGGCACATCGTCAGCGTAGGGGTCGGCGCCTCGGCGACGGCACCAGTTCAGATGATGACGATGGCCACCGTTCGATACAGGATAGACAACGGTGACATCTTCGAGACCTACAGCCCCTCCACGCGAGAGACAGCCACGGTGTGGAAGGACACATGCAAAGAAACGGGTTGCACCTTCAGTGCCATCCGATCGCACGCGGACGCGGTTGCAGACAACAACCTCGATAACCTGCCAGCCTGTCCGTAGCGTCACTGCGCATTGTGACTTCACACGTCTGGACCGGCCAGGGAGCCGTTCGCACCCCCGAAGGTGGCGGCGCGTGGTCCTCGGGTCGGCGTGCCCGGCAGCATCTTGTACGTGCCGATTCGCGTCGCGGACGCCTGGACCCCTCTGGGCGCTGATGAGGTAGTGGGCCCTCGGGAGCGTCCCAAGGAGGGAACGACACCTGTGGTCAAAAGACCTACCAGCGCGGCCGGTTTTTTCACCCTCAACCCCGGCTCTTCGGTGCAGGGCTTACCCCCGAGGACCCGGAACCAAGGCTACGCCGACCTCGCTCGGCCCGAAAGGGTCTTGTGTCGAAGGCGGCGACGTCCGCAGGACGAGGCGCTGCGACGAGGGCTACACATCTCGATCGCATCGCGCGTACCCTCGGTTAACTCGAATCACGAGAACGAGCGGCAACGGCCGTGTTGACAGTGAACGGATCGAGCAATCGTTGGTCGGGGTCGGAGGTGGGGAGATCGTGGCATCACCTGAAGCGCTGCAAATGGGTTCTCGGCTCGACGAGCACCATGCCCCGGAGACCAACGGAGAGATGTCCGTCTGCCGCCGCTGCGGTGCTCGGACTGATAGTCCGAAGGGGCGTCACCTTCCGGATGAGCGACAACTGGACCGTGCGCTGCGATGGCTTGATGCGCAGTCGCTCAGCGGGGGAATCGACCGCGCGAGGAGTCGGCGTAACACCTGATCCTCGTGCCCCCTCCCCTCGAGACCGTTTCTCAGGCGCATGCTGTCGCTTTTGGGGTCGCTCACTCCTAGTTCGTCGTCCTTACTCGGCGCTAAAGTAATACGCGTGGCAGCTTCGTTCGCATGATGCTCGCCGGGTCGTTGGGGGTCTACGTGCCAGTGCGGTGGTGATCGACCGGCATGGGGACCATCGCGACAGCGAATGGCGCTGTGGCGCCGGTCGTGATCCTCAAATCGCGCCCCGACCCGAAGGACTGTCGCCACCCGATCGACCGTCGGATCCGGATCGGGAAGATGTGCGGCCCGTGCGGGAAGGACCCGGTATGAGGAGGCTGACCTCGCGACTCCGACTTTCAGCTCGCCATCGTGCAGTACTCGGATAGATCCAAGACGAACAAGTCGAAGGCGAGCGTGCTGAGCCATGAGGAGCAGCTCGCCATCGTGCAGTACTCGGATGAGCACGGCGTGAAGGCGGCGGCCGACCATTTCGCCGTGTCCCAGCACCGCGTCTACGACTGGCGGTCGGACCGGGCGGCCGCGACTGACGACGAGCGCCAGCCTGGATGAGGCGTGGTCCTGCCGCCTCCGGCTGCTCAACGAGGAGGCGCCACGCCAGGGCTCCGCCGTCCGCCCTTGGTAGGCGCCCGCTGCCCTGGTGTTGTGTCGGTCCCTATGCCGCTTCTTTGCTTTCGAGGCATGCTGTGCTACTTGAGTGAAGCGTGTCATTCGGATCGTAGGTAAACCACGAGCCCCGGGTAGCCCGGAACCGGCCGCAAGTCCACATCCAACGCAAAACGAGTCAGGTTGGCGGCGATTTCAGCGTGGTGGCGCTTGGGTTTGTCTTCCCGCTCACGCCTCCGCCCCATTTTGAGGCGTCGTCTGCTCGATGGCCTCGACCGCTCGCTTGGCAACCGCCTGATCGCCGGGCGGCTGGCCTGCCTGCGGCAAAAGGTTGCGGAGCCCGTTGAGCAATCCGCCAAGCTCCATTGGCACGACGAGCTTCGTGGAAGGTGACGAACCAACTTGCTTCAGCGTTTCTAGATACTGGAGCTGCATCGTGTTGCTATCGAGCCCCCGCGCCACGGTCAGAATCTTCTCCAGCGCCGCGGAAAGGCCCTCTGCCCGAAGAATGGCCGACTGCCGTTCCCCTTCTGCCGCAAGGATGGAAGCCTGCTTCGTCCCCTCGGCGAGGGTAACCGCTGCCTGCTTTTGACCCTCAGCCTCGGTCACCGCGGCGCGGCGGGTGCGCTCTGCAGACATCTGGCGAGTCATTGCTTCCAGGACTCCCGGAGGCGGATTCACTTCCCGGACCTCGACGGTGGTGACCTTCACGCCCCAGCGCTCGGTCACCTCGTCCAGACGAACACGCAGAGAGGCATTCATGTCCTCGCGCTTGGAGAGAACGTCGTCGAGCGACATGTCACCGACGACGCTGCGCAGGGTTGTCGCAGCGACGTTCTGCGCCGCCCCAGCGAAGTTCAGGACGCGCAGCACCGACATCGAAGGATCGACCACCTTGTAGAAGATGATGAAGTCGATCGAGATCGAAGCGTTGTCCTTGGTGATGGCCGTCTGGTGAGGAATCTCGAGAAAGTTCTCCCGCAGGTCCACCAAGGTCGTACGGTCGGTAACAGGATTGATGATGACAAAGCCAGGCCCTCGAGTCCCGATCGCCCGTCCGAGCCGAAAGAGCACGATCCGCTGGTACTCCCTAATGATCTTCACCGAGCGTCCAAGCGCGATGAGGATGAAAAGGACGATCACTCCGACGACGATGCCGATGATCACTAGAGCTGGCCTTCGTCTTCAGCCTCGCTCAAAGTCCACAGTGAACGATCCTGGCGCGGTCCGACTGCCGGGCGGGAAGCCTCAGCTTCGAGCTCAACATCTCTGACCTCGGGTACGGTCTTCTCACCCCAGACCTCGAGTCGAATCCCGTCGACGCGAAGGACTTGCACTGGGGTTCCCGACCGTACAGTCCCGTTCGTTGCGACCGCCGACCAGTTCTCCCCGTTCACCCGAACGATCCCGCTTGGGCTGAGGTCATTAACGGCGACGCCGTCAGCCGCCACCGGCGAGATCAGATGGCGCCCCTCGATGACGATCCCTCTGGTCGAGAGACCTTTCCAGGCCAGGACGCCGACGCCGACCGAGACCACGACGTCTGCGGTGAGCAGCGTCCAGAGAACCGGAGCGGATTGGCCGTCGACCAGCATAAAGACAAGCCATGCTGCGGCGAGGACGCCAAGTGCGCCTGCTAGTACATGGGCATGGGCACCCAGGTGGAATCCAATCGCCGACACAAGTACAACGAAACCGACCAGCAGTCCTGCGATCATCCACATGGGCGCCTCCCTTCGCGGCTGCGCTACGAAGATGGTACTGGCCACGACCTCGATTGCCAGCCGCGAGTGACGTCGCGTGACGCTTCAAGTGTCGGGTAATTTCGGCTCGCTGTCGCCGGGCGGGGTCTGGTATGCCAGGGTGTGCCTCTACGCCGTCACGGTCATGGGGCAGGAAATGCCGCCGTCGGCATTTTCTCACTCATAGGCGTCTTCGGTCGACAGCCACAAATGAGCGATGCACGCGCGGCGGAAGGGTGAGCGCTTAGCTTCGTCGTCGAGTCCAGTCGTCGGCATGAGGATGCGTAGTCACGTGTCCACTGAGCTTTTGGAAGAGCCATTCGATCCAGACGTCGCGGGCACCGCCACCATCGGTAAGCCTCCCTTTAATGGCGCCGACAGCAGTGGCGACTAGGGGCTCTTCAGTCTCCTTCTCGGAAACGTTCGGTCTGGGAGGAGTCATCTCCCCAAAGCCGCAGACAGGCAGATCCAGAGCACCGCTGATCGCGGCCGCTCGGAGCGCTGCGACATGGCGCGTGGCGAGGTCAATGGTGGCCGACGCCAGATCCGGTACTGAGAGTTCCTTCAGCATCCGTCGAGCGATAATTCGCTCGACGTTGGCTTCAGATATCACGTCCGGGATCACAAACGCTCGGCGGATCGTCTCTGACCAGAGTTTCTCTTCACCGGGAGTCATGCTCGCAGGCTACGGCTTGTCAGCGGTTGTCCGCGGGACATCGCAAACAGGACAAACGACGATGGCAGGTGACGGGAGAAGCCCCAGGTAACGTCGCAATTCCGCAGGTCACGCGAGTGCCTGGCCTACCTTCACAGGAGCAGGCGGGCGTTTCAGGGCCAACCGGCGTGACAGTGCCGGCTATGGTGGGCGGTTGCGCCGGTGCCACGGGCTGTCCGCCCAGCACGATTAGCATTAGCGGCGACCGCCCACAAGGCGATGTTGCTAACGGCTGCAGCCGACCGGGGGGCGGCCCGGGGGGCTCGTGCTCAAGTCGTGTGGCGTGGCTATCTCACGTTAGGAGCAGCCAGCACGACACAGTTCGACGATACGAACCATGGCATTCTGCTCGGCTTCGATCCCAGCGCCGTGGCGCTCGCGCATAGCTTGCTCCCTCCGCCCGCCATGCCAGGATCCGCCGTTCGAGCGGCCGAAGGATCTTTGGGGGAGCCGGCGGGTGCGCCACAATACGAACACGCGCGCTCAGCTCGAGGATCTGCTTCACGCTCGGTGGACTGCGACGCAACCGCCAAGCCACCTCGGCTGGGTCGACTCCGCTGGCTACGAGTCGCCGCACCACCCGTTCGATAGGGCTGCTTCGTCACTCGGTAGGCCGAACTTGCCGAAAACGCTGGGATAACCCGGCATGGGGAAGGGGACGGGACGTTGCTTGTGTTTGCGACCGCGTCGAGGTGATGGTGCGTGTCGACGGCATGGGTCCACTGAATGGTGACCCGCACCCCGATCGCCACGGCTGAATATACCCCGATGGATCGGTGCAGCCTTGAGCGGATCGGCCGGAGCGGCGGGCTCCCGGTGACGTCTCCGACCGGGGGCGTAGCCGTCGGCCTCGAGTCCTTCAGCGCCCCACTCTCCTACCGCCCCCTCGGCTCGTCCTTCGATCTTGGGCGATCGGAAAAGGCCTGGATTTTCTCCTACCGAACAAAGCGCGATCGGGCTTGAGATGTCCGGTACGTGGAGTCTCTCGCCTGCAGCAGACACATTGAAATTCGGCTGAGGCGCGCTGGAATCGCCGGCCGCTGACGAACGTGGAAGTGATTCGGACGATCCGATCGGCGGCTCCGTCGACTGCCCAAGACTCCACGGTCAGCTGTCGAGCCCGATGCAGCTCCGCCGGTTCGGTGACGACTCTCGATACGCCTTGGACAAGGACGCTCCACCCGCTTCGACCGTCAGGCTCATAGCCGTCAGCTTCGAAGGCGAGCACTGCGCCCGCGACGGCTGCGTGGAACTTTGTGCCCTCCACGGTGCGAAACACGACCTCTCCGTCCAAAAGGGCGAAGTTGACGGGAAACACAGCCGGCATCGCTCTGACACTGAGGCCGACTCGTCCGACGGGCACGCCTGCCAGCAGGCGCAGGCATTCGTCAGGAGACAACTCGCTCAGCTTCGGGCTTGCCATCCATTTACGATGCCGACAGCCTGTGACCGCGGCTAGGGCCGAAAGTCACTTTGACGCTGATCATGAACCGGTTCGATCCGGTGCCTCCTGTGGCCCCAGCCAGCCCCAAGCTGTCGGCGGACAACTGCCAGACGGGCGTACCCTCGAGCATGACCGAAAGAGACGTTCGGGAATGGCTTGAGACCCACGACGCGTTCATCGACGAGCTCGAGGCCCTCGATCTCGAAATCGGCAGGCTGGGCGGGAAAGCACTCGAGGCGGTCGCGGCTTTAAGAGCTGCCGCGGAGCAGCTGCTCGTTGCTTCGGCGCGAGGGCAGAGTTTGCCGCTCATCCCGGACGCCGACTCCAGTTCGCACCTGGTAGCGGGATTCGCCCGATACACAGATGCCGCCGAAATGATCATCGGGGTGTGCGACCGTACCCACGCCGAGGTTGAGAGATCGGCTCCCACCCTGGAGGCGGGCACCGAGGAGTTCTTACGGGCGGCGGCCGCGGTAAGGCGCGCGACCGGCCGAGCGACCGATCCCGACAACCCCTACTCGTACGGACGCGGCGCGCCTCGCCCGCAACACAGCTGGTCTCATCTCAGAGAATCGTCATCGTAATTTGCCGTACCACGCGGCAACGCTCCGGCCCCGTACGCGCAGAGCTGCTGAGTCCCATTCGGTTACAAAAAGTGACCGCGCGGTCACCAGGGTGGTAAGGGTACGGTGGCAGCAGCCTCCTTGATAGGTGGTGATGCTCGCCTTGCCTTCCGATGCCGATTGGCCCCGAGCGACGACAAGCCGAGCTCCGCGAACGGGGCCCTTCCGCTTTCCCGGTTTGTCCTCCGAGGCGTTCCCGACGCCCTGAGACCGGGGGAACGCTGAGCGGGCCTATCGGCTTAGACGAGCCTCAGAATATCCTCTCAACCACGTGACGCGGCGGCGTTGCTGTCACGACGTGAATTCGGGGGTGTCTTCCTTATGCGCCTGAGATGGCCGACGAGCAGGTCGAACCATCATGCAGGTGAGTGCCATCCGAGCGATCCCCTGGGTCTCTTGGCTCAATTCCGAGCTCTCGACTCACCCGGTGACGTAGGTCGGGTCGTCATAGTTGCCACAATGTCGTGATGGCATGGTCCGCCCCGCTGTACCGGGTCTACGAGCGGCGCCTGTTCAGTTCTCTTCGGCCGGACAGCTTGCCCTCCCACGTCGGGGTGATCCTCGACGGCCACCGTCGCTTCGCTCGTGCGGAGGGCCTTTCCGACTACAGCACCAGCTACCGCAGCGGCATGGCCAAGCTGAGCGAGCTCCTTTCATGGAGCGCCCAGTTGCGTCTCCCGGCGGTGACCGCCTGGGTCCTTTCGACCGATAACTTGCGCAGGCCTCGCGAGGAGCTGGACCCGTACTTCGAGGTATTGATCGAGCTTCTCGAGGACCTGCCTCGGCTCGCGAACCGCCTCGGATTCTCGGTACGGGTCATCGGCAGCTCGGAACTTCTCCCTGAGCGCCTCTCCGAGGCGGTTGCGCGAGCCCAAGCGGCCAGGCCGAGCTCTCCGCCCTCGTGGCACTTCAACCTGGCCCTCGGGTATGGGGGCCGTGACGAGATCGTGGACGCGTGCAAGTCCCTCGTCGCAAAGCTTGTGGCAGACGGCATCTCCGAGTCCGAGCTTGGCGACCACATCGATGCGGCTGGACTCTCGGCCCACCTCTACACCCCCGATCTACCTGATCCCGATCTCGTGATCAGGACGAGCGGAGAAGAGCGCGACTGTCGGGGTTCTTGCTGTGGCAAGCGGCGTATGCCGAGTGTGTGTTCGTCGATCCATACTGGCCGGAGTTCCGCCGCGTTGATTTCTTGCGAGCTCTGCGAGATTTCGCACGAAGAGAGCGGCGCTTCGGTAGGTGAGAAGGCCGCATCGACTCCGGCCCGCAGGTCGACGTGGCGAACAGTTGCTACCGACCAAGCCGGCCGGCCTGTGCATCCAGCGTCGAGGATGCTGGCGATCTCACAGTAAGAGCGGGCGGCGTAGGCGCAGCTCGACGATGCGCGTTGCCGACGTCGCGCACCCGAAGCGGCGGTATCGAACCGACCCCATCCTTGGCTTCGGCTCAGGCGATCCTTTGCCGATGGTAAAGAGCCCACCGAGGGCGCCTGGGCGTCGGTGCGGCAATGCTGGTGGGCTCGTCTTGTGCGCAAGCGAGACGCTTCTGCAAGCACGGATCGCAGATGTAGCTGCCCTCACGCAGCCAGGTCAGCCTTCTGCCGCCGCAGTGGGCGCACCGGCGGCCCAGGTAGGCGGTCCGCTCAACTGGCCATGGTCCACGGCCAATGGCCAAGACTCCCAGTTGCTGTTGAGCCCGCGCGACGAGCTGCCAGCTCTGCGCGTCGTCTCCTTCGCCTGGAACAACGAGGTCCCAAGCCAAGAGGTCGCGCAGTAGCCCGTCGAAGGTGTCGATCGGGATCTCTTCTCCTCCCATTGCTGTCCCTCTTTCCGTCACTACCAATGTGATCGTTCAGTGTGCATCAGTCGACACAAGTATCACGGTCAGGTTGCGCTCTGGAACGCCGTCGCGACGCCTCCTTCATGCATTGAGTGTGAACATGCTCGCCCGCCGGCCTGCTGCTTAACCGGTCCGCGAATACCTGCCGGGTCGGTCACCGATAGGCAAGGCGGGTCGCCCAGGGACGCTCCGTACGCTGAGGTGTACGATCCAGTCAGGGTCCTTCGGAGGGACGCCCCGTTTGGCTAGGACGACCGCTCAGGTTGCCGCCCGGGTGCAAGCTTGACGCCTCTTCTGACCAGCTCACGGAGGAGAGGCACGTACGAGATCGCTTCTCACCTGGAGTTTCGCGTGCCCCTGACCCCGGCTGGGACGAGTTTCAAGGAGTGAGATGAAGATCGCAATCGTGGCACCGCCGTGGGTGGCGGTGCCCCCCGTAGGCTATGGAGGCACCGAGGCCGTGCTGGACGGCCTCGCTCGGGGCCTGTCGCACGCCGGTCACGACGTGCTCCTGTACACCACCGGCGACAGCATGTGCCCGGTTCCGAAGGCTTGGGTCTTCGACAAGGCCGCCGGCGTCGGCATCGGCGGCGCCGTCACCGAGCTGCGTCACGTCATCCACGCCTACGAGGCGGTGGCTGGCTACGACGTCGTGCACGACCACACCCTCGTCGGGCCCGTCTACGCGGAGCGCTTTCCCGGCCTGCCCGTCGTCACTACCAACCACGGACCCTTCGACGGCGATCTACGTGACTACTACCGGGCGATATCGGGCCGCGTGCCGGTCATCGCGATCTCCCACCATCAGGCGTCGACGGCGCGCGAGGTCCCCGTGGCCGGCGTGATCCACCACGGCATCGACACCGACAAGTTCGCGCTCGGCACCGGCGCCGGCGGCTACGCGCTGTTCCTCGGGCGAATGAGCCCGGACAAAGGCGTGCACACGGCGATCCGCATCGCCCGCCGGGCCGGCGTGCCGCTCAAGATCGCGGCCAAGCTCCGCGAGCAGCCCGAGTACCAGTACTTCGAGGAGCGGGTGCGCCCGCTACTCGGGGGCGACATCGAGTTCGTCGGTGAGGTGTCCGGTGCCAGGAAGCACGAGCTCCTCGAAGGCGCGCTCTGCCTCCTCAATCCGATGGCCTGGCCGGAGCCCTTCGGCATGGTGATGATCGAGGCGCTTGCGTCCGGCACGCCGGTCGTCGCGACCCCGGCCGGCGCCGCGCCCGAGATCGTGGACGACGGTGTCACCGGCTACCTGCGTGTCGGCGAGGAAGCTCTTGCCGATGCCCTGCAGCGGGTCGGCGGGCTCGAGAGGGCGGCGGGTCGGAGGGCCGCGGAGTCTCGTTTCTCGTTGGAGAAGATGGTGGCCGGACATGTCGCCTTGTTCGAGCGCGTGATCGCAGGCGGGGCGCCTGGCGATTCGTACCAGGACCTCGATGAGGCGACCGCGGCCTGAGGGTCGCTCCGAGCTCCACCGGAGGTAATGCGTGTCCACTCGATCCAGAACCTTCGTGGTGAAGCTGCATAGTCGTGGACGCCCATGGGACCAGATCGAGTGGGCGAGCACCGCTCTGAGCGACGGAGAGAGGTTCGAAGCCTCGGAAGCAGCGCCAGGACAGTGGTACCTTTCCCGGCCGATCGAGATTTCAGTTCCAGACGATTTGCCCGAGGGTGCGACGTGGGCACTTTACGAGGCCGAGCATCCAGCAGTCCCGATCCTCGCTGGTGCGGCGGATGACCTCATTCGCCGCGGAGATCGGTTCGTCGTGCCCCTCACCGACGTGTACGTCAGCCCGATTGAGGACACCCCGTAGCAGCCCGGTGACTCGAGGCAACGTCCGAGGGCGGGATGTCCGCGCCAGCTTGCCGATCATGCGCACGTCAGTGCCGGTACGCGCCCCGTCGGCAAAGACGCTCGACCGGCCGGCGCTGGCCGCGCCCTCGTCCGGCTGGAGGCCGGGCAGGCGTCCGAGTTGGGTGGTGGCTAAGCTCGCCCGCCGGGCCGACTTCGCCAACCTGGTCCGCCTGGCCGAACGTGCGATGGAGCTCGCTCGACAGCCCATCGGCTCCGATTGTGCCGTCACTGGGACCCAACCGGCCTCGGAGCGCCCTGCAGCGCCCTGGTCCACCGGCTAGCCCCACGACCAGCCCACCAGAGGCGACGGGTCCGCCACCGTTGGCCCTGAAACGCCCCGACTGGTATCTGTTCTGGCGCTCTGTGGTCTTGTGGGCGCCCTCGTGTGTGCGGTCCCGCGGTCTCTTGTGGATTCTCTCCGTCTGCGTCGACGCCGTCTCGGTTATGGGGCAGGAAATGCCGCCGTCGGCATTTTCTCACGCATCGGCGTCCTCCGGTCGACCGCCACAAATGAGCAATGGATGGACTGGGTTCATGCTGTGGGACCAGACCGAACGTGGCACTCAGACGGGCGCTGACGGGCACATGCGTCAGCCGGCAGACTGGCGAGATTGACGGCCAACGGGCGCACCAAGGCGCACGCGAGGCCGTGGGGCGGCAAGCCTAGGGAGCGGGCATCACGACCCGGGCGAGAACGGGACGGCGCGGGGCGTGGCAGCGGGCGAAATCGCCGCTTCAGATAACCTTCGCCCGAGCAATTCCTTCGACTCGGCGGATGAAGGCGGGACTGCGCCGAAAGCGAGACCCGATCTCTGCATAACTGGCTCCGTGCGCCCGCCATGCCAGGATCCGCCGTTCGATCGGCCGGAGGACCTCTGTTTGAGGAACCGGCCGAGGTGCAACAGTGCGGGCACGCGCGCTCAGCTCCAGGATCTGCTTCACGCTTCGTGGACTGCGACGCAGCCGCCAAGCCACCTCGGCTGGGTCGACTCCGCTTTCCACTAGTCGCCGTACTACCCGTTCAATGGGGCGCAGACCTACCTCTTCGGCCACACCTTCACCTCCGATACCGTTAGGGTACTCTCCCGGTACACGAGGACGTTCGTCCGTGTGCGAGGTGAACCGCTCATGAACGTGTGGATCGACCAGGATCTGTGCACGGGAGATGGCCTTTGCGAGGAGATCTGCCCAGCCGTGTTCACCCTCCTCGACGATGGCTTGGCCTACGTGAAGCAAGGCGATTCGGTCCTCAACGAGCCCGGTGGCTCATCTCAGATGGCGACGGTTGCGTCCGACCTCGAAGACGCCGTCACCGAGGCTGCTGAGGAATGCCCGGGTGAGTGCATCTTCATCGTCACCGAGTGACCGGCGCCAGCAGGGCGAGCCCCAAAGCGAGGCGGGGCGGGCGCGGAAAAATAGGGGCCGGCGGGCTGCGCCGGCTAAAGCGAGCGAAGGAGACAACAAAACCTAATCGCTTGCAGTCTTCCAAGCGAAAGTTCTTGAGTATCGTGCCAGGACCTGGAACGGATGGCGCCCCGTGACGGCCCGACCGACAAGTTGCGGCGGCGAGGACCCTTCTGCGAGTGAGCGCTTAAGGCTCTCGTGGCGAGTCGGGATCGTCCATCAGCAACATGTGCGGATTGACTATGAGGCTCGCCGTCATCATCTGATCTTCGGTGAGGAACTCGGAGTGCGAGTGCCCGTTCTGGCACTCGACCGTCAACTCGTGACGCACGGACTCGGTAGCGATCGGGGGCACCCACACACCTCCACATTCTGGACAAAGCTCCGGTATCAGTCCCAGCTCCCAAAGGTCGGACCAAGGCGGTTTCACGTATCTACGGCTCCCTGGGTTGGTCGACGGCCGTCTCGAGCCGCTTCTGCTTCGGCGGCCTTCGTGACCATGTTGTCCGCCCACTCGGCGAGCACCGCCGGGAACGCCTCGTTCCACTCGGTGATCGCCGCGCGGATCCTGGCGAGGGTCACCTCCACCGCGGCCCGGTCGGCACAGAAGCTGATCCTCTGGGCGCCATAGCTTGCTTCGTTGACGCCTTGCGCCTCAATGAACCGGCGATCGAATCGCCTGTGGAAGAAGTGGTCCCGCTCACTCAGAGGCTCCTTGCCAATGCCGAGCGGTCCCACGTAGTTCCCGAACACGACCGCAACAAAGATCTGCTCGTCGAGGGACTGAGCCTTGATGCTCTTGATGGTGACGTGACCCCAGTCGGTTTCGTCGTTCACCGTCGTTCCCCTTGCCGGTGAGACAAGCGTACGCCTGGAACTGGCTGCTGACATCGGATCGGGCCGGGGGGCCCTTAACGGGGAGCGGGCACTGGCGCTCCCGGCTGGGAAGCTACGGCTGCGGTAGCCATCCCCGCTAGCCGGGACTTCTACCCAAGTTGACTTGGGGCATCGGTCCGGCGGCGAAGGGTGCGCATGACCGAGCCTTTTCCGAACTGCTTCTCGATCTGACTGAGTGCCGCCTCGAGTGCCTTGTCGTGCTCCATCGTCGGTCCTCTCTCCTCTCGTTGGCTGTCGACGGGTGCACTTTCAGGACCAGATCCCCTAGCGGTGGTGTCGCCCCGTCCCGGCTCTCCGGCGTCACTCCGGCAGGCCGCAACCCACGAGATGGGTAGGTGTCACTCCCGCCGGGGTCGCTATTGCAAGCTCATCACGTCACTGTAGTTCCAAACATATGTTCGTTAGCGACGGGGGCTTAGGAGGGGGAGAGAGGGGCCGGAGGAAGGGGGCGACGGACTTGGCGACGGGCACGACCGGCCTACGCCACCGGGCGGAAACGTTCTTTCCGGTCCCTTTCCTTGGATTGCTGCGCCACGCGGTTCTTGAGGTGAGTGACCCGCACGTCGCGCATATGAAGGTGGCGACTTCCCCACGGGTTGTCCGAGAGCTTTATCTCCGCCCCGTTGGTGATGACGATCCCGCTGTGAGCGGACCGCCAGTCCATGATCGTGGCGCAATCGGGGCAATTCGGGTCGGGCTGGATCAGGATATACGCGAACTCCTCGGCATTCTCGTCGTAGCTCTTGACTCGCGTCACCCGCTCGCTCGCCCCTTCGCCGCAGAAGCACTCGTTGTCTGCCGCCTGCGGCCGCCACTGCCCGACTGCTTCCCGACGACCGCGAGCGAACCCATCGAGGGTACGACGGTGGACTCTTCCCCCGTCGACCACCGCACCCGCAAGAGCGACCCGGTCACGCCGGTCACGACTCCATCGCGGGGAGCCTCGCCGACTTTCCTCGAAGGGACCTGCACGCAATCACCAACGACTGCCACCTACGGAATGGTGCCACGGCTAGGCGTGTCTGGCCAGCGCGGTCCCGCACCTTTCGCCCGCAGACGCTCCTGGCCACTGTTCAACGTGCCGAGGTTGAGGGTTGGAACGGTGGACCCTGGATGGCTACGGCCCGTGACCGCCGGCGCTTGTTGCCTCAACCGTGGTGCTCGGTGAAGCCGGTCGCTCACGCTCCCCGCTACCCGGCGCCACGACAGGCGCCACGTTCGCCCACACCGGGCAGCTCGACATCAGTGGTCCAGGGTGGCCGGCTCGCCGGCGCCCGACCGGCGGCACTGCAGGCGCCAACGGTGAGGGCAGCGTTCATCCGATGCCGAGGACCTGGGGTCGCCCCACTCGCAGAGGAACAACGCTTCACTAGCCCCCATGTGATGCCTGGTTTGACCGGAGGAGTACGCTCACCTTATCCAATGAGAGCCTTGGCTCTCGGCGTTGTTCCAGATGCTGGTGGCGCTCTCGGACGGATTCCGAGGGGAGAGGTCGTGCAGACGGCCACGATCGACAGTGCGCCCGGCGACTTCCGCGTACTGGCCGCACAGATCCGCGACGCCGGTCTTCTCGACCGTCGGCCGGGCTATTACAGCGTGAAGATCGTCCTGACCATTGTCGCGTTCGCTGCCGGATGGGCGGCCTTGCTGGTCGTGGGCAACTCGTGGGCCACGCTCGGTGTCGCAGCGTTCCTGGGCGTGATGTTCACCCAGCTGGGCTTCTTCGGCCATGACGCGGGGCACCAGCAGGTCTTTCGGTCCCGCCGGGCCAACTGGCTTCTCGGGCTGGCCGTCGGGAACGCGTTGATTGGATTGAGCTTCGGCTGGTGGGTTTCCAAGCACAACGCCCATCACGCACACCCGAACCAGGTCAACCGCGACCCCGATCTGGGTGAGGGCCTCGTGGTCTTCACCTCCACCGACGGGCTTGCCGGGGAACGCAGCAGCCTTACACGGTTGCTGGCGCGCCGGAGGCCTGGCTTTTCTTCCCGCTGATGCTCCTCCGAAGTGCGGGCCTGCATGTGTCCGGTATGAAGAGGCTGTTCCGGCAACGAGATCGTGCCGCGGCGGTGGAAGGGCGGCGCACAGAACGCGCGCACATAAGCTGAGAAGTGGGGCAGGTGATCGTGGTCATGGCCTAAGCATGAAGCTGGTTGGTCCATCAAAGCGAGCACGGCTCGTCGCTTCGAAGGAACAGCTCGTCCGCGTACCGGCGCGCCTGGACCGGGTTGAGATCCTGATCATCTGCATCCTTCTTCGAGCGGAAATGCGGTAGAAGCGTGACTCGCGTGCTCGCACAATCGGGAAGGCGGGACGCGCCCCGCCAGAGGTCCTCTGGGTCCCGGACTTCGTTGGACTTACCGATGTGATGGACGATGACGACGGCGACCCCGGTCGCGCATCTCGGTCCCGGCGGTCGGTGCACAACGAGGATTCGTTCGGAGTGCAGGGCATGGACCGGGCCTATCGTCTGTGTCACGTATTCGTGGTAAATCAACAGAAATTGCCGCTTATCCACACGTTGTCCTCTAGAGAGCCACATTTTCAACCGCTTATGGTCAAAGCCGGCGAGACGGTGGAAGCGGACCCGCACATACGGAAAACGCTTTCACAGCGGGTACAGAAGCTTGTGGAACGAGTTCGAGCCAGAGGGTCCTGTACCACTCGCTGCCCTGGCTCCCGTGAGCAGCCCGATGAGGCGGCCCGCGTGACGTCCGAGCGCAAGGGGGACGGCGCCTCACCCCCTTTCACAGGGAGTGGGGCGGCGACCTCCCTCGACGATGAATCCGAAGTCCTCCCTGCCGCGATAAATACCTGGAAGGCGAGTTGCGCGTCAGCCTCTGCCGCAATAAGGGCGTACGGTGGTTCGGCCTAGCCGAGTGCTGACCCTGGCCGACATACCCAAACGGTGGGATTATCTCGGGGGATCTCGAGAGTGGTCGACCCATCGGACTGATACCGATTTGCTGATACCACTATCAGGCCGGGCAGGAGTGTTGATACCGGTATCAACTACAGCACGCAGGACTTTTGCACCTATTATGGAGTGGTAGCCGCTCCGCCGGCGGCCGGCGCGGCCACCGGCCCTCAGAGAAGGCGGAGCTGCTCGCTCGATGGACGCATCCTGACCGGCTGGGCGCGCGGCCGGCGCTCCTCGTCCGCCACCGCATCGGCGGCCTCGCCGGCGCTGAATCGGCCGCCCGGCCGGCATCCGGCCGCGTCGACGATCTCGGCGATGCGGCGCTGCTCGGCCTGCGGCTGGTAAGAGCCACGGCGAAAGCGCTCGGCGTAGAGATCCCCGAGCTCGGGCCGGACTCGGCTGAGCCATTCCAAGTAGTGCTCCCGGACCCCGGGCCGCAGGTGGAGAGCGATCGGCGCGGCTGACACGGCGCCGGCGGCGAGGCACGCCTCGGCCACCGCCCGCAGCTGCTCGTCGGAGTCCGAGAGACCGGGCAGCACCGGGGCGATCAGCACACCGCACGGCACGCCAGCCTCGTTCAGCCGCTTGACCGCCTCCATCCGCTTGTCGGGTGGCGGCGTGCCGGGCTCGGTGAGCTTCCACACGTCGCGGTCGAGCGTGCCGATGGAGACGTCGAGCCGTACCCGCGTGCGAGCCGAGGCCTCGACGAGCAGGCCGAGGTCCCGAAGGACGAGCGTCGACTTCGTAAGGATGCTGAAGGGATTGGCCGCCTCGCTCAGCACCCGCACGATCCCCTGCGTCAGGTGGTACTTGCCCTCGGCCTTCTGGTACGGATCGGTGTTCGTCCCCATCGCGATGTGCTCGCCCGCCCACTTGGGTGAGCGCAGCTCCGCCCGGAGCCGCTCGACGGCGTTGATCTTGACGACGATCTTGCGCTCGAAGTCCTCGCCGATTCCCAGTCCCAGGTATTCATGCGTCGGTCGTGCGAAACAGTACGTACAGGCGTGACTGCACCCGCGATAGGCGTTGATCGTGTACCGAAACGGCATCCTCGACGCCGCAGGCACCGCGTTCACGATCGTCCGTGCATTTACGTGGAGGAACTCGAGCCCGCGGTACTCCCCCGTCCCGACATGCCGCTCGAGAAGCGAGCCCTCCGGGAAGAGCATCCCGGACTCCTCCTCCTCGGCGAGCCGCCACCGAAGCTGGCCCGCCGGCACCTTGGCTGGTGTCATCGCGGACAGTGTAACCGAACACTTGTTCGTGTGGTCAGCGCGGCGGTCGGTCCGCAATCTCGTCGCGGGACTCGACCATGGCGTCCACGACCCGGGTCATCAGCTCGGTCGGGCCGACCGTGACACGAACGCGGCCGGGCAGGCCGAATTCGGATCCCGGACGGATCAGAAAGCCGCGACGCACCATCGCTTCGAACAGGTCCAGATCGTCCACGCCGGTCTCGGCGAGCACGAAGTTCGCCCCCGACCGGGCGCAGGCGAACCCCGCACGATCGAGCGCGAGCGCGAATCCGTCGCGTGCCGCGACGACCTGTATGCGCCTCGCCTCGACGGCTGCCGCGTCAGAGAGACACGCCATCCCCGCTGCCAGCGCCGGCCGGTTCAAGTTGAACGGCTCCTGTACGGCGTCGAGGCACGGGACGAGCGCCGGGTGGACGATGGCGTACCCGAGCCGCAGCCCGGCGAGGCCGAACAACTTGGAGAACGTGCGCAACACCACGACCGGGCGGCCGGATGCGACATCGCGTATCCGTTCCGGCCGCTCGTGTGGCGCCAGGTAATCGGCATAGGCCTCGTCGGCAGCGACCAGACATCCCTCCGGCAGCGCGTCGAGGAACCGGTCCCACTCCCCCGGCGCCAGCGCGTCCCCGGTCGGGTTGTTCGGGTCGCAGACGAATACGAGCTTGGAGCCCTTCGCCGCCTCGGCCATCGCCTCGAGGTCGAGGCGGAGCCCGCGCGTCGGCACCTCGACGAGGTCCGCGCCGGACGCCTCGCAGGCCTGGCGGTACAAGCCGTACGTCGGCGCCGCGATCACGACACGTTCCCCGGGGTTGACGAACGCGCTCACGACAGTGAGCACGAGCGACTGGATCCCGTGGGCGGGCACCACCCAGCCGGCGTGCGCCCCGGTCCAGGCCCCGACGGCCTCGCGGAAGTCGGCATAGGCCTGCTCGGGATAGAGCGAGGCCCGTTGCAGCTCGTCGATCACCGCCTCTCGCACGCCCGGCAGCAAGCCGAAAAGGTCCTCGTTCCAGTTCAGCTTGACGAGATGATCCACCCCGAAGCGGGTAGCGAGCTCGGCCACACTAGGCCCCGGGTCGTAGGGGACCACGGTCCGGAGCGGCGCGCGGACCAGCTCCCGCAGGCGGGTCCCGTCGTCGCTCACCGCCCAGTCATAGCGTGTCCGGCGCCCGTGCTGCGACACTGTGGGCATGAACAGCGACCGTGCCCACCCGGCCCGGCTGGGCTTGCTCGAGAGGCTCGAGGCCGGACCCGTGATCTGCGCCGAGGGCTACCTGTTTGAATGCGAGCGCCGCGGCTACCTCCAGGCGGGCGCGTACGTGCCCGAGGTCGTGCTCGAGCATCCCGAGGTGATCACACAGCTGCACCGCGACTTCGTGCACGCCGGCTCGGACGTCGTCGAGGCCTTCACCTACTACGCCCATCGCGAGAAGCTGCGCTTCATCGGCCGCGAGGACGTTCTCGAGCCGATGAACCGGCAGGCTCTCGAGATCGCCAGGCAAGTAGCCGCCGAGTCGGGAGCGCTCTTCGCCGGCGACCTCGCCAACACGAACATCTACACGCCCGACGAGGCGAGCAACCGTGAGGTGCGGGCGATGTTCGAGGAGCAGGCCACCTGGGCAGCAGAGGCAGGCGTCGACTTCATCATCGCCGAGACGTTCGAGTCCGGCCTCGAGGCGGTGCTCGCGTGCGAGGTCATCAAGGCCACGGGGCTCCCGGCCGTCGTGACGTTCTCGCCCGATCCCGAGCGCGGGACGGCGGAGGGATGGACGCCGGCCGAGACCTGCAAGCGGCTCGAGGACGCCGGCGCCGACGTCGTGGGGCTCAACTGCGGGTTCGGGCCGGCCACCATGTACCCGTACCTGGCGGGCATCCTCGAGAGCGTCACCGTCCCGGTCGCGGCGCTCCCGGTGCCGTACCGCACGCACTACCGCGAGGCGATGTTCCAGATGCTGACCGACCCGAGGCTGGGCATCCGGGCGTTCCCCGTGGCGCTGGACCCCTTCACGTGCAACCGCTTCGAGATCGCCGACTTCACGACGCTCGCCGCCGCGCTCGGCGTGCGCTATCTGGGGCTGTGCTGCGGGGCCTCGCCTCACCACATCCGGGCGATGGCCGAGGCCCTCGGCCGCACCCCGCCGGCGAGCCGCTATTCGCCGGACCTCATGAAGCACTACTTCTACAGCACCGAAGCCCGACGCTACGCGCCCGTCTCGGAGCTTTGACGGTGCGCGACCCACGCCACGACGTCCTGTTCGAGCCCATCACGATCGGGCCGAAGGTCCTGCGCAACCGCTTCTACCAAGTGCCGCACTGCACGGGCTTCGGGACCGAGAAACCATGGTCGCAAGCGGCCTTCCGCGGCATGAAAGCCGAAGGCGGCTGGGCGGCGGTGTGCACCGAGTACGCACCCATCAGCCCCGATTCCGACACGATGCCGTCCGTCTCGTCGCGCTTCTGGGACGACGGGGACGCCGAGAACCTCGCCCTCATGTGCGCCGCAGTGCACCGTCACGGCGCGCTCGCCGGCATCGAGCTGCACCACGGCGGCGCCATCGCGCAGCCGAGTGCGTCGCGCTGGCCGAGCATCGGACCTTCGCAGATCTCGAACGCGATGTACGCGGACGCCACGGCGCCGAAGGAGATGGAGCTGCGCGACATCCGCCGGGTTCAGCGGGATTGGGTGGGCGCGGCGGTGCGGGCCAGGGATGTTGGCTTCGACATTGTGTACGTGTACGGCGCCCACAGCTTCCTGCTCCTGCAATTCCTCTCCCCAATGCTGAACCAGAGGACCGACGCCTTCGGTGGCACGCTGGAGAACCGGGCCCGGATCTGGCTGGAGACGCTCGAGCTCGTGCGGGAGGCCGTCGGCTCGGACTGCGCGGTGGCGGCCCGCTTTGCCGTCGACGCCCTCGGCCCGTGGGGGGTGACCACGTCCGAGGGAGTCGGCTTCGTGCAGATGGCCGATCACCTGGTGGACCTGTGGGACATCACGATCGGAACCGTGGCGGGGATGGAGAGGGTCGATTCGGCGGCGTCCCGTTTCTTTGCGGAGGGCTACGAGCTCAAATGGACGCACGAGGTCCGGCAGGTGACCGACAAGCCTCTGGTCGGTGTCGGGCGGTTCACGAACCCGGACACGATGGCGGCGCTCGTCGCCAGCCGTGAGCTCGACGTCATCGGGGCGGCGCGGCCCTCGATCGCGGACCCGTTCCTGCCGCGCAAGATCGAAGAGGGCCGCTACGGGGAGATCCGCGAGTGCATCGGCTGCAACTTCTGCTACTCGAGGGCCGAGTACAGCGGCCATCTCGGCTGCACGCAGAACGCGGCCGCCGGCGAGGAGTATCGCCGCGGCTGGCATCCCGAGGTGTTCACCCGGGCTGCCAACGCAGACCGGGACGTGCTCGTCGTAGGCGCCGGGCCCGCCGGCATGGAGTGCGCGATCGTGCTGGCGAAGCGGGGCTTCGGGCGGGTACACCTCGTCGAGGGCGCCCGCGAGATCGGCGGGATCGCCCGCTGGATCCCGAAGCTTCCCGGGCTCGGCGAGTGGGGCCGGCTCCTCGGCTGGCGAACCGTCCAGCTGCAGCGGCTGCGCAAGAACGTGGAGATCGTCACCGGCGTAACGATCGGTCCCGAGGATGCTCTCGCCTACGGAGCCGAGCTCGTGGTCGTCGCGACGGGTTCGGCGTGGGCCGGCGACGGCCTGAGCGGCTTCTCGTTCGGGCCGATCCCGGGCGCCGACGCCGACCAGCCCTGGGTGCTCACACCCGAGCAGATCATGCTCGAGGGCAAGCGCCCCCCTGGCCGGCGTGTGGTCGTGTACGACTGCGAGGGGTACTTCATGGGCGCCGGGCTCGCCGAGCTGCTCCGCGAGGAGGGCCACCAGGTCGTGCTGGCCACACCGCACGAGCAGGTCGCGCCCGTCTGCCAGGAGACTCTCGAGCGACTCCGGATGCGCCGGCGGCTGCACGAGATCGGGGTGCAGATGATGACCGAGGTCTCGCTCGAATCGCTCGAACCGGGCCTCGCTCTCGGCGTCGGGCCCTTCGATTCCCCGGTCCACCTCGAGACCGACGGGGTCGTGCTCGTCACGCAACGGATCTCGCGGGACAGCCTCTACCGGGAGCTGGTTAGCCAGTCCGAGGACTCCTTGCGGTCGGCCGGCGTGGAGGGCGTCTACCGCGTCGGCGACTGTGTCGCCCCCCGCATGCTGGGCGATGCCGTCTTCGACGGCCACCGCCTTGCCCGGGAGATCGACAGCGCCGACCCGGCCGTGCCGCTTCCCTACCTGCGCGAGCGGCCGGTCGCGTCGGCCTAGGGCCCGGCGCCTCAGTCCGCCGGCGGGCGCCGTCCCGCCGGCGCCTCAGTCCGCCGGCACTCCCCCGACGGCGCTCGAGAGCGTGGCCTGCTCGGCGATGAACGCCAGCACCCTGTCGGCCGGAAGCGGCCGGGCTATGACGAAGCCCTGGACCCACCGGCAGCCGAGGTCCCGCAGCTGGCGGAGCTGTCCGGTCGTCTCCACGCCTTCGGCGATCGCTTCGAGGCCGAGGGCGGCGGCCATGGCGAAGATGGCCTGGAGCACCGCACCCCGCTCGTTGCCCTCCTCAAGGCTGGCCACGAACGAGCGGTCGATCTTGAGCGCGTCGATCGGGAACCGCTCGAGGTAGGCGAGTGACGAGTAACCGGTGCCGAAGTCGTCGAGGAGGACGTGCACGCCGAGGTCGCGGAGCGCCTGAAGCATGCTGGCGGGATAGCCGTCGTCGAGCAGCACAGATTCGGTGAGCTCCACGCCGACGCTCCGCGGCGCCAGCGGCAGCTCGCGCAACAGGTGGGCCATCCGCTCGACGAGCCCCGGCACGGCGAGTTGCCGGACCGAGACGTTCACCGAGACCGAAAGGGGCGGCTCGCTCGGGGCGGCAACCTGCCACTCCGAAAGCTGGGTCAAGGCTTCTTCGAGCACCCAGTCGCCGATCTCGACGATCAGTCCGGTCTCCTCGGCGAGGGGGATGAACTGGTCCGGGCCGAGACGCCCGCGGGTCGGGTGGTTCCAACGCACCAGCGCCTCCACCGCCACCGGCCGGCCGGTGGCGGCGTTCACGACCGGCTGGTACTCGAGGAACAGCTGGCGTCCCGGCAGTGCGGCCCGCAGGTCGCTCTCGAGCTGCAGGCGCGCCATCGCCTGTTCCCGCATGCTGTTGTCGAACAGCTCGACGCGTCCCCGGCCGGCGGCCTTGGCCCGGTACATGGCCGCGTCCGCGTCGCGCAGCAAGGTCGAAGCCGTATCGGCCGGCCCTGTCGACACGGCGACCCCGATGCTGGCCGACACCGAGTACTCCCCCGACGAGAGCTCGACGGGAGCCGAAAGCGCGGATGCGAGGTCGCTCGCGCGGTCGATGGCGTCCATCGGGTCCCGGAGCAGATCGCAGAGCACGACGAACTCGTCTCCGCCGAAACGCGACAGCGTGTCGCCCCGGCGCGTCGCCGCCGCCAGGCGGGGCGCTATCGCGGACAGCACCTCGTCGCCGACGTGATGGCCGAGCGAGTCGTTGACCACCTTGAACTGGTCGAGGTCGAGCAGGATCACGCCGACCTGCTTGCCGCTGCCCTGCCGGCGCTCGAGCGAGGTCTCGAGACGATCGACCAGGAGAGTGCGGTTGAACAAGTGGGTGAGGGGGTCGTGCACGGCCTGGTGCTCGAGCGCCTCCCGGTCCCGCTTGTGCTCCGTGATGTCGCGGCACTGGGTGAAGTGGTAGCGCTCGCCCACCTCGGGCGTGATGACGGAGATCGACACGGCCGCCCAGACGACCGAACCGTCGGGGCGGAGGTAGCGCTTCTCGAACTCGACGGTGGACTCGGTGGTCATGCGCCATGCCGTCCTCGAGAGCTCCACGTCGTCAGGGTGCGTGACGTCGAGGGTCGAATGTCCGATGAGCTCTTCACGCGTTCGGCGGAGCAGCCTGGCCAGCGCGTCGTTGACCTCGAGCCAGATGAGATCGGTGGACACGAAGGCGGCGCCGATCGGCGAGTCCACAAAGCTGCGATGGAACCGCCGGTCCACATCCCTCAACGACCGGCTGAGGCGGCGGGCGAGCGTGCCAACGATGACGACAGTGGTGACCGCGATGAGCCACATGCCGATCACCAGCCCGCCCGGCCCGAGAGCCGGGTGCTGGTGGAGCTGAACAGCGAGAACGATCGCGTAGCTGGCGGCCATGAGGGCGGTCTGGAACGCCGCTTGGCGTGTCGAGAAGAACGCGAACGCGTACGGGATCACCCAGAGGAAGAAGAACTGAGCCCCGCTGGAGGGTCCGCCGCCTTCGTACACCCCTGCCGCCACGAGCAGCGTTCCGAACGCCACGATCAGCTTGAAGGTCCTCGCCGAAGCCCTGTTGAGTATGCCGGACAGAAGAACCCCGCCTACGACGAGCGCGACGCACGCGACGATTAGGGCGATCGCAGGCACGGAGTACTTCGCGTTCGGGAACGCCAACGACGCTCCGGCGGTGGCGCCGGCGAGCAGGTAGATGGTCCCGAGCGAACGGGCCATGACACGGGCCTGCACGTAACCCGACAGCGCCTCGCGGTGCCACCGGTCACGTCCGGTCCGCCTAAGGCGCCTTCGCTCTTCGTTCACAGGCTGCTCCCGTCGCCGGCAGGAGCTCACCCACCGATGAGCGCTCTTCGCCCCGTCACCAAACTGGTGACCAATTTGATCGGCTCGCGGGTGACGCGCCTTGAGGGGCTGGCCAGAGCGCAATTGGCAGTCGAGCGGTGAGCTATCAGGGGGTGTCGAGCTCGTGGACCTCATAAGCGCACACGTGAGCCCCGTCCATGAGATGGGCGACGCGCTCGACCCGGCCCCCGGGAAGGGCGTCCCGGATGAACGCCAGCTCGCTCGAGCACGCCTGACGGAACCCCAGAGCGACCGACACGATGGCGCAATTGTGCTCGGTGATGCGCCAGCCGCCGGCGGGGAGCTTCTCCACGTCCGCGAGGTATCCGTCGTCGTCCAGGATCTTGGTGAGCTCCGCGACCTGGCCGGCGAGGTCGAGCCCGGCGAGGCGCGGCTTGGCGTCCTCGAGCCGGCGCCGCCTGCGCTGTTCGAACAGGGTCGAGACCTCGGCACTGTCAGGACCGCCGAGGTAGCTGAGCAGCTCGTTGGTCAGCTCTCCGTAGCGTTTGGGGAACAGGGCCTCGGCCGTCGGCGTGAGCTCGTAGACGTGCGAAGGGCGGCCGCGCCCCGCCGGCTCCGAGCGGTGAGAGACCAGCCCGTCGTCCTCGAGGCGGGCAAGCTGCTGGCGCACCGCGACGACCGTGATCCCGAGCGGGCCGGCGATCTCACCCGCCGTGGAGGCGCCCTGGCGCTTCAGGAACACGAGGATCGCCCGGCGCGGAGACGCCATCGTGGCAAGAGGAACCTCGGCCCCGGCTCGAGAGTCGTCGCTCACGGCAGAACCAGATGGACGTCGCCGAACTCGTGCCACAGGTAGCCGCCTTCGAGTGCCGCCGCGTAGGACCGTTCGAGAAGCTCGCGGCCGGCAATTGCCTCCAACATCGCCAGGTGTGAGGCCTCCGGCTCGTGCCAGCCGGTGAGCAGGCCGTCGAGGGAGCGGACGATCCTGTCCGGTGTGACGACGAGGTCGGTCCAGCCGCTGCCGGCGTGGACGAGCCCTTGGCGGTCTACCACCGTCTCCAACGCGCGCACGACCGTGGTCCCGACGGCGATGACCCGGCCGCCGTCCCGGTGGGTGTCGTTGATCCGGTTGGCTGTGCTCGGGGCGACGCGGAAGTACTCGGGATAGGGCGCCTCGGTCGCTTCGAGGGACGCGACGCCGGTGTGCAGCAGCAGTGGAGCGACGCCGATGCCGAGCGTCACGAGTCGCGTCAGGATCTCGGCCGTGAACGGCCGTCCCGCGCTCGGCATCTCGGCCGAACCGGGCTCGGTGACGTAGACGTTCTGGTAGGCGCTGATCGGCCAGCGGCCGCGGACGTAGCCGTAGGCGATGGGGCGCCCGTGCAACGCGAGGTAGGTGTGCAGCGGTTCGGGGGTCTCGATTTTCGCTACCCACAGCCGGACGCCGCCGGCGTGCGTTGCGTACGGGGCGAGAAGGTGGACCCGTCCGCGCGCCGGCAGCTCCAGGCTCTCGCCGGCCACCGCCCCAAGAAGCGGCCGATCCCCCTCTCGTAGCTCCACCGTCCACAGCCCCGCCGGCAGCTGGGTGGACAGGTGCACATCGACGGACCGCCCGTTGTGGTCGGTCCCTGGCACCTCCGCCGCGAGCGTCCCGGAGGTGTTGATCACGACGAGATCGCCTTCCTCGAGGAAACTGGGCAGCTCCGAAAACGTCCCGTGCACGAGCGAGCCGTCGCCGCGATGCGCGACGAGCAGACGGACGGCGTCTCTGGTGAGGCCTCTCGCCTCCGGCGGGACGGAGGCCTCGAGGGCCGCCGGCAGCTCGAAACTGTGAGGGCCGGCAGACGGCCGGCTCCGCTCGACCGTCGGAAGCGGCGTCATGCCGACGCCCGACTCCCGCTCAGCTCGGCCGCACGGTAGCGACCGCTCGGCACGTCGCCTTCGACCAGGGCGAGGAACGCCGGCACGATCGCTGCCGGGAACGGGCGGTCCGAGATGTCCTCGCCGGGAAAGGCCGCCTGGTGCATGGCGGTTCTCATGTCGCCCGGATCGACGACCCAGACGCGAAGGTCGGCTGCCTCGGCTCCGAACGTGACGCTCAAGTGGTCCAGCGCGGCCTTGGCCAGGCCGTAGCCGCCCCAGCCTTCGTAGTGCTCCGACGACGCGTCCGAGGTGATGTTGAGCACGCGTGGGTTCGCCGATCTCCGCAACCGGGCGAGCGACTCCTGCATGAGCGCGAGCGGCGCAAGCGTGTTGACCTCGAGCACGCGGCGAAGCTCGTCGAGCGGGTAGCCGGCGAGTGGCGGGAGCGGCGTCGGGCCCAGCGTGCTGGCGTTGTTCACGAGGAGGTCCAAGCCGCCGAGGGAGTCGCACGCGCCGAGCAGCGCACTCCGGTGGGCCCCGTCGGTGACGTCACCCGGGATCGCCACGAGGCCGGCGCCGGGCAGGAGCCCCGCCCGCAGCTCTGCCTCCGCCTTGGCCAGCGCCGCGCGGTCTCTGGCGTCGACCACCACTGACCAGCCGAGGCCGATCAGTCCTTCACTGAGGGCCCGTCCCAAGCCTTGCGACGCCCCCGTGACCAGTGCGACCTGCATCTGACGCGCACCTCCTCCGACCTCGTTTCACCGTTAAAGAAACCATATCCTATTTTTATTCCGAACCGCTCCCACACGGGGGCGCCTAATCTCGCAGGCATGCTGCGCCGCCACCTGCTGGACTCAGGCCTGCGCGCCGACCAGCTGCTGGAGAGCGCCGGCGACCTGGACAGCTATGACCATGACGCGTTCGGCGGCAGCCGGCACCGGCCCGGTCTGGTCGTCCTCTGCGAGAGCGCCGGCGACGTCGTGGCGGCGGTGAAGGCGTGCATCGAGAACTCCGTTGCCTGGGTGGCGAGAGGAGCCGGCACCGGTCTGTCCGGGGGCGCCACGCCCTCGGCCGGCGGGGTGGTCGTCGCCCTGGCCGGATGCAGGGAGGTGGGTGAGGTGGCGCCGGCCGACGGCCTCGTCACCGTCGGACCCGGAGTGACCAATCTCGAGATAAGTGGGCTCGTCGGTACCGACGGTCTCTTCTACGCGCCTGACCCGTCGAGCCAGGTGGTCTGCACCGTCGGGGGCAACGTGGCCGAGAACTCCGGCGGCGCCCACTGCCTCAAGTACGGCTTCACGACCCACCACGTGCTCGGCATCGACCTGGTCTCGGCCGACGGCGACCTCGTGACCCTGGGCGGGGACGTCGTGGACGTCCCGGGCTACGACCTGCGCGGCGTCTTCGTCGGATCGGAGGGCACGCTCGGTGCAGCGGTCGGCGTCACCGTGCGCGTCGTTTCGAAGCCGCAAGCCGTGCGGACCGTTCTCGCCGACTTTCCTTCGGTCACGGCAGCCGGTAGCGCTGTGGCGGGCATAATCGGCGCTCAGATCGTGCCCGCCTGCCTCGAGATGATGGACCGCCTCGCGATGGAGGCATGCGAGGCGGCGACCGGTGCCGGCCTGCCGCTCGACGCGGCGGCCGTGCTGATCATCGAGTGCGACGGGCACCCGGTCTCGGTCGAGGAGGACATCGCCGACATCGAGGCCATCTGCCGGGAGGCCGGAGCCCGGGGCTTCCGCGTCGCCGCGGACGCCACCGAGCGGGCGACGATCTGGCGGGCTCGCAAGGCGGCGTTCGCCGCCATGGGCCGGCTCGCCCCGGACTACATCGTCCAGGACGGCGTCGTGCCCCGCGCCGCCCTGCCCGCCGTCCTCGACCGCATCGAGCAGCTCTCGGCCGAGGCGGGACTCCGCGTGGCGAACGTCTTCCACGCCGGCGACGGCAACCTCCACCCGCTCGTGCTGTTCGACGCGTCCGACGACGGCGCCGAGCAGGCGGCGGAGAAGCTCGCCGAAGAGATCGTGACGTGCTGCCTCGAGCTCGGCGGTTCCATCACCGGCGAGCACGGTGTAGGCGTCGACAAGGCGTGCCTGATGCCGCTCATGTTCTCCGAAGACGACCTCGTCGTCATGGACCGGGTGCGCCGGGCGTTCGACCCGACCGGGCTGTGCAATCCCGACAAGGTCTTCCCGACGCCCAGGCTCTGCGGCGAGTCCCCCGGTCCCTACCGCCGCCACCCGATAGAGCAGGCCGGAGTCGCAGAGCGATGGTGACCGGTCTGGCGCCGGGCGACATCGCCGAGCCCGCGTCTCGTCGCCGCCGCGGCAGCGCTGTTGCGCGAGGACGGTCCACCGGTGATCTTCCGGGGCGGCGGCACGAAGCCGAACCCGGGCTCCCCTTTGGCCGGGGCCGCCGGCGCCGGGCACGCCGGGGCCGCTGGCGCCCGGCGCCGCGCTGGCGCCAATCGCCCCCGCCAGTATCTCCACGGCCCTACTGACCGGCATCGTGTTGCACGACCCGCTCGACGGGGTCGCCATCGTCCGGGCCGGCACGAGCCTCGCGACGCTGCAGGCCGAACTGGCCCCGCACGGGCAGTGGCTCGCCGTCGACCCGCCGTTCTCCGACTCCGGAGCGACGGTCGGAGGCATCTTCTCCGCCAACGACGCCGGCCCGAGGCGGCTTGCGTACGGGACGATGCGGGACCTCGTGATCGGAGCGACCATCGTCACCGGCGACGGCGTCGTCGCCCATTCCGGCGGCCGGGTGATCAAGAACGTCGCCGGTTTCGACCTCGCCCGCCTCTACTGCGGCGCGTTCGGCACGCTCGGCCTCGTCGCCGAGCTCGCGCTGCGCCTCCATCCGTTGCGCCGGGAGAGCCGCACGGTCATGGTCTCGTGCCCATTTGAGGACGTTTCGGAGGTGACCCGGGCGATCCGGACGTCCGGCCTGACGCCGACCGCGGTCGACTGGCTCTGGGCCGCCGGCGGCGGCGCCGGGGCGGGCTGCCGGCGGCGCCGGCTCCGGCGCCGGCTCGCCGGACGGCACCCTGCTCGCCCGCTTCGAGGAGCGGAGCGAGCGCGCCACGACCGCTCAAGCGACCGAGTGCCTCGATCTGAGCGAGCTCCGTCGGCTCGACGCCAGGATCCTCGAGGGCGATCCCGAGCAGGCGGAGTGGTCACACGCCGGTCGGGTACTCGCCGGGACGTCGAGCGACCTCGTCGTCCGCGCCGTCACCCGCCCGAGTCGGACCGCCGAGGCGGCCCGGCACTTGCGGGACCTCGCTGAAAGCGCCGGCGTCGAATGCGAATTCGTGTCCCACGCCCTCGTCGGCGTGCACACCGCCGGCCTTCGCGGAGCGGGTCAGACCGGCGTCGCGGCTTCGTGGCGGACGGCGATCGAGGAGTTGGGCGGGCACGTGACCCTGCGTCGTCTCGGTGCCGAGGTACGCGAGGGCCTCGATCGCTGGGGTCCGCCACCTGACGCCATCGGTCTGATGCGGCGCGTGAAAGGAGAGCTCGATCCGCAGAATCGGTGCGCTCCAGGCACCTTCGTGGGAGGGATCTGAGATGACGTTGAGGCCGGAGGTGTCGGGATCGAGCCTCGAGGAGCGTGCGCGGGAGGCGATTGCGGATTGTGTGCATTGCGGTTTCTGTCTGCCGGCGTGTCCGACCTACGTGCTGTGGCAGCGGGAGCCCGATTCGCCCCGAGGCCGCATCCAGCTGCTGGACGGTTGGCTGCGCGGAAGGCTGGGATTCGACGGCGAGGTGGCGCAGCGATTCGACAATTGCCTCGGATGCCTCGCCTGCGTCACTGCCTGCCCGTCTGGCGTCCAGTACGAGCACGTCATCGACCTCGCCCGCCGAGAGCTGGCAAAACGAGTCGACCGCGACCATCCGGACCGCCGCGCTCACGAGCGGACCGTCGACTGGGCGCTGCGGCTCTTCCCGTACCGGCGCCGGCTTCGCCTGGCCGCCGGCGGGCTGGTCGCCTACCGCGGCAGCGGCATCGGCGCCCGGCTCGAGCGGTCGTCTCTCTGGCGCCGCCTCCCGCGGTCGGTACGGGAGATGGACTCACTCGCCCCAGCCGTCGGCGTCCGGACGCTCTTCGCCCGCACGCCGCGCAACCGGCCGGCGCTCCCCGTACGCGGCCGCGTCGTCCTGTTGCGAGGCTGCGTCCAGTCCGTGTTCTTCCCGGAAGTGACCGCCGCGACGGTGCGCGTGCTCAACGCCGAAGGCTTCGACGTCGTCGTCCCCTCCGGTCAGCCGTGCTGTGGCGCGCTGGCGCTGCACGAGGGGCGCCACGAGCTCGCCTCCCGGCTCTCGCGGAGCCTGGTCGATATGACCCCTCTCGAGGGCATCGACGCAATCATCGTCAACGCCGCCGGCTGTGGCTCGGCGATGAAGCGGTACGGGACACTCCACTGGCAGGACCCCCGTGCCGAGGAGTTCGCGGGGAAGGTCCGAGACTTGGGGGAGTTTCTAGCCGTCGTCGGCCAGCGAGCCTCGTACCGGCCGTTGCCCATGCGGCTCGCCTTTCACGACGCCTGCCACCTCGCTCATGCCCAAGGCGTGCGGAAACAGCCGCGCTCGGTTCTCTCGGCGGTTCCCGGCCTCGAATTGCTCGAGCTCGCGGAGCCCGAGCTGTGTTGCGGATCGGCCGGCCTCTACAACCTGCTCGAACCCGGGCCGGCGGCCGACCTCGGGCGCCGTAAGGCGGCCACGATCCTGTCGACGATCCCCGACGCGGTCGTGACCTCGAATCCCGGCTGCGCACTGCAGCTGAGCAGGCACCTCGGCGATCTCATCGGTGAGGACGAGGCACCGCCGGCTGTGCTGCAGCTCGCTCAGGTGCTCGACCGTTCCCTTAACGGATCGGGACGAATGCGGGGGACCGAGGCCTCGCCCCGGCGACTCGGCGAGACCTGAGAACCCGCTGCTCAAGGGTGGGAATGCCCTGCCGATAATCTATTGGTGAAGGCCTCCGCGGCTCCACCCCGCTCGCTCGGGCGCCGCTTGGCTGCGTACGCGCTCATGGGCCTGATTCCTGTCCTCGTTCTCGGGGTCGTGCTGGCCGGGAACTATCGCTCGCTCGCCCGTGAACGTGGTGTCGCCGAAGGGCGGTCGGAGGCACTCGTCGTGGCTCAGACGGCCGTCGAGCCCATCCTCGACGGCCGCCCGTTGAGCGCCGGCCTCAGCGCCACTGAGCTCAGAGACCTTCGACGCCTGGTCAAGCGCTCGTTCGCGGCGCACAACATCCTCCGCCTCCGCCTTCGGGATCTCGCCGGCAACGTCGTGTTCTCCGACGACGGTTCCGGATTCAAGCAGGCTCCGGAGGATGAAGCGCTCGACGCGGCCCGGGGCTCCATCGTCGCCCGTCTCACCCGGCTCAACTCCGACGCCAACGACTCGGGCAAGATAGGCCCCGAGGCGGTCGAGGTCTACCTCCCGCTCCAGGCCGGCACGCCGGCGCAGCGGGTCGGCGTCCTCGAGATCTACCTGCCGTACGCGCCGATCAACGCGGACGTCACCGCCGACCTCCACAACCTCTACCGGGATCTCGCCATCGGCCTGGCACTGCTCTACCTGGTGCTCCTGGTCATCACGGCGTCCGCCAGCCGGGGCCTGCGCCGGCAGGTGGCGTGGAACGCCTTCATCGCCGAGCACGACACGCTCACCGACCTTCCGAACCGGGCGTTGTTCCACCGCCGCGCCGTGTCGACACTCAGATCGAACCGCGGCTGGGGTCCGACCGCGATCGCCATCGTCGATCTCGATCGATTCAAAGAAGTAAACGACACCCTCGGCCACCAGAACGGTGACCACCTCCTGGCCGAGCTCGCCCGTCGCCTGGAGGTCGAGACCCGCCTCGGCGACACCGTCGCGCGTCTCGGCGGCGACGAGTTCGGCCTCATCCTGACGAACGTCATCGACCCCGAACGCGCCCTCCGGCGCATGCGGGACATCATCCACCGCGAGGCGCTGGTCGCCGGCCTCCCGCTCTCGATCGAGGCGAGCATCGGCTATGTCGTGGCGCCCGAGGACGGCACCGATGTCGACGAGCTGCTCCAGCGGGCCGACATCGCGATGTACATCGCGAAGGAACAGCGCAGCGGAGTCATCCGCTACGAGACGTCCCAGAACCAGTATGACCCTGCCAATCTCGGACTCATCTCCGAGCTCGGTCGTGCAATCGAGTCGGATGAGCTCGTGCTGCACTACCAACCGAAGACGAGGTTGAGCGACGGGCACGTGGAGGCGGTGGAGGCACTCGTGCGCTGGCAGCACCCGACGCAAGGGTTGTTGTACCCGGCCAGTTTCCTGGCGCTTGCGGAGCAGACGGATCTGATCTTCGACCTCACGACCTGGGTGTTCGACAGAGCGCTAGCCGATCTGCGACTCATGCCGTCGGATCTCTCGCTCGCCGTCAATGTCTCGGCCCGCAGCCTCGCCAGAGCGGACTTCGCCGATCGGGTGATCGAGAGCCTCGAGCATCGGGGGGTCCCGGCGAGCCGCCTCATCGTCGAGGTCACCGAGACCGCCCTTCTGACGGACCCGGCGCGTGCCGCCGTCCTCCTCAGCACGCTGGACGCCCACGGTGTCCGAGTGAGCATCGACGATTTCGGCTGTGGCCAGACCTCACTGGGCTACCTGTCGTCGCTCCCGATCCACGAGCTGAAGATCGACAAGAGCTTTGTGTCCGACATGCTGGAAGACCGAAAGCACGGTGCGATCGTGCGCTCGATCGTCGACCTCGGTCACAACCTGTCGCTTCGTGTCGTGGCTGAGGGCGTCGAGACCACGATCGTTCTCGACCAGTTACGGATGACGGGATGCGACGTCGTGCAGGGCTTCCTCTTGGCGCGTCCGATGCCTGCTGCACAGCTGCTCGACTGGCTCCGCGACGCTCCGGGGAGGCAGCCGGCCGCCGCCTACCGGTCGGCTTCGGCCTGAACCTGGCGGCACGGCTTTCGCTGGAGCCGGGAGCCCGGCGGGAGCTTGAGCCGGGAGCCCGGCGGGAGCTTGAGCCGGGAGCCCGGCGGGAGCTTGAGCCGGGACTCGGGGACAGTCGAAAAAAGTTCCAAACTTGCCTCCCTTCGAGATTGTGACTGGTCACAATCTGTTTCCGAAGCAAGTTTGCGAACAATTTCTAGTGACCGCAGGCGCGGAGTCGCCGTCGCCGGCGTCGAGCTCAGAGCTCGGCGATCGCCTCGAGCAGCCGACCGACGTCGGACTCGTCGTTGTAATGGACGAGACCAGCGCGGACGGCACCTCCGCTCTCGCGGATCCCAAGCGCCCCGGCGAGCTCCCAGGCGTAGTTGTCGCCGTTCCAGACATTGACTCGCCGGCCGGCGAGGTGCTCGGCGACCTCGCGGGGAGCGCGGCCCGCGACGTTGAAGAACGCCGTCGGCGCCCGGCGGGCGGCCGTCCCGTACAAGGTGACGTTGGACATCGCCCGCAGCCCGTCCGAGAGCGGCTGGAACAGGGCAGCCTCGTACTTCTCGACGGCCGCCATCGAGGTGAGGATCCGTTCGCGCCTCGAACCCCTCGCCGACGAGTCCAGCGACGCGAGATGCTCCACAGCCGCCACAACGCCGGCGAGGTCCGCGAACGCCGGCGTCCCACGCTCGAATCGCCACGGCACCGCGTCGCTGGAAGGCGCGAGCTTGTCAGGATGGAGGGTCTCGAGCAGGTCCGGTGCGGCGATCACCGCCCCGATATGCGGACCTGACCACTTGTAGGCGCTCGTCGCGTAGAAGTCGGCGCCGAGAGCGACGACGTCGACAGGCCCATGAGGCGTCCAGTGCACGCCGTCGACGTAGGTGAGCGCACCTGATCCGTGAGCCTTGCAGGCGATGGCGGCCACGTCGGGCCGTGTACCGAGAACATTGCTCGCCGCCGTCACCGCCACGAGGCGGGTGCGGTCCGAGAGCAGGTCGTCGTACTGACCAACCGGCAGCTCACCGGTCCCCAGGTCCACTTCCGCCCACCGGACGACGACGCCGGCGCTCGCCGCGGCTTGAACCCACGGCCGAACGTTCGCATCGTGGTCGAGGCGGGAGACGACGATCTCGTCTCCCGGCGCCCAGCCGGCCGACAAGGCCCCCGCCAGCCGGTAGGTCAGGGTCGTCATGTTCGGCCCAAGGATCACCCCGGTCCGATCGCCCCCGACGAGGTCGGCGATGGCATGGCGACATTCGTCGGTGATCTCCCCGGACCGCTGGCTCGCCGGAAATGCCCCGCCGACGTTGGCGAGACCGGCGGTGTAAGCACTCGAGATCGCCTCGATGACGCTGGACGGAAGCTGCGTCCCAGCCGCACCGTCAAGGTAGGCATAACCGTCGGACAGCGCCGGGTACTGCGTCCGGATCTTGTCGACGTCGAGCGTCATCGGCGAGCTGTCGCTCGGCTCAGCGCGCCGCCGTGAGTGGCGTGCCAATCGAGGAGCGGCCCTCCTCGTCGTGGCACTCGTCATAGGCGGCGAGCACGAGGTCGGCAACAAAGCGGACGTGATCCGACATCGCCCGGGCGGCGCTAGCGGCGTCGCGCTTCCGGATCGCCTCGGCCACGCGGATGTGTGCCTGTCCGCACTCGATCGAGGCTGCGGTACCGGGCACGTCGCGCTGGCGAAGGGCGCTCACCAGCGTGAGTGAGCGTTCGATGGAGAGCTCGAGTCGCTGGTTGCTCGTGCTGGATGCGATCGCGCGATGGAATTCGTCGTCGAAACGCTTGAACTCCTCGAGACCGCCGGCGCTGGCGGCACGAAGCGACCGGTCCGCCGCCCGGTAGATGCGCCTGATCGAGCGGTCGTCGCTGCGAGTCGCCGCCGCGCCGGCCGCGAACACCTCGAGGGCCTCACGCACCTCGTATGCGTCGCTGATCGTGCTGCGGGACGGACTCAAAATGCGGCCGCCCCGGCGCTCGTCCGGTTCTATGAGCCCGATCTCGCGCAACTGGAGCAGCGCCTCGCGCACCGGCGTCTTGCTCACGTTGAGCTGACGGGCAAGGCCGGCCTCGGTGACGCGGGCGCCGGCGGGCAGCTCCTGGTTCACGATGGCGCTCCGGATCGCCTCGAGCACGACATGAGTCAACGTGTCAGGCCGCGCCGCCAGCTTCGGTAGCCCCGTCATCGACGTACAGTATCTCGCGAAGCGGCATCCCAAGCCCTTGTGGGCAGGTAGCGCCCCTGTCCGCTGTCGACCAGCCGGCCATCCTGTGCGATAAGGCGGCCGCGGAGCAGCACCGCGCGGATGCTTCCGTTGACCTGCCAACCGGAATAGACGCTGTCGCCGGTGCCGTCGTCGTAAGTGTCCACGCCGAGCGTCGAGGTTCCTTCAGGCGACCACACGACGAGGTCGGCATCCGAGCCGGGGGCGATGACCCCTTTGTCCGGGTGACCGAAGATCTGCGCCGGGGCGGTGGACGAAAGCTCGACCAGCCGCGCAATCGCCACGCCCCGGGCCAGCCCCTCGGACAGGAAGAGCGGCAAGCGGGGGCCAACGCCGGCGAGTCCGTAGCCTGCGCTTGCTCCATCGGCCCTGAGCTCCTCGGGGATCAGCGAGCGCCGTTGGACGTGATCGGACCCGACCGTGTCGATCGTGCCGTCCACGATGCCCTCCCAGATCGCCTCGCGCTCGGTCGCGTCGCGCAACGGGGGACAGACAAGGAAGCGATCCCCGTCGCAGGCGCCGGCATGGCTCTCGTCGAGCAGAAGGTGATGGAGGCAGGCCTCCGCGAAGACCTGCGGGCGCGGCCGGCTGCGCGCCATGCGCACCTGACCGAGGGCCCGTGCGCACGAGAGGTGCACGAGATAGGCCGGTGCACCGGCCAGTGCTGCAGCGGCGAGGGTACGCGCGACAGCTTCTTGTTCGACCTCCGCAGGGCGGGTGGCGGTAAAGGCGCTCGGGCCGCGTCTGCCTGACCGGACGGCCTCCTCCACGAGGGCGTCGATGAGCGAGCCGTTCTCGCAGTGGACCTGCATGAGGAGCCCGAGCTTGCGGGTCCACGTCATGAGCTCGTACAGGCGCCGAGTCGAGCACATGATGCCGAGCTCCGAGTAGGCGAGGAAGACCTTGATGCCGGCGGCGCCGGCGTCCCGGATCGCCGCCAGCTCCTCGAAAGACGCCCGCTCCAGGTCGTAGATCATGGCGTGCAGCCCGATGTCGACGGCGGGCTGTGCCTGCGAGATCTCCCCGCGCCGGCGCAGGAGACCCTCGAGCGCGCCCTCGCCCGGGTCAGGATTCGTGAACGAGAGCACGGTCGTCGTTCCGCCGAGCGCCGCAGCCGAGGCGGCTGCGGCGATGTCGGACATGATGTGCGAGTGGGGGTCGACGCCTCCGGGCAGCACGAAGCACCCGTCGGCGTCGACGTCGTCGACGTGCGCCGGCGCCCGAGCCGGAGACAGCGAGATCCACGACCTTCCCGTCGCGGATCACCACGTCGGCTTGCTCCACTCCGGTAGCGGTCACCACGCGGCCGCCGACGATCGAGATCACGGCGTCCGTCGCTCCAGGAGGTCGGCCACGGGCCAGTCGAGCTCGTGGACAGTCCCCGCACGCACTACGAAACGGGGCACGAGAAGCTGCTCTGCCATCTCCGTCTGCCCCTCGCCGTCGGTGAGCGGCCAGTCACCGCTCCGGAGCTCGAACGCCGTCAGGTCGGCCTCGCGGCCGGGCGCGAGTGAGCCGAGGCTGCCGCCCCGTCGTATCGCCGAGGCCGGCGCGGCGGTGGTCGCGCGGACGACCTCGGGCAGGCTCATCCCGACGTGGAGGAGCTTGGAGAGGGTGGTCGCCTGGTCATAGGCAGGGCCGGCGATGTTGTGGGCGTGGATGTCGCTCGAGATGCTGTCGGGAGCGAACCCTTGCGCGAGTGCAGCCCGCGCGACGCGGTACGTGAAGCTGCCGATCCCGTGCCCCACGTCGAAAAGCACGCCACGTTCGCGGGCGCGGACCACCTCGGCGAACAGCCTGCCGTCGCCGTCGAGGATTCCACCCTCGTTGCCGTGGAAGCAATGCGTGACGATGTCGCCGGCGATGAGGTACTGGAGCAGCCAGGAGATGGGCCGTTTCATGTCGATGACATGGACCATGAGGGGAAGGCCGAGCACGTCGGCCGCTTGGCGGGCGAGGTGGAGGGCGGGTTCGGGGTCGTTTCCCACCATCTGGTAGCCGAGGCGGACCTTGACGCCGACGATGACGTCCGGGTGTTCCCGCGCCCGTGCGATCGCCTGGTCGGGCGAGGCCCAGCGAACATCCTCGAGCTCGCCGAGCAGGTTCGTGATCATGCCCTGCACCGCGACGTGCAGGAAGGCGAGGATCCGGGTCTCGGACGGCTCGATGATGAACCGGCGCAGGCCGGGGAACGTCTGCGCCCCAGACGAGCCGGCGTCGACGGCGGTCGTGACCCCTCGCCCGAGGCAGTAGGTGTCGGCGTCTATGCCGTAATGCGAGACGCCCTGGTACAGGTGGGTGTGCAGGTCGACGAAGCCCGGTGTGAGGATCAGGCCGCCGGCGTCCACGGTCCGCGCCGGCTCGCTCCCGGCCTCGATTCCGTCGCCCAGGGTCGATACGACCCCGCCCGTGATTGCGAGGTCCATCGCGGCATCGATCCCCTCGCCCGGGTCGAGGACGCGGCCGCCGGCGAAAACGAGGTCGCTCACAGGAGTCTCTCGGCCTGCAGCACCGGGACGGTTGCGGCGAACGCCTCGACGGTCATCGCCAGGTCACGCTCGGAATGCGTCGTGCTCACGAACCCTGAGCCGTGGAAGAGGTGCACCCCACCGAGCAGCATCCCGCACTGCAGCTCCGCGAAGAGCCGTGGGCTCATACCGGCCTTCAGCTTCGAGAGCGGGAGCGAGTCCGGTGCGCCGTCCTGACCGAGCAGGAGGTGAAAAGTCGAGGACTCGCCGTAGGCACGACCGGCGGCGCCGCAACGGTCGAGGACGGCGTTGAGCTGGTCTCGCAGCTCGCCGGCCAGGCGGGCGGCCCGCTCCTGCGCCTCGCCCGAGCCGATGATCCGGAGCGTCGCGACGCCGGCCGCCGCGCAGACGGGATGGGCGTTGTGCGTGCCCGGATGCGCGACCCGGTGAGGATCGCCGGAGGAAAGGGCGAGCGCCCCGAGGATCTCGGACCGGCCGCAGACCGCGCCGCCCGGCATCCCGCCTGCGAGGATCTTCCCGAGCGATGTCAGGTCCGGCTGCACGTCGGCGACCTGTTGCACTCCGCCGGGCGACCACCGAAAGCCCGAAACCACCTCGTCGAAAATCAGCACCGTGCCCATCTCGAGCGTCGCGCGACGGACCTCTTCGAGGAAGCCCGCCGGCAGCGGCACCGTTCCCCAAGCAGCTCCCGAGGGCTCGAGGATGAGCGCGGCAACGTCGCCTTCCGCAAGTACCTCCCGCACTGCGTCCCCATCCGCCGGCGCCACGACGACGTCGCCTTGCAGGCCGGGCGGCAGGCCGGCGGTGTCGGGTCCCCTGAAGGGCGGGTCGGTCCCGTACGAGACCTGGTCGTGCCAGCCGTGGAAGTGACCGGCGAGCTTGAGGATCTTCGGTCGTCCCGTCGTCGCCCGCGCGAGGCGCAGGGCAAGCAAGGACGCTTCGGTGCCGCTCGAGGTGAAGCGCACCTTCTCGGCAGACGGCACGAGTCGGATGACGGCTTCTGCCCAGTCGCACTCGAGCTCGTGGCCGCCACCTGGGTGCATGAAGATGCCCGCCTGCTCCCTCACCGCCTCCACGACCTCGGCGTTGCCATGCCCGAGCAGCAAGGCGCCGTGTCCCATGACGTAGCAGACGATCTCGTGACCGTCGAGGTCCCACTTCCGCGACCCTGCCGCTCTCGCGATCGCGATCGAGAAGGGGTCGGCACGGCGCGAATCGTGGGTGACGCCGGCCGGAAGTGACCGGTGCGCCCGCTCGCTCAGCGCCGCGGAACGCGGGTTCTCGCTCGCCCATCGCGCCGCGAGCTGGCCGACCGCGTCGCTGCCGGCGGTCGCCTGTTCAGACAACTTCACGTTCGCCACGCTCCTCTGTCCGGTTGCTCTCTGGCTGGGCCGACAAACACCGTAGGAGGCCGCGCGCCCGGTTGACCGCGATATACCGTATCTGGCACCCTGCGCCGAAAGGAAGCCAACGATGACGGACCAGCAGGCCGACGCCATGAGCATGCCCCGCGACTTCGTCGGCTACGGGCGGACGGCCGCCGGATGTTCGCTGGCCGGGAGACGCGCGCCTCGTCGTCAACATCGTCCTCAACTACGAGTCCGGCAGCGAGTACTCGATACCCGACGGGGACGGACGCAACGACAGCTGGGGCGAGTACTCCTACCAGATCGGGCCCGAGGTCCGGGACCTCGGCACCGAGGCGCACTTCGAGTTCGGCAGCCGAGCCGGGGTGTGGCGGCTCGCCCGCCTGTTCGACGCGAGGAGGTCCAGATCTCGGTCGGCGCCGCCGCAGTGGCGCTCGAGCGCAATCCCGAGGTTGTCGACTGGATCGCCGAGGCCGGCCACGACCTGATCGCGCACGGCTGGCGCTGGACCGAGAACTCCACGATGACCAAGGAGGAGGAGCGGGACGACCTGCATCGCGGGGTCGAGCTGTTCCAGAAGCTGACGGGGAGCCATCCGCCCGGCTGGTACGTGCGCTCCTTCCCGAGTGTCCACACTCGTGAGCTGCTCGTCGAGGAAGGCGGCTTTCTTTACGACTCCGATTCGTGCAACGACGAGCTGCCGTATTACGCGGATGTGCGCGGGACGCCGTTTCTCGTCGTGCCGTACTCGAAGGTGTACAACGACGTCCGGTACCTGCTCAGCCCGACGTACTCGGCGCCGCGGCACTTCTTCGAGAGCCTCCGGGCCGGCGTCGACTACCTCTGCGAGGAGGCGGCGGCGGGCGCCGGCGCGAGAATGATGACCGTCGGGATCCACGAGCGCTGGAGCGGCCAGGCCGGGCGGACCTCGGCCCTACGTGATTTCGTCGAGTACGTGAAAGACAGGCCGGACGTCATCTTCATGCGGCGGGTGGACATCGCCCGCTGGTGGGCCGAGCATCACGACGAATGGCTGCCGGTCGGCGGTCGGCGCTCCTCCGGGTGACCGGGCTCGGGGGTCATCGGCTGGGCGTGCTCAGCTCGGCACTACCAGGATGGAAGCCGGAGATGATCTGCGACGCCGCCGTCTGATCGGGGCTTCAGGGCGTCGAGTGGGCAATCGGCACGGCGCAGAGCCTCGGCGCAGATGACACGGCTTCGCTTGCCGAACGGATCTGGAAGATCACAAGCGATCGGGGTCTCGCCGTGTGCGGCCTGACCGCTCAAGGTGAGAGCGCGCTCGCCAGCCCGCTCGGGAGCTTCGAGCGCCTCGTCGAGATGGCAGTTGCGATCCGGGCCCCCCAGCTGCGGGTCTTCGCTCCGCCCTACGCCGGCGGCGCGGTCAACGACGAGCTCGACCGGCTGAGCGAGGTTCTGGCCGAGCGAGTCTTGCTCGCCACCGGACACGGGGTCGCGCTCCTCGTCGAGATGGCGCCCCGCACGCTCGTACCCGGTCCAGAATGGCTCGTACGAGTGGGTGGGCGACTGCCCTGCGCGGCCTTCGGCGCCGTTTACGACCCCGGCAGCATGACGATGGAGGGGCACGTCGCCCCGGCCCTCGCGGTCGGCATCCTCGGTCGTCACCTTCACCATGTCCACGTCAAGGACGTCGCGCCCCGCCGGGTGAGCCGCACGTGGCGCTGGGTGTACACGAAGCCGGGCACCGGCCTCGTGCCCTGGCCCGAAGTGCTCGGTGCGCTGGCGGCAAGCCAGTACGGCGGCTGGTTCGTTCTCGACCACTTGAGCGACCCGCCCGCTTCCGCGAGGTTGCGCACCGATCTCGGCGCCTTCCGGGCGCTGCTCAAAGCTAGCGAGGTTGTCACTCCATGAACGCTCCGGCCAGACTCACCGCCGGCATCATCGGGGCCGGCTGGATCGGCCGGCAGCACGGCGAGGCGCTCGCCATGCGCGACGACGTGGTCGTCGGAGCCGTGTGCGACGTCGATCCGACTCGGGCGACGGAGCTGGGCGGCGCCCTCGGGGCCCAGGTCTTCACCGACTGGCAGGGACTCCTCGACGCCGGGGGTCTCGACGTGATCTGGATCTGTACTCCGCCGCGGAGCCATCGGGATCCGACGCTGGCGGCGTTCGAGCTCGGCATCCCCGTCTACCTCGAGAAGCCGGTCGCCCGGACGCTGGACGACGCGCGGGCCATCGCCGGCGCAGCGCTCGAGCGCCGGATCGTGTGCGCGGTTGGCTACCAATGGCACGCCGTGGAGGTCCTGGACGATCTCCGAGCCTGCCTGGAGGGCCAATCGATCGGATACCTCCTCGGGCAGAGCATCGGGCCGACGGCGGCGAGGTCGTGGTTCCTGGACCGTGCAGCCGGCGGCGGCAACCTGCTCGAGCGCGGCAGCCATCAAATCGACCTCGTGCGCACGATCGGCGGTGAAGTCCGCTCAGCCCAAGCGGCGGCGAGCAAGGTCGCGCTCGGGGGAAGCGATGCCGCCGGCGGCGACATCGACGACGCCGTCACGATCGTCCTCCAGCTCGAGTCCGGTGCGTTGGCGACGATCGCAGTCGCCTGGACCCGCGACGGGCTGCCCGGCACGTACTCCGTGGACGTGATCGCGAGCGATGGCCTTTACCGTCTCGACCTCGATCCGGACTTCCGGCTGTCGGGCTCGGGCGCCGGCAAAGGCGGCACGGCCGGCGGGACGGTCGACGTCGTGTCGACCGAGCACCCTTTCCAGCGCTCAGTGAGCCGATTCCTCGAGGCCGTCCGCATGGGCGATCCAAACCACGTCTTCTGCACGCCTGCAGACGCCACTCGGACCCTGGCCGTAGCGGCCGCGGCCGAGCGGGCGCTCGCGAGCGGGCAGACGGTCACCGTCGAGAACCCCTGACCCGAGCCGGCCGAGCGAGACCGGTGCGTCGGCATGCCGGTGCGTCGGCATCCCGGCGGCGCGCGGATATATGATCCGGTCGATATCTCGTATACCGAGCAACGGGGCTCGGCTCGATCCGGAGCCGCCCACAGCTCGGGGCCGGGACGGGAGGGGGACAGATGGACGGTGCTGCGCCTAAGAGGCCGGAGCCATCACGGGACGGACACGAGCCGTTCAGCCGGCGGAGCTTCCTGCACGGGGCACTTGCCACTGGCGCGCTTGCGGCGACCGGCGGGCTGCTCGCCGCGTGCGGGTCGAGCGCGACGGCAACGACCACCACCGCCACGACGCTGCCGACGCCGACGATCCGCAAGGGCGGCGACCTTTCGGTGGGGCTCACCGGGGGATCGGGCGCGGACACCCTGGACCCGCACCAAGGTCTCACCTATCTCGACACGGCAAGGGCCCAGCAGCTGTACCAGCCGCTCCTGCAGCTGAACAATCAGGCCCAGACCGAGTACGTGCTGGCGGAGGAGATCACGCCGAAGGGCTCGACCTCCGAGTGGGTCATCCGACTGAAGGCCGGCATCGAATTCCATGACGGCCAGCCGCTCGGTGCCGACGACGTCATCTTCACACTTCGGCGAATCCTCAACCCGAAGAAACCGCTCTCCGGCGCGTCGTCTCTGGGCCCGGTCGACCTCAACGGGCTGAAGAAGCTTGACGCCCTGACGGTGCAGGTGCCGATGAAGACGCCCTACGGGAGCTTCATCGACCAGTTGGCGTACTGGTACTACCTGTACATCGTGCCTGTCGGTTTCGTCGTCTCTAAGCCGAACGGCACCGGCCCGTTCCAGTTCCAGAGTTTCACCCCGGGCCGCCAGAGCGTGTTCACCCGCAACGACAATTACTGGAAGCCCGGGCTGCCCCATGTCGACTCGGTCACGATCATCGACTTCTCCGACGCGGCGGCGTTGCAGAACGCTCTGGTGACGAACGCCATCGACGCAGCGGGTGGCCTCGAGGGCCCTCAGCTGGCAACGCTCTCGAAGAACTCGGCCCTCAAGACCATCGCCTCACAGACCGGCGCCATCACCCCGTTCACGATGCGCGTCGACAAGGCACCGTTCAACGACGTCAAGGTGCGTCAGGCGATGCGGCTCATCGTCAACCGGCCTCAGCTCATTGAGAGCGCCCTCGACGGCTACGCCTACGCCGGCTCGGACGTCTTCTCGCCTTACGACCCGGATTTCGACCATTCGCTTCATCGGGAACAGGACATCGGCCAGGCGAAGCATCTCCTCAAGGCCGCCGGTCAGGAGAACCTCACGGTCTCGCTCACGACGTCCGCTGTCGCGACAGGCACCGTCGCAATGGCGACCGTCCTCAAGCAACAAGCCCAAGAGGCCGGCGTGACTATCAACCTCAATGAGGTCGACCCCACGACGTTCTTCGGTCCGAACTACCTCCAGTGGACGTTCTCGCAGGACTTCTACAACTACTCGCCTTACCTCGGCCAGGTTGCGGAGTCGTTCCTGCCGACATCGCCCTTCAACGAGACTCACTGGGACGACCCGGCCTACACGACGCTGTACAACCAGGCGAACCAGACGCTGAACGCCGGAACCCGCCGGGAGATCATCCACGAGATGCAGCTCATCGACTTCAACAAGGGCGGCTACATCATCCCGGCGTTCATCGATGCGCTGGACGCCTACAGCACGAAGATCACCGGGTTCTCGGCGGCGAAAGTCGGCCAGCCTCTGTCCGACTTCGACTTCGAGCATTTCGCTTTCCTGAAGTGACGACGACCCGGATGGAGGCAACCTAGATGGAGGTCACGCTGCTCGCGTCGGGACTCGGGTTTCCCGAAGGCCCGGTGGTCATGCCCGACGGCCGGATCGTGTTCTGCGACGGCAACGTCGGCGAGCTGCTCGTCTACGACGACGGCGTTGTCTCCACGTTCGCCCAGACGGGAGGGTCCCCCTGGGGTGCCCTGCTCGGCGACGACGAGGCGGTGTACGTCACCCAGGGAGGAAATGTCCCCGGCAGCGGCGACACGAGCGCCGTGCCCGGCATCCAGCGCGTCCGGTCCGACGGAACCGTCGAGCTCATCTGCTCGGAAGTCGCCGGCCGTGAGCTCGCCGGCCCGAACGATCTCGCCTTCGGCCCGGACGGTCGGCTGTACTTCACCGAGTCGGGCACCGAGGAGGATGACCGTTTCGAAGTGCGCACTCCGGGGCGGCTGTTCGCCCTGGACGGCTCGGGCGTCGGGGAGATTCTGATCGAGCTGCCGACCACGTACCCCAACGGGATCGCCTTCGACCCCGCGCAGCGTCTCATCTGGACCGAGTCCCGGTCACGTCGCGTCCGCCGCATGGACGACGGAGCCCCCACGACGATCTGCCAACTTTCGGACGCCCACGTGCCCGACGGCATGGCGATCGCGGCCGACGGCCGGATGTTCGTGTGCACGACGATTCACAAAGGCGTGACTGTCATCTCGCCCGACGGCGAGGTGCTGGACGAGATCCACGTCGGCGCCGACGTGACCAACTGCATCTTCGACGGGCCGACCCTGTACGTGACAGCGTCCTACGGCCCGGAACTCGACGCCTTCGGGAGACAGGGCTCGTTCTGGCGCATCGAGACCGACGCCGTCGGGCTTCCGCTCATTCCCGGCCACCTCTAAGCACGGGCGCAGGCGGGCCGGGCCAGTTCAGGAGCTGCCAGGAAGCCTCGCCGCCTGCGGGACCGGCCTTGCCTGGAGGAAAGCCAGAAGCTTGGCGGCTGTACGGGGCCGAACCTGGGCAGGAACCTTCATATTGACGGCCCGGAGCGCCTCGCGCAGACCCTCGCGCTCGCCGACCAGGACCAGGTCGTAGCCATGACGGTGGAACTCCTCGGCCTGCTCCGCGACCTCGGCGAGCATTGGCACACTTACTTCGGGCGGGTACTCGTCGGCCGGAAGCTGCAGGGCACCCCAGCCGGCTTCCAGAAAGACGGCCAGTCCGTCGAAACCACCCGGCGGCGGGTTCACATACCGGTCGGCGACGAGCGCAATCCGGAAGGACCGCCGATCGCCCTCCATCAGCCCTCGAGAACCTCCGTCAGGCCGGCCCTTTCGCGTTCCGCGTCGTGGTCAGGCAATGCGTGGGTAACGCCCGCCACCCGCGGCATGGGGATGCCGCGCCGCCCGAGCTCGGCGCGTAGCTCCTCGATGAAGATGCCCTCTCCGGGCGCGAGCTCGGGAGCTCCGTCCGCCCAGACGGGACGCCCGCCGCGCGAAGGGTCGGAGCTCGTGACGCAGACGCCCATCGACGGGCTGCCCTCGAGGCCGATCAGCACGACCTCCTCGCCTTTGCCCACCTGGGCGGCGATCGCTCCGGCGACCGAAGATGCCAGCCGTTGGCAGTGCCGGCGGTGCGCCAAGGTGTCGTACTGCTCGCGCACGGCCCAGAAACGGTTGACGCCCGTGAATGTCAGCTCCGGGCACGGCATTTGTTCGATGCGCCAACCCTCGGCTCGGAGAACCTCCACGACGGGCGAATACACGCCCTCGGTCTTAGCGCCGCCCTTTACTTTGGCGTTCTGATTTAGGAGACAGTGCGCGACGAAAGCAACACCCATGACCGTGCGATGCTAGCGCCCATCTGCCATGCTTGACAAGTGACCACCTGCGCTATCGTCACCGGTTCGTCGTCCGGCATCGGCCGTGCCATCGCGCGGCGGCTCGCCGGGGACGGTTTCTTCGTGCTTTGTGCCGACATTCGCCGCGATCCGATCACCGGAGGGGTGCCGACCGACGAGGTGATCCGCGAGGAGGGCGGCGCCTGCGAGTACGTCCGGGCCGACGTCTCAAGCAGAGAGGACGGCGAGCTGCTCATTGAGCGAAGCACCGAACTCACAGAGCGCCTGGATGTGCTCGTGAACAATGCCGTCCTGGCGGGGCTTCATTCCAAGCCACTGCTCGAGACCGAGGACGCCGATTTCGACGCTATTTTCGCAGTGAACGTCCGGGGTCCTTTCATGCTGTGCCGGGCTGCCGTGCGCCAGATGCTCACCCAGCCGCTCCGGGCCGACGCCCGTGGACGGATCATCAACATCACGTCGCAGCACGGGATGGTTGGTGCGCCGCGCCACTTCGCCTACGCCGTCAGCAAAGGGGCCCTCGTACAGCTGACGCGCCAGATCGCGGTCGAGCACGGCCGGGACGGGATCATCTGCAACGCCGTCGCTCCGGGCAAGATCGTCACGGGCGCAGTCGGTGACCTGAGCCAGGAGGAGGTGGGCGCGGCGTATGTGGCGTCGCGGACTCCGTTTGCTCGGCTGGGAGACGCGCGGGACGTGGCGGGGGCGGTGTCGTTCCTCGCCTCCGATGACGCCACCTACATCAGCGGGATCAACCTGTTGGTCGACGGCGGCTGGATGGCGTACTGAGTCAATCTGTGAGGGCGCGGTGCACGAGGCGCTGGAAGTGCCGGATGAGCCGCTCGGAGTCGAGCATGAGCCGGCCCCGCGTCACACGATCTGAGCGCATGCCCCGCTGCACCGACTCCACAAGGCGCTGGTCCTCGGCTCCGACGAGCAGGTTGAACGCGACGACGTCGCGCACGAGCTCGGGCGCCACGTCGGGACCGAACAGGTACTCGGACACGACGACGGTCCGCTCCGGGCCTGCCGGCCGGAAGTAGAAGGCCATCGCGTTCGGTTGGCCCGGGTTCTGGACGAGTGTGAAGTTCGGCCAGAGGAACGCGAACTGTCCCCCGCGCACCGGGCCCGAGGCGTCGTAGGCCAGCTTCACAGCACTGCCTTCCGGCCAGACGCGGACCGGCGTCGTGGCTCGCGAAGTCCACGCACCTTCCTCGAGCCGGTAGTTCACGGGGTCGACTTCCATGAGCCGGGTGAAGCTCGGGTGGGCGACGGCGCAGTGGTAGCACTCGTCGAAGTTCTCGACCACGACCTTCCAGTTCGCGGCAACCTCCCACTCGGTGCGCTCGACCGAGACGAGCTCGTCGAAGTTGAGGCCGTCCTCCACCATCCGCTCCTGCAGGTCCCCGAGCGACTCAGCGAGCGAAGGTCCATCCGAGGAGACGTTCGCGAACACGAACGGGCCGAACGACTCGACCCGCACGGGTTGCAGGCAGAACTCGGCCACATCGAAGCAGGCCTCCCGCTCGCTCCTCGGCGCCGACACCAGTTGGCCGTCGAGGTTGTAAGTCCAGGCGTGATAGTGGCATTGGAGGACGCCGCGGTGCCCCGACCCCTGCACGACCTCGGCGAGGCGGTGACAGCAGACGTTCACGAAGCCGGCGAGATCGCCGTGGTCGTTCCGCAAAGCGACGACGGGAACGTCGCCCACCGTGACCGTCAGGTAGTCCCCCGTGTTCTTCAGGTCCTCGACACGACCTATGTACTGCCAGCTGCGCTCGAAGATGCGGCGTCGCTCGAGCTCGTAGATCTCGGCGTCGTGGTACCAGCTCGAGGGAAGCGTCCATCCCGACTCGAGATCGGCGCTCAACTGATCGGCCTGATCGACCTTCATATGGGGTCTCCTTCACGCGACGAGCTTTGGGAGGGTCCACGCCCGTATTGCTACTTGCGAACGGTAGCTGACATCGGGCGCCCGGGGAGCGGCTATTCAGCGCGGTGGCAGACCGCTTCGACGTTGTTGCCGTCCGGGTCGCGGACGAAGGCGCCGTAATAGTGCTCGTGATACTCCGGCCAGACGCGGGGTTCGTTGAGAACTTCGGCGCCGAGACCGACGGCGACCTCGAAGAAGGCCCTCACGGATTCTCGGTCGGGCGCCTCGAATGCCACGTGGATCTCCCTGTTGTCGTCGCCGGTGGTCAACGGCCCCAGCCAGAAAGTCGGCCGCCCGGCGACGCCGTAACCGATGACGTCCCCGAAGTCCATGGCCCGAGTTCCCCCCAGGGGAGCAAGGACGCCGTCGTAGAAGGCCGAACTAGAACGCAGATCGGCGCACTGTATGGAGAGATGGTCGAGCATGGCGGGATCATACGACGGGAGCGAGATGGTCGATAGAAGACTCTCAGCCGGCCCCTCGAGATGACGTCCCGAGGCGGGGGTATCTGAATTTCATTGCAAACTTGCCTCCGATCGAGATTGCGACTGGTCGCAATCATTAGCCGAGGCAAGTTTGGAACTTTTTTCGAATGTCCCCGACCCCCACCGGCTGTCCGGCCCACCCTCCAGCGCCGCCGCCGCCGCCGCCACCGCCGGCGCCGCCGCCGGCGCATCCTCCACCGCCACAGGCTGGTTCGCCTTCGTACGAATGAGGCAGATGGTTACGACGGCGGCGGCGGCGACGAGCGCGGCGCTGAGCGTGAAGGCCGTTGTGTAGCCGTGAACCAGGGCAGACGCCCTGGCCTCGGCGCCGTAGCCGTGGATGGCTAGGTACGACGCCGTCGCGGAGGCCGCAAGCGTGTTGAGGAGCGCTGTACCGAGCGAACCACCCACTTGCTGGGTCGTGTTGACCATGGCGCTGGCGACGCCGGCGTCGGCCGGCGCCACGCCAATGAGAGCCGTGCTGTTCAAAGGCACGAAGACGAGACCCAATCCGAAGCTCACGATGAGCTCAGCAGGAAGGACATGGCCGAGATATCCCGTGTGGACGCCGACTTGCGTGAACCAGGCAAGCCCGAGGGCTCCGAGCACGAGCCCGCCGGTCATGACAGCGCGGGGCCCGAACCGGGGAAGCAGGCGGCTTGCCAGCGTGGCGCCGGCGATAATCCCGACCGAGAACGGCAGGAAGGCGAAGCCGGTCTTGAGCGCCGAGTAGTGCAGCGTCCCCTGGAGGTAGAACGTCAGAAACAGGAACGTTCCGAACAAGGCAATCCCGACCAGCAGCGACGCCAGAAACGAGCCGCCCCGGTTGCGGTCGAGAATGACCCGCAACGGCAGCAACGGATGCGAGGAACGCGTCTCGATGACGACGAAGCTCGTCAGCAACACCACGGCCGCACCCAAGAACGACAAGGTGATCGAGGCGCCCCAGCCGTCCGTAGCCGCACGAGTGAACCCGTAGACGAGAGCGAACAGGCCGGCGGTGACGGTCACGGCGCCGGGGAGGTCGTAACGGCGATTTCCTTCAGCCCGGCTCTCGGCGATCTCGAACGTCGCGAGCACCGCCGCCAGAAGAGCGATCGGCACGTTGATAAGCAACGTCCAGCGCCAGGAGGCGTACTCGGTCAGCAGCCCGCCGAGGATGAGTCCGATGGCCGCGCCGCTGCCGGCGATGGCGCCGTAGACGCCGAAAGCGCGTGCACGCTCGTGGGGCTCGGTGAACGTCACGGTCAGAAGCGAGAGCGCGGCCGGAGCCATGACCGCCGCGAAGGCGCCCTGGAGCGCTCGGGCACCGAACAGCATGGCGGCGTTCTGCGCCAGGCCGCCGAGCGCGGACGCGCCGGCGAAGCCGAGCAGGCTCACGATGAACATGCGCTTGCGGCCGAAGTAATCGGCGATCCGGCCTCCGAGAAGCAGCAGCGATCCGAAGGCCAGCGTGTAGGCGGTCAGAACCCATTGCCGGTTGGCGATCGAGATGTGCAGTGCGCGTTGTGCGGACGGCAGCGCGATCGTCACAACCGATGCGTCGAGCACGATCATCAATTGGGCGATGGCAATGACCCCCAGCGCTCGGAAGCGCCTGGGATCGGCAGTGACCGTGCCGGCTGACGGCGTGACGGTGCCGAGGGTCTCGGTGCCGGAACTCATCGGGTCTCCTTTTCGGAACAGTTCTGCAATCCCCTTGGCGCTGGGCGCTGTTGGACTTCGAGGCTGCTTGCGAATACAATCGGAACTGTGGTTCCACTTGCACTATACGGAACTTGGGTTCCGTTTGTCAACCTCTTGTCTCGAATGCGCCCATGGTGACCGGCACGAACGAGACCGCCAAGAACGTGCGCGCCGACGCGGTACGCAACCGGGCGCGGGTCCTCGAAGCGGCTGAGGAGGTCTTCGGATCCGAGGGGCTGGCGGTGCCCATCGACGAGATCGCCGAAAGGGCCGGCGTCGGGGTGGGCACGATCTACCGGCATTTCCCCACCAAAGAGGCGCTGTTCGAGGCGATCGTCCTCAACCACTTTGAACGGCTCCTGGACGAGGCGGAGATTCTCGTTTCTGCCGAGGACCCGGCCGAGGCGCTCTTCGGGTTCATGGGCCGGATCGTCAAGGAGGCCGTCGAGAAGCGGGACCTCGCCGATGCCCTCGCAGGCGCCGGCATCGACGTGAAGGCGACCGTCTCGAAGCTCAAGCACCGTCTCGAGGCGGCCCTCGGCGAGTTACTGGAGCGGGCCCAACATGCCGGGGAGGTGCGGGCGGATGTGAAGGTCGCGGACCTGATGGGTCTCGTCGCCGGCACCTGCATGGCCTCAGAGGCCGAGGGTGCCAAGGGCTGCTCGCCCGTCCGGATGCTGGAGGTGGTGTGCGACGGGCTCCGCCAGCCGGGCGCCGACGCCAAGCGGAGAGGGTGACAGGACCGAGTTGGAACACGCCCACGAGATCGCCGAGGAGCTCAAGCCGAAGGGCCGAGCGCTCCGGGACGCCATCCCGGGAGTCTTCGCCGGTTACGCGCAGCTGAACCAGGCAGCCGTCACCGAGGGGGCGCTCACGACCCTCGCCAAGGAGCTCATCGCCCTGGCCATCGCCGCCACCCGCGAGTGCGACGGATGCATCGCCGCTCACGCCAGACGGGCGCACCAGGCGGGAGCGACCGCTGCCGAGGTGGCAGAGGCCATGGGCGTGGTCATCATGATGAACGGAGGCCCCGGAACCGTCTGGGGCCCGCGAGCGTTCGCAGCGTTCCAGGAATACGCCGGGACCTGACAGACCCGGCCGGCCCGGGAGCACCTGGTCCGCAACCGGCGCAGAGGATCTTCCGGCCCGAACTGCCAGCGCAGCGAGCGACCGGTTGCGCGAGACTCGACAGAAATGGCCTCTCGACTCAAGCGCTCACGTGGTGCTGGGGCCGGTCTGAGCGACCCGGCCTCGATCGCCCTGAAGGGTCCCCTCGAGCTGGCAAGGCGCCGCGGTGCCACCAGCGCCGTGTTCCTCATCGACCTGAACAACTTCAACGTGATCAACAACGGCCTCGGCCGGGTCTTCGGTGACGCCGTGCTGGGCGTCATCGCCAAACGGCTCGAGGTGACCGTCCAGAGCCTCGGCCACGCCCAGAGCTGTGGAGCCGACCGGTTCGTGGTGCTGGCCGCCGACGCGGGGTCGCCAGCCGCAGTCGCTGCCATGGCGGCACGCCTGACCAACGCGGTGCGCATGCCGATCCACATCGAGGGGGACAACGGCCCGCCCGTGGTCGTCTCCGCCAGCATCGGCAGCGTGCTCGACGACGGCAGGAGCGCCGACGAGCTCGTGCGCTGCGCCGATATCGCACTCCACGAAGCCAAATGGCGGGGTCTCGACAATCACATCAACTTCGAGCCGGCAATGCTCGACGCCATCGAAGCCCAGGCGCACCTCGAGCGCGACCTGCGGGAGGCGCTGGACACCGAGCTGCTGTTCCTGGCCTATCTGCCAAGCGTCGACGTGGCCACGGGTCGCGTCACCGGCGCGGAAGCGCTCCTGCGTTGGCGGCACCCGCAACGAGGGGTGGTCCAGGCGGCGGAGTTCGTCCCGCTCCTCGAGGAGAGCGGGACGATCATCGACATCGGCAGCTGGGTCCTTCAAGAAGCCTGTATGCAGGCAGCTGCCTGGCAACGGCGCCAGATGGGCGTCGAAATTCACGTGAACCTGTCGGCACGCCAGATCCGCGCCGACGTGCTCCTCGGGGACCTCCGGAATGCTCTCGAGACGAGCCGTCTCGACCCGTCGCTGCTCGTGCTCGAGGTCGCCGAGGCCACCATCGTGGAGAACACGGCGGCCGTCGCGGAACGGCTCGGCGAGTTCAAGGCTCTCGGGGTCCAAATCTCGCTGGACAACTTCGGCGCCGCCTACGCCACCTTGAACCAGCTCCGGCGCCTCCCGCTCGACAGCGTCAAGATCGATCGCTCCTTGATCGCCGACCTGGGCAGACAGGACAACGGCACGGCAATGGTCCGCACGCTCGTGTCGATCGCGCACGGCCTCGGCCTGCAGGCGGTGGCCGAAGGCGTCGAAAACGAAGAGCAGCTGAAGGAGCTGCGCGAGGCCGGCTGCTCTGGGGCGTTCGGCTACCTGTTCTCCCATCCGGTCGACGCCGAGGCCATCGACTCGCTCTTCGACGAGGCCTGGGTGCTCTCGCCTGCCTCTCCGCCCGTCCGGGTGGACCGGTCGCATCAGGCGTAGGAGCCCGACCCGGCCCCGGCCCCGGCCGGCCCGGCCCGGCCCAGGCCGGCCATGCGGATCCCGGCTTGGACACACGCAGGCGGCTTACCCAGCAAACCCCGTTCACCAAGGCTACGTTGGCGGGGGGGCGCAGCACCCCACACGCCGCTGGCGGGCGTGGCCAATCGTCGGGAAGAACAACGTCGTTCACCCAAGGGGGTCTTGAGACGGTCATGAGAAGAAACAGGAAACTTCGCAACGGAATTAAGGCGGTAGCGATCACCGCCGTGGCGGCTATGGCGCTCGCAGCCTGTGGCTCGAGCTCCAGCGGCACCACGACAACGACCACGCCCTCCGGCACGACCGGGAACACCGGCGCCACCGGCGCCACCGGCGCCACGACGACGACGGCGGCGACGAAGAGTTTCTTGGCTTGCGAAGTGACCGACACAGGAGGCATCAACGACCGGTCGTTCAACGCCTCGGCCTATCAAGGACTCAAGGTCGCCGCGGCAGCCGTGCCGGGCCTCACCTACCGGTTCCTCTCCTCGACGTCCACGAGCGACTACGAGCCGAACATTGCCACATTCATTGCCGACAAGTGCGGCATCATCGTCACGGTCGGATTCGACATGGCCGCCGCGACGTATGCCGCCGCCAAGGCGCACCCGTCGCAGAAGTTCGCCACTGTGGACTACGTCTACAACACCTCTGACTCACCCCCGACTCCATCACTCCCCAACATCTTGGGCCTCTTCTACGACACGGCCCAGGACGGTTTCCTCGGTGGCTACCTCGCCGCCGCCATGACCAAGAGCGGCAAGGTTGGCACCTTCGGGGGCCAGGACATCCCGCCGGTCACGATCTACATGGATGGTTGGGTCGCAGGCGTCCGCTATTACAACCAGAAGAACCACGCCCACGTTGTGGCGCTCGGCTGGACGCCGAAGGCGGGCCGTCCTGCCAGCAGCCTGGCAGGAAGCGGTTCTTTCACCAACGACAACTTCGACAACCTCACGAACGGAAAGACGTTCGCCTCGACGCTGCTCGCTCAGGGCGCCGACATCATCTTCCCTGTGGCCGGAGCAGACGGGCTCGGCGCGGCGGCTGCCGTGAAACAAGCCGGAGCGGGCCACTACATGGAGTGGGTGGACGTCGACGGCTGTGTCTCGGCCCCGCAGTACTGCTCGCTGTTCATCACGAGCGTCACGAAGGGCATCGTCGCCTCGGTCAGCACCGCTGTCGAAGAGGCTGCCAAGGGCACGTTCAAGGGCGGCAGCTACACCGGTGACTTGGCCAACAATGGCGTCTCGCTCGCTCCGTACCACGACTTCGCGACCGTTATCCCCGCAAAGGTGCAGGCGGAGATCAAGGTGCTGAAGGCCGGGATCATCGCTGGGAGGATCTCGGTCGACCCGAACAAATATCCGGCGAGCTGACAGTCGCCTGAACGAGCGCCAGCACGCGCCGGAGTAGCTGGCCAGCCGTGACTCGAATCGAGCGTGGAACCGGGCCGGCCCAAGGTCCGGTCCTACGCTCGGGCGCGGTGGTGAGTCCGCGATGAGACTCGAGCTAGTCGACATCACGAAGCGTTTCGGCACGCTCGTCGCGAACGACGCTGTCGACCTGACGGTCGAGCCGGGAGAGGTTCACTGCCTGCTCGGCGAGAACGGTGCCGGCAAGACCACGTTGATGAACGTGCTCTTCGGACTCCTCCACCCCGACTCCGGCGAGATCCGCATCGACGGCGAGCCGGTCCGTTTCGCCAACCCCGGCCAGGCCGTGCGGCACGGCATCGGCATGGTGCACCAGCACTTCATGCTCGTCCCCGTGTTCACGGTCGCGGAGAACGTCGTGCTGGGGTTCGAGCCGACCCGCTGGCGGGTCGGTCTGTTCGATCGCCGCAAGGCCAACGCGAACATCCGCAAGCTCTCCGCGGAATTCGGACTCGAGGTCAACCCTGACGCCTTCGTCGAGGATCTGCCGGTCGGAATCCAGCAGCGGGTGGAGATCCTGAAAGCGTTGCACCGCGATGCAAGGGTCCTCATCCTCGACGAGCCGACCTCGGTCCTCACACCCCAGGAGACCGAGGCCTTGTTCCGCATCATCCGATCGCTCGCTGAGGCGGGCCGGTCGATCCTGTTCATAACCCACAAGCTGAAGGAGGTCCTGGCCGTAGCCGACCGCATCACGGTCATGCGCCACGGAAGGGTCGTCCGAACGACCACCCCACAGGAATCCGACGAGAGCGACCTGGCCTCGATGATGGTCGGGCGGGCGGTCGAGCTCGTCGTGCACAAGGCGCCGGCAAGACCCGGCCCCACCGTGCTCGAGCTGAGCGGCCTCACGGTGGTGGACGACCGTGGACTAACCGCGGTCGACCACGTCGACCTGGACGTCCACGCAGGGGAGATCGTCGCCCTCGCCGGCGTGCAGGGCAACGGCCAGACCGAGCTCGTCGAGGCGGTGGCCGCCCTCAGGCCTGTCGCAGCAGGAACGATCCGCCTGGAAGGACAGGACCTCACGTCCGCGACACCGCGGGACTCCATCCGGGCGGGGATCGCGCACGTGCCCGAGGATCGACAGAAGGACGGCCTGGTGCTCCCCATGACGCTCGCCGACAATCTCGTGCTCGATATCTACGACGTGCCGCCCTTCGCAAGATGGGGAGCCCGGGACCTCGCCGAGGTGAAATCGAGCGCGCAACGCAAGGTCGACGAGTTCGACATCCGTACCCCCTCGACCGATGTCACGGTGGGCACGCTCTCAGGAGGCAACCAACAAAAGGTGATCCTCGCACGCGAGCTGTCGCGTCCGGTGAAGCTGCTCCTTGCCTCGCAGCCTACGCGCGGGCTCGACGTCGGTTCCATCGAGTACGTGCACCGCCGAATCGTCGAAGAGCGCGATAAAGGCGTCGCGGTACTCATCATCTCCTCGGAGCTCGACGAGGTGCTCGCCCTCGGCGACCGCATCGCTGTCATGTACCGAGGCCGCATCATGGGGATCGTGGATCCGAGCGCCGGGCGGGAGCGCATCGGTCTCATGATGGCTGGCATCGTCGACGCCCCGGGCGCAGACGGCTCGCCACTTGCAGCTACCGATGGATCCGGCGCAACGTGAGCCGCGCCGAGACCGACGCCGGACTCCGGCGAGCAGCGCCGCCGACAGCCGGCCTCCCGAGCCGGCGGCCTCATGGCAGGAGCGCTGGACAGGTACCTGCGCCGGCTCGGCGAGGCGAACGCTGCTGTCGTCACCGTCCTGGCGGTCTTCAGCGCGCTCGTGCTCGGGGCCATTCTCATTCTCGTCACGACACCGGCCGTGCTCGACGCGTGGGGCAATATCGGCTCGGCTCCGGGCGCGGCCTTCAGCATCACGTTCCACACCGTGGCCAACGCCTACTCGGCGATGTTCACGGGGTCGATCTTCAGCCCCTCTGCTGTCAGCCACGCGGTCTCGACCGGACAGGGTTGGACGGCCGTGTTCACGCCGATCTCCGAGACGCTCGTCTCGGCGACGCCGCTCATCCTCGCCGGCGTCGGTGTGGCCATCGGATTCAGCACCGGAGTGTTCAACATCGGCGCCCAGGGCCAACTCATCGGCGGCGCGCTCGCCGCCCTCTATGTGGGGTTCGAGATCCACGCGACGATCTGGATCCACCTTCCTCTCGTCATCATCGCCGGCGCAGTCGGTGGCGGCATCGTTGGGTTCATCCCCGGCATCTTGAAAGCGAAAACCGGGGCGCACGAGGTCATCACGACCATCATGCTCAACTACGTCGTCCTGGATCTGCTCGTCTACCTGCTCACGACACAGCCCTTCCAGCAACCGGGTCAGTCGAACTCGATCTCGAGAACGATGCCGGTATCCGCCCAGATACCGCACCTGTTCGGGAGCGGGCTACGGGTGAACGGCGGGTTCCTCATCGCCGTCGCCGTGGTGATCGCGGCCGGATGGTTCACGCGTAAGAGCACACTCGGTTTCTCGTTTCGTGTCATCGGCCTGAACCCGGACGCGGGCCGGGTTGCGGGCATGAACACCAAGAGGACGACGATCCTCGTTCTCACACTGTCAGGAGCCTTGGCCGGGCTCGCCGGGATGGCGACCTTGTCGGGAACCGACTTCTTCCTTTCGAGCGGCTACGGAGGCAACATCGGCTTCTACGCCATCACGGTCGCACTGCTCGGGCGCAACCGTCCCTTCGGGGTCTTCCTCGGCTCGCTCCTCTTCGCTGCGCTGGACACCGGAGGACGGAGCATGCAGGCAGCGACCGGAGTCCCGCTCGACCTCACGACGGTGATCCAGGCGATCATCGTCTTCTTCGTGGCGACGCCCTTGCTCGTGCGCGAGATCTACCGGCTCAAGCCCGTGACTGGCACGCAGACGAGTGTGGTCTCCAAGGGGTGGAGCTGATGACTGCGATCAGCGTGCTGCCGTCTGAGGTCGCCCCTCCCGATGCGAGGATCATCGGTGCCACCCGCGAACGAGGAATGGGGATCTTCCTTGTCCTTCTCGCAGCCGTCATGTTCCTGGTGTTCGGACTCGGAGTGCCGGCACACGCCAAGACAACATTCATCCTCACGGCTCCTCCCGCGGTCTACGTGGCTCCGCTCGTCATGTCGGTCCGCCTGATATCCGTCGTGCTCGCGGGATGCTGTGCCGCGCTCGGTCTCGTCATCGTCATCCGGCAGAAGAGTCGAGGCACCTACGGAATCTTCTCACTCGGGATCATGATGTTCCTCTGGTCGTTTCTTATGTGGGCCGCCCGCGGGGGCACGCTCAACTTCGTCGCGATGCTCGCGGCAACGCTGATCTCCACGACGCCGCTCGTGTTCGGCTCCCTGTCGGGGATCATGTGCGAGCGCTCAGGTGTGATCAACATCGCCATCGAGGGTCAGTTCCTGGCAGGTGCGTTCCTCGGAGCGATGATAGGCAGCGTCTCGGGGAATCTCTGGCTCGGGATGCTCGCGGGAGGGGTCGCGGGCGGCCTCTTCGGAGCGCTGCTCGCGTTCCTGGCGCTGCGCTACGGCGCCGACCAGATCATCGTCGGCGTCGTGATCGTCGCCTTCTGCACCGGCCTCACGAACTACCTCACCGAACAGGTGCTGAACCCCGACCAGGCGACGCTGAACAGCCCTTCGACGTTCGCGCCGGTCGCGATCCCGCTGCTCTCGAAGATCCCGATCGTCGGGCCGGTCCTGTTCGACCAGAACGTCTTTGTGTACCTGGCGGCCGTGCTCGTCGTCGGCGTCAACATCGCCCTTTTCAGGACGCGCTGGGGACTGAGGGTCCGCGCCGTCGGCGAGCACCCGCGCGCCGCCGAGACCGTCGGTATCAGCGTGATGGCCACGCGGTACCGGAACGTGATCCTGGGGGGCGTGCTCGCCGGAATTGGTGGGGCGTCGTTCACCATCGGATCGGTCGGCGAGTTCTCGGCAGAGATGACGGCGGGGCTCGGCTACGTCGCCCTTGCGGCCATGATCCTCGGACGCTGGCGACCCTTCGGCGCTCTCGGCGCTTCCCTGCTCTTCGGCTTCAGCGTCTCGCTCGAGAGCTTCCTCTCCATCTTCAACACCGGTATTCCGTCACCGTTCCTGTCGATGGCTCCCTATATCATCACCATCGCCGTCGTGTCCGGCCTCGTCGGCCGCGTCCGGCCGCCGGCGGCGGACGGCAAGCCCTACACGCGCGAATAGCCCGAGTAGCGTTCGCCCGATGCCACCCGAGGACCCGTCCGGCACGAACATGGCGATCGACTGGGCGGCGCTGCGGGCAGCGGCCGACTCGGCGGCTGCCCGCGCCTACGCCCCCTACTCGAAGCTGCAGGTCGGCGCGGCCGCGATCGCCGACGACGGCCGCCTCGTCACGGGTTGCAACGTGGAGAACGCCTCCTACGGGTTGACGCTCTGCGCCGAGTGCGGGCTCGTCTCGGCGTTCGTGGCTTCGGGAGGCGGGCGCCTCGTCGCCGTCAGCGTCACCGCCGGCGACGGCAGGCCGCTGTCGCCGTGCGGACGTTGCCGCCAGCTCCTGTTCGAGCACGGCGGGCCGGACCTCCAGGTGGACGACGGCGCCGGCGCACCGCCGGCCACGATGGCACAGCTGCTTCCCGGCGCGTTCAGCGGCAGCGACGTAACGACTCGGCGGAAGGGGTCGTGACCGCCCGGATCGACATGGTGGACGTCATCCGCTCGAAACGGGACGCCCACGCCCTCTCCGACGCCGAGATCGACTGGGTCATCCGCGCCTACGTCGAGGGCACGGTCGCCGACGAGCAGGTCGCTGCGCTGCTCATGGCCATCTTCTGGCGCGGGCTCTCGGTCGCCGAGCTCTCGCGGTGGACGAGCGCGATCATCGGCTCGGGAGACCGGATGGACCTCAAGGGACTGTCTCGCCCGACCGTCGACAAGCACTCGACGGGTGGCGTCGGCGACAAGGTGTCGCTCATCCTTGCTCCGCTCGTGGCAGCCTGCGGGGGCGCCGTCCCGCAGTTGTCGGGCCGGGGCCTCGGCCACACGGGCGGCACCCTCGACAAGCTGGAGGCGATTCCCGGCTGGCGGTCCGAGCTCTCCAACGAGGAGATCCGGGTGCAGCTCGAGCGGGTGGGATGCGTCATCTGCGCCGCCGGTGCCGGCCTCGCCCCCGCCGACCGCAAGCTCTACGCGCTCCGCGACGTGACCGGAACTGTGGAGTCGATCCCGCTCATCGCCGGTTCGATCATGTCGAAGAAGATTGCCGAGGGCACCGAGTCGCTCGTGCTCGACGTGAAGGTGGGCTCCGGGGCGTTCATGGCCAGCCGCGACCGGGCCGCCGAGCTCGCCAGGACGATGGTGCGCCTCGGGCGCGACCACGGGGTCAAGGTGACGGCGCTGTTGACGGCGATGGACGCCCCGCTCGGGCGCGCCGTCGGGAACGCCCTCGAGGTGACCGAGGCGGTCGAGGTGCTCTCCGGCGCGGACGGGCCGGCGGACCTCGTGGAGGTCACGCTCGCGCTCGCTCGCGAGATGCTCGAGCTGGCCGGGATCCGGGCCGATCCCGCCGTCGCGCTCCGCGACGGCTCCGCCCTCGACCGTTACCGTGCCATGGTCGCAGCCCAGGGTGGCGACCCCGACGCGCCACTGCCCCGCGCAGGCCACGTCGAGACGGTGGCCGCCGACCGAGCCGGCATCGTGGAGCGCCTCGATGCCCGCGCCGTCGGCGTGGCGGCGTGGCGGCTGGGAGCGGGGCGGGCGCGCAAGGAGGACCCCGTCAGCCCCTCCGCCGGCGTCGTCTGTCTCGCGAAGCCCGGCGAGCGCGTGAAGGAGGGGCAGGGGCTCTTCGAGCTCCACACCGACGAGCCCGAGCGCCTCGACTGGGCACGCGAGGCCGTCGCCGGGGCCGTCTCCATCGGCGACCAGCCGCGGCCGGCCCACCCTCTCGTGCTGGAGCTGATCGTATGACGACGAGACCCACGCTCGATCAGATCCGCAGCGCCCCCAAGGTGCTGCTCCACGACCACCTCGACGGCGGCCTCCGCCCGGCGACCGTGATCGAGCTCGCCTCCGAGCAGGGCTACCGGGAGCTGCCCACGACCGACCCGGACGAGCTGGCGGCCTGGTTCGTCGCGGCCGCGCCCCGACGCGACCTCGTGCGCTACCTGGAGGGCTTCGCCCACACGGTCGGGGTGATGCAGACCCGCGACGCCCTCGAACGGGTCGCGGTCGAGTGCGTGGAGGATCTGGCGGGGGACGGGGTGGTCTACGCCGAGGTCCGTTTTGCTCCCGAATTGCACACCGAGCGGGGCCTGTCGCTCGAGGCCGTGGTCGAGTCGGTACTCGCCGGCTTCGACCGGGCGATGGCGCGCTCGCAAGCGGCCGGCAGGCCGATCGTCGTCAGAACGCTGCTGACCGCGATACGCAGCGCCGCACGCTCCCGCGAGATCGCGGAGCTGGCGGTCCGATATCGCGACGCCGGCGTGGCGGGCTTCGACGTGGCCGGGCCCGAGGCGGGCTATCCGCCCACACTCCACCTCGACGCGTTCCACCTCGTGCAGCGTGAGAATTTCCACGCCACGCTGCACGCCGGCGAGGCTTTCGGCCTCCCCTCGATCTGGCAGGCGATCCAGTGGTGCAATGCCGAACGGCTCGGGCACGGGGTCCGGATCGTCGACGACATCGACGTGTTCCCGAGCGGCGAGGTCACGCTCGGCCGTCTTGCGAGCTACGTGCGTGACCGACGCGTGCCCCTCGAGATGTGCCCGACCTCGAACGTGCACACAGGAGCGGCGCCGTCGCTCGCCGAGCATCCGATCGGCCTCCTGCGCCGGCTGAGCTTCCGCGTGACCGTGAACACCGATAACAGGCTCATGAGCGGCGTCAGCCTCTCCTCGGAGATGGCGGCGCTGGTTGCGACGTTCGATTGGTCTTGGAAGGACCTCAATTGGCTCACGATCAACGCCATGAAGAGCGCCTTCTACCCCTTCGACGAGCGGCTGGCGCTGATCGAGGGCCGGATCAAGCCCGGGTTCGCCGCGCTCGATCCCGACGCCGGCGGCGAGCAGCCCTAGCTCAGACGGCGCTCGGCGGAGAGGCCGTCGCGGTGTCGGGCTGGCACCGCGCGGCAACGTCGTCGCGCAGGGCGCTGAGGAGCTCTCCGGCCCGCCGCCGGGCCTCGGATAGCTCCTCGGGTGCGAGCGGAGCGGTGGCGACCTCGAAGTAGGTCTTCAGTTTCGGTTCTGTGCCGCTCGGTCGGAGCACGACGCGGGCGCCCTGCTCGAGGCGGATCACGAGGGCATCGGTCGGAGGAAGCTCCTCGGTCCCTTCCGAGAGGTCGACGAACTCGGTCACCGCCAGGCCGGCGAGCGCCGCGGGCGGGTCCCGGCGCCAGCGGGCGACGATCTCGGTCATCTCGCTCTGCGCCGTCGGGCCGTCGAGGCGGAGGGACCACTGCGCCGTGGCATGCACCCCGAAACGGGCCGCGAGGTCGTCCAATCCCCCCACCACCGACGTCTCCCGCGTCTTGGCGATCGCCGCCAGCTCGGCTGCGACGAGGCCGGCCGACATGCCGTCCTTGTCGGAGACGACGTCGCCGACGGCGTAGCCGAGCGCCTCCTCGTAGCCGAACACGAAGCGGTGCCCGGGTCGCCGCAGGGCGGCTCTAGCGACCCACTTGAAGCCTGTCAGGGTCTCGACGTAGGCGACGCCGGCCGCCTCGGCCATGGCGCCCAGCATCGTCGAGGAGACGATCGTGGTCGCCACGAGCCGGTCGCTGCCGTCGCCCGCAGCAAGGACGTGGCCGGCGAGGAGGACCCCGAGCTCGTCGCCGGTCAGGACCCTCCAGGCGCCGCTGGCCGGGTCGGGCACGGCGACCGCCAACCGGTCCGCGTCAGGATCGTTCGCGAGCACGAGGTCCGCTCCGAGCCGGGTTGCGTCGTCGAGGGCGAGGTCGAGCGCGCCCGGCTCCTCGGGATTCGGGAACGACACCGTCGGGAAGTCCGGGTCCGGCGCAGCCTGGGCGGCGACGACCGAGACGTCCTCGAAGCCGGCCAGTTCCAGGAGCTCCGGCATGACCGCCCCTCCGACGCCGTGCAGGGGCGTGTACACGATCCTGACCCCACGTGGCCCGACAGGATCAAGGAAACCGAGCACCGCGCGCCGGTACGCCCCGACCACCTCCGCCTCGTCCACGTCCTCGATCAGCCCGGCGTCCGGGTCGGTCGGGATCAGCGTCGCCCGCGAGGCGGCCTCGGCGATCAGGGCGTCCTGCGGCGGGATCACCTGGGCGCCGTCGGACATGTAGACCTTGTAGCCGTTGTCAGGCGCCGGGTTGTGGCTGGCCGTGATCATCACGCCGGCCGCCGCCTGGAAGTGCTTGACGGCAAAGGCGGTGAGCGGCGTCGGCAGTGGGCGTGGAAGGACCCGGACACGCAACCCCGCCCCGGCGGCGACGTCGGCGACGTCGGCGGCGAAATCGTCCGATCGGTGCCGGGCGTCCCGCCCGACCACGATCCCCCGACCCGCAAGCTCGGCCCCTTGGTCGAGCAGCCACTCCGCCAAGCCGGCCGTCGTCCTTCGCACCACGAGCCGGTTCATCCTCGCCGGCCCGGCGCCGAGCGCTCCCCGCAGCCCGGCGGTCCCGAACGTGAGCGGGTGCTCGAAACGGGACCGCAACTCCCCCACGTCCCCCGCCTCCAGGAGCGAGGCGAGCTCGGCTCGGGTCGTGGGGTCGGGGTCGGCCGCCATCCACGCTTCCGCCTCGGCGGCGAGGTCGGCCGGGATCTCCTCCCGCCGTCCCTGGACGCTCGGCTCTGAGACGGTCACAGCCGTGACAGCACGCCGGCAAGAAGCTCGGCCAGCACAGGCGCCGCGGCTGCGCCGGCCGCCAGCACCTCCTCGTGGTCGAGCGGCGTCGGGCTCACCCCCGCCGCCAGGTTCGTGACGAGCGAGATTCCGAGGACCGAGGCCCCGAGGTGATGCGCGGCGATCGCCTCGAGCGTCGTCGACATCCCGACCAGGTCCGCCCCGAGGCCACGCAGCATCGCCACCTCGGCGGGCGTCTCGTAGTGGGGGCCGAGGAGGCCGGCGTAGACGCCCTGGCGGAGCGTCCCGTCCACGTCGGTCGCGATCCGGCGCAGCTCCGCCGGGTAGAGATTCGTGAGATCGACGAAGCGACCGTGGTAGGCCGCCGGCGGTGCGGGTCCACTGAGCGGCGAGGCGCCCGTCAGGTTGAGATGATCCCGGATCAGCACGGCCTGCCCGGGCCGCATCCCCGGATCGAGACCGCCGGCGGCGTTGGTCAGGACCACGACACCGGCCCCCGCCATCACGGCGGCGCGGACCGGATGGACGACCTCGGCGGGCGATCGACCCTCGTACAGGTGCGTGCGCCCGATGAGCAACAGGACCCGGTGGTCGGCGACGGTGAGCGACCGCAGCTGGCCGTGGTGGCCGGCCACCGTGGGGGCAGCGAAGCCGGGGATGCCGGCAGTCGGATCGCTCGAGCTCGGCGGTCCCGAGGCCGTCGGCCACTGCCTGCCAGCCCGAGCCGAGCACGATCGCGACGTCGTGCGCAGGCGTGCCGGCCCAGTGCGTGATCTCGGCGGCGGCCGTGGCCGCGAGCTCGAACGGGTCCGTCCTCGTGCTGAGGTCCGTCACGGCGCGAGACGCTACTTCGGAGCCGGCCGACCCGGCACGCCCCGTGCGGGTGCCGGTGTCACGGACCTCAGACGCCGATCGGATGCCAGACGGTCTTGATCTCCAGAAACGCCAGCATCCGCGCCGGCGTGGGCGCCGCAGTCCAATCGGGCTCCGGCACCTCCGGGCGGAGGAGCCGCTTCACGTTCGTCGCCGCGGCCCGCTCGAGCTCGACCGCCGGCTCACCGGACGCGCCGGCGAGGTCCATGGCGTCCACGTCGCGGTGGGCGGCCAGCACTGGTGCCAGCTCGGCGACCCTGCCCGTGACCAGGTTCACGACTCCCCCGGGGAGATCGGAGGTGCCGAGCACTTCGGCCAGGGTGATGGCCGGCAACGGTCGCGTTTCGCTGGCGATTACCACCGCCGTGTTCCCGGTCGCGATCACGGGCGCGAGCACGCTGACGAGACCGAGGAGCGAGGAGGCCTGCGGCGCGATCACGCCCACGACGCCCGTCGGCTCGGGGACCGAGAAGTTGAAGTACGGGCCTGCGACGGGATTCGAGGACCCGGCAACCTGGGCGACCTTGTCGGGCCAGCCGGCGTACCAGACCCAGCGGTCGATGGCGGCGTCGATCGCCGCTGCCGCCTTTTTCTCGGTCGTCCCCTCGCAGGCGCGGACATCGTCGATGAACTGGGATCGCCGCCCGTCGAGCATCTCCGCCACGCGATAGAGCACCTGGCCCCGGTTGTAAGCCGTTGCCGCCGACCAGCCGGGCTGGGCCTTGCGGGCCGCCACGACCGCGTCGCGGACGTCTTTGCGCGAGCCGAGCGCGGCGTTGGCCAGGAAACCGCCGTCGGCGGCAGTCACCACGTACGAACGACCGGACTCCGATCGCGGGAAGGCGCCACCGATGTAGAGCTTGTAGGTCTTGCGCACGGCGACGCGCCCGTCAGACATCCAGGTACGCCCCTAATCCGTGGCGGCCGCCCTCCCTGCCGAAGCCCGACTCGCGGTAGCCGCCGAACGGGCTCGTCGGGTCGAAACGGTTGAACGTGTTCGCCCACACGACCCCGGCCCGGAGCTGACCCGCCATCCACAGGATGCGACTCCCCTTCTCGGTCCAGACGCCGGCCGAGAGCCCGTAGGTGGTGTTGTTCGCCTTCGCGACCGCCTCCTCCGGGGTCCGGAACGTGAGGACCGAGAGCACCGGGCCGAAGATCTCCTCCCGGGCGATCCGGTGAGCCTGGGACACCCCGGTGAACACCGTCGGCGGGAACCAGTAACCCCGCTCCGGGAGCACGCACGGCGCCGACCACCGTTCGGCCCCCTCCGCCTCGCCGGCCGCCGAGAGCTCGCGTATCCGGTCGAGCTGCTCGGGCGAGTTGATCGCGCCGATGTCGGTGTTCTTGTCGAGGGGATCACCCAGGCGCAACGTCTGCAGGCGGCGCTTCAGCCTCTCGAGCACCGCGTCTGCCACCGACTCCTGCACGAGCAGGCGAGAGCCGGCGCAGCAGACCTGGCCCTGGTTGAAGAAGATGCCGTTGACGATCCCCTCCACCGCCTCGTCGACGGGCGCGTCCTCGAACACGATGTTCGCCGCCTTCCCGCCGAGCTCGAGCGTCAGCCTCTTCCCGGTGCCAGCGAGCGAACGCTGGATCTCCTTGCCGACGGCGGTCGAGCCCGTGAACGCGATCTTGTCGACGCCGGGGTGCGCCACGAGGGCCGCCCCGGTTGCGCCGGCGCCGGTGAGGATGTTCACGACGCCGGGCGGAACCTCTGCCTGCTGGAAGATCTCGGCCAGCAGGAGGGCGGACAGCGGCGTGGTCTCCGCCGGCTTGAGCACGCACGTGTTGCCCGTCGCGAGCGCCGGTGCCAGCTTCCAAGCCGCCATCAGCAAGGGGAAGTTCCAGGGGATGACCTGCCCGGCGACGCCGATCGGGCGCGGGTGCGGGCCGTAACCGGCGTAGGCGAGCTTGTCGACCCAGCCGGCGTGGTAGAAGAAGTGCGCCGCGGCGAGCGGGCACATCGACGTCGCGCGACTCTCTGATCGGCTTGCCGTTGTCGAGGCTCTCCAGAACCGCCAGCTCCCGAGCGCGCTCCTGGATGATCCGGGCGACCCTGAACAGGTACTTCGCCCGCTCGCTCGGGCGCATCGGGCCCCACACCTCCGCCTGGGCCCGCCGGGCGGCGGCCACGGCGCGGTCGACATCGCCCGGGCCGGCCTCGGCGACCTCGGCGAGCACTTCCTCGGTGGCGGGGTTCACGGTCTTGAACACGCTCCCGTCGGTCGGCTCCACGAACTCCCCGTCGATGAACAGCCCGTAGGAGGGCCGGAGGTCGACGCTCGCTCTGGACTCGGGAGCAGGTGCGTACTCGAAGGTCATGGCATCACGACAGGCTGTAGTCGTCCGGGCTGGCGTAAGCGCCGGTGAGCTGCTTCTGCCGTTGCATGAGCAGATCGTTCAGAAGGCTGGAGGCCCCGAAACGGAACAGCGACGGGTCGAGCCACGCCTCGCCGACCGTCTCGTTCACGACGACCAGGTACCTGATGGCGTCCTTGGCGCTCCGGACGCCGCCGGCGACCTTCACCCCGACCAGCACTCCGGTGAGCTCGGCGAAGTCGCGCACCGCCTCGAGCATCACGAGCGCCACCGGCGGCGTCGTCGACGGGCTGATCTTTCCCGTTGAGGTCTTGATGAAGTCGGCGCCGCCCATCATGGCGAGAAAGCTGGCCCGGCGGACGTTGTCGTACGTCACCAGCTCGCCGGTCTCGAGGATCACCTTGAGATGGGCCGGCCCGCAGGCATCCTTCACCGCCATCACCTCGTCGAGGACGAGGCCGTACCGCCCGCTGAGGAACGCTCCCCGGTCGATCACCATGTCGACCTCGTCGGCGCCGGCCGCGACGGCTCCGTGCACGTCCGCCAGCTTCACGGCGACCGAGGCCCGCCCGGACGGGAATGCCGTCGCCACGGACGCCACCGCCACCTCCGAGCCTTCCAGCGCCCGCTTGGCGACGGCGACGAGGTCCGGGTAGATGCACACCGCAGCGACGTGGGGCACAGCCGCGTCGGCGGGGTCGGGCCGGCGTGCCTTGGCGCAGAGGCTCATGACCTTGCCCGGCGTGTCTGCTCCCTCGAGGGTCGTCAGGTCCACCATGCTCACCGCCATGTTGAGGGCCCACAGCTTGGAGGACGCCTTGATCGACCGGGTGGACAGCGACGCCGCTCTCGCCTCGGCCCCGACCTGGTCCACGCCGGGCAGCCCGTGCAGGAAACGGCGGAGGTCGGTCTCCGAACGAGTCACCTCCACCAGCGCGCCGACACCAGGGCGGCTCGGCAGGGTGGTCATGGTTTCGCGACCCATCGGCTCACCTCTCAAATCGGCGCGGAGCCCTCCGTCCGAGGCGCGCGGCGATCCTACCGGCGCGCCGCGGACGGGTCGCACCCGCCGGGGCGGCCAGGGCGGCCCGCCCGGCGGGGCGGCCAGCGGCAGCGCCCTCGCCCCTCACCCGAGACTCGGGATGACCTCGCTCCCGTAGGCCTCGAGGGTCGCCTCCTGGGCGTCGTGCATCAGGTAGACGGCGAACTGGTCGACACCGATGGCCTCGAGCTCGGCGAGACGCTCCAGGTGGGCCGAGACCGGTCCGAGAATGCAGAAGCGGTCGACGACGTCGTCGGGGACGAAGTCCGTCGACGGGTTGCCTGGTTTCCCGTGGTGGCGGTAGTCGTACTGCTGTCGGTTGGCGATGTAGTCGGTCAACGCCTGCGGGACGGCCCCGGACCGCGACCCGTATCGCTCGACGAGGTCAGCCACGTGGTTGCCGACCATGCCACCGAACCACCTCACCTGCTCGCGCTGGTGATCGAGGTCATCTCCGACGTAGGCGGGCGCGGCGGCGCACACGGTGAAGGGATCAGCTGCCCGCTCCCCCGCCGCCCTGGCCTCGGTGGCGAGCCGGATCGACCACTCGATCAGGTACGGGTCTCCGAGCTGCAGGATGAGCCCGTCAGTCTCCCGGCCCGCTAGGTCGAGTGCCCGCGGTCCGTACGCGGCCATGAAGACCTCGAGGGCGCCGTCACGCACCCACGGGATCTCGAGCGTCCGGTCCCGGTAGCTGACCGTGCGACCCTCGGCGAGACCCTTGATCACCCTCATCGCCTCCGCAAGCGTCGACAGCTTGGCCGGGGTTCCGCCGAGCACCCGGACCGACGAGTCACCGCGGCCGATCCCGCAGACGGTCCGGTTCCCGAACATCTCGTTCAGCGTGGCGAACAGCGACGCGGTCACCGTCCAGTCCCTGGAAAGCGGGTTGGTGACCATCGGGCCGACTTTGATCGTCTCGGTGTTCGCGAGGATCTGGGCATAGATGACGAAAGGCTCCTCCCACAGCATGTGGGAGTCGAAGGTCCAGACGTAGCTGAAGCCCGCCGCCTCGGCCGCTTTGGCGAGCGCCACGACGCGGGACGCCGGCGGATCACATTGGAGCACCGTGCCGAATTTCATGGGAGTCCTCAGATCAGGTACTGGTTGCGGCCGCGCTCGAGGAATCGGCCGTGGCCCTTCTCGCCGGCCCATTGGCCTTCGTCGACCACCACGACGCCGCGGGACAGGACCGTCTCCACCCTGCCGGTGATCGCCACGCCCTCGTACACCGAATAGTCCACGTTCATGTGGTGGGTCGCAGCGGAGATCGTCTGACGGGCGGCCGGGTCGTAGACGACGATGTCAGCGTCCGCCCCGGGCGCGATGACGCCCTTCTTCGGGTAGAGGCCGAACATGCGCGCAGGCGTGGTGGCGATGATCTCGACCCAGCGCTCCACCGAGATGTCGCCTCGGACGACCCCCTGATAGATGAGGTCGACCCGGTTCTCGACTCCCGGCAGCCCGTTCGGGATCTTCGAGAAGTCGCCGAGCCCGAGCTCCTTCTGTTCCTTGAAGCAGAAGGGGCAATGATCCGTGGAGACAACGGACAGGTCGTTGGTCTTCAGCCCGCGCCAGAGCTCGGCCTGATGCCACTCGGGGCGCAAGGGTGGCGAGCAGACATACTTGGCCCCCTCGAACCCGGGCCGTTCGAGATCGGCGTCCGAGAGAAACAAATACTGCGGACAGGTCTCAGCGAACACATTCCGCCCCGTGTCGCGCGCGTGCACGACGGCTTCGAGCGCTTCGGCGGCAGACAGGTGGACGATGTAGAGCGGCGAACCCGCGACCCCGGCAAGCCGGATGGCGCGCTGCGTCGCCTCGCCCTCGAGCGTCGAGGGCCGGCTCTTGGCGTGAAAACGCGGATCGGTCTCGCCTCGCGCGAGGGTCTCAGCGACTATCAGGTCGATGGCGATGCCATTCTCCGCGTGCATCATGATCGTCGCTCCGTCGCCGGAGGCCTGTTGCATGGCGCGGAGGATCTCGGCGTCGGTGGAGTAGAAGACGCCCGGATAGGCCATGAAGAGCTTGAAGCTCGTCACGCCCTCGTCGACGAGCATGTCCATCTCCTTCATGGACTGGTCGTTGACGTCCGACACGATCATGTGGAAGCCGTAATCGATCGCGCAGTTGCCCTCGGCCTTTGCGAGCCAGGCGTCGAGACCCTGACGAAGCGCCTCGCCGCGGCGCTGAATGGCGAAGTCGATGATGGTCGTCGTGCCACCCCAGGCGGCGGCCCGGGTCCCCGTCTCGAACGTGTCGCTCGCGTGCGTGCCGCCGAAAGGCATCTCCATGTGGGTGTGGACGTCGAGCCCGCCAGGAACGACGAGCCTCGCAGAGGCGTCGATGCGCCGGGTATCGCCCGTCGCGAACGACGATGAGATGTCCGACCCAGGTTCCGCCAATGCGACTATGCGCCCGGCGTCGACGAGCACGTCGGCCGCGACTGAGCCCGTCGCGCTCACGACGGTCCCGCCGTGGATGAGCAGGCGGTTCATGGTGCCACGAGATCCTGATACGCCTCGGGTCGCCGGTCGCGGTAGAAGGCCCAGGTGTTGCGCACCTGCTCGATCAGCGACAGGTCGAGATCGCGGACGATCATCTCGCTCCCCGTGTCGGACGCGGCCTCGCCGACGAGCTTGCCGCGCGGGTCCACCACATAGGAGGTCCCGTAGAAGTCGTCGTCTCCGAGCGGTTCGATCCCGACCCGGTTGATGGCGGCGACGAAGTACTGGTTGGCAACCGCGGCGGCCGGCTGCTCGAGCTGCCAGAGGTACTGCGAGAGGCTCCGGCTGGTCGCCGACGGATTGAACACGATCTGTGCCCCGTTCAAGCCGAGAGCCCGCCAGCCCTCGGGGAAGTGGCGGTCGTAGCAGATGTAGACGCCGATCGGCCCGACGGCTGTCTGGAAGACAGGAAACCCCAGATTTCCCGGGCGAAAGTAGAACTTTTCCCAGAAACCGTGCACCTGCGGGATGTGGTGCTTCCTGTACTTGCCGAGGTACCGACCGTCGGCGTCGACGACGAACGCCGTGTTATAGAGAACGCCGGGCTGCTCCTGCTCGTACACGGGAACGACGAGCACCATGTGGAGCTCTCGTGCCAACTCGCACATCAACTCGACCGTGGGACCCCCGGGCACGGCCTCGGCGTAGGAGAAGTACGACGTGTCCTGTACCTGACAGAAGTACGGGCCGTAGAAGAGCTCCTGGAAGCAGAGGACCTGCGCACCCTGGGCCGACGCCTCACGGGCCCATTTGACGCTCGCTTCGATCATCGATTCCTTGTCGCCCGTCCACTGGCTCTGGACGAGCGCCGTGCGCACGACGCCGGGCATGGGCACCTCACTTGGTCGCTGTTTGATTGATCACCGTACTCTCTCAGGCCTCGCCGCCCGCAGGCGAGACAGCGTCCTTCCGCCCTCGACGCGCTTGGCGTAGGGTGCCCCCATGGGCTGCCTCTTGGCGCTGCTGGCATTGCTGTCGCCGCGGCTGGCGATCTTCTTTCTGTGGCTGTTCTCGGACCGGATGAGCATCGCCTTCACGTCCGGTTTGCTGGCGGTGGTGGGGTTCTTGTTTCTCCCGTGGACCACGCTGGCGTGGGCCGTCGCCTATGACCCCGCCCTCGGAGTCAAGGGATTCGGCTTGTTCGTGGTCGGGCTCGCCTTCCTCATTGACATCACCAGCTACCTGAACGGTGGCCGCCGCCGCTCGATCCGTTCGCGGCGCCAGCAGTGAGCCTGCTGTTCATGGTCTGAACTTCTCGGCCAGGTATTCCTCGAAGGTGACCTTGCCGACTGCCCGGTCCGGCGTCACGTTGTCGCCCCTGCGAAACGCAGCGCTCGTAGAACCAGGCAACCGCACGCTCACGACGGTGCGCCGTCGGCCAGCCGCCTGCAGGTAGCTGCTTGCCAGATCGCGAACTGTCCGCAGCTCCGGGCCGCCCATGTCCGGCGCCCGGCCGGCCGGCGGTGCCTGAGCGAGCTCGACCAGTCGCTCGGCGACCTCGCGGACCTCGATCGGCTGGAACACCAACCCGGCCGGCAGCACCATCACCGGTGGCCGCGCCAGCGCCTTGCAGCCGCGGAAGATGAGATCGTGGAACTGCGTGGTCCGGACGATGCTCCAAGGCAGCAGGGAGGTCTCGATCAACTGCTCTGTCGCGAGCTTGGATCGGTAGTAGGCGAACGGCACCTTGTCGACACCCACGATGGAGATGAAGACGAGATGCGGGCTGGCGTTGCGGCGAGCCGCGGCTATCAGATGCGCGGCCGATTTCGCGTCCCCGCGGGACGTCGCGCAGTGGATGACGGCGCTCACGTCCGCCAATGCCCCGTCCAGCCCCTGGTCGCGTCGAAGATCGCCGAGCGCCCAGGCTGCTGCCTGGTTGTCGGCCGGCGACCGTGGGCGTCGACTCAGCACCCGAACGCCGCTTCCGGCGGCGACGAGTCTCGAGACGACGACTCGCCCGAGCGTGCCGGTGCCGCCGGTCACCAGGATCATCGGCAACGCGGACCCCTCTCGTCAGGCGACGCCGTACAGCCTCTCCGCATTGCCGGCCCCGATCATCCTCGCCACCCGGAGGGCGTCGGCGGCCGTCCAGTCCCCGTTGCGCACATGCGAGCCGAGTGCGGTCGACATCGCGTTCCGCCACAGGCGCGCGCCTAGGAAGTGCAGCTCGGGCACGCCCCACCCGTCCGAGGAGTACAGCTGCTTGGCAAAGGGGGCAAGCTCGAGCGACTCGGCCACGAGCTGGCCGGACCGCGCCCCGAGGAGGTTGACCGCCAATCCGACGTCGAAGAAGACGTGAGGAAAAATGTGAGCCAGATAGCCGGCTTCGCGGTGATAGGGGTAGCAGTGAAGGAGCATGATCGGAGTCCCGATCGCCTCGGTGACCCGGATGAAGCGAGTCAGGTGGAGCGGGTTGCAGCGGATCAGGTCGAGGTCTCCGTCGCCCAGCGCGACGTGAACCTGGAGTGGCAGACCGGAGTCGATGCCGGCCCAGAGCAGGAACGCCAGCAACGTCGGCTCCGCGACGCGAGCCACACCCGTCGTCTCCACCTCCGCCAGCCAGCCGTCGGCGGCGCGGCGGACCTGGTCCTTGTCGGGTCGCTGGGCATCGAAGTCGAGCCCGTAGCGATAGGCGGCCACGCTCTTGGTGCCCACGGCGCCGGCCCCGAGTCGTGCTGCGAGCTCGGCCGTGAACGCGTCGGCGAACTCGCCCGGGCGGACACCCGATCGTGCCAAGTCGTCTGCAACCTGCTCGAGCCGGACGATCTCGTGGCACGTCGTGTCGCTGACGCTGGCCATGTCGGCGACGCCGAGAACCCCGTCGGACGGGAAGCCCGTATCGACGAGGTACCGGCCCACGCCCGACGAGCCGAGCAGCAAGCGGTTCAATGCCTCGGGCCCGAACGATCCACGGCGGTCGAGGTAAGCGTCCGGTGCCTCGTGGACGTCGAGGCCGAGTGCCGGTGCGCACCATCGGCGCACCGCGAAGCCCTGCTGCGAGTCGAAGTGGGTGCCGCCGGCAACCCTGGCGTGAGACTCGGTGATGACGAGCTCGAACGCTTCACTGTCAGCCCCTAGTGCGTACACACTGTGGCAATGATGGTCGACGAGGCGGAGCGACTCGAGGCCTTCCTCGATCTCGGACTGGAGCGAACCGGTGGACATCAGCCCATCTTGCTCCACCTGCGGCTGCCAGATCCCCAAGCGGGCTCATCGGTGTTCGATCAGCCGGCGGTCACCCCCGCCCCGATCCAAGGGGGAACGGCCCGGGCTGGCAACACTCGCCCGCAGGTCCTGCGCCTGCGTCAGTGTCCGCATACGCCACCACCCTCCAGTTCCGTCCCAAAGATCGGGGCGTCACCAGGGTCTTGAGCGACAGGGGCCACCTACAGCTAGCCAGCCGCCCACCAAGCGGCTGGTGCGCACTATACGCGACGGGCGCCCTGGAGGCAATGGGTTACCGTCGACTGTAAGTGGCAACTCACGAACGACATCCCAATCAGCGGGCACTACGCGAGCTCCCGGTCGAGCTGCGTCGCACGACGGTCCCGGCGGATGTAAGGACCTGGATCGAGCGGGTCGCGCACTCGGCGATCGTCGGGTTACGACGACTCCCTGGGGCTTCGTCCACGGCGGTCCACCGCGTCGCCTTCGACAACGGACAGCGGCTCGTGCTGCGCCGGTACGTGTGGCCAGGCTTCCTCGAGGACGAGCCGACCGCGCCGCGCCGTGAGGTCGACGCGCTCGAGTTCGCCTGTTCCAAAGGCCTGCCGGCACCTCGTGTGGTCGCGTCCGACGTCGCCGGGAGCGACATCGGCGACGGCGTACCCGCGATCTTGATGACCCTCCTCCAGGGACTCGCGATCGGGGACCCGGACCCCTTCCGTCTGGCGGAGGTCGCCGCCAGCATTCACGACATCGACCCGAGCGGCTTCTGTCACGACTACTTCCCCTGGTACGAGGGTGTCGTATCAGAGCCTCCACGAGACACCAAGAGGCCGGGCCTGTGGGAAACGGCCATCGAGCTCCGCACCGCCGCCGCGCCACCATTTCGCCCGACGTTCATCCACCGCGACTTTCATCCGGGAAACGTCTTGTGGGTACGTGGTCGGGCCTCTGGCGTCGTCGATTGGGCGAATGCCTGCAAAGGCCCGAGGGGATGCGATCTCGCTCACTGCCGGGAGAACCTGGTGGCGCTCTCCGGGCAGGAGGCGGCCGATGCCTTCCTCGCCGCCTACGAGACGGTGACGGGCGAGGAGTACGACTGGTACTGGGAGCTGGCCTCGATCCTGGAACACAGCCCGGACCACTTCACGCCGGAACAGGTCGCAGAGTCCGAGCCCTATCTTGCTCAGGCGGTCGAGGCGATCTCGGGTTCCAGGCCGACGGGCTGACCAACGCCGGGAGCCGGGGAGCTAGCCGTATCCGGAGTAAGCCGCCTGTGCCCACGGTGGAGCATGCCGAGCCTGGCCATCGTGCCGAGACCGAGCGCGGCCGCGACGATGCAGGAGAGCCCGCCGACGGCCAGGCCGACCCGAGCGCTCGTGGCGGCCACGATCCAGCCGATGAGCGGGCCCCCCACCGGCGTCGAGCCGAGGAACGCCACCGCCCACAACGCCATCACCCGCCCCCGCATGGACGGATCCGCCTCGAGTTGAAGCGTCGAGTTCCCGGTGGCGAGGAACATGACACTCCCCCAGCCCACGGCTGCCAGGGCGGCGAACTCGATCGCCAACAGCGGGGAGCCTGCCGCAAACAGGATCGCGAGCCCGAACAGGAGGCTGGCGATCGTGAGTGGCCGGAGCCCCGTTCGGCCGCGCGCCGCGGTCACGAGACCGCCGCAGACTGCTCCGATACCCATGGCCGCCGTCAGGAACCCGTACGTCGCCGCACCGCCGTGGAACGTCTGCTTCGCGACGACCGGCAAGGTGACCTGGAACTCATAGGCGAGCGTCCCCACGATGGCCATCATCAGAAGCGGGATGCCGAGCCGGGGGTCGCGTGCGACGTAGCGGAATCCCGCCCGGAGCTGGCCCTTGGCGCGCCGCGTCGGCACGGTCGGTCTGAGTGCGCCTGCGTCCATCGAGACGAGGGAGTAGACGACGGCGACGAAGCTGACCGCGTTGACCAGGAAGCACACACCCTCGCCGACCGTGGCGATCAGCAGTCCGGCCACAGCCGGCCCGACGGCCCGGGCGGCATTGACCATCGTCGAGTTGAGACTGACGGCGTTGCGAACCTCGTCGGCACCCACCATCTCGAGAACGAAGGACTGGCGAGCCGGATTCTCGAACGTGTTGTTCAGGCCGAGCACCACGGCGAGGACGCAAACGTCCCAGAAGCGCACCACATGGGTGACCGTCAGCACGCCCAGCACCAGCGCCTGGACTCCCATGAGCGACTGCAGCACGATCATCAGCTTCCGCTTGTCGACGCGGTCGGCGATCACGCCGGCGTACGGCCCGAGGAGGAGCACGGGCAAGGTCTGCAGGGCGATCACGCCGCCAAGTGCCGTGCTCGAGTGCGTGAGGGTGAACACGAGCCACGACTGCGCGACCGCCTGCATCCACGTCCCGACGAGGGAGATGGACTGGCCGACGAAGTAGCGCCGGAAGTTCGGGATCGACAGCGCCGAGAACGTGCGCCGGCCAATGGCGAACAACCTGCTCACCGGTTGACCGCCCCGGCCGGCGGTTCCTCGAGCAGCCGCTCGGCCAGTTGCTCCAGCACCGGGAGCGCGGCGGCAAGCGCCCGGCGCTGCTCGCCGTCGAGCTCCTCGAGTCGCCGGGACAGGACGTCGTTGCGCTCGGATCGGACGCGCTCGAGCAGCCGGTGCCCCTTGGCTGTCGCTTCGACGCGACAGACTCGCCGGTCGGAGTCGTCGAAGAGACGCCGGATGAGACCCGATTCCTCGAGCTTGGGGATGAGCCGTGACAACATCGTCGGGTTGAGCCCGGTGAACTCAGCGAGGTCTGACATGCGGATCGGCCCGCGTCGCTCGGCGGCGACGAGGACGTCGATCTCGGTCGTCGTGAGCGCTCCCGCGGCGGCCGTCGGCCGAAGGCGCCTGGACAACCGCGCGACGGCGATGCGAAGCCGGGCGGCGCTCGCCTCCACGCCCCCGGTGTGCAGCTCGTCACTGTTGCTCACGTCGACCTCATAATATTTGCTTGCCGGCAAGCATTATAGCGCCGCAGAGCCGACGACGACTCTCCGGGGGCCAAGCTCCCGCTAAGTTGAGCGAACCAACGCTGCTGCCTTCTTCCGGCCGCGCGAGGACTCGGAGGTTTTCCATGAACGGCGACGCCAGGAATCGGCTCCGCTCGCGCCTCGCCGACGGTGAGACCACGCTCGGGACGATGCTGTTCGAGTTCAACACGCCGGGCGTGGCCCGGATCCTCGCCAGTGCGAGTGCCGATTTCGTGTTGATCGACCTTGAGCACACAGGCTGGAGTGTCGAGGCGATCAGGCCCCTCCTTCTGGCCGGTCGGCCGACTGCCACCGCACCGATCGTGCGGGTGCAGGGATCGAGCCGTCATCTGATCTCCGGAGTTCTCGACGTCGGAGCCGTCGGGGTCATGGTGCCGATGGTCGACACCGCGTCGGAAGCGGCTCAAGTCGTCGAGGCAGCCCGGTTCGTGCCCCACGGCAGCCGAGGATTTGGCCTCGTGTACGCCGACCAGGTGGCGAAGGGTGTCGACCTCGCGATGCAGACGATCGAGTCCGAGACGATAGTCATCCTGCAGATCGAGACTCGATCGGGACTCGACAATGTCGAGGACATCGCCGCCACACCCGGCGTGGACGTCCTTTGGGCCGGACTTTTCGACCTCTCGCTCTCGCTCGGTGTGCCCGGCATGGTGGACCATCCTCGGGTGCAAGAGGCGGAGGATCGGATCGTCGCTGCGTGCGAGCGAGCCGGGATTGCCGGCGGCGTCCTGGCCGGCGATGTCGAGACCGCTCGTTCAGAGATGGCCCGCGGCTTCCGGATGATCGGGCTGGGTTCCGACATAAGCCTGCTTCAGGGCGCCCTTTCCAGCGGTTTGGCAGCCCTTCGACTCACGGGATCGGGCCGCTGACCTCACCGGGTCCACGAGGAAGCTGCGCCCAAGGAACAGGAGTCCGATGTCTGAATTTCAAGACCTCGTTGCCGTCGTGACCGGAGCCGCCTCGGGCATCGGGCTGGCGACTGCTGAGGCGCTCGCCTCGTCCGGGGCGCGCGTGGCGGGATTCGACGCGACTGTGCCCGCCGCGCCTCCCAAGGACCGTTTGATGCTGCAGGCAGATGTGACCGACCAGGAATCGATCGACGCGGCGGTGGGACAGGTCATTCAACGCTTCGGCCAACTCGACCTCGTGATCAACAACGCCGGCATCGGCTCGGTCGGCACGGTGGAGGACAACGGCGACGATGAGTGGCATCGCGTGCTCGACGTCAACGTGCTGGGCATCGTCCGGACGTCCCGTGCGGTGCTCCCTCACCTGAGGCGGTCCGCTTCGCCTGCGATCGTGAACGTCTCCTCAATCGCCGCGACCGCCGGCCTCGTCGACAGAGCGTGCTACAGCGCCAGCAAGGGTGCCGTGCTGTCCCTCACGCTGGCGATGGCGGCAGATCTGCTCAGCGACGGCATCCGCGTGAACTGCGTGACCCCCGGCACCGTCGACACCCCTTGGGTGGGTCGCCTTCTCGCTCGGACGTCGAACCCGGACGATCAGCGGCGGTCTCTGGAGCGGCGCCAGCCCATGGGACGGTTGGGGACGGCTGAGGAGGTGGCGGCGGCCATTCTGTTTCTCGCTCATCCCCGCGCCGGCTTCATCACCGGTATCGCGCTACCGGTGGACGGCGGGATGTCGGGCCTCCGGGCGGCCGGTTCCAGACCCCCCGCGGGCGACCGGTAGCCGATCAGTCCTCGGTCGGGACGAGATCGAGGAGGGTCTTCCGGGGCGGCGTGAAAACGTCCATTTCGCGGCAGGTGTTGTTCTTGGTATGAGCGCCGTGCGGCACCCACGGCGGGACAAGCGCGACGTCGCCCGCCCGCATGGTCCTGACCTCGCCGTCGAGGTTGAATTCGAACTCGCCTTCGAGAATGACGACGATCTGCTCCTCCTCGTGTGCGTGATGCGGCGCCTCTGCGTGAGGACCGAAGGAGACGAAGTTGACCATCGTCCGCTCACCGAGCACCGGTTGGAACTCGAGGCCGGGCAACATCTCCACCGGGGAGATTTCGCCCAGACTCACGAAGCGACCCTTCTTTTCAGCGGTGCCTGTCGCTTCGCTCCGGAAGTGATCTTCGTGACCAGCCATCCTGCCTCCTTGTCGTGCGCGATCCGCGACCTGGACGGATCGGCGATGTCCGGGCGACCCGGTCCGCTTCAGACCTGGAGTATCCCTTCTTCCCTCAGACGTTCTATGGAGCACCGAAATGCCTCGATCGTGATCTCGATGTCGCGTTCCTCGTGCACCGCCGAGGTGAAGCCCTGCGATCGCATGAGGTCGACGCCATTCAGCAGCATGGCCTTGCGCAACGGGTCGCCCGCCCCTCCCCAACCCCGGCTCAACCGCTCGCTCTCATCCAGATAGCGCGAGAAGTCCCCGTCAAGACACTTCGGACGGTCTCCGAGGTACGTCTTCCAGATCGAGGACCGCCCATAGGTGCCGGCGGGAAGGCTCACTTCGCGGAAGAGCTGATCCAACCCCGCACGAAGCTGGTCCGCTCGCAAGTTGGCGATTCGAATCGGCTCGCCTGAGGCCACGATCTCGAGCGTCGCGACACCTGCCGCGGCGGCAACCGGGTTTGCGTTCCACGTCCCGTGTTGGGCAATCCTGTGACGACGGTCCCAGTCGGCATCGCCTGTCTCCCCGAGGAGCATCATCAGCTCCGAGCGGCCGGCGAGCGCGCCGGCAGGCAATCCCCCGCCGACCACCTTGCCGAGCGTCGTGAGGTCCGGCGTGATGCCGAGGTACTCCTGGACTCCGCCGACGGCGTACCGAAAGCCGGTGACGACTTCGTCGAAGATGAGCACGACGCCGAGGTCCGCAGTGAGCTCCCGCAGCCCGGCCAGGAAGGACGGGTCGACGGGGGCCATGTCGGAATACCCCCCGCCGGGCTCGAGGATCACCCCGGCCACCCCTTGTTCTGATTCGAGGACGTTGCGTAGGACATCGAGGTCGTTGCAGGGAATCACGATCGTGTCCCGCAGCACCGAGGCCGGAACGCCCGGTGCATATGGCGCGTCCCAGGGAAGCGAGATGCCGGTCCCGACGGCGTCGTGCCACCCGTGATAGTGGTGCTGGAACTTGACGACCTTGTCCTTCCCGGTCGCGGCGCGTGCCGTACGGAGAGCCAGCTGGGTCGCCTCTCCGCCGGAGGTCGTAAAGCGCACCAGATCGGCCGACGGCACGAGCCGGCAAACAAGCTCCGCCCAGGTGACGCCCAGCCGCGTCTCACCGCCGGCGTGGAAGCCCTTTTCGAGCTGCTCGCGAACGGCGGCTACCACGACGGGGTGAGCATGCCCCAGAAGGTTCGACCCATGGCCGAGCCAATAGTCCACATACTCGTGACCGTCGACGTCCCACTTCCGGGCGCCCAGGCACGCTTCGATGAACAACGGGAACGGGCTGAAGGATCGGCTCGAGTGCGAGACGCCCGAGGGGACGTACTTCGCCTGCTCGTGGTAAAGGCTCTCCGACGTCGGATTCTCGGACCGGTACTGCCCGGCAATGGTCTGCTGCTCAGCTTCCAACTGCATGCTCTACCTCTCTTCGTCGCAGGTTCGCGCTTTCCAGTACTAACCGATGCCAGGCAAGTCCGGGTAGCACAGCGGCATCCCTCTCTCCCCGACCGTGAGCACGCTGATCTCGCCAGCGCCGTAGTTCGCGAAATAGAGCTCCATCCCCTTATGGCCGAACGCCACATTCGTCGGCCGGTTCAAGACGCCGAACGCGATGCCCTCCACGACGACATCCCGGCGGCGCGTGGGCTCGACGACATACACGATGTCAGGTTCGTAGCACGCGACGTAAATGTTGCCGCTCTCGGCCAGCGCGACGCCGTCGGGCAGCGTCCCGTCCGGGAGCGACACGTACACTTCCGGGCGGTCGACGGGATGGCCGTCGGCGATCCTGACGCGCACGATGTTCCTGGCACTCGACTGGACGATGTACAGCCAACCCTGCTCGGCGTCGAACGCCATTCCGTTCGGGAACGCCAACCAGTCCGGGACCGCCACCTCCGTGCGACCGTCCGGTCGGACGACGTACACGCGTCCGTTGAGCTTTCCCCAGTCGCCGGAGTCACTCCAAAAAAGGTTGCCGTGGGTGTCGAAGACCGGGAAATTCGGGAAGAAGGCGGGCAGGTCAGGTGTGCCGGCGGAGTACACGGACACCTCGCCCTCGGGTGTGATCCGGTTGAGATGGCCGGACAGGTTGCACTCGTACAAGTTGCCCGCCGCGTCGAGGGCGATTCCTCCGCTCTCGCCGCGGGTGTTGGCAAACTCGCTCACTTCCGAGCCGTCCGGGGAAATCCGGTAGATCTGCCCACCCTCGCCACCTGCGAACAACTTGCCGTCGAGACCGATGGCCACGCATTCGGGATGATCGAGACCGCCCGCCACCGTGCTCAGCTCGCTCGTCATGAAGCGTGCCATGTCGCTCAGAGCTCGTGAGCGGGTCGCACCACGGTGGTCGCCAATCGGTCGAGCATCGGATCGATCTCACGCTCCGAGGTCACCGGATCCACGACCACCAGCAGTTGGTCGACGCCGGCGTCCGCGTAGGCCCCGAGATCGAAGGGCGTGTCTCCCGGTACGACCGCGACCGTCACTTGGACGTCGGTCGAGTCGCGACCCCGTTCCGCCAGCAGGTCCGAGAGCACCGACAGCTTCTGCTTGGCCTGCTCAGGACTCAGCTCCCACGGCAGCCAGCCTTGCCCGAGATCGGCGACGCGCCTGAGGGCCGGGAGACTGTTGCCGCCGAAGTGGATGGGAGGGTGCGGCTGCTGGAGGGGCCGCGGGTCCTGGCGCGATTTCGGCAACGAGTAGAACGTGCCCTCGAACTCGGCCGGCGCCTCGGTCCATAGACGGCGCATCACCTCGATGTGGTCCCGGCACCGGTCGGCACGCCCCGCGAACGGGATCCCGACGGCTTCGAACTCCTCCCCCAGCCAGCCGATGCCGACGCCGAGGTCGAAGCGCCCTTTCGACAGGTGGTCGAGGGTCGTCACGTCCTTCGCCGTGTAGACGGGATTGCGCTGCGGGACGATGCAGACGCCGATCCCGAGCCTGATCCGCTCCGTGGCGGCAGCCAAATAGGCCAGGGTCAAGAGACCTTCGTGCTCACCCTCGGTCCCGTACTCCTCCGGCATCTTCCCGTCCGGTGAGTACGGGAAGATCGACGACACCTCGTCGAATACGAGAAGGTGAGGCTCCGGCACCCAGAGCGAGTCGATCTCCCGCTGTTCGGCACCCTGAGCGAGCGCCTTGATGAACTCGACGGGTCCGATCAGCGGCAGAAGAAACAGTCCAACGCGCATCGCCTAACCGCACCTTCCCCTCATCTCACCCTGCCAAGACCTATCGCCGCTACCGGTCCACTGCCAGCCCAATCCCGGGCCCCGCTCACGGGCCGCTGCGGTTCGGTGCGGTTCGATGTGGTTTGATGTGGGTTCGGGTCAATTGTGCGGGATGCCGTCGATCGGCGACTCTGCCGTGCCGACCGTCGTCCGGGTGAGCGCCTCGACCTGCTTCTGGGCAAGCGCGGGATCGGTCACCCACGTTCGGTAGAAGTCGAAGGGACACTCGGCGATGCCCTTGTCGCCCTCGTCCGACTGGAGGATCCCGGTGTACCCGCGGTGCAAGAGCTTGAACATGTGGTTCTGGGACTGCCAGTTCGCTCGGGCGTCGCGAATCTGTGACACCGACAACTCGGCGTACTGGATTCCGTTCTCCTCGGTGCCACATTCGCCCAAAGTACGACCGTCGAACCCGATGACCGCCGAGTGGCCGAAGTACGAGTAGACACCGTCGAAACCCGCCGCGTTGGCGACGGCGACATAGACGTTGTTCATCCAGGCCATCGCCTTCGAGACGAGAATCTGCTGCTCCTTCGCCGGGTACATGTAGCCCTGGCAGCGGACGATGAGCTCGGCGCCCTTCATCGCACAATCGCGCCAGATCTCGGGGTAGTTACCGTCGTCGCAGATGATCAAGCTGACTTTGAGGCCCTTCGGGCCGTCCACCACGAAGGTCCCCTCGCCCGGGTACCAGCCCTCGATCGGTACCCAGGGCAGGATCTTCCGGTACCTCTGCACGATCTCGCCCTGGTCGTTCATGAGGATAAGGGTGTTGTACGGGTTCTTGGCAGGGTGCGCCTCATGGCGCTCCCCGGTCAGCGAGAAGACCCCCCACACGCCTGCATCCACGCAGGCCTCGGCGAAGATGTCTGTCTCCACCCCCGGGATCTCGGCGGCGTTGTCGAACATCTCCTGACGGTCGTACATGATGCCGTGCGTGCTGTACTCGGGAAAGACGATGAGGTCCATTCCGGGCAGACCGCTCTTGATCCCGCGCACCATGTCGGCGATCTGGCGGCAGTTGTTCACAACCTGTTCCTTGTTGTGCAATCTCGGCATCTTGTAGTTCACAACAGCGACGCCCACGGTGTCCCGGCTGCTGCTGATGTCTCCCTGTCGCATCTGTCCTCCCGGTACTGGACGGAATCGGCGCTACGAACGTTGGCGGGCGAGGTGCCTCTAGCTGGCCCCACGCTCCGACAGATACCACTCCTGACTACAGATTTGACCGAGGAATTCCACGATCGTGTGCGTCGCGAGGTAGGAGGTCACGCCGGTGCCCACGTCCAGCAGGGGATTGACCTCCACCAGGTCGAAGCCGACCACTCGGGTCCGCTCGGCCAGCAAGGTGAGCGAGTCCCGCAGCTCGGCGTAGTCCATGCCGTTCGGCTCGGCGGAGACACACCCCGGGATCAGCGACATGTCAAGGACATCGATGTCGATGCTGACGTAGCAGTCAGCGCCTGGAGGCACCTCCCCGATGATCACCTCTGGGCCGTTCGCCCTGAACTCGTCCATCGTGACCACCCGGTTCCCGTCCCCAATCGAGTCTTCGAGCGTCACCCGCGAGTTCCGGATGCTCCGGATCCCGATCTGGGTCAGGCTCTGGACGTGCGGCATATGGGAGATGTGCCGGAAAGCATGACCGTTGGTCATCTCCAGCCCGTGCACGAACGGCAGGTAGTCGAGATGGGCGTCGAAGTGCATCACGTGGAGTGGCTGGCTGTAGGCGCGCACGACGGGATACGTGATGGCATGATCGCCGCCGATGACGGCCAGGATCGCACCCCGTTGCAGGATCGCCCGCGCCATCGCGGTGATGTAACCGAACGTGTCCACCACGTTCGTCGGCAGGATGGCGGCATCCCCGGCATCGACGATCCGGCCATCGCGCATCTCCCGCTCCAGGAACGTCCGCCGGCTCTGCGGGTCGTAATAGCCCGGGCCGCCGGCGAAACGGAGGGAGTGCTCGCGAATAGACCGAGGACCGAACCTGGTTCCCGGTAGGAACGGGGACCCTTCGTCAGTCGGGACGCCCATCACTGCGATGTCGGCGTCGAGCGCCCCCGGGTCGAGGCAAAGAGCAGAACGTAGAAAGGTGGGGACGCCCACATTCGCGTAGAGCGGAGGAGGCTCGAGGGCCGCCGGCGGATCGGACCCCTGCGGCGATTCGAACGTCGTCAATTGAGCCCCCTGTTCCGGCCCGGCCGGGAGGTCCGCGCTACTCGATCCACGCTTGTTCCCAGTTACCGTTTCCGAGCGGGATCCCGGTAGCCGCCCGACCGAAGCCATTGACCTTGGTCGACATGAGGTCGACGGTCGGATTGTACGACGGAATGATGTAGCCGCCTTCTGTGAACTGAATGGACTGCATCTCCTTGATCAGCTCGCAGCGCTTCGTCGCGTCGAGGGTGCCGTTCGCCTGTTGGTACAGCGAGTTGTAACGAGCGTCGTCGAAGTGCGTCTCGTTGAAATTCGCGTTCGGGACGGTCGTTTGCGCCGCAAGGCTCATGAATGGCGCACAGGCGAAGAAGTCCTGTGAAAAGGTCCACTTCAGGTAGTTGGAGAAGAAGTCGGTCACGGACAGGTTGCGCAGCGTCACAGTCACGCCGGCGGCTTGCGCCTGCTGTGCGAACACCTGCGCGGCCAGCACGGCGCCGGCTGTGAAATCGGCGGTGACCAGTTCGACGCTCAAGTCGCTGTGGCCGGCTTGCTTGAGGAGCGACTTTGCCTGTGGGATGTCCTGGCTTCGCTTCAAGGAATTGTCGTAGCAAGGATCGTGGAGCCCGAACACGTCGTTGGCGACGATTCCCAGGCCGTATGCAGAGGACGAAATCATTTGAGGCCGGTCAACGAGGAGGCGGAATGCTTGGCGAACGCGCACGTCGTTGAAAGGCGGAACGTCGACGCGCATCGTAAAGGGAATCCAGGCGCCTGGCGCCGAGATGAGCGCCTTCAGCGACGTGCTGCCTTTGACTTGACTCGTAAGACTGAGTGGCGCGTTCTCGCAGATGTCGACCTGCCCGGCGCTGAGCGCGTTGAAGGCGGCGGTCGAATCTTGGAACGAGTCGATCACCGTGAGCTCGTCGAGGTACGGAAGCCCCGGCTTGTGGTAGTTCGGATTCCTCACGAAGACGCTCTGCACACCGGGAGTGAAGCTCTGAACCTTGAAGGGGCCCGTCCCGATGGCCTTCTTCGGGTCATAGCCGACTGGGACGATGCCGAAGTAGTAATTGAGCGATATCTGCTCCAGGAAGGTCGCATAGGGGATGTCGAAGGTCACCCGGGCCGTGTGAGCGTCCAGGACCTTCATCTGGCCGGGACTGGTGGGCAAGGCCGCCGCGCCGTTATGGGGGGCCTTGGGATTGATGATCCGCGAGAAGGTGTAGACGACGTCCTCAGCCGTCAGCGGCTTGCCGTTGTGGAACGTGACGCCGGGCCTGAGCCGGATCGTCCAGGTCCTGGCGTCAGGACTCGGAATCATCTCCTCGGCCAGGTCCATGGAGATGGTCTTGCAGTTCGCGTCCAGGCTGACGAGGCCGTTGTAGAGCGCGAAGTTACGCATGACCTCGGGAAAGTTGATCTCGTCGTCCGCGTCCAGCGTGTCCGCAGGGGTCCCCCCAACCATCGCCACGCGGAGATTGCCCCCGCGCTTGGGAGCATTCGAGCTGGTCGTCGTGGTTGTCGTGGAGCTTGTCGCAGAGGAGTTGTTGCTTCCGCATGCCTCGAGGGCTGCGCCGGCGGCCAGCAGCCCCGCCCCGCTCAGAGTGGACCGGAGGAATCCACGACGGCTGAGTTGGCCTCTCTCGGGGCGACCACCCTCCGGTAGCACCTCATCTGAAGGCATTTGTCACAGTCCCCCTCGCCACTCACAACCTCGTCGAAAGTCTGGCTTGACCCATCTGGTCGTCGTCGGACGCAGTGGCGCCGTTGTGTGCCCGGACGAGCCATCGGCTGGTGGCCGTACGCGCCGACCAGCGCCCTTGCGGTGCAACTATGGCCGAATGGTCGTAGGCTAGATGGTCTGACCTATAGGGTCAAGAGGAGCCGGCTTGTGATCAACCAACACCCTGGGCGTGATTCATCGTGACCTCTGTTGAGACGACGGCTTGGATCAAGCCGATACGAGGACGGCGAACCTTCGAGGAGATCATCGACCAGCTCGAAGCTGCTCTGCTCAGCGGCCGATTGGTTCCAGGCGGCCGCTTGCCCCCCGAGCGAGAGTTCGCCGCTGCGCTCGGCGTCTCTCGGGCGTCGCTCCGCGAGGCGCTCAGGGTGCTCGAAGCGCTCGATCTCGTCGACATCCAACGGGGCCCATTCGGAGCGGTGCTCAGGCGAGAACCGGGGGATGCGTTCGCTGACATTCTCCGCTTGCATCTTGCCCTCGGCCACTATCCCCGCAATTCGATTGTCGAGCTTCGGTGCATCCTCGAATCCTGGGCGTTCGGGCAAACAGCCGCGAGCGCAGACGAAGAGCTGCTCGCGACGTTGAGCTCCCTGCTTGCAAAGATGGCAGACACCTCACTCGATCCGCGCTCGTTCAACGCCCTGGACGTCGCATTTCACGCCGCTGTGATCGAGGGGTGCGGCAATGAGCTCGCTGCTGTCGTGCTGCGCGGCTGCCGGACCGTCAACCGCGAAGAGATGCTGCAGGGGATGAGCCGCGGCTCGTGGCCCGAGACCGCCAAGAGTCTCACACGCGAGCACCAGAAGATCTTCGAGCTGATCAAGGAGGGTGAAGCCGACTCCGCCTCGAAGTTCGTAGGGCAGCACATTCGAAGATGGGCAGCCCGTTCGCCCGAGCTTGTGGGCTCCCCGGCAGTCACACGCGCCCGACGGGCTCCAAATCGGCGCGGTGGCGCGGGGAGTGGCGGCGTCGCCAAGTAGCTGCGCGAGGTCCGGCGCCGGCGCGGCCGGCCCGTCGAGAAAGCGGTCAGCCGGCCTCATCGAGCGCGGCGGCGTGCCCGCGTAGGTGCACGCGATGCAAGGTTATACTGACGGCACAATGTTGGTTCAGGCGGCTGAGGACCGCGCCTCGGCCGAGGTGCCGGCGATCGTCTGCGACGTCGGGCGCCGTGATCGCAAGAAGCAGGCAACCCGCCGCGCCTTGCGCAACGCCGCCCTGCAGCTCGTGGCGGAGCGCGGCTTCGCTCACGTCACCGTCGAAGACATCGCCGAGGCGGCCGACGTCGCGACCAGGACCTTCTTCAACTACTTCCCTTCCAAGGAGTCAGCCGTCATCGGAGCCGACCCCGATCGCGTCGAGCAACTGCGGGCGAACCTGCTCGCTCGGCCCCTGCGAGAGTCGCCTCTCGAGGCCCTGCAGGTGGTGCTCACCGGGTACGCGTCGACGATCGACGAGGAGTTCGACGACCTCGGCGAGGGCAAGGATGCATGGTTCCGGCGTTTCTGCGTCGTCCGGCAGGACCCTGAGCTGCGTGGCGCCTACGCCGCCCACCTCTCGGAGGTCGAGCGGGTCCTCGCCGAAGCGCTCGCACAACGCCTCGGAAAGGACCCGAGTCACGATCCGTACCCCTGCCTCGTGACGGCGACCGCGTTGGCGGCGGCACGGGTCGCTGCCATTTACTGGAGCGCGAACGGCGGGGCGGACTCCCTGGCCGTGCTGACGAGCTCGGCTCTGGACAGTCTCATGAGCGGACTGGCGCCGCCCGTGAGAGCACGTGAGAGAAAGCGAACTAGATGATCGAGGAATCGACCCCCCATTCCACGGACGGCGCCATTCCGGTCCTGAGCCATCGCCGCATCCTTCTCATCATCGGCGCGCTCATGCTCGGCATGTTCCTGGCCGCGCTCGACCAGACGATCGTCTCGACGGCGCTTCCCACGATCGTCGCCGACCTCCACGGCGGCTCTCACCTCGCCTGGATCGTCGTCGCCTACCTGCTTGCGGCGACGTGCTCGACACCGCTGTGGGGAAAGCTCGGCGATCAGTACGGCCGGAAGGTCTTCTTCCAAGCCGCCATCGTGATCTTCCTGATCGGCTCGATCCTCTCCGGCCTCAGCCAGACCTTGATCGAGCTCATCGCGTTCCGGGCGATCCAGGGACTCGGTGCTGGCGGCCTGATGGTCGGAGCGCAGGCGATCGTCGGGGATATCGTCCCGCCGCGGGACCGTGGTCGCTACCAGGGCCTTTTCGGCGCCGTGTTCGGCGTGGCGAGCGTGATCGGACCGCTGCTCGGAGGCGTGTTCGTCGAGCAGCTCTCCTGGCGATGGATCTTCTACGTGAACGTGCCGATCGGCCTCATCGCGCTCGCGGTCGTCGCCAGCACGGTCCCGGGTCGGCTCACCCGTGTTCACCACGTCATCGACTACCTCGGCACCGTCCTCCTCGTCCTCGCCACGACGTGCCTCGTGCTCTTCACGAGCCTCGGCGGCACGACCTTCGCCTGGCGCTCGACGACGATCATCGGCCTCGGCATCGGCGGCGTCTTGCTGTCGGGCGTGTTCGCCGTCGTGGAGTTGCACGCGACCGAACCGGTGCTGCCGCTCCACCTCTTCAAGATCAGGACGTTCTGGGTCGCGAACCTTGTCGGCTTCATCGTCGGCTTCGCCATGTTCGGCGCCATCGTCTATCTGCCCCTGTACTTCCAGCTCGTGCGCGGAGAGTCGCCGACGATCTCCGGCCTCCAGCTGCTGCCGCTCATGGCCGGCCTGTTGATCGCGTCCATCGGCTCGGGACAGGTGATCAGCCGGACCGGCCGCTACCGGGTCTTCCCGATCCTCGGCACCGCGCTCATAACGGTCGGAGTCCTCCTCCTGTCACGGATGAGTATCGGGACGAGCTATGTGGCCGCGTCGTTCTTCATGCTCGTGCTCGGTGTCGGCCTCGGCTGCGTGATGCAGGTGCTGGTGCTCGTCGTTCAGAACGCCGTCCCCTACTCCGAGCTCGGCGTCGCCACGTCGGGAGCGACGTTCTTCCGCTCGATCGGCGGCTCGTTCGGTACCGCCATCTTCGGAGCCATCTTCTCGAATGTTCTCGTCGGCAACCTCATCAAGCACCTGGGCCACCTCACTTTGCCACCCGGCGTGACGACCTCGAGCCTGACACCGGCGATCCTCGACAAGCTTCCGCCCGAGATCCACCACGGGCTGGTCACCGCCTACTCCGAATCGATCCAGACGGTATTCGTCATCGCGGCACCGATCGCTGCGATCGCGTTCCTGGCGTCGTGGCTCATTCCTCAGGTAGAGCTGAGAAGAGGCGTCGGCACAGCCCCCCCGAGCGCTTCTACCGCGACGAGCCCGGCGCCGGCCCCGCAGCCACGGACATCGGTCGCTTCTTCGCCCGCCAGCCGCGCCGCTCCGACCGAGCTCGCCTGATCCACCGCCGCCAGGCCGGACCCGGGGAACAAATTTTCGTTGGGCCAATCTTGCCTCTCATCGAGATTGCGACTGGTCGCAATCTGTTTCCGAAGCAAGTTCAACACGAATTCGGGACATGCCCGAGGGGCGTCCCGCGAGCAGTGCGCAAGCCGTGCGCGAGCAACGCGCGACCGGTGATCGCCGCGGTCGCCCGATCTGGCATTCGAGGCCGAGGTCCCATAGGGTCACCTCGTGACGCCACTTCGTGAGAGGCCGGCCTGGAGCGAGCTCCAGGCGCACCACGACGAGATCGCACCACGCCACCTGCGCCAGATCTTCGCCGACGACCCAGCGCGCGGCGAGCGACTGCGCGCCGAGGCCTGCGGGCTGTATCTCGACTACTCGAAGAACCGGGTCACCGACACCACCCTCGACCTGCTCATCCGTCTGGCGGAGGAGTCCGGACTGCCAGAGCGGCGCGACGCGATGTTCCGGGGCGAGCACATCAACGTGTCGGAGGACCGCGCCGTACTACATGTCGCCCTTCGGATGCCCGAGCGCGCATCGCTCATCGTCGACGGCGTCGACGTCGTGAAAGAGGTGCACGGGGTGTTGGGGCACATGAGTGCGTTTTGCGAACGGGTCCGGAGCGGCGACTGGACGGGCCACACCGGAAAGCGCATCCGTAACGTCGTGAACGTCGGGATCGGCGGCTCGGACCTCGGGCCCGTCATGGCCTACGAAGCGCTGCGCCACTACTCGAGCCGGGACATGACGTTCCGCTTCGTGTCCAACGTCGACTCGACCGATTTCGCCGAGGCGACCCGGGACCTCGAGGCGGACGAGACCCTCTTCATCATCTCCTCCAAGACGTTCGGGACCCTCGAGACGCTTACGAACGCCCACACGGCCCGCGACTGGGTGCGGTCGAAGCTCGGAGCCGGCGTCGACATCGCCAAGCATTTCGTCGCCGTGTCCACCAACGCCGAGCGAGTCGCCGAGTTCGGGATCGACACCGCCAACATGTTCGAATTCTGGGACTGGGTAGGCGGGCGCTACTCGATGGACTCGGCCATCGGGCTCTCCACGATGCTCGCCATCGGCCCAGAGCACTTCAAGGAGATGCTGGCCGGGTTCCACGATATGGACGAGCACTTCCGCACCGCGCCGCTTCATCAGAACCTGCCGGTGATCATGGGCCTCCTGGCCGTCTGGTACGTCGACTTCTTCGGCGTCCAGACGATCGGCGTCATGCCCTACGAGCAGTATCTGAAGCGGTTCCCGGCGTACCTGCAGCAGCTGACGATGGAGTCGAACGGCAAGCACGTCACGCTCGAGGGCGTGGACGTCGACTACGAGACGGGCCCCGTCTACTGGGGCGAGCCCGGCACGAACGGACAGCACAGCTTCTACCAGCTCATCCACCAAGGGACGAAGCTGATCCCGGTCGACCTGATCGGTTTCGGCAAGAGCCTCAACCCGATCGGCGCCCACCACGACATCCTCTCGTCGAACGTCTTCGCCCAGGCACAAGCGCTCGCGTTCGGCAAGACCGAGGCAGAGATTCTGGCCGAGGGCACGCTGGAAAAAATCGCCCCGCATCGCGTAATGCAGGGGAACCGCCCGACGAACGTCCTGCTGGCGGAACGGCTGACCCCCCGGGTCCTCGGCACGCTCGTCGCCCTCTACGAGCACAGCGTGTTCACCCAGGGCACAATCTGGGACATCGACTCGTTCGACCAGTGGGGCGTGGAGCTCGGCAAGGTGCTCGCGGTGCAGATACTCCCCGCCCTCGAGGCCTCATCCGAGCCCGAGCTCACATATGACTCGTCCACAAATGCGCTGATCCGGCGCTACCGCGCGCTCAAGGAGGCAAAGAGTGACCACTGAGAAACCCATGCAGCTCGGAATGGTCGGGCTCGGCCGGATGGGTGCCAACCTCGTCCGGCGCCTCATGCGCGACGGCCACCGCTGCGTCGCCTACGACGTGAGCGCGGACGCCGTCAAGGCTCTGGAGGCCGACGGGGCGACCGGTGCCTCGTCGCTGAAGGACTTCGTGCAGAAGCTCGAGACGCCCCGGGCCGTCTGGCTGATGCTGCCGGCCGCCATCGTCCAGCAGACCCTCGACAAGCTCGTCGGCCTGCTCGAACAAGGTGACATCGTCATCGACGGCGGCAACTCCTACTACATCGACGACATCGCGCGGGCGAAGGCGCTGGCGTCCTCGGGCCTCCACTACGTCGACTGCGGCACCTCGGGCGGAGTCTGGGGGCTCGAGCGCGGCTACTGCCTCATGATCGGCGGCGAGGAGGACGTCGTCGCCCACCTCGACCCGATCTTCAAGACGATCGCTCCGGGCAAGGGGTCAGCCGAGCCGACGCCCGGCCGGACGAGGAAGGACGGCACGGCGCCGGACGGATACCTCCGCTGCGGCCCGAACGGCGCCGGCCATTTCGTGAAGATGGTGCACAACGGGATCGAGTACGGGATGATGGCCGCCATCGCCGAGGGCCTGAGCATCATCAAGAACGCCGACGCCGGCCTCAAGCCTCAGGAGGCCGACGCCGAGACGACCCCGCTTCGCGATCCAGAGGCCTACCAGTACGAGATCGACGTCGCGGAGGTGGCCGAGGTCTGGCGCCGCGGTTCGGTGGTGGGCTCTTGGCTCGTCGATCTCGTCGCGGACGCCCTGGCACGCTCGCCGCAGCTCGACGACTTCGCCGGCCGGGTCTCCGACTCGGGCGAAGGTCGGTGGACGGTTCATGCCGCCGTCGACGAGGGTGTACCGGCACCAGTGATCACGGCCGCGCTCATCGAGCGTTTCGAGTCCCGCGGGCTCGGGCTGTTCACCGACAAGGTGCTCTCGGCGATGCGAAGCGAATTCGGCGGCCACGTCGAGAAGTCGAGCTAGCCGTGCACCACGAGCTCGACGTTCTCGACGACGCCGACGAAGTCGCCGTCGCCGGAGCCCGGTTCGTCGCCGGCCGGGCCGAGATCGCCGTCGCCGACCACGGTGCGTTCACGTTCGCAGTGTCCGGCGGCCACACGCCCTGGGCGATGTTCCGTGAGCTCCGCAAGGAGGCGGTGGACTGGGACCGCGTCGTCATCTACCAAGTGGACGAACGAATTGCGCCGGCCGGCGACGAGAGCCGGAACCTCACCCACCTCATCGCCGCCCTCGCCGGGACCGAGGCGACCGTGATCGCAATGCCGGTCGAGAACCCCCTTCTCGAGACCGCTGCCGACGACTACGGGCTGTTGATCCCGGCCCGTTTCGACCTCGTCCATCTCGGGCTCGGACCGGACGGCCACACGGCCTCGCTCGTGCCAGGCGACCCGGTGCTGGAGGAAAGGCGCCGTCTCGTGTGGTTGACAGGCCCGTACCAAGGCACCCGGCGCATGACGCTGACCTACCTGGGCCTCTCGCGCGGGGACGAGTTGATGTGGCTCGTGACCGGCGCCGACAAGAAGGACGCCCTCGACAAGCTGCTGTCCGGGGACCAGTCCATACCGGCCAGCCACGTCGAAGGTGCACGGCGGTCGTTCGTCATCGCCGACGAGGCGGCGCGAGCAGTCGTCTGAGCGCTACCGGTCGAGCCGCATCTCCTCAGCCGTCGTGCCGCGACCGATCAGCACCATCGACACCATCCCTGGGGGGAAGAGCCCGTGCTCGACGACGCCAGGAGTCGCCCCGAGGCGGCGCGCGAGCGCTTCGGGATCGTCCACGGGCCCGCTGAAGTCGGCGATCACGCCCCCGTCGGGGCTCCGAGGCACGTCGCGCAACGCGACGGGCTCGAGGTGGCGCAACGTCGCGGCGACGCCGAACTCGAGCAGCTCGACGGGCACCGGGGGGTGCAGCCTGGCCACCGGTTTGGTCGAGTCGCCGATCACCACGAAACGGTCCGCCGCCCCCGCCACGATCTTCTCCCGCGTGTGCGCCCCGCCGCCGCCCTTCACCACCCAACCGTCCGGGGCGATCTGGTCAGCCCCGTCGATGGCGAGATCGAAACGGTCTGTCGACCCGAACCCCTCGATCGGGATCCCGAGAGCGCGCGCCGCGTCCTCGGTGCGCGGGGACGTCGCTACGCAGCGGATGCGCAAACGGCGTGCTGCGAGCGCCGGCAACAGGAACGCGACCGTCGTGCCGGTGCCCAGCCCGACCGTCATCCCACTCTCGACGAGCTCGGCCGCCGCTTCGGCCGCCGCTTGCTTCTCCTGATCAAGGCCCATGACCCGTAGTCTTGCGCGCAGGTGTGATCGACTCAGGCCATGGCGACGAAGACCCGCACGACAGCGAAGAAGGCGATCTCGGTTGTGAACCGCCCGCCCGATCACATCCTTGTTCTTTTCGGCGCGACCGGAGACCTCGCCAAGCGCAAGCTCCTGCCCGGGTTGTTCCATCTCGCCAAGGCCGGCCTCCTGCCTCGCCACTACCGGATCATCGGCTCGGCACCCCCGGCCTCCGCTTTGACGGCCGAGGAATTCAGGGCGCACGCCAAACAGGCCGTGGCGCAGTTCGGGATCGCCAAGCCGACGGGCGCCGACTGGAAAGCATTCGCTGCCAACCTCTCCTTCGGGGCGGCGGACCGCGATCACCCGGGCGAGCTGGAGAACGCGGTCGCGACGGCCGATAGGGAGCTCGGGACTCACCCACGGCGCCTCTTCCATCTCGCCGTGCCGCCGCCGGCGTTCCCCTCGGTGATCGGGATGCTCGGCGCGACCGGTCTCTCACGAAACGCTGCCGTGGTGGTCGAAAAGCCCTTCGGCACGGACCTGGCGTCCGCCCGGGCGCTCAACGACACCATCCACCGGGTGTTCGACGAGTCGCAAGTGTTCCGGATCGACCACTTCCTGGGGAAGGAGTCAGTCGACAACATCCTCGCGATGCGTTTTGCGAACGGTCTGTTCGAGCCCGTTTGGAACCGCGACCACATCAGCTACGTACTGATCGACGTGCCCGAGACTCTCTCGATCGAGGGCCGGGCCGCCTTCTACGAGAAGACCGGCGCCTTCCGGGACATGATCGTGACCCACCTGTTCCAGGTCCTCGGCTTCGTCGCCATGGAGCCGCCGATCGCACTGAACGCCCGAGCGCTCCGGGACGAGCAGACCAAGGCCTTCGAGGCGATGCTCCCGATCGAACCGGCGCACGTCATCCGCGGCCAGTACGAGGGATACCGGTCGTCGCCCGGGGTGAGCGCGAGATCGCGTACCGAGACGTTCGTGGCGTTGCGGGCCGAGGTGGACAACTGGCGCTGGGCAGGCGTCCCGTTCTTCCTGCGGTCCGGCAAGTGCATGCCCGAGAGCCGCCAGATGATCACTCTCGGCTTCAAGGAGCCGACGATGCGGATGTTCGCGCTCGACGCGCTGGGCGAACTGCATGGCCGGGGCAACGAGCTCGTCATCGACGTCGACGATCCGGGATGGATCAGACTCACGTTCCTCGCCAAGGAGCCAGGTCCCGTGATGCAGCTCGGGCCGGCGCAGATGAAATTCAGCTACGCCGACTCGTTCCGCTCGAGCCACGGGCTGGCGCCGTATGAGCACCTCCTCCTCGATGCGATGAGGGGTGACCAGTCCCTGTTCACACGAGCGGACGGCATCGAGCGACTCTGGGAGATCTCGATGCCGCTGCTCGAAAACCCGCCGCGGTTGCAGCCCTACAAGCAGGGATCTTGGGGGCCACGGTCAATCGACGCGCTGGTGGCCCCCTATCGCTGGTATCTCCCAGACGGTACCTAGCGACCGACCAAAGCTCCGATTCCGACGGGAGAATGTCCATGGACCTCGGGTACGACAAACCGCTTTACCTGCTCGCGTTCGATCACCGCGGATCGTTCGAGAAGGACCTGTTCCACGCGACCCCGCCGATCTCCGACGAGGTGCGCGCCGGCATCAGCGACGCGAAGGCTCTCATCTTCGAAGGCTTCGAGCAGGCGGTCAGTCGCGGCGCCCCCGCAATTGCGCCGGCGTCCTCGTCGACGAGGAGTTCGGCGCCGCCGTCGCGCGACAGGCGAAGGCAGGTGGCCACGTCCTGGCGATGCCTGCCGAGCGATCCGGCCAGGCCGAGTTCGAGCTCCAGTACGGCGAGGACTTCGCGAGCCACATCGAGGCCTTCGACCCGACCTTCACCAAGGTCCTGGTTCGCTACAACCCCGAAGGCGACGCAGCGCTCAACGCCCGCCAGGCGGCGCGGTTGGCGCAGCTGGGCGGCTGGCTGCACGGGCAGGGGCGTCGTTTCCTTTACGAGTTGCTGGTGCCCGCCACGCCCGAACAGCTCGAGCGGTGCGGCGGCGACCAGGATCGATACGACGACGAGATCCGGCCGGCCCTGGTCGTGGAAGCGATCCGCGCCCAGCAGGAGCAGGGAGTCGAGCCGGACATCTGGAAGATCGAGGGCCTCGACAGCGCCGCCGACTGCGCCCGCGTCGTCGCACAGGCCCGGGCCGGCGGTCGCGACAAGGTCGTCTGCATCGTGCTCGGGCGCGGGGTGACCGAGGAGCGCCTGCTGGACTGGTTGCGCATCGCGGCGCCGGTGCCCGGTTTCGACGGCTTCGCCGTGGGTAGAACGATCTGGGAAGCGGCGCTCCGGGAGTATCTCGCCGGCCGTGCGACCCGCGACCAGACGGCGACGACGATCGCCGATCTCTACCTGGAGAACGTCGATGCCTACGTCGGCTCGACCCAACCGCAGACCTAGGAGCGACATGGCCCCCTCCCCCATACGCCTCCTTCTCGCCGACGTCGACGGGACGCTCGTCACGGAGGACAAGATCCTCACCGAGCGTGCGAAAGCCGCGGTCGCAAAGCTCGGCGAGGCCGGCATCCTCTTCGCGATCACGAGCGGGCGGCCGCCCCGGGGCATGGCGATGCTCGTCGAGCCTCTGCGGCTCACCACCCCGATCGCCGCCTTCAACGGCGGGCTGTTCGCCCGGCCCGATCTGACCGTCATCTCGCAGAAGGTGATCCCGACCGAGCTCGTCGAACCAGTCGTGGCCCTGCTGTCGGCCGCCGGCCTCGACGTCTGGCTGTATCGCGGCGCCGAGTGGCTCGTGCGAGACCCGAAGGCTGCCCATGTCGACCGCGAGGCGTGGACCGTGCAGTTCCCGCCGACGGTGGTGGCGAGCTTCGACGGGATCACGACCGATATCGCGAAGATCGTCGGCGTGAGCGACGACCACGACCTCGTCGAGAAGACCGAGGCGGACAGCCAGAAGCAGTTCGGCGACCGCGTCTCGGCGCACCGCTCGCAGCCCTACTACCTCGACGTCACGAACCCGGACGCGAACAAGGGGGCGGTCGTCGACTACCTGTGCGACACATATTCGATGCCGCACGAGGCCGTCGCGACGATCGGCGACGGCGTGAACGACGTCCTCATGTTCAAGAACTCGGGTCTCTCGATCGCGATGGGCAATGCGGACGACGAGGTGAAGCGGGAGGCCGATCGCGTCACCGCCTCGTATGAGGACGAGGGCTTCGCGAAAGCGGTCGAGGAGTTCATCCTCGGCCAGGGGTAGGGCTCCCGCCGGCGGGCGCAATCCGGGCCGGCGGGCGCAATCCGGGGCTGGCGGGCGGGACCCCGGGCCGGCGGGCGCGACCCCGGGCTATGCGGGCCACGACACCTCCAAGCGTGCGCCACCGAGATCGGGTCCGGCGTCGTCGACCCGCCACCTGCCGCCGGTCGAGCGCACGACCGAGTCGGCGATGGCGAGGCCGAGCCCATGGCCGCCGGCGTGATTGGTGCCGCGCCTGAACCGGTCGAACAGGCGCTCGCGCTCAGCCGGCGGTATCCCGGGACCCGTGTCTTCCACGGCGAACACGACCCGCGAGCCGACCCGCCCTACTTCGACGCGCACCGCACCCCCCTCGCCGGCGAACTTGCAAGCGTTGTCGACCAGCACCGCCGCGAGACGGTCGATCCACTCAGCCGGCGCGACGACGGACGCGGGTGCAGCTCCGAGCCGTTTCATCTGAAGGTCGAGCGACCTGGCGCTGGCGAGGAGCCCGAAGCGCTCGACGCAGACCTCGGCGATCGTCACGAGGTCGATCGGGTCGGCGCGCGGTGGCGGAGGGGCGGCGTCGAAACGCGCCAACCAGAGCAGGTCGTCGACGATCCGCTTCAGCCGCTCGCTCTCCCGGGCGATCCGGTCGAGTGCGGCCGGATCCGAGCCGGCGTCGAGGCCCCGGGCGAGCGACAGCTCGGCCTCGATCACGGTGAGCGGGGTCCGCAGCTCGTGGGACGCGTCGGCCGTGAACTCGAGCTGCCGGCGCCGCGCGAGCTCGATCGGCCTAGCCGAGCGAAGACCGATGAGCAGCGACGCCAGGAAGATTGCGATGAGGAGCACAGGGGCTGCCGCGAGCTCCGAGATGGTGAGAATGCTCTCAACATGGGTCAGCTCTGTAAGGCTCTCGCCGGCAACGAGAAGTCCGCCCCGGTACTTCACAGACAAGAGCCGGTAGTCGGTGCCCGAAAGGCTCCTCGTAACCGATCCTGCACCCGCCGCGGGCCAGGCCAGCGAAGGCAGCGCCGGCGTGTCGGCGTCTGCCTCCGCGACGAGACCGTGCGGGCGGACCTCCCAGACGTAGATCGGCTCGCCGTAGATCCCGAGCCCGTAGTGGACTCCGCCGCCCGGCGAGTCCGGTTCCTCGGTGGCGAGCGCGGGCGGGCGCACGCGAGCCGCGTCGAGCCGGCTCTTGAGCTGACGCTGGACCTGTACCACCAGCCGGTGCGCCACGAACTCGTCCAAGAACGCGACCGACCCCGCGTACACGACGCTCACCACCAGGGTGGTCACGAGCGCCACCTTGATCGAAGGCGCCAGGCGCTGCCTGACGGGCGCCGGCTGCCGGGACCTCATGCGGCCAGCAGGCAGTAGCCGACACCGCGGTGGGTGTCGATCCGGACGTGGGCGCCGGACAGCTTCGATCGGAGGCGGGCGACGTGAACGTCGATGGTGTTCGAGCCGAGAGCGTCGGCCTCGTCCTGCCAGACCTGGAGTGCGATGGATCGTCGGGTCACCACAGCAGGCGAGCGCCTCAACAGGGCCTCGAGGATACCGAGCTCGATCTGGGTGAGGCTGATCGCGTTGCCGCCTGCTCTGACCGCCCGCGTGGCCGGGTCGTAGACGAGATCACCGACCGCGAGGATCGGCTGGTGGGTCTCAGCGGGCCGGCGTTGCAGCGCTCGCAACCGGGCCAGGAGCTCGGGGAAGTCGAACGGCTTCACCATGTAGTCGTCGACACCTTCGTCGAGTCCGAGGACGCGGTCGGTCGGGAGGTCTCGAGCCGTGAGCATGAGGACCGGCAGCCCCGCACCCGCGCGACGCAGCGACTGCACGACCTCGATCCCGCTCATGACGGGCATCCGCCAGTCGAGGACGGCGACGTCGTACTCGTAGGCCGCAAGGTACGCCAGCGCGTCCGAGCCGCTAGAGACGCTGTCGACGACGTACCCGGCCCTCTGCAGCCCCCGCTCCAGCACCGACCTGAGGGCGTCGTCGTCCTCGGCCACGAGAACCCTCATCGCCCCTTGTTCTACCTGATCAAGCCCGCGAGCAGCTTTCGAGGTTAATCGCGACGCCTTGCTAGCCGATACCTAAAGGGTGGCAATACCGCCGCGCCCCGGCATCCGGTGGCGACAGTGATCCAGATCGGCGGCCCCCGGGTGGCCGGCACGGCGCTGCGGGAGAGCGAAGCCCGCCTGCACGCCCTCCTCTCGTCACTCGACGATGTCGTGTTCGAGCTCGACGAGGACGGGATCTATTGCGGCGTCTGGACCACCAACGAGGACCTGCTGGTAGCCCCGCGAGACGAGCACCTGGGCCGATCGGTTCGTGACGTCATCGGTGACGAGCTCGGCCTGCAGTTGCTCGATATCATCCGCCGCGTCCTCGAGACGGGCTGCGTGGAGATCTGGGACTTCTGCCTCGACGTCCCCGCCGGCGCCCGCTGGTTCCAGGGGCGGCTCGCCCCGATCACCGCCTCCGGGTCCGCCTCCGGCAGGGTCTGCCTTCTGGTTCGGGACACGACGGCGCAGAAGACGACCGAGCGGGAGATATCAAGACTTCTGTCTCGTGAGCAGCTGTTGAGCCGGTTGTCCGAGACTGTCCCGGTCGGCCTGTTCGAGATCGACACGACCGGTCGCGTGACGTTCACCAACGATCTGCTGCACTCGATCGTCGGAAACGCCTCCGAGGCCACCATCGCGGGGTCCATGTCGTCGGTGGTGGCCGAGGACAGGCCGATCCTCGAGGCTGCTCTGGCCGCCGTACTGGCCGACGAGTTGGTGGACGATATCGAGATCAGGCTTCGTTTTGGGGAGGCGGATCCCGCCGGGCCGGCACTGGCGGCCCATGACGACGATCGCGTCTGCCTGTTGAGCCTGCGGGCACTCACCGACGCCGCAAGCGTCGTGACGGGCGCCGTCGGATGTCTCACCGATGTCACCGACCGTGTTCAGCTGCGACACGATCTCGAGACGAGAGCGTCGGTCGACCAGCTCACGTCCTGCCTGAACCGAGCGGCCTCGCTCGATCTCCTCGAGCGGACCACAGCGATGCCGGGCGCGGCCGGCGCCGGAACTGCCCTCATCTTCATCGATCTCGACCGCTTCAAGTCCGTGAACGACCGCTTCGGCCACGCAGCCGGGGACAGGCTCCTGGCAGCGGCCGCGCAACGCCTACGCGACACCGTACGGGACTGCGACAACATCGGCCGGTTCGGCGGCGACGAGTTCCTCGTGATCTGTCCTCGCGTCGAGAGCTCGGCACAGGCGGTGGCGATCGCCGAGCGTATCGAGGAGGCGATGAGCACCACCATCGACGTCGGACCGGGCGCGGTCGAACTGCGGACCAGCGTCGGGGTCGCTTGGAGCACCGAACCGCTCGACGCCGACACCTTCATCGCACAGGCCGATAGCGCCATGTACCAATCGAAACGAAGACGCGGCAAGGGAGTCACACTCTTCACTCCCGCCACCGACGGGGCAGCCCCGACGCCGTCGCGTCCGCCCCGAGTCCGCCGCACCGCCTCACGGTGAGGCTCACCCGGCAGGCGGTCCCGCCGTCAGTCGCTCGTGAACCTCCTGCATGCGCTCAACGGAGTGATGAGGCATCTCCCAGCGCGTCTCCAGCCACCAGGTGCAGCCTGCCTCACGCCAAGGAGCGACGAGCGCGCCTGCGGCGGCAGGGTCGTCGGCCGGCGTCTCGCCTTCGGCGACGACGTCGATATCGGGCCTGGCGCCACGCTCGGCGAGCCACGCTCGCAGAGCGCGCACATCCTCCGGGGACTTGTCGCGCCCCGCGAGTTGGTACTGCGGCACGATGCCGTCACAACGCAGGACGCGTTGCATCGAGCGCGGCCTCGGCCAGAGGCCTACCACCCAGATCGGAATCGGGTCCTGGACGGCGCGGCCCACCTCCGCCAGGTCGGCGCGCTCGGACTCGTAGTCGTAGTGGCGACCGTGGAACGAGGCCTGCCCGGCCCAGAGCGCCCGGATCAGGTCGATACCCTCGTCGAGCCGTTCCGCTCGTCCTCGAAGATCGGTGACCTCCCCCGTGGAGGGAAGCTCGGTCTCAATCGCTCCCAGCCCGACCGCGAGGATCGCCCGGCCGGCCGAGATCTGATCCAGCGTCACGGCCTGGCTCGCGACTTTCCAGGGGCGCCTCCAGGGCAAGGGCGTGAGCATCGTGCCCAAGCGAAGACGTGTCGTGCGGGCCGCGATCGCGCCCAGCAGCACCCAGGCGTCCACTCCGTAGGCCGCCTCCCAGACGAATACACCGTCCCAACCCGACTGCTCGGCGACGATCGCCTGCTCGAACTGCTGGCTCGCGGTGCCGCCGGGGAGGACGATTCCGAAGTTCATGGTCTTGTGATCCTCCTTGACGATCGTCGTCAGTGTTTCAGCTCTCTCTGTCGGGTGTATCCGAATTTGTTCGAAACTTGCCTCTCATCCAGATTGTGACCAGTCGCAATCTGCTTTGGAGGCAAGTTTGCGCAGAAATTGAACTCACCCCGACGCCGGCGGATGCAACGATGGCGGGATGAGCACCTCCGAGATGGGCACCTACGAGCTCGGCACGCTCTCGACCGTTCCGGCCTCCCTCCGGCCGGATCTGCTGGCGGGCCCAACCCAGACTGCGCTCACCCAGACGGGCCGCCTGCTCGAGAGCGTCGGCGTGGTCGAGATCGATCCGGCGGTGTCGGACACGGCCGCCACCCAGCAGGAGTACGGGCTGCAACCCGACATGCTCGCCAACTGCGTCGTAGTCGGGGGCAAGCGCGAGGGAGCCGAGCGCTTCGCGGCATGTGTCGTGCTGGCGACCACTCGTGCGGACGTCAACGGGGTGGTGAGGAGGAGACTGGATGTTCGCAAGGCGTCGTTTCTCGTGATGGACCGTGCGGTCGAATTGACGGGCATGGAGTACGGCGGGATCACGCCGATCGGCCTGCCGAGTGATTGGCCCGTGCTGGTCGACAGCCGCGTGGTCGACGCCGAGCTTGTCGTGATCGGATCCGGCGTGCGCCGCTCGAAGCTCGTGCTCCCCGGCGCGCTCTTGGCCGAGCTGCCGAAGGCCGAGATCATCGAGGGCCTTGCCGGCTAGGGCTCGGTCCTGCGGTTTCGAGCCCTGCACTCAATCAGATCGACTTACGAACCGATACTCATGTCGTCGCCGAATTGGCGCGAAGCTGTGGCGGGAGGCACCAGATCCATGTTCTTGAACATCGACCAAGCCCTGACGTTTCCGAGCCCGTCGCGCTGCCACGGGAATTGTCGTCATTGCGCTGGCACTGGGTGGGCTCGGGCTCAGCGGGTGCAGCATCGTGAGGGCCGTCAAGAAGATCGCTCACAACGTCGAAGCCAACAAGGCGACCATGAGCGCGTTCACTACCAATATGAAATCGAGCGAGGCGACCCCGTTCCAGGCGACCTACGTCACGACCGGCAGCTCCCCGACGACGGTGGTGTACGCAGTGCAGCCACCGAAGGATCTCTCGTTCACCGAGACCCCGTCGGGTGGCAACAGCGGTGGCAACACCCCACGCTCAGCGTCATCGTGAATTCCTCGGGTGCGTATACCTGTACCCCGCCAGCCGAGGGAGCGGGTTCCAGCGCCGTGTGGTCGTGCAACCAATATCCGGCCGTCAACTCCGCCAGTGAGGCAAAGATCCTCGACTTCTACACGCCGGCTCACTGGATCACGTTCCTGAACGACTTTTCGCTCGCCGCCGGCTTTGCAGGCGACAAGGTCTCGAAGTCGACCAAGACGGTGAACGGATTCAACATGAGCTGCGTCGACTTCGTCGCATCGGGTGTCGCTGGCACGAGCACGATCTGCACGACCTCGCAAGGCATCCTGGGCTACGTGAAGGTCGCCTCGGACTCGACGAGCTTCGAGATCAAGAGCTACTCGCCGTCGCCTCAGGCATCACTGTTCGCGTTGCCGGCGGGTGCGAAGGTCACGGTCGTCAACGTGACGACCACCACTACTGCCGGCTAGTTCCGATCGCTCGGTGCACCGAGCTGACCGCGCTGGCGCCCTCCCCGACGGCCGCTGCGACCCGTTTCATCGAACCACGACGGATGTCGCCCGCCGCGAACACCCCCGGAACGCTGGTCTCGAACGGCAGCGGCGAACGTCCCAGCAGCGCAAAGCGCTCGGCTGAGTCCTCCGGGACGTCGTGGTCGGTGAGGACGAACCCATCTTCGTCGAGCGCCACTCCGTGGAGCCACTCGCTGCACGGCGTGGCGCCGATGAAACAGAAGAGACCCTGGCAGGGCACCTCTTTCCGATCGCCCGTCTTCCGATCGGCCAGCGTCGCGCTCATCAGCCTGGAGTCCCCGCCCAACGCCACGACCTCGGTGCCGAGATGAACCTCGACCCGCGGATCGGCGAGCACCCGATCAGCCAGGTAACGCGACATCCCGGAGAGGATGTCGTCACCGCGGATCACAAGATGCACGCGGCCGACATGGGCCGCAAGGAACTCTGCCGCTTGTCCGGCCGAGTTCGCGCCTCCGACCACCACGACCTCGGCTCCCTCGCACGATTTGGAGTCCAACGCAGTCGCCGAGTAACGGATGCTGCCGACCGCCTCGAACTCGGACCATCGGTCGAGATCCAGTTTCCGATACCGAGCTCCGCTCGAAACGATCACGGCGTGCGTCGGCACCTCCGTGCCGTCGGACAGCGTGACCACGAGCCGGCCGTCGACCTGCAGGGACTCAGCCACGCACGGGCTCGTGATGAGCGCACCGAACTTCTGCGCCTGGATGAGGGCTTTCGCCGACAGTTCGGCGCCGGACAAACCGGAAGGAAAGCCCAGGTAGTTCTCGATGCGCGAGCTCGCTGCAGCTTGACCGCCGACTGCATTCGCGTCGAAGAGCACCGTATCGAGGCCCTCGGAGGCTCCATAGACGGCGGCTGCAAGACCGGCTGGTCCACCGCCGACGACCACGAGATCGAAGTGGCGCTCGCCCACAGCCCGATAGGACAACCCGAGATTCTCGGAGAGCTTTCCCGGTGTGGCGTTCCTGATCACGTCGTTCGGAGTCACCGCTACGGGCAGGTCACTGGTGCCGACGTCGAGCGCAGCCATCAGCTCGTCGCCCTCGGGGCTTCCGACTTCGATCCACGTGTGGGGCAGGATCTGGCGCGCCGCCCAGTTGCGTAGCGCCAAGCCTTCGGCAGACTGTGCCGATCCGATCAGCTCGATGCTGCGTGCTCCGTCGCCGGTGAGCAGGATCTGACGCCTGGCCATGAATGCTTCGAGAATCACCTCGGAGAGCTCGGCGTCCTCGGCCATGAAGCGGCGGAACCGGTCCCGTGGGACGCGGCGCACCTGACCGTCCTTCGTCACCCTCGCGGTCAGGTACGAGGCCTGGCCGGTCAGCATGTTGAGCTCACCGAGGAATCGACCGGGCCCGTGCGTGACGACGACCTGCTCTGGCGACCCCGGGCCGGCGGTCCGAACCAGCATCTCCACCTCGCCGGACTCGATGAACACCCAGTCGTAATCGAGATCGCCAGCATGAAACAGCACGTCGCCGGCGTGGACGTCCTCCGCCTCGGCCAATGCGCGAATGCGTTGCGCGTAATCCTCGCTGCAGGATCGGAAACGCAGTGTCGTACGAGGGCCCGACGCTCATCGGGGCCACCCTAACCAAGCCGGCCGCATGAAGCCGCCGCCCGTGCGCCAAGATCAGGGCATGCTCGACCCGCTGTCGCTCGGCCGCTCCGTGGTCGTCGGGCCGGGTGACGCCGCGCCCCGTGAGTGGTCGTCGTGTGAGCGGATCCGGGTCGGCGCGGTGAACCCTGCGACGGCGGATGAGCTCGGGGCGGCCTGGCGCGAGCGACGCTCGCTCATCGTCGAGCTCGTGCCCGGTCTCGGGCTCGACGATCCCGAAGCTCCGCCCCCCGAGGCCGTTACCGGCCTGCAGCCGTGGGAGTGGTCGGCGGATCTCGACCTCGTGGCCGAACGCCTGCACCACGGAGTGTGGGCCAACTCCATGGACGCTCGGCACGGCACGTCGAGCCGCCGATGGCGTTGGGCCGACGTCGCTTGCCGACTTGGTGCCTCCCGCATCGACGGCGAAGCCGACGTCGTGGGACCGGACGGCACCCCAGCGGTCTGCGACGGCGGACCACTCGATGCCTCGCTCCCGAGCCGCGTCGGGATGGCGGTCATTCACCGGATCTCGCTCGAGCACGGGTCGCTCCGCCCGCTCGGCGCGAGCGACCCGGTTGGCATCCCGCTGGCGCCGGACCAGCTCGAAGCCGTGGCGGAGCCGAAAGCCGTCGCCCGCGTCATCGCGCCTGCCGGCTCGGGCAAGACAAGGGTGCTGACCGAACGGGCTCGGCTCCTTCTCCGGGGATGGGGCCTGCCTCCGGCCGCATTGGCCCTGGTCGCGTACAACACGAGGGCAGCGAACGAGATGCGTGGGCGTCTCTCTGACCTCGCCGACGTCCGGGTGCGGACGCTGAATGCCCTCGGACTGCGCTTGTGCGGCGACCGGTCGACCATCGAGGAGGTCGAAGTTCGGCGCTTGCTCGCAGGGCTCGTCGCATTTCCGAAGCGGGCCGAGACCGACCCGGCGGCACCGTGGATCACCGCCCTCGGACGAGTCCGGCTCGGGCTCGCCGGCCCGCCCGCCGTCGAGGACGAGCTTCCCGACGTCTCCGATCTCGACCGCGTCGCCCGTGACTACCGGGCTCAGCTCGCCGATCGGGGCGTCGTCGACTTCGACGAGCAGGTCACCGGCGCCATCGAGCGTCTGCTCGGCGATCCTGCCTTCCGGCTGCGGAGCCAGCGCTTCGCCCGAGTGCTGCTCGTCGACGAGTTCCAGGACCTCACGCCGGCGCATCTGCTTCTCATCAGGTTGCTCACCGGGCCGGCCGGCGCCGTGTTCGGGGTCGGTGACGACGACCAGACCATCTACGGCTACGCCGGTGCTTCGCCGCGCTGGCTGGTGGACTTCGGCGACTGGTTTCCTGGCGCGGCGTTGCACTCGCTCGAGGTCAACTACCGATGCCCGGCTTCCGTGGTGACCGCAGCGTCGAACCTGTTGACCCGCAACGCCGTCCGGGTCCCGAAGCTGATCCGCGCAGCCGCTCCGGACTCCGGGTTGGGCCAAGGCGGCCGTGAACGCGAAGGCCTCTTGATCCTCCTGGGCGAGGATGGTCCGGCGACCCGGAGCGCGAAGCGGGTGCGCGATCTGCTCGATGAGGGTGTTGCTCCCCTCGACGTGGCGGTGCTCGCACGCGTCAACGCTTCGCTGGCGCCAGTGCAAGTGCTGCTCCGCAACGCCGGGGTGCCGGTCGCGGGAGGAGTGAGCCAGCGGTTCCTGCAGCGTGGCGGTGTGCGGGCGGCGCTGGCGTGGCTGGCGATTGCAAGCGCGCCAGCGCGGTCGCTCCCCGGCCCGGTGCTACGAGAGGTGGCGCGGCGCCCCAAGCGCGGCCTGAGCGCCGGCCTTCTCGACCTGGTCGCCAAGCAGCGTTCCACAGACGGTTTGCGCAGCCTTGCCGGCTGGCTCGACGGCAAGGGCAGCGCCAGGGAGGCCGGCAAGGTGCGAGACCTCGCGGAGGATGTGGAGATCGTTCGCAACACAGCCGGACGCGGGACCACGGCCGGCGTGCTGTCCGTGCTGCGGACCCGCATCGGCGACGGCGGGCTTGACGCGAGCGCGACGGCGCTCGACCGATGGAGCCAGGGCGCGATCTCAGCCCACGGTGACGATCTCGACGCCCTCGTGGAGTTGGCGGAGTTCGAGGGCGATCCGAGCCGGTTTGCTGTGTGGCTCTCGGATCACCTGAGCGCCCCAGCCGACGATGACGGGGTCACGCTGGCGTCGATCCACGCGGTGAAGGGCAGGGAATGGCCGCACGTCGTCCTGCACCACGCCACCGCCGGCCTGTTGCCACACCGGTTGGCCGAGGACCTCGAGGAAGAGCGGCGCGTGTTCCACGTCGGCCTCACCCGCTGCCGGTCCAGCACGTCGATCGTGCCTGGGTTTCCGGTGTCTCCGTTTCTTCTCGAGCTCGAGACGCCCGGCGTGCCGGCGGCCGCTGGGGCCGCCGGGCGGGCGGCCGCCGGGGCCGCTGGGGCCGCTGGGACCGCTGGGCCAGCCGGGCGGGCGGCGACTGCGGGAACTGTCGCTGAGCGCCGGCTGCGCGGCGCCGGCTCCCGGACGTCGAAGCCACGCCAGCAAGAGACCGCAACGGCCGATATGGTCCCCGGACTCATCGGGTCACGGTTCACCCACCGTGGTCACGAGCACGAGGTCGTGGAGATCACCGCCGGCGGGGTGCGAACGCTCGTCGCCGGGGGGCCGGCGACGATGACGATCGCGTTCGGCACAGCGGTGACCGTCGACGGCAGGCCGGCCGTGCTCGCCCATCCCCGTTATGCCGAGGCGTGGGAAGGGCTGCGTACCTGGCGGGCCGAGCGCTCACGAGCGGCGGGCAAGCCGGCGTTCGTCGTGTTCGACGACAAGACCCTCCGGCTCATCGCGGCCCTACTGCCGACCAACGAAGCTGGGCTGCTCGCCATCAGCGGTATCGGCCAGTTGAAGCTCGAGAGCTACGGTGACGAGCTCATCTCCCTTGCCGAGCAGCTCCGGGCCGGGTAGCACCACGAAAGCCGAGGACGAGATCAGGGTTACACGAGGGGGCGACGACGCCATGCGAGAGCCCGCTACCGTTTTCACTCATGACCTGTTCTCCGTCGCGACCGCGCGCGGGCTCGTACGGGTCCCTGTGGCGGCTACGCAGCTTCGTTCGGCCCTACTCCCGTCAGATGCTCGTGATGCTCGTCTGCGCCAGCCTCGCGGTCGCGGCAAGCACGTTGATCCCGGTCGTTCTCGGGGCCGTCGTGAACGGGCCGATCGCCCACGGCGATCGGGCGGCCCTCGTGCCGATGTTCTTCCTCGCCCTCGGCCTCGGGGTCCTCGAGGCAGGGCTGATCGTGGCACGGCGGGCGGTGCAGTCGAAGGCGGTACTGAAGATCGAGCGCGAGATCCGCGACGGGCTTTACACCCGTTTGCAGCGCCTGCCGATCGAGTTCCACGACCGCTGGCAGACCGGGCAGCTGCTCTCCCGCACCACGACCGACCTCGGGACGATCCGTCGCTTCCTCGGCTTCGGGGCGATCTTCATCGTGGTGGACGGCCTGCAGTACATCGCGGTGATGGCCCTTCTGATCGCCACCTACGCGCCGCTCGGTGTGGTCGTGCTCGTGACGACGCTGCCGGTGATCTGGCTCGGAAAGCGCTTCGGCGTCGGTTACTCGAAGATCTCGCGTCAGGTTCAAGATCAGCAGGGTGACCTCGCGACACTGACCGAGGAGGCCGCCACGGGGATGCGCGTGGTGAAGGCGTTCGGGCGGAGCGCTCTCATGGAGGAGCGTTATGGCGCCTCGGCGACGACGCTGCAAGGACATGCATTGGACATGGTGCGCTTGCGGGCACGTTTCTGGGGGTTGCTGACGCTGATCCCCAACATCACGATGGCGTTCGTCGTGCTCATCGGCGGCATCGCGGTTGCGCACGGGGACCTGTCCCTCGGCGCCATCGTCACCTTCACGACCCTCGTCGTCCTGCTGCAGAACCCCATCATCGACCTCGGCTGGATCCTCTCGATGGCACAGGAGGCCGCCACGGCAGCGGACCGCGTACTGCGAGATCTTCGACGCCGACATCACCGTGCGGGACCGGCCGTCCGCTGTCGCGTTGGTGCGACCGCGGGGTCGGCTGGCGTTCGAGCATGTCGGTTTCTCGTATCCGACGAGCACCTCGCCGGTGCTGCGGGACGTGAACGTGACGATCGAGCCCGGCGAGACCCTCGCTCTCGTCGGGTTGACCGGCTCGGGCAAGAGCACGCTGGCGTCGCTCCCGGCTCGGCTCTACGACGTCACTTCCGGTCGCATCACCCTCGATGGTCAGGACATCAGGGACATCACACTCGATTCGCTCCGCCGCCAGGTGGCCATGGCATTCGAAGACCCCGTGCTGTTCTCGATGAGCGTGCGCGAGAACCTCATCCTCGGCCGTCCCGACGCCAGCGACGATGACATACGTGCCGCGCTCGACCTCGCCCAGGCCCTCTTCATGTACGACCTGCCTTGGGGGCTCGACACCCGAATCGGAGAACAGGGACTGGCGCTGTCGGGCGGGCAGCGGCAACGGCTCGCCCTCGCCCGTGCGGTCATCTCGCGCCCGGCCGTGCTCGTGCTCGACGACCCGCTCTCCGCCCTCGACGTGAACACCGAGGCCCTCGTCGAGGCGAGCCTGGCAAGGGTGCTGCGTGACATGACGGGTCTGCTCGTGGTACATCGGCCCTCCACCGTCGCCCTCGCCGACCGCGTCGCGCTCCTCGAGGACGGCGTGCTGTCGGCGGTGGGCACCCACAGCGAGCTCATGAAGCGGCCAGAGTACGCGGCGGTCCTCGCCGTCGAATCGAGCCAGTCCCGGGCGGCGTCGTGACCGCGCAGGAGATGCCGGAGGGGCCGGAGGGCGCCGGACGGGCGCGGACAAGCCGGACAAGGCGGACAAGTCGGACAACTGGCGGGGAGTCGCCGCCGAGAGCGTGGACGATCTCCCGAGCGCCTGGACCGGGCTGCTCCGCAAGCGGACGCGACGGCTCCTCGGCTCACTCTCCGCGCCGCACCGCCGCGCCATCGCCCTGCTCGCCTTCGTGATCCTCGTAGCCAACCTGGCGTCGGTCGCCGTCCCTTGGCTCGTGGGAGTCGGGATCGACCGGGGTATCCCGGCCGTTCGACGCGGCGACTACTCCCCGATCGCGACAGTGACCGGTCTCATCATCGCCTGTGCCGTTCTGCAGGCTCTGCTCTACCGGAACTTCGTCGCCGGCTCGGGCCGCATCGGCCAGCAGATCCTCCTCGACCTGCGACGACGCGTGTTCGCTCATTTCCAGCGCCTCAGCCTCGCCTTCCACGAGAGCTACACGACCGGGAGGATGATCTCGCGCCTTACATCCGACTTCGACGCCATCAACGACATGTTCACGCTCGGGTTGGACACGGTCATCACTGCCGTCCTCTCGGTCGTGAGCGTCGGGATCATCCTCCTCGTGCTCGACTGGCGGCTCGGGCTCGTGTGCCTGACCGGGTTCGTTCCCGCTTTACTTCTTGTCCCGCTGGTACCAGCGGGAGTCGAGTGCGGCGTACCGCAACACGCGTAGCGCCGTGGCGCTGGTGATCGTGCAGTTCACAGAATCGCTCCGGGGCATCCGAGCCGTGCACGCCTTTCGCCGCCAAGAGCGCAATGACGAGATCTTCCAGGAGCTCTCGGAGGGCTACCGGATCTCGATGACCCGCTCGTTCCAGCTTCTCGGCATCTACTGGCCCGGCATCGTGCTCATCGGCAACCTGACGACGGCCGCGGTGCTGCTCTACGGCGGGCTCCAGGTGATCGATGGGAACATGCAGGTGGGTGTGCTGGCGTCGTTCGTGCTGTATTTGCGACGTTTCTTCGAGCCGCTTGCCGAGGTGAGCCAGTTCTACGACTCGTTTCAGGGCGCGGCCGCCGGCCTCGAGAAGCTCGCCGGCGTTCTCGACGAGGAGCCCCGTGTGTCCTTCCCCGAGCACGGCGCCCCGCTTCCGGACGGGGGCTTTGGCGGGAGCGTGGAGTTCCGCCATGTCCGCTTCGGGTACCGGGAGGGCACTGAGGTGCTCTCGGACTTCGAGCTCCGGATCCCCGCCGGCCAGACCGTCGCTCTGCTAGGAGCCACCGGAGCGGGCAAGAGCACCGTCGCCAGGCTGCTCGCCCGCTTCTACGACCCGCTCGGAGGAGCGGTCCTCATCGACTCGGTCGCCTTGCCCGATCTCTCGGAGGCGGCCCTCCACGACGCCGTCGCCATGGTGACCCAGGAGAGCTTCCTCTTCTCGGGCACGGTGGCCGAGAACATCCGCTTCGGTCGCCCCGACGCGTCCGACGCCGAAGTGATCGACGCCGCGAGAGCGGTCGGAGCCGATCGCTTCGTCGCCGTGCTCGGAGACGGCTACGCGAGCGACGTCGGCAAGCAGGGTTCGCATCTCTCGGCGGGCCAACGCCAGTTGATCGCGCTTGCTCGAGCATTCCTCGCCGATCCAGCCGTTCTCATCCTGGACGAGGCGAGCTCGTCGCTGGACGCCCCGATGGAGCGGCTCGTGCAGAACGCGCTGAAGACCGTGCTCGCCGGCCGCACGGCGCTCATCATCGCCCACCGGCTCTCGACCGTGGAGATAGCCGACCGTGTGCTCGTTCTCGACCACGGCCAAATCGTGGAGGACGGCGCCCCGGACGAACTGCTCGCCGGCCACGCTGGCAGCTATGCCGCCCTTTACCAGGCATGGCGCGAGAGCCTCGTGTGACGTCTCACCTCGCCGGCTCGATCCTCCCCGTTACCTCGCCGAAGCCGAGCTTCGTCTCGCCGGTGCCCTGCGCCGTCGCCCGGATGGTCACGACGTCGCCGTCCTCGAGAAACGACCGCCTGTCGCCGCTGTCGAGGACGACGGGCTCGGACCCGTTCCAACTGAGCTCGAGAAACGAGCCTCGCTGCTCCAGCTGCGACCCCGACACCGTTCCCGAGGCATAGAGGTCGCCTGTTCGAAGCGATGCGCCGTTCACTGTCATGTGCGCCAGCTGCTGTGCGGGGCTCCAGTACATGTCCGCGAACGGCGGCCGCGACACCACCGTCCCGTTCCACTCCACCTCGATCGCGAGATCGAGGCCACGGGGTTCGGCCTCCTCGAGGTAGCTCATGGGAACCGGGTCCTGCGGAGGCGAGGTCACCCGGGCGGCCTCGAGGGCGTCGAGGGTGACGACCCAGGGCGACACCGAGGTCGCGAAGGACTTCCCGAGAAACGGCCCGAGTGGCACGGACTCCCACCCCTGGATGTCACGAGCCGACCAGTCGTTTAGCAGTACTACGCCGAAGACGTGATCTCGGAAGGCAGCCACGGGCACCCGGCTTCCCAGCTGGGACGGCACCCCCACCACGAAGCCCACCTCCGCCTCGATGTCGAGCCTCTCGCAAGGGCCGTACGTCGGCGCCGCGGCGCCGGCCGCCCTGCGCTGGCCGGAGGGCCGCACGATCGGGGTCCCCGAAACGACAACCGTGCCCGCCCGCCCGTGGTACGCCATCGGCAGGTGCTTCCAGCTCGGCGGGAGCGGGTCACCGTCGGGGCGAAAGATGCGGCCGACGTTGCGAGCGTGATGCTCGGACGAGAAGAAATCGACGTAATCGGCCACCTCGAACGGAAGATGCATCCGGGCCTCGTCCCGAGGCACGAGGAGCGGCTCCACCCGGTCACGGAGGGCGTCGTCGCTCAACACCTGGGTGAGCCGGCGGCGGGCTGCCACCCACGACCCGCGGCCGCGCGCCATGAAGGGGTTGAGCGTGTCGTTCCGGAAGACCTCGTCTTCGAGCAGAGGTGCCAGGTCGACGATGTGCTCACCGATGGCAGCTCCGATGCGGGGCTCGGAATCGCCGATCGAGAAGACGCCGTACGGCAGGTTCTCGAGCGGAAAGTCGGAGTCGTCCGACACCGGGAGCCAGGAACGGTTGCCCATCTGCCGGCGTTACACGAACCTCTGGAGGAACGCGAGGGCCGTGTCGGCGACCTCGCGCCAACCGCTGTCGATCACCAGAGCGTGGCCCCGCCCTGACATCTCGACGATCTCGGTCACGCCCGGGTTCTTCTTCTGACGCTTGAAGGCAGCATCGGCAATCGCCCAGGGCACCGTGTGGTCCTTCTCGCCGGACATGATCAGCAGCGGGCCCCGGTCCGGGTTCTTCACGTCGACTTTGGCTTCGGTCCAGGGATTGAGGTTCGCCGCAGCAGCCTGGAAGAGCGGAGCCCCCGAGCCGGGAACTGCGAACGTCTCGAAGAGCTGCTTGGCCTCGGTCTCGCTCACGGCGTTGGCAAAGGCGTAGCGAAACTGGTCGTAGGTGAGAGGGACCGCGCGGTGCCGGTTGGCGGGATTGGACAACACCGGCGAAGCGGACTTGAGGGCGGAAATCGGCAACGGCAGGACACCGCGAAACGGTGCCGGGTCGATCGCAACGGATGCGGCCGACAACCCCCGGCCGGCGACGATCTGGGTCAGCAGGCCACCGAAGGAGTGCCCGATGACGGCCGGCTTGGTCTTGAGCTGGGCGATCGCCTCGCCGACGTGATCTGCGATCTGGCCGATGGTCTTCCCCGCGAACTCGTCGGGATGCTGGTTGGCCTCTTCGACCGTCTCCGGATCGTCGGGCCAGCCGACCGTGACCGGCGCATACCCGGCCTCGCTGAAGACCTCGGCCCAGCGGTCCCAGCTCGTTGGAAGGAGCCACAGTCCATGCACGAAGACGACCGGACGGCGCGTAGTCGCATTGGCTGCTTCGATCTGCTCCGCGGTGTTGGAGTCGTAATTCGTCATGAGGGCAACCTAACCGTCCGCGTGCACGTTCCTACTCTCCGGCATCGTCTTGCGGGGCGCCATCACCGGGTGGGATCGTCTCGAGGACGTACCAGTTCGCCGTGAGGCCGCAGTCCACCGTCAGGTTCGTGCCGGTGATTGCCGAGGCCTCACTGGAGGCGAGGTACAACACAGCCGAGGCGATCTCCTCAGTGCGCACCAACCGCCGCATCGGGACCCGCTCGAACCGGTGGAGCAGGTAGTCCGCGGTTCTGGGCGGAACCGCCCTCTCCGTCATTGAAGTGTCCGTGTAGCCGGGGCTCACGGTGTTCACCCGGATGCCGTACCGAGCGAGCTCGAGCGCCATCGTGCGATTCAGGCCGAGCAGTCCCGCTTTGGCGGAGTTGTACGCAACGAGGGTCCCATCGCCGCCGAAGGCGTCGATCGACGCGATGTGGATGACGACGCCACCGCCGTGGCCGACCATCGTTCGGCAGACTCTCTGGGACATCGAGAACGGTGCCGTCAAATTCGTCCTGATGACGGCGTCCCAGTTCGCGTCGGTGACCTCCAGGAACGGCGTGTAGTCGTCGACACCAGCGTTGTTCACCAGAACATCTATCTGCCCCCAGCGATCGATGGCGGCTTCGACCGCGGCCTCGACGTCTGCAATGTCCGCGACGTCGGCGCGCCATGCGAAGGCCTTGCCGCCCGAGGCCTCGATGCGAGCCGTCTCCTCGTTCAGTGCCTCGACGTCACGGCCGATGAGCATGACGTCGGCGCCCTCGGTCGCGAAGCCTTCGGCTATCGCGCGGCCGATCCCCCGACCGGCGCCAGTGACGATGACCTTCGCGTCCGAGAATCGAGCGTTCATAGGCAGCCAATCATACGAATGGCGCTCTCGCCGTCACGAAGCGACGGGCGCACCTGTGGCGATGTTCCAATTATTTTCCAAACTTGCCTCCGCGAAAGATTGCGACTGGTCGCAATCTCGATCGGAGGCAAGTTGAGCAGTAAATTCGACTATCCCTCCGGCCACGCCGCGGCCGCCGGCCCGAGCGAGCCGCACCTCGGCCAGCCGGCCCGAGCGAGCGCCGCCGCGGCCGCCGGCCCGAGCGAGCGCCGGTCAGCTGAACCGCACGACGCGGACGGGCCGCATCCCTTCGGCGGCGAGTGCCCAGGTCGAGCCGTGGTCGCTCGAGCGGAAGACGCGGCCGTTGCGCGTGCCGAGAGCGACCTGCCCGTCGGCAGCCGCCACGGATCCGGTGTCCAGATTGAAGGGGAACGACTCAGGCAGGCCGCCGGCGCACGGCTCGAACGGCTCCCCGAGGCGGCACCGGTAGAGACGCCCGTCGCCCGTCTCCGGACCTGTCGAGGCGGTGACGAAGGCCGTGTCACCGTCAAGTGCGACCGCCCTCGAGTATGAGGCGTGCAAGCCGTCGGTCGTCCACTGCCACGTGTCACCGTCGTCCTCGCTCAAGCCGAAGCCGATCGCCGCCGCGACGGCAACTCGTCGGTTCTGCCCCGTGACGACCTCGTGCACATCGGACTCGGGTTGCACGACGCACCGCCAGGATCCACCACCGTCGTCGGATCGCCACACGCCTCCGACGTGCACGTTCGCGAACCAGTGGGAGTCGTCGCTCGAGACGGCGATCGATCGCAGATCCGGCGTCGAGCCGGCCGGGTTCTGCCACGCGTCCCTGCCTTCGAGGGCGTCGAAGGCAGGCAGCTCGGAGATCGTGCCGTCGGGCGACACCGTCAGGAGATGACCTCCCTCCACTCCGACCACAAGTGTGTCGCCGGCGACCGCCAAACTCTGGGCGGTGGGGGTCGGAAGACGCACGAACGGCACGACGTCGAACTCCTCCAACCCGACGATGCGCTGCGCGTCGAGCAGACTCCACACCGGTCGGTTGCTCGAGGGCAGCAAGCTCCCGACGCCCCCGGTGAATGAGCCGACCGCCAACGCCGTGACCGACACGTCCTGGGCGTAGGTGTACGACCGGTCGAGGTCCTCGAGATGAGCATTGGTGCCGATCATCAGCATGGGAGTCTCCTTTGGGAGTCATCGAGCTCGTCGAGTGACGCACGGAGCCGGACGGCCGCGGCCGCCCGCTCGTCCCGGAAAGCATGGATTCGAGACAACGTGTCGTCGAGACGGTCGAGCAGTTGGTCGTTGGCGACGATTGCTTCCTCCAGGAGCGCCCGGCGGCGGGCACGGGAGACGCCGCCGGCCTTCAGCTCGGACCGGACGCGGTCGAGCACGTCGATGTCCTCAGTGTCCAGCACGGCCCGCACCTCGGCCAACGAGAAACCCAGCAACTCCTGCAGGTTGCGAATCCTGGTCACCCTCGTCACGTCGCTCGGAGCGTAAAGGCGTTCACCGCTCTGACGGTAAGTGCTCGGACGCAGGAGCTCCACCTCCTCCCAGTAGCGGAGCGTGCGAGTGGTCACCCCGGTCAGCTTGGCGACCTCGCCGATCCGCCACAAGACCGGCTCGGTCGCGGTCGACTTGCGGCTCCTCATCTGCCGGGCACCCCGGAGCTCGGCACGCCGGTAGCGACGCGCTCCAAGTCGGTCTCGTCCTCGGCTCCGCCGGCGGCCCGGGTCTGGCCGCCGCCCTCGGGCTGCCGTGCCGGTGAGACCGCCGATGGCAGCCGAGTGTGTTGCTGCCGGCCGCCTCGGGTCCAGGAAGCAGCCGCGGCCAGGAGGCTGGCGACGAGGGCGAAGTCGAGCGCGGCGTGCAGACCGGACCGGAAGGGGGCGGTGATGATCGTCGGAAAGAAAGCCCGACCGGTGAGCACGGCCCGCTGCGCAGCGGGAATGTGGGAGAGGACCGAGGTCCCCACCAGATGTTGTATCGGGTCGTAGCCAAGGAACGCCGCAAATAGCGTCGAGACGGGCGGGAGGTGCGAGACCCGCGTGGCTGCCGCCGGCGGCACCCCGTGAGCGACGAGCCCGCGGTAGAGGCTCTCCGGGAGGGAAGCCGAAAGCCCAACGATCATGAGCGTGAAGAAGATGCCGATCGAGAGGACTTGGGCGGAATTCTGAAATGTCGTGTTCATGCCGGATCCTGCACCTCGGTACTCAGGGGGGATGCTGTTCATCACCCCGGCGCGGTTCGGCGAGCCGAACGAAGCCATCGCGAGCCCCGTGAAAAAGAGCAGGAGAGCGAACAGCCAGTAAGGGAAGTCGATCGGCAGCAGTTGCAGGAGCGCGAAGGACACCGCCGAGCCGATCATCCCGCCAGTGGCAAACGGCCGAGCACCGAAATGGTCCGAGAGGACGCCCGAGACGGGGCCGGCGACGAGGAACCCGGCCGTGAGCGGCAGCATGGCGATCCCGGCCCACAGCGGGGTGACGCTGAAGCTGTAGCCGTGCAGGGGCAACCAGATGCCTTGCAGCCAGATGATGAGCATGAACATGAGCCCGCCCCGGCTCAGCGCGGCCAGGAGGCTGGCGAACACGCCGGCGGTGAAGGCGCGGATCTTGAACAGCTGCATGCGGAACATGGGCTCCTCCACCTTCGTCTCGATGATGCCGAAGGCGATGAGGAGGCAGGTGCCGAGCCCGAGGGAGGCGAGCACGGCCGGGTTCGTCCAGCCCATCGTGTCGCCGCCGTAGGGCTCGATCCCGTAGGTGATTCCGATCATCACGAGCACGAGGCCCAGAGCGAACGTGATGTTGCCCGGCCAGTCGATGCGGGCCGGCTGTCGCTGTCCGACCTCGCGGAGCTTGAGGTAGCCCCAGACGGTCCCGAACAGACCGACGGGAACGGACACGAGGAAGATGAGGCGCCAGTTGATCGGGGCGAGGAGCCCGCCGAGGACCAGTCCGACGAACGTGCCGCTGAAGGCCGCCGCCTGGTTGATTCCCATCGCCATCCCCCGCTGCCAGGGCGGGAAAACGTCGGTCAGGATGGCGGCCGAGTTCGCCATCAGCATGGCGGCGCCGACACCCTGGAAGATCCGGAGCACGATGAGCCAGATGCCAGCAGCATGCCCCGACATCCACGTCACGCTCAGCAGCAGGGAGAAGAACGTGAAGACGGCAAAACCGAGGTTGTAGATACGGACGCGCCCGTAGATGTCACCCATCCGGCCAAGGGTGGTGACGAGGACGCTCGTCACCACGAGAAACCCGAGGATCATCCACAAGAGGTAGAAGCTGTTGCCGGCCTGGAGCGGGTCGATGCCGATGCCGCGAAAGATGTCGGGCAGGGCGATGAGCGTTATCGAGGCGTCGATGGTCGCCATCAGCATGCCGAGCGTCGAGATGAACAGGGCGACCCACTTGTAGCCGTCGTCGGACACCTGCGCCGAGCCGCCGGCGAGGTCGCTCGAGGCGGATCTCAGGGACTGCGGTGGGTGGTCGGACATGGTTGGGGCCTGACTTGCCGTTCACGTGGACTTTCAGTAAGTCTAACGTCAACGTCAACAAAACGACGCATGGCCGACTGACGAGCCAGGCCCCGCAGATGAGGCCCCGCCACACGCGTTGCCTCAAGTTCAGCGCACTTTGAACCGATATTGAGCGAAACCAGACGCGGGGCAGGTTCCAAATGAGAGCGCTCAGTTGAACGGTCGGGCTGATCTCCACGAGGCAGTCAGACGCGACGTCGACCCGATGGGTCTCATGCAACGCGTCGCCGACGAGGCCATGGCCGCCCTCAGCGGAGCCGAAGGTGTGCTCGTCGGTCTCTCCCACGACGACGACTCGCTCATCTTCGTCTGCGGCAGCGGGTACCTGCAGAAGCAGATTGGCGGCACGGTGCCCCTGGACGGGAGCCTCTCAGGCCTCGCCCTACGGACGGGTGAGACACTGCGCTGCGACGACGCCAACGCCGATCCCCGAGTTCACCTGGAGCTGAGTCGAGCCTATGGGGTTGGGTCGTCCATCTGCGTACCGCTGCGTCGCGCCGGCGAGACGGTCGGCGTCCTCAACGTCGGCTCGACCCGGGCCAATGCCTTCAACGACCGCGATGTCGCGATCCTGACCAAGCTCGCCCAATTCATCAGCGTGGTGATCGCGGCGGCCACGGAACTAAGCGAAGTCACGAAGGCCCTGCTCTCGTCGTCTGAGCTCGACGCAGGTATCTCGTCTGCATTCGAGGTGGACTTGGCGGTCGAGGAGCGTTTCGTCGCGAACGTCCTGAGTCCTGGCACGGTCCGAGATCTAGAGACCCGGCGCCGGATCGAACGCGTGCTCGAGGGACACGGCGTGACGTTGGTCTTTCAACCGGTGTTCGACCTCTCCACCGGGCAGGTCTTCTCCGTGGAGGCCCTGTCCCGGTTCGCAGGACCACCGAGACGCACGCCCGATCTCTGGTTCGCCGAAGCCCACGCCGTGGACCTCGGGATCGAGCTCGAGCTCCTGGCGGTGCAGGCGGCGCTGGCGGCCTTGTCGGGCCTCCCACGAGACGTCGCTCTGTGCGTCAACGCCGGCCCGGACGCGATCGCCTCGGGCGACGTCTTGCAGCTGGTCACGAAGACGGACTCGCGCCGTGTCGTCATCGAGTTGACCGAGCAAGTCAAGGTCGACGACTACCCGCACCTCTTGGGGGCGATCAAGAGGCTCAGGCTGATGGGGGCACGGCTCGCCATCGACGACACGGGTGCCGGCTTCGCCAGTCTCGCTCACATCCTCAAGCTCGATCCGGACCTCATCAAGCTGGACCGCGACCTGACGAGCGGCATCGACCGGGATCCCGTCCGGCGGGCGCTCGCCTCCGCCCTCGTGACGTTTGCTGCGCACACCGACGCGCAGATCATCGCCGAGGGCATCGAGAACGCCGCCGAGCTCGACGTCCTGCGCGATCTCGGCATCAGGTACGGCCAGGGCTACTTCCTCGCTCGACCCACGTCGGTCGAGTCGATCAGCTGGCAGCCCATCGACCAGATCCTCTCCCGACCGGATGCCGAAGCCTCCTGATTCGGTCGCGGGCTAGCTTCTCGTAGTCTCAGCACGCGATGAGTTTGGCCGGCCCCGCTCGTCGGACTCTGAAGAGGACGGCCGGATCGGAACGAGGAGGCGTCGGCTATGGATTGGAAGCTCGAGCTGATCGTGGTACCCGTCGCGGACGTGGAGCGGGCGAAGACGTTTTATTTGGATGGGGTCGGTTTCGATTTGCTCGTCGACCACCAGGATGGGGACTTCAGAGTCGTTCAGCTCACCCCGCCGGGCTCGGCCTGCTCGATCGCCGTCATGGCGAACGCGCAATCGGCAGGATCGCTCCAAGGCCTGCATCTCGTCGTCTCGGACCTGGACGCCGCTCGGGCCGAGCTCGACCGGCGGGGCGCCAATCCGAGCGAGATCTTCCATTTCGAGGCCGGAGGCGAAGTGCCAGGCCCGGACCCGGAGCGCCGCGACTACAACTCGTTCCTCTCCTTCAAGGACCCCGACGGCAACGGTTGGCTCGTCCAAGAGGTCCGGCGGGCGGCCCCGGCCGCGTGAATCGGACGCTCGGTCCTAGCATGCAAACCGTGACGCTCACTCCTCCCGCAGTTCTGGACGACGACCTCGACAACTACCGACGAGAACTCACCGCCTACTGCTACCGGATGCTCGGCTCGGGTTTCGACGCCGAAGACGCGGTTCAGGAGACGCTTATCCGTGCCTGGCAGGCGAAGGATCGATTCGAGGGTCGCTCGAGTGTGCGCTCCTGGCTCTACCGCATCGCCACGAACGTCTGCCTCGATTCGCTCAGGAGCCAGAAGCGCCGGGCTCGGCCGATGGAGCTCGGGCCCTCACGGCCCCCGGTCGAGGCATCGCTGGCGGCCGTGCTTCCCGAGCACTCGTGGATATCCCCCGTCGCCGACGATCGCGTCCTGCCGATCGGCGCCGATCCGGCAGAGCTCGCGGAGGCTCGGGAGTCGATCCGCCTGGCGTTCGTCGCCGCCCTTCAGCGACTACCCGCTCGCCAGCGGGCTGTGCTCATTCTGTGCGAGGTCCTCCGCTGGCAGGCGAGCGAGGTTGCGGAGCTGCTCGAGACGAGCGTTCCAGCCGTGAACAGCGCCTTGCAGCGGGCACGGGCCACGCTCTCGTCGCTCGAGACCGGCGCCGGTCGGTCGACCAGGGACTCCGTATCGATGGATTCGGCTCAGCGCGAACTGCTCGCCGCGCTTCGCGGACGCCTTCGAGCGCTATGACATCGAGCTCCTTGTCACGCTGCTGCGCGACGACGCCATCCAGTCCATGCCTCCGTACGCGATGTGGCTCCAAGGCAGCGCGGACATCGGTCGGTGGATGCTCGGCCCGGGGGCCGGCTGCGCCGGGTCTCGGCTCATCGCCACTCAGGCGAGCGGGTGTCCCGCTTTCGCGCAGTACAAGCCGGACCCGGAAGGCGGTCACAAGCCGTTTGCGCTCCACGTGATCGAGATTTCCGGGGATCGGATCTCAGGTCTGCACTCCTTCCTCGAGGCGGAGGCGCTGTTCGCCGCGTTCGACCTGCCCGCCCACCTCCCCGCGTAGGCCGACCAGCTCGAGCAGTTCCTCCAGGACCGGCGCGACCTCGTCGAGGTACATGGCCCCCCCGCTTCGCCGGGCCGCCAACTCGAGCCGCGCGAGTCCTTCCACGACGGCCAGGTCGGCGGGCTCCTGCCCACAGAGCAGCAGGTCGACGCGGGTGTCGTCCGCCCAGCGGAAGACGACGGTTGCCCACTTCGCGGAGTCAGCCATGACCGCCGGCGCGGCCGCTCGGTCGGAGGACGATCCGATTAGACGCCACCGACCGAGCCGATCGCTTACCGATCCGGGCGCAGCCCCGGTTAGGCGTTCCGAGCCGGCATGGCCTCGTTGGGCGCGACGAGCTTGAAACGGGCTCCGGTCGCGTCGAGGGCCGTGGCGAGCCGCCCGTACGGCGTGTCCTCGGCCGGGCGCTCGATCGAGCCACCCAGATCGACAACTCTCGCCAGCGCCCCGTCGGCGTCATCGACCCCGAAATAGACCGACCAGTGGGCGGGAACGCCCGCAGGCAGGAAGGCCGACGCATCCGCCACCCCGGCGAGCATGTCGTCGCCGTTTACGAGGATCGTGTAGCGGAACTCAGGAGTGTCGCTCACCACGCGGGTGTCCCAGCCGAAGACCTGCCTGTAGAACGCGAGGGCGCCCTCGTAGCCCCGGGTTTGGAGCTCGAACCAGCTCGGGGCGCTCGCCTCGCCGAGAATCCCGAAGCCCTGAAACTGCTTCGGCTGCCACGCACCAATCGCGGCCCCTCCGGGGTCGCTTATGGCGGACATCGTGCCCACGTCGCCGACGTCCATTGGAGGCACGATGACCTGACCGCCATTGGCCTCGGCCGTCTCGACCGTCTTCCGGGCGTCGTCAGTCGCCAGATAAACCATCCACGCGTCCGGCATGCCCGAACCGGGTTCGCTCGTCATGGCTCCGGCGACCGGCACAGTGTCCTTCGAGAACATGAAGTACCCCCCGAACTCCGGGGCCGGCTCCTCCGCCTTCCAGCCGAACAGCTCGCTGTAAAACGACCGGCTGCGATCGGCGTCAGATGTGAGCAGGTCGACCCAGCATGGTGCTCCTAACGGGGCGGTTTCTCGCTTTGGCATTTGTGGCTCCTGTGTTCGATACTCCGGACGTCATCGATTGGGACGCCCCAGCGGGGCGAAAGTCATCGGTACTGATCAGCTGTCCGCCGCCTCGTCGGCCGTGAGCTCTGCCGCAGGGTCGGCTTCGAGACGGGCGTCCGAGATGGGTCGCCCACTGCGGATCGAAAGGCCGAAGGTCCCCTCCTCGAGGCGTCGCTCCGCTCGCTCGAGTGCGGCAAGGCGATCGCGCAGCCCCGCGGCCACGGCATCGTCGCCCTCCTCGTCGGTGAGTGGCTCGGCGGAGTCGGTCATGTCTCCCGGCTCATTGGCCGCGTCCCTGTCCTCCTGCCCCGCATCGAGCGTCTCGCCGAGCAGTGCCTTCACCCGCGTTAGTTCGGTGTCAAGCAGCGCTCGAGCCTTCTCCTTCTCCATCGACCCTCCCAAAGGCTCGTGGAGCGCTTCGCCGATCGGCCGAGCGCACCTTGTCGCTCAACGTAGCCTCGCTCGCGACCGTTCCGGAGCGGAGCGCGCCCCTTTTCCGGGGGATGTGGTTTTATTCATCTCGTCCCCTGGAGCGAATTGGAGGTCCCGATGACGCAACCATCCGAGGAGGCTCCCTTCGGTACGCTGCCCACCAGCGGGATCGTCCATCGACGCAGCCCATTCTCGGTCGCCGACACGGTCGATAAGCTCACCGAGGCCATCGCCGGTGTAGGAGCAAAGCTCTTCGTCGTCGTCGACCACAGCGGCGAAGCGGAGAGGGCCGGAATGTCGCTCAGGAATACGAAGCTCCTGATCTTCGGCAGTCCGGTGGGTGGCACGCCCGTGATGGAGGTGGCACCGCTGGCCGCGCTCGACCTGCCCCTGAAGGTGCTCGTGTGGGCAGACGATGCGGGAACGGTCTGGATGACCTACCTGTCGCGCACCTGGCTGACCGACCGGCACGGCATCCCCGCGGACCTCGGCAAACCGTTGTCGGCGCCCGACGCGCTTGCGAGCCACGTCGGTTGACGAAGTTGCCCGAGTCGCGCACCGAGCACGAGCCCGATGTTCGATTCACCTACGCCAACGAGCGGACCTTTCTGGCTTGGAACCGGACCGCGCTCGCGCTCATCGCCACCGGAGTCGCAGCCACCCAGCTGTTGCCGAGGCTCCAGGTGGAATGGGGCCGGCGGCTGCTCGGCTTGCCGCTCATCGCCCTCGGCGCGGTCGTGGCGGCGGACAGCTTCCGCCACTGGCGCGCCAACGAGCGGGCGATGCGGCGCGGCGATCCCCTGCCCCGCTCGACGATGCCCCTCGTGCTCGCTGTTGGAATCGTCGCGATCGGCGTCCTCGCCGTCGTGCTGGCCGCCTTCGGCAGCAAGTGAGCATCGATGGCCCTCCCGCAGGAGCCGAAGGGCAGCGGTCTCTCACGCGAGCGCACCGTGCTGGCGTGGAACCGTTCGGGGCTCGCGGTCCTGGTGTGCATCGCCGTCCTGCTCCGGCATGTCTGGCCGCTGCGGGGTGCCGGCGAAGACGTCGCTCTCGGACTGATCGCCGCCTCGGCCATCGTCTGGGCCGCCGCCCTTCTGGCCTTCACGGTCTCGGGCGCCGATCGGGACGAGGAGGTGCTGTTAGGCCCGAACGTCTTCCGCCTGATGACGGTGGGGACGGTGATGCTGGCGGTCGTCGGCCTTTTGCTGGCGTTCCTCACCGCACCCTGAGGCGCCCCTCGGCCGGCGCCTGCTCACCTCAGGCCGCCGATGCCGAGTGTGCCGGACCCCAGGTCCGATTGGTCGGCTCCCGCGGACGCAGGCGAGTCCGTGGACGTGGCCGTGGGGGTGTCGGGCGGTGGGTCATCGTCGGCGAGCCCCTCGAGCAATGGACCTGACGGAACGAAGAACAGGCTGCCCGTCACAGCCCGGCTGAAGTCCAGCAACCGGTCGTAATTGCCTTCCGGTCGCCCGACGAACATGTTCGTCAGCATCTCCTCGATGGGATCGGGCGATTTGGCGTAACCGATAAAATATGTGCCGTACTCGCCTTGGCCGACCGAGCCGAACGGCATGTTGTCTCGAAGGATCTTCACCTCCCCGCCGTCATGCACGATCGTGTTCAGCGCGTTGTGCGCGAAGGTGGGCTTGACCGAGTCGTCGAGCTCGATATCGGAAAGCTTCAACCTCCCGATGATCCGTTCCTGCTCCTCGGTGACGAGGGCGTTCCATCCGTCAAGGTCGTGCAGGTACTTCTGCACGATGACGTAACTTCCACCCGAGAAGCCCCGATCCTCGTCGCCGATGATGGTTGCCTCGAGAGCAGCTGTGCCCGTCGGGTTCTCCGTCCCGTCGACGAAGCCGAGCAAATCGCGGGCGTCGAAGTAGCGGAACCCGTGCACCTCGTCCACGGTTATGACGGCGTCCCCCAACCGCGTCACGATCCGGGTCGCGAGCTCGAAACACAGGTCCATCCGCTCGGCCCGGATGTGGAACAGCACGTCGCCGGACGTTGCGACCGCATGACGCGATCCCGCACGGATCTCCCGGAAGGGGTGAAGTCCCGCCGGCCAAGGTCGTCCGGCGAGGCGGTCCCATGCCTGCGAACCCAGGCCGACCACACATGTGAGGTGTCCTTCCGGGTCACGAAAGCCCACGGATCTGATCAATGCGGGCACATCGGCGCAAACGCCGCGCACCCGGGCAGTGCTGGCGTCGCCGGGGCGTATGACCACCACAAGGAAGATCGCGGCCGCAGTGAGCGGAGCAAGCACCCCCTGGGGCTCGGGCGCGACGTCCGAGGTCTCGCCGCTCACCCTGACATCATGTCCCCCGCCCGCGCCCGCTGCCAGCCCGGGCGGGCCGGCTGTGCGGCCCCGGGCCGACGCGGCTCCCGGCCCGGGCCGGCCGCTCGCCGATGCTCTGGCGCACGAACGGCGGAGGGAGCATGATCGTCGCGTGAGCTCCGCTGGACACGGAGGAGGCGAGCAGCATTCCCCCTACCTGCACCTCGTGCGCGACGAACCTGGCCGGTCGCCGAAGCGAACGAACCCGGCCTCCAAGCCCCCACCTGCCCCGCCCGGAGCAATGGAGGACATGGAACGAGCAGTCGTGCTCCGGCGCTTCGCCCGCCTCGCCGAGTTCTACGGCGCGGGTCGCAAGCTGACAGCGACCGGCAATCCCACCCTCGCCGACGGGCGGCTGCTCGTGGGCCTGCTCGACCTCGACGACGAGCTCGATCCCTCTTTCGGGAGCAGGACATCGGTAACCCGGTCAGCCGGGGAGCTCCACGATCTGACCTTCACCATTCGCTGGGCGCTCCGAGCCGGCGCCGTTCGCAAGGTGCACGGCCGGCTGGCTGCGACGGCTACCTGGTCGAAGGCCGGCACCACTGAGCATTTCCGGAGGGCTGCCGAAGCCCTCGTCAGCGCTGGCCCGCTGGTGCTCCGGCACGGGATCGGGTACGGGTACCAGGCATTGTACGAGTTGGTCGACAGTGCCGTCCCTGCTTTGCTCGTCCGCCTCGGTTACGGACCGCTCGAGTTGACAGACGCCACCGAGGAGCTCTGCACGTATCTGGAGACCAGATACGAGTTTCGTGGGTGGTTGAGCGACGCTGGGCAACGAAGGCGCAGTTTCGGGCGGGATCTGGAGTGGATCGCGAGGATGTTCGACCTGGCGGGCATCGCCAGCTTCGATGGCCCGGTCCCGTCCGATCCGTACGACGTGAACCGGCCTCTGACGGGGACCATCGAGCTCTCCGAGGCCGGAAGATGGTGGCTGGAGCAGGCGAGCCAGGCGTCGGCGTCGGCGTCCCTGCCGGGCTTCAAATATCGGCCGCGCCCTCAGCGTTCCACAACGCTCCACGAGCTCACGGTGACCCTGGACAACCTCGTGCCCCCGGTGTGGCGGGACTTCGTCGTGCCCTCGCGGCTCTCCCTCGGCGAACTCCATACGGTGCTCCAGATCGTGATGGGTTGGGAGGACTACCACTTGCACCAGTTCGAAATCGGGGGAGCTCGCTACGCCATTCCCGACGACGAAGATCAGGACTGGGGACCGCCGACCCGGGACGAGGACGTGACGCGTCTCGGGGACGTCGCCCCGCCCCCCGCCACGTTCAGCTACGAATACGACTTCGGCGACTCGTGGGACCACACGATCGACGTGCGGTCGATCTCGCCGATCGCCGGCGACGACGCCAATCCTGAGATCCCTCGCTGCACGGCCGGCGCTCGCGCCTGCCCGCCGGAGGACGCCGGCGGTACCTGGGGATACGAACAGCTCCTCGAGGCGGCACGCGATCCGAGCCATGAAGAACACGAGAGCTCCTTGACGTGGATGGGCGCCGACTTCGACCCGGAGCGCTTCGACCTCGAAGCCGTGAACGTAGCTCTGGAGCTGGCGTTCCAGGAGAGAGCCCGCGCCGTCGAACGAGACACCGGCGGGTGAGCGGCAGTCCTTGGAACTGAAGACCCGTGCAAGACAGGAGGCGTTGAGATCGGCACAGCGTTTCCGCCAGACGAAGATCGGCGTGAGCCTCCGCCACGCCAGGCCGGTCGGCGCCGCCGCGTCCGTCGTCCGACGCCGCCGCGACGGGGCGAGCTGGCTCCGGGCGGTGATGGCGGCCATCGAGCCGGCGGACTACGCCAGGCGTCTCGCAGAGCTGTCGCCCGAGCAAACACTCCGTCTCTGTTACGACACGATCCTGCGGCGCCAGCCAGGCCCCGAGGACGTCGAACATTACCTGCCACTGCTCCGCTCCGGCACCCTGTCGCCGTACGGGCTAGTCGAGATGCTGACCTTCTCGTCGGAGTGGCGGTTCGACGTCCCGGTCACCAAGCTGGCGCCTTCGCTGCACATGAGCCGCTGCGAGTTCGTGCAGTCGTTGCCGGCGGGCGCCCGGATCCTCGATCTCGGAGGCACCGCCCTCAGCCTGCGCGACGGGGCGCTCGTCACGATGGGCTACCCGTATCGCTTCGAGGAGCTCGTGATCGTCGACTTGCCGCCGGCTCAGAGAGACCAGAGCTATCGCGACTCGGGCACCGCCCACACCACGGTCGATACGCGCCTCGGCCCTGTGCGCTATCGCTACCACTCGATGACCGAGCTGTCCTCCATCGACTCCGCCTCCTTCGACCTCGTCTACAGCGGCCAGAGCATCGAGCACGTCCCGATCGGTGCGGCGGACGCCGTGCTCCGGGAGATCCACCGCGTCCTTCGACCTGGCGGCTACCTGGCCCTCGACACACCGAACGCGCGACTCACGCGCTTGCACCAGGCCGAGTTCATCGACCCCGATCACGAGTACGAGTACACGCATCAGGAGATGGCGGCGAAGCTCCAAGCGGCCGGCCTTCAGATCGTCGAGGCCAAGGGGCTGAATTACGGGGGGCTTCGCGTGGCGGAGGGGGGTTTCTCGGTGGAGGAAGTCGCTACTCGACGTGGCGTGTTCGCTCAGATAGAGGACTGCTACTTGTTGGCATATCTCTGCAAGAAACCCGACTGACTCAGCGAGCGTGGAGGACAACCATGACAGCCAGGATTCCGGACGATCTCATCGACCTGCTCGAGATGCCGCTGTATGGCAGCCTGGGCACCGTTCGACCCGACGACACCGTGCAGGTCAACCCGATGTGGTTCGAGTTCGACGGCGTGAACGTTCGGTTCACCCATACGACGGCTCGCGCGAAGTACCGGAACCTGCAGCACAACCCGGCGATGAGCCTGCTGCTGACCGATCCGAACGATCCGCTTCGTTTCCTCGAGGTTCGGGGCGCGCTTGTCCAAGTCGTCCCTGACCCCGAGGGTGCGTTCTACCTGCGTCTCGCTCGTCGGTACGGCTCCGACGACTCGGAACCGCCGGCGGACAGCCCGAACCGCGTCGTTCTCGTAATGGACGTCATCAGTACGGCGCGCCACTAGCTGGTCGAGGGCGTCGTCGGCCCTCGACCGGCAACGTTGTCCGCTCAGCCCTTGAACGTCTGAGCGGCGTTCAAGCGACTCGTCAGCCTCTCGAGCTGCTCGAGCAGCTCCGGTGAAATGTCGCTGGCGGCGTCACTGTCACCCACCGCATCGATGGCTCGAACGAGCCGGGCCATGGCGCTGGTCAGCTCCTCGGCCGCCGCTTTGATCTCCTCTGTTGCCGAGCTCACGATGGCTCCCTCTCTTCGCCCGTGCGACCGGTCGAGCACCGGCCACGACACCGTCGAGGCGTAACCTTTCACGGCACTTCGGGTTTTGCAACCGGTACGGCCGGCTCGCGCCGGATCGACTGTAATCTTGTGTACATGACGACAAGAGAGCAGATCACAACCTTCTTCGAGACCAAGGTGCCGAAGTCCTGGTTCGTTGGAGCCCCGAAGATCGAGCTGGACGATGACGAGGTCCTCTACGTGGGAACACTCCCCGACGGTCGCTCCGCGGACGATTTCCGCGGGGAGACCCGCGCCGAGCGGGTCGCGATCGCCTCCGAGGCCGAGACGCGCTTTCGTCGAAAGGTGTCGTGGGGGGTGGTCGCCCAGGGCGAGACGGTGCTGTTCACGACTCACGGCGCCCCGCTCACGGCGCGCCTGCGACTTTCCGAGCGAGCCGTGCTCGACACGTTGGTCAACGCCGGCGTGGCCCGCAGCAGGAGCGACGCGCTCGGCTGGTGCGTGAAGCTCGTGGCTCGACATCAGTCTGAGTGGCTCGACGATCTGCGTGGCGCTCTAGTGGACGTCGAGCGGGTCCGAGCTGAGGGGCCGACCCTGATATGACCGACCTGCTTCTCGAGAGCGAGCTCACCGAGGAAGAGGCGCTCGACGCCTACTCGGCCATCGTGACCTCGGTTGCCGAGCGCGTCGTGCCATCAGTGGCCGCGTTGCGTGTCGGGAGCCGAGGCCGCCAAGGAGCCGGTAGCGGCGTCGTCGTGACTTCCGACGGCTACCTCGTCACCTCCGCGCACGTCGTGTCGGGGATCGAGGACGGTTCCGCCGGCTTCGCCGACGGTCGCGAGTTCGAGTTCGAAGTCGTCGGGCGCGACGGCCTGTCGGATCTCGCCGTCGTGCGCATCGGCGGCACGGCGCTGCCGCAGGTTCAGCTCGGAGACGCCGATCGCCTCCGAGTCGGGCAGTTGGTCGTCGCGATAGGCAACCCGCTCGGTCTTGCCGGCTCGGTGACGACCGGGGTTGTAAGCGCACTCGGGCGGTCGCTTCCGGCCGGTCGACGCGTCGTCGAGAACGTGATCCAGACCGACGCCGCCCTCAATCCCGGCAACTCCGGCGGCGCGCTGGTCGATTCTCGCGGTCGGATGGTCGGCGTCAACACGGCCGTGGCGGGCATCGGCCTCGGGCTGGCGGTGCCCGTCAACGCGACAACCCTCAGCATCGTGGCGACGCTCATTCGCGACGGTCGCGTCCGCCGGGCCTACCTCGGGGTCGTTGGCGGCGGCCGGCCCCTCGCGCCCCGCCACGTTGCCTCGCTCGGCCAGCCCAGCGGGGTCGGAGTGATCGAGGTGGCACCTGGAAGCCCGGCAGAGCAGGCCGACCTGCGACCGACCGACACGATCCTTGCCGTCGACGGGACACCGATTGCGAGCGCCGGAGATCTGCAAAGGCTGATGGTTTCAGATGCGATCGGCCGGCCACTCCTGCTCCGCGTCCTCCGGGGCGACAAGGTGCTCGAGGTCGAGGTCGTGCCAGCCGAACTGGGGTAGGCACCTGGACGCGGACCAGTCCCGGACGGACAATGTCCACATGCCTGCACGACGACCGAACGTGCCCCTCGCAGGTAGCAACAGGTCCGCGTCCACCGACGAGCGCGTTGGAGATCCCGATCCCGCGAAGTTGGCGACGATAAGCGTCTATCTTCGGCGCAGCGGCGCCGAACCTGCGCCTGGGCACTTGTCGCGCGAGGAGTACGCCGCGACCCACGGTGTGGCGGCAAGCGACGTCGACGCCATCGAACGCTTCGCGACGGCTCGAGGACTGAGGGTTGCGGCGGTCCATCCCGCAAGGCCTAGCGTCGAGCTGACCGGCAATCTGGGTGCCCTGGCGGCCGCCTTCGGCACGACCTTGGGGCTCTACCGCATTGCGGACGGCACCACGTATCGCGCTCGGGAGGGCGCCCTTCACCTACCACCCGAGCTCCAAGCGGTCATCACCGGAGTCTTCGGACTGGACGATCGTCCTCAGGCAAGGCCACACTTCCGGCCCCGGGCTGACGCGTCCGTCGCGGTACTCGCCGCCCCAGGTGGCGGCCGCGTACCAATTCCCTGCAGGCCTGACCGGAACCGGCAATTGCATCGGATTGATCGAGCTCGGGGGAGGCTTTCGAAGCGCTGATCTCAGCGCCTACTTCTCCTCGTTCGGCCAGGCCGAACCCACGGTTGTGGCAGTGTCGGTCGACGGTGGCGAGAATCGGCCTGGCACCGCCGACGGGCCCGACGGCGAGGTCATGTTGGACATCGAGGTGGCGGGGAGCGTCGCTCCGGGTGCCGCGATCGCCGTTTACTTCGCTCCTAACACCGACCAAGGCTTCATCGACGCGGTTAGCACGGCCGTCCACGACACCGCCCGACACCCGTCAGTCATCTCCATCAGCTGGGGTGAAGCGGAGAGCACGTGGACTCGCCAGGCCATGAACCAGATGGAGCAGGCCTTCGTCGCTGCCGCGGCCATGGGTGTGACGGTGACCGTGGCCGCCGGCGACAACGGGTCCACTGATGGCGTCGCGGATGGCCTCCAGCACGTCGACTTCCCCGCCTCGGCACCCCATGCCCTCGGTTGCGGCGGTACGCGTCTCGAACTGAAGGGCACAGCCGTTGGATCAGAGACAGTATGGAACGACGGCCCGGGCGAGGGCGCCGGCGGTGGTGGGATAAGTGCCGTCTTTCCGGTGCCCGACTATCAGCGAGACGCATCCGTCCCGGTTTCCGTCAACCCGGGCGGACAAGCCGGACGAGGGGTCCCAGATGTCTGCGGAGATGCGGATCCCGACACCGGTTACACAATCCGAGTCGACGGCCAGATCATCCCGATCGGCGGAACCAGCGCCGTGGCGCCTCTTTGGGCGGGGCTTGTAGTGCTCCTCAACGAAGGACTCGGGCACTCCGTGGGCTTCCTTCACCCCTTCTTGTACTCGTCGGCCGCCGCCGCCGCCACGCTGCACGACATCGTGAAGGGATCGAACGGGGCATACTCGGCGGCGCCCGGGTGGGACGCATGCACCGGACTCGGATCTCCCGCCGGCTCACTGCTTCTGAAGGCGCTCCAAGCCGGGTCGCTCCCCTGAACGGCCCCCGCTCACCGATTCAGCGGCGAGCGCGCGACCTGACGTCGCGCAGATACCGCTCCGCGAGCTGCGGGGTGGCGCAGGCGAGCCAGCCATCGCGGATGGCCTCGCGGAGCTCCTTCTTCGTTGTCGCTCTCAGTTGAACGAGAACCGCCGGATACCCATCAAAGTGCGGAATTGTGAAGAAGCCCTTGGGACTGGCGGCTAGAACCGCCTCCTTTTCGCCAAGATCCGCGACGCTCACGGCGAGGATCTGGCCATCGGGAGGCGTCACGTCGCCGAACCGCCTGATGTCCGCCTTGCTGAAAGGCCGCTCCCACGCGAAGGCCTTGCCGCCGACGAACCACGTCCGGTTGCCATGACGTTGTCCCTCCGTCACCTCGGGTAGCTCCGCGACCATCCGCGACACGTCCTCGAAGGTGGGCATGCTTCGGACCATATCGCTTGCGGTGGCGTAAACGCCGGCGACATCGCTTGCGGTGGGGCAAAGCGCCGGCGACGAAGGTCACCGATGCCCACCTCACCGATGACTGTATGATCGGCGGTCTCCTGACGAGAAGAGCTCGATGCTCGAGGAGGGACTATGGCGGTCTCGGGCAATCGCCGAGCGACCCCGACGGCAACCCATTGGGGCAACTACGACGTCGAGACTCTCGATGGACGGGTCGTGGCACTCCGGCCGGCCGCCGAGGATCCAGATCCCTCACCGATCGGCCCCGGCATGCCGATGGCGATGCAGGACGCCGTGCGCCTTCGAGCTCCGATGGTCCGCAAGAGCTGGCTCGAGCACGGCCCGGCCGCCGCCGGGGGTCTGCGAGGGCAGGACGCCTTCGTCGAGGTGGGATGGGAAGAGGCGATCGATCTCCTGAGTGGCGAGCTCGAGAGGGTGAGGACCCAACACGGCAACCAGGCGATCTTCGGAGGGTCCTACGGGTGGGCCAGCGCGGGGCGTTTCCATCACGCCCAGAGCCAACTTCACCGTTTCCTGGCGATGTACGGCGGCTATACGCGCTCGGTCAACTCCTACAGCTTCGCGGCTTTGGAGGTTCTGCTGCCCCACATCATCGGCGGCCATTCCACGAGCATCTTCGAACGGATGCCGCTCTGGCAGGAGATCGCCGAGCACGGAGAGCTCGTGATTGCCTTCGGCGGCTTGGCGCTGAAGAACAGCCAGGTCAACCACGGTGGCGTCGGCCGCCACGAATCGAAGGCGGGACAGCGGGCAGCGGCGGCGGCCGGTGTCAAGTTCATCAACATAAGTCCGTTGCGCGAAGACGCTGCCGATTTCCTACACGCGCGGTGGATCGCGCCGCGGCCGAACACGGACACCGCGCTCATGCTGGGCATGGCCCACTGCTTGCTGGAGGACGGTTCGCACGACGAGGAGTTCCTCAATCGCTGCTGCGTGGGCTGGGATCGGTTCCGCGCCTACCTCACCGGAGAGGCCGACGGCATCAAGCGCGATGCCGCGTGGGCGGCCGGCATCACCGGCTTGGACGCCGCCACCATAAACGAGCTGGCTCGTCTCGTAGCGCGTCACCGGACCGTCATCGCCGTCAGCTGGTCAATCCAACGGGCACATCACGGCGAACAGCCGTACTGGGCCGCGGTCGCGCTCGCCGCCATGTCGGGGTCGATGGGCCGCCCGGGCGGCGGATTTGGCGCCGGCTACGGGACCGAGGATGCGAACGGCAGCCGCCGGCCGCGTTGGCCGATCGCCGCGTTGAAACAACCGATCAATCCGGTCAAGACCTTCATTCCGGTGGCGCGCATCGCGGACACGCTGCTCAGCCCCGGACGTGAGATCGACTACGACGGCCAACGGATTCAGCTACCCGACATTCGGCTCGTCTACTGGTGCGGCGGCAACCCCTTTCATCACCATCAGGATCTCCACCGCCTCGTTCGAGCTTGGCAGCGACCGGAAACCGTCGTCGTCCACGACGCATGGTGGACTCCGAACGCGCGGTTCGCCGACATTGTGCTCCCGGTGGCAACAATGCTCGAACGAGAGGACTTCGCGATCGGCTCGTCCGATCTTTGGCTATCAGCCATGCACAAGGCAGTGGAACCACCGGACGGCGCCCGGACCGACTACGAGATCTTCTCCGCACTCGCCGAGCGGCTCGGCTTCGCGAAGGATTTCACCGAGGGTCGAACCGCCGAGGAGTGGGTCCGCCACCTCTACGAGTCCTCACGCGATGCGCTGAGAGACCGTGGAGTCGACATCCCCGAGTTCACCGATTTCTGGAAGACGGGACGGGTGGAGCTGCCGGATCCGCCGGCGTCACGGGAGGGAAGCTTTGCCGACCTCCGCGCCGAGCCCGAGGAGAGCCCGCTCACCACGCCGTCGGGTCGGATCGAGCTCTTCTCGGAGGAGATCGACGGCTTCGGGTATGACGACTGCCCGGGCCACCCGGTGTGGCTGGAACCGTCCGAGTGGCTGGGTTCGCCGATTGCCGAGCAATTTCCGCTCCATCTCATGTCCAACCAGCCCCGGACTCGCCTGCACAGCCAGTACGACAACGGCGGAGCGAGTCAGGCGTCGAAGGTCGCGACCCGCGAGCCCCTCATGATCCATCCAGACGACGCATCCGCTCGTGGGATCGCAGACGGAGACGTCGTCCGCGTGTTCAACGGCCGCGGCGCTTGCCTCGCAGGAGCAATCCTGAGCGACGGTATCCGGCCGGGTGTTGTGCAGATCGCCACCGGCGCCTGGTTCGACCCCGTGGTCGCCGGGACATCGGACTCGCTGGAGCGCCACGGCAACCCGAACGTCCTGACGCCCGATACGGGCACGTCCCGACTCGCCCAGGGATCATCGGCGTTCACCGCCCTGGTGCAGGTCGAGCGGGCAGCCGAAGCGGACCTGCCGCCCGTCGAGGTGTTCACCCCGCCTCTTATCGAGCGCCGGCCCGAGGACGTCCGGCCGACCTGACGGCTGACCCGGGTCAGCCAGGCAAAGGTCGGACGAGGTGCTCGCCCCGTGGCCGCTCGGCGACGACCTCGCCGTTCTCCGCCGCCACCTGACCGCGGAACACCGTCATGACCGGCACACCCCGCACGGTTCGACCCTCCCAGATCGAGTAGTCGGCCTTGCCCCGGTAGCGGTGAACACCGAGCGTCATGTCCTGGTCCGGGTCCAGGACGACCAGGTCCGCGTCAGACCCGGGGGCGATGACTCCCTTTCGCGGGTACATGCCGTACTGTCGGGCGGCATTCTCTGCGGTCACTTTCGCCAGCAACGACGGCGAGATGCGGCCCTTGGCGACGCCTTCGTTCCAAAGCAGCGGGAGCGTGTCGGCGACCTGGCAGTTCAGGCCGACCCGACACTCCCAGAAGTCGACGCCGCCTTTGAAGCGGCTCGAGTAGGTGAGCGTGTCGGTGCCTACGAAGCTGATCGTGCCATCAGCGATGCCGGCCCAGAGCCCCTCCCGGTCGGCATCTCGACGCACAGGAGGCTGAACCTTCGCCTTCGCTCCCATGCCGGCCTCGTCGAATTCGTCCGCGGTCCCGCACAGGAAAGCCGCCAGTGTCTCACCCATGATGCTCATGCCCTGAGCCTTCATCGCACGAATCGTCTCGACCGTGAAGCGGGAGCTGACGTGCACCGGGTACATCGTGACTCTCGTCTTGTTTGCGATGAGCCCGTAACCGTGGACCTGCAGGCTCTCCGCCCAATCCGGGCTTGTCTCTGACCACGCGACCAAGCTCCCGGTGGGGTCCATGGCGCGCACCCTGTCGACCAGAACGCCGCGCGAGGTCGGCTCTTCGGCATGGATGGAAGCGAACGCGTGCCGGCTGTTCGCCTTTATGACCTCACACGCCTGCATGAAGAAGTCCGGCGGAATGCCGTTCGGGTCCATGCCGAACGAGGCAGCCTGCTCGCCGACGTAGCCGGTGTAGAACTTGAAGGCCGCACCGCCCTCCGCGATGATGCCCGGGATCTTGTCGATCTGGTTCCGTCTCGTCACTACGGTGTTGATCTTGTAGTCGACGTGGCTGTTGCCCGCGGCACATTTGACGGCTCGGCGGAACAGCTCGTCCAGCGGGCTGTCCTCGATCAGTGTCGTGTTGCAGATCGTTGTGACGCCGCCGATCAGACAGTCACGGCTGTCGTGACGGAAGTCCTCACGCATCGTGTCGTCGGTGTCGTCGTCGCCGATGCCGAAATGAACGTGCGGGTCGATCAACCCAGGAAGAAGGACCTTCCCGTCCAATTCGACCACCCTGTGGGCATCTCCGAGCACCTCGTCAGCGCCCACGACGGTGATGCGCTCGCCGTCGATCGCGACTCCGCCCAGCAGCTCACCGGACGGAGTGACGACCAGACCTCCTTTGAGCACCAGATCATGGGTCATGACCTACCTCCCTCGCCGAGGACAAGCGCCGCGCGAATTAGCTCTTCCACGCCGTTTCCCAGCTGCAGTTCCCGAGCGGGATCCCGGCTCCTGCGTCACTCGGGAACCCGTTGACGCCCGTGCTCATCAGGTCGACGATCTTGTTGTAGGCCGGAATGATGTAGCCGCCCTCGGTGAAATCGATCATCTGCATCTCGTGAGTGATCTCGCGCCGCTTTGCAGCATCAAGGGTCGAGTTTGCCTGGGCGTACAGGGCGATGTAGGTCGGATTGTCGAAATGGCACTCGTTGAACGGCGAGGTCGGCAACGTCGCCTGTGCGACCTGTGACAGATAGGGGTTGTAGTCCCAGTAGTCCTGGGCGAAAACCCATTTGAGGTAGTTCGGACCGAAGAACGTCGAGGATGGAACATTGTTGAGATTGATGGTTACACCGGCCGCTTTCGCCTGCTGGGCAAGAACCTGAGCACAGTTCACGGCGCCTCCGGCGATGTCCGAGGTGACGAGCTCGATGGTCAGGTTCTCGTGACCGGCCTTCTTCAGCAGGAACTTGGCTTGCTCGATGTCCTGCTCCCGCTTGAGGGAAGCGTCGTAGTCGGGGTCGTGCTGGCCGAAGACGTCGTTTCCGACCGCGGCGTACCCGTCGAACGCCACTTCGACCACCTGCGGTCGATCCACGATGTAACGCATGGCTTGGCGGACACGCACGTCGTTGAAGGGCGCCTGGTCCACCCTCATCGTGAACGGAATCCATTGGCCGGTATTGGAGATCACCGCCTTCACACCGGCGATCTTCTCCGCCTCGGGCACGACAGTGAGCGATGCCTCGGAGTACACATCGACGTTTCCTGCCTGGAGGGCGCTCAACGCCGTCGTGTCGTTCGAATAGGAGTCGACGATCGTGACGCTGTCGAGGTACGGGACACCGCTCTTCCAGTAATTCTCGTTGCGGTCGAAGACGCTCTGCACAGCAGGTGTGAAGCTCTTGTACTTGAACGGGCCGGTACCAACCGGGTTCTTGGGGTCGTAGCCAACTGGGACGATCCCGTAGTTGTAGCTCGGGTACAGCTGCTCGGGAAGGGTCGCCAGTGGCTGCTTGAGGTGGATCCGGATCGTGCGCGCGTCGAGCGTCTCGATGTTGTTGAGGTCGACCGCGGAAAGCACGGAGTAACCGTTGAGTGGCTTGCTCGGATTGGCGATTCGCCGGATCGTGTATGCCACGTCCTCCGCGCCGAGAGTCTTCCCGTTGTGGAACGTGACATCAGGACGGACACGAATTGTCCACTGTGTCGCGTCACTGTTCGGTTCCAACTCCTCCGCCAACTCGTTGACGACGGTCGTCCCGGAGATGTCGTAGGTGACGAGCCCGTTGTAGAGCGCCGTCACCCGTATCAGGTCAGGGGTGCTGACCTCGGCGTCGCCGTCCAAGGTGTCGCTCGACGATCCGCCTAGCACGGCGACCATGAGGTTTCCGCCTCGCTTTGGCCCGCTCGGTGCCGTGCCGGTGGTCGTCGTCGTGCTCGACGAGGTACCGCTGCTGCTGCCACTGCTGCCGCAGGCTTCGAGAACCCCGCCGGCCGCGAGCAACGCAGCGCCGGCACCTCCCAAGCGCAAGAAGTCGCGTCTCGTCATGCCCTCCCGGCCGCCCGGATCGCCTGATTCGAGCGAAAGGCTCATATCTCCCCCAAACGGACTCGAATTTCGGTCCCCGACCGGACCAAAACTGGTATGCTAGTGAGACCAGGGATCGCGCGTCAAGCGAGCTTCGGCCTTGGGACCAGGAACGATGGAATCCTGCGGATGCGTGCTCGTCCATAGGTGATCTCGCATAGGCGTTCGAGATGCGCGAAGTGGTCGTCCATCACGTCCTCTATCTCGTCGGGGTCGCCGCGGATGACCGCGGCAAGCGTCGCCTCGTGCAAGTCGATTCTCACCGACAGGGGTTCGTCGTCCACGACCGAGACGACCGCCTGCAGCCTGCGATAGATCGAGCGCATGGCGAGCTCGAGCTCGCGGTTGCCGCTCGCACGCCAGAGCTGCCGGTGGAAACGGGCATTGCTGAGCCAGTACTGCTGCGAGTCAGTAGGCGCGGAACGCTGCAGCTCGATCGTCTCGCGCATAGCGGCAAAGTCCTGCTCTGTGCCCCGGAGCGCCGCGAGCTGGGCCACTCGCGGTTCGAGGGCCCGCCGAGCTTCGAGGATCATGAAGATATGCTCGGTCTCCAGCGGTGCTTGAGGATCGGCCAGGTCGGGAACCCAGACGGAGGCAACCCTCGTTCCGCCCCCTGGACCCGACACGACCGAGAGCACACCCGCGTCGCCGAGCACCTCGAGGGCGTCTCGTAGGGTTCGGCGGCTGACGCCCATGGCAACCGCGAGTTTGCGCTCGCCCGGCAGGAGCTGGCCCTTGTGCACCTTGCCGACGCGGATCAAGTCAGCGATCTGCTCGACGACGGCGTCGACCGTCCTCAGCACGTCGACCGGCGAGAACAGCGTCACCTCCGCCCGTGAGGTGGGCAAAGCAGTGCGCTCTTCTTGTGCCGTCCGGGCATGTCGCGACGCCGGCAATCAGGCCTCGCCGTCGAGAAGAGCGCCCTTGGACGCTGCCGCGTATCCGTCTCGCAGGGCCGATTCCACGCGGCCGGCGAGGGAGCCGGCGAGATGTCCGGCGATGGCTTCTCTCTGCCACTCCAGACCCTCGATGCACCGATCGGCGAACAAGCGGGACACGGCGGCGACGTCAGCGAGCGCACCGAGCAGGTGCCGGGCAACGACCGGCTCCATCACGTTCAGCTCCAGCTCGCCGCTGCCCGCGGCTGCCTCGACGACGGTCGCCGCACCCCTCACTTCGAATGCGATCTGCATCACGAGCTCCGGCATGACGGGATTGACCTTGCCGGGCATGATCGATGATCCGACTTGCACGACAGGCAACCTGACCTCCCCGATGCCGCCGAGTGGCCCCGAACTGAGCAGACGCAGGTCGCCGGCAATCTTGGCCATGACGAGAGCGGACCGCAAGAGGCTAGATGCGACGGCGACGTAGTGGTCGATGTGGGCGAGGGCGTCGTAGGGATCGTCAACGGCTGTCAGAGATAAGGCCGCCTCCTCGCTGAGGTGGGCGACCGCCAAATCCCGATAGCCGGCCGGAGCCCCGAGGCCGGTTCCCACTGCTGTCGCTCCGAGTGGAACGGCGAGAAGTTGATCGGCGGCAGAGCCCAGGTCTCGGCTCGTCCGCTCGAGCGCCCGCGCCCCGCCGTTCTGAGTTGCGCGGACCTCGACCGGCAAGGCGTCCTGGAGGCAAGTGCGGCCAAGCCGCTCGAGCTGACCCAGCTTCTCACTGCCCGATCGGATCGACTCGGCCAGGTAGCGCAGACCATCGCAGGCACGCCGACTCTGCACGACGGTTGCGATCTGTAGCGCCGTCGGGTAGACGTCGTTGGTCGACTGCGAACGGTTCACATGGTCGTTCGGGTGCACCCGGTCGTAGACGCCTCGACGACCCCCCAGCAGCTCGCCGGCGCGATTCGCGATCACCTCGTTTAGGTTCATGTTGGTGGCGGTTCCGCCACCTCCTTGGACGATGTCCAGCGGGAAGTGGTCGTCCAGCTGGTTGGCGGCGACTTCGCGCGAGGCCTCAAGGACGGCCGCCGCGACCGGATCAGCCAACTCGCCCAGCTCAGCATTGGTCCGAGCGGCTGCCGCCTTGACGTGGCCGAATGCCGAGATCAGCTCCGGCAGCGCCCGCAGCGTCACGCCCGAAACCCGAAAGTTGACACATCCCCGCTGGGTCTGCGCCCCCCAGAGCGCCCACGCCGGTACTTCGATCTCGCCGATCGCGTCGCTCTCGACGCGGCAGTAGGCTCCGCGGAGAGTTTCAGCCCCGCCATCCTCTTCGGACATCCGCTTCCTCGGTTCGTCCTTGGTACCGCCAAGGATCCAAGATTGGTCCGCAACGATACCATCCATCCTCAAGTTCGGTCGAGGGAGGGCTCCTTGCCACGCTTGCGACTCATCGCGATGGGAGGAACGATCGCGTTCACCGGCTCGCCTGGCGGCGCCGTCCCCTCTTTGGGAGCGGTCGACCTTTCACGCTCGGTTCGGGTCGAAGAAGAAGTGTCCTCGGTCGATCTCGCCGGCATCTCGAGCATCGGCATCACCGAGGAACACCTGCGACTCCTCGTAGCCGAAATTGAGTCCACGATTGCGGCCGGACACGACGGCATCGTCGTGTCCCACGGTACCGACACCCTCGAGGAGACGGCCTACCTCGCCGCCCTGACAGTCCCTCGTTCGCGCGTGCCGGTGGTCTTCACCGGCGCCATGCGCCACCATGACGCGCCCGGCAGCGATGGCGGCGCCAACCTCAACGACGCGCTCGCCGTTGCGAGACGAGGCGACCTGGCCGGCGCGCTCGGGCCGGTCGTGGTCATGAACGGCGAGATCCACGCGGCGAGGTTCGTGGCCAAACGGCACACGCTCAGCCTGAGCGCCTTCTCCTCTCCCGACGCGGGACCGGTGGGGTCGATCACAGAAGGACGCGTCTCGATCTGGTTCGGTCCGAGCTATGTCGACTACGTCGGTGCCTGCCCGGATGGCCCCTGGCCGCGGGTCGAACTCGCACCCATGGTCACGGCGATGGATCCGTCCTGGCTTAGGTCATTGCCCGCGAGCAGCCCGGACGGTGTCGTCCTCGCCGGCTTCGGGGGCGGCCACGCCCACACGTCAACGCTCGATGTGCTCGACGAGCTCGTCGCGGCCGGCGTGGCGGTCGTGGCCGCTTCGCGTTGCGGCTCGGGCGACACCCTCCGCGGCACTTACGGGGTTCCCGGGACCGAGATCGACCTCCAGGCCCGAGGCGTCGTAATGGCGGGCGCCATCAGCCCGGTCAAGGCGAGACTTCGGCTCGCGATCGCTCTTGGGAACGGACGGGCCGCCTCGTCGGTGTTCCCCGTCAGCTGAACCTGGGCGTGAACACGATTCGCCGGGAGCACCCGTGGCGATGTTTGAATTTACTCTTCAACTTGCCTCCACGAAAGATTGTGACCGGTCGCAATCTGTTTCCGAGGCAAGTTTCGCGAATAATTTGAGTATCCCGCGGCCGAGCCGCCGCGGCTCATGACGACGGACTCTCGCCGCCCAGGCCGTCGACGGCAGTCACGATGTCGGCGAAGACCTGTTCGACCGGCTGCTCCCCGTTGATGTCGACGACGAGACCACGTGAGGCGTAGAACCCGAGCATCGGCTCGGTTTCGGCGGCGAACACCTCGAGACGGTGGGCCACGGTCGCCTCGGTGTCGTCGTCTCGCCCATCGCGATGCGCGCGAGCCAAGAGGCGGCTGCGCAGCTCCTCGTTGCTGACCTGCAAATGGACGACGGCGTTGAGTTCGATGCCATCGAGCCGCTGGGCCACTCGGTACGCCGCCTCGGCCTGGCGCAGGGTCCTCGGGAAGCCGTCGAGCACGTAACCGTTCTTGCGAGCTGCCTCGAGCACGTGCGGCATCATCATCTCGATCACCAAGTCGTCGGGCACGAGATCGCCACGTCGAAGGTAGTCGCCGGCAATCTGCCCGATTATCGAGCCCGCGGCCACCTCTTTGCGCAGCAGCTCCCCACTGGAGAGATGGGTGATGGCGTAGTGGGACGACAGTTTCGCAGCCTGAGTCCCCTTTCCCGCCCCCGGGGGGGCCACGAGCAACAACTGCATGAAGGTGACGGTACGGCGTTTCGGACCGATCCCTGCGGCATAGCCCACTCGTCTTCGTTTCTTGTCGCACCTTACTCATCGGTGTCTCCACCCCAACCCAACGGCCGGCCGAACGGGGATAGAATTCCGGTGTCGGCGCCCGGCAGAGCAGAAAGGTGTCTCCAGATGACGCGTCAGCCTGACGAGGCCCTCGAGGTTCTACGTGGGGTATGGGATGGCCAGGGACAGAGCAAGGCCGACCTCGAGGCGGCCTGCGGTCCGAAGAAGGTCTGCAAGAGAATGGTGGACGTCGGATTCGACGGCATGGCCGGGGAAGATGGTGATCTGCGTGCCGCCTGGAGGGCGAAGTTACAGCGTGAGGGAAAGCTCCGCTCCGACGCCGGCACGATCGGGGATCTGGTCCTCGGTTCTCATGAATCCCGCTGACAGGAAGCCCGCTGCAACCAGCTGATGGCGGCCAGACCAGGCGCGCCGACTTTCCCGACTCCGTCGCTCAGCTCGCCGAGATCCTGCGGCAGGGTGGGTACCTAGCCGATCGGGGCCTGGCAACGGCCTTGTTCGTCTCGCTCTCCTTGGCACGCCCGCTCTTGTTGGAAGGTGAGGTCGGGGTAGGCAAGACCGAGGTTGCGAAAGTGTTGGCCTCGATCTTCGGACGCAAGCTGATCCGCTTGCAGTGCTACGAGGGCATCGACACCAATCAGGCCCTTTACGAGTGGGACTACGCCCGTCAGATGCTCTACATCCGGGCGTTGTCGGAGCACCAGATCGCAGATGAGGACGCCGTCGAGAGGCTGTTCGGCCCCAAGTTCCTGCTCGAGCGCCCCCTGCTCGAAGCGCTCCGCGCCGGTGACCAGGCTGTGCTGCTGGTCGACGAGGTGGACCGCGCAGACGACGAGTTCGAAGCCTTCCTACTCGAGCTGCTGTCCGACTTCCAGATCACCATCCCGGAAATCGGCACGATCAAAGCCGACAGCTCACCCCTGGTGATCCTCACTTCCAATCGGACCCGTGAGCTGCACGACGCGCTCAAGCGTCGCTGCCTGTACCACTGGATCGGTTACCCGACGCCGGAGCGCGAAGTGGAGATCGTCCTCATCCGGGAGCCCAACGTGTCCGCGACGCTGACTCAGAAAGTGGTTGCCGCCGTCAACCGGCTCCGCGAGCTTGACCTCGCCAAGCCGCCCGGGGTCGCGGAGACGATCGACTGGGTGCGCACGCTCGACGTCCTCGGAGCGACCGAGCTTGACGTAGAGACCGTCGAGGACACCCTCGGGGCAGTCGTGAAGGAAAGGGATGACCTCGAGCTGGTGCGCGAGAACCTGGACGAGATCACCCTCGGTGCCTGAACAGGACCCATTCGTCGGCGTCCTGGTCAGGTTCGCGCACGAGCTGCGTTTGGCCGGCCTCGCGGTCGGCTCGGGCGACGTGCTCACCTACTGCGCCGCCATGGCTCCGCTGGACCCGTCCGACTTGCTCGACTTGTTCTGGGCAGGGCGCACGACGCTGGTCTCGCGGCGCGAGGACCTTGCAATCTACGACGAGGTGTTCAAAAGGTTCTTCCTCGGCGGGGCCGCGCCGACCCCCGAGATGCTCATGCTCAAGGCCCGCATAACGACCGAGTCACAGGCAATGCTCACGGTCCCCGGCACGGACCCGGACGGCGATCAGCACGAGGAGGAGGCGATCCTCGGCATCATGGCGTCCGACGCCGAGGCGCTCAAGCACAAGGCGTTCGCCGCCTGCACCCCCGACGAGCTCGCCGCGCTGCGCCGCATCATGGCCGGGATCCGGCTGACGCCCCCGAAGCGGCGCACGCGCCGAACCTCGCCCGCGCGTTCCGGCCGCGCTCCGGACATGCGCCGGACGATGAGGGAGTCGATGCGGATGCAAGGCGACCCCGGCGAGCTGTTTTGGCGCCGGCGGACGGTGCGGATGCGTCCGCTCATTCTCATCCTCGACGTCTCGGGATCGATGGCGGACTACTCACGCAACCTTCTGCAGTTCGCATATTCCGCCAAACGCGCGACGTCGAAGGTCGAGGTGTTCTGCTTCGGGACCCGACTCACCCGTATCACCAGGGCGCTCGACCATCGCAGGCCCGATCACGCGCTGCAGCTAGCTGCGAACACGGTGTTCGACTGGGATGGCGGGACGAGGATCGGGGATTCCCTTGACACCTTCGTGCGCGACTGGGGCCGCCGCGGCATTTGCCGGGGCGGAGTCGTGGTCATCTGCTCCGACGGACTCGATCGGGGTGATCCGGCCGTGCTGTCGGTGGCGATGGAACGCCTGTCCCGGCTCAGTCATCGGGTGGTGTGGATGAACCCGCACAAGGGGGATAGCGTGAGTTTCAAGCCGAGCACGCTCGGGATGATGGTGGCTGCTCCGCACATCGACCTGATGCTTTCCGGCCACGATCTGAGCAGCTTGGAAGCGTTCGCCACGCTGCTGCCGAGGCTGAGTTAGGAGTCGCCGGTGAGATGGAGCGTAGGTCTCGAGGCGGAGGCGGGCCGGTTGATGTCACATGAGGAGATTCTCGAGCTGGCCGACACGGTCGCGATGAGCTCGGGCATCGCCACGGGCATCGGTACCGACCGCTATGGCGCTCAGCTGGTAGTGGTCGCCGACAGTCGCGAGGAGGCGATCGAGAAGGGAACCGAGGAGTTCAAGCAGGCCGCCGCGCGGGCGGGGCTCCCGCCGTGTCCGATCGTGCGGATCGAGGTCGTGAGCGAGGACGAGGACCGGATCGGTTACGGATGATCAGGCTCGGCTCGCTGGCGGGGTACCCGTTCGAGGGCCCCCGTCTGCTCGGCGGGTGGACGGCGCCGGCGGACCCAGCGGTCTACGCGATCGCCTACAAGCCAGAGCCGGACACCAGACCGGACCGGTACGCGGTCATCTACGTCGATCACTCCGACAACCTCTCCGACGAGCGATTCCCGTTCAAGCACCCGCGCGCGAGCTGCTGGGTGAAGAGGGCCGGCGACCGGTGGAAGGTGTACATCTGCACCTACACCGTGCCGGGCGGAGGGCGGTCGCACCGGGAACTGATCGCCCGCGAGCTGACGGCCATCTACCACCCGAGCTGCAACTCGCAGCAGTACGACCGATCGTGGAAGGACGAATGGATCGGCGAGTACGACGCCCCCACGACTCGCCCGCTCACGACGAGCCGCGGGCCGGACGCGCCGAACACGCCGCACGCGCCGACGCCACAGGAGCGCCCGCCCCGTTAGGTGTTGTCGTCTTGAAGGCTTGCCCGGTACCCGACGGCGTCATGCAGGCGGGAACGGCGCCGCCCGGAGGCCGGTCGCGCCGGCGGCCGCTCCTCTCGCTCCTCCGGAACCGGGGTGACGCCGGCGACGATGCCCTCGGCCATCCCGTAGAGAAGGGGCAGCGCGCCCGCCACCACGCCCGCGGTCTGGTTGATGTGGGTCACTCCAGGCACGATTACCTCGGCGTGAGCGTTGATGGCGCCTACGAGCTCTGCGCACTCCTCGAGATTGCCGGCGATGCGGGTGAGCAGCGAGCCGACCCAGAACAGGTAGAAGGCCAACCCGGCGATCAGCACCACGATCTCGACGACGGAGAGAATGACCAAAGTCGTCATGACCTGACCTTTCCGAGCACGCGACCGAGGAACAAGTGGTGCTGGAGGCCCTCGGCCAGGACGGCGTCCACGCCATCGGCGGTCGGCGCGATGAGAGAGGCATTGGCCGTGTTGGCCTCGGCGGCCTTCAGGGTCTCACGGACTTCGACGACGCGGCGGTCAATTATCTTGACCAGCGCGATGAGCACGCTGAGCAGTGCCACGACCGCCACGAGGACGACAACACCGGCGATGAGCAGAATCGACCAAAAGTGATGCTGATCCGAGGTCAGCGCCAGAACTCCCATGACTATCCTCCCAATCTCGTGCGGCCACGATGGAGTCCGGCGACGATGATCTCAGCATCGTCGATCGTCGTGCGCAGCTCGGCCAGGGGCGCCGTGTTCTGCACCGCCTGCTGAAGCCCTTCGTTGATCTCGGGCGCCTCCTTGCCGATCTGATAGGCGAGCACCAGGATCGGCACCACAAGCGCCACTACGGCGATGACGACGACGGCGCCGATCGAGTAACCCACCACCCAGCCGGTGGAGATGGACGCCAGGAGCGAGAAGGGTTGTACGGTCACGGCAATCGCCTCAGACCGACTCGCAGAAATCGCGGACCGGCTTCAGGCTGGCGTTCACCGACGTGAGCGCCTCGGGCACGGTCCTTGTCTGGCGAGCGATGATCCCGACGCCCACGATGACCGTACCGAGCGTGCCGCGTACCGTCTTGAGATGCCAGATGACCCGAAGCAGGCCGATCGCGGTGACCGCGATGATCAGGGTGGATATGGCCACCGTTACCCAGGCAACTGCAGGCATTGCGTAGTCCTTTCTGCTCAGCCGAGAAGACGGGCGACCGAGCCGGCGTAACGAACCGCGCCGACGGCCACTTCCTGAACCGTGGTGTCGGTCACGGCCAGCGCTTCCGGCACTCCATCGAGATGTCCAGCCAGGGCGAGCCCGCCCGCCAGGATTTCATCGCTGGCACCGCGGATCCGCTCGACCGCGGCAAGAACGCGGTTGAGCAACGCGATGACGACGGGAAGGACGACGAGCAGCAGCACGGCATTTCCGATCCACCACAAGATCATGGTTGCACTCTCCTCAGCTCGGGCTCGGTCTATAGGGCAAGAAGAAACGGCGGAAGACCCGCATGAGCGCCAGCATGGCTGCCCGTCTGGCCACGGTGAAACCCTGCGCCGGGCTGGCCGCAGCATTGGTCCCGACGACCTCCCCCCGCTCGGCGCGCGCGATCCGATCCTGCAAGTTGGCCGAGAAATCACGCATCAGGACGGCGGTCACGTCCGAGATCATTCCCCGGCCGTACTGCGCGGCCGCGCCGGAGAGCTGCAGATCCTGGGTCACGGCGACCTTCGTGCCGCGCCCTGCGGCGGTCAATGTCGCAGTGACGAGCATCTCGGCCTGGCCCTTGCCCTTCTCCTCTGCGCCACTCGCCTGTACCTCTATGCGCTTTGCGGCCTCGTCACGTTCGGTGATGTGCGCCGTTCCCCCGAAACGGAGCTTTACCGGGCCCATCCGCACCGCCACCCGGCCCTTGTACGTGTCGTCCCCGAGGTCATCGGTGAGCTCGGCACCCGGAAGGCAGGCTGCCACGGCCGGAATGTCCTGGAAATACGTCCACACCGTCTCGACCGGCTGCGCGACCTCGAAATCGGTCTTGATCAGCATGGCGCCTCTTCCTTCGTGTAGGCAGCAGGCTCCCGCTCGAACTCGCGGCGGCAGCCGGCGCAGCAGAAGTAATACGTGACACCCTCGTGCTCAAACGGGCGCGCAGACTGACCGACTGGCACCGTCATGCCACAAACCGGATCCCTCGCCTCGGCCACTGCGGTGCCGACCCGGCCGGCGACCCCTGCACCAGAAGCCGTGGGCGCGCCCGTCAAGGCTCCAGATGCTCGCAGCTGGACCAGCTCGGCCAGTATCGCGACCGCAACCTCACGGTGCGAGGTCGGGCCGAGGTCGAGGCCGGCCGGTACCCTGACCCGATCGAGCCGGTCGGAGGGCACGCCGCGCTCGAGCTAGATAGCCGAGGACCGCCTCGCCGCGGCGGCGGGACGCCACCAGACCCACGTAGGCCGGCCCAGCGGCCACGGCCTGTTCGACCGCGTCCTCGTCGCCGTGGCCCTGGGTGGCGACCACAACCATCGAACGCCCGTCGACGGAGGCCGAGGAGAGGTCCGGGCCCTCGAGCAAGTCGGTGCGCCAGCCGAGTGCCTGGGCCAGTTCGACGAGCGTGTGCGCCATCGGGGAACGCCCGATGGCCACCAGGTGAGGCGTGGGCAGCACAGGCTCGATGTAGATCTCCAATGCACCCTCGCTCTGGCAGGCAATGGGGATCACGGCGATCCCCTCCGGGACGGCGGCGCCGAACTGCTCGGAAGTACCGAGGAGCAGAAGCCGCGGCAAGCCGTCGGCGATCACCTGCCCTGCGTGCCGGACAACCACCGGCTCCGCGCAAGCTCCGCCGATCCAGCCGTGGAGCTCGCCGGACGCCGTGATGATCGCGCGGGATCCCTGCTTGCCCGAGGAGGGACTCTGCCGCCAGACAACGGTGGCGAGCGCGAATGCCTCGCCTTGGCGCTTCAACTCGCCGGCCCGCTCGAGGACTGCCCAACCGTCGTCGCCGCAAGGGTCCATGACCGATGTCCTACTCGTCCGTCCGAACAGGAGGGGCGCCCGAGACGTCTTTGCGGTACTGGATGGCCTCCCAGACCCGGTCAGGCAGAAGGGGCATGTCGATATTGCGGACTCCCGTGTCCTTGATCGCGTCCATGACGGCGTTGACGAACGCCGCCGGGCCGCCGACGGCGGCGCACTCCCCGACCCCCTTGGCACCGATCGGGTGGTGCGGGCATGGGGTGACGACTTCGTGCAGCTCGTAGCCGGGCGTCTCCCACGCGGTTGGCAGCAGGTAGTCCATGTAGTTGGAGCCGACGCAGTTGCCATCGGCGTCGAACGTTATGAACTGCATGTTCGACATCGCGTAGGCCTCGGTCAACCCTCCCATGATCTGGCCCTCGACGATCATCGGGTTGATCCGGACGCCGCAGTCGTCAACCGCGACCACATTGAGCACGTCCCAGACCCCCGTCTCGGGGTCGACCTCCACCGTGACGATGTAACAGGCGAAGGGCCACGTGAGGTTTGGCGGGTCGTAGTAGGCGTTGTTCTCCAGGCCCGGCTCCATGCCGTCGGGCATGTTGCTGTAGGCGGCCATCGCGCATTCCTGAATGGTCACGCCGCGGTCCGGCGCGCTACGGACATAGAAGCGACCAAGCTCCCACTCGACGTCCTCCTCGGACACTTCGAGGAGGTGCGCGGCCAGCTTGCGCGCCTTGGCTCGGATCTTGCGGGACACCATCGCGACCGCGGCTCCAGCGACCGGCGTGCTGCGAGACGCGTAGGTGCCCATACCGAACGGGGCGGTATCGGTGTCACCCTCCTCGACGACCACGTCCTCGGCTGGGATGCCCAGCTCGTGGGCGACGATCTGGGCCCAGGTCGTCTCGTGTCCCTGGCCCTGGGTCTTCGCCCCGGTCCGCAGGAGTGCCTTGCCGGTCATGTGCACCCGCAGCTCGGCCGAGTCGAACATCTTGATGCCGAGGATGTCGTATTCACGGCTGTTCCCCGCACCGAGCGGCTCGGTCATGGTCGAGATACCGATGCCGAGCAGCCGGCCATTCGCCTTCGCCTCCGCCTTCTGGCGGAGGAAGTCTTCGTAGCCGACCGCTTCCAGGCCGACGGAGAGGCACTTGCCGTACTGGCCGGAGTCGAGCAGGAAACCGAACGGGGTCCGGTGGGGAAACTGGTCGTCCTGGACGAGGTTGATCCGGCGGAACTCGGCCTGGTCCATCTTCAGATCGTCGGCTGCGGCCTGGACCATCCGTTCCTGGAAGAACATCGCCTCGGTGACCCGGAACGAGCACCGGTAGGCCACGCCGCCGGGCGCCTTGTTGCTGTAGGTGCCGCGGGCGGTCACGAGCCCAACCGGAATGTCGTAGCAGGCGAACGTCGAGTGCAACAGGCCGATCTTGAACTTGCTCGGTTGAGCGTCGGAGAAGAACGCTCCATGATCGGCGTCGGCATGCACACGGACGGCAAGGATCTTGCCGTCCTTGCGGAGTGCCATCTCGCCCTTGAGATAGACGTCGCGCGCGAACCCTGTCGAGATCAGGTTCCCCGTCTTGTCCTCGATCCACTTGACCGGTCGCTCCAGAAGGATCGAAGCCAGGATTGAGCAGACGTAGCCGGGATAGACCGGGACCTTGTTGCCGAACCCACCACCTATGTCGGGCGAAACGATCCGGATCATATGTTCCGGAAGCTCCGCCACCAGCGCCACCGCGGCCCGGATGATATGCGGTGCCTGGGTGGTCATGTACACCGTGAGCTTCGACCTTGATCGGTCGAAATCCGCGATCGACGCGCAGCACTCGATCGGGGAAGGGTGTGAACGGGGGTAGTGCAGCTCCAGCTTCGAGATCAGGTCCGCCTGCGCGAAGGCGCGGTCGGTGCCGTCCTTGTCGCCCACTTCCCAGTCGTAGATGACGTTGTCCTGCTGGTTCTCCTTGTCGTCCCGGATGACCGGCGCACCCACGGCGACGGCCTGCGCGGGATTGACGACGACCGGCAGCGGCTCGTAGTCGACTTCGATCAGGTCGCACGCATCGCGGGCGATGTAGGGGTCATCCGCTATCACGCACGCGACTTCCTGGCCCTGGAACCGAACCTTGTCGGTTGCCAGGACGGCCTGCGTGTCGTAGGAGAGCGTCGGCATCCAGGCAAGGTTGCGAGTCGCCATCATCTCGCCCGTGAGGACCATCCTCACGCCTGGAACTTCCCATGCCCTGCTGGCGTCGATCGACTTGATGCGGGCGTGGGCGAGCGGGCTGCGCAGGATCTCCATGTGAAGCATCCCAGGCAGCACGATGTCGTCGGTGTAGTTGCCCCGGCCCCGTATGAAGCGGTCGTCCTCGACTCGCTTGCGGCTTGCGCCGAGCCCACCGATCTTGATCTCGTCCAGCGCCTGCGACACGTGTCGTCCTCCGTCTCCGTCAGCCGGCGGACTGGGCCCGTAGCTTCTCAGCGGCCCACAGCACCGACTTGACGATGTTCTGGTACCCGGTGCAGCGGCAGAGATTGCCGGACAGCGCCCAGCGCACCTCCTCTTCGGTCGGATCCGGGTTCTCGTCGAGCAGCCCCTTCGCGGCCATCATCATACCCGGGGTGCAAAATCCGCACTGAAGGCCGTGTTCGTCCTTGAAGCCCTCCTGGAGGGGGTGGAGCTCGCTCGCCGTCGCCAGGCCCTCCACGGTGGTCACCTCGCGTCCGTCGACCTGCACCGCCAGCATGGTGCACGACTTGATCGGCACCCCGTCGACGAGAACGGTGCACGCGCCGCAGTTCGTGGTGTCGCACCCGGTGTGAGTTCCCGTCAGCCGCAGTCCCTGACGAAGCAGGTGGGCAAGTAGCAGTCGAGGTTCGACCTCGGCCGTCGTCTTCTCGCCGTTGACCGTCACAGTGATCCGGCGTACGGGAATGTCGGCGGGGGCAGCGGGTCGGCGCTCTTCGTACAAGCTGGTCACGTCAGGCCGCCTTCACCGTCTCGTTGGCGCGGTTCAAGAGTCGCACCACGAAGATGTGCACGATGTGCCTCTTGAACGTCGCGCTGCCGCGGTGATCGGTCCGTGGCCTGGAGGCCTCAGCGGCCAGCGCGGCGGCCTCCTCGATGGTCTCGGGCGTCAGCGACTTACCTACCAGCGCCGCCCCGGCCGCCTCGGCGCCAATGGTGGACGAACCCACACCGGTGAGTGCGATCCCCGCCCTCGTGACGAGCTCGCCCGAGGTCTCCACGGCGACCGCTACGCCGACCGTCGCGAAGTCACCCACGCGACGTTCCAACTTCAGGTAACCACCCCCGGTGGCGCCCCTCGGCGCCGGGATGACCGCCTCGACTGCGATCTCGCCCGTCTCCAGGGTGTTCTGGAATGGGCCGGTGACGAAGTCGGCGACCCGGATGTTCCGCCGGCCGCCCGGCCCCTGCGCCACGATGTGACCACCTAGTGCCATCACCACCGACGCCCAGTCGCCTTGCGGATCGGCGTGGCAGAGCGAGCCGACCAACGTGCCCCGGTTCCGCACCATCGGATCGGCGATCAAGGGTGCGGCCGCGGCCATCGTCGGCTGGGTTCGCTTCAGCAAGGCCGAGCGTTCGAGGTCGCGATGCCGGCAGAGTGCCCCAACGTGCAGCGTGCCGTCGGCGTCGGCGCGGTGGTAGGCCAAGCCGGGCAGGTTGTTGATGTCGACGAGCAGCTCCGGGGCCGCGAATCGCAGCTTCATCAACGGGAGCAGGCTCTGTCCGCCGGCCAGAACCTTCGCGTCGTCCCCGTGTTCCCGCAGCAGTTGTATCGCCTCATCGAGCGATTGCGGTACCTCGTAGCGAAACCGAGACGGATACATTGGGCCCTCCAGCGCCTCTCGCTTGTTGCGATTCTTCCATGAAGGTGTACGAGACTGTTCTGTCTTGGGACTGCCGGTTTGTCCTGGGACTGCTGGAAGGGCGACCGCGATCTAGTCGTCCTCGGCTGGACCCGTTTGTTGCGGAAGGGATCCACCGTCCGGGCGGCTGGAGGCGGCGACGCCCTCAGGGTCGGCCACGGCGACGGGAAGGGTGTCCTCCTCCGGGTCAGGTCGGGGTTCCTGGTTCGGGGGCCATGGTCCCTGCACAGGCTGGCCAGCGATCTTCAGGTAATCGATCAGCTCGGGCCAAGCCCACACGGTCGGGCTCTTTCCCGTTTTCGGAGAGTGCTCGACCAACTCGTACAGGCGGGGGTTCCCCCGGCTGTGCCCGTCGGACTCGATCCGCATGGTTCTCGCTCCCGTGGTTCGGACCAGTCGCTCACCCTGGTCGGACGAAGCGTACACCTGAGCCCGAGGCCGCCCCCGGTTGAGATTCCGGAGCCGCCCCGCTCCGGACCGGCACGTTCGGCTCATCCGCAGTAGCGTTCCTGAACGCCGTCACGGACTAAGGGGGTAGCTCCATGAAACGGAAGCTCATTCGCGGCAGGAAGCTGCCAATCGCGGTCGCCATCGGCGCTTTGGTCCTCGCAGGGACCACGCTCGCAGGCGCCACTACGAGCACAACCCAGACAACGACCTGCGCCAGCCCGATTGTTGCTGGCGACACGGTTCTCTGCGGGTCTCTGAATGACGGAGCCACGTATCTCATCGAAGTCCCGCCGCATTGGAATCGCACGCTCTTTTTGTACAGCCACGGATATGTGGTGCCCGGCACGAGCAATCCGGCACTGGATGTCGGCGACCCGGTAACCGGCGCCTGGCTGCTCACCCACGGCTACGCCCTGGCCGGTTCGTCGTACGCCATAACCGGCTGGGCGATCGCGTACGCCCTCCCCGACCAGATCAGCACGCTGAACATCTTCAAAGAGCAGGTGGGTACGCCCTCGCAGACAATCGCCTGGGGGCATTCGCTCGGAGGGATCATCACCGCCGGCCTGATCCAGGACTACCCGAACTCGTTCAACGGCGCGCTACCCATGTGCGGCGTCTTGTCCGGCGGCGTCGCAACATGGAACGTTGCCTTGGACTCCGCGTTCGCGTTTCAACAGCTGGTCGACCCGTCCGTCCAGGTCGTTGGCATCACTCCTGCGAATGCGACTTCGAACCTCGATAACGCCGAGGTGGCAGCTGCTACCGCGCAGGCCTCGCCTCAAGGCCGGGCCAGGCTCGCGCTCGCGGCGGCCCTAGGTGACACGCCCGGTTGGTACACGCCGCTGTCGCCCGAGCCAGCAGCGACTGACTACACGACCCAGGAGGCCAACCAGTACCAATGGGACGCCAACGTGAACTTTCCGTTCGTTTTCGCTTTCCGCTCTCAGCTGGAGTACCTGGCGGGTGGTAACCCGTCGTGGAACTCGCGTGTCAACTTCCGCCGGCAGCTCCATAAGTCGGCTGACTTCGCTGAGGTCAAGGCCCTCTACAAGGCGGCCGGCCTGAGCCTGCGGACGGACCTGGCCACACTCGAAGCTGCGCCCAGAATCTCCGCCGACCCGGCTGCGGTGAGGTACCTGGCGTCGAACATCTCGTTCAACGGTCAGATCTCCGTTCCGGTGCTCACGATGCACACGATCGGCGACGGCCTGGTCGTCCCGGAGAACGAGCAGGCTTACGCCAAGGTGGTGAGCCGCGCGGGCAACTCGGCGCTGCTGCGTCAGATCTTCGTCAGCCGGGCCGGGCATTGCGCCTTTACCCCGGCCGAGACGATCAGCGCCGTCCAGGTTCTGCTCGCCAGATTGCGGACCGGTCACTGGAGCCGGGACGCGCTCGGCTCCGCCAGCTTGAACGCCACCGCTGCGGCGCTCGGACCCGACTACAACATCTTCGTCAGCGGTGGCACCGTTGTCCCGGTGGCGCCGGCGTTCACCACCTATCAGCCAGCAAGGTACCTGCGGCCCTTCGACTTGCTGAGAAGATTCCACCGGTGGGCACCGTGAAAAGGAGAGGAGTCCATGGCCGAAGTCGTGCTGTTCCACCACGCCCAGGGCCTCACGCCAGGGGTACGCCGCTTTGCGGATGACCTTCGTGCCGGCGGTAACCGCGTCACAGCGCCCGATCTTTACGACGGGAAGACCTTCGACACCCTAGAGGCTGGCGTCGACTACGCCCGGGAGGTCGGCTTCGAGACCGTCATCGAGCGCGGCCGTCTTGCCGCGCAGGACCTGCCCGACGAATCTGTCTACGCCGGCTTCTCGCTCGGGGTGCTCCCCGCGCAGATGTTGGCCCAGACCCGCCCGGGAGCCAAGGGCGCACTGCTCTACTACGCCTGCGTTCCCGCGTCCGAGTTCGGCGGAGGGTGGCCGCCGGGTGTCCCTGTGCAGATTCATGCCATGGAAGACGACCCGTTCTTCTCGACCGACGGTGACCTCGAAGCGGCCCGTGAGCTCGTCGAGACCACCGGCGAGGCTGAGCTTTTCCTCTACCCCGGCGACGCGCACTTGTTCGCAGACGACAGCTTGGCCTCCTACGACGAGGCGGCCGCGACGCTTCTTCTCGAGCGCACGCTCTCGTTTCTCGGCCGGTTGGACTGACCTGCTTCCTCTCACCGATGCGCACTATCCGTGCCGTCAACCGACCTCGTCGTGCTCCTCGAGGTCCTCTAGACCGATCACCCCATCCCGCATGCCGAGTTCTGCGCGCAGCGCGTCCACGTCCATCGGGCGTTCACCGCTAACGGCAACAATGTCGCGGTCGTACTCGAACTGCCGAAGAAGCGCCTCCAGGAGAACGCGGCCCTTCGGCTGGCTGGCGGCGGTCCGGGGCGTGAAACCGTCGAGTGCGGGCAAGCGCTCGTCCAGCCAGGTTTCCCGCCAGGCCGCCTCGACCTCCGGCCCGTCTCCACGTCCGCCGTGCAGGCGTCCGCCGGGCAGCGCAAGGTCCATCTCAGGGTTCACGAAGTGCTCGACATGCGGTTTGCCGGCACCAGCCTGCAGCAGCGCCTTGGTCACCGACTCGAGTCGGTGGCGCGAGTTCACCTCGACGACCACCTGACCCGCCTCGAAACGAATGCTGCCGCGCAACCAACGCCTGCGACCTGAGGGTTCCTCAACCGGACCCCAGCCGCGCCTTTTCGCCTCTGCTCGGAACTGCGCCAGCGAGTTCGCAGCCTCTGCCGGCGTCATGTCGCGTCCGAGCCAACTCAGCGGCGGGGCGACGTCGTCTTCCTCGAGCTCGCCACCAGCCGCTTCGTCCCCCTCGAAGTCATCTTGAGCGACGAGCCGCTTCCGGACTGACAACGGCTCGGATACCGGAAACGTCACTCGAATCAATTCGAGTGGATCGCCGTCGGTGTTCCTCATCGTCGGAACTCGCCGTCTCTGTCGTTCCACCAGGCCAACGAGATGCCCGAGCGCAGCGCCGACGACCTTGTACATGAGGTTCGCCTCCGTGGGGCCGAACTCCGGGGCAAGCTCAGCGAGGACCCCGTGCGGCCGGGGACGACCACGGCTTCGAGAGTGCGGACGCGGGACTTTCACGCCGCGCTCGCGAGCCAAGCCGGAGAGGACCGTGTCGGCTGTGTCCAGGAACATCTCGGTGGCTTCGTCCGCCTGAGCTGGATCGAGAGCCAGCAGGGCCGCCCCGGAGTGCCAGACGCCGCCGACAGGTGCCATCGCCCCGGCGAGCACGCTCCAGCGTGGTAACTCTTCCAGCTGCTCCGGCGGAATGGCGGCGATGATGTGGCGGCGAGTGACCAGATCGACCATCCAGACGCCAACCGTCGACCAGCTCTCGAGACCCGCGTCGTCGGGCGCGAGGAGGCTTGGCTGCCAGAGCCCGTAGCGGACGTGAGTGAGCCAAGCGCGAGCCTCATCTGCGAGATGCGGAGGCGTCGCGGCGGCGGCGGCGAAGCGCCCCAGCACGGTCTCCTCGTCCGCGAGCTCCTCACCGTCGTCAGCGGGCTCCGGGCCCGAAAGCCACGCGCGCTCGACGGCGAGCGCCAGCAGGCCACCGGCGACACCGCCGGTGCTCTCGCCGGCAAAGAACCCAGAAACGCCGTTATCCATGGTCGAGACCCGAACCTGGCCGTTACCGCCTAGCTTGTCGAGTGGACCGACACCACCAGACTCGCGTGCAAGGGACAAGAACTCTGCCACCCAATCGTCCCGCCAACCGAGCAGTTCGGGATCCGAAGCGACGAAGCTCTCCACCGCCTCCCTGAGCTCATTCAGGACCGATCGGTCGGCGAATTGTGCAAGGGCGGCGCTCGCGAAGCCGACGTCGGCCGGAGGGAGGGCTTCGATGCCGAAGGCCGAGGCTAGAGCTCCGGCCGAGTCGTCGGCGGCACCGCTAGCGAGTCGGACAACGATGGCGGCGAGCGAAAGGCACCGGGCACGCAGCGCCTGAAGCTCCTCGTGCTCGGGCCACCGGGCGCACTCTCGGTCGACGAGCTCGATCGCATCAGCAAGCCGACCGGCCTCGAGCCACATCCGACCCAGGTAGACAGCGGCGTCGGTGGCCTCTTCGTCCTCAAGTTCGGCCATGGCCCCTTTCACGATGTGCTCAGCCAGGTCGAGATCATCCACCGCCTCTGCGAGGCCGGCGACGAACCAGATCAAGCGTGGTTCGTCTGGCAACCGTTCCGAAAGCAGGACCGCCAGCGCTCGGCCGCGCTCCTCGCCTGCCAGTTCGCCGATTTCGCCCCCTTGGCGAGCACCAAAGTCGGGCTCGCTGATCATGCGAGCGCAGAGGTCCTCCGTGAGGAGCCCGACGACCCGATCGGCCAAGGCTTCTGGCGTCACCGCCTCGTCGTCGGCGGCAACGGCGAGTTCGCCAAAGGCCGTGCTCGCGCTCTCGAGCGCCGCGGTCATCGCAAGGCGCTCCTCGCGCCGGCGAACGGCCTGAGTTGCCTGGTGGTGTCGCCGACGGTCTTGGCGTCGGTCGTGCTTTCTGCTCATCCTCACCGACGCTACTTGCGAGAACGCAGACGTCCTTCGTCAGCGCCGCCCGGAGAGGTTCAACCCTCGAGGGCGCCGGGCCCGGCTGGAACGTCTACGGCGTGCTCCTGAAGCACAGCCAGCGGGACGACCTCGAGTGCCCGCTGATGGGTCGACGCGAGCACCACGTAGGCGGCCGCGCCGTCGTAGTGGGCACGCAGCCAGTTCGCCGCTGTCACACACCATCGATCTCCGGGCACGAGGCCCGGGAAGTGATATTGGGGCATCGGAGTCATGAGATCGTTGCCGATGTGACGCTGGTGCTCCAGGAATTCAGCGGTGGCCACGGCGCATATCGTGTGGCTGCCCAGATCCTCGGCCCCCGTGCGGCAGCACCCGTCTCGATAGAACCCGGTGAGGGGATCGACTCCGCAGGGCTCCAGCTCGCCGCCCAGCACGTTGCGATCGCTCATCTCGCCATTATCACTCAAGCGGGACCGTTCTCGGCTTTCTCCCAAACCGAGACGTGGCTTCTGCTGTCGCTCGTGAAGGGCTCACGCTCCCAGCTGCTCCAGCGTTCGCGCAGCCTCATGCCGGCGAGTCGCGCCATCAGATCCAGCTCGGAAGGCCACACATAGCGAAACGGCACCGATATGGCTCGGACGTCTCCCGCCTCGAGCCAGTAGTGGTGGGATACGAGACCTTGACCCGCGAGGTCGAACTCGTCGAAACCGAGATGCTTCGGCGTGACGGTGAAGGCGCGGACTGTCTCACCGGGAGGAAGCCGCTGGAGCTGAGGAACCTCCACCTCGATGACAAAGCACCCGCCCGGTTGCAGGTGGGAGGCGACGTTGCGGAAACACTCCACCTGATCATCCTGGCTGGTCAGGTTCTCGATCGTGTTGTAGACGAGGTAGGCGAGACTGAACGTCATGTCCACCCTCGTCGTCGTGAAGTCACCAATTGTGACGCTGATGGCTTCAGATCCGGGCTTCGTTTGGAGCCTTGCGACCATGGCTGATGACAGATCAATCCCGTGCACGCGGACGCCCCGTTTGCTGAGCGGCACGGCGATACGGCCGGTCCCGATGCCGAGCTCCAGAGCGGCGCCGGAGCCCGCCAGGCCGGCCAGAAAGCTGACGGCGGCATCGACCACCACAGGCTCGAACATCTCCGTTGCATGCTCGTCGTAGCGGTCCGCTACCTCTTCATCGAAGTAGTTCCTCCTCTGCACCGATCCATTGTGCCAGGGGGCGCCGGGCGACCTGCTATCGCATCGTCGGCGTAGCGCCCGCGGTCAAGCGGCCGCGGAGAGCTCACTCGTGCAGTACATGCACCTCGTTGCCGCGAGAGGAACCTCTGACAAGCAGTCCGGACAGGTCTTGGTGGGCGGGGGTGGGCCGAAGACGGTAGTTCCTCGCTTCTTCATGTACGCCCGGTACGGCACTACCAGGACGAAATAAATCACGGCGATGAAGATGACGAAGTAGACGATGGCCGAAATGAAGGCCGCGAGGTTGATCCTCTGTCCGTTCAGAGTCCAGCCCAGGCCGGTCGAGCTCTTACCTCCGGCTGCGGCGACGAGCGGCGTGATGATGTTGTCGGTGAATGCCTTGATGAGGGTGCTGAACGCGAGGGCAACAACCAGGCCGACAGCGATGACGATCAGGTCACCTTGCATCAGGAAGTTCTTGAATCCCTTGAGCATCGTTGGCTCCTCTTATTCGTGACCGGTCAGCCTTGCACGGCTGACCCGGCTCCAAAGGTCCTGCCGGCTCCAACCTTAGGGCCGGGCCACCCCTTCGGCTCCCGAACGAGTCATGCCTTCCTAGCGCTTGCGCTCCTTCCCCCCTACGAAGAGATCCCGCCAGTCATCGGCCTTGACGTCGACGTCGAACTTCCGAGCCGCCGTCTTGATTCGCCTCCAGGCGGCGTCCCTTTCGGCATCGGTCACGCCCTCGACCTGATCGAAGCGAGCGATCGCGTTACGAACGTGCGCGGCGTCGTGGAGCGGTTCCTTCCGTTCGTTCGGGAATGCGAATTGATCAGCCCGCAGCCGCTTCTCGTCGGCGGCGCTGAGACCGGGCGAGCGAGAAGCCTTCGCTCCACCCGACTGCGCGGTCTTTGCCTGGCGGGCCTTCACCAGGTTCTGCCGGGCTGCTGCTTTCTGCAGTTCCGTTGCCAACTCCCACCTTCTTTCTCAGGGGCCTTCATCGGCGAGCACGCTCCGCAAGCGCACGAGACTGTTGGTCAGAACGCGCGAGACGTGCATCTGGCTCAGCCCGACCTTGGCTGCGATCTCGGACTGAGTGAGCCCCTCGAAGAAACGCAACGTAAGGATCAGTCGCTCGCGTTCGGGAAGAGTCGACAGCGCCTGAACGAGGACGGTTCGGTCCTCGATCCCGGCAAAGTTTGAGTCCTTGGACCCGAGTCGGCCCGCCAACGGCTCTCGGTCGTCATCGGGGGCGTCGATCGACGAGCTCCGGTACCCTTGGCCGGCCTCCATAGCTTCGAGCACGGCTTCCTCTGTCGTCCCCATGTCCGCCGCTATCTCGGCGATCGTCGGTGACCGGCCGAGCTCCTGGGACAGCGAGCTGACAGCGCCGGCCATCTGGAGGTACAGCTCCTGCAGTCGGCGCGGCGCCCGGACTGCCCAGCCTTTGTCGCGAAAATGGCGCTTCAGTTCCCCCATGATCGTCGTGGTTGCGAATGTCGCGAACTCCACCCCCCGATCGGGGTCGAAGCGGTCCACCGACTTGATGAGCGCGACCGAGGCCACCTGCAGGAGGTCGTCATAGGGTTCGCCGCGGTTCAAAAACCTACGGGCGAGGATGCGCGCGAGCCCGAGATTGGCAGTCACCAGCTCGTCGCGCAGCGCCGCGTCCCGCGTTGCCGCGAACGTCACGAACAGTTCGTGCGACCCGCCCGCTGGCCGACATCTCACGTCGTCAGACGGTCGTAGCGACACGGCACTTCCGAACCCAGGCGCGACGCTGCCCGCCTTTGGTCTCGCGCCCGTGCTCCGAGACCAGCGCGTCGAGAATCCTGGCCGACCACTCGCCCTCGGGATCGTCGCCTCCCCATGGCGCCGAAACCGCCGAGGCCTTGACAGTGCAGGAGATTTCGATCGTGCCCCCCTTGCGGCTGAAGTGAAGGTGCATCGGGCCGATTCTTGCTCGGTCCGTATTCGAGAGGCACAGCTCGTCGGCCGCCAGTCTCAGGTCCTCTATCTCTTCAACGGAGAACTGCGCTCGCGAGGCCAAGGTCGCAGCCGTGAACCGAACGAGTGCCATCAGCGCGGCCATACTCGGAAGCGTCAGATCAATAGCCTCGTCAGCGTCATCCGGCAATGTGACGTCCGTGAACGCGCAATCGCCGGAATTATTGTCAGCTGGCAAGACGGGCTGCGCTCGTGCGGGCATACCTGTGGTCCTTTCGCTCCCCGAGCAATATCTCAAGGTCTTCTTTGAACCGCTCATCGAGACATCGCGCCGAGACGTCGGCCATAGGGACTATAGATGAGGGCCCCCTGCGTGCTACGGGTTCACGGCGGGGTCGTACGCCGAGTTCTCCACGACCTGCATACTCGCGGGCGGGACGGCCGATGCGGTGCTCACTGACGGACTGCTGATTCGCTGGTGCCGCGCCGACCATCCCAGCGTGAACGCCCCGGCCATTACGATCAGCAATCCCGGGCCGTACGAATAGCCGATCTGGAACGCGAGCTCGCGAAGCGGACTTGCGACGACGTAGTAGCTGCCAGAAGTGGACAAGACCGGCCGGGCCACTGGTCCCACGACGAACCAGGCGCCAGCCATGACGGCGAGGAGACCTGCACCGGCGAGCGACCCGCGGCCCGACCAGGAAAGGGTGCGAGGGGCGATGACGAGGATGAGGACCCCGGCGACAAAGGCGACGGCTCCAGGGAGCACCCCCAACAGGAGATGTGCGTCGGAAAGGTTCCAAGCACTCGCCCCGTCTGCCGAGAAGCCGAATGTCGGCCCGATAAAAGGCGCAATTCCGCCCCAGATAGCGACCAACACCGTCGCGATGCCGACAAGGATCAGGGCCGAGGCGCTGATACGAGCCGTCGGCGCAGGCGAAGTCACCGGGGCGACCGGGACCGCCTCGATGGCATCTCGCGGATGCACAGTGTCGTTCTCTCCCACATACTGCCGGTTGCCGAGCGACATCGACCTACCTCCTTCTTGGTCCGTTGGTCCGTAGATCAGCCATCTGAGCTGCGGGTCCTATAGAGGATCCCGTGTCGGACGTCCGTCCCAGTCGGTTCGCCAATTCGATACCCGCTAGGCTTCTGCCCAAACCCAAGGTGAGAAAGGTCGAGCGTGGACGGTGGTTTGGAGGTGTACCTCGAGCAATCGGGCGGGGTGCCGATCGTCAGAGTCGTAGGGGAGATCGACCTCGCGACTGCACCTCAGCTTGGCGATCAGCTCGCTGAGCTCCCTTCCGATTGCGGAACTGTGATCGTCGACCTTTCGGAGGTCACGTTTCTCGACTCGACTGGCCTCAGCGTTCTCGTAGCGAACTGGAAGCGATTCTCCAACGGCGAGGAAAAGGGGGATCTCCGTCTGGTGGTCAATCGACCTGCGATTCAGCGCGTGCTCGAGGTCACCGGGCTCGCTCAGGTCTTCGGAGTCTTCTCATCGCTGGAGGAAGCGATCCAGGGATGACGAGCCAGCCGGGCTCAGAGCAGGTGGAACACACGGAGCAGTGGGGCGGTATCGAGGCAAGCGAGGACCGTCGTATCGAGCTCTCGATTCCGGCCCGTCCCGAGCTGTGGAGCGTCGTCCGGATGGCGGTCGGCTCAGTCGCTGCCGCCATCGGATTCGACTTCGAGACCATCGCTGATCTGCGTTTGGCGCTCGACGAACTTTGCAACGCCTGTGCGGTCGGCGCCACTTCTTCGAGCGTGCTGAGCTTGATCTGCCACTGGGACGAAGCCGGCCTGTATGTCAGCTGCTCGGTCTCCTTCGTTGGGAGCGGGCACAACTCGCCGACCGAGGATGACGACCTTCCGCCTGGTCTCAGCCAGCACGAGCTCTCCGACAGCATCCTCGCCGCCCTCGTGGACGCCTACGGGATAGCGGGGATGGAGCATGGCTCTCGACGAGGATGGTTGCGCAAGAGCGCCTGAGGGTGGCGGACGGTGCTGATGCGCGGCGGCGAGGGGCTCGCTAGGCGAGATCCAACTGGAACCAGACGGTCTTCCCGTTCGGGGTCCGGTCGACACCCCACGCAGATGCCAGGGCATCGACGATCATCAACCCGCGCCCGCGCTCGTCGACGGAGCTCGGGCGTTGTACGAGAGGAAGAGACGACTCCGAGTCCGAAACCCGGACCCGGATCCAGTCTGGAGAATCCTCGACCCGCAGCCCGATTTGTCCATGCCCGTGAACCAAGGCGTTCGTAACGAGCTCGTTGACGAGCAGCACGGCGACGTCACGGTCATCGACGCTGTATCCGGCGAGGGCATCGAGGACCGCCTGGCGTGCAAGCCGGGGCGCTGAAGCATCGGGGCCGAGCTCTAGCACGATCACTGCCTGAGTCCTGCCGAGAATTTCATCTCGCCCGCCGTTGCCAGCGTGATCATCCGGGCTCGCCTCTCGCTCAAATAAGAGGGTACTTACCCGGAACGCGTTCCGGTCAACCCTCGACGAGCAGACGCGTGCGAGGCGGCTGGAGAGGAGCCGGCAGCGCGGAGAAGACCGCTAGCGAGAGCCCCGAATGCGGGTCACGATCGGGACCACGTACCAGAACAGGACGTAGAAGGCGGCCACTCCCGCAGTCGTGATGGCGGCGACGCCCGGCCCGAACAAGACGTCACTGACTAGCAAGACGGCCCCGCACACCGAGAGCAGCAGCAGCGTCAGGCCGCCGAGGAGCATCCAATTCGCACTCTCCACCAGCCGAAGCCGCTCCCTCTGCCGGAAGACGATGCGGTGGAAGGCGGTCGGGGCGATGAACAACGCGGATGAACCGGCGGCCAGCAGCAGAGTCGCGAAATAGATCCTGCGCTCCTGTACATCGAGGTGCGTGAATCTTTGCGAGAACGGCAACGTCAGCAAGAACGCGAACAGGATCTGCACACCGACCTCGGCGACCCGCAGTTCCTGGAGCACCTCGGTCATGTTGCGATCCAGGCGGCGTGCGTCGGGCGGCTCATCAGGGGTATGAGTCTCAGAGCGCATCGTACGGTTCATCGGATGTCGCGCTCAGGGCCGCCGAGCGTGCAACCTCACCGTGACGCCCGTGGAGGTGGAACGAATCTGCACAAGCTCGCAAAGTTGGTTCGCGAGCCAGAGCCCACGGCCACTTTCGCGTGAGGGCGCCGGCCGCTCACGACCGACGAGCGGATCGGAGATGTGGCCTTGGTCCCGAACCTCGTGGACCAGCCCTGCCCGAGTGGGCCACGCATGAAGACTGCCCTCGCCGCCGCCGTGGAGAAGGCTGTTCGTCGCCACCTCGTTGACCGCGAGTGCAAGGTCCGCCGCCCGATCCGCCGACATTCCGGCACTCTCAGCCTGTGCAAGGACGAAGCTGCGGACCTCGCCAAGGTTCGCGCCATCGAAGTCCAAGGCGGCGGCATCCGGCGGCGGCTGGGGAAGGGATCCTTCGAACGGCCCCGCCAAGGCGTCAACGCCTGGGAAGGCCCCGCTCGTCCGGGAGATACCTTCCTCCCTCACGAAGGGATGGCTCCGGCGCGCCTCGTCAATCACGCCCGGCCCAAGGCTCGAGGTGTCGTAAGGGCACATCAGCCAGAACCCCGGATCAGGCACGACAATGTTCAAGAGGGCTTCGTGGCGTTGGCACTCTTCGAGCTCAGCCGCAGTGCGGCCGGCCCAGATCGGTTCGCCGATGCTTCGCGCCCGGCTCGCCGGCGACGCCACCTCCGACAGGAAATCCCGCCAAGCCTGGATGATCCAGGCGGGATTCGCACCCACCTCGGCCATGTCGGCGAACCGGAGCCTGCTGGCGTCGCCTCTCAGCTCCCGCCGCAAGGCATCGATCTTCTGGCCGCTGACCATGATCAGCGTCGGCTCACCAGCGACGATTGCCTCCCTTATGAATGGCAGGGTGCCCTGAAGAAACCCGCTCAAGCCGGTGTAGAGAAACGCTTCGTGCCGATAGCTGCGACTCTCTTGCTCGGGCGCTGCCAGGCTCATCTACCAGTTCGCGCGGTCGTCGACATAGGTGTCCTGCTGGGCCACCGTGCCGGTCGGTCCGCTCTGTACCACGGTGCGGCGCCTACGCCGCGACCCGAACAACGTGAACGACAGCAAAAGGCCCAACGCGCCAGCGATCATCAAGATGATGCCGACGACGCTGATGGCGATGCCACGCACGCTGTAGTACACGGCGAAGCGCAAGATGGCTCCGACAGCTAGCAGGAAAATGCTGGTTCCGATAGCCACGAGGTGTCCTCCTTGTCCGCCGGACATGTGTTGTCCAGCTCTTCCCTCGTAGAGATGATTCCCTCTAGAGCCAGTTTCAAAACCTGGCAGCAAGACCGGCCGGTTGGATGACCGGGCGCACGGGTAAATGGGAACCATGCCGGCTTGTGTTGACAGCAGCCTGTGCACGGCCCCACCATCGGCGCGATGATCGCGTCGACCACGGGCGGGTCGGGATGGTGCCCTTGACAGAGAAGTCGAGCAGGCCGCGCAACCCAAGCAAATTGTCAGCCGCGGAAAGGCTCGCTCTCGTCCAGAGAATCGCGGAGCGCCTGGCCGACAGCGAGAACCTGTCCGAAGTGCTGGCCACCGTGGTCTGGAGCGCGAACGAAGCTCTGGGCGCGGCTGCAATCACGGTTGGTCTGGTGAGCGAAGATCGATCGGCGCTCGTCACCCTTGTGTCGGTCGGGATGTCGCCGCGCAGCGAAGAGCTGCTGAGCAAGCCGGTCCCTCTCGCGGACGGCATCCCCGCGTCGAGCGTGCTGGGCGACGGGGAGCCGCTGTTCTGGTCCTCGCTCGAGGAGCGCGACCGCGCCTATCCCGAGTACAAGGACTTTCCCAGCGAGCAGGAGTCCTGGGCAGTGTTGCCGCTGGTCGTCCATGGCACGGCCATCGGGATTATTTCATTGGGGTGGGGCGACCGGCGGCGGTTCAGCCGGACCGACGCCGCTTTACTGAAGCTGCTCGCGCACCAGTGCGCCGTGGCGGTCGACCGGGCGCGCCTGCAGGAGATCGAACGCGGCGAGCGCGAAACGCTCGAGTTGCTCGGCGAGGGCACCCGGCTCATGGTCAGCGCCCTCGACCCGGACCGGGTAGTCGAGCGCCTCGTGCGACTCGCCGTCCCGCGGCTCGCTCCCTGGTGTGCGGTGTATGTGGCCGAGCGGCACCGTCTGACACGGGTCGCCGGCGAGACGGCTGAAGGAGCAACAAGCTCAGACGAGCTGGCCGCCGACCCGCCAGTGAGCACCGACTCCGATGCGGCCTTGGCGGTCAGCTACAGGACGGGTCAGACCCAGATGGTCTTCGCCCCGCGCCGCGAGATGGCGCGGGATATCTGCACCCAGCCTCCGGCCGCGCCCATCTCGGATGCAGCCTGGACTGCGCTTGCCGTACCGGTCATGGCGGCCGGAAGCGTGATCGGGGTGATGAGCCTTGCCTCAGACGCGTGGGGCGAGTCGCCTCCTGCCAAGGTGCAATTCGCGGCGGAGGGTCTCGCCGGACGGGCAGGCGTGGCTCTCTCGAACGCCCGGCGCTTCCAAAGGGAACGGCTCACCGCGTCGTTGCTGACCCAGGCACTGCTGCCGAGCGAGGTCCCGTTCATCCCGGGATTCGAGATCGCCGCCCGCCATTTGCCCTCCGGCGCGCAGGTTGCCGGAGACTGGTTCGACATCTTTCACATGGCGTCGGGCGATTACTTGGTGGGTGTCGGCGACGCCGCGGGTCACGGCATTCATGCCGCCTCCCTCATGGCGCAGCTTCGCAACTCCGCCCGGGGTCTTGCGGTGGCCGGCAACCCGCCGAGCATGATCCTTCACGACCTCGGGCTGTTGACGATCGAGGATGATCCTCAGAGCTACGCGACCGCCGTCTACGGAATCTTGACTCCGGACGACGGGAGTGTGGCCTGGGCGGCGGCAGGCCACATCTCGCCGATCCTGTATGGCCCCGGAGAGGCCGATTACCTCCAGAGAGCCGACACTCTCCCGCTCGGGCTGCCATCGATCGATCCGCCACCGGACCGCGTCGTCCACCTGGCGCCGGGCCAAGGCCTTGTCCTCGTCACCGACGGAGTTGTGGAACGCCGTGGCGAGGACCTGAATTTCCGCCTCGAGGTCCTCCGGTCGCTCGTGGCCCAGCACGGCTCCGAGTCCGCGGCGACCCTCGTCGAGCATATTCTGTCAGCTCTTTGCCAAAATCCGGAAGACGACCTCTGTCTGGTCGTGCTCAAACGACAGCGGTCCGGGCTGAGGCTGGCTGAGCGGTGTTGAGCGTTCAGCGCTGATCCTGACGAGGAACGGCGATCTCCTGGAGGAGAAGGTGCACCGTTGCCGCAACGGGAATCGCGATGAGCGCTCCGATGAGGCCGAGGAGGCCACCTCCGATGAGCGTCGCGATGATCGTCAGCCCAGGCGTGATCTTCACGGTGTGCTTCATCACGCGGGGGTTGAGGAGATAGTCCTCGAGAAATCGATACACGACGTAGAAGGCGGCCGTGGCGATTCCGATCCCGAGGCCCCTCGTCAGGGCGACGAGCGAGACGAGGATCCCGGCGATCGTGGATCCGACCAACGGGATCAGGTCGAACAGTGCGACGAACAGTGCGAGGAGCAATGCGTACGGCACCCCGAAGGCGAGCAGCCACACATACGTACCGACACCGGAGACAATCGAGGTGAGCAGGTTCCCTAGCATGAACCCGCCGACCCGCTCGAAAACCTCGTCGGTCAACAATCGGACCCGCTCCCGCCGGCTCCGCGGGATCAGCGACAGCCACAACTGCCTTACGCCCGGGAGCGCGATCAGAAAGTAGATCGTGAGGGCTACCAAGCTGACGGTCGCTACCGCAAAGGACAGCACGATTTTGCCAGGTCCCAACACCCCGCCGGTAACGGGCAATTTCAAGGACTTTCCGCCGCCGCTCTTCAGGTAGCTCGACAGGTGAAGCTTCACTGCGAGCCTGCCTGCCCAACCTCTCCCGTGGATAAGGTCCGCTTTGTAGCGGGGATAGTTCGTGACAAGGTTGCTGATCTCGTGAGAAATGGGGGGCACCGCAGCAACCAGGAAACCCGCGATGATCACCACGAACGCGAAGGTGACGACCCCGACCGCGAGACCACGGGCCATACCTCGCTTGATCAGGAATTCGAGGATGGGATTCAACCCGATCGCGATGAAGAGCGCCGTACCGATGATCACGAGGACACTCGTGATATCGATGATCCCCCGAACGAGGAGGTAGGCAACCGCGACGCCGAGGGCACCCGTCAGGCCGACGAAGAAAGGCGTTCTACGGTCGAACGGCCGCCCTAAGCCTCCGAGCGATTCGTCGGTCCCGGCTCGTTCACGCGCGACCTCTGGAGGCAGGATGAGTACGTCGGGCGCGGTGGTCTCGCTCCCTGGCACGACGAGATCACCGGGATCTGCGATGGTCCTCTCTGCGATCAGAGACGAGGCACCGCCCTCGCCGGTCGTCACCACCTGTAGAAGCGATGTTGCCCAGCGCTTTCCCCGCGCCCGATCGCCAGCCCGATGAGCCACAGCACAAGGAAGGCCACTGCCAAAATCCACAACACATGGACAGCGAACCCCAGACCCGCGAAGAGAAGGACAATCAAGAGTGCCAACAAGATGATCACGGGGACCTCCTCACGTCGTGGGCCGCCCATCGGCCCCGTCGTGTTCTTCCCTGGTCCGGCCGTCCCTAAACGAGGGCCGCGCCAGACGCCGAGGAGGTTGAGTCGATTGCCGGGCGGTTTGGAGCTCTGTTACGCGTCTCGCCGAACGAGCAGAACCCCGCCGATGATGAGGGCACCAGCCGCGTAGCCGCAGAGCACCAGCAATCCCACCCACGGACTGAAGACGTTCGGGCCGCTGCTCTGCGAGATCATCGCTGCGCCGATACGGTCGGGCAGGAACCGCCTCACGTCGATCGAAAGAGAGCTCGGCAGCGCGGCGACGATCAGTGGTAGCACGAGCAGGATCCCGACGAACGCGCTGATCGCTCCCGCCGTGTGCCGAATGATCGTCGCGAGCCCGAGCGCAAGGAGCCCGAGCGCGCAGACGTACAGCCCGCTTCCAGCGACCGCGCGCAATGCGCCGGGACTCGACAGTGTCGCGTGTGTCGCTGGCGCAGTGAGGAGTGCCTGCCCGAGAAAGAAGGCGAGAAACGCGACGACTTCCGCGACGACCAGCGCAACGACGCCGAACACCAACACCTTGGCGACGAGCACGAGTGGCCGGCGTGGAGCTGCAGACAGTGTCGCTCGGATCGTCCCCGTGCCGTATTCGGCGCTGATCACGAGCGCACCGAGGACACCGATCGCAAACTGCCCGATGAAGACGCCGATAAGGCTGGTGCTGATTGGATCGAAACCCACCTGGGAAGTCGTCGTCCAGTGCGCCCGAGTCTCCGCGGTCGCCAGAGCGCTGACGCCGATGCCGAGCACGACGGTGACTCCGAGCGTCCACATCGTCGACCGGACCGTACGCAGCTTCGTCCACTCCGATCGGAGAAGCCCGGAGATGCCGTATCGCCCGGGCGGCAGCTCCTTGCGCCCGCTGATCGGCGCGTGAGTCATCGAGGTCCCGCTATGGGCGATCTGGGTGCGGGAGACGGAGCTGTCCGGGCTTGTTACCGCCCGGGGTGGCTGCTCCGAGATCTGTGATGCGGGCATCGCCACCTCGATAGGCCGACGATCACGACGGCGTTGCAGCAGCAGCACGACACCGACGGCAATCAGGACCAAGATGACGACGAGCAAGACGAATCTCCCCCCATGGCGGTGCACACCTCCGGCTGCCAGCGCCGCGGTCGTGCCGATCGTGGCGAAGTTCACGGCCCTGCTCCCGTGGGTCTGACCGATCTCGGCGCCCCAGCGCCGTGGAACTCGATGCTGTCCTCGGTGAGCTCCATGAAAGCGTCCTCGAGCGACGCCGACTGCGGCGCGAGCTCGTGGAGAACGACCGGGATGCTTGCCGCGAGTTCGCCGATAGCGATCTCGTCGGCACCCCGCACCGACAGGGAGCCGTCCTCCTCGAGGACGGTCGTCGCCCCTTGCTCGGCAAGAGCGGACTTCAGCGTTTCGATCTGGGGGGAACGGACACGGACGAAACGCTGGGAGCTCTTGGCGAGGAGGTCGTCGATCGGGATCTGTGCGATCAGACGGCCTCTTCCGATGATCACGACCTCGTCCGCGGTCAACGCCATCTCGCTCATCAGATGGCTCGAGACGAAGACCGTGCGCCCCTCACGCGCGAGGCCCTTCAAGAGATTGCGGACCCAGCGAATCCCGTCAGGGTCGAGCCCGTTGACCGGCTCGTCGAAAAGAAGGACCTCAGGATCCCCGAGGAGGGCTGCCGCCATGCCGAGCCGTTGACCCATGCCCAGCGAGAACTTTCCCGCGCGCTGATTCGCTACCGAGGACAACCCGACGATGTCAAGGACCTCATCTACTCGACCGCGCGCCACATGATTGGTCTCGGCGAGCATCTGCAGGTGAGCGCGGGCGCTGCGTCCTGGGTGGATCGCCTTTGCCTCGAGTAGTGCCCCGACTTCGTGCAGCGGCCACGGCAGATCGTGGTAGTGACGCCCGTTGACGGTAACGTCGCCGGCGTTCGGCGCGTCGAGTCCCATGATCATGCGCATGGTCGTCGACTTGCCCGAGCCGTTCGGGCCGAGGAAGCCCGTCACCACACTCGGCCGGACCTGAAAGCTGAGCTGGTCAACGGCGAGCTTCGAGCCGTAGCGCTTAGTCAGGCCTTTGGCCTCGATCATCGGCGAATTCGCGTCATTGCTGGCCTGATCCTACGCCAGCTTCGGGTTGCAGCCGGCGCAGGCCTCTGAACAGGGCTCGCGGCTCTATTGCTAGTCCGCCAGGTGCTCGGGCTACGGCGCCTTGTGGAGTCCGTCGAGGATCGTTGCCAGCAACCGGGTGCACTGATCTTCCGACAGCGTGGCGCTCGTGCACATCGGGCCGACCAGCTGCATGATGTCGGAGCCGTCGATGTCGGTGCGGACAACGCCGGCCTGCTGCGCGCGGCTGAAGACGAGGTTCATCGCGCAGTCAATGCGCTCGCGACATTGAGAACGGAGATCGGGGTTCTTCTCGAACGCCTCGCGCAGCTCGTTCAGGAATGTCCGCTTGCCCTGGGCGTAGCGGACGAACGCCTCCAGAAACGCCACGACCGCTTCCCAGGGCTCGAGGTCTGCGACCACGCGCTCGGCGGTCTGCACGAGTTGCTCGACGTCGGTCCGGTAAACGGCTTCGACCACGTCGATGCGCTTGGGGAAGTGCCGATAGAGGGTCCCGACACCGACACCCGCTTCCCGAGCGATGGCCTCCATGGAGGCCTGCCCGCCCTCTTCGGCAAAGACCTTGCGGGCAGCGACGACGAGGCGCTCGTAGTTCCGCCGGGCATCGGCGCGCATCGGCCGGTCATGTTCGACCTGGTCGCTCTCCGGCGCTTCGACTGTTCCGGTCTGGGTCACTGGATCATTTTCCCCGAAATCTAATTAACCGCTTGCTAAACGGAGGCAGCCTCCGTATACTAACCGGAGGAAGCTTCCGCTTACCGATCATACCAGCGGAAAGGTCAAAGTCAATGCCCTCCAAGTCCCCTAGCGTGCCGCGCCTTCAGACGGCCACGGGATCGGATCCGAGGCCGGGAACGCTCCGGCACCGTCTCGGGCACCCGTCCGTGTTCCTCTTCGTCATCCTCACCGCCCAGCTCATGGTGGTGCTCGACGGAACCATCGTGAATGTGGCGTTGCCGCATATCCAAGAGGGACTTCGTTTCTCCGGGAGCGGGCTCTCGTGGGTGTTGAACGCGTACATCCTCACCTTCGGTGGGCTGCTGCTCCTCGGTGCCCGGGCCGGGGACCTGTTGGGGCGCCGGCGTGCGTTTCTGATCGGCATCGCGGTGTTCTCGCTCAGCTCGCTCGCCGGCGGCCTGGCGGTCGCCGGCTGGATGCTGCTGGCGGCCCGGGCGGCCCAGGGAATCGGGGCAGCGCTGGCGGCTCCTGCCGCATTGTCGCTGCTCACGACGGTCTTCGCCGAGGGCGCGCAGCGAGTGCGGGCGATCGCCCTGTACACGACCGTCTCGGCGGCGGGCGCCGCCACCGGGCTCGTCGCCGGCGGAATTCTCACCGAGCTCGCCTCGTGGCGTTGGGTGATGTTCGTGAACGTCCCGATCGGGATCGCCATCTTGGCGCTCGGCCGGATCGTCGTCGTCGAGACCGAGCGGCGGCGGGGCCGGTTCGACTTTACGGGCGCGATCACGTCGACGCTCGGTATGACCGGGCTCGTGCTCGGGCTCGTCGATGCAGGCAGCGACGGCTGGACGGCCACGGCCACCTTGGCGCCGCTGGCGGTCGGGCTCGCGCTTTTGGGCGTGTTCGTGCACGGCGAGAGCCGTGCGGAGGAGCCTGTCCTACCGCTACGCCTCCTTCGCCACTCGACCCGGGTGGCGGCCAACACCGCTCGTGGGCTCCTGTACGCCGGCATGTACGGGATGTTCTTCTTCCTGGGCCAGTTCCTGCAGGACGTGCAGGGGTATTCGCCACTTCGGGCTGGGGCGGCGTTCCTCCCGATGCCGTTGTCGGTGTTCTTGTCGTCGCAGCTTACGAGCCGGGTCCTCGTGCGGCGCCTGCCGCAGAAGACCGTGATGCTCACGGGTGCGGCGCTCGCGACACTTGGCCTCCTGCTCGCCACTCAGGTGCACATCTCGACGCCCTATATCCAGATCGTCGTCTCTCTCGTTCTCCTCGGAGCGGGCTCGGGCATATCCTTCGTCAGCCTGACCTCGGCCTCGCTCGCCGACGTGGAGCCCGAGGACGCCGGCGCGGCGTCGGGGCTCATCAACGTGAGCCAGCAGCTGGGTGCCGCTCTCGGCCTTGCGGTGCTCGTCACCGCCTTCGGCTCGCTCACCGGCCACGCCCAGTTCGGGGCGCCGGTCGCGGCTGATGCAGTGGCTCAGACGCATGCGGTCCTAGTGCACGGCATGGACAAGATCTTCGGCGTGGCGGCGCTGTTCTCGATGGCTGCGTTCACGATGGTGGGCCTCCGGGTCCGTTTGGTGCCGGTGGCGCGGCCAGTGGCCCGCCCGGCGATAGCCCGCCAAGTGGCGGCGGGGGCAGGCGGCCCCGACGAATTCGGCGAGTTCGAAGGCGACGAGGCCCTCGCGGAATACTCGATCCCGAAGGCGGGGTGACCCTCGCTCAGCTGCTCACACCAATCTGCCGGGTGAGAACGTACTCACCCGGCAGATTGGCATCCGCGAGGATTGACGCCGTGGGTCTGCGTACGTACGCCCGCCTTCGATCGGGCGAGAAGTTCGGGTGGCACAGGAAGCCCTTGTGCTCGGCCGGCTCGCCGGTGGTCCAGTAGACACTGTGCTCGCCGTGGAGCTCAGTGGCGAGCGCCCAACGGCCAACCCACGATATTGAGCGTCTTGCGCGAGCCAGGTTGCGTATTCGCCGTCTCGATCGAAGCCGAGGCCCAATCGCGGATGGCCAGCAATGTCGTGGACGGCGCGGAACCTGTCGTATGGTCCGCCGGGCTCACACTCGAACATCGGATGGCACCCATCGCCACCTCTTGGGGTGCTGATCACCTCTAGCTCACGTTGCGTGCGGACGGCGTGTATGAGCTCCTCTGCACTGGCATACGGAGCCTGACAAGTGGTGAAGGAGACTCGAACGCCCAACGGGTTGTCCAAGTCTGTGAGCTCTGCAAATAGACGATCCGTCTGCGCCTGAAGCTCGGCGTAGGCGCAGACGACCAATGGGTCCCGTCCATCTCGGGGAGCGGCGAGGAACCACCAAGCAACTTCGTAAGCCGCCAACTGGTCAAGCCGAGGCGATGACCGATCCACGCAGTCGAGCGCCGAAGACATCGCCCACGAGCGTACGACCGTCAGCCCTTCGGCTGCTCCTTCGCCGCGAGCTGCTGGTCGAGAATGCCCATTTGCAGCTCGTGGCCCGGCGGCATCGTGACATTGGCATAGGTGATCCGGTCGAATGATCGGGCTACCGTCAGAACCGCTGCGAGGGGATCCTCCAGACCGGCATCGATTGACCTGGTCGCGTCCACGTGGAACTGCTCGCCCGCCGAATCAGGATGTCGGCGACCTCCAGCAGCTCCGTGTCGGCCATGAGATAGCCGCCGTTCCAGGTCGCAGACACCGGCAACGACCCGATGAAGCCCTTGATCAGGAAATACGGCTCTATCCCCTCGGCCACGACCGCCTCCAGATCATCGAGGCGTCAAGCCTGTGACCGGGCGACTCCCGGTCGCACCGAGGCAAACGAGGCGTCCTCTGCTCTCCGTGGTGACGCTACACCCGCGACGTGTCAGGTTGCCTCTTCGAGCCGTGCATTTCCGCTGCACCTTTCGGGCGGCGTCAGACAGCAGCGTCATTTGCCCGCGTACCGGCGCACGCCCGCCGTTGGGAAGATGTCCGAGATGGCGCTTCTGTACTACCGGACTACCACGGAGGGGGCAGAAGCGATACGCGACGGCGGCTTCGAGACGCTCCTGTCCGACGACTTCGAAAACGGGCTCGCCGGCGTCTACCTGTGCTCCTCCCCTGAACTCCATCTGTCCCTGGGCGTCAGCGTTCTCACGCTGCAGATACCAGACGATGAGCTGCGTCCTGACTGGTCGGAACCCTGCTTGGAGAACCAACGGGCGACCGACTGGTGCGTGCCGCGGAATCTGGCCGATCGATTCCTCATACCGCCCGCCGAGGGGGCTGACGCCCGGGGCGGGTAACCTCGCCCTCGGAGGTGTGGTTGTGACCGAAGGGGACCTGCGCCCCATCGAACGGGTAGTCCGGCGACTGGTGGAAAGCGTCGACCCCGCTGAGGTGGCATGGCGGCTTCGCCGGAGTCCAAGGGGCATCAAGCAGATCCTGGAGCTGAGTGGGCGCGCCCACCGCGTTGATCGACCTGCCGTTCCTCGGCCACAGGTCCTCCGGCCGATCGAGCGGCGGATCCTGGCGTGGCGGGCTCAGGGAGCCAGCTATGCCGAGATCGCGGCCCGCTTCCGGCGCAGTCCCGCTTTCATCAGCCGCATTGAGGCAATCGCTCAGGCGAAGATGCAGCGGACGCACGTCCCGATCGTGGTTGCCGCGAGCGAAGCTGAGCTAGAGCCATGAAGGTCTGGATCGATCAGGATCTTTGCACGGGGGACGGTCTCTGTGAGGAGATCTGTCCGGCCGTGTTCACACTCCTCGACGACGGCTTGGCCTATGTGAAGCAAGGCGACGCGGTTCAAAACGATCCAGGCGGGTCTTCGCAGATGGTGTCGGTCGCGGCCGACCTCGAGGACGCCGTAGCCGAAGCAGCTGAGGAATGCCCCGGGGAGTGCATCTTCATCGAAGCGGCTCAAGCCTGAGGCTTGGTTACTTCCTCAAGACGATCGACCGCCGATGGAAGGATCGTTGCGAACCTATCTCGGGACAGCCCCGGGAGTGGGCAAGACCTACGCGATGCTCGCCGACGGTCGACAACGGGCCGCGGCCGGTGAGCGGGTCGTCGTGGGATGGATTGAGCGCAAGGGCCGCGCGGGGACCCGCGGACAACTTGGTGATCTCGAGGTGATCCCGCCTCGCATGATCACCTACCGAGGCAGCACATTTGCCGACTTCGATGTCGAGACGTCTATCGCAAGCGGCGCGCACCTCGTGTTGGTCGACGAGCTAGCCCACGCGGCTCCGGGCGCCGCTCGACAACGTTGGGAGGACGTCGCCGAAGTACTCGCGGCCGGGATCGACGTGTCGACGACGGCGAACGTGGCCAACCTCCGATCGTTGCGCGACTATGCGGCCCGCCTCACCGGGGTCGGAGCCGTTGAGTACGTGCCGGACGAGTTCGTGCGGTCGGGCGAGGTCGTATTAGTCGACATGCCGCCTGAGGCCCTGCGCAGACGGATCAGCTCGGGCGCCGTGTTCTCCGCCGACCAGGTCGGCGGAGCCCTGGCCGACTACTTCCGAGCCTCCAATCTCGAAGCGCTCAGTGAATTGGGACGAGCGTGGGTGGATGGGACCGTTGAAGGCGTGGGCGACGACCTCCTCGTCCGCCGAGGACTCCTACCAGAGCCAGCGCCAAAGCTTGTCATCGCTGGGGATTCTGGCTCGGTGTGGGGTGAACGGGTTATCCATCGCGCAGCTCAGATCGCGCGAGAGGAGGACGCGCAGCTCGTCGTCGTCCACGTCAATCGCGGCGACGGTTCTGCGCGACGTCGAGGTCAACGCCTTGAACAACACCGGGACCTAACTGCTGAACTTGGAGGAACTTACGCGGAGGTCGAGGGAGACGCGCCGGCGGACACTCTCGCACGTGCTGTCCTCGATCGGGGTGCAACCCGAGTCGTCGTCGCGCACCACCGGTCTCGCCTGGGTGAGTTGGCTCACGGTTCGGTCTCTAAAAAGTTGCGCCGATTGCTCCCCCGAGTGCCTGTCGAAGAGGTGCGGGAACAGATCGACGGATCGGCTCGTTCCGAACCCGAGGACTCAGAAGACGTGTGAACTGGGCTCTCGGACAGCTCGCTGTCCGTGCGAGAGAGCCGGCCAAGTCCAGTGTCTACTTCTTCTTGGCTGCCCGTTCTGCGACCACTGCCGAGTTTGCCGCTACCGCGGCGCGGATGAGTTGCTTGAAAGCAGCTTCGTTGATCTTCTCCCCTTCGCGGAAGTCGATCGCACGCCGGGTATTCCCTTCGAGGCTGGAATTGAAGAGGTTCTTCGGGTCTTTGAGGGAGGCTCCGCGAAAGAAGGTGAGCTTCACGACCTGCTTGTAAACCTCCCCAGTGCAGACGCCGCCGTCATGGGACCACACGGGGACCCCGGCCGATGTCGGCTTTTCCCATTTCCACTCCTCCACGATGTCGGGATCTGCATCGTGGATGAGCCGGCGGAGATGAGCGAGGGTCTCTCCCCTCCAGTCCCCCAAGTCTTGAATCCGCTCGCTGATCTTCGCTGAAGCGGCCTCGCCATTCGGGCGAGCTGTCGACTTCATGTTCTCCCCCTTCTTAAAGAAAGGAATCCTACGACCCTTACCCCGGCAAGGTGCGTCGAAGGCCGACACGCAGCCGCCATGATGTTCTGATGGCGAACGGGGTGATAGTGATCGGCGGCGGTGTGGCAGGGGCCAGCGCCGCGTACAGGCTTGCGCGAGACGGCGTGGGTGTGACTCTCGTCGACGCTGGTCACGAGGGCCAGGCCACCGCAGCAGGAGCCGGCATCGTCTCCTACACCGGGTTCCGCCAGACCTCGGACGAGTGGCGGCGTTTCTTCCAGGCGGCGACCAGCTACCACCGAACCCTCGTGGAGGACCTGGCCGGAAGAGGCGAAACGGAGATCGGCTATCGCGTCGTCGGTGAACTGATCGTCGCTCCTGGCGAGGAAAGCGAAGGCCGCCTCGCCGAACTGGCCCGGAAGCTGGCGAAGGCGAACGCCGTCTGGCAGGACCCGCAGATAGGCGAGGTGCGCCTGTTGACGCCGTCCGAAGCTCGCCGGTTCTTCCCGCCGCTTGACCCCGCCCTCGGTGCCGTGCATGTGAGCGGCGTCGCGTCGCATCGACGGGCGCCTCCTCCGAGACGCGCTGCAGAGGACAGTTGTGCGTCTCGGCGGCCGCGTCGTCACAGGTCCCGCCCGCCTGCGAGCGACCAGCTCGGCAAGCCCAACTGTCGAGCTCGCGGACGAGCGTCTCGAGGCCGAAGCCGTGATTGTCGCCGCCGGCGCATGGACCCAGGAGGTTGTGGCTCCACTCGGCGCGGCAGTCGCGATAGAGCCGCAGCGTGGCCAGATCCTCCATCTCGCCCTGCCAGGGACGAATACCGAGAGGTTCCCTGTGTTGAGCGGATACGGCTCTGACTACATGGTCACGTTCCCGCCGGATCGCGTCGTCGTCGGCGCGACACGTGAGACCGGAAGCGGCTTCGACTACCGGATCACCGCCGGTGGCGTCAACGAACTGCTCTCTCGAGCGCTCCGGGTCGCACCGGGGTTGGCGGGCGCGACGCTGGCGGAGGTACGGGTCGGGTTTCGTCCGGCAACCCCTGACGGCCGGCCAATTCTGGGCGCGCTTCCCGGCTACGAACGGGTCTTCGTGGCGAGTGGCTTCGGGCCATCGGGCCTCACCGTCGGCCCGTACTCTGCCGCCCTCGTCGCTGCCGCCGCGGGCGGAATCGAGGTGCCGGAGCTCGGCGACGTTGGCGCAGTCCTTGCTCCGTTCTCGCCGGCCCGTTTCGCCTCGGACCAACCTTGACCCTCTCGTCCAGGTGACCCTTATTCGAGAAGCTCGAGGAGCCACCCAGGTCCGATCACTTCGGCTCCGAGGGCCTCAACTCGCCGCCGCAGCTCGCGATCCGCAGTCACGAGTGTGATTGTCCTGTCAGAGGCCTTCGCGGCGAAGTCAGCGAGCATGTCATCGCCGCTCCCAGCGGCGTGCAGGACCGTGACGCCGTCGGCCGTGCCGCCCTCCACACCCCGCGGGCGTCGCCTTCCACGACCACGACAACAGGTTGGGCGATTCGTCCCGAGTCAACGGCCGCTCGCACCTTGTCCACAAAGGCTCGGGCTGCTCCTGCTCGGTCCCGCCACCAGCCAGTGGGACGAGATCCGATCACATTGGCGGCATCGATGAGAAGCACGGCTCGATCATCTCCGCCCTGGCGCCGTTGCCGCAAGGGGAACCAGCGACGTGTAGTAGACCGCTCTGCTACAGCGAGCGTCGGGCTCGCGGCCGTTGGTACTGGCCGGGGAAGGACCACTGCGGACCGCCCGGCGGTGTGATCGTCACGGCGACAAACCGCAGGGCTATCTTTCGTCAAGTGCGCAGGATCCTGATAATTGGCGCGGCTGGTCAAATCGGCCGCTACCTTCGGGCTCGGTTGCCGGAATTCGGCTTCGAACTGCGACTATTCGATCGAGTCGCGATCCCGGAGGTTCCCGGTGCGATCGCAGCCGACGTGTGCGACACCGCCGCCTTGGAGCGTGCCATGAACGCGGTGTTTGCGGTCGTGCACCTCGCCGGGGCGGTCGACCCATCGGATCCCTTCGACGTCGTGTTGTCGGCGAATATCGAGGGGACCTACCGGGTGATGGAGGCGGCAAGACTCGCAGGCGTTCAGAGGATCGTCTTCGCGAGCAGCAACCACGCGAACGGTTTCGCGCCACGCTCGGCGGCAGCCACGCCTGGCGCTGGCGACCGCCCTGACTCCTACTACGGCATCTCCAAGCTGTTCGGCGAGGCACTTGGGCGGTTGTACGCGGACCGTTATGGAATGCAAATCGCCTGCCTCCGGATCGGCTCCTGTTGCGATGAGCCCACGAATCCGAGGATGCTCGGCACTTGGCTCAGCCCTGGCGATGCGGCCCGCCTCGTGGCGGCTTGCCTCACGGCGCCACAACTCGACTATGCCGTCGTGTACGGAATCTCTCGCAATACACGGCGCTGGTGGGATCTCGGGTCTGCGGAAGCGCTCGGATACGAGCCGAGGGACGACGCGGAGCTTTACGCCGCGGAATTGCTCAAGCCCTACGGCGGCAAGGACCCTGGCGGCCCTGATGAACCGCAGGGGGGCAGGTGGGCGTACATCGAATCTCGCAATCGATGATCACGCGGGTGGCGTGATCGTGGTCAATGGTCTCGACCTCCTTGGCTTCGCTGTCGGCTTTGACGAAGTTGAGAGCCGCTCCAAGGAACCGAAAGGTCCACTCCTCGGCGAGGGGTCGCGTGTCGCAGAAGACGATGGGGACGTTCGGATAGCGGACCTGGACAGCAGCGAGTAGGTCGGCGACGAAGCCCGGGGCGACGTAGCCGATCTTGAACAAGCTGGCATAGCGGTCCTCGACAACAAGAGCGGCGCGCTCAACGGTTGCGAGCTCGGCGAGCGCGTAGGCGAGGTTGCCGTCGACGAGTCGAGCCGCGAGATCGGCCAGGCTCTTCCGCTCGACGACTGCGACAACTTCACCATCGACGGCGACGCCGTAGTCGCCGACGGGCAGAGCCCGTCGCTCGGTACTGGCCTGCTGGCGGGCGAAGCGGTAGGGATAGTGCTCCCGGGTGTCGATGAGGATTCGGAGCTCCTCGTTCCTCGCCGCTCGTCGGGTCGGGATCCGAATACCTGGCCGGGCCTTCGCCGTCGTGCGCGGCGACTGCCAGAAGATCAGCTCGCGTCCGTCTCCATGGGTAGTGAAGACGAACTGTGAGCGGTTCTCCCTGGGCCGGTCGAGCACGAGGTCGACAGCGACTCCTCGCCGCCGACAGCTACGTACTGGTGCCTCTTCGACCACCTCGGGGCGCTCCGGCCAAGCATCCGCCCGGTGGCAGTACACCTTCGTGGTGCGAGGCCAGGTGTCGGCCGCTTTCAGTACGAGCGCACCGCTGAGAAGTGGGAGCCGGAGCAGGTACACAAGTCGTGACTCGGGGTCGGGGTTCCTCGCGATGGTGAATGTCGATGCCATGTTCGCTTGATCATCAGGACGAGGCACGGCTACACCTCCTTCCGAGGCTGCGAGGCGAGGCCGTGCGCCTCACACGAGGCGGCCCCTGGCAGAGTACGGCTCATTCGAGCACAGGGTAATTCGCGTTCTGTGGTAAGAGATGGAGTCTCCGATCATCACAACGTCGGCTGGGGGAAGCGGGCCACAGCCCAACCAATGGAGGTGCCAGATGGCCGAGCTCGGACCGCCGGCAGCGGGAATTGTGCTGGCCCACTTCATCGTCTCGGACGACGTCGAGCGCTCTCGGCGCTTCTACACCGAAGTACTCGGCGGCAAGGTGGTCTTCTCCGGAGAGCCGACCTACGTCGCACTGTCCAACAGCTGGATCATCATCAATGGCGGCGGAGGCCCGACCGACGACAAGCCCTCGGTCACCCTGGAGACGCCACGCGACCCCGACCGGGTCAGCAGCTTCCTCAATATCCGGGTCCAAGACATCCAGGCCGTTTACGCCGAATGGAGCGCCCGAGGTGCTCAATTCCTGACGCCGCCGAAGCAGCACCGGTACGAGATCCGTTGCTACATCCGCGATCCCGACGGTCATCTGATCGAGGTGGGGCAAACCACCGATCCGAGCGGGGACTGGTCGCCGGCCCAGTGGCCATCGAGTGGGCCTGGCGGGGAGTCCGAGTGAGCCCGTCTCGCTCGGGGTCATGAAACGGCTAAGGGTGGGCGACATTCAACGCCCACCCTTAGCTGATGCACGCGACGACTACGGCGGCTACTCGGCACCTACGACCTTGAAGCTCGCGGTTTCGAAGACGTGATGCGGCCAGTTGACCCCGATGTAATGGACGTTGTACTCGCCATTGCTCAGCAGTACGACACGGTCGACGACTGCGCCCGGGTACGCAGCCAGCGCAGCTTCGGTCGCTTTATTCGCCGCGGTTCCGCTGACAATCGTCCCCTGGCCCTGACTCCAGTTCGCCGGGATCTGCCCGACCTCCTTCGAGTCGGTCGCCGTGCCTCTCTTAAAGGGGATCACCGTTGAGGCTGTCGGGCTTGAACCCAAGTTGTAGCCAACGATGACCTGTGAGGCCGTGATGGTCGTGGAGTCGGTCGTCCCGAGCACGAGGACGCTTTCGCCGTTGGTGACGGCGCTCGCCGAAGACGAGCCGGTGCCTTTGAGGTACTCCGTCGAAGAGTTCTCGTCGATGATTACCTTCTGACCAGTCGAGGTCGTCAACGTGAAGCTCGACGTGGACTCATCGCTGACCGTGCCGTCTGCTCCTCCCGCGGCCGGTCCGGACCGAGCATTGGATGGCTCGCCGGCGGATCCTGCGCCGCCTGCGGCCAGGCGGGGGAAGTGGGCCGCTGTCGTTGCCGAATTCGACGGTGCCGTCGTCGAACCGGATGCGGCGAAGCCGACGGAGATCCCGGTCGCAGCCAATGCGAGTGCGGCCGCCGATATCCAGCGACCCCTTCGGCTCCACGGCAATCGCCGCGGCCTTGGCTTAGAATCGGGGACGGTTTCGGATGTGCTCGTTGGTTGGTAATCGTTCATGATGCCACTCCTCTCATTCGGGCAGCCACGAAGAGCTGCGGTCGCTTTCTCCTGCCACGATCGTCGCGGGAGGATCTGTGTCTTCCCCTTTGCGCACTTGCAGGTTTGTTCAAGATTTGCTCTGCATTTCCGCATGTTCTCTTAAGCTCCTCTTGAGGAAATCTTGAACTTCGGCTGCGATAATGAGGTGATGGTCGGCGGCGAATTCACTTGGAAGAGCAGTCGTGAGCGCGGCGCCCTACGTTCTCTTGGTCGAAGATGAGGAGAACGTCGCCTATGTGGTGGCGCTCGCCCTTCGACACTCCGGCTTCGAGGTACGTGTTGTCTCCACGGGAGCCGAGGCGCTGACGATTTCGTCGTCCAACCCGATGCCGGACATCGTCGTGCTCGACGTGATGCTCCCCGACATCGACGGCTTCGAGGTCTGTCGAAGGTTGCGTGGCGATCAGAACGATCTTCCGGTGCTGTTTCTCACTGCGAGGGACGCGCCAGCCGACCGGCTGCACGGGCTGACGATCGGGGGCGACGACTACCTCACGAAGCCCTTTGGTGTGGACGAGCTCGTCGCGCGCGTGAAGGTGATCTTGCGACGAGCTGGGCGAAGCCCGATCAACCCAGCTCATCCGCCATGGTGATCTCAGCCTCGACGACGACGCGCACACCGTCAAGCGCGCCGACACCGAGGTGGTCTTGTCGCCGACGGAGTACAAGATACTGCGCTATCTGATGCGCAACGCCGGGGTCGTCGTCTCCAAGGCCCAGATCCTCGATCACGTCTGGCATTACGACTTCATCGGAGAGTCGACGGTCGTCGAGACACACCTCTCTACGCTGCGGAAGAAGCTCGGGACCGACGGCCGCGAGCTGATCCAAACCGTGCGCGGCTACGGCTATCGTTTCAACGGTAAGTAGGCCGCGCTGTGACCCTTCGCCTGCGGTTCGGCGTGGCCGGCGTGGTCGTGGTCGTGCTGCTGGTCGCCTTGGGCTTGATCATTCCGCGGGTCGTCACGACATCACAGACCACCCAGGTCGACCAACAGCTGACGGAGGCATTGCCACGCGCTCTCGTCCTGGTGAAGGGGTCAGGGATATCCGGCCTTCCACCCGCGGGGAAGAAAGCGTCCGCGCTGCCCAGTGCCGCCGAGCGATTCAGCAACATCTACATCGCGGTCATCACCTCGAAAGGGCGACAGGTCCTCGCGGCGCCCTCATCTGGTGGTGCAGCTCCGGCGCTGCCAAGTGTTGTGAGCTCGGCGCCGACCTCACAACCGAAGATCGAGACGGTCGCTTCGGTGAAAGGTCCCGTTGCGTGGCGTGCCGTCCTCGTGCGGCACTCGAACGGACAGGAGGTTCTCATCGCCGCCTCGCTGGCATCGGTCGACGCGACGGACGCCCAGTTGCGTCTGGCTCTGTTGGTTGGGGGCGCCGCGCTCGTAATCATCCTCGCCGCGCTGTGGTGGTGGCTCATTCGTCTCGGACTCAATCCGATCGGCGAGGTCACCTCGGTCGCAGACGCGATCACGGGCGGTGATCGGTCGCGCCGTGTGCACGAAGCGCGACCGGGCAGTGAGGCCGGCCATCTCGCTCGCGCTTTCAACGTCATGCTCGACGAAGAGCAGGCCACCGAGGATCGGCTTCGCCGATTCGTCGCCGACGCTTCCCATGAGCTTCGGACACCGGTGACAGTCATCCAAGGCGTCGCAGAGCTTTGGCAGAAGGGAGCGCTCTCCGAGAAGGGAGCGATCGACGACGCGCTGCGTCGTGTCGGTCAAGAGGGCGCGCGCATGGCGGCGCTCGTCGAGGATCTCCTTCTCCTCGCTCGCCTCGACGAGGGTCGGCCGATCGGCGACGAGCCGGTCGATCTCTCGCAACTCGCGCGCGACGTCGTTATGGAGCTGTCGGCGATGTATCCGTCCCACCCGACGGTCGATGAGATCGACGACGGGGTGACGACGACAGGCGACGGGGGCCAGCTACGCCAGGTGCTGACCAACCTTCTCTCCAATGCGTACGTCCACACCCCATCCGGCACTCGTGTCCGGCTTCGCGTGACGCGCGACTCTGTGCAGAGCTTGGTCGAGGTGGAGGACAACGGCCCAGGGATGGAGCCGGACGATGGACCGCGTGCCTTCGAGCGCTTCTGGCGGGGGGATCCGGCACGCAGTGGACCGGGCAGTGGGTTGGGCTTGTCGATCGTCTCCGGCATTGTCGCTGCGCATCATGGAAGCGTCGAGATGACAACGGCACCCGGCCGTGGAACAACAGTTCGAGTCACGTTTCCCGCACCGCTCGGGCAGACGTATCCTTCGGAGAATGTGATCTCGAGCCATCGGACCACATAGCGTCAAAGACGCTCAAACATTTAAAGTGGCGTTGAGGCGACGCGCAGTCAGAATCCAGATCCATCCTTCAGGATCATCCTCGCGGTACTCGAGAACAAGCGAGCCGCAGGAGGCAGGACATGAAATGCACCACCAACCTCAACCGAGCGCAGAATGTGAAGCCACGACTCCGACCGGCGATTCGATGGACTCTGGACCGCCCCCTTGAGAAAGAGATCCATCACGAACCCGTGCGTCGAGCGACTTACGGGGAGCGTCGATTCGATCGAACACAACGGGAGCGCTCGCCGCCCCGACCCGCGATAATCTCGGCCGTCCACAGAACCTTCTACCTAGAATGGGTGGGCTTGGTCACCGGCCAGATCCTGCCACCGACGGTGGCCGGTCTGCCGGACACTGAGATCCCTGCCAGCCATCGTCGTCGAGGCCACGTGAGAGGCGGTCATCCCAATGCGTTCTGACATCAGACCAGGCGGTGTGTTCCCCGATTACTCGTTGCCAGACCACACCGACACGGTCCGCACGCTGAGCGAGCTGCAGGGACGCGATCCGCTGATCCTGATGCTCGCCCGCGGCAACTACTGTCCCAAAGAGCACCAGCAGCACCTGGAGTTGGCTGCGAACCAGTCCAAGGTGGCGGTGGCCTACACCCAGATCGTCACCGTCGCCACCGACGACCACCACACCCTGCAGGAGTTCCGGGCTTCGGTCGGAGCCCAATGGACCTTCCTCTCCGACCCCGGCCGGACGATCCAGCGGGACCTCGACATTCAGGAGTACACCGACCCCGAGCACGACCCGATGATCCCCCACACGCTGGTGCTCAAGCCGGGACTGGTGGTTCACAGCATCTACAACGGGTACTGGTTCTGGGGACGCCCGTCGTTCTACGACCTGTGGCGCGACCTCTGCGCCGCGACGAGCGAGATCCGTCCCGACTGGGACCTGAGCAAGCCGGGGCTGCGCGAGGCCTGGGATGCGGGCGATTACTCGAACTTTCACGGCTGGGACAAGCGGGCTCCAGTCGATGCCGTCGTCGTATGAGTCATAGCTGAATGTGGATCTGCCTGCGCTGGCCGGACGGGTCCACGTCGAGGCCGGTTGCAGCGCGCTGCGAGCCGGAGCGAAAGGGTAGGTGGTACTGGTGCGAACGCCGGTCTGCGAGCTGCTCGGGATTGAACAGCCGATCGTCCAGGCGCCGATGTCGGCGGTGCCCCAACTGGCGGCAGCGGTCTCGAATGCCGGCGCGCTCGGCATGTTGGCGCTGACGTGGTCCACTCCCGCCGGAGACGTGGTTCGTGAGACGGCGGCGCTCACCGATCGCCCGTTCGGCGGCAATCTGATTCTCGCCTCCGATCAGCACCGTCGCCTCGACGAGGCCCTTGAAGCCGGTCTGCGGATCGTGTCGCTGATGTGGGGAGATCCCGCCGGCTACGTCGAGCAGGTCCACGACGCCAACGGGGTCGTTCTGCACACGGTCGGCAGCGCTGAAGAGGCGCGGCGGGCAGTCGCCAGCGGAGTTGACGTCGTCGTGGCGCAGGGTTGGGAGGCTGGCGGGCACGTGTGGAGTGAGGTCGCCACGCTTCCCTTGGTGCCCGCCGTCGTGGACGCGGTGGCACCGGTGCCGGTGATCGCGGCCGGCGGGATCGGGGACGCTCGCGGAGTGGCCGCCGTGCTGGCGCTGGGCGCTCAAGCGGCGTGGCTGGGTACCCGGTTTCTGCTTGCCCAGGAGATGCCCATCCACGAGGAGTATCGCCGTCGTCTGATGGACGCGGCCGAGACCGATGCGCAGTGGTACGCCAACCTGTACGAGGTCGGGTGGCCGGACGCGCCCCACCGCGCCCTCCGCAACTCGACGGCCGAGGCGTGGGAGGCCGCCGGCCGGCCCCCACTGGGGAGTCGACCGGGAGAGGGCGAGGTCATCGCCCACTTCGCCTCCGGCGAAGCAATCGTGCGGTACGAGCCGGCGGCGCCGATGGTCGGTACGACCGGTGATATCGAAGCGCTCTCGTTGTGGGCCGGACAGAGCGTTGCGCTCGCCAGGCAGCCACAACCAGCAGCAGAGATCGTGGCCGAGCTCGTCTCCGGCTTGTAAGCAAGCCTACTCAGGGTCCTCGACACTGCACAGGGCGCTCGACCGCACACGCTGCGGCGTTCGCCGCCGTGCTTCGCCCGGCTCCAGGGTCGTTCAGCTGGATTCGGTGTCAACGATGAGGAGGCTGCAGGGGCAGTGATGGGAGACCTTGTTGGGGACGCTCCCGAGAACGAGGCGCTTGACTCCGCTCATGCCGAGGTTGCCCACGACGAGCAGGTCGGCGCCGACAGCCTCAGCGACGCCGATCAAGGCGTCGGCCACGTCACCGGCGGGAGTGTGCACCTCGGCGGACACGCCTTGTTGCTGTGCCTCGGCCAACAGTGCCGCGCTCGTGCGTTCCGTCTTCTCCCGCAGCTTGTCGATCTCGAGCTGCCCTTGGGCAGTGTCGGAGAACCCATGCGTTACCCCTGGATGGACGACCTGAACCGCGTGCAGCTTCGCCCCCGTCATCCTCGCCAGTTCCATGGCCTCTCTGACGGCGACCGTTGCCCGATCGGAACCATCGGTGCCAACGACGATCACCTTGTACATGGTTGCGGCCCCCCTCCGCCGACCTCGGCGGCGATCACGGCTTTCTCTGGGAATTGAACGACAGCGATCGCAAATCTACTTTTGCCGTCCACCCGCGGCAACAAGGAACACGTGCTGTCCGCTTCGGCTCCACTGGATCGGGGTCACCGCAGCGCGGCACGCTGACGGTGCCGGATACGGTGCGGTAGTGGAGCAGTTGGAGGCGATGGCCAAGGAGGTCTGAATCTGTGGTTGCCAACATCGAGCTCGTGAAGGACAAGAGCGTCGTCGCAGTCATCGATTTCCAGCACAGCACGATCTATCCCACGGATGCGCTGCCCGGCCAACGGCCAGAGCACGTCGTCGCCGCCGATCCGCATGGTCACTTCCACAAGGTTCACCACAGGGCTGGGAACCCCAGGGGCACCTACGAGGATGACAACGCCGAGTACTGGCGCGAGCTCACCGAAGCTTTGGCGCCCGCTGGGGCGATTTTGCTGCTGGGACACGGCAAGGGCAAGGCGAACGCGTCTCACCACTGGGTGGACTACGTCGAGAAACACCGCCCTGATGTCGCCGCCAAGTTGGTGGCCGACGTACGCGTCGACATCGATCACCTGGATGACTCCCAGGTGCTACGACTGGCGCAGCACTACTTCGGCAACCCTCCCGTGCGTGACGCGTGAGACGGTGGGGTGAGGCTGCCTTGGACCGCCAAGGTGCGGCGGAGGACGCCGGCGAAGTCCATGGGGTCGCTGGCAAAGCCGGCATGGCCTCCCGGGCGCGATGTGTGGAAGTCTCTGCACAACGCGGAATGTTCCTACTGCTCCGAAAGGACGGCCAATGATTGCCATCTACGTCTCTCCCGAATCCATGACCGCCGAACAGCATGCCGAAGGACGCAAGCGCCTGCGCGAAGCAGGAGCACCGGAGGGAGCCATGAAGCTGCACTCGTGCTTCGGCGAGGACGGCAAGCTTCAGGTGTTCGACATTTGGGAGAGCCAAGAGGCGTGGGATGAGTTTCTCAAGTACCTGGTGCCGATCCTGCAGGACATTGGCATCACCCTGAATAGGCCACCCGACATCATGCCGGTCGTGGATCTCGTCCAGTAACAGCTCGCCACTTCGGATAGCCGGCCGTCCTGGTCGACGCCCGAGAGCGAGTCCACTGGGCGTACAACGTTGCATTCGCGGCGAACCCGTAGGAGGCGCCGGCTGCGTAGCGCTTGCCCTTGCCGCGGATGCCGGTGTTCCAACTGGCGAAGACGTAGCCGGTCCGTTTGAAGCCGTTGGCGGTCAATTTGGCCCGCGAGTTGTGGGTCTCGGGGCGCATCGAGCCGCTCGTGGACCCATGGCCCTTGAAAGTGACGGTACGACGCGGGGACGAGACTGAGATGAAGATCTTCGCCGTCTCGCTCGAATACCCGTGGCTTGCCTCGGCTGCCTGAGTCGCAACGATGACGCAGGTACCAGCCGCCAAATACTTGACGGCGCCGCTGGTCGACCCGACCGTGCACACCGACCGCTTGTTCGAGGCGTAACTGACGGCGCCCCTGTCTTTGAGAGCCCCGATGGCAAGGACCCTGTCGTTCGTGGTGGTGGTCCGCGCGCTGGTCGGGGGCGAAACGAAGCCGAAGGTGTCAGGGAGGAAGACGATGATTCGTGTGGCCACGGTTTCGGATGGGTAACTGTCCGCGGGGTCGGCAGCCTGGGTCGCCTGGACGATGCAGTTCCCGAAGGTCGTGTAGCCCAACGCGCCGGTCGAGGTATCCACGTCACATATAGACGGTGTCCTCGAGCTGTACGTGATGGAACCGCGGTCGGCGAGGGCGCCGGCAGCCAAGGCGGCGTCGGTCGTCGTGGTCGTCAGCGCGCTGGTCGGGGGTGAGACGAACGTCAGGGTGTGATAGGCGGTGTCCGTGACCGAGATCGTGGTGGTCGCCCTCGTCTGGCCATAGCCGTCGACGGTGTCTGCCGCCTGGGTTGCTTCGATGGTGCAGCTACCGACGGCGACGAAGCGCAACGCCCCGCTGGTCGAGCCCACCGTGCAGACGAGGGGCGTCTTCGATGTGTAGCTGACTGCGCCGCTGTCGTACGGAGAGCCGACAGCCGCGACGGTATCGGTCCTGGTGGCGGTCAGCGCGCTGGTCGGGGGTGAGACGAACATGACCGGGTCGGGTAGCGACACCGTGATGCTCGTCGCGGCCGTCGCCGGTGCATAACCGTCAGTGGCGTCAGCCGCTTGGGCACCAGCCACCACGCAGCCCCCGAACATGACGAAACTCAACGTCCCGCTGGTCGGCCCGACGGTGCAAATCGAAGGCGTCTTGGAGGCGTAGGTGACGGCGCCTGTGTCGCCGGGACTCCCGAACGCCACGAGCGCGTCGTTCGTGGTGGTGGTCAGAGCATGGGTCGGAGGCGAGATGAAGGCGAAGATGTCGGGCACCGCGACCGAGATGCTCGTCTCCACAGTTCCTGCCCCATAGCCATCAAGGACGTCCGCTGCTTGGCTCGCCTCGACGATGCAATCGCCGAATGCGGCAAAGCTCAACACGCCCGTCACAGCGTTGACCGAGCAGACCAGCGGGGTGATCGAGCTGTAGCCGATGGCACCAAGGTCGTCGGGAGAGCCCGACGCCAGGACGGCGTCTGTCGTCGTGGTGGTCTCCGCGTCGGTCGGAGGCGAGACGAACGCTAAAGCGTCATGGGCCGTGACCGTGACGGTGATCCTGGTACCTGCGAATGTCAGCGCGTACCCGTCGACGGTGTCGGCCGCCTGGGTGGCCCCGAGGACGCAACTGCCGGCCGTGAAGAACATCAAGGCCCCGCTCGCCACGCCCACCGTGCAGACCGAAGGAGTGTCCGAGGTGTAGCTGATTGCGCCCCCGTCGCCAGAAGCTCCAACAGCCAGGACGGTGTCGGTCATGGTGGTGGTCAGCGCACTAGTCGGGGGTGACAAGAACGTCAGCGGGTCCGGCGTCGTGATCGAGATCTCCGTCTCTGCCGTGCTGAACGCGTAGCCGTCGATGCTGTCAGCCGCCTCGGCTGCCTCGATGATGCAGCTCCCGAACGTCGTGAAGCTCAAGATCCCGCTAGTAGAGCCCACCGCGCAGACTGACGGCGTGTTCGAGGCGTAGGTCACGGCGCCGGTGTCGTCGGGAACACCGACAGCCAGGACGGCGTCGGTCGTGGTCGTGGTCAACGCGCTCGTGGGGGGTGACACGAAACCGAACGTTCCCGGTGAGGTGACCGTGATGCCGGTCTCGACCGTTCCCGCCGCGTAGCCGTCAGTCGGGTCGGCCGCCTGAGTCGCCTCGATGATGCAGTCGCCCGCGGTGGTGAAACTCAACACACCGATCAAGGCATTCACGGCACACACCGCAGGGGTGATCGAGCTGTAAGAGATGGCGCCGTGGTCGCCCGGAGCACCTGAGGCCAGGACGGCGTCGGTCGTTGTGGCCGTCAATGCCGTCGTTGGCGGGGAATCAAATGCCACCGTGCTCTCGGCGTCGACGGTGATATTCGTGACGACGGTCATCAACAGGTATCCGTCGGCGAGGTCGGCAGCTTGTGTGGCCTGGATGCTGCACGTTCCTACCGCGACGAAGTTCAACGCGCCGCTAGTCGAATTCACGCCACAAATCGCTGGCGTCTGCGAGGTGTAGGTGATGGCACCGGCGTCACCCGAGGTGCCCCGGGCGAGAACCACATCGATCATCGTCGTGGTCACCGCGGTCGTCGGGGTTGGCGAGGTGAAGAGAAGGGCGTCGGGTACCGTGACCGCAATTGAGGTGACCGCGCTTGCGGAGGCGAAGCTGTCGGCTGGGTCGGCAGCCTGAATGGCCTGGATGGTGCAGGTCCCGAACGTAAGGAAGCTCAGCGCGCCATTGCTGGAGCCCACTGTGCAGACCGAAGGAGTTGTCGAGCTGTACGTTACCGACCCCGCATCGCCCGGATCGCCCGTAGCCAGGACCGTGTCAGAGGTTGTCGTTGTCTGGGCGCTGGTCGGAGGCGATATGAAGACGACGGTGTCAGGTGACACCACTGTGTAGGAGGTGCTTGCCGTCCCGGTCTGACCGTCGGTGCTCGTGGCCGTCACGGTGTAGCTGTAGGAGCCGATCGTCGAGGTGTCGAGCACGCCTGGAGAGACCGAGTCGCCAGCGTCGAGGCACGTGGCAATCCCTGGCCCGGTCGGGTCGGCGCAGCTGAAGCTCGTCGCCACGTTCTGGCCGACCAGGTACGTGTTTCCCGTGACGGGCGAGACGATGATGGCTGTTGGGGGACCAGGCGGCATGGTGATGGCGTTGGTGGACAGGGTCACCGCGGCAGATGACAGGGCGCGGCCCTCGAGCGAAGCGCCCGCACCCAACGTGATCGCGGCCGGCGTGAGGATGGTCCCGGAGAACGATGCGGTTGCACCGATCGACACCGCACCGGTCACGTCCCAGAAGACGTTCGACGCTTGGGCGTCGTTGACCAGCTTTATCGTGCTCGACGCGCCAGTCGCGAACGCGGCCCCGAACTGGAAGATGAAGACCGAGTTCGGGTTGCCTTTGCCATCGAGGGTCAGTGTCGTCGACGCGGCCACCGAGATCGCTGCTCCAGCGGCGTACACCCCGGGGTTGAGCGTGACCCCTCCTTGGTCGCCGGCGAGGTCGGCACCAGTCGGCGTCTCTGCGGCCGCGGCCGCGCTGGCTGTCGCCATCGCCCCTTGTGCGGTTGCGGCCTCGGCATCGCCGACGTGCTCGACGCCGTCAACAACACCGGGAGGAAACCCCACCAGCGTGGCGCCGGGGCTGACCCCGAGGTCTCCGCCGACGACTGTGGTGCCGGCATTGGTCACTGTGGAGCCCAGAACCGAGTACGGAGCTGCGGCAGCCAATCCCGGGGAGGTCGCGGTGTGCGGCGTTGCCGCGCCTGCGGAGAAAGGGACGGCCAGCAGGCCGGCGAGCAGCAATGTGCTGGTCAGAGCGGCGACAGGAATCAGAGAACTACGAGCGGAACGAAACTGCGGGTCTGGTCCCATTGGGACCGCCGATCTTCCTCCCATAAGTGGAGGCACTGGCTCTACGAGAGCTGACCGGAGACTACACCACTATTAGTGGTCGATTTACCACACTGAGCGTCTCAAATATCGTCCGCGCCACGCTTTCGTTCGGCCCGCCGGGCATGCAGAATCAGCTCGGTGTAGCCCGACGGCTGTTCGAGCCCCTGGAAGACGAGATCCGTCGCGGCGCGAAAGGCAGGACCGTCGAAAGCGGGCGACATGGGCTCGTAGAGCGGATCGCCGGCGTTTTGGGAGTCGACCACCGCTGCCATCCGGCGGAACGAATCCATGACCTGCTCTTCGCCGACGACACCGTGGAGCAGCCAGTTCGCCACGTGCTGCGACGAGATCCGACAGGTCGCGCGGTCCTCCATCAGCGCAATTCCGTTGATGTCCGGGACTTTGGAGCAGCCGACCCCCTGGTCGACCCACCGAACCACGTAGCCGAGGATTCCCTGCACGTTGTTGTCCACCTCGGCGCGCCGCTCGTCAGCGGACCAGTCGACCGAGGAAGCGAGCGGGATCGTCAAGAGCTCGTCCAGCGAACGGCGATGCGATCCGGAAAGAGCGCGCTGCCGCTCATGCACGTCGACACGGTGGTAGTGGGTGGCGTGCAACGTCGCGGCGGTCGGTGACGGCACCCATGCACAATTGGCGCCGGCCTCCGGATGCCCGACCTTGTCGCGCAGCATGTCAGCCATCCGATCCGGGGCCGCCCACATGCCCTTTCCGATTTGAGCCCGTCCCATGAAGCCGCAAGCAAGGCCCGTGTCGACATTCCAGTCCTCATAGGCCTTGATCCACCGCTCCGAACGCATGTCGCCTTTGCGCACCATCGCCCCACTGAGCATGGACGTGTGGATCTCGTCACCGGTGCGATCGAGGAACCCCGTATTGATGAAGGCGACGCGGGAGCGAGCAGCGCGAATGCACTCGTGGAGGTTGACAGTCGTCCTCCTCTCCTCGTCCATGATGCCAACCTTGATGGTGTCGGGAGGAAGATCGAGGGCGCGCTCGACGGCAGCGAACAACCCGTCAGTAAGCGCGACCTCGTCCGGACCGTGCATCTTCGGCTTCACGATGTAGATCGAACCAGTGGACGAGTTCCGAAGCTCGGCTGGGCGCGCAAAATCGTGCGTTGCTGCGAGCACGGAGATCATCGCGTCGGCTATTCCCTCGGGTACTTGCGATCCCCCTGCGTCTAGAACTGCTGGGGTCGTCACCAGATGCCCGACGTTGCGGACAAGGAGCAGAGCGCGGCCGCGGTAACTCAAAGGGTGAGCCGCTCGGGCGCTTCCATTTGCGGTTGGGCGCGAGGCTTCGCGAGAACGTCCGGCCTCCCTTCGTCACCTGCTCGGTCAAGTCTCCTCTCATGAGGCCGAGCCAGTTCCGGTAGGCGACGACCTTGTCCGCTCCGTCAACGGTCGCGACCGAGTCTTCCAAGTCGACGATCGTTGTCAGTGCCGACTCGAGCACCACGTCCGCGATGCCCGCTCGATCCGCCCCGCCGACTGGATGGGCACGGTCGATCGAGAGCTCGATGGCGAGCCCGTGGTTACGCAACAGCACTGCAGAAGGAGAATTCGGTTCACCCCGGTATCCGACGAGCGACTCCGGCCGCAGCAAGGCGGTAACCGACCGGTCCTCGCGCTCGGCGACGAGGGCCCCGCGCTCGATGCGGAACATCGCCACGCCCGTATGCGACCCGCGCGCCAGGGGCACGACATCGTCGAGAAAAGCCCGGACCCAAGCCACAACCCTCTCGCCGCGGTTCGGATCGTACGGACCGGGTCGCGGGAGGTCACCGAGTACGTCGGTGGCGTAGACGGCGTCGTAGAGCGAGTTCCAACGGGCGTTAGCAGCGTTGAGCGCGTAACGAGCGTTGGTGGCGGGCACCACCAGCTGAGGTCCGGCGACCTCCGCGATCTCTCTATCGACGCCTGTCGTTCCGATCTCGAACGGTGGGCCGACGGGAGCGAGGTAGCCGATCGACTCGAGCATCTCCCGATAAGCCGCCGGATCATGCGTCGCACCGACGTGCTCACGATGCCAGTCGTCAATCGACGCCTGAAGGCGTTCCCGGGTAGCGAGCAGTTCGCGGTGTCGAGGAGCGGTCTGGCGCACTATCTCGCTCAGCGCACCCCAGAACTGGGTAGTGGTTATCTCCGAGCCCGGCAGAGCCTCGTCGTTGACGAAGTCGTACAGGACCCGGTCGACTCGGAGATCATTCACGTCCACGTATGACGCGGCTGCCACGGCACTCCTTTCAGGGGGCATCCCGTCGCGTCACACCCGGTTGAGGGCCAGGTCGATGGCGGACCTCAGGGGAAGCCTTGTTCCGCTGCCGTACGCCGCCTCGAAGTCGACGTCACCGAGATGGGCGCGTGCGTTGTCCAGGCTTTGCTGTCGGTAGGCGTCCTCGGGGTCTTGCCACGGCTCTCCACTGCTCTCGAGGAATGCGTCGGCAAAGCCATGGAGGACGGCAGATCGACTCCAATCGCCGGTGTCGGAGGCGTGGCAGGCCAGGCCGAGCATTGCGTATGAAATGTCAGGCCTGTCGCCAACGCGATGGCTCTCTCGGAGCGCCCGTCTCAACGCCTCTACCGTGCCGGCTTCGGTCGCCTTCCTGCCGAAGCACCCAGCCCAGATTGATCGTGGGGGTCGAGATGTGATGTCCAACGGCGCAGTTGGCCTCCTCCGCAAGTTGCAGGAAGCGTCGGGCCGAAGGCAGATCGCCTTTGCGCAGATTGTAAACCCCCGCATTGTTGTAAAGGGCTCCGGCGAGGCTCTGATCCCCCGACCGTTCGACGCACGCGATTGCCTCAGCTGTCAGCGCCTCGGTCCGATCGGGCTGTACCCGGTCGACACACATCAGAAGGAACACCAGGCTGGGACCAAGCAGGCCGTCGTCGCCGGCGCGCCTGGCACGTTCCACCGCGGACTCGCCGTATACAAGGCCGCGGTCCGGCATTCCGGCGAAGTAAAGTATGCAGCTCAGGACCGTCCCAGCGTCGATGAGCAGACTATCCACCCCGAGCTGGTCGGCGATCTCCATGGCTTCTTCGCCAAGGCGCAGCGCCAGCTCCATATCGACTCCTCGGGCGACCATTGCTGTGCTTGTCAAAGCCGCCGATCGCAAAGATGGGTCAGCCCTCGCTTCGGCTCGTTCCAACACCGAGACGAGCACGCCGAGTGCCCGTTCCCGTTGCGCGCTCTCCGCCCAGTAGCGGACAAGCGCCGCTCCGAACCGCAAGACGTGCTTGGTTCCTTCCGAGACGTCGTCGGCGTCGGCGGCGTAGACGACCGCCCGCCAGATATTCCCCTGTTCGGCGTTCAGCCTGCGGATCCACGTCACCTGCTCACGCCCGGCGAATGCGGCCCTGGCGGCCTCGGCGACCGAGAGAAAGTAGCGGCAGTGCGCCTGGCTCTGTTCGTCGGCCTCCGACCCGTCCGACTCGCTTAGCCGCTCAGCTGCGAACTGTCGGATCGTCTCCAGCAGCCGGTAGCGAAGCCCACCGTCGGCGGGTTCCGCCACGACGAGGTTCTTGTCGACCAGAGACGCCACGAGGTCGGTGACCGCGAACACGTCGAGATCGCCGCCAGCGCAGACCGCCTCCGCGGCGTCGAGTTGGAACCCATCGACGAACACCGACAGGCGCCGAAGCAGCTTCTGCTCCGGCGCGGTGAGCAGCGAGTACGACCAGTCCACCGTTGCGAGCAGAGTCTGCTGCCGGGCGAGGGCGTTGCGACTGCCGCCAGTAAGAAGGCGAAACCTCTGGTCGAGCCGATCATTGAGATCGGCCAACGAGAGTGCGCGAAGCCGCGAAGCTGCCAGCTCGATCGCCAATGGCATGCCGTCGAGGCGCCGGCAGATCTCGGCGACCAGCGGCGCGGACGCCCTGTCGAGAACAAACCCGACGCCCTGTGCCGTAGCTCGCTCCGCGAACAGCGCGATCGCGTCCGACCCGCGGGGGTCCACCTCGCCAGGGTCGTCGTCCTCGTCGGGCAGAGACATCGATGGCACCCGGTAAAGGATCTCTCCTGCGATACCCAACGGCTCACGGCTGGTCGCCAGGAGACTGATCTCGGGGCACCGGCGCAAGATGGCGTCGGCGACCTTCGCGCAGGCGCCGACTAGGTGCTCACAGTTGTCGAGCACGATCAGAGCCCGCTGGGACGCCAGGCCGGTAACCAGGATCTCGAGTGGCGACTGACCCGAGCGCGTCGCCATTCCGAGAACGTCGAGGATCGTCGAAGCTACGGCTGCCTCGTTGGAGACCGACGCAAGCTCGACGAGCCACACCCCATCGCCCGAGCCGTCGAGGTACTCGGCAGCCAGCTGTACCGCCAACCTCGTCTTGCCTGCTCCCCCGGCGCCGGTGAGCGTCACGAGTCGGCTGTCCTCCACCAAGCGGCGAAGCTCGGACAGCTCGCGCTCGCGCCCAACGAACGTGGCTGGCTGGGCAGCGAGATTGTTTGCCAGCGCCGGGTTGTCGAGAGAACGCAACGGCGGGAATTCCGACGGAAGACCGGCGGCCTGCAACTGGTATATCTGCTCGGGCCGTCCCAGATCCTTCAAACGGTGGTGACCGAGGTCGCGCAGGGAGGCACCTCGTGGGAGCGAGTTCGCGACGAGGCCGGCTGCCGCCGACGAGACGAGGACTTGTCCCCCGTTGGCGACGGCCGCCACGCGGGCGGCGCGATGAACCTCGAGTCCGACGAGACCCGTGGCGGCCTCCTCGGCCTCACCGGCGTGGATCCCCATCCGCACACGGACCGGCTCGGCTGATGGCCAGCAGTGCGAGGAAAGCGCCCGCTGGGACTCGATGGCGGCGGACACGCACACGCTCGGTGAGGAGAAGACCGCGAAGAACCCGTCCCCTTGCGTACTGACCTCCTTCCCAGCGTGGGCTACGAGCGCGGACCGGATCAAGGAGTGATGTTCGGCGAGGACAGAAGCGTACGCCTCATGACCGAGACCCTGCAGCAGGTTCGTCGAGCCCTCGATGTCGGTGAACAAGAAGGTGAGCGTGTCCGTGGCAAGAGCATAAGAGGTCGGGCGGCGGCGTCCTTCAGCGACCGCGTCTTATTGTGTTGCCGGCGGCCGACGGCGAGTCTCATCGGTCGAACGCGGCCGAGAACAGGTAGCTCGTGGCAACGCTGCGGTACGGCCGCCACTTCTCAGCGATGGCCAACACCTCGAGCTGGCTCGGGAGGTGGTCGAGCTCGTAGGCACGCTGGATGGCCTTTCGCAGTGCAAGGTCACCCGGGAGAACCACGTCCTCTCGCCGGAGTGCCAGGATCAACGCTCCTTGGGCGGTCCATGGGCCGATCCCCGGGATCGTCGTCAGAGCGGCGATGACTTCGTCGTCCGGCAGCTCGTTCAGGATGTCGGGCTCCAGTCGACCATCGGAAAGGCGCTCGGCGAGGTCGCGCAGGGTGGCGACTTTTCGCCACGACAGACCCGCCTGACGGAGGCTGTCGGGCGGCACCCCGAGCAGCTCGGCCGGAGACGGGAGGCGACCACCGAACAGCATCTCGATGCGCCCCAGGGTTCGGCGCGTGGCGGCAACCGACAGCTGTTGGCCCGCGACCTGGAACAGAAGGGCTCCGAACAGGTCCATGGCAGGAAGCTCAGCCATCCACTCCTGCGGGTCGAAGGTAGGCCTGGCGTCGATGAGGCGCGCCATCACGGGGTCGGCCTTGCGGAGCTGGGCGCGCACTTCGTCGAGTGACGCCCGGCGCTCGGGCGCGGCGGCGCTCCGAGGCTGCGCATGGTCCGCTTTTCGGGCAGCTCGATCAGGCGCCATATGCGGGAAGGATGGCTCCGCTAATGGGCGCGGCCGCGTCGCTCACCAGGAACGCGACCACTTCGGCGATCGCCTCGGGAGCGACGGCGTGCGCCAGCACGCCTTTGGGGAATGCAGCCCGGTTGCTCGCCGTGTCAAGGAGTTGCGGCGCGATGCAGTTGACCCGAATCCCGAGCGGCCGCAGCTCGAGGTCGAGGATGCGGGTCAAGTGGACGAGGGCCGCCTTGCTCACCGAGTACGCCGCCATGCCGGGCGACGGCTCGATCCCTGGTCGGGCGGCGATGTGCACGATCGCACCTGAGCCGTTCCTCTGCATGGATGGCGCGACCGCCTGGCTGAGCCACAGGGCTGAACCGAGGTTGACGTCGATCATCAGCCGCAACAGATCCGGCGTCGTGTTCAACGCGTTTCCGACTTGAAACGCACCGATGGTGTTGACCAACACGTCAGGCAGCCCCACGTCGCGGACGATCTTTTCCACCATCGCACGCGCGGCGTTTGGATCGGTGGCATCGGCCAGTTCGCGGGCGATGCCGTCTGGGAGCCCTTCTAAGGCGGACTGATTCCGGTCGACCGCCACGACGGTCATGCCGCAGTCGGCAAGCTTGAAGGCCGTCGCACGACCGAGCTCGCCACCCGCGCCTACAACGATTGCCACCCGGCTCGCTGAGAAGCTTTCATTCGTCATGGGACGCACCCTAATGTCTGAGTCCGTCGGACCTGCTGCTCGTCGAGGGGGCGGGCGGTCGCCGGGGGTGGCAGGCAAGTGTCAAAGATTGCTTGGCGAAGCAAGCTATCCTGGAAGACATGGTCACCGCCGAGCCACTGTCCCCGACCGAGGAAGCCCTTTGGCGCGCAGTGATGCGAATTGTCAAGGTCATCCCGCGGCATCTGGAAAGCGACCTGATCCGAGGCGCTGGTCTGACGGCGAGCGAGTACACGACGATCATGCACCTTTCCGAAGCTCCCAATCGCGAGCTGCGGATGGCCGACCTGGCCAACGCCACCGACCTGTCCGCGAGCCGGATGACTCGCCTGGTGGAGGATCTCCAATCGCGTGGCCTCGTGACCAAGACGGCCAGCTCCTCCGACGCACGGGGCAACGTGGCAAGGCTCACGCCTCGGGGCATGGCGAAGCTGAAGTCCGCATGGCCGGTTCACCTGGCGAGCGTTCGGAGTCGCTTCTTCGACTGCATCGATGCAGCTGGCGTCGAGGTAGTCGCGAAAGCCCTGGCTCAGGTGGCCCTCCACCTCGAGGACACGTCGGCCGACCAACGAATGCGGACTTAGAGCCTCAAAGAAAGTTGCTTGCCAACGCAAGCAGAATCGGGTAGCGTCCCCGCGGTGCTGGTTGCCGGCACGACGGTGACGCCGTGCCGCCCGAGAAAGGAGCAACATGAGCTCAAATACCTCTTCTGGTTCGCCCGCCGGGCGGGTACTGCCCGACTACCTACCTGTCCCCCCGTCCGCGCTCGGACCAGCGCTCAACGACCAGGGCTACTACGTCGGGCGCGTCGAGCGGAATCTGTTCTGGGTCACCGACGGGACCTACCAATCCGCATTCCTCGCCACCCATGAGGGAATCGTCCTCTTCGACGCCCCGCCGACGATCGGCCACAATCTCCGCCGGGCGGTGGACGAAATCGCCGAGACCGAAGGCGTCACCAACACCGTCACACATCTCGTTTACTCGCATCACCATGCTGATCACACCGGTGCTGCCGACCTTTTCGGAAACGACCTCGTCCGGATCGGCCACGAGGACACGAGACGCCTTCTGCTGCGAGACAACGATCCGACCAGGCCTGCCCCAGAGGTGACGTTCCGGGACAGCTACGCCCTGAAGGTCGGCGGCGAGCGTGTGGAGTTGGCCTTTCACGGGCCAAACCACTCCCCAGACAACATCTTCATCCACTTTCCCGACCACGACGCGCTGATGCTGATCGACATCGTCAATTCAGGTTGGGTGCCGATCTACAACTGCAACCTGAGCGAGGACATCCCGGGATACATCGACGCGCCGGCCACGGCACTCAGATATCCGTGGAAGACCTACATCGGTGGACACCTCGGAAGGCTTGGTTCGCGCGAAGACATCGAACTTCACCAGGCATACATCGCCGACATCGTTGAAAGCGCTCAAGGAGCGCTATCCACGGTGGACCCGACCCCGTACTGGGCGAAGTACGGGCAGAACGTCTGGGCCGCCGTGAAGGGCTATCTCGACGCAGTCACTGACGCGGCGACAGCTCCCGTGGTCAAGAAGTATTCAGGAGTTCTCGGGGCGGCCGACGTCGAGGAGTTCACCAGGAGCACAACCTTCATGATCCTTCAGTCCATGCGCCTCGACCAGGGAGCCGGGTCACAGGTGCACCCCTGAGCGCGAGCAACCCGTGGATGTGCGAGCCTGACGACATGACGGGGGTTCAAGCGCCATGTCGATGATCGATTACGACGCGAGGCCCGTCACTCCTCAGGTAGTGCTTGTGGGGCAACGGGCGTCCTCCATCGGTTACAGCATCCGTGACTTTCTCAGCCGTAACGGAGTCCCCTATGAGTGGGTTGACCCGGACGACGGCGCGCGGGTCGCGGTGTTGTTCCCGGCCGGGGCGCCGGCAGTGGACCAGCTACCGGTCTGCTTCCTCCCGAGCGGAATCCGGCTTGCTCCGGCCACGCTGGAGAATGTGGCAGCAGGACTGGGGATGGTGTCTCCTCCGTCGCTGTCGGAGTACGACCTAGCGATCTTGGGCGCCGGTCCAGCAGGGCTGGCAGCCGCCGTATACGCCGCATCTGAGGGTTTGCGCGCCGTCGCCATCGAAGCTGTGGCACCTGGAGGCCAGGCCGGGACGACCTCGATGATCGAGAACTATCTCGGATTTCCACAGGGAATCAGCGGAAGCGAGTTGGCGACGCGGGCGACTGCACAGGCGAAGAGATTCGGGGCGGAAGTTCTTCTCGCTCGGCGTCTCGCTGATATCACCCGGGACGGCCCGGGCTATATCGCCCACCTTTCCGACGGTGCAACTGTGCGGTCACGGGCCATACTCGTAGCAAGCGGCGTCGACTGGCGTCGTCTCGAGATTCCGGGCATCGATGAACTCCTCGGCTCCGGTGTCTACTACGGCGCCGGCCCCAGCGAGGCGGTCACCTGCAGCGGGTGCCGAGTGGCCATTGTCGGCGGAGGGAACTCGGCTGGCCAGGCGGTCATCCGCTTCTCGCGCTACGCCACGCTGGTGACCTTGCTGGTCCGGGGTCCCTCGCTCGAGGCATCGATGTCCACGTACCTGATCAGCCAGTTGAAGGAACTGCGAAACGTCGAGATTCGGACAAACACCGAAGTGATCAGTCTCGAATCGGACACCCACCTGCGAGCACTAATGGTCTCCTCAGGAGGAACCGTTGCTCGACTACCCGCCGAGGCGCTGTTCGTTTGCATCGGAGGGGTGCCGCGCACCCAAGGAGCGGCCAACGTGGGACTTGCTCTAGACGGCGCCGGATATGTGCGCACGGGGTCCGAACTCAGCTCATCAGCGGGCGCGCTCGCTATGTGGCCGCTATCGCGCCAACCGTTGCCTCTCGAAACGAACCTGCCAGGGCTGTTCGCGGCCGGCGATGTACGGAGTGGGTCGATCAAGCGCTGCGCGGCTGCCATAGGCGAAGGGTCCATGTCGGTCGCCCTTGTCCACCAGCGCCTCACTGAAGTCGGCGGTGAGTGACGTGAACCCTCCACAGACAAGAGGCGTACCGGGGGACCCGCAGGTGGCGGGTCCCAGTAAGGAGGCAGAAGCCGAATTCTCTCGAGTGGCCCCAAGAGAGCAAATCCGCGCTGTAGCCGGCGCCCTCGAACGCAACGGAATCAATAGCCCTGTGGTCGATTCCGCCGAAGAGGCAAGAACGGCTGTGCGGTCCATCCTCCCGGTGGGAGCCGAGGTCTACAACAACACCTCCCGCACGCTTGAACTGATCGGCGTCGCCGAGGACATCGAACGATCGGGGCGGTATCAGGCACTTCGCCCCCGTCTGTACCGGATGGATCGCGAAATGCAGGGCCGTGAGATGCGCCAGCTGTCCGCTTCGCCCGATTGGGTCGTCGGGAGCGTGCACGCCCTGACCGAGGAGGGTTCGCTTATTATTGCGTCCGCGAGCGGGAGCCAGCTCGGGCCGATCGCTTCCGGAGCGGGCCACGTGGTACTCGTCGTCGGAGCGCAGAAGATCGTGCCCGATTTCAGTACAGGACTGCGACGCATCTACGAGTACTGCTTTCCCCTTGAGGATCGGCGGGCCAGGCAGGCCTACGGGGTTGCCAGCGGAGTGAACAACGTCCTCGTTATCAACAAGGTGGTCGCCCCCGGCCGGATCACCGCAATCCTGGTAAACGAACCCCTTGGGTTCTGATCAGGGTCCGCCGCTGTTCTACCCAGCGGGGAGGTAGATCTGGGCAAGCCAACTCCCCACGCGACCGGAGGGACTGAGCGCTTCCAAGGTACGGAGTGCCCACGCGAGCACCAGCTCATGGGACTCGTCGAAAGGAACCGTCAAGATAAGGCCCCGTCGAGGATGGTCCTGCTCGACGGCCCAATTCTCGGGAATCTTGGGTGACGGCAACTCGGAGCCGAAGTTGCGGCCGGTGGAGAAGGAGAAGCCGAGCTTGGTTTCGGTTCGGCCACGTCGAGTTTCGCGTCCAGGGATCCAAGTGCACATCGTGACGCCGAGGCTTCCCCCACCGAACAACGTGAAGAACCCGAGTGTCGTCGGTTTTCCCGCCTCAGCCGTGTTCGGTAGGAGATTGATCCACCCGTCCCCAGCCTGGGCGAGCGAGGCCATGTAGCCGAGAATCTCGCTCGCCTCGTCCGCCTTGAATTCCAGACGCTCGACGCGTCTCGCCTTGGGAGCCACATCACAAGTCTCCCAGTCATCCCGACCCGACAGCTGAGACGTCCGCCGCCCCGTTGCGCGACGGAACACTCAGGCGGCCGCCGGCGTTGTTGTAGTCATGCTGGTAGAGATCTGGTCGGACATCGTGTGCCCGTGGTGCTACATAGGCAAGCGGCGATTCGAGTCTGCGCTCGCGCGTTTCGAGCATGCCGAGGACGTCGAGGTGCACTGGCGCAGCTTCGAGCTGGACCCGAATGCCCCGTCGCTTCGTTCAGGCAGCATGGCCGAGCACGTGGCCGCCAAGTACGGAATGACCAGCGAGCAGGCCGCGACCCGGCTGAGGAGCCTCGACGAGCTGGCCGCGACGGAGGGACTCCGCTACGACTTGGCCAATACGAAGGGCGGTAACACCTTCGCCGCCCACCGGCTCATCCACCTCGGATATGCCAAGGACGCTGTGACCGGCTCCGACCTGAAGGAGGCTCTGCTTCACGCCTATTTCGAAGACCTGCCTGCTGCGGATCACCGAAATTCCCCACTCTCGATCACCGAAATTCCCCAGGGGACGAGCGGCGTGGAGGGCTTGATCTGAGCTTACGCGGCTGTCAAGGGGCGACCTCCTGATCGACGAGTTCGGCGACGGCAATTGGCTCATCGCACGACGGGCAGCATCCCCCGATCCCGACGCGGCGCATGAATGTCGCGCACTGCTCGCAGCGCTGATCGCCGAGGGCGCGGCCGCCACAACCGTCGCACTCGTAAACCGTGATCGGCCCTCTGGGCCGGGCGGCAGGGACGACGACGGTCGGTCGGCTCGTGTCGCGACGTCGCCGGTAGGCAAGTGCCCGACAGGCGTCAGAGCAGAACCTGCGGCGCCCGATGGGCTTGAACCGTTGTTGGCACACCGGGCAGGCCATCGTGACGCCATCGTGACACGACGGAGATTCGGGCTCTTCAAGGTTCGTCATCGGGCCACCGCCCGCCGCGTCGCCTCGGCCCGGGCCCGGTGGCTGCGCATCCGGTAGCTGTCGCCGTCGATGTTGAGCACGACACTTCTATGCAATAAACGGTCCAACATGGCACCGGCGATCATCGGGTCGTCGTCGAAGACCTTTCCCCAGCTCGCGATGCCCAAGTTGGTCGTCAAAGCGATGCTCCCCTTCAGATATCTCTGGCTCACGACCTGGAACAACGCCGCCGCCGCCTCGGCGGGAAGCGGCAAATAGCCCACTTCGTCGATGATCAAAAGGCGGGGCCCGGCGTAAAAACGCATCGTCGTCGCCCAGCGGCCCTCCATCGCCGCGCGGTGACAACGAGCGGCCAGATCAGCAGCGGTCGTGTAGTAGGTGCGCATCCCTGCCGCCACCGCCGCATGACCGAGGCCGACGGCCAGCATCGTCTTTCCCACCCCGGGCGGCCCGATCAGCAAGACGTTGGTGGCATCCTCGACAAAGCGCAGCGTGGCGAGCTCGTCGATGAGCTTTTTGTCCACCGACGGCTGAGCGGTGAAGTCGAAGTCGGCGAGGGTGAACGGCGACGGCAATGAGGCAAAGCGCGAGAGGCTCGCCCGGCGGCGCTCGTCGACGGCGGCCGCCTCGATGGCCAAGAGACGTTCCAGGAAGCCCTGGTGGGTGAGCTTGGCCTTGATGGCGTGGTCGAGCTCGCCCGGGAGCGCCTCGGCGGCGGCGGCCATGCGCAAAAAGGCGAGATGCGCACGCAGCTTTTGGTACTCCGAGCTCTCCGTCATGCCGGCACCGGGGTCGCACCCGGGAACGCCAAGGCGATGACCTTCGCGATCTCGTCCAGGTCGACGCTCGGCTCCTCACCGGCACGGCCCAAGAGGCGTGCCCGCTCGGCGAGGGCGGCTTGGCCGGGAGGCTTGTTCGCCTTGCGGTCACAGGGACGTGCAGAGCTGAACTGGCCGAGCACGACCGCTTCCAGAGCTGCCCGGTGCTCGGGCGTGCGCACCATCGAGCCGGACCCTGGCAAAGCGAGGCGATGCGACACGAGCTCGATGCCTGCGGGGGAGAAGATCTCGAGGCTCCCGGTGCCGAGCCGGTGCCGGAGCGTGAGCTCGATTCCGCCCATGCCGGGGTTGACCGAGTAGCGGTTACCTCGAAAGGCGACGCTCGCCTTGTCGTCGACGAACCTCGTCACTTCGATGGTGGCCGGGTAGGGAACTGCCGGGAGGCCCATCAGCACCTCGGCGTCGGCGAGCTCACGAACGCTTGGCCAACTCGGGCGTTCTCCTTCGGGGAGCTCACCGGGATCGAGGTAGCGCCCCGGCGGTCGCAGCCGGTCGTCGCCTGTGGTCGACCAGAACCGGTCCAGGCTCAGCTGTGCCTCGGCCGGTGTCGTGGCCGTCATCGTGCGCCACCAGCGCCCGCAGCAGAACTTCACCCCGCACTCGACGGCGCCCTTGCGGTTCCCGCGCCTTGGCGGACACGGGGTCACGATCGCTCCGTAATGCTTGGCGACGGGGGCAAAGCTCGCCTGGATATCGCCACAGCCGGGCACGATCACCGTGGCGAGTCGATCGGTGCGCCATTTGCGGGCGGTCCCGCCGAGGCGTCGCAGCACGGCGTCTATCGCCTCTATGAGGTGCGCCTGGTCCATCGACTCCGAGAGCACCCCGCGGGTGCGGCCCGAGTGCGACAGCGTTCCCAACAGCACATAGACCGTGTCTCCCCAGGGGGCACGGCGCCGCTCGAACCAGTCCCATTGGATCTCTTCGCCCGCGGGATGATCGATCTCGATCGTCTCGCGGCCCTTTACCCCCGAGCACGCCTCGCAGTGCGGGCGCAGGCAGGCCAGGCGGATCTGGCGGGCGAAGCTCACATACGAGCCGCAGTAACCGAGGACGACGACCTCGTCGTAGAGCGCCGAGGCCCACAGGTGCCGGTCGTCGACAAAGCGGGCCGCGACGTAGGCGCGGTAGTCGGCAAGAGCGTCCGGCCGCGCCGGGCGGCGAACACCCGCAGTTCGTTCGCCGGTCAAATAGGAGCGGACCGTCTTGCGGTCACGACCGAGATGGCGGGCGATGGCCGAGACGGTCCATCCCCGCTTGAACAAAGCATCTGCTTCCACGTCTTCTCCCACTGAGAACATTGCGGGGGGCTCCTCGTGCTGGTCGGCTTGGACACCGTCAGCATCGGGGAGCCCTCCGCGCGATTGGCGGACCCTTCTTCGGGCCAACCACGCCGGCTCAGGGGTGGGGAATTTCAGTGATCGAAACTGGGGAGAGTTCCGTGATCGTTACCATGCCCATCAGCGAGCCCGAAATACTGCTCGAGGTCGGCGTCAAGGCCGGACTGGACTACGACGAAGTCACCGAGGTCCTCGAGTCTGACCGCTTCGCCGGCGAAGTCAGGCGCGACGAGGCCGAAGCGGCGGCTCTCGGTTGCACCGGGGTGCCTTTCTTCGTCTTCGACAGGGCTTTTGCGGTGCCCGGAGCTCAGGACTCCGAGACTCTTCTCGCCGTGCTGCGAAAGACCTGGGACCATTCCCACCCGGCCATGGAGACGATCTACGACGCCGCCGGGGTGGCTTGCACCGACGACGGCTGCGAGATCTGAGGGGCTGCTACTACGGCGCCGACTTCCTGTCCCTGATCCAAACCCCGACGTTTGAGGGCTCGAAGGCCTCGCGGACGACGTTCACTAGATCCGCCTGGACCGTGTCGAGATCGACTGCATCGCGCAAGCGTGCGGTGAACTTGCCGACGATCGCCTCCGCGTCATACCTGGCACGGTTGAAGCGCCGATCGACGACACGCTGGAGGCGGTGTCTCAGCGGGTTGAAAAGGGCAACCGCGGCCAGGGTGGAGGCAGCGACGGCAACCGGCGACGAAAAGCCGAGTGCCTTGGTCGTCAACGTGACGACGCCGACGTACACCCCGACGACGAGTCCGGTCACGACCGCGTACGACACCGTACGGCTAATGAGCCGGTCAATCTCGTAAAGGCGGTACTTGAGCATGGCAATGCTGATGCTGATTGGTAGAGCGACTATCCCGAAGCTGAAAATGTGCAGCAGCGACGCGGCCGTCCCGGAATACTGAGCGGACAGGAACGTCCCGACCAGTCCGATGACGCTAAGAGCACCCCCGCACATGAGCCACTTCAGCTGCTGCCGCCGTTCGCCGGTCGATCCTCGCCAACTGACGACCTGACGACCCACGAACGAGACCCAGAACACGACGAGCGCGAGCAGGCCGGCGGCTAATAACGTCCCGGCCACACCGGAGGGGTTCGGATTGTTGGCCAGCTGGCCGGCACTGTCAACGCTGATCGGCTGACTGCTCATGTTGCGCGCGGTGACTCCAAAGACGTATGCGACTGCTATCGCGGCGAGGGCGAGATACGCCCAGAGGACCATCCGCCAGCGCCGTGACAGACGTCCGTCGGGGAATAGCAAGACGACCAACGGCAGCGCAAGAAAGAATCCGATCCAGAGATCGGAGCTCACGAGGACGGCAGCCGGTCCCAGTGGCAGATGTCCGTCGTGGAATCGGTAGTCCAGCGCGGCATAGCGCCCGGCGTCGTCGTAGAACCCAAGCCCCACGGGGACGCCGACGAAGATCCAGCCAATCGGATTGGTCGGCAGGCGCCGAACCATGAGGACCGCCATGATGAGCACCACGGCCAAGAGGACGCCGCCTACGTAGGAACGAGTCCGCAAGCTGTGAGTCAGGTAGGAGAGGGGCGCATCGGCTACGAACAGTGCGAGTCCGAGCGCACCCAAGATGATCGCCGTTGTGGATGAGGCCAGTCTGAAACTGCGGGTCTCCGGCGTCGGCGCTGTCGCCCGCGTCCCAGCCGTCGTGCCGCCCACGGACCGCCACCCTAGGCCAGGAGCGTTCCGAGAACGTTACGGCTGCGAAGAGCAGAGGTGGCCCAAGGTTGAACCACCGCTCCGTGGCGGCGCCCGAGGTTGACGGGTCCCGAGCCCACGTAGTCGGCTTGCCCGGTGACCGAGAGCCCGGGTGGGTGAGGAGGGACATGGACGACGGGGAGGCAGAAAGTGGGAAAGTACGGCCGGGCTCCGAGCACATGGCCACCTGGATCGAGCTCTTCTACGACCTCGCCTTCGTGGCGGCCCTCCTCATCTACAGCTCGGCTGGCTCGGGCATGGGGGACTTGTCGCGGACCTTGTGGAACGTGCTCGTGTTCGGCGTCTCTTGGTGGGTGTGGTTCACCACGACCGTCTATGCGAACCGGTTCCCGATAAGCGACCTGCCGCACCGCTTGCTTCTGCTCACTCAGATGGTGGTCATCGTCCTTGTGGCAATGGAGGCCCATGCGTCGGTGAAGGGGCACAGCGCGGTCCTCTGCGCAGAGTTCGGCCTGCTGCTGGCCACCTTGGCCGTCATGCACGTCCGGGGCGCCCGGCTTCATACGAGCGATCAGCCTCTACGCCCGGCGCCTGGTCGGGCTGACCAGCGTGGGCGCGGTCGTGTTCCTGGCCACCGTGCCTCTGCCCGAACCCTGGCGGCTGGGCGTGGCCGGGACCGCCCTGGTCGTGCTGCTGGTCGCGGCGCTTCTCTCTCTGCACATGCTTGCTCCGCTCTCGGCGACCGACGAGGACCACCTTCTCCAGCGAATGGGCCTCTTTACGCTCATCGTCTGCGGCGAAGCCTTCATCGAGGTGGCCATTACCGTCAGCCGCGAGACGATCAGCGGGATCGACGTCGTGTCCCTCATCTTCGAGTTCATCCTGGTGTTCGCGATCTTCACCGGGTACTTCGAGGACATACCGGCCGCCGGTCTTCTCCCGCGGCGCTTGGCCCTCTGGGCCGTGGCCCACCTGGTGGCCCAGATCGGCGTGGCCGCCACTGGGGTCGGGGCCTCCAAGCTCGTTGACCTCCACATGTCGGCCCAGCTGCCCGACACCGAGATACTGAAGCTGATGGTGTCACTGGCCATCGTGTTCCTGGGGCTGGCCGTGGCGGGCGCCTGTACCCGTCGCCGCCCCTGGCGCCCTCTGGCCACCGCTCGGATAGCTGCCGCCGCCGCAGTTGTCGTGGTCGGCGCGGTCTGCTGGGTCCTGCCCTTCGTCCACCTGGCGGAGGCGCTGCCCCTCTTCTGCGGCGTGGCCGTCCTCAACGCCGTGGCCGTTGTCCGGCTGCGGTCCGGGACCACGGTGGTGGCGACGGCGTAGCCCGCATAGGGGGTGCCCCTTGAGGGGCGGCTTCGTTGGACGCAATCATGTGCGACGCTGCGCCGCCCACTTTCGTCGATGATCAGGCTCTGGGCAGCCGGTCATGAGATCGTCTTGCGGTGGTCACCCGTCGAGGCGTTGAACTCGCTGACGCCGTTGTTGCCGTAGTCCGCCACCCAGACGTGGGTGCCGTCCGAGGAGACCGCGTCGGGATCGTCGAGACCGTTCGGGGACACGTCGTGGATCACCTGGACGAGCTTGCCGGTCGAGGCGACCAGCTCAGTGACCGAGTCGCCGGCGTTGTAGCCGCCGTCGGACACCACCCAGACGTGCTTCCCGTCCGAGGAGATTGCCTTTGGCTTGACAAAGTCGAACTCCGGCCCAGAGAGGAGCTGGACAAACGCGCCGGTCGAGGCATTGAGCTCGGTGACCGAGTTGCCGCTGTGGTTCGCGATCCAGACGTGCTTGCCATCCGAGGAGATAGCCCATGGCTTGTCGAAGCCGTAGGTCGACCCCGAGAGCACGTGCACGAGCTTTCCCGTCGAGGCGTTGAGCTCGGTGACCGAATTGCCTCCGTAGTTGCCGATCCACACGTGCGTCTTGTCTGAGGAGACCCCGAAGGGATCGGCGAACCCGTAGGCGGAGCCGGAGATGACCTTGACGAGCTTTCCCGTCGAGGCGTTGAGCTCGGTGACCGAATTGCCGGAGTAGTTCGGCACCCAGACATGGGTGCCGTTCGAGGAGATACCACCCGGGGCGTTGAACCTGTACGGGGAGCCGGAGATGACCTTGACAAGCTTGCCCGTCGTGGGGACGAGCTCGGTGACGGAGTTTCCACTGGCGTTCGCCACCCAGACGTGCTTGCCATCCGAGGAGACGGCGAAGGGGCGGTTGAACTTGTACGTTGCGCCGAAGATCTTGTTGGCAATCGCGCCCGTCTTTGCGTTGAGCTCGGTGACCGCACCGGCTCCCGGGCCGCCCTTCAACGGCGTTTCGCTCACGACCCAGACATGGGTACCGTCCGAGGCGATGGCGATAGGCAAGCAGAAGTCCCGGCTGAAACCGGGAACACATCCGGGCACAGTCACCGCGCCGGCCGCGTCCGGAACCCTCGTGGCAGCGCCGACCCCGGCGGGAACCCCTGCCACCGCGCTAGCGGCGGCCACGGCAAGCAAAGCCGTTGCAATTCGTCTGCGTGGCATCCGATCTCCTTTCCTACGTCTGGCTCTTGTTGGGTGGTACGGACTCATGGGCCGCTCGGCCCGTGTACGACGATCTGACCGACACCACCGGACTCCCGCCGGATTATCCATAGGCCGGCCGCCGCGGGCTCGAAGGCAGCGTGCACGACGTGAAGGAGGTCGTCACTGACCGAGCCGGAGTCGACTGACTCCCGGACTCGCCCGGCGAAGGCGGACACGATCCGTTCGGCGTCATAACGCGCCCGGTTGAACCGCCGGTCGACGCCACGCTGGAGGCGCTTGCGGAGCGGGTTGAACAGCGCCGCGGCGACCAGCGTCGATGCGGCGACGGCCACAGGCGACGAGAAGCCGATGACCTTGGTGGAAAGCGTGACGATCCCCACGTAGATGCCGACGACGAGCCCGGTGAGCAGGACATAGGAGAGTGTCCGGCTGAGGAGCCGGTCGATGTCGTAGAGGTGGAACTTGGTGACCCCGATGGCGATGGTCACCGGCAGGATGGTGAGGCCTCCGAGGCCCACCGCACTCAGCCATCCGAGACTTTCGCTATCGGTGAAGAAGGCGGCGACGAGCCCGCATGCCACAGCAATGATCGCTCCGCTCATCAACCACTTCATCTGGTGGCGCTCCTCGTTTCCCGCTCGGCGGTAGCGGGGCACCTGCTGGAGGATCCACACAACCGCGCTGAAACACAGAGCGAGGAAGAAGGCTGCCTGGACCGAATTCCACCACGCCCACGACCCCTGCGGTTTGTCGATCGCCAGCAGGTTGGCGCTGCTGTCGAGTCGCACGCTGTGATCGATAAGGGCCTGAGCTGCGATGCCGAACGCCCCGGCCATCCACACGGCACCGATGGCGAACACGAGCCACGTGGACCACTTGACGGCCCGAGACGAGAAGTGACCGTCGGGGAAGATGAGGAGGCTCAAGCCGAAGAGCATGATGCTCGGTGCCCAGCTCGGCTGGAGCAGCACGGCTACGCCCCCGAGCGGGAGCGCATGGTGCAGGCGGTACACGAGCAGCGAGTACGGGCCGGCGACGCCGCTGAACGCCAGAAACAGCGCAGCCCCGAGCAGGCACCAGCCCATGGCGTTGTCGGGGCGGCGGGCCGCCAGGAGCACCCCGACGACCAGACACGCGAACCCCAGCGGGGCGACACCGATGGTGCTGGACTGGCCCCCTATGTGAGACGCGCTCGTCAGCGGGCCGCTGGCTATGAACAGCGCGAGGGTGACCGCTCCGGTAGCTACGGCTGCGATCCGGCCCACGCGCGTAGCGCCGAGGACGTGCCGCGGTCGCTTTGAAGACTCGGCCGCTTGGTCTGCTGCAGCGTCTCGCTCCACCGCCCCTCCCTGAGAGCACTCTGGCGCGGCAGCGTTACCAGAACGTTACGGGCACCGGGGTCGGGGGCATTTTTTCGTCACGGTGACGCCGCCCCCGCCAATTCTTCTCCACCGGGCAGTCAAGCATCTGGCGATTCTGCCGCGATTCGAGAGCTCCGATGGTCACCCCTTCGCCTCGACGTCGAACCCCAGATTCTCCAGAACCGCGACTGCTCCGGCCTTCCCGCCTTCGAAATCGCCGGGACTCAGGCGGTGACAGGTGGCAAGTTCGTACGCCGTCCCCAAGATCGCCTTGTGCGGATAATGCTTCCCACCGGAGACCAGTTCATAACTGCGCGAGGGCCGTACCCGTGCGCCGCGAAAAAGTTGTCGGCGCCGAGCCGGTCGTACTCCTCGATCGCACGTAGGACGTGGTCAGGCGTGACCTTGCTCCGTATTTGGCCCAAGACACTTCCCATACTGGCTACCTCATTTCGGGTTGTTCGAGTCCCTGAAGAGCGCCTTGTGCTGGCGGCCACCACTGGCCACGGACTCAGACCACAGCGTCCTTGCGGTGTGGCAGTGTCCACCCCGGGCGGGGAAAGTGGCAGGTGTAGCCGTTCGGGTAGCGCTCCAGGTAGTCCTGGTGTTCTGGCTCGGCCTCCCAGAAGGAGCCGGCAGGGGTCACCTCGGTGACGACTTTTCCGGGCCACAGCCCCGAGGCCTCCACGTCGGCGATGGTGTCCTCAGCGACCCGGCGCTGCTCGTCGTCGAGGTAGAAGATGGCTGAGCGGTAGCTGGCACCCACGTCGTTGCCCTGGCGATCGAGCGTGGTGGGATCGTGAATCTGGAAGAAGAACTCGAGGAGATCGCGGTACGACGTCTCATTGGGATCGAAGGTGATCTCGATCGCCTCAGCATGGCTCCCGTGGTTGCGATAGGTGGCGTGATCGACGTCACCTCCGGTGTAACCCACCCGGGTCGAGATCACGCCTGGGCGCTTGCGGATCAGGTCCTGCATGCCCCAGAAGCATCCTCCGGCGAGGATCGCCTTCTCGGTCTCTTGACTCATTTGTCCTCCTCCTCTTCGTGGGCGGCTCCTTCGAAGAGCCTCTCGTGCTGTCCGCAGGTTCCGGCCTCGAGATCCTCGTACGGAACGTAGCGCAAGGCGGAGTTGATGCAGTAACGCAGGCTCCCTCATTTTGCTGGACAGCGAGCAGCGAGGCAGGAAGACTGTCGCGCATGAATCTCCTCGCCATGGCTCGCAGGACCGGCTTGCGCCTTGCGGAGGTTGGATTCCTGCTCATCGTGTTCGCTGGCGTCTGGCTCGCCGCTGCGCAACTCCCAATGTTCAAATCACATACGGGCGCCCGCACGATCGTGGCGGGCGTCGCGCTGGCTCTCGGGGGCGTGCTGCTTATTGTCGCCACTCACTGGGGTCACTTCGGTTAGCAACTCGGCGAGGACCTGTTACTGGATTTGCGAACGCTCAATGGGCTCGCAGCCCTCCTGCTCGGTCAATGAGGCGAAGAGCTCCTGTCTTCTTCGTTCCTCCTCGGCCACCAGATCCGACTGCCGAGCCGAGTATTGCTTCCAGCCGATGCGGGACGAGGCCGCCGGGTCATCGAAGATCTCGCAGGCGACTCGAACCGGAGCGCCGGAGACGATGGCCAGATTCAGCGCGTCGCTGGGGCGCGCGTCAACCTCGGCTCTGCCCGCTGGTCCCTCCACTACGACGACGGCAAAGAACGTCGACTCGACAAGGCGACTGATGCGCACTTCTGCAACCCGTGAGCCTGCGGCGCTGAGGAGACTCTCACACAACTGATAGGTCATCGGCCTCGGCATCTCCAGGGCCTCAATCGAGCAGGCGAGAGCGACCGCTTCGGTGGGACCGGTATAGATGGGCAGGTACCGCGATCCAGCTCGCTCTTCCAAAACGATCACATGCAGGCGTCGGGTCGGGTCGTTCCCATTTGCGCGGCGGACTTCGGTGACATCGACCTCTACCCAGCCGCCAGCTTCCGTGCTTGTCATGGGGTGGAGCTCCTTTCTGACGTGGAACAGAGATGCCAATTGCGGCGATAGCGCCGAACGTGCTTGATGGAGTCTGGCCTTGACGGCACCGGCAGATATGCCGAGCTCGACGGCGGCCTCCGCATGTGTGAGTCCCTGCCAGTAAAAAGCGAGTACAGCTTCCCGCTGGCCCTCGGGGAGGAGCTCGACGGCCTGACGAACCCGCTCGGACATCTCGGCCACTTCGACTTGTTCCTCGGGACCAAGTCGACCATCGAGCAGGACGTCGGGAAGAGGGACGATCAGAGAGATCCTGCGCAACCATTGGCGACCAATGTTGAGTGCGATGCCCGCATACCAAGCGGCGAACTTCTCGGGTGAGCGCAGCCGCTTGAGCCCTGTCAGCGCCAACAGGCTCGCCTCCTGCGCCGCGTCCTCGGCCAGAATCGGATCGCCGAGGAGCCGGCGGCTCAAGGCGAGGACCATGGGGCGGTGACGCGAGATCAGCTCAGCCAGGGCTTCCTTGCTGCCGACGATCGCCGCGGCGACCAACTCGGCGTCACCCCACGTGTCTCGGTTACTGCTCGCCACACTCAATAGTGTCGCGAGACGGAGTCAAGGTTAGCTATGGGCTGATCGCCGTCGCCGTCGCCGGCGACGGCGTGACAGCATGGTGCTCGTGCGCATTTAGCGCGCGCGAGAGCGACAGGAGGGAAGATTCAGAGGATGGCACGTCAGCTCATGACGATCGAGCAGATTCTCGCCATTCTGACGCAGTCCCCTGATCGGCTCACCGAATTGACCGCTGGTCTATCGGATTCCCAACTCGGCCACCCCCCGGAGCCAGGTGAGTGGTCGGTTACCGAGGTGCTTGCCCATCTGAGGTCTTGCGCCGACGTGTGGGGTGACGCCATCGAGGCGATCGTCACCACTGAGCACCCCACGATAAGAGCGGTCAATCCGACCACCTGGATCAAGACCACGGACTATCGCGAGATTGGGTTTGGTCCATCGCTGCAGGCGTTCACGCGGCAACGAGAAGGCCTGCTCGCCCTGCTGGGACGGCTGCCGAACGATGGCTGGTCACGGAGCGCCACTGTGCTCGGGGGTGGCAACCCTTTCGAGCTCACCGTGCGCTCTTACGCGAACCGATTGGCCCGACACGAGCGCAGTCACTGGAGACAGGTGGCAAAGACGGTGACGGTGCTGTCAGGCTGAGCCGTGGTGCCGGGGCACTCCGTCGTCCTAGCGCCCGAGTCATGATGGACGGTCAAGGGATCACGCGATCTGCACCCACTTCGCGTGCGACCCGCCCGCCTTGCAGAACCAGAGCCGGCCAGACTTGTCGACGAACAGGTCGCCCCTCTCGCCGCTCGTCGGGTGCGTCGCTCTCGCAGCCGGAGTCAGTCGGATCTGCGCCACACTTCCGGTAAAGAGGGCGCCCCGCCCTTTGGCAGACGTGGCGCTCAACGCGGTTCCCTTCTCGGAGTTGAAGGCTTGAATAGCGGGCTGTCCGCCCCCCGCCCTCGCAGATAGCGCCGACCCCGTGCCGAGGTTGTTCGCGCGTACCGCCGCTTGAGTGCCGCTCTTCGCCTCGGCGTGCAACGCGGCTCCGACTCCTGAGTTGACCGCGTGCACGGCCGCCAGACCGCCGCCCGCCGTCGCCGTCACCGCCTGGCCGCCTCCGGTATTGGATGCCTCGATCGTCGAAGCGCTGCTGTGGGCCTGCGCAGTCACCGCGACGCCTGAGGTTCCCTGACCCTGGGCGGACACCGCCGTCTGGCCACTGGCCGCAATGCCAACATCGCCCCCGTTTGCCTCGACCGCAGTCGGGCCACTCGCTTCCACGCCAATATCGGTGCCGCTTGCCGACACCCCGGTGGCACCCGATGCAGCCACTCCGGTCCCCGCCTGGCTCGCAGCATTGACCCCGATACCACCGACGGAGGTCGCGTACATCCCCCAACCCGATCCCGCCTGGGAACCCCAGACACCGATGCCGAGTCCGCCCGTTCCGTTGTTCACGCCTCTCAAGGCAGCAGAGAATCCACCTGGGCTCGTACTCGATATTGTTCCGACGATCGCGGTCGCGTTGCTGGCGACGCTGTCGCTCGTGCCCGAGATCGCTGTTCCACTGCTGTTGAACGCCTCGACCGCCTTATTCTTCGCTCCCGCTGCCAAGCCCAACACGGCGCTTCCCGAACCGGCAACGAGGCCGGTGTTAACACCCACGACGCCGTTGCCGTTGCCGTTGTCGGTGAAGCCGTAGATCCCGTTGGCTACGCCTCCCTTGCCCGCCGTCGCGCCTGCCCCGGCCCAACCGCCGAGCGCGGCCGGATATTCGGCCGACGTGCCGCTGTAGGTCGAGTCGTTGCCCAACAGGACGACGCCTCCGAAACCGGAGGAGCCGTCGTACCGGACTGACGTACGGGCCTCTGCGGTCGTCTCCGCCCCTGCGGCCACAGCGCTACCGTTTGCAGCGGCGGCCGGCGAAGCTCTGAGAGCCCCGACTGCCGTCGCCCCAACCACACCGGCAGCCGTCGCGCCGAGAAGCTTGCCGAGGGCCCTGCGGTCTATGCGGGTGTCGATCTCAGGAGCCACATCTTTAGACCGTGGCGTCAACGAAGATTCAGACTGTGCCGCGACCATTCGATGCAGTTCGGCGTTCTCCTTGATCAGTCTCTCGCACGCCGTGCTGAGCTCTTCAACCTTGGTGGCGAGCGCCGCCAACCTGTATTCATCTGCTCCGTTCATCGGAGGTCCCCCCTCTCGTGCGCGGGCTCGACCTGAGCCACGCGGGCGCTATACCGGGTGTCCTGCTGCTGCGATTCCTAGTGGTCGTCACACTCGTCGTCAAGATGTTTCAAGGGAGGTCGGTCGACATGAAAGCGGGAACCGAGGGAGGAAGAAGGCGAGACGTGATCGTGCCCGCAGTATGGGCAGATTTCTACGAGGAGACGCACATCCCTGCCGGCGTGCGAGCCGGCGACATGTTGCGCCTGAGTGGACACACTGGGGAGGATCCCGACGGAGTGTTCTCGGCCGAGCCTGAGGCTCAGATCCGAGAGACATTTCGCAACATCGCGCTCACCCTCGCCGAAGTGGGAGCCGGCTGGTCCGATGTCGTCGAACTGACCTCGTACCACGTCGGGTTGATTGATCAAGCTGAGGCCACTTTCAGGGTCGCCGCTGAGTTCCTGGAGGACCCTTATCCGGCGTGGACGGCCGTCGGTGTGACCGAACTAATCCTCCCGAAGGCACTAGTTGAAATCAGCTGCGTCGCTGTAATCGCTTCCCAGCCTGAATAGGTCACATTTTGCCGCACGAGAGCTATTTGCCAGTTCCCCCGGCCGACTTCAAGCCCTCCGGCAGGAGACCAGTACGCGATCGGGATCGGCACACGGTCGAAGTTTGACCAGGTCAAGTGCTGCTGCATCTCGGTTCCGTATTGGTCAGCATCCGTCAATCGGCATCGACCGCGGCGGCGAAGGCCGCCATCGACCCGAACTCCCAGTCCGGTGTCACCTCAGCCGGCGGTGCCGGGGTGGCACCCCAGCCGGGACGATCGTGGCGACGGTTGATCCAAACTGTGGGAAGCCCAGCCCTCTTCGCCGGGACGTGATCATGGAACAAGCTCTGAGCGACGTGAAGAAGTCTGCCGTCGACGATGCCGAGCTGGCCCGCCTGTTCGAGCAGCGCCTGGAAGTTCCGATCAGCCGGCTTGTAAGAGCCAATGTCCTGTGCCGTCAGGACCTCGTCGAACGTCACATCCAGCCGCCGGCTGCTCGCCGCGAAGGATTGCCGATCGACGTTGGAGAGGATGATCAGCTTGAAGTGTTTGCCCAGGGCGATAAGTGCGTCATGCGAGTCCGTGAACGCAGGCCAGTCCGGGACCGATCCGGCCAACCTGCAGGCCTCCTCGGCTGAGACGCGGGCACCGAGTTGCTCGCCGAGTGCCGCGAAACTGCGCGCGATGACGTCTGGGTACAACTCTGTCGGATGTTCGTGCTCGGTTCGCGCTTCGTGATTGGAGTACTCGCTCAGCAACGTCTCGTCATCGATGTCCAAGTCGTGCGAGCGCGCCCAGGGGCCGAGGACCTCGGCAATGCCGGCTTCCCAGTCGATGAGAGTTCCGTAGCAGTCGAAGCTCAGGGCATCGTAACCGGTGAACTTCACGGCGTTCCCCCGAAGGAGATAGCACGAATCAGAGTTCCTTTCGTTGAAAGCCGATGGTGCCAATCGCGAGCACCACGGCGAACCAGCACACGACGAAGACGAGGTATCCGGCCGATGGTGCGGACGAGGCGAAGAACGGATCGCCAGCTCTGTCGCCGATGGAGGCAACCGTACCGGTGATGAACCAGCGTGGCTCGAGGTAGTAGATCGCGCCGTGCCAAAGGCCGTCAGTCGGCACGACGTAGCGCGCGATCGAGCCAACGTCCCGTAGGCCGGCGATGTGGAAGGTCGTGCCAAGCGAACCGACGACGCCTGCAAGCCAGGCGCAGCCGAATACGGCGATCCCGATAACTCCCGCTGCGATCGGCGAGAGGCGAACGCTCAAGACAAGGGTGAGCGACAGCAGTGCCGCTCCCTCGGCGAAGAGGTAGACAGCGACGAGGAACGGATTCGGGGGGGCAAAACCGCTCACAATCCGGACCGCGGCGAACTCTAGACCAGAGACGATCGCGGCGTAGCCGGCAAGGACGGTCGCCAGCCCGAGCCACTTCCCGAAGAGGATCTCGCTTCGCCGGAGCGGCCTCGCCACGATCGTCTGGAGAATGCCGGACTCGGCGTCGGAGCCGATCACCGGTGACCCCATCGCCGATGCTGACAGTGCGACGACGAAGCTGAACATGAACATGAAGATGATGAGCGCTTGGGGGTCAGAGAGACGCTGTTCGCCAGAGGTGAGCGATCCCGAGTGGCTGAGCCGGTCGAATCCCCACGCCGAGAGCGCGACAAGGCCGATGGTGATGAGAGCGAACGCGCCGATCAGACGCCGACGGACCGCCTCGCGCACCGTCAACGAGGCCACGGCCAAGACGCCGTTCACTCGTGCTCCTTCAAGATCTCGAGGAAGCGCTCTTCGAGGCTCTCGTGCTCGGGGACGACGGCCTGGACCAAGCCGCCGCGCTCGACAATGTGGCGAACGAGGTCAGGGACGCCACCCGGTGGCAGATCGCGCACGACCACCCACTCGCCCTCGGAATGTGCCGAGCCAGGCCCAGGAAGGTCGTCCCACCATGCCCCGTCCAGTCCGTCGACCCGAATACGCACGGTCGCGCGGCCGCCGAGGAGCTCGTCGAGCGAGCCGGTCGCCACTGTCTCGCCGCGGTCGACTACTGCAACGCGGTCGCAGACCTGCTCCGCCTCGTCGAGCAAGTGGGTGTTGAGAAAGACCGAGGTACCTCGCGCCCGCAGCCCGCGGATGATCTCGCGCACATCGTGACGGCCAACGGGATCGAGGGCGCTGGTTGGCTCGTCGAGGACGACGAGCTCGGGGCTGCCGAGCAGCGCAACACCGAGACCCAGGCGCTGTTGCATCCCCTTCGAGAAGGTCGCAACCTTGTCCCGCCCACGGCTGCTGAGCCCCACGGTCGCCAATGCATCGCGAACCGCGCCGCATCGTCGTGTCCGCTCGAACTCGAGAAACCGGCAGTGATAGAGGAGCACCTCCTCGGCGGTGAGCCAGCCCTGATAGCGGAAGAGCTCGGGGAGATAGCCGATGCGCCGGCGCGTTTCGAGGTCTCCCGCAGGCGCGCCGAGCACCATTGCCTCTCCGCCGGTCGGCCGGACGAGCCCGAGGAGGAGCTTCACTGCGGTGGTCTTGCCGGCGCCGTTCGGTCCGAGGAAACCGAAGACTTCGCCTCGCTCGACGGTCATCGAGAGACCGCGAAGCGCGACCGTCGATCGGAACTGCTTTCGCAGGCCAACGGTATGGATCGCCGGCGACCGGCTTTCGGAGCCAGATAGCTCGACAGCGCGTAGCGCCGTCGCGTCGGACTCAGCCGATCTGTCGGGCAACACCGAGGACGTCCTCCTGGTCGAGCGGGCCAGCGACGGCGTGAACGACCCCCTGCGCGTCCTCCCAGATCACACCGGATGCCAGCCCACCATCTTCTGCGAGAAGGACCGCCGGGTGACCATTCACGACAACTGCGCTCTCCGATGCCCCAGGAGGGGTCGGCACCGGAAGGGTCGTCTGCAGGTTGCCAAGGAGGCGAATTTCCTGCGCGAGACCGGGCGGAATCCCCGCCCGAGAGAGAACAAAGGACTCGAGCTGCGCGGTGGTCGCGCCGGTCGAGGTCGCGACCGGTCGCGCCATCGCGACGACCCCGAGCGCCGGAAGCCCTTGTCCGAGCGGGGAACCGTAGGTGACGATGACGGCCGGACCGATCGTGAAGGCGAGCGAGCTCCCGGCGACGCCATCACCGTCTGAAGGGGAGAACCTCACCGTCGCCGTGGCAGAGGGATAGACCGCGTAGCTCGCAGGGCCCGATACACCCGACGGCAGTGTCGAGGGAAGCGCGATCGCGAGCCCTGAGGCGGCTTCGGCCAGAGCGAGCGTCAGATAGGTCCGCGGGCCACCACCCGCGGACCAGGTCACCACCCCGAACCCGAGCTGCTTCGTTCCATTCGGCGAGGCGACGCCGGCAAGGCCCGCAGGACCGCTCAGCCCGACGGCGGAGACGAAGGATTGGAGATCGCCCGTCGCGACCGGCAGCGGCGCAACGTGCGTCGGTGCTAAGACCGCCGTGAGCGTCACCGCCGCAGCGGCTCCGGCCACGACGAGGCCCACGCCACCGATCGCCATGCCTGAGCTCACCGAGACGCCAGCCAGACGCCATGAGCGTGGCGCCGCTCGTTCAACGCGCGCTCCAAGTACCGAGTTCGGCGTCGCCACGAGCCGGGACCACGCCGCATCGACGTTCGGAAGGAGCTGCGGCCCACCGAGCAAGCGCTGCGCGAACGCAGCGTCGGTCACGATCCGCTGCTGTCGTGCTCGGCAGCGTCGGCAGATCAACGTGTGCTCTGCGTTGCGATCCGCGACCGAGTCCGGCTCGTCCGCGAGCCGCCGCAGCACGCCGTCACTCACGTGTCTCATGTTCGACCTCCTTGCGAAGGGCGCGCTCCGCGCGCCGCAGCATCGTCCCGACGTGATTCACCTTCACACCCATGGCCTCGGCGATCTCGAGGTAGGCGAGACCGCTGTAGCGAAGGACGAGCACCGTTGCGGCGTGGCGCGGGAGCCGCCGAAGCGCCGCTCTAATCTCGTTCTCCGTCCTCGTTCGCGACGACGACGGCCTCTGGCTCCTCAGAGCGACTCGGGCCGATGTCGTGGTGAGCCCGACCCTCCTGGCGCCGCCGTCCGCGCAGCTCGTTCAGCGCGAGGTGGGCAGCGGCTGCGTGAAGCCATCCTGCGGCGTTTTCCGCCCGTTCCAGATCGGGGAAGCGCCTTCGGGTCGCGATGAATGCCTCTTGGGCGACGTCCTCGGCGAGGTGAGCGTCGCGAACCACTGCGTTAGCGATCCGGACCGTTGCGGCGAAGTGCTCGCGGAAGAACGCTTCGAAGCCATCCGCCGCTCGCTGATCCTGCGGTCGGAGTACAGCCCCGATTTCGCGCCTCATCATCTCTTCAGCACCGCCCGAGGCAATTTTGTGACGCTCGCGGAACCTCTAGCTCCAGACACCCAGTTCGGCGTAACGATCCGAAACTTCACGCTCGACACTACTCGGAATTATCAAAGAATTGCTTTGGCCCAGACGGCACCGGCGCAAGTTCAAGGGCGCCCAAGGTCTCGGGGTCCGCGAGTAGCTCGATGCCAACTACGCGGCTACCGCGAACGCAGAAATCAAATACCGCCATGGGGCGACCACCGACGGATACGACCGCTCCTGGCAACCCGTCGACAAGGGCGAGCCGAGCGGCTTTAGCGCCGCCAGCAAAGACGCGGGTAACAGCGTCTACACCGTGCATGACGGCGCTCAACTCTGGCGCCCCCGCACTGACTCGTGAAGAAGCCATGTCGACTGCCACGGCATCGGCCCGCATGACCACGTCGGGATCGAGTAGCCGGAGCAACGCGCCGAAGTCCCCCTCGCGAGCGGCGGCAAGGAATGCGGCGACCACCTCGCGCTGAGCGGTGACAGGCGCATTGGGAAAAGCAGGGTCCGACTGCACCCGACGACGAGCACGACTCGCTAGCTGACGGGCAGCGATTGGCGTTCGGCCAACGATCGGAGCGATCTCCTCGAACGAAACGGCGAAAATGTCATGCAACACGAAGGCGAGTCGCTCTGGTGGTGCCAGGGTGTCCAACACCACGAACAGCGCCAGGCCAACCGAGTCAGCTAGAACTGCCTCGTCCTCGGGGGAATTTGCGGTCACTGGGTCAGATGCCGTGTCGGAGAGCGCCTCTGGCCTCGCCGCCCGAGCTCGCAACATGTCCAGGCAGACCCGGGCCACGACGGTGGTTAGCCAGCCGCCGAGATTTTCAACGGCGTCCACATCGCTTCTGCTGAGCCGAAGCCATGCCTCTTGGACGGCGTCATCGGCTTCGTGGCTCGACCCGAGCATCCGTAGCGCAACCGCCCGAAGGTGCTGGCGGTGGGTCTCAAAGCGCTGGGCAAGTAGGTCACGGTCGTTCACGGTCACATCCTTACGTTCTCAATCGTCAAACACATGACGAGACAAGAGAGGTCGATGTGACAACAACATCAGGAGGAACCATGACGGACCTTCTCAGCGGATCAACAAAAAGCTCAAGGAGACAAATGAAGACAATGACGTGCAGGCAACTGGGCGGACCGTGCGATCATCCGAATCATGGCGACACTGCCGATGAAGTAATCAAGGCACAAGATCGTCATTTGAAGGAGATCGTCGCGGGCGGCGACAGCGCTCACGAGGGCGCCCTGAAGGAGATGAAGGGCAGATGGAAACACCCCATCTCGGGAATGGGCTGGTACAAGCAGGCGAAGCGGGATTACGCCGCTCTGCCCGAGGAGTGACCAGATTCCGCGGAATCCGTCCTCAAGAGTTCGAGCGCCTTCGCCTCGCTGTCGCGGCGAACCGCGGTCAGCTTCTTGGCGGCGGTGACGAAGGTCTCCCCTAACCAATCACCCGGTCCCGATGACGGAGGATGGGAGACTCACCACGGTGCCTCCACGTCGTGATCTCGCCGCCTTCGAAGACCGTGCCGCGAAATACGACAGCGGCTGGCTCGGAAAGATGCACCACGAGATCGCGGACCGCACCGCGACAATCGCACTTCAAGCGGTGCCATCGCCGCAACGCATTCTCGATGTCGGCTGCGGCACCGGCTACTTGCTTCGCGAGCTGGCCGAGCGAGCTCCAGAAGCGATCGCTCTCGCCGGCATCGATCCCGCTCCAGCGATGATCGACACGGCATCCAAACTGCCTCATGATGCGCGACTGACCTTCCTGTCCGGCGTCGGGGCGGAGAACCTTCCCTATTTGGATGAGACATTCGATCTCGTCGTGAGCTCGACTTCCTTTGACCATTGGTCAGATCAGTGCGCCGGACTTCGCGAATGCTCTCGTGTGATGAGAAGTGGCGGTCAGCTCGTCCTCGTCGATCAGTTCTCCGCCTGGCTGCTGCCAACCCTGCTCGCGGGACGGCGGAGGCAAAGCGCGTACGAAACGAAGGGCAACCCGTCGACTCGTCGCCGCTGGCTTCACTAAAACGAGGTGGCAGGACGTGTACGCGGGCATCATCAAGGCAGTGATCGCGGCAAAGTAACACCGTGAGCTGAGGTTGAGGGATCACTCCCGCCGCCGGATCCAGACCGAGGCATGGGCAGGTTCGACGGCCCGGTTGACAACCTCGAGCAACTCGGTCCGCACCGTCTCGAGGTCGACGGCATCCCGCAGCTGCGCCGTGAAGGCCGCGACCGTGGCCACCGCGTCGTAGCGGGCGCGGTTGAAGCGACGATCAACTATGCGTTGCACGCGCAGCCGGAGTGGGTTGAAGAGGGCAACGGCTGCCAGCGTCGAAGCGGCGACAGCGACCGGTGTGTGGAAGCCAAGGGTCTTGGTGGCCAAGGTGACGATGCCGACGTACACGCCGACGACGAGGCCGGTGACGACGGCGTACGACAACGTGCGACTGATCAGGCGGTCGATGTCGTACAACCGGTACTTGAGGATGCCGAGCCCCATGGCGAGCGGAAAGGCGATGACGGCATACACCCCGACGGCGCTTCCCGGCGTTGACGGCGAGTACGCGCCGAGCACGATGTTGAGAACCAGGCCAATGACCATGACGGCGGCGCCCGCGCTGAACCATTTGAGCTGTTGTCGGAGCCACCGCTCGAGCGCCGGAAGGCGCGCATCTGGAGGACCACCCAAGACAGCCAGAAGGGCACGAGTGCCAGGACTAGGAGACCCGAGGCAAGGAAGTTCACGATGGCGTCGACCCTGGGATGGCCGATGAACTGGCCCTCCCCAGTGATATGCGTCTGGTGCGAGCTCACCCAGCTCACCAGGAGGCTCGACGTGAAGCACTGCGAGGCCAGCACGATCACGCCGATGGCGGCGTAGGCCCTTAGCGCCCAGACCCAGCGGGATGACGTTAGGCGACCATCGGGGAAGAGCAAGAGAGCCGGTAACCCGATGATTATGCCGAGGTCCCAGAATGAGTTCTGACCCCAAATGGCCGCCAGCCCGAAGGGGAGCGACCCGTGATGCGAGCCGTAGTCAATCGCCACGTAGAGCGCTGCGAAGCAGTAGATCCCCTCGAAGAGTGCGACCCCGAGCAGCAACCAGCCGATCGGGTTACGCGGCTGCTGGCGCGCAACGACGAGCCCTACCGCGGCGAACGCCATCATGATCGCGTACAGGGCGCCATCAACCGAGCTAGTGAAGTTGTGCTCGGCGAATGAGAGCACGAGGTCGACAACCAGGAGCACGAGAGTGAGACCGCCGGCGACCGCCGCTGTCGTCGGCGAGTCCCAGCGAAGGCTGCGGCGCGTCATAACTGTCTCTCCGGCCGACAGCTGTGCCGCGCTCACGGACAGACAGTAGGCCCCGAGCGTTCCGAGAACGTTACGGCTAACCAGTGGTCAGACGCTGTGCGACACAACTCGGTGTCGCTGTGATCGCCCGGCGTGATCGGTGAACGTCCGGCGCCGTATCAAGGCGCCGCGATCTCGATCCCGGCTCGGTATCCGTCGCTATTGGATGATCTTGCGGCGACGCGTTGCGGGTTCGTGGGCTTGGGAAAGGTGGTGCTGACGGAGAGCCCGCCATCCGGCATGGGATGGGCATTGATGCTGGCTCGGTGAGCGATAGCGATGGCCCGGACGATGGAAAGCCCGAGCCCGTGCCCGTCCTTGTAGTGCGTCCGGCGGGGATCGAGCCGTTGGAAGGGCTGGAAGAGGCGGTCGACTTCAGCCGGCGGGATCAGTGGTCCGGTGTTGGTCACCGACAGCACGGCCTTGCCCTCCGTCATCTCGGTCACGACCTCGATACGGCCGTCGACAACGTTGTGGCGAACGGCGTTGCTGAGCAGGTTGACGACGAGCCGTTCGACGAGCAGGGGGTCTCCCTCGAGCGGTGCCGGTGTCGTCACCTCGTCGACGTGGATCCCCAGTCGATCGATCTCTGGCTCAAGGCCGGCTAGGGCCTCGCGGGCGCTGGCGGCGAGGTCGACTGGTTCGCGTCCATCCAGCCCGCTCTCGCTGCTGGCGAGGGTGAGGAGCGCTTCGATCAGGCGCGCCTGCTCGTCGCTCGAGGCGAGCACCTCCTCGGCGGTGGAACGCCATGCGGCGATCGTGGTGTCGGGGTCGTCGAGCGCAACTTGCAGCAGCGTGCGCTCAGCCGTAAGGGGGGTACGCAGTTCGTGCGAGGCGTTGGCGACGAAGTGACGTTGCGCCTCGAACGCAGCTTCGAGCCGACCGAACAGGTCGTCGAGGGTGTCCCCGAGCTCCTTGAGCTCGTCCTGCGGGCCGGCGAGCGCAAGGCGCTCGTGCAGATTGGTCGAGGAGATCCTGCGGGCCGTGCGGGTGATCGTCCGGATCGGTCGCAGCATCCTGCCGGCGACGAGCCAGCCGGCGAGGAGGGCGAGCACGGCCACGATGGCCAGGGCGATCCCCGAGTTGACGAGAAGCTGGTGCGAGTCGACAGCGCGCTGTGCGGCTTCGACGGGCCCTACCTGAGCCAGCTGATGCACGGCCTGTGCCAGCTGATTCCCGGCCTGTGCCAGCTTGTGCTGGTCCTGCGCCAGCTGATTCCCGGCCTTTGTCAGCTGATGCTGGTCCCGTGTCAGCTGATGCTGGATCTGTGTCAGCCGAGGCCCCACAGCCGGAAACCCTTGATTGGGAAAGCCTTTCAGCTCGGTCTGAACGTCGGCCAGCCCCTGCGCAGCCGCGCCGAGCGGCGGGAGGCTTGAACAGCTGGGAGAGCCCCAGCTGAGGCAGCAGCAGCTGGAGATGCTGGATGGCGGGAGTGGGAGGGATCTTCGGTAGGGACGGCTTTCTGTATTCGGTCGCCCGTTCAAAGAGGGCATACGTGGCGGCGAGCAACGCCACGCCGGAGACAAGGAAGAGGCCGCCGTAGAGAGCGGTGAGCCGGAGCCGGGCGGTGCGGCGGGGCAACCGCAGCCAGGATGGTCGTGCGAGCCGGGGATGCGCGACGCCCATCATTGGCCTCCGATCCGATAGCCGCTCTCGGGGACGGTCTCGATCATCGGCGGGTCACCGAGCTTGGTGCGCAGGCGGTTGAGGGTGGCTTTCACGGTGGTGGTGAACGGGTTGGTCGCCTGGTCCCACACTCGTTCGAGCAGTTCCTCCGCCGAGACCGGCCTTCCTTCGGCAACGAGTAGGCATTCCAAGACGGCGAACTCCTTCGGGCTGAGCGCCAGGCGACGTCCGGCGCGGGTTGCGAGACGTCTTTCGGGGTCCAGGGTCAGGTCGCGGTAGCCCAGGTGTTCCGGCTTCGGAGCGCCGGGCCGGCGGCCGAGCGCCTGGACCCGGGCGACCATCTCGGCGAAGTCGAACGGCTTGGCGAGGTAGTCGTCGGCGCCCAGGCCGAGGCCTTCGACCCGGTCCCGCACCGAGCCGGCCGCCGTGAGCATCAGCACCCGGCTCTCGGATCGTTCGGCGGCGAGGGTGCGGCAGATCTCGTCGCCGTGGGTGCCGGGGAGGTCACGGTCCAGCACCACCACGTCGTAGCGGTTGCGTGCCAAGACGAGCGAGGGCGTCGTCGCCGTCAAGCGCCACGTCGACGAGCATCCCGTAGCGACGCAGCCCGGCCGCGACTGCCCTCGCCAACCGCTCGTGGTCCTCGGCTACCAGCACTCTCATCGTTTCTCCTGACCACAAGCGTGGCGGCGGTCGGTCCGATCGGGCACGTCCCGCGGGCGGTTCCTCTCGCTCACAAGATGCCAGGTCGCCGGTCACAGTGAGGTCACAACTGTGACCGGGCTGTGACCGTCCATTTCGTACAACTGCTCCCGACACCGCTTCGACCGGGGAGACCGAGCAGATGACGAGAACGAGGAAGACCCTCAGAGCTCCGATGGCGCTGCTCGGACAAGGCGTGGAAGGAAGCGAGATATGAAAACGACGTACCGGCGATCGGGCGGGCTCGCAGCCCTCCTCGCGGCGGCAGCCATCGGGCTGGCCGCATGCAGCGGTTCCAGCTCCCCGCCCGCCGGCCAAGGGACGAGCTCCCCGACCGTCGCCAGCCTCGCCGAGCGAGCACCAGCGACGGAACGAGCAGCGGTCACGGCGGCGGGAGCACCACGACCACGCTGCCCAAGGCCGACAACGCGACCGCGCTGGTGGACGAGTGGGCTACCTGCATGCGCAGCCACGGCGATCCCAACCAGACCGACCCGATGATCGATTCCCACGGAGGGATCAACATCACCGTCCCGACAGGGATACTCAAGCCACGAGTTCGGCGAGGCTCTCCACAACGTCACCGGTACGTGCAGCGAGTACCTGGCCGCGGCCCAACGAGTGTTGCGGGCCGAGATCCCGTACACCCCCTTCAATCCCGACAGGCTTTGCTCGTGCAGTACGCCGACTGCATGCGGACGAACGGGGTCCCGAACTACCCCGACCCCATAGGGGACACAGACCAATTTCAATGGCACCGGCATCAACATGAACAGCCCGATCTTCTAGAATGCCAACAAAGTGTGCGGCAAGCAGATCAACGCGCCAGCTTGGTGGATCAACGGCTGGGGTCCACCCGGAGACGTCAGTTCTTCCAGCGGCCGATCAACGACCTCCCGCCCGGCGGTGCGGTGCCGGTCACTGGCTGACCGGTCCGTCGGTTTCGTACAACCTGCACCCTTCGACCAGCGAGACAGGGCAGATGAAACACAACGACGAAGGCTCTCAGAGCGCTCATAGCGCCGCTTGGATGGCGCAGGGAGGGAAACGAGACATAACGACGACGTACCGGCGATCGGGTCGGGCTCGTAGCCCTCCCTGGCGGGGGCCGCGATCGCGGCTGTGCCGCATGCAGTGGCTCCAGCTCCCCGCCCGGCAGCCGGGGACCAGCTCCCCGCCCGGCAGCCAGGGGACCAGCTCCCCGACGGTCGCCAGTTTGCCGCCGAGCACCAGCGCGGGGACGAGCAGCGGCAATGGCGGCGGAGGCACCACGACGACCACGCTGCCGAACGGCGACCCGACCAGGTTGCTGGACGAGTGGGCCGACTGCATGCGCAGCCACGGCGACCCGAACCAGGCCGATCCGACTGTCGACGCCTACGGGGTGATCAACATCAACATCCCGGGCGATCGGCGAGGAAGCGGTGCGCCTGTCTGGGGAGGTCCATTCAGGCGGCCGATCCGTGCAACCACGTACATCCCGACGGCCCAGGCAGCGTATGCGAAGCTTTGCGCCCAGAAGACGGGCGCACACGTCCCGGGAGCGGGCGGCCCGCCGCCACCGGGGACGATCAGGCTCGACGGCGCCGGTCCGCTCCCCAACGGCGGTGCGGGTGCCAATGGCTGAGTTCTCCGCCAAGAGGATCGTGGCCATCGCCGCCGTCGCCGGCGCCCTGGTCGGCGGCGCGGTGGCCGGGGGCGTCGCCGTCGCCGCCACGAGCGGCAACGGCGACAGCCCGGCCGGCTCGACGGGCGCCAGCAGCTCGGTCGCCACCGCCGCGGTGGTGCGGACCACCCTCACCAACACAGTGCAGGTCGGCGGCTCGATCGGCTACGACGGCTCCTTCACCGTCGCCGTCCCGGCGGGGACGAGCGCCCAGCAGGTCGCCCAGGCGCAGCAGGCGGTGACCGAGGACCAGCAGACCCTGTCCGCCGACGAGCAGGCCGAATCCGACGCGTCGAGCGCCGACAACCAGGCGATCGCGGCCGCCCAGACCAACGTCGACACCGCCCAGTCGACCCTCAGCTCCGACCAGGCGCAGAAGACCAAGGACTGCGCCGGGAAGGGGGCGTCCACGCCGGCGTGCAGCCAGGACGCCCAGACGGTGAGCCAGGACCAGACCCAGCTGACCCAGGCCCAGCAACAGCTGGCCGCCGCCCAGTCGAGCGCCGGCCGTGACCACGACCAGAACCAGGCCAAGGTCGTCTCCGACGAGACCAGGCTGCAGGGCGACGAGGCCACCCTGGCGTCGCTGCAGGCCACCGCGGCGAACCCCGGCACGACCTACACCTCCCTGCCGCAGGTGGGCGACGTCATCAAGGAGGACCAGCCCGTCTACTCGCTCAGCAACGAGCCGGTGCCGCTCCTCTACGGCGCCATCGCCGCCTACCGGGCGTTCTACGTCGGGATGTCCGACGGCGCCGATGTCGGCGAGCTGACCCACGACCTGATCGCCCTCGGCTACGGCGCCGGCCTCACCGAGAGCAACCACTACTCGTCGGCCACCGCGACGGCGGTCGAGCGCTGGCAGCGGGCGCTCGGCCTGCCGGCGACCGGCGAGATCCTGCTCGGCGAGGTGGTCTTCGAGCCCGGTCCGATCCGGGTCACCTCGGTCACGCCTTCCGTCGGGCAGTCCGTCGGGGGCGGCGGGTCGGCGGCGGCGGCGGCACCGTGCTGACGGCCACCAGCACCACGCCGATCGTCATCGGTCGACTTGGACGTCACCGAGGAGTACCTCGTCAAGCCGGGCGACGCGGTGTCGATCGTGCTCCCCGACGGCACCTCGACCGTCGGCGGGCGCATCGAGACGGTCGGCAACGTGGCCACCTGCGCCGGCGGCGGCGGCGTCGGCACCGCCAGCGGTGGGCCCGGCGGTGGCGGCTCGTCGCCCTGCTCGTCTGTCGGGAGCGGGGGCGGCAGCAACTCCACCCCGACCGTGACGGTAACCATCACCTTGGACAGCACGCCGACCCTCGCCACCTTGGACCAGGCGCCGGTGAACGTCAACATCACGACCGAACGGGCCGCCAACGTCCTCGCCGCGCCGGTCAACGCCCTCCTGGCCCTCGCCGGCGGCGGGTTCGGGGTGGACGTGGTGAGCGGCAGCACGAGCCACCTGGTCGGGGTCACCACCGGCCTCTACGACAACACCCTCGTCCAGATCAGCGGGTCCGGCATCACCGTCGGCACCCGCGTCGAGGTGCCGTCGTCGTGACGGTCACGGTCACCGGCCCCGCTCGAGCAGGCCGCCCCGCGGGCGCCGGTCCTCGAGCTGGTCGACGTGGTCAAGGAATACCCCGGCGACCCGCCGGTCGTGGCCCTCGCCGGCGTCGACCTGCGGATCGACCAGGGCGAGCTCGTCGCCATCGTCGGCCCCTCCGGGTCGGGCAAGAGCACCCTGCTGCACGTGATGGGCACCCTCGAACGACCCACACGCGGCGTGGTGCGCATCGCCGGAGAGGACACCTCGACGATGTCCGACAAGCAGCTGTCGGGCTTGCGGTCCCGGCGCCTCGGCTTCGTCTTCCAGCAGTTCTTCCTGCTCGACGGCCTCAGCGTGCTCGACAACGTCGCCGACGGCCTGCTGTACCGGGGCGGGCCGGTGGCCGATCGGCGGCGGCTCGCCGCGGCGGCGATCGAGCGGGTCGGGCTCGGCCACCGCCTCTCGCACCGGCCGAACCAGCTCTCGGGCGGCGAGCAGCAGCGCACCGCCATCGCCCGCGCCCTGTGCCGGCCGACCTGCGTTGGTCATGGCCGACGAGCCGACCGGGAACCTCGACTCGGCGACCGGCGCATCGATCCTCGAACTGCTGCGCGAGCTGCACCGGGAAGGAACGACGATCGTCGTCATCACCCACGACCCCGAGGTGGCCGCCGCGATGGAACGGCGCGTCGAGATCAGAGACGGGAGGATCATCGGTGACACGCCGACGGGTTCGTGACAAAAACGCCGGCGGCTCCCGGCTGTCCCGCGCCGACCTGCTCCGGGTCGGGAGCCTCGGGCTGCGCAGCCGGCGGGTGCGGGCGTCGCTGTCGGCGCTCGGGATCAGCATCGGCATCGCCGCCATCGTCGGGGTGCTCGGCATCTCCCAGTCGTCGAAGTCGGGTCTTCTGAACGAGCTGGGACAGCTCGGCAACCTGATCACCGTGCAGCCCGGCAACACCGCCTTCGGCCAGCCGACCGAGCTGCCCGTAACCGCCGAGGGGATGGTGTCACGGGTCGGACCGGTCACCGACGTGACCGAGATCGGCAGCATCTCAGAACGTCTACGTCTACCGCAGCTCGTTCGTCCCGGCCATCAACACCAACGGCATCTCGCTCACCGCGACCGACGCCGCCTTCCCGGCCACCCTCGGCGCCACCATCGCCCACGGCACCTTCTTGAACGCGGCCACCGCCCATTTCCCGGCGGTGGTCCTCGGCGCCGAGGCGGCCAGCCTGCTCGGCATCAACAACCTGGCCAACCCGACCCAGGTGTGGATCGGCGGGCACGGGTTCACGGTGGTCGGCATCTTGAACCCGGTGCAGCTCGTCTCCCAGATGGACTCGATGGCGTTCATCGGCTTCCCGATCGCCGAGCAGTACTTCGGCTTCGACGGCCACCCGACCGGGCTCTACCTGCGCAGCGTGCCGAGCCAGGTCAACGCGGTCGCCGACGTGCTGCCCGCCACCGTCAGCCCGGCCAATCCCTCGGTCGTGGCGGTCAGCTTCCCGTCGGACATCTTGAAGGCCGAGCTCGTCACCAAGGGGGCGTACAACGGCCTGCTGCTCGGTCTCGGCGCGGTGGCGCTCCTCGTCGGCGGGGTCGGCATCGCCAACGTGATGGTCATCTCGGTCCTCGAACGCCGCTCCGAGATCGGCCTGCGCCGGGCGCTCGGCGCCAGCCGGCGTCACGTCGCCGAGCAGTTCCTGGCCGAGGCGGTGATGCTGTCGGTCCTCGGTGGCGTGGCCGGCACCGTCATCGGCGGGGCCGCGACCGCCATCTACGCGGCGAGCCAGCACTGGTCGGTGCAGATCCCCGCCCTCGCTCTCTACGGCGGCGTAGCCGCCGCCCTCATCATCGGCGCCATCGCCGGCCTCTACCCGTCGATTCGGGCCGCCCGCCTCTCGCCGACCGAGGCGTTGCGAACGGTATGAGCGCCTGCTCCTACGGGCGCTCTCAACTTAAGTTTGCAGAAGCAGAACCTCGGGCTTGACATGTGACCTTTTGGTCACATATACTCTCCTTCGTGACGGACGACGACCTGGTCTTCAAGGCACTCGCCGATCCGACACGCCGCTTCTTGCTCGACCGTCTCTTTGAGCGCGAAGGCAGGACGCTTACCGAGCTCGAGTCCGAACTCGAGATGTCCCGCTTCGGCGTGATGAAACACTTGCGCCTTCTTGAGGAGGCAGGGCTCGTGATCACCCGACGCTCAGGACGGGAGAAGTTGCACTACCTGAACCCCGTGCCGATCCGGCTCATCCATGACCGCTGGATCGACAAGTACACCGAGCGCCAGGTCAGCGCGCTCGCGAATCTCAAACACGAACTGGAGGAGATGGCATGACCATGACAGGAACAGAGACTGCCGTGACGACAACTCAGGTGTACCGCGTGTACATCAAGGCCTCACCGGAAGCGATCTGGGACGCGATTACCAAGCCCGAGTGGACGGAGCGCTACGGCTACGGGGGGCGCGGTGAGTACGAGCTGCGCGAGGGCGGCTCCTACCGGGGACTGACGACTACGCAAATGCGGGAGTTCGGTGCCCCAGAGGTCGGCATCGACGGCGAGGTCATCGAGGTCGACCCCCCGCACCGTCTCGTCCAGACGTGGCGGATGCTCATGGACGAGGGAATGGCAGCGGAGGGCTTCACCCGCCTCACCTATGAGATCGAGGTGGCCAAAGACGACATCACCAGGCTGACCGTGACCCACGAGCTAACCGGCAAGCCGCGACTGGCGCTGCTGATGTCTGGTGGCCTCGAGAGCGGTGGGGCCGGTGGCGGTTGGAGCTGGGTGCTAAGTGACCTCAAGTCGCTGCTCGAGACGGGTGAGCCGCTCGCGGGCGGCCACCACATCGGGTAAAGGTCTCGGGCGCCGGGGTCCAACTCCGGCGCCCTAACCCGACGGTGGCACCGAGTCCCCTTCGGCCGTAGGGCCACGTACGCTTCCCTCCGATGAACGACCCTGAGCTCGGCCTCGAGGTGATCGCTGCGGTTCGAAGCGGCGATCTCGACGCGTTCGGCGCGACTCGTGGCCGAGCATCCTGGCCTCGTGTCCTCCCGCCTCGGCGGTCCCGCGCGAGGTCGAACAGCGCTACATGTCGTCGCGGACTGGCCGGGCTTCTTTCCAAATGGACCGGCCGCCGCACAGCTGCTCCTCGACGCAGGTGCGGTCCTCGACGACCGGGGCGAGGACGGGACGGGCGAGACGCCGTTGCACTGGACGGCGAGCAGTGACGACGCCGCCGTCGCCGAGGTGCTCATCGACGCTGGAGCCAACATCGACATGCCGGACGGTTCGATCGGTACTCCAATCGCCAATGCGGTCGGCTATGGGTGCTGGAACGTGGCGCACCTGCTCGCCGCCCGCGGCGCATCGGTCGACTCGCTGTGGGTGGCCGCGGCGCTCGGCCTCCTCGATCGCCTCGACGAACTTCTCGCCGACCAGTCAGTCGCCACGACGGAGAACATCTCCCAGGGCTTCTGGCACGCGTGTGCTGGCGGTCAACGCCGCGCTGCCGAGCGACTGCTTGGCGCGGGCGCTGACCTCGGCTGGGTGCCCGACTACGCGAAAGGGACCGCACTCGACGCTGCCCGCGGACACGGCACGCAACGGACCAACGTGATCGAGTGGCTCGAACAGCAGGGCGTGCGCTCGACAGAGTCCGCGCACGGAGGTAACGGTGAGTGAGAGCGCAGAACATGTCACGGCCTCGGGCGCTCCTTGATCCGATCGTTCAGCAGGCGGACCATCTCGGCGATCCGTTGAGCGCGGACTTCCGGCCGGCGCTTCGTTGCATCGATCCACCGTAAGTAGCCGTTTCGGTAGAACTGAGCGAGCACGTCGAAGAAGGCCCCGGCCTCCGGGTTCGCCTCGAGTGCCGCAACAACGTCCGGAGCTAAGTCACCACGCTGAGGACCCTCGGGCGCGATGACAACCTCGACGTTGTCGCCCGGGCCTACGGGACAGGTCCGCATCCTGGAGGGACTGAGCGTGAAGCTCCATCCGGAATCGTCACGGACAATGGTCACCCGCACCCGCATACCGGCAACGGTTCCGTTCACATGGTGCTCGCGTTTTTTACCCCACGCCTCGTCCGGATCGAACGGCACTGGTACGCGGGCTTTGTTCCCGGTCAGCGGTTCGAGCGTCGTAGTGAACGCCCGTGTGCGGTCGACCGGTGGCATTAGCTGATCGATCCGCGCTATTTACCGGTGTGCTCGCGGTGTCCGCATCCCGGCCAACAGCAAGGCCGACGCTGGCCATCCTCGAGCTCCTCTTGGGTCCGGCGAATGCGGCGTTCTCGGGTCATCTCCTGTTTGGCATCCTCGACCCAGCAAATGAACTCGTTGCGGGCGAGAGGGGTGATGTCGTTCCAAGCAGCGAGTGCCGTCGAGTTGACGATGAGCGCCTGGCGCAGGTCTGCGGGAAGCTTGTGCACCACACCACCAGGAACCCGCTGGCCGCCCACAAAGGTCAGGGTAGCGGCCGTTCGCCACCTCGTGGACAACTCGCTGTCCGGGAAGCTGCCTCAATCGCGAGGTTGTCACGCTCCGAGGTTCGCCGGTTGTGGTGGGCCGGACAGAATCGTCGGAACGTACTCGAGCAGTTGCAGGCGTCCGTCGAATGTACGGCTGCTGATCATGTCGAGGGCAACATCGGGATAGCCGTCATAGATCCGCTCGCGGCCGGTGCTCCCGGTGATCACCGGAAAAACGACCACGCGGAACCGGTCCACGAGACCGGCAATCAGGAGTGAGCGGCACAGGGTCAGGCTGCCGATCGTACGCATCGACCTCGACTCGCCCGCCTTCATCTCACGCACGGCCTCGACAGCATCCTGTGCGACGAGTTGCGTGTTCGCCCACGCGAGGGGCTCTCGCAACGTCTTGGAGAAGACGATCTTCGACACGCCCGCCAGGGTTTCGGTGCCCGGCTCGCCGGCGGCGGCGAAACCCGACATGACGCGATAGGTGGTTGCACCCATCAACACGGTGTAATCGGCTTCTGAGGCATTTCCGAGCCACGCCAGGTACTCGGGCCCTTCCAGCCCCCACCAGCCCGGCCATCCTTCAGCCGCCGCGTAGCCGTCGAGTGAGGTAATGAAGTCGATCAGCAGTTCTGGCATCGTCATGTCTCCTCGTCCTCGAAGCTCTTGCGTCCATGGGCTCCAGGTTAGTGGGTTGCATAATGGAACGTAATCCTCTATGGTGAGTTGTGTGACGGAACTCACTCAAGGGATACAGCGCCCCGGACCCCCCGCCACCAGGGCCAAGGCAGCTCCCCGTCAGGTGCTCGTCATCACTTGCGCCGGAGTGGTCTTGGCGAGCCTCGACCTCTTCATCGTCAACGTAGCCCTGCCTCAGATCGCCCGAGATCTGAAGGCCTCGAACCTGGGCGAGCTGTCCTGGGTGCTCAATGGGTACGCCATCGTCTACGCCTCGCTGCTGGTCTTCTTCGGACGCCTCGCCGACCGTTACCGCCGAGACCGCGCCTTTCTCCTCGGCGTGGCCGTCTTCACCGCGGCGTCCGCTGCTTGTGCCGCCTCCACGAGTGTCGGCATGCTGATCGGCTTCCGCCTCATCCAGGCGGCCGGGGCGGCCCTACTGACCCCGACCTCCCTCGGGTTGGTCCTCGCCTCCTACCCGGCAGAGCGAAGGCAAGGTGCAGTTCGCGCCTGGACGGCGGTCGGTGGCATGTCCGCCGCCGTCGGCCCAGTCGTCGGCGGCCTGCTGGTCGCAGCGAGTTGGCGGTGGGTCTTCCTGGTCAATGTGCCGGTCGGGATCACTGCCCTCATCGTCGGCTGGCGCCGGCTGCCGCACGTACCCGGTCACGATGGCGAAAGGCCCGACCCGCTCGGGGTCGTGCTCGCCACGACGGGCGTGGCGGCCCTCACCTTCGGGCTCGTCAAGGGGAGCGACTGGGGCTGGGACTCGTACGCCATCGCCTCGACGCTCGCCGCGTCGGCGGCGCTCCTCGCGCTCTTCGTCCTGCACTGCCTTCGGAGCCGCAACCCGCTCATCGATCCGTCGCTGTTTCGTTCTCGGCGCTTCACCGCGGCGTCGCTCGTCGCCATCTTCTTCTCCGCATCGTTCGCAGCGATGCTCCTCTCGATCGTTCTCTGGGAGCAGGGCGCCTGGGGATGGTCGGCGTTGCGATCCGGGCTCGCCATCGCACCCGGACCGGTCATGGTCCCGCTCATGTCGTTCGTCGTGGCGGGCCGGCTCATCGCCCGCTATGGCCCAGCCCGAACGATGGCGCTGGGCAGCATGGCCTTCGGCGTCGGAGTGTCGTGGTGGGCCCTTGCGATCACGGTGCAACCCGACTACCTCTCGGGGGTACTCGGCGGGATGATCTTGACCGGTATCGGAGTGGGCCTCACCCTTCCGACGATGATGGCCACGGCCGCCTCCTCGCTACCACCGCAATCATTCGCCACCGGCTCTGCGGTCATCAACATGATCCGCCAGATCGGTCTCGCCCTCGGCGTGGCCGTGCTCGTGGCGGTGATCGGCACCGCAGCCGGTCACGACAGCACAGCACTCGACGCCTTTCGGCATGGTTGGTGGGTCTCTGCGGCGATCTCGTTCGTCGGCATCGTTCCCGCCCTCAGCCTGCTCCCGCGCCCTCGTGCCAGCCTCAGCCACAACCTGACCCGCACATCCGAAACTTAAGGAGACGTCATGAATATCGCCCGATCGACCGCTCTCGTCACCGGAGCTAACCGAGGGCTCGGCCGCCACCTCGTCAACGAGCTGCTCAGCCGCGGCGCCACGGTGTACGCCGGCGCACGCAACCCCGACTCTGTCGACCTACCAGGCGCCAAGGTGATAGCTCTCGACATCACCGACCCGGCGTCGGTCGCCAGCGCCGCCGAGATCGCCGGTGGCGTCACCCTCCTGATCAACAACGCCGGCTCGTCCACCCGCTCAGACCTTCTCGATGGAGACCCATCACTGATCCGCCTCGAGATGGAGACCCACTTCTTCGGGACACTGTCGATGATCCGCGCCTTCGCACCGACGATCTCGACGAACGGCGGAGGGTCGATCCTCAACATCCTCTCCGTGCTCTCGTGGGTCAGCTTCCCGAGGAGCGGCGCTTACTGCGCCGCGAAATCGGCGGAATGGTCGCTGACGAACGCACTGCGCGTGCAGCTGGCAGACCAGAACATCCGGGTGGCCGGGCTCCATGTCGGCTACATGGACACCGACATGACCGCCTCGATAACCGCACCCAAGTCGAACCCCGCGGATATTGCGAAGATCGCCATCGACGGTGTCGCGCAGGACCTCTTCGAAATAGTTGCCGACGACGTCAGCCGCGAGATCCAAGCCGCACTTGCTGGCGGCGTTGCCGCCCTCTATCCACACCTCCAAGGCCTGCGCTAGAGCCGTCAGCGAGAAGGCGATGAGCGACCTCAAGAGCTGAGCGAGCGCGGGAACGCGAGTGCCCCGATGCGGGGGCGATACCGTCGGAACGACGGAGGCGGCGACCAGGAGGGAGGACAGTACCGGTGGACGAGGACGAAGTCGCCGGCTACTTCGCCCGGCTCGGCATCACGACTTACATCTCAGCGAGTCCGCCGCAGCCTGATTACGAAACGCTGCGCCTCTTGCACGCTGCCCACCTCTACAACATCCCGTTCGAGAACCTCAGCATCCACCTCGGCGAACCGATCACCCTCGAGCCGAAAGAGATTCTCGAAAAGCTGGTCGGGCGGCGCCGCGGCGGCTTCTGTTTCGAGCTCAACGGAGCGTTCTCGTTCCTGCTTCGCGAGCTTGGATACGACGTCATGCTCCTCGCGGCAAGGGTGCACGGCGAGGAGGGACTCGGGCTTCCGCTCGACCATTTGGCGCTCGTCGTCGAGTGCGAGCGGCGGTTACTGGTCGACGTGGGCTTCGGCGCCCACAGCATCTATCCCCTCGAGATCGACGAGAAGGGCGAACAGCAGGACCCGGGCGGAGTGTTCAGAGTCGAGGAGCGTTCGACCGGCGCCATAGACGTGTTCAAGGACGGAACGCCGCAGTACCGGATCGAGCCGATCGAGCGTGAGCTGCCCGAATTCGAGGCGATGTGCTGGTACCACCAGACCTCGCCGCGCTCGCACTTCACGCAGGGCACCATTTGCACGCTCCCGACTACCGACGGGCGTGTCACGATCGCCGATGATCGACTGATCCGGTCTTCAGGTGGTGGCGAGCGTCAGGAGACGACTCTCGGTGAGGACGAGCTGTTGGCCGCCTACCGGAACTATTTCGGAATCGAGTTGGACAAGGTCCCGGTGCGGAAGGCCGATCGGGCACGAGAGTGAACGCCCATTTCAGATACGGAATCTGAATATCGAGCGGCACAGGTTCACTGAGCCATCGGGTCGAGGCCGGTCGGATTGATCGCTGGGATGTGCGAGGCCCGCACCCTCACACGCTGCACCTTTACGCCAGGAGCTTGAGGGTCGCCCAGACCCGGCGCGCCGAATGCCCGGCCATCTCATCGACGCTAATAGACGCGGCCGCGGACAGCTCGATCCTTTACGCCGGCCGCCTTTTGACAAGGGAAGTTCCCGTATCCTTTACCAAGGAAGCCCCCTAGTAAAGGATCACCGCCTCAACGGTGCGCTCAGGTGATGACCTGCACCAGAGCAGCGGTGGAGGCCTTCAGCTCGGTCACCGAGTTGAATCCAGATGTGGTCACCCACACATGGCTGCCGTCGGAGGACACGCTATCGGGATACTTGAACTCGTAGCTGGAGGCTGAGATGACCTGCACCAGGGCACCGGTCGAGGCGCTCAGCTCGGTCACCGAGTCAACGCCAAGCCCGGTGGCGCCGTTGGTTCCGTTATTGGTGACCCACACATGAGTACCGTCGGAGGAGACGCTGTCGGGATCCTTGAACCCGTAACTCGAACCCTTGATGACCTTCACGAGGGCCCCTGTAGAGGCACGCAGCTCTGTCACCGAGGAACCGTAACTGACTTGGTTTGTGACCCACACGTGGGTGCGATCAGAGGAGACGCTGAAGGGATCCTTGAATCCGTAACTCGATCCCTTGATCACTTTCACGAGCACGCCGGTAGAGGCCTTCAGCTCGGTCACGCTGTTGCCGCGATAGTTGGTGACCCACACGTGGGTCCTGTCGGAGGAGACCTGATAGGGGCCGTTAAACCCAAATCTCGATCCCTTGATTACCTTCACCAGTACCCCGGTCGAGGCCTTCAGCTCGGTCACGCTGTCGCCCGCATGGTTGACGACCCATACGTGGGTGCCGTCGGAAGAGATGCCGGTGACGTAGTTGAATCCGTAGCTCGATCCCTTGATCACCTTCACGAGCGCCCCGGTGGAGGCCTTCAGCTCGGTCACCGTGCTGTCCCCATTGTTGGCCACCCACACGTGGGTGCCGTCCGAGGAGATGGTGGCGGGGTAGCTGAACCCGTAGCTCGACCCCTTGATCACCTTCACGAGCGCACCGGTCGAGGCCTTCAGCTCGGTGACCGCGCCGTTGTAGTTGGTCACCCACACGTGGGTGCCGTCAGACGAGACATGACAAGGGCAGTCGAACGCCGATCTGGAGGCGCTCGGTGCCCGCGTAGCCGCGCCCGCAGCGGATTGCCCCGTCACCCCTGCCAAGACAGTTAGCAGGATGACCATCGCCGGTACCGCCCTCCAGCGTCCCGACGAAGCAGAGCCATGAAGGCTTCCTAGCGAACAATCCCCTGTTCGTCCTTCTGTAGCCGACTGCCCCTTCGAAGCCTTCGAACAGCCCACGTTTGTTCCCCTTTCTCCTGGTACCGATTGGCGCAGACAAGCCTCGGACTCCGGCCTAGTCCACCGAGGCGCACCCTACGCACAAAGCGTTCCGAAAACGTTACGGCTCGACCCCGGCTCGCACGGTTCCCGCCAGACGTTCGGCCCGCTGCTTGATGCCAAGCAACATCTTGCGCTCCATGAGCAGGCTGCCTGGCTCCATCAAATACCTGTAGAATGCCCGAGCCGGCCATGAGGCCCCCGGCGTCGCGATGCGGTTCCGACTGATGAGCCGAGTCCCGGTCCCGTCGGCCACGAGGCAGAATGCCCAGACCCAATTGCCGTCGTCAGAACGGAACACAAGAGCGTCCTCGCGCTCGACCACGGCGACGCGTAGGACAGGCCCGTTCTTGCCCAGTTTCTGTGCATCGCCGACGGTGATGTCTTGGAATTGCGGGAGGACGACGTCCACGCTGTGCATTTGCAGGCCGAACAGATTCTCGATCCAGTCGTAGGTGTAGACGCCGCCGCGACCCGAGCCCATCTGCGCAAGCCACGGCCAAACGGCACTGCTCGGAGCGTCGATCCTGGTAGCGCGGGTGGAAACCAGATCAGGCTCAGCCAACAGGTCGTCACCAGGAAGGGTCCTCGTTGCCTCGTCGTCGATCGCACCCCAGGTGAGGCAACGAGTCCGCCACCAGGGGTAGCTCACAATGGCGACACTGCAGGCGAGCGCGAAACCCCCAGCGACGACCCCAGCTCCTCGGGCAGGGGCTCCAGACCGCCTGGTCTTGCAGACCGCCTTCCGCTCTGGCATCAGGCTGCAGTGTCGAGGATTGGGAGCCGGGCGACGAAGGTCTCCAGCTTCTGCTGCCACCCCTCCTCTAGCGGTCCCTTCACTGCGGTCACGAAGACTCTGTCCTCGAGGACCGAGACGAGGCCCTTGCGCTGGAGACTCTCGTTCATTATCGAGATGACACGTTGCCTCTTGGCCAGTTCCTCTTCGGTCGGCATTCGCCCTGTCTTCTTGTCCGGCCTCGGTGCCAGCTCGGTCGTGAGCAAGGCGTACCGGCTGCCCGGCGGCAGGCTCGCCTTGTTGAGGAAGCGGCGCATACTGCGGATCGGCCTTCCCATGCGCGCAGGCGAGCTGAACAGGTAGAGGTCGGCCGGCGCCAACTTCGTCGGCCTCACCTCGCGGATGTGATGTACTTCGACACCGACGCCTTTGGCGGCCATCAGTTTCTTGAACTCCCCCGCGACCACCGCCCCGTTGCCGAATTTCGAGGCGTGTAAGTACTCGATCTTCATGGCCAACCTCCAATCGCATTGACGAGCGCCACTCGCAACCGTGCTACTCACCCTTAGCGAACCACCGTCGACGGCATCTGACCAGAGCCGAACGTCCCAAATTCCGCGGTCCCACGACGCTCGCAACCGGTCGAGGGCCGGCCCTTCGACAGTGACGTTGGGCCCTATCCCCGATGCCCGCGCGCATGCACACTTAGAAGCGGAAAACCCGTGAACCGAGAGGAAACGCCTTCAAATGTCGGAAAGGTCGATCGCAGCCTTTGCTGCCCGCGCCTCGGATGAGGAATTGGCTCGCCGGCTCGCACTGATCGAGGACGGACTTCACCGACTCGCTGATGGCCACCGGGCCGACATCTCCGAGGTGCACCCCGTTCACACCTGGGACGCCCTCAACCTCATCCACTACGTGGCGCTCCGACGACACGACGTGCGCAGGCTGCAGTGGCAACTCACTCGCAGGGGCCTGTCTTCACTTGGTCGAAGCGAGCCGTACGTCCTCGCGACGCTGCGGGCGGCAATGTCGGCGCTTCGCGGCGAGCGACCCGTGCTCGGTGAGGGCGCGCTCGATTTTGAAGAGGGGAGGGCAGCCCTCGACACCAATACCGACCGCCTCTTCGGGCCCCGACCGCCGTCACGCGTAGTCCGGATCATGGTGACGCTTCCCTCCGAGGCGGCCGACGACTACTGCCTCGTGCGTCGCCTGGTCGCCGGGGGGATGGACGTGGCCCGCATCAACGGCGCCCACGACGACCCCGACGCGTGGCGAGCAATGGCTGACAGCGTCCACAAGGCTGCAGCCGAGCTCGGGACGCAGTGCCGGATAGCCATGGACCTGCCCGGACCGAAGCTGCGCACCGGCGCGCTGGAATACGGCCCGCAGATCGTGCGACTCCGGCCCGTGCGAGACCTTCGCGGCGTCTCGTTGACTCCGGCACCTCTCCTGCTCACAGCAGTAGACGCGGCAGCCGCTGGTAGCGACCTCCCCGTCGTGCCGGTCGAAGCGGCTTGGCTGGCGAGGCGTCAACCTGGTGAGAACGTCGTGCTCCGGGACACGCGTGGGTCGAAGCGCACAATGACACTCGTCGATGTTTCGGCCCTCGGCGTCAGAGCCCACGTCCTCGACACCACCTATCTCGAGACCGGCACCGTCCTTTCGGCCGGTGGCGATGACACGGCCGTCGGGCCACTACCCAGGGTGCCCAGGCACCACCTCCTCAAGACGGGCGACCGACTGGTCGTCTGCAGGGATACCGCACCCCCACCGGCGTGGCAACACGGCCAGGCGGGCGAGGCCCGCATCTCCTGCACGCTCGAGGCAGTATTCGGTGCCGTCGAGACCGACGACCGAGTCATCTTCGACGACGGCCTGCTCTACGGGGTCGTCGAGGACGTCGGCGCCGACGAGTTCGGCGTCCGGATCGTCGAATCGCCCCCCCAAGGCGGCCGCCTCCGCGCCGAGAAGGGGATCAACCTGCCTGACACGCGCCTGCCGGTGCCACCGTTCACCGAAGCCGACGGTCCCCTGCTGCGCTTGGCCGCCGAGAAGGCGGACATGCTGTCGCTCTCCTTCGTGCGCCACGAGGAGGACGTGGACCTGATCCGGCACGAGCTCCATTCTCTCGGCGCCGATCACCTAGGGCTCGTCCTCAAGATCGAAACTAGGCCCGCCTTCGAACGCCTCCCCGTAATCCTCCTCCACGCCATGCGCTCGGAACACGTCGGAGTGATGATCGCTCGGGGAGACCTCGCCGTCGAGGCCGGCTACGAGCGCATGGCCGAGTTGCAAGAGGAGATGCTCTGGCTTTGCGAAGCCGCCCATCTCCCGGTCATCTGGGCGACCGAGGTTCTCGATCAACTCGCAAGAACCGGCCGCCCGTCTCGGGCGGAGGTCACCGATGCCGCCATGAGCCAGCGGGCCGAGTGCGTGATGTTGAACAAAGGCCCGCACATCGTGGCGGCAATCGAGACACTCGACGACATTCTGCGTCGTATGGCCGGCCATCAGCGCAAGAAGATCCCGCTGCTGCGACCTCTTCGCAGCTTCGCCGACCTCTAGGGCGTTCTCAGGTCCTCGGACGTTCTTGGCGCGGCTTCTTGCCGAGAACCGAGAGGGCGGCCGTCGGGCACGCCTACCAGTCCTTCACCCTCGATGAGGAGGGCATCACCTGCGCTCGGCTTGATGGCGCCGGCGGGCGGCGGTTGGAGCCCGATGCGGCATCAGCTAGAACTGCGAGGCGAACCAATCCCTCGCCTCATAAGTCACCGCCTCATTGGGTGTGAACGCCTTCACCGAGGCAGCCGACCCGTCGAGTTCGGAGTCATCCTTGGCGCTCCAGAGCCAGAGCCCCAGATAAGGACCAGGCGCCGCTCCGATCTCTGGGTTGTTGCATGCACGGGTGTGAACGCACATGGAGAGCTCGTAGATGGCGAAGGCCATTCGTTGCCTCTTTCCGCGACCGCTGTAGTTCGAGGGCACGGACTCCAAGAATGCGCCGTAGTCCTTCGCCACACCGACCATGGCTGCGAAGAAGGAATCGCCGTAGAGCAGACTCCCATGGGGGATGAGACCGCCGGCCGTGTTTGCGAGCAGCCCCTCGGGCTTCAGGTCGAGGTTCCCCATCAGGATGGAAACGGCCAGCAGATCGGAACCTGCAGAAAGCTTTTGGTAGTCGCCGTAGTGGTCCTTCAAGAACTTGATCAGCCCACCGGCTTTGCCTGCGGGCAGGTACTCCAGCCACGAAAAGTCGTCGGAGATGAGCTTGTGCCTGTAGAAGTCGACCAGCGCCTGGGCGTCTTTGTCGGACAGCCATGCACGCTGTTTGAAGACGATGTTCGGCCGCAGCGTCAGGTTGGTCTCGCCCTTGCCAACTTGTGTGCACGTGCCCTGATTGCATTTCTCGGCGGTGGCGCTGAGAAGGAACTTGGCGTCGTGTACGACACCGGGGAACCACACCCTCACATAGATCTTGCCATGATCGTCGGTCGTATCGGTGACGGTGCTACCGCAACTGTGGTCAATCTGAGTGCCATCGGTCGGGTCGATGAGGCAAAGGACCGGACTCGGGGCGCCAGAGATGTAGTACTTACGCATGATCCGGGGGTAGGGATACTCGGCGTCGGATGGGGTTGCGTCACCGATCGCTGCGGTCACTTTGACACCCCCGATGCCCGGGTGATCTGGGTCGTTTGCCGAACTCGCCTCAGGAGGGGTGACGGTGATGGCGACGTTCTCACATCCCGACCCGCACTTGTCCGTGATGGTCTCACCGCCACGAACCGGGTCAGCCCCGCCAGTCAAGAAGGCGGGAGTCGCTTTCGCGCCATCGTGCTCGGGGTGGAAGCCCGACTTCACCGGGTTCTCCACGGGATCGACCCAGACTTTCACCGGACACTCGTTGGTGTCCGCAGAGGCCGCCACGTAGCGGCCCGCTCCGGTGGCCTGGCTGGAGTAAGTGCACCGGACGAAGGGCCACACCGCCCCAGCGTCGTCGTGGTCGTACTGCCCACCGATAAGCACCGTGCTTCCATCATTGGACATAGCGGCGGCGTAGCCAAACCCGGCGCTGTAGGGAGTGTTGACCTCACCCTTGCCCGTCAGAACGGAGCCCTGCTGTTTCCAGGTCGTGCCATTGCGAGCGAACACCCAGGCTTCGTTCGCTCCGCTACCCATGAACGCCGCCGTGTTCCCGTCCCCGGAGAGTACCGGCCGCCCGAACCCCGACTTGCTGGTCTCGCCGCTGCCCATCAGCCGGGGGCCCTGCTGCTTCCAAGTCGAGCCGGAGCGGACAAAGACCCAGGCTGCCCCCAGGCTTCCGGCGGTTCCGGTGGGCCCGGTGATGATTGCCGTGTTGCCATTGGAGGAGAGCGCCTCAGCTCCCTCGTAATGGGCGTCGCTTTTGAGCACCGCCTGTTGGCTCCAGGTCGTTCGCGAGCGGACGAACACCCAGGCTTGCGCGGTGGTATTGCCGTCGCCGCCGCTGATCAGTGCCGTCGTTCCGTTGGCGGACAAGGCGATCGAGTTGCCGAATCCGGTGTACAGGCCCTCGTCGGACGCCGCAAGGCGGGCCCCCTGCTGTTTCCAGGTCGAGCCGGAGCGAACGAACACCCACACGGCGCCCCCGTAGGTGGTGCCGTCCGAGTCGGCCGGAGCCCCGATCAGGCCTGTGTTCCCGTCTGCCGAGAGCGCGACCCTTGTGCCGAACTCGGCCAGGTCGTAGTTCGTCGCCTCGTCGTTCGGTGTCAGCATTGGTCCCTGCTGGGTCCACTTCGTGCCGGAGCGAACAAAGACCCAGGCCACACCGCTGAGCAAGGTATCGCCGGTCTGGCTGTCGTAGGTGCAGTAGCGGGGGGCACCGATCAGTGCCGTGTTGCCGTCGCCGGACAAGGCCACGCTCCAGCCAAAGCTGCTTCCCGTGTTCTCATCGCAGCCCTCCCCTTGATTGCTGGTCGTCAGCTTCGCCTGCTGTTTCCAGGTCGCGCCGGAACGGACGAATACCCATGCAGCTCCGTCGCCGTCGTCGTCGCCGGGACCGCCGACGAGGAGCGTGCTCCCGTCGGAGGACACTGCCACGCTGTCACCGAAGAGGCCACCAGCTCCCGTGTTGTTCTCGTTGTTCGGGGTCAGCTTCGGCCCTTGCTGGTGGAAGGGGTTGGTGGTCTCAGCTCCTGCCAATAGCGCCGAGACCTGGCCTCGAACAGCCACCGGCAATCCCTTAAGGCCCGGTCCGCTAACAGGATGGCGACCCGTGGGCGACGCCCCGACCTCGGGCACCAGAAGACCGGCCACAACCATCATCACCAGCAACGCCGTAGCGTATCGCCACCGCACCGAAACGACCTCCCTTACAAGAGCAGAACTGCAACACAAGCCCGGCCCGCGATCAGTACCGCCGGGCCGACGGCGGTCGTGGGAGTCGCCAACCGGAAGCGGCGTCCCGCGACGTCGCTACTCATCGCCGTCTGCTCGGCCGTCGGCTGCGCGTCGCCCACGAAGCGCAAACGTAAGCCGCGAGCGTTCCGAAAACGTTACGGCTGGGCAGCTCTCAACGCGGCACCCCCAGCTTCCGGAGAGTCGCGAACCCGACAACGCCCCCGGCCACGGCGGGTTGGCCGGGGGCGTCGTTATCAATTCCGAAGATTCGCCCGCGAGTGGTTGCAGCCGCATGCGACAGCGTCCGGCCTTTGAGCCGGCACCAGGCATCCGGCCTCGGCGGACACGTCGAGCCCGCCTGTAGGGGCCGTGGGACCGCCGAGGTCTTCCCCGCGCGGCGAAGGTGACTCGACATCGCGCATGTGATTCATGGCTCGCTCAAGAACGAGGAGATCGCTGCGGCGAGCACCTTTCCGTGAACAATCACCAGCGTGAGATGCCCTCCTGGCAGATCGACCAGCGAGCTGCCAGGGATCTTCTGGAGCTCGGCGGCGGCGCTCGCTGGCACAATCCGGTCGTGCCTGGCCCGGATGATCAGCGTGCTGGCCTTCACCTGGGGCATCAGCTCGCGCCCGTCGAAGGACTTCGACGCCTGCCGCTGGGCCTCGAAGGCATAGGTCGGCTGGCCATCGGCCCTGCGCAGCAAGGGGACCCTTGAGACCAGGTCCATCATGAACCAGCGCCGGGAGAACCGGCTCGTTACCGAGGGCATGACCGCCGTGGCACCCAGGATCAGATGGTCGACCAACTCGGGATGGTCGGCCGCCAACTGGAGCGCGATCTTCCCTCCCATCGAGTACCCCACGACGTCGGCGCTGGCGATCCCGAGTGTGTCGATCAGCCCGGCGACGTCATCTGCCATCTGCTCGATGCTGTATTCACCTGTCGGCTTGTCGCTCTGCCCGCCTCCTCGTGGGTCGAGTACGACGACCTGATGCTGGGTGGCGAGAAGCGGGACCACGTTGAAAAAGAGCCTCGTGTCGGATCCGAGACCGGGGATCAGCACAACCGTCCGCCCATCTCCGTGCACCTCGTAGTAGAGCTTGATGTCACCAACCCGGGCGTACGGCATAGCCACCTCTCGAGAGCTCCAACTGTGCTCGGTCTCAGGTCATCAGACGGAACCATCGCCACCGTGGCCGGCTCACGCGGTCAGCTGGCTGATCTCGAAGAGGTGGCCGTCCGGGTCACGGAAGAAGGCCCGGATCTCCCCGCCCCAGTCGACGGGTTCGGCGAGGAAGGCGGCACCCCGCGACCGGAGCAGCTCGTAGGTTCCCCGACAGTCGTCGACCCGGAAGATGATCTCCGCACTGACGCGGTCCGGATCGGCCGGCGGCGCGAACGACACGGTCGGCTTGTCGGCCGTGGGGTCTCCGCCGGTCACGAGCAGGATCCAGTTCCCGAAGAACTCGAGCACCACCGAGGTTCCCCCGTACTCCCCGTATATGGAAGCGTCGAAGACCCTCGTGTACCAGTCCCGGCTCGCTCGGGCGTCCGACACGACCAGGAGGTGGGTGAGCGCCGAGGCTCGGAACCGGTCCATGATGCGACACGCTAAACGCGGCCGGTTTCTGAGGCGACCCTTGGTGACGTCGTGCCGCAGTCTGTTGTTGAATCGCTCGGTCTTTTCGACGGGGGTCGTACCGAGCACTAGGACGGATTTTGGCTGCGTCGCCTCGAGCTCAGCTAGGAGCCACGCCCGACAAGCCACGGTCTCGGCCGACGAAGGCTTCTTGTGGATTCTCGCCTTTCCTTGCCGCGGCGAATGGCGGGGCCAATTGATACGAGCCGGACACAAAATGGGTAGGTCTTACAGAGTCGTCCGGCGAGTAGGAGCGAGCCATGGTTGGCGGAGTTCGGATCGGAACCTCGGGTTGGCAGTACCGCGACTGGCGGGGCACATTCTACGAAGCATCCGTCCCGACGTCGCATTGGCTCGAGGCCTACTCGCAGACGTTTAGGACCGTCGAGGCGAATGGCACCTTCTACCGATTGCCGAAGAAGGAGACCTTCGAGAACTGGCAAGCGCGGACGCCGTCAGCGTTCGAATTCGCCGTGAAGGCAAGCCGCTTCCTCACCCACGTCCGACGTCTCCAGGAACCGAAGGCGGCGGTCGATCTTTTGCTCGAACGCGCAGCTGGGCTGGGCGGCAAGCTCGGACCGATCCTCCTCCAGCTTCCTCCCACGATGCCGTGCGACCTTGGGCGGCTCAATGAGACGCTCAGATCGTTCCCATCTACAGTGCGCATCGTCGTGGAGTTCCGCCACGACAGCTGGCTCACCGACGCAACCGCCGATCTCCTCCGCAGTCACGGCGCAGCGACGTGCATAGCCGATCGACGCGGGCTGCTGGAACCGAATTGGCGGACTGCCGATTGGGGATACGTCCGCTTCCACGAAGGCCGCGCACATCCGACTCCCCGCTACGGTCTCGCGGCATTACGGACGTGGGCAGAGCGCATCGCCGAGGAGTACGGGCCCGACCGAATCGTCTATGCCTACTTCAACAACGATCCGCGCGGCTGTGCGCCGCGAAACGCCCTGGAGTTCGCCGATGCCTGCCGTCGCGCCGGGCTGCGCCCGCAACTCGCTTCGCACGACGCCCGAGATGCTTGAGCTAGTCACTTCGGTCAAGCTCGGCGAGCTCGGGCCTAATAATTACGATGTCGTGACGGACCGCTTCCCATGTTGTATCGCCGTGCTCTTCGGGTATGGAGTACTCGCTGCGGCTCCACGCCGCGGATCGCGCGGGAAGGGCTGGAATTCGCGCGATTGAGGCCGAGCGCGAAGAGAGGTGAATGTGACTCAGCAACTGGAAGGAGCGCGAATTGCGTTCCTGGTCGCGAATGAAGGTGTGGAGCAGGAAGAACTGACGAGTCCTTGGCAAGCGGTCAAGGAGGCCGGCGGTGAACCTGTGCTCGTTGCGACCAAGGCCGGCAAGGTCCAAGCGTTCAAGCATTTGGACAAAGCCTCGACGTTCGAAGTCGATGAAACAACGGAGAGCGCAAGCGTGGAGAATTTTCACGGACTCGTGTTGCCTGGTGGCGTGGCAAACGCGGACCAACTCCGCACTGACCCCCATGCGGTCGATCTCGTGCGGCGGTTCTTCGAGTCGGGTCGGCCAGTGGCGGTGATCTGCCATGGTCCGTGGTCGATCGTCGAAGCGAATCAGGTGCGGGATCGCACCCTCACTTCCTGGCCGAGCCTGCAAACCGACATTCGCAATGCTGGTGGTAACTGGGTGGACGCAGAGGTTCAAGTGTGTGACCACGGTCCGAATGTGCTCATCAGCAGTCGTAAGCCAGATGATCTGCCGGCATTCAATGTAAAACTGATCGAGGCATTTTCACGCTCGCACGTCGCTGCAGGAAGTCCCCGAGACGGAGACTAATGGCGCTTCGCCGGGCATTGTGGGGCGGCTGCGTGCTGGACGACCGATCAATATGTCAACAGATGGGACATTGATGTTCGATATAGTGAACATGTGGACTATTGTCAGGCCGGTCGAGGCGATTATCCCCGGAGCCACGGGTCGCCTCCTCGCAACCCTCTCCCGGGTGGAAGCGGAGCTGCCGGTGTCTACTCTGGCCAGCATCGCCGGAGTAGGCCGAACGCGTGCATCGGGGATAATCGGCGAGCTAGCGGCGCTTGGCATCGTCGAACGCCGAGAGATCGGCCGGATGGTCATGGTGTCGCTAGCCAGACACAGCGCGGCAGGGGAGGTCATCGACCGCCTCGCCCACCTCGGCACAGAGGTGATGGCCCGGCTTCGCTCTCTGGCCGCCGAGCTCGAGCCGGCTCCCGAGACGCTGCTCGTTTTCGGGTCGTTTGCACGAGGCGAAGCCGACGCCGATAGCGACCTCGATGTGCTGGCCGTACGCTCGCCCTCGGCCGACCCTGACAAATGGGCCACTGCCCTGTCCGTCTTCGCGGAGCAGGCACACGAGCTCGCTGGCAACCGGGTCCAGGTGCTCGACTACGACCTCGACGACCTGCGTCGCAAAGCCGGACCGAAGGCCAAAGTGGGACGTGACTTCTGGACCGCACTTCGCCGGGATGCGATCGTGCTCGCCGGCTCGCAGCTCGACGACCTGATCGACAATGAGCGATGACCCCCCGCCGTACCGGTCGTCACCCGGTGTCCCCCGCTGATGCCCGGGCCTACCTGTCCAAATCGAAGGCATGGCTCGATGCAGCGGTCGAGAGTCTCGACGCCCGCCGATGGGACGTGGCTGCTGGGCCTCAGCCTCCTGGCGACCGCCGGTGACGACGGACGATATGCCGCTCGCCAGCTCTCGCAGCTGCTGCGATTCAAGACTCCAGCCCAGTACGACCCCGCTCCGCTCCGCGAAGGAGACGCCCGAAAAGCTGTGGAGCTGGCCCGGCGGCTGGCCGACCGAGCATCCACCGTGGTCGAACGCCGGCGGGCGTAGGGGCGATGCTTAGACCTTGTTTGTGTTCCTACTGAGATCGGGTGAGGTAGGAAATGGCGCCCTGAGGATCAGGGCGGGGGTTGGGCACTTCGTCCCAGTCTGGCTCCGCCGTCGTTCTGTGCTGGGGGTAGCTTGGACCTAATGACGGTCGAGGTACCGGTGCGCCGTATCGACTTCGGCTACTTCGTCCGGCCCGCTGAGGAGACCGGGAGCGGGCAGGCCCGAGTGGAGCCCTGCCTCGGCTACGTCATCTCTCACCCCGACGCCGTCGTCGTCGTCGACACCGGAATGGGCTCGCACCCCGAGGTCGACGCTCACTACCGGCCACACCGCCGCCCGCTCGCCGCGGCGCTGGCAACCGTGGGTGTGTCCGTCGCGAACGTGCAGCGCGTGGTGAACTGCCACCTTCATTTCGACCACTGCGGCGGGAACCCTGAACTGGGCGGACGGCCGATCTTCACCCAGCGGGTCGAACTCGAAGCAGCTAGAGGACCGGATTACACGCTGCCCGAGCTCGTCGATGCCCCCGGGCTGTCCTACGAGCTCCTCGACGGCGAGGCCGAGATCCTCCGGGGCGTATTCGTCGTACCGACACCTGGGCACACGGCGGGCCACCAGTCGGTCGTCGTGCGCCGGGACGACGGGACGGTGATTATCGCCGGCCAGAGCCATGACACGGCGACAGCCTTCGGGCGCGACCTCCTCGCGGCGCGCGCCGCGGACGACCGCCATGCTGATGATCTACCACCGGTACCTGGCTGGATCGAGCGCCTCCAAGCCTTCGACCCCCGACGAGTCGTCTTCGCCCATGACGGAGCGGTGTGGGAGCCGTAGCCGCGCCAGCTCAGAGACGATCGTGCCGCATGGCGAGCGGACGACAACCGAATAGCCGAGACCGATCCAAAGCAGCGACGCTCGGCGCGCTTTCGGTCTTCCCAGATGGTTGTCTCACTCCCGCCGCCGAATCCACACCGACGCGTGCGCCGGCTCGACGGCCCGGTTGACGACATCGAGCAGCTCGCGCCGCACTGTCTCGAGGTCGACTGCGTCCCGCAGCCGAGCGGTGAAGACCGCGACGGTCGCCTCAGAGTCGTAGCGGGCTCGGTTGAATCGACGATCGACGACTCGTTGGACCCGAACTCGGAGTGGATTGAAGAGGGCTACGGCTGCCAGCGTCGAAGCGGCCACGGCGATCGGCGTGTGGAACCCGAGGGTCTTGGTCGCCAAGGTGACGACGCCGACGTACACGCCGACGACGAGACCGGTGACGACGGCGTATGACAACGTACGGCTGATGAAGCGGTCGATCTCGTACAGGCGGTACTTGAGAATGGCGACCCCGACGCTGATGGGAAACGCAGCGAGCCCGAACCTGGTGATCAGAAACACAACGCCTCCGATCCCGTTCGCATTGCTGAATGCAATCCCGACACCGAGGGAGACAAGGCAGATCACCGCCCCAGCGAGCAGCACCTTCATCTGTTGGCGGCGCTCACCAGTGGAGCGTCGGTAGGCCACGACCTGATGAACAGCCCAAGACAGGCATATCGGGAGAAGGACCAGAACAACCAGGAACGAGAGTCCGAAGTAGCCCGCGACGCCGTTCAGATTGTTCGAGGTCGTGCCGTCGGCCAGCACGTGGATGCGTTGGCCGAGGATGCCGAACCCCGCGATGAGCTGACCAGCAATCAGGAGGAAGCATCCGGCCACGTACGCCCGCCACACCCACTTCCACCGCGCCCCAGGGAGACGCCCGTCAGGAAACAACAGAACGGTCGGTGCAAGGACCACGATCGGTCCCACTCCGAGCGCGTTCACTGTCAAGACGGCCACCAGTCCGAAGGGCAACGTCCCCTGGCGAAGCCGGTAGTCCAGGATCGAGAAGAGCTTGGCGTCGTTCTGGAGTGCCGCGAACAGGGCGGTGAGTATCAGAAGCCATCCGATCGGCTTGAGCGGCTGGCGAATGGCCAAGAGCAAGCCCACTGCCAGGACAGCCGCGTACACGAAGAGCGTCGAGCTGAGCTTGCGGACTTCGTGGGTCTCGACGGAGACGACCACGAAACCGGCGATGAGGAGAGCGGCCAGCGTCGAGAGGACCGCCGCACTCACGGGAGAGGCCAGCAAGACCCAGACACGAGAGGGGGCGGCCTCCGTCGTCGACGGCGTTTGCCCTCGTGACGGCCCCATATTGCCCATCGAGCGCAAACCTACGCCAGGACCGTTCCGAGAACGTTACGGCCGGCCAGTGCTCAGCGGAGCCTCGGTTGATGGGGATCTGGGCCGGGACAACCGACCGGCAGCGCCTGAAGATGCGTAAGGTCAGCGCGTAGCCATACCGGCGTCGCTGCGGGCGGCACCCGTACCACTCGGTCGGTGTTTCGTGCGCTCTTGGGCGATCGTAGGCAGCGAAGTGCCTGGTCAGAGAGAGTTTCTACCTTCTAGATTCCAGCCGCCAGGTAGTAGTTGAGTGAAGCGACGTTCGTCCACGTCGATCTCCTTGACGCGCGACCGGCTCTGCCAGGTCATGCCCCGGCTGGGGTGCACAGCAGCTGTGATGCGGCCACTCGCCGTCCCATGAATCTCCTGCACGATCGACCCTCCCGGTATTCAAACCTGTCTGCTCGATGACCTCGCCCACATCCAGGCTGACGAAGGTCGGCGAGGCCTCGGGCATGTCAGCCGCCCTGCATCAACCGCTTCATATTGGCCTTCATCGCGGCCTCGGACACTGCCAGTTCGCTCTCCGGGCTGAACATGACGAACTCGGAACCGGCCTCCGCGGCCGGCACGTGACCCGGGGTCATATAGAACGCGTCGCCGGGCTCGATGATCTCTTCGTGGTCGGCGTAGCGGACCGTTACGCGGCCAGCGAACAGGTAGCCCCAATGGGGACACTGACAGCTGTCGCCTGGCAACCCCTTCAGTAGCGGTGCGAGGTCAGAGTCCTCGCGTATCGATGTGAAGTTGACGGTATGGCCGTCGAAGTGGGCGGTACGGTCCTCGGCGGGCCCGTAGTCGACTACATCAGGTGCGCTCTCACGTGAGACCTTCGACATCAGGTAGCTCTCCTTTGTGCGGTGGTTGTGACAGGCCCGGCGATCGGCGGGCGCCGGGACGATACGCCGCTGGTGGCGGTGGCACTGCCCACGATGAGCGGGCGAACGAACTTCGGGACCTTTTTCGCTGTCGTGTGCTCGACCTGTGTGACGGCGAAGCCAGCCGCCTGAATCGACTCGAGCGTCGGTCGATTGCATTCACAGCCGACCATAAAGCGGTTGATTACGTTCATCCGGTCTTGCAGACGGGCCACGCTGGCATCGTTGGAACGAACGTGCTCGATGAAGAGGAGTCGGCCGCCAGGCCGCAACACGCGGCGCAGCTCTCGCAAGGCCCTCGGCTGGTCGTCTACCCCGCAGAGCACAAGAGTCGAGACGACTACGTCGAAGGAGCCGTCCTCGAACGGGAGGTCGGCCGCAGGAGCACGTAGGACAGTGCTCGCCGGCGACTTCTCGCGCACCTTGCGTTCCAGGCGACGCAACATTGGGGGCTCGGGCTCAGTCAAGGTCAGCGACTCGACAGCCGGTCCGTAGAAGCCCAGATTCCCTCCCGTCCCGGCGCCGATCTCGAGCACCCGGCCGTGCGCCTCGGCGAGCAGAGTCTCTCGATGAGCGCGCAACCCGGCGTCCTCGACCTTGGCCATCTGGCGGTCATAAGTCGCGGCGAAGAACCTACCTCGGAGTGTCACTGGCTGCCTCGTTTCGTCGGTCCGGAGATCGCTTATGGCAAGGTAACGAAACGGCGGGTCCGATCGCATGGGGCATTTGCCCCATCTTTGGCGGCGTCAGGGGGCGACGAACTCGTCGTCGGGGGGTATGAGGCCGTGCTGAATGGCGAATAGACTCGCGGTCACCCGGCTGGAGGCGTCAATCTTGACGTAGATGTGCTCGATGTGATTCCGGGCCGTCTTGGGCGAAATCACCAGGCGCGCGGCGATTTGCTTGGCTGAAAGCCCGCGGGCGAGCAGCCGGAGAACGTCGATCTCGCGGGCGGTGAGCCCCGCGGGCCATTCCCGCCTGCGTACGACTCGGTGCCCCGCGGCGCCCAGGACCGCCTCCACCGCGTCCCCGTCAAGGCGGCCCGCCTTGACCTCTGAGAGAAGCTCCTTGGCAGCGTCGCTTGCCAAGAGTGCCGGCCGGTAGGGGCGCGGTTCGCACATCGACTGGTAAGCGTCGACCGTCCCCAGGATGCGGGCCTGTCCGGAGATCGCTCCGCCCGACAACCCTCGGGGGTACCCCGAGCCGTCCAGTCGTTCGCGGTGCTGCACGGCGATCACCCCGAGCGGCGCGAGCGACTCTGACTGGTGCAGCATCCTCTCGGTCAGGTAGGGGTGCATCCGCACGCGCTCCCACTCGCCAGCACCCAACTTTCCCGCCTTGTCCCAAATGGCGTTCGAGATACCGAGGCGCCCGACGTCGTGCACGAGACCGGCACGGTGCAGCGTCCCGATCTCATCGGCCGCGAGTCCCAGTTGCGAGCCTGTCTCGGCAACCAGGTTGGCGACGGCACGGGCATGGCCGAGCGTGTACGGCGACTTCAAGTCGACGAAATCGGCGATGGCCAGCAGAGCCAGGTCAAACTGCTCGCTGGATAGGCGGACGCCTAGCGCTGGCTCGGCTGCGATCACCGCCTCCCACGTGCGCGCCGAGTCGAGCCCGTCGAGAATCGTGCCGGCATCGGCACAAAGGGTTGCAGACAACGCCGGGTCAAACTGGGAGCCTGCGCGATTGGTCGCCAGCGCCCTTGCCGCTTCCACCCCGCCGATCCGGTGGGCCACCTCGACGAACTCCGAAAGTTGGGCGAGACGCGAGGCGATCGGGACCTCGTCTCCTTTCAGCTTACCGGGCCAGCCACGGCCGTCCCACTGCTCATACGAGGCGCCAACCGCCTCCTGGACTGCGTTGGGAAGGCCAAGCTGTACCGCCAGTGCCCGTGCCAGTGCCGCGTGCCGCTCGATCATCCCATCCAGGTCGCGGTGGCCGGACATCGCGAATTCGAGGCCGACCCGGAAACGATGTAGTGGCGGGTTGCCTGAACCGACGAGACGCATCGCCGCGGCGGCTCCCCTAAGGCTGCGCATCTCGTAGTCGTACTTGCCGGATTTGGCGACGATGTCGTCACCGAACCACTTGGCCTGCTCGTGGGCGTCGGAGTGACAACCGACATTGACAAGCAGGGCCGTGTAATAGACGACCGACCGTTCGTCCTCGTCGAGCCCAACGCGCTCGGCCAGGCGGAGAGCGATGAGGCACTGCCGCAACACGTGCTCCATGGGTTGACCGAAGCCAAGGTCAACGCCGAGGGAGAGAGCGGCGACGAGCTCGGCTAGGCGCACCTGAGAACGCTGCGGGACGCTGGCACCCGTCACGTCGCGGACTTTACCCGCGACACTCCCCTTGAGTCGGGGGTCTCTAGTGGTCCGTCGGCTTCGTCACTTCTTCTTCGACTGGCTCTCGAACGCCCCGATGTCACACGACTTGCCTTGAGGGCGCGCTACGCCTCGGGCGTCAATCGAGGGACACCCGTTGTCGGTGCCGGCGTCGATCGACTTGCTACCGGTGAGCTCGGCCTCGGTCATGACGAAGCCACCATTCGCCTGCAGCTTCCCGAGCCTCGGCTTCGAATTGAGATCGCCGATATTCGTGAGCTCGCAGCTCGTGCTCGTCCCGAGATTGTGTCCTGACGAGACGAACCACGGGCCACCGCTGGCACCGCCGCAACTCCCGCTCGGCGACGGATTCGAGGCCACGATCGTGTTCTTGAAGCTCACCGGGGCGCCGTCGCTGTACACCGCCCCTCCGGACCGCCCCGCCCAGTTGTTGTTCAAGGTGTCGTTCAACAAGGTGACCGGGGCGTTCGCGTAGATGGCCCCGCCGCGTGCTCCCCCGTTCTTTCCAGTCCCCGACGACAGCGCTCTATCGCCGGTCAAGGTGACGTTGGTCAGGTTCAAGACACCGAGTTGATTGACGTAGACCGCGCCCCCATCGACAAGGGCCCCCGACCCGGAGAGCGCCTTCGAAACAACGTTCGCGATGCTGCCCTGGTCGATCGTGAGGAAGCTCTGTGAGGCGATGAATACCCCTCCGCCTTCGATCTGGCCGTTCTTGCCGACAGTCGCGGTTGCTTGGTCAATCTCGAAGGCGACCATAGTGCTGTTCCCTAACAGGTACAGGACGCCTCCTTCAACCGAGCCGTCCATCCGCGAGGCGCTGTCCGTGGTGTTCAACATCTTGGTGTGATCCAGATTCGAGCTCGCGCCCAAGCTCGCCGCGCCGCCGACAACGTACCCGTCTTGACCGGACGAGGTGTTGGTCGTGTTCGTTATGGTGACGTTGCTCCACTCGGTCGCGCTCTCGTCGAAAATGGCACCGCCCGATACGCCACCATCCAAACCGGTCGCTGTGTTGGAATTGTCGTGGAGCGTGGAGTTCGTGAGGGCAAGGTTCCCTGCCGAATAGATCCCACCACCAACGGCTTCATCGACCGCCTTGGCGGTCGTGTGGCCGACGTCGAGGTACGACGCGCTCGAGACCATCGCTCGAGTGGTAGTCGACGGCACCCCCGAACACGTAGTAGCCGCTCGCCGAATTGTGCTCGAATGCGTCATGGCTCAAGGAGAGGCCCGAACCGCTGTACAACGCTCCGCCGCCGGCCTCATACTCGTTCGAGCTGGTGGACAGGGCGGTCTCGCAGACGACCGTGTTGCCTTCGATTTTCGTCCCGGTGATCGTGGCCGCGACGCCTGACCCAGTGCCTCCGTCGAAAATGCCGCCGCCCTCGCCGACGAGCCCGGCACTTGTATCGGTCGGACGGATGGCGTTGCCCGAGATGCTGCCGCCTGTCCAGAGTACGTGGAATGAGTTGTAGAGCCCGCCGCCGTCGTCGCTGTAGCCGGTGCCGAAGTCCTTGATCGTATTGTTGTCGACGTCCGAGTTGACGAACTTGGCGTAGCCGTGATTGACGATGCCGCCCCCATCGCTACCTTCACTCGCGGTGATCACATTGTCGTCGATCACGACTCGGTTGTATTGACCTGCATCGTCATTGTAGAGACCCCCACCGAAGGCGCCGTCGGGTGACTGGATGGAGTTGTGCGAGATACTTCCGCCCTGCATCGAGAGCACGTCTTCGTTGTCGATACCGCCGCCGTTTCCCAAGTCAATAGGGTCGTTCAGCGAATTCCAGTCGACCTTGGTGTTGATAACCGATACGACGCTGTTCTCGTTGTAGATTCCGCCGCCGTATGCGACTGACCGGTTCCCAGCCGACGCCTTTGATCCCCCGATGGTGTCGTTGCTCAGCTGCACTGCGCCACCGGCGAGGTACAACCCGCCACCGTACAGTGAGGCAGAGTTTGCCGTTACGACGGAATTGCTTAACCAAAGCGACGAGTCGGTGCTCGCCTGCGCGATCGCCCCACCTTCTGTCGCCGTGTTGTGGCTGAGCACGTCCGCACCGAGGCTCAGGGTGCAAGAGTTGAGAAGGTAGACAGCTCCGCCTTCAGTGGCCTTGCCGTGAGTCATTGTCACCCCGTCGATCTCGACCGCGATCGAGTGCTGGAAGGCACTCACCTGGAAGATCTCAAACAGGTTCGCCCCGCTGATGGTCGTGTGCGAGGACCCAGCGCCGACGATCAGCACGGAGTTGGTCGGTTCGAGGACACCGAGGCTGAGGGTGACGGTCCCCTTCGGAACGACGATCTTGTCCACGTGCCCGGAGTTCGCGTTTGCTGCTTCGATGGCGGCCCGCAGGGTGCACTTGCCGGCAGCATCCTTGCACACATGGGCCTTATTCGAGTCGATCGTGTTGTGCGCATCGGCGGTGCTGTTCACTATGAAGACATGAGCTGGCGCGATCGCACCCAGTGGATGGAACGGGCTGCGCGGAAGTGGCCAGCGCAGGCTCCGGAAGGCAGATGTATCGGTCGTTCGGGCTATCGTCGCCCCCGCTGCCGGCGCTGTTGGCGGCGAGACGAGGACCACGATTGATACGCTTAATCCCGCGGCCGCAAGGAGACGGAGTGGTGCGCGCCCCGATCGAGCGCCTGTCTCGCGAACGTATCGCGCCAAAGCGCTGAGTTGACCGCTCATAGCTCGCCCCCCGTCGTCTTTCTCTGCCCCAGCGAGGTCGGGCGCGCCCGAGAACGGCCGTTCGACGTTGGCGCGCTCAACACTATCGGTCAGAGATAACCACCTCAAGGTCCAACAGGCGGTCGACCACGGCGCGGATCGTGTATTCCTTGTCGTTTCCTTGTAGCGGCTCTTGGACTGGCTGGGGATAGCAGGTACGCGGCGATCGGAGACACCTTGGCGGCGGGGTTACGGGATGTCGGGCGCATTGCTTATGGGCGACTTCTGTGTGCACTCAACGTGCGGGGGACGGCATATCTCCGTCGGTCGGCTCCAAGGACATTTTGCACCGGGCGTGATCAGCTTCTCGTTCTTACACAAAGTGCGGCGAGGTCCAGGCCGTAGGGTCCGTAGGTTTGGCAGCCGATGCGGGCAGAAAAGAGTTCGTGGGTGGAGGCGTTGCCGAAGGCTACCCAGGGCGCGGCGTTGCGGAGAAGGTCGGCGTCGAGCGCGGCGTAGGTCAGGTAACGGGTGGAGCCCGTGAGCCGGTTGGCGGCGGCGAGTTTCTGAGCATAGGTGGGGTCGTCGAGGGCGGGGATGATCGTGCCGCCCGTGAGTAGCAGGTTGAGGTAGTCGTCGGGATCGAGGTAGTCGGCGCCCCAGTTGACCATGGCGATGTCGAATGGTTCGCCGGGGGTCGCGATCTTTGTGTAGAGCGTATCAATCGGCATGGTCTCGACCTGGACCTGTAGACCTATGGCGGCCAGGTCGGTTTTGACGATCTGTCCCTGCTGGGCGCAGGGTGGCTGGTCGCATGTGTAGAACACGACGGTTGCACCCGAGTGGCCGGTGGCAAGGGATCTGGCCTTTGCCAGGTTTGGCCTGAGCGGGTACACGTGGAGGTTGCTGTAGCCGGGGATGCCCGGGGGTAGGTAGTCGTCGGTCGGCTGGTCCGGCAGGGGGTCCCCCGGACCGCCGAGTTGGGCGAGGGCGGCGCGGTCGACGGCGTAGTTGACGGCTTGTCGAAGGCGGGCATCTTGGAAGAGTGGCCGGTGGGTGTTGAGCGCCAAGAAGTCGAGCTCTGGTGTGGCGTTGACGAAGTACTGCTGATGACCGGCGCGGGCTGCGGGGCTGCCCAGGCCATACCGGGAAGCGAGATAGGCGACGTCTGCGCTGTCAATTTCACCATCGACCGCGTAGTCGGCGCTCCCCGCCTCGACTTGGCCTACGGCAGTTTGGGGTAGTACTCCAACTCTCAGTTCGATGCGCGCCAACGAGTGCGGTCGGCTGCCGTGGTAATTGGGGTTGAGGGTCAGCACGACGCCTTGACCAGGAGTGTAGGAGGCGATCTCGTAGGGGCCTGCGGAGGGGATGGCTCGGAGGCCTTCGGGGTCGATGGGAGTGTCGGTCGGGACGGCGCAGAAGAAGGGTTGGGTCAGCCGGACGAGTAAATCGGGCGCGGGCTCGGTAAGGCGGATCGTGAGCATGTCGCCATGGGCGGTGACCCCCGCGATGTGATCGGTGCGGCCGGCGATGAAGGCGGGGACGCCGACAATGTCATCGAACTCTGTGGCCACCGGGTTCCTCATCCGAGGATTGAGAGTCCGCTCGATGGAGTATTTGAAGGTCTCGGCGGTGACTGGCTGGTTTGACGGCGGCGAGAAACGGAATCCTGGGCGGATCGTGAACGTGTAGGTGAGGCCGTCGGGCGAGCGCGTCGGTAGCGACTGGGCGACCTCCGGCACCAGTTGTGATCCGGCCGGGCCGGGTCGGTCCGGGTAGTTGAGGAGTTTGGCGCACGTGGCGTCCAAGATCTGCCACGAAAGGGGCTGGAACGCGAGAGCGGGGTCCAGGGAGTCGACGTCGTAGAGCGAGTCCATTCGAAGGGTGCCACCTCGCAGGGGTCGACTCAATGGGACCGCCGGCTGATCGACTGTCACCCACGCGTAGCCGTCGGCAACGGTGATCGACTGGGGACTACCGCCGACGTCTATCGTCGCAGCTGGGGTGCCTGTGGTGGCATCGATACGGGTGACGGTTCCGTCCCCGCTGTTGGCCACCCACACGGAGCCGTCGCCAACTGCCAGTCCGTTCGGCGAGTCGCCCACCCTGATGGTCGCGGTTACCGCCGCCGTGGTCGGGTCGATGCGAACGACGGCGTTGTCATCGCTGTCTACCACCCAAACGCTGCCGTCGCCGACCGCGATCGCGCCTGGGCCGTGCCCGACGGCGATGGGCGTGGTAAGGCCAGTGGCGTCGATGCGGGTAACTGTGTCGGACTCGTTGCCGGTCACCCACACGGCGTCGCCACCGAAGTCGATTCCTGTGGGTCCCGCGTTGGGGTCAAACTGTTTGACGAGGCGTCCTGTGTCCGGGTCAAGTTCGCTCGCGTTCCCAGCGAAGGGTGCGACCCACAAGGTGTCACCGTGGGCTGATATGGCCGCCGGGCTGCCGGGCACCACGTTGCCGACATGGACGGTCCGGTCCACCATGTCGAAGAGTGGATCGATCCGGTCGACCGCCACCCAGGTGTCCGAAGGGTTCGAAGTCGTCACCCACACCGCCGTGTCGGTCGCGGCGATTCCGGTCGGAGGTTGGTTGAGAGAAATCGTCCGCACCGTCTGAAGGGTCTTCGGGTCGATACGCGAGACGGTTTGATCATCGACGTTGGCGACCCAAATCGAGCCAGCTCCGAACGCGATCGGCCCGGGCCTCGCTCCCACACCCACGACGGCGGTCACACGCCCAGAGCGAGTGTCGATCGCCGCCACCGTGTTCGGCCTGGCGAGCACAGACTTCGTGCCAGTCATCTCCACGATGCCGGCGCTTGTTGCCGCCACCAGGAGCAGGGCGCCCCCAGCGGCCATCAACACCCGCCCCCGACCCGGTCGTGACCGCCTGGCGAGCCTCGCCTCGCGCTCCGACCGGTGGGGCGCCTTCAATCCAGGATCATGGTTGAGGATTCCCAACTCAAGGGAGCGCAGCTCCGGGCCCGGCTCGAGTCCGAGCTCGTCGCCCAGCTTGTCGCGACCGCGGCGGTAGACGGCAAGCGCGTCCACCTGGCGCCCGCATCGGTACAGGGCCAGCATCAGGCATCCCAACAGCCGCTCCCGGGTTGGGTAACGCTCAACAAGCGCCTCCAACTCCGCGACGAGGTGCCGGTGACGGCCGAGCATCAGGTCGGCCTCGATTCGGTCCTCCACCGCACCCAAGCGGGCCTCGACCAGACGGGCGATATCGACCTGGGCGAACGGCTCATAAGACAGGTCGGCCAGCGGTTCCCCGCGCCAGAGCCCGAGCGCCGTCTCCAGCAGCTCCCGTGCTCGGAGGGCGTCGCCCTCACCGAGCGCGGCCCGGGCCTCGGAGATGAGGGCCTCGAAGCGGTCGGCGTCAACCTGGGCCGCCCCCAGCGAGACCACATAACCACCAGCGCGGGTCAGCAGCACTTCGCCGCCAAGTGTCTTGCGCAGGTTCGACACATACACCCGGACAGTCGTGGGCGCCGACGGCGGCGGGTGCTCGCCCCACAGCGCATCGACCAACCGGTCATTCGAGACGACCTGGTTGCGGTGAAGCAGCAGTACCGCCAGCAACGCCCGCTGTTTGGGCCCCCCCAGTACTACGGGCTGGTCGCGCTCGACTACCTCAAGCGGACCCAGGATTCGAAACTCCAACACTCACCCAACCCCCCCACAGCCTGAAGGTACACCACCATCGAAATCGCGTGAAACCACGCGGAGCAGACGCTTTTACAGATCATTTACGCCGGTTAACCAGTCTTCAACCGGGCTGTCCCATAGTTGGCGACCATGCACCAGACGATCCCGGCCACCCGGGAACTCAGACAGTGAGACCTCGAATACACCTGGCCGCCATCATTGTCGCCGTGGCGTTGGGCATCTCCGACCCTGCCCCAGGGGTGGCACGGGCCAACCTGGCTGCGCACTCCGCTATGACCACCGCACCCCAGCCGGCAGCACAGGTCGTCCGTGTCTCCACGACCGGCTTCGACTGGGGCGACGCCGCAATCGGTGCCGCGGCCGGATTCGGCCTGTCGATGCTCGCCCTCGGCGGCGGGCTGGTAATCGCCGGGGCGCGGCGTCCCGGCCATCCGTCCGGAGTGGCGGACCGCGGACACCCAACACGACATAGCCGGCACACCATCTCTCGAGCCCCATAGCAAGCAATGCAAACCCGAACAGACATGAAGGACACGATCATGAACCATAAGATCAGCGCAGCCGTCTTGGCCCTCAGCGCCGCAGCCACGGCAGGCGCCGCGGCCGCCACGACCGCTGCCGGGCCGGCCAGCGCCAACGTCTCTCCAGTCCCCGCCAACGCAGGCTGTCCGACCGCGTTCCAGCTGCTCAGCGTCTCCGCACTTGAGGCAACCGGCCCTTACATCGATCCCCGGATCGTCGACCAGGCAGGAAACGACAACGGCTTGGTGTGCGGGTTCCCGCTCCCCCCTGGTCGCGCGAGGCCGACTGCCAAACCGGCGGAACGGTGGCATGCCATCTCGGGGACCGTCACGAACTACTCCAGCGACGTCCCCCCGTGTGTCGGCCAAACCTGGTTCGTGCTCAGCCACCTGCTCGGCCACCGCAATGTCAAGGTCGACGACAGCTTTCGGGCCGAATGGAGCTGCCTTTCCCGCGGGCCGTCGAAGTTCCCTGAAACCGACCCAAAACCCACCAAAAACGGAGGTACAGAAGTGCATCCAGCTCAATCTCGATTTGCCCACACCCAAGAGGAGGCACTGATGAGGAAGCAGACAGTGATGAGGAAATTGTTTGCCTCAAAGGGCCACGCTAGGCGCCATGTCAGCGCCCTCGCGCTCGTCGTCGCCGCGCTAGCAACGAGCGCGCCGAACGCTGTCGCGGCCACCCCGCCCGGCGCGCTGACCTGGGCCGTGCAACCGCCGATCCCAACCGCACGCGGATGTTCGGCCAGCACAGTCTTGGACGGGAGCATCTACGTTGTAGGCGGGTACACAGCCGGCGAGGGGAGCGCGCTCAGCACAGCTGAGGCGTACGACCCCTGGACACAGCACTGGAGAACTGTCACCCCGATGCCAGCGGCTGAAAGCTGCCTCGCTGCCGCCAGCCTGGACGGCCGGGTCTACACCATCGGAGGAGTAGACGAAGCAGGCGACACCGTGGCAACGGTCCTTTCCTACGCGCCGAACTCTGGCAACTGGCAAACCGATGCGCCTCTGTTGGACGCCACCGACGGCGATGCCGCGGTCGCCAACGCCGGCCACATCTATGTCGTGGGTGGGGAAGACGAGGCCGGGAACGTAGTCGCCACTCTTGAGATCTACGACGCCCGGACTAACCGCTGGGCCCAGGGCCGGTCGATGCCGACGGCGCGCTGGGGCCCCGGGGTCGCCTGGTCGGGCAATCATCTCTATGCGATAGGGGGCTTCGACAACGACGCCAACCCCCTCAGCACGGTCGAAGCCTACGACCCGGCTACCAACACATGGCAGGAGAGAGCTCCGATGCCGAGCGTAGGTTCGCATCCAGCAGTGGGGACGCTCGACGACGGCCGGATCATCGTCGCCGGTGGAGGCCCCACGTTCTCTGAGACCGCCGACGTGGAGCTGTACACACCATGGTCGAACACCTGGCAGCAGCTGACACCGTTGCCGGTGCCTACGATCCCCACCGGCGCGGTGGTGTGCAATACGTTCTACGTCATCAGCGGTTTTGTCGGCGGGCCGACGAAGGATGTAACCACGTCCGTTTGGGCGGCCGTCGTCCGCAAGCACCCAGTTGTCTGGCCTACCTCGGAGAGATTCAGATCTCGGGTTTCACGACTGCTGGCGCCGTCGCGTCAATACCTCGCTCAGGTCCTCGGCGGTTGGGACGGAGAGGGCGTCAACCGCCTATCGCGAAGCTTCCCCGCGGTTGCTCTGCAGCGCACGAGGGCGTTGAACGGTTGATTGATGGCTCTTCTCAATGAACTGGGGCGCGTGAACATCTGACCGCGCTCTGATAGGTATCCACCTGCGCGGCAAGGGGCCTCGCCATTCTCGTGGCTGTCGAAAGCTTCGAGAGAGGAGGGGCCCCCTGCCATCGGAATCTGCTGTGTCCAGCCGCGGGCGTGACGCAAGTGAGCGTCTATCCCGATCGGACCCGTTCGTCGTTCAGCATGCGTCGGAAGACCTCGTCGGAGATACGCCCGTCGGAGCGCCCGGATCGCCTCAGTCTTGGTGTCGCCGACGGCTATTCGCGACTCGAAGTAGGTGCGACCCGCTCCCTGACGCCGCATTTGAGTGAGCGCGATGCGGGCGGAGCGGACGGGAGCGGACGACGGACGGAGCGGACGAGGATTCGAACCCACGACCCGCGACTCCGCGACTGGCGGTCTCCCTTCAAGTTTGAGGCGACATCAGCGAGTACGAGTGCAGAACTCCGTCCAGGCGTCCAACGCTTCAGCGGCATCCATAGCGGCCACCACGTGGCGCTGGAATCCAGCGGTATGAATGAGTCTCTCCGCCAGCCAATCAGGAACAGGCTCACGGACCGGGTAGGCAAGCACTTCGACACCGGCAAGGCGGCCGAGACGCGCGACGATTTCTGCCAGGTTCGCGACGTCAGGGTTGCTGTTCTCTATCACTCGCGCGGCAGCCTCGGCGTATACCTCACCGTCACTTCGCGCTCCCACAGCCCAGATCTCACAGATCTCCACATCTGCCGCCGTTATCCGGTAAATGATCCGCCAGGTATTTCGCCCGACTACGAGCTTGCGAAAACCTGTGAGCTCATCACCAAGGGGGAAGCCGGCCTCGGGGTCGGTTTCGAGAACAAGGAGCTTCTTGAGCACCCGCGGTACTGCAGACGGTCCTATGCGCCGGAGGTCATCGACGGCGGCAGCCGTGAAGACTATGCGCGGCTTGTCTTTATCAATCGGCCGCCCCCCGGAGCGCCCTCTCTTCGTCAAGCTGGTTGCCGGACTCAGTCTTCGTCGGGAAGGGCGTCGAGCTCCTCGCGCGAAAGGCCGAAGGTACCGAGCAAATCATCGAAGGGGACGCGCTCGCCAGAGTCGGTCGCCACACGGGAGAGAACGAGCGCAAGGTCGCGGAGATCCGCTCGTGCCTCTTCGAGAGCCTCGATCCGGTTCATTCCGATCATCGCCGCGACAGGCTCGCCGTGTCGTTCGAGGATGATGTCAACTTCGGAAGCCGCGGCGACGAGACCCGACACGCCTCGGCGTGCTGCTTCCGTGATACTCAAGCGAAGATCGACCGTGGACACGGGTTTACTATACAGATTTCTATATAGCTCTGCAATCGAAGACCTCCTGCCAGTCGCATCCCTACCGAGGTCCCATGCCGGGCACCCGAACCACATCCGCCAACCGACTGCGTTTCGGCAAACCCGCTCGGCGGCGGCGACAACGCCCCGCTCCCGACAAGTCTTTCCCGCTTATTTGTCGGGCGGACGTCGGGATTCGACCCCGCGACTCTTGGCAAGGTTATGGCAGTCGTCTTGCCACTTCTCCTGAGTGCGACCTGCTCTGCTGTCCGAGGAATCGTCCATTGCGTCGATCTCGTAACTTCCTGTAGTAGAGCGATCCACTAACGCCGCGCCGAGCGCGACAGGCTGTCATCTGCTGCCTCCCGAACCAACAATGACTATAATAATGGTCATGTCTGATACTTTGCCGCTCGCCGAGATCAAGGCCCATCTGTCCGAGATTGTCGACCGAGTCGAACGCGAGCACGACCGCGTAGTGCTCACTCGCAATGGGCGACCGGCGGCGATAATCATGAGCCCGGCTGACTTGGAGGCCCTGGAGGACACCCTCGAATTGCTGTCCAATCCCGAGGCATTGGCAGAGATCAAAGCCGCGAGGGCTGACGCCGCTGAGGGTCGAGTGCTCGGTGCCGAGGAGTTGCGCGCGAAGTACCTTCGCTAGTGACGGCCCCTGGCTACCGACTGGTCGTCACAGCAACCGCAGAGCGGACACTTGCCCGCCTACCCGAGAGCGTCGCCGCCGCAATCGTTGAGTTCATGATCGGCGCACTGGTAGAGGCACCCCGTCGAGTCGGCCACCCGCTTCAACGTGAACTCGCGGGACTGTGGGCGGCTCGCCGCGGACCCTACCGTGTCGTTTACGAGATCGACGATGAAGGCTTGACCGTGACAGTCATGCGCATCGATCATCGCGCCGACATCTACCGTCGCCGCTGAGAGCGCAAAGTTAGCGTCTCTCGTTGACGAAGAGCGCGAGCTGCGGCCTCCAGACGAGGACCGTCGCGTATCGGTTCCCGAACTGCGTCGAGAGGCAGTCGTCAGCGCCACCGTGAGACGGCCCGCCCGGTAAAGGAACCCTTTGGTGCCCGTGGACGACGAGCATCCAACGATTCTGCTGCTGATATGCGCGCCACGTCTCGTCGGCGCGGATCAGGGATAAATGTTGCCTATATCCAAGCGTGTGTTCTGCTCTCCGTGCGAGAGGAGCGCCCCACTCAAGCATGCTGAGACACCGGCCGCGAGAGCTCCTGGTGACCGTTCGCTCCTCACACTCTCCCGCGCCGGGTGCCGGGCCTCCGTCTACTCACCCGCAGCACCTCTCGCTTGGAAGACGTCGAGCTCCTCCAGTTGCGGCAGGAACTGGCAATACCGCAAGTAGAGCGCACGAAAAAGTGATGATCCTGCCCATGTACTGGACAATCAACGCGCCGTCGTCTACTACGCAAAGTGTCGGCTGCATTCGCCGAGCCGCCAAATAGGTCCTCGGACCTGCACTTATTTGTCGTGAGCGGACGACGGGATTCGAACCCACGACCCTCACCTTGGCAAGGTTCTGGGAAACGTCCAGCTAGAAGTCTCGGGTTCTGCCACGTGGCCTTCTGTCCACGAAATCGTCCACTCCGTCCATCTAGTGGCCCCTTGTAGTAGAGCGCTCTACTACGGTCAGGCCGGACGTGGCCGGCGGGATTTGCCCTCTCCAGAACACGTCGTGACTAGGCACGGCACGAAGGATCAAATGAGAGTCTCGACGAATTTTGAAATCAGCTCACGCGGAGGTATTGGCGCACCGCTCGCCGGATGGCCTCTGAAACACTGATGTGCTCCTCGGCGGCGCGCAGAATCAAGTCCCGTTTGAGATCAGGGTCCAGGCGCACGGACTCGACCGAGGCTGCGGAGGACCCCATTGTCGGCCGACCTCCTCGGCGACGAAGAATCTCCTCGACGTCATAGCCAGCCTCGGCCTCGTCGGCCAAGGCTTCGACCATCTCATCGGTGATCGGCGTCCCGTCCTTCTTACGTCCGTGAGTCTTGGTCATCGTGATTCTCCTGGCGGCAGCAGCAGGCGATACTTGGCTCTCAGAGCCATGGCGTGGATGACCGCAGCGCCTTGAGGACGGTCCATCACGATGAGCTCGAGAAGGTTTCCGGAGCGGTCGGGGCCAATGACCAAGTAGCGAGTCGGGTCCTGGCCGACTTCCTCCACAACCGCTGCCTGGCGGATGGCGTGGTCGATATCAGCTTCGTCGACGCCATGGCGCAGGGCTGAGGGAAGTATATCCACACATCGGAATCGTACTACGAAACCCGTGGGTGGTAAGCGACATACGCCCGACGGCCGGATCACGGCCAACCGAGGGGATTCGGCTTGTAGGCGACCGGACGTACTCGTGAGCTTCGCCGGGTGGGTCGCGCAACAAGAGTCGAGCCGACGGAGCGAGAGGATCAGGGCCGGGCTCGCGAGACGAGTGGCTGAGGGCAAGCCCATAGGAGGGGCCGTGTCTCGTCGGGGCAAGGATCGCAAACCACGGCAAACGAATGGTTACGTGCAAGCCTGGGAGCGGCGCAAACGCGGAAGCCGCTGATCAGTAGGCATCCTTACCACCAGAGACGCGCCCTTCGGCGCCAGCACAGATCGCCGACTCCGTCGCAGCACTTCAAACCACGCCTCACTGGGTCGTGCGTGATTCTGTATGTGCGACTCGGTGATGCCGGTTGCCTGTGCCCGACCGCTCGATTCCGCGCCCACCGCTCGTGTGTCCTGGCGGATGCACGTCCACCTGGGGCGTCGTAGCCTTCGGGCAAGCAGAGGAGGGGATCGATGCGCTGCCCAGCGTGTGGAGGCGAGAACCCGGACGGCAAACGGTTCTGCAGGAACTGCGCCGCTCCGCTCACCTCCGTGTGCTCGGCGTGTGGTGCGCAGCTCGAGCCTGACGACAGGTTCTGCGGTGAGTGCGCGGCACCGGTCGGCGCCGCCGTCGCCTCGGCGGCGGTCCAAGCCGCCGCCGTCGTCACAACTACGTCTCCGCAGCAGACCGCCGCGCCCGCCACAGAGCTCCGCCACGTCTCGGTGCTGTTTTGCGACCTCGTCGGCTTCACGCCGTTCTCGGAGAAACGAGACCCCGAGGAGGTACGAGAGGTTCTCTCGGGCTACTTCGACCTCGCCCGGTCCATCGTCGGCCGCTATGGCGGCATAGTCGAGAAGTTCATCGGCGACGCGGTCATGGCGGTCTGGGGCGTCCCGGTCGCAAAGGAGGACGACGCCGAACGAGCGGTGAGAGCCGGACTCGAGCTCGTCTCGGCCGTCGCCGCCTACGGAACCGAGCACCAGACAGACCTCCGAGCCCGGGTCGGCGTCGTGACCGGGGGCGCTGCCACGACCGAGATCGCGGAGGAGGGCCTCGTTATCGGCGACCGGGTGAACACCGCCGCGCGCATCCAATCTGCCGCACCACCGGGATCCTGTTACGTCGACGAGACGACGAGGACCGCTACCTCGGCGGCGATCGCGTACCTGGACACCGGCGAGCACGAGCTGAAGGGAAAGGCCGAGCCGGCGAGGCTCTTCCAGGCGACCCGCGTCGTCGCCACCGTCGCCGGCTCGGAGCGCTCCGGCGTCATCGAGGCGCCCTTTATCGGACGTGACCGGGAGCTCCGCCTCGTAAAGGAGCTCTTTCACTCCTCGGCCGAGCGCCACTCGGCGCGCATGGTGCTCGTGTCCGGGGTCGCTGGCGTCGGCAAGTCGCGCCTCGCCTGGGAGTTCGAAAAGTACATCGACGGCCTGGCTGGGACCGTCCTCTGGCACTCGGGTCGGTGCCTCTCATATGGCGAGGGGATTTCCTATTGGGCGCTGTCGGAGATGGTCAGGGCACGGCTCCAGATCGGCGAGGAGGACCCACAGGAGGTCGTCGCCGAGCGACTGAGGACGGGCCTCGAGCGCTGGATCTCTGACCTAGCAGACCGGGAGTTCATCGCCCCCCGGCTCGGCCAGCTGCTGGGACTTCCGACTCAGAAGGTGCTCGCGAAGGAGGAGCTCTTTTCCGGCTGGCGTCTGTTCTTCGAACGACTAGCCGAGCACTTGCCGGTGGTCGTAGTCATCGAGGACCTGCAGTGGGCCGACCCCGGAATGGTCGACTTCTTGGACCATCTCCTCGAATGGTCGGGCGACCATGCCATTTTCCTCCTCGTTTTGTCGCGACCGGAAGGGACCGAGCGCAAAGGACTCGTGCTCTCTCGCAGATCGGTGACGAGCCTCTCGCTCGACCCCCTCTCTGACGAGGTCATGGGCGAGCTGTTGGACGGCCTCGTCACCGGCCTTCCTCAGGTAGCGCGAGCTCGGATCGTGGAACGTGCTGACGGCATCCCTCTCTACGCGGTCGAAACCGTGCGGGGGCTGCTGGACAAGGGCATCGTCGCAAAGTCCGACGATGGCGCCCTGCACCTCGTGGGCGAGGTCGGCGAGCTCGAGATCCCACCAGGGCTGACTGCCCTCATCTCGTCGCGTCTCGACGGCCTCGGACCGGACGAGCATCGTCTAGTGAAGGAGTGTTCGGTGCTCGGGGGGAGTTTTCCGCGCCAAGCGATCGAGGCCGTCTCGGACATCGACCCGGCTGAGCTCGATGAGCTGTTGAGCTCGCTCGTTCGCAAGGAGGTCCTGACGGTTCGTGCCGACAAGCTCTCGCCCGAACGCGGGCAGTACGCCTTCACCCAGTCGCTCATAAGGTCGGTCTCCTATGACATGTTGACCCGAGCCGAGCGCAAGGCTCGCCATCTCCGCACGGCTGCGCACCTGCGAACCGCCTTCCCGGACCAGGGAGCAGAGGTCTCAGAGGTCATCGCGTCCCACCTGCACGACGCCTACCGGGCAGGTGGAGGCGACCCCGACGCGGCCGAGCTACGGTCAGAGGCGGAGAGTGCCTACGTCACAGCCGCCGAGAGGGCCGAGTCAGTCGGCGCCCCCGAGGTCGCAGAAGCTGCCTACCTGACGGCTGCCGACCTCAGCTCGGACGACGTCAAGCGGGCCGACCTCATCGAAGAGGCCGGTCGTATGGCTGAACTAGCCGGTCTCGACGAACGGGCACTGGGCCACTACGAAGCCGCCGTGGCAGCGCACTCCTCTGCCGGGAGGGTCGTCGAGGCCGCTCGGGTGACCGCTCGGCTCGCGCTCCCGCTCCGCATGCTCGGACGTAGCGAACTGGCCATCGTCCTCTTGCGGGAAGCCTTGGCCTCCGTCGATCCCGAAGACGCCCCAACCGCTGTCTTGGTGGAGCTGTACGAGGGGCTGGGTGGCTCGCTTGTATTTGCCGGTCATCCCCAGGACGCCGCCGAGCCAATCGACAAGGCGCTCAGACTTTCCCAGCATCACGAGCTCGGAGAACCGCTGGCATGGGCGCTGTTGTACAAGGCCATTATTTGCTCCTTCGACGGACGCCTCGAGGAAGCCCGGCTCAACTACGAGGGCAGCATTGCTGTCGCCCAGCGATACGGAAACACCCGGATCGAGTCGCGAGCAGAGGGAAGTCTGGCGGACCTTTGCATGACCCGAGACCTTCCAGGTGCGGAGGCGCACTGCCAGGCCGGATTGGCTCTCGCCCGCCGCTCGGGGGCACGGGAGATGGAAGCGTTCGCGGCCTGCAACCTCTTGTATGTGCTCACGATGGCCGGTCGTTTCGACGAGGCGTACCGGATCGGCACGGACTTGCTTGAATCGGATGCGGCCGAGACCTCCTCGGGCAGGACGCTTCTTCTCCGGCTGGTGACGTTGGACGCTCTCAGAGGTCACGTCGAGGGTGCCCGGCAGCGCCTCGGCGGTCTTGAAAACATGACAGCGAGCGACGATCCGCAAATTCGCGCCATGCACGCCGCGGGAAAAAGCGAAGTCGCCCTCGGGGAGGGAGACTTCCGTCTCGCACTCGAAACAGCGCTGGCCGCGATCGACGAGTGCTTCCGGGGGGGCCTCGAAGTTGCCCACGAGGCCATTCGTCTGGCTTTCCCAAACGCCGTCGACGCAGCGATGGCCATCCGGGACTTCGACCAAGCCGAGCGACTCGTGGAGCTGCTCGGCAGCCGGCCGCAAGGTGAGATCGCACCGTTCCTCCGCGCACAGCTCCGGCGAGCCAGTGCCCTCCTTGAAGCTGCGAGAGGCGATGACGAGGGCGTGGAGGAGGGCCTCTTCGCAGCGGCAGAGGAGTTCCACCTGCGGGGTTATCCGTTTTGGACCGCCCGAGCCCAACTCGATCTGGCCGAGTGGCTCGCCGGCCAGGACAGGCTCGACGAGTCAGCGAGGCTCGCGAGCGGCGCTGCCGCCACGTTCGAGATGGTCGGGGCCGCACCGATGCTCGCTCGTGCGCGGGCCCTTCTCGAGCCTGAGATGGCTCGCAACTCCACTGCCGATGACGAACGCGCTGTCGCTCAGACCCACTCGTCGACCTCCGAATAGACAGCTTGACCGTCACAGGATTAGGTCGCGTTCGCGATCGGCCAGTCCACGACACGGTCTCTGCCGAGGAGCCAGGCGGCCGGCCGGGAAGCCCGACCGAGCGGTCGGACCGAGCTGCACTGCGGCGACGCAGGACCGGGATCGGGTCATCGCCGCAGCATTGGGAAGGCTGGCCGAGGACGCTGATGTCATTCGGTTCCCGAACTCTTCCGAGGGAACATCGCACACGTAGCACGCACACGAAGGTGCCAACTAGCCCGAGACGCGAAAAAGCGCCCCTTTAATAGGGCGCTTTACCTGCGGATTTAGTTGGAGAAGGAGCGGACGACGGGATTCGAACCCGCGACCCTCACCTTGGCAAGGTGATGCTCTACCACTGAGCCACGTCCGCGTTTCGCGGAATCCTACCAAAGGCTCTCCTTGGCCTGGCACGCCGGTCGCGCCGTCCCGGACCTGCCGGTCAACTGCTCGCCGCGCCCGGTGATACCTGCACTGAAGCCGGGTGGGCGCGGAGATGGTGCCCGCGCATCAAGGCCACGCCGGCCGTGCCGAGGGCGCATGCCGCGGCACACAGCACGGCAACACGAGATCCGAAGTCCTGCACGAGGAGCCCCCCGACTGCGGCGCCGATGGCCGCACCGATCTGGATTCCGCTCGCGACCCAGCTGAAAGCCTCGACGGAAGAGCCCTGCGGTGCCAGCTCGCCGACGAGCCAGTAGATACAACTGAACGCCGGTGCGATCGCGATCCCGCCGAGAAACATCAGCCCGTAGAGGACAGCGACGTTCGGCGCCAGGGACAGCAGCGCGAAGCCGAGCGCGCTCGCCGCCAACAAGGGCGCGAGTGTGGAGGCACCGGAACGCACCATGCGAGCCCCGAGCACGAAGCCTCCGGCCATCGACCCGAGACTCCAGACCGACAGCAGCAGGCCGGCCTGATTCGGGGCCTGATGGTGTCCGGCGAAGGCGACCACGGCCACCTCGACGATGACGATCGCGGCAAGAAACATCAAGATGATCACAACCAGCGTCGCCAACCCCGCCAGATTGACCGGCTGTCGCGGACCCGGCGAGGGCTCCTTGACGCTCCGCCCGAGGGCCGGATGAGCTGCCACGGCGACGGCTCCGGCGAAGCCGATCAGCCCGCAGACGACCAGCGCTGCCGCGGGTTCGGCGAGAGCCGCCACGAGCGCCACGAGCGCGGGACCGACCATGAAGGTGACTTCCTGCAGCGTCGCGTCCATGGCGAAGAGCCCGCCGACGAGGTCCGCTCGAACGAGGTGTCGCCACAGCGATCGCACCGCGGGCGCCACCGGCGGCACGCTGGCGCCGGTCACGGCCGCGACGACGACAAGCGCCGCGGTGTCGTGCACGGGCACGAAAGCAAGTGTGATCAGACCCGCGGCGTTTAGCGCGCCGGCGACGACGAGGACGCGGCGCGGGCCTACCCGATCCGCGAGACGCCCGACGAGGGGCATCACGAGCCCGGTGCCGACGACGTAGGCAGCGGTGACGAGCCCGGCCCGGGCGTACGAGCCGGTCGCTCTCGAGATGCGAAGGATGATCGCCAGGCTCACCATGGCCACTGGGAGCCGGGCGACGAGTGACATCGATAGCAACCAAGCCACGCCCGGGGTCCGGAGAACTGCTCGGTAAGGCGCCCGGGTCACCGCACCATCATTACGTGTGGTCGTAACGATGCCGACCACCTTCGTGAGGGGTCGGGGGGCTCTGGCGTCATTTGATTTCGTTTCTGAACTTGCCTCCGATTCAGATTGTGACTGGTCACAACCATTAACGGAGGCAAGTTTGGAAAGTTTTCGAACATTGCCCGGGCCCGGACCCGTCCGCCCGCGCCCGGGCGGCGGAGCTTCGACAGGGGGCGCCCGACCGGCTCAGCCGGGTGCGTCCATGAGAGCCCCTCGACTCCGCTCGACCAGCGCCGCGTGGCCGGCCGGCGTGGAGCTCGCCCGGCCAGGGGCGCTCCCAGCGCCGCCGCCGCCGCCGGCACCGGCAGGCGGCCCAGCGGACGTCCCCGCCTCGTCCATCTTCTCGGCCCGAACGATCTCCAGAAGCTCGTCGAGGCCCTGAGTGATCATCTCCGGAAGATCGGCGAGGTCGGGGACCGTCTCCCGGCATCCGGTCAGCCCGAAGTACACGACGCCGCAATAGCTCATCACGGTGATGTTGAGCCCGGCACCCTCGACCACAGGCCCGAGCGGGTACATCCCGACCATGTGCGCTCCTGCAAGGAACAAAGGAAACGGAGGTCCCGGGATATTCGAGATCGTGACATTGAACGCCGGCCGCACCCGATCGAAGACCCGCATCGACGAGATGACGCGGGCGGCGCGCCCGATCAGGGCCGGGAACGTGAACTCCGTCCAGTCGGTCAGCACCTCGGCGCCGATCCGAGACTCCTGGGACTTCGCGTCCGCCATGCCGGCCGAGATCGTGCGGAGGCGCTCGACAGGGTCGGCGATGTCGGTCGCGAGCGAGGTCAGCATCGCTGAGATCCGATTGCCGGCGCTGAGCCGTTCGTCGTCGGTGCGAACCGACATCGGCACGAAGCCGACGAGGGGCTCCTCGGGAAGCTCGTCCTCGCCCGCGGCGAGCAGGTAGCGCCGGAGCGCGCTGGCACAGAGCGCCAGGATGACGTCGTTGACGGTGCAGCCGAAGTGGTTCTTCACCGCCTTCAGATCGTCGAGCGCCACGTCCGCGAACGCGACCCGCCTGTGCGGCGTGATCGCCTGATTGAACGAGGTCTTGGGTGCGCTGAAAGGCGACGGCGGTGGCATGACACCGGAATCCCGGTTGTGCTCCGAGACGTGCAGCGCTGTCTCCACGATCCGCCGTGCCGCTCTCACGGCCTTGACCGGACTGGACGCGAGCTGCGTCCACGCCCCGATCAGCAGGTCGATATCGGTCGGCACGCGCTCGGCGTGCCAATTGTCGTCATCGGCGTCCGCCGGCGGGTCGGCTTCGAGATCGAGCCAAGCTGCTGTGAGCTCCGCGCCCGATACTCCGTCGATGGCGGAGTGGTGCATCTTCATGACGATCGCCTGGCGACCCCCTTCGAGGCCCTCGACGAGGTACATCTCCCACAGCGGGCGCTTGCGGTCCAGGGGTAGTCCGATCATCTGGCCCACGAAAGCCTCGAGCTCGCCCTGGCCGCCCGGCGAAGGCAGACAGGCGCGGCGCACGTGGTAGTCAAGGTCGAAGTTCGGGTCCTCGATCCACATCGGGTTCGCCAGCTTGAAGGGGACCTCGACGAGACGGCGCCGGAAAGGCGGAGCTCGATTCAGGCGCCGGCCCACCATGTCCCGGACCTGGTCGAACGAGAAGCCTTGAGGCGCTTCCGAGGGGTCCAGCACGAACACCCCGGTGACGTGCATGTGATTAGTCGGCGTCTCCATGGACAGGAACATGGCATCGAGCCCGCTCAGTCGCTGCATCGCACCTCCTCCTCAACGGCCGCTGTGACCGAAGCCTCCAGCGCCTCGTTCGCTCGTCTCGAGGCGTTCCACCACCAAGAAACGGGCCTCCTCCACCCGACAGATCACCAACTGGGCGATCCGATCTCCTCGGTGGACCTCGTAGGGCGTCGCGGGATCCGTGTTCACCAGTATGACCGCAACCTCGCCGCGATAACCAGGGTCGATCAATCCCGGCGCGTTGAGACAACTGACGCCGTGGCGGGCGGCGAGCCCGCTACGGGACAGGACCAAGCCCGCGTAGCCCTCGGGGAGCTCCAGAGCGATCCCGGTTGCGATCGTCTCGCGGCCGCCGCCCGGAGCGAGGGTCGCGCCGACCCGCGCCACCAGGTCGCAGCCGGCGTCTCCAGGCCGCGCGTAGCTGGGCGCAGGGAGGTCCGGGTCAAGACGGACGAGCTGAATTTCGAGCACGAGAGCGCACCGTAGCGGAGTGTGAGCTGGATACGGGTACGATGCGGCTCCGTGTTGGTGTGGATGGATCTCGAGATGACGGGGCTTGATCCCCTGCGCAACGTCATCGTCGAGATCGCCACGATCGTGACCGACGACGAGCTGAACATCGTCGCCGAAGGGCCGGACCTCGTCATCGGTGCGACGCCCGAGCAGCTGGCGGACATGGACGACGTCGTGCTCAGGATGCACACGTCGAGCGGGTTGCTCGAGGCCATCCGCGAGTCGAAGGTGACCGTCGAGGAGGCCGCCGCGGCGACCCTCGAGTTCGTCAAGTCCCAGGTGCCGCTGCCGGGGACGGTGCCGTTGTGCGGGAACTCGATCGCGATGGACAGGAGCTTTCTCAGGCAGTACATGCCGGCGCTCGACGAGTACTTCCACTACCGGTCGATCGACGTCTCGAGCGTGAAGGAGCTCTGCAAGCGCTGGTACCGCGACGCCTACGGCGCCAGACCGCAGAAGGCGACCGCCCATCGGGCGCTCGACGACATCCGCGAGAGCGTGGCCGAGCTGAGCTATTACCGCGAGCACCTGTTTCGGACGCTGCAGGAGGTGCAGGCGCTGACGCCGCCGGCGCCGGCGCCGGCAGTCGAGCCGTCGAGCGACGGAGCTGCGGCGTCGTCAGAGTAGGCGCTCGGACCGAGGCCTCCTCCTCGTGAGCGGGGGCCGGCCGTCTGTCCGGGACCACCATCTCGCCCCGGTGCGCACCCCGGCGCGCTCGGCAAGCTGCTCCTCGACCCGGTCGAGCACGACCCGCGCGTCGAGGTAACCGCGCTCGAGGAGCTCCTCGGTGCGTGAGAAGTCCTGCCACGAGAGCTCCTCGACACCTGATTGCTCCAGGACGATCACGTCGACGTCCGCCGGGATCGCGGCGAGATCTCGGCGGAGCCGCGTGCGAATCGACAAGCCGAACGCCACGAGCAGGGCCTCGTAGGGCCGGACGACGTCGTACGAACGGGCCTGGATGCCGCCCGAGAGCAGGACGTAGATCCGTCGAGCCCCGGCGGCGAGCGCCACCGACAACGGGGTGTTGTCGACGACGCCGCCGTCGATGTAGCGCTTGCCTTCGAGCTCTACCGACGGAAAGATCGCCGGCAACGCCGCCGAAGCAAGCACGGCCTCGAGCGCGGGGCCCTCGGTCAGCCACACTTCGGCGCCGTCGTCGAGACGTGTGACGACGACGGTGAGCGGTACGAGCGCCTCCTCCAACCGATCAAAACGCAGATAGCCGCGCACCAATCGCCGCAGCCCCGCGATCGGATAGACCGCTTCCCGTCGCTCGACGAATCGCCACGACCCGTGCAGCCGGCCCTTCGGGAAGACGTCGTGCGTGGCGACCGTCCTCCACATCTCGGCCATGACGTAGGTGCCTTCGAGCGTGGGCTGACCGGCGAAGAAGGCCGCGTTGATCGCCCCGATCGACGACCCGACGACGAGGTCGGGAGCGATCCCCCGCTCACACAGTGCCCGCAGCATCCCCACCTGGCAAGCGCCGCGGTTCCCGCCTCCGGAAAGCACGAAAGCCGTCTCGACCGGGCCGGCGCTCAAGGCCGGCGCACCGACGGCGCCCGTGACCGCGCCGGCGCCGCGTCGGCGCCGGCCCCCTCGGCGAAGGAGCTCGGCGCGATGCCGTATACGGGCACGAATTCAGCTCGGCGCCGGGACCGTCAGGATCCGACGTCGATCACGATCCGGCCCCGGGTGCGGCCGGCAAGGATCTCCTCGGCGAGCTCCGGCACGCGCTCTAACGGCTCGACAGCCGTCATCTCCACGAGCGGGTCGAGCGGAAGGCCGATCGCGAGCCGCTCCCAGGCCCGCGTGCGAAGCGCGAGAGGGGCCTGCACCGACTCCACGCCGGCCAGCGTCACGCCCCGCAGGATGAAGGGATGCACGGTCGTCGGGAGATCCGCGCCACCCGCAAGACCGCAGGCGGCCACGCATCCGCCGTAGCGGGTCTGGCGCAGGACGGTGGCGAGCGTCGTGCCGCCGACGGCGTCCACGCCCCCGAACCACCGCTCCCGGTCGAGGGCGCGCGGCGGAGCATCGGCGAGCTCGGCGCGGGGTACCACCTCGGCAGCACCCAGGCGGCGCAGATACGCCTCGTGCTCCGGGCGGCCGCTCACGGCGGCAACCTTGTAGCCCAACTCGGCGAGGAGCGCGACGGCAACGCTTCCGACTCCGCCGGCGGCTCCGGTGACCACGATCGGGTGGTCGCCGGCTGCCTCGGGCGTCAGGTCGTGGCGCTCCAGTGCCAGTACGCACAGCATGGCTGTGAGGCCGGCGGTCCCGACCGACATGGCCCAGCGTGCATCGCGGCCGGCGGGGACGCGGACGATCCACTCCGGCCGGACCCGGGCCAGCTCTGCGTAACCGCCCCAGTGGTCCTCTCCCAGTCCGAAACCAGTCACGATCACCTGGTCACCCGCGCTCCAGGCCGGGTCGGACGACTCCTCGACCTCGCCGGCGAGGTCGACTCCGCACACCATCGGGAACTTCCTGACGACCCGCCCCTTGCCCGTGACCGCCAACCCGTCCTTGTAATTGAGACTCGAACAGGCCACACGGACGGTGACCGCATCCTCCGGCAGCTCGTCGCGGGACAGATTCGCCAGACGGCCGGACGGCCCGTCGGGCTCGGCGGCGAGAACGGCCCTGAACGACGAAGCGGGCGTCGCCACGCTCAGCCCTTGACCTTGCTCGCGACGAGCGCCGCCAGCGCCTCCGCGCCAGGACCACCGATGGGCAGATGCGTGCCGTCCGAGTAGAACCACTCGGGATGCTGGGCGGCAATGGCCTCCCAGTTGGCGAGCACGGCAACCTTCGGGTACCGCGCCACGTCGGCCGCCAGCGCGGCGTTCACCTCGTCCTGCCACGGCTGGTCGACGTGGACGTTGATGAACACGACCCGGGAGGCGCCGGCGCAGGCGGCCATCATCTGGTCGAACTGCTGAGTCGAGAACGGACCATTGGTGCCGAGGCCGATCACGATGATGGCGCCGAGGCGGTGCTCGGCCCTCAAACTCTGGGCGAGCTCGATGCCTTGGTAGAACTGGAAGGAGACCGTCGCTTCGACGTCGATGCCGGGAATGTCGTGCTGAAGGTCGGGCTCCTGGTCGATCATGACCGAGTCGCCGATCGCCGTCACGTGATTGGGGATGAGACCGGGTCCCGGCGCAGCGAGCTTCGGCTCGGTGCTGGTCGTGGTCGTGGGCGGCGGGGCAGTCGTGGTCGTGTGTGCTCGTCGTGCTCGGCACGACCCCGAGCTTGTGGTGGTGGACCAGGATCGCACCGGACGTCGTCGCGGGAATGGTCTGGCCGGGTCCGCACGCGCCGAGCACAACAGCGAGGATTGCGACGGACGCCAGGGCCGCGAGCGACCGAACTGGTTGATGAATGGACATGAACTTCCTCGGTCGGGTGGCTCATTCTAAGGGCTGCCCGACGCTCGGATAACGTCACCGCTCGCGGGGGCCAAGCCGCGCCCACGGCATGGGCCGGCGCCTCGAGGGAGGCCACATGGACCAGGCGAACCAGCAGATGGGGCACGGCTACTCGGGCACCCCCCTCGCCAAGAAACTAGGCATCCGCGAAGCCTCAACCGTCGCCCTCCTGGGCGCCTCCCCGGCGTTCACGATCCCCGACCTCCCGCCGGGAGTCTCCTTGCGGCGCTCGGCCCGCGGACGCACCGACGTCACGCTCTGGTTCGTGAAGTCGGCCGCCGAGCTTCACCGCCGCATCTCCGCCTTGGCGCCGCGGGCGGAGGCCGGCGCCCTGTGGATCTGCTGGCCGAAACGAAGCTCCGGTGTCCAGACCGACGTCACCGAACACGCCGTGCGCAGCGCCGGCCTGGCGAACGGTCTCGTCGACTTCAAGATCGGGGCGATCGATGAGACGTGGTCGGGGCTTCGTTTTGCTGTGGCGAAGCGCAAGGCGTGAGTGGTCCTGCCCGGGCGGTAGACCAACGTCATGACCGATTCCAACGAAACGCCCGTGACGGTGCTGCGCGTGTTCTGCGACGCGTCCGGGGGCCACGGCAACGCCCTCGGCGTCGTCGACGGTCCCCTGGTTGCCGCCGGCGACAGGCAACGGGTGGCCCACGAGCTCGGCTACAGCGAGACGATCTTCGTCGACGACCACGCCACCGGCGAGCTGCGGATCTTCACGCCGAGTGCCGAGCTCCCGCTCGCCGGCCATCCCCTCGTCGGGGCCGCCTGGTTCCTCGCCACCGAGCGTGGCGCGGGCGCCGGGGCGGCGACGAACGAGCTCGAGCTGCGCCCGCCCGGCGGTCTGGTTCGCGCTTGGATCGACGCCGGCGGCCGGACCTGGATCGAGGCGCCGCTGAGCACGCTCCCGGATTGGACGCTCGTCGAGCTCGGGTCGCCGGCCGCGGTCGACGAGCTCGCCGGACCGCTCCAGCCCGAGCACGATCACGTCGTCTACTGGGCATGGATCGAGAGCGGGGTGATGCGGGTGCGTTGCTTCGCGCCTCGTTTTGGGATCGTTGAAGATGAGGCGACCGGGTCGGCGGCCCTCCGGCTGGCAACGCTCGTCGACCGCCCGATCGAGATCCACCAGGGGAAGGGCTCGCGACTGTCGGCGCGCCCCGTCAGCGCCGACCGGGGCGCCGTCGGCGGCTTCGTCGTGGAGGACGCCGCCGTGCCGCTGCCCTGAGCGCCGGTCTTAGTGGGCGATCGCCCGGGAGACGAACCAGCCGGCGCCGGCGGCACCGACGCCGAGGCCGACCGACGCGACGACGTAGATCGCCGCGACGCCGAGCCGGTGGGTCCGGATCAGCGAGAAGGTCTCCCATCCAAACGTGGCGAAGGTCGTATAAGCCCCGAGGAAGCCGACCGTCAGAGCCGTGCCGAGGTCACGAGGGATCCGACCGGACGCCACGAGGGGAACCAGGACTCCGTAGAGGAACGCGCCTGTGACGTTGACCGCGAGCGTCGCGTAGGGAAACCCCCGGACGCCGACGGCGACGCTCGCGGTGTAGCGGGCGATCGCGGCCAGCCCGCCCGCGAACCCCACATAGAGATAGCGCATCGATGTCTCCCGCCGTCGGCAAACAGAACTGCCGACCAGACTTCCCGGCGCACCCGCGCTCAAGCGTACCCGAGGGCGGCGCTTCAGCCCCGCTCGGCCCTGCGGATCACGGCGACTGGACACTTGGCGTGGCGGACGCAGTACTCGGTCACCGAACCTAGAAGGACACCGCCGAGGCCGGCGTGGCCGTGGCCGTGGCTGCCGACCACCAGCACGTCGGCGTGGGCGGCCTCGTGCACGAGCAGGTGGCCGGGGGCGTCGGAGGACAACACGAGCCGGACCGCGTCGGCCGCGTCGGGCCCGAGTACCTGCTCGAGAACCTTCCCGACCTCCTTGCGGACCTGAGGTTCGGGGTCCACGCCGACCGGGTAGATCGGGCCGAACGACTTGACGGCGACGAGGCCGGCGCCCGTGAGCTCGGACTGGTTGGCCGCCCAGCGCAGGGCCGTCTTGCTCGCCTCCGAGCCGTCGATGCCGACGACGATGGTCCGGTCCACGGCGCCATATTCCCGCGAATGGACGGGGCTCGCCGGGCTAGGACTTCAGCTTGGCGAGGGCCTCGTTGAGGAGCAGCACGTTCACGTAGGGCGCACCGAAGATCCCGAAGTAGACCGGGGCGATCTGGTCGGACACGAGCTTGTGGACTGCGGCGACCGAGAGCCCGTTCGCCTTGGCGACGGCGTTTACCTGCGCGTAGGCGTCCGCCGGGGCGATGTCGGGGTCGAGACCGGACCCCGAACCGGTCACGAGGCCGTTCGTTGGGGTGATGCCTTCTTTCTTGAGTGCCGCCACCTGCGTCTGCACCTGGTCGAACAGCTGGATCGAGCGTGGGCCGTAGTTGGTCGCTCCACTCGCGAGGGGATTCGGAGTGTCGTCACGGCCGATGAACCACTTCGGCGAGGTCCAGGTCTGAGCGATCTGCGGGGACCCGTACGCGGTGAGCGAGCCGTCGGCCTGATGGCGGAAGAAGACTTGTGCGATCCCGGTCTCGACGAACGTGTACACGAGGCAGAGCACGATCACGACGACCGAAAGGGCGACGGCGCGGCGGAGGTTGAGGAGCATCAGTAGGCCTTCAGTGCGGTCAGGATCAAGTCGATCAGCTTGATGAAGATGAATGGGGCGATGATCCCGCCGACGCCGTAGATCAGAATGTTGCGCCGCAGGATCTGCTGGGCGTTGACGGGGCGGAACCGCACGCCCTTCAGCGCCAGCGGGATGAGGGCGACAATCACCAGGGCGTTGAATATGACGGCCGAGAGCACCGCCGACTGCGGCGTGTGCAGTCTCATGATGTTGAGCTTGTTCAGCTGCGGGTAGGTGGCGATGAACAGCGCCGGGATGATGGCGAAGTATTTCGCCACGTCGTTGGCGATCGAGAACGTCGTCAGCGCCCCCCGGGTGATCAGCAGCTGCTTGCCGATCTCGACGATGTCGAGGAGCTTGGTGGGATCGGAGTCGAGGTCGACCATGTTGCCCGCCTCTTTCGCGGCCGTCGTCCCGGTGTTCATGGCGACGCCGACGTCGGCCTGCGCGAGCGCCGGCGCGTCGTTCGTGCCGTCGCCGGTCATGGCGACGAGCTTGCCGCCCTCCTGTTCCTGCTTGATCAGCGCCAGCTTGTTCTCCGGCGTCGCCTCGGCAAGGTAGTCGTCCACGCCCGCCTCGTCGGCGATCGCCGCGGCCGTGAGCGGATTGTCGCCCGTGATCATGACGGTGCGGATACCCATGGCGCGCATCTCGTCGAAGCGGTCACGGATCCCTTGCTTGACGACGTCCTTCAGCTCGATGACTCCGAGCACGGCCGGCCCGTCAGCCACGACGAGGGGAGTAGATCCGGCGCGCGAGATGCGCTCGACGATCGGGTCGAGATCGCTCGGGATCGATCCGCCCTGCTCGGTCACCCAACGCTTCACGGCTTCCGCGGCGCCCTTTCGGACCTGCCGGTGGTCGACGTCGAGACCCGACATCCGAGTGACGGCCGAGAAGGGGATGAACGTGTGATCATCGCCGAGGGAGCGCTCTCGTATGCCGAAACGCTCCTTGGCGAGCACCACGATCGAGCGGCCCTCGGGTGTCTCGTCGGCAAGTGACGCCAGCTGGGCGGCGTCGGCCACCTCTCGTTCGTCATGGCCGCCGACAGGCGTGAACTCGGATGCCATCCGGTTGCCGAGCGTGATCGTGCCCGTCTTGTCGAGCAGCAGCGTCTGGGTGTCGCCGGCCGCCTCGACGGCGCGACCGCTCATGGCGAGCACGTTGCGCTGCACGAGCCGGTCCATGCCGGCGATGCCGATCGCCGAGAGAAGGGCGCCGATCGTGGTCGGGATGAGGCACACGAGCAGTGCGACGAGAATGACGACCGAGACGGTGGCTCCGGCGTAGTGGCCGAACGGTTGCAACGTCACGCACACCGGGAGGAAGATGATCGTCAGCACCGCGAGGAGGATCGTCAGTGCGACCTCGTTCGGGGTCTTCTGGCGGTTCGCTCCCTCGACGAGGGAGATCATCCGGTCGAGGAACGTGTGGCCCGGTTCCGCCGAGATTTCGACGACGATGCGGTCCGACAGCACCTTGGTCCCGCCGGTGACGGCGGACCGGTCGCCGCCGGACTCGCGGATCACCGGAGCCGACTCGCCCGTGATTGCCGATTCGTCGACCGAGGCGATGCCCTCGATGATCTCGCCGTCGGAGGGGATGATGTCGTTCACTTCAGCGACGATGCGGTCGCCCTTGCGCAGTTCGGCGGCGGCGACACGCTCTTCGGTCCCGTCGTCGCGAAGTCGGCGGGCCAGAGTCTCGGACCGCATGCGGCGGAGCGTGTCGGCCTGTGCCTTGCCGCGCCCCTCGGCAACGGCTTCGGCGAAGTTCGCGAACAACACCGTCAAGAACAGCCAGATGGTGATGCTCCAGTCGAAGATCCCCGGGTGGGCGACCGACTCGATGAAGGTCACGACCGTTCCGACGAGGACGACGAACATGACCGGGTTCCTGATCTGGACTCGAGGGTCCAGCTTCCTGAAGCAGTCGACGAGCGCCGGCCCCAGGATCTCGCGGTCGAACAGGCCACGCTTCTCGGCGACGCCGTGCGGCTGGGTCGGCGCCGCGGACGGCGGGGTGGCGGTGGCGTTGTCGGGTGTCATGATGCGAGGACCTTTCGGCCGAGACTCAACGAGTAATGCGCAAGGTGGGCGACGTGAGGAACCACGCCGAGCGCGCTGGGCTTGCCGTAGATGTGGTGGGTCTGGAGCTGCTCGACGATCGGGCCGAGGGCGACGGCGGGGAAGAACGTGAGTGCACCGACGATGAGGATCACGCCCACGAACAGGCCGACGAACAACGGGGTGTCGGTCCTGAAGGTCCCGGCGGACGCCGGCACGACGTTCTTCTGAGCGAGGACACCGCCGAGCGCCAGGGCCGGGATCATCTCGGCGAAGCGCCCGAACCAGAAGCCCGCCGACTGCAGCACGTTGTAGAACGGTGTGTTGCCGTTCAGGCCGGCGAAGGCGGAGCCGTTGTTGTTCACCGGGGATGTGAAGGCGTAGAGGATCTCGGTGAACCCGTGCGGCCCGCCGTTCAACGGGCCCGCTCGTCCGGAGTGGATGGAGACGGCGATCCCGGTGAAGATGAGGACGAGCAGGGGCATGACGAGAACGAGCAGACCGGCGAGCTTTACCTCCTTCGACTGGATCTTCTTGCCCAGATACTCAGGAGTTCGGCCCACCATGAGCCCGCCGATGAACACGGCGATGATCGCAAAGGCCAGGATCGTATAGATGCCCGCCCCGGCCCCGCCCGGGGAGACCTCGCCGAGCATCATGCCGGTGAGCAGACCCATGCCGCCGATCGGCGTGAACGAGTCATTGGAGCCGGTCACCGAACCGGTCGAGGTTTGGGTGGACGCGATGTCGAACAACGTCGTAGGCGCCACCCCGAAACGCGTCTCCTTCCCCTCCATGTTGCCGCTCGGTTGGTAGGTCACCCCGGCCTGGGCAACGGCAGGGTTGCCCCTTGACTCGGCGTATTGCGAGAAGGCGGCCCAGGAGACGAAGAGGACGGCCATCGTTGCAAGGACTGCGACGCCCTGGCGGATGCTCTTGACCATCTTGCCGAACATGTAGGTGCTCGCCACCGGGATCGAAAGGAGCAGCAGCAATGAGAGCCACTGGGTGAAGGCGGTCGGGTTCTCGAACGGGTGGGCGCCATTGGCGTTCGTGTAACCGCCCCCGTTGTTCCCGAGCTGCTTGATGGAGGTCATCGAACCTTGGGGTCCACGCGGGATGGTCTGACTGACGCCATTCAGCAGGTCGTGGATATGCGCCGGTCCGGCCAGGGTCTGGACGGCGCCCTGGCCGATGTAGATCACTGCTGCCACAGCGGCGATCGGGAGCAGGATGTAATAGATGCCGCGGATGACGTCGACCCAGAAGTTGCCGATCGTGGGCGAGTTCTTGCGCGAAAAGCCGCGGATCATGCCGACCATGACGGCCATGCCTGCGGCCGCGCTCACGAACTGCTGGCCGACGAGGGCGATCATCTGGGTGAGGTACGACATCGTCGACTCGCCGGCGTAGTTCTGCCAGTTCGTGTTCGTCACAAACGACATCGCGGTGTTGAGCGACAGCGCCGGCCCGACCGCACCAAAGTGCTGCGGGTTCAACGGCAGAGACCCCTGCAAACGCTCGAAGCCGTAGACCACGAGGACCGCGACGCCGGAGTAGATGATCAACGAGACGGCGTAGCGCTGCCAGGTCTGCTCCGACTCGGCGTCGACGCCGAGCAGCCGGTAGGTGGGCCGCTCCAGCCAGCCCATCCAGTGCACGCGGCCATCGAAGACCGCCGCCATGTAGGAGCCGAGGTAGCGCCAGACGAAGGCCAGGCACACGACCAGGGCGATGACTTCCAACGTGAAACGCATCAGAACCACTCAGCCCGGAACATGGCGATGCCGAGGTAGATGAACACCAGCACGGAGACGGCCAGCAAGACCCCTTGGACCCAGGTCACACGCGTTCCAATGCCCAGACCATGCCCAGCATGGCGAGTGTGAATGCGACGACACAGACGATTGCCAGAAAGTCACCCATGGGGCGAGTATGTGGGCGCGGCGTGTCAACAGAGCGTTAACAACCGGGCTTCCGGCATCAATTCCGCGTAAACGAGCGACGTCGGGAGGGCCCGGCACGTCTCGGGCGACCTGATTGCTGGAAGACTCCCGCCGTGGTCTCGGTGCTCGTGTTCGCCACGACGTTGGCTGTTGCGGTCCTCGTTTCGCAGCTCGCCCACCGCACCGTGCTGTCCACCGCCGTGCTGTTCCTCGCAGCAGGTTTCGTCGCCGGTCCCGGCGTCCTTCATGTGATCACGCTCACCCCCCACGAACCCGCCGTGCGTGAGCTCGCCGACCTGGCCCTGTTCAGTGTCCTGTTCACCGATGGGATGGCCGTCGGCGTCCGAGAGCTCCGCTCGGCCTGGCGCCTGCCCGGCCGCGCTCTCCTCTTCGGCTTGCCGTTGACGCTGGCGGCGATCGCCGTGATGGCGAGATATCTCGGCGGCCTCAATTGGACCAACGCGTTCTTGCTCGGCGCGGTCCTCAGTCCGACCGACCCGGTCTTCGCAGCCGCCATCGTCGGTCGCGAGGAAATCCCGGTCCGGCTCCGGCAACTGCTCAACGTCGAGAGCGGACTCAATGACGGACTGGCCCTCCCGATCGTCGTCGTGCTTCTGGGCGTCACGGCGACGGGGTCGCTCGACGCCCCACGACTCGCGGGCGATTTCGCCCTCGGAATTGCCCTCGGGATTGCGCTTCCGTGGGTCTTCATTCGCCTCGAGCAGAGCCGTTTCCTCTCCGCAAGCGATCTCTACGAGCCGCTCGGCCTGTTCGCCGTCGGACTGGGGCTGCTGGCTCTATGTCGGGTCACCGGCGCGAACGAGTTCCTGGGAGCCTTTGTCGGCGGCATCACGGTTGCTTCGGTGAGCACGACGGCTCGGGACGCATTTCATCGGTTTGGCGAGCTCGTCACCGAGTTGCTGAAGCTGGCCGCCCTGCTTGCGTTCGGTGCTCTGGTCACACCCGCGCTGCTGCGGGGAGTCGGCCCCGAAGGTTGGCTCTTCGCGGTCGGCGTGATCATCGTCGCGCGTCCCGTCGCGCTGACGATCGCCTTGCATCGCAGCACGTTGGGGTGGCGCGAGCAGGCGGCGGCAGCATGGTTCGGCCCGAAGGGTTTCGCATCGGTGGTCTACGGCTTGACCGTGCTCGAGGTCGGCGGCCCGATGGCGGAGCGGATCTTCGTTCTCACCGTGGTCGCAGTCGCGATCTCGATCGTCGCCCACTCCTCGACCGACATAGTGGTGGCGAAATGGCTCACGAGCACGACGGCGGCTCGCTCCTCATAGCTCAGCTTTCAAACGTCTCGGGCTAAGTTGCGTCCGGCGGCCACCCGGGTGGCGACGAGGCATCGAAAGGAGGGTCGGGCGCGGTGAGTGTCGGTGCCAACTTCGGCCCCAACGAGGACGAAGCCGAGAAGGACGTCGAGCCGACCGGGAAGTTCCGTCTCTATCTCGGAGCGGTGGCTGGTGTCGGCAAGACCTGGTCGATGCTCGACGAGGGCTGGCGGCGCCACCGGCGCGGCGCCGACGTCGTCATCGGCTTCGTCGAGACGCACGGCCGGGCCCGCACGGCCGAGCAGATCCGCGACCTCGAAGTCGTTCCCCGCAAGGTCGTCGAGTACCGCGGCACGACGTTCGAGGAGATGGACCTGGCGGCGGTGCTTGCCCGCCGTCCGGAGGTGGCGCTCATCGACGAGCTCGCCCACACGAACGTGCCCGGCTCCGGTCCCCACGCCAAGCGGTGGGAGGACGTGCTCCAGATCCTCGACGCCGGGATCGCGGTCATCAGCACTGTCAACATCCAGCACCTCGAGAGCGTGGCCGACGCCGTGGAGGAGATCACCGGCGTGTCCGTCCGCGAGCGGGTGCCGGACTGGGTCGTCCGCAAGGCCGACCAGATCGAGCTGATCGACTCGTCCCCCGAACAGCTGCGCCGGCGCATGCTGCACGGGAACATCTATCCGCCGGAGAAGATCCCGAGCGCGCTGGCCAGCTTCTTCAAGCAGCAGAACCTTGTGGCGTTGCGCGAGCTTGCGCTTCGTTTCGTCGCCGACGAGACCGAGGAGGAGCTCCTCGAGTTCCTCGTCGCCAAGCACCCGGACATCGTCTGGGACACCGCCGAGCGCATCATGGTCGCGGTCACGGGGGCGGCGGGCACCGATGCCGTGCTCCGCCGTGCGGCTCGCATGGCCACACGGCTGCACGCCGACCTCCAGGTCGTCCACGTCGTCGGCGAGGAGAACACGCGGCCGGCGTCCAAACAGGCGCTCGCGTCGATCAGGACCCTCGCCGAGGACCTGGGGGCCAAGTGGCACGAGGTCACCGCCGACGACCCGGCCCCGGCGCTGGTGAAATTCGCGAAGGACAACCAGATCACCCAGATCGTGCTCGGTGCGTCCCGCCGCTCCCGCTGGGAGCGCGTCATGAGCAGACCCTCGGTGGTGCAGCGAGTGCTGCGCTTCGCGGGTCAGTCCGGCGTCGACGTCCACGTCATCGCGCGCTACGGGGAGGACAAGGCGCCGTTGCGGGTGGCCTCGGCACGCGAGGACCCGGGCGAGTGACTCGCGTCACGCCGAACTCCCCGCCGTGGTCGACTCAGACCTGGGAGAATAAGAGGCGCGCACGGTCCGGCACTGGCCGGCGACGTGCGCGCCTCTTTCCCAGGGGGGAGCTAGCAGAAACGGAGGATCGTGCGAATCACCGACCCCGAGCGTCTCGGTCGAGCCGCCAACGGCGCAAGGAGGCTGAAGCCCTGCGGCGCGCCAGCTGCCATCTGCGCGGCTCGGAAAGCCGCTCCAGGTCCTGCATGTGCAGATCCACGATCTGCTTGCTGTTCATTGGGTTCATCATGGGATATCCCTCCTTCACTAGGTTGGCTGGGTTGATATGATCGTGACATCATTATGACATCACTCCTGGCGTCAGTCAAGGGCACATCGCAGTCATATCGACTTCAAAGTTGCCCAGCACGTCCGGCGCCCGGCCTTTTCTCTCTGTGGAGATTGTACCGGAAAGTTGTTGCCTTTTCAACTATTTCTTGATATAGTCATGTGGCTATGCAACTCGTAGAGCAGAGGACCGAGACGCCGGCGGCGGTGATCACCATCGGACCGTCGATCGCCGTCGAGCTCTCGTGGGCGCTGCTCGCCGCCCGCAAGGAGCAGCTCTGCATCAATCACCCGGAGCTTCAGGCCCTGTACGAGCGGCCGAACGGGCTGGAGCATCGCATCCGATCGTTCTGGGCCGACGGCGTCGGAGACTTCGGAGAGCTGGCGATCCTTGCCGACCAGGCTCATCTGCTCGGAAGCGTCGAGATCGAGGAACTGCTGGCGGGCGTCGCCGCGGCGGCGGTTGACAGCCCGGCCGAGCTGCCACTCCTCTCCGAGACCGAGGACGACCGGCGGATCTTCCTGAACCGCCTCGACCGGCTCCGCCGCTCTCCCCAGCTGCGGGACGACTACGTGCAGCTGCTCCGTGACATCTGGGCCGAGGTCGGCCCGACCTGGGAGGCCGAGGGCCGAGCGCTCGTGGCGGCCGCGGTCGAGCGGTACCAGCGCAGGCTCGAGCGTGGCGCCAAATGGGTGGACCTCATCGTCGTCGAGTGCGAGTACCTCAAGAAGATCCTGCCCCGGCTGATCAGCCTCCTACCGGCGCTGGTCTCGGTGACGATCGCACCGAGCTACTTCTCCGGCCAGGGTCTCCTGTTCGATCTCCCGAACGGCATCCTTGTCGGTGTCGCCGCCGAGGAGACCGGGCAGAGCGCACGGGCGAGAACCGACCTTCTAGCCAAGCGTCTCAAGTCGCTCGCCGACCCGACACGGCTCGCGATCATCGACTCACTCGCCGGCGGCCCCATGACGGTGGGCGAGATCGCCCGCTCGTTCGATCTCGCGCAGCCGACGGTGAGCAACCACGTCAAGGTCCTCCGCGAGGCCGGCGTCGTCACCGCCTCCCGCCGCGGTAACCGGCTCGAGCTCGAGGTCCGCAAGGACGCCGGCAACGAGCTCTTCGACGAGTTGAAGGCTCTGATGGACCGGGCCGGCCAAGAAGAGCTGGTCGCCGACTGAACCGGCGCCTCCGGGCCCGACCGTGACCGCGTCACCGCTTGTCGAGATTGCGGTGAAGCTTGCCGAACGCCTTCAACCTCTTGCGCTCCTCGGCCCGGACGCGGGGATCGACGCGGGCGGCGAGGTGCCGTTGTTCGCGGCGGAGCTTCTCGAAGCTTGCGTAGCGGTCGGCGTCGAGCTGGCCCGTGGCGATCGCCTCCTGAACGGCGCAGCCGGGCTCGCTCCGGTGCCCGCAATCCGAGAAACGGCACGCCGCCGCCAACTCTTCGATCTCCCCGAAGGCCTCCCCGATGGCCTCGTCCGCGTCGAAGAGAGCCAGCGCCCGCAGTCCCGGGGTGTCGATCAGGAGCGCTCCGCCGGGGAGGCGCACGAGCTCGCGGGCGGTGGTCGTGTGGCGGCCCTTGCCGTCGTCACGAATCTCGCCCGTCGCGAGGTCGACCGTCCCCAACCCGAGGCGGTTCGCGAGCGTCGACTTGCCCGCTCCGGACGGTCCCAGCAGCGCCACCGTGGCGCCGGGCTCGAGAAAGTCGCCGATGACGTCCATGCCTGCGCCCGTCAACGAGCTCACCGCGACGACGTCGCCGCCACCGATGAGTCGCTCGGCCGCCTCGACCGCGCCCGCCACGTCGTCGGCGAGATCTGCCTTGGTCAGCACGGCGACGGGAGAGGCGCCGCTCTGCCAGGCGAGGACCAGCAGGCGCTCGAGGCGCCTGGGACGGAAGCGGCCTTCGAGAGAGCAGACGACGAAGACCTTGTCGACGTTTGCGGCGAGTACCTGGGGCACTTCGCCCGTGCGTGCGCCACCTCGCACGATGGTGCTCCGTCGCGGGAGCACCTCCATGACCGAACCGCCCTGGAGCACCACCCAGTCGCCAACCGTGGGCGCGTTCAGCGGGTCTGGGTCGTGGGCAAGCTGCGGGGCAACGAGGGCGCGCAGATCGCCGTCTTGTGTGAGGACGGTCAGGGCGCCCCGGTCGACCCGGGCGACGCGGGCCGGGGTGGATCCTTCGGCGCGGCGCTCTTCAAACGCAGCGTCGAAGGGCGGGCCCCAACCGAGCTCGATGAGCGCCGTACCAGGTTGGTAGGACGCAGAGGAATTGGACAATGGCAACGCTCCTTGGTTTCGGAGCGCTCGGCCGCGGAGGGTTTTCGTTACGAACCTGCGGTCAGGTTGCCCTGGGCTCGAGCGCGCGATCAGTTCGGGTACGGGGTTGACGTTCGACTTTCATCCCGGCTGACCTCCTTTCGCTCGAGAGATGCCTCTTCTGAAATTGTTACCAGGTCTGAGAGGCTCCGACATTTTCTCTTCCTGTGAGACCCCCAAGGACCTAGAATCCCGCCAGGTCGAAGTGCGGGATGCCCGTAGCATTAAAAGTAAAGGACAACACATGGGAAGTCTCGTGGTGGACTCCGCGCAGGACCATGCCCTCGTCGAGGAGCTGGCCGAGCCGGCAGCCCGCTTGTTCAACCGACACCTGTCGGTCTCCAAGGAGTGGTATCCGTTCGAGGACGTCCCCTGGGACAATGCGGCTGACTTCGACGCCGAGGAGAGCTGGAATGCGAAGCAGTACCCCCTACCTGAAGGGGTGCAGAGCGCGATCATCGTCAATGTCCTGACCGAGGACAATCTCCCCTACTACACCCACACCCTCATGTCCGCAGTCCAGGCCGATCATCCGCTACGCGAGTGGAGCCGGCGGTGGACCGCAGAGGAATGGCGTCACTCGGCTGCCATACGCGACTGGATCCTCGCCACCCGAGCGATCGATCCCTACCGTCTCGAGGACGACCGGATGGTGCAGATGTCGAGGGGTCAGGTTCCCGAGAGCAACAGCGTCGCTGAGATGATCTCGTACGTCAGCTTTCAGGAGCTCGCCACCCAGGTCGCCCACCGCAACACGGGGCAGGCTCTGGACAAGACCAAGCGCGGAAAGAAGATCATGTCGAAGGTTGCAGGGGACGAGGGACTCCATCACGCCTTCTACCGCGACCTCGTGCTCGCGGCGCTCGAGATCGACCCGTCCATGATGGTGAATGCGATCCAGAGCGAGCTGCGGAATTTCAAGATGCCCGGAACCGGCATCCCGGGCTTCACCAAGCACGAGGAGGCGATCGCCCTCGCCGGCATCTTCGGCGCCCAGCAGTTCGTCGAAGCGGTGGTGAAGCCGACGCTCGATTACTGGCACCTGTCCGACCTCGAGGGCTTGAGCCCGCAAGCCGACCGCGCACGCGACAAGATCGAGAAGAACGTCGCCGGGCTCACACGACTGGCGGCGGCCCAGCAGGCTCGCATCGCGACACTTCAGGCCTGAGGCTCGGCGCTCCTCGGGTGGCGATCGGCGCCTAGGGAGTCGGCGCCTCGGGAGTCGGCGCCTCGGGAGTCGGCGCCCCTCGGGAGTCGGCGCCCCTCGGGAGTCGGCGCCACCACGAGCCACCACGAGGAGGAGCGATGCGCCAGAGCTGGCGGGAACCCGACGGGTCTTGGCGGACGAGGCTGCGCGGGCGCCAGGTCTTCTCCGACCCGCGGATCAACAAGGGGACGGCCTTCGACGCAACGGAGCGACTGGCCCTCGGCCTCGTCGGGCTGATGCCGCCGCGTATCCTCCACCTCGACGAGCAGCTGGCCCGTTCTTACAGTCAGTTCCAGGAACAGCCGACAGACCTGGCGAAGAACATCTTCCTCACAGCCCTGCACGACCGCAACGAGGTGCTCTTCTTCCGATTGGTGATCGACCATCTCCCGGAGATGCTGCCGATCGTCTACACCCCGACCATCGGCACCGCGATCGAGCGATACAGCCACGAGTACCGGCGTCCTCGGGGGATCTACCTGTCTGTTGACCATCCCGAGCTCGTCGAGAGCTCGCTCGCCGCCTCCGAGCTCGGCCCCGACGAAGTCGACCTGCTCGTCGCGACCGATGGCGAGGCGATCCTCGGTATCGGCGACTGGGGCATCGGGGGCTTGGAGATCTCGGTCGGCAAGCTCGCGGTGTACACCGCCGCCGGCGGGCTCGACCCGAACCGCGTCCTCGCCGTGGTCCTCGACGTCGGGACGAATCGCCAGAGCCTGCTCGACGATCCTCTCTATCTCGGCACGCCTCATCGGCGAGTCGACCAGGATGTCTACGACCGCTTCGTCGACACCTACGTGTCCGCCGCCACAAAGCTGTTCCCACACGCCCTGATCCACTGGGAAGACTTCGGCTCCGCCAACGCCAGACGCATCCTCGCCCGCTACCGCGACCGGATCCTCACCTTCAACGACGACGTGCAGGGCACCGGAGCCGTCAATCTCGCCGCAGTTCTGGGGGCGCTCCGCGTGACCGGGCAGACACTCGCCGACCAGCGCGTGGTGATCTTCGGTGCCGGCACAGCCGGGATCGGCATCGCCGACCAGCTGACGGGCGCCATCGCCGGCGATTGCTTCGGCGCCGGCGATGGCTTCGGCGCCGGCCTCGGCGCCGGGCTCGGCACGGACCAGGCCAGGCGGCGTCTCTGGTGCGTCGACCGGCATGGCCTCCTGACCGACGCCATGACTGGCCTCCTTGACTTCCAAGTCCCGTTCGCCCGTCCGGCGGCGGAAGTGGCGGCTTGGGAGCGGGAAAGCGACCTCGGCGGGATCGGCCTCGCCGAGGTGGTGAGGCGGGTCGAGCCGACCATCCTCATCGGCACCTCAGGCCGGCCAGGCGCCTTCAGCGAGCCGATCGTGCGCGAGATGGCGCGTCACGTGGAGCGGCCCATGATCTTCCCGATGTCTAATCCGACCCGGTTGAGCGAGGCGACGCCGGCCGACCTGATCACATGGACCGAGGGCCGCGCGCTGGTTGCCACCGGCAGCCCGTTCGAGCCGGTCGTCTACGACGGCACGACGTACATGATCGCGCAGGCGAACAATGCTCTCGTCTTCCCCGGGCTCGGGCTCGCAACCGTCGTCTCGCGTGCGTCACGGGTCACCGACCACATGCTGTTCGCCGCGGCCGCCGCGCTGGCCGGCACCGTCGACTCGACGCCACCCGGCGCGCCTCTTCTTCCTCTCATCAATGGTGTCCGCAAGGTCTCGGCCGCGGTCGCGGTTGGCGTCGCCCGAGCCGCGGCGGCCGACGGGGTGGCCGCGGTGGAGGTCGACGACGCTCGGCTCCCTTCAGCGGTCGAGGAAGCGATGTGGGCGGCTATCTACCGACCTGTGTTGCCCGCTTGAAAGCCTGGGCCTCGGCTTGGGCTTGGGCTTGGCGCTTGCCACGGCGCTCCCAGCGGCGCCTGTGCCTTGGTCGGCCGGGGATCGGCCTGTGGCAATTGTCTTTTTCTTGTTTGAACTTGCCTCCAATCGAGATTGCGACCGGTCACAATCTTTTCTGGAGGCAAGTTTTTTGTGGAAATTGGAATGTGCCAAGGCGCTTCGGCCGCTGGCGGAGGCCGGGGCTCCCTCGGCCGCTAGCAGAGGCCAAGGGGCCTCGGCCGGTGGCAGAGGCCGGGGCGGCCGGCACGATGACCGAGACCGACTGCGCCGGCATCGTGTAGCCGAACGTGTCGACGGCCGTTGCCCGCAGGCCGGCGGCACGTCTCGGAGCCGAGCCGGCGCTCGTTAGCGTCCACACCGCTGCGGCCGTGAACTTCGGACCCCCGAGAATCTTGAGCGTGGCCCGGTCAGGTTGCAGATGCTTGTTTATGAGGACGATGACGACGTGCCCCGTGTGGGCGTGCTCGACCGAGCCGTAGACCGAGGTCTCCTGCGGGGCGCTCGTCGAGGCCTTGACCTCTGTGTCGCCGAAGGCGGCGCCGTGGCCGTTGTAGTTGCGGTACATGGCGAAGGCTCCGTAGTCGTAGCTGCTGTCCTCGGCCAGCGGCCACAGCGCCGCCGCGTGTACCCCGTAACGTCCGAAGATCCCGAGCACGTCGGCGGTCGCGATCCCGCCGCTGATCGACTGGCCGCCGCCGTAGTTCCACTCCGAGAAGTCGAGGGACATCCCCGGGTTGTCCTTCGAGATCAGCCCCTCGATCCTGGGGATGAGGTCGATGCCCTTGTTGTTCAGGGTATCGGCAGTGATCCAGCTCTTCTCGACGTACGAGGGATCCCACAGCGACCGGGGCGCTTGCTCTCGAGCGGCGACGACGGCCGGCGTCGTCTCGGTGCCCGTCACCCTGACCCCGCCGCCGGTGGCCTCCGGATACCAGTGGAGGTCGAGGTCGTTCACGAGACGCATCTTCGCCTTGGCGTCGGCTGCCCTCACCTGTCGCAGGTACCAAGCGAGGAAGTTCCCGTCCTTGCCCGAGTCCGGAGCGTTCTGGAGGGTCTCGTAGCCTTCCCATCCGTAGCTCACCGGGCCCGTGACGAGCGCCGTCGGCCAGACCTTCTTGATCGCCCTCGCGTATTCGAGGTCTCGGGAGAGGAGCTCCGCGTAGGTGACCGGTTTCGGATGGACTTCGGGATGGGTCGACGACCAAAGGTCCGGCTCGTTGTCGAGCGAGAACATCACGTGGGCTCCGGGCACCGCCTTCTTGAGCCAATAGACGAACTGGTTCTGATACACGTAGGCGTCGTCGACGACCGGCTTTGTGGTCAGCTTCGCCGGATCGGTGGGCCGGTTCATCTTGAACTTGGTCTTCAGGAAGTTCGGGTAATTGAAGACATCACCCCCGGTCTCGTCGGCCGCGACGTAGTCGACGATCGGGACCGTGACGAGTGCCGTAGCTCCCGTCCTCTTGGCGGCTTCCACCGTGGGCTCGACGGCCGCGCCGGGCTTCTTCGACGGTGTCAGAAAGTCGTCGTTCTCGTAGTTGTAGTCGGAGCCGGCGTTCGAGGCGTTGTTCTCCCAGTTGTACGCCGTCCAGCGATCGCCACCGAGGCGGAGGAGACCGGGCCTTGTCTCGGAGAGGAGCGAAGAAAAGCCCGAGCCTGGTGAGTCGTCGGCGTTCAGGCCGTAGATCAAGGGCGAGATCGGGCCGACGATCGACTTCGTGTTGACGACGAAGGACACCGGCGCCGGAGCGTCGACAGCAAGGGCGGCGTCGGCCGGCGGGCCGTGCAGGGCGTCCGCCGGCGTGCCGTGCAGCGGCGCCCGCCGGCGGTGCCGTGCAGCGCGCCCGCCGTGAGGGGAAGGCTCGCCGACCCGAGCGCGAGAAGAGCGAGCGTCCTCCGGACGCGGCGACCGCTGGTCCTCAGATGCCGAAGTCCCAGGACGAGCCGCCCTCGTAGTGGCGCACGACATTCTTGGCAATGAGGATCCGGTGAACTTCGTCCGGTCCGTCCGCCAGTCGAAGGATCCGTGCCGCCAGGTACATCTGAGCCAACGGCAGATCATTCGTGACGCCGGCGCCGCCCCAGACCTGGATCGCCCGGTCGACGACTCGGTGGAAGGCGGCCGGGACGAAGACCTTGATGGCAGAGATGGCCGTTCTCGCCTGGGTGTCATTGTTCGCCACCTTCTCGGCAGCGTTGATGGTCATGAGCCGGGACGCCTGGATGTCCATGAGGCTGTCGGCGATGAACCCCTGCACGAACTCCTTGTCCTTGAGGAGCCCGCCGTGCACTTCCCGGGTGAGCGATCGCTCGACCATGAGGTCGAAGGCGCGCCACATCTGACCGATCGAATTCATGCAGTGGTAGACACGGCCGGCGCCGAGGCGGTCCTGCGCCGCCTGATGGCCTTGTCCGACCAGGCCGAGCGTGTTCGCCACCGGCACGCGCACGTCCTCGTAAAGAACCTCGCAGTGGTCGGACTTCGAGCGCCCGAAGATCCCGATGCCGCGGACGATTCTCACGCCCGCGGTCTCGGTCGGGACGATGATCTGGGTCATCTGACCGGGCTTGCCGAGCTCGCCAGTCGGGTCGTTGGCCCGGCACATCACGATGAAGAAGTCGGCAGCTATCCCGTTCGAGGTGAACCACTTGTGGCCGTTTATCACCCAGTCGTCGCCGACCCGGACCGCCTCGGTCTTGATCGAGCGAGGGTCCGACCCGGCGTTGTCGGGCTCGGTCATCGAGAAGCCCGACTCCATGCGGCCGTCGATGAGCGGCAGGAGCCACTTCTGTTTCTGTTCCTCGGTGCCGTACTTCACGAGAATCGTGGCGTTACCCGAATTCGGTGCCGCGATGCCGAAGAGCGCCGGCGCTCCGGTCGCGTAGGCGAGCACTTCGTACATGTAGGCGAGGGAGAGAAAGTCAAGTCCCATCCCGCCGTACTCCTTGGGAAGATGCGGTGCCCACAGGCCAGCCTCGTTGACCTTGGCCTTGATCTCCTCGCGGAGCAGGATCGTCTGGCGCCGGCGGTGCTCCCGCTCGCCTTCCTCCAGGTCGAAGCCCCGGAGCGACTCCCACAATTGCTCCTCGTTCGGGAGGACCTCGGCGTTGATGAAATCCGCCGTCCGACGGCGGATCGCATTGATGTTGGGATCAAGACCCGGAATGTCCGAGACACTTATGGGCATCGCCCATCTCCTTCGGCCGGCGCAACGACTGCTCCCGTCACCCCGAATTGGTCAGTCGAACCACATCTCCTTGAAGTTGAAGAAGCCGAAGGGCACACCCAGCCGCGACTCCTTCACGCCATTGAGCTTGTTCGAGTAGCCGTCGATGGTCGGCGAGAAATACGGAATGATGTAACCGCTCGTGTCGAAGAACAGTCGCTGCATGTCGAGCGCAATCTCTTTCCGCTTCGACTCGTCGACGGTTCGCAAGGCCTCCGCGTACCACTTCAGGTATTGCGGGTTCTCGTAGTGAGTCTCGTTGTAACCGGAAGTCGGCAGATTCGCCAGCCCGACCTGTGGAAAGTAAGGGTCGAAGTACCAGTAGTCCTGGGCGAAGATCCACTTGAGGTAATTCGATCCATAGAACTCGGTGACCGTGACCTCGCGGAGGTTCACCGTCACGCCGGCGCCTGCCGCCTGCTTGGCGAACACCTGAGCGGTGTCGATGACACCCTGCGCCAGGTCGGCAGTCACCAGCTCGATCGTCATATTTTCCTGGCCGGCCTTCTTGAGCAGGAACTTGGCCTTGTCGAGATCCTGCGTCCGTTGGGGGATCGAGCTTGCGTAGACAGGATCCCAGATGCTGAAAAGATCGTTGCCGACCAGTCCATGGCCACCGAAGACCAGGTCGAGCATCTCCTGGCGATCAGGGATAAGTCGAAACGCCTGCGCGACCCGGACGTCGTTGAACGGTGCGGTGTCGACCCTCATGGTGAACGGGTTCCACCCACCTCCATTTGCGGTCGACACGTTCATCCCGCCGTGCTTCACCGCTTCGATGCTCTGGTACGAAAGAAGGTCGATGACATCGACCTGGCCGGCCAACAACGCACTGATTTGCGTGTTCTCGTCAGCGAAATCGTTGATCAGCAGACTGTCGGCATAGGGCAGACCCGTCTGCCAATAGTTGGGATTCCGCTTGAACAGGCTCTGCTGGCCCGGAGTGAAGCTCTCGTACATGAAGGGGCCCGTCCCGACGGGATGCTTCGGGTCGAATCCGACCGGGATGACGTTATAGGTGTAGTTCACCAGCGTGTCCTCGAGCGTCGCAAACGGCGTGTGGCAGGGCACCACGACGGTGTACTTGTCGACGGCCCGTACGCCGGCGAGATCGACCGGTTGCAACGACACCGCACCGATCGCCGGGAGCTTCGGGTTCAAGATGTACTGGAACATGTAGACGACGTCCTCGGCGGTGAGCTCCTTACCGTTGTGGAAGGTCACCCCCTGCTTCACCCGAATCGTCCAGGACGTGGCCTTCGAGTTGGGCGTGATCTCCTCCGCCAGCACCAGCGTGTTGTGGGCATTCTGGTCGAAGCCGACGAGCGGATCGTACAGCTGGGCGCACCTCGCGTAGTCGACGTTGTTGAGCTGGTTCTCACCGTCGAGGGTATCGCTGGAAGTCCCGCCGGAGAGGCCTGCCCTGAGCTGGCCGCCGTGCTTGGGCTTCTTGAGGCTGCTGGTGGTCGTCGGCGGCGTCGGCGTGGACGACGCCCCGCACGCGGCCAGGACGGAACCGGCCCCGATGGCGGCTCCGGCACCGGCGAGCGATCCGAGGAACTGCCGGCGACTCAGACTCCGCGGTCCCTCGTCCTCCGGAGGCGTGGGGTCCGCGTCTCGTCGGATGCTCATATTCCGTTCCCCCTTCGATCATTTTCGCCGCCGATCCCCATACGATTTCGGCCGGCGGCCCGCCGACCCTATCTTCGCATCAACCGGGAGGGAACGTGTGCCTCCCCTAAACTGCAGCCTCCTCACGTAGGTACGGGCGCGGCAGGGCTGGGCTCTCGGAGTCGATCTCGCGGGCGAGGCGATGGCCGTCGAAGATCGCGTCCGCCAAAAGACGCGGCGCTACGCAATCTCCGATCGTGTGTACAGCCTGAATCCCCGCTTCGCGGAGCCGTGACGGGTCGGACACGATCTGGGAATAGAGCGCGTCGTCGGACACTCGCTGAGTCACCAGCACGACGGCGTCTGCCTCGAGCTCGACCGGGTCGCCGAACTCGTCCTCGCCAACCGCTCCCCCGTCTTCGAGTCTGAGCAGCCGCACAGCGCGGTGGAAACGAACCCCGAGGTCGTGAAGCCGCTGCCGCAACATCGGGCCTTCCAGAGTCTCGGTGCAGAGGGGAGCCACCTGTTCGAAACACGTGACGAGGTCAACGGTGTGCCCCTCGGCGCTCAAGCGTTCCGCGACGCTCGGCCCGACGTAGTAGCCGTCGCAGTCGTAGACAAGGACTCTTCGCCCCGGGACCGCCTTGCCCTCGAGAAGGATCTGCTCCGGCGTCAGGCAATTGGGCTTCTCTGCGTCCGCTCCAGGGATCGGCGCGCGGGTCGCACAGTTGAGCCCGTCCGTCGACCAGCTGGATCCGGTAGCGATGACCACAAGATCGGCTCCGTACTCGAGCACGTCTGCGCAGTCCACCGTCTTGCCGGTGATCAGTTCGACGTTCTTGAGCTTGTCGATTTGGATCCGTCGATAATTCGTGATCCTCGACCACTCTCCGAGCCCTGGAAGCTGAGAGATCCAGCGCACACAACCGCCCATCTCGGAGCTGGCTTCGACGAGGTGGACTCTGACCATCTCCCGTTTCCCCAGGACCGTCGCACACTCCATGCCGGCCGGCCCCGCACCGACGATCAATACGTCCTTGTCCGCGTTCGCGGCCCTCGAGAAGACCTCCGGGTGCCAGCCCCTGCGGTACTCCTCTCCAGCGGTTGCATTCTGTGTGCAGCCGAGGTGGCCGCCCCACGCAGCCCGACTGGTGCAGGCGTTGCAACCTATGCACTCGCGAATCTCGTCGAAGCGGCCTTCCGCGATCTTCTTCGGGAGAAACGGATCGGCGATCGACGGCCGGGCTGCTCCGATGATGTCCTGACAACCGCTCGCCACGATGTCGACCATCAGATCCGGATTCACGAGCCGCCCGACACCCACGATCGGCTTGCTCGTGCTCTCGCGCAGGCGCCGAGTCCACTCGAACTGGTAGCCCTCCTTGAAGAAACGTGATGCGCCAGAATCCTTTGACCATTCGGCGATTCCACCGACCTGCAGGTCCCAAAGGTCGACGAACTCGTCCGCCATCGCCACGAATCCGAGAGCGTCGTCGATGGCCACGCTGGGGCTGCCCGGCGAGTCAGCCGACAGACGGACGGCAATCGCGCAGTCGCGGCCCACGGCCGTTCTGACCCGCTCGAGCGTCTCGAGCCAGAGCCGAGCACGATTCTCCAACGAGCCGCCGTACTCGTCGTTGCGCCGGTTGTAGAAAGGCGACAAGAACTGGCCGAGTAGGTACGTGTGGCCGCCGTACACGTAGACGATGTCGAACCCGGCCTGCCTGGCCCTTTCGGCCGCGGCCACCCAGTCCTGTGTGACTCGCTCGATGTCCTCCCGATCCATGGCCTTCGGGACCGACATCGCAGGCAGCGCGAAGTCGCCGCCGAGCTGCGACGGCCCGACAGCAGGCACGCGAGTCTCCCGTCGTTCGGCGTGAACTCCGCCGTGGTGCAGTTCCACGCCGGCGAGTGCCCCGTGCGCGTGCGCCTCGTCACACATCAATGCCAGGGCCTTAACATCACCGTCGTCCCACAACCTGGCGGCAGGATACGGGGCCTCGTCCGACTCCGGGCTTATGGCACAGAACTCCGTGCAGACCGCGCCCCAACCTCCTTCGGCTTTCACGCTGCGGTGCCGTGCTTGCGACCAGGGTTTCGCACGACCGAACCCCGTGCAGTGCGGTACTTGATAGAACCGGTTCTTCAGCGTCTTAGGCCCAATGGCGATTGGCTCGAACAAGATGTCGTACTTGTTGCTGCGAGGCACGTCTCCCCCTTCTCACTCGCCACGGCCAGTCCAAGCCAAGGCGCTACTTCACAAAATCGCAATCTCCTTGCCTGCAGGTCGTCGCCGTTTCCGCGCTTTGAGCCTCGCAGGGTTGTCCTACATTTGAATGTCAGCGTCCTCCGGAGTCCCCTTCCCCCTGGGGCCGGAGGACGTTGCCGCGCTCGTGGACCGACCCGGGGACCCGCATTGGCCGGCCGGGAGGCGTGCACGCGGCGCGCTCCCGTAGGTGGCGAGACCCCGGGCTGACTAGCTAGCCGAGCTAGCCGAACTAGCCGAGCCTTAAACCCTGTCGCCAGCCGCGGGGTCCGCCGGGGCGATCATAAGTCCTGCGTGCCGGATATGGCGAGCCGTTTCTTCGGAGGCTCCGAGCGTGCCTACGACGCCGGGCGGCGCGAAGAACTCAAGGGCGATGTTGTCCGGGTCCCGAAATGACAGACCCGACCCGTAGGGTGCGTCGACGATCCCCCCGTGAGCGATTCCGAGTTCGTCGAGACGCGCCGCCCACGCCTCCAACTCCCCCCGATTCGTGCAACCGAAGGCAAGATGGTCGAGCCCAGGCCGGAACTCTCGAAACGCCTCGGTGCTGTCCATGTGCGGATGCTGGTGGATGCCCAGCAAGGTGCCACCGGTCAACCAGACGACGTGGTGGAACGAACCCGTGTCCTCGTCGAGCACCGGCGGTGCATCGATCAACCGCCCGTACCATTCGCGGCTGCGGTCAAGATCGCTGACCGTGACCGCGACGTGCGTGATAGCTGGGAACTCTGGCAACTGCATCCCCTCCTCCTCGTGGGCTGCGTTCCCGCCGACGCGACCACCATCCTGGCCGCCGGCCGGACCTTAGCCCCAGTAGCCCTCGAAGACAGCCAACGCCTCGGAGACGAGAGCCGGCCCGACGACCTCCACGCTGCGCTGTCCGCGGGCGAGGACCTCGCGGCACGGCAGGTCCATCGTTGGGTTGTCCGGATGGTTGCCCGTGAGATCCTTCAGGTCGCGCTCGGTCAGACCGAAGACCACCCGTCCGATGCCGGCCCAGTAAATGGCGCCGGCACACATGGCACAGGGCTCTGCGCTCGAGTAGAGGGTGAATCGGTTGAGCTCGCGCGCCTCGTAACGTCGGGCGGCTGTGCCAGCGGCCCTCGCCTCGGCGTGGGCGGTGGGGTCGCGCGTGGGGAGGAGGGCTTGATTGCCCTGTTCGACGACAACCTCGCCGGCCTCGTCGACGATGACGCACCCGAACGGGAGGTTGCCCTCCTCCTTCGCCCGGAGGGCTACGCGGAAGGCGGCGCGCAGATGACGCTGGTCGGTCTCGTTCAACGCTGTCATGGTCGCCATCCTTATCGGGGCGGGGCCGGCGCACCTTATCGGGGCTGGGCCAGCGCACCTTGTCGGGGCTGGGCCGGCGCATCCTGTCGGGGGTGGGCCGGCGCACCGCGTTGTAGCGTGGCTCGGCGTGGCCGCCTTCGCCTGGACCCGTGAGCGGTGCGAGGCCCTCGATGGGGGGGACCCGCTGGGGCGGGTGAGGGATCGTTTTGTGTTGACGCCCGGTGAGGTCTACCTGGACGGGAACTCGCTCGGCGCTCTGCCGCGTACCGTCCCGACCCGGGCCGCCGAGGTACTCGAGCACGAGTGGGGCCAGAGCCTCGCTCGAAGCTGGCACGGCACCTGGTTCTCGGCGCCCGAGCGGGTCGGCGACAAGATCGCCCCGATCATCGGCGCGCTGCCGGGCGAGGTCATCGCCTGCGACTCGACGACGATCCTCCTCGCCAAGCTCCTCATCGCCGGCTTGTGGGCGCGCCCAGGGCGCAAGGTCGTGCTCACGACGCCGACGAATTTCCCGAGCGACCTCCACGCGGCCGGCGGCGTCGCTCGGCTCCTCGAGGGCGTCGAAGTGCGCCGCGTCGACCCGGCCGCCCTCAGCGGCGAACTGGATGAGAGCGTCGCCGTGCTGTACCTGACCCATGTCGATTTCCGCACTGGAGAGATGTTCGATCTCCCCGGGCTCACCGCCGCGGCGCACGAGGCCGGAGCCCTCACGCTCTGGGACCTGAGCCACTCGGCCGGCGCCGTCGACGTGGGTTGCGAGGCGCACGGGGTCGACCTCGCCGTCGGCTGTGGTTACAAGTACCTCAACGGAGGCCCCGGCGCGCCGGCGTTTCTGTACGTGCGTCAGGCGCTGCAGGAGTTCGTCCGCAACCCCCTGCCGGGCTGGCTGGGGACCGAGTCGCCGTTCGAGATGGCTCCTGACCACCGACCGGCTAGCGGCATCAGGCAATTCCTCACGTCCACTCCTTCGATTCTCGGCTTGAGCGTGCTCGAAACGGCGCTCGACTGCCGCGCAGACATCTCCAACGAGCAGGTGAGGACGAAGTCGGTTCAGCTCACCGAGCTGTTCATCGCTGCCCTCGAAGAGCGGCTTCCCGGTGTGTTCGAGCTCGCCTCGCCGCGCGATCCCGAGCGCCGCGGGTCACAGGTGTCGCTCCGTCACCCGCAGGCTCGGGCCATAGTCGGGGCCTTGGCCGACCGTGGCGTCCTCGGAGACTTTCGTATTCCCGACGTGTGCCGTTTCGGCTTCGCGCCCCTGTACGTGAGCTTCTCGGACGCGTTCGCGGCCGCCGTGCAGCTCGCGAACGTGATGGAGTCCCGGTCGTTCCGGACGTTTCGGACGGCGGCCGAGTCCTGAGCTCCGAGGCTCGGGTGCTCGGCCGGCGGCACCTCGGCCGGCGGCACCTCGGCCGGCCGGCGGCGCCTCGGCCGGCCGGCGGCGCCTCAGCCGCCGACAGAGACCTCGAGCTCGGCTCGGATTGCCGCGAGCAGGTCGTCCTCGGCGACGATGCGGGTCTCGTCGGCGTCGCGGCGCTTCAGCTCGATGCCGCCGGCGGCAATCGAGCGTTCGCTCACGGTCAGGCGCACGGGAAGCCCGATGAGATCCGCGTCGGCGAATTGCACGCCGGGTCGCTCGCCGCGATCGTCGTAGAGCACCGAAACGCCGGCGGCTTCGAGCGATTCGTAGACCCGCTCGGCCACCTCTCCGGCCGGAGAGTCGGCGCCGCGCAGCACTGTCAGGTGCACCTCATACGGGGCAATGGAAACGGGCAGGCGCAAACCGCGGTCGTCGTGGTGCTCCTCGGCTATGCAGGCGAGGAGCCGCCCAACCCCGATCCCGTAACAGCCCATCACGATCGGCTGGGCGTTGCCGTCGGGGTCGAGGTAGGTCGCCCCGAACGCCTTGGCATAGCGGGTGCCGAGCTTGAAGATGTTCCCGACCTCGACGCCCCGGACCGTGCGCAACGGCTCGCCGCAATTCGAGCAGCCGTCACCGTCGTCGGCGGCGGCGATGTCGGCGACGACGTCGGGCTGCCAGTCGCGACCGGCGTTCGTGTCGAGGAGGTGCCAGCCCTCCTCGTTGGCGCCGGCGACGAGGTTCGGCGAGGCCATCACAAGCTCGTCGGCGACGACTTCGCCGCCCGTCAAGCCGATCGGCGAGGCGTAGCCGGCGACGGCGCCTATCGCGGAGATCTCTTCGAGGGTCATCGGTCGCAGCTCGGCGCCGCCGAAGAGATTGGCGAGCTTGGCCTCGCTGAGGTCGGTGTCGCCCCGGACCACGGCCACGAGGGGGCGGGGGACGGTGGTGCCGTCCTCGCCGCGTTTCTCGGCGATGAGGAAGATGATCTTGGCCGTCCGCGCTTTTTGCACGCCCAGCATCGTGGCGAGCTCGTCGATCGTCGAGGCGTGTGGAGTCTCGACCCTCTGCGCCGGTCGCACCTCCTCGGCCTCGGCCGCCGGTTTGCGCGAGGTCGCCACTTGCCGATTCTGCGAGTAGCCGCAGTTGTCGCACAGTACGAGCGTGTCCTCGCCGAGGGGCGTCAGGTACATGAACTCGTGCGCCTCGCTGCCGCCCATGATGCCGACGTCGGCACCGGTGGCGATGACCGGGAGGCCACACCGGGCGAAGATCTTGAAGTAGGCCGCGTAGTGTGCCCGGTACTGGGCGTCGAGACCGGCATCGTCGAGATCCAACGTGTAGGAGTCCTTCATGGTGAACTCCCGGGCGCGGATCATCCCGGCGCGTGGGCGGGGATCGTCGCGCCATTTGGTCTGGATCTGAAAGACGGCCTTCGGGAGCTGGCGGTAGGAGTTGATCTCAGTCGCCGCCAGCGTGGCCACGACCTCCTCGTGCGTCATGGCGAGCACCATGTCCCGGTCCCGCCGGTCGTGAAACCGCGTGAGCTCGGCGCCGATCGCCTGGTAGCGGCCGCTCTGCTGCCAGAGCTCGGCCGGCTGCACGACGGGCATCGACAGCTCGACGCCGCCGATTGCCATCATCTCCTCGCGCAGTATCTGCTCGACGTGCAGCATCGCCTGCCAGCCGAGCGGAAGGTACGAGAAAATGCCCGGGGCGAGATGGCGTACATAGCCGGCCCGCAGCAGGAACTGGTGACCCGGCGACTCGATCCCCGCCGGGGCCTCCCGCAGGGTCTCACCGAACATCCTGGACATCCGCACCGCGCCGGCCTCCTCGTCAACCTTGTTGGCAGAAGCTAGCCGGACGCCCCTTGCCGCGGCGCTACGCACAACGTGTTAGTCTCGGCTAACGTATTCTGAGTGCCCGATCTGGTGGCCGTTCTCGCCGAGCCGAACAGGCGGCGGCTCCTGGAGCTGCTGTCTTCTGGAGAGCAGACCGTCAGCCAGCTCGCCGCTCAGTTCGGCGTCACGCGGTCGGCGATCTCGCAACATCTGGGGGTGTTATCCAATGCAGGATTGGTCGAGGCTCGTCAGGAGGGCCGGTACCGCTACTACAAGCTCGTCCCAAGTGGCATGGCGGCGCTGCGCGAGGAGCTCGACAGATTCTGGACGAGGGAGCTGGCAGAGCTGGCAGCAGCCCGGCCGGCCACCGAAGGAGGAAACGGCATGACCGCAGAGAAGTCCGTCCTGGTCCCCCTCGGGCCGGAGGAGACCTTCGCGCTCCTGACCGAACCGGAGCGGTTGCGACGCTGGCAGGCCGTCACGGCTCGCGTCGAACTGCGGGCCGGAGGCGAGTACCGGTGGACGATCGTCCCCGGGCACACGGCGGCCGGCACGATCACCGAGGTCGAGCCAGGCAAGCGGCTCGTCTTCAGCTGGGGCTGGGAGGACAGCGAAGAACTGCCGCCCGGCGCCTCGACGGTGACGATCACGCTCGAGCCTGCCGAAGGCGGGACACGGGTGCGGCTCGTCCACAGCGGCTTGACGCCCGAGCAGGCGGCGAGCCATCTCGAGGGCTGGGACCATTACGCCGGGCGACTCGTCGCAGCCGCCACCAACGGCGACGCCGGCCTCGACGAGTGGTACGCCGGCGCGCCGGGTGACCAGCTGACGGCTGCCGAGGCGTCACTGGCGGTTTGCCAGCTCGTGCTGCGCGATCTCAGCCCCGAGGACCGGCGCGCTCAGACGCCGTGCGTCAAGTACACCGTCGACGATCTCGTCGAGCACCTGCTCGGTTCGCTGCGGATACTCGGCGGTGCCGCCGGTGCGACCATGCCGGCGTCCGAAGATGGCCCCGTGGAGGTCCAGGTCGCCGACGCCGCACAGGCGGCGCTCGAGGCCTGGCGCAGACGTGGGCTCGACGGGACTGTGAAGTTCGGCTCCGGCGAAGTGCCCGCCGTGATGGGGTCGGACATCCTCGCGGTCGAGCTCCTCGTACACGCCTGGGACTTCGCCCAAGCCACGAACCGGACGGTCACGGCCGATGATGCCCTGAGCGCCTATGTCCTCGAACGGGCGCGTGGGTTGATCAAGCCGGGTATGCGGGACGGGGATCGTTTTGCTGCCGAGTTGCAAGCCGGGCCGGACGCGGACAACCTCGCCCGCCTCGCCGCCTTCACGGGGCGAGCCGCCTGAGTCGTTTTACCAATCAGACACCGAACGGCTCCATACCCAGGGAGCCTCGACAACAAAGACAACAGAACAGAAAGGAAGCTCGATGCCAGCTCGCACCGCGTATGCCGAAGGAACCCCCAACTGGGTTGACCTCCAGACGAACGATCAGGACGCCGCCAAGTCCTTCTACGGCGGGTTGTTCGGCTGGCAGTTCGACGATCAGCCGATGCCGCAGGGGCCCGTGTACTCGATGGCTCTGAAGGACGGTTCCGTCGTCGCCGCCATCGCCCCCCAATCGCCGGACATGGCAGCCCAGGGCGCTCCGCCGATGTGGAACACCTACATCGCGGTCACAGACGTCGACGCCGCCGTCGAGCGAGCGAAGGCCGCCGGCGGCCAGGTCCTCATGCCGCCGTTCGACGTCATGGACGCCGGCCGGATGACCTTCGTGATGGACCCGACCGGGGCCGCAGTCGGCCTTTGGCAGGCGAACAAGCACATAGGGGCAACGCTCGTGAACGAGCCGGGCACGCTCATCTGGAACGAGCTGATCACCGACAACGCCGACGCAGCGGCCGCCTTCTATGGCGCTGTCGTCGGGCTCACCGCCGACGCGATGGACATGGACGGGAGCCCGTACACCGTCTGGAAGGCCGGCGACGACATGGTCGGAGGCACCATGGCCCCGCCGATGGAAGGCGTCCCGAACCATTGGCACGTCTACTTCGCCGTCGGGAACATCAACGACGCCGTCGCCAAGGCGACCGAGCTCGGCGCGACCGTGGTCGCAGGGCCTTTCGAGACGCCGATCGGCCAGATGGCGGCGCTCAGCGACCCACAAGGGGCCATGTTCAGCCTGTTCGCCCCCATCGGAGACGCGTCGTAGGCGCCGGCGTGGGGGCCGGCGGATCGTTCTCATGGCGAGGAAAGGGAAACAAGAGATGAGTGATGACTGGCCGAAGATCGAAGCCGAACGGCAGGCGTGCGCTGATCTGTTCGAGTCGCTGACGCCCGAGCAGTGGGCGAGCCCGTCCTGGTGCGAACGCTGGACCGTGCGCGACATGGCCGGGCACATGATCGCCGCCACGCAGTCAAGCCCTGCGGTGTTCTTCAGCCACATGGCCAAGGCGGGCTTCAGCTTCAACAAGATGGTCGAGACCGATGCCAAGCACTACAGCTCGGGCGACCCGTCCGGCTTCGCAGGCGCGATGCGTGCCGGCGCCTTGCGGCGGAACCACCCCCCTGGACCGGTGACGGCGATGCTCGGAGAGGCCGTGATCCACGGCGAGGACATCCGCCGGCCGCTCGGACTGAGCCGAGACATCCCGGAGGCATCGCTCGTTGCTGTGGCCGACTTCTACAAGGGGTCGAACCTGATCGTCGGCGCCAAGCGCCGCATCTCGGGCCTCCGCCTCAACGCCAGCGACGTCTCCTGGTCCGCCGGCGCCGGCCCCGAGGTGACGGGGAGCCTGGCGTCCTTGATCCTCGCCATGACCGGCCGAAAGGAAGTGCTTCCGGAGCTGTCAGGCGAAGGGGTGGCGACGCTCGCCTCGCGGCCCTAGCCGGCGCAGCCTCGGGTACTACTTTTTTTTTCAAAACTTGCCTCCGCGAACAGATTGCGACTGGTCGCAATCTCGATCGGAGGCAAGTTTGGCGCTTTTTTGAATATCGCCGGCTCCTGACCCTTGCCGCGCCCGACGGCTAGAGGTGTCGGCTAGGGGTGTCGGCTAGGGCTCTGCCCGACGAGCCCGCTGACGCCGGCGTCAACGAGCGTTCAGCGCCAGTACCCACCTGGTGACGATTTCGGCGACCTCACGGTCGTGACGGCGAAGCCCGTGGTCGCCGCCCTCGACGAAGACGTGTGTCACGGGACCGGCGATCGCCGCCGTCGCCGACTCGAGCTCCTCGGGCGTGCCGAATTGATCACGCGTGCCAGAAACGAACAGGCACGGCACCTTGATCGCCCCGAGATGCTCGACACGGAGCTTGTCCGGCTTCCCCGGCGGATGAAGCGGATAGCTGACGAGGACGAGCGCAGCGGCGGGAAGGCCCTCGGCCACCGCGATGGAGCACATCCGGCCGCCCATCGACCGCCCTCCGAGCGCGATCTGGTCCTGTGCGACGGCCAGGTCGCCGGCCACGCGGGCTGAAGCCGTGACAACGGTGGCAACCAGCACGGGCTGGCGGTCAGGTGCACGGCGGCCGGCGACACGGTACGGGAAGTCGATGCGCTCGACCTGCACGCCCTCGGGCGTGAGCGCGTCGTCGATGGCGACGAGAGCGCTCTGTTCCCGGCCGGCGCTGGCGCCCGGAGTGAGGATCAGAGCCGAGACGACTCGCCGGCCGGTTCGACGGCTCACGGCTTCGGCTTCGGCTTCGGCTTCGGCTTCGGCTTGGCCTTGGGCGGACCGGTGAGCGGGGCGAAGAGATCGCCGAAGGACTCGACGCGTTCGAGGACGTCGGCTGCAAGAAACCGCAGCGGCGCTCCCCCACCCCTCGCACCCACCTCCACTTCGTCCCATGTCAAGGGCGTCGAGACCGTCGGGAAGGGCTGGGCACGCAGCGAGTACGGCGCGATCGTCGTCTTGGCGCCGTGGTTCTGACTCCAGTCGATGAGCACTTTGCCGGCCCGGAGATCCTTGCGCATGTTCGACAGCACCTCCCCCGGGTGCTCTCGTTCCATCTGTCGGGCGATCTCGTGTGAGGCTTCGTGGGCTTCCTCCCACCTCTGGGGCGGGTCGAGCCTGGCGTAGAGCTGCATCCCCTTCGAGCCGCTGGTCTTGGGGTACGCGTCGAGTCCGCGCCCCTTGAGCTCCTCCCGAAGCCAGCCCGCGACGGTGCAGCACTCCACCACGGTGGCCGGCGCACCGGGGTCCAGGTCGAAGACCATCAGGTCGACGAGCCCGTAGGCGTCCGGCTCGACCGAGCGCCACTGGGGGACGTGCAGCTCGAGCGCGGCGAGGTTGGCGACCCAGACGAGCGTCGGCAGGTCGTCAAGCACGAGCTGCTCGATGAAGTTGGCCCCGTCGGGCCGGGCGTTGCGCGGGACGCGGACGGAGGGGGCCCACGGGGGTGCTTTGCGCGCGGTGTGTTTCTCGAAGAATGACTGGCCGTTGACCCCGTCCGGGTAGCGGGTCACCGTCAGGGGGCGCCCCTGCGTGTGCGGCAGCAGGGCCGGGGCGACGTGGACGTAGTACCAGATGACGTCGGCCTTGGTGAAGCCGGCCTCGGGGTAGAGGACCTTGTCGAGGTTCGAGACGCTGAGGCGCCGGCCCTCGACCTCGATGACCGTGCGTTGCTCAGGGCTCACGGACGACCTCCTCCGGTAGCTGGTCGGTGCGCAGGCCCCGCCACGACGGCTGGCGCAGGCGCCCGGTCCTCGTCCACTCGCTGAACTGCACCTCGCCCACGAGCTTCGGCTCCACCCAGGTCACGCCGGCCGCCTCCGAGCGGGGAACGGCGCCCTTGAACGGGCTCGTGTCCCGCCGCAGGGGCTTGAGCAGGCGCACGAGCTCCGACCGGGTGGCTTCCGTGAACCCGGTGCCGACCCGGCCCACGTACGTCAGGGCGCCGGCGTCCTGGATCCCCAGCAGCAGCGCCCCGAGATCGCCTTCGAGATGGCCTTGCCCGGTTGCCCAACCTCCGATGACCACGGACTGCGTGCGGAAGTTCTTGACCTTCACCCAGCTCGGGTCCCGCCGGCCGGGGCGGTAGACGCTGTCGAGCCGCTTCGCCAGGACGCCCTCGAGCCCGGCGTCGCGGGCCGCCTGGAGGACCGCTTCACCCTTGCCGGTCTCAGACGGGGGCGTCACCCAATGCGGCCCGGCGAGCTTCAGGCCCTCGAGGAGCCGCCGGCGCTCGCTGTAGGGGACGTCGAGTGCGGAGTGGCCGTCGAGATGCAGAAGGTCGAAGATCATGTACGTCACCGGGATGCTGTCGACGAGCCGGCGGACCCGGTTCGGCTCGGCCGTGTTCATCCTCGGCTGCAGCGCCTCGAAGCTCGGCCGTCCTTTGTCGTCGAGTGCGACGATCTCGCCGTCCAGGATGGTCTGGAGCGATCCGAGCGCCTCGCCCAGACCGCGCAGCTCCGGATAGGAGGTCGTCACGTCGCGGTCGGTCCGCGACAACGTGCGGATCCGGCCGCCGTCGACGTAGACGATGGCGCGGACACCGTCCCATTTGAACTCGTAGGCCCAGCCGTCGCCGGTGGGAAGCGGGCCCGGTGTGGCGAGCATCGGGCGGACGAGCTCGGGCATCGGCTCCCACCCGGGGGGAGGGGGATCGATGCGGTGAATCATCCAGTTTTGGTCTTTGGTTTGGAACAGGCCGTACCGGCCCTCGACACGCTTGCCATGGAGGGTGACCTTCACGTCGCGGTCGGTCCAGTTCGTGGACTCGTACGTGCCCCGATCCCAGATCGTGACTCCGCCCGCCCCGTATTCGTGATCGGGGATCTGGCCCTCGAAGCTCCCGTACTCGAGGGGATGGTCCTCGACGTGGACCGCCAGATGGTTGACCCCTGGCGCCATCGGCAGACCCTTCGGGACGGCCCACGAGACGAACACCCCGTCGCGCTCGAGCCGAAAGTCCCAGTGGAGCGAGCGGGCGTGATGCTCCTGGATCACAAAGGCCGGGGCGCCACGCTTGCGCCGGCGTGGCCGGGTCGTCTCCGACCCGGCCGGCGGAACGGGCTCAGGGGTCTTCTTCGGGTCTCGCTTGGCTCGATAGGGGTCGAGCGAGCTCACGCGCCGATGCCGCCCGTCGCAGCAGCGCCGGGGTGATCAGTTCGAACGAAGCAGCTCCACTGCGGCATCGGCGGCATCTCCTCGCGATACCCCGAGCGCCCTCGCCGCACGCTCCACGAGGCCATCGAGGTAGACGGCCAAGTTGAGCACGAACAACACCGGATCTGCGACCCGAAGCGGGACAGGCTCGCTGCGGGCGTCGAGCCCCGCCGTCGTGAGCAGCGCCCTGCGGAGGCTCATGACGGCGTCGATCGTGTCACTGAGACCGACGCCGTGACGCTTCATCCATGCGTTCAACCCGAACGGGAGGCTGAGCTCCCCCGCTGCCGGCCCGTCCTCGGCGAGACGCACGATGCAACGGACGACGTCGCTGACGAAGTCGATGCCTCCGGGTGCGTTCTCGATTGCAGGTCTGGGCTCGGCCACCGGCTCGCTCCAATGATCGGGGCTTGTTCTCTCCCGGCCAGTGTCGCAAGAGGCTGTATCAGTGTGGTGGATCCCCCGGGCTCGCCGGCCGAGGCGCCGGCGCCGGACGGCCCGGGCTCGGCGGCCGAGGGCCGGCGCCGGGCCGGCACAGCGGCGAGGCCGCCCCCGCCCTACCAGTACTTCACGAACAGCAACGCGGCGACCGAGAGGCCGCCGACAACCACGATGAAGCGGAGCACTCCGGCCGACAGGCGCCGGCCGACGATGCCTCCAAGCTGGCCGCCCGTCGCCGAGCCGACGGCGATGAGCCCCGCCGCCTCCCACGAGACGTGGCTCGCCACGACGAACAGGAGCGCCGCCACGCCGTTCGCCGCCAGCGTGAGCACGTTCTTCACTCCGTTGAGGCGCTGCAGGTCGTCGTCGATGAAGATCGCCAGGAGCGAGATGAGGATCACCCCCTGCGCGGCGCCGAAATAGCCGCCGTAGATTCCCGTGACGAAGACCGAACGCGAGCAGCGGCAGGCCGCCGTGCACGTGTCGCTCGCCGCGCTCGGCAAGCCACTGCGAGAGCCGCGGCTGGAACGCCATGAGGACGCTCGCGATCACGATCAGGACCGGCACGGCACGCCGGAACACCGTCCCCGGCAGGGCGAGCAGGAGGACGGCGCCACAGAGCGCCCCCAACGCCGAGGCGCAGCTGAGGCGGACGGCCCGGCCACTCTGGCCCTGGAGCTGGTGCCGGTACGCCGCGACGGCGCTGAGGGATCCGGGAACCAGCCCGACCGTGTTGCTGACGTTGGCGACGACCGGACCGAAGCCCACCGCCAGCAGAGTGGGAAACGTCACGAGCGAACCCGCGCCGACGATGACGTTCATCGCGCCCGCGACGAGGCCGGCAGCCACGACGACGAGCGCGGCAGTCAGCGACACGAGGGGGCGGACGACTCAGGCGGAGATGTTCTCGAAGGCGGCGACGCCGGCGAGGCGGTCGAGCCAGGGGCGGGCCCGGAGTCGCACGAAGATCTCCCGTGCCTCGCCCAGCACCGCTTCGGCCTCCGGCCCCCTGCCTTGAGCGACGAGCCACTCACCATGCTCGAGCAACGTGACCGCCAGCCAGAACACACCGAGGCGCGCGGAACCGGGTCGTGGCGTCGAGGAAGAGGCTGTCGACACCGGTGTCGTCGCTCCTCGAGGCGATGCGGGCGCGGAAGCGGAGGGCCTGAGCGACGAGGAGCGGAGACGTCTCGCCCGGGCGAAGGCCCTCGATCCTCCCCAGGAGCTCCTCGGCTTTGGCGTCGTCGCCGAGGTCGAGCGCAGCCTCGATCGCTTCGTCAAAGCCGATCTTGTTGGCGATGAACGTCGTCGGAAGCGAAACGACGAGCTCCATCGCCGACTCAGCCGATGCCAACGCCCCGAGCGAGTCACCCTCGGCCAGCTGGACGCCGGCGAGGCAACACCAGTAGAGGCCCCGGGCTTGCAGTTCGTCGGTGTCCGCAAGCTCCGAGGCGGCGTCGATGAGCTCGCGAGCTCGATCGAGGTCGCCTTGATGAGCACCGATGATGGCGCCGAGGCAGGTGTCGTAGGTGCCGCTGAACTGCCCGATCTCCTCGGCGCGCTCCAGGACCTCCTCCCACCGGCCGGCGAGAAAAAGCGTCACGATGCTGCTTGCGAGCAATAGCGACTCCCACGACTTGTCCCCGGTTCTTCTCGCAAGCTCCAAGGCGGTGGCGTTGAGATCGAGCGCCTCGTCGTAGCGATCCTGATGCTCGAAGTAGGCCATCAGGTTGTTGTAGGCACGCAAGGCGGCGGCGCTCAGCTCGTGGTCCAGCGCCAGCTGCAGGGCTTGACGCAGGAGTGCATCCGCCTCGTGCCGGCGGCCGATCGACAGGAGGATCAGTGCCTTGGTGTTCAGCGCCTGGGACAGCTGCTCGGGAAGCTCGAGCTTTTCGGCCAGGTCGAGGGCGAACTCGATCCGCGACATCCCGAGCTCCTTGTTGCCGGTGAAGTAGTACATGCGGCCGAGCTGGGCCGCGAGTGCCGCCACATCGGCGTCCATCTCGTCACTCGAGAGCACCGCGAAGGCACGTTCCATGCGATCAATCGCCTCTTGGGGGCGGCCGTCGAAGAAGTCGATCTCCCCGAGACGGGCATTGACGCGAGCACTCGCATGGGTGCGGCCGGCGGCGTCAAACGTCGCGACGGCATCCTCGAAACGAGACCGGGCGAGCTCTGGCCGCGCCGAGAGCCAGGCCATCTGTCCCGCCCTCTCCTGCAGGACGCCGCTCGTGTCGGCGTCCTCGGAGAGAGCGAGCGCCTGCTCGAAATAACGACGAGCCTCCTCGGCGGCAGCGAGTGCGGCGGCGCGCTCGCCGGCCCGCACGAGCATCTTGCGGGCACTCGACCGCAATTCGGTCGCATCGTCCGCGTCGGGGGCCAACTCGTACGCCTCGAGGTAATGGGATGCCACCACCTCGACGATCTCTTCGTCGTCGTCTCCCCACGCCGCCTGCAGGTAGGCCGCAACGGCGAGATGCTTGTCCTTGCGCTGTCGTTTCGGGAGTGTCTCGTATGCGACGGCTCGGACGAGGTCCTGTAGGAAGCCGAAATGGCCTCGCTCGGACGACAACGGGTCGGTCTGGACCGAAAGCACCTCCTTGCGCACGAGAGAGGCCAAGAGCTCGTCGAGCGCCTCGGCGTCGAGGTCGGTGAGCGCCAGCAAGGAGGCTCGGCTGAAGGACTTCCCGATCACCGCGGCTTCCTGGAGAAGTCCCCTTTCCCCGGCGACAGCCCGTCGAGACGCGCCGCGATGAGCGCATGCAGCGTCTCGGGAATGTCGAGCTCGCCGATGGGTCCCGCAGGCTGGTAGCTCGAGCCGTCGCGCACGAGCAGGCCGCGGTCGATGAGCATCCGGACCGTCTCGACCGCGTAAAGCGGCACGCCCTCGGCACGGGCGAGGATCTGCTCGCTCATCTCCGCCGGCAGGCCCGGCACGAGGCCGGTGATGAGGTCGCGCATGGCCTTTTCGGGGAGCGGCTCGAGGTAGATCGACGTGAAATTGCGCCGGCCGGCTCCCCAATTCGGGCGTCGCTCGACGAGATCGGGGCGGGCGAGGGTGAGGACGAAGATGGCGTGGTTTCTTGACCAGTCGAGCAGGTACTCGATGAAGTCCAGCAACGAGGCGTCGGCCCATTGCATGTCCTCGAACGACAGCACGACCGGGTAGACCTCGGACATCCGCTCGAAGAAGAGACGCCAGGCGGCGAAAAGGTCCTCCTTGTCCCTCGCCGTGCGGTCCTCGAGACCGACAAGATGGGCGAGGCGAGGCTCGACCCAGCGCCGCTCGTCGGGATTCGAGACGTGCTCCTCCACCGAGGCGTGCAGCTTCGCCGCAGCTGACGCGGAGTCCTCGCCCTCGAGGATGCCGGCCCGGCCCCGGACCATCTCCGCCAGCGCCCAGTGGGCGACGCCGTCGCCGTAGGACAGGCAGCGGCCGCGGTGCCACCGGAAGACGTTCGAGAGGCCGTCGAGGTACTTGTAGAACTCCCAGGCGAGCCGGCTCTTGCCGATGCCGGCGATGCCGGTCACCGAGACGAGGTGCGCCCGTGACTCCTCCGCCGAGGTGTGGAAGAGGTCCTTCACGAGCCGAAGCTCGCGGTCGCGCCCGACGAAGGGGGCCTCGAGCCCTTCGGACTTGAGGGCACCGCCGACTCCGGCGACGACGCGGAGCGCCTCGTGCAGCGGCACCGGCTCGGCCTTGCCCTTCAGCTGGTGGGCGCCGGCATCCGCGTACACGATCGCCGCCTCGGTCGCCCGCCGGGTGGCCTCGTCGACATAGCAGCGGCCCGGTGGGGCGACGGCCTGGATGCGGGCGGCGGTGTTCACCCGGTCGCCGACGACGAGGCCCTCCTCGGCCGTGTCGGTCGTGGCGGCGGTGCCCGTCACGACGCCGACCCGCGCCCGGAGCCCGTTCGGGGCGTAGTCGGCCCCGTAGCTCGCGACGGCCGCGACCAGGTCGAGCGCGGCCCGCACCGCCCGCTCCGCATCGTCCTCGTTCGCCGCCGGCACGCCCCAGACCGCCATGACGGCGTCGCCGATGAACTTCTCCACGACGCCGCCGTAGCGCGAGACGATCGCCCGGGCGAGGTCGAAGTAGCCCGAGAGCAGCTCTCGGGTCTCCTCGGGGTCGGCCGCTTCCGACAGCGGCGTGAAGCCGACCAGATCGCAAAACAAGACCGACACGAGCCGCAACTCCGTTGGCCCCCTGCCCTGTGCCGGCGGAACGGTCGGGGCGGGAGCGGGCGATTCTGGGGCTGCGCCCGCCCCGGCTCCGACCGGCGTGCCGCAGTCGGCGCAGAACGACTTGCCGGCCAGGAGCTCAGCGCCACAGGACGAGCAGCGGGCGGAAAGGGCCACGCCGCAGTTCGCGCAGAACCGCTTTGCCTCCGGAGTCTCGCCTCCACATGCCGGACAGTGCACTTCCGCGTCCTCCACAGCTCGCCAGAAGGCTACGACGCCGGGCGGTCGGTGCGCACTGTCGGGGCGGCTGGAGCCGGCGGGGCGCTCGTGCGAGGCGGCCGGCGACGCCGGCGGGCGAGGCGGCGCCGGCGGGGCGGTTCAGCCGGGCGTCAGATCGAGTTCAACCAGGACGAGGACATCGGCATGGGATGCAGGCGCCAGCGGGCGCGCTTGGGGCGGCTGCCCGAGCATGCACAGGGGGCGCCACAGGCGCGGCAGACGCCGGGCTCGCGGGACGTAGCGGCCGTCACGTCGGGGGCGCCGGCCTCGGCGGAGACCGGCTGCCGGCGTCCCCTGTCGCCGGCGCCGTGGGGAGCGCAGTGCGTGATCTGGCGCCGTGCCCGGCAGCGGTGATCGCCAGGCGCCAGCCTCAGACATGGGCCGCCTCCGGCTCGGGTTGGGATGCCGGAGGGAGCTCGGCCCTGAAGGCGAGCTCGCTGGCCGGCTTCGGCCGGCTGATGCAGTACCCCTGTGCCACGTCACAGCCGAGGGTGGTCAGCAGCTCGAGCGTGGCTTGGTCCTCGATGCCTTCGGCCACTATGCGCAATCCCATCGCATGGCCGAGCTCGATCGTCGAGCGGACCAGGTCCAGGTCGCGGTAGCTCTCCCCGCCGACCAGGCCCTGAATGAAGCTGCGGTCGAGCTTGAGCTCCCCCACCGCCAGGCTGCTCAGGTACGCGAGCGACGTGACTCCGGCCCCGAAGTCGTCGATCGAGACGACGACGCCCAGATCGCGCAGCTCTTCGATCACGCGCCGAGAATTCTCGAACTCCGAGATCATGCAGGTCTCGGTGATCTCGAGGACGAGCGCCGAGGCGGGCAGGTCGTTGCGTTCCAGGTGGCCCCGGACCAATTCGCTGAAGCCTGGCTCGAGGAGGTTCGTGGGCGAGACGTTGACCGACACGACCATCTGACGGCCGTCGCGTCGCCATTCGGCACATTGGGCGATGCCTTCCTGGAGCACCCACTTGGTGAGCGGCCGCATGAGTCCGGCTTCCTCCGCCAGCGGAAGAAACTTGATCGGTGGCAGCAGCCCGAGCCTCGGATGCTGCCACCGCACGAGCGCCTCGACCGCCAGCACCTCGCCGGTGCGAAGGTCGAGCTGCGGCTGGTAGTGGAGCACGAGGTCACCCCCGTCGATCGCCTCTCGCAGCTCCTCGAGGAGGCGCATCTGGTCCCCGTCCTCGTCGAGGTCCGGCTCGTAGATGGCGAATGACGACTTGCCGGTCTTGGCCCGGTACATGGCGACATCGGCGCACCAGACGAGGCCGGCGCTGTCTGTGGCGTCGGTGGGCGCCATGGCGATGCCGATGCTGGCGCTGATGCGGGCGCTGACCACATCCAGCACGAACGGTTCCTCGAGGCTCTGGGTGAGCCGCTCTGCGACCGTCGTGGCGTAGTCGGAGTCCCCGTCTATCAACACGACGGCGAACTCGTCACCACCGATGCGGACGAGCAGGTCGGAGTTTCGCAGCGAAGTCATGAGCCTGGCGCCGAGCAACTTCAAGAGCTGGTCGCCGGCCGGGTGCCCGAAGGAGTCGTTGATCTCCTTGAAATGGTTGAGGTCGACGAACAGGAACGCCAGATGGCGTTCGGGCGTCGGCGAATCGTCGCCGTCAGCAAAGAAGTTGTCGAGAACACGGAACAGGTAACGGCGGTTGCCGAGCCCGGTCAGGTCGTCGGTGACGGACTGGCGGTGCCGCTCGAGGCTCAGCTGCTGAAGCCCTCGTACCGACAAGACGAGTCGGACTCCGACGGTGAGCAGCGTCGCGGTTGCGAGCCCGATCGCGACCCCGCCGACAGATCGCAACGTGCCGATGAGCAGCACCAAAAGGGCGGCGATGGCGCCGACCTCAGGAAAGACGAAGCCAGGTGACTGCACCGGGGCGAGCGGGTTGGCAGGGCGCCGGCGCAGCCAGACCGCCGACGACATCACGACGATGGCGGTGGGCCAGGCGATCCCGTTGAAGACGACGCCGACGTGCGAGGACCCCCAGGTGTTCGAGAACAAGTTGAACGTGTCACCGACGACGTTGAGGCCGATCCCGGTGGCGAGGAGGATCCAGGGTCCCTTCCGCTTTCCGGAGAGCAAGGCCGTAGCTCCGACGACGAGGCCGAGCAGAAGCAGGTCTCCGATCGGATAGGCCAGGCTCGTCATGGTCGCCATCGGGCTGCCACCCGTCGAGACCACGATTGAGTGGAACACGAATGCGGCGCACACCGCGGCGGCACCGAGGCCGGCGATGATGCCGTCCAGCCAGTTCGCCGGCGTGAGCTTCTTGACCTCCCCCCGCATGAACAGCATCACCGCGACGTAACAGAACGGATAAAAGGCCAGGTAGAAGGCATCCGCCAGCGAGGGCGTCGGGGGCGTCGCGCCGCCAATGGACTCGATGTTCAATACGATGTCGCCGGTCGTCCAACAGAGCAGGCTGATGCCCAGGGCGAGCGCCACGGGCCGGATCGCCCGGTTCGTGAGGGCCCTCCCGAGGCACAACCCGACCGCGACGACCTCGACGCCGCACACGAGCCACCCGTCGAGCCATGGCCAGTACGAGGTGGTTGGACGGATGATCAGGGAGACGAGAAAACCGAAGAGAAGAAAGCCCAACAGGGCGTAGGTGGACCAGAGCAGGGTCCTCGACCGGGAGACCGGTTGGGGCTGCTCGTGGCGTCGCGTCGACCACTGATGGCTGGAGATAAGAGTCACCGCAAGGAACAATCGACAGTTTGGGTGTAACTCTTTAGGGGGAGATGGAAGTGGGGGGCGATGAGGGTCGGGGGACGTCGTTTTGCGATGGCTCTGTTCAAGATGTTCGTGAAGTGATTGACTGGACGGGTCTTTCTCCCAGAAAGGAACCACGATGGCCAAGGCGATCTGGACCGGGTCGCTCAGTTTCGGTCTCGTCAACGTCCCGGTAGGCCTCTATTCGGCGACGGAGGACCGTTCGATTCACTTCAACCAGTTTCGGGCGGGCACGTCGGAGCGGATCCGGAACAAGCGCGTCAGCGAGCAGACGGGCGAGGAGGTCGCCTACGGCGACATCGTCAAGGGCTACGACCTAGGCGGGGGCGAGTACGTCATCCTCACGCCCGATGAGCTGGCTTCGGTCGCTCCGGGCCCGTCGCGCACGATCGAGGTGACCGACTTCGTCGAGCTCGCCGACATCGACCCTATCTACTTCGACAAGCCGTACTTCCTGGCCCCGCACGGCAAGAACGGCGACCGGGCCTACGAGTTGCTGCGCCGGGTGATGGCCGAGACGAACAAGGTCGCCATCGCCACGTTCGTGATGCGGGACAAGCAGTACCTCGTGGCCGTGCGGCCCGAGAAGGCGGCGCTCGTGCTCGAGACGCTGCTGTTCGCGGACGAGGTCCGCGACCCGGTGAAGGAGATCGACGTGCTTCCCGTCGAGGCGACCTTCGAGAAGCGCGAGACCGAGATGGCCAAGCTCCTGATCGACTCCATGACGACGTCGTGGGAGCCGAAGACCTACCGCGACACCTACCGCGAGCGAGTCGAGGAGCTGATCGACCAGAAGCGCCAGGGCACCGTCGTCGTGAACGAGGGCCCGCGCGCAGAGCCGGCGCCCGTCGTCGACCTGCTGGCCGCCCTCCAGGCGAGCGTCACAGCCGCCAAGAGCCGCCAGAGCGATGGATCAGCTCACGGCGACAGCGACGCCGGCGAGAAGCCCGCGAAGAAGCCGGCCGCTCGGCGCCCGCGTGCTGCGACGGCGAAGGCCGTGGCGGACAAGGAAGCGTCCACGTCGTCCGGCAGCCGGCGGCGCAAGGCTTCCTAAGACTCAGCATCGGGCCCCGCGCCAGGGCCCACCCCCAAAACGAAGGAGTTTCCGTGCCACATCGTTTCCCCGCTCTCGTCAACGCGCCCGCTGCGATGGGGGGACGGCTGTGGTTGACGAACGGCCGTTTCTTCGACGGGACCGGAGCGGAGGTCCGCGAGGAGGCGGCCCTGCTCGTCGAGGACGGGGTGGTGGTCCGCACAGCGAGCGCGTCGGAGTCGCGCCCGGACGGGGCCAGGGTGATCGACCTCGAGGGCCGCATGCTGCTCCCTGGGTTGATGGACGCCCACACGCATGCTTCCGGCCATCCGCCGGCGACACTGAGGGGCGTTGAGGAGGTCCTGCCCGGCACGGCGGCGCACTTCCTGCAGGCCGAGCTCGCCGACCGACTGCGCCAGGGGGTCACGACCATTCGCATCGTCGGTTCGCAGAGCCTGCGCCCCCAGGAGGCGCGCCAGGCGATGCGGTACGGGGCTTTCCGGGGTCCGCGCGTGCTCACCTGCGGCAAGATCGTTTCTGCGACGGCGCCTGGTGGCCGCTTCTACGGCGACATGTACCGGGAGGCCGACGGCCCCGACGACGTGCGCCGTGCCGTGCGCGAGCAGATCCGGGCCGGGGCCGACTTCGTCAAGGTCATGACGACGGGGGCCCGCTCGAACGAGATGGAGGACCCCGACCCTCTCCAGCTCACCGACGAAGAGTTCGCCGCGCTCGTCGACGAGTCCCACCGACTGGGGTACAAGGTCGCCGCCCATGCCGAGGGCCTCGACGGCTGCGAGGCGGCGATCCGCCACGGAATGGACACGATCGAGCACGGGATGTACCTCCATCAGCGGCCGGACCTGCTCGAGATGATGGCGAATAACGGCCAGGTGCTCGTGCCGACGCTCTCGGGCTATTACTGGATGGCCGGCATGGGCCAAGTCGTGGACCCGAACGAGGCGGTGCTGGACACCGAGATGCCGGCGATGCTGGTCGAGCTCGCGAACTACAACCTGGAGCAGGGCGCACTCACCATGCGGGCGGCGAAGAAGGCAGGCGTGAAGATCGCCCTCGGCAGTGACGCCGACACGGTCGGTCTCGAGCTGCTGCGGATGGTCCACCACGGGTTGTCGCCGCTCGAGGCGCTCGTTGCCGCCACCGGCGTCGCCTCGGAAGCCCTCGGCCTGAGCGAGCACGTCGGCACCATCGAGGAAGGCAAGCTCGCCGACCTGTTGATCGTCGACGGCGACGTGCTGTCAGAGCCCGAGCTTCTCTGCGACCCGAGCCGCATCTGGCTCGTCATCCAGCTCGGGGCGCCGGTGGCGGGGCAGGCGCTCGAGCGGGCGCTCGCCGGCTTCGGCGACCGGTAACCGGCACTCCTCGCCGGGCCGCTCCTCTCGGGCGGGTCGGGCGGCGGTGGCTGATCGCCGGGCCGCTCCTCTCGGGCGGCGGTGGCTGATCGCCGGCCGCTCCCCTCGGCCTATTCAATTTCAACGAAAAACTTGCCTCCGATCGAGATTGCGACCAGTCGCAATCTGTTTGGGAAGCAAGTTTGCAAAGAAAAACCACTCATCCCGGCATCGCTGATCGTTGCGAGGAAGATGCGGGCGACCAGGCACCTCGCTCAAGGTCGCGACCCACCTTGACAAAAGTAGGCTTTCCGCTACTATACAGAGTATAGTCCTTGGTGCGCTACTGCACTGAGCACCTTGAATGTGGGAAGGAAGGTGGGAAGGCGATGAGCCTGCTCGAACTGCGTGACATCTCGAAGTTCTACGGTGAGGGAGCGACGGTCGTCCACGCGCTCGAGGACATCGACCTATCGGTCGACGAGGGCCACCTCGTCGCGGTGATGGGGCCGTCAGGATCGGGGAAGTCGACGTTGCTCACGATCGCCGGCAGCTTGGAGGAGCCGACGAGCGGCGAGGTCCGCATCTCGGGGGTGTCGCTCTCGACCATGTCCCGCAACGACAAGGCACGACTACGGCGAAGGACCATCGGCTACGTGTTCCAGGACTTCAATCTGCTCCCAGGCCTGACTGCGGCGGAAAATGTTTCGTTGCCGCTCGAGCTCGACGGCATCCCGGCGCGCAAGGCACACAACGCCGGCATGGCAGCCCTCGAGCAGCTCGGGCTCGCGGATCGCGCCGGCCACTTCCCGGACCAGCTCTCCGGCGGCGAACGCCAGCGGGTCGCGATCGCCCGAGCCGGCGTCGGGGAGCGCCGTCTCCTCTTGGCGGACGAGCCTTCCGGTGCACTCGACTCGACGAACAGCGAGTCCGTCATGCGGATGATCCTCGACGCTTGCAAGCGTGGGGTAGGCGCGGTCGTGGTCACCCACGACGCCCACCTCGCGTCTTGGGCCGACCGGGTCGTGTTTCTCCGGGACGGGCGTGCCGTCGACCAGGTCACGCCGGATTCACCCGACTCGCTCGTCGCGCCCGTGCCTGGCGCGTGAAGCCAGCCTTGAGCGCGAGACACCAAACTCCAAAGGAGCCTTGATGAGCACTGTCACCCTCATACCACCCGCAAGCGTCCGTGCGGCCGACGGTGGATCGGCCGCCCGTAGGGCCGTCGTCCGGTGGGCCTGGCGCCTCTTCCGACGGGAGTGGCGCCAGCAGTTCCTGATCTTCGCCCTCATCGCTACTGCGGTCGCGGCGACCATCGTCGGCTCTGCCGTCGCCATCAACTCGGCGCAGCCTTCGAACTTCGGCTTCGGCACCGCACAGGACGCCGTGACCTTCACGACCTACGACGCGCACACGGCGAGCGTCATCGCCGGTCTGCGGCACCGCTTCGGTCCTGTCGAGCTCATCGAGAACGAGACACAATCGATCCCCGGTTCGATCAACACCTATCAACTCCGCGCGCAGAGTCCGAACGGGCCCTTCAGTGGTCCGATGCTCTCGCTCGTCTCGGGGCGTTACCCGTCCGGAGCCGACGAAGTCGCCGTGACGAGCGGCGTGGCCACGGCCTTGAACCTCACGGTCGGCGACAACTGGCAAGTCGGTGGTGTCGAGCGCCGCGTGGTCGGAATCGTCGAGAACCCCCAGAGCCTCCTCGATGAATTCGCCCTCGTACCGCCGGGACAGTTGCAACACCCCACGCAGGTCACAGCGCTCTTCGACGCGCAGGGCGTGCCGCTGAGCTCGATCGGCCACAACGTTGAGACCCCTGCGTCGGTCGCGCAGTCGAACCCGCTCAACCCGGAGACGATCTCACTCGCGGCGCTCGTGCTCGGAATGCTGCTCATCGCCCTCGTCTCCGTCGGCGGCTTCACCGTCCTCGCCCAGCGCCGGCTCCGGTCGATCGGCATGCTCGAGGCGACGGGCGCCACGGACCGCCATGTCCGCCTCGTGGTGCGAGCGAATGGCGTCGTCGTCGGCCTTGCCGGCGCCGTCGCCGGATTCGTGCTCGGTCTCGTCGTCTGGCTCGCCTACCGCCCGAGCCTCGAGCAGAACGCCCACCACCGTGTCGCCGTCCTGGCCCTCCCGTGGGTCGTCGTCGCGGCGGCGATGGTGCTCGCGGTCGTCGCGACCTACTTCGCGGCGTCGCGCCCTGCGCGGGCGATCACCAAGATCCCCATCGTCACCGCGCTCTCGGGTCGCCCTGCGCCGCCTCGGCAGGTGCATCGCTCGGCGATCCCCGGGGTCGTCTGCTTCGTCATCGCCTTCCTCTTGCTCGGCTACTCGGGCAGCACCAGTAACGGCAACGGGAACAGTGGTATGCCCGAGCTCGTGTTCGGGCTCGTGTTCCTCATCCCGGGCCTGATCCTGCTCGCGCCGTTCTTTCTCACCCTTACTGCACGCATCGCTCGTCGGGCGCCGATCGCGACGCGCCTCGCGCTGCGTGACCTCGCCCGATACCGGGCGCGGTCAGGCTCGGCGCTGGCGGCGATCAGCCTCGGCGTCCTCGTCGCAGTGATCGTGATGCTGGCTGCCTCGGCCCGCTACGGGAACGTCTTCGACTACGCGGGACCGAACCTCGCTTCGAACGAGCTCGCCCTCCACGGCCCGCCGCCTGACGGGACGGAATTGTTCGGTCCGAACGGCCAATCCATCCAGAAGGGGGACTTGAGCCAGGCGGTGCTCCAGGCACACGCGGCAGCGATCGCGAGAGGGCTCGGCGCGCAGCTCGTCAACCTCGAGACGGCGAACGCCGAGTTCGCGGGGTCGCATCTGGGCCGGCAGTGGAACGGATCGATCTACGTTGCCACGCCGCAATTGCTGAGCGCTTTCGGGATCAAGGCGTCCGAGATCGATCCGAACGCGGATGTCTTGAGCTCCCGACCCGGTCTCAGCGGTGTCTCGGGTCTGGAGCTCGGCTACGGATCGAATCAAAAGCAGGGTCCGGGGGGCTCGTCGTCGGGTTGCACGGCCGCGAATCAATGCCTTGCGAATCCGGTCGTCCAGGAGGTCCCCGCGCTTCCGTTGGGGACCTCGGCGCCGAACACTGTGATCACCGAGCACGCCATGCGAGAGTTCCACATCCAGTCGAACACGCAGGACTGGCTGATCCAGGGCACCCAGCCGTTCACCGCGGTCCAGATCAACAACGCCGTTCAAGCCGCCTCGACGTCGCAGCTCTCGGTCGAGTCGAAGAACGACCAGCCGTCGTCGGACGCAGTGACCGGCTGGGCGACGATCTTCGGGATCGTGATCGCCCTCGGCGTGCTCGGCATGTCGGTCGGCCTCGTGCGAAGCGAGACCGCGAGCGATCTCCGCACGCTCGCGGCAACCGGCGCCTCCAGCTTCACGCGGCGGACGCTGACCGCGGTGACGGCCGGTGCGCTCGGCTTCCTCGGGGCGCTCCTTGGGACGGTGGGAGGCTATATCGCCCTGCTCGGGTGGATCCGCGGCAACTCGCTCAACGGCGGGATCGCAGCGCTCGGGAACATTCCCGTGGCCGATCTGCTCTTCATCCTCATCGGCATGCCGGCGTTCGCCGCCATCGTCGGGTGGCTCTTCGCCGGTCGCGAGCCGGCGGCAATGGCCCACCAGGCGATCGAGTGAGCGGGCCGGCGGTCGAAGGGAACGCCCATCTCGGCTCTCCGGAGCGCAGGAACCGATCCGTTACAGTTCGAGCGGGTCGTAACCGAGCCAAGGAGATCAGATGCCGCTCTTCGGAAAGTCTGCGGATACGACGGGCAGCTCTTGGGAACCTGAGGCCGCCGCCGGCCGGCTGGCACACACGTTCGGCGCCGACCCCACCGGGGTGTTCACGTCCGACCTGTCGGTGTCGGAGTACGTGCTGCTCGGAGAGGCTGGTTTCGAGCCGTTCGGGTTCGTGATCGGATCGTCGATCTACCACATCGGCCTGCAGGTCGGAAAGTGGTCGCAGAACCAGGAGCTGCAAGTGCTCACCCAGGCCATGTACAACGCCCGCGAGCTCGCCATGGCCCGGATGCAGGCCGAGGCCGAGCACCTCGGGGCGGACGGCATCGTCGGCGTGCAGCTGCGGATGCAGGCCTATGTGTGGGGTCAGGACGTCCTCGAGTTCATCGCCACCGGCACCGCAGTCAAGGCGACGGGCCCTTCCGCCGGTGCCCACCGGGCGCCTGACGGCCGCGCGTTCAGGTCCGACTTGTCGGCTCAGGACTTCTTCCGCCTCCTGGCCGGCGGAGCGGTGCCCGTGGCGTTCGTCCTAGGCACGTGCGTGTACCACATCGCCCACCAGTCGGCCTTCCAGGCCTTGCGCCAGACGGGACAGAACCAGGAGATGGTGACCTTCACCCAGGGCATCTACGAGGCCAGGGAGCTCGCCCTTTCCCGGATGCAGGCCGAAGCCGCCCAGGCTCAGGCCTCGGGCATCGTCGGCGTCTCGGTCGGCGTCTTCAACCACGTCTGGGGCGAGCACGCGACCGAGTTCCTCGCCACGGGGACGGCGATCCGCCGGCTCGCCGACGAGCACCGGTTGGCGGACACCTCGCCGAAGCCGACGTTCACGCTGGGGCTGGACCTCTGATCGCGACCGCTGCACGCGGTCGCCGCGTCCTCGCCGGCGCCGTTTCGATCCTTTTGGCGCTTACCGCCGGCTTGGCGCTCGGAGCCCGGCCGGCCGGCGCGGGGCTCGCCGGCGACGGCCACGTCTCCGCATCCTTGGCCTGCGGTGAGGTCGTGCTGCCCGGCTACGCGTGGCTGGGCGGCGACGGCGTCGACGTCTTCAGCAACGGCGACGACGCCGGCACCGGCAACAGCTGTGGCGGGATCTCGTCGGTGAACGGCGTCGTGAGCGGTGAGGAGTGGCAGTGCGTCGAACTGATCGACCGCCTCTACCTGACCCGCGGTTGGATCAGGTCGACCTGGTTCGGCAACGGCGCCGACATGTACCGCCTCGCTCCAGGCAACCTCGCCGAGCAGCCGCAGGGGTCGATCTCGTTCCTCTCCCCCGGCGACGTCATCAGCTATGAGAGCCCGGGCGGGGTGGAGCCGGGCCACGCCGGCATCGTCAACGAGGTGACGCCGATCAGCCTCGGGCGGTACGAGGTGCAGATGGTGCAACAGAACGGGTTTCTCTACACCTACGGAATCCTGTCGGACGGGGTCCTCACCATGACGACCGGCTGGGTCCGGAATTTCCCTGTCATCGGCGTGATCCACCATCCTGGCGCCACACCTCCGGTTCCCGGGACGCAGCCGGCGAACCTGTTGCAGAACGGGAGCTTCGAGCACGACCGGACCGCCGGATGGAAGTGGCAACGGCCTCTCGGCGGGAAGCTCTATGCGCTCGCCAAGCAGGCTCCGGACGTTCCCGAGGGCAACAACCTCTTCGAGATGAGCACGACGCGCACGGACGGCTCGCTCTACCAGGACGTGACGATGCCGCTCGTGCCGGGCGAGAGCTACACGTTCTCGATCTGGGCCCGCGCCAACGCCAAGGTCACCGAACGAATCTGCGTCGTCCTCTGGGGCGTCGGGCAGAGTACCGAGCACGGTCAGACATGCGTGAGGATCGGCTCGACCTGGACGCTCGTGTCCGCGCCGTACGACGTCGGTGCTGCCGGTCTCGATCGCCTCCGCGCCCAGGTGTACCTCGTCACGACCGGGGTCAACCTCGAGCTGACCGGGGCGTCGCTCGTAGACGACGGCCTCGCCAACGCCAGCTTCGAGGGTGCTCAGACGGCCGGCTGGGAGATGGGGAACCCGAAGGGCGGCCGCGTCCGGACGTTCGCCCACAGGGCGCCGGGCCTTCCCGAAGGTGGCAGCCTGCTCGAGGTCAGCTCCAGCCGGTCGGGCGGCTCGGTCTACCAGGACGTGCCGCTGATCGCCGTGCCGGGCCAGAGCTATACGTTCTCGATCTGGGTGCGGTCGGCCGCCACGACGAAGGCGAACGTCTGCGTCGTGCTGTGGGGCATCGGGTCCGGCATCCAGGTGCACGGCCAGACGTGTGCCCTCGTCAGCACGACGTGGACCCAGCTGTCCGCTCCCCTCGACGTCGACACGGCAGGCCTCGCCGACCTTCGGGCACAGGTCTACTTGCACACGTCGAATATCAAGGTCGACCTGACAGGATCCGCGCTCGTCAACGACGGCCTCTCGAGCGCGAGCTTCGAGAACAACGCCACGACAGGCTGGACGACACAGAGCCCGCGCGGCGCCACGACGAGGGCGTTGGCCGAGAAGGCGCCTGGACTGCCCGAGGACGGCCACCTCCTCAAGTTGGGCACGTCCCGACCGGGCGGCTCGGTCTATCAGGACGTGCCGGCGAGCCTGGCCCCGAACCAGAGCTACACGTTCTCCATCTGGCTCCGGTCGAACGCCCCGTCGAAAGAGCGCGTCTGCGTCGTCCTCTGGGGTCTCGGTGGCACCGCACAGAAGGGCCAGACTTGCTTGAGCGTCGGGCCGACGTGGACCCTCGTCTCGGCGCCCTACGACGTCAGCGCCACCGGGCTCCGAGGTCTCCGGGCTCAGGTCTACCTCTTCACCGCCGGCCCTCGCCTCGACCTGACCGGCGCCTCGCTCGGCGGGGCGGCCTGATCGACCAGAGCGGCCGTACCTTCGCCGGCCTCGCGCGAGCGATGCTCAGGTTGGCGAGCGCTTCTTCCTCAAGCTTGCGCCTGTAGCTGGCTTTCCAGGTCTCCTAGCACCCTGTAGCAAGGCAGCACGCCGGCGACGCTCGCGTTCGGCTCCCGGCCCTCGCTGGATGGCCGACACGAATTCGCGGTCCTGGAGCTCGATGCCGTTCATCGACACGTCGACGTTCGAAACGTCGATCCGCTCGTCGTTGCCTGTGAACAGGTCGTCGTAACGCGCGATGTAGGTGCCGTTGTCGCAGATGTAGCGGAAGAACGTGCCAATGGGCCCGTCGTTGTTGAAGCTCAAAGAGAGCGTGCAGATCCTCCCCCCAGTCGTGAGGAGCTGCACCGACATGTCCATCGCGATGCCGAGCTGGGCATGAATCGGACCTTGCAATGCGTTGGCCGCCACGACCTCTTCGCCCGTCTGGTACTGGAAGAGGTCGACGGTGTGGGCGGCGTGGTGCCACAACAGGTGGTCCGTCCAGCTTCGGGGTTCTCCCAACGCATTCATGTTCGTGCGGCGGAAGAAGTACGTCTGCACGTCCATCTGCAAGATGAGCAGCTCGCCGGCGAGGATCCGTTCGCGGATCCACTTATGGGACGGGTTGAACCTGCGGGTGTGGCCGACCATGCAGACGAGTCCGGTCTCCTGCTGGACGCGGTTGACCTCTTCTGCGTCCGCCCAGCTGTCGGCCAGCGGGATCTCCACCTGCACGTGCTTGCCGGCTCGCATCGTCGCGATCGCTTGAGCGGCGTGCATCGGGGTGGGCGTGCACAGGATCACCGCGTCGACGTCGTCGCGCGCGAGTATCTCGTCGAGGTCGGTGGAGGCGTGTGCGACGCCGTATCTGCCGGCGACTTCCTGTGCTTGCTCCATCCGCCGGCTCACGATCGCCGTGACCTCGACCCCATCGATGTTGGCCAGACCGTCAAGGTGCTTGATGGCGAAGGCGCCGGCGCCGGCGACTGCAATTCGCATTGGCTGTTCCTTATCTTCCGTTCGTCCGCCTCAGCGGTCAGCCTCCAGCACGAGGTGGCCGAGCGCAGTGTTCGAGGCGGGCACGTGGTAGAAGCGGCGGAGCTCCTTGGGGTTCTTCCCGAGGGCACCCCGCATGATCAACCACATCACGAGCTCGATCCCCTCCGAGCCTGCCTCGCGCAGATATTCGATGTGCGGCATGCGGCGCAGCGCCTCGGGATCTGCCGTGATCTTGTCCAGGAATGCCCCGTCGAACTCGCGATTGATGAGTCCCGCACGCGGGCCCTGCAGCTGGTGGCTCATCCCTCCCGTGCCCCAGACTTGGACCTGGAGGTCTTCGGGGTAGCTCTCGATCGCCCGCCGGATGGCCTCTCCGAGCAGATAGCACCTGTTACCGGTCGGCGGCGGGTACTGGATGACGTTCACCGAGAGCGGAATGACTTTTACGGGCCATGCCTCGGGTTGGCCGAACATGAGCGACAGCGGGATCGTGAGGCCGTGGTCGACATCCATCTTGTTCACAATGGTCATGTCGAACTCGTCAAGTATGGTCGACTGGGCGATGTGCCAGGCCAGATCCGGATGTCCCTCGACAACTGGTACCGGCCTCGGTCCGAAGCCCTCGTCGGCCGGCATGAAGCGTTCGGCGCAACCGATCGCGAACGTGGGTATGAGCTCCAACGAGAAGGCGCAGGCATGGTCGTTGTAGACGAGGACCACAACGTCCGGGGCCTGATCGGCGATCCAGCGCTTGGTCCAGTCGTAGCCGGCGAAGATCGGCCGCCAGTAATCGTTGCCCGATTGCCCTCGGTCCCACGCCGCGCCGACGGCGGGCACGTGGCTCGTCGTCACCCCGGCGGTGACTCTGGCCATCAGCGGCCCTCCTTGATCGATCGCCAGCCCTCGGGAGACCGGCCGCCGGCGATCATCATCGCCGCGTACTCCTCGGGGCTCATGCCGGTCATCGACGCCCGCCGCGTCCTGGAAGCTCTTGCCGTCGGAGGCGAACAGCTTGGCGAGGAAGTAGATGTTGCCCCCCTCGGCGATGGCGGCGTTGTAGTCGCGTGCGAGCACGGCCAGCTTCTGCGCCTCGGTCATCGGCCACTCATCGACGTATGCCCGCTCGTCGCTCTTGAAGCGAGCGCGGTTCTCGGGTTTCATCAGGCTCATGCAGAACTGGTTGAGCCAGTAGCCCTTGCGGGAACGTTGCGCCGTGAACACGGTGGTGCCCGGGATGTCGTCGAACTCGCTGACGTCGGTGACGGGCCTGACGCTGCTGGCACCTGGGGGGTGTCCGAGGGCGTCCCGGCGCCGAGGTCGGTCATGGTTGTCCTCCCCAATAGAGCCGCATCGGGTTGTCCACGAGCAGCTTCTGCTGCGCCTGCTCTTTGATGGCGATGCGGGGAATGATATCGACCAGCATTCCGTCGTCGGGCATGTGGCTTTTCATGTTCGGATGGGGCCAGTCGGTGCCCCACAGGACGCGATCGGGAAACTCGTCGACGAGATGGCGGGCGAACGGCACGAAATCGTCGTAGCCCGGCGGACCGGACACCGACAGGCGTTCGGCGCCGGTCACCTTGGACCAGAAGTTGGGGTGCTCGCGCATCAGCTTGACGAACAGCGAGAACTCGGGCCCGTCCACCGCCTTGGTGACGTCCGGACGGCCCATGTGGTCGACCACGACCGTGCTCGGCAGCGACGTGAAGAAGTCCCAGCGCGTTTCCAGATCGGGCGCTTCGAGATAGATGACGATGTGCCAGCCGAGCTCGGCGACGCGCTCGGCGATGCGGCGGTAGTACTCGTCGTCGTGAGGGTCCGCGAGCCGCCGGACGAAGTTGAAGCGCACGCCGCGCACGCCGGCCTCGTGCATCTCGGCGAGGGCTTCGTCGGTCACGTCCACCTCCACGGTGGCCACGCCCCTCGCACGGCCCTCCGACGCGCGCAGGGCGTCCACCATGGCGCTGTTGTCGGCACCGTGGCACGTCGCCTGCACGACGACGTTCTTGTCGAAGCCCAGGAAATCGCGTAGGCCGAAGAGCCTGTCCTTGCCCGCGTCGCACGGGGTGTACTTGCGCTCGGGGGCGTAAGGGAACAGCTCGCCGGGGCCGAAGACGTGGCAATGGGCATCGACAGCGCCGCCGGGGAGGGGGAATGTCGGGCTTGGACGGGTTGGGATCGAAGCAGAGCCAGTCCGCGTCCATCTCGAACGCGGCGGCCATCATCGACCTGCCGCTCTCAGGCGCGCGTCGAGGAGCGGGAACACGCGCCGGGCGTTGCCCGAGAACACCTTCGAGAGTGCGTCCGCCGGGAGCTCGAGGCCCTCGACATAACGTCTCGTGTCGTCGAAGTAGTGGCCCGTGTCGGGGTCGATGCCCCGGACTGCGCCGAGCATCTCGGATCCGAACACGATGTTGTCCACGTCGATCACTTCGAACAGCAGGTCGATGCCCGGTTGGTGGTAGACGCAGGTGTCGAAGAAGACGTTCCGCATGACGTGGTCCCGAAGGGGCGGCCGGCCGAGCATGTCCGCAATCCCGCGGTAACGGCCCCAGTGGTAAGGCACCGCGCCGCCGCCGTGCGGGATGATGAAGCGCAGGTCCGGGAAATCGGCGAACAGGTCGCCCTGCAGCAACTGCATGAACGCGGTCGTGTCGGCGTTGAGGTAGTGGGCGCCCGTGGTGTGAAAGCTGGGGTTGCAGGATGCGGAAACATGGATCATCGCCGGCACGTCCAGGTCGGTCATGGCTTCGTAGAACGGGTACCAGGTCTTGTCCGTGAGCGGGGGCGATGTCCAGTGGCCTCCGCTCGGGTCCGGGTTCAGGTTGCAGCCGATGAACCCGAGCTCGGTGACGCAACGCACAAGCTCATCGATCGAATTGGAGATGGGGGCACCCGGGGACTGCGGAAGCTGGCACACGCCGACGTAGGTGTCGGGGTACAGCTCGACAACCCGCTTGATGAGATCGTTGTTGACCCGCGCCCAGGCTCGGCTCACCGCCTCGTCGCCGATGTGGTGGCCCATCGCCGAGGCGCGTGGCGAGAAGATCGTCAGGTCGGTGCCGCGCTCGGCGAGCAGTCGGAGCTGGTTGGTCTCGAGCGTCTCTCGGATCTCGTCGTCGGAGATGCGCGGGTACGGCGGTGGCGACGCTCCGGCGTCGAACGCGGCGATCTGCGCATCGCGCCACTGGGTGTGGGACGCAGGTGCTGTCGTGTAGTGCCCGTGACTGTCAATGATCATCAGGGTCGTCCGTCCACGTCGCGGTCGAAGGGGATCACTCGCCCGGCCAAACCGACGCCGGTACGAAGACCTCGCCACGCATCAAGAGCCGTGCGGTTCGCAGCAGCGCTGCACGGTGGACGACCACGATGCCGTCCTCGACCTCGACGTCCATCGACACCGTGAACGAGCCTGTCGGGTGCTCGATCTCCAGTTCGGCGAGGCCGGCCGCACGCTGCCCCGAGACCTTGGCGGCGATCGAGCCCGGGACGAAGCAGGCCGTCGCCACCGAGACCGCCCCGAACACACCGATCGCCTCGTGGACTCGATGCGGGATGAACGTCCTCGTCGCCACCGCTCCGCCATGTTGAGCCGGGGCCAGCAGTGTCATCTTCGGGATGGTCTTGTTGGTCACGTCTCCGAGGTTCATGAGCGGCCCCGCTGCCAGGCGGATGGACTCGACCTTGGCCCGCAGTGCGTCGTTCGCCTCGAGGGCCGCCGGCTCCTCGTAGCCGGTGATGCCCAGGTCCTCCGCGTTCAGGCATACGACCGGCATGCCGTTGTCGATGCAAGTGACCGGTACTTCCTCGATGACGTCAAGCGCGTTCCCGGTCGGCAGCAGCGCGCCACACGTCGATCCTGCGACATCAAGAAAGTCGATCGGCACCGGCGCATGGGTGCCTGGCACTCCGTCGATGCGGGCGCCGCCCTGGTAACAGACGACGCCGGACGGTGTCTGCACCTGTGCGACGGCCATGCTCTCGGTGTTCTCCATCCAGATACGCACTGAAGTGGTCGGGTCCGAGGCCGGCACGAGCCCCGCCTCGAGTGCGAACGGGCCTACGCCTGCGAGGATGTTTCCGCAGTTCTGATTGTCGGAGACCTCGGCTCGGTCGGGCCAGACCTGCAGGAACAGATAGTCGACATCGGCGTCCGGTCACGCGTCGAGCGCCTCACGACCGCCACCTTTGACGTTAGGGGATGGCCTCCACCCATCCCGTCTATCTCGCGGGCGTCGGGCGAGCCCAGCGCCGCCAGCAGCACCGAGTCGCGTGTCGGCCGGTCTGCGGGCAGGTCCTCCGCCAGGAAATACAGGCCCTTGGAGGTGCCACCGCGCAGCACCGAGCAAGCGATCGCTCTCTGGTCGGTCACGCTTCAGGCTCTGAGATGTACCGCAGACCGCGCTCGAGAGAGCCTCTCTCGCATGGCGTACATGTCGAGGCCGAGCTCGCCCTTGGCGAGGCGCGCACGTTTCTCGGCCTCGTCCGCGTCGCGAGCACGGGCTCGCTCGAGCACCGACGGCGCCTGCTCCCTGGCGACGACGACGACGCCGTCGTCGTCGGCGACGATGACGTCGCCGGGGTGCACGTAGGTGCCGGCACAGACGATCGGCACCTGGACATTGGCGACCGTCTCCTTGACGGTGCCCTGCGCGGAGACCGACTTCGACCAGACGGGAAAGCGCATCTCGGTAAGCCTGGCCACGTCTCGCACGCCGGCGTCGATCACGAGGCCGCGGACCTCGCGCGCCAGGTAGCTGGTCGCGAGCAGCTCGCCGAAGTAACCGTCCTCGACAGGGACTCGTCGGGGCCACGACAAGGATGTCGCCGGGCTTCGCCTGCTCCACCGCGACGTGGAGCATCCAGTTGTCACCCGGCGCCACCTCGCAGGTCAGGGCCGTGCCGGCGACCTGCGCCGGCCGGTAGATCGGGCGCAGATAGGAAGCGAGAAGACCCGTCCGGCCCTGGGCCTCGTGCACCGTTGCGACGCCGAGCTCAGCGAGCTGGTCGACGACTTCGAGGTCAGCACGCTTCACGTTCCGGACGACTACCGGCAACGACCCTCCTTGCATAGCTCCAGCTCAACCTCATCGTAATCCAAGCCCGAAACTCCGGAGCCGGGGTCCGCGCCCATGGAGTGCCCTCGCCTCCTCCGAGCAGCGGCTCGGTCAGTCCTGGTCGATGAGAACGTCCACCAACGCGACGCGGCCCGCATCGAGCGCCGCGAAGCCCCTCTCGAGAGCTCCCGCGAGATCCTTGATCGTCTCTACTCTCTCGCCGTGGGCGCCGCATGCTCTTGCCAGCTCGGCAAAGTCCGGGGGCATGTCGAAGCGAGTGCCTACCGCGTTGCCCGCTGCAACCGAGTGACCCTCGGGGAACAGGTCGTACACGGGCAAGCGGGCGGCTCGGTAACCCCCGTTGTTGAGCACGACGACCAGGAAGGGCGACTCGAGCTCGGCCGCCATGGTGAGCGCAGATGTGGGAACCGAGAAGAGGAAGCTCCCGTCCCCGCAGATCGAGACGACCCGTCGCCCCGGCGACGCGAGCTTCACTCCCAGAGCGCCCCCGAGAGCCCAGCCCAGGCCGGGTGCACCTGCGCCGTACAGAGTGCCCGGGCGGAGGCGTACCAAGTGCTCCCGCACAGCTCCCCGATTCGTCACCGCCTCCTCCACAACGAGGTCGTCGGGGCTGAGCACCTCGTTGAGGCCCGCCAGGACCTCTTCTGGCGTGAGCCCGCCGCGGGGCTCGGAGCGTGCCGCGGCGCGTGCGCTCGTCTCGAACGGCCCGCGCGGTGAACCACGGCCCCGCGCTGTGACTGGCCCTGCGCCGCCGGCACGCCTCGGCAAGATCGGGTGCTTGCCCGTCCGGGTCGTCGACCGCTTCGAGCAGTTGGGAGAGCGCCGTCGCCGCCGTCCGCCTGAAAGCTCAGGTCGACGGGAAAGCTCCACAGAGGCATCGAGACCTTGGTGGGCTCGAGATCGATTTGCACGACACGCGCGCCGGGCGCGGGTTCAACTCGCATCGGCACCCAGGGCACGTCGCAATCGACGACGAGCACCAGATCAGCCGACCGAAGTGCGGCCTCGAAGGCGCCGGCCGACCGAATGCACCAAGCGTGGTCGGTCGCGACGTTCAACGATCTGCTCTCACCGCCCTCTGCGACCCAGATGCCGGCCCGTTCGGCCAGGGCCGCCAGCGTGGCGAACGCCTCCGGACTCCGACCGGCCCTCGAGGTGATGAGCAGGGCACGCTCCGACCGCGCCAGCTCGCCACCGAGCGCGTGCAGGTCGCGCACGTCGAGCGCCGGCGAGGAAGGAACTGGCGAAGCGCCCAACCCTCCCCGAGGAGAGGTCGGGCGGTCTCATCAGCACGTCGCGCGAGATCGTGAGGTAACACGGGCCCGCCGGAGGGCTCGTCGCCAGTTGCACGGCGCGTCCGACAGCCCGACTCAGCACGCTCGGGTCGACCACCTCGAGAGCCCATTTCGTGTAGCCGCGCACGATGCCGGGTTGGTCAGCCACGTCCTGCTGCCAGTGGATGGGGTTCGAGCGGCCGCCGAGCGCCCCCCTGTCCTCACCGTAGGGCGTGCGACCCGCCACGATGATGACGCCCGCCGCGTCCCTGAAGGCGTTGTGCATCATGGCGCCGAGGTTCTGGGTCCCCGAGTCGACGTGAACGAATATGCATTGAGGGCGCCCGGTCACCTCGAAGTAACCGTGCGCTACCGCCAAAGCGACGCTTTCGAAAGTCGATCCGGCGACGGCTGGAATGTTCGCGCCCGCCTCGCCGAGCGCGAACGCCGCCTCCTGGATCGGTGCCGAGTCGGTGCCCGGATTCAAGAAGAGGTGCTCGACGCCGTACGCGCCGAGAAGGAGAAGAAGATGCTCGGCGGTCGTCGCCGGCGCTACAGGCCACTCACCCGACGAGTCGTCGTCGGTGGTCGCCGATGGCTCCTTCAGGCTCAGAGGTAGAGCCGCTCGTTGATCGGAAGGCCCTTCTCCACGCAGTAGCGCTCGTAGTGGTCGATGAACCAGAACACGTCGACCGTCTCGGTCACCCGATTGTGCTCGTCCAAGAACTCCAGCGGACCGTTCAGCCAGAAGAAGGTCTTCATCCCTGCCTCGGAGTAAAGGGTGTGGGTACGCCCAGGGCTCTCCCGCACGAAATCGCCCGGTCCCGCCACCCAGTCGTACTCGAGGTATTGCCAGCTGCCCTCGAGGGTGTAGCCCGACACCGGCCCGCGGTGGCGGTGCCGCCCGAGCATGCCACCGGCGCCCACCCAGAGAACGTTGGACGCTGAGCTGCTGCGCACGTCGAAGGTCAGGTGCCGGATCCAGACGTTCTCGACGAACGGGACCCAGGGCGATATCTCCTCCGAAGCGCCGACATAGCCCTCGGGCATGGCGTACTTGTCGCGCATCTCGTCGACCCTGGCCTCGATCGCCAGGTAAGGCGGGTCCGCCTGTTCCAGTGTCACTTGCTTGCCTCCTTCTCTGTTGCGTCGATCACCCAGAGACCCTCACCATCACCTTAATGGCCGCCTCGCGATTATGGCGGTGGAACTCCAGCGCCTCGGCGGCGTCCTCGAGCGCGAACTCGGTGCGGAGGTACGGCTCGAGGACATCGCTTGCCAGGGACACCAGGCGGATCGCCTCCTCGACGTCCTCGCGTTCGTGGCAGCTCGAGCCGCGGATGTCGAATTCCTTGCTGGTGAAGAGCCCGATCGGCAGCGCCACCTGTTGGTCGGAGATGCCCAGCACCACGACCCGTCCCGCAGAGCTGACGAGGTCCACGGCGAGACGAATGGCCTCGGGGACTCCGGTCGCGTCGATCACCACCGGAGCGCCCTCCCCGCTCGTCCACTCGAGAACGCTGGAGACGAGGTCATCACCGCCCGCGCCGAGCGCGAGTTCCGCCCCGAGAACGAGGGCGAGTTGCTGGCGCGAAGCGATGGGCTCGACGAGCAGCACCCGCGCCCCGCGGGCCTGTGCAGCCAGACTCACCGCCTGGCCGATCGGGCCGCCCCCGAGTACGACCACCTGCTCGCCTTGAACGGCGCCGCGGGCCACGCCGTGCACGGCCACCGCCATGGGCTCCACGAGCGCTGCGAGCGCGGCCGGAAGGTCGCCCACTAGAAACGTCTGGTCGATCGGCACACGCACGAGGTCCGCCAGGCCGCCGTCCCTGTGGATGCCGATGAGCTCGAAATCGTCGCAGACGCTCCGTCGACCGACGCGACACGGATAGCAGCGGCCGCACGAGGCGAGGGGCCAGACTGCCACCCGAGCGCCGATCTCGATCTGACCGGCGGCGTCGCGGCCGGCCGATTCCACCGTTCCCGCGAACTCGTGTCCCTGAATCCGTGGGTAGAGCGAAGACCCTTTGGGAGTGATGTCGAGGTGACCCGAGAAGAAGTGGATGTCCGACCCGCACACGCCGACGAGCTCCGGGCGCACGATCACGTCGTTGGGACCGGGCGCCGGCTCCTCGACCGATCTCACGCTCATCTCGTTCGGTGCCACCGTGACGGCGGCCCTCATCGCTCGGGACCGACCTCGTGGCCGTCGACGGCGGCACTGCTGTCAGGAGCTGCCCGGTGCTGGCCAGCAAGTACGCCGAATGGAGCAATTCGGGGTGCTCCGCCAGCTCGCTCGCAAGGCCCGAGTACCGCAGCTGGCCCCCTTCCATCACGTAGGCGCGACGGGCGAGCCCGAGCGCGACGGAGGTGAACTGCTCGATGAGGAGGACGCCGACGCCCGACTCGGCGACGGTCCGTATCACCGGAATCAGGTTGCGAAGAATGACTGGAGCGAGGCCGAGAGACAGCTCGTCGATAAGCACGAACCGCGGTTGGGACACCAGCGCCTGAGCCAGCACGACCATCTGCTGCTCCCCGCCCGAAAGCGCACGAGCGGGGACCTTGAGGGACTTCCCGAGGGCGGGAAAGAGCTCAAGCGCACGCTCCCGGCCGGCGCGCGCACGCTCGCGGGAGAGCGAATAGGTCGCAGCGCGGATGTTGTCGTCCACCGTCAACTCGGACAAGAGTCTTCGGCCCTCGGGAACCACCGCCACCCCCGCGCGCCGGATGCGCTCCGGCCGGGACCCGGCGAGGTCGCGACCGTCCAGGAGCACGGATCCGGCCCGCAGCCGCAACACGCCGGCCACTGCCAGCACCAAGCTCGACTTGCCTGCTCCGTTCGGGCCGAGCAGCGCGGTGACTTCACCGGCTGTGACGTCGATCGACACATCCCGTACCACGGTGCGATCGCCTCGCAGCACGCTCAGCCCTTTCAGGCTCAAGACATCTGCTGCGGGCGACTGGCCCGGGGCGGCCGCCTCTTGGCGGGGTGAGACGAGCAGGGCGCTTGCCTCACTGGGTTCGCTCGGGTCCGGCTCGCTCACGCCACCTCCTCTGTCCCGAGGTACGCCTCGACGACTCGCTTGTCCCGGAGCACCTCCGCTGTCGGTCCCAGAGCGATCCGCTTGCCGAAGTCGAGCACTGCGGTCACGTCGCAGACTTGGGAGACCAGACCCATGTCGTGGTCCACCAGTATCACCACGGCTCCGGTCTGCTCCGGGATCAGACGGATCACCGAGCTGAGGTGGTCTGTCTCAGCCTCGGAGAGTCCGGCGGCAGGCTCATCCAAGAGCACGAGCCGCGGCCGGCCGACAACGGTTCGGGCCACCTCCAGCAGCCGGCGATCGCGGGTACCTAATGTGCCCACCTTGGCAGACGGGTCCGCCGCGAGACCCACGAACGAGATCGCCTCCAGCACTTCCTTACGGCGCGAGGCGCCCGAAAGTTTCGAGTGCTCGTGGAGGATCGCTACGTTGTCGAACACCGACAACTCTTCGATCGCCTGCTCGACCTGGAAGGTGCGCCGCAGTCCCCAACGGGCCCGCCGGAAGCTTGCCATCGCCAGCAGGTCGTCGCCGAACGCCTGCACGGTGCCCGCCGACGGCCGCACGAAGCCGCTCAGCACGTTGAAGAAAGTTGTCTTGCCGGCTCCGTTGGGCCCGATCAGCCCGCAGACGCCTCGCTCGAAGCGCAGGTCCACTGCATCGAGGGGGATGACGCCCCCGAAATGCACAGTGAGGTTCGTTACCTCGATCACGAGATCTGCGTCTGCGAGGGTGCGGCCCTGTGCGCGCTGCCCCGCACGAAGCGCCCGAGTCGTCGCAGGTCTTTCGGCACTTGGTCAACGAGTCCGCGCGGCGCGGTGGTGAGAACCTGCAACACCCCGATGCCGAACAAGATCGTGATCCAGTCGCTCGAGACGCCCCAGTCGTTGAACAGGAACGGCAGCAACTGCAGGAGGAGCCCGGCCACGACAGCGCCCCAAAGGCTGTAAGCACCCGCCATCAGCACCACCGCCAGCAAGGGTGATCGAGTCCTGGACTGGAAAGTCGATCGAGTACAGGAAATGGACGCTGCCTCCGAGCAGGCCGCCGGCCACGCCCGTGACGAACGAGGCCAGCGCCCACGCCCAGAGCTTGTAGAAGGTCGTGTTGATGCCCGCCGCCAGCGCAGCGGGCTCGCTCTGACGGATGGCCGCCCATGCCCGCCCCGGCCGGGTCCGTATGTGCAACAACACCAAGAGGAACATCAGCGCCGCAACGACCACGCGTGTAGCGAAGGTAGGCGGGGTCACTCCCGGCGATGGAGGGCCGGCGGATCGGCGGGGTCTGCACCAGGCTGCCGTTGTAGCCAAGGAAGCCGTGCCCGCCGTTCGGGAAATTGACGGAGCTGAGCAGGACGGTGATCGCGCCCGCAAACATGAGGGTGAGCAGGGCCAGGTACAACCCCCTCAGGCGAATCGCCGGCAAACCGATCAGGATCCCCAGCACCATCGTGATGACGCCGGCAGCCAAGAGCACGACCGGGTACGGCAGGGTCGTGGCGAACAGGAGACGGGCGGCGGTCCAAGCCCCGAACGCAAGCACTGCCGCCTGGCCGAGCGAGTAGAGCCCAACCCGCCCGACGAGCACCCCGAGCCCGAGGGCGACGATCGAGTAGATCGCTACCTGCGTCATCGCATCCACGAAGTAAGGGCTGAGGAGCACGGGCAGTCCCAGCAGCGCGAACAAGAACACCGCGGCGGCGGCCGCGGCGCTGGTCCAGGTGTCTCGCCCGACCGGGGCCACCGCCCACCGGGAACGGCCGTCGTTCGAGGGCCCGAGAGCTTGCGCCCCGCTCGAGCGTTCCGCTGCGCCGGCGACCTGGACTGTGCTCGCTGCCTGAGCGGTGTCCGACGCCCGCTCGGTGTCCACCGTGCTCAGACTCCCCGCGAGAGGGAGACTTCGCGCCGGCCGAACATGAGGACGAGCAAGGCGATCGCGGCGAGCACGAAGGGCGTCATGTCCGCGTAGTTCGACAACGACTGGATCGGGACCAGCATCGACTCGACGACGCCGACCACCATCGCCGCCACAAAGGTCACGGTGATGGAGCGGAGCCGTCCGATGAGCGTTGCCGCCAGAGACGAGATGACGAGGAAGGTGAGGGTCGTGGCGTCGAGCGCCACGAGGTCGGCGAGCAACAACCCGGCCACGCCCGAGAGGACGCCGCAACCCAGCCAGGCAGCGGCCTCCACCCGGCGCACCGGCACACCCAGCATGGCCGTGATCTCACGGTCACTCGCCACGGCCCGCATCGCCGTCCCGAGCTTGGTGAAACGGAGAAACACGCCGGTGATGATGGTGATCAGGACCCCGAGTGCGAGGGCGATCACCTGCGTCCAGTCGATTTGAACCTGCCCGACCATGAACGTGTGGCTGTCGGTTGGAAGCGTGATCGACCGAGCGGCACCTCCGCTCGAGGTCCAGAGCAGGTCCATCGCTCCGAGCAGGATCAGTGCAAGCCCGAGCGTTGCCGACGCCTTCACGAGCGGGTCGCGGGCGGAAAGCGCCGGGCCGAACACGAGTCCGTAGATGAGCGTCAGCACCGCTGCGAATGCAACGCACGCCGCGTAGGCGAGCCACTCGTTGACCTTCGTGCTGTTGAGGATCTGCCAAGCGATCAGGGCGCCCATGGCGCCGGTCGCCCCGAACGCCAGATTCAACACGCCAGTCGAGCGGAAGAGGACGATCATGCCGACGCCCGAGAGGGCATATACCCCCCCGAGCGCCAGCCCTACGACAAGGAACGGCTGAAGATCCTGCCAGCTTGGCATCGCCCTCCCTCGCTCGCCTGCGTGTCCCTACTGCGACACTATGCGCCGCCTTGTCCCAAGGGCGCCGTGCCAGCTTGCTTCCGGTACTTGGCGATCAGCGGGTCGAGCCCCGAGATCAACGTGCAGCTCCCGGAGACCGTCATCTGCCCGTTGTGCGGGGTAACGGTCCAGTCGCCGTTGTTCGGAATGTGACTCGAGTAATGGCCATAGGTCCAGGCCTGGCAGAGCATCCCGCGTCTTGAAGTTCTTCACAGACTCGAATGCGTGATTGACACTGTGGACCGTGTACGCGCCCTTGATCGTCAGAAGAGCGTGGACTGCGATCTCTGCCTCGGTGAATCCCATCTGGCTGAAGCTGCCGACGCCGCCCGAGACCGCCGAGCCGTACTGCTTCAGGATCGCCCTGTACAGCCTCATGGTCTTGGTGTTGATGGCGTCCGGCGGGGCAAGCTCTGCGTTGACGAAGAGCTTGTGATTCCAGGCGGACCCGAGTGACGTGGAGAGGAAGTCCGTGTTGCAAGGCGTCGAGCAGCCCCACGACTTCACGCGGTTCTCGTACGCCCAGCTTCTGCGCGGCCTGGAGGATCACGAGTGCCTCAGGCGGCGTGAAGTTGAGCACCACAGCGCCGTTCGAACCGGCGTCCTCGACCTCCTTGATCGCAACCGAGTCGCCGTCCGAGATCGGCACGTTCTCCGTCAGCTGAACCAACGGAATGTGGTCGTGCTTGCAGATCGCCACGATCCCGGCCACGTTGTATCCGGTGCCAGGGACGTTCGACTGGTCGAACACGATCTTCTTGGCGCCATGCGCGATCGCGTACTGGACCGCACCGTCGGAGCTGAATCGTGGTCCCATATTGACAGCCGCGCTGTTGCTGCTCCCGTAGCACTCGGACGCGATCCCTGAATCGATGATGAAGAATCCGTGCGACTTCCAGTACGCGCTGTCGACGTCACACTCGATGATGCTCGTGTTTCCGACGATGCCGACCACGTGATCGGTCTGCACCAGCTGCTTGGCCTCTGCCGCGATCTGCGCCGGGTTCGTCTGCTCGGTCTCGACGATCAACTGGATCTTATGGCCCTTGATCCCGCCGTTATTGTTGACACAGTTGAAGTAAGCCCGTGCCATATACGGGATATCGGTGAAACTGGTTCCCGGCTGATTTGTGGCGATCGCACCGAGCTTGATCGGCGAGCCGGTTGCCTTCACGCCCGGCTTAGTCCCACACGCTGAGGTGCTCGTCTTGGGTGTTCGAGCCGCCGCGTCTGTGAGGTCTGGAGCCGGGGTTCGCCCAAGCACCGAGCATTAAGCAGACGACGACCGCGGCGAGCATAGTGATTACGCGCCAAAAGGTGCGATGACCGGTTCTCATGTTCCCCCTCCTATACATGCCGGACGGACGGCCGGCAACAGCAATGACCCGCCGTTGCGAGGAAGATTAACAGCGTCGATGTGAGATCGCAATGGGCCGAGCGGGCTCGTCGGCGTCTGCGGCGGAGGGCTTATACGGGGGCTTTATTCGTGACTGCGGGCCATCTCCCGGCTGGCGGCAAAGGTGACGTAGGGCTCGAGCGAGCGGGGATCGGCGAGGGCGTCGACGCTCGCGACGTCCGCCGGCGCGGCACCCTGCAGGATGCGCTTCACCGGCACCTCCAGCTTCTTGCCGGTCAGCGTGTGCGGGATCGCGGGCACGGCGACAATCGTGTCGGGCACGTGGCGCGGGGACAATTCCTCACGGAACTGTTTCGCAAGCCGTTGGCGGAGAGCGTCGTCGAGAACCGCGTCGCCAGCAGGGACGACGAACAGCACCAGCTCGCCTGGGCCGCCCTCGGGGTCCTCGAGGTGCACCACGAGGGCGTCGGCAATCTCGTCGAGGTTGGAGAGCACCTCGTAGAACTCCCCCGTCCCCATCCGCACACCCCCACGATTAAGCGTGGCGTCAGATCGGCCGGTCACCACCGCGCTGCCGCGGGAACTGAAGCGGACCCAGTCTCCCTGTCGCCAGACCCCCGGGTAGTGTCCGAAGTAAGCAGACCGGTAACCGGCTCCCGTCTTCGTCGCCCCAAAGACCCACCGGCATCGACGGAAGCGGCGCGGTGATGACAAGCTCGCCGAGCTCGTCGACAACGGGCCGTCCGGCAGGATCGTAGGCATAGGCCGCGACACCCAGGCAGCGTCCTGACATCTCCCCTGCCCACACCGGTAGGAGGGGGTTGCCCTGGACGATGCCCGAGCACAGGTCCGTTCCGCCGCTACCCACGTTGAGTCGGCACGTGGGACCCAGCTCCTCGCAGGCGTATATGAAGCCATCGAGCGGGAGCGGAGATCCGGCACAGGCGAGCTGTCGGAGCTGCAGCTCGAATTCCCGCCCCGGCCGCAGACCCGCCCGCCGGCAGGCCAGCAGGTAGCCGGGGCTCACACCGAAGAACGTGGCCCCGGTCTCCTCGACGAGCTGCCACTGCCGGCGCAGGTCGGGGTAAACCGGATTGCCGTCGACCAGCACCAGGGACGTGCCTCGCAGCAGCGCGGACACGAGGGCGTTCCACATCATCCAGGCAGTGGTCGTGAACCACATCATCCGGTCGCCCGGTCGGAGGTCCCAGCTGAGGCCGTGGTTCTTGAGATGCTCCACCAGGATGCCGCCGTGCCCGTGCACGATCGCCTTGGGCAGACCCGTGGTGCCCGACGAGTACAAGATGAAAAGGGGGTGGTCGAACGGCACTGCCTCGAGGTCGAGCGGCGCGTCTTCAGCGACGAGGTCCTCCCAGGCGACTGTTCCTTCCATGCGGGCGCCCAGGTAGGGAACGTGCACGAGATGGCGAACCGACGGGAGCCCTGCGCGGATCTCTGCGACCTGGGTGCGCCGGTCGACCTCCCGGTCTCCGTAGCGGTAGCCGTCAACGGCCAGCAGCACGGTGGGCGAGATCTGTGCAAACCGATCGAGGACGCTGCGCGGGCCGAACTCGGGCGCACAGCTCGACCAGATCGCGCCGAGGCTCGCCGTGGCCAGGAACGCGACCACGGTCTCGGGGATGTTCGGCAGGTAGCCCACCACCCGGTCGCCGCGGCGCACACCGAGTCGCTGCAAGCCGGCGCGCGCCCGGGCCACCATCTCACGGAGCTCCCCGAGGGTCACGGTGCGCGGTGCCCGCGTCTGTGAGTAGGCGAGGAGTGCGATGTCGTGGTCATGGGCGTCGCTGTCGCCGATGCCGAGGGCGTGCCGGACATAGTTCAGCTGTGCGCCGGCGAACCACTGCGCGCCCGGCATGACCGGCTCTTCGTTCAGAACGCGCTCGTAGGGCGTGTCTGCTCTGATGGCGAAGTAGTCCCAGAGAGATCCCCAGAACCCGACCTGATCGGACACCGACCAATCCCACAGCTCGTCGTAGGCACTGAACGAATGCCCGTGAGCTTCCAGCCACCTCAGGTAACGGGCGAGCTCAGATGTGGTCAGGTTCTCGGTCGTCGGCTCCTGCAGCAAGTCACCGGGCTCGGCGCTCATCGCGGCCTCTCGTCATCGGCCACGACCCTGCTCCGTTCAGTCGTAGAGGATCACGCCGCGAATATTCTTCCCGTCCCGCAGGTCCTGGTAACCCTGGTTGACGTCCTCGAGCTTGTAGGTCCGGGTGACCAACTCATCGAGCTTGAGCTGGCCCTCCTGGTAGAGGCCGAGAAGCTTGGGGATGTCGGAGCGGGGATTGGCCGAACCGAAGATCGAGCCACGCACCTGCTTCTGGAACAGCGTCAGCAAGTGCAGGTTGAGCTTGACGTCCATCTGCTCCATCGGAGCGATGGCCGTCACGACCGCCCATCCGTTCTTGGACAAGACGTCCATCATCGGGGCGATCAGGTCCCCGGTGGCCGTACCGACCGTCAGGATCGCCTTGTCGGCCATCTGGCCCCACGTGAGCTCGGACACGAGTGCCGCCGCGGCAACGAGGTCGGGCGCGGTGTGGGTTGCGCCGAACAGCATTGCCGTATCGCGCTTGAACTCCACGGGGTCCACCGCAACGATGCGCTTCGCACCTGCCAACTTCGCTCCCTGTACGGCGTTGATCCCGACGCCGCCAACTCCGACCACCACCACCGTCTCGCCGGGTTGCACCTCGGCGGCGTAGACCGCCGAACCCCAGCCCGTCGTGACCCCGCAGCCGACCAAGGCGGCCACATGGAGCGGGATGGAGTCGTCGATCTTGACGACCGACGACTCGTGGACCACCGTCACCGGGCAGAAGGTCCCGAGCAGGCACATGGTCCCGAGCCCCCGGCCCTTCGAGGAGAAGCGGTGGACCCCGTCTGCGATGGGTACCCCGGCCAACAAATGCATGCCGAGGTCGCAGAGGTTCTGGTGTCCGGTCGAGCACCACCGGCAGCGCCCACACGCGGGGAGGAAGCTCAGCACCACATGGTCGCCAGGCACGACGCTCGTCACCCCAGGTCCGACGGACTCCACCACGCCGGCACCTTCGTGGCCACCCACCACCGGCAGCGTGACCGGGATGTCGCCGGTGACGAGATGCTCGTCGGAATGACACAGCCCCGAGGCAGCCAGCCTGACCATGACCTCACCGGCCACGGGATCGGCGAGGTCCACCTCCTCCACGCTCCATGGATCGCCCAGGTTCCAGAGCACAGCCGCTTGCGTTTTCACGGCCCCTCCATTCGTCACGCTTTCTCAGGGACGAGCACGGTGCCACGCCGCCCACACGGTCCCGAAGCACGCTGCTGATCGCCGTCGATCGCGAAACATACCAGGGCTCGCCGCACGTAAGCCGCGCGAACTCCGCCACCAGGTCCGTGGCGAGCAGCCCGCCCGCTTCCCCCAGGCCGAGCACCGCCACCTGCAGTTGCACCGCGAAACGATATCCGGTGGCTACATGGCCTTGGCTCTTAGACTTGCTCCTGCCAGACGGTGAACATGGGGGGGATCGTCGACTTGCACACGGTGGGACGGGCGTGAAGGCGGCCCTACTGCGCGAGTACCACCGTCCGCTCGAGTTCGTCGACGTCCCGATCCCCGAGCCAAGCGGGCCGGCCGACGTGCTCGTGCGTCTCGGCGGCGCTGGAGTCTGCGCCACCGACCTGCACTCGATCGACGGCCTCATGGAGGCAGCCGGTGTCGCGCTGCCGTGTGTGCTCGGCCACGAGAATGCCGGATGGGTGGAGGCGGTTGGCGACGGGGTGTCGACCGTTCACACCGGCGATGCGGTAGTCGTCTATCCCGCCCACAGCTGCGGGCTGTGTCTGGCCTGCCGGCGCGGAAACGACATGTTTTGTTCGCGCTGGCGCGGTCACCGGCCTTTCGCGCGACGGGGGGTTCGCCGAGTACGTGCTCACGACGGAGCGGTCGATCGTCAAGCTCGCCGCGGGTCTCGACCCCGCTGACGTCGCGCCCCATGCGGACGCCGGCCTGACCGCCTATCACGCAGTACGCCGCGTCGCTCACCTTGCTCGTCCTGGCACGACATCGGTCGTGATCGGTATCGGTGGCGTGGGTCATATCGCCTTGCAGCTGTTGGGTTTACTCGGCTCGAGCACGGTCGTCGCGGTCGACACCGACGAGCGGCGACGCCGGCTCGCCTCGGACCTCGGAGCTGGGCTCGTGGTCGATTCCCCGGGAGCCGTCGAAGCCGTTCGTGAGGTAACCGACGGCCGCGGCGCGGATCTCGTGTTCGATTTCGTCGGTTCGGACGCGAGTCGCACCACCTCGATGGAAGCTCTGGCCCGCGGGGGCACCTTCTCGGTGGTCGGCTATGGGGGGATGCTGTGCGCCGACTCCACTTCGCTCGTGGCCAACGAGCACACAGTGATGGCGAACCTCGTGGGCACGTGGCCCGATCTTTTCGAGCTGCTCGAGCTTCACGCCGCCGGAGCGATCGTGCTGCGCACCGAGCGCTACGGCCTCGACGAGGTCAACGAGGTCCTCGGACGGTTGCGCGCCGGCGAGGTCGTGGGCCGCGCGGTCCTCGTGCCCGGCTGACCCAGGAATCGCGGGCGCCCGACCGCGAGCGGGACCCGGTGGTCTGCGGCGGACCGGCCTTGTGCCTCCGGGTTACAGTGCTTCGACCGCTGGATTGCCGCCTTGCGCCGCGGCGATCGCTCGCCACACGCGTTCCGGCGTGGTCGGCATATCGACGTGACGCACTCCGAGATGCGAGAGCGCGTCGACCACGGCATTCTGTACCGCTGGTGTCGACCCGATCGTGCCGGACTCGCCGATCCCCTTCGCTCCGAGCTGGTTGACCGGGGTCGGGGTCTCCATCGAGAAGGTCTCGAAGCTGGGCAGCTCGGCGGCGCTGATGAACGTGTAGTCCGCCAGCGTGCTTGTGAGCGGGTTGCCGTTGGCGTCGTAGCTGAACTCCTCGAGCAGCGCCTGGGCCACCCCTTGGGCCAGGCCCCCGTGAACCTGGCCCTCTGCGAGCAGCGGGTTCACGATCCGCCCGGCGTCGTCGACTGCCACGAGGCGCCGAAGCACCACCTTGCCTGTGTCGGTGTCCACCTCCACCACGGCCAGGTGGGCACCGAACGGGAAGGTGGGACCCGAGGGGACGAAGTCGACCTCGGCTGCGAGCGGCGAGCCGTTCCGCGCAGCCGACTCGGCCAGCTCGCTCCAGCCGAGGTGGGGCGACGGTGAGCCCGCCACGTGCAGCCCTCCTCCCGCCTCGCTCACCACGATGTCGGCGGGATCGGCCTCCAACAGGTCGGAGGCGAGCTGCTTCGCCAGATCGAGGACCTCGGACGCCGCCTGCCTCGCGGCGACACCTGCTGTCTGCAGCGAGCGCGAGGCGTAGGTCCCGAGTCCTCGCGCCACGAGGTCGGTGTCTGAGTGGACGACCTCCACGTCCTCGAGACGCAGCCCAAGCGTCTCCGCAACGAGCATCGACCAAGCGGTGGCGTGCCCCTGCCCATGGGACGAGGTGCCGGTCTTCACCAGCGCGGTGCCGTCCGGGCGGATCTCCACCGAGGAGAATTCGCCGCCGGGAAGGCCGTTGGTGACCTCGACGTAGACGGCGAGCCCGAGCCCTAGCTGCACCGGCTCGTTCGACAGCCGCCGGGGTCGCCTGTTCGGCTCGCAGCTCGTCGTAGCCGGCGGCCGCAAGGAGCATCTCGAGCGCCTTCCCGTAGTCGCCGATGTCGTAGACAGTGCCCGTGGGGGTCGTGAAAGGGAAGGGGGCGGTGCCCATGACCAGGTTGCGCCGCCGCACCTCGGCGGGGTCCATCGAAGATCTCCGCCGCGAACAGGTCCAGGGCCCGCTCGATGGCTGCCGCGGCTTCCGGGTCGACCCGCACCTCGATAGGCCACGATCGGGGTGGTGTTGGTGACGACCGACACGGCGTTGCACTCCGACCTTCCTCGATGTCGTACGTGCCGGTGAGCATCGTCCTCGTGAACATCGGAAGAAACGTCCCGAGTGCCGAGTACGCGCCGGCGTCCTGGATGATCTCGAGCCGGTAGGCGAGCTGACGGGTACCGTCGCAGCCCCGCCGATCGTGATCTGTTGGACTTGAGCGCGCCCGTGGCCGAGGCTCACCATGCTCTCGGAGCGGGTCTCGGTCCATCGCACCGGGCGCCTCCAGGCGGCAGCGCCATCCACACCACGAGCAGCTCCTCGGGATAGAGCTGAATATCTTCGAGCCGAAGCCGCCACCCACGTCGGGAGCGATCACACGAATCTTCTCCGGCTCGATCTCGAGCACCTTCGCGAGCAGCTCTCGCGCTGCGAACGGGTTCTGGCTCGATACCCAGAAGGTGAGGCGCCCGTCCTCCTCGACGCGGGCGGCGGCGCGCGGACCTCCAGCGGGCAGGGGGCGAGGCGCTGGTTGACTGCCCGCTGGCTCACCACCACCTCGCAGGCGTCGAACAGCGCTTCGTCGCGGCCGAACGACAGCTCCAGCGCGACGTTGGTGCCGGCCGCCTCGAATAACAGCGTCTCCGAGGCGGCCGACTCCTCGGGGTCCACCACGACCGGCAACGGCTCGTACTCCACCTCGACGAGATCAGCCCCGTCGCGTGCTTGGGCCTTGGTCTCCGCCACTACCGCAGCGACCGCTTCGCCCACGAACCTGACCACGCCGTCGGCCAGCAACGGGCGCGCCATCGCCGGGTTCAGCATCGGCAGCTCCATGGGAAGCGGTGGCAACTGGAGGTCCGATGCGGTGAACACGCCGAGAACTCCCGGCGCTCCGAGGGTGGCGGCGGTGTCGATCCGTGCGATCCGGGCGTGGGCCTCCGGCGAGCGCACGTAAGTCACCCACGCAGCGCCCGGGATCTCAAGGTCGTCAACGTAGGACCCGCCCACTGTCAGGAACTTGGGGTCCTCTTTGCGCAAGACGCGGTTGCCGAGGATGCTCACGAGTCGCCCCTTCTGTCGGTAGTCGCGGACAGGCTAATCAGTCGCCCTCGCCTCAGCCCGTTGTTCCCGACGGCCGGCCGGAGGAACGTTTAGCCAGATCGGGCGTCGTCGGCAGGCAACAGCCCGAAGAGGCGTGCTGCGTTCTCCTTCAGGATCAGCGGTCGGACCTCGTCCTTGATGGGGAGCTGCTCGAAGTCGGCCATCCAGCGGTCGGGGGTGATGACCGGAAAATCCGAGCCGAAGAGGACCTTATGGCGAAGAAGGGTGTTCGCATACTGGATCAAGTTGGCCGGAAAGTACTTCGGAGACCAGCCCGATAGGTCGATGTAGACGCTCGGTTTGTGCAGGGCGACCGAGAGGGCTTCGTCCTGCCAGGGGAAGGACGGGTGCGCGAGGATGATCGTCAGCTCGGGGAAATCGACGGCCACATCGTCGAGGGCCATGGGGTTGGCGTACTTGGTTCGTACCCCACGTCCACCGGGCTCGCCGGCGCCCACCCCTGTCTGCCCGGTGTGGAACAACGCCGGCAGCCCCGCCTCAGCGATGGCCTCGTAGAGGGGATAGAAGGTCCGATCGTTCGGCCAGAAGGCCTGCAGGCTCGGGTGAAACTTGAACCCCCGGACGAGCCCCGTCCCCACGAGTCGCCTCAGCTCCACGATTGCGGCCTTGCCCAAATGGGGATCGAGCGAGACGAAGGGTATGACGACGTCAGGATGCTCGGCCGCCAGTTCAAGCACTTCATCGTTGCCCACGGGAGGCGGCGTGCCGGTGGCGGTCGTGGCATCCAAGGTGAAGGTGACGCAGATCATCCGCCGCTCCCGGTAGTAGGCGGCGATGTCGTGCACGGTGAGCAACGTCGGTTCGGTCTTGAAGTAGGCGTAGAAGGCCTTTTGGTGTTCGTCGACCTCCGGCGCCTTCTCCGCGGCGTCGACCGGTGGACGTGAGTGTGCACATCGATGGCTACCACCGAATCCAGATCGATTGCCTTTGACACGGTTTGGTCCCCCGATGAGTCGCGCTTCAGGCCAACCGTATCCACCCGAGCGCTTGTGATCTCCCTGAGTCAGACAGCCGCGGCTTTGGTGCGCCAGCCCTCAGCGTACGACGTGCGAGGGACTTCCGAGTAGGGGCAGGGGCTGACGATAGCGCGGATCTCCGTCTGCACATGCGGCTCGACGACCGGCTTCGACGATCCGCCGCCCTCCTCGCCCCACACCAGCGTCAGCTCGGTGCCGATCTCGACGTCGACGTCCACCATTGCCAGCGAGAGCATCGATCGCTCGTTGTAGCTGTAGCCGGAGAACGTGGAGACGACGACCTTGTCGCCTCGCAGCACCTTGTCGTACGGCCACGTCGAGTAGTTCGACAAGGGCAGGTCGATGTACTTGGCCATATCGCCTTTATCGAACATCGTGCCGATGGCGCGGGCGACGTCCTCGCCGTTCCAAGCCAGCGTGACCTTCTTGCGGTCCGGCTCTGTCGGCCATCCGCTCGAGCGCTTCCCGTCCGGTGAAGTCGTGGTCGAACTTGACAAAGGGCCAGTAGCCGAGCTCATGCGGTGTCAGGTAGTAGTCGGCGATGTCGTCGGAGTAGAAGCTCCCACCGAGAGAGCCGGTGGCTTCGTAGCCGTTCGCCGGCAGCCACTCGCGGTAGGCCTTCATCTTCTCGCCGGTGAAGACCGCGGGCAGCGGGCAAGGTATCCAGCCCGACTCGAGCGTGTTGGTGGCGTACACCCGCGAGCCGACCTGGCGGAGACCGAAGTCCCGACCGGCCTCGACGATAGCGGCCCGCACCTCCTCCGCCTCTTCCCAGGGACCGAAAAGTTCGAGCCCTGGCGCGCCCGACATGCCGTGATGAAGCGCGCGGACCTTTCGGCCCGCGATGGTGAGCTCGCCCATGTTGAAGAACTTGATGTCCGGCAGCGGACCCGCCGTCGCCCTCTCCATGCACCTGCGTGCCGTTGGGCCCTGAACCTGAAACCGGTAGAGCTTGCGGCGCCCGGTCGGGTTGACGGCGGTGCGCTCGTCTCGCTCGAGTCTCACGTCGTAGTCGCCGGTCTCCGCGTGGTACTGGACCCAGTTGTGAGCGGACGGCGCGCCCACGAGGGAGACCTTGTTCTCGTCGAGGAAGAAGAGGATCCCGTCGCCGATCACGTAGCCGTCTGGGTTGCAGGTCACGAACTGCTTGGCCTTGTCGACGGCGAAGTTCTTGAAGGTGTTGACACCGAGGTCGGAGAGCAACTTGATCGACGTCGGGGCCTTCGATGTAGAGGTCGGTCATGTGGTGGGACTGGTTGAAGAGGACGCAGGTCTCCCTCCAGGCGACCTGCTCGTCCCGCCAGTTCGTGAACTCGGCGGGAACCGTCGGGATAAACGTACGGTCCGATTTGCGAGTTGCGCGCCAGCTCGACCGGGCTTGCCGACGGCCTGCAGCAGTTCCTCCAGGCTCTGGTAGCTCATGTCCTCGTCCCCTTCTCCTGACACAACACCCGATCTATCAGCCGCGTCTACTCCAGTGGGTCGGCGAGCCGCAAATGCCACTCCGTTCCTAGAAACGCCACGATGGTATCCCGCTGACTTCAAATAGCCGATGCCGTTCGTCCTGACTGCCGTAATGGAGTCGGGCTGTCGGCTCCTCGATGCGAACACGCCGGGGAAGAACTCGTCGACGTCGTCCGGCCTGACCAACATGCGGAACTGGGCGCGGCGGCAGCAGGTCCCAGGCTGTCGGCGGCCTTCGGGTAGGCGAGCAGGTCAGGGCGCATATCGAGGAACTCTGACGAGTGCTGAAACCGATCTCTTAGCGAGTTTGATCCAAGGTGTCTACCGGCAGGTCGCCGGCCCCGGGTTGGTTCCGAAACCTCTTGTGCCTCGTCGGCCGTGGCGCTAGCGTGACGCTCGTCGGAGCTGTGCCCGCGAAGGTTGCAGTCACAGACAGAGAGAGGGCTGCAGTCAAAGGCACCGCCTGGGGTTGGGGGGGTGTTGGCCAAGACCACGATCGCTGGTGGGCGGCCCGGCCGGGCTTATCCCTGCATGACGCCCCGCTCTCTCGCGGTGTGGCGGCATCTTGGTGGGTACCCATCGAAAGCGTTCGCGAAATGCACCGCGATGGCTCCTCGGTGGGGTTCGATAAGGCGGCGGGTGGGCGAGCCGGTACGCCCTGTATGCCGGCGATCGCCTTCGACGGTCGGCTGTCGTCCGCACGTTGCAGCCGTCCACATAACCGCTGCGGCACGGTTGGTCGCCATGACGGCCACCACTGGCGATTCGAATCGGAAGGCGTTGGGTAAACCCAGCGTCCAGAACACAAAAAAGGCAAGTAGAGGCAGAACCATGACACCGAGAAGAGAAGGAGCGGCAGGAGTATGACACCGAGAAGGGGAGGTAGCACCATGTTCCAGGCCTTGGCGTCCAAGAAGCGCAGGCTGATTTCGATAGCGACCCTGGCTGGGCTGTTGGCCCTTGTGGCCAGCCTGGTGCCAGCGAGTTTGTCGACCGCCAGCCCGCCGAAGCACATCGGGGGTTCCATAACGCTCTGGGCCGAGTGGACGAGTACCGAACAGCAGGACTTCGAAGCTGTGCTGACGCCGTTCGAACACGATACGGGGGTCAACGTCATCTACAGCGGCAAGGGAAGCAACATGGACACGGCGATCGACGCTGCGGTAGCCGGCGGAGCTCCCCCTGCAGTAGCTCTTGTGCCTGACCCCGGCACCCTGCTCGCCTTGGCTAAGAAGGGCGCGATCAAGCCGCTCGCCCACGTCATCGGGAGCGAGGCGTCCGACTACGGGTCGGCGTGGAACAAGCTTGTCACCTACAAGAACAAGCTCTACGGTGTCTGGTTCAAAGGCGCCAACAAGAACACGATCTGGTTCAACCCCGCCGAGTTCGCCATGGCGGGCCTAAAGTCGGCACCCAAGACATGGCAGCAGCTGCTGACCGACGCGGCCACTCTGAGGAGAGCGGGGGTCACGCCCTTCTCGCTCTGCACCAGTATCGGCTGGCCGGTCGCTGACCTGTGGCAGAACGTGTACCTGAAGACGGCGGGGGCGGCCAACTACGACAAGCTCGCCGCGCACAAGATCTCGTGGACGGGTCCGACCGTGACAAAGGCATTTGACACGCTCGCCGAGCTCGTCGGAAAGCCCGCATACCTTCTCGGCGGCACCAAGGGATCCCTCGCCAACAACTATCCCGAATGCGTGGACAAGGTATTCCCCAAGGCGGGATCAATGCCCCAGGCGGCGATGGTGATCGAGGCTGACTTCGTCGTCAACGAGATCGTGGGTAACTCTGGCAACTACAGGCCTGGGAGGACAGGCAACGGCGGCAAGAAGTGCACCGCCAACCCGGCCGCCACTCCGTGCTACGACTTCTTCCCCTTCCCCGCCCCGGCAGCCGACCAGAAGTACAACTCGGCAATCCAAGGTTCGGGGGATGTGGCGATGTTGTTTAAGTCCAGCAAGGCGGCTGAAGCTCTCGTCAAGTACCTAGGCAGTCCCGAGGCCGGAGAGATTTGGGCCCACCTAGGCGGCTTCTCGTCGCCCAACAAGAAGGTCCCCCTGAGCAGTTACCCAGACTCGGTCACGAGGTCGGACGCGCGGGAGCTGCAGACGGCCAGGAGTTTCGTCTTCAGCTTGGACGACCTGCAGGGCAGTTGGGAGCCGAGCATGTGGCAGGACATGCTCAACTTCGTCAAGCAGCCGACCAAGAAGAACATCGCCGCTATCGAAAAGACCATGCAAGCCCAGGCCACGGCCGCAGGTAAGTAGGAAGCTGCGGCTCGAATGACAGAACCAGGGCACGCCCGGCAACATACGGGCGTGCCCTGGTCGGCCGCGAGACTGGGCGACTGGTGAGATGGCGGTAGTCGCTGTTGGACAACAACAGGGTCCGTACCGACGCAGCGGCTCGCGGCCGGGGCGGCACCTAGCCTCACTCGCATTCTTGGTCCCGGGAGCGATCCTGCTCCTGGCGATCGTGATCTGGCCAGCTATCGCGACGATTCGGTACAGCTTCTACAACGGGACAGCAACCAAGGCGGTCGGGCTCTCCAACTACAAGTCCTTGTTCACTACCGCCGACACGCTGATTGCGTTCCGCAACAACGTCATTTGGGTACTCGTTTTCCCCTTTATCGTGACCGTACTAGGCCTCGTCTTCGCGGTGCTGTCCGAGCACATTCGCTGGTCTACCGCCTTCAAGACCATCATCTTCTTGCCGATCGTCTTCAGTATCACGGCCTCGTCACTCATTTACACGCAAATCTTTCAGTTAGATCCCCACGTCGGAGCCTTGAACGCCATCGCGGAGACGGTGGAGGACTGGTTCCACCCTCCTGGCGCGTACCCGCTTGCGCCAGGCACGACGGCCGCGTCGCTCGCCACCAGCGGAGTCGTGGCTCGTCCGCACGGGACACTCGAGAGCAAGACAACTGTCAGCGCCGGGGGAACCGTGCGGATGGGCCTGACAGGCATCAGTGTTGACACGCTCACGGCCCTCGGGGCTCGTCCAGCCCGGGTGCCCACGCCGATGGCGGGGGCGGTCACTGGTCTGGCGTGGCGAGACTTCTCCCTCTCGAACCCGACCAACGTCTCCGCCGTTTTTCCCGATGAGGACGGGCTTCCCGACCTGCGCCTTTCCTTGCTGCGCAGCGATGGCAGCACCGCTGCGACCACGACCACGGACGCCTTCGGCCAGTTTAGTTTCCCCAACGTCGGCGCCGGGACATTCCACGTCCAGATTGTGGCGTCGAATTTCCAACCTGGCTTCTCGGGCATCTTCTGGCTAGGACCGCAATCGCTGACTCCTACCAGCAATCTCAGCCAGACGGCGCAGGCGCTACTGAGCGCTCCGCTTATTGACGTCTCAATGATCTTGGCCTATTTGTGGATTTGGGCGGGCTTCACCATGGTCATAGTGGCGGCCGGTCTGGCGGCGCTCGACCGCGAGGCTCTCGAGGCGGCAAGCGTCGATGGCGCAACTGAGTGGCAGAAGTTACGGCGCGTCACTGTACCTATGCTGGCTCCGGTGCTGACCGTGGTGTTGGTAACGATGGTCATCAATGTGCTAAAGATCTTCGACATCGTCGTCAACCTGGGCGCCGATAATTCCCAGCCCGGCGGTCAAGCCAGCACCCTGGCCTCCGACGTCTATTACCTAGGTTTCGGGGGAGGGGTCCATACGGGTCTGGCGAGCGCCGTCGCTGTCATCCTGTTCATACTCGTCATCCCTGCAATGCTGTTCAATCTGAAGAGGATCAGCGCGAAGTGACGGCTACGACCCTCTCTTCGCAACCTGCGGCCGTCGAAGAGGCGCAACCCCCCCGACGAGCACATCCCTTTTTGAAGCGCCTCCGCCCCTCGCGCTTGGTCATCAACGTTGTCCTAGGCGCAATTGCATTGTTCTGGCTTGTACCCGCCGTGTCCATGCTGATCATCTCGTTCCGTACGGCAGGTCTGTTCGAGACATCTGGGTGGTGGAAAGTGTTTACTACCCCCTCCCAGCTAACCCTCCAAAACTACAAACTGCTCTTCACCGGGGGGACCGCCACGAAGATAGGGGGAGGGGTCCCATCGGGACTGTCGCCTGGAAGCGTGCTCGATGCGCTCAGGACCTCCCTCGAGATCAGTGTGCCCGCCACGATCCTGGTCACCGCCATATCTAGCCTCACGGCCTATTCCCTTGTGTTCGGTAGATGGCGAGGACGCAACATGGTTTTCCTCGTCATCGTCGGCCTTATGGTGGTGCCGTTGCAGGTCGCGCTCATACCGGTTGCCTCGTTGTACAAAGACATGGGCACGTTCATGGGCTGGAATCCGTTCGGCACCATCGCCGGTGTAGTCATTTTCCACGTTGCGTTCGGGCTGCCCTTTGGCGTCTTCCTGATGCGGAATTTCTACCTTGGGATACCCACCGCTCTCATCGAGGCGGGCCGCATCGATGGTGCGGGCGAGTGGACTCTGTTCCGGCGAGTCGTGATCCCGCTCGGTATAGCGGCCGCGGCTTCGTTGGCCATTTTCCAGTTCATATGGGTCTGGAACGACCTTCTGGTCGCACTGGTCTTTCTCGGAGGTGACCCACACGTGCCGCTCACTCTGTTCCTCTATGACCAGGAAAGGGCCCTTTCCGCGAACTTCTGGATCATCGCTACGGGGTCGATGGTGTCCATCGTTGTACCCCTGATCGTCTTCCTAGCTTTCCAGCGCCATTTCGTCCGCGGCATGCTCGCCGGGGCGGTTAAATGATGGGTGCGATGAGATCAAGCTCATGGGAGATTGGCGGTACTCGACCGCAGGCAGCGTGCCTACCTCTCAGGCCGCTCAAGTTGAGTTCCCGAAAAGAAGAACTATGGCGCCAGTAAGCCTCGAAAAGGTGACCAAGATCTACCCGAACGGGTTCAAAGCCGTCGAGGAGCTGACCTTGGACGTCGGCGATGGTGAGTTCATGGTCCTCGTCGGGCCTTCAGGCTGCGGAAAGACGACTGCGCTGCGCATGGTCGCAGGTCTGGAGGAGATCAGTCAGGGAATTTTGCGCATCAGTGGACGAGTCGTGAACGACATTTCGCCGAAGGACCGCGACATTGCGATGATCTTTCAGAACTATGCCCTCTACCCGCACATGACGGTGGCCGAGAACATCGGCTTCGCCCTGAGTCTGAGAAAGGTGCCGAAGGCCAAGATCAAAGCGAAGGTCCGCGAGACGGCTGACCTATTAGGTCTTACTGAGTGGATAGACCGCAAGCCAGGGCAGCTCTCAGGTGGCCAGCGCCAGCGAGTGGCGATGGGCCGGGCGATAGTACGCGAGCCGAGCGTGTTCTTGATGGACGAGCCCTTGTCGAACCTCGACGCAAAGCTTCGTGTCCAGATGAGGGCCGAGGTCTCCCGTATTCAGCGGCGTGTCGGTGTGGCAACGCTCTATGTCACGCACGACCAGGTCGAGGCGATGACTATGGGCGACCGCGTGGCGGTATTGAGCTCCGGGGTGCTTCAGCAGTGCGACAGGCCGCAGGCGCTCTACGACAATCCGAAGAACCTCTTCGTGGCGGGTTTCATGGGCTCACCTGCGATGAACCTTTTCGAGGCGGCGATCGGTGAAGGGGCAAACTCGGTGCTCGTCGGCAGTCAGACGATCGAACTGCCAGCGTCGGTCTTTGCCGCGAAGCCCGCGCTACGCCGATACGCAAACCGGCAGGTTGTTGTGGGGATCCGGCCCGAGGACCTCTCGATCCAAAGGAGTGACGACGACTTGGCGGCTTCAAACAGGCAGTCGACTGCGGGGCACTCGGGATCGACGGTTTTCGCAGGCGACGTCGACCTCGTAGAAGCACTCGGCTCCGAGCAACTCGTCCACTTCACGAGCGACGCCCGCCCGATCGAAGTTGGGGGGACTAAGGAAGATGCCGAGGGCCTGAGCGAAGGGTTGCTCGTCAGATCCGGCGAGGGCGTGGCCCGGGTGGATGCGCGGGCGCAACTGAGTGTGGGGGGAAGGGTGCGCTTCCACCTCAACCCGGAGCGGATCCACTTCTTCGACGTCACGACGAGCGAGGCCATCGCCAGCTGAACGTCCGGAATGCCGGTTCAAGCCTCAGGCGCCGAGCGACTCGTTCTGCACCCGGCGCTGCACTTGATCGACACAGCGGTTCGCGGTTGCGACGACGTGGAAGGGGTCCGCCACTTGGTTGGCGTGTTCCAGATGCGGGTGCAGCCCGGAGCGGTACCCCTCGTGCAGATCGCAGGCCACGGTCCCTCAAGTTCTGATTCGGCAGCTCCGGGCGCATCGGCGCACGCATCACTGTTGCGAGGCACCACTGTTGCGAGGGAGTCTTCTTCGAGGATCCGACCCCAGTTGGAGGAAAATTCGATGACTTTAGCGAGGTATCGATGAACCAGTCATCAGAGCTCGCGAACTCGAGGATCGATGAGCTGCTCGCAGACGTGCGAATGCATCTCGATCGCGTGCTGCCGGAAAACTTGGATGCTGAAGTTGTCGACGGTGCTGTCGTAGTCGATACACGACCGGCCCCCTTTCGTGTCGCTGAAGGCGAGCTTCCGGGCGCTCTGATTGTGGAACGCAATGTGTTGGAGTGGCGGTTCGACCCGACGAGCGCCGCCCGCCTGCCGCAAGCAACGTCGGACGATGTCCGAGTGATCGTGGTCTGCAACGATGGCTACGCGTCGAGCCTGGCCGCCCGCTCGCTTCAGCTCCTCGGACTACACCGGGCCACCGACCTTGTCGGTGGCTATCGGGCCTGGAGAGCTCTCAATCCCCCGGGCGTTGTCGAGCGGTGAGCGGTCACTCGGCCGGAAACTGGCGCGTCTTTGGTGGTACCGCATTCTCGGCGAGCTCATAGCGGTCTCGGCCAAGCGGACGCACGCGACCGGACTCGACGGCGGCACGGACCGCACGGCGGAGTCGGCCAGGCCCCCAGTACCGGCCGCCCGTGCGGTCGGCGAGCTCGTCGAAACTGAGCGGGCCCGATTGGCCGAGCACCTCCACGACTCGCTCGACCTCGTCGCGACGATAGGGATCGCTACGGGGAAACATTGACGCCTGAGGGAAGGGGGCCCACGCCGCGCGCGGCAAGCGGGCACGCTCCGCCGGGGAAAGCGGAGGCCGACTCCAGTCGGGTGCGACCCTGGCGCGCCCGGTGGTCGATCGCCGACCGGGTGCTTGACCGGTCGTCTGTCCCGAGCTGCTCGTGACCGTTCCTTCCGGTGTGCCGTCCTCGGCGGCTGACACCGGCGAGGCAATTTCCTCGAGACTCTTCTGCTCAGCGTCGACGCCGAGGAAGATCTCGACGACGCCTGTACCGAACATCAAGGCTCCCCCGAGCAGGTAGCCGAAAGCCACATGCGATGCCTTGCCGCTGGCAATGAGGGTGCCGAACAGGACTGGGCCGATGATGCCTCCGAGGCCGGTGCCGATGGCGTAGAAGAACGCAATCGCCAGGGCTCGCGTCTCCATCGGGAAGATCTCGCTGACCGTGAGATACGCCGCGCTGGCCCCCGCCGAGGCGAAGAAGAAGATGACCACCAGCGCGATCGTCTGGGTAGTTGCCGTGAGAACCCCTGAGTTGAACAGGGCGGCAGTCACGCCCAGCATCAAACCAGAGAGGAGGTAGGTGCCGGCGATCATGGCGCGTCGGCCAAGGGTGTCGAACAGGCGGCCGAGAATGAGCGGCCCGGCGAAGTTCCCCAACGCGAAGGCCAGGAGATAGAGCCCAACGCTGGCGGCGTTCACCTTGTAGAAGGTGGTGAGAACGAGTGCGAACGTGAAGAAGACAGCGTTGTACAAGAACGCCTGGCCAACGAAGAGCGAAAGACCCAGAATCGAGCGACGTGGGTACTGCCCGAACACGACCCTGCCGACCTCGACGAAGCTGACTGGTCCCCGCTCGTGCACCTTGATGGTGTCCCCCGCCTCGGCGAGTGGCTGTCCCGTCTCCTGGGCGACCCTCCGCTCGATATCCGCGACGATCTCATCGGCTTGTTCCGGGCGCCCATGGGTGAAAAGCCACCTGGGGCTCTCCGGGACGAGCCGGCGCACTAGCAGGATGCCGACCCCGAGCACGGCACCGATGCCGAAGCAAAGCCTCCAGCCGAGGTCCGTCGCGATCAGGTTGGGGTCGAGCAGCACGAGCGTGGCCGCAGCTCCGGCCGCAGTGCCGAGCCAGTACGAGCCGTTCACGAGAAGGTCGACCGTGCCGCGCACCCTTGCGGGTATCAACTCGTCGATGGCGGAGTTGATGGCCGAGTACTCCCCTCCGATACCCATACCAGTCAGGAACCTGAGGGCGAAGAACCACCACGCGTTGAACGAGGCGGCCGTCAATAGCGTGGAGATCAGGTAGAGCCCGAGCGTGACGAGGAAGAGCCGCTTTCTCCCGTAACGGTCCGTTAAATGACCAAAGAGCAACGCGCCGGCGCATGCGCCGGCGATGTAGATGCCGGCAGCGTCCCCGACTTGGGCCGTTGTGATCGAGATACCGCTGTGGCTCTTCGTGATCGTGCTGCCGATCGCTCCGACGATGGTGACTTCGAGCCCGTCGAGTATCCAGACGGTCCCGAGACCCACCAGGACGAGCCAATGCCACTTGGACCACGGAAGGCGGTCGAGGCGGGCCGGGACGTCTGTCTCGATGACGGCGCCGTCGTGGCGCTCATCTTGGGTGAGCTTGCTGCTGGCCAACTTCATCGTGCATGTTGCCGGCTGCCGAGCGACATCGACGTCCTCCTCGTCCAAGTCCACCTGGTCGATCCGGATTACTCGACTGACCAGGGCGTTCCCTGCGGGCACCCTGCCAACCGTCTATTGCCCGGTCGATTCTGCGAGATTGGATACCCGCTCGGTGCGGCAGTGAAACGCCAATGAAAACGGCTGACCAGGTTGCGTTTTGCGGCCGAGAAGATGGGTAAGAGCCTCCCGAGGACGAGCAAAGATACAACCGCCGAGTGAGAGGAGTTCCCATGCCAGAAAGCTCGTGGTCTGCAAAGCGCGAACGGCAGTATGAGCACATCAGAGATGGTCTCGAAGATCGCGGCGAAGACGCCGACCTGGCAGAGGAAATCGCTGCCCGCACGGTCAACAAGGCGCGTGCCCGAGCGGGCGAATCGAGACGGGCCAGCCGGACTTCGACTCAGGACATTTCATCGGGGCGGCGCGGCGGGCTGCGATCGCACTCTGGGGCAGGCGGACGGACGAAGGCGCAGCTTTACAACGAGGCGCGCCGGCGCAACCTTCCGGGGCGCTCGAGGATGAACAAATCGCAACTCGAGAGGGCTCTCGGAGGCCGCTGAGCGCCTGTCCAGAATCCGGCCAGACCTGGGTTGAAAAGCTTCGCCGGCGGGAATCATGAGTTGGGACCAAACAAACGGAGAGCGAGGCTATGGCCGACGGTATGGGGGCGCAAGGTGATCCGACGCTTGACGCGCTGACAGAATTGTCCGAGGCAGTGTCGTCGGGTGCCGACGGTCTGTGCGATCTTCATGACGATCTCAGCAGGATGCGGCGGCGCCGAGGACGAGGCTGGTCGTGGCAACGGATCCTCTCGGCCGAGGGAGTGGCAAACTCGCTCTCGATCGCGACGAGGGTCGTCGCGGGTCTTGCCCGCGCCATCGGAGTCTTCCGGCGCTCGCTCGCGGACGCGCTCCGAAGCGAAGGAATGAGTGTCACCGATATCGCCGCTCTCCTCGACGTGTCGCGCCAGCGAGTGAGCGCATTGGTCCGGCCGAGGCGAACTACCTGAGCTGTCCAGGGCGCTCGCCCAGGGACTTCGGAGAGCGCACTAGGTGTTCATGCGAAGCACGCTCGAGAGCCCGGTCACCTCGATGATCCTGCGGATGATCGGTAGCGGGTTGCGAATTTCCACGACTCCGACTTGCTCGACGACCGTGACAAGCAGGGCGAGTCCCGAGCTGTCCATGAAGCGAAGCTCGCTCAGGTCGAACACGATCGTGCTGGGTTCGCGCTGAACGATCGGCTCGAGCGCTGCGCGCACCGATTCAACACTTGAGATGTCGAGCTCTCCGATGATCTTCACCACCGAAGCTCCTCCCTCGTGGGGCATCGCTTCCAATGTCGCGAGTTCCAGCTGAGCGCCCTCGTCGCTCCCTTCGGCGACCACCAGGTAGCTCCCCTTTTCTCCAGCGCGGGCGACCATTTCCGCCGGCCAGCGGCCACCGCGAATAAGCACAGCCTGTTTCATCCGTTGGTTCGATACCGTACAGAGGCAACGGGGGGTTGCGGCTAGTACGCGGGGTTGGGATGAGTCAACGCGGGTCCTCGAAGGCGTTGACTGGGCGATGTTAAGATCCCGTTGTCTTGAATATACGCCCAATGGTCAGGAAGGTCTCGACGTGTCGTCCCGCACGCTCCAGGAGCATTTCCGGCCGACACCCGAGAGCGTCGCCGAAGCTCGGCGCGTCGCTGCGCGCTTCCTCAGCGATCAACCGCAGGCGGTTCGTGAGATCGTCGAACTGGCAGTTTCGGAGCTCGCAACAAACGTAGTGCGCCACGCGCGCGACAGACTTCGACCTCGAAGTGCACGTAGTCGATGGAAACGTCCGAGTACAGATAGCAGACGAGAGTCATGCTGAGCCCGAGATTCAAGAGCATTCCGTTTCTGAATCACATGGACGAGGCTTGGAGATCGTCCGAGGACTCTCTGACAGCTTCGGTATCGACTGGCTCCCCGGGAACGGCAAGGCGATCTGGTTCGAGATCAGCAGCTAAAGCGGCTCGACGTCGAGTCGTTGGAGTCAATCGAATCGACTAGCGCACTGTTCGCCCTATGCCCGTTGTAAATTGTTGATTCTTAAGTTGCATCGCAGACGATCCTTGCCAGACATTGCCTTTCTTGCTCGCTAGCTCTACAGTTCCTCTCGCTGCGGTACGAATGGGCCGAGACCAGCGCTCGTCGAGAAGGGAGGGGTGTCCAGTGACCTGGCTCGTTGACTCGTCGATGAGCAATCTGTGACCCTCGACCGTGCGCCGGTCTCGACCCAAGCGACCAGAAATCGACTCATCCTCGGTAAATTGAGCCTCGTTGTGCTCGTCGTCGGTCTCGTTGTGACCGGAGCGCTCACCGCCACTTCACGGCTTAGCTATCTGCACAATGAGCAGCGCCTTTCAAACCTCCAGACCAGCCTGACCGCGTCTGCGATCGCCGTCGCTCCGGCCGACTTGGAACGTCGGCTCGGCCAGGCAGCTGCGGCTGCTGGCGAAGCGATTGATCCCGTCGCGGCCTTCCGGCGGGTCATCGCTCCATCGATGGCTCCGGCGGGGCCATTTGCGACTGCTTCGCTCGCTCTCGTGCGCAATGGACACGTCCAATTGCTGACGCACGTCGGAGCGAAACCGATCAACAATCCAACTGGAAAGCTGGCCTCGGCTCTGTTCAGTCGAGCCGCGAGGTCCACCTCGCTCGTCACGACCAGAGTCGTCGGCAAGGGGCTGCAGCGATTCGGTTATTTGATGTCGTTCACCGGACCGCACGGAACCTTCGTCGCCTCCGCCGGACAAGCGCTGCCAAGCAGTCGCAGACTCGTCATCCCCCTCAATTCGCCGGACGCAAACCTCAATATCGCCATCTACTTCGGCAAGACAACGAGTCCAACGGCGCTTGTGGAGACCAATGTGTCGCACCTCCCGCTCACGGGTACCGTCTCCACGGCATTCGTGCCCTTCGGGTCCAGCATCTTGACTCTTGTCATCTCACCGAAGAGCCCGTTGGCCGGACGTTGGTCGGAACTCCTTCCCTGGGGCATTCTCCTTGTCGGCTTGCTCTTCACGTTCGCTCTGATAGCAATGACTGAGCGCCTGATCCGGCGGCGTCGTCACGCGGAGCAACTCGCTGAACAGAACCGACGTTTGTACGCTGAGCAACGTCGGACGTCCCTGACACTTCAGCGATCGCTGCTGCCGAAAGCGCTCCCGATGGTCAACGGAGTGGAGTTCGCTGCCCGGTATATCCCCGGAGAGTCCGGAATCGAGGTCGGTGGGGATTGGTACAGCGCGATCGCAATTGACGATCACCGCTTCGCGTTCGTCGTTGGTGATGTGTCCGGACGAGGGCTGACAGCCGCCACTATCATGGCTGGACTTCGTTACACCATTCGGGCGTATGCGGCCATTGGTTATAGTCCCGCGCGAATTCTTGAGATGGCGGCGCGAGAGATCAGTATCGGTTCGGATGGACACTTTGCGACCGTCCTCGTCGGCCTCGTCGACAACGAACGTCGTGAAGTCAGGATGGCAAATGCGGGTCATCCTCCGGCACTGCTTCTCAACAACGAACGGAGCGAATTCGTCGCGGTACCAGTCGGGGTCCCACTTGGCATCGGAGGGCCAGAATACGAGTCGATGACGATTCCGATCGCACCGAATTCGACGCTGATCGCCTACACGGACGGACTCATTGAGCGAAGAGATGAATCACTCGAAGCCGGCATGGAGCGACTGCGCAAAGCGGCCTCTGTCGAAGCTCAGTCGGTAGATGATCTTCTTGCGAACATCGTTGACACTGTCTTCGCCGAGGGCGCTTCGGATGACGATACTGCGGTCTTGGCGATTCGATGGCTTCACTGACCGCTCCGTAGTCAGAACCTCCGGAGCTTAGCGTCGAAGAACGAGTAGAGCGAGAAGAGCAGAAGTCCGACAGCGACGAACCCGATCAGAACGGGTCCGTACCAACTGTGTGCCAGAGACTTGAGAGCAGAGTCGACGCTCTTGGCTTTGGCGGGGTCGCCGACCGTGGCCGCGTTCATCAGGTAAACGCCGACCAGAGCCACGAGGAACCCCCGGGCAAGGTCGCCGAAGGCCCCCAGCGGCTTCACGACGCGGCGCCAAGATTGGCCCATTCGCTCGAGCGCAAGATCCTTGTCATAGTCGTGAGCAAAACCCCATATAGCAAGCGACACTCCGCCGGCGACAACTCCGACACTCACAGCTCCGAGGATCTCTGGCCCGCCGGGCCACCTGAGTACCTGCGCAGCCCACGGTTGCGGATTCGTTGATCGGGACTGGCTCGTGCCACTTCCGACGATCAGCTCGACCGCCCTGACACACAGGCCGACGTAGATCACGGCGATCACGAACCAACCGACGCGCTTGAAGGCGGACGGACGGCTTGCCGGCCCCGGCTTACCGGTGAATGCCTGAACCATTCTCAATATCGCGTACGCCGCGGTGCCGAAGGCCAGTATCCCCAGGAGGAACGGCGCGCCGGGTTGATTGGCTACCTCTTGGAGGGCGCCCGAGCCGCTCGTCTGAGCTGGAGAGCTCCCGGAGGCAGCGATATCGAAGGCGAGGTAAGCCAGCAGCCCGTAAATGACCCCGCGCGGGCGATGCCGACTCGGCCGAGGAGCCTGAGCCCAGCATCGGCGTCTCTCGGCGCAGCGCCATCGGTCACCGGACTGGCTCTAACGACTGCTGAAACACGGTTCACAGCTCACGCCTCCTTGATCATGGTCGTTCCCGACCGAGCCGGCCGTTGCCGACTGACCAACCAAGTAATTGCCCGCTGGCCATCTACCAAAACCTCCCGAGCGTCACCCAGGGGTGCGGGCTCATGGCCACCAATGAGGTACTGCAAACAGGCCAGGCGACCGCGAACATGGTTGATTCGACGGGACACAAGTGGGTATCAGAACCAGGTGAGCACAGCTACCGATCACGTCGAACGCGAAGTCAAATTATCGGTCGGACCGGACTTTGAGCTTCCGGACTTGCGGCCGCTCGTGGGCAACACGCTTCGACTGCCCGAACAGAACCTTGACACTGCCTACTTCGACACCGCCGATCTGCGCCTGTGGTGCCAGGGACTGACGCTTAGGCATCGGCGCGATGCTTCGAGCACGCAGAACATTGCCCGCACCCGATCCGCTACTGCTCAAAATGGCGAGGATCACCTCGGGATGTGGACACTCAAGGTGCCCGAAGGAGAATCGGGGGGCCGCCTCGACCGGACCGAGATCGGATGGCCCGGAGACCGGCGAACCATTCCGCCAGAGGCCACCGCAATCGTAAGAGGGCTTGTCCGTCGGAGAGACCTCATACAGGTGACCGAGTTGTCTACCATCCGCCGCCGACTCGTCCTGCACGACGCGGAAGGATCGGCGTGGGCCGAACTCGACGACGACACTGTCACCATCACCCACGGGCCCCGTGACGGACGTCAGTTTCGCCAGCTCGAGGTGGAACTGTTGGGTGACCACCGGGACGGTGTCGATGCGGTTGTAAGCGCGCTCCAGCGGGCCGGCGGCCGCACCGGCAATCGCGAGAAACTCGCCACAGCACTCGATCTGAAGGCGCGCGACCCGGCCGCCACCAACCGGGGAAGGGAGTTCACCGGCCGAGCAGTTCTGGGCGAGGTGGTACAAGCGAGCATAACCTCAGGCCTGGGTCGTCTCCTGGACCACGACTACCGGCTGCGGCTCGATCCAACGAACCCCAGACCCGACGACATCCATCAGGCCCGCGTCGCAACCAGGCGGCTCAGGTCGGATCTCAAGACTCTTGCTGACACCCTCGATCCAATCTGGGTCAACCACACTCGCTCCGAACTCCGCTGGCTGGGCACAGCGCTCGGCTCGGTCAGAGACATTGACGTGCTCTCCGCCGACCTCGGCTGCTCCACCACCGGAACGCCCTTCGAAATCGCTGGGGACCTCGCGATCCGGGCACGACTGGAACTGCAGCGACACAAGGCCTGTAACGAGCTCGCCGCTCTCTTGGTGAGCAGTCGGTACCTTGACCTCCTCGATCGGCTTCACGCCGCCTCACTCCATCCTCCTTTCCTGACGCAGGCCGGGCGTCGCTCGAAGCGAGCCGCAGCCGGCCAACCAGCAGACCAGGCGCTGCCCAGGCTGGTGCGCATCCGCCAGAAGGCACTCCGGCGGCAAGTGGGCAAAGCTGGGCGGAATCCGAGCGATCACGACCTCCACAGGGTCCGTATCCGGGCCAAGCAGCTCCGGTACGCGTCAGAGACCGCAGCTCCAATCCTTGGGAAGTCGGCCCGGCGCACCGCCGCCGCCGCCGAAAACCTGCAAAGCGTGCTGGGAAAGCACCATGACGCAGTCACCGCGCAACAGTGGCTCCGCCGCCAAGCCCGAGCCGCGGGCGCCCAGCCCGCCGAGATCTTCCGGGCTGGACAACTGGCATCGGACCACCGCTATCTACAGAGACAGCAGGCCAAGCGGTGGAGACATGCGTGGAAGGCTGTCTCGACCAAGAACATCGGCCCCCGAAGGCGGCGCTCCTAATGCTGCTGCGCGGTCACTTCGATTAACAGCTAGTCGCTAGTTTTCCCCAGCATCCGCACAGCTACAGCGCCGCCGTTGACCCTCGGTCGATCCGAAGGCCGTAGCCGAGAGAGCCACGCAATCTCGGCGGAATCCCTGTCTTGACAGACGCACCGTCATGGGTCATGGTTACCTAGGTTCCTAGATACCTGGAGTCAACCGTGATCGAATTTCATCTCGACAAGCGCTCGGGCGTCCCGCCCTACCAACAGGTCGTCCAACAGGTCCGCCACGCGCTGCGCCTCGGGCTCCTCGAGGTTGGCGACCAGCTCCCGACCGTGAAGGAGGTGGTCGACGAGTCTCGCGATCAACCCGAACACGGTGTTGAAGGCATACAAGGAGCTGGAGCATCTCGGTCTCGTGGCGGCACGGCCGGGCATTGGCATCTTCGTCACGAAGACGCTCAGCGACGACACGCTCGCCGCTCACGGACCGCTCCGTCAGAGCCTGCAACGCTGGCTAGGCAGGCGCGACGTGCAGGTCTCGATGACGAGAGCATCGATGCGCTCTACAAGGATGTCTTCGGTCTCCTGCAGCGGAGGACGTAGCGTGACCGCCGTCTTGGAGGCCAATGGCCTCGGCAAGCGCTACCGCCATAAGTGGGCGCTGTCGGAGTGCACGCTCGCCATTCCTGCCGGCAAGGTCGTCGGGCTCGTCGGGCCGAACGGTGCCGGCAAGTCCACGTTGCTTCAGCTCTCCGTGGGACTCCTGCGGCCGAGCGCTGGATCGATCTCCGTCCTCGGTGGCCGTCCGGGGACGACGTCCGACCAACTCGCTCGCGTCGGCTTCGTCGCCCAGGACACGCCCACCTACGCCGGGTTCTCGATCTCCGATCATCTCCGATTCGGTGCGTGGATGAACCCGAGATGGGACGCCGAGCTCGCCGAGGAGCGGATCGAGCAGCTCGGGCTCGATCCGCGACAGAAGGCCGGCAAGCTTTCCGGCGGTCAGCGCGCGCAGCTTGCGCTCACTCTTGCCGTCGCCAAGCGACCGGAGCTGCTCGTGCTCGACGAGCCGGTTGCGAGCCTCGACCCGCTCGCGCGACGCCAGTTCCTTCAAGGGCTGATGGGAGTAGTCGCCGAGCAGGGCGCAAGCGTGATTCTCTCCTCGCACCTTGTCGCCGACTTAGAGCAGGTCTGTGACTACCTCATCGTGCTGGTCGACTCGCGCGTCCAGGTCGCTGGCGACATCGACGAGCTACTCGCGTCGCACTACCGACTGACCGGACCGCGCCACGACCGAGACGCGCTACCAGGGGACCAGCTGCTCATCGGCGAGAGCCACACCGACAAGCAGAGCACTCTCGTCGTGCAGCACCAACCAGCCCATCCTCGATCCCTCCTGGACGGTTGAGCAATTGAGCCTCGAAGACCTCGTCCTTGCCTATATGACCCGCGGCGTCGAACAAGACCGTCGCCCGAAGCTGGAGGTCCGCTCGTGATCCGGCTGGCGCTGCGCCAGTTCCGCACAGAGGGGATCGTTGCTCTCGTTCTACTCGTGGCCGTTGGTGTGGTGCTTGCAGTCACCGGCCCCAACCTCGTATCGGTGAGTGACACATTCAAGAGCACCTGCAGTGCTGCACACGCCTGCGCCAACACGAACCCGGTCGCGGGCACCGACCTGCAGTTGCAGCATGCGCTGTCGCTCATCGTGATGATCGCACCCGCGCTCATCGGGCTCTTCTTCGGAGCGCCGCTGATCGCCCGAGAGATCGAGACCGGCATTTTCCGCCTCTCCTGGACCCAGAGCGTCACCCTCCGGCGCTGGCTCGCAGTGAAGCTCGCGGTGGTCGGCCTCGCCGCGATGGTGATCGGCGGGCTGCTCACCTGGATGGTCGACTGGTGGATAAGCCCGATCGACGCGGTGAACCAGAACCGATTCGACCCGTCGAACTTCGGGTTCCACGGCGTTGCTCCCATCGGTTACGCCGCGTTTGCATTTGCGCTCGGCGCGACAGCAGGCGCGCTCATCCGCCGAACAGTCCCGGCCATGGCCGCGGCGCTCGCGGGGTTCGCCGCCGCGCGCCTCGCGGTCACGTATTGGATTCGCCCGAACTTTGCCTCCCCCGTTCACGAGTCCGTCCCGATTCCGCTCAACGGCGCAAACGTCGCCTTCTCCCCTGCGCTACCGCCAAATGTCGCTTTCGATCCCCCAACTGTGAATGTCCCAAACGCGTGGGTCTACTCGACAGAGGTGGTGAACAAGTCGGGACACGCTCCGACGGGTCACTACCTGATCAAAGCCTGTCCCAGCTACTTGGGCCAGACGCCGCGGCATCTACTCCCTGCGAATTCGGAAGCAACACAGTTCGGAGCTTGTGTCGACAAACTCTCCAAGGTGCTGCACACGCTCGTCACCTTTCAGCCGGGCAGCCGCTTCTGGCCGTTCCAGTCGGCCGAGATGGGGGTCCTGCTCGCGGCTGCGCTGGCGTTGTGCGGACTCACCTACTGGTGGCTGCGACGCGAGTACGCGTGAGTCGACGAGTCTCGCCGACTGCGACGACTGCAGAAGGTTTCCTGCGCTAGCCATCCGGGTAGCTCTAAGTTGCGAGATTGCCCTCCGGTCTTCTCACGGGCGGCCGGGGGGCAGTTCTCGTCGTTCTTACAGATCGAGGATGAATCGGAGGGCCTGATCGGCGGCGTGGACCTCGTCGACCGTCGCCATTCCTCTTCTGGCGACGATGCGTTCGGTGGAGATGACCCGAATCTGGTCGCAGCGCGCGTATGACGGGTGGTCGGGACCGCTTTCACCCTGCCCGAACTCGACGTGACTTCGCAGGCCGTATGACGTGGAGCCGACAGGCAGGATCACCACGAGGTCGCCGGCGCCGTTGTTCAGGACATCCGCCGACACCACAATCGCTGGGCGGGTGAAGGCCGGCTCGTGCCCGATGGGGTGTCCCAGGTCGACGTCGTAGATCTCGCCTCGCCAGATCAACCGATCGAGTCCCACTCCTGACGTTCTTCGACGAACGCCTGCCATTTGGCGGGGTCTTCGCGGAGCCGGCGATAGTCATCGTTCACGCCGCGCAGGAACTCTTGTCGTTCGAGGGCCTCGATCGCATCATGTAGGACAGATATGACGGTCGTCTTCCGAGTCCTGGCGAGGGAGTGCAATCGTTCGGAGTCGGGTCGGCGCACCCGGACTGTCGTCGTGTCCCCAGAAGCCATGACTTCATTGTAGACGAAATGTAGAATTGCTCACGAGGTCGCGACGTGTTCAGACCCGGGTCCAATGTCGGTGCCAGCCGATCGCCTCGATGAGCGAGGCCGAGAAACGACGAGTCGGCTTGTCGATCGTCACCACCCCCGGAGCATCCAATGCGATGCCGCAAGCCTTCAGTACGTCGCGACCCTGTCCCCAAGCGGCGATGGTCTTGGAATGTCGATACGCCTCCCCGAGGTTCACAGCAGCGTAGGGGTCCTGACCGACAATTTCGGCAGCCGGACCGCCGGCCACGACGAGAGCGTCGTATTCGACCGACTGGGTCGTGAGCGCGCTCTTCGTGACCGTGACGGGGCCCTGCTCGGTCGAGATCGTCCCGCCGTGCGGGGCGATGATCACGACGGTCGCGCCCGCGGTCTCGAGTTGCTTTCGCACAAACGCCAAGCCAGTGCCGTCGACCCCGTCAGCAGCAAGGACGCCGATGACGCGGCCGGTAATTGGCCCGGCTTCGAATGGAAGAAGAGACAGCGCCGGCGATGCCTCGACACCGCTTGCCGGCTTACCTTTGGGCGGCGCTGGCTTACCGAGGTTGGCGGCGACACGGACGGCCAAGGGGGTCGCGACATTGGCCAGGTTCGCGAGCATCCGGTCCTTTATCTCGTCGTGCACGCATTTTCCCAGCTCGAACGAGAAAGCTGCCACGATGTGATCCTGCTCTGGCTCGCTCATGCTGTTCCAAAAGAGCGTGGCCTGGGAGTAATGGTCAGAGAACGACTTCGCGCGAGCTCGGACTCTCGGTCCCGATACCCGGCGCGGGACTTGCACGAAGCCGTCAATGCCAGCTGGGAACGGGCACCCACCTCCAAGCGAGTTGGGATTGTACGGGCTAATACCCTCGGGAATCGCCTGCTGGCCAAAGCCATCACGTTGAGTGGTGTTGACGGGCGACTGCGGACGGTTAATAGGAAGTTGATCAAAATTTGGCCCACCTAGTCGGGTCAGCTGAGTATCTAGATAGGAGAAGTTGCGCGCCTGGAGGAGCGGGTCATCGGTGAAGTCGATCCCACGTGGCACATGCGCGGTGCAGAACGCCACCTGCTCGGTCTCGGCGAAATAATTCGTAGGATTGCGGTTCAAGGTAAGCCGCCCGATGATCTGGACCGGAGCAAGCTCCTCTGGGACGAGCTTCGTGGCGTCGAGCAGGTCGATCCCCGCGAAGGTCTGGCCGGCGGTGTCCTCGAAGACCTGAATCCCGAAGTCCCACTCGGGGAAGGCTCCCGCCTCGATGGAGTCCCAAAGGTCACGGCGGTGAAAATCGGGGTCGATTCCGCCGAGCTTCTGGGCTTCCTCCCAGACAAGCGAAGCCTTGCCCGCGACCGGCTTCCAGTGGAACTTGACCAGCGTCGTCGCCCCGCTCGAGTTCACTAAGCGGAAAGTGTGCACCCCGAAACCTTCCATCGTACGGAACGAGCGAGGAATCGCTCGGTCGGACATGACCCACATCAGCATGTGGGTACTCTCGGGAGCGAGCGACGCGAAGTCCCAGAAGGTGTCATGCGCGGTTTGGGCCTGTGGGATCTCCCGGTCAGGCTCCGGCTTTGCAGCATGAATCAGGTCCGGGAACTTGATGCCGTCCTGGATGAAGAACACCGGGATGTTGTTGCCGACGAGGTCCCAGTTCCCCTCGGTCGTGTAGAAGCGAGTAGCGAAGCCCCGAACGTCACGAGCAGTATCGGCTGAGCCTCTCGATCCAGCAACGGTCGAGAAGCGGACGAATACCGGCGTCTCGAGCGAGGTATCACAAAGTACCCGCGCACAGGTGAGAGTCTCGATTGACTGGGTCAGACGGAACGTCCCATGAGCGGCGGCGCCTCGAGCGTGAACCACACGTTCGGGAATCCGCTCGTGATCGAAGTGCATTATCTTTTCCCGCAGGTGGAAATCGTCCAATAGCGCGGGACCCCGCTCACCTATCCGGAGGGTGTTGTCCGTGTCGTCGACTGGGACGCCCGCAGCCGTAGTCAGGGTGTCACCGCCTTGAGCCCACTCAGGCGCCACTGCCTCTTTCGGCGGTCCATTCGAGATAGATGATCTGCGCCGACGCGCCGAGGATCCTGATGAGGACGCCATGAATGGCCGCCTTTCTATTAGACCGAGCCCGGCATACCCGGCAAGCAGAGCTTCGAAACATCGAACGGAACCCCCGCAGGAACAGAGGCAGCCAAAGTGCGCTCGAGACCAATTGCATCTTCCTAACGGGAAGGTGTTGCGCTTGCTGAGCCTCGAGGAGATGGCTGACAGACCGGACACCAAAGCGAGGTCCGGCCGGCTATACGGCTCGTGCAAAGTGTGGCGCGGCAACGAGGGCACCGCGGGTTATCCACGGCGCGCTGCGAGCTCAGCCATCTTGGCGTGCGTGGGATCTCTCCATGCTTGATCGACGTCCGGAGAGTGCGTTCCATCGCTTGACCGAGTGATCTGCGTTCCTGTTGCTCAAGATCAGTGAAGACGCGGCAGGGATGGATTTTCGCTCGCCAAAGAACCTCGTCTGTCAGCATGTTCCCGAGGCCGGCAATTAACTCCTGGTTCATGAGGAGGGACTTGAGTCCCGCGCGATGAGGCTCAAGGATGTGTTCCAGCTGTGCTCCCGTCAGCGCCGCGGCGTCGGGGCCCTGCGGACCTGTGACTCGCGTGATCTCGTCCGCGTCGTCGGCCAGCCAGAGGCCCCGCAGCTTGCGCTGGTCCCGATAGGCAAGTTCGCCACCGTCGACTTGCAGAAGCACCCGGTCGAATCGGTGCTGATCGTCGTCGGGCCCCAGCCACTGGAGAGATCCCGTCATACCGAAGTGGATCAGCAGGGTCGGTCCGTCGGTGGGAGCCAGGAGCCACTTGCCGACCCTTTGAACCTGGACGAACCTTCGTCCTACAAGTCTCCGGACGAAATTATCGCTCGACCCGCCTCGTATCACGCCCGCGTCCCGCACGACGACGGCGACTACCAGCTTCCCGACTGCGTATCGATCGAAGAGGCGGCGATATCCCTCCACGTCTGGCAGCTCTGGCATGGACGCTATATACCCGCGCGCGGCAATCGTCCTATCGGCACTCGACTCCGAAACTGGCACTCGCCATCGCCCCGGTGCTTCCTCTGTGTGATTAGCCAGGACCTCGAGCGGGTAGAGCACTGACCGCGCAAGCTTGCTGCCTTGCATACGCAGTCTTCGTCGTTGGAGAAGCCGAACCGTGGAGATAGCCGACCTTCCAAGTTGGGCCAGGACGCTGACGAATGCTGCCCGGTCGGCAGGCGACGACGTCAAAGCCGACATCGCGCTGGCGGTCGAGTACGGCCGCCAGCTGCCCCAACCCGGGCGCGGCGCCACTCGGCTCCGGTGGGAAATACTCGCAGCGGTCGCCGCACAGGACCTCACTGCCGGGCGAGTCCTCGAGGCGCACAGTGACGCGCTGGCAATTCTCGACGAAGCCGGTATGCCGGCTCCCGACGGTTCTTGGGGAGTATTCGCGGCCGAGGCACCTGGGGCACGCGTGGATGTCGTTTCAGTTGAGGGTGAGGAAGTGCGGCTTGGTGGCACCCAGCCATGGTGCTCGCTGGCAGGCTTTCTCGATCACGCTCTGGTGAGCGCGTATTTCGGCGACGAGCGCGGCCTCTTCGCCGTCGATCTCGACCAAAGCTCCGTCGTTGTCGATCACTCCAGTGCTTGGATAGCTCGCGGGCTTCGCAACGTAACGAGCTGTCCCGTGCACTTCCAGGCCGCTCCCGCACGACCTGTGGGAGTGCCTGGGTGGTATCTGTCGCGTCCCGGGTTCGCGTGGGGCGGAATGGGAGTGGCTGCTTGCTGGTACGGAGGGATGTCCGCCGTGGCAGCGACCGTTCAGCGGGCCTGTGCGAAGCGAGTCGGTGAGCTCTCGGCGGCCTACATCGGATCGGTCGACGTAGCGCTGCACGGCGCTCGCGTCACGTTGTTCGACGCGGCGCGCCTAGTTGATGGCGGGGAGGCGTCCGGACTCCGAGGCGAGATTCTGGCCCTCCGCGTCCGTGCAGTCGTCGCAAACGCGGTCGAGAAGATCCTGACCCTGTCGAGCCATGCTCTCGGTCCAGCTCCGATGGCCTTTGACGAGCTACATGCGCGCCGCGTAGCCGATCTCGACCTCTACGTGAGACAGCACCACGCCGAGCGCGACCTTGCCGCGCTGGGCGAAGCCCTTTCGCGAGACTGCACCGCGGGGACTGAACGTGGTCTTTGATCATCTCGAGGAGGGCACGCCTGAGTCCTGCTGGCAAGCGAGCGCGCTCGCCTCACTCCTCAAGATCGAGGCGCCGGGCTCAGGAGCACGATTGCTGGTCGTCGCCGCACACCCCGACGACGAGTCGCTCGGTGTCGGGGGCCTGATCGCTGCCGCAACAGCGGGTGGAGCAATGGTCGACGTGCTCGTCGCGACTGATGGCGAGGGATCCCATCCTCGTTCCTCGACGCAGACGCCCCGAACACTCGGCCGGCGGAGGCGAAGCGAGTGTTCGCGTGCGCTAGCCGTCCTCTCCCCGACTATCCGTCCCGTCTTCCTCGGAATGAGCGACGGGGATCTGCAACATCACAAGTCACAGTTGATCAAGGAGATTTCGCACCGGGCTGCGGGCTACTCTCACGTGCTCTCTCCTTGGAGCGCCGACGGCCATCCCGACCACGAAGCGTGCGGAGAGGCGGTACATATCGCTTTGCGAGGTCGATATGGCGTCAAACATTGGCAGTACCCGATCTGGGCATGGCACTGGGCTGACCCGGGCTCATCCGACCTGCCCTGGGACCGGTTGGTTCGATTCGACATCGGCGGGGCCGCGAAGTGCGCGAAAGAGGACGCCCTTGGCTGCTACCAAAGCCAGATCAAGTCTCTCTCAGATCTGCTTGGCGACGAGGCGGTGCTCGGACCACACGTACTGTCGCACTTCCAACGTGATTTCGAGGTCGTCATCACAGAACCGAATGAGCCCTTGGCGGGCGAGGGCGCGTACTTCGACGCGCTGTACGCGGCCTCGCCTGACCCATGGGGCCTGGAGGAACGCTTCTACGAGAAGCGCAAGCGGGATCTCGTTATAGCCAGCTTGCCGAGACTCCGTTTTCGACGCGCCTTCGAACCGGGCTGCGCCACGGGACTGTTGACCGAGCGGCTCGGCGATCGCTGTGAGGAGGTCGTCGCTTGGGACGGCGCCGAGTTGGCACTAAGGCAAGCTCGTGAGCGGCTACGGGGATCGGATGCGTTCCACCTCGAGCGCCGGCGTATCCCGGCCGACTGGCCAGCTGGCGAGTTCGACCTTGTAGTGCTGAGCGAGGTCGCCTACTACTGCGCCGATCTGGACCAGCTCGTGGAACGGACGATCGGAGCCTTGTCATCCGACGGCGTCGTCGTCGGCTGTCACTGGCGTCGTCCCGCACCCGACCACCCGCTCACTGCCGAGCAGGTGCATGCCGCAATATCTGCGAGCCCTCTCCGCCGTGTCGTTCATCACGAGGAGGAGGACTTCCTGCTTGACGTTTGGACACGGACCGGCCAATCGGTTGCTTCCGCCGAAGGGTTGCTCGCGTGATCCATGCGATTGGCATCGTGGTGCCCGCCTCGAACGAAGAAGACGAGATCGGAAGCTGCCTCGACGCATTGGCAAGAGCGCGCACCCACCTTCTCCGAACCGGTAGGCGACGAGTCGATGTCCGAGTCGTAGTAGCCCTCGATTCCTGCGTGGACGGGACGAAGGCGCTGGTGGACGGACACGGCGTCGAGAGCGTCGTCTGCACCGCCGGCCAGGTGGGCACCGCTAGGGCGATCGGGACAGAGCATCTGCTCGACGAAACGGCATTTTCGGGCTCCCAGCTCTGGCTGGCGCACACCGACGCGGATTCGGTGGTCCCGCACGACTGGCTGACAAGGATGCTCGATGAGGCCGAGAGCGGAGCCCACCTCGTTCTGGGAACGGTTCTCCCGTTGCCTGGCCTGGCTAGTTACACAGAGCAAGCGTGGTTTGGCCGCCATCGGCTCCGTGCCGACCATCCGCACGTGCACGGAGCCAACCTTGGCATCCGCGCCGATGCCTATGTCGCAGCTGGAGGGTGGCGGTGTCTTGCGACCGGAGAGGACGTCGCTCTGGCGGAAAGTGCTGCATCGATCGAGCGCCTGAAGATCGCGAGAAAGGCAGACATGCCAGTGAGCACAAGCGTTCGTATGCAGGGACGCGCTCCCGGCGGCTTCTCGAGCTACCTGCGAGGGATCGATCTGAGTCATGCGTGAGGAGCCCTCGGTCGAGTTCCCGCCTCATGCATTGCGGGATTATGCGCTCCTCGCCGACGGCGAGCGCGGTGCCCTCATCGGACCGCGAGGAGACCTGGCCTGGCTGTGCCTGCCTGCCTGGGACTCTGACGCGGTCTTCTCGACCCTCATTGGCGGCAGCGGTCACTACGCCATAACCCCGGTCGATCCTTTTACCTGGGGTGGCTACTACGCTCCCCGAGCGCTTGTATGGAACAGTAGGTGGGTCACAACGCGGGGCATTGTCGAGAGCCGCGAAGCGCTTGCTTTGCCGGGCGACCTCGACACGGCCGTCATCCTCCGTCGGATCACGGTCGTAGAAGGCGTCGTCCGGCTACGCGTCGTGCTCGATGTTCGAGCCGGGTTCGGCGTCGATTCGATGCACCGTACCCACCGCGACGAGGATGGCATCTGGACAGGGCGGTCAGGAGCCGTGAGGTTTCGTTGGTCCGGAGCACAGAGCGCCCACCGAGCCGGCTCTGGGCCCCTGACCTTCGAGCTCGATCTCAAAGCAGGAGAGACTCACGACCTCGTCCTCGAGCTTGGCGAAGGCAAATTGGCGTCGGAGCTCGCGGATGCGGACGCTCTGTGGAGCTCGACGGAAGAGACCTGGCGGGAAATCGTGCCGGAGCTCAGCGACGACCTGCTCGGTCGACGCGACGCGGAACATGCGCTGGCGGTGCTGCGCGGGTTGACCAGCGCACACCATGGGATGGTGGCCGCGGCGACGATGAGCCTTCCCGAGCGCGCGGATCAGAATCGGAACTACGACTATCGCTACGCGTGGATCCGAGATCAGTGCTACGCCGGCATTGCCGTTGCGAGGCACGGCCACTTCCCGTTGCTCGACGCGGCTGTGAATTTCGTTTCGGAACGCCTCCTGGCGGACGGACCGGAGCTCAAGCCGGCCTATACCGTTCGCGGCGGCCCCGTCCCGTCCGAACGAGTCTTGTCGCACCTGCAGGGCTATCCAGGAGGTACCGACAAGGTTGGGAATTGGGTCAATCAGCAGTTTCAACTCGATGCCTTCGGCGAGGCGCTCGAGCTGTTTGCAGCAGCGTGCACTGGGAGATCGTCTCGATGCCGGCCAGTGGAACGCGGTCGAGGTGGCGGCTTCTGCTATCGAATCGCGCTGGCAAGAGCCCGATGCGGGCATCTGGGAGATCGACTCCGAGCGTTGGGCGCACTCGCGCCTGACATGTGTCTCCGGCTTGCGGGCGATCGCGGCAGTGGCCCCGAGGTCGCAGTCCGGGCACTGGAGCGCGCTGGCCGATGCGATCCTGGCTGACGTTTCCTCCGATTGTCTCCATCCAACGGGTCGCTGGCAGCGGGCCCCGGGCGATCCGCGGATCGATGCGTCCCTGCTGCTCCCCGGTATCCGAGGGGCGCTGCCCGTTGCCGATCCTCGGAGCGTCGCGACCATTGCCGCCGTTGAATCAGAACTGGTCGAGGAGGAGTATGTCTATCGCTTTCGCCCCGATGGAAGGCCGCTCGGCGAGGCCGAGGGAGCTTTCCTGCTGTGCGGATTCTTCCTTGCGCTCGCCAAGCACCAGCAGGGCGATCTTCTCCAAGCGCGAGCGCTCTACGAGCGCAATCGAAGTGCTTGTGGCACGCCTGGGCTCATGGCCGAGGAATTCGATGTGTGTCAACGACAACTGCGCGGAAACCTTCCTCAGGCGTTCGTTCATGCCGTGCTGCTCGAGTGCTCCGCCGCGCTCCGCATGGGAGTGCCCGACCCGCGCTGCGCTTAAGCGGGCATCGCACAGGAGCTTCTACAGCAGGGACAACCGGTTCATACGAGATCTGAGGAGGATTCATGCAGCAGTCGAAGGTGGCTTTAGTGACAGGGGCATCAGCAGGAGTCGGACGTGCGACCGCCGTCGCGCTGGCGGAGCACGGCTTCGACCTGGCATTGCTCGCACGAGGTGATGCGGGGCTGCGAGCGACGGTAGCCGAGATCGAAGGAAAGGGTCAGCGGGCGCTCGCCATTCCGACCGACGTCGCCGACTATGGGCAGGTCGATCGGGCAGCGTCGCTGACAGAAGAGGAGCTCGGTCCCATCGAGGTGTGGATCAACGACGCAATGACGACGAGCTTCTCACCCCTCGCCGACACTGAGCCAGACGACTTCCGCCGGGCAATCGAGGTCACCTTCCTCGGACAGGCCTGGGGAACGATGGCCGCTCTCGAGCGCATGCGCCCGCGCGACCGCGGGAACGTCGTCAACGTCGGTTCGGCCCTCGCCTTCATCGGCATCCCCTTGCAGGCGGCCTACTGCTCGGCGAAGTTCGCGTGTCGGGGCTTCTTCGAGTCGACGCGAGCGGAGTTGATCCACGACGGGAGCCACGTCCGCCTCTCGATGGTGCACCTACCCGCGGTCAATACACCACAGTTCGATTGGTGTCACACCACGATGGATCGGCATCCCCAACCGGTTCCACCGATCTATCAACCAGAGGTGCCCGCAAAGTACATCGTCGAGGTGGCCCTTGATGGAAGGCGATCCCGAATCGTCGGCTCATGGAACAAGATGCTTGTCGCGGCTGGGCAAGTAGCTCCCGGGTTCGGCAACCAGTACGCAGCCCTTGGGGCTTGGGACTCCCAACTCACCGATCAACCAATCGATCGAGATCGTCCCGACAACCTTCGTTGCCCTGCCGACAGCACGCGCGACGCCGGGGCACGAGGAATCTTTGGTCATGAGGCTCGTGGATTCCTCGACCCGAACTTCCTGAAGACGCTTCCAAAGACCGGGAGAACCCTGATGGCTGCCGCGGTCGCAACAGCGCGAGACCGGCGCTGGCGAGTGACCGTCGAGAGATGATGTGGCCACGACGAGGACCAACTGGACGCCGAGTGATCATCGCCTCACTGATCGGCCTGGCTTCTGGGATCGGTGTCTCCTTTGCGTTGCCTTGGCAGTCAAGTGAGCTCGTCGGTTGGGACGTAGCTAGCTTGATCTTCCTCGTGTCGACATGGTTGGTGATAGGTCCAAAGTCCGCTGCCAACACGAAGGTGCACGCGGAGACTGAGGACCCGAGCGCGCCCCTTGCTGGTCTCGTCATCTGCTCCGCCGCCGTCGCGTGCATCGTCGGAGCGGGATTCGCACTCGGCCGTGCGGCTTCTTCGAAAGGCGCAGTCAAAGCTGAACTCATCGCGCTCGCCGTCTTGAGCGTTCTCCTCTCGTGGGCAGCAGTACACACCGTGTTTGCGCTGAGGTATGCGCGGCTCTTCTACAGGGGTGGTGGCAACGGCGGCGGTATCGACTTCAATGAAGACGATCCGCCGGACTACCGTGACTTCGCTTATCTCGCCGTGACGATCGGAATGACCTTTCAGGTCTCCGACACCGATCTCGGGTCGAAGGCGATCCGCCGAACGGCGCTTCGGCACGCCCTCATCTCGTGGATCTTCGGCGCGGTGTTGGTTGGGCTCACCATCAACATTCTTGCCAGCATCCTCAGTGGCGGATCATGACACTGAAGCGTTTGTGTCACTCGGCTTTCCGGTAGGCATCGGCGTCCGGATGTTTCAATTCCAAGCCGAGCCCCGGTCGGGAAAGATCAGGGCGCAGCACGCCAGCCACGGGATCAATTGCTCCATCGAAAAGCAGGCGGTCGACTCGGGCGTGGTCGGCGAAGTACTCGAGATGGCGGATGTTGTCGATCGCGCAAGCCGGATGGAGGTGGAGCGATTGGGCGCAATGACCGGAGATCTGAAGTCCATGGGTCTCTGCGATCGCTGCGACCCGTAGCCACTCGGTGATTCCCGCGCAACGGGAGACATCGGCCTGCAGGCAGTCGACGGCGCCTGCTACGCACATCGCCTGGAAATAGAAGAGGTCGTACCCATACTCGCCGGCGGCAACGTCGAGTGACGTCTGTGCCCGAATTGCTGCGAGCGCGCTCAAATGATCTGACGAGACCGGCTCTTCGAACCAGGTGACTCCGAGCGTCGCGAAGTCATTGGCCATCCGGACTGCCTGCTTGGTGGAGTACCCGCCATTTGCATCGACGAAGAGCTCGACGTGTTCTCCGATGGTCGTGCGCGCGATTTGCGCCCGTTCGAGATCGCGCTCGGGTCGCCTACCCCAGGCCTCGCCGACCTTCATCTTCACCCGCGGTATGCCTTGGCCGTGCGCCCAGCCGCCAAGTTGATCGGCTAGCTGGTCGTAGGTGAGGGAGGTGAACCCGCCGCTGCCGTAGACGGCTACGTCGTCTTGCACTTGGCCGAGCACCTTGACCAAGGGGAGCTCCATGACCTTCGCCTTTAGGTCCCATAGCGCGATGTCGACTGCCGCTATGGCCATGGAGGCCACGCCTGGCCGACCGAAATTACGAATTGCGCGAACCATCTCCGACCAGCTACGGCTCACGTCCATCACGTCGCGGCCGACCACGACGTTCGCCAGGACGTCGTTGATGAGACGAGCACATGCGCCGGTCGCATACGAGAACCCGAGGCCGGTCTTCCCTCCCGCGGTCACTTCGACGGCTACCACCGTGGTCGCGCTCCAGGTGAGGGTTCCATCGGATTCCGGCTCGGTTACCGGGACCGTGTAGACCGCGACATGAAGCTTCTCAACATTGGCCATTGTTGGCATCCTCGGAACAGGCCGGCACTACCGGGGGCTCGGTGCCCGGACTGATGCCCCAGGTCGATGCGCAGGATTCACCTGGCTCGAGGACTCTGAGCCCTTCACCCGACTGCAGGGCATTCGGAGCGCACGTCATCGGCTCGACGCCGAGCCCTTTGCGCCGGCGCCGCGGCGATCGGTAGCGAGTCTCCGGTGAACAGCATCAGAAACTGATAGGTGGCATCCATCCAAAGACGAACTGTGGAACCCGACCCGCTATTCGTGAGCTTGACGTGTGCGAGGCCTGCTTCGTCCCTCTCCAGATCGGCATAACAAGTGTCGAGTCTTGTCGAGCCGATACGACGCGCGACCCGAAAGTCGAACTCAGTGCCGTCTACCGGTTGAGACCCAGTCGGAATTCCTTGGTCGTCCAAAGGTGTCCAGCGGGTACCGGGAGCAAGCAGCACCAGTTCATCGATCGTCGCAGTCCCGAGCGTGAGATAGGGATGAGCGCCGGCACCATAGGGGGCAGGCTCGGCCCCCGCGTTGGTGGCGGTCGTGCGGACCGAGAGGCCGCTCGGCCCGAGTTGATAGTCGATCCGCAGATCCATGAGGAAGGGCCAGCCGGCCTGGGGGTAAATCGTGTGGGCCATGACCACCCGATCACGATCCTGCTCGGCCACCGACCAGTTCACCCATCGCACAAGGCCATGAATCGCGTTGTGCTTCCCCGGTTCGCTGAGCGGAAGCTGGTAGTCCTTGTCACGATGGCGATAGGCGCCACAGCGAAGGCGATTCGGCCAGGGCAGCATGCTCTGGCCCCGGGCGCCGGTGCAGCGCTCGTCGATCCCGTAGCCGTCAAGGAGGGGCCGTGCGCCTATGGAGTAGGTGCGCAACGCACCGCCAACCTCGACCACGGTTGCTACCTGGTCGCCGTGCACGAGCTCGATCTGGATGCCCGAAGCTGCCCGAATGCTCTCCCCAATCATGGGACGGTCAGCGCCCGCGTGCCGGTGACTCAGGCACGTGAAGCGAGGTGCCCGGCCCTCCACCAAGATGCTCACCGAGGCGCGACGCGAGCGCCATGATCGTGAGTGCCGGGTTCGCCGCGCCCTGTGTCGGACAGACGCTCCCGTCGGACAGGTACAGGTTGCGGACGGCCCAGCTGCGCTGGTTCGCGTCGACCACGCTGTTCGTCGGCGAGGTGCCCATGCGAGCGCCTCCGATGAGATGCGCATAACGCTTGATCGTCAGGACGTCCTGCGCACCAGCGGCATGGAGGACATCCTTGATGACGCCAGCCGAGTAAGCGATGTTCGCCTTGTCGTTCTCGCAGAGGCTGTAGTCAAAGCGGGCAATCGGTAGTCCTCGGACGTCCTTCTCCGTCGGCCAGGGTGACGCGGTTGTCAGGCTGTGCCAACAGCTCGTTCAGGACGCCGATGGTCGTCCAGTGGTTGTAGTCGCGCATGTACTCGCGAAGTGCACGGCCCCAATGTCCATCCGCCAGCACGTGCTCGGCCCACCCGATCGGCTCGGGCGCGACCGTCTGAATCGAGAAGCCTCGCGCAAACCCGCGCGAGACGTCCGTTTCGTAGAAGTCTTCCGAAGAGACCTCCGGGGGTGGCGCTTTGTACATTCGCAGCTCGGTCGGAAACCGCCCCGCCGATTGCGTTGCTCCTTGCACCATGACGTAGCGGCCGACTTGGTCTTCGTTGTTGCACAGGCCGTTCGAATAGCCCTTTGTCGCCGAATTGAGCAACAGTCGCGGCGTCTCGATCGAGTAGCCGGCGACGGCGACGACCGCTGCCCGCTGCACGCGCTCGACGTGCTCGTCCCTTTTGAAGTAGGAGACCCCTGTCGCAAGGCCGCTCGATGCGTCGACCTCCACGCGAGCGGCCATGCAGTCGGAGCGGATCTCGACTCCATGTGCCAGCGCGTCCGGTAGGTGGGTAACGTAGGGACTCGCCTTCGCGTTCACCTTGCAGCCTTGTAGGCAGTAGCCCCTATATATGCAATGCGGACGATTGCCGAAGGTGCCGTTCACGATGCCGACCGGCCCGACTCGCATTGTGATGCCCTTTTTGATCGCCCCTCGCCAGAGCACCGAAGCGGCTTCAGAGATTGGATGCGGGGAGTGTGGGTAAGTGTGGGGATAGCCCCATGGCCAGTTCTGACCGGCCACGGGAAGTTCGGCCTCGACTCGTTCGTAGTGAGGTCGCAGGTTCTCGTAGGTGATCGGCCAGTCGGCACCGACTCCGTCGAGCGTCATCGTTTGCAGATCTGAGGGATGGAAGCGGGGACAGTAGCCCGCGTAATGGACCATCGATCCGCCCACACCGCGACCCGAGTTGTTCTTACCCATCTCGATCGGCTCGGTGCCGCCGATGATCCGCTTCTCGTTCCAGTAGAGCCGATGGGATCCGGCTTCGTCGGAGACCCAGTCCTCGTCGGGATGCCAGAACGGACCAGCTTCGATGATCACGACCTTCCAGCCCTTGCGAGCGACGCGCTGGGCCAGCACGGAGCCACCCGCGCCCGCTCCGACGACACAGAGATCGACCTCGTCACGATCGCGGAAGAGGCGCATCGTCCCCTCTCCGGGCAGATCGCGGCGATGCACGTCGAGGAGATAACGGGAGTCGTTGTCCTTCGGACCAATAGCTCCCTTCAAAAAGTGACGGATCACGCGTCGCCTTCGGTAACGGTTCGAACTGGATCCTCATCGGTCGCACCCGGTTTTTCGAACGGCTCACGGGTGCTCGTCGGTCCAAGGCGCATGAAGCCACGCGGATAGGCCGGGCCACCGAAGCCGATCTCGTTCCACGCCCAGGGGTGAGAGTAGAACGCGGCGAGGATCATTCGCATGCAAACAGCCCAGGCATGCGAGACATTGAGCCGTTCGAAAGATTCCGACGTCAGCCAACCCATCGAGAACGCCGCAATGATCGACTCCTGGTCGGCCAATTCGAGGACGGCGAAACGGCTGCCGTGACGGGTGGCGGCGATCTCGTCAAGGCCGGCGAGCGTGATCCGCCAGGTGTCGCGGTCGTCGGGCATGTCGGCGTACTGATATCCGTCGAGGCGCCCTGCCGAGAGCTTCTCATCGACCAGCTCGGGGACAGGAATGCGCGGATCTTGATCCTGCGCGACGGCGACATCACAAAAGGCACGGAGGGTAGGTTGCTCGTGGGCAGTGAAGAAGGCGAAGCTCCCGCCCACCTCCATGCGATCCGCGATCACCTTGGCAGTAGCCTCGTCCCACGTGCTCGCTGCGTCGAAGACGTCGAAGTCGGGGTAGCGCCCGATCATCTGCGGCGTGACGCCTCGACGCTGGCGGGGAAGCCACGACGGTTTGCGGGGCTGTCGCCCTTCTCGCAGGTTCGGCAGGTGATCGGGTCGAGACAGATCACGCACTAGGGACGCCCTTCCTCGCGACGCAAGATCGCCGCGAGCAGGCCCATGCCGCCAACCAGGGTCATCAGCCCGGGGGCGGCGATCGGGGGACCCATCGGCACGTTGTAGGAGGCGAGGCCCCATCCGCCAGGCCTGCGCGCTACGCCGCGGGCGTGAAAGAACTCGCCTAGGAGCCCATTCGCGGTGTAAATGATCGCGGTCACCGGAAGGACCGTCTTCGCCCATTTCCGGCTGAACACACCCATCACTCCGGCGACGATCACCGGCGGTGTCAGGATGATCGGGCTCCACATCCACTTGTTGCCAAAGCTTGCGCGGTAGTGCTCGAAGAAGACCTCTGCGGTCGTGACCGTTGCGGCCAGCGCCGTGAGGCCCGAGAGAGAACGTTCGAACGTCCCGTGCTGGATGTCCTTCACGATCCTGTCGATGATGAAAGTCGCCTCACCCAACGCCGCGGCGCCAGAGCTGCTACTTTCCGCCTCCTTCATCGCTCGCATGGTCAGGCACCGGGGATGAAATTCTGGACAGTCTCTCGGACACCTTCGAGCGCACCGCGCCAGCCATCTTTCGGATCCGCGAGCGTGGACTTCATGAGCGCCTCTACCTCTGCGCGGGTGATGTGTGGGGGAATCGGCGGCTCGTCGGGAGTGGTCATCGCGTCGACGATGACCGGACGGTCGGCGGCGAATGCTTGGTCCCACGCGCCCTCGATCTCGGCGGCGATACTGACCTTGATGCCTCTCAGGCCGATGAGGTTCGCGTATGCAGCGAAGTCCATGTACGGGATCGCCTGCGAGCCCTCGAACCGGGGATCGCCCTCCATCGCGCGCTGTTCCCAGGTGACCTGATTGAGGTCTTCGTTGTTCAGTACGAGGACAATGAGTCGGGGGTCGGACCAGGTCTTGTAGTACTTGAGTGCAGTGAGCATCTCGGCCATGCCGCCCATTTGCATCGCCCCGTCACCCACCATCGCCACCGAGACGCGATCAGGAAACGCGAACTTCGCGGCAATGGCGTACGGAACGCCGGGCACCATCGTGGCGAGATTGCCGGACAACATTGCCTTCATGCCCGTCCGGACCTTGATATGGCGCGCGTACCAGTTCGCTGCCGTTCCGGAGTCCGAGGACAGGATTGCGTTGTCGGGCAGGTGGCGTGACAACGAGGAGAACAGACCTTGCGGTCGGATGCGACCGTTCAGATCGGACGGCTGACCGCGATCGTCCATTAGCTGCCACCACTCGGAGACGCTCTTCTTGATTCCCTCCTGCCATGAGCGGTCCGCCTTGTACTGCAACATTGGCAATAGCTCCGCGAGGCTGTCTTTCGAATCGCCTACGAGCGCGAGATCCATCGCGTAGCGGATCGAGAGATTCCGTGCCGCGAGATCGATCTGGACTGCTTTGGCCTGTCCGAGAGGAGGCAGGAACTCCGAGTAAGGAAAACTGCTGCCGATCATGAGCAGCGTGTCGGCGCCTTGCATCATTTCCCACGACGGCTTAGTGCCGAGAAGTCCGATCGAACCGGTGCAGTAGGCCACGTCGTCTGGAACTGCAGCCTTTCCAAGGAGAGCCTTTGCGACTCCGGCCCCTAGTGCGTCAGCGACGGCGAGGACCTCGTCGGTCGCGTCCAGCGCTCCCTGTCCGACGAGCATCGCTACTCGCTCGCCGGCATTGAGAATGTCGGCCGCCGCGTGCAATTGCTCCGTGGATGGGATTTGTCGAGGCGGCCACCACCCGGCACCGGAGTGCACGGTGTGGGTCTTGAGAGGTTGCTCCGGCACGGCTTCCATGTCCTGGATGTCGGCCGGAACGATTACACAAGTGACGGTGCGTTCGGCTTTCGCGATACGCATCGCGCGGTCGATCATGTGGCGAATCGTCGAGGGATCGGTGACCTGTTGGACATAGGCGGAGGCGACATCGGAGTAGAGCTGCAGCAGGTTCACCTCCTGCTGGAAGTCTCCGCCCATTGCTCGATTGAACGTCTGTCCGACAATCGCTACCACTGGGCGGTGGTCTAACTTGGCGTCATACAGTCCGTTCAACAGGTGAATCGCGCCGGGCCCCGAGGTTGCGAGACAAACGCCTACCTCACCGGTGAATTTGGCGTGGCCGCAGGCCATGAACGAGGCCATCTCCTCATGTCGGGTCTGGATGAACCGCAGCTGGCCCTCCTGGCGTTTCAGGGCTCCCAGGATGCCGTTGATGCCGTCGCCTGGGAAGCCGTAGATCGTGTTGACACCCCATTCGATCAGCCGCTCGCAGAGATAGTCGCCTGCTGTTTGTGTCATATGCTCCCCATGACATTCTCCCTTTGGCCGTACGGCCCTCACTGAGCCTTTCCCCTACAGCGTTCCTTCCAAACGTGCTTGCCCGAGGGCGGTCACTGGACGCTGCGCGATCTCGGGGCTGGACGCGACAACGCCCCCGGCCCAGGGGAGGCACAGGAGCGTGTCGCGTTTGTTCTTACCCACCATGCGCGGGCAACCAAACCCCTCATCGCGGTCGAGGGGGCTTCCGGGAGCCTGCGGGGCACAGACCGGGTCAACACATCAGACCCAGTCGTGTGGGTATGGGTAGCGGAGTGGTTGATGGTCGCCCCAGCAGAGGAGGTAACCATGAGGTGGTGCGAACTCGCCGATCAGGCGCCGCGTCTAGCGGAGCTTGGTCGGCAGCGACTCGAGGACCCCGGAGTGGTTCTGGTCGGCACGATCCGTCGTGACGGGAGTCCGCGGATCAGTCCGGTGGAGCCCTTGCTATGGGATGGCGACCTCTGGCTGTCGATGCTCTTCGGGTCGCACAAGGCCGCGGACCTCCGTCGGGACCCGCGGGTGCTCGTGCACAGCATCGTCACGGGGCGCGACGGCGGTCTGGGCGAATTCAAGCTCAGGGGCTGGGCAGTGGAAGCGCCGCCCGGTCCCGTCCGCGACGGCTATTCGGCCGAGGTTCGGAACCGACTGGGGTGGGAGCCCACGCCCGGGCGATTCCACCTTTTTTCGGTCGACATTCAGGACGTCACGTTTATCCGGTATGAAGACGCCTCCGGCGACCAGTTCGTGACCCGCTGGCCGCTCGGGCGGGAATTCGTGCGCCGAGGGAACGGAGGGACCGCCCTCGGTGATCCTGAGCCATATCAGGCACTGCTGACACATGCCTGACCGATGCTCCCGGCGCTGTCTCGGATGTGTGGAGAGTCGAGACGGCCTGGGCTGTACTCGGCACGAGCGCCAAGAGGCTTTTGGCCCTAGGCACCGCCGGCGTGGACCCCTATACCTGGGGTTAGCGACACAACTTGATCTGCCGAGCGGAGAGCTTGGCAGGTGATCTGTGGAGGTAGCGCGGTGAGTCCGAAGCAAAAGGTGGTGCATCCTGTGGCGGCTACGGGGCTTACAGAGCCCGGCGCGATGAGCAAGTCCTGGATCGACGAGCTATCCCAGGAGGAGTGCTTATCCCTGCTCAGAATGAGCAGGTTCGGGCGGGTCGCGATCATCGTCGAGGAGTTCCCCGTCGTGCTGCCGGTGAACCATCGGCTTATCGATGATGCCCGTGGCGCGTTCCTGCTCCTGCGGACACGGTCGGGCAACGTGATCGACCGGGCCTCGAGCGCCGTTGCGTTCCAAGTCGACGGCGTGGATGTTGCGAGGCGCGAGGGGTGGTCGGTGCTCGTGCGGGGGAGGTCGCGCCGCGTCGATCCGGCCACGGCCGAGATCTGCGAGGGACTTGGTCTCGAGACCTGGCTCGCTGACCGGGACACCTGGGTCGTGATCGAGCCGGTTCTGATCACCGGTCGCCGGCTGCATGCCGCTCCCCACGAATGGCCGACACTTCGCGACGAGGGACATTGGCTGCTAGAGATGAGCGACGAGCTGCGGTTCGCCTCGCCCAGAGCCCAGCGCCGGATCCTGCGCGAGTACTTCCGCACCGGGCCCTTTCCAGAGGCGAGCGCGGACGACGCAACCCTGTCGCCCGATGAACGCTGAGCTGGCCCCGAGCCACCGGCAGCGCGCTGCCGGAGCGGGGTCGCGGCGCGGCGCGGCTCAATGAGGCTCGTCGATCCCTTCTCGAAGCCCTTGGAGTGGATCCCCGAGGAGAGCCTTGCGCTCGTCGAGTCCATCCGGCGGTGGGCCGACGAGAAGGTGATCCCTGTTCGTCGCCTCATCGACGAGGATTGGGAGAGCCACGAGATCTGCCGTCCCTTGCTGGAGTTCCTCTGTGTAGACCTCGGCTACCAGTGGGCAGCTTGGCCGAAGGAATACGGCGGCGGAGGGATCAACGCCGTCACCTCAGCTCTCTGCCTGGAAGAGATGGCACGCGCGGATGCCGGCCTGGCCACCGCCGCGAGTTGCTCGGTGTGGGCGATGTCGCCCGTCATGCCCCCTCGCGAGAACCCCGAACTTATGGCGCTGTTCACACCGAGGTTCCTGTCGAGCGACCGATGGTACGTGGGCTCGGCGGCGATCACTGACGGTCGAAGCGGCTCGGACGTGGAGAACCTTGACGGCACGCAGGGCCGTTTCATCGCAACGTCGGCCCGGCGTGACGGCGACGAGTGGGTGATCAATGGGCACAAGCTCTGGCCCACGAACTCGGGAGGCCTGGCCGACGTCTTCGCCGTGTTCTGTACGACCAACCGAGATGGCGGGGAGGGCGCATTCGCCATCGTCTATGTCCCCGCTGACACCCCCGGGGTGACCCAGGGAAAGCCCTATCGGAAGGCGGGAATGTCGGGTGACTGGAACAGCGACGTATGGTTCGAGGACGTGCGGGTGCCGGCCGCGTTCCGGGCGCACGGGCCGGGCGAAGACGCCGAGGCGGCGAGGGCCTTCATCGCCTCCGGAAACGTCGGGACCGCCGCACAGTGCCTGGGGGTCATGCGCAATACCTACGAGCTCTTGCGCGAATGGTGCGACACGAGGGTCGTGGGAGGCAAGCAGCTGAAGGAGCACAGCCTGACCGCCGGCGTTCTCGCCGACATCGTCACCGCCATCGAGGCGAGCCGCGCCGAGACCTACCTGAAGGCCAGGATGCTGGACCGGCCCGACCTCTACGGCGGGCGTCACACCCCCGAGATGCTTGCCCGCACGCGGGTGACGAAGCTCTTCGTCTCCGACCAACTGACCGTCGTGGTGAACAAGGCGATCGACCTGATGGGCGCCTTCGGGTACGTGCGGGAGGGCGACGTCGAAAAGCACTGGCGGGACTCGAAGATCATGAGCTTGTGGATGGGCGGCCGCGCGCTCCCGCAGCTCGACATCGCCCGGTGGTTCTTCGATGCGAAGACCTACTGAGAGCACGGAGGACGCGCGTTCAGCGCGCGAGACCTCGGCGATGTGCATAGGCAATTGCTTGTGACCGGTCACGGCTTCCAGTCTTGGCGAAGATGTGATTCACATGCGTCTTGATCGTCACCTCGCTCACATAAAGCTGGTCGGCGATCTCCGAATTGGAAAATCCAGCTGCGATTAAGCGAAGGACCTCCGCCTCGCGCACGGTCAACCCATCCGGCAAGAGACCCCCACCTGCGGGTGAAGCCGGCAGCGAAGCCACCTCTACGAGGCGGGCTTGGACCTCTGAGTCCAAGATGGCTTGGCCCGAGGCCGCCGCTTCCAACGCTCGGCCGATGTGTTCCCTGCCGGCATCCTTGGTCAGATATCCGATGGCCCCCGCTTGCAAGGCGCCAACGATCGACTCGTCGTCGGCGTAGGTGGTGAGCACGACCACCTGTGTCGCGGGATGCTCGGCACGAATGCGCCTCGTAGCCTCCACGCCGTCCACTCGCGGCATACGCAGGTCCATGAGAACGACATCGGGTGCAAGCTCGGCCACGAGAGAGACTGCCTCGTCGCCATCGGCTGCGGCACCCACCACGTCGATGCCCGACATGGTGCCGAGCAGCGTGATCAGCCCTTCACGCACCACGGTCTGGTCATCGGCCACCACTACCCTCATGCCGGAACCGCCACATGGACGGTCCAGCCCGATTCGCTCGGCTTGGCTTGGACCTCGCCGCCGAGAAGCTCGATGCGCTCACGCATCCCCTGTAACCCGAATCCGCCCCCTGTGCCCTTGAGCTCAGTTGTAGCAGCGCCATCGGGTCTCGAACCGTTGGTTACCTCGAGCACGGTCTTCCCAGGCTCGAAGTCGAGCTTGATCGTGACCGGTGCGCCCGGGGCGTGCTTGCGGGCATTGGTGAGCGCCTCCTGGGCGGCGCGGTACAAGGCCACCCCGGCCTCAGGAGCGAGACGACGCGGGCGGCCTTCCACGACGAGCTCGGCACGCTCACGGGACGCCAAGGTGTCGAGTTGCTCAGCGAGTTCCACCGGCTCGTCGCGTAGCGCGTGCACCGCTTGGCGCGTCTCATCGAGTCCTTGGACCGCCAATACTCGGGCATCTTGGATCAGTCTGCGGGCCTTGTCCGGGTCGTGACCCGCCTCCAACAAAGCATCGGCCGCGTCGAGCTGCACGGACAATGCCCCGAGCGAGTGTGCCAACAGGTCATGGATCTCTCGCCCCAACCTGTTGCGCTCAGCCAAAGCCGCTGCTCGGTCTCGCTCTGCGTCGGCCCGTACTCGCTCCGCCAACAACTCTTCGGCTTGACGAGTTCGGTCCAGGTACTGGCGCCGGCTGGCACCGGCCATGAGTCCGGCGGCGACGGCAAAGGCCCCTTCGGCAATGAGTTCGTTGCGCGAGGGAGTGCCGAGCGCGGCGACGGCCACCACCAACGCGCCGAGCCCGATGGCGCCAACGAGAACTGCGGGACGCGCCTCGAAGGCGATCGCCGAGCCGAGCCCCGCGACCGCGACGAACCAGATGGCTTGGGGGGCAAACGCCACCAGGACTCCACCCGATGCTGCCAACAGGGCGAGGAACCCCCAGGTGATCTGATCGGGTGCTTCGAGCCGCCGACTTGCCATCCATCCGATCCATCCGATTATGACGGCTGCCGCCAACATCGGAACGGCCCAGTGCTCCCCGGGGATCCGTGGCTCTCGTTGATGGCCCACCGCCCACAGAAGCGCCGCTAGTGCAGCAAGGCGGGCAATGGTCAACATGCGCTCGGATCGCGTTCCTCGCAGGGACCAAAGCCGTGACGCCAGCTCCATGTCGAACATGATCCCACTCGGGCGTCGAAGCTCGGCTGTTGTCCTGATCACGCCGCTGCCGGGCGGTGAAGGAGACCTCCGCGAGGGATTGCAGCGCCTGAGCGAAGGGCCTTGAGGTACAAGACGCCGGTGCGGGTGGTCACCTCGATCATGACCATCAAGATGAACGCCGCTGCCCAGGCGTGACCCGAGGTGATGTGGTGCAGTGCGCTGAATCGAGCGACCGTGGGCTGTCCGCCGTGGCTCACCCACAGCGAGAAGGCAACTCGGGCGCCGATGCCCAGTACCCAGAGCACGGCCGCCGCAGCTCCCGCCTTGGCGAATGCGCCCTCACCCAGGCGGCGAATGCTCGTGGCGAAACCCGCCGCGATCCCTAGCAGGGCACCCATTATGGCTAGCGAGGCCTCCAGGGCGACGTCGTTTCCGGCTGTAGGAATCGCGTGGAGGATCTGCGAGCAGAACAAGAGTGTCGCAACGACCGGCAAAAGCAGGCGAGCGGCTGTGATCTTGTGTCCGCGGATCTGGAGAACCACGAGTCCAACGAGGGCAATGTTCATGAGGTATTCGGTAATGGTCATGGAGTTCAGTGTCGGAGATTCGCGGCCAGCGGGCATCGGCCTACGGGTGGATGCCCGGGTGGATTCGATCTCCACCCGGGATCCGTGGTCGAACTATTGGATCGTGGACCCGCGGAGGCGCTTTCGTCGATGCCAAACGTGGAATATGAGATAGAGAACGAGAACGACACCCGACAAGAAGTGCCACCTGTCGAAGGGACGAGGGAGCGGAAGCTGAATTGGTTCGCCGCGACTCCAGTCCAAGACTCCTGACACCAACACGTTGAGTGTGATGAACGCAAGGAGCAGGTCAGAGCCGGCAAGCCGGAGCCTTCGCTCCGCAAACGACCGAACGCGCGTGAGCTGGGTCAGCATTCGGGCGACGGTCCGCCGGCGCTGGACCAGATGCACCACGACCAGTCCGACGAACACGAGGCCGATGTCGGAATGAATCGCGTTCCGGATGTACAAGATCGTCAATGTGCCAAGCGCGCCAGCAGCCGTCAGTAGCAGTCCTAGGTGTACGAACCCGCGCCCCCAAACACGTCGCGTGCGGTGACCGTTGTCAGAGGGTTCGGTTGCAGCGCTCGTCATTGTTTTGAGCCGGGATGCGAGAGCATCAGACTGCCGCCGCCGAACCATCCAGACGGTCAGGGCGATGAGCAGCCCCGTTGCATGCGGGCGTCCATCGGGTCGAACAGCCCACAGCCAATACACCTCTGCACTGGCCACCTCGGCACGGCCCCGTGACCATTCGGTTTGCACCGCGCGTGCAGTCCTGAATCACGCGCGAGTGCCTCCAGCCTGCGGAGCTGGGAATCGTTGAGAGGTTATGAATGGTTCGAGATGCGTCACGCGCGCCGACAGGCATCGTCAACGACGCGTCAGACTGACAGCGTGCAAAGAGCGCTTGAGCTCCCGTCGCCGTGCGTCCTCGTGCTCGTCGGGCCGGGCGCCTCAGGTAAGTCGACATGGGCAGACGCTCAATTCCCGGCCGAGACGATCGTATCGAGCGACCGACTGCGGGCGCTCGTCGGGTCCGGCGAGGATGATATCGCCGCGAGCGCGGACGCGTTCGCCCTGCTGGATACGATCGTCGAGCGGCGGCTCGGCCGGCGCCTGACGACGGTGATCGACACGCTCGGCCTCGACACAGTCAAGCGACGAGTATGGCTTGAGGCGGCCAGGCGATCAGGGGTGCCCTGTGTGGCGGTCACGTTCGACACCGCGCCCAGCGAGTGCCGGGAACGCAACCGTCAGCGTCCGCGGCCGATCCCGGCCGACGCCTTGGCGGCTCAGTTGCGAAAATGGCGGAGCGTCAGGGATCTAATCGAAACGGAGGGTTTCGACTCCGTCATTGGCGCCTCACCCGTTCGGATCGTCCCGAAGACATTTGAGGCTGCCAGCAAGGCGGCCGGGCGACAGGTCGAGCACCCGGTAGGGCTACGTTTCGGTCTCCATCTCGGCTCCTACACGTTCGCCGGTGGTGCTTCCGCCACTCAGGCAGCAGTGCGTCAGATTGCGACCTCCGGTGAGGCAGCAGGTTTTCACTCGATATACGTCATGGATCATTTCCGTCAGATCCCGCAGATCGGTCGATCCTGGGAAGACTTCCTCGAGAGCTACACGACGTTGGGTTATCTCGCCGCCTGTACCGAACGTGTCCGCCTGGGAGCGCTCGTCACTGGTATCACCTACAGGAACCCCGCCCATCTCGCAAAGATCATCTCCACACTAGACATCCTGAGCGGGGGAAGAGCGCTTTGCGGGCTCGGCCTTGCGTGGCATCGCGACGAGCACATCGCCTACGGCTGGGACTTCCCGTCGACCGCTGAGCGCTACCTCATCCTGGAAGACACACTGCAGTTGCTGCCGTTGATGTGGGGTGCCGGCACGCCGTCGTACGAGGGGAAGCGGATAACTGTGCCTGAGACACTCTGCTACCCGCGTCCACTTCAGGCCCATGTACCCATCATCATCGGCGGAGGTGGCGAGCGCCGCACACTACGACTAGCCGCCCGTTACGCAGACGCCGCCAACGTGATAGGCGACAAGGACGCGGTTCGCCGCAAGGCGGCCGTGCTACGAGCGCACGTGGAGGCCGAGGGGCGAAGCGGCCAAGACGTTGCGCTCACCCACCTGTCGACAGTTCTTGTAGGAGCCCACGACCGGCATGTCGCCGAGATGGTGGAACGCGTCCGTCCGCGGCGCAGCGATGCGGCTCGCCTGGCCGCGGCGATGAACGCTGGGACCGTCTCCGACCATGTCGGCCGCTTCAGGGAGCTGGCGGAGCTCGGTGTCCGTGAGGTGATGGTCCGACTCCCTGATCCGCGGGACCCGGACGCAATGGAGCAGATGTCCAAGGTGATCGCTGCGTTTCGCTGAGACGATCCCGCGTGACAACCTGTCGATGCAAGCTTGAGTGATAGAGAATCGACAACCGATTCGGGACGAGCTGGCATCCTTCGGAGTCCGGAACTTGTTAGTTGCAGGGGGCATCCTCCAGCGCGGGGCCATGACTTCGTTAGACGAAATGTAGACGGTCCCTCCGGGCGTTCCCGAATGTCGGACCGATCGATGCCGCGACTTTCGCTGCCAGCGGTGTGTTCATGGATCCCGAGTGCCTCCCCCAAGCCCTCAAAGGTGCCCCCGACAGGCCGGGTGACCGCGGGCGCCTTGCTTGGCATGTCAGTGTGTTGGCAATGCGTGTCCATCCCGTGATCGAGGACGCCGCGAGTGTGGTGAGTGTGGTCGCCGAGTCAATCGGCCAGCCGCTGTCGCTACACAGCGAGCTGGACGTGGACGTATACCGCTTGTATTCCTCTGACGCCGGACCTGACGGGCCCGACCTCGTCGCGCGTGTGTTCGGTCCAGGGGTCGAGCGTGCGATGGTGGATACTGCCGCGCACGTCCTGCAGAGAATGGCAGGCACCCCATTTCCTGCCGAACGCTGCACGAGTGATGATCCGGTGCTCGCGCTCGGAGAGGACCGGCATGTGCTCATCACCGAATACGTCGAGCCGTCACCAGCTCCCGGTCCAGGCTTCGTACTGGCCTGGTGCGCGGGGCTGCTCGGCCGGCTCGCCATCCGAGCTGCCAAGGACTTGCCCGCCGGCGGTGGCTGGCATCGGCTCGGCCCCACTCCCTCGCGCGAGATCGACCAGGCGCTTGCGCTCGCTGGCCACCTCGGACCTTCGGTCGCCGAACTTGTCGACACCCTGGCCGACGCCGACGACGGCGCCGGGCTGCCCGAGGCGCTGATCCACGCCGACCTCACCCCTCCCAACGCCGTCCCACAGGGCGAGCAACCCCCGGTGATCATCGACTGGATCGGGGTGGGGCGTGGTCCGAGGATCTGGCCGCTGGCTTTCTTGCTGTACGTGGCCGGCCCCGCTGGCGCTCGCCGAGCATTGGACCGCTATGCACGCTCAGTCCCCCTGTCGGAGGAGGAACGTGCCCGGCTGCCCGCGGTCATGATTGCCCGGCCGCTGACCCTCGACCTATGGGCTGCCGCCCACGAACGCATGACCGCGCGCGAGGTAGTTACCCGTTGCCGCGCGCACCGCGCCCGTGTCGAAGCGATTACCGCGGCTCTGAACGAGGCGGTTGAAAGGTGACCCTGTGCCCTCGCCGGTCGCTGTTCGGCGTGGCAGCCCGTCAGAGGTTGTCGAGCTGTGCACGGATCCAGTCGCTCGACGCGGCAGCGGCGACGGTCTTGCCGTTCGCATCGACGTCACCCGGACTGGCACCGTGTTCCAGTAGCAGGGCGATGATCCGGCGCTGTTCGTCCTTGGCGGCGTCCGAGCCGGACTTGCTCTTGCCCGTGTTCTGGACAGCAAGGTGCAGTGGGGTCGAACCACTATGGTTCACCAGCCGCGGGTTTGCGCCATTTTCGATGAGGGTGCTGACAGCCTCTGAGCTGCGGTTCCGAACGGCTCGATGCAGTGCGGCTACCCCGCTCTTGTCCGTGGCGTTGGGATCCGCACCTTCTTCGATGAGATAAGTGATCACCTCGCGCTGCGCATCCCGATCCCAGTTGTCCGCACCTGGACTCCCGTCTGCGGCGTAGTGGAGCGGTTCGGCTCCCCTGCGGTTTCGAGCCCGTACGTCCGCGCCTTGCGCTACGACAAACTTGCAGAGCTCTCGATGATGCGCGGCAGCTGCGACATGCAGCGCTGTGTCGCCCGCGTACACGTAGTGACGAATCGAAGGCAGGAAGTACGTTTCAGGATCCTGGCGGGTCGCTCCGATGCGAATCGGCCAGGTGGCGAGACCAGCCGCTTCGTCTAGCCGCCGCGTAACCCCCCGGTGATCACCGGAAGAGATGGCGCCGAAGAGCGCGAGCAGCGCACCGTCGTCGGGGCTCTCGAACCGCCGACCTTCCTGCGTCACCTCGCACAGATTACTAACGGGGTCTCCTGGTCTGGGACGCCAAGCTAGGAAATACGCCGCAGGGGAAGCACGAGCCGCTCGTTGACACGCTGGCGCCACGAGCGCGCCCGCCAGCGTCCCGGCTCGATGCGCTGACTGCGTTTCAGGTCGAAGTCGAAGTCGATGTCGAGCGCGCCGGTGAGCTGATCATCGATGACCACGAGGTTGACCTCCTCGTCACAGCGGAGCGACCTCCGGTTGAAATTCGCCGACCCAATGGTGGCGACGATGCCGTCGACCGTCATCGTTTTTGCGTGCAGCATGGTCGGCTGATAGTTCCAGAGTTCTACGCCGCAGTCGAGAAGTCGCTCATAGGACGCCTCAGCGGACAGCTGGACGAATCTCTTGTCGGCGTGCGGACCGGGCAGCAGCACCTGTACCTGCACGCCTCGCTCGGCGGCTTGGCAGAGCCGCTCCGTCAGCTCTTCGTCAGGCACGAAGTAGGCAGTAGTGATCCGCACCTGTCGCTGCGCCAGCTGGAGCAGGGTTCGCAACACGGCGGCGATGTCGCTCTGGCCCGTCCCTGCAGCACCGCGAACGCACTGCACGACCGCTTTTCCGGGCTTGGGCTGGTCCGGGAAACGATCGGTTGCGTCGTAGAGGCTCGAATCGGTCTCTGCCCAGTTGTCGAGAAAGGCGGCCCTCAACCCGTCGACCGCCGGTCCCGCGATTCGAAAATGCGTGTCTCGCCACTCGGTCTCGTCCCGCGCGTCGCCTTGCCACAGATCGGATATACCGACGCCTCCCGTGAACGCGACCGCCTCGTCGGTGATCAGCACCTTGCGGTGCGTCCGGTGGTTGAGGTCGCCGAAACGGAGGCGTCGCAAGGGACGGAACCAACGCACCTTTACGCCGGTGCGGTTCATGTCGTCGATGAGAGCGGGATCGATAGGGCCTGCTCCCCACGCGTCGAGCACGAGCCGGACCCGCACCCCGGCCTTGGCCCGATCGCATAGCGCACGAGCGAACCGCGTGCCCACCTCGCCCTTCCAGTAGACGAACGTGAGGAAGTCGATGGTGTTCTCGGCTGCCGCGATGGCTTCGAGCATCGGCGGAAAGATCTCGTCGCCATTGCGGAGAACCGTGATTTGGTTGCCCTCGGTGGCCGGCACGCCGATCACACCCTCCAGAGAGCGCCGCACGCGCTTGACAGCATCGTGCGTCACGAGAGACGGCGGCAATCGTGTATCGAGCCAGCGGTGGCCCAAGCTGGTCGTGGTCTCGCGGTCCACAGCAGTCGTGGCCTCGCGGCCCAAGGCAGTCATGAACCCACAGCGGCGGGCACACGTCGGTCGCTGTGGTCCGGCTCGGACCCGGCTACCTTCGCGAAGTCTTGGGGAGCCGGGTCGTTCGCTCGCAGGGCCTCCAGCTGTGCGGTGACGGCGCCTCCGAAGAAGACGGCGATGCTCGAAAGCAGGCTCCACAAGAGCAACGCGACGACGCCGGCGACCGGGCCATAGGTCTTGCCGAACGAGGAACTGTACCGGTAGAAGAACCCCAAGCTGATTGTCACGGCGACCCACAGCAGGACTGCGAGGCCTGCACCGAAGGCGAGCCAGGAGAGACGGGGCTGGCGCCGACGCGGACAGAAACGGAACAGGAGCGTGATAGCACCGGCGATCAGCAGCAGGCCGAGCGGCCAGCGGAGCACCTCCCACGTGGCGCCCCAGGCGCTGTTCTTGGTCGTGCCGAAGATCTCGCGGCCGAACGCAAGACACGCGAACGCAAGCCCGGTGAGGGTGCCGGCGCTGAGCGCAAGAAGGAAAGCCAAGCCGTATTTGCGCCCGGTTGGCCGATCGCGCTCTACCCCGTAGAGGCGGTTGAGGCCCCGCTCCAGCTGGCCCATCGCCGTCGTCGCAGTGAACAGCGCACCGACCATACCGACCAGGAGGGGCAGATAGTCGTGAGCCTGAACGGTCCGGTGCGCGTGGACAACGGCGGCAGTCAGGACGCGGCCGGCCGAGCCTGGGACAGCGCGGCGCACCGTGGCAACGATCACGTTGCTGAGTGAGCCCTTGCCCAAGATGCCGGCCAGCCCGACCAGGGCGATCAGGCCCTGGACGGCAACGAGAGAGATCAGCAACGCCATCGAGCGTGCGTGGCTGAACCCGTCCGCCACCCGCATGCGGAGGAAGGCGTCCTTGAGTAGCCGGCCTCGTCGGATGCGCCTCAGGGTCATCCAGGCATCGTCGCCGGACAGATCTCGGGTTTCTGGGACGAGGCGAGCGGTGCTCATGACGGCTCCGTTTCGGGAACGCAGACGGTGACGGCGCGGGGCAGAACACTCGCCCGTAGCCGTCGCTTGGGGGATCGGGCGCCCCCGTCCAGCTCGTAGGCCGTTGAATGATCGAGATCGATGCTCACCCGAGCTCCGCGGGTCATCCGCGCGAGGGGCGAACGGTCTGCACGCCCGGTCGCCAGGCGCGCGAGTACCCGGGCCCATTGCAGCGCCCCCTCCGCGGTCACCACTCCGACCTCCAGCAGGCCGTCGTCAGGACTCGCGTCCGGAAAGGCCGTGAGCCCGCCGGTCAGCGTCCCCATGTTCCCGAGGAGGATGCAGCTGGCGCGTCCCTTGAACCACGACTTGCCGTCCACGTTGATTTTCGCTTGACGGGTCGACCTGCCCGTCGCCCGAAGGCCTGTCCAAACGTACGCCAGCCGGCCGAAACGGTCCTTCAGCCCGCCGTCCGCCTCCCGCATCATGTTCGCATCGAAGCCGGCGCCGGCCATCACGGCGAACTGTTCGCCGTTGATCACTCCGACGTCGAGCTTGCGCCGGGCACCGTAGAGGCCGATGTCCACGGCCACGGTCAGTTCTTCAGGAATCCCGAGATTGGTAGCGAGCAGATTGGCGGTACCTGCCGGAAGTATGGCCATTGCGACGCCGGCGCTGGCAACGACCTCGAGGCAGCGTTGCACCGTTCCATCGCCGCCCCAGACGAAGACGAGGTCGGCACCCTGCGCTATGGCTTGGCGAGCAAATCCCGGCGCCTTGCGGCTTTTCGGCACCTGATACCAGATGGGGTCCGCGAAGCCCTTCTCGGCAAGGATCCGGCGGAGCTGGGGGAGCCCACCTCCGAGGGTCTTCCTCTCATGTGCGATGACAGCGACGGAGGTCACCTCCCCACTGCCCCGACCTTGCGCCCGCGGGCAGCTTCGCCTTCGTCCCAGGGCTGCCCATGGGAAGAAAGCTCGCCCTCGCCGGGGAAAGCCGCCCCAGCGCTGCGTTTGCGCACCGCCGCCGCGTCTGCAGCCCGCAGCGCACAAGTCGCAGCCCAAAGGGCACCGATTCCGAGCAGTATGCCGGCTATGGCATCGGTGGGATGATGATCGCCTCGATAGATGCGCGACATCGAAACGGCGACCGTAAGGCCAACGGCGACGATCCACGCTGCGAGTCTCGGGATGAGCTTGGGTGTGGCGGTCATGACGATCACGGCGATGCCGCCGTAGACAACGAACGTCGCAGCCGAGTGCCCCGACGGCCAGCTGAAGGTCGACGGTGTAGCCCCAAGGTGCTTCACGTGCGGACGTGGTCTCGCGACAAGGTAGTTGGTGGAGAGAAAGACGCTGAACTCCACGGCCAGGCCGATGAGGAGCAGCAGCGCTCTGCGGCCCCACCGGAGCAGCAGCAAGCCACCGGTCATGATTGCGGCAACAATTGCAATGCCGGGAGCACTTGCCAACACGGTCCCGTAGCCGCTCAAGCGATTCCAAACAGAAGTGCGATGTGCCGCGTAGTAGGCGTTGACGCTCTCGTCCCAGTGCCCGACCGCGTCGTGGGCGAGGACGTGGGTGACCAACAGGCCCATGCCGACGAGAATCGCCGTCAAGCAGAGGTACCCCGTCGTCATGACCAGAGCGATTGCCGCGCTCGGATGGCCGCGAGCGAATCGCCTCCCAATTCGTTCGGGCAACCCATGAGGCTGCGCAGACACGCCGGTCAGTCCGCCGGCTGGCCCCCCCAATTGCGTCATGCCCCTATTGATTCCCCGCGGTTTGCTGACGCAAACTACGGGTAGGAGGCCACCCGTGCTGATTCTGGGTTCCACCTTGCTCTTGGGGCTTGTAAGCGGGTTCGTAGCTTGGCTGCTTTTCAAAAGGTGGCCGAATGCCGATCTTGCTGCTCCGAGAGCAACAAGCCGGGGGATCGAGGGCGAGCTTCGCCGTCACCCACGGCTGGCGTTATTCCTAGAGTCCCGACTTGACACCGGGACAGCGACAGGATTGGCTCTCACAGTCGCAGCTGCAATTGTGGTCGTCGGCTTTGGCGCTTTCGGGCTGATCCTCTTCATGGTGAGAACCAAGACAGGCTTCGCCCACTTCGACGTGAGCGCGACCCGGTTCGGGGCCCAGCACGCCACTGCCCTGTCGACCAGTGTCCTGCGATGGTTTACACAGTTGGGCGGTGCCGTCGTCCTCGTCCCGCTCGCACTAATGGTCGCAGTGGTCGAAGGTCGCCGAGGGCGGCCGTTCTCGGTGGTGGCTTTCCTCACCGTGACCGTTGGCGGACAGTTCCTCGTGGCCGACCTGATCAAGTGGGGCGTGGATCGAGTGCGCCCGAATCTGGACCGACTCACCGGTTTCGGAGGGTCTTCGTTTCCTTCCGGCCACGCGACCGCGGCGGCAGCTACCTTCGCAGCGTTCGCTTTGCTCGTCGGGCGGCGCCGCTCGGTCGCGACACGGGCACTGTTGGCCGCCGCTGCTGTCGCCCTGGCGGTGTCGATAGGGTGGTCCCGCGTCATGCTCGGCGTGCATTGGATGACGGATGTGCTGGCTGGCCTGGCTCTCGGATGGGCCTGGTTCGCGTTATGTTGCATCGCCTTCGGTGGGCGACTGCTGGTCTTTGGGGCGCCGGCCGAGGCCGTCCAGCAAGCCGCACTCGATTCGAGCACGGCCACGGGGGCGGACCGCTCGAGGATGGCGGGTAACCGCCCACGGGCTTGATCATCAGCGCCTGCTCTACGGTGACCGGAGTGCGCCTCGACGACTGGTTTCTCCGGCCCGAGGAACGAGGCAACCCGACTACGGGGATCGACTCGCAGCGGCGCAACGGCCACGCCTGGACCGAGGGCAACAACGTCGCGTTTCTCGTCGAAGGTGCCACCTACTTTGAGCGCCTGGCTGTGGTCCTGTCGAACCTCCGAAGCGGGGACCAGGTTCGTTTCACCGACTGGAGGGGAGACGGGAACGAGTGTGTGACCGATGACGGGCAGGCGATCGCGACACTCATGGCTCAGCTGTGCCGGCGCGGCGTCGACGTGCGCGGCTTGCTCTGGCGTTCCCACAGCGACCGGATGTCGTTCAGCGCGAAGGAGAACCGGCGTCTCGCCGGCGAGGTCACCGCGGCCGGCGGAGAGGTGTTGCTCGACGAGCGAGTGAGGCGCGGCGGGTCGCATCACCAAAAGCTGGTGGTAATCCGCCACCCCGATTCGCTCGAGCACGATGTCGCATTCGTCGGAGGGATCGATCTGTGCCACGGACGTCGGGACGATGCCGATCACCGTGGAGACCGTCAAGTCATCAAGCTAGACCCAAGGTATGGCCCCCGTCCCGCCTGGCACGACGCGCAGCTGGAAGTCCGCGGACCCGCCGTTGCCGACCTCGACTTCACATTCCGGGAACGGTGGCAAGATCCCACTCCGCTCAACCATGCCAGTCGGCCCAGAGCGTGGATGTCACGCGTGACCTCGCGAGATCGTCTCGCCAGTCCGTTGCAGGCCCCTCTGGCTGCGCCGCCCATCGTTGGCAGCCATGCCGTCCAAGTGCTTCGCACCTATCCCGCCAGGAGCCCGAAGTATCCGTTCGCAGTCGACGGAGAGCGAAGCATCGCTCGAGCGATAGCCAAGGCGATCGACCGGGCGCGTGCGCTGATCTACATTGAAGACCAGTACTTCTGGTTCACCGAGGTCGCGCAGCTACTCGCGAGCGCGTTACGCGATCACCCGAAGTTGCAGCTGATCGGACTCGTGCCGAGATACCCGGACAAGGACAGCCGCCTGTCGGGTCCGCCGAGTCGACTCGCTCAAGCGCGCGCGTTGGAGACCGTCCGAGCCGCGGGCGGCGCGCGCGTCGGCATCTACGACCTCGAGAACGAGTTCGGCACACCCATCTACGTCCATGCCAAGGTCTGTGTCATCGACGACGTCTGGGCGAGTGTCGGTTCCGACAACTTGAATCGCCGCTCTTGGACGCACGATTCGGAGGTGTCCTGTGCCGTGCTCGACGCCGAGCTCGACCACCGATCGCCGGTTGATCCGGGGGGCCTCGGTGATGGGAGCCGCAAGTTCGCCCGTGATCTCCGTTTGAGACTCTGGTCCGAGCACCTCGGACGATCGCCTGAGGATCCGGACTTGCTGAACCTTTCAAACGGTCAAGGTCTCTGGAACATGGCCGCTCGAGACCTGGCTGATTGGAAACTGCACCACGGGCGGCGGCCGCGTCCGTCGAGCCGGGTCCGATTCCACGAGATCGCGCCCGTGCCCCTCGCTAGTCAGCGATGGGCCGACGTCGCGTATCGCTTGATCTTCGACCCCGACGGCCGACCGAGGAGGCTGCGGGGCGGCCGTCGCTTTTAGGCTTGCCGTGAGGCCTCCAGCCTCCAGGGTAAGGTCTCGGGTCGAGGAGGTTCGCCCGTGAGCGGCCAGCCCGACAGCATGCATCGACCGGCTCTTTCCGAGCTGCTCGCAGCCGACAAGGCGACGCGTGCCGCGGCGGCCGCGGTGGATCAGTGGCTCGATCTCTACCGACGGGCAGCCGGCGAGACCCTCTCGGAACCGGGCCTTGATTTGCTTTTGAAGGAAGCGCTCGAGGCGATCGCCCGGCTGCTTGGTGCTGACGCGGCCTCGCTGCTTCTCGCAAACGAGGATGGATCGGCGCTCGTGAGCCGAGCGGCCTTCGGCCTGGTTCGAGAAGTCGACGTGTCGTTGTCGATCCCCGCCGGCGCCGGGGTCTCGGGACCTATTCTCGCGAGCGGTGAACCGCGAGTCATAGACGACCTTACCCAGGCGAATCCCGTGAGCGATGTACTGCGCTCGAGCGGTCAGCGCTCCTATGTAGGCGTGCCGCTCGTTTCTGGTGGACGGATTTTTGGCGTGCTGCACACGACAAGACGGCGGGTTTCCGCGTTCGATCGGGATGACGTCCAGCTGCTCACTCGGCTCGCCGAGCCGATCGCCGCCGCGATCGAGCGCGTCCAGATCCTCGAGGCCGAACGGCTCGCTCGACAAGCGGCGGAGCGGGCTACGGAGCGCGTACGGGGTCTGCAAAGGATGACCGCCGCCCTCGCCAGCGCAGGTACAGCGGGCGAGATCTGTCAGATCATCATCCACGAGGCGGTACCCGGGTCGAGCGAAGGCGGTGAACGGGCGATCTGGATGCTCCGGGGCTCGCGACTCGTGCTCATCGCCGGCCTTGGCTTGAGTGCCGAGTACCCCGAGATACCGCTCGATCCCTCTTTGCCGGCTGCAGAGAATCTCCGCGAAGGGCGGCCGCTGTTCGTCGAGACTCGTGCCGAGCTTGCGCGACGCTGGCCGGTCCTAGCGGACGGTCCGACCTCGTCGTTCGCCGGACTCCCTCTCATCGTCGAGGAGCAACGTATCGGTCTCATGGCCGTCGGCTTTCGCGAAGATCACGTTTTCGCCCCAGATGAGCGCGAATACCTCGCCGCTGTTGCAGAGCAGGCTGCAGCCGCCCTCGCACGAGCCGAAGCCCGAAGGGCGCTCCAGGATGCTCGTGACATTGCCGACAGCCGGCGAGCGCAGCTGGACTTTCTTGTCGACGCCAGCGAGCGCCTCGGCATGTCGCTTAATCTCGACGTGACGTTGCAAGCTGTTGCCGACCTCGCCGTCCCACGGATCGCGGATCGCTGCGTGCTGTATCTCATCGAGGACGACACGACCTCCAAACGGCTGCTTGCGCCCGAGCTCAATGCCGATGAGATGCAGCTCTTCGCGGAGACAGAATCGTCGCTCTCGGCGATAAAGGGTGTTGGGGCAGTGATTCGAACTGGGCGACCCGAGTACATCGAGGAGATCGACGACCAGATGCTGGTCGCCGATGCCAAGTCGCCTGAGCATCTCGACCTCTTGCGGCGCGTTGGCTTCGGCGGGCTCCTCATCGTTCCGCTACGTGCAAGGGGGAAGGTTCTCGGAGCCTTGGTCTTTGCCAATCGCAAAGGGCGCCTCATGGGTAAGGGCGATCGCGTACTCGGAGAGGAGCTTTCAGCAAGGGCGGCGATGGCGATCGATAACGCGCGCCTCTACAGCGCCGAATCCCACATCGCGCGCCATTTGGCGCAGGCACTCCTCCCTGCAGGTCTGCCTACGATCGAAGGCTTCGACATGGCCGTCCGATATCAGGCGGGGAGTGCCAGATCCGAGGTCGGTGGCGATTTCTATGACGTGCTCCAGACCGGGGACGATGAGTTTATTCTCTTGATCGGTGACGTCCAGGGAAAGGGCGTAGAGGCTGCCGCGGTGACCGGGCTCGCTCGCCACACGGTAAGAGCTTGTGCTCAGACCGAAAGGGATCCCGCTCTTTTGCTCCAGCAGCTCAATCGGATGATCATCCGAAACATCCTCGAGAGTGGTCGGCACAAGGAACGTGCCTGGTCCGCCCGGCTCTGCACCGCAGCAATCGTCCGGATGGTCCGCGTCGGCGGCCAGTGGTCAGCGACAGTGAGCTCTGCCGGGCACCCTCTCCCACTTTTGCGCCGGGCCGACCGCTCCGTTGTAGGCCTTGGCCAGCCAGGATTGGTTCTCGGCGTCCACGACGATGCTCGATATGCCGACTCGATCGTCAAACTGGACCCCGCCTCCGTGCTCGTCTTGTACACGGATGGGGTTTCGGACCGCTACGCCGAAAGTGACGTATTCGGGAGTGAAGGAATCGCCGAAGTCCTCAGCAAGTCGGAGGGGTCAGCAACTCAGGTTACCCAGGACATCGTGAACGCCTCACTCATGCGGGAGGCGTCCCACGACGACGATATGGTCGTCCTGACGATTCGGATTAAGTAACAGCCGCGTCACCGGGGGCGCCGCCGGCCCTGCCGACGGTAGGCTGAGGCCGATGACGGCGGTTCCGATCACGATCTCGCGCACGCGCCCTGCGGCTGACTTGATGCCGACGACCGGGCCGCTCGTCGACTCGTTCGGTCGCGTCCACAGCGATCTGCGGATCTCGATCACGGATCGCTGCAACTTCCGCTGCACCTACTGCATGCCCGAAGAGGGGCTCGTCTGGCTGCCCCGTTCGGAGATCCTCCGCTTCGAGGAGATCGAGCGTGTCGCCTCGGTCGCGTACGACCTCGGAGTCGACGCGATCCGATTGACCGGCGGCGAGCCGCTCGTAAGGGCGAGCATCACCGACCTCGTCGCCCGGCTGGGCCGGATCGGGTTCGCCGATCTCTCCATGACCACGAACGGGACCGGCCTCGCCCGCCTTGCACCCGCGCTGGTGGAGGCCGGGCTACGCAGGGTCAACGTCAGCTGCGACTCGCTGCGGCCCGAGCGCTTCGCCGAGATCCGCCGCCGAGGCGATCTCGCCAAGGTGCTGGAAGCGATGGACGCCGCCGAACGGGCCGGCCTGCCGGCGGTGAAGGTCAACGTCGTCGTGATGGCCGGCGTCAACGACGACGAAGTCGTCGATTTCGCGGCCTTTGCCCGCGAGACGGGCCGCGTGGTGCGTTTCATCGAGTTCATGCCGCTCGACGCCGGCGAGACCTGGCAACGCTCGCAGGTCGTGCCGGGCGAGGAGATCCTGGAGCGCATCCATGCGGTATGGCCGCTCGAGCCGGCGAGCGTGCGGGGCCTCGACGCGGCGCCGGCGGATCGGTACCGTTTCGTTGACGGCGGCGGCGAGATAGGCGTGATCACGAGTGTGACGCGGGCGTTCTGCGGCTCGTGCAACCGCCTCCGGCTCACCGCCGACGGCGCCATTCGGAACTGTCTGTTCGCCAACGACGAGCTCTCGGCGCGGGACCTGATTCGCGCCGGCGGAAGTGACGACGACATCGCGCAGCTGCTGCGTGTGGCCGTCTGGGCCAAGCGGGCCGGGCACGGAATCAACGACCCCGCCTTCCTCCGCCCGGCGCGGTCGATGTCCATGATCGGCGGTTAGCCCCGTGGCGGTCCCGATCGCCTTACGGGTCTCGGTGCCCCCCGGCGCCGCCGCCATCCTCGACGACTTCGCCCGGCTGAGCGCCTGACAGAACCGCAGCTGCGGCTCGGACGGCACGCAGGATGTTGACGTACCCGGTACAGCGACAGAGGTTCCCCTCCAGACCCTGAAGGATCATCTCGTCATCCGGTGACGGATGCTCTCTCAGGAGCCCGATCGCGGACATGATGAATCCCGGCGTGCAATAGCCGCACTGCAGAGCATGCGAGTCCCAGAATGCCTGCTGGACCGGGTGCAGGGTGCCGTCGGCGGCGACGCCCTCGATCGTCGTCACGTCCGAGCCGTCGGCCTGCAGTGCGAGCATCGTGCAGGACTTGACCGTCTCGCCGTCCAGCATGACCGTGCAGGCACCGCATTGGCTCGTGTCGCAGCCGACGTGGGTACCCGTGAGCCCCACGACGTCGCGGATGTACTCCACGAGAAGCATCCTCGGTTCGATCGCATGCTCCGCGGTGACGCCGTTGATCGTCATCGCCGCACGATGTTGCACTCGGCTCCCTTCGTTGGGAATGGATACGACGCCTCCGGGCGGCCCGGCTGAGCCCGTTCCACTCATTCCGCCGCGACGGCGTCGATCTGCACGCGGAGCTGTGCCCAGGAGAGGGCGCTGCCGACGATGGTGAGCGCGGGTGGCGCGGCATCGGACCGCTGCTCGAAGAAGGATCTCGCCGCCAGCCGCACAGCGTCGCCGTCCCGGTCCGCGTCGGCGACGTAGATGTTGACCTTGAGCAACCTGGTGATCCGGCCGCCCGCCGTCTCTCCGGAGGAGACCAGGTGCTCGAGCGCCAACGTGAGCTCTTCGGTCACGTCCTCAGGCATCGTCCCGTCGGGGTTCATCCCGATGTTGCTCTTGATGAAGATCAACTCCCCGGCCTTTATGACCTTCGAGTAGTGGTGCTCGAGGTCGACCCCGAACGCGGTGCGGGCGATCATCGCGACGCTCCTCGAGCGCTCGTCCCGGCGCGAGCCGAAGCCGGAGTGAGCGGTTCGAACCTCACGGGCACAACGCGACCAGGTCCATCTCGACCTTGGCCCACGGCAGCCTCGCTCCGACGGACGTGCGCGCCGGAGGATCCGTCACCCCTCGTGACTCGAAGAAACGGCCGTAGGCGGAGTCCATCCGATCGAAGTCGCCCAGGACGTCGTCGAGGTAGACGTTGACCTTCACGATTCGCTCGATCGAGGACCCTGCGTCCTCGAGCAGGCTCACGAGGCTCGCGAGGGCGAAGCTCGTCTGCGCCTCGGGGTCGTCGGGAAGCTCCCCCGTCACGGGGTCGACCCCGATGACTCCCGAAGCGAACAGCCAGCCCCTCGCCTTCACCGCTCGCGTCGGCCAGCTGGCCTCCCTCGCTGCCGGGATCGCGATCACTTCCTCGTCGGCGCTCATCTCGAGCGGGCTCCTTCCTCGCGACCGTCATCGACGGCGGCCAGCGCCGCCGCAGTGACGGGAAGGTCACGGACACGCACGCCGCACGCAGCCGCGATCGCATTCACGACGGCGGCGGCACCTGGGATGGCGGGCGGCTCGCCGACGCCCTTGGCGCCGAACGGGCCCGCACCGGCGATCTCGACGAGGGCGACGTGGGTCAACGTCGCCGCCTGCTCGACGGCCGGTATCGCGTAGTCGCCGAAACTGGTCGTGAGCGGGTCGCCGTGCTCGTTGTACAGCAACGCCTCTCCGAGCGCCCGCCCGACGCCCTGCAAAAGGCCGCCGTGGATTTGCGCCTCGATCTCTGCCGGGTTGATCGCTCGCCCCACGTCCTGCACGGCCAGGTACTCCAACAGCTGCATCGCCCCCGTTTCTGCGTCGACCCGCACCCTGGCGACGTGCACGGTGAAAAGGTGCGACCCGAACGCGGCGAAGTGCCGTCCGTGGCCGTGAACCGGTGCGTAGTTGCCGCCGAACTCGAACGGCTGGGGGACGAGGGAGCTGACGGGGATCGATCTGGCCGGGACGCCCTTGACGTTGATGGCCCCGTTTCGCAGCTCCAGGTCCTCGATGGCCGCTTCGAGCTCCTCGGCGGCCAGCTCGAACAACTGCTGGCGGGCATCGATGGCGGCCATCTCGACGGCGGCTCCGACCGTGAAGATGATCTTGCTGCCCCCCGAGGAGCCAGCGTAAGGGGCGCTGTCGGAGTCGAAGCGGGCCACCGATACGGCATCGGTGGACGTTCCCAGGATCTCCGCGGCGATCATGGCGAGGCTGGTGTCGGTACCCGAGATGTCGACGGACCCGACCTGGAGCGTGATCGAGCCGTCCGCCTCGATCCGGCACCCGGCCGCCGCCGGCTCCGAACCGCTGGACCAGCCTCCGACCGCCACGCCCAGGCCCTCGCCGGCTGCCAGCGGCCTCGTGTACATCGGGTGCGAGCGGGCGACCGCGAGGCACTGCGTCAAGCCGATGCGCTCCCAGGGCCGGCCGTCCGGTCGGAGGTCGCCGTTCTGCGTCGCGTTCTGAATTCGAAACTCGACCGGGTCCCGCCCCAGCCTCCCCGCCAGCTCCTCGACCGCGCTCTCGAGGGGAAAGTAGGCCTGCGGCGCGCCGGGCGCCCGGTAGGCCGTCGTCGGCGCCTTGTTCGTGGCGACGTCGCGGCACCGCACGTCGAAGTGAGCGATCCGGTACGTGCCGGCCATGAGGTTGGCGAAGATCTGTCCGAGGCCGCCGGGGCCGGCGCCGCAGTCGAAGACGGCGTCGGCCCGAAGGGCACGTAGATTGCCGTCGTCATCTGCCCCGAGACTGAGGTCGACGACACATCCTGGTCCGCCCTGGCCCATCAGGAACTCCTCGCGGCGGGTCAATTCGAGCCTCACGGGCCGGCGCAGGTGGCGGGCAAGCAACGCGACCAGCGGCTCGATCAGGTGATCCTTGCCGCCGAAGCCGCCGCCGACGGGCATGGGGACGATGCGGACCCGGCTGATCGGAAAGCCGAGCGCTCGCGCCACCACCTCGCGCGTGAAGAACATGCTCTGGGTGGGAGTCCAGACGGTCATCGTTTCGTCCGGTTCCCACTGGGCGGTCGACACGTGCGGCTCGATATAGCAGTGGTGCACACACGGCATGCGGTAGCGGGCGCTGACGACATGGCTGCAGCGGGCGAGCTCCTGCTCGACGTCGCCGGAGGTGAAGCGGACCTCGTTCGTGACGTTTCGCTCGCTCGGCATCTCGGTCTCGACGCCGCCGCCGCTCTGGCTGTGGGCTCCGAGGGCCTCATTGCTGAGCGGCGCCGCCAGTGCCAGGACGTCGGGAGCCGCATCGGCCAGTGCTTCGAGCGGGTCGAGCACATAAGGCGCGGCCTCGAACTCGACCAGGACGGCCTCGGCGCCGTCGGTGGCAGCCTGCACGGTCTCGGCCACCACGACCGCAACCGGATGACCCACGTAGGTCACCCGGTCGCGGGCCAGCAACCCGTCATCGGCCCCTGCGAAGTCCCGCCACGTCAGGACGCCGAGCACGCCCGGGAGGTCGATCGCGTCGCTCGTCTCGACCGACGACACCCGGCCGGCCGGGACGGTGCTGAGCACCAAGCGGGCGTGACAGAGGCCGTGCGGATGCAAGTCCGCCGTGAACCTGGTGGCGCCGGTCACCTTCGAGCGGCCCTCGAGGCGCGGCTGGGCCTGCCCGAGCAACCGCGTCTCGGTCACCGCATCGGGCAGGAGGCCCAGCGCTTCCATGGCCCGTTCCTACCAGAACCGGGGGTCAGCCCGCCCGCCATCCTCGCCGGACGTAGAGCGAGAGCGGCCCCCACTCCCCGACCCGACGGAAGTCGTGTTCCACGACGAGATTCGGAGCGTTCGACCCGTAGGCGATGTAAGGCTCGGCCACAGACGCCGAGTTGTAAGCCGAGTCCAGGATCAAGACGTCGTCACCGGCGATCTGGCTTGCCAGTCCCGATCCGGGCGCGTCGGCGACGCCCGGGTCCATCTCCAGGTAGAAGCTGCCCGGCGTGAACTGCGGCAGGAGAAAGTAGAGAAACGTGTCGGAATAGAACGTGCGGCGGAGATCCTCCGGCCCGACGAACAGACGCGCGCCCGGCCTGGCGTACGAGTCGGCAGCTCGTACGAGCCCGGTGTAGTCGACGAGTTCGTTGTGGCCGTCGACGGGCACCGACCGGCCGGCGTTGGACACGACGAGCTCAGCGTTGGGCCGCGCTCCGACGGTCTGCAAAGCCGCGTTTCCGAACACGTTCCCCGTCGCGGCGGTGGCGATCGAGACCGCCGCGATCGCCACCGCCGCCGGCCACACGACCCTCGCCGCCGCCGCGAAAAGGCCCCGCTCGGTCGGCCGTGGCGCGATCCGCGTCCAGTCGACCAGGACCGCGGTAGCTACGGTGAACGTTGCGACAAAGCCGATGTGGGTGAGATCGGCGCGGTGCAACATGTTGCTGATGATCGAGAGGCCGACGACTCCGACGATCACGACGCAGACGTCGTCCCATGCCCCTGTGATCGTCGCCAGCCGAGCGTGCCGACGACGATCTCGACGACGGGGATCACGAGGCACAAGACCATGAGCAGGCCCGTGGCCGTGCCGAGCGACGGTAGCGGAAGACGCACCTGTGGCGCGATGACGAACACCGGCTTGACGATCTCGTCCTCGAAGACCGCCACCGGCCCGACCTGCACCATGCTGACGATCGTGGTTATCAGGCCGAGAAGAAGACCCGGCAACAGGAAGAGAGCTGCTCGACGCCGGTTTGCCGCCAGCACCATCAAGATCAGGAGCACGGCCACGGACAGATCGGCTCGAAACGAGATGGCGAGACCGAGCGACAGCCCGGCCAAGGCGACGACAAGCCGGCGACTGCGGCCGCCGAGGCCGACGTCGAGAAGGAGGAGCCCGAGGGACACGAACGCAATCCCCCCGAGCCAGGCGAACGCCATCATCGGGTAGCTCACGCCCACGACCACGGTGATGGCTCCGGCGGCCAGCCCGGCGAACAGGCCGCGCCGCCGCCACACCAACGCCGTCAGGGAGCCGACAAGGACGAGGTGGTAGAAGACGGCGACGAGCCGCTCGACGAACACGCTCTGCCCAGCGACGAAGAAGGCGGCCGTGAGGGCGTAGAGGTTCGCCGGCCCGTAGATCGACAGGAACGTGCTGGTTAGGCGTGGCGCCCTTGAGCATGAGGGATGGGAACACCAGCAACGTGCCCTCGTCCTGGGCCCACGTCGGGTACTTCAGCATCGCCGGCAGGGGAGCCACGAAGGCGACGGCCAGGAGGCCAATCACGGCCGCGGCACCGATCGGGCGCCAATTGCCGCGGGCTTGGCCCGGCGCACCAACTCGCGGAGAGCCCTGGGACTCTTCAATCTCCCCGGGTGGATCCTCGCCGGCGTCCTGCTCGTCGGAACTCCCGTCCACGGGCCGGCCCGGCCGGTCAGATCCGACCTGAGCGAACTCGGAACTACGGTCCCCTGCTGCTACGGCGACACCTTCGAGCTCGGACACGCCGGCCACACCCCCGGGGTTCACGAGATCTACTTGGTTCTGCAGCGACGCGGAAGGTGACGTGCCATCCGCTAGCTGAGGCTACAGCTTGACGTTCTTCGGAAGCTTGTTCCTGAGCGCCGGGTCGAGAGCAATCGCTCGCTTCAGCAACACACGGCCCTGCGCGACCTTTCCCGAGTCGTAGAGCAATAGGCCGAGGTTGTAGGTGCTGTTGATGTCGCCAGGCTTGAGCTTGAGAAGCAGCCGATACTCCGCGATCGCAGATTGTGGCGAGGTCGTCGTCTCTGCCACGGCCAGGTTGTATACGGCGTTCAGATACTTTGGGTTGATCTGGAGCGCCGATTGGTATTCGGTCTCGGCCGCCTGGAGATGACCCTGGGTCTGGTCGATTACACCGAGGTTGTAATAGGCGTAAAGATTGTAACCCGAGCGATTCTGCGGATCCAGGGCGATGATCGCGGCATAGTCGTTCCGCGCCGCAGTCAGGTTTCCATGCGCCTGGGCGCTGATGCCTTCAGCGAGCAGTGCCTTCGGAGTGGTTGCTGGTGGTCGTGGTCGTCGTCGATGACGCAGCGGCCGAACAAGCAGTCGCGCCAAGCGCTAGTCCGGCGAGGGCGATGGCAATTCGCGTTGGCATTCGGCTCATGGGCAAGTGGTATCGACCATCCCGGCCGTCTCCTTGAGCGCGGCAGGCTCGGATGGCTCAGCGAATTTTGAGGCGAACCCGTGGTCGCGAATCCTCATGGAGTGTGTGCGAATCGCACCTATGGGGTGACGGATCAATAGAATGTGTGGTCCACATTGGTGCAACTCTACCGCACGATTCTGCCCCCCTTGAACCACTTGGCGTCCGCCCAGGTTTGTCCCAGCCAATAAGCTCACTCCACTCGGTTCACGAAGGGGACCTCCGTCGTCGCCGGTGTGCCTTTTGGCCCTTTCTCACTGATGGACTCTCGGTCAAGCCGGCTGGAATCGGACCGTCCGGCGCAGGCCCGTCAGCCGACGGTTCAATCGGATCGGTCTGCGGCTTCTCGACTTCTGTTCGAACCGGTACTGGTTCCGCCGGGAGTTCCTCCACTCTGCCGGGTTCCCCCTCCGATTCGCCCGAGTTCGCGGCACTTTCCTCGACCGGCTTCGGAACCCGTTCATCCAGGTCAGTCTGCTCCTGCTCGGTCTCGTTGGTCTGCCCCGACTCCTCCTCGGCGCCCGGCGTGAGGAGGACGTCTTGTGTATCCGAATCGAGACCCTCACCGTCGGGCTCGTCAAGGTCCGTTCCGTCGCTCTCTGATCTCGCTCTGCGCCTCCATCGCGCGCTCACCCCACCGGCGACCGCTATGGACAGGCCGGAAAACAAGAAGACCGCCCAGTAGTTCTGATACCCGACGTAGGTGAACCGGACGACATGACGACCAGCCGTTACCCGCACGCCAGGCATCGCCGGCACGATGATCTCCGTCGACGCCGGCCGACCATCGACGGTCACCTTCCAACCCGGGTCGTACGAGGCGCTCAACAAGACGACCGCCGTTCGGCGAGCGTCGACCGTCGCGGTAATCGTCCCTTGCGCGAGGTCGGCGTGTTCGGAGAGCACAGTGCCCGCCGGTCCCTGCGGGGCCGCCGACGCCGCGAGAGTCGGGAGCGACGGTTCAGCACCCGCATAGGCAACAGTCAGATACCGACCGTCGGTCGGCGCCGCCGAACGGATGAAGGCGGACGACCGGGCGCCAATGTCGGTTCGATTCTCGATGATCGAACCGACCGTATCGACGACCTGCACGTAGTGGACGCTCGGCAGCACCCAGAGCGCGTACGGGCCCGAGGTAAGGAGGAGGTCGGCCGGCACGGGCGGGTTCATGGTGGTGGGAAGCAACAAGTACCGAACACCAAAGAGCGCGTAGTCGCCGGGGTTCGTGTCATCGAAGTACGGCTCGGCGTCGGACATGAGCGACGCCGTTCTTAGTGTGAAGCCGACCGAGTCAACCCCCTCGTCGGCCAGGTACTCGTACACCGGGACGTAGCCGACATAAAAGTTCTTTCCCCAATTGTTCAGCAGACCGGCATAGACGCGTCCCCCTCCCAAGGCTTTCGCGACACGGATCAGAGAGGCGATCTGCACACCCTGCGTCGCGTCGCCGTTCACCTGATAGCTGATGTCCCTAGCGTTCAGCGCCGTGTAGTTCGCCACTTGGGTCCATGCGGGCGCCAGGACTCCGAGGCCGACCACGACTGCGCCGAGCGTCACGGCGGTTGCACCCAAGCGTGGCCTCACCCGCGCCAAAAAGCGGGAGGCGAGCCTCGCAAGTTCGGTGGCTCCGACGCCGATCACGATAAGACTTGCGAAGTCGAAACCGCAGACGAAGCGGCGCAAGAACAGATCCTTGTTGCCCGGCACGAGGTTGATGAGCGGACCCAGGGTCGGTCGGCCGAAGAAGGCGACGAGATAGACAACCCACAAGCACAGCAGCAGCCGGTAACGCTCGTCCCGGCGGAACCGGATCACGCAAGCCACGAGCCCGACTGCCAGGAGAATCGTGAGTATCGGGAACCGGCCCTTGTCGAGAAGTTGCCCGGTGACGAGCCAGCTCAGGATGCGCCGGGCACCAAACGAGTCGGCCTCGACCGTGTGCTGGAGAAACTCGTTTCTGGCGGCGAACTTTCCCTGGCTGACGACCGGTATCAGCACCCAAGCTGCAGCCCCGAGCGAGAGCGCTCCCAGCACGGCGGCGCGACCGAAGCGCTGCCAGAAGGCTCTGGTCCAAGGACCGGAGAGACCCAACACGACGATGGCGATGACAGCCGGGTACGCCGTCATGTAGTGGAGGGCGATCGTGAGACCCGTGAACACTACGGCTGCGAGAAGATGGCGACGCTGTGTGACGGCCTGCCACGAGAATCCGATCGCCAACGGAAGCGTCCACATCGCCCAGAGCTGGGTCCAGACGCCCCATCCGATCCAGAGGTAGCTTCCGTACCCGTAGCCGACGCCTGCGGCGTCAATGATCAGCGGCGACGCACATGCAACTGCGGCGGCGGTCCAGCGACCCCATCCCAACAGACGTGATCCGAGGTACATGCTGATCGGCCATGTCGCAAGGAGCAGATACTTTGACCAGGCGAACGTTCGCGCATCGCCCGTCACGATTCCGACAGCTCCCGTGACGATCGAGGGCAGGCTCTGATAGTGGAGGAAATTCGGCGACCCGAGATTCAACAGCGGGTACCAGGCCGAGAGCGGATCGCGACCCATCCGGAGCAAGGTCGAAGCGAACTGGACCATGCCCACGTGGTACGCCTCGTCGTTCAGGTAGGCGACCACCTGAGTCTCGGCGCGCGTGACAAAGAGCCCGTAGCCGACTGCGATCGCGACAACTATCCACGGGCCGAATCGCGGCACCGCGGCGCGCAGATTATTCCGGGGGGGCTGCATGTCTGCCGGGAATGTTAGATCCTCGCTCAGGGGTACCGGTTGCATCTGCCGAGAATGGTGCGCGCCTCGAGAGTCTCAACCTGGCACCCTTGCGCCACTAAGGTGTCGTCATGCCTGGCCGGACCTCGGCACGTGTCCGGGGGGCTTTCTTCGTTGTGACATCCAAGCGCCGCTCGGTGCTCAGGGTGGCCGCACTCCTCGCGACGGGATTAGTACTCGCGGGTTGCAGCAATTCGGCGTCAACGGCTGTCACCACCACCACCGAGTCGGCGGCGACTCTGCTCTTCACTTCCGGGCTGGCCGCGGTACAGCAGGCGAGATACCAGCAAGCGATCACCGACTTCGGAGCCGTCCTGCAGCTTCAGCCACGAAGTTACGTGGCCGCTTATGACCTCGGTGTCGCGGACACGGGCCTCAAGAGGACGTTCGCGGCGGAGGCCGCCTACCGGCGTGCCCTCTCCGTCGCGCCCACCTATCGGTCGGCGTTGTACAACCTCGCGCTCCTGTATTCGACTACGGATCCGGACGAGGCGATCAACCTCTTTGCGAAACTCGAGACCATCCACCCGGGCGATCCCAACGTCGAGTTCAACTACGGCCTCGTGCTCGAGCACGTCGGTCAAGTGAAAGCTGGTGAGGCGCAGTTGACGGCGGCTCTAAAGGCCGATCCTTCACTCAGGCAGGACCTTCCCAAGGGCACGATTCTGCCTAAGGGTGGCTGATGCCACCACTTGCCCAGAAACGCACAAACTGTACGGTTCCCCGCGCTCATCCTGTTCTTGGGCGCACTCTTCAAAGGCTGGTGAGCGATGCTGCTGTCCGTGTTCACGCCGAGCGATAACCCCCGGTTTCTCAACGATGCTTATCGCAGTCTGAGATCTCAGACGCTGGCGGACTGGGAGTGGATCGTGTTGCTGAAGCGAGGCAGCAAGGATTGGCGACCACCGGAGGCAGATGACCGAGTGAAGCTCGTGCGCTCGACCTCCTCCCGAGGCGTGGCAGGAGCCAAGCGAGAGGCGTGCGAACATGCTTCAGGTGAGGTACTGGTCGAGCTTGACCACAACGACATGCTCGCGCCAACCTGCCTCGAGGATCTTCGGACCATGTTCACGAAGCATCCCGACACCGCACTTGCCTATTCCGACTGGACCCAGATCAACGAGGATGGCAGCCCCAGCGACAGCCGCTTCGACGAGGCGGCAGGATGGCGCTATAGCGACGTCGAGATCGAGGGCACCACATATCTCCGCTGCCATGCTCTTGAGCCGTATCCTCACAATCTCGGCTACATCTGGTACGCGCCGAACCACGTGCGCGCTTTCCAGCGAGCCGCCTATGAGCAGGTCGGGGGCTACGACAGCTCACTCGAGGTTCTCGATGACCAGGATCTGATGACCAGGCTCTACTTTGCTGGGCCGTTCCGACACATCGATCGCTGTCTCTACTTGCAGCGTGTGCTCCGCAAGAGCACCCTCCGGGAACGGTCGACCAATGCTCAGATCCAGGAACAGACAGTGCGCCTTTACGACTCGAACATCGGCATGTTGGCGAGAGCGTGGAGCCAACGACAGAGGCTGGCGGTGCTGACACTGGTGACAGACACGTCCCCGCCAATTGTGGACGCCGATCCGGGCGACATCATCGTCGTCGACCCCGACGACCCGCGCCTCGAATTCGACGGTGATTCCGTAGGCGTGATCAAGGCAGTGGAGCTGCTGCAGCGGATCCCGGATCGGACAGCGCTCTTCAACGAGTGCTACCGGGTCTTGGTCCACGGTGGGCTCCTGATCTCCGAGACGCCCAGTACCGAGGGTCGCGGCGCCTTCCAAGACCCGAGCCATGTCGCCTTCTACAACGAGAACAGCTTCTGGTACCTGACCCAAGCGGCCCTGTTCCGCAGCATGCCGCATCTGCGGGCCCGCTTTCAGGTGAGTCGTATTCAGACCTACTACCCGAGCGAGTGGCATCAAGAGGCGCGGATTCCGTATGTCTCCGCGAATCTCCTGGCGATCAAGGACGGTCCGCGCCAAGGCGGTGCGCTCCTCTGCTGAGCTCGCAATCAGGTTCAGAAGAGGTCGTAGCTCGGCGGCAAGAACGGGCCAGCCCCACCTACCAGTTGCAGATACCACCCTGGCGTGGGCCGTCCTTCAGGGCGATCAGGTTGGCGTTCACGTAGCTGATGTGGTGCTCGCGGTGCCACGGACTCGGGAACTGGGTCACCATGCGCCCGACCTGGAACTGGCAGGTTATCTCGGGGACGAAGTTGGCGTAGCTGCGGTCGGTGAAGTACCAGAAGCTGTTCTCGTTGTAGAACGCGACGTGGGTGGGGTCCTGGAAGGCGCCGCGGCCGTCGGTGCTCGGGGTGAGCGACAACAGCATCCCCCCGTGGGCGAGGAGACGGTGCAGCTCGTTGAAGATCGCGATCTTGTCTGGGATGTGCTCGAGAAAGTCGACCGCGCGGATCACTCCGACGCTGTTGTCGGGCAGGTCGATCCCCTTGGTGACGTCGGCGACGATGTCGACGCCCTCGCCGGGGTACTGGTCGACGCCGAGATAGCCCTCAGGCTTGTTGTGCGCCGCGCCGAGGTCGAGGCAGGCCAGACCCTCCCTCTTCGCCCAGGCGAGGGCCAGGCGCTGCACGTAGGTGTCGTAGAGCTCGACGGTGTCACGCTGGATCCTGCGGTTGGTGATCAGCTGAGATTGGGTGTTCTGGGCGTGGACCCGCTGAAAATACAGGCACTCGGGGAGGTGGAAGAACGGCGCCGCCTCGTACATCCGGCACATCAGGTCTTGGTCGTCGAGGATGGTCCTCGCCGGGTCGTAGCCTCCGACGGCATCGTAGATGGACCGGCGAAACGCTCGGACGTGATTGGGCGCATACCAGATGTAGCTCACGTTGTGCGGGGACGGCGTCATCGAGTGGCAGCGCAGCACGGACCTTCCGTCGACGATCGCCTCGGAGTACTGCCATCCGTACGAAAGATCGAAGAGACCATCGTTCCGGCTCTCGTCCTCATTGATCTGAGCGCAGTCGGAGTAGACAAATCCCACCTCGGGATGATCCTCGAACGCATCGGCGACCCGTTCTAGACAAGTCGAGGCGAGCTCGTCATCGTGATCGAACTCGACGAGAATGTCGCCCGTCGCTCGTTCGCACGCGACCCGCTTGGCGGCGCCCACGCCTCGTGCGTTCTCATCCCGAGACACGAGCACGCGGTCGTCCGGTTTCCGGGGCTCCATTCCGGCGCGCCGCCGTTGAGCAAGACGATCCACTCCCAGTCCGTGTACGTCTGCCGGCAGAGACTCTCGTAGCAAAGGTCGAGAAACCGTGGGTTGTGTGTCGGCGTGAAGACTGAGATTCGCATTTGCCTCTCTACCTCTTAGCTTCCGTCGCCCTTCATGTCCGGTCCCCGATCGGCTGGACTCGGTCGAGCGCGGTCCATCTGCCCATCATCTCACCGGCAAACGGTCCTTCTATGCCTAGATAACGGCAAGAAACGCTGCGCGCTTGAGCAGCCCGCAGATCTCGCCGGCGTCGGTGGTAGCTCGCAGCTTGAGCAAAAGGGGCGGACAGACTGTGCATCGAAGGAGGTTTTTCCCCGAAAACCTCGAAGGGGAGGCCCCGCAGGGCCTCCCCTTCGTGTTGCTCACAACCTGTGAGTCGCTCTTGCGACCCCCCTACTTCGAGCAGACCACGTAGGCCGTGATCGTGCTGCTTCCGGCGAAGGTGACCTGCCAGCCCGCCGGTGTCGCACCATTGGTGATGAGTACCCCGCTCGAGTCCGTTGGAGCCGAGGTCTCCAAGGCATTGAACGAGCTGCTCGATCCACCACCGCCGATGGCAACGTAGCCAGTCCCGCAAAGGGCGGTGGCCGAGTCGCCGCTTGCCGTCACGACAACCGTCGTGGTGTTCGCCAGCAGGTCGGCAGCGCCCTGGGCACCCTGGGCACCTTGCGATCCGGTAGCTCCCTTCGCTCCGGAAGCTCCCTGCGCTCCTGCAGCCCCCTGCGGTCCTGCCGCGCCCTGGGGGCCTGCCGCGCCCTGGGCTCCGCTGGCGCCCTGAGCTCCGCTGGCGCCCTGGTGTCCGCTGGCTCCCTGGTTCCGCTGGCGCCCTGGTTTCCGTTGGCTCCCTGAGCGCCAGTTGCGCCTTGGGATCCCGCGGCTCCGGTCGGGCCCTGTGCTCCTGGGATGCCGGGAGCTGCCCTGAGGACCTTGAGCTCCTTGGGGACCCTGAGCTCCGCTGGCGCCCTGGGCTCCAGTTGCGCCCTGCGAACCAGCCGCTCCGGTGGCGCCTTGCGAGCCGTTGGCTCCGGTGGCGCCTTGTGCCCCCTGTGCGCCGGTCGTGCCCTGTGAACCGTTGGCTCCGGTGGCACCTGCGAGCCGTTGGCTCCGGTTGCGCCCTGTGCTCCCTGTGCGCCGGTCGTGCCCTGTGAACCGATCGAACCGCTCGAGCCCTGTGAACCGATGGAGCCGGTTGCACCCTGCGAGCCGTTAGAGCCGGTAGCACCCTGTACGCCGGACGCGCCCTGGGCTCCCTGAGGACCTTGGGCACCGCTCGCGCCCTGAGCGCCCTGTGCGCCAGTAGCGCCTTGCGAGCCGTTCGCTCCGGTCGCGCCCTGAGCTCCCGCGCCGCCTGTTGCGCCTTGGGAGCCGTTAGCACCCGTGGCACCCTGAGCTCCTGCGCCGCCCGTTGCGCCTTGCGAGCCCTGGGATCCGGTGGCGCCCTGCGAGCCGTTTGCTCCGGTCGTGCCCTGAGAGCCGTTGGCTCCCGTGGCGCCCTGTGCTCCCGTAGCCCCTTGCGCACCCTGAGGACCTTGGGCACCGCTCGCGCCCTGGGCGCCCTGCGAGCCGGTTGCGCCCTGCGAGCCGTTGGCACCCGTGGCGCCCTGCGAGCCGTTCGCTCCGGTCGCGCCCTGCGCTCCTGCGCCGCCCGTTGCGCCTTGCGAGCCCTGGGATCCGGTGGCGCCCTGCGAGCCGTTTGCTCCGGTCGTGCCCTGAGAGCCATTCGCTCCCGTGGCGCCCTGAGCTCCCGTAGCCCCTTGCGCACCCTGTGGACCCTGGGCACCGCTCGCGCCCTGGGCGCCCTGCGAGCCGGTCGCGCCCTGCGAGCCGTTGGCACCCGTGGCACCCTGCGAGCCGTTCGCTCCGGTCGCGCCCTGCGCTCCTGCGCCGCCGGTTGCGCCCTGGGAGCCATTGGCACCTGTCGCGCCTTGGGAGCCGTTGGCACCCGTGGCACCCTGAGCTCCTGCGCCGCCCGTTGCGCCTTGCGAGCCCTGGGATCCGGTGGCGCCCTGCGAGCCGTTTGCTCCGGTCGTGCCCTGAGAGCCGTTGGCTCCAGTGGCACCCTGCGCTCCCGTAGCGCCTTGCGCTCCCTGTGGACCCTGGGCACCGCTCGCGCCCTGGGCGCCCTGCGAGCCGTGCTCCGTCGCGCCCTGCGAGCCGTTGGCTCCCGTGGCGCCCTGAGCTCCCGCGCCGCCAGTTGCGCCCTGCGAGCCATTGGCACCGGTCGCGCCTTGGGAGCCGTTGGCACCAGTGGCGCCCTGGCTCCCGCAGCCCCTTGGCCCCCTGCGGACCCTGGGCGCCGTCGCGCCCTGGGCGCCCTGCGAGCCGGTCGCGCCCTGCGAGCCGTTGGCTCCAGTCGCCCCCTGCGAGCCGTTGGGCCCGGGCGCACCCTGTGCTCCGATCGGACCCTGCGCTCCCTGAGGCCCTTGGGCGCCGTTCTGCCCGTTCTGGCCGTTCTGCCCGTTCTGCCCGTTCTGCCCGTTCTGCCCGTTCTGCCCGTTCTGGCCGTTCTGGCCGTTCTGGCCGGGGGCGCCCTGGGGTCCGGCGGCACCCTGAGGGCCGACAGCGCCCTGGGCTCCCGTGGCCCCCTGCGCACCATTAGCGCCCGTTGCGCCCTGCGAGCCGTTGGCTCCAGCGGCGCCCGTAGCGCCCTGCGAGCCGTTGGCTCCAGCGGCGCCGGTAGCGCCCTGCGGACCCTGTGCTCCAACTGCTCCCGTTGCGCCCTGCGAGCCGTTGGCTCCCGTTGCGCCTTGCGCTCCGGTTGGTCCCTGCGCCCCGTTCGCTCCCGTTGCGCCTTGCGCTCCGGTAGCTCCCTGCGCGCCCTGCGATCCGTGGTGGTGGTGATGTGATGGCGGGGCCCCAGCGCGGACTCATGCGCCAAGGTAGAAGCTTGTGCACCGGGAACGCCTAGCGTTCCGACGAGCCCGGATGCCGAAAGCGTGCCGATTCCGGCTCCAAACGCCAACATGGCAACACGGGAACGGCTCTTCGGCGCCGTGTACCGGCCACCCTTGCGTGACGCTGCCATCGAAATAGCCCCCTCGCATAGTTAACGGAGGCCCCCCACCAAGGTCCGTGAACCGGGGAGCACAGATCGGATGCCGTCACGGTCAGTGGCGGCTCGACTACAAGACTGCGCTGTAGATCTATGACGCGGAGTGGCCCATTGCAACCCGCGTTTTTTGATTTCTCACTCTCAGTCATCAGATTTTGCCGGATTACCACGCTAAGTCACATACTGGGTGCCCAGGGTGAGACAAAGCGAGAATTCCGAGGTCCAACCCTGAAAACCATCCCCGCCGGCAGCTAGCTCGGCTTGCACGGCGTCGTCGCAGCCCGCGGCCCCTGTTCTTCCTTAACCGCGAGGGCGCCGATGTCGAAGAAGAGACGTGCGCTCACTCTCGAAGATGGCAAGACCTCGGTTACACGCGTCGAGTGTTCACGGCCGTGCGGCGGACACCTTTCGCCCGTGGAGGCGTCCCCGTCCCCGCTGAGACCCTACGCCCGCAAGAGGTGCGGTGGCATTGAAGCCGACCGTGGGAGACACCCGATGACTTCGACGTTGCTGCTGCCAGCTGAGTCAGACGTCGTTCGACGAGCCCATGTGCGTAGGTCCCGCTGAGACCCTTACGCCCGCAAAAGGTGCGGTGGCATTGAAGCCGACCGTGGGAGACACCCGATGACTTCGACGTTGCTGCTGCCGGCTGAGACGGACGTCCGAACTCGACGAGCCCATGTTCGCGTCGACCGGCCGTCGACCTGGCAATCGTCCCAGTGGCCGGTCGTCCTCGCTGTCGCCTGCGGCTTGGGACTGGGGTGCTACGTGCTATCGCTCCCCGACATCTTGACTGGAGTACACGGCTACACGGGCCACGGTTACGACGACGGCGTGTACTTCGCTGCCGCGATCAACCTCGTTCACGGCAGCATTCCGTACCGCGACTTCGTGCTCGTTCAACCACCCGGGATCGCCATACTCATGGCTCCTCTCGCGCTGCTTGGGCGGCTCATCGGCGATCGCGAGGCGCTCGTTCTCGGCGATGCCTCACGTTGCTGGTCAGCGCCGCCAACGCGGGCCTGATCGCGACGATGCTTCGGGGTCGGGGCAAGGCAGCGATGGTCGTGGGTGGTTTGGCGTTCGCTCTCTTCCCGCTCTCGGTGACAGCGAGTCACACGGTGATGATCGAGCCGTATCTGACGCTGTTTTGTCTTCTCGCCCTCCGTTTGGCCTTCGATCGGCTCGACCTGGCATCCAGACGACGTCTTCTCTGTGCCGGAATCATGCTGGGAGCGGCGGGAACCATCAAGATCTGGGCCGTTCTGCCGGCGGCCGCGCTGCTCCTTGTCCTCGTCGTGCGCTCGCGCCAATCGCTTCGTCCGGTTATTGCAGGGATGGTCGCCGGCGGCGTCGTGCCGCTGGCACCGTTCCTGTTCGCGGCACCCGGGTCGTTCGTCCACGATGTGTTGTTTGCTCAAGAAGGCCGACTTTCGCTGACGAGCCTCGGCTCGCAACTCGGTACCAAGCTGCTCGAGGTCACGGGTTTGTCCGCGTTCGGCTCCCTGACCCCGCCGGCCACGGTCGGCATCGTGGTGGCGATTGCGGCGGTTCTGGTTATCGGCTACGTCTTTTACGTTGGACGGTTGGCGATCGGAGATTTCGATCGTGTGGTTCTGTGCTCGACCGCGATCGTGGTGGTCGGCATGCTTTCGACGACGAATTTCTTCCTGCACTACGCATACTTCACGGCCGCCTTCATCTCCCTCCTGATCGGAGACGTCTTCGGCCTCGCGTGGTCAACTGTTGCGAGGCGCCGTGCCAGACACGCGTCGGACAGCCGACGATCCCTCGGCCCGATCATCGTCGCGGTTTCTCTCGTCATCGGACTCGTTTCCACAGGCGCGCTTGTCCACGCCGACGCTTCCTTTGCTCAGTCGTACCTTTCGCTGGCAGAGGACAACGGCGCGACGCTGGCCGCGGTCATACCAGCGGGATCGTGTGTGGTCTCTGACGACGTCTCTTTCCTCGTCGACTCGAACCGATTGACGGCCACCGGGCCAGGCTGCCCCACGATGATCGACTACTACGGCGGATGGCTTGTCGAAAACCCCTCGGGACCGCCACCAATCGACGGCCCCTACTCGTCGTCCCTCGTAGCTACGTGGGCCCAACTGTTCACCCGGGCCGACTATCTCGTGTTCATCTCTCCGGACACTGACGCCTGGCCCCGGACGTCCCTGACTATCCCTCTTTACGACCAGTATCGCCTCGTATACGCGGCAGCTGGCAGCTTCGTCTACTGCCACGTCAACCGCAGCGAGGCTTCAGCGTCGGCTTCTCGTTTAGCGCTCGATGCTGGGGTCGTGGCACAAGGCCGGCGAGATTTCTCGCTCGCGGTCGCCGACTACGACCAGGCTTTGGTCGAAGAACCGTGCAGCGCACAGCCTCTCTTCGATTTGGGTACCGTCCAACAGCTCCTCGGGGACAACCAAGCAGCGATCGCTCTCTATGAGGAGGTGCTCGCGATCAATCCGGGTGACCTTCCCGCCTCCGCGATGCTTGGGTATATCAGGAGCCTGCCGACCCGTAGCTTCCGGTAGGTGGGCCCAGGCGCGCGGCGATTGGTGCAAGAGGTATCGCGGAATTCGGTGCGTCGGTGACATTGCAGGATCTCGGATCGAGCGCCTGGCAAGAGAACGATGGGAGCCACAAATGTGGCCAGACGTGATGTCGAGCTGGGTGCAGGCGTTGGACAAGGTCTGTGGGTCGAGGCTCACTCCACGCGAGAAGGACAAGCTCGTCGCTTTGTTTGTGTACCAGGCGGCAGGCGGGCGTGGGACGTGGGAAGTCATCCCACTCTGGACAAGTACCCGCGGCTGCGAGCGCGAACTCGGCTTGGCGCTGGACGGTGCGCTGGTCGATGGCGGCAGGAAGGTCGTGTGTCACCTGGATTTCGCGTCCGGTCGGGAGGTCGTTCGTGTCTGCCCTTGAGGGAAGTGCCGGGGAAATACGCGTGGCGACTGTGGGGTGAGCCGCGGCGGGGAGACAGAGCCAAACTACGTGTCGGTTATTGGCGAGTGTGCGGCGACTCTGCTGGTAAACACTCGGAGTCGATCACAAAAAATGTGATTGCGGGGCACGGGAGGTGGATACGGGCCTCCCTCTCTCGCCTTTACCTCGTAGCCCGTGGTGGGTAAACGGTGCTGGAAACGGCGGCGCAATCGTCTCCGAGATGGCGAGAGGGAGGCCCCGCAAGGACCTCCCTCTCCCGCCTGTGAGCCGTAGCGCCCGAGGGCCAATGCTGTCGTGTCCAAGTGGGCAGCACGAGGGGGGGCCCTCGGGACCTCCCCCTCGACTTGCCACCCCCTAAGGGTTGATCTGGCGACCTCCTACTTCGAGCACATCACGTAGACGGTGATCGACGTGCCGTCGTCGTCAGTCGCCCTCCAGCCCGTCGCAATCTGTCCGGCGGTGGCGGGGTTGCTGCCGTTGAGCGGCTCGGAGATTTGCAGGTGTGAGTTCGTGCCGGAGTTGGAGAAGCCGCCACCGATGGCGACCGGATTGCCCGCCGGGCACGTAACCGAGGCAGTTGTAGTCGCGGAGGCGGTCTCGACGATCACGTCCAACCCGGCGCTCCCGGCGGTCGATGGTCCGACAGCGCCCTGGTTGCCCTGGTTGTTTGCCCTGGAAGCCCTGGTTGCCCTGGAAGCCCTGGTTGCCCTGGAAGCCCTGGTTGCCCTGGAAGCCTTGGTTGCCCTGGAAGCCTTGGAAGCCCTGGTTCCCTTGGTTGCCCTGAGCGCCCTGTATTCCGCCGTCACTGACCACCGCACCCGAAGCGATCGTCCCGCTCCCGTTTCCGGCGTAGCCGAGGTTCTTGACCGTCAACGAGTTCGTCCCGCCTCCAGCCGTGATCTGGTAGTAGCCAGCACCGCCGCCGATGAAGAGGATCTCGTTATTCGCCGTCCAGGCGCCATTGGCCACAGTGATGGAGACAGTGTTGCCAGATGCCGGGGCAGTGAAGGCACTGGCAGTCGTATAGCCGTTGGCTCCGTTGGTACCGGCCACGCCCTGGTTGCCCTGGTTGCCCTGGTTGCCCTGGTTGCCCTGGGTCCCGGCCGAGCCGTTGGTACCGGCAACGCCCTGGTTGCCCTGGAAGCCCTGGAAGCCCTGGTTGCCCTGGGTCCCGGCCGAGCCGTTGGTACCGGCAACGCCCTGGTTGCCCTGGAAGCCCTGGAAGCCCTGGTTGCCCTGGGTCCCGGCCGAGCCGTTGGTACCGGCAACGCCCTGGTTGCCCTGGAAGCCCTGGAAGCCCTGGTTGCCCTGGGTCCCGGCCGAGCCGTTGGCCCCCGCAGCACCCTGTGCACCCTGTGCGCCCTGTGCGCCGTTGGTTCCATTCGTGCCCGCAGCGCCCTGTGCACCCTGTGCACCGTTCGAGCCGTTGGTCCCGTTGGTTCCCGCGGCGCCCTGTGCGCCCTGTGCGCCGTTGGTTCCGTTGGTTCCATTCGTGCCCGCAGCGCCCTGTGCGCCGGTAGCGCCCTGAGCACCGTTGGTGCCGTTCGTGCCGTTGGTGCCGTTCGTGCCGTTGGTCCCGGCTGCGCCCTGGGCTCCGGTGGCGCCCTGAGCACCAGCTGCGCCCTGAGCACCGTTACTGCCGTTGGTGCCTGCGGCGCCGGTAGCGCCCTGAGCACCGTTGGAGCCGTTCGTGCCGTTGGTCCCGGCTGCGCCCTGGGCTCCGGTGGCGCCCTGAGCACCAGCTGCGCCCTGAGCACCGTTACTGCCGTTGGTGCCTGCGGCGCCGGTAGCGCCCTGAGCACCGTTGGTGCCTGCGGCGCCGGTAGCGCCCTGAGCACCGTTGGTGCCATTGGTTCCGTTGGTGCCATTGGTCCCAGCGGCGCCGGTCGCGCCCTGGGGCCCTTGGGCACCTGCCGCTCCCTGGGCTCCGTTCGAGCCGTTGGTCCCGTTGGTCCCGTTGGTCCCGTTCGTGCCGTTGGTGCCCGCAGTGCCCTGGGCGCCGGTGGCACCCTTGGCGCCGGTTGCGCCAGCAGCTCCGGTGGCGCCTGCCGCGCCGCTCGCTCCAGTGGCTCCGGTTGCCCCTACAGAACCCTGGGGCCCGTTCTGACCGTTCTGACCGTTCTGACCGTTGTTACCTTGTGGGCCGGCCTGGCCGGTGGCGCCAGTCAGGCCGATCGGGCCTTGCGGACCGGCTGCGCCCTGGAAGCCTTGAGTGCCAGTCGCGCCCTGAGCGCCGTTGGTCCCGTTCGCTCCATTGGTCCCATTCGTTCCGTTCGTCCCATTGGTTCCGTTGGTCCCGGCCTCGCCGGTGGCGCCCTGCGCTCCGGTGCCGCCCTGTGCCCCGTTGGTGCCGTTGGTCCCGTTGGTCCCGGCAGTTCCGGTCGCACCCTGCGGACCGGCCGCGCCCTGTGCGCCGGCGGCGCCCTGAGCTCCGCTGCCACCCGTAGCGCCGGTCGCACCGATACCTCCGGTTGCACCTTGGGCGCCGGTTGCCCCGGTCGCGCCGGTCGTGCCCTGGGAGCCATTGAGACCGTTTTGACCGTTGTGCCCGTTGTTGCCCTGGGCGCCGGTAGCACCGGTGGCCCCCGAAGTGCCCTGGGTGCCCTGTGCGCCGGTCGCACCCTGCGCTCCGTTGGTGCCGTTGGTCCCGGCAGCTCCGGTCGCACCCTGAGCGCCGGCTGCGCCCTGGCAGCCGCGTGGTCCGGTGGCGCCCTGCGCTCCGGTGGCGCCCTTGCGCCGTTGGTGCCGTTCGTTCCGTTGGTGCCGGCAGCTCCGGTGGCACCCTGTGCGCCGTTGGTGCCGTTGGTGCCGTTGGTCCCGTTGGTGCCAGCGGCGCCGGTCGCACCCTGTGCGCCGTTCGTGCCGTTCGTGCCGTTGGTCCCAGCGCTCCGGTCGCACCCTGAGCGCCAGCTGCGCCCTGGCGCCGCGTCGCTCCGTGGCGCCCTGCGCTCCGGTGGCGCCCTGTGCTCCGTTGGTGCCGTTGGTGCCCGCAGCTCCGGTGGCGCCCGTGCGCGCCGTTGGTGCCGTTGGTCCCGTTGGTGCCGGCAGCTCCGGTCGGCGCCCTGTCGCTCCGTTGGTGCCGTTGGTGCCGTTCGTGCCCGTTGGTGCCGTGCAGCTGCCGGTGGCGCCCTGGGCGCCGTTGCGCCGTTGGTGCCGTCGCGCCGTTGGCTCCGTTGGCGCCCGTGCGCTCCGGTGCGCGCCCTGTGCGCCGTTGGTGCCGTTGGTGCCGTTGGTTCCGTTGGTGCCCGTGCAGCGCCGGTGGCGCCCTGTGCGCCGTTGGTGCCGTTGGTCCCGTTGGTGCCATTGGCGCCGGTCGCACCCTGTGCGCCGTTGGTGCCGTTGGTGCCGTTGGTGCCGTTGGTGCCGGTCGGTGCCCGTCGGCGCCCGTTGCGCCGGTCGCGCCCGTGGCGCCGCTGCGCCCCGTTGGCTGCCGTTGGTGCCCGTGCGCGCCGGTCGCGCCCTGTCGCGCCGTTGGTGCCGTTGGTGCCGTTGGTGCCGTTGGTGCCGGCGGTGCCGGTGGCGCCCTGTGCGCCGTTGGTGCCGTTCGTTCCGTTGGTGCCGGCGCGCCGGTGGCGCCCTGCGCCCCGTTGGTGCCGTTGGTGCCGTTGGTCCCGTTGGTGCCGGCGGCGCCGGTCGCACCCTGTGCGCCGTTCGTGCCGTTGGTGCCGTTGGTCCCGTTGGTGCCCGCAGCTCCGGTCGCACCCGTGGCGCCAGCTGCGCCCGTTGGTGCCGGCGGTGCCCGTCGCGCCCTGCGCTCCGGTGGCGCCGTTGGCGCCGTTGGTGCCGTTGGTGCCCGCAGCGCCGGTGGCACCCTGTGCGCCGTTGGTGCCGTTGGTGCCGTTGGTCGCCGTTGGTGCCGGCGGCGCCGGTCGCGCCCTGTGCGCCGTTGGTGCCGTTGGTGCCGTTGGTCCCGTTGGTGCCGGCAGCTCCGGTCGCGCCCTGAGCGCCGCTGGCGCCGCTGGTAGCCGTTGCGTGCCCGTTGGCGCCCGTGTCCGCGTCGCCGTTGGCGCCGTTGGTCCCGTTCGTGCCGTTGGTGCCCGGCAGCTCCGGTGGCGCCCTGCGCGCCGTTGGTGCCGTTCGTCCCGTTGGTGCCGTTGGTGCCGGCAGCTCCGGTGGCACCCTGTGCTCCGTTGGTGCCGTTGGTGCCGTTGGTCCCGTTGGTGCCGGTCGGCGCCGGTCGCGCCCTGTGCGCCGTTGGTTCCGTTCGTGCCGTTGGTCCCGGCAGCTCCGGTCGCACCCTGGCGCCGTTGCGCCGCTGGAGCCGTTGGCGCCGTGGCGCCCGTGCGCTCCGGTGGCGCCCTGTGCTCCGTTGGTGCCGTTGGTGCCGTTGGTGCCCGGCAGCGCCGGTGGCGCCCTGCGCGCCGTTGGTGCCGTTGGTTCCGTCGGTCCCGTTGGTGCCGGCAGCTCCGGTGGCACCCTGTGCTCCGTTGGTGCCGTTCGTTCCGTTGGTCCCGGCGGCTCCGGTCGCACCCTGTCGCGCCGTTGGTTCCGTTCGTGCCGTTGGTCCCGTTGGTGCCGGCAGCTCCGGTGGCACCCTGTGCGCCAGCTGCGCCCTGGAAGCCGCGTGCTCCGGTGGCGCCCTGCGCTCCGTGGCGCCGTTGGTGCCGTTGGTGCCGTTCGTTCCGTTGGTGCCGCAGTCCGGTGCCGGTCGCGCCCGTTGGTGCCGTTGGTGCCGTTGGTGCCGTTCGTCCCGTTGGTGCCCGCAGCGCCGGTGGCACCCGTGCGCCGTTGGTGCCGTTGGTGCCATTGGTCCCGTTGGTGCCGGCGGCGCCGGTCGCACCCTGTGCGCCGTTGGTGCCGTTGGTGCCGTTCGTGCCGTTGGTGCCGTTCGTTCCGTTGGTGCCCGCAGCTCCGGTGGCGCCCTGAGCGCCAGCTGCGCCCTGGAAGCCGCGTGCTCCGGTGGCGCCCTGGGCTCCGTTCGTCCCGGCAACGCCTTGGGCGCCCTTTGCTCCCTGTGTTCCTTGTGCACCCTGAGCACCCTGCGAGCCCTTTACGCCCTGGTTACCTTGGCTACCGTTCTGGCCGTTGGCTCCATTGGCTCCGTTCGCGCCGTTCGTGCCATTCGCGCCCTGATTGCCCTGCGGGCCGGCCGAGCCCTGGTTGCCCTGGAATCCCTGGAATCCCTGCGAACCGTTGGTCCCGTTCGATCCGGCGACGCCTTGGGTGCCCTGGTTGCCTTGCGAACCGTTGGCGCCTGCCGCACCCTGGTTGCCCTGGAATCCCTGGAATCCCTGTGCGCCGTTCGCGCCATTGGTCCCGTTGGTGCCAGTCGCACCCCGGGCACCGGTGGCACCTTGGGCGCCCGCCTTCCCCTGGACGCCTTGAGAGCCCTGCGCCCCGTTAGTTCCGTTGGTCCCGTTCGTGCCGGCCTTACCCTGGGCCCCCTGATTACCCTGCGCCCCCTGGGCGCCGTTGGCTCCCTGGGCCCCTTTCGCGCCTTGGCTTCCCTGGGCGCCGTTTATTCCGTTGAAGCCATTCTGGCCATTGACACCCTGAGGTCCCTGGACTCCCTTTGCGCCCTGCGGTCCCTGGGCGCCTTGCGCACCCTGGAAGCCCTGCGGGCCTTGAGGTCCCTGATCCGAATCGGCGAGAATAGACGTCGACGCGTGCGCGGCAGGAACACCTATGGTTCCTACGAGTCCGGACGCTGAAAGCGTGCTGATGCCTGCTCCGAATGCGAGCATGGCGATACGGGAACGACTTTTCGGCGGCGTGTAGCGGCCGCCTTTGCGTGGCGCTGCCATTTTTTATATCCCTCGCTATATATCAATGGAGCCCACGAGATGACCCATTGCGAGCCACCGCGCCGACTACTGGATGTCGGCAATGTAAGTGGATCTTCCACAAGATGCAAGCGACTGCTCCAACTTCCCACCCCGCGTCGGTGGCCGAGCACACAGAGTGGGGAAATGCGGCAAAACCGAGGATTTGGCGCCTGCAGCGGTAGCAGACGCCAAGTCGTTCCAGGAAGGGCCTGATGGACCGCGAGCAACGGTGATTTGCGGTCGCCAGCCCCACCTACCAGTTGCAGATACCACCCTGGCGTGGGCCGTCCTTCAGGGCGATCAGGTTGGCGTTCACGTAGCTGATGTGGTGCTCGCGGTGCCATGGACTCGGGAACTGGGTCACCATGCGCCCGACCTGGAACTGGCAGGTTATCTCGGGGACGAAGTTGGCGTAGCTGCGGTCGGTGAAGTACCAGAAGCTGTTCTCGTTGTAGAACGCGACGTGGGTGGGGTCCTGGAAGGCGCCGCGGCCGTCGGTGCTCGGGGTGAGCGACAACAGCATCCCCCCGTGGGCGAGGAGACGGTGCAGCTCGTTGAAGATCGCGATCTTGTCTGGGATGTGCTCGAGAAAGTCGACCGCGCGGATCACTCCGACGCTGTTGTCGGGCAGGTCGATCCCCTTGGTGACGTCGGCGACGATGTCGACGCCCTCGCCCGGGTACTGGTCGACGCCGAGATAGCCCTCAGGCTTGTTGTGCGCCGCGCCGAGGTCGAGGCAGGCCAGACCCTCCCTCTTCGCCCAGGCGAGGGCCAGGCGCTGCACGTAGGTGTCGTAGAGCTCGACGGTGTCGGTGTAGATCCTGCGGTTCGCGACGATCTCGGCAGAGGAGCGACTGTCGAGGATCCGCTCGAGGTACAGGCACTCGGGGATGTGGAGAAACGGGGCCACTTCGTACATCCGGCACATAAGGTCCTCGTCGTCGAGGATCGTCCTCGCCGGGTCGTAGCCGCCGGCCGCCTCGTAGGTGGAGCGACGGAACGCCCTGACGCTGCCCGGTGCGTAGACGATCGAGGCCACGTTATGCGGGGAAGGCTCGAAGGCATGTCGGCGCAGAACAAGGCGCTCGTTTACGTCGGCCCCGGAGAACCGCCATCCCTCTGAGGGCTCTAACCGGGCGTCGCTCCGTTTTCCGTCCTCGTGAATCTGGGCGCTGTCGGAATAGACGAACCCGACATCCTCACGCTCCGCAAAGGTCGCCGCCACGCGATCTAGGCAAGTCGTCCCGAGCTCGTCGCTGTGATGCAATGAAACGAGCAGGTCACCAGTGGCTTGCTCGCACGCCGTGCGCTTGGCGGCTGCGACTCCTTGCACCGCCTCGTCACGTAGCACGACAACGCGTTCGTCTCGCCCTTGTGGCCGCCAGATTCGCACGTCTCCGTGCTGCACAACGACCCATTCCCAGTCCTGAAGGGTCTGGTTGCGCAGGCTGCGGTGGCACGAGTCGAGGAAACGCGAATTGTCGCTCGCCGTGAAGATGGAGATCCGCATCTGGCCTCTTGGTCGGGGCGCCGGCGACAAATGACCCGTGACGGATCGTCGACAGCACCTGCTCGGGACACGATGCTAGTTGTCAAGTTTAGAGCTACAGAATTTCAAGCCGCAACGATGCCCGACCGCCACGTGGGCTCGACCGGACGCGTGCAACGCCCGGATACCTCGACGCGATGGCCTGAGCCAGCGCCCCTCGGTGGGGCCGTCCCTCACTACGGCCGAGTGCCGGGCACATCTCTGGTCGGCTGTCCCTTCGCACGCCCTACGAGATGCAACTCTCTGGGCAAGACCCGTTACTCTTCGAGCCTTTTCCCTCTGCCTACGGGATCGGCTCCCGCTTCCGGAGGTTGGAACGCCTCTTGCAAGCCTGGGCGGCCTGCCCGCCGCGCGGCCGCTCTAGCGGTACACCAAGAGGAGCCTCGCCTCGACCCTGCAGGCGCCGCGGGTTGCCAGCTGAGCCGGGGCAGGCTCGCGACGATCCCCTGTGCTCGGACACCGTGAGCTGCGGTTCGAGAATCGTTTGAGCGGACGAGGTAGCTCTGCTTCACCGAGAGCCGATGGGAACAGTCGCCGAAAGCGCGATCGACGGCGAGCGCGTCAGGGTGAGCAGCACGAGGCACCCAATAATGCGTACCGTGCACATTCGACCACTCTGAGAGGGAGCCGGCGATCCAGCAGGGGACAAGACCGAGCCCTCGTTGGAATGGCGTTGCATGCCAGAATCCCCCGGCCCGGCGTTAGGATCAATGAGTGGGCGTCTTTCAAGGACAGCTAGGTAGCGGGCACAGCCTTGCTCAGCAGCTTCCCTGCCCACCCCACCGGAAGATCTTCCTGGTCAGCACCCCTCGGTTTGCTGCCCACCCCCACCGCAGCACTCTTGAGCAACCTCGCGTATTTAGGGGCTGGCCACCCTTGGATTTTACGAACCGATTAACCTAGAAACGAGAGATACCCTTGCGTTAAGTCATCGACCCGCGCGCAGACCCTTGCAAATAGAGAGGGCCGACCCTCGGTTTTTCTCGCGTACCGGAACACGGGTGGTGCAGACAACTCAAGGTCCCTGTCATGGGTAACGCATTGATTTCGACGAACACACTATTGGGACTCCCCGGCTTCCGGCTGCTGGCGGTGACCGAGGACGGCGATGAGCTGGTCGTCCGGAGACCAGGCTCAATTTCCTTGCTCGGACCGGCCCGAACATGACTCCGCTCGCACCCTTTGACCCAGTCCCCACGATCGTCACCGTGGTGCCGCCCTTGGTCGGACCCGATCTCGGGGTGACCTTGTAACGGCCGGCGCTGACATATGTGAACTGGGTCGGCGCTCACTTTGGGGCTCGTCCCGCAGTTGGCGTTGATACGCGGGTTGTGAACGGGCGAGTGCCCGCCCCGGCTGAGCTGGCTCGGGGTTAGCGTCAGGCCTTGAACACGTAGGCCCGCCCGACTGACTTCAAGTACTCCGGCGCACCGACCAACGCGGTCCTGCCCGAAAGGGCCACCGAATACCCGAAGTCGCTGATTGCGTTTTTGGCGGCAGTGTCCTTCAGCACCACGATCTGCTTCCACGCACCCCTCGTCTTGGTGAACACTTCCGCTTGGCCGCCAACACCCTCTGCCCCGCCCACGACGATGGTCGTGCCGGAGATCGCCACCGAGGTGCCGCCTCCGTCCAGTTCGGCGACCCGCTTCCAGCCGGTCGCAGTCTTCCTGAACATGTACGCCCGGCCCTCATAGGTGGCCGCGTACGGTGCGCCCACGACAGCGGTCGTGCCCGAGATGGCTACCGACTCTGCGCCGGCACTGGCGCCTGGGGCCTTAAGTTTGGCGGCCTGCTTCCAGTGGACCCCCGTCTTGGTGAACACGTACGCCCCGCCAGCCGCACCCACGACGGCGGTGGTGCCCGATATGGCAACCGAGTCGCCGAAGCCATCGCGGGCCGTTGGGTCGGAGCCCTTCAGTTCGGCGACCCTTTCCCAGCCGGTCGGCGTCTTCGTGAACACATACGCCTGGCCGGCAACAGAGGCGACAGTCGTGCCTGTGTATATCGCGTAGTACGGTGCTCCCACGATTGCGGTCGTCCCCGAGATGGCCACCGAATGGCCGAAGTAGTCGTTGGCGATCTTGGAGCCTGCCAACTCGGCGACCTGCCGCCAGCCGGTTGCCGACTTCGTGAAGACATATGCCTGGCCGCCGGTTGCGCCGCTGGAGTCCGAGTCCGCGCCCACGATTGCGGTCGTGCCCGAGATAGCGACCGAGATGCCGAAGTTGTACGTATTTACGTCGGAGCCCTTCAGCTCGAGCGCGCTGTTTCCAACCTTTCGGCGTCTCCGCAAACACGTAGGTGTTGCCGTCGCCGTTGCCAGAAGCTCCGTAGGATGCGCCCACGATGGCGGTCGTGCCCGAGATGGCAACCGAGATGCCGAACTCGTCGGCGGCGACGGAGCCCTTCAACTCGGCGAGCTGCTTGCCGATCGGTGGAGTCGTCCGAGGGACCGCGGCCACTGCCGAGGTCGTGCTCGCCAGGAGAGGCAAGGAGATCGCTCCTATCGCGAGGAGTACGGACAGCCTGGCCATCCGCTTGCGTCGCGTGCGAGGTGCTGCGCCGGTCGTCATATTCGCCTGACTAGTTTCGGCGCGCACACGCGAATCAAACCCAAGGTGCTTGTTGAGCATGATCATGTCCTCCCCCATGTGCGGGGGGTCAGACCGGCTCCCTCGCTGCTGCAAACCGTACACTCCGTAGACAGGAAGTCCGGGGAACGAAGCCGCAGGCACACCGCGGCACTTATCGCCGCCGCGGCTCCCTCGTGGCGCCTCTCTGGAAGCGGAGGACCCACCAGCCCCTAAAGAGCCCCCGCGACCAAGGTCACGGGGGCTCTCCTGTCGTGCCGTCCGCGAGACGCCTGCGAGTGGCGGTCCACGAACGGAGCGATACCCGCTCAGCCGGCCGGGTAGCCCCCTGTCTGCATCGTCGCGGGTCCAGCCGCGAACGTGCCCGTCGCCCCCGCCGTGCAGGCGCCGGCGGTGGTGTGGGTGACAACGCCGTAGTAGGTACCGGGCGCCGACTCGGTCCAGACCGGAGCTGCCTGGGTGGCCTTGAGGTCGAGGACGTACCAGCAGTCCCTCGTGCCCTTCGAGAACACGGCCAAACCGAGTGCTCCGCCGTTGCCGTTTGTCGTCAGCGAGACGACGTTCGCCTGCGTCGAGTTGGTGCCCGACACGAACGTCAAGCCGACGTCGATCTGCGAGATGTCCGACACTTGCGGATTCGTACCCACGTCGATGCCGGAGTAGGTCTGGCCCCCAGTCGTGTAGAAGGTGTTGGTACCGGTAAGGGCGGTCTGCAGGTTCGCCTGGGCGGCGGTGTTGTTGGCGCCCCGGGTCACCGACAGGAACGTCGGGATCGCGATCGCGAGAAGGATGCCGATGATGAGCAAGACCACGAGAAGCTCGATGAGCGTGAAGCCCTCGTCGCCTTCTTGCTCGATCCTGAGACGCCGCAAGCGGAGCCTCTCTGTGGTGTTGGTCATGACGCTATTCCTCCAATGTTCAATGGAGCCGATGTAGTTCATCGACTCCCCCTCGCAGCAGACGTTGCTCTTTGTCGATCTGTCCTCATAAGGTCACAGGCTGTTGCCGGCCAGGTCCGCGACGCCGGCGGCATTGGCCATGTTCAAGGTGACCGCGTTGTTCGTGGGGGAACTGCTTCTTGGTAGTGGAGGGGCGGCGCGAGGCGCGCCCCTCCACCGAGCCGGTGGGAGATCCCTGCCGATGCGGGCGAGGCCCGCCTCCGGGAACCTCAACACCTTGTTGATCGAGCCCACGGCGACCAGCGGCAGCGCCAGCACCTGGACCAGATCGAAGCCTGCAGTGCGTGCTCGCCCTGTCAGAGCACGCACGGGCCAGACGGCGCTCAGGGCGTCGCCGGGCCGGTTGAACAGTCCTGCGGCGAGAACGGCCTTGGAGCCGTCCTGGCCGATCTCAGGGACGTAGGAGGTCATCACGTCGCCCTCCCGCAGCTCGCCGAAGCGAGGTTGGCGACCGTTCCGGAGACCGCGTGCTGGAACCGGGGCAAGGGGGCCATGTGCGAGATGCCCCCTCCTCCATGGCCGGTGCCCCGGTTCCAGACGGTCTCGGTGCTTGCGCCAGAGATCTTGTGGACGAGAGCGACTCGGCTGTGGAGCGGCCGGCCAATGGGAACAACCACTCCACTCGCCAAGTCGTTCGGAACCGAGGCGCGACGAAGCGACCCTTCAGTTTCCATGAAGAGTCGCTTCGCCGAATCTTGCTTCGCCCCGGGGTACCTAGGCACGCGTTGGCATGAGCCCGTGCCGTTCGGTACAGCTGTCCCTCGCGAGGACGCGCGCAACAGGCCCGTAGGTGCTGCGTTCTTCCGAACACAGTCTCCTTGTGAGGGCGTGCGCGACTTCGTTAGGAGGAGGGTTGACCCCTCGTCCAAGAGAACTTTCATGCCAATCCCTTGCCCAGTTGAAACATCAATGAATGGGTATCAATCAATGGACGGCTGAGTACTGGGCACAACTCTGCTCAGCAGTCGCTCTGGCCACCGTACGGGACATTCGTCCCAGTTGACACCCCTCACTTTCGGGCGTAGCCCCCGCGCAATACGACTGTTTCCCGTGCCGATGCGCGTGTCATGCCCTTGATTTGCAACGTCGCCATTCCCGCTTAATATCGGCAGCGAACCCGCGATTAGAGGCGACTACCCTCGCTATACCCTCACATACCGCCCACACAACCCTCAGGTTTCGAGGAGCACGATCTCGGGCCCCACGCTCCAGTTCCTGGTGGCAGCACGGCTCCCCGCGTCCCACGCGACGGCTGCGGACTACGGGTCGCATGGCGGCCCCGTGTGCCTGGCCGGCGCCGGCGCCTGTGCTACGGCACGCACACGCTCTTTTGACAGTGGATCAGACGGTCACGAACCGTGCCCACAAGCCGCAGCCGCAAGGATCGCGACCCTTGGCGTCCCCAACCCGCTCGCCATGTCATAACCCTGCGTGGCTTTGTGCCCGTTGCTGCCTCTCGTCACGTCGTAGAGCGCGGTAGCCCCGGAGTGGTGACGAGCGAGCGAGTACAGAGTCGGGAGCATGTTGGCCACCCTTCCGGTGCTCCGGCACGCCGGCGAGGCGTCGATCAGTGCTGTCGCTGCGGCCCAGAGCGGAGTGGCGGCACTCGTGCCGCCCCAACCGCCCTGCCACTTGCCGTCGAAGTAGATGACGTACCCGGTGTACGGGTCGGCATCCGCGCTGACGTCCGGCACCTGCCGGCAGAAGGTCTTCCCGTCGGTTCCGCAGGCCTTGCGGTCTCCCAGCACGGCGTGCTGGTATGCCGGCATCGCCGCGTCGAGCGACACGCCCCCTCCGCCTATGCCACTGCCCCGGTTCCACACCGTCTCGTGCGCACCTGCGATCGTCGTTCCTCCCACGCCGATCACGTCCGGCTGGCTGGCCGGATCGTCGGTCGAACGCAGACCGTGCTCGGTCCCCCCGCAGCCCGTCAGGCCGGAGTCGCCGGCTGCCGCGTAGACCGTCTGGTCCTGGGCGTAGGCCTGGGCGAAGTCCTGACCCTCGGCCGCAACGACCGTCGAGTTGGCGTCGAGCTCGCACTCTCCCCACGAGATCGAGATCACGCTGTCGACGTTGCGGCTAACGATCCTCTGGTATACGGCCATGATCTGAGCCGGCGTGGCGTTCTTCGGCGCCTGATAGACGTCGATCGTCGCCCGGGGTGCGAGGCCGATGATCGTCTCGATGTCGAGCGTCGCCTCGTCACCGCCGCGGGCGAAGATTGTCCTCGGCTCCCCCACCGGGATGTAGTCGACCGTGGCATGCGACCCCTGGCACCGCTGGTATGCGGCGATATCGGAGCGGAGGTTCGGCTGGAACTCCACCACGGCTATACGGACCCCCTGGCCCTGGTCGCCGAGATCGAGCAGCGGCGTCATGTCGTAGCGCGCCGCCAGCTGAGCCGGAAGGTAGCTCCCGCCGACGACGGCGGCACTCGCGCAGCGGGAGGTCGTCGTCAGGCTCTCGCTCGCCCGCACGAGGAAGCTCCGGGGCACCGAGAGTGCCTTGGACGGTCCCGACGACGAGACGACGGCTGAAGTTGACCAGACCAGTGCGAGTATGGCGAGGGCGGAAGCGAAGCGGAAGCGTTGCATGCAGGTATCCCTGGCCCGGCTTTGCCTTCAATGAGTGGGGGGCGATCGAGGAGAGCCAAGTACCGGGCACAGCTTTGCTCAGCAGCCTCTTTGGCCACGGTACGGGACATTCTCCCTGGTGAACACCCCACACATTGCCTGCCTGCTCCCCTGCAACGGCACCCGCTCCCCGTGGATATTCACGCTGTCAGCCCTTGGTATAGGCGGCGTCATTCCGCGTAGCGGTTCAAGACGTAGCCCTTGTTATTGCGCATCACTCCAAGGCGTCGACCCTCTCGCGAAGCAAGGGGAACCCTCGGTATAGACGGAGGGGCTACACAACCTCGGCAGCACAACGCCAGGTGGCAGGGCACGCGGGGAGCCCGGGCGCGGCCGGGCGGCAAACTGGACCAGATCCGCCGCAACCGGCGGAATGGGGTAGTGGGCTAGTTTGACCTGGGCAACCGACAAAGAGGTGGTGCCACATGAATTTCTCACTCGTGACACTCCTCGGTAAAAGCGTCTCGAGCGGGACACCACGGGTCGCACCAGGAAGGTAGGAAGGCGAAGCGACTAGCCCTGACTCACCAGTCGGGCGTGGGTGCGCAGCAAGGCATTGGCAGGTGGAGCGGGTTAGGCCTACCCTCGAGCACTCTCTACTCAATCGTGCCATCGGCGTCGGGTCTAGCGTGCTGTCGTGTCGCGTTGGTTCAATCGGGTCGTGCGGGCAATACCAGCGCCGCCACCGCCTGAAGGAAGTCTGTCCAGTCCTGCGACAGTCATCTATACGGCTCTTACCGAGTTACAGCGAGATCAGCTCGGCGCCCAGCTCGATCAGGCGAACGGGAACGACCTACTTGCTGTCGCCGAGATCGCAGCGGCCATCGCCCTCGTGATCGGCATCGTCATCGTGCGCGTGACGTACCAGCAAGCGGGATCTTGGTGTTGGTGGTGGTGGCCGATCCCTGGCTTCGTCGTGGGGATGTTCATGGCGGGCGTGCCACTCATTCCTGCAACCAAGAACCGCCGCTACATGCACGGCCCGAGGGTTCCCGATCTCCTCGCCAGGATCGGTACGGACACCACGGTTGAAGCAGCCTTAAGGCGACTGATTCTGGACTTTGAGGGCTGTTGGACGAATAACGACACCCTGCTGAAACGAGAAGGTGCGTGGTTGAAACGGGGCGGAATATCTCTTGTGGCGTTCGGTTTGGTCACTGTCGGTCTGTACACTTGGGCCTTGAACTAGGAGCATGGTGACAAACCAGAGCGATACGCCGAACGAACCGCCAGCAGAACACGAAACGCCCGCGCACATTCCGCCCATCGACTTCACACAACCCACCGAAGATCAGATGGCAGAGGTTCGCAAGGGCATCGGCGGCGAGAACCGGGCCGACAAGGAGCAAGGTCGGTCCGACAAGGGCTAGTCCAGCAGCCCGGCGATTTGCTGGAGCGACCACCAGCATCGCAAAGACGACGCTGTCGACCGAGATGCAATCCAGGCAACGCAGGCAGTGCCCAAGACCATCCTTGGTCAGTTGGATGCGGGCATTGCGCAGGCGGCTCTTGAGGTCAGACAGGAACGTGTAGCAGTCCGCCATCGTGGGCTCGCCTACCAGCCACGACGGGATCAGCTTGGTTTCCGCAACGATCGCGGTCCAGGTCCAGACATCGTCCTTAGCGTGGTCGGCTGGGCGGTTAGGTGGGCGCTAAGGCGCTGACGGCCGAGGAACGGCGAGACATCGCGAAGCGGGCTTGGGACGCCAGGAAGGCGTCAGACACCGCGGAGACGCGAAACAGACTTAGCGAGGATGAATCTCTTGTTCGATCGAGCGAGACGGGGAATGTCCCCGTACGTCTCCTCGTCCCAATTCCCGAGCATCCGGAGGCAGTCTGGTGGCGAGGCTTCATTCATCGCAGCACAGCGCATTTGATCGTCCGTAGGATGCCATTCAGGATCGTTGGGTGCGCGTCGGTCAGTTCGGACCCTGTGCTGCCAGTCTCGCGAGTTCCTTCGTCTCGGCCCGAGCGAATTCGATTGCAGTCACCACCGTAGACCTCGCCACAGCGACGCTTCGCGGCTGCAAACTCCGACATCGCCTTTTCGTAGTCCAACATCACGTATCACCCCGAGGCGATAATACCAAGCTTGTGATTTGGGCGAAAGAGGCAGGTTCGCGTCCTTCCCCAGGTCAAGCTGGCCAACTACCCGAAATTCGGGAGCTAGCCGGGCGAGGGCGAGGACGGTGCGTCGAGCACGTCTTCGCCGCCCTCGATCGGGTAAACAGCCCTCAGCTCACGCCTCGAGCGGACTTCGAGCTTGCGATACGCGCGGAGAAGATGGCCTTCGACGGTCTTTTCCGCAAGGAACAAGGCGCTTGCGATCTCCGCATTCGTACGGCCGCTGGCCGCGAGCGAGATCACGCGACGCTCGCTGGAGGTGAGCGCCTCGGCTCCCGACAGCGCCAGGCGACGCGGCCGTGCACCACTCAGGCGAAGCTCGCCGCCGGCTCTGGAGATCAGCGGCGCCGCACCACTGCGCAACGCGAGGTCGGCGCCGCGGCGAAGGACGTTCCTGGACTTGGTCGGGGGAGCCCCTTCTTCGCGGAGGACCCGGCCATGATCGATCAGGGCAGAGGCGAGCTGCAGCTGCGCCGGCGAGCCCTCGAGCAGGCGCACCGCCTGCTCCAACCGCGCCAGCTGAATGTCGGCGTCGCCGACGATGGCGACCAGATGCAGCGCCGCTCCGAGGACCCAGTTCGCTCCGTGGACGCGACTGAGCTCCAGGTTCTCGTCGGCGAGACGCGAAGCCTCCTCGCGGCGGTCGAGTGCTGCCAGCGTCAACGCGCTCTCGCTCCGCCAGACGGCGACGACAGGGCTGTCGATCCCACACTCGTCGGCCCACCGGCCCGCTCGCAGGAAGTCGGCCATGGCCTCCGACCATCGCCCTTGCGCGGCGCGGACACGTCCGCGCTGTTCGAGCAGGCCGTGGCCTTCCAACGGGGACGGCTGCAGGTCGGCGAGGTCGAGCATCGACGCCACCTCGTCGGCGTCCTCGACCCGGCCCTGATCCAACAGTGTGCTCACGAGACAGGCGACGGCTTCGGGCCGACGCGCCCACGGCCGCTCCTCGGCGACCGAGAGCGCCCAACGCGCTTCGGTCTCGGCACTGGCGAGCGAACCTTGCAGGGCGAGCGAGACCGCGAGCGTCGTCGAGAACTCGGCGTCGGCAAGCTCGAGGTCGTGCGAGCGGCTGACGGCCTGGGCTTGACGTGCGAGACGGTCGGCCTCCTTGAAGTCGCCGGCGCGCGCGAGAGCCAGCAACGCACGCGCCCACAGCTCACAGCGGAGCGGGTTCTGACTCACGAACTCCTCGCCGAGCACGGCACGCCGTACGACGTTGGCGACATCGATCGGTCGCGCCCGCGTGGAGCTGCCGATCTCGATCGTCGCCATGAGGGCGAGCGCTTCGCGCTGTGCCGGCGTGCGGGGATCGCGACTTGGCCCGACCACCGAGCCGAGCAGCTCGGCTGCCATCAGCATCGCCGCCGGCGTTCTGCTGACGAGCACGGCGGCCACCAACAGCTCCACCTTGGCGGCGACGTCGTTCTCGGGAAGCAACCCTGCAATTTGTTGCAGCATCGGGCCGAGCTCGGAACGAGCGGAGAGATCCGGGCACCTCCGACTCACGTCCAGCGCCGCATGCGCCGCGTGCCGGGGGTCGGCGCTCTGTTCGAGCGCCTGACGCAGGTACTCGAGCGCCGGCATCGCATCGAGAGACGCTTCGGCCCGGGCGAGGTTCAGCAGCATGTCGGGCCGGCGCGGAGCCATCGGCTGTTCTGCCAACGCGCGGCTCAGGTACCGCACCGCTTGCGCGGAAGCGCCTTGGCGAAGCGCGAGGCCGCCGGCCTCCTCGAGTTGCTTGGCTACCCACTCGTCGCCGGTCGGCTCGGCCGCGGCCAGGTGCTCCGCCAGCTCGTGAACGGGCGCGCCGCGGGCCTTCAGGCCCTTGGCAATTCTCACGTGGAGCTCGGCACGGATCGTCGGCCTGATGTCCGCGTACACCGTTCGTCCCACGAAGGGGTGCAGGATCGAAAGTGCCCTCCCTCGTCCGAGCAGGTCCACTGCTCGGAGACTCTCGGCTGCTGCGCTGACTCTCGCTGGCTCGAGAGCCGTCACCTCGTCGACGAGATCGAGATCGACAGGACCACCGGCGACGGCGACGACGTCGAGCACCGTGGCGGCATCGGGCTCGAGCGACGCCAGGCGTCCGAGGACGGAACGGGCCACAGCCGCCGAAGTCACGGTGTGGACACGCTCGACCGAGAGGGCACTCGGTGACGTCCTCTCGAGACCGAGCTCCCGGAAGAGAGCGAAGAGCAAGCCCGGGTGTCCCCCGGTCTCCTCGTGACACGCGCGGACGAAGGCCTCCTCGGCGGGCAGGCTGAAGTAGTCGGTCGCAAGTGCCTCGACCGCCTCGGCTGAAAGCGGGGCGAGTGCCATCACCCGAGCCGACGGTTCGGACAAGATGTGCTCGACGCGATGAAGCGGCGCCCCCGGGGCCCGCGCCGCCAAGCCGATGATCAGCCTCGCCTTCGGGTAAGCGCGTTGCTCGAAGTCGTAGAGCCACTCGCTCGACTCCTCGTCGGACCAGTGCGCATCGTCGACGGCTATGACGACGCCTTGCTCGGCGGAGAGCTTCTTCACCAGACGGTCGAGATCCGCCGCGCCGCCTTTCGCGTCTCCGCCAGCCGCCGTCACTTCGGTGGCGCCGCCGGCTTGAGAGCTCAGCAACTGCTTGACGACACCGAAAGCTGCCCGCTCCTTCAGGCCGTCGCCCCGGGCGCGCAGCACGGTCCATCCGGCATCGACGGCGATCTGGCACGCCGCCTTCAGAAACGCCGTCTTCCCGACACCCGTCCCACCCTCCACCACGATCGGGCCGACGGGATGGTCCCAGTCGTCGGAGAACAAGGCCCGCAGCTCGGACAGATAGTCGTCACGCTCCAGCAATCGTGCACGGTGGCGACGACTCGCTCCGGACGCAGTCTTGTGGCCCGTAGATGATCCATGCGGCTGCTTCGGCCGCGGTCGGCGCCGGTCCGCGGTGGTCACGTGCGCCCGCCTTCACATGGGGCGCCTTCAACCAACCGACCGACCGTTCCGACGGACAGGCCGCCACTGGTCCTCGCAATGTCCATGAGCTCGCTACCCTCGCAACTTGCCAGCCTTAGGAATCTGCAGACCAGGGCCTGCAAAGGACAACATCCTAGACCAGGAATCGAGCTCGACAAAAAAGAGCCCCCGCGACCACCGGTCACGGGGGCTCTTGTCACTGCTCTGCTACTTGTAGCTACTGTCTTTACCGTCCGTTGACGCTGCCGTCCCACGCACAGTCAGCCGACGGTGTAGCTGTACTCGCCCTGAACTGCCTCGCAAAGGACGCACATCAGCGATCCCAGTTCACGATGAGCTCAGTCGAGGTCAACCCGTCGGGAACCCGCCGGTCTGAGCGACGACGGATCCGGGCCAGTTGGTGAACGTCGTGCCCGTCCCAGCGATGCAGGAGGAAGAAGGCACGTTCGGGTCCACGGCGTAATAGGTGCCGGTACCCGTTTCCCCGAGGACCGCGGTCGTCTGCGGTGCGCTCAGGCTGACGATGATCCAGCAGTTCTCGGTCCCCTTCGACCACGCCGTCATCTCGAGCGCATCGGCACTGCCGTTCTGCTGGGTCGAGATCGACACGAAGTTGACGCCCGTCGACGGGCCGCCCGACACGAACACGGGAGCGCCGGCGAGCTGCGAGATCGTCGACTGGCCGTTGCCGGTGGCCACGTCGATGCCGCTGTAGGACTGCTGCCCGTTCGTCTCGGTGTAGTACGCCTTCGCACCGGTGAGCGAGCTCTGCAGGTTCGCCTGCGCAGCGGTGTCGCTCGCGTTCTTGGTCGTCGACAGGAACGTCGGGATCGCGATCGCGAGCAGGATACCGATGATGAGCAACACGACGAGGAGCTCGATGAGAGTGAAGCCCTCGTCGTGCGGTTCTCGTCGTCTCAAGTCCTTGAGCGGGTACCTCTTGGAAACTTTCCTCATAACAAACTGCCTCCTATGGTCAATAAATGTGCAGCACTTTTTCTGCGTCAGCAGAGCCTTGAAGGATCTTCCGCCGGCAAGCTCAGCGGCCCACGCCTGATCAGGAGATCAGGTAGAGCACCGGGGTCGGCTGGTCCGTCGGTATGTAGACGTCGGTCCTTCGCTGCTCGAGCGCCGAGCGCACAACCTTCTTCAGGCTGCTGATGAGCGACTGGACCTGTCGCGGGCCACTGAAGACGACCCGCTGCACCTGGATCGGTGGGCTGGCGGCTGCAAGGCCCTCCACACGGATGCCGGTGAACTCCACACGGATCGTCGGGATCACCTGCCCGGCCGCTCGGATGGCCGTGGCGCCGGCGCTCGCCTGCGCGACCAAGAGGTCATCATCGAGGAGCGGGTCCGATCTCCAGGCCCACAACCCCATCGCGGGCGCAGCCGGGGTGGGCGTCGATCTCGCCATGAAGCTGAGCAGCTCGTTCAACTGGGCTGCGAGGTCTTCGGCTTCGGACAGCTTGAGCACGGCGATCTCCTGGCGTCTCGGCGCCTGGGCGTTCGTGACCGAGTTGAGGAGCCCGATTCCAGACATCGCAATTCTGGCGAACGCCGTCTTCTCGCCATCGATGTCTGACTCTCCGCCCTGAACGCTCACAGCCTTGACGAACATGTCGTCTCGTTGGGGGCGCACGACGCGGTTTTCCAATGGATCGAGGACGCGCGCGACAGCATCACGCCCCCAGCCTTGCGGGGTTTGTCTCCACTTTTGTACCTGCCTCTATGGGTTATGGGTCAATAAATTGCGGTTCAATAACTTCAGCCGCCTACTGCCAGGAACCCCAAACGGTGCCCCTGTGAGACGGTTCAGCCGGGCCGGGCACGATCGCCCCGTCCTGCGGAACCGCCACATCTCTTCCCTGTGCCCCACCAACGCCGGGAACTGCACGGACGTCCGGTCGGCTGCCGAATGCGGATGGCCAATTCCGGACGTCGTCTCGTTCAGTGAAGAATCGCTTCATCGCAGCAAACACCGCCGCCAAGGAGAACTCCCTCGGTGAGTCCGAGCTCGGGACTGGCGCGGGCGCATACCCGCCACAGCCGCGGAGCTCGCTGCGGACAGCCGGAAACCACTCCTCTACGGCTGACCTGTGTTGAAACTGGAGGTAGCTCGCCATACCCGTTCGCTTTGCTCGAAGGTTCCAAAAGCACCTTGAATTACGAGCAAGGACGGGTTCGCTATTCGCTCCACCCAGCCCAAGCGACCATATAAGGGCTGGGAATCATCGCTTCCCTCGCAGGGAGAACCCTGACAGGAGCACGCTGCGATGTCAAGAGTCCGACCACATGGCACGCACAGGCCCTGCTGGCGGCACGCGCATATCGCCTTGAACGGCGCGACAGCGCACCGGGCAATTACCCGCTCGCGCCGGCCGTCTGCGGGGCGCCCTCGGACGGCCTTCCAACGGTTCCGCCCAGCCCAGTCGGCCCGAGCGTGGGCTCGAGGACCGGGCTGGGCCGCGGTTGTGGTGGCTGGAAACGGCCAGTTTCCTGGCTTTTCGCTCACTCGCCCAGCCGGCTGCACGTCACGGACAACGACGAGCTGCCGATTACAACCTGGGAATATCGCGAGAACGTCCCGCCTGGTGAGATCCTGTCGGCGGCCATCCAGCCGCTCCCTAATCCACAGCCAGATGCGTAAATAGCCGCGAGGCTCCCGCGATAACTCGCGGGTCATGGTATTCACTCTTTGTAGTCATATGACCACTCTTTGTGGCCACTCTCGAGAGCAACACGCCGCCGCGCCCGACCGGCCGGACCCGTCTGTCTTCGAGCAGCTACTCGGGAGGTAAGAATGTGCGGACCGCTCGCACCGGGGCGGTCTGCGAGGGAGAATGCGAGGGTGCGCTGCTCGTCGTGTGGGTCCGAGCTGCCAGTCGACAGCCTCTTCTGTGAGGACTGCGGCTCGGCCGTAGCCAGGACGTGTCCTTCCTGCGGCGCGCTCGCGTCGGCGGGCAAGGCGTTCTGCCGGGCGTGCGGGGGCAGGCTCGACGCCGTGCCCGAGGTTCGGCCGGCGATCGCCCGGGCCACGCCGGCCGCTCCGAGCGGGCCGGGGGCGACCGAGCTGCGCCACGTCTCGGTCCTGTTCTGCGATCTCGTCGGCTTCACGCCGCTCTCGGAGCGGCACGACCCCGAGGAGGTGCGAGAGCTCCTCTCCGGCTACTTCGACCTCGCCCGTGCCATCGTCGCCCGCTACGGCGGGGTCGTCGAGAAGTTCATCGGCGACGCCGTCATGGCGGTCTGGGGCGCTCCGGTGGCGAAGGAGGACGACGCCGAGCGCGCCGTCCGGGCCGGCCTCGAGCTCGTCTCCGCCGTCGCCGGCTACGGCTTCGCGAACCAGATCGAGCTCCAGGCCCGCGTCGGGGTCGTCACCGGCGGCGTCGCGACGACCGAGACCCCCGAGGAGGGCCTCGTCATCGGCGACCGGGTCAACACCGCCGCGCGCATCCAGTCGGCGGCCCCGCCCGGCTGCTGCTACGTCGACGAGATGACGCGGGCGGCGACGGCGGCTGCGATCGCCTACCTCGACGCCGGCGAGCACGAGCTGAAGGGCAAGGCGGAGCCGGTGCGCCTCTTCCAGGCGAGCCGGGTCGTGGCGGCCGTCGCCGGCTCGCAGCGCTCGGGCGTCATCGAGGCGCCCTTCACGGGACGCGACCACGAGCTGCGCCTCGTCAAGGAGCTCTTCCACGCCACCGCCGAGCGGCAGTCGGCGCGCCTTGTGCTCGTGTCCGGCGTGGCCGGCGTCGGCAAGTCGCGGCTCGCCTGGGAATTCTTCAAGTACATCGACGGCCTCGCCGGCGAGGTGCTCTGGCACGCCGGGCGCTGCCTCTCCTACGGCGAGGGCGTGAGCTACTGGGCCCTGTCGGAGATGGTCCGAGCACGACTGCTCATCAGCGAGGAGGACCCGCAGGAGCTCGTCTCAGAGCGGCTCCGCACCGGGCTCGAGCGCTGGATCCCGGACCCGGCCGACCGGGAGTTCATCGCCCCGCGCCTCGGCCAGCTGCTCGGCCTGCCGACCTCCCAGGTGCTGGCGCGCGAGGAGCTCTTCTCGGGCTGGCGGCTCTTCTTCGAACGACTGTCGGAGCACCTTCCGGTCGTGCTCGTCATCGAGGACCTGCAGTGGGCAGACGCCGGCCTGGTCGGATTCCTGGACCACCTGTTGGAGTGGTCCGGCGACCACGCCCTCTTCCTGCTCGTGCTGTCGAGACCGGAGGGGACCGACCGCCGCGGTCTCGGCCTGTCCCGCCGTTCGGTCACGACGCTGCCGCTCGACGCGCTCTCCGACGAGGTCATCGGCGAGCTCCTGGACGGACTCGTGGCGGGCCTGCCTCCATCGGCGCGGCTGCGCATCGTGGAGCGCGCCGAGGGCATCCCGCTCTACGCCATCGAGACCGTGCGGAGCCTCCTCGACAAGGGCGTCCTCCAGAAGGAGGCCGACGGGCGCTTCCATCTCGTCGGCGAGCTCGGCGAGCTCGAGATCCCGCCGGGACTGACCGCCCTCATCGCCTCGCGCCTCGACGCCCTCGAGCCCGAGGAGCGCCGGCTCGTGAAGGAGTGCTCGGTGCTCGGGGCGAGCTTTCCCCGCCAGGCGATCGTGGCCGTGTCCGACACCGCCACGGCGGACCTCGACGAGCTGCTGAGCTCGCTCGTGCGCAAAGAGGTGCTGACGGTCCGGGCCGACAAGCTGTCACCCGAGCGGGGCCAGTACGCGTTCACCCAGTCGCTCATCCGCTCCGTCGCCTACGACATGTTGACGAGAGCCGAGCGCAAGGCCCGCCACCTGAGGACCGCCGAGCACCTGAGAACGGCCTTCCCCGACGAGGGCGCCGAGGTGTCCGAGGTGATCGCAGCCCACCTCAACGACGCCTACCGCGCCGCCGGCGACGATGCGGACGCCGGCGAGCTCCGCGCCCGGGCGTGCCGGGCGTATGTGATCGCGGCCGAGCGTGCGCAGAACGTCGGCGCTCCGGAGGCGGCCGAGTCCGCCTACCTGAAGGCGGCCGAGCTGAGCTCCGACGAGGCCGAGCAGGCCGGCTTCATCGGGCGGGCAGGCCAGATGGCCCAGCTCGCAGGCTGGTCCGAACGCGCCGTCGACCACTTCGAGTCGGCGATCGCCGCCCATGCCAGTGCCGGCCGGAGCGTCGACGCGGCTCGGGTCACGGCCTGGCTCGGCAGCTCGCTTTCGTCTCTCGGCCGCGGCGAGACCGGGATCCTGCGGATCCGTGCGGCGTTGGCGTCGCTCGAGGGGATCGAAGCGCCGCCGGACGTGCTGGCCGATCTTCAGGTCAGGCTCGCCGGCGCCCTCGTGTTCTCCGGCCACGGCGACGAATCGGCGGTCGTGAACGAGGAGGCGCTCACGCTCGCGCAGCATCACGAGCTCGCCGACCCGCTCGTCCGGGGACTCAACTCGAAGGCGATACTTCACACCGTCCGGGGCGCGCCGAGGAGGCGCGCATGCTCTTCGAGGGTGCCGCCGCCGTCAGCCGGGTCCACGGGCTCACCCAAAGCGAGATGTTGGCGGAAGGCAACCTCGCCGACCTCAGCATGTCGCGCGACCTTCCGGGCGCCGAGGATCACGCCAAGGCGGCGCTCGTGCTCGCCCGCCGCTGGGGACTGCGCCAGGTCGAGGCCTGGTCGGCCAGCAATCTCATGTACATCCTCACGATGGCCGGCCAGCTCGACGAGGCACGGCGAGTCGGGACCGAGCTGCTGGGCGGCGGCGACGAGCGTGCCGGGGCCGGAGACATCTACTTCCGGCTCGCCGGTCTGGACGTGCTGCGAGGCGACGTCGACGCCGCCCGTGAGCATCTCGCCGGCTGCAGTGACTGGGCCGGGAGCGACAACGTGCAGTACCGGGCCGGCTACGCCGTCGCCGAGGCGCAGGTGCTGCTCGGCGAAGGCAAGGCCCGGGAAGCGCTCGAGGCAGCCCGCCGGGCGCTCGACGAGGTCATGAGCGGAGGGCTGAGCGTCGCCCACGAGGTCGTCCGCATCGGCTTCCCAATCGCCCTCGAGGCCGCCATCGACGCCGGCGAGATCGAGGACGCCGATCGGCTGGCGGCGATGCTGGCCGGGCGCCCGCGGGGCGAGGTGCCCCCGTTCCTGCGTGCACAGATCACCCGCGCAAGGGCGCTCGTTGCCGGTGCCCGGGGCGACGACGAAGCGGTGGAGGAGAACCTCGTGTCCGCCGAGGGGGCATTGCGCGAGCTCGGCTACCCCTCCTGGACGGCGTCGGTCCAGCTCGACCGCGCCGAGTGGCTCGCCCGCCAGGGGCGCCTCGAGGAGTCGATCCGGCTGGCGGCCGAAGCCGGCGAGACAGCGGAGGCGCTCGGCATGGCGCCGATGCTCGCCCGCGCACGGGCGCTGCTCGAGCCTGACGGGAGGGGACGTGCGCTGCTCGACGTGTGATTCGGAGATCCCGCCCGACAGTCACTTCTGCGAGCAGTGCGGCTCGCCGGTGTCGAGCGCCTGTGGCTCGTGCGGCGCTCTCGTGTCGGCGGGCAAGCCCTTCTGCCGGGTCTGCGGTGCGCCGATGGGCGGCGGTGAGCGTGCCGCGCCGCCGGCCGTCGCCCGCCAGGATCTCGGCGCCCCGCCCGTGGCGCCGAGCGAAGCGGGCGCCGAGCTGCGGCACGTGTCGGTCCTCTTCTGCGACCTGGTCGGCTTCACCCCACTCGCCGAGAAACACGACCCCGAAGAAGTACGAGATCTCCTCTCCGGTTACTTCGAGCTCGCCCGAGCCATCGTCAACCGGTACGGAGGCGTCGTGGAGAAGTTCATCGGCGACGCCGTCATGGCCGTCTGGGGCGCCCCGGTCGCGAAGGAGGACGACGCCGAGCGGGCGGTCCGGGCCGGCCTCGAGCTCGTCTCGGCCGTCGCCGGCTACGGCTCGGAGCGCAGGACCGATCTCCAGGCTCGGGTCGGCGTCGTCACCGGCGGCGTCGCCACGACCGAGACCCCGGAGGAGGGCCTCGTCGTCGGCGATCGGGTCAACACCGCGGCGCGCATCCAGTCCGCAGCCCCGCCCGGCTGCTGTTACGTCGACGAGATGACGCGGGCGGCGACGGCGGCCGCGATCGCCTACGTCGACGCCGGCGAGCACGAGCTGAAGGGCAAGGCCGCCCCGGTCCGGCTCTTCCAGGCGACCCGGGTCATCGCGGCAGTGGCGGGCTCGCAGCGTCCCGGTGTGCTGGAGGCACCGTTTCTCGGCCGTGACCACGACCTTCGCCTCGTCAAGGAGCACTTCCACGGCACCGCCGACCGCCACGCCGCGCGGCTCGTGCTCGTCTCGGGCGTCGCCGGCGTCGGCAAGTCGCGCCTGTCCTGGGAGTTCTTCAAGTACATCGACGGCCTCGCCGGCGACGTCCTCTGGCACGCCGGCCGCTGCCTGTCCTACGGCGAGGGCGTGAGCTACTGGGCGCTGTCGGAGATGGTCCGTGCCCGCCTGCTCATCAGCGAGGAGGACCCGCTCGACCTCGTCGCCGAGCGGCTGCGCAGCGGGCTCGAGCGTTGGATCGAGGATCCGGCCGACCGGGAGTTCATCGCTCCCCGCCTCGGCCAGCTGCTCGGCCTGCCGAGCCCGCAGGTGCTCGGGCGCGAGGAGCTCTTCTCCGGCTGGCGGCTCTTCTTCGAGAGGCTGTCGGAGTTCCTCCCCGTCGTCATGGTCGTCGAGGACCTGCAGTGGGCCGACGCCGGAATGGTCGAGTTCCTCGACCACTTGTTGGAGTGGTCCGGCGATCACGCCTTGTTCCTGCTCGTGCTGACGCGACCGGAGGGCACCGAACGCCGCGGGCTCGGTCTCTCGCGCCGAAGCGTCACGACCCTCCCCCTCGACCGGCTGTCCGACGAGGTCATCGCCGAGCTCCTGGACGGGCTCGTCACCGGGCTCCCGCAGACCGCCCGCGCACGCATCGTGGAGCGGGCCGAGGGCATCCCGCTCTATGCGATCGAGACCGTACGGGGCCTGCTCGACAAGGGCGTCCTCGAGAAGGAGGGCGACGGCCTCCTCCGCCTCGTCGGCGAGCTCGGCGAGCTCGAGATCCCGCCCGGGCTCACGGCCCTGATCGCCTCCCGCCTCGACGCCCTCGAGCCGAACGAGCGCAGTCTCGTGAAGGAGTGCTCGGTGCTCGGCGCCAGCTTCCCCCGCCAGGCCATCGAGGCCGTCTCGGACGCGGATCCGGTTCACCTCGACGAGCTGTTGAGCTCGCTCGTGCGCAAGGAGGTGCTGACTGTCCGCGCCGACAAGCTGTCGCCCGAACGCGGCCAGTACGCCTTCACCCAGTCGCTCATCCGGTCGGTCGCCTACGACATGTTGACGAGAGCCGAGCGCAAGGCCCGTCACCTGCGGACCGCCGAGCACCTCCGCTCCGCCTTCCCCGACCAGGGAGCCGAGGTGTCCGAGGTGATCGGCGCCCACCTCTACGACGCCTACAGGGCTGCAGGCGAGGACCCGGACGCCGAGAATCTTCGGGCCGCCGCCTGTGACGCCTACACGCGGGCGGCCGAGCGGGCCGACGCCGTCGGCGCCCCGGACGCGGCCGAAGCCGCCTACCTGCAGGCGGCAGAGCTCTCCGGCGACGAAGCCGAGCGGGCGTCGCTCGTCGACCGGGCCGGGCAGATGGCCGAGCGCGCCGGCTGGCACGAGCGTGCCCTCGGCCATTTCGAGACGGCCATCGCCGCCCACGTCGAGGCCGGGCGCGTGATCGACGCCGCCCGAGTGACTGCAAGCCTCGGGCTGTCGCTCGACCGGCTTGGCCGGGGCGAGCTGAGTGTCATCCGCGTCCGGGAGGCGATGGCGTCGCTCGAGGGCCGTGGCGCCCCTCCGGAGGTCCTCGCCGACCTCGAGCTGAAGCTCGGAACCGCGCTCGCCTTCTCCGGTCACCGCGACGAGGCAGCCGGACCGATCGAAGAGGCCTTGACCCTCGCCCAGCACCACGAGCTCGACGAGCCGTACGCGTACGGCCTCATCGTGAAGGGCGTGATGCTGAGCGGCGCGGGACGCTCCCGGGAGGCTCGCCTGCTCTACGAAGGCGCCGTGGCCGTCTGCCGGATCCACGGGCTGACCCTGCTCGAGATGATCTCGGAGACCAACCTGGCCGATCTCTGCATGACCGGCGACCTGCCCGGAAGCGAGGAGCACGCCAGAGCCGCGCTGGCGCTGGCGCGACGCTGGGGCCTGCGCGGGTACGAGGCCGGGGCCGCCGGCAACCTCACGTACGTCCTCACGATGGCGGGCCGCCTCGAGGAGGCGGAGCGGCTCGGCACCGAGCTGCTCGAGTCCGGCGGCGACGAGCGCCCCGGAGCTGCGGACATCCACGTCAGGCTGGCGGTGGTCGAGGCGCTGCGTGGAAACGGTGCCGCCGCCCGTGACCACCTCCTCGGCTGTCGTGCCTGGGCTGAGAGCGACGACGTGCAACAGAAGACTGGGTACGCCAACGCGGAGGCGGCCATCCTTCTCGCCGAAGGCGAGTACGAGGCGGCCCTCCGAGCGGCCCGGCGTGCCATCGACGCCGCCGTCGGAGGTGGCTTGGGGATCGCCCACGAGTCGCTCCGAGACGGGTTCACTACTGCCGTCGGAGCCGCCGTCGCGGCCGACCGACTCGAGGACGCCGAACGCGCGCTGGAGCAGGTGGCGGGATACCCCCGCGGCCGGATCCCTCCGTTTCTCAGGGCGCAGCTCACGAGAGGCGTGGCGCTCGTCGCCGGCGCCCGGGGCGAGAACGAGACCGTCGAAGACGACCTCCTCGCCGCGGAGCGCGAGTTCGGTGAGCTCGGCTACCCGTACTGGGCCGCGCGCGCCCAGCTCGACCGGGCCGAGTGGCTCGCCAGCCAGGGGAGGGTCGAGGAGTCGGCGCGGCTCGCCAACGAGGCGGCGGCCACCTTCCAGCAGATCGGGGCCGCACCGATGTTCGCCCGGGCGCGTGCCGTGCTCGAACCGGTACTCAGCCCGTAGGCCCGAAACGCTCCACGCGGATCTGATCGTCCGGCACCGCGAGGCGGCCGAGCAGGCCGGTCACATGATCAGCGAAACCAGACGACCCGCACACAAACGCCCCGCCCCCCTCCACGAGCGCGCCCCGGAGATCCGCCTCGTCGAGACGCCCGGGCGGCCGCGGCCAGGAGGCCGGCACCTCGCGGGTGAAGACGACCGTCGATTCCGGGCCGGGAAGCTCCTTGGCGTAGTAGAGGTCCTCGGGCGTCCTTGCCGAGACGACGAGACGGACGAGGTCCGAACGACCCGTCTGCCTGGCCAGGCGCAGCATCGCCATCAGGGGCACGACGCCCGATCCCCCGCCGACGAGCAGGGCCGGCGTGTCGCCGCGCCAGACGAAGTAGCCGCCGATCGGCCCGCGCACCTCGAGCTCGTCGCCGGCCATGACCTCCTCGTCCAGGAACGTGGACACCTCGCCGCCCTCGAGATGTTCTACCGAGAGCTCGATGCGGCCGGAGCCGTCCGGCGCCGAGGCGACCGAATACGAGCGCGAGGCGGTGTACCCGTCCGGAGCGGTGAGGCGCACGATGAAGTGCTGGCCGGCGAGGTACGGCACGGGCCGCGACAGCAGGAGACGAAACGTCTTCGCCCGCGCCGTCTCCCGCCTCACCTCCTCGACCGTCGCGCTCTGCCAGGGTCCCGGCGCCGGCGCCGGCGCGACGCTGGGCGATGTCGCCGGCATCATCGAGGCGGTCACGGGCTCAGTCACCCTGGTACCGCTGCTCGAGCCAGGGGTCACCCCGGTCGTGGTAGCCGTTGACCTCCCAGAAGCCCGGCTCGTCATGGTCCAGCAGCCGCAGGCCCGCCACCCACTTGGCGCTCTTCCAGAAGTACAGGTGCGGCACGAGCAGCCGGGCCGGGCCGCCGTGGTCGACCGCCAGCGAGCTCCCCTCGTAGTCCCAGACCACCCACGCCTTCCCGCCGGTCACGTCCGCGAGCGGAAGGTTCGTCGTGTAGCCGGTGTGCGAGAAGGCGAGCACGAAGCTCGCCGAGGGGAGCGGCTCCGCCAAGCCGAGCAGGGTGTCGACCGACACGCCGCTGAAGTGGACGCCGAGCTTCGACCACGTCGTGACGCAGTGGATGTCGCCCTCGAAGCTGGCCGGCGGCAGAGCGTGGATCTCGTCCCAGGTCCATTTCAGTGGGTTTTGCACCAGTCCCTCGACGGCGAAGGTCCACGACGCCGTGTCCAGCCGCGGCGTCGCCTCGGCGGTGAGCACCGGCCAGGTCGCTCCCGCGTCGTACTGGCCCGGCGGCAGCCTGGGGTCGCGCTCTGATGCTCCCCGGCCCCTGAATCCGCGTGTGAGTTTCACGAACACTCCCTTCTTTCGTTCAAGTCTTCGCTCCGAGCGGCGGCGCATCAAGCGCGCAGGAGACACGGGCCTCACGAGACTCCCCGGCCGCAGCGCCGGCGCGGGTCGGGTTGCGGATGCCGATGGCGGCGATCACCCCGCCGAGCGCACACGTGACGGCGGAGATGATCATCGCCTTGCGGAAGGCGGCGGACAGCTCGGCGGGGTGCAGGTAGCTCGAACCGGAGATACCCACCAGCGCCGGCAACACCGCCACGGCCAGCAGGCTCCCGACGCGGGCGACGTAGTTGTTCACCGCCGACGCGACGCCGGCGTGCTCGGTCGGGACCGACCCCATCGCCGTCGACGTGAGCGGCGCGACCGTGATCGCCAACCCGAGAGCGAACACCAGCACCGCCGGCAGGACCCCGGTCAGGTACGAGCCCGAGTCCGTGGAACGGACCAGGAGGGCGAGGCCGGCGCCGACGACCACCGGGCCGGCGCCCATCTGCAGGCGCGGACCGATCTGCGACGCCAGCCGGCCCGAGCGCGCCGACAGCACGAGCATGACGAAGGTCAGCGGCAGCAGCGCCACGCCGGACTGGAGGGGCGTGTACCCGTTGACGACCTGCAACTCGACCGGAAAGAGAAACAACGCCCCTCCCAACGCCCCGTACACCACGAACGTGACGCCGTTCGTGACGGAGAACTGGCGGTTGGCAAAGAGGTGGAGCGGGAGCATCGGCGCCGGCGAGGCCCGCTCGACCAGCACGAAGGCGACGGCTCCGACGAGCCCGGCGACGAGCACGATCAGCACGGACAGCGACCCGAAGCCACGTTCGGGCCCCTCGATGAGGGCGTAGGTGATGCCGGCGAGGGCGGCCACCCCGACGAGGGCGCCGCCGACGTCGATGTGACCGGTCGCCGTCGGGTCGTGCGACTCCGGGACGTGACGGATCGACATGATCAGGACGGCTGCGCCGACGGGCAGGTTGATGAAGAAGATCCACCGCCAGGAGGCGGCGGCGATCAGGTAGCCGCCCAAGAGCGGCCCGGCGGCGGCGGCGACTCCACCGAGCCCGGACCAGGCGCCGATCGCGGCCCCGCGGTCCTCGGGGGAGAACGACGCCTGCAGGATGGCCAGGCTCCCCGGCGTGAGCAGCGCCCCGCCGACTCCTTGAACGACTCGGGCGATCACGAGCATGGTCGAGTCCACCGCCAGCCCGCACACAGCCGAGGCCACAATGAACCAGACGACACCGAGGCAGAACACCCGCCGGCGGCCGTAGAGGTCGCCGAGCGAGCCACCGAGCAGCAAGAACGCCGCCAACGTGAGCGTGTAGCCGGTCACGACCCACTGCAGCGTTCCGAGCGAGGCGCTGAACTCGCGCCCGATGGTGGGAAGGGCGATGCCGACGACGGTGGCGTCGATTGCCGCCATCCCGGACCCGAGCACCGTGGCCGCGATCACCCACCGCCCCGCCGCCGAGGCGTAGCTCAACTCGCCGGAAGTCGACATCGAGGCGAGCCTAAGGTCCGCGGCGACGATCACGTCGTCCGAACCCGGCCCTCCCTGGTTCGCCGGGCAGGACCGGCGGGTGGGGTCAGGCGGCGGACGGCTACGGCGTCAGGAGGTCGCCCACCGCCTCGCGCAGCAAGGCGCTGAGCGTCGAGGTGGGGACGTCCTGCTGTCGTCGCGCTCCAGCCGTACGTCGCCGGTACGGTTCAGGTCAGCCACGACGGTCGTCGCCTGCGGGCCCCGGTCGTGAGCGGTGACGGGTTGGCCACCACCGTCGTGCGCGCGCTCGACGACGCCGGTATCACCGTCGACGACGTGGCTCTCCATCAACCTTCCCTCGACGACGTCTTCTGCTCTGACCGGCCAACCGACGGTCGAAGTCGGCGGACCTGCCGGCAACGGCGCCGAACCCGCCAGCCCGGAATTGGAGGTGGTGCGCACATGACCGCGATCCTCGTCCCGAGCGCCGCCGACCGTCCAGCCGCGGACGGCCCAACCTGGCGCGGCAGATCGCCGACATCGTCGTGCTCACCGGGCGCGATCTGGTGCACATCGCCCGCGAGCCGTTGCAGTTGTCGGACGTGACGATCCAACCGGTGCTGTTCACTGCTTTGTTCGTCTACGTGTTCGGTGCCGGCGTGGTCCTTCCCCGCGGAGGTAGCTACGCCGACTTCGCCATCGTGGGCATGCTGGCGCTCAACCTGACGACCTCGGCAATGGGCACGGCGGTCGGCCTCAGCAACGACCTAAACGGCGGGATCATCGAGCGCTTCCGATCATTGCCGATGTGGCGGCCGGCGGTGCTGGTGGGACGGTCCCTCACCGACCTTCTCACCGCCACTATCTGCACGTTCTTTGTCGTTGCCACCGGCCTGGTCGTCGGCTGGCGCCCGCAGAGTGGCGCGGCGTCGACAATCGCCGGCTTCGCCATCTTCCTGCTCTTCGCCTACGCGCTGTCGTGGTGCTGCGCCTGTCTCGGCATCGTGAGCAAAGGACCGGAGTCGGACAGGGGGTTGGACTCGTGATCTTGTTCCCGTTGGCCATCGTCTCCAATGCGTTGGTCCCCACGGCGCGCATGCCGGCCGTGCTTCGGGTCATCGCCGACTGGAACCCGGTAAGCGCCGTCACGTCGGCAGCTCGCCAGCTGTTCGGCAATCCCAATCCTTCCGCGTCGATCCATGCCTGGCCGATGCAGCACCCCGTTGCGGCGTCGCTGCTCTGGTCGGTCGGGCTGCTGGTCGTGTTCGCTCCCTTGGCCGCCTACCTGTTCCGCCGGCGAACGACCGGCTGAGGCCCGGCCCGCCGGCCAACCGGTCCCCAACACCCCCCGGCCCCGCCGGCGGGCCACCCGACACCACCGGGCCGCCGGCCACCAACCCGGCCCGCCGGCCGACCAGCCGGCGGGTTGACAAGTGGCGGTGTTTGCCACATACTCAACCGATCGGTTGATTAACCGATCGGTTGAGGAGACAGGTTGCATGGACAGGTTGAGCACAGCATTCGCAGCGTTGGCAGATCCGACGCGACGAGCGATCATCGAGCGTCTCGCCGAGGGCGAGTCGACACTGAACGAGCTGGCCGAACCGTTCGAGATGAGCCTGCAAGCGGTCTCCAAGCACCTGAAGGTGCTGGAGCGCGCCGGCATGGTCACTCGCGGCAGGGTCGCCCAGCAACGCCCGGCCCGCCTGGCAAACGCTTCCCTCTCCGAAGCGGCCAGCTGGCTCGACCAGTACCGGCAGTTCTGGGAGCAGAGCTATGACCGGCTGGACGAGCACCTGCGCGGCCTGACCGACACCGAGGCAACGACCGAGACATCCAAGACCAGGAAGGGAGCCAAGCAATGACCATGACCGAGCTCGTGATGACCCCCGGGGTGCAGGAGATCGTCCTGTCCCGGACCTTTCAAGCCCCGCCGGAGCTCGTGTTCCGTGCCCACACCGATCCGGAGATGATCCCGCAGTGGTGGGGACCACGGCGGTTGACCACGACCATGGACGCACTCGACGCCCGCCACGGCGGAACATGGCGCTTTGTCCAGCACGACGAGCAGGGGAACGAATTCGCCTTTCGTGGCGTCTTCCATACGGTCGAAGCTCCCACACTGCTGGTCTGGACGTTCGAGTTCGAGGGAGAGCCGGGACACGTCGTCCTGAAGCGGACCGCCCTCACGGCAGAGGGCTCGCACACAAGACTCGACGACCGATCCGTCTTCCTCACCGTGAGCGACCGCGATCAGATGTCAGCGACGGCATGGAGGAAGGCACTCGGGAGTCGATCGAGCGCCTCGAGGAACTGCTCGCCCGCCAGACCCAGCTCGCCTCGAGGCCGTAACACGAGTTGAGAACCGTTTTGTAATGAAGGCGAAGCAACCGTACGGCGGCACAACACGGAGTAGTTAGGAGCGTCCCTCGGCATCCCCTTGTCCGAGGGGCGCTTCCGCGGCCGCCGAACGGGAGACCTGCCCAAACATAGTGACCGCCTGCAATCATTAACGGAGGCAAGTTGAAAGACTTTTTCGACTACCCCAGGCCCTCCTCCGCCCTCCCCGCGACCGCCCGACCTCCCCGACCGGGGCGGGCGGCGGCAGCCCGGCCGGCCCGAGGCCGGCCGCCTAAGGCAGCGCCTCCT
>CAVXNB010000002.1:0-115513 GCA_963763085.1 uncultured Acidimicrobiaceae bacterium
TCGGATCGACGCGGCCGTCACGGTCTGCAGCTCGAGCGGGTGGGCCCACGGGGTCCCGGTGACGGGTCGGAAAATCGTGTATTGCTACACACCGGCCCGTTGGCTGTATCAGACGGACCGATACCTCGGCCGGCCTGGTCAGACGGGCGGCGCCGCGGGGCACGCCGTGAAGAGGAGGGTGCTGGAGAGTTGCGGCCTCGGCTCGAGCGCTGGGACCGCGGAGCGGCCGCGTCGGCCGACCGGTACCTCGTCGTGTCCTCCGCAGTGGCTCGGCGCGGTGCGGGACCTCTACGGGATCGAGCCGACCATCCTTCCCCCGCCCCCTGCGATCGACAGCGTCGGGCCGCAGCAGCCGGTCGCCGGGCTCGAACCGGGGTTCTGGCTGTGCGTGTCGCGGCTCTTGCCCTACAAGAACGTCGACGCCATCGTCGAGGCGGCGCGCGGGCGGGCGGACACGAGGCTCGTGGTGGTGGGAGACGGACCCGAGCGCTCGCGGCTCGACGCGCTCGGCGGTCGTGGCGTGACGCTCCTCGGCAAGGTTTCCGACGCCCAGCTCCGATGGTGCTACGCGAAATTGCCGCGCGCTCATCGCTGCGTCGTACGAGGACTTCGGGCTGACACCGCTCGAGGCTGCGGCTTTCGGCAGGCCGAGTGTGGCGCTGCGGGCCGGCGGATTCCTCGACACGATCGTCGAAGGGCAGACGGGCGTGCTGTTCGATGCGCCCGACAGCAAGCACCTGAGCGCCGCGATGGACGAGCTTGACAGCCAGAACTGGTCGGCGGAAGTACTCGTCGCTCAGGCGAAGCTTTTCTCCGAGGAGCACTTCGCCGACCGCCTTCGCGAAGTCGTGGCAGAGGAGGCCGCTCGCCGGCTGATCCCTATCGTCGGCCGCTGGAGAAGGTCAGAAGGCGCCGCGGCCGCGGAGCACCCGAGCCGGAGTCACCCAGAGAATGCGCAGATCCCACCAGATGGACCACGAGGCGACGTAGAGGTAGTCCAGTCGCTGGAGCTCGTCGAAGCTCAGCTCGCTTCTGCCGGAGACCTGCCACAGCCCGGTCATGCCCGGCCGGACCTCGAATCGACGCTGCGCGGACCCGTCGATCGTGTGCGATTCGGACGGGATGAACGGCCGTGGGCCGACGAGCGCCATGTCGCCGCGCAGCACATTGAAAAGCTGTGGCATCTCGTCGAGGCTCGTCTTGCGCAAGAAGCGACCGACCTTGGTCACGCGGGGGTCGACTTGCATCTTGAAAAGCGGTCCGTCCACTTCGTTCGCGTGGTCAAGCGAGTCACGCATGGCTTCGGCATTGTGGGTCATCGTCCGCAGCTTGAACATCGCGAAAGGCTTGTTGTCCCGGCCGATCCGCTCCTGGCGGAACAACACGGGGCCCGGGGAGTTCACCTTGATCGCGATCGCGGCGACGCAGAGCACCGGCAGCGCGAACAAGAGCGTCAGTCCTCCGACGACGATGTCGGACGTCCGTTTGACTGTTCGCGACGCGATGTTCAGCCGAGCGGGGGCGACGTCGATGAGCGCAAGTCCCGCGATCTCGTTGACCGCCGACCGCCACGTGAGCAACTCGAAGTAGCGCGGCACGATCGAGATTGCGACATGGTTGTTCAACGACTGCAGCCGTAGGATCGCCTCGGCCGGATGGGTCTGGGAGAATCCGACCATCACCTGGTCCACCGCGAGCTCGTCGACCAGCTGCGGCAGATCCTCGATCGTGCCGAGCACGGCGGTGCCGGGGGCGGGGTTGTCGTCCACACAGCCGACTACGGTGATCCGCGGGTCCCACGACAGATAGCGGAGCAGGTGCCGGGCCATCATTCCGCTGCCGACGATGAGGACGCGGAACTGCTCGACTCTCACCGCCCGCAAGCGCCGCCCGGCTGATGGCCCGCATCGCTGGGATCGCCACCGCCGCGAACAGCAAGGCGACGACGATCGTGATGGGCTCGTCGAGCGTCGCCTCGCCCCGGAGGGAGCTGAAGAGATGGTCCACGCCGAGTACCGCGCAGCCCGCGATCCCAAGCCCGTAGATGATGTCGTGCAACTCGGTGAACGAGTTCCTCAGAACTTGGCCCGGAGCCTTCGCGTACAAGTTGTTGAGCGCGAACGAGACCACGACCACCACGAGCAGCGGCAGGCTGAGCACGACGTTCGCCCAGATCGCCTGACTTTTGGTACCTGACCCCTCTTTGTTGAAGAGGAGCAGTGCGCCTGAAATGCACAGCGTCAGCGCAGCCACGTCAGACGCAACGAGCGCAAGTCGCGGCCCGAAGCGCGCACGGCCCTTCGGCATCGGCAACGCCAGCGCCCGAGTTCGGGCGTCCGCGGCCGATGGGACCGGAACTGATTGGAGCGGCGCTGCGCCTCCTCGTCCCTCAGCGGGCTGTGGCGAGCCCCGCGAGGAGGCCGACTGTCCCGAGTTCGCCCAATTGGAGAACCTCTCTGCCATCGACCCTCGCTCGATTTTTCACTCCGGCAATGCCGGCCCCACCTACCGAATGCAGCATGGAAGGCGCGATCTGTGCAGTTACCAATCGTTTTCCTGCGACGACGCGGAGCCTGCTCGACCCCTCGTAGCTCACTGGCGACCGACACAGCCGTTGCAACAACCTTATTACTAATTTCCACTCTGTGGGACAGATTCGGGCGAACTCATCCGACCGCGGAGCGTGGGCTCGGCTATCCGACCTGGCGACCCTCGTGCGTCGGCGGGGGCCCTGAGGTTGACTGCGAGAGCGCCTCTCGAGCGCTCCGCTTCGTCGATTCCAGCGCGACCATGAGATCCAGGTAAGCGTCGAGCCGGTCCGCCAGACTCGCCCGGAGTTCGGCTCGCTGCATCCTCCATGCCTGGAACCTGAGCAGCGGCCTCCAGAGCGTCGCTCGGCCGACCGGTCGTGCCTTCCCCGTGCTTCGGAATACCGGCCTCCGATCACTGGCTGCCCTGACACGCCGCGCGGCACCTGGATCCGTCGCTCGACGACAGGAACGTAGCATCGGCGCCGCGGCGAGCCGCGGATCCTTCCGGCGACCGACGCAGGATCTACCGCACAGCGGAGCCGACGAGGCCTCGCTGTTGAAGGGCGACGCGGAGGTCGTGGGGGTTCGAAGCCGCTTGCGTCGCCGCACGCAGGTCGATCGTGCCCTGCTCGAGCAGGGAGACGAGCGCCTGGTCGAACGTCTGCATTCCGTAGTACTCGCCCTCTCGGATGATCGAGGTGATGTCGCCCCCGTGGCTCGGCTCGATGATGCACTGCTGGATCCGCCCGTTGGTGATCATGATCTCGAGCGCAGGCACCCGGCCCGAACCGTCGGCGGTCGGAACGAGTCGTTGGCAGATCGTGCCCTTCAGCGCTCCGGCGACGCTGAGGCGCGCCTGGTGCTGCTGGGCGGCGGCGAAGAAGTCCACGATGCGGTTGATGGTCTCGACGCAGTCGATCGTATGAAGCGTCGCGAACACGAGGTGCCCGGTCTCGGCTGCGCTGAGCGCTGTCTCGACGGTCTCCTGGTCGCGCATCTCGCCGACGAGGATCACGTCGGGATCCTCCCGGAGCGCCGAGCGCAGTGCGACGAGGAAGCTCGAGGTGTCGAAACCGACTTCCCGCTGACTGACTGCAGACAGCTCGTCGTGGTGGAGGACCTCGATGGGGTCCTCGATCGTGACGATGTGACACTCGCGCGTGCGGTTGATGTGGTCGATCATCGCTGCGAGTGTCGTCGTCTTCCCACAGCCGGTCGGTCCCGTCACGAGCACGAGACCGCGCGACTCGTCGGCGAGTCGCCGCACCGCTTCGGGAAGGTTCAGCTCGCCGAAGGACCGGGCGTGTGACCGAACCAGTCGGAAGACCATACCGATGGTGCTGCGCTGCCGGTAGGCGTTGACCCTGAAGCGGCCGAGGTTCGGGATGGAGTACGCGAAGTCACCTTCGTTGGTCTCCTCGAAGTGAGCCCACGTTCGCTCCTGCATGATCTCCTTGGCGATCGTGGCCATCTCGTCCGGCTTGATGACGGGAACGTCGGTGACGCGAGTCAGCTCCCCGTTGATCCGCATTCGCGGCGGGGACCCCACTTTCAGGTGGAGGTCGGAGCCTTCAGCCGCAGATAAGCGGCGCAGCAATGAATCAAGGTCGGCACGGTCCATACCTACAGCGTCGCGCAAACCACGCAAAGTGGCAATTCGGAGATTCGTGACCCTGCCGTCCGGGGTGCCTTCGTGTACGGTGAGCTGGGCTTTCGCGATTAGTGCCCAGTTCGCTGCCGAGCGGGACTCTGGGATCTTCACGTGATCGCAACGTAACCGCGTGCGGCTCGTCCCGCCGAGGGGGCATGATCTTTGACATGAACGGGATTCCTGACCTCGGTGATCAGACATCGAGCGGCCCTGACGTCGGCGCGTTCGCGCCGAGCGCGGACACGGCCGGCCTCGATCATTCCAGCGATGGGGGGCTTCTCGTTCTCGATTCCTGCCACAGCACGTGGGTGTTCGACGTCGGCGCGCGCCGATTCCGCAGGGTTTTGAAGGGTCTTGACATCGATCCGGCCATCGCCGCCACGGATTGGCGACCATATGAACGCTTGGAGCTCGCGGAAGGCTCCGAGGCTTTCGTGGTCGTCCTCAACAGCTCCGGTACGCGACGGATCCGTTCGTGGCGCCATGTCGACGGATGTGGGCAGTGCGACGGGGAGCAGACCGTCGAGTTGTCACTCGAAGACCTGCGCCGCCTGACGACTGCCTGAGCTTCTCCCGGCTCCCCTCCCAACCGCTCTCATCGCGGCCGCAACGGCCACCCGAATCCGATGTCGCTCGCGCACGCGGCGCGCTATCGTGCGGTAGGGCTAATGACAGGCGTGTAGTTCGTCCACAGGCTGTGGATCGAGTCTGTGGACAGAGGGTGGGTAAGGATTGGCCGAAGGGTCCCAAAGGGCAGTGGACGGCGGCGCGTCGTTCGTCCATCTCCACACGCACACCGAATATTCGATGCTCGACGGGGCGGCGCGGATCGGTGAGGCGGTCGCGGCAGCAGTGGCTGACGGCCAGCCGGCTCTCGCCATCACCGACCACGGCAACATGTACGGCGTCCTGGACTTCTACAAGGAGTGCCGAGCCAGTGGCATCACGCCGATCATCGGCACAGAGGCCTATATGGCGGGCACCTCCAGGCACGAACGACCGGTGCGGCGAGGCGGCCGCGTGGACGACACAGGTGGCGAAGGGGATCGTGGAGAGAAGCTCTACTACCACCTGACACTCCTTTCCGAGACCACCCAGGGCTACCGCAATCTGATCAAGCTGTCGTCCGCCGCTTATCTCGAGGGTTACTACTACAAGCCCAGGGTGGACTGGGAGCTCCTCGAGCGTCATCACGCCGGTCTCATCGCCACCACAGGGTGCCTCGGGGGCGTGGTGCTCCAGGCTCTTCTTGCGGAGGACTTCGAGAACGCCCGGCTTCTCGCCGGCCGTCTTCAGGACATCTTCGGGAGAGAGAACCTCTTCGTCGAGCTGCAGGATCACGGCCTCGAGGCGCAGCGGAAGACGAATCCCGGGCTGATCCAGATCGCCCGCTCCATCGACGCCCCGCTCGTGGCGACCAACGACAGCCATTACTGCAGGCGCGAGGACGCCGTCGCTCACGACGCCCTGCTGTGCGTGCAGACCGGAGCCACGATCCACGACCCCAAGCGATTCAAGTTCGAGGGGGAGGAGCACTACCTGAAGACGGCGCTCGAGATGCGCCAGCTCTTCCGTGAAACGCCCGAAGCGTGCGACAACACGCTGTGGATTGCCGAGCGGGCCAAGGTCGAGCTCGAACTCGGGAAGCCGGCGCTTCCTCAATTCCCGGTTCCCGAGACCTTCCGGCGCGGCTCCTACGAGGAGTCTGCCGCCGCCTATCTGAATGATCTGACCTACGAGGGGGCCGCGGCACGGTACGGTTCGCCACTGCCGCCGGAGGTGCGCGAGCGGCTCGACTTCGAGCTGCGTGTCATCTCTGAGATGGGTTTTGCGGCCTACTTTCTCGTCGTCTGGGACATCATCCGCTACGCGCGGGAGGCGGGCATCCGGGTCGGGCCGGGACGAGGGTCGGCGGCCGGGTGTTGCGTCGCCTACTGCCTGCGCATCGTCGATATGGACCCGATCCGTTACGACCTGCTCTTCGAACGCTTCCTGAACCCCGGCCGCAAGCAGATGCCTGACATCGACATGGACTTCGACGAGCGCCGGCGGGGCGAGATGATCCGGTACGTCGCGGAGCGTTACGGAGCCGATCACGTCGCCCAGATCGTCACGTTCTCGACGATCAAGGCGCGGGCAGCCGTACGGGACGGTGCGCGGGTGCTCGGCTTTCCCTACGCCCTCGGCGACCGGATCGCGAAGGCCATGCCTCCGCTCGTGATGGGCCGGGACACGCCGCTGAAGGCTTGCCTCGAGCGTGTCGAGGGACACGAGGACGGCTTCATGGCCGCGGGCGACCTGCGGGAGATGTACGAGCAGGACCCCGACGCAAAGCTTGTGATCGACATCGCGAAAGGCCTCGAGGGGCTGCGCCGCCAGGACAGCATCCACGCCGCCGCCGTCGTCATCACCCACGAGCCGCTCACCGAGTACCTGCCCGTCCAGCGCAAGCCCGAGCCGGGGTCCGACCCGAGCGACGCCCCGATCGTCACTCAGTACGAGATGCACGGCGTCGAGGATCTCGGCCTACTGAAGATGGACTTTCTCGGCCTGCGCAACCTCTCGGTCATCGAGATGGCGCTCGACCTGATCGAGCAGACCACCGGCAGCCGCCCCGATATCGACGCCGTGCCGCTCGACGATCCGGCCACTTACGAGATGTTGCGGAGAGGCGATTCCATCGGCGTCTTCCAGCTCGAAGGGGCCGCCATGCGCACGACCCTCCGTTCGCTTGCGCCGACGAGCTTCGACGACGTGGCGGCGCTCGTCGCCCTCTACCGCCCGGGGCCGATGGCGGCCAACATGCACCGCGACTATCCCGATCTGAAGAACGGCCGCAAGGCGGTCACGTACCTCCACCCCGACGTCGAAGCGATTCTCGGCGACACCTACGGCCTGATGCTCTATCAGGAGTCGGTGATGCGGGTGGCGCAGCGTTTCTCCGGCTACTCCCTCGAGGAGGCAGACAACCTCCGCAAGGCGTGCGGCAAGAAGAACCGGGAGCTCATCGCCGCCGAGAGGAAGAAGTTCATCGCCGGCTGCGCGGCCCAGGGTTACGGCGAGGTGCTCGGCAAGCAGCTGTTCGACATCATCGAGCCCTTCGCCGACTACGCCTTCAACAAGTCCCACTCGTACGGCTACGGCCTAGTCGCGTATCAAACGGCCTGGTTGAAGGCGCACTACGCGGTCGAGTACCTGGCGGCGCTCCTGTCGTCGGTGAAGGGCGACAAAGACCGCAGCGCTGTCTACCTCGCTGAGTGCCGGACGCTGGGGATCGAAGTCCGGGTTCCGGACGTGAACGCCTCGTCCTCGAATTTCACGACGATGCGCGGCGTGGCTGATGACTCGTCGCCGGAACCGCGTGACGTCATCGTCTTCGGCCTCTCAGCCGTTCGCAACGTCGGCGAGGCCATCGTCGACCACATCGTCGCAACACGCGAGAGCGGCGGTCCCTTCGTCGACTTCTACGACTTCTGTCGCCGCGTGGATCCGAGCGCGCTGAACAAGAGGGGGGTGGAGTCACTGGCGAAGGCAGGCGCCTTCGACTCGCTCGGACATCCACGCAAGGGGCTCTGCCTGGCCTCCGAGGGAATCATCGAGCGGGCGCTCGTCCGCCGGCGGGAGGACGAGCAGGGGGTCTCGACCCTGTTCTCGCTCCTCGAGGACGACCCGGAGAACGCAGCCGACGGCCGGTCGCCGGCGAGTTACGACGGGACATGGGTCGCCATCCCTGAGCTGGAGTTCGACAAGGCTGAACGTCTGGCTTTCGAGAAGGAGATGCTTGGTCTCTATGTCAGCGACCACCCGCTGATGGGAGTCGAGCAGGCTCTGCGCAATGCCACGGACGTGACGATCCGCGACTTGCTCGATTCGGCGGCCCCGAGCGCCGACGGAGCCGCGGCGGTCGGTGGCTTCGACGCGCAGGCCGTTGGCCAAGAGATGGTGAGCGTCACGACCGGCGGAGTCGTCACCGCGCTGGCTCGCCGTTACACCCGCCGAGGCGAGTTGATGGCGACGTTCGTGCTCGAGGATCTCGAGGCGGCGATCGAGGTGATGGTGTTCCCGAAGACGATGCTGGAGTACGGGGGCCTGCTCGCGCAGGACGCGATCGTGGCGGTACGCGGCCGGCTCGATCTGCGTGAGGATCAACCGAAGCTCATCTGCCGGGACGTGCGGCGTCTCGAGCTCGAGCCTTCCGGGACAGACCGTCCGGTGGAGGTCGTGCTGCCCCTGCACCGGCTGACGGACTCTCTCGTCCGCCAGGTTCGCGATCTGGTAAGCGAGCATCCCGGCAGCTGCGCGGTGCACCTGCGGGTCGGGGAGAAGGTGCTGAGGCTCCCTCCTCAATTCAACGTCGATCCGCGGGGCGGCCTCGTCGGCGCCCTGAAGGAGCTTCTGGGTACGTCCGCTGTCGCGCGCTGAGTGGGGCTTTCGGAGCTCACCTGGCAGGTCAGCTGTTCGATCCCGTAGACTGGTAGCGGTCCGAGCCCGAGACGTGTGCGGATTGTCGGGCACGTTGGGTATCGGCGTCGCCACGGGCGGCTTACTCCTGTTTGACGCGGTCACAAGCCGGGTCGCAGGGAGGCCAGGGCGGCGAGGAGAGCGACGCACGGGAGCATGGGACGGTCATGGCCATCGAAATCGAGGTCGCCACGAAGGACTGTACGGCGCTTACAGACGCGGAGCTCGCCGAGATGGCTGATCTCTCCGCCGCGGAGAGGAGCGGCTGGGAGGTGGGCTTCCTGTCGAAGCAGCGCGAGGAGTGGGTGCTCGTTACCCAGGTCCGCGAGCAGGGAAAGCTTCGTGGCTACGCGCTGGCAACCCTCGAGCGGATCGGCGGCACGCCAAGCCTGCTGATCGGCGTCGCCGCCTTCTGCCGGGGCCGCAGCGCCACTTCCGCTCTTTGTGCAGCGATGCACGATCTCTACCGCCGCGCCGTCCTGGCGTTCCCCGACGAGGACGTCCTCGTCGGCACAAGGCTCGCCCAGCCTGCCGGTTTCCGAGCCTTCGCTGGGCTCGAGGACGTGGTTCCACGCCTGGATCACCGGGCGACCGGCGAGGAGCGCGCCTGGGGACGCCGGCTGGCCAAGCGGTTCGGCGCCGAGGGACAGCTCGACGACCGGACGTTCGTGCTCAGGGGCGATGGCGACGCCGCCGGTCTTCTCGACTACGACCCCCAGAAGCCACTCCGCGAAGTCGAGGCTCTGGCCGACCTCTTCGGCCCGGTAGACGGCGAGCGTCGCGACAGTCTCGTGGCGTTCGGTTGGGCGATGGCCGAGGCCCTGGCGGAAAGCACGCTGCCTCTCTAAAGGAGACGACGAGCCGGCAGTCCGGGCCGGCGGCGGCGGGCCGGCGGACCAGAATTGAACCTGGGCGGTATTTCCGGTGCTATAGCCGGGAAATCCCGCCCAGGTGAGTGTCAAAGCCGCCGCCGGCGGTAGTGCTCCGTCCGTGTCAGGCCGACCAGCAATACTTGTCGGCCATGAAGGTCGCGCTCGTGCTCGGGGCCGGGGGACTCGTCGGCACCGCCCATCATGCCGGGGTCCTGTACGCGCTCGAGCGCGAGCTCGGTTTCACGCACGCCGATGCCGACGTCGTGATCGGCACGTCCGCCGGCAGTGCCATTGGGGCCTACCTCCGGACCGGATGGACGTCCGAGGGCCTCATGGGTCGGGCGCGGGACCTTGTCGAAGCGGCCCCCAGCCCTGTTGCGAGCAATCCGCTCCGGGTCGCCCGTCACGCCGTCGGCTCGGCCTACGTCCTCGCCAGGACCGCCGTTCGAGTGCCCTCCCTGCTGTCGATACCGCCGACCGGCTTGTTGCGGCGTGCCTTTCCCGCCGGCCTGGTCACCATCGGCGAAGGGCTGTCCATCCTCGACCGGGAGCTGCCCCGGCGATGGCCGGACGCCGGCTTGTGGCTAACCGCCTACGACCTGGTGCACCGCCGGCGGGTTGTGCTCAGCGCCCGTCCGGCGCCGTATCTCGCCTTGCCGGAAGCCGTCCGAGCTTCGTGCGCGATCCCGGGCGTCTACGCCCCGGTGCACGTAGGAGACACAATCCTCGTCGATGGTGGCGTCTGGTCCTTCACGAACCTCGACCTGGCACTCGCCGCCGGCTGCGACGTGGCCGTCTGCGTCGCGCCGCTGGTGTACGACCCCGAGCAGCCGCCATCGCTGTCGGGGCGCACCTTGCGCCATTTCACGACGCGCTGGCTCGCTCGGGAGGTGGCCGCCGCCCGTCGCGGTGGTCTCCGGGTCGTGGTGGTCGCGCCGGGGCCTGATTCGATCGGGATCCACGGCCTCAACCTGATGCGGGGGCACAGTCTCGAACAGGTCGCGGAGGTCGCTTATCACGAGACGTGCCGCTGGCTGCGCCGGCCGGAGATGGCGTCGGGGCTGCTCGAAGCCGCCGCCTGAGCCGCGGCGCTGCTCGAAGCCGCCGCTTGCGCGACGGCGCTCGACCCTCAGGGCCGGGGCAGCACGCCGAGCACGAGCTTGGGGGCCTGGCCCCGGCGCGGTGCGCCGAGGCCGATGACGAGATACCTGGGAGGCCCGCCGATCGCTCTCGCGACGGCGTCGCTCCCGAGGGCGGCACCGCGGGCCCTCGCCCTTGCTTCGATGATCCGTTCGTCGACCACGGGCAGCTGGTGCCTGCGGCCGCCGAGCCCGAATTGGCACCACGTGCCCTTCGCGTCCGAGGCGAAGACCGGCGCCCGGTCGGGCGCGACCACGGCGACCGAGGGGCGCGAGCCGTCGAGATCCTCGTACGAGATCGAGGGACCGAGCGAGCCGAGCAGAGGACGCTTGGGATCCGACGGGAGCAGCTCCTGCAGAATCCGGCGGACCGCGCGCCGCCGCGGCGTACCGACGCGGGCAGGAGCCTGGCGGAGCATGACCGCTTCCGGGCGCCCCGGGTCGGGCGGCTCGTCGTCGCCGGCCAACTCGATCTCAACGATGTCGAGCTCCGGGGTGTCCTCGAGGTGAGCGGGTTCGCGGTCGCCCTCGGACGCGCCGTCTCCACCGCCCGCCGTCCTTGCCGGCGCCGGCCAGCCCGACGCGCGGTTGCGGACCAGGGCACCGGTTGCGACATCGACCGCCACCCATTCCATGCCCTGCGCGAGCAGCAGGCATCGGATCACCTGGCCGGGCCGGTCTGCACGAGCCGCCCCCGGTCGCCGGCGGCGCCGCGGCGGGATCTTTACGCCGCGCGGTCTCAAGGGCCCCCTATCGCGTCGTCGAGCGCGGCCAACAAATCGTCGACGTTGTCGACGGGAGCCAGGCACGCCCCGCGCCGGCAGACGTAGGCGAAGCCGTCCGCGCGACCTTCGAGCAGGGGACTCGCGGGCTCGGGAACCTCCCCGTCGGCGGCGATCGCGGCGATCGCGGCGCTCTCGGACGACCGCCAGGCCAGTACGGCTCCGGGGAGGAAGCGACGGCGAGCTGCCTGGAGAAGATCGGCGCGGTCGCCGGTGACGACGATCTCGACCGGCCCGTGCTCGAGCAGCGCCGCCCCGAGGAGCAGTTCCGGGAACGCGGATGGGGCGCTGGCGGGTGCGGCGCCGGCGGCTTCGACGATCCGGGCGGCCGCCTGTTCGAGCTCGGCGTCCCCGACGAGGGCGCCGAGGCGGGCGAGGGCGATCGCGGCAACCGACCCCGCCGCCGGCGTCACGCCGTCGTAGTTGTCACGCGGCCGCACCACCAGTGGCGGCACGTCGACTCCGTTTGTGAACAGGCCGCCGCCCTCGTCGTCGGCGAAGAGCGCGAGGAGCTGGCGGGCGACGCCGACGCTCTCGGCGGTCCAACGAGGGTCGCCGGTGAGCTCGCCGAGTCGTGTAAGGCAGTCGACGAGCCAGGCGTAGTCGGCCGCGTAGCCCGGAAGGCTCGCCCGTCCCCTGCACCACGAGCGGAGGACCCGCCCGTCGGCTCGACGCAGGTGATCGAGCAGGAACGTGGCGATCCGGTCCGCCGCCTCCGCCCAGTCCGCCCTGCCGGTCGCAGCCGCCGCCTCCACGAGGGTCGAGCACATCATCGCGTTCCACTCCGTGATGATCTTGTCGTCCAGTCCGGGGTGGACCCGGGTGGCCCGCGCGGCCAGGAGTTGAAGGCGGGCCGTTTCGATTCGGGAAGGGCGGAGAAGGTCGCCGCGTCGCGCGCGGTGCAGCACCGTCCGACCCTCGAAGTTCCCTCCTGGCACGACGCCGTACCAGGCGGCTGCCTCGCTGGCGAGCTCGGCGCCGAGCACCGAGGTCATCTCCTCGTGGGTCCAGACGTAGTAGCGGCCCTCCTCGCCCTCGGAGTCCGCGTCCTCGGCGGAGTAGAGGCCGCCGGCGGGGTCGCGCAGCTCGCGCAGGACGTAGGAGAGGGTCTCGTCGAGCACCTGCAGCCAGCGCGGGTCACCGCTCACCTGCCAGGCGTGCAGGTAGACGCGGGCGATGAGTGCCTGGTCGTAGAGCATCTTTTCGAAATGGGGCACGTCCCAGTGCTCGTCGACCGAGTACCGGGCGAACCCGCCCCCGAGCTGGTCGTAGATGCCGCCGGAGGCCATCGCCTCGAGCGTGCGCTCGACGATCTCGAGCGAGGTCGCATCGCCGTCCCGGACGTGGACCCGCAGCAGGAGGTCGAGCAGCAGAGGCTGGGGAAACTTCGGAGCGGAGCCGAAGCCGCCGTCCCGTGCGTCGAAGATCGACGCCAGCCGTTCGGCGGCTTCCTTCTGCAGCAGGTCCGCCCGAGGGACCACCTGCTCGAGGGAGGACGGGGCCGGCGGTCCAAGGCGATTCGCGACCACTTCCGCCAATGAGCGCCCCTGCGCGGCCAGCTCGTCGCGCCGAGAGTCCCACGCCTCGATGACCGCTTCGAGCACTTGGCGGAACGCCGGCATGCCGTGCCGGGCCCGATCGGGGAAGTACGTCCCGGCAAGAAACGGGAGTCCGTCCGGAGTGGCGAAAACGCTCATCGGCCAACCGCCCCGGCCGCTGGCGGCCTGCACGGCTTCCATGTAGACGGCGTCGACATCGGGTCGCTCCTCCCGATCGACTTTCACGCTCACGAAGTGCCGATTCATAACCTCGGCTATGTCGGGGTCGGCGAAGGACTCGTGACCCATGACATGGCACCAGTGGCATGCCGAATATCCGATCGACAGGAAGAGCGGCCGCCCAAGCTCCTTCGCGCTCGCGAGCGCCTCCTCGCCCCACGGGTACCAGTCGACGGGGTCGTTCGCGTGTTGGCGCAGGTAGGGGCTGGTTTCGTTGCCGAGGTGGTTCACGGCTGCGCCGTGTCGGGCAGGGATCGGGAGGCGTCCACCCCTGGGAATCTATGGTCTTTGGCCATGGATCTCGGTCTCGGAGGCAAGGTGGCGCTCGTGACGGGCGCGTCACGGGGGATCGGCAAGGCGATCGCGACGCGTTTCGCAGAGGCCGGAGCAAGGGTCATGATCTCTTCGCGCAAGGCCGATGCACTCGAGGAGGCCGCCGCATCCATCGACGGTGATGTCGCCTGGTTCGTTGCGAACGCCGGGGACCGGGACGCGGCCGCCGGGTGCGTGCAGGCCACCGTGGAACGACTGGGCGGCCTCGACATCCTCGTCAACAACGCCGCGACGAGCCCGTACTTCGGTCCGCTCATGGGGCTCGACGAAGGCCGCGCGGCCAAGACGGTGCAGGTGAACCTCGACGCCGTGCTCGTCTGGACGCAGCTGGCCTGGCGGGCGGCGATGGCCGAGCGCGGCGGCAGCGTGATCAACATGGCCTCGATCGGCGGGCTGGTGGTCGAGCCGTCGATCGGCTGGTACAACGTCACCAAGGCAGGCGTCATCCACCTCACCCACCACCTCGCCGTCGAGCTCGGTCCCTCGGTAAGAGTGAACGCCCTCGCCCCGGGTCTCATCAAGACGGACCTCGCCCGCGCCCTTTGGGAGGCGGGTGAGGAGGAGATCGCAAGGCGCCTGCCGCTGAGGCGGCTGGGGGAGCCGGACGACGTTGCGAAGGCGGCTCTGTTTCTTGCTTCGGACGCGGCGAGCTGGATCACGGGGCAGACGCTCGTCGTCGACGGCGGGGCGATGGTCAACCCGACCGGCGGCCTCAGCGTCTGAGCCAAACCCGCTGGATATAATCCCGTTCGACCGCTGCCCGGTGCCCCTTCCGGGCCAACCGAAGCCGGAGGCGCGCCCGATGCCGAGCAACGCGACGGAGCAGGACAGGTTCGTGGCCCCAGCGGAGCTGGGGCCGCAGTCGGCCGGCTCCGCCGGCTCCGCCGGCGCCGCTGACCACAATGGCCGGCGCCGGCCGGCGCCGAGCTCGTCGAGGAGGAGATCCTCGTCGAGGAGATCTCCATCGACGGCATGTGCGGGGTGTACTGAGCCCCGGTGGCCGCTCGCGAGACGGCGGCGTCGCCTCGGTCTTCGACCGTGTTCGCAACGTCGCTCGCAGCTGAACTCGATCCACAGGAGTCGTTGCGCGACGAACCGTTCGGGGCCCTCGCGTACAACTTCGGCACGCGCCGGCTGAGGTTCTTCCGGCCCCGGTCGAGTGCGACGACGCGGCTCGCCGACCAGCTGCAATACGGCCTTCACGCCCCGATCTGTCTCACCTGGGAGGTCACGTACGGTTGCAACCTCGCCTGCGTCCACTGCCTGTCGAGCTCGGGGCGCCGTGACCCCCGTGAGCTCTCGACCGCTGAAGCTGTCCGGTTTCTCGACGAGCTGGCGGAGATGCAGGTGTTCTACGTCAACGTCGGCGGGGGCGAGCCCCTGCTGAGGCCGGACTTCTTCGACCTGCTCGACCACGCCTCCCGTGCCAGAGTGGGCGTGAAGTTCTCCACCAACGGGACCTTGATCACCCCTGCGAGGGCGCGCAGGTTGGCGTCGATGGACTACCTCGACGTGCAGCTGAGCGTCGACGGAGCTCGACCCGAGTCGAACGACCCCGTGCGGGGCAGCGGTTCGTTCGACGCGGCGGTGACGGCCATGGGGAGGCTGGCTGAGGCTGGCTTCGTAGGGTTCAAGCTGAGCGCCGTCGTAACTCGACTCAACGCCGGCGAGCTCGGTGATCTCCTCGCACTCGCCTCTCGCTACGGTGCCCAGCTCCGCCTCGCCCGCCTGCGTCCCGCCGGTAGGGGCGCCGACACGTGGCACGAGCTGCGCCCGACCGCTCAACAGCTCGTGGACGTGCACCGGTTCCTGGTGGATCATCCGGAGGTCCTGACCGGAGACTCGTTCTTCCATCTCGGTGCACTCGGTGAGCCGATCGCCGGGCTCAACCTGTGCGGGGCGGGCAGGGTCGTCTGCCTGGTCGACCCGGTGGGCGACGTGTACGCGTGCCCGTTCGTCATGCACCCTGAGTTTCGTGCCGGCAGCGTGCGGGAGCCGGGCGGTTTCGCGGGCGTCTGGCGCGACTCGACGCTGTTCAGGGACCTGCGCGAGCCGGCGGTCGGCGGCGCCTGCGCCGCGTGCGGGGCGTTCGACTCATGCCACGGAGGTTGCATGGCGGCGAAGTTCTTCACCGGTCTTCCCCTCGACGGGCCGGACCCCGAATGCGTTCTGGGGCACGGCGAGAGAGCGTTGGCGCTGGTCGGCGCAGGCACGGCGCCGAGCCCCGGCGCTGGCCATTCCAAGCCAGCCTCCCGGCCCGCCGCTGGGCGCGGGGGAGTCCGGGTCGCCCTCGGCGCAAGGCGGCGGTGACCCGACTGGTCGAACCGGTCCGGCTGGGGGGCCGGGAGGCCCGGACCCGCCTCGTGTTCGGCCCGCACGAGACCAACCTCGCGAAGCGCCGGGCGCTGTCTGATCGGCACGTCGCCTACTACCGGGCACGCGCGGCCGGCGGCGCGGGCGTGATCGTCGTCGAGGAGGCGTCGGTCGACGACTCCGACTGGCCGTACGAACGGGCGCCGCTCGCCGCCCACGCCGCCGAGGGCTGGTCGCGCATCTCCGTCGCCTGCCAGGACGAGGGTGCGCTGGTGATCGCCGCCCTCGGCCACGCCGGCGGGCAGGGGTCGAGCGCCTATCACCAGCGCTGCCTGCTCGGCCCCTCCGGGGTGCCCGACGTGGAGACGCGGGAAGTTCCCAAGGCGATGGAGGACGAGGACGTCGAGAGCCTGGTCGCCGCCTTCCACGGCGCGGCGGGCGCCGCCGTCGCAGCCGGATGCGACGGCGTCGAGCTGAACGCAGGTCAGTACAGCCTTCTCCGGCAATTCTGCTCCGGCCTGACCAACCTCCGCAGCGACGAGCTCGGCGTCTGCCGGGCCGAGCTCGTTCGGCGTGTGATCCGGGCCACCCGGGAGGCCGTCGACCGTGTCGCCACCGGTGCAATTGTCGGCCTGAGGCTGTCCTGTGACGAGCTCGCCCCCTGGGCGGGGATAGTGCCGGAGGCCGCCGCCGAGCTCGCCGGGACGTTCGCGACCCTGGGGCTCGACTACGTCTGCGTCGTGCGGGGCTCCGCGTTCGGGACCTCGGCCACGCGCCCGGACGGTCATGTCGAGCCGGGCTTCAACCGCGGCACTGCAGCAGCCGTCCGCCCCGCCCTCCCGGTCGGGGTCTCGCTGGTCGCGCAGGGCTCCATCGTCGATGTCGCGCTCGCCGAGGACCTCCTAGCCCGCGGCGAAGCCGATCTGGTCGAGATGACCCGCGCCCAGATCGCCGATCCGCTGCTCGGCAACAAGGTGGCGAGCGGCGAGGCCGCCCGAATCCGTCCCTGTGTCCTCTGCAATCAGACCTGTCGCGTCCGCGATGTCCGCAACCCCATCGTGACCTGCATCGGTGAGCCGCGTTCAGGCCACGAGACCACCGATCCGCCCGCCGACCCGCCGGCGCCTGCTCCGGCCGGCGGCGCCCCGGCCACGGCCGCCCCCCTCGCCACCGCACAGCGAACAGGACTCCTCGTCATCGGCGGCGGCCCGGCCGGACTGGAGTGCGCCCGCGTTGCGGCGTCCGCCGGCCAAGAGGTCACGCTTCTCGAGCGCGGCGATCGCCTCGGCGGGATGGTGCGGGTGGCCGCACGTGCTCCCGGGCGGGAGCGCTTGGAATTGCTAGTGGATTGGCTGGAATCGGAGTGCCGGGAGGCGGGCGTCCGTGTCCTGACCAGCCACGAGGTCACGCTCGAGGAGATCGACGGGCATGCCGGCCCGGTCGTGTACTGCACCGGCTCACGGCCCGGGCGCCGAACGTTCGAAGTGGCGCACGGCGTGGCGGTGGCGGCCGCAGCGGAGGTTCTGGCTGCCGAGCGCCGCATCGCCGAGCCACCTCCGAGCCCGGTGGTGGTGTGGGATCCGATCGGCGGACCGATCGGGGTCGGGGTAGCCGAGCTCCTGGCGACGCACGGTGCCGCCGTCACGCTCGTCACTCCCGACCATGTGCCCGGAGAGCAGCTGGCCCGTTCGGGCGACTTGGCCCCGTCGAACGTCCGCCTCCAGCAGCGAGGAGTCGAGCTCGTGCGTCGCAGCGTCCTCAGAGAGGTTGGACAGGCCGGCGCAACCGTCGAGGACCGGTTCAGCGGCGAGCGGCGCCTGATCGAGGCGTCGCTGTGCGTCGACGCCGGCTTCCTGCTTCCGGAGGACACCCTCTGGCGTGCGTCAGGCGCCCGCCTCCCGCGTGCGGGTGACGCGGTGGCGCCGCGGACTATCCACGAGGCGATCCTTGAAGGCAGGCGCGTCGCCCTTGCGCTCGTGCGTCCGGGAGCGCTCGCCGGCGCATCCGCCTCATGACCGTCAGCCGGCGGTACCCGTTGCTGTTTTCTCCGCTTCGCGTCGGTCCGGTCACCGTCGAGAACCGGATCGTCTTCTCGGCCCACCTCACGAACTATGCCGAGGACGGTTTGCCGACCGACCAGCATGCGGCGTACTACGAGGCGCGCGCCGCCGGGGGCGCCGGGCTCGTGATCACCGAGGAGCACTCGGTCCACGTCACGGACTGGCCGTACGAGAAGCTCGTCCACGGCTTCGACCCGGCGGTGATCCCCGGCTACCGAAGGATCACCGACCGTGTGCACCGTCACGGCACGCCGATCTTCGCCCAGATCAACCACAACGGCGGCCAGGGCACCGGGATGTACTCGAGGCTTCAAGTCTGGGCTCCGTCCGCGGTCGCCGACCCGTTGTTCCGGGAGGTCCCCCAGGCGGTCGAGGAGTCGGAGATCGACGAGATCGTCGCCGGCTACGCCCAGGTGGCGGCTCATTGCGCGCAGGGAGGATTCGACGGCGTCGAGCTGCAGTGCTCCCACTCCTCGATCGTGCGGAGCTTCCTCTCGCCCGCTACGAACCTGCGGACCGACGGCTACGGCGGCTCGCTCGAGCGGCGCGCCCGGATCCTGTTCGAGATCCTGAGGCGCGGTCCGGGACACGTTGGGGACGAAGCTCGCCCTCGGCGTCCGGTTGTGCGGCGACGAGCTCATCGACGGGGGCACGACGATCACCGAAGCCGTGGCCGTGGCGCGGATGGTCGAGGAACAGGGCTGTGCCGACTACGTGAACACCTCGATCGGCGTGGCGACGGCGACGTTGTACATGATCGAGGCCTCGATGCACGTCCCACCCGGCTACGCGAGCTTCATCCCGTCGGCCTTTCGTGACGCCGTTTCGCTTCCTGTCGTCGGGGCCGGACGGTACAAGGATCCGGCCCAGGCCGAGCGCGCCCTCCGCGCCGGCCACTGCGATCTGGTCGGTGTGGTGCGGGGCCAGATCGCCGATCCGGACTTCGCCGTGAAGGCGCGTTCCGGTCGAGCCGACACGATCCGGCTGTGCCTCTCCTGCAACCAGGAGTGCGTCGGCCGCATGGGCCTCAACCGCTGGCTCGGATGCATCGAGAACCCCAGGACCGGGCGCGAGGCGGAGAGCGCCCTGCGCTCAGGCGCCCCCGCGCACCCCGGGCCGAGGACCGAGCGTGGCGCGGACGCCCAGCGCCGGCGGCCGGTCGTCCGGCGACGGCGGCGGGTCGTGGTGGCCGGCGCCGGCCCTGCCGGCCTGCAGGCGGCGATCGCTGCCGCCATCGCGGGTCATGAGGTGCTGGCCCTTGAGAAGGCCTCCGAGCCGGGCGGCCAGATACGCCTGGCGGCCACGGTCCCGAACCGTGCCGAGCTCGGCGATCTCGTGCGCAACCAGTTGGTCGAGTCGCGAGAGCTCGACGTCGAGCTCCGTCTCGGTGCCGAGGCGACGCTCGCAACCGTCATTGGCGAGCGGCCCGACGTCGTGATAGTCGCCACGGGCTCGCGTCCGGAACGGCCGTGGTGGGCCTCGGAGCTGCCACCCGGGGCGCCCGGCTTTGCCGACGTTGTCGATGTTCTCCAAGGCTCTGCCTCGCCCGAAGGCACGGTGCTCGTGGTCGACGAGGTTGGATTCCACCAGGCGACGAGCGTCGCCGAGCTGCTCGCCGACCGCGGTTGCGCGGTGGAGATCGCCACGCCGGCGATGGTTGTGGGGCAGGATCTCGGCATCACGCTGGACCTCGAGGGCTTCAACATGCGCGCGGCGGCGAAAGGGATCGCCCAGTCGACCGACCGCGTCGTGATGGGCCTCGAGCCCGGAGCCGCCCTACTGCTCCACCATCCGACAGGGGTGATGGAGCGCCGGCTCGTGGACTGGGTGGTCATGGCCGGGCCTCCGGCTCCCGAAGACCATCTGTACCGGGAGCTCCGCGCCGGCGCACCCGAGCTCGAGGTTCGGCGCGTGGGCGACTGCGTGGCGCCACGCCGAGCTCACGCCGCCGTCGTCGAGGGCGACAGAGTCGGGTCGAGCCTGTGATCGCTGTCGTGCCCGTCCGGCGCGGGGAGCTCCCCGCCGGCGCCGACGAGGCGGTCGCCGAGGCGGGTGGCCGAGCCGTCGTCGCCGGGCAGGGCGCCCGTGCGGCGGCTTCGTTGCTGGCGTCGACCGTCGCCGGGGTCGGCGCCCGGGGGCCAGCGTCGCTGGCGCCGGCCGGCGCCGCGGTTCGGTACTGCGAGCTGGGCACGTTCCAGCCCGGGCGCTGGGCGTCGGGATTGGCCGGGCTCGTCGCGGCCGACGATGTGGTGCTCCTCCCGGCCTCGCCGGACGGGCGGGACCTTGCGCCCCGGCTCGCCGCGGCCCTGCGCCGTCCTCTCTTCGCCGGCGCGCTTGCGGTGAGCCCGCAGCGGGTCGACCTCGTGCGGCTCGACGGAAAGCTGATCGAGCAGCACGAGCCGACCGGTGCGTTCGTGGCGACCCTGGTCCCGGGTTCACGGGCGGCGGCCCCGGACCACCGGGCTGCCGCCCCCGACACCCGGGCCGCCGGCCCCGGCACGCGGGCTGCCGCCCCCGACACCCGGCCCGCCCCCGCGGACCAGCGGGCTGCAGCCCAGGACACGCGGGCAGCCCCTGACACCCGGCCCGCCCCGGCGGACGCCGGCGCGGCCCGTCAGCCGGAGGATCTCGACCTGGAGGAGGTCTGGATCGAGCTCGGTACAGAGGCCGACGCAGAACTGGTCGAGATCGTGGACGCTGATCCGGCGGTCGTCGATCTGGCCGAGGCGCAACGCGTGGTGGCGGGGGGCGCCGGGTTGACCGGTGACGGCGCCTTCGACCGCCTGGCGGAGCTCGGGAGGTGGCTTCGTGCGTCCGTCGGCGCAACCCGCGTCGTCACCGACGCCGGGCTCGTCTCACACGAGCGCCAGATCGGGACGACCGGCGTGTCGATCAACCCGCGCTGCTACGTCGCGTTCGGAATCTCGGGTGCGGCACAGCACGTCGGTGGTATCGGCGACCCCGAGCACATCGTGGCGGCGAACCTCGACGCGAGCTGTCCGATGATGGCGATGGCGGACCTGGCGCTCGTGACAGACGCCCGCGAGCTCGTGGAAGCCCTGCTCGTCCTCCTCGAGGCCGGCCGTGCCTGAGCGGCTCCACGCCCTCCTCCTCCTCGAGGCCGGCCGTGCCTGAGCGGTTCGACGCGGTCGTCGTCGGCGCCGGCCCCGCCGGCGCCGCGGCCGCGCTCGTGCTCGCCCGCGCCCGGAAGTCGGTCTGCCTCCTCGAGCGCGGACCGTTCCCGGGTTCGAAGAACCTCTACGGGGGCGTGATCTACCCCGGTGTGTTGGACGGTCTGGTGCCCAACTGGCGCGAAACGCTGCCATTCGAGCGCTGGGTGACACGCCGCACGACGATGGCCCTGACGGCGACGCAGGCCGTATCCGTCGACTTTCGCACGCAGGCCTGGGGAACCGCGCCTTACAACGGCTGCACGGCGCTGCGGCCGAGGTTCGATGCCTGGCTCGCCGCCGAGGCGGAGGCGGCCGGCGCCGCCCTGGTGTGCTCGACCACGGCCACGGGGCTGCTCATCGACGAGCGGAGCGGCGCCGTGCGCGGGGTGCGCGTCGACCGGCCCGCGGGCGAGATCGAGGCGGGGATCGTCATCGCCTGCGAAGGGGTGAACGCCTTCCTCGCCCGGCAGGCCGGTTGCGCCGGCGCACCCGATCCGGCCGACTTCACGCTCGGGGTCAAGGAAGTGCTGGCGATGGACCCGGCCGAGATCGACAAGCGGTTCGCCCTGGAGCGTGAGGAGGGTGCCGACCTCGAGATCCTCGGTTGCACAGGCAACGTCCCGGGAGGCGGCTTTCTGTATACGAACCGTGACTCGGTGGCCGTCGGCCTCGTCCTGCGGCTGCCTGAGCTGGCGGCGTCAGGCGTCCGCCCGGAGGACATGCTGGCGGACCTGAAGGCGCATCCCGCGATCCGGCCACTCGTCGCCGGCGGGGACCTCGTCGAGTACGGAGCGCATCTCATTCCCGAAGCCGGGTGGGACATGATGCCGAAGCTCGCGACCGCCGGGATGATGATCGCCGGCGACGCGGCGGCGATGTGCCTTGCCACGGGGATCTGGCTCGAGGGCGTCAATTTCGCGATCGGCTCGGGCGCGGCGGCGGGCGAGACCGCGGTCGAGGCGCTCGCCGCGGGTGACACGAGCGAGCCCGGCCTCGCCGGCTATCGCCGACGCCTGGAGACCAGCTTCGTGCTGGCCGACCACAAGAAGTTCCGCGCCGCCCACCGCCTCGTGCTGTCGGACCGCGTGCAGCACCGCTATCCCGATTTCGTCTGCAACCTGGTCGAGCAGATGTTCACGGTCGACAACGCCCGGCCGAAGCCGGGTCTTTTCAGTCTCACTCGGCGCCAGGCCCGCCGGTCCGGCCTGCGGCTGCACAATCTCGCCCGCGACGCGTACGACGCCCTCAGGTCGTTCGGATGACGGGCGCGGGACGTTCTGCCGGCATCTCGTTCGAGGACCGGATGGCCACCACCGAGTTCCGGGTGGCCCCGGAGGCGCACATCACGATCGGCGGCGACACCTGCCGTGGCTGTACGACCAAGGCCTGCGTCGGGGCGTGTCCCGCAGGCCTGTTCGTGAAGACGTCCGACGGAGGCGTGCTCTTCAACTACGAGCAGTGCTTCGAGTGCGGCGCCTGCTACCTCGTCTGCAACGCCGCCGGTGCGATCACCTGGAGCTATCCCGAGGGCGGTTCGGGCGTCGTGTTCCGGCGGACCTGACCGTGAACGGCACTGGGTCGACCGGGCTCGTGATCGCGGCATGCTGCAAGCTCGTCGACCGGGTCGAGGTGGACGCGCTGAGCGGGGCGGTGCGCGTCGAGCCGAACTCCGCTGGCATGTCGCCGGCCGACGAGGCCGCCCTCGAGTGGGCCCTGCGGATCGCGGAGGCCTGGAACGGCTCGGTCGTGGCGGTGACGGCGGGGCCGGCGCAGGCCGACCAGGTCCTGCGGGAGGCGATCGCAGCGGGTGCCGTGCGCGCCGTGCGCGTCGATCTCGATCGGCGGGCGGCCAGCGCGGCGGTCGCCGCCGGCCTCGCCCTGGCGCTGCGTGACGCGGCCGTGGTCTGTTGCGGGGACGCCAGCCTCGACCGTGGCACGGGCGCCGTGCCGGCCTTCCTTGCCGGCGAGCTCGGTGCCGAGCAGGCGCTCGGGCTGGTCGGACTCCACCTGCCCGAACCCGATGAGGCCGGTCCGCCGAGGCTGCGGGCCGAGCGTCGCCTCGACCGCGGACGGCGTGAGCACCTGGTCGTCTCGCTTCCTTGCGTGGTCTCGGTCGAGGCGCACACGGCCCGCCTCCGGCGCGCCCCGCTTGATCGCGTGCTCGCCTCGCACGACGCCGCCGTCGAGCTCACGACGGCTCAAGCGCCGGCCCGGCTGCGCGCCGGCAGCCTCGCCGGCGCGCTCTCCGGCGGCGACGTCGAAGGTCACGACGCCAGTGGCGGCGCGGCACCGGTGCGGACCGCCCCGTTCCGGCCGCGGCCGCGCGTCGTGCCGGCGCCGGCCTCGTCGCTCCCTGCACGCGAGCGCGTGCTCTCCCTCCTCGGCGGGCCGGCCGGACGGGCGCCGGCCCGAACGCTGCACCTGCCCGCGGTCGAGGCCGCCGCCGTGCTGCTCGAGACGCTCGACTCCTGGGGCGAGCTTCCGTGACACGATGACCGGAATGCAAGGACCCGTCGCAATCGTCACCGGAGCGGCCCGCGGGATCGGGGCGGCGACTGCGATCCTGCTCGCGTCAGAGGGCTGGAAGATCGTGCTCGTCGACGCCTGCGCGGACGTACCCGGCGCCGGGTACGCCATGGCCACGCGGGCCGAGCTCGACGGGACCGTCGCCGCTTGTGGCGAGGCGATCGGGGTCATCTCCGACGTCCGTGACCAGGTCGGGCTCGACATGGCGGTGGCGGAGGCGGTCGACCGCTACGGCGGTCTGGACGCTGCCGTCGCGTGTGCCGGCGTCGTCGCCGGCGGCCCGAACGCATGGGATCTCGAGGAGGCGACCTGGGAGACCCTGCTCGCGGTGAACCTCACGGGCGTCTGGCGCCTTGCGCGAGCCGCGGTCCCGGAGTTGTTGAGGCGGCCGGTGCCGAGGAGGGGGCGCTTCGTGGCGGTGGCGTCCGCAGGGGGATCGGTCGGCCTGCCACGGCTCGCCGGCTACGCAGCCGCCAAGCACGGCGTCGTCGGGCTCGTCCGGAGCCTCGCCGCCGAGCTCGGGCCCGAGGGCGTAACGGCCAACGCCGTCGCTCCCGGCTCGACTCGTACGGCGGCCCTCGACGCCAGCGCGGTGGTCTACGGGCTCGAGGACCCGGAGGCGTTCCGCGTCCACCACCTCGATCAACGGCTCCTCGAGCCGGGGGAGATCGCGGCCGCGATCGGTTTCCTGTGCAGCGAGGCGGCCAGCGGCATCACCGGAGCGGTGCTGCCGGTGGACGCCGGAATGACGGCTCGCTGAGGGGGCTCGGCCGAGCGGCATCGCCGAAATTCTGCGGTGGTACCGTCGAGCCGGAGTCTGTTCCGAGAGGGGAAGAGCCCGTGAAGACCCACGCAGCGGTGTTGCACGAGATGCACGCGCCCTGGCAGATCGAGGAAGTCGAGCTGAGCGAGCCGGGCCCCGAGTCCGTGCTCGTCCGGATGGCGGCTGCGGGGATCTGTCACTCCGACGAGCACGTCGTCACCGGCGACCTGCCGGTCCCTTTGCCGTTCGTCGGTGGCCACGAGGGCGCCGGAATCGTCGAGAGCGTCGGTGAGCGCGTGCGGAGCGTCGCCCCGGGAGATCACGTCGTCATGAGCTTCATCCCGAGTTGCGGCACGTGCCGGTGGTGCTCCAGTGGCCGTCAGAGCCTGTGCGACCTCGGGGCCAAGCTCATGCTGGGAACCCCGATCGACGGAAGTGAACCGTTCATGCGGCTCGACGGCGCGCCGATCCCGCCGTTTCTCCTCGTCGGGTGCTTTGCCCGGCACCAAGTCATGCACGAGGCGTCAGTGATCAAGATCGATCCTGAGATCCCGCTCGAACAGGCGGCACTCGTCAGCTGCGGTGTCACGACCGGGTGGGGCTCGGCGGTGTACGTGGCGAGAGTGGCACCCGGAGACGTCGTCGTGGTGGTGGGCGCCGGAGGCGTCGGCGTAAACGCCGTCCAGGGAGCGCGCAACGCGGGCGCGAAGTGGATCGTGGCGGTCGACCCCGTCGAATACAAGCGCGACAAGGCCAAGACCTTCGGCGCCACGCACGTGGCCCCGGACGTGTTCGCCGCTTACGCCCTCGTCCGCGAGCTGACGCGGGGCGAGCTTGCCGACTCGGCGATCATCACGACCGGGATCGCGAGCGGCGATCTCATCGGGCCGACGATGAGCCTCGTGTCCAAAGGTGGCGCTGTCGTGGTCACGGCCCTGTCTCCCATCGCACAGTCCGAGGTGCAGATGAGCCTGTTCGAGCTCACGCTCTTCCAGAAAGAGCTCCGCGGCGCGCTCTTCGGCGGAGGCAATCCCCGGGCCGACATCCCCAAGCTGCTCTCGCTCTACAAGAGCGGGCAGCTCATGCTCGACGAGCTCGTGACTCGCACGTACCCGCTCGACGGCATCAACGACGGCTTCCAGGACCTGCGCGACGGCCGCAACATCCGGGGCGTGCTCGTCTTCGACTGACTTGCTCGACCTGGGCGGATCGGCACCGTGGCACGCCGGCGCCTTCACCGCTACAGGGACCGGAGACGGGGAACGGGGATGGGGTCGCGCCCCGGATTAGCCTGCAGCAATGGCCGCCACACAATGGACCAGAAACGGCGACTTTCATGACATCCGCTACGAGACCACCGACGGGATCGCGAAGGTCACCATCTGCCGGCCGGAGGTCCGCAACGCGTTCCGGCCGCAGACCCTCTTCGAGCTGTCCCGCGCGTTCGACATGGGCCGCGACGACCCGGACGTCGGCGTCATCGTCCTGACGGGTGAGGGCCCGGACGCGTTCTGCTCGGGAGGCGATCAGCGGATACGCGGTGACGACGGCTACCTCGGCGACGACGAGGTAGCCAAGCGCGGCATCGGCCGGCTGAACGTCCTCGACCTCCAGGTGCAGATCCGCCGGCTCCCCAAGCCCGTTGTCGCCATGGTGGCGGGCTACGCGATCGGGGGCGGCCATGTCCTCCACCTGGTGTGTGACCTGACGATCGCGGCGGACAACGCCCGTTTCGGCCAGACGGGCCCCAAGGTCGGAAGCTTCGACGGGGGCTATGGCGCCGGACTGCTCGCAAGGACGATCGGGCTCAAGCGCGCCAAGGAGATCTGGTTCCTCTGCCGCCAGTACGACGCCGCCCAGGCGCTCGAATGGGGACTCGTGAATGCCGTCGTGCCGCTGGAGAGTCTCGAGTCGGAGACCCTGCAGTGGTGCCGCGAGATGCTCGCCCTCTCGCCGATCGCGCTCCGGATGCTCAAGGCGAGCTTCAACGCAGCCGACGACGGCCTGGCCGGCATCCAACAGCTGGCGGGCGACGCCACGATGCTCTTCTACATGTCCGAAGAAGCCCAGGAGGGACGAAACGCGTATGTCGAGAAACGCCGCCCCGACTTCTCCCGCTTCCCGCGGCGCCCCTGAGACCGGTCGCGCCCACTCGTTGACCGCAGCTCGCGACTGGATCGCCGGCGCCAGGCCCCGCACACTCCCGGCTGCGGTCGTTCCGGTCGTCGTCGGGACGGCGGTGGCGTCGGCCGACGGCTCGGTGATCTGGTGGCGATCCCTCTACGCGCTCATCGTCGCCCTGGCGATCCAGATCGGCACGAACTACGCCAACGACTACTCCGACGGCGTCCGCGGCACCGACGCCGAGCGGGTCGGTCCTGTCCGGCTCGTCGCCGGCGGGCTGGCGTCGCCGCATGAGGTGAGGACGGCGTCGTTTTGCGCGTTCGGCGTCGCGGGCGTGGCCGGTCTTGTGCTCGCGCTGGCGACGACGCCGTGGCTGCTCGTCGTCGGCGGCGCCTGTATGGCGGCCGGCTGGTTCTACACCGGCGGGCCCCGACCGTACGGGTACGCCGGGTTCGGCGAGATCTTCGTGTTCGTGTTCTTCGGCCTCGTGGCGGTGATAGGCACGGCATTCCTGAGCCTCGGGCGCGTCACCGCTCTGGCCGTGGTGGCGGCGATTCCCGTCGGTCTCCTCGCTACAGCGCTGCTCGTGGTCAACAACCTCCGCGACCTCAACACCGACCGCGAAGCGGGCAAGAGAACGCTCGCGGTCCGCCTCGGGGCGCAGGCGACACGCCGCTTCTACGCCACCTGCGTGATAGGTGCGCTCGTGATGGTGGTCGTCATCGCGTTCTGGCGACCGGCGGCGCTGTTGGCCCTGCTCGCCGTGATCCCCGCCCTGCCCCCGCTTCGTCGCGTGCTCGAAGGCGCCGCCGGGCGTGACCTCATCACGGCCCTGGTCGGGACGGGAACGCTCCAGCTGGCTTTCGGAGCCCTCCTCGCCCTGGGGATCGCTCTGTGAGCCAGTCAGTCCGGGTGCCGCTCACCGGCGCCGGCGAGGAACTCGCGTACGAGCGCGACGAACGCGTCAGGACGCTCGAAGGCGACGGCATGACCGGCGCCGGCCACGAGCTCGAGCCGGGCACCGGCGTCCGATGGCGGCGGCCGTCCTCTCGGCGAGCGCGGCGAACTTGGCGTCGAGCGCGCCCGCCATCACCAGGACCGGCATGTCGAGCTCGCCGAGCCGTCCCCACAGGGGAGCCTGGGCACCGGTCCCCACCGTTCGCAACGAGGCTGCAAGCCCGGCGGCCGAGTTGGTGAGACGCGACGGCCGGTCGGCCTGCTCCTCGCTCAAGTGGGAGAAGAGCGGTCCCGAGAGCCACGACTCGACGAATTCGGGTATGGCCGCGTCGCCGCCTTGCTCGAGCTGCGCCGCGAGCGCCTCGTCGTCCTCCCGGCGCAGCCGGCGATCCGCCTCGTTCTCGATGCCCGGATGCGCCCCGATGAGGACGAGCCGCTCCACGAGCTGCGGTGCCTGCAGGGCCAGTTGCAGGCAGCAACGCCCGCCGAGCGAGTACCCGATGTAGGTCGCCCTGCCGCCCGCCTGCCCGACGAGCGCGGCCGTCTCGGCCATGCCCGAGCCGGCGTCGGGAGCCGGAGAGCGGCCGTGACCCGGAAGATCAGGGGCTACGACCTCGGAGTCGGTTGCGAGCTCACGTGCGATCCGGCTCCAGGACGCACCCGTCTGAGTGAATCCGTGAACGAGCACGATCCTCGGCGCTGCGCCCTGCGGCCCTGCGTCCCGCGGCCCTGCGGCCGCCGGCCCTGCGGCCCCCGGCCCTGCGTCCCACGTGGTCGCATGAAGTGCTCGCTCGGAGGCCATCGGGCGTGACGGTAGCGGCTACCTTCTCGGCCACGCTCGTCGACGAGTGGGTCCGCGCAGGGCTGACCGACGCCGTCATGGCACCCGGATCGCGTTCGACGCCGCTGGCGGTGGCGCTCGTGCGCGACGGACGGATCGCCCTGCACGTCCGCCTGGACGAGCGCTCAGCCGCCTTCTTCGCCGTGGGGATCGGCCTGGCCACCGGCCGGCCGGCGGTGCTCGTGACCACGAGCGGAACGGCGGCGATCGAGGTGCACGCAGCGGTCGTCGAGGCGCACCAGGCGCGGGTGCCGCTCATCGTCTGCACGGCCGATCGCCCCCCGGAGCTCCATCACGTCGGCGCGCCGCAGACCGTCGAGCAGGCGTCGCTCTTCGTCGGAGCGCTCCGCTGGGCCGTCGATCCCGGCGTGCCCGACGAGGCGGCCAGGTCGAGCTGGAGGTCGCTCGGGAGCCGGCTTGTCGCCGAGGCGGTCGCCGGCCCGATGGGGCCGGGCCCGGTGCACGCAAACCTCGCATTTCGCGAGCCCCTGTTGACGGACACAGGCGACCTTCCGCCCGGCCGCAGAAACGGCCGCCCGTGGCACCGCGTCAACCCCGTCCGCCGGATCCCAGCTCCGGGATCGTTCGACGCCCTCGTCGCCCTCGCCCGCCCCTCGGCCAAAGGGGTGATCGTCGCCGGCGCAGGCGCCGGCCGTCCGGAGACCGTCCGCCAGTTCGCTGCCATCCTCGGCTGGCCAGTCCTCGCAGACCCGCGGTCGGGAGCGAGGATCCCGGGCGAGGAAGGCGCACCGACGGTTGCCGCCGCCGACGCCCTCTTGCGCGTGAAGCAGTTCGCTGCCGAGCACGTGCCCGAGATCGTCCTCCGCCTGGGTGAACCGTGGGCCTCGAAGGTGGTGGCGAACTGGCTGTCATCGAGCGCCGAGTCTGGAGCGACCCACATCCTCGTGGACCCGCACTGGGCGTGGCGGGACCCGGGCCGGGAGGCGGAGGTCGTCGTGCCGGCCGATCCGGATCACGTCATGGAGGCCCTGATGCTGCGCACGCTCACGGCCGGCGCCGCCGGTGCGGCCGGCGCCGCGGCGCCGGGGCGCCCGGGGCGCCGGCGCACACGGCCGCGGCGGAGTGGCCGGCGGGATGGGCGAAGGCCGAGGCACTCGCGCAGAAGGCGATCGACCAAACGCTCGCCCACCACGACGAGGCGACCGAGCCGGGCGTCGCGCGGGCCCTTTTCGCGTGGGCGCCGCCCGGGTCGACGATCGTCGCCTCCTCTTCCATGCCGGTTCGCGACCTCGAGTGGTTCGCGGCGCCACGGCCGGACCCGCCCCGCGTGCTGGCGAATCGGGGGGCCAACGGCATCGACGGCGTCGTGTCCACGACGCTCGGCGTGGCGGCCGCGTCGGCCGGAACAGGCGGCCCGGTCGTCGGCCTGCTCGGTGATCTCGCCTTCCTGCACGACTCGGCTTCGCTCGTGCGCGGGCGGAGGGAGCCCACGGTTCCCGCGGTGTTCATCGTGCTGGACAACGGTGGAGGCGGAATATTCTCGTTTCTGCCGCAGGCGTCTGAGCTCGACGAGGCGAGCTTCGAGAGGCTGTTCGGTACCCCGCAGAAGGTCGACGTCGCCGACCTTGCCCGGGCCGCAGGGTGCGGTGTGATCGAGATCGCATCCGTGCACGAGGTGCCGATCCGGCTCGACGAGGCCCTCGGCCACGCGGCAAGGCGCGGTCCGACCGTCGTCGTCGTGCGCACGGACCGGAAGGAAAACGTGGCCCTCCACACCGAGCTCGAGGCCGAGACCGCGCTCGCCCTCGAGTGACCCGTCACGGCACGGCCGCTCGCCGCCGGCCCGTGTGCCGTGGCACGCTTTGAGGATGGCGACCCTCTCGGAGGATCTCGCGTTTCGCGACCTCGTCCAACAAGTGAGCGACGAAGCACTCTGGATGCTTCTCGACACCGGGACGACGACCGCCTATGCCGGCTTCGATCCGACCGCGGACAGCCTGCACGTCGGGCACCTGCTCGGCATCCTCACCTTGCGCCGGCTGCAGCTCGCCGGCCATCGCCCCATCCTGCTCGCCGGGGGCGGCACCGGGCTGATCGGCGACCCGGGAGGCAAGTCCGACGAACGGGCTCTCCTCTCCGTCGAGCAGCTCGCCGCCAACCTCGAGTCGATCCGGGGTCAGCTCGGGCGCTTCCTCGACCTGTCGCCGGCGGCGGGGGAGGCCCAAGGGCTGCTCCTGGACAACTCGGATTGGCTCTGCGCGTACGGGTTCATCGACTTCCTCCGGGACGTCGGCAAGTACTTCACCGTCAACCAGATGATCGCCAAGGAGTCGGTGAAGTCGCGTATCGAGAGGCCCGAGCAGGGCATCTCCTTCACCGAGTTCAGCTACATGCTGCTCCAGGCCTACGACTACCTTCACTTGCACGACTCCTACGGATGCCGTCTCCAGATCGGCGGAAGCGACCAGTGGGGGAACATCACGATGGGGCTCGAGCTAATCCGCAAGGCGCGCGGTGACGAGGGTTTCGGGTTCACGTGGCCCCTCCTCTTGCGCTCCGACGGCACGAAGTTCGGCAAGACCGAGTCCGGAGCCGTCTGGCTCGACGCCGGCAAGACGTCGCCCTACCAGCTTTACCAGTACTTCGTGCGCAAGCCCGACGACGAGGTGGGCCGACTGTTGCGCTTCTACACGTTTCTCTCCCACGAGGAGATCGCCGCGCTCGACGTCGAGATCGCGGCCAGGCCCGAACGCAGGGAGGCCCAGACGGTCCTGGCGAGGGCGGTGACCACACTCGTGCACGGCGAGGCGGAGACCGAACGCGCCGAGGCGGCCTCGCAGGCGCTCTTCTCGGAGGACATCGCCAAGCTCGACGAAGCAACGCTGCTCGACGTCTTCGCGGACGCGCCGTCCTCGACGCTCCCGCGCACATCCCTCGACGGCGACGGGCTCGAGCTCGTCGACGTGCTCGTGTCGACGGGGCTCGTCGCTTCGAAGTCGGCGGCACGCACGTCCCTCGCCCAGGGCGGCGTGTACGTCAACAACCGCCGGCGCCGCGACCGGGACGCACGCCTGACGCGCGACGAACTTCTCCACGACCGCTACGTCGTGTTGCGGAGGGGACGGCGGGACTATCACTTGCTGTGTTTCGCGTGAGGGTGGGCCGGCGCCGCCGGCTCGTCGAGCTGCTCGTTGCGATCTCGGCAGTCGCGTCCTTCGGCGCGCTCGCCGGATGCACGTCCTACAGCGGGTCGCCGGCTCATCAGGTGTCCGAATGGGCCTCGGTCGCCGACGTGAGCTCGAACGACCGGATCGTCGTGCAGGACATCGCGGCCATCAAGCTCTCGGCGCACCGGGACCTGATCAAGGACGTCACGAGCAATTGCGCCGGACTGTTGGTCGACTCCGGCACCGCCTACGGCAACCTCCCGACCCCGGACAACACCCTGACGAATCAGCTCAACGTCGCCTATGAGGATTTCGCCAGCGCCGGCGGCTCGTGTTCGACGATCCAGAGCGTCCACTCCGCCAAATTCGCCGCAGCCTTGAAGACCATCGCCGCCGGCGTCGCCGCGCTCGACAAGGCGGAGCGCCGTCTTGCCGCCGACGGTGTGCACTGAGGCTACGGTGCGAGAGTGAACACCCGTGGCGTCCCGGTCGGCCCTTTCCCCGACGAAGCCGACCCGGCCGACTACGACCGGCTGCGTCGCCGTGTGCTCTGGAAGCTGCCGATGGGGCTGTACGTGCTCGGCAGCCGCGCCGGCGAACAGCGCAACCTCATGACGCTCAACTGGGCGATGCAGGTGGCCACCAACCCGAAGCTCCTCGCCGTCTCCGTCGAGCGCTCCGCCGTCACGCACGGTCTCATCGGGGAGGGGGGTTGTTTCTCGCTCTCGCTCGTGGCGCGAGCCGACCGGGCTGTGGTGCGCGGCTTCGTGAAACCGGCCCATAACGACATCGAGGCCCACACCCTCGCAGGCATGGCGTACCGGGACGGGGTCAGCGGCGCGCCGATCCCGGAGCTCGCAATCGGCTATCTCGACTGCGGACTTCGAAACACACTGGATGTCGGATCCCACTCGCTCTTCATCGGAGAGGTCCTCGACGCGGGGTTCGCCGACGGCGCCGAAGATGTTCCGGTCCTCCGTATGGAGGACACGCGGATGAGCTACGGGGGCTAGACCTTGGGACGCCGAGGCGCCAGGCCGGACCGGACCGGATCGGCCCCCCGATCGGGTTTCCGCCGCTCGGAGGGCAGCGACGGCTCGAGCGCGGAAGCTCCCGGGTCCGGCCCTCGCCGCGACTCCGGCGACGCCGGCGACCGGGGCGGGCTCGTGACGCGGCCGGCCGGCGTGGGCGACTACCGGTGGATCGGTGATGCGGCGGCGTTCAGCACCCTGCTGGACGAGCTCGGGTCCTGTGACGTCTACGGCCTGGACACCGAGTTCCACAGGGAGAAGACCTACTTCCCCCACCTTGCCCTGCTCCAGCTGTCCTGGAAAGGCGGGATCGCGCTTGTCGACCCGCTCGCCGTCGATGTCGCCCCGTTGGCAGGCGTGCTCGACGGACCTGGCCTCGCCGTGCTGCACGCGGCTGAGCAGGACCTCGAAGTCCTTGAACGGGCGTGCGGGACCGTGCCTAGCAGCCTCTTCGACACCCAGGTGGCGGCAGGCTTCCTCGGCCAGGTCTCCGCCTCGCTCGTCAACCTCGTCGAGCGCATCCTCGGCATCCGGCTCCTTAAGGGCGACCAGCTCACAGACTGGACACGCCGGCCGCTGTCGGCCGGCCAGCTCGCGTACGCCGCCGGCGACGTCGCCTATCTGCTCGAGCTGCGGGAGGTCATCGGCGGCCGGCTCGAGGAGATGGGCAGGACGCGGTGGGCAGCCGAGGAGTTCGCCATCCTCCTGCAGAAGGACCGCTCGCCGACCGACCCCGACGAGGCATGGTGGCGGCTCCCGCGCTCGCGCCAACTGCCGCGGCCCCGCCCGCGGCGTCGCCCAGCAAGTCGCCGCCTGGCGCGAGCGGCGGGCGCAGCGGATGAACCTCCCGGTGCGCTTCGTCCTGCCGGACCTTGCCCTGCTGTCGATTGCGCAGCACCCTCCCCGCAGTCGAGAGGACCTGCAACGAACCCGGAGCCTTGACGGCCGCCACCTCGGCGGCGGGGCCGCCACCGAGCTGCTCGCCGCCGTCGCTCAGGGCCTCGAGATGCCGCCGGGCACCCTGCGCCTGCCTCCGGCCCACGATCTCGACCAGCCCAACCGGGCCGTCACGACCCTCGCGACCGCCTTCGTCGCCCAGCGGGCGGGGGACCTCGAGCTCGATCCGGCCATCCTCGCCACTCGGGCCGACCTCGTCGACTTCCTCCAGGACCCTCCCCAGGGCCGGCTCGCCGGCGGATGGCGCAGCGAGCTCGTCGGCGACGGGCTGCGGCGGCTCACCCAGGGGCAGGCCTCGCTGTCGTTCGACGGGCACGGCTCGCTCGTGCTCGAGGAGCGCTCCCACCGTCCTCTGGACCAGAAGACGGGCGCAAGCGGCTGACCCGCTAACGGCCGGGCCTGAGGATCAGCGCCTCCTCGGGACCGATCCGCCCGCGGTACGCCTCGCCCTCCGACGCCAGCCCCTCCTCGCCGCCGGAGGCAACCTCGACGACCCAGGTCCCGCCGGCCGGCGGGTCCAGGCCCACGTCACATTCCTCCCCCCCGAAACCAACAACCACCATCCTCACGTCCCCCTCCCACCCCCGTCGGAACGCCACCACCGAGTCGGGCGCCGCGACGAGCTCGAGGTCGCCGCGGCTGAGGGCTGCGGACGCCCTGCGGGCGGCGAGCAGCCGGCGGTAGAGGTGAAGGACCGAGGAAGGGTCGCGCAAAAGCGCCGCGGCGTTGCGGGCGTCGGCTTCCGGCGGCCAGGGGAGCCAGGCCGGATGGCCGGCGAGATCCCAGCCGTGGTCCGGGCTCTGGTCCCACGGGATGGGGGCGCGGCACCCGTCGCGCCCGCCCGGATCGACCACCCGGTCAGGCGGAATCTCGGCGTCCTCGAGACCGAGCTCCTCACCCGCATAGAGAAACGGAGTCCCGCGCCACCCAAGCAGCAGCACCGCCGCCGCACGGGCGCGTCGCTCCGATCCTCCGTAGCGGGTGCGGTGACGCGGCCGGTCGTGGTTCGACAGCACCCACGCCGGCCACGCGTCCCGCCGGCCGAACAACCTGTTCGCCTCGTCGGTCCGCCGGCGCAGGCAGGCGGCGTCGAAGGCACACTCCATCGGCGGAAAGTTGAATGCCAGGTGCAGCTCGTCGTTGGCGCCGTAGTACGCCAGGATCTGCTCGGTAGTGGGCAGGAAGACCTCGCCCACGGCGACAGGGCGGTGCGGATGGGCGTCGAAGGCCTTGCGCAGCTCACGGAGGATGCCATGGGTGGACGGGTCGTCGTTCTGCTGGCAGAAGGGCAGGGCCGCTTGTTCCTCGGTCACGTCCCGGAGCGCCGGGTCCTTGCCCAATCCGTGGACGACGTCGATCCGGAAGCCGTCCACGCCCCGCCCGAGCCAGAACTGGACGGCGTCGGTCATCGCCTGCACGACCGCCGGGTTGGCCCAGTTCAGGTCGGGCTGCTCCGGGAGAAACAGGTGCAGGTACCACTGCTCCGTGCTCTCGTCGTAGGTCCACGCCGGGCCCTCGCCGAACGCCCGTGCCCAGTTGTTTGGCGGCTCGCCCCCGCCAGGTGCGCGGCCGTCCCGCCACAGGTACCAGTCACGGTGCTCTGCTGACCGCGACGAGCGCGCATCTACGAACCAGGGGTGCTGATCGCTCGTGTGATTGGGAACCCAGTCCATGATCAGGCGCATCCCGCGGGCGTGGACGTCGGTGAGGAGCCGGTCGAAGTCGTCCAGCGTGCCGAACAGAGGCGCGACGTCGCAGTAGTCGGCGACGTCGTAGCCGAAGTCGGCCATGGGTGAAGGTTGGAACGGCGAGATCCAGAGGGCGTCGATCCCCAGGCCGGCCAGATAGTCGAGCTTCCGGCGTATCCCCTCGAGATCGCCGACGCCGTCCCTCAGTGCGTCATAGGGGACGCCGGCGGTCCCGAGCCTCGCCTGGCGTCCCGATGGGTCGCCGAGAGCGAACGAGCGGGGGTAGATCTGGTAGAAGACCGCGGTCTTCCACCAGGGCGGCGGGGGGCCGCCGGAGTCCAACTAACCCTGATCTTGGGCAGTGGCAGGACCGTCGGCGCCGGCCTCCGTCGCGTCCGGCCGCAGGTCGATCCGGAGCGTCAGGATGCCGTCCTCGAGGGACCCGACGGCGTCACCGAGCATGGCGAAGTCCTGGAAGTCGAGCTGCATCTGACGCAGGATCAACTGCCGCTCGGCGCCTTCGACGGGCGGCAGGCCGCGACGGCGCACGGCTGCGGCCCGCTCCCGGAAGCGTGCGACCATCTCGTCGGCGTCGAACCCCTCCGGCATCGCCGCCACCATAACGGCCTCGGGGCCAGGGTTGCCGAGGGCCGCCGGCGGCGGGTCCCCGCCGGCAAGTCCCCGCGGCGGTCCGCCCCGGCAGGTCCCCCTGCGATATTCTTTCTTCGCTCAACTTGCTTCCGTTAATGATTGCGACTGGTCGCAATCTCGATCAGAGGCAAGTTGAACGCGAAATTGAAGTATCCCCGTGCACAGGTAGCGCACGCACGCACGCACGCACGCACGCACGCACGCACCCGCCCGCCGGCGGGCACCCGGCCCACACCGCGTTCCGCACGGCCGGCGGAGCCGCGCGCCAGCCCACATCATGACCTGGGTGGATATGCTGTAGCGAAGGTGGCAGGGCGAACTCGAGGGGGACGCCCGGTGGCAGGTCCGCCACTGCTCTGCCGGCAAGATCATCGCCGCCCGTTGTGGGGCGGCCTGCGGGAAATCGGAGCGGCTCGTGAAAAAGGGACGTCATCGGCGTTTCGAAGAGGCGCGCAGTTTGAAGCGCGCCGTCGAGATAACTGTGGAGCCGTGCCCCGAGTGCGGGGCCGACCCTGAGGAAGAGCACGCCTCGTGGTGCCTCTACGAGTCGGAGGAGCTCGACGAGCCGGAGGAAGCGGACGAGACCGGCTCGAGCTCGCACCCCGCCACGACCGAGGCCGACCAGGCCGAGCAGAACGGAGTCCACGACCGGGCCGAGCGCGGGCCGGCCGGCTGAGCCAGCCGCGCTAGGCGCCGACCTCGCGCCTGCGGACGGTGGGGTGCGGGAGCATCGCAGTCCCCCTACGGGCGGACCGGCTCTCGAGATACGAGGCGACCAGGTCGTAGACCTGCTGTCCCGCCATGGCGACGATCTCGTCCCGGAGGGTGCGGTAGACAGGGTCCCGGCCGGAGAATGCCTCGGGCGCCTCGGTGCACCACCAGTGGAATTCTGCGCCGCCCTCGCCCCAATGACGCCGGCCCCATTCGCCGAGCGAGCTCGTCACGCTCCCGTCGGGTGCCACGGTGTCCTCGCGGCGGAGGGGCAGTTGCCAGCAGACGTCGGGTTTGAGCTCGAGGGGCGCGAGCCCACGCACGAGCGCCGCCCGGTGCAGAGCGCAACCGGCGCCGCCGGCGTGCCCGGGGCGGTTCAGGAAGATGCAGGCGCCGTCCACGAGCCGGGTCGTCACGCCGCCCTTCGCGTCGCGCTTGAACACGCCCGACTTGCGGCGTCCCTTGCCGCGGAACTGCCACTCCTCGGCGGACAGCGTCTGGGCGGCGGCGGCGACACGGGCCACGTCCTCCTCGCCGGTGAAATGCGCTCCGTACGAACAGCAGCCCTCCATCCGCTCCGGCGCCGGCCCGGTCAGGACGCCCTGGCACCCGTTGCCGTAGATGCACTGCCAGCAACTGGCCAGAAACGTGACGTCCACCACCCACGTCCTCTCCTCACTCGGGTCCTCGAAGCTCACCCACTCATGGGCGTCCGACGGTGCCTCCGGTGAAGCGGCCATCCGGTCACGGTAGCGTGCTGCCTTGCGATGCCAGGGAGAAGAGGCGACCACGTGCTGCTGATCGGGATGATGGGCGCGGGGAAGTCGACCGTCGGCCGGATCGTGGCCGAGCGGCTGCGGCGCCCGTTTCGCGACAGTGACGCCGACGTGGAGCGACGGACCGGCAAGAGCGTCCCTGAGATCTTCGCCACGCGTGGCGAGGCGGCCTTCCGTGCCGAGGAGAGGGCAGCACTCTGCGCGGCGCTCGCATCCGGGGTCCCGTCGGTGATCGCGGTCGCGGGTGGTGCCGTGCTGGATCCCGAGGCACGCCGCCGGATTCGGACCGCCGGTGTCGTCGTATGGCTCGACGTGGCGCCGCGCGACCTGACGCGACGCGTGGGCACCGGCGTCGGGCGACCGCTTCTCGACCATGATCAGGCGGGCACGCTGGCGCGGCTGGACGCCGTTCGCCGGCCCGTCTACCGGGAGCTCGCGGACGTCGTGATCGAGGAGCGCCGGCGGCGACCGGGGGCGATCGCAGACGAGGTGGTCCGGGCGAGCCGGGCGCTGCTCGAAGCATGCTGCCCGCCGGCGGCCCCAGCCCAGATCGGAGCCTGTTCGTCGTGGTGAGCGTTCGGGTCGACCTCGGCGAGCGCGGCTACGACGTGTTGGTGGGTGAGGGCGTGATTGGGGAGGTCTCTGGTTTCGTGCCTGAAGGCGCGCGTCGTGCGACCGTCGTCACCCAGGACGAGATCGGCGTCGAAGTCGACCCGGGCGTACCGTTCGAGGTCGTCACGATCACCGGCGGCGAGAAGGCGAAGTCGCTCGCCACGGTCGAGGAGATCTGCCGGTCCATGTCTCGCGGCGACATGCACAGGGGCGACGTCGTCGTGGCGGTCGGCGGGGGCGTGGTGACCGACGTCGCCGGCTACGCCGCCTCGAGCTATCACCGCGGCATCGCGGTGATCCACGTGCCCACGACCCTGCTCGGTCAGGTCGACGCCGCCATCGGCGGGAAGACCGGGGTCAACCTGCCTGAGGGCAAGAATCTCGTGGGCTCGTTCTGGCAGCCCGTCGGAGTCGTGTGCGACACCGAGACGCTCCGCACCCTGCCCGCCCGTGAGTGGCGGTCGGGTCACGGCGAGATGGCCAAGTACGCCTTCCTCGGCGTGGAGGATCTGGACGAGCTCGATCTGACCGAGCAGGTGGCGCGGTGCGTCGCCTGCAAGGCGGACGTGGTGGCCGGCGATGAACGGGAGGGGGGTCGCCGCCTGATCCTCAACTACGGGCACACGCTGGGCCACGCCCTGGAGGCGGCGGGCTTCGCGACCGAGGACGCCGGCAGCCCCGAGGTCGAGCTTCGCCACGGCGAGGCGGTGGGCATCGGGCTCGTGTTCGCGGCCGAAGTCGCCCATCGCATGGGGAGGATCGGCTCCGAGCGTGTCGAGCGCCATCGCCAGGTGGTGTCCGGGTACGACCTGCCGACCACGCTCCCCGCCGGCGCCGACCCGGACACGCTCATCGAATTCATGACCCGCGACAAGAAGGCGGCCGGAGACCTGATGATGGTTCTCGACGGCCCGGCGGGTGTCGAGCCGGTTCACGACGTTGCCCCCGAGCTCGTCCGCGAAGTGCTGCAAGACCTTCGAGGCGACCGATGACCGGCCGTCGCCGCGTTCAGAACGTCGCCGGCCGGCGGGCGCCGGCCAGGCCCGCGATCCTGTTGCTCTCCGGCCCCAATCTCGGCCTGCTCGGCGAGCGCCAGCCCGAGATATACGGTGCCGCCACATTGGCGGAGCACGTCGGGCGGGCGGAGCAGGCGGCCGCCCGGTCCGGTTGCGACTTGAAGCACCTCCAGAGCGAGCACGAGGCTGATCTGATCGCGGCGGTTCACGCCGGGCGGGGCAGTGTGGCCGCGATCGTGGTGAACGCCGGCGCGCTCTCGCACTCGAGCTGGGCGCTTCACGACGCGCTCGCGGCCTTCGACGGCGTCGTCGTGGAGCTTCACCTCTCCAATCCGGACGCACGGGAGCCGTGGCGGCGCCGCTCGGTGATCGCCCCGGTGGCCGACGGAACGGTGGCGGGCTTCGGCGGCCTCGGCTATGAGCTCGCCGTCGAAGCGGCCGCGCGCCTCATCGCGGGGCGCGGCGCGTCGGCCCCGGACGCCTAGCATTCCGCCCATGTCAGCGTCCCGCGAATCGCCGCCTCTCGCCGGCATGGACATCGCCGGCCGGCTGCCGCGCCTCGCCGGGCGTCTCGCCGAGCTCGGCTGCGATGCTCTGCTCGTCTCGAAGCAGACCAACATCAGGTATTTGACCGGTTTTACGGGATCGGCCGGTTTGCTGCTGGTCCTCTCCGACGACGCTCTTCTCGTGACCGATGGTCGCTATCGGGATCAGGCGGCTGATCAGGTCGAGGCGTCCGGGGCGGCGGTGCGGATCGAGATCGGCCGGCCCGCCGCCCAGCTGGCCGCGGTCAAGCGGCTGGCAGACGGAGTACGCCGCCTCGGGCTCGAGGCCGAGGACGTCACCTGGGGCGCGCAGCAGCGCTTGCGGGCTGCGATATCGCCGGGCACGGAGCTGGTCTCGGTCTCGAACGCGGTCGAGGCGCTCCGCGTCGTCAAGGACGATGGTGAGCTCGCCCGGATCGAACGGGCTGCGGACATCGCCGATGTCGCCCTCGCGCAGGTCAAGGAGCTCCTGTGCGAGGGCCCGACCGAGCAGGAATTCGCGACAGCGCTCGACTTCGAGATGCGCAGGCGAGGAGCGGAGTGCGTCGCGTTCGAGACCATCGTCGCCAGCGGGCCGAACAGCGCCCTCCCGCACGCTCGGCCGACGGGCCGCCGTGTCGAGCCAGGCGAGCTCGTCGTGATCGATTTCGGAGCGACCGTCGACGGCTACCGGTCGGACATGACGCGCACGGTCAGCGTCGGCGCGCCGGCGTCGGGCGAGCTCCAGGAGCTGCTCGAAGCGGTGCTCACCGCGCAATCCGCCGGCGTGCGGGCAGTCCGGCCCGGCGTGACCGGCGGCGATGTCGACGCCGCCTGTCGCGACTCGCTGACGTCGGCCGGCCTGAGGGAGGCGTTCCTGCACGGGACCGGTCACGGGGTTGGCCTCGAGATCCACGAGGCCCCGTCGGTCTCGGCGGAGTCCGCTGATATCCTGCAGGTCGGAGCCGTGGTGACCGTAGAGCCCGGCGCCTACCTCCACTCGAGCGGTGGCGCACGCATCGAGGACACCTTGGTCGTGACGGCCACCGGCGCTCGTCCGCTCACCAAGTCGACCAAGGACTACACCCTCTGATGGCTTTCTCCACCAACGACCTCCGCAACGGCATGACCCTCGACCTTCCGGATGGTCTCTTCACCGTCGTCGAATTCCAGCACGTCAAGCCCGGTAAGGGCGGCGCCTTCGTGCGCACCAAGCTGCGCAACGCCCGCACCAAGGCGGTGATCGAGCGGACGTTCCGGGGGGCCGAGCAGGTCGAGCAGGCGGTGATCGACAAGCGCGAGATGCAGTTTCTCTATCGGGACGGGCAGGACTACGTCTTCATGGACAACGTCTCCTACGACCAGCTGCAGGTCCCGGAGTCCACGCTCGGCTCCGCCGCCTCCTACCTCAAGGAGGGCGACTCGGCCGTGATGCAGATGTACGACAACGAGATCGTCGACGTCGACCTGCCGGCGGCGGTCGAGCTCACGGTCACCGAGACCGAGCCCGGGCTGCAGGGCGACCGGGTCTCGGGCGCCCGCAAGCCCGCAACCCTCGAGACGGGTCTCGTGGTCCAGGTGCCGCTGTTCGTCAACCCCGGCGAGCGGATCAAAGTCGACACCCGGACCGGTGAGTACCTCACCAGGGCCTGAGAGCTTCTCGCGCCGCACCCTGCCCGGCGCCCGTCGCCGGGCACGCGAGCGGGCCGTGGAGCTGCTCTACGAAGCCGAGACGAAGGACCTGAGCCCGTCGCAGCTCCTCGCCGAGCTGCCGGTCGCGCCGGAGAGCTATGCGACCCAGCTCGTCGAAGGCGTCGAGCGGCGAGGCGACGAGGTGAACGCGCTGCTGACGCGTCACGCCTCCGGCTGGACCGTCGAGCGGATGCCCGCGGTCGACCGGTGCGTGCTGCGGATCGCGACCTACGAGCTGCTCGGCGAGCCCGAGGTGCCGGTCGCTGTCGTGCTCGACGAGGCGGTCGACCTCGCCAAGGAGTACTCGACCGAGGACTCGGGCCGGTACGTGAACGGCGTTCTCTCCGGCGTCGCGAGCGAAGTCCGGCCCTGATGACCCAGGGCGCGTACGAGGCGACCGGCGTCGACTACGACGTCCTCGACGCCGCCAAGCGGCGGTCGCTGGCGGCTGCGGCCACGACCCTCAGCCTGCCGGCCGACCGAGGGGCGCTCCTCAACCGGGCTTCGCTCGGCGAGCCGGCGACGGTATTCGAGGTAGGCGGGGTCACGCTCGCGTTCGTGCTCGAGTGCCTCGGCACGAAGTCGATGATCGCCCGGGCGTACGAGGAGGCGACCGGGGTGGACCGTTTCGACGCCATCGGCCGCGACGCGGTGGCCGCGATCGTGAACGACCTCTGCTGCGTCGGCGCGCTGCCGCTCGTCGTCAATGCCTACGTCGCCACCGGGTCGGCCGCCTGGTACGCCGGCACCCGGCACGCGTCGCTCGTGGCCGGCTGGCTGAGCGCCTGCCGGGAGGCCGGGTCGGCATGGGGCGGCGGCGAGTCGCCCGACGCTCGCGGGCGTGATCGAAGCCGATCAGGTAGACCTCGCCGGCAGCGCCGTCGGACGGGTGCCCGCCGGCGGCTCGCCCTGGCTCGGCGACGAGCTCGCGCCGGGCGACGAGATCGTCCTCGTGGAGGCGAGCGGTCTGCACGCCAACGGGGCGTCACTCGCCCGCCGGCTGGCGTCCCAGCTGCCGCTCGGCTGGACCACACCGCTCCCGAACGGCCGCGCCTACGGCGAGGCGGTACTCGACCCCGGTGCGCTGTACGCCGGACTCGTCGCTCGTCTCTGGGCCGACGGCGTCCCCGTCCGGTACGCGAGCCACATCACCGGCCACGGCCTCCGCAAGCTCATGCGAGCCGATCGGGAGCTGACCTACCGCATTGAGCGGCTCCCCGAGGTGCCGGAGGTGCTGGCTTTTCTCGTCTCCGGGATCGGCCTCGACGCGACACAGGCGTACGGCACGTTCAACATGGGAGCCGGGTTCGCGGTGTTCACCGCCGCCGGCGCCGGCGATGCGGCGGCCGCCGCCGCCGGCGCTGCGGGCCACCGGGCGATCGTTGCCGGCCGGGTCGAGGAAGGGCCGCGCCAGGTCGTGCTCGAGCCGCTCGGCGTGACCTACCCGAGCGCGGACCTGGAGCTGCGCTAGAGCGCCGGGCGCGCGTTAGAGTCGAAGTCTCGGACGTGAAACGGGTCCAGCGAGACCCGTACGGACGAGGAGGAGCCCGAGTGGCCGATAGGGAGAGAAGGATGACGCGCCCGGGAGGGCGCATTTTTGTTGCCCGTGCGCAGGTGATGGACAGCGACGAGGTGCGCAGGGCCCTCGTGCGGATCGCGCACGAGATCGTCGAGCGCAACCGCGGGCTGCAGGACGTGGCCGTCATCGGCCTGCAGACCGGCGGGGTGCCGCTCGCGGAGCGCCTGGTGGCGATCCTGCGCGAGATCGAGGGAACCTCGGTGCCGTTCGGGACGATCGACGTCGCGTTCTACCGGGACGACATAGGGCTGCGCCCGGTGCTCTCCGAAGAGGTCACGGACCTGCCGTTCGACCTCACCGGCCGCATCGTCGTCCTGGTCGACGACGTCCTGTTCACCGGGAGAACCGTCCGGGCAGCGCTGGAGGCGCTCGCCGCCCACGGGCGAGCCAGCGCGGTGCAGCTTGCCGTCATGGTCGACCGCGGACATCGGGAGCTGCCGATCCGGCCGGACTTCGTCGGCAAGAACCTGCCGACGAGAAGCGACGAGCTCGTCGACGTGGGCGAGACCGGCGTCACGATCGGTGAGCTGCAGCCGGCCGAGAGGGGGATCAGTTGACCTCGCCGGCGCCCCATCTGCTCTCGATCGCTGATCTCGACCGTGACGGCATCCTCGAGATCATGCGCCTTTCGGACGCCTTCGCCGAGGTGGCGCAACGCCCGATCCCGAAGGTGCCCGCGCTCCGGGGACGGACCGTGGCGACGGTCTTCATGGAGCCGTCGACGCGGACCCGCCTCTCCTTCGAAACCGCCGCAAAACGACTCTCCGCCGACGTCATGACCTTCACCGCCTCCACGTCCGCCGCCGTCAAGGGCGAGTCGCTCCGCGACACCGTCGAGACGATCGACGCCATGGGGGTCGACGCCATGGTTGTGCGGCACCAGGCCTCCGGCGCGCCCTTGCGGGTGACCGAGTGGGTCAACTCGAGCGTGATCAACGCCGGCGACGGCACCCACGAGCACCCGACGCAGGCGCTGCTGGACTGCTACACGATCCGCGAAGCGATCACCGACCGCCGCGACGGGGAGACCCCGTCCGACCTGAAGGGGCTGCGCATCGCGATCGTGGGCGACATCAAGCACTCGAGGGTCGCCCGGTCGAACGTGCTGGCGTTCACGGCGCTCGGCGCCGAGGTGGTGCTCGTGGCGCCGCCGACGCTCATGCCGGCTTCGTTGGAGGGCTGGCCGGTGACGGCCACCGGGGACCTCGACGCCACGCTCGGTGAGGTCGACGTCGTCTACCTGCTCAGGATCCAGTCGGAGCGGCTCGGCGAGGTGCTGCTGCCGTCGCTCGAGGAGTACCACTGGCGTTACGGGCTCACCCGCGCCCGGGCCTCGGCCCTCAAGAAGGACGCGATCGTGATGCATCCGGGTCCGATGATCCGCGGTGTGGAGATCGCACCGGAGGTGGCTGACCTGCCGGCGACGCTCGTGACGCGCCAGGTGCGCAACGGCGTCCTCGTACGCATGGCAGTCCTGTTCCACCTGCTCGGATCGGGGTCGATATGACGCCCCGCCGGGACGCCGTGCGGGCGGTGGGGGAGATCCTCGTCCGTGGCGGGACCGTCGTCGACGAGACGGGCGCTCGGCGGGCGGACGTTCTCCTGCGGGACGGCCGGATCGCTGCCGCCGAGGAGTCGATCGACGTGCCGAGCCGCGCGGTCGTGCTCGACGCGGACGGTTGTGTGGTCGCCCCCGGCCTCGTCGACCTCCACGCCCACCTGCGCGAGCCGGGCGGCGAGGTGGCCGAGACGGTCGAGTCGGGCTCGAGGGCGGCGGCGCTCGGCGGTTATACAGCCGTGCTCGCCATGCCGAACACCGAGCCGGCCATCGACTCGGCCGCCGTCGTGCGCGACGTGCTCGCGCTGGGCGAGACAGCCCTGGCCCAGATCGCCGTCGCGGGAGCCATCACGATCGGCCGGCGGGGTGAGCACCTCGTTCCGATGGCGGAGCTGGCGGCGCTCGGCGTGAGGCTGTTCACAGACGACGGGCGGGGCGTGCAGCACGCCGGCTTGATGCGCCGGGCGCTCGAGTACGCGTCGGGCCTCGGCGTCGTCCTCGCCGAGCACTGCGAGGACGAGGACCTCGCCGCAGGCGGGCACATGAACGAGGGCGCCTGGTCGAGCCGGCTCGGAATCGCGGGACAGCCCGCGCTCGCCGAGGAGGTGATGCTGGCGCGCGATCTCGCCCTCGTGCGGCTCACCGGCGCCCCGATGCACTTCCTCCACCTGAGCACCGCCGGCGCCGTCGAGATGATCCGCCGGGCCAAGGCCGACGGCCTCCCGGTCACGGCGGAGGTCACGCCCCATCACCTCTCGCTCTGCGACGCAGCTGTCGCGAGCTACGACCCGGTCTTCAAGGTCAACCCCCCGCTGCGTACCGTGCTCGATGTCACGGCCGTGCGAGCCGGTCTTGCGAGCGGCGCCATCGATGCCATCGCGACCGATCACGCGCCGCACGCGCCCGAGCGCAAGGACGACCCCTTCGACGAGGCGCCTCCGGGCATGCTCGGCCTCGAGACCGCGCTCGCTGTCGCCTACGACGCCCTGTGCCTCGAGCCGGACGCCGGCGATGTCGAGCGTGCCGGGGCGGGCGCCGGCGCCGGGGCGGGCGCTGGCGCAGCCGCCGGCGCCAGCGCAGCCGCCGGTGCCGGCGCCGGTTGGGTGCCGGCCGGTGGCGGGCCGGAGATGTCGGTGAAGGATCTGCTCGGGTTCTTGTCGTGGCGGCCGGCGCGCATCGCCGGCCTCGACGGTGCCGGCCAGGGCGGGCCGATCCGCGCCGGTGCGGCGGCGAATCTCATGGTGTTCGACCCGACCGCCGAATGGGTCGTCGACCGGAGCCGGCAGGCGAGCCGGAGCCGGAACACTCCATATGCCGGCCGCAGGCTCAAGGGCAAGGTCCGCCACACGGTGTTCGCCGGCGAGCCCGTCGTCGTCGACGGGGAGGCGCAGCGTTGAGCGAGACCACCCAGGCGCGCGGCCGTCAGCTCGAGGCACGCCGGCAGCTCGAGGCACGCCGGCCCGCGCGGCTCGTCCTCGCGGACGGGGCTGTGTTCGAGGGAGAGGCGATGGGCGCGCTGGGCGACGGCGCCGCATCGCCAGCGGCGAGCTCGTGTTCAACACGTGCCTGTCGGGCTACCAGGAGGTCATCACCGACCCCTCCTACGCCGGCCAGGTGCTGGCGTTCACCTATCCCCACATCGGGAACTACGGCGTCTCGCCCGAGGACGAGGAGAGCCGCCGGCCCTTCTGCCGGGGCGTGATCGTCCGCGAGATCACCGACCGTCCCAGCAGCTGGCGCTCTGCGGAGAGCCTCGAGGTCTTCCTGCGGCGCCACGGCGTGCCCGGGCTGACCGGGATCGACACCCGCCGGCTCACCCGGCACGTGCGCGAGGCCGGGGCGATGCCGTGCGCGTTCGGGACCGCCTCCGAACAAGAGCTGCTCGCCGCGGCGAAGGCCGAGCCTGGGACGCTCGGCGTCGACCTCGTCGCCGAGGTGACGACCGGCGAGCCGTACCGCGTCGGCGTGCGGGACGCGGGCCGGCGCTACTCGGTCGTCGCCTACGACTTCGGGATCAAGACGACGATCCTGCGCAATCTCAGCCGGATCGTGGACGTCGAGGTGGTGCCCGCCACGACGCCGGCGAGCGACGTGCTGGCGCGCCGGCCCGACGGCGTCTTCCTGTCGAACGGGCCCGGTGACCCGGCCGCCCTCGGCCACCTGGTGCGCGAAGTTCGGGCGCTCCTCGGTTCCGTGCCCGTGTTCGGGATCTGCCTCGGCCACCAGCTGCTCGCGAGGGCGTTGGGCGGTGAGACCTACAAGCTGCGTTTCGGGCACCACGGCGGCAATCACCCGGTGCAGCGGCTCGAGACCGGAGCCGTCGAGATCACGAGCCAGAACCACGGCTACGCCGTCGCCGACGGCACGGTCGCCGGCGCAGAGGTGAGCCACGTCAATTTGAACGACGGGGTCATCGAGGGACTCCGCTGCTCGGACGTCCCGGCCTTCAGTGTTCAGTACCACCCGGAGGCCGGCCCCGGCCCTCACGACGCCCGCTACCTGTTCGAGGAATTCCGCGACCCTCATGGCGGCCTGCTGATGGGCCGGCGCGACGACATCTCGTCGATCCTCGTCGTCGGCTCCGGGCCGATCGTCATCGGCCAGGCGTGCGAGTTCGACTACTCGGGCACCCAGGCCTGCCGGGTGCTGCGGGAGGAGGGGTACCGGGTCATCCTGGCGAACTCGAATCCCGCGACGATCATGACCGACCCGGACCTGGCGGACCGGACCTATGTCGAGCCGCTCGAAGTCGACGTGCTCGCCGCCATCATCGAGCGAGAGCGCCCCGACGCGCTCCTTCCGACGATGGGCGGCCAGACGGCGCTCAACCTCGCCGTCCAGCTCGCCGACCGCCAGGTTCTGGACCAGTACGGCGTCGAGCTCATCGGCGCCAAGATCGAGGCGATCCGCACCGCCGAGAACCGCGACCGCTTCAAGGAGGCGATGACCGAGATCGGCTTGTCGGTGCCGGAGTCGGGCTTTGCGCACGACATGGACGAGGCGCTCGAGGTGGCGGCGACCGTCGGCTTCCCGCTCATCGTCCGGCCGTCGTTCATCCTGGGCGGCGCCGGCACGGGGATCGCCACGCACCTCGAGGACTTCCGCCGGCTCGCGGCCGCCGGCCTCGCCGCCAGCCCGGTTCATGAGATCCTCGTGGAGCGGTCGATCGCGGGCTGGAAGGAATTCGAGCTCGAGGTGATGCGCGACCACGCCGACAACTGCGTCGTCGTCTGCTCGATCGAGAACTTCGACCCGATGGGCATCCACACCGGCGACTCGATCACCGTCGCCCCGGCCCAGACGCTCTCCGACGTCGAGTACCAGCGGATGCGCGACGCCGCCTTCGCCTGCATCCGCCGCGTCGGCGTCGAGACGGGCGGCTCGAACATCCAATTCGCCGTCGACCCGCGCGACCGGCGAGATGCTCGTCATCGAGATGAACCCGAGGGTCTCGCGCTCGTCCGCGCTCGCATCGAAGGCGACCGGATTCCCGATCGCCAAGATCGCGGCCCGCCTCGCCGTCGGCTACCGGCTGGACGAGATCGCAAACGACATCACCAAAGCCACCCCGGCATGCTTCGAGCCGACGATCGACTACGTAGTCACGAAGGTGCCCCGCTGGGCCTTCGAGAAACTTCCCGGTGCGCCCGACGCCCTCGGCACCCGCATGCAGTCGGTGGGCGAGGTGATGGCGATCGGCCGGACGTTCCCCGAGTCGCTCCAGAAGGCGCTCCGCGGCCTCGAGCTCAACCGGGCCGGCCTGAACGCCGATCGGGCCGAGGCGCGCTACGCCGGGCTCGACGACGACGAGCTCCTGCGGCGGGCAGCGATCGGGACGCCGGACCGGCCGTTCCAGGTCGAGGCGGCGCTGCGGCGCGGCTTCAGCGTCGAGCAGGTCGCCGAGGCGACGGCGATCGACCCGTGGTTCCTCGACCAGATCGCGGCAATCGTCGACGAGCGGCTCGGGCTCGAAGCGCCTCGCCGCCGGCGGGGCGACGCCGTCGCAACTGGGGGTGGGGGAATGGCGGCGAGCGAAACGTCTCGGCTTCGCCGACGCCCAGATCGCCTACCTGTTCGGCGTCGCTGAGGGCGAGGTCCGCGAGGCGAGGCTGCTCGCCGGCGTGCGGCCGACGTACAAGACCGTCGACACCTGCGGCGCCGAGTTCGCCGCCGAGACGCCTTATTACTACTCGACCTACGAGGACGAGGACGAGGTCCGGCCCGGCCGCTCGCCGCGCGTCGTCATCCTCGGATCGGGTCCGAACCGTATCGGCCAGGGGATCGAGTTCGACTACTGCTGCGTGCACGCCTCGATGGCATTGCGCGGCGGCCGGCTACGAGACCGTGATGGTCAACTGCAACCCGGAGACCGTCTCGACCGACTACGACACCTCGGACCGGCTCTACTTCGAGCCGATCACCGAGGAGGCCGTCCTCGACATCATCGAGGCCGAGATGAGCGGAGGCGCCGGCGGCGTCGCCGGCGTGATCGTCGGGCTCGGGGGCCAGACGCCCCTCAAGCTCGCCGGCCGGATCCCCCCGGCACTGGTGCTCGGTACGAGCGCGGCCGCGATCGACACGGCCGAGGACCGCGAGCGGTGGTCGGCGCTCTGCGCCAGCCTCGAGATCCCGCAGCCGGCCGGCGGCACCGCCGCCTCGGTGCCCGAGGCGCTCGAAATCGTCCGGCGGATCGGCTATCCGGCGCTCGTGCGGCCGAGCTATGTGCTCGGCGGCCGCGCGATGGAGATCGTCTACGGCGCCGAGGATCTCGATCGGGCCGTCACCACCTCGCTCGTTCACGAGGGCCCGCAGGGGCCGGTGCGGCCGGTGCTGATCGACCGGTTCCTCGAGGACGCGGTCGAGGTCGACGTCGACGCCATCCGTGACGCCGCCGGCGAGGTGCTGATCGGGGCGGTCATGGAGCATGTCGAGGAGGCCGGCGTGCACTCGGGCGACTCGGCCTGCGTGATCCCGCCGCCGACGCTCGACGACGCGACCGTGGCGCTCATCGAGGACTACACGCGCCGCATCGCCGCCGCGCTCGGAGTCTGCGGGCCGCTCAACGTCCAGTACGCCGTGAAGCAGCGGCAGGTCTTCGTCATCGAGGCAAACCCGCGGGCGAGCCGGACGGTGCCGTTCGTCGCCAAGGCGACGGGCGTCCCGCTCGCCAAGGTCGCGGCGCGGACCATGCTCGGGGCCACGCTCGCCGAGCTGCGCGCCGAGGGAATGATCGCCGACGGCGGCGGCCGGCGCCCGGAGCACGTGAGCGTGAAGGAGGCGGTCCTGCCATTCGACCGCTTCCCCGAGGTCGACTCGCTGCTCGGCCCGGAGATGCGCTCGACCGGCGAGGTGATGGGCATCGACCGCACGTTCGGCCTCGCGTTCGCCAAGAGCCAGATCGCGGCCGGGAACCGCCTCCCCTCCTACGGAGCCGTCTTCCTGTCGCTAGCCGATCGCGACAAGGAGGCGGGGGTGGGCGCGGCGCGGGGCTTCGCGGGGCTTGGTTTCTCGTTCGTGGCGACGGAGGGGACGGCGGACTTCCTCGAGCGCCACGGCGTCCCGGTCGAGACGCGTCGTCGCCAAGGTCGGCGAGCCCGGCATGGGCAAGACCGACGCCGTCGAGCTCATCGCGAGCGGGAAGGTCCAGCTCGTCGTGAACACGCCCCGCGGCCGCGGGCCCCGCGCCGACGGCGCCCACATCCGGCGGGCCGCGTCGGCCCACCGCATCCCGTGCCTCACAACCGTCGCGGCCGCGCGGGCCGCGGCCGCAGGCATCGCCGACTGGGGCCGGCACCGCCTCGAGGTGCGGAGCCTCCAGGAGCACCATGCGGCCCCCGCCGCGCAGGCGAGGCTGTTCGCGGACCCGGAGTCGTGAGGCGCCGGGCGACGGCATGGGCCGTCGACCTGGCGACGTCTGTTGCGAGCGTCCGGCTCGGCGCGCCCGTCATGACGGCCTCGGGAACCGCCGGGCACGGAGCAGAGCTCGGCGCCTACTTCGATCTCTCGGCCATCGGCGCCGTCGTCGTGAAGTCGTTGTCCTTCGATCCGTGGCCCGGGAACCCGAGCCCGCGTGTCTGCCCGGTGCCCGGCGGCATGCTGAACTCCGTCGGTCTGCAGGGTCCTGGCGTCGAGGCCTGGCTCTCCCATGAGCTTCCGGCGCTGGCGCGCTCGGGTGCCAAGGTCGTGGCGAGCATCTGGGGCCGGAGGGTCGAGGATTTCGCCCGGGCGGCCGCGCTCCTGGCGGACGCGCCGGAGTGCCTCGTCGCCGTCGAGGTCAACGTGAGCTGTCCCAACCTCGAGGACCGCAGCCGCATGTTCGCCCACTCGCCGGTGGCGACCGCAGCCGCGCTGGAAGCCTCCGCCGCCTGCCGCCGGCCCCGTTGGGCCAAGCTCTCGCCCAACACCGCCGACCTTCTTGCCGTCGCCGAGGCCGCCCTCGGAGCGGGTGCCGAGGCGCTCACGCTGACCAACACGTTGCTCGGGCTCGCGATCGACTCCGAGCGGCGCGCACCGGTGCTCGGCGCCGGCGGCGGTGGGCTCTCGGGCGACGCGCTTCACAGCGTCGCCCTGCGAGCCGTCTACGAGTGCAGGGCTGCGTTCCCCGATGCCGGCATCGTGGGGGTCGGTGGCGTGAGCGACGGGCTCGGTGCGGTGCGGATGCTGCTCGCCGGCGCCGACGCCGTCCAGGTGGGCACGGCGTCGCTGGCGAACCCGAGGGCCGCCGAACGCGTCCAGGCCGAGCTCGCCTCGTGGTGCGGCGAGCATGGCGTGACCACGGTCCGTGAGCTCGTCGGGGCCGCGAACGAACAGCTGACGAGAAAGGAGTAGCCATGACGCTCGAGGAAGTTCCTGCTGCGGTGCGCGACCGCCTGGCGATTGCGCTCGACGTGTCGAACCTCGATGACGCGGTCGAGCTCGCCGGCCGGCTGCAGCCGTGGTTCTCGGTCGCGAAGGTCGGTTTGGAGCTCTTCTCCGCCGAAGGCCCGCTGGCGGTCGACGTGCTCCTGGAGGAGGGGTTTCGGGTCTTCCTCGACCTGAAGCTTCACGACATCCCGACGACCGTCGGCCGAGCGGCCCGCCGGATCGGCGCGCTCGGCGTGTCGTACGCGACCGTGCACGCGGCCGGGGGTGAGGCGATGCTGCAGGCCGCGGTCGAGGGTTTCGAGGAGGGATGGGCCACGGCCGTCGACTCCGGCCAGCCGGCGCCGGGGGTGGCGGCCGCCGGGATCCTGGCGGTGACAGTGCTGACGAGCGACCAGGACGCCACGACCGAGGTCCTCGGCGCCCGGGCGTCGCTGGCGGCGAGGACGGGTTGTCTCGGAGTGGTCTGCGCGGCGGAGGATCTCGCCGTCGTCCGGAGGCGGGCACCTGGACTCGTCACGGCCGTCCCGGGGATTCGCTTCACGGAATCGTCACACAACGACCAGGCCCGGGCGGCAGGGCCGGCGCAGGCGATTGCCGCCGGCGCCGATCTCCTCGTGGTCGGTCGGACCGTTACCGGCGCTGACGCACCCGAACTGGCCGCTCAGCGACTCGTGACCGAAGTGCGGGCGGCACTCGAGCGGCGGGCCCCGGCGGCGCACTGAGCCGGCGCCCAGGGCGTGGCCAGTGCGGGGGCGGGGGCACGGGCAGGGCGTGGGGCAGGGCTAGGGCGGGGGCAGGGCGTGGGCAGGGCGTGGGCAGGGCGTGGGGCAACTTCTTTTTTACGCTCAACTTGCCTCCAACTTTGGTTGCAACCAGTCTCTAAGTTGGAGGCAAGTTCGAAGAAAAAATTGACTGTGCCCGACCGGTCAGCCGCACCTCGGCCCCGCCGGCCGAGGGCTCGGCACCTCCGCCCGCTGCCTCTGAAAGTGAACTATCCCTGCACGCAACATTACAGATGCGCTACGGTTGTGCCTACGGACTCTCGCCCAGGGGGGCGATGGCCGCTTGTAGCACCATCGAGTTAGCCAACAAGGCACGCTGAATTCAGGAGGTCCGGCACGGTATGTTACGAAAGCGCAAGCTAACCAAGTTCGCGACGGTGGGGCTGGCGGTTTCGTCCGCTGCGCTCGCCCTTGCGGCCTGTGGATCGAGTAGCACCGGTGGAGGAGCGTCGACGACGTCCTCGACGATGGCAGGGCATCACATGGTCAAGATCAACGGCGGCACGATGACCATCGCAGAAGCCGCTGCGGCTGGACCTAACTACATCTTCCCGATGATGGGCGGCGCGTACTTCAGCGTTTCGAACTTCCAGCTGATCTACCTTCTCTATCGCCCGCTCTACTTCCCGGGCGTCGGTACGACCCCGGACATCAACACAGGGCTCTCGGTCGCCCAGCTTCCCGTCTACACGAACGGCGGCAAGACGGTGACGATCAAGATGAAGGGGTACAAGTGGTCGAACGGTGAGACCGTGAGCGCCCAGGACGTCGTGTTCTGGATGAACCTGCTCAAGGCGAACGCCACGTCCTGGGCCGCTTACGCCCCAGGGCCGACCCAGTTCCCTGGCAACGTCGTGAACGTCGTCGCCAACAATCCGACCACGGTCACGTTCACGCTCAACGCGGCTTACAGCCAGCTCTGGTTCACGAACAACGAACTGAGCCAGGTCTCGCCGCTCCCGATCGCCTGGGACATCTCCAAGCTCGGTGGCTCGCCTGGTTCGGGCGGCTGCTCGCACGCGGCCTACACGGCGGTCAAGACGGCGTTGCAGACCATCAAGGGCACCCCGACGCTCGTGCAGACGTCGGCCGCCGCGAAGGACTGCGCCGCGGTTTACGCGTACCTCACGGGCAAGACGAACGCCGGCGACCTTGGCACCTACGCCACGAACCCGCTCTGGCAGATCGTGGACGGCCCGTTCAAGTTGAGCGCCTACGACGCGACCGACAATGGCGCCACCGTGGTTCCGAACAAGGCCTACTCGGGCCCCTTGAAGCCGTCGATCGACAAGCTCGTGATGGCTCCGTTCACCACCGACACCGCTGAGTTCAACGTGCTCGCCGCAGGCGGGGGCAAGATCAACATCGGCTACGTGCCGCCGCAGAACCTGCCCAAGTACTCGGGCAAGCCTTGGTGCGGCGCTGCCGGACCATGCGCAGGGGCCAACAACGCGCAACTGGCGCCGAACTACAACCTGGCTCCGGTCCTAGGCTGGTCGGTGAACTACTTCGCCATGAACTACACGAACCCGACCTCCGGGCCGATCTTCAAGCAGCTGTACATCCGTCAGGCTCTGCAGTCGCTCATGAACCAGACCTTGTGGATCCAGCTGTACCAGTCGGGATACGGAGCCCCGACCTATGGTCCGGTGCCGGTGTACCCGCCGACCAAGGACGCCACCTCACAGGAGAGCTCCAACCCGTACCCCTACAGCCCGTCGCACGCGAAGGCGCTGCTGTCTTCGCACGGCTGGACCGTGGTTCCCGATGGGACGACCACGTGCGCGAAGCCGGGAACCGCCGCCAACGAGTGCGGCGCCGGGATCCCCAAGGGCGCGGCGCTGAACTTCCAGTACCTGTACTACAACGGGGCTGTGTCGTTCGACAACCAGATCAAGGAGCTCGCCACGACCTGGGCGCAGGCCGGCGTGAAGCTGACCCTCGAGGGCAAGGCCTTCGGTGACGTCATCAGCACGGCGGCAACGCCATGCACAGCCGGGACGAAGTGCCCTTGGGACATCGCCAACTGGGGCGGTGGATGGATCTACGCACCGGACTACTACCCGACCGGTGAAGAGATCTTCGCCACGGGCGCAGCCTCGAACTTCGGCCAGTACTCGGACAAGACGAACGACGCCAACATCCTGGCGACGAACAAGTCGTCGTCGCTCCAGGCCCTGTACACCTACGAGAACTACCTCGCGAAGCAGCTGCCGGACATCTGGCAGCCCGACCCTCCAGGCGCAATTACCGAGATCGGGAAGAACGTCTGTGGCGTCACCCCGCAGAACATTCTGCTCAACTGGGTCGCCGAAAGCTGGTACTTCTGCAAGTCGAGTTGATCAGGCCGTAACGAGGCAAGTCGCCTTCGCCAGGCGTCTGAGGTGTGTTCCCCGGGCCACGACAAGCGTCGTGGCCCGGGGATGCTCCTCCTGGCGGGGAGATCTCGATTTATTCGGCGGCTGCGTCGTGACCAAGTCGCCGCAGAGTTCGGCCTGTTAGCATCAGCACCCGGGACGCCCGGCAAAGTGGCCTGGTATCCCGAATGGGGAAGGAGTCGTGCATGATCGGCTACCTCACTCGCAGAGTGGTCCAGGCGGTCATCGTGGTCCTCGGTGTCTGCGCGATCACGTTCATCCTGTACCACCTGTTTCCGGGCGGGGTGAACTCGGAGGCCCGCATCATTCTCGGCCCCCGAGCGACGCCGGCTCAGCTCGGTTTGTTCATAAACCAGAACGGACTGAACAAGCCGCTTTGGGAGCAGTTCGGGATCCTCGTCGGGCACGTGTTCACGTTCAACCTGGGGTACTCGTACAAGCTCAACGAGCCGGTGAGGACGATCATTCTTGCAGAAGCTGCCGAAGACGGTGCTCCTGCTCGGGCTGGCGACGCTCGTCACCGTCCTCGTCGCGATCCCGCTCGGCATCTTTCAGGTCCTGCGGCGGAACAAGCCGTCGGACTACGCGCTGACGACGCTGTCGTTCATCTTCTACGCAACGCCGACGTTCTTTCTCGGCATCGTCCTCATCCAGTTGTTCGCCATCCACTGGCACATCTTCCCGCCCGAAGCGCCGCAAGGCAGCACGGTCGGCTCGATCCTGGCGAACTGGCAAGCCCTCGTGCTGCCGGTCTTCACACTCGCCGCCGTCTACGTCGCCGGCTTCAGCCGATATATGCGGTCATCGATGATGGAGGCACTCACTGAGGACTACGTCCGTACGGCGCGTGCCAAGGGGTTGTCCACGCGGCGGGTCAATTACGTGCATGCGTTGCGCAACGCGCTCATCCCGATCATCACGCTCCTTGGCCTCACGTTGCCGGCCATCGTGAGCGGCGCCCTGATCACCGAGGACGTCTTCAACTACCCGGGAATGGGGCTGGCGTTCTTCAACGCTGCCATCAACAACGATTTCCCGCTTCTCATCGGCACGACGCTCGTTGCGGCCGTTGCGACGGTCATCGGCTCGTTGCTCGCCGACATCCTCTACGCCGTCCTCGACCCCAGGATCCGCTATGTGTAGCCCACAGCCCGGCAGTCTGCCGGCGGCGCGAAGGACGGCCCGAGGTGATCCCCCTCAGCGACGCACCCAAATCGGCAGCGATCCTGACCGAAGCCGAGACGGTCCGAGGTGACGTCCCCCCAGGGCTCGTCGACCCCTCGTTGGAGGTCACCGAGGCGGGTGAAGCCGGCGGCGTCGGTGGCCTCGGCAGGATCATCCTGCGGGTGTTCGCCGAGAACAAGCTCGCCCTGGTCAGCGTCGGCGTGGTCGTGTTCATGCTGCTCTTCTGTTTCGTCGGGCCGCACATCTACCACACGGATCAGACGGATCTGGTCGTGACGAACGCGAATCAGGTTCTCGCCCACCCGAGCAGCCAGTACCTCCTCGGTACCGACCCGAACGGCTACGACACCCTCGGGCGGCTCATGTACGGCGGCGCAACGACTCTCGAGATCGCGTTGCTAGCGGCGGGGATCGCCACGGTTTTCGGGGTCTTCTTCGGGGCGATCTCCGGATACCTCGGTGGCGTCACGGATGCGATCATGATGCGGATCGTCGACACCGTCCTCTCCATCCCGGTCCTGTTCCTGCTGATCGTCATCGCCGCGATCCTCAAGCCCTCGTTCTGGCTGATCGTGTTCATCGTGGCGCTCGCAGCCTGGCTCGTGCCGGCGCGCCTCATCCGAGGCGAGACACTGACGCTTCGAACGCGGGAGTACGTCCAGGCAGTGCGGGCGATGGGGGGCGGCGGGAGCCGGATCGTGATGCGGCACATCATCCCGAACGCGGTCGGGACCATCATCGTGAACGCGACGTTCCAAATTGCCGATGCCATAGGCGTCCTCGCCGCTCTCGGCTTCCTCGGGTTCGGCGTGCCGGCCCCCGGCACCAGTTGGGGTCAGATGCTCTCGGACGGCATCAGCTACGCGCAGGAGGGCGCCTGGTGGCTCATCTACCCGGCGGGCGTCTGCATCATCCTGATCACCGTCTCCTTCAACTACATCGGCGACGCCTTGCGTGATGCCTTCGAGGTTCGCCTGCAGCGCCGTTAGCAACGCGCTAGGCCCCGCCGCCGCGGGGAATCGATCCCGCGGGCATGCGGTGGACGACTAGGAGTCGGGTGTGGCGCCCGAGGCCGTGGCTGCCGCCATGGCGACCGGCCGTTGCAGTGGGAAGTGGCAGGCCGCGAGGTGGTCGCCGCCGAACGACTGCAGTGCGGGCTCCTCTACCGCGCAGATCTCCTGGTTGTAGGGGCAGCGGGTCCGGAACCGGCAGCCGGAGGGCGGCGTGATCGCTGAGGGAAGCTCTCCCGAGATGTGCACACCGCGGTGGGCAGCGGCGAGCACCGGATCGGGCACCGGGATGGTGTCGATGAGTCCCCGCGTGTAGGGGTGCGCCGGCGTCTCGTAGATCTCCTTCGCGGCGCCGACTTCGACGAGCTTGCCGAGGTACATCACGCCGATACGGTCCGAGAGGTACTTGAGCACCGCCAGGTCGTGCGAGATGACGACGTAAGTGAGCCTGTGGGCCTGCTGGAGCGCCTTCATCATGTTGAGGATCTGCGACTGGATCGAGACGTCGAGAGCCGAGACGGGCTCGTCTGCAACGATGAGGCGCGGGTTCAAGGTGAGCGCACGGGCGAAGCCGATGCGCTGGCGCTGCCCACCGGAGAACTCGTGTGGGTAGAGCTCGATCGACTTCTTGCTGAGACCGACCTCTCGCAGCAACGCGCCGACGCGCTCCCACTGCTCGGTCCTCGACCCGATTCCCTGGACTTTGAGCGGCTCGCGGAGGATGGTGCCGACGCGCATGCGGGGGTCGAGCGATGCGTAGGGGTCCTGGAACATGATCTGGAAGTCGCGCCGTCCCCGCCTCAGGTCGCTGCGTCCCATCTTGGTCACGTCCTTGTCGTCGAACAGGATGGCTCCCGAAGTGGGCTTCTCCAACGCCACCACGAGCCGTCCTACCGTCGTCTTGCCGCAGCCCGATTCGCCGACGAGGCCGAACGTCTCGCCCTCTCGCACCGCGAAGGACACGTCGGAGACGGCTTTGACGCTTCCGACCTTCCGCTGCAGGATGGCTCCGGCGGTGACGGGGAATTCCTTCACGAGGTGGTCGATCTTGAGGATCACCTTGCGGGACGCGAGCGTCTGGACCCGTTGCAGCGCAATCCTTCTCGCCTCCTCCGCGTCGACGACGCGGAGCGAGTGCCGGGGCGCGGACGTGCTGCCGACGGGGTTGAAGCACGCCACGAGGTGGTTCTCGCCCTCATCGAGGAGCGGCGGCTCCTCGACCCGGCACTTCTCCGTCGCGTTGCGGCACCGCGGCTCGAACCTGCAGCCGATGAATTCACCGCTCAGGTCGGGCGGGAGACCAGGGATGCTGTAGAGCGGGATGCTCGCGTCGGCGTCCATCTTGGGGATCGAGTCGAGCAGTGCCTCGGCGTAGGGGTGGCGCATCTGGGAGAACAGCTTGGGCGTCGACGCGCCTTCGACGATCTTGCCGGCGTACATCACCATGACCCTGTCGGTGCGGCCCGCGATCACGCCCATGTCGTGGGTGATGAGCAAGACGGCCATCCTCAGCCGATCGCGCAGGTCGTCGATGAGATCGAGGATCTGCGCCTGGATCGTGACGTCGAGCGCCGTCGTCGGCTCGTCGGCGATGAGGAGCTTCGGCTCGCAGGCGAGCGCGATCGCGATCATGACGCGTTGGCGGAGGCCGCCTGAGAGCTGGTGTGGATACGAGTTGAGCCGCTCGGCCGGGCGGGGCATCCCGACGAGCTGGAGCACTTCGATCGCCCGGTCCGTCGCCTCCTGCTTGGAGACCTGCTTGTGGATCCGGACCGGCTCGGCGATCTGACGACCGATCGTCATGGTCGGGTTCAACGAGGTCATCGGATCCTGGAAGATCATGGCGACGTCGTTGCCCCGCACCTCGCGCATGACCTTCTCGGGCATCGGCACGAGATCTCGCCCGAGCAGCGTCATCGAGCCACGGACGATGTGGCCGACGTTGGGGAGCAGCTTCATGACGGACAGACCCGTCGTGCTCTTCCCGCAGCCGGATTCTCCAACAAGTCCGACACATTCGCCTTCGCCGACCGTGAACGAGACGCCGTCGACGGCGCCGACGTTCGCGGAACGAAGGTGAAATTCCGTACGGAGGTCCACAACCTCTAGAACGTTGGCCATGGAAGGCTCACCCCCGTGTTCCGCCGGGCCGCAGCATCCTCATGCCTCCGCCCTTGCGCTCGTGACGCCGGATCCCTGGTCGCCCGGCCTGTCCTGCGCTATCGTAACCGCCCATGCCCCAACCTCCTAGCCTCACGCCCGAGCAGCGCCATGCGGCGCTCGAGAAGGCGGCCCGAGCGCGCCGCGAGCGCGCCGAGATCAAGGACCATCTCAAAAGTGGTCGAGTCACCCTGCAGGAACTGCTCGTCAAGGCGGAGTCGGACGAGATCGTCGGCAAGATGAAAGTGCTGGCGGTTCTCGAGGCGCTGCCCGGTACGGGCAAGGTCAAGGCTCGCCGCCTCATGGAGACCGTCGGCATCAGCGAGACGCGACGACTCCAGGGCCTCGGAGCCAAGCAGCGCGAGTCGCTGCTCGAGGCTGCAGCCCGGCCCTGATCCTCGTTGTCTGCGGGCCGGGCGGGGTCGGCAAAGGCACGATCATCCGCCGCCTGGTCGCTGCCGACGGGCACCTCTGGCTGAGTCGGTCCTGGACGACCCGAGCCCGCCGTCCGGGCGAGCCGGAGGACGCGTACACCTTCGTCGACAGGGACACGTTTCTGGAGCGCGTTGGCGCGGGCGGGTTTCTCGAATGGGCGACCCTCCTCGGGGAGTACTACGGCACACCCACGCCGGACCCTCCGGAAGGTGACGACGTCGTTCTCGAGATAGACGTCCAGGGAGCCCGTCAAGTGCTCGATCGCTGCCCTGATGCCTCCTGCGTGCTCATCCGCGCTCCCTCGCCGGACATTCAGGAACAGCGCCTGCGTTCGAGGGGCGACACCGAGGAGCACATCAGGCGCCGGATGGCGCTCGGGCAAAAGGAGGAGGCGGAGGGCCTCAAGCTGGCGTCCCACGTCGTGGTCAACGACGACCTTGATGGAGCGGTAAGCGACCTGGCGGATATAGTGGAGGAGATCCGCCGCCGGGAGCACGAGAGCTCCTAGGCCGGACCTCTGCCGCGATGAGGCGGCAACCCCCGAGTGAAGGAGCTTCATGGCAGAGCCGCGCAGCACGATGATCGATCCCCCGATCGAGGTCCTGCTTGACAAGGTGGACTCGAAGTTCACTCTCGTGACCCTCGCCGCCAAGCGCGGCCGGCAGGTCAACTCGTACTTCAGCCAGCTCGGCGAGGGCCTCGGCGCCATCGTGCCGCCGCAGGTGGCCTCCATCGCCCGCAAGCCGCTGTCCATCGCACTCGAGGAGATCGCCGCCGGCAAGGTCGTCGCGGTCTGGCCGGTGGACGAGGAGATCCTCGAGGAGGCAGAGGCGGAGGCCGAGGACGCGAGCGACGCCTCCGACGACGGAGAGGCCGGCTAACCCACGCCGGAGAGGCGGAGGCTGCCGTCGTGAGCGACGCCGGGCCGGGCTCGAACGGAGCCGCTGGCATGGGAGTGGGATCAGGGTCACTGGTCGGTGCGACCGTCGTGCTCGGAGTCAGCGGCGGGATCGCCGCCTACAAGGCGGTCGAGGTCTGCCGCCGCCTCGTGGACGCCGGCGCTCACGTCGCGCCGGTCCTCACCGCTGACGCGACCCGCTTCGTCGGTGCCGCTACCTTCTCGGCGCTGGCGTCCGAGCCGGCTCGCGTGGAGCTGTTCGGCGAGGACCACCCGATACCCCATACCGACCTGGGCCAGCGGGCGGACCTGGTGGTCATCGCACCGGCGACCGCACGCGTGATCGGTGCATACGCGGCCGGCATCTCCGCGGACCTGCTGGTCGCAACCCTGCTCGCCACCCGGGCACCGGTCCTGGTCTGCCCGGCGATGCACACCGAGATGTGGGAGCACCCCGCCGTCCAGGAGAACATCGCCATCCTCCGCCGGCGCGGCGTCCACGTCCTGGAGCCGGCAACCGGTCGATTGGCCGGCGGGGACCTGGGCGCAGGACGCCTGCCGGAGGCGGAGGTCATCGTTGACGCGGCGGCCCGTTTCTTGTCGAGCAGTCGCGGCGGGGCGGGAGCCGCCCTCCCGCTCGCCGGACGGCGCGTGCTCGTAACCGCCGGCGGTACCCGGGAGCCCATCGACCCCGTTCGTTGCATCGCCAACCGCTCCTCGGGGCGGCAGGGGCATGCCCTCGCCGACGCCGCCGCCGAGATGGGCGGAGACGTGACCCTTGTCACGACCACGACCCTCCCGACCGCACCCGGCATCGAGGTTGTCGAAGTCGAAACGGCCGCGGAGATGGCCGACGCCGTGCTCGCCCGCGCAGAGTTCGCCGACCTCGTCGTGATGGCCGCCGCCGTCGCCGACTACCGCCCGGCAGTCATGGCCACCGCGAAGCTTCACAAGGAGGACGGGCCGCCGGCGATCAAGCTCGTCCCGACGCTCGACATCCTTGCCGAGCTGGGGCGACGCCGGCGTCCCGGGCAGGTGCTCGTCGGCTTCGCGGCCGAGACCGACGACGTGGCCGGCAGGGCTTCCGCGAAGCTCGAGGCCAAGAACGTCGATCTGGTGGTCGCCAACGATGTGGGGGCGGAAGGGGTCGGCTTCGGCCACGAGACGAATGCTGTGACGATCTTCGGACGCGACGGCTCCCGTCTCGAGATCCCCCTCCAATCGAAACGAGCCGTCGCGCAAGCCATACTCATCTCCACCCTCCCGCTGCTTTCCGCCAAACGAGGAGCCTCAGCTTGAGCACTTTCCTCTTCACATCCGAGTCGGTCACCGAGGGCCACCCCGACAAGATGGCCGACCAGATTTCGGACTCGATCCTGGACGCCATTCTCGAGGAGGATCCCAACGGCCGCGTCGCCTGCGAGACCCTGCTCACGACCGGGCTCGCGTTCGTCGCCGGCGAGATCTCGACCGACGCCTACGTCGACATCCCGCGAATCGTGCGCCGGACGATCTGTGAGATCGGCTACGACCGGGAGGACCTGAGCTTCGACGGGAACCACTGCGGAGTGCTCGTCTCCCTCGACGAGCAGTCGCCGGACATCGGCCAGGGCGTGACGGCAGCCCTCGAGCTCCGAACCGGCACGGGTGGTGAGGACGCGCTCAACGCCCAGGGGGCCGGCGATCAGGGAATGATGTTCGGCTACGCCTGTGACGACACCCCAGATCTCATGCCGCTCCCGATCTGGCTGGCCCACCGCCTCGCCCGCCGCCTGGCGGACGTGCGCAGGGCCGGCACGATTCCCTACCTCGGCCCCGACGGCAAGACGCAGGTGAGCGTGCGCTACGAGGACTCTCGGGCGGTCGAGCTCACGACGGTGGTGATCTCCACCCAGCACGCGAAGGATGCCGATCTCGACGGCTTACCGGGCGACCTGGTGGAGCACGTCATCACGCCGCTGCTGCCGACCGGCATCGAGACCGGCGGGTACCGCTTGTTCGCCAACCCCACCGGGCGATTCGAGCTCGGCGGCCCGTCCGCCGACACCGGTCTGACAGGGCGGAAGATAATCGTCGACACCTATGGCGGCTGGGCCCGTCACGGCGGCGGCGCCTTCTCCGGCAAGGACCCTTCGAAGGTGGACCGCTCGGGGGCGTACGCGGCCCGCTGGGTGGCCAAGCACGTCGTCGCGGCCGGCGCCGCCTCCCGTTGCGAGATCCAGGTCGCCTACGCCATCGGCGTGGCGCATCCGATCTCGGTGATGATCGACACCTTCGGGACCGAGACCGTCTCCCCCGAGCTGATCGAGAAGGCGGTCGACGAGCTGTTCGACCTCCGCCCGGCTGCCATCGTGCGAGATCTGGACCTGCGCCGGCCCCTCTACCGGCAGGTCGCTGCCTACGGGCACTTCGGGCGCTCCGCCTCGGAGGTGCCCTGGGAGGCGACGCCCCGCGTCGACGACCTACGCGCCGCCCTCGGCCTCTAGCGGACCGGCCCCGCCGGCGACCGCGGTGCCGGCCGGCGGCGGAGGGCCCGACAGGACGATGACGCGGATCGTCGAAGTCCTGCCCGACGTGAGCGGGATCGATCGCGCCTTTGCCTACGTCGTCCCCGACGAGCTCTCGGCCACGATCAGCGTCGGCTCAATCGTTCGGGTGGTTCTCCACGGGCGGCGTGTCCGGGGATGGGTCGTTGCGGAGGCGAGCGATCCGCCTGGGATCGAGCTGCGGTCCGTGGACGAAGTCGCCTCCTACGGTCCTCCGCCCGAGGTCGTAGGGCTCGGGCGCTGGGTGGCGTGGCGTTACGCCGGCCGGCTGCGGCCGGTGCTCGTGGCGGCGTCTCCTCCACGGCTCGTGCGCCGGCTGGCGCCGGCGCGGGCGACGGCCCCGGCGCAGGCCCAGCCGACGCCGGCCTCGCCGGCGAAAGCCCCCACACCGCCGGTCCAGCCGACGCCGACGCCGCCAGGCCCCGAGCACGGGATCGCAGCAGCCACCCTGCAGGCTCTCGCCTATCCATCCGCCGTCCTGCGGCTGCCGCCGGCGGCGCCCCGTCTAGCGGTCGTCGAGGCGGTTCTCGACGCCACCGCCGGCCACACCGGCGACGTGCTCGTCTTGGCTGCGTCGAGAGCGGACGCAGCGACGCTGGCGAATCGCCTCGTGCGATCCGGGCACGCCGTGGCACTTCAGCCCGAGGCGTGGGCCGAGGCGGCCGCGGGCGGCCCGATCGTCGTCGGCACCCGCGGCGCGGTGCTTGCCCCCGTCAGCAGCGCCCAGTGCCATCGTCGTGCTGGACGCCCACGCGGACTCCTACCAGGAGGAGCGGGTTCCGACCTGGGAGGCCGCCGTGGTCGCCGAAGAGCGGGCACGGCGAGCCGGCGTCCCTTGCCTGTTGGTGAGCCCCTGCCCGACGCTGGACCTGCTCGCTTCCCGCCGGCTCGTCACGTTGTCCCGTGACACCGAGCGCCGCGGCTGGGCGCCGGTCGAGCTGATCGACGCCAGGGACGAGGATCCCAGGGCAGGCGGCTATCCCTCAAGGCTGGCCTCGGCGATCCGTGCGGCCGCAGACAGCGAGCCCGGCCGTCCCGTCGTTGCCGTTCTCAACCGTAAGGGACGCGGTCGCCTGCTCGCCTGTGGCCGGTGCCGAAGCCTGCTCCGCTGCGACACGTGCGGGGGAGCGCTCGTCCAGCTCGAACGGCCGCCGCCGGGGGAGCGGGCCCTGTTGCACTGCCTCCGGTGCTCGACTTCGGGGCCGCCGGTGTGCCCGACCTGCGGGCCTACGCGGCCGCGGATCGTCCGGCCCGGCGTCGCCAGGGTGCGCGAGGATCTGGCCGCTCTCACCGGCCTGGAGGTGGCCGAGGTCGGCCGCACGAGCGCCGCGCCTGATGGCGCCCTTCCCGAGGCGCCGGTGCTGATCGGGACCGAGGCGGTGCTGCACCGGGCGGCGTCGGCCTCGATGGTCGTCTTCCCGGACTTCGACCACGAGCTGCTTGCGCCCCGCTACCGGGCCGGCGAGCAGGCGCTGGCGCTGCTGGCCCTTGCCTCGCGCCTCGTCGGGGGCCGCCGGCGGGGGGGCCGACTCCTGGTCCGCACGCGACTGCCGGACCACGAGGTCCTGGACGCGGCCGTGCACGCCGATCCGGGACGGCTCGTCGCAGTCGAAGAGCCGAGGCGGGCATTGCTGCGCCTCCCGCCGACGACGGCCCTCGCCCTCGTGAGCGGCGACGGTGCCGACGAGTTCACGAAGCGGTTGCTTGGCGCCTCGGAGGGCCGTGTCGAGGTGGGGAGCACCGGATCGGGTCGATTCCTCGTCCGAGCCGGAGGAGCCGCAACCCTGGCCGACGCGCTCGCGTCCGCCGGTCCGCCGGGCCCGCGGACCCGTGTCGAGGTCGACCCCCGTCACGTGTAGCCGGTCAACCGGGGGCCGTCCCGAGGAGCACGACCTGCTATCGTGGTCGGTGTCGGCCCAGGTCGGCACGGCATGGCGGGTGCGCCAAGGCCGGAATTTGTATTCTTCCTTCCCCCCGCCGGGTCGGCGTGGCCGGCCGGTACAGCAAGAAAGCACGCCTCTCACGTATGCCCGACAAGACGGCCACGATCACAGAGCACAGGCTTCACGAGGCCGACACCGGCTCTCCCGAAGTGCAGGTGGCGCTCCTCACCGGACGCATCAACCACCTGACAGAGCATCTCAAGGTCCACCGGGGTGATCACCACACCCGGAGGGGACTCATGAAGCTCATCGGTCGCCGCCGTCGCCTGCTCGACTACGTGAAAGACAACGACGTCGAGCGGTACCGGTCGCTGATCGCGCGGCTCGGAATCCGGCGTTAAGGAAGCTTCGAAGACCAGCGGCGCCACACGGTGTCAGCTGCCAGTCGCCGAGTACCGGGATCCCTTTTGAACGGGACCGTTCCGGTGCACGCCGACTGGGAACTGACCAGCGTGGCGCCCCCAAACACATAGGAGTGTCATGGCTGATGCCATTACCGTGTCGGGACCCATTACCGGGACCGACCGGACCCTGTCCTTCGAGACCGGCAAGCTGGCCGGCCAGGCGGATGGTTCCGTCGTCGCACGGATCGGCGACACGATCGTGCTCGCCACCGCGACGGCTGCTCGAAAAGTGCGTGAGGGCACGGATTTCTTCCCCCTCACCGTCGACATCGAAGAGCGGATGTACGCCGCCGGCAAGATCCCCGGCTCGTTCTTCCGCCGGGAGGGCAGGGCGACCGACCAGGCGATTCTCACCGCCCGTTTGATCGACCGGCCGCTGCGCCCCTCGTTCCCCGAGGGGTTCCGCAACGAGGTCCACGTCGTCGGGACGATTCTCGGCGCCGACCAGGTCAACCCTCATGACGTGCTCGCCATCAACGCCGCGTCGGCGGCCTTGATGCTGTCGGGCATCCCGTTCGACGGACCGATCGGTGCCGTCAGGGTGGCGTACTCGATCGACGGGACCTGGCTTCCGCAGGCCACGTACCAGGAAGGCGATGCCGCGACGTTCGAGCTTGTCGTCGCCGGCCGGGCGCTCGGCGAAGAGCCGGGCGCGGACGTGGCGATCGTCATGGTCGAGGCCGGCGGGACGGAGAAGGCCTTCGAGTACTACGACGAGGGCGCTCCCGGCGTGACCGAGGCCGTGATCGCCGAGGGACTCGAGGCCGCGAAGACCTGGATCCGCGAGTCGATCGAGTTGCAGCGGGAACTGGTTCGCAAAGCAGGCTCGAAAGAGACCATCTCCTACACCCTGTTCGTCGACTACGCCGACGACGTCTTCGACCGGGTCGTGGCGGTCGGGGCCGATCGCTTGCAGGCCGCTAACGCCATTACCACCAAGTCCGAGCGCAACGCTGCCCTCGACGAGGCGACCGAGGAGCTCGTGGCCGAGTTGGCCCCCGAGTTCCCCGAGCGCGAGCGGGAGATCAAGGCTGCGGTGCGCTCCTACACGAAGAAGATCGTCCGCAAGCGGATCGTCGAGGAGGGCATCCGCATCGACGGACGCGGCCCGACCGACATCCGACCGCTCTCCGCCGAGGTCGGCCTGCTGCCGACCGCGCACGGTTCGGCTCTCTTCCAGCGTGGCGACACCCAGGTTCTCAGCGTGTGCACGTTGGGCATGCCCCGGATGAACCAGCTGCTCGACACGATCGGCATCGACGACTCGAAGCGCTATATGCACCATTACAACTTCCCGCCGTACTCGACGGGCGAGACCGGCTTCATGCGGGGACCGAAGCGCCGCGAGATCGGCCACGGACTGCTCGCAGAGCGCGCCCTGTTGCCGGTCATCCCGCCGGAGAGCGAGTTCCCCTACGTGCTCCGTCTCGTCTCGGACGTGCTCTCCTCCAACGGGTCAACCTCGATGGCGTCGGTCTGCGGATCGTCGCTGTCGCTCATGGACGCCGGCGTACCGATCAAGGCGCCCGTCGGCGGCATCGCCATGGGGCTCGTCTTCGCCGAAGGCAAGTACACGACGCTCACTGACATCCTCGGTGCCGAGGATGCGTTCGGCGACATGGACTTCAAGGTGGCGGGCACCGCGGACGTCGTGACGGCGCTGCAGCTCGATACGAAGATCGCCGGCCTTCCGGCCGAGGTGCTGGGCCAGGCGCTCAGCCAGGCGCGCGATGCGAGGCTCAAGATCCTCGAGGTCATGCACGGCGCGATCGCGGCACCGCGGACCGAGGTCGGGGAGAACGCCCCGAAGATCGTGAGCTTCGAGGTCCCGGTCGACAAGATCGGCGAGATCATCGGCCCGAAGGGGAAGGTGATCAACGCCATCCAGCAGGAGACCGGCGCCGACGTGAACATCGACGACGACGGCACGGTCGGCACCGTCACCATCGGGGCAAAGCAGCGCTCCGTCGTCGACGAGGCCCGCCGGCGTATCGAGCTGATCCTCGATCCGCCGACCCCCGAGGTAGGCGCTGTCTACAGCGGCCGCGTCGTGAACATCACGAAGTTCGGGGCTTTCGTCAACATCCTCCCCGGCCGCGACGGCCTCGTCCACATCTCGAGGCTTGGTCAGGGCAAGCGGGTGGAGCGTGTCGAGGACGTCTTGACGCTCGGCCAGGAGGTCGAGGTGCGCGTCGACGAGATCGATCCGCAGGGCAAGGTCTCGCTCTCGCTCGCCGGCGACCTGGCGTCGGCTGACGGCGCCGGCCCCGTCCGCAGCAGCAGCAGCAGCAGCAGCGGCGGCAGCGGAGGCTCAGAAGGCCGGTCCGAGGCCGAGAACGGTCGTGGCAGGCATGCCGACGCCGGCGCGGACGCCGGCGCCGGTTACGGGAGCCACTCCGCGGACGAGGCGGGTGGCGCACGTCGCCGGGCCTCGTTCGAGGACGCGTTCGAGAGCGAGCTCGAATCCACCTTCGGGAACCTCGGCCCGGCCGAGATCGCGGGAGGACCGCCGGCCGGCGGCGGACGCCGCGGACCGGCGGGTGGCGGCCGCGGCCCTGGCGGGGGCTCGGGCACTGCCCGGCGCCGCCCGAGGAGCGGCGGGCGCTGAGCCGGACACTCGTGGGCCGCCTCGTCCCGCGGACGACCAACCTGTGATCAGGACCGCCACGCTCGAGAGCGGCATCAGACTCGTCACCGAATCGATGCCTGACGTCGCGTCCCTGAGCGTCGGCGTCTGGGTGGGCACCGGTTCGCGCGACGAGACACCCAGGCAGTCAGGGATCTCGCACTTCCTCGAACATCTGCTGTTCAAGGGCACCCCGGAGCGCACGGCTCGTCAGATCGCCGAGGAGGTCGACGCGGTCGGAGGCGACATGAACGCCTATACGACCAAGGAGTACACGGCGTTCTACGTCCGGGCGCTGGCGGAGCACGTCGAGCTCGGCCTCGACATCCTCGGCGACATCCTCTGCCGGCCGGCGCTGCGGCCCGAGGAGGTCGACGCCGAACGACTGGTGATCCTCGAAGAGGTTCTGATGCATCGCGACGAGCCGGCCGACGTGGTCCAGGAGCAGTTCGCGGCGGCGATGTTCCCGGGCCACCCTCTCGGGCGCGAGGTGCTCGGCGAACCCGAGATCGTCCGCAAGGTGACCGTGCCTGCGATCCGGTCCTTCTTCGAGGCGCATTATCGGCCAGGCAACATGGTGATCGCGGCAGCAGGCGACCTCGACCACGAACGCCTCGCGCAAGGCATCGAGGCCCGTTTCGCCGGCCGCAACGGCGGCGTGCCCCCGGTCCGAAAGGCACCGACCGGCAAGACGATCCCGCTCGTCGTCGAGTCGCGCGACACCGAGCAGGCACAGCTCGTGCTCGGCGTCCGGGCTCCGGACCGCCACTCGCCCGAACGCTTCACCTTGGCAGTGCTCAACCACGTGCTCGGCGGCGGCCTGTCGAGCAGGCTCTTCCAAGAGATCCGAGAGACCCGCGGACTCGCCTACTCGATCGGATCAGATCGGAGCGCCTACGACGACGCCGGCCTGCTGGCGGTCTCGGTCGGAACGGCGCCTGAGCATGCCCACGAGGTGCTCGAGCTGCTGCACACCGAGCTCGACCGCCTTGCTGCCGCGGGGATCACGTCCCGAGAGCTCGAAGTAGCAAAGGGCCACCTCCGAGCCGACCTTCTGCTCTCGCTCGAGGATTCCGGTGCGCGCATGTCGCGAATCGGCGCCGGACTTCTGCTGTTCGGTACCGTTCTGAGCGTCGAGGACCTGTTGGCCCGCATCGCCGCAATCTCCGTCGACGACGTTCGGGCGGTCGCCGAGCGCGTGCTGGCCGGTGCGAGGACGCTGGCGGTCGTCGGGCCGTTCGAGGCCAAGGACTTCGAATAGCACAACTAATGCATCGTGTCGCGAGCCGCAAGGGCTACCGTGACGCGATGACCCGAGTCGGGGTGTTCGGCGCCGCCGGCCGCATGGGTGCCACGGTCTGCGCAGCCGTGCTCGAGGCCGCCGATCTCGAGCTCGTGGCCGCCGTCGACCCGGCTGCGGCCGGCCGTCCGCTGCAGGAGATTGCAGGTTGCGGCGGAAGCAAGCTCGAGATCGCCGCCTCGGCCGATGCCGTCGGCGCCGGCGGCGCCGACGTGGCAGTGGACTTCACAGTCGCCTCGGCCGCGCGCGGGAACCTCCGCTGGTGCGCCGACAACGGCGTTCATGCAGTTTGCGGGACGACGGGACTCGACGACACCGACATCGGGAGCCTGCGGGCATGGTTCTCGGGGGAGGCGCACGCCGTCGTGGCGCCGAACTTCTCCATCGGTGCCGCGCTGATGATGCGCTGTGCCGAGCTGTGCGCCCCCTTCGTCAGCGGTGTCGAGGTCATCGAGCTACACCACGACCGCAAGCGCGACGCGCCGTCCGGCACGTCGCTCGAGACCGTCCGCCGGCTCCAGGCGGCACGGGACGCCGCCGGTGCAGGGCCGTGGAACGCCGATCCGACCGAGGCCGAGGTTCTCGAAGGGACCCGGGGCGGACGGGCCGAGGGAGGCGTGCACGTTCACTCGGTTCGGCTGCGAGGGCTCGTGGCCCACCAGCAGGTCGTCTTCGGTCTCGAGGGCGAGACGCTCTCGATCCGGCACGACTCTCTCGATCGCGCCAGCTTCATGCCCGGGGTGCTTCTTGCCGTCCGCCGCGTGGCGGACCTCCCGGGCCTGACGGTCGGGCTCGGGAGCCTGCTCGGGCTCTGAGGGTGCAGGCGCCGTCGACTCGAGATGCTCCCCGAGTCAGTCGATCGGCTCACAACCGAGGGTGACCCGGGCCAGAGTGCGCGGCACATCGTCCCCGAAGTCGTGGACCGCGTAATGGAGCGTGCAGCGGTTGTCCCACATCACGAGGTCCCCCGGCTGCCAGTGATGCCGATAGATGAGATCCGGTGTCGTGGCGTGCTGGTAGAGGAACTCGAGCAGCGGGCGGCTCTCCGCAGGGGTCATGTCTTCGAAGCACAGCAGAGAATCCCCGGGAAACCCCAAGAGCAGTGACTTCCGCCTCGTCTCGGGGTGCGTGCGCACGATCGGATGGAGTCCGAGGAACTCCTCCGTCTCGCCGGAGACGGCTGATACCTGCGAGCCAGGGAACACACCTCGGAGGCCATCGAGCATTTGCTTCATGCCCGGCGAGAGGCGCTCGTAGGCGAGATATTGATTCGCCCACATGGTGTCGCCACCAAATGGGGGCAGCACCTGCGCCGAGGCAATGGTGATCGACGGGGGCCTCTCCAGGAACATCCAGTCGCAGTGCCACCGCTCCGTCGGCGTCTTCGCCTTTCCCACGTTGTCAACGTGCAAGGCAGCTGGCGAGCCGGGAAACCCGTGCTTTTCGGCGATATAGGGGTTCACGACCAACTCCCCCCACCGGGCACCGAAGTCGGTCAGCTGGGCCGGCGTGAGGAACTGCCCGGGGAACACGACCACACCGTTGCTCGCGAGAAACGCCTCCTTCACAAGCGCGAACACGTCGTCATCGACATGTTCCGACAGGTCCACTTCGGTGACCTCGGTACCGATGGAGCCCGACAGTGCTCTGGTCACCACCTTGGGTGCGACGCGGGTGGTAACTCCTGTAGCTGACCGATGACGGCTGGACACGGTGGCCTCCGATCTCGCTCTCCTCACCGACGCGCCAAATAGGGTATACCCACTTACTTAATCGCCAGGGCGTTCGCAGGTGACCCAATCCCCCCGACGGCGTGCATGGGCGTGCTGGCGAAGAACACCTCGTAGACCCCGTCCTCACTACAGTCGGTCGCCAGGTCCTCGGTCCAGAACAGCTCTCCGAGCGCCATCCCGAATTGTCCGATAAGCATCCGATGCAGGAACCCCGTCGTGCTGCCCCAGTCCGCCGGCATGACCTCCACCGCGAACGTGTCGGAGGCGACGGCCGCCACGTGGCTGTCCCACAGATACCTGCACATCTCCTCGCCCGCGGCCAGCCCCGGGGTGGCGACGTGGCGCGGAAGGCGCGCTCGCTCACGCGCCGGCTGAGCTTGGAACCAAGCCGCGAAGCCTGTGTGCAACAAGATGATGTCTCCGGGCCGGAGGTCGACACCGGCCCTACGCCGGGCGAGTTCCAGATCGTCCACGGCGAACGCCGTGCTGGTGCCCGGGTCGTAAGGACGCCCCGCTTCGGCCATCGTCCGGGCCATGTCGAACACGACTGCCCGCCCGATGATCCCCCGCCGCGCCCAGTGCTCGATCGTGTTGCGTCGCCCGCTGGCGACGTCCTCCTCGGTCGCCCCGTTGTAGAACGCCCCGGGCGCGTACCCCATATGCCCGAGGGAGTCCCACTGACTGGACGCCTGCGGGTAGAAGTTGTCATAGACGTCGTCGAAGACGATGGCGCCGGGCTCGTGGAGCACCCGATGCCGCGGGATCCCTCGGGACGGCACAAGGGGAGGTACGAACGCGTCGAGTGCCGCGTCGAGCGGGAACACCGCGCCCCGGCGAATGAGCTGCGCGGCATCCAAGACGCCCTGGGGAGTCAAGAGGTTGAACAGGCCGACGTTGTCGTCGGCGCCGAACAGACCCCAGCCGCTTCGCCCACCCTCGGGTGCAGCGGGAAGCTCGTCGTAGCTGGGGAGGTCCGTCATGGACATGATTCAAGCAGTTCCGGCTCCGCCGGCAGGCACCCGTGATCCCGGCCGGGCCGCGGACGCTCGGCGCGATAGAGTATACGGATTGTGAAGAGCCGGCGGCCTGATGAGTCCGAGCGGTGAGCAGGTTCTCGCCCCTCAGCATCGGCCTCGACTACGACGAGGATGCCCAGGCGTTCGCTGACACGGTCGCCTCTTACTGCGATCGGCGCGCTGACCAGATCCGTGAGGCGCGCTCGCACCCGGGCGAACCATGGGAAGAGTTGGCCGGGCTCGGCATCTTCGAGGTGGCGTCCTCGTCTGGCGGCGGGATCGGGGTGGTGGCCGCTGTGATGGAACGGCTGGGCCGGGTTGCCCTCTGCGGCCCGCTCGCCGCGACGTATGTCGCTTGCGCCTTGCTCCCCGAGGAGGAGTTGGCCGACCTCCGTGCGGGCCGTGGTCTCGTCTCGCTCGGTCGGCCGCCGTTGCTGCCGTGGGCTCCGGTCGCGACCGTCTTCGTCGAGCTGGCCGCCGGCGAGGCTTGGCTTTGCACGCCCGCAGGCGAGATCGAGGAGGTGGACACCCTCGCCGGCGAGCCATGGGGCCGGTGCCGCCTCGAGCGTGGCCGCCCGCTGGGTGACCCGAGCAAGGCACTGGCGCTCGGCGACATCGCGCTCGCCGCCTACCTCGCCGGCGCCGCCGGGCGCCTCCTCGAGGAGACAGCGGAGTACGCCGCTCATCGCCGCCAGTTCGGACGTCCGATCGGCGATTTCCAGGCGGTCGCGCACCCCCTCGCCGACGTCGCCGCCCGCTTGACAGCGGCGCGGACGCTGGCCAGGTTGGCTGCGTACGCCGCGGATCTCGATGGCTTGGCGGCTACCGCCGCCGCGGCTGCGACGGCCCGCCTCTCCGCCACCTCGGCGGCGTTGGGAGTCGCCTATCGGGCGCACCAGACCTACGGTGCGATGGGCTTCGCGGACGAAGGTCCGGTCGCTCGGGCGTCGCTCCGCATCCGCCAGGAGAGCATGTTGGCACCGGGACCCGACGCGGCTCGACAGAAAGTATTGGCCGGTCTCGGCATCTGAGGAATAAGGAGGGGAAGGATCCGGTGAGCGATACCGTCGACTTGAAGGGCGAGTTGCCCGGTCTCATCTATGAGAAGAAAGACCACATCGCCTATATCACGCTCAATCGGCCCGAGCGAGGCAACGCGCTGCACTCGAGCATGATCGAACCGCTGAAGGCGATCTGGGCCGAGGTGCGCGACGACCCGTGGATCCGTGTCTCGGTCGTTACCGGAACCGGGGAGCGCCATTTCTGTACGGGCGCCGACCTCGAGGCGGCGGCGGAGAGCGGGCGCGTCGCGGGCAACGGCCCGATCAGCGAGGAGGTGTTCTGGTCGCCCCGCCAGAACCGCGTCTGGAAGCCGACTGTCGTCGCCGTGAACGGTACCGTCGCCGGCGGCGGCTTCCACTTCGTCGTCGACAGCGACATCGTCGTCGCGGCGGAACACGTCACCTTCGTCGACACGCACGTGAACGTCGGCATGGTCGGTGCGATCGAGAACATCGGCCTGGCCAAGCGGCTCCCCCTCGGCACTGCGCTCCGGATGACGCTGGTCGGTCGTGACTTCCGGCTCACGGCCCAGCGCGCCTACCAGCTCGGCCTCGTGGACGAGCTTGTCGCCAAAGAGGACCTGATGTCGACCGCCGACACGATCGCTCGGCAGATCGCCAAGAACTCTCCCGCCGCGGTCAGCCTCTCGATGCAGGCGATCTGGGCCTCGCTGGAGATGAGCTACGCCCAGGCAATGGAGTTCGGGTGGGCGCTTATCCGGATGCATTGGGCGCACCCGGACTTCAAGGAAGGGTCGCGGGCGTTCGTGGACAAGCGCGAACCGCAGTGGGACGACGGGGTCGGTCAGGGCAGCGAATGACGCCCCGAGAGTAAGAGCAACGGTCGAGTGATCGCAGCGGGAGTGACCGGTCAGACGAGGTGAGCACGCCGCTCGGACTCGAAGAGGAGGCCTTCCGACGGGAGGTCGTCGACTTCCTGGACAACCATGGCGAGGTCGACGGCTTTTTCCATCGAGAGGAGCATGACGCCGCCGTGCGAGGCCTTTACCGCGCCCTCGGTGAGAGGGGCTGGCTGGCGCTCGCCTGGCCCCGGGAACACGGCGGAGCAGACCTCCCGCCGGTGTACGAGTTCATCCTCTGGGACGAGATGGCCTATGCGCGTGCCGCTCGGCCCCCGCTCGCGGCGGGCATCGTCGCCAAGACGATCATCAAGCACGGTTCGCCCGAGCAGAAGCAGCGCTTCCTGCCGGACATCCGGGCTGGGACGCTGTTCTTCTCCCTCGGCTACTCCGAGCCGGAAGCCGGATCGGACCTGGCTTCGGTACGAACCCGCGCGGTGCGGGAGGGGGACGAGTACGTCGTCGACGGCGAGAAGCGGTGGACGTCGGGGGGTCACCGCGCGGATTACCTGTGGATGCTGTGCCGAACCGGGAGCCTCGAGAGCCACTCGCGCGGGCTGAGCCTGCTCATTGTCGACCGCCACTCGCCGGGGATCTCCGTCTCTCCTATCGCCCAGGTCGACGGCGAGCGATTCAACGAGATCCGTTTCGAGGACGTGCGCGTCCCGGTCGCCAACCGCGTCGGCGAGGAGAACGGTGCCTGGCCGTTGATGGTCGAGTCGCTCGCGACCGAGCGGCACGTGCAGTGGTGCCCGAAACGCCTGTTGCGCGACTTCGAGGATCTCGTCGCCTGGGTACGGGACTGCCACCTCGACGATGACCCCGTCGTGCGGAACCGGATCGCCGAGCTCGCCGTGTCCGTGGCAGAAGCCCAGGCGCTCGGGTTGACGATGGTGGCCGCGGTCCAGTCCGGCAGCCCGGCGGTGCTGGAAGCGGCTTACAACAAGCTCGTCGGCAGCGAGTCGTGCCAGGCCATCGCCCGGGCGGCGTCCGATTTCGGCCACCCCGCCGCGATCGTTCGCGGGACACCGGTGGAATTCCTCTGGCGGCAGTCTCTGTCGGAGACGATCGGGGGCGGGACCTCCGAGGTGATGAGGGGCCTGATCGCCCGCGTCGGGCTCGGGCTCGGGGCGGCGCGTTAGGGGCAAAGTGGTACACTCTTTTACTGGATCCCAGGGCGTCCGTGTCGGCTCGGCAAAGCCGTCACTACCGGTACAGGCCTCTGCCGGGCGTGTTCGAGCTCGCCGTTCGAAATGTTGCCCGATTGCCTGATTCGGTGTGAAGATTCCGGCGGGCGGAGGAGGGCCGAATGCTTGACCTGATCAGCGTGGACGACCATATCATCGAGGGTTCCAACGTGTGGGAGCGCCCGGACCTGCAGCTGCTGGCGAGCGCCGGCGTCTAGCCACGATGCCCGCGAGAACGCGCTCCGCCGCGCCCGGCACCCCGGTCCAACACGCGCCGGGTTCCGATTCGTCGCGCCGGCGACTCGCGAAAGCTGGGCGAAATCCTGGCCGAGCAGATCGAGAACGAGATCGTCTCGAGCGGCTGGCCCGTCGGCAAGGTGCTCGGGTCCGAGGCCGAGCTGATCGACCGCTACGGCGTCAGTCGGGCGGTGTTCCGCGAAGCGATGAAGATCGTCAACCACCATCGGGTGGCCGAGATGCGCCGCGGCCCGGGCGGCGGCCTCGTAGTAGTCGAGCCCGATCTGAACGCCGTCATCCGGGCAGTCGCACTTCTTCTCGAGTTCGCCCACATCGGGCCCGACAAGGTTCACGAGACCCGTAAGGCGCTCGAGGTCGAGTGCGCCCGGTTGGCGGCCGAACGGATCGACCTGCTGGGCATCGAGCGACTCGAGCAGTTGCTCGCTGTTGAGGAAGAGAGCATCGTCGCGAGTCGTCTGCCTGGCGGGCGCGAGCACGAGCGCGGCCGCCCGCCCTCGCAGGACTTCCACCTACTCTTGGCCGAGCTGACCGGCAACCCGGCGATCCATCTCTTCGTCCAGACCATAAACCTGGTGCTCGCCGACTACACGACGCAGATCGATTCCATCGAGGACATCGCCCGGCAAGTGCACCTGGCGCACACGAGCATCGCAAAGGCCGTCATAGGCGGCGACCCCGAACTGGCACAGCGGCGCATGGCACGGCACCTGCAGGCCGTCGCCGAATACGAGTTCTCGCCCCAGACGCTCGACCGGCGCTGGAGTGGCAACCTCGGCGGCCGTCCCGTCCAGTAAGCACGCAGCCGCGATCAGTATGGCGTCTCGAGCCCGAGGTCGACAGAGGCCAGGCGGCCAGCCTGCGCCCGCAGAGCCTCGATAGTCCACCGACCCTCCGTCTCGATGTGGTCCACGACCGACCACGGCCGGAGGAGGTGCACTTCGTTCGCGTGCACGTAGAAGACCCGACCTTTGATGGGACAGTCCGCGCAGGCGAGGTAGGCGACGAAGGGCGCGATATTCGACGGGTCGAAGCGGTCGAACCCGTGCTCGGGCGGAGCGATCCGCTCGGACAGGCCGGGCGTGGCGAGCGTGAGCCGCGTGCGGGCGTTCGGGGCGACGGCGTTGCAGCGGACACCGTAGCGCTCGAGCTCGAGCTGGCAGATGATCGTGAACGACGCGATCCCAGCCTTGGCCGCCCCGTAGTTCGTCTGGCCGGCGTTGCCGAACAAGCCCGAGGTCGATGTGGTGTTGATGAGGGAGCGGTCGCCGGCCCGGCCCGCCTTCGACTCCCCGCGCCAGTATCGCGCGGCTGCCCGCGTGGGCTGGAAGTGGCCCGTGAGGTGGATGCGCAGCACGTCGTCCCACTCGTCGGTGGCCATGTTCGCGACCATGCGGTCGCGCAGGATGCCGGCGTTGTTGATCAGCACGTGGAGGTCGCCGAACTCGGTGAGCGCCTGGGTTACGAGTCCCGACGCGCCGTCCTCACTGGAGACGTCGCCGGTGTTCGCCACCGCTTGGCCCCCGAGCCCGCGGATCTCCTCGACGGTCTCGTGGGCAGCGGATCTGTCGGCGCTAGCACCATCGGGTCCCGAACCCAGGTCGTTCACGACGACGCCGGCTCCCTCTGATGCGAGCGTCAGGGCGTACGCACGCCCGATACCGCGCCCGGCTCCCGTGATGATCGCGACGCGACCGTCGAGTTCCCCCACGCTCAGGGGGTATCTCCGACGATCTCGGAGAAGCGCTGCGCGACCGCCGCCGAGACCTCCGAGTCCTGCTCGTGCTTTCCACCGCTCACACCGACGCCGCCGACGTTCTTGCCCTTGTACTTGAGCGGGTAACCGCCTTGGACGACGAAGATGTCCTGGCGCGAGGACATGGCCCGCCAGAGGGCCTCGTTGTGGACGAGGCGCTTCTCTATGAACTCGGCCGTGGGAACGCCGAGTGCTGCCGCGAAGACCGCCTTGCCCCGGGCACCCTCGTCGGCTCGGCCGCCGGCTCCGTCGGTCCGGATCGCCACGACCGTGTGCCCATTGGCGTCGACGATGGCGATCCCGACCCGGATGCCGATCTCCTTCGCCTTCTCGATACCGCTCTGCAGCGCCTCCATGGCCGGCGCAAGTGCGATATGGGTCTGTGTGATGACGACCGGCTCGTCTGTCATGGTTCCTCCCGCGGTGCTGTCCCTGAACGATCGCTCGGTTGAGTCATAGAGTGTACCCTTCTTCTCGAACGATGACCGTAGCGCAGGCGTCCGACCGCGAGCTCTTCGATCCGGTTTTGCAGGGGCGCGACCCCGAGCAGCTCGCCGGTCATGCGCGGGAGCGCCTGGCGGAATCCTGGCGCCGCGTCTGGACGCTGCCGGTTCCGTTCTATCGGGCCAAGTTCGAGGCGGCGGGTTTCGGGCCCGACGAGGTCCCTCCGCTCGACGAGATTCCGAGAACCACCAAATCGGAGCTCCGTGCCGACGAGACGACAAACCCCAGCTTCGGCACGCATCGTGCCGTGAGCCTGGAACAGGCCGTCCGCGTCGGCTCGTCGGGTGGCACAACGGGCAGCCCGACAATCTACTTCTACGGTCCGGCCGATCTCGAGGCCCATGTCGCGGTTGTGACGCGCAACATGTGGCGACATGGCCTTCGTGGCGGGATGCGCTTCACCCACAGCTGGCCGCAGGGAATCTATCCTTCCGCCCTCGGCGGGGGGCGCAGCTACCTGGACCTCGGCGTCCTCGAAATCGCCGTCGGGCTTCCGTGGTCACCGGAGGTGGCGGCGGAACACCTGCGGCTCTGGGAGGTCCTGCGGCCCGACGGTTTCATGATGACCGGATCGCAGCTGCAGCTCTACGAGCAGGCCGGAGAAGACATCGGTATCGACTTTGGAGCGCTCCTCGAGGGCGCGATCCTCGCCTTTCTCGAGGTCGGCTGCCAGTTCGAGGCACCGAGGCGACGGCTCGAGGACAACTACAGCGTGCAGCTTCGCAACATCGGGGGCGCGTCGGACGTCCCCGGATTTGCGGTCTCGGACTGCCGCTATCACACCGGGATGCACGCCGCCGGCGACCATTTCGTGGTCCAGGTCTGCGACCCGCTGACCGGCCGGTCGCTTCCCGCCGGGGAGCGGGGCACGTTGGTGGTCACCGCGTTCGACATCGACGCCGTCGCGATTCGCTACGACATCGAAGATCTCGTCGTCGCGAGCACAGGGCCGTGCCCGTGCGGAGAGACCGGAGCCCGTTACACCCTTCTCGGGCGAGTGGCGGACGCGATCAACCTGGCCGGTCGCACACTGCTCCCCCTCGACGTTCAGCTCGCCCTTGACGAGCTGGGCGCCCCGGAGTTCCAGATGGTCAAGGACGGGCATCCTTCGAAGCTTTGCCTCCGCATCGAAGGCGAGGGCTCCGACGGCGCACATGCAGCTGAGGCGATCCAACGACGGCTCTTGGTCTCCACAGATATCGAGCTGGTCGAGCCGGGGACCTTGCCTCGGGCTGCGTTCAAGCCCCGCCGGGTGTCAGGCTGAAGGAAAGCCTCAGCCCGTAAGGGCGTCTCCCGGCCGGATCGGGTCGACGCCACTGTGCCGACGTCCCATGCGGTCGATCAGCACCCCGTTCGGGCGCCCGAAGTAGCCGGTCGTGGGGAGCTCCTCGACGATCTGGGCCTCGAAGCCGGCCTCGCGGACCGAGTCCACGGTTCCGTCCGGCCATCGGAGGTCGACGTAAGCCGGGCTGATCTCCGCATGAAGGCGAGGCTCCTCGACCGCTTCCTGGAGACTCACTCTCCCGGTGGCCAGCGCAGCGACGATCTGGGCCATGCAGGAGATGATGCGTGGTCCGCCCGAGGCGCCGACCGCTGCCATGGGGCCGCGGTCGTCGCAAAGCACGAGCGGACACATGGCGCTGAGTACCATGAGCCCGCCACGGATGCCGTTGCGGGCCTCCGGGCGCGGGTCGAAATAGCCCATTCCGTTGTTGAGGAGCACTCCGGTGCCGGGATCGAGGAGCCGTGCGCCCCACGAGTTCAGGATCGTGCCGGTGACCGACGCCAGGTTGCCGTCCCGATCCCCGGCGCTCATGTGAGACGTGTGACCCACGGCAGGCGAGTGGCCGGCCGGAGCCGGACCGGCGGACGTCTCCGACGAGAACTTCGCCGGGTCGGATCTCGCCTCGCCTGCGAGCTCGGCGGCGATCCTGGCGTGCGCGTAGTCGCGCGACGACAACCCGTCCCAGGGGATCGGAATTCCGGGGTCGGTCGTCATGTACTCGTAGCGGTCGGCAAAGGCGAGAAACTGCGCCCGCACCCAGGCGACGGCGTCGCGATGGTCGGCTTCGCCCTCCGGAGCGCCGTCCCGTCGCATGAGCGCGTCGTAGCCGTACAGCATCTGCAGGAGGGTCGGGAGGCCCGAATGCGGCGCTCCGACGACATCGAACGGACCGAACCTGGCGACGAGCGGCGGCTCCAGCACGATCGGGCGGTATCGAGCCAGGTCGTGCTCGTCGAGCACGCCGCCGCCCTGTCGGATGCACTCAACGATCGAGGCGCCGATCGGCCCGCGGTAGAAGGCGTCCGAGCCTCCGGCGCCGATTGCCTCGAGCGTCTCGGACAGCTTGGTCTGCACGATCCGCTGGGCGGGCATCGAGCTCGGCCCGCGGAGCGGGATGCCTCCGGGGAGGAAGATCTCCGAGCAACCGGGATCGCGCAGCAGGCTCTTCGCATCGCCGGTGAGGAAGGCAGCGGTGTACCAATTCACCCGGACCCCCTCGGCCGCGAGTCGCACCGCCGGCTGGAACACCCGCTCGCGGGGAAGCCGGCCGTAGCCCTCGTGGGCCGCCAGGAGTCCGGCCACCGTTCCAGGAACAGCGACCGACTTCGCGCCGTAGAGGTTGACGTGCCCGACGACAGCGGGCCAGTCGAAGACGCCGAGGCGGCCCGTCTTCGGCTCCGGCGGGGCTAGCGGGTACTGCTCACTGCGCACGGCCATGGGCGACACCATGTGACCCTCAACGGTGATCAGACGGTCGGGATCACGCAGGGCGATAGTCATCGTGACGCTCCCACCGAGACCGGCCGACCACGGCTCAGCGACGCCTTCGGCCAACGCCATGGCCACCGCAGCATCGACGGCATTGCCCCCCGCGTCCAGGATCTCAGCCCCGGCTCGGGCGACGCTGCGATCCGGAGCCGTGACCAGCCCGTCGTCGGTGACGACTTCGGTGGCGTGATATGTGCGCGTAACCCTCGCTACCATCGCTACCTCTCGGTCGCTCGATCTGAGGCAGGCACCGGCATCAAGCGGCGCTCAAGGAAAATAGTACACTCTATGTTTGCCTCGTCGTCAAGCCGGCGCCGGGTCCTGGGGGAGGGACGGTTATCGTAAATCCGATGGCGAGAGGCGTAATTGCTGCCAGCGATCCGCGCGCGGCGCGTGCCGGGGCTGACGTCCTCGCATCAGGCGGCAATGCGGTCGACGCGGCGGTGGCGGCCGTGCTCGTGCTGTACGTGGTCGAGCCCCACGCATGCGGCCCAGGGGGGACGCGTTCCTGCTCGTCGCCGAACCGGGAGGCGACGTCGAGGCGCTCGACGGCTCGGGAGCCGTGCCTGCCGGTCTCACTTCGGCAGCAATCGCCGCAGACGGCCTCGACAACGTCCCGGTCCGGGGCGGCCGGTCAGTGACGGTGCCGGGCGCGGTTGGACTGCTGGAGGAGGCGCTGCGGCGCTACGGGACAAGAACCATGGCCGACCTGGTCGGTCCGGCCCTCGACCTGGCGCGCGACGGCTTCGGTGCGCGCCGCACCCTCGCCGAGACGAGCGCCCGGGCGGCAACGGAGATCGCGAAGGATCCGGTGCTGGGCCCCCTGTATGCGCCCGACGGAATTCCCTTGAAAATTGGCCAGGTGGTGAGGAATCCGGTGCTGGGCGACCTCCTGGAACGCCTCGCGACCGAGGGCACGGACGAGTTCTACCGCGGCTCGATCGCCGAGGCGATCGTCGCCCGCGTGCAAGACGACGGCGGCTATCTCTCTCTCGGCGACATGGGGGCGTACACGACCCTGGCCGTGCAGCCGCAGTCGGCCATGTTCCGTGGCGCGTGCGTGTGGGAGCTGCCCCTGCCTACTCAGGGTCCTGCAGTCCTCGCCGCGCTCGGTGCCATCGAGCCCGAGGATGCCTCGGACAACGACCTCGTCCTCGGGGCGATCCGCGACGGGCTGCGGGAGTGCGGCATCGACCTCGACCGCCGCCCCGGCCAGCCTCCGGCCGCGGCGGGACCGAAGGACACGACCTATCTCGCAGTCATCGACGGCGAGGGTCGCGTGGCGTCGATGATCACGAGCATCTTCGCCGACTTCGGATCGCATCTGGGAATCGCGGAGCTGGGCGGACCGATTCACAACCGGGCCGCGACGTTCTTCGCCATGGGCCTGTCTCCGCGCCCCGGCAAGCCGCCGCACACGACCATCCCGGCCATCGTCACCCGTCAGGGGACGCCCGAGTACGCCCTCGGCCTCGCCGGGGGCTACGTCCAGGCACAGGTGCAGGTCCAGCTGCTGATTCATCTTCTCGACAAGGGTGCAGAGCCGCAGGATGCGATTGACGCCCCTCGCATGCGGATCCTCTTCGGAGGCGAGATCGCCCTGGAGCCTGGCCACCCGCTGGCGTTGAAATATCCCGATGCGGTCGGCCGGCCGACCGGCGCGGAGGGTTATGGCGGAGCGCAAGTAGCTGCGAACTACGGTGGGCGACTCCGCGCCGGTGCCGATCCGAGGCGTGACGGGTCCGTCGTCGAGCTCGGTCGTTAGCCCTTAGCCGCCCATTCGGGCCTCAGCCAAGCATGTGGACGCCGCCGTCGACGACGAGCACCTGACCGGTGACGAACCTCGACTGATCACTGACGAGGAACAGGAGCGGGCCGACCAGGTCTTCGGGCTGACCGTTCCGCTTCAGGCACTGCTGGCCGACGAACATCTCGAGTCCCTTCTCACCGATCTGGCCGAGGGTCGATGGCGTCGCGATGCAGCCGGGAGCGATGGCGTTGACGCGGATGTTGTGGGCACCCAGGTCCTTGGCCATCGTCTTGGTGAGCACGTTCACGGCTCCCTTCGACGTGCAGTAATGGGGCATCGAGGCGCCGGCCAGGTAGGCGCCGATCGAGGACTGGTTGACGATGGCCCCGCCACCACGGTCCACCATCGAGGGCGTGGCGGCCTTGGAGAGCAGGAACATGCTCGTGAGGTTCACCGCCATGATCCTGTTCCAGTACTCGAGCGACGTGTCCGCCAGGTGGCCCTTCTCGACTCCCCCCCAGATCCCCGCGTTGTTGACAAGAATGTCGATCCCGCCGAGATGCTCGAGGACTCTGTCCACGAGATTCTGCACGCTCGCCTCGGAAGCGACGTCGGTCTCGACGAAGATGGCCTTGCCCCCCGCGTCTGCGATCAGCCCAGCGGTCTCTTCCCCGTGCGGGCGATCGATGTCCGCGACGGCGACAGCGGCGCCCGCCTCCGCCAGCCCTTCCGCGTAGGCGCGCCCGATCCCCTGGGCGGCGCCCGTGACGATCGCCACCTTGCCCGACAACTCCACTGACATCGCAACTCCTCTCGGAAGAACCCGAGGCTCAGCTCAGGTCGATGTAGACGTTCTTCGTCCGTACGTATTCGAGGAGGCCCTCGAGTCCACCTTCCCGGCCGAAGCCGCTCTGCTTGTTCCCTCCAAAGGGGGCATTCGGAGGCATCGGCGGGAACCCGTTGACGCCGATCCATCCCGCTTCGAGCGCCTCTGCCACGCGATGGGCACGTTTCAGGTCGTTCGTCCACAGATAGCCGGCAAGTCCGAACTTGGTGTCATTGGCGACGGCGACGGCCTCGTCCTCGTCGGCTACGGGCGAGACCGCCAGGACCGGGCCGAAAACCTCTTGCTCCGCGAGCTGGCTCGCCGGGTCGACGTCCGCGAAGACGGTCGGCTCGATGAAATAGCCCGCCGCCAGCTCTCCCCCTGCACGCGAGCCACCGGTCATGAGGCGGGGGCCTTCAGCCACGGCCTGCTCGACCACTCCCAAGATGCGATTGCAGGCCGCCTCGTTGATGACCGGGCCCATCTGGGTAGCCGGGTCGAACGGATCGCCCAGCACGATCGACGAGGCTCTCTTGACGATTCGATCGAGGAAGTCCTTATAAACGCTCTCTTCGACCAGGATCCTCGTCGGCAGGTTGCAGCCTTGCCCGCTGCCTGCCCGCAGCGTCATCTGGGAGGCCATGTCGGCGGCGGCGTCGAGGTCGGCGTCGCCGAACACGAGGTCGGCGGACTTGCCGCCCAACTCGAGGAGGACGGGCGTGAGGTTGCGTGCGGCCTGCTCCATCACCCTTCGAGCCGTGCCCCCGCCGCCAGTGAAGCTGATCTTGTCCACGTCCACGTGCGACACCAGCGCCTCACCTGCCTCCGGCCCCCCGGTGACCACGTTGACGACCCCAGGCGGGAGGCCGGCCTCAAGGCAGATACGAGCGAAGATCTGGGGCGAGAACGGAGCAAGTTCCGACGGTTTGAGCACGACGCAGTTGCCGGCCGCCAAGGCCGGAGCGACCTTCATCGCCGCCGACGCGACCGGCGCATTCCAAGGGACGATGATCGCGACGACTCCGTAGGGCTCCGGGAGCGAGTAGTCGAGCGAGCGCGCCGAGTAGGCCGGCGGCGTCACGCCGGACAGCTTGTCGACCCAGCCGGCGTAGTAGTGGAAGTACTCCGCCGCCAGCCATCTGCCGCCCGGCGCCGGCTTTTTGAACGGGGTGCCGGCCTCGAGCGAACGAACCGTGCTGTGCTCGAGGACGCGTTCTTCGAGGAGCGAGGCGATCCTCTCCAGCACGCCGCGCCGACGCTGGGCCGTCCACCGGCGCCATTCGGGGAGAGCGGCGCGGGCAGCGCGAACGGCCTCGTCGACCTCGTCGGGGCCGGCGAGGGCGAACGGTCCGAGGGCGGTGCCCTTGGCGGGATTGACGTGGACGCCAGTCCCGGCCGAAGTGGTCGTCGCCCACCGGTCGCCTATGAGAAGCGCCCCGTCGGGCACGAGCCTGTCGTGATCAACATCAGCGGCCTGCACGATTCACCTCCACTCGATCCACCCGATTTGCACGCTCACTCCAATGCCCGGCTCGCACCCTCGAGGAACACCGAGCGCAACAAGTCAGGCCGCGCCAGCAGCTCTTTCGACGGGCCGTCGAAACGGATCTCCCCCTTCTCCATGAAGTAGGCGTGATCCACCAGACTGAGGGCGATGTTCACCGACTGCTCGACGAGCACGATCGCCGTGCCGCCCGCATTGATCTGACGGACCATGTCGAGCAGGGCACCGACGACGATCGGAGCCAACCCGAGCGACAGCTCGTCGATCAGCAGCAGGCGTGGCGGAACGATCACCGCCTTGCCTAGAGCGAGCATCTGCTGCTGGCCACCTGAAAGCGTGACGGCCAGCTGGTTGCGGTGCTCGGCCAGGACGGGAAAGGCCTCCAGGGCTGCGTCGACGCCTCGGTCGACTGCGGCCCGGTTGCGACCGAGCGAGTAGCCGTAGACGCGGAGGTTGTCAACCACCGACAGCGATCCGAAGACGGCGCGCCCGCTCGGGATGTGCGAGATCCCGAGGCCGACTCTCCGCTCGCAGTCGAGGAACGTGATGTCGTCGCCGCTGCAGTACACCCGCCCTCGAGAGGGGATACCGAGGCCCGAGATCACCCGGAGCAGGGTCGACTTGCCCGCTCCGTTCGTTCCGAGCAGGGCCACCATCTCCCCCTCGGCGACGGCGAAGTTGACATCGAAAAGTACCTGCACCCCCGAGTATGCGAAGTCGACATGACGACAGGCGAGCATGGGCAGAGGCACGCCTTGCAATTTCAGGGTCTTGACCTCCTCCGTCTCGACGATGTCGTCGATCATGCGATCGATGTCGCGGTTGACCGTCTTGCGGGCGCTTCGCAGCACGAGCACGGCCACGCACCCGGGGACCGAGAGGAAGGCCACCGCGGCCGGGATGCCGAATCGTCGGTCTATGCCTCCGAGGATGGCCAGTCCACCCAATCCACCGACCCCGTCCAGGAAGAGCGCGCTCAGGGCGGTGACGTGCGTCTTGGCATTCGGTGGAGCGACCGACATGATCAACATGAGTAGTGAGGGGAACACGACCGCTCCTGCGCCCGTGGTGATACAGAACCCGATCACCAGAACGGCGAAGTTGGGCACGATGACCGCGGCCAGCAGGCTCAGGACCATGAGCAGGCCCATCTTGACGATGAACGAGATCAGCTTGACCGGATCCATCTGGAACAGCCTCTCGCTGTGGCGGCTGTAGAGCAGCAGCACCGGGATCGCGGCCACCGACGTCCCGGCGAGGAAGAGTCCCCGCGCGCCGGGGCCCATCCCCCATTGTTCCTCGAGGTAGAAGAAGATAAATGTCTCGAGCGGAATCAGCCACATCCCGAAGATGGCGTAGGCGGTGAAGATCCGGCGCAGCGTCGGCACCTGGATCAGTCGCCGCATCGTCTCGAAGAACCGGAGCGAGGTCTTCTCGTCGGGAGCCTCCACGCCAGATTCGTCCTGCACGCCGCCGAGCTCCGCGCGGACTTGCTTGCGAACGGGCTCCTCCTCCCACTTGCCGAGGCCCGGGTCGCGCAAACCGAGGCTGAAGAGCGTCGCGCCGAAGGCGACGAAGGCCATGGCCACGAAAACTCCGCGCCAGGTGTAACCGAGCAGCGTCGCCACGAGGCCCACCATCAGCGGTGCCACGATCTGGCCGACCTTGATCGCGCCCCGGTGCCACATCTGGGCACGGACGCGCATCGGAGGCGGATAGGAGTCCATCAGGAAAGCAGGCTGCACCGTCTTGGTCGATCCGCTCGCAAATCCGTTGAGGACCAGCACGAGCAGCATTCCCCATGCGCTGATGACGAATCCCGTGAACAAGGTCGCGCTCGTCCAGAGGAATCCGCACGTGATGATGATCAGGGCGCGGCGCGGTTTGCGCTGGGTATAGGCCGCCATCGGCAAGGCCCCGACGGTGATCATGAGCTGGTTGACGGCAATGAGCGCACCAAGAGCAGCCGCGCTCATTCCCAACGATCTGCTGATGTCGGGGCCGAGCACCTGGAAGCCGTAGAGCTGGAGCTGGTCCGCGACCGCAAGGCCACCGATGGCGAGCAGCGGGTACCAACCTACGCCGTAGCGGCGCATGTCCTGGCGAAGCGACTCGACCCGTTTGTCTCCGGTGACACCGATCGTCGCGCGCGATATCCCCCGGAGACTCTCCTGCTCTTCGGCGATCGAGTCGAGTACCTCGGCGTCGGCGTCCTTTGAGAGCGTTCCCTTCTTCGGAGGCGCTGCCATGTGGCTCCTTGCTACTGCGAGTTGTTGAAGAGTGTGAAGAAATCGACATACCAGGACGAGGATCCGAGGCGGTGATTCGTGCTGTCCATCAACACGACGACGATCTCGTGATCCTCTTTCGTCCCGTTGCGCGTGGTCGAGGGCAGGAGTTCCGGCAGCGAGGTGATCAGCAATCTCGGCTTCGCCGTGAGGAACACGTAGTTCTCCGCCAGATAGGCCTCATTGGGACAACCCGGCGTCGCCTGGCACGTGGAATCCCCGAGGACGCGCAGGCCCGCTCCGGGTGGCATCGGCTGCCGGTCGACAAAGACGGCGAAGTAGTCGTTGCCGCCCTGGATCGTGTTAGGCCCGTAATTGAAGTCCTTGACCGTCCACCGCAACATGAAGGGAACCTTGACGACCGACAGCGTGGCGGGATTCGTGATCGAGATGCGATTGTCCTGACGGAACTCGAGGCCACTGATTGCACAGGACGACAGGACGAGAGACAGGCTCGCCGCCACCAGCGCTCCTCGGATCGCGGGTCGGCACCGGATCATGAGGAGGCCGCCCCTTCGGCAGCGAGGGGGTTGCCTTGCGCCTCCGATGAACGGAGGATGCTGACATTGTCGAGTCCCAGGTAGGACTCGATCACTGTCGCGTCGTTCTTGACTGTCTCCGGCGTCCCGTTGGCGATCACTCTTCCGTAGTGCATGGCGATGATCCGATCAGACATTCCCATGATGAGCGGCATGTCATGCTCCACAACGACCAGTGTGACGTCCAGGCGATCCTTGAGCCGGACGAGCAGGCCTGCCAACGCCTCGGTCTCCCGCTGCGCGATCCCGGACGAGGGCTCGTCGAGCAGCAGCAACGACGGGCTCAGGGCGACGAGGCAGGCCAGCTCGGTGACGCGCCTCGTCCCTGTCGAGAGGTGCTGGATCTGGACGTGCTTCCACGGCTGGAGACCCATGAGCGAGACCAGCTCTAGGGCCCGTTCGCTCTTGCGGCGCTCGGGGCGCTGAAAGCCGAGCGTCGAGCGGATCACACGCGTCGGCGACTCGCGCTCCAAGGACAGGCAGACGGTCTCGAGGACGGTCAGGGTCGGAAAGAGCCGGGCGTCCTGGAACGATCGAACGAGACCCCGACGGCCACGCTGAGCGGCCGAGAGCGAGCTCACGTCGGCTCCCTGGAAGGCAACCCTGCCGGAGTCGGGCGGCACAAACCCGCCGATCATCTCCAGCAGGGTCGTCTTGCCCGCTCCGTTCGGGCCGATCAAGCCAAGGGTCTCCCCGGCATGAACCTCGAGACTGACGTCGTCAACGGCGGTGACGCCGCCGTATCGCTTGGTCAGGCCGGCGACCTCGAGCAGAGGTGCATCCGTCGCAACGGGCATGCGCACCGCCGCCGCGAGTCGGATCGAGGAAGCGGCGAACTCCGCTGTGGAGGCGGCAGGCATGGCGGCGGCGCGCTCGGCCGCGGGATCCAGCCCCGATTGCTTCGCGAGGCGGTCGACGACCCACTCACGCACCGGATGGATGGCACGGGCGATGCCGCCGGGGAAGTAGAGAATCAAGAACAGCCAGCCCGCGGCGGTAGCGGCTAGCCCGGCGCTGTCGAGCGGGACGAATTGCGGTACGCCGATGATGTAGAGCGCCCCGAGGAGCGGACCGGCGAGGAGCCCGATGCCACCCAGGACGGCTGCGGCTGTCGCATCGATGCTCGAGCTCACCGGAAAGGCGCTTCCGGGCAGGATCGACAACGAGCCTCCGTACACGGCTCCCGCGATTCCGGCGAGGAAGCCTGCGAGAACGAAGGCCTGGAGCTTGACGGCGGTGGTTTGCACCGTGAAGGCGCGGGCGCCGTCCTCGTTGTCGCGCTGCGCCCGCAGCCTCAAGCCGACGCCACCACGCCAGATGTTCCGGCTGAGGATGTAGCCGATGACGAACACGGCGAGCGCCAAGTAGTAGTACCGCCTGCCGGTGTCGAAGGAGAACGAACCGAGTCTGGGCGTGCCGGAGGCGACACCACCGGCTCCGAGCATCCATGGTTGTTCGAAGAAGAAATCAGCGCATGCGAGGGCGAAACCCAGAGTAATGACGGCAAGCATGATTCCCCGGATGCGCAGCGCAGGTAGTCCGATGACGAGCGACACGGCTGCCGCTCCGAATCCGGCGGCGATAAAGCCGAAGACGAAACTGGTGTGCGCGCTGACGTAGTACGAGATCGTCGCGCCGACGCCGGCAAGGGCGAATTGACCGAGGGTGAGCTGTCCTCCGAGACCGGTGATAATGCCGACCGACAACCCCACCAGCGCGAAGGCCAGGATCGAGGTCAAGATGATCGAGGTGGCATTCGTGACTATCAGCGGGATTACGCAGCCGGCGACAAGACCGACCGCGCCGATGATCCAGCCCAGGTTGCGAATCGCCCAGACCTTCCTGAACGAGTCGGGCAGCGGCCCCCAGGGCTGGACCGCTGCCCAGGTGGCCCTCTCCTCCGACCGGCCGAATTGCCGACGGCGGATGAGGAGTGTGACGAGGACGACGACGAAGAGGATCGCCTCGAACTGGCCGCCTTGAGGGTAGTTCCAGATCAACACCTGCTCGGCGACTCCGATGAAGACGCCCGCCACGAGAGCTATGGGGATGCTCGTCATCCCTGCGATGACCGCCGCCGTGAGAGCCCGCATCAGCAGCCCCGGGCCGAGGAACTCGCTCGAGGCAAAGCCGATGGTGGGCAGGACGAGCATGACCGTGAACGCGGCGATGGCGCCTGCGATCGACCACGTCAGTGTCGACATACGTCCAGCCGACACGCCCGCCAGCCGAGCGGCATCGCGGTCGTCAGCCGCGGCCCGGATCGCCAGGCCATATCGGGTCTTTCGAAGGAACAGCGCCAGGGCGATCACAATGACCGGGGTCAGTATGAGCATCGCCGAGTAGGACGAAGTAACTGTGAGCGGTCCCACATTGAACGAGGGCATCAACGACGGCTGGGGAAACGATGTCCCCGCGTCGATCTGACCGTTCAAGAGCGCCGCGAACGGGAGCAGGAACGCAGCGACGCCCAAAGTCGCCACGAGCGTCATGAGCGTCGGAGCGTTGCGGAGGCGCCTCACCACGACGACTTCGCTCAGCGCGCCGGTGCTTGCGGACAGGATCAACGCCAGCCCGAAGGCGACCCAGTAGGGCACGTGTCCGCGGGTGACGAGCAGACCCAGGAGGGCTGCGCCGAGAGCGCCGATCTCACCCTGGGCGAAATTGATGATCTTGCTGGACCTGTAGACAAGCACCAGGCCGGCGGCGAGTATGCCGTAGGTCATGCCGGTGATGGCGCCGAGCAGCACGACGTAATCGGGCATGCTGAAGCCGAAGATCGTCATGGACGCCCCCCCGCGCGCGTTTCAGCGGCGCTGTACGCGCCGGGAGCGGCCCCGCTCTGACCGTGCATCAAAGAATGCGCAGATAGCGCTCTGCATTCTCAGACATGAGCTTGCGCTTTGCTGAATCCGGCAAGTCGAAGGACAGCGCCTTGTCGGGAGAGGTCGGCCAGTCGCACTGCGGGTGTGGAAAGTCCGACTGCCACATGAGCACGTCCTCCCCCAGAACGGCGATGATCGACTGGGCGAGCTTCTCGTCCTCGTAGAACTCGAGTCCGATGTAAACCTGGCCCTCGGCGGCGTAGTCGAGGGGATCCCGCTTCATGTTCGGCACGACCCTGCGCATGTAGTCCACCTGGCCCCGGAGCCGGTAGAGCCAGAACGGGAGCCAGCCCGCCCCGACCTCGGCAAAGCCAACTCGGAGCCTCGGGTACTCGTCGAAGAGGCCGGACAGGATCAGGTAGGCGACCAGGCGTTGGGCGCCCCACGGGTGCGCCGCCGCGCGGGCGACCACGACGTTGTCCCACATGTCCCGGTAGCCGGGGAAATAGGGCGGCTCGTAGAAGAAGGAGTGATGGAGGAGAGGCAGGTCGGCGTCGTCCATGGCCCGCCAGATCGGGTGCAGGTCGGGATCGTCCACGGGCAGATCCTGGGGCAGAACCACCGTCACCGCAGCGACGCAGCGCTCGTCGGCGTACCGCTTGATCTCCTCGGCCGACCAGGTCGGATCGGCACCGTGGACCTGGATCGCAGGCTTGAGTCGATTCGGATCCTCCGAGGCGTAGTCGACGGCGTAGCGGTTGTAGGCGGCGAGCAGTTCCAGCGACAGCGACTTGTCGAGTGCAGTGCTCGCCATTCCGAACGTCCCGGGGATGATGAGGTGCATGTCGGTGCCCTCGCGGTCCATCGCCCGCAGCCGGCCACGGGCGTTGTCGTGCATGACACCGGCCTCCGGAGCCTCCTTCATCTGCTTGGAGACCGCAGCCCCGAGGGGGTTCTTGGCCGTCTCGCCCGTCTGGATCGTTCCGGCTTCGCCTTCCCTCTTCTGGCCCAGGGGTCGCGAATACTGATACGGGGCCACGACGAGGTTGTACGAGGGGTGGTCCCAGTCGCCGACATCTTGCCTGGGGTTCTTGTTCAGCTGCAGGTACGGGCCGAGCTCCTCCCAGCGTCGGGTCAGTTCGGCGCTCCCGTGCTCCTTCAGGAGCTCCATCGCCGGTATGACGTGGGTGTCGGTGTCGACGATGCGATACCCGTTCTTCATAGAAGTCCGCTCCTCGCTCCACCGCGGGCGCTTTGGGCTCGGGCTCTCCGACAAGCCGTTCCAGATCTCGGGGACCCAGTCGGCAGAGCTAGCTACGCCGGGACCGGGTTGCTCGTCCTCGGAAGCGGAGCAACTTGAAACCCTGCGACCTGTGCACGCAGTCTGAATAATTGCGTATCCTCTTCTAGCCTCCCAACATTTCGGATCCCTGTCAAGCAAGGGTCGCCGGCGCCGCGCAGGAGCACGGCCCGCAGGTCGGAGCGCGTCGCCGCGGTCAGCTGACCACGTAACCGCGCCGCTTGTCGACGACGTTGACGAGCGGACGCCCGTGCGCAAAGTGGTCCAGGTTCACAGCGGTCAATTCCGCCAGCACCTCGACGATCCGAGGGGTCCAGACCGCAATGTGCGGTGAGATCACGATGCCAGGTGTGTTCCACAACGGAGAGTCGTCGGGAAGCGGCTCGACGGGGAAGACGTCCAGCGCGGCAAAGATCCTTCCCGCGGCGGCATATTCGACCAGGGCGTCATGGTCCACGAGTTCGGCCCGCCCGACATTGACGATGAAGCAGCCGGCCTTGGCCGCGGCCAGCTCGGGCGCCCCTAGGACCTGGCGCGTCTCCGGCGTCACCGCCGCGGCGAGTACGACGTGATCGCTGCGGGACATGGCATCAATCAGCTGTCCGGTGCCGACGACCTCGTGGCACGGTCCCGGTCCGGCCTCGGGTCTCCGGCGAACGGCGATGGTGTGCATGCCGAACGATCTTGCAATCTCAGCCACTCGCCGGCCGATCGGGCCGAGTCCGACGGTCGTCAGGGTCGCACCCTCGAGACCGTCCTGGAAGAAGCGTACCCAAGACATCTCGCGCTGTTGTTGGCGCACCTGCTCCAGTCGCTTGGCGTGCTCGAGGATTCTCGCCATCGCGAACTCGGCCACGGGCCCCGCCGAGGCGCCCGACGAGTTGGTGAGCACGACCTCGCTGGCAACAAGCTCGGGGATGAGCAGGCCGTCAACCCCGGTTGCCAGCGACTGGATCCAGCGAACTCCCCCCTGCAGTCCGGAACGGACGTCTTGAGGTGCGCTGACGATGCCGACGACGATCGCGTCCGCAGGTCCGTCTCCGATCGCCCCGAGCCGGAGCGGGAGGTGGCGAGCCTTCGCTCGTGCCGCCAGACCTTCGCGGAAAGCAGCCCCGACCTCATCAGCCACCTGCAACTTGAGCTCGTCCACTAGGCCTGCCTCCGAGACGGCTAGATCAGCATACTGTATTATGAAGCGCCAGCATCGGCTACGGAGGTCGCGTGACGACAGATGACGAGCGTGAACTCTGGGATCCAGCCGAACAGGGCCGTGCCGCTCCCGATGTTGCCGCTCGTGCCGCCAAGGCCGTCCAGGAGGCGTGGGATCGGGTCTGGGAACAGCCCATAGCCTTCTACAGGCGCAAGTTCGAAGACGCCGGTCTGTCGCCTGGCGCGGTCCCGCCTCTCAGCGACATCCCCCGCACGAACAAGGCGGAGCTTCGCTCGGACGAGGACCTTCATCCTCCTTTCGGCACCTACCGGTCGGTGACATTGGACCAAGCGGTGCGGATCGGGTCCTCCAGCGGCACGACCGGTACGCCGACTCTGTTCTTCTATTCGCCACACGACCTCGGGGTGCACATCGAGACAGCGAGGCGCACCTTGTGGCGCCACGGGATGAGACGAGGTGGCCGTTGGACCCATAGTTGGCCTCAGGGGATCTATCCCACTGGCGTGAGCGCCGGGCGGCAGTATCTCGATCTCGGCGTCCTCGAGATTCCGGTCGGCCCACCGTTCACGCCTCAGGTGGCCGCCGATCACGTGCGTCTGTGGGAGCTGCTCCGACCGAACGGGTTCATGGTGACCGGATCCCAGCTCCAGACCTACGAGAGCGCGGCCCAGGGATCGGTGTCGATCTCCCCGCCCTCATGGCGGACGGCATCCTCGCATTCCTCGAGGCAAGTTGTCAGTTCGAGGGTCCCCGGCAACGTGTCGAGTCGGCCTACGGGGTCAGGTTGCACAACATCGGCGGTGCGTCGGAGATCCCGGGTTTCGCGACGAGCGACTGCCGCTTCCACACCGGTCTTCACTGTTCGCCGGACCACTTTCTCATCCAGGTGTGCGACCGCGACACGGGCATGGAGGTCGCTCCGGGCGAGCGCGGGAGTCTCGTCGTGACGGCGTTCGACATCGATGCGACCTTCCTGCGGTATGACCTCGAGGACGTGGTCGTGGAACACACCGAACCCTGCCCATGCGGGGAGGCGGGATCGCGCTACACGCTTCTCGGGCGATCGGCTGACGTCGTCACGGTCGGTGGCAGGGCGCTGCTCCCGATCGACATCCAGCTCGCTCTGGACGAGGCCGGCGGTCCCGAGTTCCAGATCATGCGAGACGAACAGGGCGACGCCCTTCGACTTCGGGTCGAGACCGCCGACGCGCACGGCCTGACCGGGGCGCTCAGCGAAAGCCTCGGGGTTACCGTGAACATCGAGGCCATCGACGTCGGGACCTTGCCCCGCGCCACCTTCAAGCCGCGGCGCCTGTCGTGAGCTACCGGCCGCTGGCGGGAATCAGGGTGCTTGACATCTCGCGCCTTTATCCAGGTGCGCTCACGACCCAGAAGCTGGCCGACCTCGGAGCCGATGTCGTGAAGATCGAGGAACCCGGGCGCGGTGACTACCTGCGTACCATTCCCCCTCTCGTCGAGGGCAGGGGGATCCTCCATCTCGTGCTCGATCGGGGAAAGCGGAGCGTCGCGCTCGACCTGAAGCGGCGCGAGGGCGTGGACGAGTTCCTGCGGCTCGTCGCGGTCACCGATGTGCTCGTCGAGAGCGCACGGCCCGGTCGGTTCGCCGCGATGGGGATCGACTTCGCCGACCTACGCAGGCGCTATCCGCAACTGGTCGCCTGCTCGGTCTCTGGTTTCGGGCAGACGGGCCCGCTGGCGCCGGCTCCCTCCCACGGGATGAACATGGACGCCCTGGCGGGCGATCTCATCGTCGCCGACTGGAAGGGGCGGAAGCGCTTCGTCGTGCTCGGCTTTTCGCTCGGGGTCGAGCTGGGAGCCGCCAACGCCGCGCTCGGCATCGCGGCGGCGGTCTTCGCGGCCAGGAACACCGGCGAGGGGGTCTGGATCGACGCCTCCTGCTGGGACGGAGCCCTCGAGATTCAGCGGCTGCCGGTCGCGAGCTTCCTGGCCGCCGGCGTGTCCCTCGGCCCCCGTGACCCGCGACCGCTCTATGACGTCTACGAGACCGCCGACAACAAGCTCGTGCTCTTCTGCGCCATCGAGCGCAAATTCTGGGACTCGTTCTGCCGCGGCGTGGGTCGGCCGGACCTGGCCGAGCGTTGGACGGGGACCGACGTCGATTTCGGTTCGGACCCGGCTCTCCGCCAGGAGCTCGAGGCGATCTTCGCCGAGCGCAGCGCCGGCGAATGGGAGAAGCGCTTTGTCGAGTGGGACATCCCCGGGAGCGCCGTGCTTACTCTCGCCGAGGTTCTCGAGCACCCGCACTTTAAGGCACGGCGGATGGTACGCCAGGGCGAAGGCGAGGAGATTCCGTCGGTGGCCAGCCCGCTCCGCTGGCACGATCTCGACGAGCGACCGGGTGACGACGCCCGCCGCCCGCCGGAGCTGGGCCAGCACACCGTCGAGGTCTTCGACGAGTGGCTGGGAGAAGAGAGACAAGCGAGAGGAGAAACGGCTTGAGCGAAATCGAGAATCGAATCGTTACCTTGGGGATCGAGATCCCTGAGCCACTTCCTTCCGGTGGCCTGTACGCCTCCGTCGTGATCGACGGCAATGTCGCCTACACCTCCGGAATCGTCGCCATCGTCTTGGGGCCACCCCTTGCGCTGGCCTACGCCGGCCTCGTCGGTGAGGAGTTGTCCATAGAGGAGGGCCAAGCCTCGGCCCGCGGGGCGTTCGTAAGCACGCTTGCCAACCTGCGAGGTGCACTCGGCGACCTCGATCGGATCGACAGGTTCCTGAAGGTGACCGGTTTCGTCCGCGCGGCGCCCGGTTTCAAGGAGCTTCCCAAGATCCTCGACGGCGCCTCCCAGGTCATCGTCGACGTCTGGGGAAGCGAGAAGCTGTCCGCCAGGACGACCGTCGGGGTCGCGGCGCTGCCCGGGGGAGCCAGCGTCGAGCTCGACACCGTCGTACGTCTCCGGGACTGAGGGCGAACACCGGTGGACTTCGGCTGGTCGGACGATGACGTCGGTTTCCGCGAGGAGCTGCGCTCGTTCCTCGAGGCCGAGCTGGGGGACCACTGGAACGGGCGCGAGCGACAACTGGGCACCCCGGAGAACGTCGCCTTTTCGATCGGGTTCGCATCTCGGCTCGGGGAGAAGGGCTGGCTGACCCCGCACTGGCCCGAGACCCATGGCGGAAGGGGGGCGACGCCCTGGCAGCACATCATCCTCGGCGAGGAGCTGTGGTCGATCGGGGAACCGCGCGGCCCGCAGTACATGAACGTGAACTGGATCGGGCCTTCGATCCTGGCCCACGGCACTCCGCAACAGCAGCGCGAGCACCTCACGCGTATCGCGCGGGGTGATGTCATCTGGTGCCAGGGATTCTCCGAGCCGGAGGCCGGGTCCGACCTCGGGTCTCTGCGTACGCGGGCCGAGCGCGATGGCGAGGAATACGTCGTGAACGGCCAGAAGATCTGGACCTCGTATGCGTCCTCGGCGGAGTTCTGCTACCTGCTCGTCCGCACGGGCCCGGTCGCCGATCGCAACCGGGCTATCTCGGTCCTGCTCGTGCCCACCGCAACGCCCGGCTTCGAGATCCGACCAGTGCCCTCGATTGTCGGCGAGCACTCCTTCCACGAGCTCTTCTTCACCGACATGCGCGTGCCGGTGTCGAGTCGCCTGGGGCCGGAGAACGGTGGCTGGGACGTCGTGCGGGAGGCCTTGGCGTTCGAGCGAGTCGGCGCCCCTCGTTACGTGCGGGCGGCGCGGATACTCGACGAGGCACTCGAGTGGATGGCGGCACACGACCGGCCCGTTGCCGTTGAGCTACGCGAAGAGGTGGCTCAGGCGAGGGCGGCTTGCTCGGCCGCCCGAATCCTCGTCTACCAGGTTATCGACGAGCGAGCCCAGAACGCGAGACCGGGCCCGAAGGTGTATCTCGCCAGAGCCGCAATGGTGCAGGCCGAACGTGCCGTGGCACGCGTCGTCGCCAACCTGCTCGGAGCCGACGGTCTCGTGACCGGCTCGCTCGCCAGCGAGCAGATACGCAAGTCGATGGCGGCCGGCCTCGCCGGCGGCTCATACGAGACGCAGCTGAACCTGATCGCGCGGCTGGCGCTCGAGCTCCCAAAGGCCTGACCGTGCGATTCGCCCTCACTGACGAACAGGCGGCCCTCGCCGACGCAGTGGGCACGCTGCTCGCGCGTCACGCCGGGCCGGATCGGATGCGGGCGCTCGGGGGCGACGAGCCCGCCTACGACGCCGAGCTGGACGCCGCTCTCGACGAGGGCGAGTTCACGACCATCGCCCTCGAGCCCGGAGCCGGCCCGCTCGAGGCGGCTCTGATCACCGAGGCCGTGGCCGAGCAGCTGGGAGTGGTGGCGTTCGGGACGGCTGCGCTGGTCGCCGCAGCAGTGACGGGTGCCATCCCGCCCGGCCCGATCGCGCTTACGACGACCGAGCACCGCGGGCCGGTGCGCTATGCGGGCGAGGCGAGGACGATGCTCGTATGCGGAGACCGAGAGGCGATGAGTGTGCAGGTTATCCCTGGCACTTATAAGGATGTCTCCTCCCGATTCGGCTACCCGCTCGGGCTGGTCGCGAGCCCACCGACGGGCGGCTCATCCCTCGGGGCGGGCTCGGCCGACCGTGTGCGGGCCTGGTGGCGGGTGGCGCTTGCCGTCGAGATGGCCGGCACGATGCGGGCGGCGCTGAACCTGACCGTCCGTCACGTCACCGACCGGCGGCAGTTCGGACGGCCGATTGGATCGTTCCAGGCCGTTCAGCACCGGTTGGCGGAGACCAAGACGCTGGTGGAGGGGGCGCACTGGTTGGCGCTGGAGGCCGCCTGGCTGGGGGCCCCCGAAGACGCCGCCGCGAATGCGGTCACCTACGGAGTCACGGCTGCGTCCCGGGTAGTCGCCGAGTGCCACCAGCTGACTGGCGCCATCGGTTTCACGACCGACTACGACCTGCACTTGTGGACGATGCGGCTCCCCGTGCTGGTGTCCGAAGCGAGATGGCTGGGCGCTACTGCAGCTTGAAGAATTCGACGGCGTTGCCCGCCACCATGGCCCGGCGGTCGGCGCCTCCGACATCGGCCATCAGTCTTTCCACCAGAGCCAGCGACGCCGGCCAGTCGCTCGCCGCGTGCGGAAAGTCCGTCGCCCACATGATGTTGCGGACCCCGATCGAGTCGCGGACGCGGATCGCGAAGAAGTCGTCCTGGATGCCGAACAGGAAGTGGCGGAACACGTAGTGACTCGGCGGATAGGCGAGATCGATGTGCGCCCAGTGCCGGTGGCGTAGGTAGTTGGTGTCCGCTTGCTCGGCATAGTAGGGAACCCAGCCCGCACCTGACTCCGCCATGTTGATGCGGAGACCGGGCCATCGGTCGAAGACGCCGTTCTTGATGAGCTGCGTCATGCAATAGGCGGTGTCGTGGCCGGTACGAGTGAGCAAGCCGTTCACCGGTCCCGACTGCACGGCGCCGCTTGAAGAGGCGCGCTTGACCGGCCCCCGATCGATCGAGATGCTGATGTGGACGGACAGGGGGACTCCCGTCTCGGCGGCGACAGCCCAGAAGACGTCGTCATCGGGGGAGGGCCGACCCGACCCGTTCGGCCACTGCTGGACCACAACGGTCCGAATCCCGGGCATTGTCGAAACGCGCCGAAGCTCGGCGGCCGCGTCCTCTGCATTCGTCGCCGGCACGACGGCGGCGCCGAGGAGCCGGTCGTAGTCCGCGGCACAGAACTCGGTGGAGAGCCAGTCGTTGTAGCCCCTCGCGATCGCGACGACCGCTTCGCTCGGAACAGGGCCGCTCGCCGATCTGGCTCCGGAGATGGCCGGGAACAGGATCTCGGCGTCGACGCCGTCTGCGTCGAGCTCCTCGAGGCGTTGATCGGCGTCACCCGAACCCGGCGGGTTGTCCGCATAGCTGAGCCCGCGTTGCTTGACGTTCTCCCAGCCCCGTCCCGCCGCCAGGTTCAGGCCGAGCGGCACCAGCTGATTGGACCCCGGCATCAACCAGGCGTCGCCGCCCGTGTCGAGCTCGACGACCTTCGGCACCCACTCGCGAAATCCGGCGTCAACGTAGGGCCGCCATCGGTCCGGGGAGGCTTCGAGGTGTGAATCGGCCGAGATGAGGTCGTATTGGCGCACGTTGTGGAACTCCTCACCGCTCGTAAGAGGGATCCGACCGGTCACGCCGGCTCGGGGCGAAGTTGGCCGTGTCGTAACCGAGCTCGGGGGACGCCCATTCGAGGGTCACCCGGCGGCGGGCGATCCTCCACTCGCCGTCCCGGCGCTCGAAACGATCGATGAACCGGCCGTAACCTTGGGCGAACAGGTCCCCCTTCTGCAGGTGCATGGCCGAGTAGCACTCCCCGAAGGCGACATCGCCCCTGATGTCCAGGTAGACGTTGGACAGCTTGTGCTCCATGAACGAGACTGCGGGCCCGGTGCGCTTCAGCCACGCCACCAGCTCCGTCGGCGAGCCTTTGAAGACGCCATGATCGTCGTAGGCGTCGGGGTGATAGCAGGACAGGATCAGCTCCTCGTCGAGCCGGTCCACGCCCCGGCAGTACCTCACGAGCAGGTCATTGAGCGCCTGCTTGTCCAGCAGTTCCTGGAGCTCCTCGTCCGACCAGGTTCGCATTTGCGACAGCCTCCTGGGCCACGTTCGCGACGCAGCGCCTTCAGATGACCTTGTCCGAGCGCATCGTCTCGAGCTCCTCGGTGCTGTAGCCGAGCTCGGTCAGGACGGGTTCGGTGTGTTCGCCGAGCAGCGGCGCCGGATAGCGCACCTCGTACGGGTCCTCGTGCACGATGGCGGCTTCGCGCAGGTAGGTGAAGGGGCCGGCGTGGGGGTGCTTACCCTCGACGAAGATCCCCCGATCGGACAGGTGCGGGTCGGCGCGCAGGCCGCCGGCGTCGTTGACGATCGGGCCCATGGCGATGTCGTGGACCCGCGCCAGGTCCGTCCACTCGGCGAGCGTCCGACTCGAGAAGATGAGCTGCAGCTCCCGGCGTAGGTCCTCCGCGCCGGCGGCGAAGTCGACCGGAGCCGCGGTGTCCTTCCTGTCGAGCAGATCCTCACGCCCGACGGCGTGGCAGAAGTGATCCCAGAACTTGTGCTCTATGCAGCAGAAGAGCAGGAACTTGTGGTCCTTGGTCTCGTAGAACTGGTACTTCGCGCCGTCGCCGCCACCGGTCACCGGCATCGTGCTCCGATCGGTGATCCGATCGGCGTTGACGTGGTTCGTGATCCCGAGCCAATTTCCGTGCATGACGGCCTCTGCCGCCGAGACGTCGATGAAGCAGCCCTCACCGGTGCGCGCCCGCCGGACGAGTGCCGCTGACACGTAGCACGCCGCATAAATCGCCGCCGTAGCCGTTCCGTCGCCACCTCCCATGGGATACAAGCGGGGACGCTCCTCGTTGAGGCGCACGAGGCCGTCCTCGCCCATCCGCACCGGCAGGGCGCCGGCGAGGGCGCTCATCATCTGGCCGTGCGTGGGAATGGGCGCATACGGCCCGCTCGAGCCGTATCCGCTGCACTGACAGAAGACGATGTCCGGCTTGTGGGCACGTTGCTCCTCGAAGGAGATCCCGAGCTTTTCCGCCGCATCGGCGGCGTTACCGTCCACGAACACGTCCGCTGTCGAGAGCAGGCGCCAGAAGACCTCCCTGCCCCGCTCCTGGCGCAGGTCCAGCGTCACACTCCTCTTCTGCTTGTTCACCTGGATATGGGCCGGGCTGTGGTGCGGAGTGATCTGACCGAGGAAGTCCCGCAGGTAGTCGCCGCGAGAGGGGCTTTCGACCTTGATGACGTCCGCGCCGAGGTCCCCGAGGAGCACGCCGAGCCGGTCACCGTTCAAGAGCGAGGCCGATTCGATGACGCGGATTCCATCCAGCAGCGAGCTCATGAAGCGGACACCTCTCGACGACACCCGTCACCCACGCGCCAACAAAGTGTACTGTATTAGCATCGGGTTCGCCAGGTGCCAGATGGAGGATGCGGCGTGGGGACATGGCCGGACGAACAGATCCGGGAGATGTTGGACAAACAGGCGCTCAACGACCTTCTCGTCCGTTACTGCCGCGGCATCGACCGCCTCGACAAAGAGCTCGTCCTGTCGTGCTTCCACGACGACGCCTACGACGATCACGGCAGCTTCAAGGGTTCGCCGAAGGAATTCCTCGACCAGCTCTGGGCGAGGTCGGCGACGAAGGCCGTGGCCTTCATCGAGCACAAGCTCTCGAATGTGTCGCTGGAGGTCGAGGGGGACACGGCCTACGGCGAGTCCTACCTCGAGATGCACCAGCTGTTCGAGGGCGAGCTCGTCGAGGGATACGGGCGGTTCGTCGACCGTTTCGAGCGCCGGGACGGTGAGTGGAGGATCGCGCACCGACGCGTCATCCTCGAATGGGCGACACCCGGCCGCGGCTATGACACCGCCGGATTCGTACACGGTTCGCGAGACCGCACCGATCCGTCTTACGACCGGTCTCGGTGAGCGGGGCCGCCGCTCAGCCGGCGGGTGGCTGGATGTCGAGGGCCTGCAGGAACCGTGCGACGCAGCAGTAGAACGCCACGGTCAGTGTGATCTCGACGACCTCCTGAGGGGACCACCTCGCCGCGAGCCGTGCATAGGTGGTGTCGTCGACACTCAGGTTCGTCGTGACCTGATCGGTGAAGTCGAGCACCTCGCGTTCGACCTCGCCGAAGGCGGCGCTCGTGGGCCAGGACTCGAGCTCGTCGAGCTGCAGCTGGGTGACGCCGTGCTTGAGCGCCAGCGGCGCATGCGCGCGCCACTCGGTCAGCGTGCCGGTCAACTGGGCCACCCTCATGATGGTCAGCTCGCGCAGCCCGCGGGGCACGAGCGCCTCGTTGCGCAACGGCCAGGCGAGGTCGGTCCAGGCCCTGAGCAGCCGGGGTGCGTTGGCGAGTGCACCGTAGATCTCGGGCATATCGCGACCTGCGAAGTACGTCCGCAGGGGCTCGAGGACCGGGTCGGAGGGGTCGAGATCAGCCAGAGGCACCCGTGCCATCAGTCCTCCTCATCTTCCAGTTCAGGATACTCTATAGCGCGTGAAATTCGGCTTCACGATTCCGTCCTACAACAACCGGCCTCCGTCTCGCGAGCAGTACGAGCGGATGTGTCGGATCTGCGAACTTGCCGAAAACGTGGGTTTCGACTTCGGCATGGTGGGCAGCCATCGTTTCTCGCCCAACTCCAGTGACCCCTCGGCACCCCTCGTGCTCCTGAGCGCGCTCGCCGCTCGGACCTCGACGCTGCGTTTCGCCACCGCCGTCCTGCTGCTGCCCCTGTACAACCCGCTCGACATCGCGGAACAAGTGGCCACGCTGGACTGTCTCTCCGGCGGCCGGATCATCCTCGGGGTGGGGATCGGCTATCGAAGCTACGAGTACGACGCGCTCGGGCTGTCGTGGCGGTCGCGTGGATCGCGACTCGAGGAAGCCCTCGAGGTGCTCGAACAGGCCTGGACCGAGGAGCGGGTGAACTTCTCGGGCGTGCATTTCTCGTTCCACGACCTTGGCGTATGGCCCAAGCCGTTTCAACGGCCACGCCCGCCGATCTGGATCGGCGCCCAGGCGCGGCGCGCCATCGGCCGTGCCGCGACCCATGCGGACGGCTGGATCGCGGGTTACCTCGAGAGCGCGCCCGTGCTGGCCTCGCGCGTCGAGGGATACCGCCGGGCGGCTGCGGAGACCGGCCACGATTCAACGGTGTGCCTGATGCGCAAGACCGGAATCCGCTCCACCCGTGGGGCGGTGGAGCGGGACTGGCTGCCCGGCGTGATCGAGCTGTTGCGCTTCTACCGCGGCGTGGGGGCGCGCTGGCCCGGCGATGAGCAGTTCTGGGCGTCGCTCGACGCGGGGCGAACGCGACTCGATGAGGTGGCGAGGGACATGATGGTCGTGGGAACTCCCGACGAGTGCGTCCGGGAGATCGACCGGTACCGCGAGCTCAGCGGATGCGAGTACTTCCTCCCCAGCTTCGGGACGGCGGGCCGCACCGACGACGACGACGAGCAGCTTGCGAGAGACCTCGCACTTTTCGGCCGCGAGGTGATCGCGGCCTTCCGGTGACCGATGGCTCGTCGCGACGAGCCCCCTGCGGCCCCCGCCGGCCGGCCGGACCGCTGAGGCGTGCGCTCAGGTGAGGAGCAGAGCTCAGCTGATCGCGACCGGCTGCAGCCGCGACCCGGGGGTGAATGTCATCGGGATCGAGAAGTAGCCGTAGACGACGCCGATCGTCTCGGCGTGGACGACGGCGTCACGGTCGATCTCGTAGTCCGGCATCCGCTCCAGGATGCGCCGCAGCGAGAGCTGGAGGTCCTTGCGCGCCACGTTCGAGCCGAGGCATCGATGTGCCCCGAGACCGAAGCTCATGTGGCGGTTCGGAAGACGGTCGAGGATCACCCGATCGGGCTCGGGGAAGGCATCGCCGTCACGGTTGCCCGACGCCCACAGCATGAAGACACGCTCACCCTTGCGGATCTGCTGGTCTCCGATGACGCAGTCCTCGGTGGCGGTCCGCGCCAGGCCCTGCTGGGGCGCCTCGGCCCGGAGGAACTCCTCGACTGCATGCTGAAGCAGCTCCGGCTGCTCGATCAGCGTCAGCCTGGCGTCGCGATGCTCATCGAGGTACAAGAGCGCGTTGCCAATGGCCGAGCCGGTCGTGTCGAGACCGCCGGAGAGGACGAGCTCGATCATGTCCAGGACCTCGTCGTCGGAGATCGGCCGTTCGAAGACCTTGCCCTGCATGAGGAGGGAGATGCCGTCCTCACGGAGGTGCCTTCGACGCTCGGCCACGGCCTCCACGAGCACCTCGCGCATGTGACGGTAGAGGGGCACCGCCGCCTGGCGGATGGGATTGTCCTGGCGATGGAAGACGATGGCGTGCAGCGGCTCGGCGAACATGCGCCAATCCTCGACGGGAAGCCCAAGGATCTGCAGCGTCGTCATGGCGGGCACGGGATCGGCGAAGTCGTGGACGATGTCGCAGGATCCCGCTTCGATGAACTCGTCGATGCACTGGTCGACGAATCCTAGGATCGCCGGCTCGAGCTTTTTCACCGCCGCGGGCGAGAGCAGCGGGTTCATGATCCTGCGGTACTCGTGGAATTCGGGAGGATCCGATTCGATGGGCAGTGCCCGGCGCTGGACAAGCTTGGGGGGGATGACGATGCTGTTCTCCGAGGAGAACGTGTGGTCGTCGAGGGCCACCCTCCTGATGTCCTCGTACTTCGAGATCACCCAGAATCCGCCGTAGGCGTCGCTGTAGGCGACCGGACACTCCTGGCGCAGTTGCGCGTAGACCGACCACGGATCACGAGCGAACTCGGGGCTATGGTGATCGAAGTGCACTTCCGGGCGCGTCTCGTTCATCGGTGCCCCCCTTCGTCAGGCAAGGTCCCTGTACGGCTTCTCCTCTCGTAATATAGCATACTCATTAGCCGGAGCCTGGGGCAATCGACGGGCCCGATCGACCGGGAGATGCTGGGCGACTGACGAGGAGAGAACGATGAAGAACGGATTTCGGGTCATCGACACCGACACCCACGTCGGACCGAATACCGAGGTGCTGAAGAAGTACGCCAGTGCAAAGCTGCTCGAGCGCTGGGACGAGTTGGTTCCCTTCGAGCGCCAGGCGCGCGACGGCTCGATGTTCAGCATCAGCCCGATCCCTTACAAGCGCCAGATGCGGCAGAAGGGAACGGAGGAGGTGGGAGAGAAGGCCGGCGCACCACCTCTCATGCGGGCGATCACCACACTTATGCCCGAGCCCGCCCAGCCCGGCGTGGGCAACGAGAATTCGGTCGGTCGCTTGGCCGACATGGACCGCGAGGGCCGGGACATCGACTTGATCATCGGCGGGACGTGGTCGACGGCAATCTCGGCAATCGATCCCAGCCTCGCTCTCGAGCTGTACTCCTCCTTCCACCGCTATATCGCCGAGTACTGCTCCGCTGACCCTTCCCGGCTCAAGGCGAGCGTGCTCGCACCCGCGGTCGACCCGGAGTGGGCGGCACGAGAGCTGAAGTCGCTCGGCGACGAGGAGTGGGTTGCGGCCGTCACGGTCGTGCTTCCGGAGGGTGTGCCCGTGGACGATCCGGATCTGGACCCGATCTGGCGGGCGATGGGGGACTACGACCTGCCCATACTCCACCACTCATTCTTCTACGAGCCGCCCTACTTCCCCGGCTATCGCGACATCTGGGGTCAGGTGGCCCTGGCCCGGTCGGCCGCCCACATCTGGGGTGCCCAGCGACTCCTCGGCTACGCGCTCATGAGCGGCCTGTTCGACGAGTATCCCAACCTTCGCATCGGGTTCGCCGAGTGCAGTGGCGGGTGGCTCGGCTCCTGGCTGATCAGGCTGGAGGGACAAGCAAAGTACCTCGGTCGGAGCCTGCCGGCGATCAAGCACACGCCACGCGAGTACGTGGCGATGGGCCGGGTCTTCTGCGGAGTCGAGCCCTACGAGGGGGAGGAGACGGTTCGCTCCCTCATGGAGATCATCGGTGACGAGGCGATGATGTACCAGTCCGACTATCCGCACGACCAGTGCCTCTTCCCCGTCACGCCGGACGTCTTCCTCGGTTGGGACCTGCCAGAGGCGACGATGCGCAAGATCATGAGCGAGAACGCGGAGAAGTACCTACGCCTGCTCTGACCGGGCGCGGGGAGATCCCGCGGCTCTCGGCAACAGCAGGTCGGCCAGCCGCGAGCGGTACCACGACGGATCACCAAACCAGACCTGGTTCAACTTGGCCCGCTTGAAGTACAGGTGGATGTCGTGCTCCCAGGTGAAACCCACCCCGCCGTGGAGCTGGATCCCGTCGCCGGCGATCTTGGCGTAGGCGTCGCCGGCGTAGGACTTGGCGATGGCCGCCGAAATGCTGGGCTCGCCAGGTGAGGACGGCGAGGTGGCGGCCGCCTCCTCCGCGGCCACCCGGGCGGCCTCGACGAGGATGAGCATGTCGGCGCACTTGTGCTTGATCGCTTGGAACGTGCCGATCGGCCGTCCGAATTGTTCACGACGGCTGGCGTAGTCGGCGCACATCTCCATGACGCGCTCGAGCCCCCCCGACACAGTCGCAAGCCAACGCCGCTGCAGCCCTGTCGACGATCCAATCCAACAATCGCCCGCCCGCGCCGGCGGCACCGATCACGGCATCTTGCTCGAGGACGACCCGATCGAGCCTCACTTCGCACAGCCTTCGCGTCCTGTCCATCGTGGGCAGGGCCCGCACGGCGACGCCTTCGGTTCCAGGCTCCAAAAGGAAGAGGGTGAGCGTGTCGGGGTCGTCCAAATGCCGGGCGGCGGCGAGGAGAAGGTCGGCGACGTGGGCGTCGGCGACGAAGGGGGCGACGCCGTCCAGCACGTAGCCCGCCGCCGTGCGCCGCACCGTCGGCCCCCCGCCTCTCGGGATCGGCCCGGTCGCGAGTGCCACGATCAGCTCGCCGGCACAGAGCTTGGGCAGGAGCTCGGCCTTGCGCCGCTCATCGGCCCCGACCACGAGCGCCGACGCGCCGAGGACGGCGGTGGAGAAGAAGGGACTCGGGGTGACGCGGCGCCCGAGCTCCTCGAGGACGAGGGCAAGCTCGGCGAACGAACCGCCGCCGCCCCCGTATTCCTCCGGTACCGCAAGTCCCTGCCAGCCGAGCTCGGCCATCTTCCGCCAGAGGCCGGCGTCGTAGCCCGCCGGCAGCTCCATCACGGCACGGACCCGCTCGGAGGAGGATTCCCGGTCGAGAAGCCGGCGGGCGACCTGGCGCAGCTCGTCACGCGCTTCGTCCAGACCGGTCGCGGGCATTCAGCTCACCAGCGGATCACGAGGGAGACCGAGGACGCGTTCGGCGACCAGGCTCCGCTGGATCTCGTTCGACCCGCCGCCGATGGTCCACTGCCAGGAAGCGAGGTGCTCGAGCAGCCAGTGTGCCCACTTCACCTTGCGCCCGGGACCTTCGGCGATCTGGGACCGCAGCCCGTCGAGCTGGGAACCGAAGTCGGTGAGACGCTGCAGCAGCTCGCTGTAGTACAGCTTGATCACCGATGCTGCCGGATCGACCTCTTGCGGCCGCTGCAGGTTGGCGACCATCTTCGTGCACAGCAGCCGGAGTATCTCCGCCTCCGAGTAGGCCCGTGCGAGCGTGTCTCGGACGTGGTCGTCCTGAACGGCCGGCGTACGTCCGTCGGTCGTCGTCTCCTCGGCGAGACGGAACAGGAGGGTGACGGCGACCCGTAGGCCGGCCTGGAGCTCGAGAACGCCAGGGCCGCGCTCGCTGGCGAGCGTTCGCCGGGCGATCGTCCAGCCTTCGCCTTCGGCACCGACGCGGTCTTCCAGGGGGATCTCGACGTCGTCGAGAACGATCTCGCAGAACTCGGTCTCGTCGGTGATCTGGTGGATCGGACGGGTCTCGACGCCCGGCGAGCTCATGTCGAGCAGGAAGAAGCTGATACCGCTGCGCTTGGGCGCATCGGGATCGGTCCGTGCCAGCAGGAGGCAACGGGCCGCCAGGTCCGCGAAGCTCGACCACACCTTCTGGCCATTCACGATGTAGCGGTCGCCTCGCCGCTCGGCCCTTGTCTTGAGGCTGGCGAGGTCGGAGCCCGCGTCCGGTTCGGAGAACCCCTGACACCAGAGCTCGCCGTCGAGGATGCGCGGAAGATGCTGCTTTTGACGTTCCGTCCCGTATCCCATGATCGTGGCCGCGGCGTGGTTGAGGGACACGTAGAAGGTCTCGAGACCGGGAGCGCCCGCTCGCTGCATCTCCTCGTAAAGCACGACCTGCTCCGCGATCGAGGCTCCGCCGCCGAATTGGGACGGCCAGTGCGGAGCCGCATACGAGACCGTGGCGAGCTGGCGGAGCCATTGACGTTGAAACGCGACGTAGCCGTCACGATCTGTCGTAACCATTGTCTCTTCCCAGCCCCGGGGCACGTGCTGGTTCAACCAGGTCCTCGCCTGGAGCCGGTACGCCTGCAGCCCAGCGTCGGTCGCGGCGCTCTCAGAGGAGGAGATGGCCGCCATCGACCGTGAGGGTGATTCCCGTGGTGTAGCCGTTCTGCATGAGGTACATGATCGCGTCGGCAATGTCCGCCGGCTCGCCGAACCTGCCAACCGGCAGCCGGGCCGCCTGCTCGGCTATGAGCTCTTCGCGCCGGTCGCCGAAGAGCCGCTGTGTCAGCGGTGTGTCCACCCCGCCGGGGCGCACGACGTTCACACGGACCGGTGCCAGCTCGAGGGCCATGGCGCGTGCGAACGCCTCGACGGCTGCGGTCGAGGCGGCACCGACTCCCTGTCCGGTCGAAGGCCGCGCGACCACGACGCCAGAGGAGAGGGTGATCGAGCCCTCGCCGTTCATCCGCGGCGCGCCGTACTTGCAAACGTAGAGAGAGCCCCAGAAGCGAACCTCCATCGGGGCGCGCAGCTTGGCAGTGTCCGTGTCGGCGACACGGCCGAAGGCACGTGCGCCCGCCAGCGTGACGACGTGATCGACGCGCTCGAGCGACTCGAACAGGTCCCGGACTGCCGCCTCGTCCGAGACGTCGAGAGGGACGGCAGCCGTGTCTCCGCCCAGGTCGGCGCGCGCCCGTTCGAGGCGGTCTCGGTCGCGCCCGGCGATGGTGACGTGCGCCCCGGCGTCCCTCGCCAGCTTTGCGGTTGCGAGTCCCATCCCGGAGCTCCCACCGACGATGATCACCGACGATCCGGTGAGAGAGCTCATGAGTGTGGAACTATACCCTGCGGCCTTGTTTGCCGCCTAAATAGAGGATACCCTTTCGTGCCGCGGCGAGCCAAGGATCGGGAGAGTGGACGAACTGCACGCCTTCAGCCTCGGGGACCTGATCCGAGAGCAACGACGGAGCCGCCCCGGAGACGATGCCGTCGTCTGCGGCGATGCCAGATGGGCTTACGCCGCTTTCGACGAGAGGGTCAACCGCCTCGCCGGGGTGATGGTCGACAACGGCGTGGCGGCGGGGTCCCGTGTGCTCTGGCTCGGGCAGAACTGCCATCGCGCTTTCGAGACGCTCTTCGCCTGCGCCAAGCTCGGGGCGGTGTTCACCCCGGTGAACTGGCGTCAGAGCGTCGACGAGCTGGCGTTCGTGATCGACGACGCAGCCCCTCAGCTTGCCTTCTACCAGGAGGAGGAGATCGGCGGCGACGTGCGGGCGGCACGGGATCACCTGACCGAGACCATCAGGTGGATCTGCCACGACGACGGTGAGTACGAGGGCCTGTTGCATGCCGGTGACGAGCACGATCCGGAGGGGTACGTCGACTCCGGGCTCGCTGTGCTGCAGATGTACACCGCCGCCTTCGACGGCCGGCCTAACGGAGCCCTGCTCAGCCACCTGTCGATCCTGCTCCAGGACCTCGTGCTCGCCATGGTCATGGAGCTTTCCGCCGACGACGTGTACCTGGCCTCGGGGCCGGTGTTTCACATATGGACGTTTCTCAACGCGGTGGCGACTTTGCAGGTTGGCGGGAAAGTCGTCGTTGCGCGGCGCGTCGACGCCGAGAATCTCTGCCGGTTGATCGATCGTGAACACGTCACGCGCGGCTTCATCCTCGAGCCGACGCGAAGCCAGATGGTCGACGCCAACAAGAGTGGTCGGTACGACCTGAAGAGCTTCCGCAGCGGTTCGGGGAGCGCGGAGTGGAACGCGATGGTGACCCTTGACACGAGCCCGTGGGGTCGACGGCCCGGTATGTACGGGCAGACCGAGGTGGCGGCGCTGATCACGACGAGCTCGCTCGGTGGCGAGTTCACCGGCCGTCACGGTCGCTCGTCGCCGCTCGGCCAGGTTCGGATCGTCGACGACGCCGACCGCGACGTCGCGGCCGGCGAGATCGGCGAGATCGTCTGCCGGGGACCGGTCGTCATGCTCGGCTACCACAATCGACCGGAGCTCAACGCGCATCGTCAGCGGAACGGCTGGCACCACACCCATGACCTTGGAAGGCGCGAAGAGGACGGATCCATTACCTTCGTCGGACCGAAAACCCACATGATCAAGTCGGCGGCGGAGAACATCTATCCGGCGGAGGTCGAGGGCGCCATCGCGAGCCACCCCTCGGTCGCCGCGGTGTGCGTCATCGGCGTCGCCGATGCTCGCTGGACCCAGAGCGTGATGGCAGTGATCGTTCTGAAGGCGGGACAGACAGCCACCGAAGAGGAGATCGTCGAGCATTGCCGTTCGCGCATCTCCTCCTACAAGAAACCAAAGTCCGTCGTCTTCGTAGATGTCCTCCCCCGCCATCTCGATGGCACCATCGACCGCCATGCTGTGGACGCGGCGCACGGCGGCGGCGGATACCCCGGCGACGGCGGGAGCTAGCAGTGCGGATCGGTGTGTTCGGCCGGCCCGGCGCCGGGTGGCTCGCTGACGTCGTGCACGGTGCCGAGCGGGCACAAGCGGCGGGACTCGACACCTTCTGGGCCAACCAGGCCTTCGCCCTCGACGGTCTGACCTCGCTCGCAGTGAGCGCTTCGGTGCCGGACATCGAGCTCGGGACGGCGGTGATCCCCATCTTCACTCGACATCCCCAGGCACTCGCCGCTCAAGCCCTCACCGTCCAGGCCGCCTGCGGTGGACGTCTCACGCTCGGCATCGGCTTGTCGCACCGGCACGTGGTCGAGAACCGGTGGGGCTACTCGTTCGAACGCCCGGTCGAGCGCATGCGCCAGTACCTGGCGGCGCTGCTTCCCCTCCTGCGGGGCGAGAGCCCGGAACTGCACGGCGACCTGGTCACCAGCACCGGCGCACTCGAGACCGGCGGCGTCGCCGCCCCTCCGGTCCTGCTCGGCGCCCTCGGGCCGGAGATGCTGCGCTTGGCGGGAACCGTCACCGAGGGGACGATCACGGCCGGCACGGGACCTGTCACGCTTGCCAGCCACATTGTTCCGACCATTACGGCCGCGGCCGACGCTGCCGGCCGGCCGCCGCCGCGGATCGTCGCCTGTTACTCGATGGCCATCACCGACGACCGTTGAGCGCGCCGACCGGATGAGGTCTCAGGGTCTCGAGCACTTCCAGACCTTTCCGTCGTTTCGGGCCATGGTCGAGCGCGAAGGCGCATCCGGACCGGTTGACCTGTCCATCATCGGGGGCGAGGAGGAGGCGACGCGAGCCGTGCGCCGGATCGAGGATGCCGGCGTGACGGACCTCGCCTTGTTCGACGCCTCCGGCGAGGGCGAGGAGCGTGAGCGAACCTGGGCGTTCATCGAGGCAATCGCCGGATCCGGGGCAAGGCGATCGCTGAAATGAGTGTAATGTTCTCAGGCATGACCGATCGACCCACCACCAGGTCGGGACAGCCCCGCCGGCCGCGGTACTGACATGGTGAACGATGCCGGTGGTGCCACGGCGCGGCTGGTGGAGCTTGGGATCACGTTGCCGCCTGCTCAGCCGGTGCACGGCCACCACACCGCCGTCCTCATTGACGGGGACCTGGTGTACACCTCCTCTGTCCTGGCCGCCGAAGGGGATCCGCCACACCTCGCCTGGCCCGGACGCGTCGGGGCAGAGCTGTCCCTCGAGGACGGGAGGGCTTCGGCACGGGCGGCGATGCTCGCCTTGCTGGGCAACGTCCAAGCGGCGGTCGGAGATCTCGATCGCATCGAGCGCTTCCTCAAGTTGACCGGCTACGTCTGTGTGTCGGGCGAGTTCGACAAGGTGCACTTCGTCGTCGGGGCCGCGTCCGACCTGCTCGCCGACATCTTCGGCGCCGAGCGGTCGCCAGCGCGGGCGGCGGTCGGTGTGCAGCGTCTCCCCGCCGGCGCCAGCGTCGCACTGGACGCCATCATCCGGCTGCGGCCCAAGCCGTGACGTGACGGGGCGTGTGATGACCCCCCAAGCCACGCCGGAGCTCATGCCGCTGTCCGGATCGATCGGCCTCGAGGTCTCCGGCGTCGACTTGTCAGAACAGCTCGAGGACGAAACGTTTCGCGCCCTACATGACGCCTTGCTGGCCAGTTGCGGCGTGCTCGTGTTCCGCGACCAGTTCCTCACCCCGGACGCGCAGCACCGTTTCGCCGGCTACTGGGGCAGGCAGATCGTCCACCCGCACCTCGCCCCGCACAGCTACCCCGGCTACCCGGACGTGCTGCGAGTCACGAACAGCGGAAAGCAGCGAGCGCTCACGGAGAACTGGCATGCCGACTCGATCTTCCGCCCCGATCCGCCCGCGGTGACGATTCTGGCGGCGCAGGAGCTGCCCGCTGCCGGCGGCGACACGATGTGGGCCAACCAGTACCTCGCGTGCGAGCGGCTCTCACCCGGCCTCCGCAGGCTGGTCGGGCAGGTGCGAGGGAAATTCGTCGGGCGCTGGCCATCACCCGAGACCGGTGAGACCGAGCAGGTCTTCACCTTGCACCCCCTCGTGCGCACGCACCCGGAGACCGGACGCCCGGCCCTCCTGGTCGGTCATCCCGGCGACTCACTGGTCGCTCTCGAGGACATGACGGAGGCCGAGAGCCGACCACTGCTGGACTACCTGTACGAGCACGCCCACTCGCCAGATCTGATCTACCGGCACCACTGGCGCCCCGGCGATGTCGTGATGTGGGACAACCGGTGCACACTGCACTACGCCGTGCACGATTACGGCGAGGCGACCCGCAACCTGAGCCGGGTCACAGTCGCCGTCTGAACCGGGTCGAACGCCCGCCCAGCCGGCGGGGCATTCGACCTCGGTGCCTGTCGGCTCTTATCCCAAGCCCGGAACGGGGCTGTCGGGCATCGGGTGAAGGGGTCCGTAGTACTCAAAGCAGTTGCACGATTCGACGTAGTGGTAGAGGCGGTAGCTCGAGGGGCCGTCATAGAGTCCCGGGCCGAAGTTGTCGGAGAAGACCTCGGTCGGCTTGAACGAGGTGCCCAGCGTGTTGACGGCGTTCCGGAAGCCGAGGGGGCTGATGTTCCCCAGCTTGACGGCCTTGGCAAAGGCCGTCTGGAGGAAAAGGAAGCTGTCGCAGTAGTTGGTGCGGCCGGCGGGGACGTCCTTGGGAGCGTTCATGATCGACTTGCAAAGCTCCGTCGCCGCGGTGGCCCCGGGATCCTGGGCCACCTGGACGTCGTAGAACGGGTCCCAGCCGACGCCCATGGCGCCCTTGAACGATCCCTTGGGGGCAAGTGAGATGAACACCGCGATGTCCTGGTTGCTGCTAAGTCCGTACCGGGGGTAGTAGTTCTGGGACTTGGCGACGCTGTACCAGTACAGGTCCACCGAGCCCTCGTCGGTGAAGAAGATGACCCGGTTCACGCCCGCGGCCTTGAACTTCAAGACCGTGGTCGTGATGGCGGTCTGTAGCGTTCCGAGGGCCTCCGCGCTGGCCGGCGGGGTGAGCACGGCGTCTTCGGTGAGTGACAGGTGGTGCGCAGTAAGGGCCGGCACGAGAACCGAGTTCGTGACCAACGTCGTCTCCGGGAAGTTGTAGCGCACGAGGCCGACCTTGACGCCGCTGCCGCTGAAGAAGCCGCCGTTGTACAAGCCGTCGATGTAGGCCTTCACCCAACGGTTGGCACGGGGATGGTCCGGCGAGTACAGGTAGGGCGAGTACTTGGCGTAGTCCACACTGTCATAAGGGTAGGTCTGAGGATTGAGCGTGATGATGTGGTGCTCGGCGAAGCACTCATTGGACTCGCCAAAGATCCCGTTCTGACTCAGCACCGCATAGACGGGATTGTCCTGGGTGAAGTAGGTGCAGGCCTGCTGGTACGACTCTGCGAAGGGGAGACCGGTGAAGGTCGTGTGGTAGATAACCACGTCGACGTGACGCCCGGCTATCCCGCCGTGGGCGTTGATGTACTTCCCCATGGCCGTGATCTCGTGCTCGTCGGAGCTTCCGCAGTTCGCCGTAGGGCTGCTGACGCCCAGCGAGGCGCAGCCTCCCGTCGAGTCGACCCACCAGACACCGATCTTGATGGTGCTCTTCGTAATCCCTGGCAAGTTGGGATTCAGGTCCTGAGCAATGGTGGTCGTCGTGCTGCTGCTCGCCGGGGGCGCCGTCGTGGCGGTGGTCGTCGTGCCTGTGCTCGACGACCCGCATGCGGCGGCTACCAGTGCCACGCACATCACTATCACCAAGCGAGGTCCCCGACGCTTCATTAGACCGCGCTGGCCATCGGAACCGAACAAAGTCGTTCCCCCCATCCTCCGACGCCACAATTGCGTATCCTCTTTAGCGTTGCAGGCGGGCGCGGGCTTGTCAAGGCACCAGTCACGCTTGGCTAGACGTCCGTCAGGTTCGCCGCGGACGCCCAGATCAACCTCGAAGTCAGCAGGCCGGCGCTGATGCCGCGATCCACGGCCACGACTGCGCCCGTCATGAGCCTCGCCTCGTCGCTCGCGAACAGCACCAGGAGTCGTGCGAAGTCGTCGAGGTTCATGCGCGACGCCGATCGGGGGCGTTCGTAGTCGGGTCCACGAACGGCCTTGGCCATCTCGTCGGCTACAAACGTCGCCATTTCCGTATTCCCGCCGCCCAGTACGATCGCGTTGACGCGGATGTTGTCCGCTCCGTACTCGACAGCCAGTGAGCGCGTCAGATGGAGGAGAGCGGCCTTCGACGCGTTGTAGGCAGCCATCCGGGCGACCGCCTGCACGGCGTTGATCGAGGCGATGTTCAAGATGACGCCGCCTCCGCTCGACCGCATCTGGGCGATGGCTGCTGCGGAACAGAAGAATGCGCCCTTCAGGTTCGTATCGACGACTTCGTCCCAGTCGGCCTCCGTCACGAGGTGCGACGGCTGCACGGGGTGGGAGCCGGCGGCCCCGGCGTTGTTGACGAGGATGTCCAGGCGGCCGTAGGTGTTCACGGCCGTCTCGACCGCTCTTCGGCAGTCGCCTGTCTTGACGACGTCTGCGGTAACGAACGTGAGCTCTCCCCCCGAAGCGCGAACCTCAGTCATCAGCGCTCGTCCCCGGTCCGCACGGCGAGCGACCCCGACCACCTGCGCGCCCGCCTCGGCGAAGATCCTCCCGCAGGATCTGCCGAAGCCTGAGCTGACGCCCGTGATGAGAGCGACTTTGCCGTCGAGCCTCATGGCTGGGACCACGCCCCTGTGAGGGCCGTCAGGCTGGCTTGCCGACCGCGGGTGCCGGGAGTCGTTCGGAAACGATCAGCTCGGGCTGGATGCCATACATGCGGTAGGCGTTGCCGCCGAGGAGTTTGGCCTGTACCTCCGCCGGGACTCCCCACCGCTCCAGGTGCTCGATACCCTCCCAAGCATCCTCGGCGTCGAAATGGGGATAGTCGCTGGCCCACACGCCGATGTCCTCGAAACGTCGCCACGTCTCGAAGACGGCGTCCTCGTCCGACTCGAAGGCGACCCAGGAGCGCCCGTAGAACACCTTGGAGGGCACGCCCTCGACGACGGTGCCGCGAGTGCCGGCCCAGACCTCGACGCGGGCGTCGGCCTTCTCGAGCAGATACGGCAGCCAGGCGGCGTTGGACTCCAGGACCGCGATCTTGAGCGTCGGGAACTTCGTCCAGAGGTCGTGGTGGAAGGCCGTGAGCAGGAACGTCTGAGAGTCGTGCGCGAAGCAGAGCGTCTCCGACACGATGCCGCGGCGAAGCCCGGCCGCTTCCGCGATCCTGTCGATGATCCATCCAGTGCAGTCGGCCGGAGCCGTTGGAGGAAACGGATGGATGCCGGCCACGAGTCCCCTGTCCTGAATCGCCTGCCATACCGGGTCGAAGTCGGGATGGGTCGGGTAGCGGTCGGCGATGATGTTCGGCCTGATAATGACGCAATGAAAACCCAGCTCCGCGACGCGCTCCACCTCCGAGATGGCGTCGTTGTTGTCCTGCTGCGGGATGATGGCGGCGGGGAACAATCGGGTCGGGTCGGCTCGGCAGAAATCGGCCATCCAGTTGTTGTACGCGCGGGCCATGCCGAGCGACGCGTGCGGATCGCGGATGGCGCTGAACCAGAGGCCGCAAACCGTCGGAAGGAGCATGGCTTGATCGATACCCATCAAGTCGCAGTCGCGGACTCGCGCCACGGGGTCATAGGCGCCGGGAGGGATCGGGTACTCATCGACGTGCATCGTGAGCGATGAGAGCCTCTTCTTGTCCATCCCGGGCGCCATCACGGCGCCGAAGAAGGCCGTCTGTCCCTTCCTGGTGTACTGCGAGGCGCCGTTCAGGCTGATCTCGAAGCCGCCGTCGTCATAATCCTGCTTCCAGAGGCCCCCGCGGACCGCGTCCCGAAATTCCGGCTCGACGTAGTCGGACCAGACGGTCTCGGGTTCGACGACGTGGCCGTCGCAGTCGAGCACCGGGAAGTCCTTCGTCATGACTTCGCCGGCGAGATCGTTGCCGGTCATCACGTCCTCCTCCGATTCGTGCTGTTCCTCCACGCCCCTATTTCAGTACACCGATTTCAAGCCTGGCA
>CAVXNB010000003.1:0-891571 GCA_963763085.1 uncultured Acidimicrobiaceae bacterium
ACTCGGACACCAACGACATTTGTTTTGGCGAGGAGGACTCGGATACCAACGACATTTGTTCTGGCGAGAAGGACTCGGACACCAACGACATTTGTTTTGGCGAGGAGGACTCAGACACTAGCGACATTTGTTTTGGCGAGGAAGAAGTAGATTGGCCTTGAGTTTTGCTGTGACATTCCGCACATGAACAGTGAAATGGATCGGCCTTCGTTCCATCACAATAATAGCTAAATCACTTAATAGTGTTCACATCTAGAGAGTAAAATAGAATCACTTACCATTCAACGTTATTGAGACCATTTTGCTCCATAAATGAAGCAGCAGTATATAAATCAGGAGCACACGATTCTAGGATTTTTGAATTGTAACATGGGAGAGAACTAGGGATCGAAAATAGATTAAGAATCATTCTTTGAATGGAAGTTTGATAGGCAACGTACAGTTTCTTTAAACTACTAAGACGATTTCCCCCCTCAATAACGATTCTGCCATCGCTCGAAGATAAGTGGCATTTCCTACATAATAAAGCACAATGGTAATATCAATGAAATTCCATTGATTTCTTACAAAACCTCCAAGGATGTGTTTGAAAGAAGGCACAGCTTAAGGTAACTATGTTATAATTTCCATGTCAGAATTAATCTTGATAATCATATGTCGGACTTACCAAGCAAATTCTTGATGAGAATACACTTCACTAATGGTCGAGTAATAAAAGGATTAAGAGTCGATTTGGATATAAAATAGACAGAAACACTTACATTTCCTTAAGAGCATGACATCTATTCACGTCGATATCTAATCCAGAATAAGGAGCTTTACCTCGATCAATCATGTGCTTGCTTGATTTGGGACAGTATATGACAAGCTTCTTCAATTCCTTGGGTGGACAGACGCGCTCATACCTATCAGGATGCATTACGTATAGTGTTTTCAGGGAATAACAATAGTCGAGAAATTCAAAAAAGGCTAAATCGATGTGATAACAGAAATTTCTCATGTGAAATACATCCAAATTCAATGTTCCTATCTCTTGGGAGAATTCCTCCGAAAGTTCGATCCCACAAAACATTAAACATTTCAGATTCTTGAATGACACTTTGGAGAAAAGAAATTTTAGAAATTCGCAACTTTCTTCATATGACTCCGATGATCCGGATAACTGAATAATCATCGAGCGCACTTCATCAGACGAAATTTTCTTGGCAGTTGTATTGGCAAACAGATGAATGGAAAGGACCTTAGGAACATAATGGTCCTTTATAAAAAACTTTGCGTTGCACCATAAACATGTGTTGCCTTCGTTCCCAATTGCATCGACAATAAATCCCGAAGTGGCTCGGTCAGGATTGTTCTGTGAGGTTAATAGTTGAAGAAACCAGGTGTTCGGCTGATTTCTAATGTATTTACAAGTGGCAATCAAATTTCGCATCGCCTCAACACTAGCAAACTCGCCCATTTTTCGTAGGATTTCTCCAGGAAGCATGGATAAAACGAAGGAACCGTTTGGTACAGAAATAGGCTCGAAAGCAAGTATCAAGGGCGTAAACAATAACTGCATTTTTTCCGGCGAGGAGGACTTGGGCGCCAGCGACATTTGTTTTGGCGAGGAGGAAGTGGATTGGCCTTGAGTTTTACTGAGACATTCCGCACATGAACAATGAGATGGATCGGCCTTCGTTCCATCACAATAATAGCTAAATCACTTAATATTGTTCACATTTAGAGAGTAAAGTAGAATCACTTACCATTCAACCTTGTTGAGACCATTTTGCTGCATAAATGAAGCAGCAGTATATGACCCGGTTATGACCCAATCAACAGAAAACTTCTTAGGATTCCTGAATTGTAACATGGGAGATAACTAGGGATCGAAAATAGATTAAGAATCATTTTTCGAATGGAAGTTTGATAGGCAACGTACAGTTTCTTTAAACCACTGAGAGGATTGTGCAGGCTAATAACGATTTTGCCACGGATCGAAGATAAGTGCCATTTCCTACATAATAAAGCACAATGGTAATATCAATGAAATCCCATTGATTTCTTACAAAACCTCCAAGGATGTGTTTGAGCGAAGGTGCAGATTAAGGTAACTATGTTATATTTTCCATGTTAGAATCAATCTTGACAATAATATGTCGGACTTACTGAGCAAATTCTTGATGAGAATACACTTCACTAACGGTCGAGGAACAAAGGAATTAAGGAGCTGATTTGGATATGGAATGGACAGAAACGCTTACATTTCCTTAAGAGCATGGCATTTATCCACGTTGATACATAATCCAACACCAAAATCTTTACTTCTTTCAATGATGTCCTTGCTTGATTTAGGACAGTATATGACAAGCTTCTTCAATTCCTTGGGTGGATAGACGAGCTGATCCTCATCAGGATGCACTACATATAGCGTTTTCAAGGAATTACAATAGTTGAAAAAATCCCGCCTGTCTAAATCGATGTGATAGCGGAAATTTCTCATGTGAAATACATCCAAATTCAATATTCCTATCTCTTGGGAGAATTCATTCGAAAGTTCGATCCCACAAAACATTAAACATTTCAGATTCTTGAATGACACTTTGGAGAAAAGAAATTTTAGAAATTCGCAACTTTCTTCATATGACTCCGGTGATCCGGATACTTGAATAATCATGGAGTGCACTTCATCAGACGAAATTTTCTCAGCAGTCGTATTGGCGAACAGATGAATGGAAAGATCCTTGGGAATATCATGGTCCTTTATAAAAAACATTGCATTGCGCCATAAACATGTGTTGCCTTCGTTTCCAATTGAATCGACTAATAAATCCCGAAGTGGCTCGGTCAGGATTGTTCTCCGAGGCTAATACTTGAAGAAACAATGTGTCCAACTGATTTCTTATGTATTTACAAGTGGCAATCAAATTTCGCATCACTTCAACACTAGCAAACCCGCCAATTTTTCGTAAGATTTCTCACGGGAAACATAGATGAAGTTAAAGTACCGCTTGGCTCGGAAGCGAGTATCAAGGGCGTAAACTCTATCTGTATTTGTTTTGTCGAGGAAGAGGCGCTGCCCATGTTTCAATAATCGTGGTTAGGCCCGAAAGCTTGGGGAATAATTGGGATGAAAAAAAGTGGAACAAGTTCGTCGAAAAGTCGAAAAAGGAATCCGTGAAGGCTTTCTTTGTTGTTGAAGCATTCAAGTCGCGAGTATTCATAATTTTGAATCTCCCGATCACATGATCTCCGCCTCGGTAACTTTGGAAACAAATGGAAAATTCCTGTGCCAAATTTAGTAACTTTGTCCATCAGCCAAAATGTAGACCAAAATAGCAACAAGCTCGTATCGAATTTAAGTTTCATTCGTTGACGGAAATGTAAATCGACACGATTCGCAAAGTTGCAAACATCTGAGTGATTTTCGAGAAACCTCTTGTAGCCATTATTTCAGTAAGGCCCAACAAATAGCCAGTCATTGATCAACCATGAAATTCTTCTCTTTCCCAAATTGAGAAGTCCATTCTCTAGCATAATTTATCAAAACAAAAGAGATCCAATGAGGCTCTGATATTCACCTATGAAGAAAAGGAAGCCGATATAATTGGTCACTCGAGACATTCGTGAAACACATTCTCACGTATAAGGCCCAGACAATCCATCATCCCAGAAATGATGATGATTCATGATCAATAAATTGATCAACTAATTTGTTTTGGATAAATGGCATATCATGATGGATTTGCATTTTATTACTCATAAGACATATCTTTTGATTCAATGATTGCGATTTCGATTCCCTCATCAACCAGAACTTTGTAGAGACCACACGGAAGCCGACTGGATAGAATTTGGCTTGATTGGGGAAAAGATGAGGAAAGATGTAAGTTCAACAACACAATTTGTCTGTCGTATGGTATCATATCTCTGTCGAATAATTGGGATGTTTGTCGGGAGCTATAGACAAGAAAAAAAACCCAACTGTGCATATGAGAGCTATTAATAGCTGTGAAGATCATTAGGAAAGTTTTCTATGCAATATTAGAATAATGATTTCAATTTGTTGCTTCGAAAAGGAATTCATAGTCTCGAAAATTCGCATTTCCGAAGATGAAAAATAGTAGACCGTGGAAGGATTCTTTTCATAAATGAAAGAGTCAAACCAAGAAATACTCGATGAAAAAAATGTTGATACTAGTGTCTATACAGGCTGCTTTAATTGATCCTTTGATTTCCAATTCTTTCCTGGCCATTTGACATGAATTAGATAGAAAAATGGATGTAAGCCTTAACAAATCGAATGCACTCTTCTTATTTCCCAAATTCGAATATCTTCAATCTGAATTTGACCATCAATAGTTAAAGATGAATAAATTTTTCGGTAGAAAAGATTCGTAGAGATACTCAATAACAGTTATCGATTTGATCCTTCTATCCTATCGAAAAGAGAGTACACAAGCCGAAATCACTGAAACCAATAGAAATAAAGGATTTATCAACGGCAAAAGTCAATAACGAATTCCATGGAAGTAAACGTCCTGAAATTTCAAACTCTTCTAGCCAAAATGTATCAAGTCGAAAATTTGACCTATGAGAGCTGATGAGGGAATTTGATTTTTTCTTTTCATAGATGGGAGTGTTTCTTATTCATATGGTCTCGAAGAAATGAAAGAATGCTAATACCATTTCGAAGTGAAACCACAATTGGAAATTTACAAATTTACTGAGTGGATTGACCTTGAGTTTTCTTGAGACATTCCGCACATAAACAGTGAAATGGATCGGCCTTCGTTCCATCACAATAATAGCTAAATCACTTAATACTGCTCATATTTAGAGAGTAAAGTAAAATCACTTACCATTCAGCCTTGATGAGACCATGTTGCTGCATAAATGAAGCAGCAGTAAATTCCTTAATCCCAAAAGGAGAAGGCCTCTCTATGATTATTGAATTGTAACATGGGAGATAACTAAGGATCGAAAATAGACAAGAATCATTTTTGAATGGAAGTTTGATAGGCATCATACAGTTTCTTTAAGCTACTAAGACGATTGCCCTGCTGAAGAGCGATTCTGCCACGGATCGAAGATAAGGGCCATTTCCTACATAATAAAGCACAATGGTAACATCAATGAACTTCCAATGATATCTTACAAAACCTCCAAGGATGTGTTTGAATGAAGGCGCAGATCAACGCAACTATGTTATAATTTTCATGTTAGAATCAATCTTGACAATAATATGTCGGACTTACCAAGCAAATTCTTGATGAGAATACACTTCACTAATGGTCGAGGAATAAAGGAATTAATGAATCGATTTGGATATGGAGTGAGTAGAAACATTTACATTTCCTTAAGAGCATGGCGTTCATCCACTTAGATACATAATCCATCATAAATAACTCTACGTCTTTCAATGATGTGCTTGCTTGATTTAGGACAGTATATGATAAGCTTCTTCAATTCCTTGGGTAGAAAGACGTCAGATCCCCATCAGGATGCACTATATATAACGTTTTCAGAGAATTGCAATAGCAGATAAATTCATTCCGGGCCAAATTGGTGTGATAGAGGAAATTTCTAATGTGAAATACATCCAAATTCAACGTTCCTATCTCTCGGGAGAATTCCTTCGAAAGTTCGACCCCACAAAGCATTAAACATTTCAGATTCTTGAATGACACTTTAAGGAAAAGAAATGTTAGGAATTCGTGAATATCTACATACGACTCCGGTGATCCGGACACTTGAATAATCATGGAGTGCACTTCATCGGACGAAATTTTCTCGCCAGTTGTATTGGCAAACAGATGAATGGAAAGGTCCTTGGGGATATCATGATCCTTTATAAAAAACTTTGCGTTGCGCCATAAACATGTGTTGCCTTTGTTTCCAATTGAATTGACAATAAATCCCGAAGTGGCTCGGTCAGGATTGTTCTCCGAGGCTAATACTTGAAGAAACCAGATGTTCAACTGATTTCTAATGTATTTACAAGTGGCAATCAAATTTTGCATCGCTTCAACACTAGCAAACCCGCCAATTTTTAGCAGAATTTCTTTGGGAAACATGGATAAGGTGAAGAAGTCGTTTGATACAGAGATAGGCTCAGAAGCAAGTATCAAGGGCTTAAACATCTATCTCAGTATTTGTTCTGACGAGGAAAAGGCTTTTTTCCATGTTTTAATAATCGTGGTTGAGGTCGAAAATTTGGAGAAAATTGGGGTTGAGAAAGCTCGTCGAGTAGTCGAAGAAGTTGTGGAATTTTGTGGAAGCTTTCATTGTTGTTGAAGCATTCAATTCGTGACATATATTTGAAACTCCCGATCACATGATCTTTGCTTCGATAACTTTGGAAACAAATGGAAAAGATCCTGAGCTCAATTTAGCAACTTTGTCCATCAGCCAAAATGTGAACCAAAATAGCAACAAGTTCATATCGAATTTAAGTTCATTCGTTGATGGAAATGTAAATCGACAAGTTTCGCAAAGTTGCAAACATCCAAATGAATTTCGAGAAATGTATTGTGGCCGTCGTTTCAACAATATCCCAACAAATAGCCAGCAATTGATCAAACATGAAGTTCTTCTCTTTCCCAAAATTAAAAAGTTCATTTCTCTAACATAATTTATTTTCAAAACAAAAGAGATCCTATTAGGCTCTGATATTCACCTATGAAGGAAAGGAAGCCGATATAATTGGTCATTTGAAGTATTCATGTCAAATGCAAATAACTCATGAGACATTCTTACATGTAAGACTTAGATAATCCATCATCTCAAAAGTGATGATGATTAATGATCAATAAATTGATCGACTAATTTGTTTTGGATAGATGGCATATTGTGATAGATTTACATTTTATTACTTATAAGATATATCTTTTGATTCGATGATTGGGATTTCGATTCCTTCATCAACCAGAACTTTGTAGAGACCACAAGAAAGCCAACTAGATAGAATTTGCCTTGATTGAGGAAAAGGTGTGGAAAGATGTAAATTCAACGACACAAATTGTAGGTTTCCTTTATAGAAAAAAATAGTAACGAATTGTGCACTATCCAGAGAGTTGGATCATGTAGACCTGAAACACAATTTGTCTATCGTACGATATCATATCTTTGCCGGATCCCCCCGTAAAATGGTTAGGATGTTCATCGGAAGCTATAGACAAGAAAAAAGAAACCAACTGTCCATATGAAAGCTTTTAAATAGCTGCGAAGATCATTATGAAAAGTTTGCTAGACAGTATCAGAATAATGACTCCATATTTGTTGCTTCCGAAGAAGGAATTCATAGTCTCAAAGTTTGCATTTTTGAAGATAATCTCATGAGGGTTTGACTCTAGACCCCATCGAAAAATAGTAGACCGTGTAAAGATTTTTTCGTTAATGAAAGAGTCAAACTAAGAAATACTTGATGAAAAAAGTGTTGATAATAATGTCTATGCAGGCTGTTTTAATTGATCCCCTTGATTTCCAATTCTTTCCCGACCATTTGACATGAATTAGATAGAAAAATTGATGGTAGACCTTAGCAAATCGAATGCACTCTTCCTACTTTTTAAATCCGAATATCTTCGATCTGAATTGATTATCAACAGTTAAAGCTGAATAAATTCTTCGGTAGAAAAGGTTCGTAGAGATACCCAATAACAGTTATCGATTTGATCCTCCCATCCTATCGAAAAGAGAGTGCACGAATCGAAACCATTGAAATCAATAGAAGTAGGCAATCTATCAATGGTAAGAGTCAATAGTGAATTCCATGGAAGTGAACTTCCTGAAATTTCAAACTTTTCTAGCTAAAATGTATCAAGTCGAAAATCTGACTTCTGAGAACTAATAGGGGAATTTGGCTTTTTCTTTTCGTGGAAGAGAGTGTTTCTTATTAATATGGTCTCGAAGAAATGAAAGAGTGCAAATATCAGTTCGAAGTGAAACCACAATTGAAAATTTACCAATTTATTGAGTGAATTGGCCTTGAGTTTTCTTGAGACATTCCTCACATGAACAATGAGATGGATCGGCCTCCGTTCCATCACAATAATAGCTAAATCTCTTAATAGTGTTCACATTTAAAGAGTAAAGTAAAATCACTTACCATTCAACCTTGTTGAGACCATATTCCTGCATGAATGAAGCAGCAGTAAACCAATGGGGAGGAGCAGAAAGCGTCTCTAGGATTTCCGAATTGTAACATGGGAGATAACTAAGGATCGAGAATAGATAAGAATCATTTTTTGAATGGAAATTTGATAGGCAACGTACAATTTCTTTAGGCTATTAAGACGATTGCCTTGGTCAAGAACGATTTTGCCACGGAGCGAAGAAAAGGGCCATTTCCTACATAATAAAGCATAATGGTAATCTCAATGAAATTCCATTGATATCTTACAAAACCTCCAGGGATGTGTTTGAATAAAGGCCCAGCTCAAAATGACTATGTTATAATTTCCATGTTAGAATCAATCTTGGCAATAATATGTCGGACTTACTGAGCAAATTCTTGATGAGAATACACTTCACTAATGATCGAGGAACAAAGGAATTAAGGAGCCGATTTGGATATAAAATGGACAGAAACCCTTACATTTCCTTAAGAGCATGGCATTTCTCCACGTTGATACATAATCCACTACCAATATTTCTACGTCTTCCAATGATGTCCTTGCTTGATTTAGGACAGTATATGACAAGTTTCTTCAATTCTTTGGGTGGACAGACGAACCAACGCCTATCAGGATGCACCACATATAATGTTTTCAGAGAGTTGCAATAGCTGAAAAATTCATTCCGGACCAAATTGGTGTGATAGCGGAAATTTCTCATGTGAAATACATCCAAATTCAATGCTCCTATCTCTTGGGAAAAGTCATTCGAAAGTTCAATCCCACAAACCATTAAACATTTCAGATTCTTGAATGACATTTTGGAGAAAAGAAATTTTAGGAGGTTGCAAATATTGGCATATGACCCCAGTGATCCGGATACTTGAATAATCATGGAGCGCACTTCATCGGATGAAATCTTCTCGGCAGTTGTATCGGCAAACAGATGAATGGAAAGGTCCTTAGGAATATCATGGTCCCTTATAAAAAACATTGCATTGCGCCATAAACATGTGTCGCCTTTGTTTTCAATTGCATCGACAATAAATCCCGAAGTGGCTCGGTCAGGATTGTTCTCTGACGCTAATGCTTGAAGAAACCAAGTGTCTAACTGATTTCTAATGTATTTACAAGTGGCAATCAAATTTCGCATCGTTTCAACACCAGCAAACCCGCCAATTTTTAGTAGGATTTCTTCGGGAAACATGGATAAAGAGAAGGAGTCGTTTGATACAGAGGTAGGCCCGGAAGCGAGTATCCAGGGCGTAAACTCTATCTGTATTTGTTTTGACGAGGAGGACTCGGGCACCAGCGGTACTCGTTTTGTCAAGGAAGAGGCATTTCCCATGTTTTAATAATCGTGATTGAGGCCGAAAATTTGGCGAGCAATTGGGGTAAAAAAAATGGAACAAGTTCGTTGAAAAGTCGAAGAAGGAATTTGTGGAAACTTTCTTTGTTGTTGAAGCATTGAATTCGGACTATTTAAATTTTTGGAAATTCCTGACCACGTGGTCTTTGTTTCGATAATTTCGAAACCAAATGGAAAATGTCCTGGTCTCAATTTAGTAACTTCCATCAGCCAAAATAGCAACAAATTTGTATCGAATTTAAGTTTTATTCGTTGACGGAAATGCAAATCGACAAGTTTCGCAAAGTTCCAAACATCTGAGCGATTTTCGAGAAACGTATTGTAACCATGATTTCAATAATATCCCAACAAATGGTCAGTCATTGATCAACCATGAAATTCTTCTCTTTCCAAAAATTGAATATCCTTCAGGCTGAATTGATTATCAACAGTTGACGATGAATAAATTCATCGGTAGAAGAGGTTCGTAGAGATACTCAATAACCGTTATCGATTTGATCCTTCTATCCTATCGAAAAGAGAGTGCACAAACTGAAATCACTGAAATCAATAGGAAATAAAGGATTTATTTGAGAGTGATTGGATCATCTCATATAAGAAACTCATTAGAAAGAACTCAATCAAAGAGTAATAGAGAATCCTAGGAAGACTCATAAATCATTCAAGATAGGCACATTCTATTGGAGGAAATATTTCCCATTCTATAACTTGATAAGTCTCAATAAGAATAGTCTTAGTACTAAGGATGAATTTAACTAAATGGATGCTTCAAAAGATAGGATTTCAAATTCCAAAAGAGATCCGGATTCTTTATAGAATATGTTTAATGGTTCCTAGATATTTCTTAGGAGTCTTTCATAAGTCCAAATGTCATGAAAAGGATGTAATCCAAGTAGTTGATCTCATCAATGATCTTCTTAGGTATCAAATAAGAAAAGAGCCTCGAATCAAGTCTCTAGGAAACTCATCGTCTTTCTCAAAATCGAGAAAACCTCCCTCATTTGCTAATTGTATAATTGTGAAGAATGGTTCCTTACCAATAGGGATTTGTTCATAAGTTTCAAGATGTCGTTTCAGTGACTAGATGGACCCCCTTTGATTAAGAAGATGAGTGAAGTTCCAATAGGACTCATCATGATTACAGTCATCATTTGATAACTACGAAAATAGCAAAATTCCTTGAACCATTCGTAACTAGTAATGGTCATGGTCTTTCGAGTTACCAAAATCGTAGCTTTAGGCGTGGATTTCTTGATAATGACAAGATTCTAGAGAATTCCAAGGATATGAACTGAACATTTGAACATTTCCCAACAACAAGAGAGGATCGAATCGGAAATTTGACTGCTCTATGAGCCGATGAAGGAATTTGGTTTCCTTTTCGGCAAGAGGAGGAATTTTCATAATCCTTTATTCAGATGAACATGAATAGATGAAAGAATGCGAATACCATTTCGAAATGAAATCACAATTGAAAATTCACCAATTTATTGAGTGGATTAATCTGGAGTTTTCTCGAGACATTCCACACATGAACAATGAGATGGATCAGCCTTCGTTCCATCACAATAGTAGCTAAATCATTTAGTATTGTTCATATTTAGAGAGCAAAGTAGAATCACTTACCATTCAACCTTGTTGAGACCATTTTGCTGCATAAATGAAGCAGCAGTGCACCTCACAAAATTAAAAACAGATGATTCGAAAATTTTCGAATTGTAACATGGGAGATAACTAGGGATCGAAAAGAGATAAGAATCATTTTTTGAATGGAAGTTTGACAAGCAACGTACAGTTTCTTTAGACTACTAAGACGATTTCTCTCGTCAAAAAGGATTCTGCCACGGATCGGAGATAAGTGCCATTTCCTACATAATAAAGCATAATGGTAATATCGATGAAATTCCATTGATTTCTTACAAAACCTCCAAGGATGGGTTTGAAAAAAGTTCCAGCTTAAAGAAACTATAATATAATTTCCATGTTAGAATCAATCTTGACAATAATATGTCGGACTTACCGATGAAATTCTCGATGAGAATACACTTCACTAATGGTCGAGGAATAAAGGAATTAAGGAGAAAATTTGGACATGGAATGGACAGAAATGCTTACATTTCCTTAAGAGCATGGCATTTCTTTACGATGATACATAATCCAGTGTCAAAAACACTACGCCTATTAATCATGTCATTGCTTGATTTGGGACAGTATATGACAAGCTTCTTCAACTTCTCGGGTAGATTGACATCCTCATCCTCATCCCCATCAGGATGCACTACATATAGCGTTTTCAGGGAATTCCAATAGTCGAAAAAGTAATGCTTGGCTAAACTGGTGTGATGGCGGAAATTTCTCATGTGAAATACATCCAAGTTCAATGCTCCCATCTCTTGGGAGAATTCCTTCGAAAGTTCGATCCCACAAACCATTAAACATTTCAGATTCTTGAATGACACTTTAAAGAAAAGAGATGTTAGGAATTCGCGACTTTTTTCATACGACTCTGGTGATCCGGAGAATTGAACAATCATGGAGCGCACTTCATCAGACCAAATTTCCTTGGCAGTTGTATTGGCGAACAGATGAATGGAAAGGTCCTAGGGAATATCATGGTCCTCTATAAAGAAGTTTGCGTTGCGCTGAAAGCATGTGTCGCCTTCATTTCCAATTGAATCGACAATAAATCCCGAAGTGGCTAGGTCTGCTAGGTCTGCATTGTTCTCCGAGGCTAATACTTGAAGAAACCAGGTGTTCAACTGATTTCTACATGATTTACAAGTGAGCCTCAAATTTTTCATCGCTTCAAAACCAGAAAACCCGCCAATTTTTAGTAGGATTTCTTCGGGAAGCATGGATAAGGCGAAGGAGTCGTTTGATACAGAGATAGGCTCGGAAGACTCGGGCACCAGCGGTACTTGTTTTGGCGAGAAAAAGGCGTTGCCCATGTTTTAATAATCGTGGTTGAGGTCGAAAATTTGAGGGATAATTGGGGTGAAAAAAAGTGGGGCAAGTTCGTTGAAAAGTCGAAGAAGGAATTTGTGAAGGCTTTCTTTGTTGTTGAAGCATCCAATTCGCGACTATTTGAAACTCCCGATCACATGCTCTTTCGCCTCGATAATTTTGGAAACAAATGGAAAATTCATGTGCTAAATTTAGTAACTTTGTCCATCAGTCAAAATGTAAACCAAAATAGCAACAAGTTTGTATCGAATTGAAGTTTCATTCGTTGATGGAAATGGAAATCGACAAGTTTCGCAAAGTTGCAAACATCTGAGCGATTTTCGAGAAATATAGAGTGGATGTTATCTCAATAATATCCAAACAAATGGCCGGCCATTGATCAAACATAGAATTTTTCTCTTTCCCAAAATCGAGAAATTCATTTCCTAACATAATTTTTTCAAAACAAAAGAGATCCAATGAGGCTCTGATATTCACCTATGATGAAAAGGAAGTTGATATAATTGTCCATTTGAAGTATTCATGTCAAATGTGAATAATTTATGAGACATTATTGCGTGTAAAATCCAGACAATCTTTCATCTCAGAAATGATGATAATTAATGATCAGATCAATTTGTTTTGGATGAATAGCATGCTGTGATGGATTTATATTTTATTACTCATAAGACATATCCTTTGAATTAATGATCAGGATTTCGATTCCCTCATCAACCAGAGCTTTGTAGAGACCATAAAGAACTCGACTAGACAGAATTTGCTTTGATTGAAGAAAATATGTAAGTTCAACTACACAATTTGTAGGTTTCCTTCATAGAAAGAAATAGTAACGAATTGTGTACTATGCAGAGAGTTGGATCATGTGAACTTGAACCACAATTTGTCTGTCATATGATATCATATTTTTGTCGGATTCACTGTCAAATGGTTAGGATGTCTATCGGAAGTTATAGACAAGAAAAAAAAACCAACTGTCTGTATGAGAGCTTTTAAATGGCTATGAAGATTCATAGGAAGGTTTTGCTAGGCAATCTTAGAATAATGATTTCAATTTGTTGCTTCCGAAAAGGGAATTCATAGTCTCGAAAATTTACGCTCCTGAAGATAATCTCATGAAGATTTAACTCTAGATCCGATCGAAAAATAGTAGACCATGGAAAGATTCCTTTCGTCAATGAAAGAGTCAAACCAAGAAATACTTGATGAGAAAAAGTGATGATAATAATGTCTATGCAGGCTGCTTTAATGGACCCCTTGATTTCCAATTCTTCCTGATCATTTGACATGAATTAGATGGTAGACCTTAACAAATCGAATGCAGTCTCCCTAGCTCCCAAACTTGAATATCTTTCAATCTGAATTGACTATCAACAGTTAAAGATGAATAAATCCCTCGGTAAAAAAGGTTTATAGAGATACTCAATAACAGTTATCGATTTGATCTTTCTATCCTATCGAAAAGAGAGTGCACAAACCGAAACCATTGAACTCAATAGAAGTAGACAATTCATCAACGACAAGAGTCAATAACGAATGCTATGCATGTGAACTTCCTGAAATTTCAAACTTTTCTAACTAAAGTGCAATCGAAAATCTGACTTGTGTGAATTAATGAGAGAATTTGGTGTTTTCTTTTCACGGAAGTAAAGGTCTTTATTCATATGGTCACGACAAAACAAAAGAGTACGAATACCACTTCGGAGTGAAACCACAATTGGAAATTTACCAATTTATTGAGTGAATTAACCTTGAGTATACTTGAGACATTCCGTACATGAACAGTGAGATGGATCGGCCTTCGTTCCATCACAATAATAACTAAATCACTTAATAGTGTTCACATTCAGAAAGTAAAGTAGAGTCACTTACCATTCAACGTTTTTAAGAGCATGTTGCTGCATAAATGAAGCAGCAGTAATTTGCTCAGGACCATACGTATCTAGGATTTTTGAATTGTAACATGGGAGATAACTAGGGATCGAAAATAGATAAGAATCATATTCTGGGTGGAAGCTTGATAGGCGACATACAGTTTCTTTAGGTTACTAAGAGGATTGATGCAGTCAAGAACGATTTTCCCCCTGCTCGGAGATAAGTGCCATTTCCTACATAATAAAGCACAATGGTAATGTCAATGAAATTCCATTGATATCTTACAAAACCTCCAAGGGTGAGTAGGTTGAAGGACGTCTCAGATTAAGGCACAGATAAAGACGACTATATTATAATTTCCATGTTAAAATCACCCTTGACAATAATATGTCGGACTTACCCAGCAAATTCTTGATGAGAATACACTTCACTAATGGTCGAAGAACAAAGGAATTAAGGAGCCGATTTGGATATGGAATGGACAGAAATGCTTACATTTCCTTAAGAGCATGGCATTTCTCCACTTCGATCCATAATCCATTATAATTCTTGCTTGATTTAGGACAGTATATGACAAGCTTCTTCAGTTCCTCGGGTATATAAACCGACTCATACCTATCAGGATGCATTACGTATAGCGTTTTCAGGGAATTACAATAGTTGAAAAAATCCTCCTTGGTTAAATCGTTGTGATAGCGGAAATTTCTCATGTAAAATACATCCAAATTCAATACTCTCATCTCTTGGAAGAATTCCTTCGAAAGTTTGACTCCACAAAACATTAAACATTTCAGATTCTTGAATGACACTTCAAGAAAAAGGAATTTTAGGAATTTGCGACTTTCTTCATATGACTCCGGTGATCCGGATAACTGAATAATCATGGAGCGCACTTCATCAGACGAAATTTCCTTGGCAGTTGTATTGGCGAACAGATGAATAGAAAAGTCCTTTGGAATAGCATGGTCCTTTATAAGAAACTTTGCGTTGCACCATAAACATGTGTTGCCTTTGTTTCCAATTGCATCGATAATAAATCCCGAAGTGGCTCGGTCAGGATTGTACTCCGAGGCTAATACTTGAAGAAACCAGGTGTTCGGCTGATTTCTAATGTATTTACAAGTGGCAATCAAATTTCGCATCGCTTCAACACTAGCAAACCTGCCAATTTTTCGTAAGATTTCCACGGGAAACATAGATGAAGTTAAAGTATCGCTTGGCTCGGAAGCGAGTATCAAGAGCGTAAACAATAACTGCATTTTTTCCGGCGAGGAGGACTTGGGCACCAGCGACATTTGTTTTGGCGAGGAGGACTCGGACACCAACGACATTTGTTTTGACGAGGAGGACTCGGACACCAACGACATTTGTTTTGGCGAGGAGGACTTGGGCACCAACGACATTTGTTTTGGCGAGGAGGACTCGGACACCAGCGACATTTGTTTTGGCGAGGAGGACTCGGACACCAGCGACATTTGTCTTGGCGAGGAAGAAGTAGATTGGCCTTGAGTTTTGCTGTGACATTCCGCACATGAACAGTGAAATGGATCGGCCTTCGTTCCATCACAATAATAGCTGAATCACTTAATAGTGTTCACATCTAGAGAGTAAAATAGAATCACTTACCATTCAACGTTATTGAGACCATTTTGCTGCATAAACAAAACAGGAGTGATCGCAAACCAAGAGGAAGACAACTTAAAGATTTTTGAATTGTAACATGGGAGATAACTAGGGATAGAAAATAGATTAAGAATCCTTCTTCGAATGAAATTTTGATAGGCAGCGTACAGTTTCTTTAAACTACTAAGACGAGTGTCCAAGCCAAGAATGATTCTGCTATCGCTCGAAGATAAGGGCCATTTCCTACATAATAAAGCATAATGGCAACATCAACAAAATTCCATTGATATCTTACAAAACCTCCAAGGGTGTGTTTGAAGAAAGGAACAGACAAAGGCAACTATATTATAATTTCCATGTTGGAATCAATATTGACAATAATATGTCGGGCTTACCAAGCAAATTCTTGATGAGAATACGCTTCACTAATGGTCGAGGAATAAAGGAATTAAGGGTCGATTTGGATATGGAATGGACAGAAACGCTTACATTTCCTTAAGAGCATGGCATTTATCCACGTTGACCATCTAATCTAGTATAATTCCTGCTTGATTTAGGACAGTATATGACAAGCTTCTTCAACTTCTCGGGTGGATAGATGTACTGAATCACATCAGGATGTACTACATATAGCTTTTTCAGGGAATTGCAATAGCGGAAAAAAGAATCCACGGCAGAACCGCTGTGATAGAGGAAGTTTTTCATGTGAAATACATCCAAATTCAATGCTCCTATCTCTTGGGAGAATTCATTCGAAAGTTCGATCCCACAAAACATTAAACATTTCAGATTCTTGAATGACACTTTAAGGAAAAGAAATGTTAGGAATTTGCGACTATCTTCGTACGACTCCGGTGATCGGGATAATTGAATAATCATGGAGCGCACTTCATCAGACGAAATTTTCTCAGCAGTTGTATTGACGAACAGATGAATGAAAAGATCCTTGGGAATATCATGGTCCTTTATAAAAAACTTTGCATTGCGCCACAAACATGTGTCGCCTTTGTCTCCAATTGAATCGACAATAAATCCCGAAGTGGCTCGGTCAGGGTTGTTCACTGAGGCTAATGCTTGAAGAAACCAGGTGTCCAACTGATTTCTAATGTATTTACAAATGACAATCAAATTTAGCACCGTTCCAACATCAGCAAACCCGCCAATTTTTAGTAGGATTTCTCCGGGAAGCATGGATAAGGCGAAGAAGTCGTTTGATACAGAGATAAGCTCGGAAGCGAGTATCAGGGGGGTAAACTCTATCTGTATTTGTTTTGTCGAGGAAGAGGCACTGTCCATGTTTTAATAATCGTGGTTGAGGTCGAAAATTTGGGAAAACTTGTCGAGTAGTTGAAGAAGGAATCAGTGAAAGCTTTCTTTGTTGTTGAAGCATTCAATTCACGACTATTTAAATTTTTAGAAATTCTCGATCACATGATCTTCGCTTCGGTAACCTTGGAAACGAGTAGAAAATGTTATGGGCTAAATTTAGTAACTTTGTCCATCAGCCAAGATGTGAACCAAAATAGCAACAAGCTCATATCGAATTTAAGTTTCATTCGTTGACGGAAATGTAAATCGACCTGTTTCGCAAAGTTGCAAACATCTGAGTTATTTTCGAGAAATGTATTGTAGCCGGTATTTCAATAGTGTCCCAACAAATGGCCAGCCATTAATCAAACGTGAAATTCTTCTATTTCCCAAAATTGAGAAGTTCATTCTCAGCATAATTTATCAAAAACAACAGAGATCCAATAAGTCTCTGATATTCACCTATGAAGAAAAGGAAGTTGATATAATTGGTCACTCGAAGTATTCATGTCAAATGTGGGCGATTCATGAGATATTCTTACATGCGAAACCCAGACAATCCACCATCTCAGAAATGATGATGATTCATGATCAATTTATTTTGGATGAATAGCATATTGTGATGGATTTACATTCTATTACTCATGAGGCATATCTTTTGATTCAATGATTGGGATTTCGATTCCTTCATCAACCAGAACTTTATAGAGACCACAAAAAAGCCGACTAGACAGAATTTGCCTTGATTGAAGAAAAGATTTGAAAAGGTGTAAGTTCAACGATACAATTTGTAGGTTTCCTTTATAAAAAAATAACGAATTGTGTACTATCCAGAGAGTTGGATCATGTAGGCATGAAACACAATTTGCCTATCGTATGGTATCATATTTTTATCAGATCCCCCCGTCAAATGGTTAGCTTGTTCATCGGAAGCTACAGACAAGAGAAAGAAACCAATTGTCCATATGAGAGCTTTTAAATGGTTGAAGATCATTAGGAAAAGTTTGCTAGACAATCTTAGAATAATGATTCCAATTTGTTGCTTCTGAAGAAAGAATTCATAGTCTCGAAAACTTGCATTTTTGAAGACAATCTCATGGGGATTTGGTTTTGTATCCCATCTAACAATAGTAGATCATGGAAAGATTCTTTTCGTCAATGAAAGAGCCAAACCAAGAAATATTTGATGAAAAACTGTTGATAATAGTGTCTCTACAGGCTGCTTTAATTGATCCCTTGATTCTCAATTCTTTCCTGGCTATCTGACATGAATTAGATAGAAAAATGGATGGTAGACCTTGACAAATCGAATGCACTCTTCCTATTTCCCAATCTTGAATATCTTTCAATCTGAATTGGCTATCAACGGTTAAGGATGAATTGATTCTTCGATAGAAAAGGTTCGTAAAGATACTCAATAACAGTTATCGATTTGATCCTTCTATCCTATCGAAAAGAGAGTGCATAAACTGAAATCATTGAAGTCAATAGAAGTAGACAATCCATCAACGACAAGAGTCAATAGCGAATTCCATGGAAGTGAACTTCCTAGCTAAAGCGCATCAAGTCGAAAACTTGACCTATGAGAACTAATGAGGGAATTTGGCTTTTTCTTTTCGGGAAGGGAAGCCTCCTATTCATATGGTCACGAAAAAATAAAAGAGTGCGAATACCATTTCGGAGTGAAACCACAATCGAAAATTTACCAATTTATTGAATGGGTTGACCTTGGGTTTTGCTGAGACATTCCACACATGAACATTGAGATGAATCGGCCTCCGTCCCGTCACAATAATAGCTGAATCACTTAATATTGTTCATATTTAGAGAGTAAAGTAGAACCACTTACCACTCAACCTTGTTGAGACCATGTCGCTGCATAAATGAAGCAGCAGTAAATTGCTCAGGAGCAGACGTAAATAGGATTGTTGAATTGTAACATGAGAGATAACTAGGGATCGAAAATAGATTAAGAATCCTTTTTCGAATGGAAGTTTGATAGGCAGCGTACAATTTCCTTAATCTAATAAGACGATTGTCATGCTTAAGAAAGATTTTGCCACGGATCGAAGATAAGTGCCATTTCCTACATAATAAGGCATAATGGTAACGTCAATAAAATCCTTTTGATTTCTTACAAAACCTCCAGGGGTGTGTTTGAAAGAAGGCCCAGATGAATGGTACTATATTATAATTTCCATGTTAAAATCATTATTGACAATAACATGTCGGACTTACCCATCAAATTCTTGATGAGAATACACTTCACTAATGATCGAGGAATAAAGGAATTAAGAGCCGATTTAGATATGGAATGGACAGAAACATTTACATTTCCTTAAGAGCATTGCATTTATCCACGTTGACATTTAATCTAGCATCATTCTTGCTTGGTTTAGGACAGTATATGACAAGCTTCTCCAATTTCTCGGGTGGATAGACCTCCTCTTTCACATCAGAATGTATTACGTATAGCGTTTTCAGGGAATTCCAATAGGAGAAAAAATTACGACTGGCTAAACTGGTGTCAAAGCGGAGTAAACTGGTGTGATAGCGGAAATTTCTCATGTGAAATACATCCAAGTTCAATGCTCCTATCTCTTGGGAGAAATTAGTCGAAAGTTCGATCCCACAAAACATTAAACATTTCAGATTCTTGAATGACACTTTAAGGAAAAGAAATGTTAGGAATTCGCGAATATCGTGATACGGATCAGGTGGGGTGGATGAGTTGAATAGCCCAGATACTTGAATAATCATGGAGCGCACTTCATCAGACGAAATTTTCTTGGCAGTTGTATTGGCGAACAGATGAATAGAAATGTCATTTGGAATATCATGGTCCTTTATAAGGAACTTTGCGTTGCGCCATAAACATGGGTTGCCTTTGTTTCCGATTGCATCAACAATAAATCCCGAAGTGGCTCGGTCAGGATTGTCCTCCGAGGCTAATAGTTGAAGAAACCAGATGTTCGGCTGATTTATAATGTATTTACAAGTGGCAATCAAATTTCGCATCACTTCAACACTAGCAAATTCGCCAATTTTTCGTAGGATTTCCCCGGGAAGCATGAATAAAGCGGAAGAACCGTTTGATACAGAGATAGACTCGGAAGCGAGCATCAAGGGCGTAAACAATAACTGCATTTTTTCCGGCAAGGAGGACTTGGGCACCAGCGGTACTTGTTTTGACGAGGAGGAAGTGGATTGACCTTGAGTTTTCTTGAGACATTCCGCACATGAACAGTGAGATGGATCGGCCCTTGTTCCATCACAATAATAGCTAAATCACTTAATAGTGTTCACATTTAGAGAGTAAAGTAGAACCACTTACCATTCAGCCTTGTAGAGTCTATTTTCCCGTATAAATGAGGCAGCAGTAAATTGCTCAGGAAAAGCAGAAGACGCCTTTAGGATTATTGAATTGTAACATGGGAGATAACTAGCGGTCGAAAATAGATAAGTATCATTTTTGAATGGAAGTTTGATAGGCAACATACAGTTTCTTTAAACTACTAAGACGATTGTCCTCCGCAAAAATGATCATGCCACGGGTTGAAGATAGGTGCCATTTCCTACGTAATAAAGTATAATGGTAATATCAATAAACTTCCATTGATTTCTTACAAAACCTCCAGGGATGTGTTTGAATAAAGAAATAGTTCGACGAAGCTACACTATAATTTTCAAGTTTGAATCAATCTTGACAATAATATGCCAGACTTACCAAGCAAATTCTTGATGAGAATACACTTCACTAATGGTCGAGGAACAAAGGAATTAAGGAGCCGATTTGGATATAAAATGGACAGAAACCCTTACATTTCCTTAAGAGCATGGCATTTCCCCACGTTGATATCTAATCCATTACTAATAAATCCAAGTTCTTTAATGGTGCCCTTGATTAGTTTAGGGCAGTATACGACAAGCTTCTTCAATTTCTCGGGTGGATAGACGAACCAACGCCTATCAGGATGCACCACATATAACGTTTTCAGAGAATTGCAATGGCTGAAAATTTCATTCCGGGCCAAATTGGTGTGATAGCGGAAATTTCTCATGTGAAATACATCCAAATTCAATGCTCCTATCTCTTGGGAGAATTCCTTCGAAAGTTCGATCCCACAAAACATTAAACATTTCAGTTTCTTGAATGACACTTCAAGGAAAAGAAATTTTAGAAATTTGCGAATATCGTGGTGCGGATCAGATGGGTTGGATGGGTTGGATAGCCCAGATACTTGAATAATCATAGAGCGCACTTCATCAGACGAAATTTTCTCGGCAGTTGTATTGGCAAACAGATGAATGGAAAGGTCCTTGGGAATATTATGGTCCTTTATAAAAAACTTTGCGTTGTGCCATAAACATGGGTCGCCTTTGTTTCCAATTGCATCAACAATAAATCCCGAAGTGGCTCGGTCAGGATTGTTCTCCGAGGCTAATGCTCGAAGAAACCAGGTGTTCAGCCGATTTCTAATGTATTTACAAGTGGCAATCAAATTTCGCATCGCTTCAACACTAATAAGCTCGCCAATTTTTAGTAGGAGTTCTACAGGAAGCATATATGAAGTTAAAGTACCGCTTGGCTCGGAAGCGAGTATCAAGGGCGTAAACAATAACTGCATTTTTTCCGGCGAGGAGGGCTCGAGCACCAGCGGTACTTGTTTTGGCGAGGAAGAGGCACTGCCCATGTTTTGATAGTCGTGGCTGAGGTCAAAAATTTGGCGAGCAATTGGGGTAAAAAAAAATTTGAGAAAGCTCGTCGAGTAGTCGAAAAAGGAATTTGTGAAGGCTTTCATTGTTGTTGAAGCATTGAATTCGCGACTATTTGAAACTTCCGATCACATGATCTTTGCTTCGATAATTTTGGAAACAAATGGAAAATGTCCTGGTCTCAATTTAGTAACTTTCCATCAGCCAAAATGTAAACCAAAATAGCAGCAAATTTGTTTCGAATTCAAGGTTCATTCGTTGACGGAAATGCAAATCGACACGTTTCGTAAGGTTGCAAACATCCAAATGAAATTCGAGAAATGTATCGTAGCCGCCGCTTCAATAGTGTCCCAACGAGTGGCCAGTCATTGATTAAACGTGAACTTCTTCCATTTCTCAAAATCGAGAAGTTCATTCTCAGTATAACTTATCAAAACAAAAGAGATCCTATGAGGCTCTGATATTCACCTATGAAGGAAAGAAAGTCGATATAATTGGTCATTTAGAGTACTCATGAAGCATTCTTACGTGTAAGGCCCAGGCAATCCAGCATCCCAGAAATGATGATAATTAATGATCAGTAAATTGATCGACTAATTTGTTTTGGATGAATGGCATATTATGATGGGTTTACGTTTTACTACTCATAAGACATACTTTTTGATTCAATGATTGGAATTCCGATTCCTTCATCAGCCAGAACTTTGTAGAGACCACAAGAAAGCCAACTGGACAGAATTTGGCTTGATTAAGTTCAACGACACAAATTGTAGACTTCCTTCATAAAAGAAAATAGTAACGAATTGTGTACTATTCAAGCTGTGAAGATCATTATTAGGAAAAGTTTGCTAGGCAACCTTAGAATAATGAATCCAATCTGTTGCTTCCGAAAAAGGAATTCATGGTCCCGAAATTTTTCATTTCTGAAGATGAAAAATAGTAGATCGTGGAAATATTCTTTTCGTCAATGAAGGAGTCAAAATAAGAAATACTTGATGAAAAAAGTGTTGATAATAGTGTCTATACAGGCTGTTTTAATTGATCCTTTGATTTCCAATTCTTCCTTGCTATCTGACATGAATTAGATAGAAAAATGGATGGTAGACCTTATCAAATCGAATACACTCTTCTTACTTCCCAAATTCGAATATCTTCAATCTGAATTGACTATCAACAGTTAAAGATGAATGAATTCTTCGGTAGAAAAGATTCGTAGAGATACTCAATAACACTTGTCAATTTGATCCTTTTATCCTATCGAAAAGAGAGTGCACAAGCCGAAATCATTGAAATCAATAGGAAATAAAGGATTCATCAACGTCAAAAGTCAATAACGAATTCCATGGAAATGAACTTTCTGAAACTTCAAACTTTCCTAGCTAAAATGTATCAAGTCGAAAAGCTGGCCTTTTCTTTTCGTGGAAGAGAGTGTCTCTTACTCGTATGACCACGACAAAACAAAAGAGTACGAATACCATTTCGAAGTGAAATCGCAATTGAAAATTTACCAATTTATTGAGTGGATTGGTCTTAAGTTTTCTTGAGACATTCCGCACATGAACAGCGAAATGGATCGGCTTTCGTTCCATCACAATAATAGCTAAATCTCTTAATAGTGTTCACATTTAGAGAGTAAAGTAGAATCGCTTACCATTCAACCTTGTTGAGACCATTTCGTTGCATAAATGAAGCAGCAGTGATTCGCTCATCAAAAGGATTCGGCTCCAGGATTTCCGAATTGTAACATGGGAGATAACTAGGGATCGAACATAGATTAAGAATCATTTTTTGAATGGGAGCTTGATAGGCGACATACAGTTTCTTTAAACTGCTGAGAGGATTTCTCTCCGTAAGTCGGATTGTGCCATTGCTCGAAGATAAGGGCCATTTCCTACATAATAAAGCATAATGGTAATATCAATGAAATTCCATTGATATCTTACAAAACCTCCAAGGATGTGTTTGAATGAAGGTTCAGAGTAACGTAACTATAATATATTTTCCATGTTAGAATCAATCTTGACAATAATATGTCGGACTTACTGAGCAAATTCTTGATGAGAATATACTTCACTAATGGTCGAGGAATGAAGGAATTAAGAGCCGATTTGGATATGGAATGGACAGAAACGCTTACATTTCCTTAAGAGCATGACATTTCTCCACGTTAATACATAATCCAGTACTAATAAATGTACGTCTTTCAATGATGTCCTTGCTTGATTTAGGACAGTATATGACAAGCTTCTTCAATTCATGGGGTGGATAGACCTCCTCATTCACATCAGGATGCACTACGTATAGCGTCTTCAGGGAATTAAAATAGCTGAAAAAATGAAACTTGGCTAATTCAGTGTGATAGCGGAAATTTCTCATGTGAAATACATCCAAATTCAATGATTTCATCTCTTGGAAGAATTCATTCGAAAGTTCGACCCCACAAAGCATTAAACATTTCAGATTCTTGAATGACACTTTAAGGAAAAGAAATGTTAGGAAGTTGCGAGTGTCGACATACGGCTTCGGTGATCTGGATACTTGAATAATCATGGAGCGCACTTCATCAGACGAAATCTTCTCGGCAGTTGTATTGGCAAACAAATGAATGGAAAGGTCCTTGGGAATATCATGGTCCTTCATGAAAAACTTTGCGTTGCGCCATAAGCATGTGTTGCCTTCGTTTCCAATTGTATCGACAATAAATCCTGAAGTGGCTCGGTCAGGGTTATTCTCCGAGGCTAATGCTCGAAGAAACCAGGTGTTCGGCTGATTTCCAATGTATTTACAAGTGGCAATCAAATTTAACATCGTTCTAACATCAGCAAACCCGCCAATTTTTAGTAGGATTTCTATGGGAAATATAGATGAAGTTAAAGCACCGCTTGGTTCGGAAGCGAGTATCAAGGGCGTAAACTCTATCTGTATTTGCTTTGGCAAGGAAAAGGCACTGCCCATGTTTCAATAATCGTGGTTGAGGTCGAAAACCTGGGGAATAGTTGGGGTAAAAAAAAAGTGGAACAAGTTCGTTGAAAAGTCGAAGAAGGAATTTGTGAGGGCTTTCATTGTTGTTGAAGCATTCAATTCGCGACTATTATAGTTCTTAGAACCTCCCGACCACGTGGTCTTTCGCTTCGATAATTTCGAAAACAAATGGAAAACGTCCTGAACTAAATTTAGTAACTTGTCCATCAGCCAAAATAGCAACAAATTCGTAACGAATTTAAGGTTCGTTCGTTGACGGAAATGCAAATCGACAAATTTCGCAAAGTTGCAAATATCTGAGCGATTTTCGAAAAATGTATTGTAGCCGGTATTTCGATAGTGTCCCAACAAATGGCCAGCCATTGATCAAGCATAGGATTCTTCTCTTTCCCAAGATTAAGAAGTTCATCTCCTAACATAATTTAAGTATTTTTCAAAACAAAAGAGACTCAATGAAGCTCTGATATTCACATATGAAAGAAAGGAAGCCGATATAATTGGTCACTCGAAGTACTCATGAAACATTCTTACGTGTAAGGTCCAGACAATCTATCACCCCAGAAATGATGATGATTCATGATCAATAAATTGATCGACTAATTTGTTTTGGATGAATGGCATATTGTGATGGATTTACATTTTCTTACTCATAAGACATATTTTTGATCCAATGATTGGGATTTCGATTTTCCCATCAACCGGAACTTTATAGAGACCACAAGAAAGCTGACTAGATAGAATTTGCCTTGATTGAAGAAAAGATGTGAGTTCAACGACATAATTTGTAGGCTTCCTTCATAGAAGAAAATAATAACGAATCGTGTACTATGCAGAGAGTTGGATCCTGTGGACTTGAAACACAATTTGTTTGCCGTACGATATCATATCTTTGTCGGATCCTCCTGCCAAATGGTTGGAATGTTTATCGGAAGCTATAGGCAAGAAGAAAGAGGCCAACTATCCATATGAGAGCTTTTAAATGGCTGAAGATCATTAAGAAAAGCTTGCTAGGCAATATTAGAATAATGGCTCATATTTGTTGCTTCCGAAAAAGGAATTCATAGTACCGAAAATTTACATTTCTGAATATCATTTCATGAGGATTTGATTTTATATCCTACCTAGCAATAGTAGACCATGGAAAGATTCTTTTCATCAATGAAAGAGTCAAAACAAAAAATACTTGATGAAAAAAAGTGTTGGTAATAATGCTCATGCAGGCTGGTTTAATTGATTCCTTGATTCCCAATTCTTTCCTGGCCACCTGGCATGAATTAAATGATGGACCCAAACAAATCGAATGATTCTTTTTATTTCCTAAATTCGAATTTCTTCAGTCTGAATTGGCTATCAACAGTCGAAGATGAATAAATTCTTTGGTAAAAAAGGTTCGTAGAGATATTCAATAGCGGTTATCGATTTGACCCTTTTATCATATCAAAAAGAGAGTACACAAGCCGAAATCACTGAAATCGATAGGAAATAAAGGATTTATCAACGGCAAAAGCCAATAGTGAATTCCGTGGAAGTGAACTTCCTGAATTTTCAAACTTTCCTGGCTATAGTGCATCGAATTAAAAGCCCGATCTATGAGAACTGATGAGGGAATTTGGTTTTCTTCTTCGCGGAAGGAAGTGCCTCTTATTCACATGATCTCGAAGAACAAAAGAATGCGAATACCATTTCGAAGCGAAATCACAATTGAAAATTTACCAATTTATTGAGTGGATTGACCTTGAGTCTTCCTGAGACATTCCGTACATGGACAATGAAATGGATCGACTTTCATTCCATCACAATAATAGCTAAATCACTTAATAGTGTTCACACTTAGAGAGTAAAGTAGAATCACTTACCATTCAACCTTGTTGAGACCATGTTGTTGTATAAATGAAGCAGGAGTATCAAAAGTGGGCCAACCAGAATCAGAAAACGTCACTAGGATTTTTGAATTGTAACATGGGAGATAACTAGGGATCGAAAATAGATAAGAGTCACTTTTTGAATGGAAGCTTGATAGGCGACGTACAGTCTCTTTAGGCTACTAAGACGATTGAAGCCAATACCGATTTTGCCACGGATCGAAGATAAGTGCCATTTCCTATATAATAAAACACAATGGTAAAATCAATGAAATTTCATTGATTTCTTACAAAACCTCCAGGGATTCGTTTGAACGAAGGTCCAGATTAACGCAACTATGATATAATTTCCGTGTTAGAATCAATCTTGACAATAATATGTCGGACTTACCCAGAAAATTCTTGATGAGAATACACTTCACTAATGGTCGAGGAATAAAGGAATTAAGAGTCGATTTAGATATGGAATGGACGAAACGCTTACATTTCCTTAAGAGCATGGCATTTCTCCACGTCGATGCATAATCCAGTATCAAAAACTTTACGACTTTCAATGATGTCCTTGCTTGATTTAGGACAGTATATGACAAGCCTCTTCAATTTAGCGGGTGGAAAGACGAGCTGATCCTCATCAGGATGCATTACATATAGCGTCTTCAAGGAGCTACAATAGCGGAAAAATTCATTCTTGGCGAAACTGGTGTGATATTGGAAATTTCTCATGTGAAATACATCCAAATTCAATGCTCCTATCTCTTGGGAAAAGTCATTCGAAAGTTCAATCCCACAAACCATTAAACATTTCAGTTTCTTGAATGACACTTTGGAGAAAAGAAATTTTAGGAGCTTGCGAATATCGTGATGTGGATCAGATGGGTTGGATGAATTGGATAGTCCAGATACTTGAATAATCATAGAGCGCACTTCATCAGACGAAATTTCATTGGCAGTTGTATTGGCAAACAGATGAATGGAAAGGCCCTTTGGAATAGCATGGCCTTCTAGAAGAAATTTTGCGTTGCGCCATAAACATGTGTTGCCTTTGTTTCCAATTGCATCGATAATAAATCCCGAAGTGGCTCGGTCAGGGTTGTTCTTCGATGCTAATAGTTGAAGAAACCAGGTGTTCAACTGATTTCTAATGTATTTACAAGTGGCAATCAAATTTCGCATCGCTTCAACACTAGCAAACCTGCCAATTTTTCGTAAGATTTCCACGGGAAGCATAGATGAAGTTAAAGTACCGCTTGGCTCGGAAGCGAGCATCAAGGGCGTAAACAATAACTGCATTTGTTTTGGCGAGGAGGACTCGGACACCAACGACATTTCTCTTGGCGAGGAAGGCTTGGACACTAACGACACTTGTTTTGGCGAGGAAGGCTTGGACACCAACGACATTTGTTTTGGCGAGGAGGAAGTGGATTGGCCTTGAGTTTTACTGAGACATTCCGCACATGAACAGTGAAATGGGTCGGTCTTCGTTCCATCACAATAATAGCTAAATCACTTAATAGCGTTTATATTTAGAGAGTAAAGTAGAATCACTTACTATTCAACGCTGTTAAGACCATTTTGCTGCATAAATGAAGCAGCAGTATATAAATCAGGAGCACACGATTCTAGGATTTTTGAATTGTAACATGGGAGAGAACTAGGGATCGAAAATAGATTAAGAGTCATTTTTTGAATGGAAGTTTGATAGACAACGTACAGTTTCTTTAGGTTACTAAAATGATTGCCCGGCACAAGAGCGATTCTGCCACTGCTCGAAGATAAGTGCCATTTACTACATAATAAAGCATAATGGTAATATCAATGAAATTCCATTGATTTCTTACAAAACCTCCAAGGATGTGTCTGAACGAAGGCACAGATAAAGGAAACTATATTATAATTCCCATGTCAGAATTAATCTTGACAATAATATGTCGGACTTACCCATCAAATTCTTGATGAGAATACACTTCACTAATGATTGAAAAACAAAGGAATTAAGAGTCGATTTGGATATGGAATGGACAGAAACGCTTACATTTCCTTAAGAGCATGACATCTATTCACGTCGATATCTAATCCAAAAAAAGGAGCTTCATCTTGATCAATCATGTGCTTGCTTGATTTGGGACAGTATATGACAAGCTTCTTCAATTCCTTGGGTGGCCAGACGGGCTGAAACTCATTAGGATGCACTGCATATAACGTTTTTAAGGAATTACAATAGTGGAGAAAATCAGAAAGGGCTAAATCAGTGTGATAGCTGAATTTTCTTATGTGAAATACATCCAAATTCAATGTTCCTATCTCTTGGGAAAATTTCTTCGAAAGTTCGATCCCACAAAACATTAAACATTTCAGATTCTTGAATGATACTTTGGAGAAAAGAAATTTTAGGAATTTGTGAATATCTTCATACGACACCTGTGATCCGGATAACTGAATAATCATGGAGCGCACTTCATCAGATGAAATCTTCTCGGTAGTTGTATTGGCAAACAGATGAATGGAAAGTTCCTTGGGAACATTATGGTCCTTTATAAAAAACTTTGCGTTGCGCCATAAACATGTGTCGTCTTCGTCTCTAATTGCATCGACAATAAACCCCGAAGTGGCTCGGTCCGTATTGTTCTCCGAGGCTAATACTAGAAGAAACCATGTGTCCAACTGATTTCTAATGTATTTGCAAGTGGACATCAAAGTCAGTATCGTTTCGACACTAAAAAGCTTGGCAATTTGTAGGAGGATTTCTCTGGGAAGCATAGATAGAGATAAAGCACCGTTTGACTCGGAGATAGACTCGGAAAGGGATATCAAAGGCTTAGTTATAGCATCTAGCATTGTTGGGACCCTTATGCTCATAAAGAGCTCCGACAATATCATCTATGATTGTGAATTCGATGAAGGCGATATGGACGCCTATCTCATTCTAGCTCGGCCTGGCCAAAATTGCGAGTTTTGGACAGCATGTATATTATGTAAATTTGACCTTCGAGGCTTCATGACTTCAAGTTCGATAATAATTGTCAATGAAACTTCTGGTACCTATCATTGCCAAACACAAGATCCTGTAGGTCTTACTCATTGTAAAGCTTGCTTCGACGGATTTTCCCCGTTTTTGTACTGGGGAATTTTACCTTCAATCTTGGCAATCTTGTTTTTGTTCGTCTCTATGTGTGCAATTGGAAATCGGGAATCTTTAAAACCATGTACCGAATGCTTTAGTTGTTTCCATGTTGCAAGCACAGTGCATGCTGTGAATCCGTTGATGAATTCTTGTTTCGTGATCTGTACTACAGGATTACCTGTGGTCGCATATAAAAGCAATGCCTATTCGAATATTCATATTTTTGTTTGATTTGAGTGATTGATCGTAGAGAGATTAAATCCTCCGCAGTCGGTCTTGTTCTCTTTTTAGATATTTATTTTTGAACATTTTTCAATAAAGGTTCTTTCGGTACTGGTGAACTGAAACTCGATCTCTGGATTTTGGTAAGATTCCCTTAGGAATCCATCCTAGAAGGATTTAAGGATATTTTGAATTTAGACGGTTTGTAGTCCGAAGTCAATTTTCACTCCCATAAGAAGTCAGTTGAAATGAAATAAGCTAGAAATTGCCTTTTATAGCGCTAAAACCATTTCCTCGAATCAAAGATATTTTTTTGTGTTGATAAAGAGAACAGAACCGAGCATTTACCCGAAATCGCTTCGTTTTCTCGTATGAGCAACTGGCTTTTGATTAGACATGTTCTATGAATGAGTTGATTTCATTATGGGAAGGCTAATTCAGACAATTTTTTTGGCATGCAACCATATTTAGAAGGGATAATAAGTAGATACATTTCTTAAGACCAGTAAAACCATGCCACTCTTTCTAATAAAGTTCTCCGCAATGATAAACTGCATATTTTTTTTCTCGAGACGTACTTTCACAGTGAAAATGGTGGCAAGAAAGACAAAGACCCCATCTGGGTGAGTTGTCTTGATATCTGCGCAAAAGATGCCAGGATGATGGTTGTACCTTGCCAAATATCAGTTCATCCAAATCAATCAAAAACTCTGCTTTGAATGAACTTGTTAGAGTAGAAAAGCTGAGTACTAAGTGCTCACCTCACATTCTCGCGTCATAAATATGTGTTGAGAAGGAGAATAGCGACGATTCTGATTCAATCAGATTAAAAAGAGAGAGATTTGGATTCTTGTTAAAAAAAAAGACTGTTTGAGGCCCGAAACTCCTCAGGATCTGTTGCCCCTTCCCAACTATAAACTCAAATTGTGTACAGTTAGGATCTAAACCAAGACTTTCCCCAGAATCTAGTTGGCTTGACACAATCGCCCAATTTTTCCATTTTTGGGCACGGATTGACTGAAAATGGACCCAGAACATGTATATTTGTGGTTTCCTATCATCAGTATGCTTACGGATAAAATCTAAGTTCTATTCATCAAACATGAATAATGTATGCCACGAGCCAATTTTCGATCAATTAATTCTGGCAACAGATATAGATGAATGCCTTGCAGACCGTCCAGAAACAATTTGGCCTATGATCTATTCTTATCTATAATATTTTATTGTCATAAATTGCTCGCATTATCAACCATGTCTAAGTGGACGCAATAGTTTGTAGGCGGGAATTAATGCCGACTATTGGCTATTTCCAATTACATGCCAACTCCTAAAGGAGATGACGACGGCTCACTGTGGTCAATAACAAAGATGTCTTGGAGCTATTAATCCCTTAATTATTAATAGTTTCAATGTACGGATTACATTCAATGTAAATACCTTTATTAATATCATCCTGAAATTGTCCATAATTTGCCCGACGAATGGAATGAGAAAAAGATTCGCTGGGATTCGTCGACCACAATCCAATTAGATTAGCTCGTTATCATCCTTTTGTCGGAAAGAACTGTTCGATATAGGATTTCGAGGTTATTCTCGTGCCTCGTCGTCACAATCACAGTTGTAGTCCTTGCGAATGCGACTAAAGAATAAATAATATTCCCGAAAGAGAAGCTATGTATTATTGCCTCCAAGGATAGGCATTCGAAAACTATTCAACCCAATGTGGCTCATTTGTATGTACGTTTATTACAGTGGCAACAAAAGAATTATCATCATCTGTCACTCGATTAGCTCTCAAGATTGACGGCTTGTAACAAGATTTGCAGACAATAGGACTATTTTAGCTTATGTATTTGGTTCTACCATTTTAGGCTACATTTATTAGAGGGAAGACAACGATCAAAAAATCTGGAAACTTAAGGAGAATGGACATATTAACTCGAAGATTTTTCTATCTCCCCACGAGTTGCTATTTGAGCCCGAGTATCACGAGATGCTTCTTTGGTTCAAGATGACATTACATTGGTGACATCATGAGAAACGAAACCAGACTTCTGGGATTCTATGATCCTTTAGGGTTGGGGGCATGGAAATCCAAGAAAAATGGGTATAAAACGACCATCCAATATTACTTAAAGAGGAATCCAGAAAAAGCAGGGGAAGTCGTCCTTCCAAGTACTTCCTGCAGCAGAATTAAGTTTAGACTAAACAATAGCTCCGAAGCCAGAGAAAACTACAAGGGGATCTGTATGTAACCGAGATGTCGATTACTTTCCACGTCTAGGGAAAGACTTCTCGAAGAAACAGTCGGAACTCTTTGGAGATGCATCTTCAATTTCGTTGTTCTTGAATAATCAAAATGATTTGTAATATTTTGGTGTTAGATTCAATGAACCTTTCCGGGTTCTTCCAAAGAGAAAAGGTTGGAACTAATTTAGTCGACTGGACGAGAAACGGAAACAATTCGAGTATAGAATCTCCAAATTTGACAACTATGAAACCCTATGGTCCCTCAATTACATAGCTACTCTTATATCATATTGACATTTAGTTAAAGATTTTATTGGGAACAACAAAATAAAGCTTTTTTATTCTTAACTCTCCAATGACCTTCGTCATTTTGCCTTCCGAAATATCATTTTTTTTCGACCATCATCATCCGAAAATCTTCTTCATTTGGCACAATTTAATAGGAATTCCAATACCATGGTGCATAGTATGTGTCCGGATCCATGCATTTAGAAAATAACCAAATATTTTGATGCTTCTTCATGTGACAGTCAAATTTGGTTCTGCTCCATCATCTAACGAGCTCTCGACAAACTCCCCTCCAGCAGCCAGTAGTTAGAGTGCACAATATTCAAGAAGTGATCTGAAATGGTTCTGGGTGATCTGGATATTCTTTACGGAAGGAATTCATTAGACTTCTCGTCTTGAGACTCTTCCAAAACAAGGTCTTTAACATATTTTGATGAAAACGTTGATGAATAGCCCGAATACTTTGGATTCACTTGACAATGCATAATGAAGTGGCTTATTTTACCCTCGTCGTACTCTGCGTCTGGAGGGGACCCAGAAAGTCTACGAATGGCTACAATGCTAATTGCGTGCTTAACGCTTCTTTTCAGATCATTTTTTCTTTCTAAAACGAATCTAGGGATTCCCCCAATAAGATCATATCGTTCTTTAACCCATTGCAAATCTCTTGAATACAAAAATGCTGACAGTTTTAGTTCTTCCAGAGTCCAAACTGGAAGATAATAAGGATGAGCAGAATAATTGTACTTATCAAACATTTTATCCTGTTTTTTTAAAGATGTAACCCAGATGGTAGTTGCATCGACTTCTGCTGGACGTGATTCGGGAGAATCCGTGAGATACCAACTGCTCGGATCTTTCAGAAACTTTTCGACATCCCAGAATTCATGAGTTCTCCAGCATCCATCATTCTGGAATACATACATACGTCCATTATCACTCTCTCGGCAAAGAACTACAGTCTTCGCAGCTTTCTCATTTGCCAATCTCCATAAAATATAAAACAAAAAAACGCTTTTTCCAATTCCTGGAGTTCCCGTAATGGTTATACGATGGCATCGCTTTCTAGGGTCCTTTGGATGAAGGTTGTTGCAAATAAGGGTAAACAAGTCTTCATATGCCTTTCGAATATAGATTGCCTTCATTTGTGTTGGAAGAAAGCAGGGCCTAATAGGAAAGTATAAAAAACCATCTTTGTTTGGTATTTCACGTAATGAATTCCAAAACGATGTTAATTCTACATCGGAAGCCAGTTTAGTTGGAACCAAAGGGAATGCTGAAAACTGAACACAGAGTGGGTTTTCTGACGAATTTCCTGGTAATAGAGAAGAAATGGGCTCATTAAGTTCAATTGCGGTTCCAGAAGGTCCATAAAGGGTGATATAAGTTTTTTTTGGAATACGGTATTGTACTTCATTTCCGATTTGTTTAATGAAGTCGGCTACACATTCACAATCTTTGAAGGAAGCGCGACCAATATCTCCTTCTTTGTCTGCTCCATATTTTACCCATAATTTCTGAGACATTTTTATGAGGAATCAGAATAGCGTACAAGCAATCAATTTCAAGCAAATAGATTCCAACTAATTGATGATGGGCGATAGAATACAAGACTATTGGTGCTTAGATGATCCGAATATTCTTTATTAACTACGATGTTTCGACCTCAAATCAACCACTTCCGAAAATGAAAACTGGTCAGATTTGCTCTTAACTCTAAACACAAGCCTACTAACGAAGTTTCTTTGTTTCATCAGTGAAACAAAGCGTTGGTTTTCAATGGAGTCTTAATTTTTTACACAGCATGTCACCTTAGGAACCGAGAACTTTTTAAAAATCATGCCTCCTTAAGACTTATGATCTCTTATGAATCATCGCATCCTTCTTAAGCCCAGGATAAATGTAAACCAACTTTATTCCTTGCAAGTCAGCATTGTAAGTGATCTTGTCAATATAATGAGTGTCGTGATATTATTTGGTATTCTTTTTGTCTGATTCTTGCCATAAATTCGTTTTTCTATATTAACCCATGCCAAGGATCAGTCATACTATGCCGAATATCTCTTCACCATATTCAATCTCTCTAACTTTTCCAAAACAGGCCATTAGTGTTGCCACCCATATAAAATTGATTTTGATCCAACCTATTCTCCCAAATCCATCCAAAATACTCAGGGAACTTGATTAATTTTTAAACGCCGGAAAAATATTACTTCCAAGGTAATCCTAGCCAATAATGGCTAATGCTTAGGTCTGAAGATTGGTCCCAACATAGAATGACAAGCATAACCAGTAATCATTACTAGAGTGACGTCCATTTGTATCCCAAAAAAGAGAATATAAATCTCGGCTCGCTTATTAGGACTTGTCATGAGATTGTTCCATCGAATATCCCCATAACACAATAACATTTTATGCGGCATCAAGTAACCTATTCAATATCAACCGACTTCCTGTCAAATCATTTCGCTGACAATCACGGAAAATTTTCATTCACCCATGGGTTGTGATTGCAAGAAACGGATTATCGCCAGTAACTGGTTTTGGTCATTGCTGACAAGCTTTCGTTACTAACAAATCCACTATTCGTGCATCCACGTTAGGAATTTTTACAAGTCATCCTCTTTATCACCCTTAATACGCTCCACACATCATATGTCTTTCTTTCCACTATTTATCCATGTTTTCATCTTTCTTATTGCTCAATATTGATGAATTTCCTCCTAACTGATCATACTTTTTTTGTTAATATTCATTTCGGGTTTACCACTTGTCATCGAAACAAGCATTAAAGTTTACTTTTTTTTCTTATTTAATTCTCGATTGTCGGTTTTTCCATTAGAGCAACACCACTTTTCTCTTCACGAGGGACATCTTCGATCTATCGTTGGCCTGCCTTCACATCTGCGTCTGTTCTAGAACCACCACCCGATGTGTCGAATAGTTGCAAACCATTCCAATTATCATCAATCACTGGGGATCGTCTATGGGTCCATCTAAGTCATTCCTTACATCCTTATCATCATCTTTTTGATAAAGATGGTCACGAATAAAAGAAAATCGGCGAACTCAGCTTTTTTCAAAAACCATCACTCTTAGTGACAATATAGCAAAGCTCTCATCCACCTCAACAATTATCCGCTACTTAATAAGTTGTTATCGGGGTTAACTCTTAAGCAAAAACCTCATCTAGTTGTTAATGCAGGTCATCTCATGCCGATTAGCTTTCTTGATTGTCGATCAAGCCTGTTTACTTTTTCGAAATTCTGGGAATGAAGCATCAAGAAAGACTATTCAGAAACTATTATCGAAATCCGGTCCATTTTTTCTTCAAGCTTCCAAATGTATCAATCTCTTCATCCTGTTGAGAAGTCATTCGAATACATCTAATAAGCTCCGCTTCATAATGAATTGATTTATTCGAATTAACAATTCCATCCATATCTATTGGCGGCAATGAGACGAATCCGATACAACCTAACCAAGCTATCTCCATCCGGATTTGGCAGCCAGCACAATTGGACACCAACATGCTGATCCTTCATTTGAATATTGCTATTTTACATCCGAGAAAGATTATTCCTATTCATTTGAAAAAGATATTTCCTCTCCATCATAGACTACAAAGTCCATATCCTCTCCTTATGTCATCACTGCCTTGGGCAATTTTCTGCCTCGTCGAAAATGTCCCGATTCGATTTGAGTACACGACATATATTTTTCCAGTCTTTCTTAAATGGAATACAAATCACATATTGACGTGGAAAATCCCTCTGCTGATCTTTACCATTTCGGGTCTTTCTGAGTTTCCGCTTCTTGTTTTTGTCAGGATTGAGGATTGTATCCAAACAGCACTGCACGGACGCTTGCCCTTGTTCCGCTTGCTTTTCGACAATTTGCCCTCCAGCTGTTTGTTCCTGGGTTGTTTCTCTGTATTCCAGCATATCCGTTGGTTTTTGCCTTGTAAACTTTTTGAAAATACGATCGGGAACAACAAAATAAAATTTATCCACCTTCAGCTCTTTAGTAATCCTTTTCATTTCGTCTTCGGGGATATCGTCATTCTTGGTCATTGTCATTCGAAAACATCCTGTATTTAATACAACTGAGCCAATGCAAGGATGGTTCCAGGACCGAGCCATATAGTATACGTCGGGATCCGTACATTCAGAAGGATCATTAAATATTTTGACACTTCTTCGCGGAACATTCAATTCCAATACCGTTCCATCATCTAACGAGCGTCCAAGAAATTTTCCTCCAATAGATAATAGTCGGTGTGCAACATACTCGAATAAATTTGCCTGAAGACCAGAAAGAATGAGTGAAGATTTCTTTGAAAAAAGTACTTGCTTTAGTCGCTTCCCTGGAAAAGCAGGAGTATGATCCCAATCAAAGCTCAATGCAAGAAAATTCTTCAAAACCAAACTTGTAACATATTTTGATGAAAACACTAGTGAGTAATCCGAATAAGTCGAATCCACTAGGTAATGTACTATAAAACGATTAATGTCATTGTTATCGGATTCCGCTCCAAAAGCGACTTTGAAAAAGTTTTTCTTAGGTAGATGGGTTGCCATCCTCCTAATGAGTTCCAAGTCGATCGGCTTCTCAAAAACATACCGAGGATTTCCTCCAATAAGATAATATCGTTCTTCAATTACTTGCAAGCTTTTCGAAAACAAAGGTGCAGCCATCTTCAATTCTTCCAAAGACCAAACTGGGAGATAATAAGGGTGTGCTGTAGCGGAGTATCTAAAATACATATCGTCCTGCGTAGTGCGAGATGACATTAGGATAGTTGTTGCTTTTACTTCGGCCGGACGATTCGAACTAAAATCCATGAGATACCAATTCGTCGGATCATCCAGAAGCTCATCAACTTCGCTATAGTCAGAGGTTGTCCAGCACCTATCATGTTGAAGTACATAAATATCTCTCCAGAGCATTGCTCGGCGAACGATCACAGTTTTGGCCGGTTCCATCTTGGCCAATCTCCACAAAATGTAGGACAAAAATACAGTTCTTCCGGTTCCCGGAGTTCCCGAGATAGTGAAACGATGAACTTGGTCTTCAGGATCCTCGGGATTGAGGTCTTTACAAATGAGAGCAAACAAATCCTCGTACGCTTTTCGAACATAGATCCCCTCAATGCACCTCAGCGCTAGAAAGCCATAATTAAGAGGAAAGGTTAAAATGCCATTTTGTGGTGATATATGACGCAACGAGTTCCAAAAGGAAGTTAGCTCGGCATCAGTGGCTGGTCGATCAATGGCTTGCTTTTTAAAGAAGAGGGACATTACGAGCTAATATTGATACTTGTCCATAATTGGGAAGTTTGGCCGAAATTTCCAAGGGAAATCGAAATTCAAAACGTCAATTGGTTAAACAATCGTAGCAAAAGAGAAAAGTCAATCTAGATTGGATGGGCGAAAGAATGCATTCCTGCAAACAATATAATTTGAAGAGAACAGTTGATCTCCTAAAGTGATGCAAGCACAAACCTCCCCGCGAAGATTTTCCAATGCTACTCGATAATGGTTTTGGGAAAGTTGGTTTCAGGAGGTCTTGATCGAGTCCTTCTCAACCGATATAAACAATCAAGAATTCCCCTATCATTCATGTCTCATAAACCATACTTGCCCCTTAATGACTTTCCGACAATCATCATCCTTACCTCATCTTTGTTATAACTGCAATTGCACCCAATACGAGTTAGTCTTAACAAACATATTGTCATGCCGCTCAGTGAATAACTCAACCTTAATGAGCCATTATTACGATCCACATTGAAAAGAAACTGAGCTCAGGGGCTTGCATTGAGTATATTGAATTTGAGTGGGATCAATTAACCTTTAAACGACAGCACAGGTCAGCACAGAGTGAATAATGTCAAATCCATAATGTCGATCAATCAGCCAACTATTCAAGCTTCGTTGCTACTCGTCAATAAATCAAGTCAGGCACAAAGTCGAATCCAATGGCTCAGTTTGCTTCAATGCGTATCCTGAAAGAAACCAGTTCACGGCTTTCTTCCTATATTCTTAATAGCAATTGATCCTTACTAATGCCATCCTTTTTCTAATGACTATCTATTTATCATCGATACACTTTATGTTTTATGTCGAAGATCCTTTAGGATAACGCTGAACTCCATCATCCAATGGGGGCAAAAGCGACATCATAATGGATGCTTATGCATGTAAGTCGTTTCTTGACGCCCTACGGCGTTTCAAAATTGATTACCTTACAAAACTTGCCTTGAAGCAGTTGATCAAAACCCATTATTTGCCATGGCGGCGAATGTTCCCACTTCTTCCACATAATCACATTTCGGTCCCAGAATAGCACCTATCTATGCTCTCATAGCGACCATAGCTCATATTGTTATCATGATCATCATCACATTGTCATTGCAATGATTATTTCTGCTTCATGACTATACTAAAATAGGAGAAACATTTCATAGTCATCCGATTGTCTTGCTTCATTTATGATTCGTTAGAACTAATAGAAATTGGAATCACTTTTTGATTCTAATTTTGACATCCGTTTCTCTAAGAAAAGAAGCAAAGTTTCTTTTTTTAGATCTCCCGAGATCATACACCCTACCTCCCGTTTTCTATCGTGACCTACCAAAATTCTCCGACATCTTTTCCCTTGACTCAATCCCTATTTAAAACAACGAGTGAATTCTCAACAAATGTTCATACATCAACTACTTCTTCCGCTACTTACATATTCGCCTTCAGCTTTTCCAATTCTCAATTTCATCCTACCTACAACAACTAGCCGAGTTGCAATGAAGAGATCAACCTCCCAAGAGGGGCTCTCTACTACTGGTTTCCCTTCGACGTCGACAAGTTTTTCTACCTCATCGGCTCCTTTTTCGCTTAAAGAATCGACTTCGACTCTATCTTCATCAGAATTCTCAATTTCTGGGCAACAAAATTCCATCCAACCTGCACATTTTCGGAGTGTAACTGAATTAAAGGAAGCTTTGTCCCAGGCTCGTGAATACTCGGATGAAATTTATCTTGAGGGAATATGCCTTGATGACGAGTTAATTCAAACTCTTGTTAAACTAAACCAGAAAAAATTATTTCTTCAAAACTGCAATTTTGCTCCAAATAATTCTATTGGTTTTGACCATGCCTTGAAACTTCTAAATCATGGAGATTCCCCGAAACCTTGTTTTAGATTTGCAGTTCAATTCAATGAATCTACAACTCAATGGACCATATGCGATAAATCTCCTGGCCTAGAATTCAACAAAAATGAGCACATCACCTCATTGCTCTTCATATTGTCCAGTGATATTCCCAAACAGCCATCTCTGAGTGATGTTTCCTCCCTGATTTTTCTTCCGCCTAACTCGGATATTAGCAAGCCACTGTCTTCTCAATCCAAAAAGAATTTGAGGTCCATTATGGATCATTTATCTCCAAAACTGAAGCATCTTTCATTTATGTACGTAAATTTTGACGGCCCCATTGAAGATTTTATTTCTATTTCACAGTCAAAATTGGATCTAATTTATATCTGGAATTGTGACTTCGAAACGAGCGATCCCCTTTGGATCTCTTTAGTTCGATCCGCGAAACTAATTGGTCCGACATATACAGGAAAGATCCAGAGCTCCCAATTTGCCATTCCAATGAATGGACATACGATTCAAATTGTTCTTAATTTTGGTCCATCCCTCCTTTTACCCAATTCGCCTAGTCTTATTCAGGGGTTGATTCTTTCCTTGGGACAAGGGCTTCCTAGTGACCTATCATTGGATGATACTTCCCTTTTAACATTTCTTCCATCAAAAGTAGACCTCCTACTAGAACTATCAAAAGAAGTATTATCTTCTCAATCCAAGGAGAATCTGAAATCTGTGATGAGCCGCCGACATCCAAAATTGAAGCGTCTTCTACTAACTTGCATGAACTTTGGTGGCGGCATTGAAGACTGTATTCCAATTCTACAACTGAAATTAGATCTGATTTATATTCAGAACTGCGCTTTTGAAGCAAAGAACTACATTTGGTCTCTTTTAGCCAACTCTGTGAAGCTTGCTGGGTCGACTCACAAAGGAGAAGCCCATGACTTTCACTTTGCCATCTCAATTGACGGACATACCACTCAGATTCTTTTTAATAATGAGGCATCCTTTGTGATGCCCAATTCTCCCGACCTAAATCATGGATTAATTCTTTTCTTGGGACAAAATGTCCCTAGTGATCTACCATTGAATGATATTTCTTTTATAGCACTTCTTCCATCAAAAATGGATCACCTACTAAAACGATCAAGAGAAGTATTATCTTCTCAATCCAAGGAAAATCTGAAATCCGTGATGAGCTGCCGATATCCAAAATTGAGGCGTCTTTTACTAGAATGTATGCATTTTGATGATCATATTGAAGATTATATTCCATTTTCACAACTGAAATTGGACTTCATTTATCTCCGTAATTGCATGTATGTAACAGGAAACCCCATTTGGTCCCTTTTAACTAAGTCTGTGAGGCTTGTTGGATCGATCCACAAAAGAAAGGTGCAAGGCATTCAATTTTCCATTCCACTTGACGATCATGTCACCCAAATTGTTTTTAACAAGAGTCCGTCTTTTCCGATGCCCAATTCGTCTGATGTGCTCCACGGATTGGTTCTTTCTCCAGGACAAAGCCCTCCCGAAGATTTAGTATTCGATAACGTTTCTTTTCTGGCGTTTTCTTCATCAAAAACGAACCCTATAGAAGTACTATCTCTTCAAGACAAGCAAAATCTAAAATCCGTGATGAATTGCCCATGTCCAAGACTGAAGTATATTTTACTAAAGAACATAGATTTTGGTGGTGATATTGAAGAGCTTCTTTCCATTTCACGAGTGAGACTGAATCTGATCTATCTATCGTTTTGTAATTTCAAATCGAACGATCCCATTTGGACCCTTATGACTGAGTCGATGGAACAGGTCAAATCGATGCAAACAGAAAAGCCCAGGGATTTTTTGTTTGCCATTCCGAATAACGAACATACCACCCATATCATCATTAGTCAGAATCAACACTTTTTGATGCCCAATTCGTCTTATTTGACTCAGGGCCTAATTTTGCATCTAGGACAGAGTATTCCCGATGATTTATTATTAGATGGCATCTCTTTCCTGATCCTTCTTCCGCCAGAGATGGATCCCAACAAGTCGTCATCTTCTCAGTCCAAGCCAAATCTAGACTCTATCATGAGTCGTCAATGGCCAAAAGAGTTGAAGTGCTTGTATTTAAAGGACATATCTATCGACAAAGTGGAAGGAATGCTCGGTTTTATTCAGCAATTCAGCAAACTGGAGGTACATAATCTTTAGGATTTTAATTATTTAAGAGCCAATGACCGCATTCTAATGGCTTTATTTTGAATCATAAGACTCAACTCATCTTTACCAATAAAGGTCTAAGAAGTTTGAATTTTTTGCTCTAAACGGCTTGCTTCCACTCCCCATGAATGCTCATCATGATTTATCTCCTTCATATATCCAATTTACCGCTTCTTATGAAGATGAGTTTTAGTGATACTCCCTTGGACTTCTCAAAATTTTATACATTTAGTTATACTGATGAAATTGCTCGAATACGAGGAAGTTTTCTCTGGGTAATGTCTCATGACATTTTGTGTCAATTTCAAAATAGCTCAGATCTTTGTAGTAATTCTTTTATCACTCTTTGCGAAACCTACCTTGATGGGCGAAACTTAGCCCTAATCACTTAGTTGAAACTCATCCTCTAAAACATTTTGATTTGCCTTCCGGAGATTCAGTCGTTGTCGCTAATCTTCTTCATTCGGTTTGCATTAGTAATTCACATTGATAGTACATTTTGTGTTGCTTTCATTCGAGTTTTATGGTGTATCTTATCACTCGGTTTCTTGATCATCCCTTTTTGTTCATAAACCCTGATTACTAGTCATTTGAGAGGTGATGAACGATTGAAGATGAATTACAAAGTCTAAATGTGAAATCTTATCGAGCAACTTAATACATTCTTTCGAATCCATTGAGGAGAAATGGCCTATCCGCAAATGTTTCTTTCTTGAGGGTAACGAGGATACCACCTAGTACTCCTACGGACCAACCTTTCAAGTGCGATATTCAACTATCAATACTAGCTTTCGTATAACCATCTACCCCTTTCCAATAGTTTTGTGACCTGTGTCCAACGCATCATGCCATATCTATTCAAATTACATATACTTACTGCTCAAATGCTTTTTTTGTCCTATCTATGGATATCCAGGGCTCCTTGATTATTCTTAGTCTTCCCCTCTTGAGCTTCTCTTGGCCGAAGCAATTCCCTTCCGTAGTTGGTTTACTTTCAACAAGCCCCCAATTTTGTAATTAGCCTTTCAAAAAACGTAATATACATTTTACGCCAATAGTATCAGGGCGTCATGCTTACAAATCGTCACCTCATTGAAAGATTCTCGTGACATTCCATGACGACCCCAACAGCCGCATGCAAGTGGTGGGACTCTATCTTGGTAATGTTATTTATGACTGGAAATTCAACTCGCAGCTAGACTGGGAGAATATGAAGTCTCTTTCTTTATTCAATAATAAAAGGCGTCCATGATGTATTCGTTCAATTTGAAATTGTTGATGCTTATCAACATAGATGTCTTTGAGCGATACGACATTTTTCTATTGAACATGGACACTCTTTTATTGGGCATTCAGTTGACCGTGGAGCGCTTTGGATATGAACCATGACATCCTCGTCAAGATATCTTGATACAATCTATATTGCTTTGGAAGAGAACCGTCTTCCCAGGAATAAAAAAGGCAACAAGAGATCTTCCTATTGAGAATCCTCATAACATGTTGTTAGATTCATGGCAGAACCATACTTTTAGGAGAATAGTGGACCCAGAAGATGTAATGGCAAATTCCTGCTATTAAATTGAGCCTGTAGTGACCCTACATCAGCCTACCATCCTGGCCTATATCATGAGCCCTCTATGGTCATGGCCCTTTATTCACAAGAGGTCAAAAATATAAGGAATGACTAGCCATCCGTCCTTCGTTCGGATTTCATTGGACAGTCTTGCTTCGTCTAGCGAAACGGAACATCTAAATCATGGACCACAATTAAGATAAGTGCCAAAATGTAAATACATGGACTTGGTCTATTATATTAAAAGCCATCCAAATATTTAAAGAATCCGTCAACTTCTAAAAACCACTTCTCTATAAGACTTATTCCCATGTTCTAATGGAAAGCCGGTATTCGTTAGCCCGCGATGATATTGACCGGCATAACGTCTAATACCTAACATGGGATATTGATCATCGATGATTATTGTATTGTAGATGTTTAGGCATTAATGATCTCTGTCTCAACAAATGCTAATTTTGGATTCTTTTTCGGCTTGAATACGAATTTTCATATACTAGCATTCTTCCCACTATTCGTAGGTTCCTTTCCAAATCCATTAATGTTGGCCATCATCCTTAGGATCCATTATTTGCCTTTTTACTACCTCAATAAGATAAGTTGAGGTAATTGTGAAGTACGAGTCGCGTGAATACTCACTCTGATATCTTGCCAATCTCCGAGCATGATACATAAGGCCAGAATTGAGCAGAATTACCGCGCTGTACGAACCCAATCGCCCACATTTATTCGAAGAGTTTTAGTGGAAACATCATTGTTTATTGATACATATCGTATAAGCCGCGGCATAAATAAACTAAATTCAGAATATAATTCAAGATTTCCGTCTAAGAGATGAGAATACTAGTAAAAATCTGGTCACTAAATCACGTAATGATAATATCTCCCTTGCTACCTACAATTTTATATTGGAAAAGCCTCCTCAACCAAAGGGAATGACATTGTCCTCAAGAACATTGGAGAGTGCACACGATAGGGATAAAAAAGAAGAATGGAGCCTAGGAAATAGGCTACTAGAACGATACGAAAATTGGGGCTCTTGTACCTCTACATTTCTTCCAAGCAATCAGTCCAAGAATCCATAGTCCACAACTGTATAAGAGTCGATGGATCTTCAAATGGCTCGCCATATAGAAAAAACGAAGCAAAAAGAGGACAATCCTTGTCAACTGGGAACTCACAGAATACTAGTACATACATTATATGGAGCAACTAGGTCAAATTTCCTAAAAATTATCAAATATGGGTCAAAATGGGTCTTGTCATTCGGCATGCCCATCATGGCTGAGATGGTGGTTCACGCCTTATGGAACTAGGACAATTTTGTTGCATAAGTCAAGTTTCCTATCTAGACTAACGATAGACACACCTCAAGAAGCTTACATCTTGTTGAGCTCGTCGTAATCATGAAGATTCAGAGGGGCATCAAAGTTTTTTAGATGAGAAATGAAGAGAAGACTCTTTCAACCAGGATGGGAAACATGCAAAATGGCGGAGGTCGGAACTCTTAACTCCAGATGGAGCCTCTCGCAGTTTGGAAGGGAACGGCCAAATTCTTGGAAACTGAGCGACGAAGAAGATATTACATGAAACCAGTCTGGGCAATGCCAGGACAACCATTCTTACAACAAATGAGACACCCGAAATCCGGGAGATTTCAAGTTCGTTAGGTTCTTGAAGGGATTGCAAACAATTGGGTTAGAAAATTCAAGGCTATCACAGGAACTGCTTCGTCTATATCATGATGCTGGATAGACTATTCAATGACAATCGAAACAATTTCTTCCGGGCGAGTTTTCCCAGAGTCAGGAGTTATAAAAACGTGGATCTGCACTCTTATTGGTTGCGCTATTCTTCCAATGGAAGATTTATCTCGGGTCAAAAATATCGCGGTTGAAAACCGTCCTTGGGAATCAGTTGAGAAATGGAAACTCCTCTTGAGAACACAAGCGGTCCATAGATATGGCCCATATAATCCGGAAAAAGATGTTGAGCTCCTGTATATCTTCCACAAAGCTGGCATAAGGATTTACAAACTCCAAGTTAATTTAAAACCAGACTTTTTATGTCAAGGTATTTCAAAATCTCGGATGCCGTCCGCAAGTATGAGCAACCGAGAGATCTCGGTTTTTGAAGCCGAGGTTGAGTTCACAACTTGTGAATATTTTAACTAAAGGTCGAAGATGCATGTTGTTAGTAGATCAAATCTAAAGCATAATCAATGTGAAGGAATTCTCCAGGGGCAACAGATCTAATGCGAATCAGAAATTTATCATTCATGGATCGACCCCCAACTTGCACGTGGCCTTCTGAACCATGGGGTTTTCGAGGGAACCCTTCCGCATTATAAACCCTAGCTAGCGGTGATAATGCGAATTGCCCATCTCACATTCTTTTGAATTTGTACCAAATGAAGTTTCTTGCAAGCTCCAATTGAATGCTATAGGATCATCCAGTCTTGTGACGGGAGGGTAACCCTTGGGTTTTACGAGTATGCGGTGCACGGTGGGATCAATGTTATCAATGTCCCAAACAATTGATGAATTAGTGTTGGAATAAAGTTCATCCATCATAAAATTGCTTTAGTCGAAAAGACACAATTTTGAAGCGACCTCCATAATCATTCTAGCTCTCATAATTCCGTTGCTTTAATGAGCTACTCAAGGTGGTACCCATCCTCCGAGAAGTTCAGCTTGCCTCCTTTTTCTGATATCCTCATTACTAGTACATTCCCAATGGATCAACGAGAAAGAGGTGGCTATCTAGAAAGAATGATCGTGCACTCTGAAAATCCGATCTAGAAATCCAAATAGAACCATTTGTCAACTTTCCCGGTTGAGGGCTTTAGAATCAAACATATCCGAATTCCCAGCAAAATCTTTGAGTACCAATCATCAAGCCTGGAATTTCCTGAAAACTGAATCTAATCGAAACCCACCTCTTATTGTCATTTTTAATGAGTCTCAATTGTATACTTTTTGTTCCAATTGCGTGAAAAAGTAATTTATTCTTGTGATATCTTAGAAGCACATCAATGTATGGCCTGGCCCGCATTGAATTTGCACCAAGCAGAGCATGTTTTAAGGTGCGGACGAAATGATCAATTTTGTGACGTAACCTAGAAAAAGTTTGCAAAATGAATTTTACTCGAACTTTAGTTGTCTTTACCCCCCTCCCACTAAAAGTCACTCTGATATGGGGAAGAACATGATGCGATACTTTCTGTTACATGTACAATAAAAAAATTCATTGAAAATCTAGGGGTCAAGACAAGGCTTGGACAATATAGATCGGCCAGGCCCTTTCGGTTATGGATGGAACACGATTATATGAGCTTAACTTATATTACAATTTCAGGATATTTTCAACCCACATAGTCATCGTTATTTCTCATACCAATATTGCATCCCACTGTATTGCCATCACTTTGACTCCCCTCAACGATTTATTCTACAGAGCAACTCTGCCTAATTCAACATTGATTCCGCCCCAAACATTATCATAGCCACTTTCATCTTCATTCTTAATCTACTTTAGTATCACTCTCTCTCTTGACTTAATTCTACTACCATCCTTCCTATTTCCAGCCTATATCTACTAGTGCCATTCTCGCCCTTAATCTAGGAACCGTAATGAGATATCCAAAGACTAGTAAGGAACAGGTCTGATTAATTTCTCGGTCCCTCCCAAAGGAGAAGTTGCTTGATACAAAGGTCATACTTTCAAAAGACCTGGCACGTCAGCTCCAGCTTTGACCCTGTTGTCGTGACAAATGCAATAGGGGGAAGAAGATGTGGGAACAGCTACAAATAAGTTCAATCGTTAATATTTCGGAAAAGAAATGAGAATCATGACCATTCCTAATCCGACTTGAACCTAATGAAAATAAGCTGATGGATAATATATGCAATGGAGTACAGTTCCGACATCCGAAATCAACGATGATCTCGAAAGATTTCTTGATAAATTCAGAAGGCATATAAGTTGCTCTAATAACGATGTCATGGATAAAATTGAATAATGATTAAAATCCATATGAGCGTACGACATTTTTGTTTTAGATTGGTTTGAAGAATGAGACCAAAGGTTTTATCGAGTGATGACATTTTAAATCGACTACGAGGAGATCAAATCCTAAATATACTCTCCAATTATGAAATGACATTCCAAGTTACAGGGGATAATTCAGCTCAATTAATTAACTCAATTCTGATGGAAACAGCGAGGATTTATAAATTTCATGATTCTTCAACACTCTAATGATAGTCCCCATTGAAATCGTTACTCTCTGGAAAGATAATGGAACCTAGAATAAACATTTACTATTAACAATCATTTTCTCCCATCCATTAATAAGTACCTGCTATCATTAATCGCCACTGATCACTGATGGCCACTCATCGTTAATACTTGCTCCCTGTCCAGTGATTGCTAGCGACCTTAGATGGTTATTGGTGACCAAACATCCCCACCACAAATACTTATTCACTATCCATCACGGCTACGAAAGCCAACTAATATTCATTGATAATGTGGTTCACCGTTCAAGGCCAACTTCCATTAATTTCCCCTAACCCTCATTTAGCGTCGATTGGTGATGCCTATTAACCTACTAACCTGTAAACCGCCACATGGACGATAATTTACCATCCTAACCCGTAAGCTCCCGAACATCATCTTAATAATTCCACGAAATTTATTAATAGCATTTCCGACACACTAAAATGATTCCATTCAATCAAAGGTTCATCACCATGAAATTGCCAATTTTTTCCTTCCTGATTTTAGGCGCCCTCTGTGGTATTTGGATGCTCGCTCTAGGCAGGGAATGCGATCATGGTCATCCGTCGGATTTCCCCGGAGTGTGTATTTGCAATGAAGGCCACGCTGGACCAGATCCCAAAGCAAATTGCTTTGTTGTAGACTGGAAAGAGCAAATAAGCTATCTTATAACTAGTTATACCTGCAATACCAACTGTACTTGGGAAAAGAAAGGAGACCCCTATGCAGGTTATAATTGCGTCGATGCATCACACCCTGTTTGTGGCAGATAGTTAGCCTTAAGCCGTTCTTGAGCCCCGGTTTGTTCTTATGACCGAAAAGATAGAAATGACCATATTAATCTCCGTGTAGAAACTTCAAAATCCCGCAATTTTAACGATAATTTAATTATGATATTTAATAAAACATTGATTCCATGGATTTTTACATGATCTCTAATAGACGTGGCGTACTTCCGACCGCTCTATTGTTCTAATTAAGGATGATTTTGGAGTAGAGATTAATTAAAGAGTCTTGCCTTGGCAATCTAGACCGTGGCTTTGACTGGCCACAACAAAATTCCCAAAACTTGACTCCTAAGCCTATTATTCCATGCTCCCATGCTAGGCTTCTTCTCATTAATGTTATGAAATATAATTGATTTGGGCTTGCTCAATAAGTGATCCGCGAAGAAAGACTCCAAGCCTAATTGATCTCCGAAAATAGGTCTCGAAGGCTCCGCATGCCGAGCTGGGTCCCAACATTATTTCTTCTCAATATCCACGGGATTTCCATAATTAGCGAGAATGGTTGTCGCCAACTTGGTTTGAATAGCTGATCCAAATGAGTGGTGTTCTTTTTGGAAGTTCATAAGTCATTAACAAAGTTTTAGCCCTGATCTTTGTGTACTATCTAAAATCTTTGATTGAATTCAGGACACCTCTCTGCATATCTTTCATCTTTCACATCATGGAGAAGTTGTTCCAAGTAGATTAGCTTAGTAGCTAGTACTCATTAAATTCCATACCAGCTTTCCCTTCATTGAATTGCTTTCCATCTCGTTCCTTATTTATTTTCTACTATAGAACCAGGAAGATGTTCCTCTGTTTTTCCAATCTCCCTTTCCTACTCGATTAGACTTTCTACATTTGATTTCGGACATTTTTTGTGAACCAGGAGTTTGAATTTGGAAATAGTATTGTATAATCGAACCTACCTTTTTGCCATTAACAAGCATTTTTAAGACTACATATCAAATTGGAACGAAAATATGGCAAGATCTAATCATTGAAGCCGGTCCCCTATGGGCTTCCTATTCCCGCTTAAGCTGACCCACACGCTTCATGGGCTGATTCTAAAGGACTGTATTGGCCATGTACTTCAACACTCCTCAATATGATTAGTTCCCGTTATTAAAACCATTCTATCTTTAACTATCTCTCTTCTAAAGTCTATGGTATAATTTTTAAATTCACGTTTGCCATTTTGGGGTGGATCTAATCGGTCTTGGGATTCTTTTGGTCATAATAAAGAACCTATAGCTGCAGATGGCAAAGTTGTTATCAGTTGCATCGGGATCTTGAAAAAATATTCAATAGTTCCGATACTGGCATGCCGGAAATGTAAAGGATTGTACTCAATCCGAACCATAACTTTTTCGATTACTGTTGTTCCCATCCACTTGGTTCCTGTTAAGAATAGGCCCTTCGAGGGTTCGTGATAAGAAAAACAACCCCAAACGAAACTGGTTCCTATTTCTAAAATTCTCAGCACATTTTTCCGAATCTATGACTCTTTTCAATTCTAATATTAGTCAGGAAGAGATTCGGAATTTTCATAGCCAAATATTTTTTGCCAATGTATCATTAAGCGAATCTCCACATTGTCCTTGTATGAAGAATGTTCACACCAGAAAAAGGCTTGCTCTACGTAGAAAGCCTACACTGAAAATGCTCTTGAAATTTCCTATATAGATTTTTCAAATTATGTAAAGATGCTTACTCCATCGTGCGTGTTTAGACAGATAACCACGCTCCCAAAAAGATGGTCATTTCTTAGGGAATTGCGTGTTTGAGGTCATGCGAATCATCAAAATATTTATAGATTGCCTACGATGTGTTTCAAACCTAGCCTAAAGTTTGCCGGAAAATCATCCAATCGGATCATTACCTGAATACCGCCTTTTTCATTATTTGATTCTCTATGCTATCCTAGGTCATGACGAGCCCTACTGGGCCAAGAATGGCTACTACAGTGTGATGAGGAGGTATGATCTTCCTTAGTGTCTCCCTCGAAATTTGATGACTGTCCAGAACTTACATGGTAGATAGTATCAGATTTAAGTCTTATTCTGATATCTATCATAAAAACAATTGAGTCTATTCATCGGAAGACACTTAAGATAAGTGATTTTTTTTGAAGACTCAATTCATTCTCACCAAGTTTGGTCTTAAATATCCAAAATTTGTCAATAAACAATTTTACTGTTGGAAACCCAAATTTATTGAGGATTTCTAAATCAATCGCGTGCTCTCGTCTGCCTCTCCACCAGAGGACCGACAACATTGATTCTCAATCCATTCATCTGGGTCGGTCCAGCGTCGGTCCATCAAGGAGATACATCCAAATGTGAAAAGAAAGATAAATGCTATACTAATATTCATGGTAGTGCGAGCAGACTCCAAATGTGGCTTCTGGTAAGACACGAAGGGTTCAAGGTCTTGTCCTATATTTGGATGACATCTGAAGGCCCCCGGAAGATTAATGCTTTGTAATGGACCAAAAACGGGACAAAGTTCAGAAAACGGCACAAATTCACAGGACGAATTGAACATATCATTGACATCGTCGTGCCGGAAAAAAATCGGATAGACTCCCAGATAAATGGTCGAATTCTCTCCATGTTTAACAAGCAATTGAAGCATAACGTCACTGCTATTTTCTTCCTTGATAATGAGCCCATTTATACTATAAAGCGGGGCATACTCCAGCAAGCAACAAATAGCCACGAAGCAGAGGAAAAAAATAGACTGCGAACTAAATACTTGACAGACCTTAAGAGTTGCTCCTATTCCGCAACAAAACCGATTGGCGTAGAGAGTAAGCAAAAACCAGAAGATCAACACAATCGGAATTACAATTCTCCAGAATATGAATGAATAAGGCGCACATATAGTGTTAGGATGGGCCAAAACAGAGCCTGTATATATACCGACGTAAGTCATCATTGCAACAAATAACGCCAAACTTAGAAGGAGATAAAAAATCCTGAATCTTCCACAGGGTCCATTAAACACCTTTGACCAGGGAGTTGGGCTAATATCCCGATTACAAATTTCCATGTTTGCTTTGTCAATAGTTATATAGGTATATACTGTTAGAGTCCTAAAAATAGGTGTCGAAATACGTTGAAATCGAAGAAAATCGAAATGAAGTGATGTTCGAAGTCTTGGAGTCTCTCTTTTTCATTATAGTCGGGCCTAGCCTAAATATGTAGAGAAAAATTTGGGCTGCAGAAGAAAATGTGGGCTTCCCGGCATGCTTCCAATTTTAGAAAGGAACGGTTATGTCTACCAACTTAGACTTTCAATCTCCGAATCAGACACTATAAATAGCAATAGTCAGCTCCTCATGAAACTGTTATGTTAATAACGTTCTTGACTTGTAGAAGCCAAGTTTATTTTGGCTAAAATCTGCTTCGAGTTTGACAAACGAATATTTTCCGACTGTTTGTATCGAACAAGACCCTCACTTTCTCTATTTTTGGACCCTCATATCCTATAAGGTTCGATTCATCCTCATTAGGACTTCGACTGTTGTCTGGAACCAACTATCTTGGAGTTTTGCAGTTTTATTTATGGTACCTGTTAAGATTACAACGTTCAGCCAACAATGAAACCTTGGTTTGAGCTTCTCGATAGAGATACTTCATAATTTAATAATTCCACTATCAATTCAGCAATGAAATGCCAACAACATTAATGAAAAGAAAAAACAGCGAGTTTCCCGGTATGAGAAATAAAGATAGGCAGACCTCCGAATTTAGGATACGATCTTTTTATTATAAAACCCATACAGTCACTATCACGAAGAATGACAAGAACAGCTCATCTAACGATAACTTCAATAATCAGACCTCCAAAAACCTCTCGACTAAAAGAATTCAGTTAGGCCTTCCGCAAAGAATTATATATTGCAACTGTACCATCATTATCGCTACGAGTTGGCCGATTTGTAAGAGTGCTACATCGAACGCAGGGAACTTATATCGAATTTGACGATTCTTATGGGTCTTCACTTGCCAAATTCCCTTCTTTCCATCCCTGTCAATTAATCTCTTCCCTTCTTTATAATCAACGATGAAGTCTCTCTTCATTGGCAATCTTTTTATCATCCCCAATTTTTTTCTTTTGCTAATTTTTTTTATCGTTAATTTTGTCTAGATATTAGTTAGGTTCCTCCATGACCAATATGATTTCTTCAATACTATTGACACATGTTTCTCGTAACCAATGATCTTTTATTACTGTCTGCGCATCCCTTTGTTACCACCATCACATCACTCTCTATCATTACTAACAATCAATCGCTATGAACAGACTTTTCCTCCATTACCAATGACTTCCCTCTACTATTAGCATATCTTCTTCACCACCACTATCTATAGCCATTCATAGTTATCAACCAGCAATCCTTGGCCACTACCGCATTCCCAACATTAATAAGTTGCTTTCTACTATCAAAAAGTTCTCTCAAATTCTTGTATTTCGACTCAATGCTCTACTAATCTTATTATTAGCTAGTTGGTTTTAGGATAAAAACTTTATACTTATAACCCAAAATTAATATATTCGTCTGATGTTATCCGATGTCCCTAGGTCTTTCTGTGAAAGATGGACTTCACACTTCGAACATTTCCTTTTTTGTCGCTTCCTCGTCATTACTACTATTCAAGACGGCCAGGCTATGTAACAGAATACTAGTAGACGTTCATTAGAAAAAGCTCGCCTGGTGAATCGTGCATAATTTAAAAGAGATTATCCCTCTGATCTCTAATTTATTTGGTCATCAAGGCTTGTGTTTCGATTTGATCTTGCGAATGCCGAGAGCTTATAAAAGATCATGCACCTAATCCAAATTGATCGCCATGATTAATTTGCTGTAGATTGGAACTTTTCAACGGTTATAAAAAATGTACAGATCTGGAAAACATTCCATGAAGGCCGTGATATGCAAATCCCAATTCGTATGATCCTCTCCATGAACATGTTGATAAAAGATCTTTACCGAACTTAATTCTATGCGAAATCCCTATGGACTTTGTAGTATCATTCTTGTTTAATTGCCATCATTCTTACCCTCATTAATTATTCCAGTAATAAAAACGCCAGAATCCTGTGCAACTGAAAAAAAAGCTTAATATCGCATCTTCGAGTCAATTCTAGTGAATTATGCTATTGCAATAAAAGAAACGCGCAAGTTTTTTCCATTCTCTACATCGCATAATAAAGCATTTCCAATTACATGATGCATCCAGTGAGACAGCCTTTCTATTAAGATTCCCTAATCATAATCAGAGTGATATCTCCGTGAAGGCCATCTACGAGATGATGGTCGATCGATACAAGATACTCCTCCATCCTAATCCCATGGTTCAATTTCTATCATATTCGGTAGAAATCCACTGGATGCTCCACAGAAGTTCATTTGCGCCCATTATATGACACCTATCATCGGCTCCGTAAGGCTAAAAGCTAATCTTTATTCACGTACATATTATTCTGGGATGGAATTTATACATAGCCAGTAGGACAAAAAGGCATCGAATATGACGGCTCTGATTAATATATTAATACTGTGACCAAATGGTTAAATAGACATCATTTATGAGTTATGAATCAGAAAAATGAGGGTCTTTGTTGAAGGTTCTTTTTCGATACCATAGTTACATCATCGGGTAATGTAACAATAATATTATTGTCTTGACCAAAGACAAAATTATCGGCAACAATCGTTTGCGGATATTTTTTGATTTGGTAATCATAAAGATGACCAGCTTTGACCCGACGGAAATTCCAAGTGACCACATAGGGACCCGTACTAAAAGAAAAAGAATTGGACGGTTTGTGTTTAATCGCTAAAGGGATTGAAAGTTGTCGGATATCGAAAAATACCTTGTCACAATCGTTCGTTCCCCTCCTACACCGGTATTAAATCGGGCTTGGGTAAATGAAACGGGCATACCCATACTAGCGACATGTTCCGGTCGCAATTGTAATCGTTTGGGTATGGGCTACGGTTATGGGAAAAAGTTGAAATAAAAAAACTGCAAAATCAAGATTGAATCATCTTAAAGATCTTACTTTTTGCTCCCCCATGGCCTTATTAAAACCGGTGGTGTTGGAATCCCTCAATTCGGTACAAATAAGCAAAAGATAGGTTTTACAGGTGGCCAGTACATAGGATCCGTCTTCGGTGACATCAATTGCCGTAACAGAATCTTTAAATAGACACATCAGCAATGGAATTCTTTGATAGATATGGATCGCCTGGTAGTTAAGAAGGCGGAAACCTACCTCCCAATCCTGGTAAATGTGTCTTTGCTCGGACATTGATTTTGTTATAAAGACGGAGATCGCCTTTTTCGCTGCCGATAACAACTTCTCCTTGAGATGTTGTGGCAGCACAACTAAACTCATTCCTTGAAGCATAATGCTTTCTAAGAGATCAAGAAAAAAAAGAGAAGTATCAACCATATACCATAATCATAATAATGGGAAGAAATTTCAAAATACTTACGATTCACTGTCAACAAGTTTTTTCCCAGAGAGGCGAGGATCGATACGAAAAACGGAATTCTCACTTATACCCAACAAAGTTTTCGTTGGTGTCATCTGAGCATATTTTGTGTCGCCACATATGTCCTTGATTGGGATGACATCGTCTACCTTCTAAAAATCACGGATTGTAAAGATCGAGAACATATCATGATAGGGAAGGGTCTAGCGCCCAGATATATTTATCCTTACCCATTCTTCTACAATCTTTCCACGTTCCAAATCCATTTTGTAAAGTACATGCTCGTTTTCAGGTCGCATCATAACGATTGAAGAGTCTTGATCATACAGCATAACCTATAATCATACAAAAAAATGGACGAATAGGATGAATATCAAAAAGGTCCTAGTAACTTCTGCGGCGGCCTTGGTAGTCGAATCAAGACAGACTGCATGGACTACCACACTTGAAAATACCTTGCCAGGTACAAACGGGCAACCACTCAAAGAGGAAATGTCTTTGATGGTTGTATTGAATGCCAAGGAGTCATCGTCGTCATGCTTGAAGACTCCAATATCGGAACCTCTAATCACATAGGCCCGATCATACTTATATCTATATTAAAATCGAAAGATGTAAATTTGCGGGAAGAACAAGATCATAAGATCCGATTCTATATTTACCCAATCGCCAATGCACTGTTATAGGTGCCGGGTTTTCCTAAGTTCGTCAGCATCCTATCTGCCTCCGGCCGGTTCTCATTCTCCCCAAGCTCATTCTCCTTATCTCCGACATCGGAAGATTTCTCATGATCATCATCCTCATCTTGCAGTTGAGTTAAACCACTATATAGGCACATCAAAAGCCTGGAGAATTACAAAAATGAATCGCCTACCACTTCCAATTTCCAACATTTCTACATCCTCGACAAAAGAACTCAAAAGATACTTGCTTTCATCGCTCTACAAGGACGAATGATTTAGAAGTTCTGGTTATCTTCACATCAACTGAACCGATGAACTAACCTTCATTTTCTCCAACTCTTCCTTTCTTAGAGATTCAAACATGGATTTTCCAAACTGAGAACGGAAATTCGCTTCACTTTGTGCATCCAAAAACTTGATACTCCAGGACCACCATTTGGAATTATCTTAAAGAAACAAATCAGCGATGTTTGATCCTCTAGAATAATTCAAACCATTCGGCTTCCCGGAGAATGATTGTCCTACCGTCCTTAAAACACCAAATGAAAGAATGATGTTCCTAATGAAAATGTTAGATTTCTGATGGGAATGAACAAACAAAATGGGGAACGTACATCATTGAATGTGGGATTCATTTCGGGACCAATGGGATTACATATAATGTGGACTCTGTCCGGGCTCCTGATGGCAAGCCAATCTAGCGATGATTCGGTATCTAATAAACCCCAGTTGGCAAGCTTGGTAACCCATGACGACTTACAAATGAAATCGGGACGTGAATAGAGCCCAACTTTGACGTTTTTCGAAAATATCAAAAATTCATTCGAGGACGGATTGAATACGAATAGGTCGGCAACGATCTCGAGCAGAGAATGAGCATCGTTGGGCATGGTTTTGCATGAAACTGAAGTCATGGGGGCGTTGCTGGTGATTTCCTTGGGTTCCAATGATATCATAGGATTCCCCTTTTCCTCGCCAAGTAAATTCCCCTTATCTGAGAAGAACTCTTTAGAGTGACCCAAGCCATTAGGTATTCCTTGATTTGGAACTGGCTCGTTCTTTTCTTCGACCAAATACCATTTTCTGACCGCTTCTTCGCTTATATTTGAGCAATTCTTTCGATGATATCGTTCATACATGCATTGCAGAGCAGTCAATTCAAATAAATCGCATAGGTCTTTTTGACTATTGGAGACAAGAAATCTATAGACTACATCATCTGTTGTTGTGCTTCTCCATTCAAAAAAGGTACACTTTCTCTCTGGCACCCAACGTCTTTTCAAATGTATATTGCTATCCAATGGGAAAATCTTTCGGTCCTCTTCGAATTCCTCACGTAATTTGGTCTCTTTTGATTCAGTTGTATGCACGATCACTAATTCGAAGTCGTATGGACTTTGGCTTACTGAATGTTTTCGGATGATAGCACGAATATTTGGATACCAGCATTGTGCTGGGGTCTGTCCCACTTGTACCTCGAAGTTACTTCCTTTTAATTCAAGAATAGATTGTCCGGGTAAAACTCCTTCCCGTATTACTTTATGTCTTGGAGAGATGTTCTGATCATCAGCAAATAGTAATCGACCTAGATTCTTGAAGATGTTCATTTCGCGTGATTCAAATGGAAAAACGAAAACAAGTGAATAGAGGAAAACTCAAACTTTCTATTTAAAAAAGACAGATCGATCACCCAAGGGAAAATCATCCTTGATTTCATAGGTTCAAACCTTCCCGTCCGAAAATTAGTGACTCTCTTTGATTGGTTCACGTTATTAAGCCTATCTAATATAATTGATTTGACTATTGAGAAATCATTTTCTTCATGATGTCACCTCTTATTTAAGGTGGAAAGATAGTTCTATTATTGGGACGGAGGCTTGAACAAGAGGTGCTATAGGAATCGGAACGTCGAAAGATTCATGAAACCTTTTACTTCTCCCAAGAAGGGATGTTAACATCAAGTGTTATTTGAAAGCCTCTAACTTTTCTATAAATGATTGTCAAATATAAACACAAAAAACCAGGCTTCAACCAGTAAAAGTTGATCTTGATAGATCCTCATCTAAAAATTCACATTTCTTTCATTTGAAATATAAATCAAGGAGGCAAAAGAAAACTCGTCTCACTAATTGATTCGTAAATTTCAAAAATCAATCGGAACTAGACAATTTATTAAGTGATGTTCAACTAGCTTCAAAAGATGCTTAATACCCTTCTTTAGGAGGGTGATTTGTCTAATTAGCAAGCCATAATGGAATGATAGCATCTACCTATTTCCAAACCCAATATCACCTATGTACAAAAGTGTAATCTTCTCGTTATTAACTATCCATGATGATTATAAGGAAAAAATAACGTATAAATAAAATCATAGCACTTCTTTCTCTCGGAAAATCAACCACGCTCTCATCAGATCAAATATGAAAGAAAGCGAAAGATAAAATCCAATTGACTTCAATCCATCATATTATTCACATGGTTTTTATGAAGAGCATTCAAAATGGAATCATCCATCAAGAAGCGATAATGGGGAAAGGGGTCGATTTGATTGGGCCAATAAACTCCAGAAACAATAGAGGAAGAAAGATCGGTGCTTCTGGCAAGGTCCTATAGGTCATCTTAGAGTACTACATGTATCCAAGATGTCTAAGGGCTTAGAAATTAAGATTATGGTGATGGATTGATGGAACCAAAATGGATAGCTTTCAAATTCTCCATAGAAATTCGTAAGACGAACCACTTCCCCTAAGATTTCAAGAACTCCGCATTAAGGGTATCTAGATGCTACTTGGTCCAATGATCCTTCAGGACAATCTATAAAATTTAGGCTAAAAAATTAGGAAATAAATAAGGAGCGATGGACATGTTAAAATTGCATGCAAAATATCTGATGATTACTTTTAATTAATGGGTTTGGGGTTGATTGAGAACAAAGTAACAGAATGGTCGTAACTCGCGTTTTATTTAATTTTTTGACCGAGTATCTAATCAAATATATTTGGTAAAGGGAAATGAATTTATTCTATGTACTCTACTTTGAATAAAACCAAAGAAGATAGGAATGAATTGAATATGATCTATAGGAATCGCCATTCAATTATCAGTAGAGACATCTCTGTAAAGAGCGGTACATGATATGCAAATGAGGCTTCTCCAATCAGAATGAATTGTGAATAAAACACTTTCATTAAATCTGTGAAGTTTTATAACAAACATCAACTTATAATCTAATTTGATGAGTGAATGACAATCATAGATCTTTTATTGCTTGCACTTCAGATTGGATTTTTTTTAGTCTTGAAGAGTTCAAAGGGTATTTTATCGTGCATAGTTCGAGTATTCGACATAAATTTCCCGATCTTCTATAAAAATATGGTTAATGCACTTGTGGAATTTTCCATGATCTTAAAGAGACCCCCTCCCCTCCCGATCAACTTAGAAACACATTCTATCATAATCGAGTCTTCGTCTATTTTTTTTTGCTCCTCATCCCAGATAACATAAATACCTCATGGTGATCATCATCTAAGTTTCATAGATATCCTCGACTCTCATGAAAAAGGGCTCCTAATAAGAGAAATCAAATTTCGCAAATAGAAAAATGACTCCTCTTACTCGTCACTTTTTCGAGACTTCTTTCATTTCGGTCTTCTCAATTCAGGCGCGTTGTGATGGAGGAGTTTTGGACACAGTTCGTTTATTGAATAGTAAAATAGGATCATTATGGGTCTAGGGTGTGTTATGGAAATCATCGGTGATAAATGGTCGAAAATCCTCGCTGATTAGTTCATGAAGCTCTGATAAAGGAGCTTTGTATAATTTCATGAGCCTCAAGAGATCGGCATCATCATGAATTTGAAAAGGCCGATCAAATCGTATATACAAAACACGTCTTATGAGATGCAATAGGAACCGATAAAAAAAGAAAAAAAAATCATTTCCCAATAAGTGGTCAACTTGGAATAAATACATCATAAAGATCCACAAAGACTTACCCTTCTTGTGTGACATAACCATTGATCACGGCATCCTTATTCACATGTAATAGAAGAAATGGAAGTTTCACAGTGGCTCGATCGGTAAGTTGACCTTCATTATCGAGAGCCTTGTTTCGTAAAATTAGTCGACGCATAGCTACCTCATTACGAAGTCGTTCCGAAATTATACGTCGTTTAAAAGCAATCGCCTCAACAAGTTCACGTTTTTCCCGTTCTAATTCGTTGATTTCCTGTCGGGCTCCAGAAGGAAGTCCAATCCAGCGAATCAATTTTTTGTCTTTGGCGATTACACCAATTGCCATCAGTACATTAAGTGCATCATAGACACGCCGACGAATATTCTTCTGATCATACGACGGACTGTCAAAGGACATCTCACGAACAAGTTCGTCCGCAACTTCATTATACGATGTACATCCTTTCTCTTCGACTTTCATACAAACCCGCCAACTGAATTCACGAAGTCCTTTACCTTTATCCTTGGAACTGGACATGGTCTTCTTGCTTGTCGAGATAGTCTGTATGGATGGAGGATCACCACCACCACTTGATTCGGGTGTATTTGGAATCATGTTGGCTTTTCGATCCTCAAGAGTAGAAGCATCCGTCTCCATTATATCTGAGTCGATGTTATGAGTGGACATGAGAGAAATTTTGGGTATTCTGTTCATTGTATCTCTAGACTCCTCATCTGAAAATGGTCTTTTCAAACTCGATTCCTTCACTCTTCTATCGGCACTTTCCATAGTGTCATGTTTGATAGATCCCGAAATTTCACTCATTCACCCAATCAATGTCAGCAAGTCTAGGTATCTTCTCACGTATTAGGAAAGTTTGTATTTGTGACATATATAGATATGAGTATCAAGTTGTTTGACCTCCTTTCATAAGTCCAATTCGAAGGTTCAGATAAACCTGGTCACCAGTAGGTTAATAATAAAATCCTAATGGATTTGGTCGTTTCAATACGCCGTCAAGTATAGCAGGAGACTCTATAACCTTCCAATAAGATACTTCTTCCCCATAGCCACCACCACGTTTGACTTATTTGGTTATCGTTTCGTTTTCCTCTCTTTTATATACAATTCGAGAAGTCAAGAAAGGGATTCCTTCCGGGAACAATTTTGAGATAAGGAGACTCTTTCCAACATTCATTAAACCCTAAAGTGACTCCAAAATAACCCTCTCAAACTATTCAAAACTATTTGGTTGTATCTTCTCCAAAGATTTACTCAAATGAGGTTGTTATCGAGAGACGTCGAAGCATTCGATTGGGAAGTATCGACAATACTACATGCATTCATATATGCATATATGAAAGACATGTGTATGCGCATGTATGTTGTGAGTGTTTATTTGTTGGATATTAGAAGTGTATCGTTCGATGGTTGATAAGAGATGGAAGACGGAAATTCTTCATTCCCCGGAAATTTTTTAAAACCGGTGAATTTGGAAGGTTGGCTCAATGAACATGGAGCTAGTTTAGAACCCCCAGTTGGTGCTGGTCTCCTCCATCGTAGTGAAGAATTTTTTGTGATGATTATTAAAGGACCAAATCGACGTAATGATTATCACATCAATCCTGGAAATGAATGGTTCTATCAAATTCATGGTCAATTAATTTTACATATCATTGATGAACAAGTATCCGATGAGGCGACAACCATTCCTACCTGTTCCAAATCGTCTCGAGAAATCATTATCAAAGAGGGTGAGGCTTTCATGTTACCTAGTCGAGTTCCACATTGTCCGGTCAGGATGCCAGGAACTGTAGGTTTAGTTCTCGAACGTATTCGAATGCCCCATGAATCGGATACGCTCTGTTGGTATTGTGAGGCTTGTAAAGAACTGGTTCATATGGTGACCATTCATTGTCCTGATCATCGATTAGGAGCGGTATTTGCTCCTCTTATGCATTCCTACTATAATAATCAGGAATTAAGAACTTGCAAGAAATGTCATCATATTAATTCGGTGCCTTCCTAATGATCATTATCCTCCGTATAGGATGATAACGAATCTTAATCTTTGTATTTGAAAATATAAGAGATACTTGGATGAACAAAATATTATAAAAGTATAAATAGGAAAATGAATATCAATAAAGGAAGAATGGATAGATTATCTAGAAATCCTGCTCTCTATGATCTTTAGATAATTCGAAAAAGATACCTCATCAAGGGTACATTGAAAAGGCTTAGTTTTGGAATTCCATCTTAAGAGATGACGCATCAAGTTTTATCTTCATTCCTTACCCAGCCTCTCTCTTCTCCTCTCCATCTACATGCTTTTTATCTACACTCTTCCAGAGAGGTTAACAATGATAAGCTGATGAATGTGATTTTTATTTTGTGTCTAATGACGTGATTGACCATCCTACAATTCGGATGAATCATTCTGAAATGCGTCTCAACCGAAATCCTAGCTTAGAAAGTAAAGGTTAAGACTAGGATCTTGGTTCTTTCCCTCCTTCCTTTCTCAAGTACATAGGACAAATACATTGAAGAATGTGAATATTGTTCAATACTTGTATACATGAAATCTTTTTGTTTCAGGCAATTGGACCAGTCGAATCGATAAACAATGTACATTCTGTGTTGTTGTTCAGTAGATTGAGGAAGAGGATCCACAAAATAAATGATCGAGAAACCAAGGTAATGAGGGTTTTCTATATGAATTATAACATTTTTGGAGTGAATAAGTTTCGATGTAGCAAGGAAATTAACAATACAAAAAAAAACGACAGTAGTGAAGCTTGGACCAGAAAAAAGAAGAGTTATAGAATCATGAGACTCGAAAGGAGCTCAGCGTAAAGAACGTATCTAGGTCGGAATGTGATGATTCATGAGAGGTTCATGGATCATGGACGAAATGATCAAGACTCGGAGGAACCACCTCTTCTTTTTTCTATTGCTGTGATGTTCGTAACGGTTTTGGAAAAGGAATACTTGATGATAAATAAAGAAATAACCAAACAATTGATTAGGTGGTGATGGCTGGTGAACGAGAAGGAATCTTTCCATTTGTTGATCGATTCATTGCTAATAATCGAGCACTATTCCGTTTCATGGATACATTATCCGATAATTCATTAGTTGTTTTGCGAAATTCTTGTTGAAAGGTTATCGATTTCCTTGAGGATCGTTTGGTCGACGATATAGGTTGATCTTCTTGCCATAAAGATGAGAGAGAAGAAGAGGATGTACCTCTATGAGGTCGATGAATACGATCCAAACCGTTTCGATGATCAAACAGAATACTCTGTGATCCCATGAAATTCAATCGAATCAATCCCTCGACAGTATCTTTACGTATGGCACGACAAGGGATGGAACGTTTTCGTCTACCGAATGGGCCTTCAAGTCGAAAACCACCATTTAATGGCTTCTCATGTATCATAGCATGTTTCGGTGTAGTACAAGAGGATGCTGCTGTACTGGTCGATGAAGCAAACGATGAAGACCAGGATAAACTGGGACTAGGTGGTTCGCCACCACCACCAACACCGCCCTGCATTGGAAGAACAATAGAGCCAATTGTGGAGGTATTAACGATTGTCGGGTAGAGGGTGGAATTCAGCCACTACGTTTACGCCAGATGTTTCTATAGTGGTGATTTTGGGAGGTTTTTTCGTTCGACCTCGTCGTTTCGGTGACATGATACGCGGTTTTGCCTAGTTATCACTATGAAAGAACAAAAAAGAAAAGAAAAGAAATAAGGTGGTGAAGAGTTCAATTTCCCCAAAACTCTCTCAAGTAGTATACAAAAACACATGCACGTGCACTTACGATTACCCAATCTATAGGAGCTCGAATGAACAAGAAGGTAAACTGCGAGAGACTAATTTCAATTAATCCCTTATGAATTCTCCGCTCCAAAGTCTCGTCTTCTTCCTCTTCCGAAGTTTTCAATTAACAATCGCGTTCCACACAAGGAATTCAATTCACCACTAGTAAGAACAACTCTAGTCGTGTTACGTATTATTCTCCTTCTCTTCCCCTGTCGTTCTTTCTTTTATTATTAAGACCACGGTGATTCGAGAACACCCTTCCCCTCCCCTACTCCACGAGAGTCATAAACTTCTCGTCGTTGCCAAATTCTATCAACAACACGGAGAACAATGAGGTTCTCCATGACACTTGGTTGGGTAGGGGTTTTATTATGATCAATCATCTCTAGTTTCCCATTCCAATCCCCGAAACCTCTCCCTTACCGGGCTGATCTTGGTATCTTCTTCTTCAATCGGTAACCATAGACGACCTCATAACCTAACTATATCGTCGAATCACGGACATCAAGGAGATGACTCTTATCGATGGTAAAGCCTAGACTTAGTGAATTGGTGGGCAATGACTCTCCAAACAGTTGTTCCTGAACTTTTTTCTTTCACATGTTACATGCTCTCTTTTTACATGGACTTTTTTCTTAATCTTGGATGACCCTCATAAGAATATTATTTTGTCAATAATTCTCTTAGTGTTTATTATCAGAGAACTCTGTAGTAATACACATCCCTGTCTATCCATGTCATGTGTTCTTATTCCCTTTATCTCATAGAGGTAGAAATTCATAAGAAAAAGGATCAATTCCTTCTCGATATTATTAATCTTGTCTTTCTTTCTCTATCTCTTTTGGTTATTATCATTAATGGACCTTGGTGATGGTGATGACGGTAATTCTCATCATATCGGAAATCAAGTGTAACGGTTCTTGCGTTTCTCCATTATAATAAAGTCAAATTGACTCTAATCGAAGCTTTTTCCAACTGAATTCCAACACATACGAACTCACAAAATAACAAACCATCATCACGTGACGATGATACTTGGTCACTCCTCTTCGAGAGAGAGTCCGTCGGTCACGGGAGGGAGAGGAAATTTCCCACACGTACCATCTATACATTCTACCGAGGAACCACAGAATTCATGAATATAGAATGGATGCGATGGAAGAAATGTCACCCTCTCTCCCGGAATGAACTACGAAAAAAAAGACTCCTATTGAAACGAATAATCTCCAGGATATTTGCGAATAGGTATGTGATGGAATGATAATCGATTTTAGGAGGAGAAAACGGAAAGGAAAGGCAATGATGTAAGGAGAGTTTGAGAATGATCAATATATCCGTTTATATCGGACAAATCTCAAGGGTGATGTAGGATTCCTATCTTAGACAAATCTATTCGAGTTTCATATACATAGAGTTATTAATGAAAAGATCTTATGGAGATAAACTTAACGAAATCTTCGGAAAGAATATCTACTAAGATATTAGAAAAAACGATCATCATACTTCTACTCTCTCTTTGTTCAATTCGAAGCTTGGGAAGAAAAAAGGATTCTTTTTTTTCCGAATAGATCGAATTCTCAATACAAACAAGAATTATCTAATTATCAATAGGTTTCTTTAATCAAATGGTATTAGTTTAGAATGTTCACCTATAAAAAAAAAAGGATTGAGTTATTATTAAGAAGAAACTGATAGAATTGGAAATCATACAATCTAGAATTCTTCCAGAGGAACAGAAGGTCACAACTGTAGGAAATCTAGATCTAGGGTATGTGTTGGATTGACAGGAAAATACCCACTCGCTTTAATTGAATTCGAGAAAGTCACAAGAACTGAGTGGTGGGCAATTGATATCTTTCCTCCTCCAAATACTTATGTTTATTGATCGTAATAACTGTAAATTGGAATGAATGATGATAGATCTTGGAAAGAGTAGAATAATCAATCCGAAACTTTATTAACTTCATGGATTATGACTATGATGGGTTGGATTTCATATCAAAACTTATGTAAGTGATTTATAGGAAAGGTATTTGGAGTAATAATGTTTTGGAAAATGATTCATCTATCCATTCTAGATTCAGAGAGAATATAAGATCTTAGTAGAAATGTTCGAAATAGGATGTAGAGAAAATCGATCCGTAATTTTTCTAGATATTGTTAAAATAATTGGGTTGTCTTACACTGAGAGATCCTCAATTAATGGTCAATTGGTTGACACGGATTCCTTTTGATAGTAACAAACCAAATGAAAGGTCTATCCGAGCCATCATGATATAATGGACAAAGAAGGTTTCCATAGAAGGAAATTTATGATGACCTTAGTCGTACAACCCTAACAATGTGGAATCGAGAGTCAGGAGACCATTTACTCTTAATTTTCTAGTTCGTGATAAGCGTAACACTTCGAGGTGACCTAGCATAATAAGAAAGATAGATAGAATAGTTAGGAAATCTTTGGTCCCTCCCCTCCCCCTTTGTAGGAGTATCGAGAGGAGTCGACAAATTTGCAGGGTGCATGTGGTGTGCATTTTGTGTTGAAAGGCAAGTGGTTTGCCAATCTGTGACAACATCATGTTAAGAGCTGGCTATGTTTATCGACTTGGTTGGAAGTTGTGCTCTTCACTTCAAAAAAAAAAAGATCTAGGATTCAGTTTACCACGAGGCTTCGCAACCATTACCACTCCGAACAATGAAACACCCAACACTGGCGAGACAAAAGTTCCCGGCACGGCAACAGATACTGTTTCTCAAGAAAATGAAACTCCCCCAACTATGCACAAACCCAATGAAGACTTGGAAGTAGCAATAAAAGAGAAAGAAGCCAAACTAACAGAATTGGAAGACAAATACCGTCGTGCTCTTGCAGAAATGGAGAATGTTCGTGAACGAGGTCGTCGAGAACTCCAACAAGTTCGAAATTTCGCTATTCAAGATTTCTCAAAACAATTACTCGAAGTCGCTGATATTCTTCGCATGGCATTAACAAGCATGCCCGACCCGATTGTTAAGGAAATAACATCAGCCCAACCATCTCCAAAACCGGATGATCCTAAACAACACAAACACTATCTACAAGAACTCTATCAAGGTGTTGAACTGACCGAACGTGAATTATTGCGTATTTTCAAAAAAAACGGTCTTGAGATAATCGATCCTCATCATCAGAAATTCGATCCGGATGCTCATCATGCCCTCTATGAAGTTGTTGACACTTCATTGGAACCAGGCAAAGTGGCAATTGTCATCAAAAAAGGTTATTCATTGAATGGAAGAACTCTACGTCCTGCCCAGGTGGGCGTCGTGAAAAAATCTTGATTCGATCAAAGTTCCCTCAATTGCTGGCTAATTGACGAAGAAATGACTTTCACTTCGTTTTCCAGGGGAAATCATTGGATGTTGTTCGATGACAATTTCTAATTAAAGTCCACCAAACTAGATCGCTCTTTTAGAAACGAATTTGAAAAAAAAAAGGATTTTGTTCCACCCTAGTAGTTGGTCACCTATCAAATGTGGACTCTCATTAGTATACTTAGATAGGATTTTTTAGGATCTTGGCCTAGAAGGTGACTACATGCATCCTCTTTGAACAACATGTTCATAAGAATTTACTAGAGATTTGATGACATGAAAGTTCTTAACGATGTACGATAATTCCTAATTTATCCCAACCGAGAGAAATATGATGTGGAAGGGTTGTCATTAATTATGCCTCGAAATCAAAATTACTTCTTCTGTAGGATCATCATATAGAATTGAGCTGAGAAAAAGCAATTTGATCATTAAATAAGAATAAGGATGAACAGGATTGAATTCGATACCTCCGTTTGAGTATACCTATATATAAATGTATATTTATATTAATGGACATCCCCTACAAGGTTCATCAGAACGATATGGAAGTATCATGAAGTGACAATTCCCGGATGTAAAGGTCACACCAGTTAAGCTAAGTCATGTAAAATGAAATGAAAAATCCGCCGTAAGAAATTGCAAGATAACTATATTCAAGAATAATTGAGAGTCAAATCGACAACATGGAAAACACTCCTCCTCAATGTACACTCATGCGTTTCGGTTATAGGCATTGATGATGAGGCTGAACTATGGGATCGTATGAATTGAATTGTCGTATGAGATGGTCAAATCTTCAGGAAATGAATAACACATATACAGGTCATGTTACTCTCATGTAAGTCTACAGGAATAAAGAGAATAACACATCGGACGTCTTCGCTTCGCTGAAACTCAATTCCATCAATATGACAAAATGAAGTAGCCAACAGATGACTCTTTCTGTTTGTCTTTGGCGATGCATCGAGTGGATGAGGAACCATTCAAAGTTAATATCTCGTTGGTCGAAGCAACCAGAGAGGGGTTCGTTATTTGAGATTCATCTGATAGTGATGGTGAAACTGTGATGGTCGTTGCTGGAGGATCGCAGGTTAGGGAAGACTCGCCAAGAAAAGATTTCCATGGATTCTCCGATTGAGGGAAAGAAAAAGAACCATCCGATTGTCCATAGGGTCTTCCGGTAGATATCGCCGTAACTAGATCTTCAATATATCTCTCCAGTCTCCAATTCGCAGGACTTAATTGGAGAGCTCCCTTATAGGCTCCTATGGCCTCGAAAAATCGCCGATGACTTTCATGCAACTGACCCAATTCGCACCAAGTTTCATAGACAGTGGGATCCAATTGAATGGCTCGACAATAGGCGACAAGCGCATCAGGATATTGACCTGTTTGAACGAAAAGTTTACCAATCGAAGACCAAATCATTGGGTTCATGGAATCACGGAAAATCGCTTGTCGATAAGCATAGTGTGCTTTGCTATACATTCGTAATCGCATGTAGGTATTTCCTAGAAAATACCAGGTTGCAACCTCATTCGAATCGATTTCCAAAACTCTAAGGAAATATTCGATTGCTTGATTCTGATGTTTTTCCGTGGGATTTTGAGAATGAAGTATACCCAACATTTGCATGGCATGTCGATGTTTCGGATTTGCCGAAAGAGCATCCTCATAGGCCTTCCTAGCGGCCGAAAACTAAGCGAAAATAAAAAAAAAAGCGAATTTGAAATGAGAAAACGGATAATCCCCAGCGCGCTCCCTCTCACGTATCCATCATTAATCGATGGATCCCTCTTTGTGTGCAACCACAAAAAGACCACAAAAACCGGAAAAAGAAAACATCAAATAGCCTACCATCTTTCTAGCGTTCATGATCTGCCCTATTTGAAAATGGACATCCGCGTGACTTGCAACCATTTGTGGGGAAGTCTCAAATGTCAACAAAGCTGCTTCGAACCACTTCAGAGCCTCATCAAGCTGATACAAATACTTGCATATCATGCCCAAACGGCATTGAACTTCAAAAAGCCGTTTATGGCTAGCTTCAAAAAGGATCGCTCGTTCATAGGCCATCTTAGATTCTTTAAACATCGAATACTGTTCGTAAAGTAGCCCAATATCCGCCCATAAATCGAATGTCTGCCGATTCTCGGCCAATAAAGTCACAGTCTTCTGAAATGCCAAGTATGCCTGATGAAGTTCACCCAAATTTAAAAAACATTTCCCAATCCGTGGATGTATCTCCAAAAAATATGGATTATGTTGTGACACAGCTTGATAGGCATTCAGGGCTAATGCAAAATCTTGTTTCTCCAAATAGGTATCACCAAGTTTACAAAGAGTCTCCCATGAAGATGGACATTGTGTCAGTATCGATTCATTGATCACAATCGCCTTTTCTGGTTCACCTTTCAATTCGGCCTGGATCGCCGATGTGATACATCTGTCCTGATCTACCGCGAGAATAGATGTATCGCATAAGGTCGATTCAGACGGATCGGATAGGGAAGAGGTGCATGAAGATGATGAAGAGGAGGGCGTGGGGCAAGACACTCGTGACAACGGAGTGATTGACGATAACTGAACATCATCACAATCTGATACAACCGATAGTTTACCTCTTTTTATGGGCGTATATTGGTTTTGCAAGATCGATGTTTCCATGACAGGAGAAACAGTCGATTCTGTCCCGTCAATACTACTACTGATACATACATTATGTGGAGCCTGCGTTGACAACAAAGAAGTGTCGGTTTGATTGGCGGAATTCGAATGAAGGTACCCGGTTACCCTTGGCAATGGTGAAGATGATGATGAGGGTAATGTTGGAACAGGATGTGAAGAAATGTATTGATATTGAGAGCCAATTGAGGGAGTTTGCGTTGGTTTTGCCGACGATATAGTGAACGAAGCAGATGGCCATCTAACTAGGCTATTGTTATGGTACGGCGGTTCATGAACATGTTGTTGTATCATCATAGGATAATATGGAGTCGTGGCTGTTGCTGTTCCCGCAATTGTCATCATTTCCGCTGAATAATGACCTGTCGTATCAGAAGAATTCAACCCGGAAGGTAATAAATACGATTGATATAGAAATGGTTGAGTGGCCAATCTACAATTCTTCGATCCTATCGTTTTACCGATAAGACTAGGGTCTTCATTACCATGTTGAATTACTGAAGGGATTGTTGAAGGAATGATGGATATATTTTCGACTGTCATTTCTCTCGATTATTCCAATAACAAATATTGTCTATGAGTTGCAAAAACATAAATTTCCTCCTTCGTCCAGAAAATGAGATAGTTCCGGCTAGGACAGATGAAAAAAAAAAAGAAAACCAGTTCTTGCTAACTAGGGATCACTAGCCGAACAGGATTGTGATAAGACTATCAATAGAAGAATATAGCCCCGATAGAATCACGTAGTAGAATCGTTCTTTTTCACACACTGTTTGTTATTCTCTACTTCCACTATGTTATATAGTATCAACAATCTAGAAGACATTCTCATTAGATTTTGTCAACTAAAGAAAACAAAAAAAAGAAAATAGAACAACAACATTAATTTCCCTTACTGACAAGAAGAATTAATAACAGGAGAATAAATAAATAATAGACAGAGCTTTCACATTAATGATTCTTCCCCGAAACCAAGAAGAGATTCACAGTTATATAATATATCTATCTATCTATGTATATAGATGTATATGGAATAGAATTTTGTAGTAAGAAAAAACCAAGTTGCACAACAACAACAACAGTAACATAAATTTGGGTGTACGAATATTACGGCTTTTTGCTAATAGTATAATAAGAAACTTGGCATCCAACACATCACCATTCATATAAATATAACATACATATAGGGGTCGTTTCCCTTCGGTGTTCTTATATTACAAGAGAATTGGTTTCGGAGAATAAATAAGAGACGGCGGTGAATATGGGTAGGAGGAGTGGTCGTCAACGATTCTATTATGTCCGTTTGTTCACACACACAAAACACAAACACATAAGAGAATTACCAATTTGTTCGAACAACAAGAAGAAACCAGTCCGCTACCCCGTCAATCAAATGTGAGAGAGAAAAGGAGAAAGACGAATGGCTTTTCGTAATTCTTTAATCGGTTTCCAAAAAGTAGGTCATCCGTTCCTTCTTCTTCTTCTTCTTCTATCGATGTGAGTGCGTGTTCTCATATTGAGAGTCGTTCGTCCTTCTTCTGCCCTTTTTATTATTTAAGAAATCTCCGTTGATTACAGAGGCACAATTAAACTCTGTTCATCTCCTCTTTTCCCAGTCTTTCCGTGAAATCCTTCATGACAAGCCAATGGCAATCCTTCCTTAGAAGTCCTAAGGTTTACAATGGGAATAAATAATAATAGAAGGCATGGATCGAATTCCATCTCCTTAATTTCTCTTATAAGATACCTCCTAGGGAGAAACTGGCTTTTTTCCCAGGATCAACTGATGAATTCATTCCATCACATGGAGTCTACTAGGTTGATGATTCCATGTCTACCGTATGTTCTCTCTCCAGCTAGTTTTGCTGACCTACTAGCGCACACGGTCACTCAGGTGGTCCCGTTTTTCTTTTTATTTTCGGTTTCTAAAAAAGGAAACTGATCCTTGGAACGAATGCCTCGTTTCTCCTTCCCTCTCTCCCTTTTTTCTTATTATCGGTAATGGGCGACCCTCACATAATAAGAAATGCCGGGAATGAAAAGAATGGGGAGACATATAGTGAGTCACGTGTGTACATACATGAATCTAAGAATTATCGGGAAGGATGGACGATGGGCCGGGTTTTCTCTCTCCCTCATTCATCTCTTAGATGTGCGCGTGATACGGTACGTTGTACACGTGCATATACAATACAAAGGAAAGAAAGAGAAAGCAATAGAGTTTGAAGGAGAACAGCAAAGAGGTACACAACACAGATAGGAGATGTGAAAGACGACGATATAGAGAGAAGAGAGTAAAGGATCAACTGACTACGAGATGGCCCCACTTTACTCACTCACCACCATCCTCTTCCACTTCCTCATGACAAATAATAATAGAGAGAAGAGATGGATCTCTTTTGAGAGATTAAAACAAAAATAATAATTATTCGTATTATCCATTGATGACCTTATATCTTTCTAGATAACTGGAAAGATGAGGATACAGGGATATATAAGTGAGATTCATCATAATTTCGATGATGACTAAGGAATGATACGGAGAGGGAGGAGGGAGAAGAATCCGAGATATAGAATTTGTTTTTTTTTAGTAGAAAGTTCCATGTATGTCTGATTAGTTCTGTATATTATTTATATAGAGGAATTAATGAAAAATGATGAGATGAGAAGGGAATAGGAATTATTATTAGGGATGCTGATAATATGTTTTAGTTTTTTTTAAAGAAATTCATCGAGTAAAGATCCTATAATAAGAATAATAAGGGGATAATCCATTTGAGAAACTTGTCTATATATATATATATATATATATGAGGTGGAATTTATTAGGATATAATAGAAAAGACCTCTCTTTTCACCTCTATACTTATTTATTTATTTATATATGATATGTCTAATAGATCGATCCTTATATCTAGAAATACGGATAGAAATATAGGTATAATAGATTATACCAAACATATATAGATTGATTAATAGATATTATAGGAAGATAAAGATGAGAGCATTATTGTACTTACTCTACTAGAAAATGAGACATAATATAATAATAAGAAATAATAGAAGCGACTAATATTGAATGATGGGAGTGATGAAGATTTCTGAAACTATCTAGTAGTAGATTTAATCCATAACTATTTGTTTTTCATATTGATTCTATTTTATAAAAGTGAGAAATAGATTTCTCTTTAACAGGATGAATGAAGGAGAGGAATTTCTCGTAGTATATGAATATCGAAAAAGAAGGGATATTAAACCGAAAATGATGTATCCATTATAATTTCTCTCCTAATTAAGAGAGTAGGTCAATAAAAAAAAATCATTTCTCAATATGTCTTGTCGGGAGTATTTATCATCATCATTTTCCCTAAATTAGGGTAATTTTATTAGAGGAATCATCTCTTTCTTTATCCTATCCTAATACTACTTTAATGAATCAAGATGAATTTCACGAAAGAAGAAAAAATAAAAATAAAGGGATTTTCAATTAATCCTTTTTGTTTTTGTTAACCGATATGTTCCCTCTATTTGAATTTCCAATCAGTTCTCTTCTTAACTCATTCATCTAACAAAGAAGAAGATCATTATGAAGCATCTTCTCTTACCGTTATCTAGGAAAATAAAAGCGGTAGAAAGAGAATAATAGGAAATGTTCATTATCTCCTCTTTCCTTCTAATTTGCTAATTAGTGGGGGGACTAATTCTAATCTCTTCAAAATCTCAAAATTCGATCGATTATTCTCACAGAACGATCAAATGGTTATATGTAATATATAAAGGTTACGAAGTAGAAAAGTTTTCACTACTATGCTTCCTTCCCTATTCGAGATTCCCTTATAGGAAATACAGTAGGTGTTATTGGATGAAAATGAAGGATCGAATAAAAAAACAATAAGGCAAGGAAGGTCAATATAGACAAAAATTTAGTAGATCATGCTCTATTATTAACAACGCCAATAAGATGATAAATCATAACAATGGAGAGAGAGGGAGGAGTGAATTGAAGTGGTCCAGAAAGAAGGGAAACTTCCGAGATGTAAACCCTAGGATGGGAGGAGCAAGCCAGTTGGAGGAAGAATTTAAGAGAAGGACATGTCTAGAATAGTAATCTAGGCATGGAATGAGAGACTATCTCGAATATGAAAATCATCATATCTATATCTATAATATATATATATATCCAAGAGGATGGGGAGCAGTGTACAAGGAAATATTAGGTAGGTGATGAAGAAAGACATCTCGTGTCCATCACATAGATAGAACCATCGCTACCTGCGGCAACAAGATCATAACCATTCCAATCGATATCATAGAGAGCATCTTTGGCGAGGAAACGGCGAATAGGTCGAAGTTGCAAAGAGAAAGAGGACATCGGAGAAGCGGTAGTGATATCAGGCAAGGACCATACGTAAAGGCAATGATCTGAGGAAACCGTTGCCAAATAACGACCTTGACGATGATATTGAGAAGAGGGAGAAGAATCTTGTATTCGAGAATAAGACGGGGAATCAAAGGCAACGCTAAGCACACTTGACTCATGAGCTTCACATGTAAATATCGAATCGATCACAGGTGATCCGGATTCGGTATCCTTTCGGACTTGACAAAGTTTGACTAGACCTTCCATGGTGCCCAAAGCTAACCAAGTCGGAGCGGCAGTATTGTCTTCCAACGGTCTCCTCATCCATTCGAGAGAGTAAATGGGACCTCCTCCTATTGGGATGGTGATAAGTCCTAATAACTGGAAATTCGGATGGTTCATAGTTGATTCCACAGCAGGTTGAATTTCCAAACTCCATAAACGTAGCGTGGAATCATCAGAACAGGAGGCAAGTAAGGACCCAGTCGAATCCCAACGAACCGAATTCACATCATCTGTATGTCCCACGAGTTCATGAAACACCTTTGTCGATTTCGAATAATGACATAAACCGAGTTTACCATTTGTACCAGACAACGCGCCAACCATGGATAATTCTGAAATAGGCCACCAATCGAAATCGGTGAGGAGAATATTTGGATCGTTCATGGAAGAGTTCGAATTCGATGATGACGATGATCGGAGACACCAGTTAGCACAGGTTTCCCAGGCGAGTGTTTCCCAAATAACAAGACCCATGTCACTTGATATAGCTGCGAGAAGTTTACCTGATGGACTCCATTTAACGATCAGAACGGGTGTTTGGCCCATATCTAATAAACGTACATGTTCTCCCGAGGAAGACATAATTTTCACATGACCATCGTGGAGTCCGATAGCAAGACGGTCTCCTTTTATGTTCCAATCGAGAGAGGTCACTCCGACAAGTTTTCCTGAATTTCCTGTCAGTTCGTTGGTTTCCATTTCGACACTTCGACAACTATGACTCGCCTTGCTATGGAAATCCCATAAAAGAAGAGTTCCATCTGCCGAACCTGTAGCGAGTATCCTAGTAGTAAATGTCTCTGGTCCAGAAGAAGGCAGATGATCTGATACACCTTCATTAAGAGCTATAGATGTCAAGGGCTTCCTCCATCGACAACAATAAACCTCGGAAGCATGTCCCGGAAGTAGTAACACTTCCGAGGGCATCCATTCGGGTATATGATTTCGATGCGGGGATATGGTTGTTGTTTTTGAAGTGTCCTCCTCCATGAGACTGTCAGTTGGAAGAGATGTGACCAATTTTCGGGAGTCCGCTTCTTTTTTGATTTTGGCGGTTTGAGAGGAGACGAAAGAAGCAGTCCCAGGCGACTTTGTCGTAGTATGAAATGGGGAAGCCGAACGATTTTTTTGAAGTGCAATTTCGCGTTGTTCCCGACGTCGAGCCGTCATAACGGCAGGGGAAGGCAGAATCGACATATCGATCGTTTTGTGTCGTTTTCCCTCACATTCATGAATCCCTAAAAGTGAGAATGGCATTTGACAATCCAGAATCTCCATACCATCATCGCTCACATGACGCTCTACTTGAGAGAACAATAAGCCACGTTGTAGATAAGATACAAGTAGACCGGGTGGAAGTGGTTGTTCCTCTATTCCAGTCGTCGTTATTCGGGTCACAAGTTTTTGTCTCTTCAAGGAACATTCATTCTCAAAAGTGAAGGCGGCATGTGAAAACCCACATTCTTTCAAATATAAATATACAAGAGAGTTCACCTCATCGCTCGTAATGCTACACATAGTGTTCACAAGAGAAGGATAATAGGAAAAGAGGAGGTCCTCCCCATCACTCTTCTCATGGATAAAATAAATTTCTTCCCTAAATCCCGATTCCTTTTGCTTTTCAGATGAGACAAGAGAAGAGTTTTGGATTCTTAATTTCGACCAATTGCTGGTTAAGATGCGTTCTTCTACTCAATGGAATCTTCCCCCGGTTTGTTTTACTAATCCTTCCTAAGGCATTTGTTATAAGAGAATAATGGATGCCCCATATCCTGGATATATAAAGGTTACTTCGTACTTCACTAATCTAATTAGAAATCAATAAAACGAAACGATTCACTCGGAAGGAAAATAGTGTGGCTTTCTTTGAGACGTTCGGGAAACAGGATAAATTCTACAGCCTACGTAAAAGGAGCGATGATACTCTTGATTAATCGTTCTACAACGTTCACATGAAGAAAATGAGACATTGTATGATTAACCATAATTCGAAGAAACCTATTGTTAATCCATAGATAAAAAGAATAGGGAAGAAATTGAGGAGACTTCCGATGGTGACTCTTGCCACTGTGTACCATGAATGGATAGTTGATTTGGGGATTATTGGATTTGGATGCCATCTAATCACGAAACTAAATGAAAGAGCATTAGAGAAATAAGTACAAATTAATTTACATCTTTAAGAATGGTTTGGAATCCGGAAAATTCTATTGGTCAGGAACCAGGAGGTGATAACTCGAGAGAAATAAATAATGGAACCTCATCAATCGATTCCTCATCCAAGACAATAATGGGATTTTCGAAAGTCTTGTATTCGACCCCATCGATAAGTTCGATGGTTTCATCATTCCTATCCCATTCCTTCCTTCTAAGACTCCTGAAAAGCACTATGAAAGGTATGGATGTGACCGATATCCCGTTGCCTATTTTCATATTGGAACCGAGATCGCTACTCGAAAGGTTGACTGATGTTTTTGGATACCCGTGTACTATATTGAATACGGCGAAATTGACCGATCCGAAGGAACGATTTCTAGCTGTTGTTAAATTTTATCTTTCTGGTTGGAACTTGAAACCTAGAGGAGTGAAAAAACCATATTGGCCCGTTTTGGGTGAATTTTTCCGTTGTCAATGGAAATATCGCGATCACACTCAGGCCTTCTATATTGCGGAACAAGTTTGTTCTGCATCATCAGTTCCACTCTCGGCATTCTATTATGCTTGTCCGGAACATGATTTGGTCGTGAGTGGTCAATTGAGACCGAGTTCCCGATTTTTCGGGAACACCTTAGTGAATGCATTACAAGGCCATGCGTGTGTCTATCTAACACATCAGAAGGAAGAGGAGAAATACGAGATGACTTTCCCGAATATCTATGTCCGAGGGGTGATTCTAGGTAGTATGTTCACTGAATTAGGACAGACTATCAAGATTATCTGTTCCCGGACGGATTTGGCTTGTGAATTGGAATTCAAAACAAAGGTACGTATATTTCTATGGGGGTTTCCTCGAATCTTTCCTTGGTTGACAATTAAAAACGAATGAGGAGGGTTGGTTTAGATACATCTTTAATTTTCGAGCTACATCCTTAGGGTTATTTCCATGGTTCCTATCATGCCATTTCGGGGAAGATCTTCAAGAAAAGTGATCCTCAACGAATCTACTATCGACTAAGTGGCAAATGGACGGACACGATCTATGTGGAACGAGTTGTTAATATGGTAAATATCGATATCTTCCTAATTGAACTTGGGGAATCATGATCAAGCGGATTGTTATATTTCATTCTTTTATATTTCCGAAAATCAGGAGTTAGTAGACAAAAAGGTTCTTTTGAATGTACAACAGGAACCCTTCTTTGCGAAAATCGTGCCTCCTATCGATGAACAAGATGAATTGGAATCACGTCAATTGTGGGCCAAGGTTACCAAAGCCATCATGAACCGGAATTTGGATTTGGCTGCATACGAGAAAATTCTCGTTAAGAAAGATTCCTCCAGCAGACAAGCTCGAAATTCCCAGGGAGTATGCATACCGTTTGAATCGAAACATTTTGTCGAGGATGAGGAAACCCACGTTTGGCATTATAGATTCGGGTATGTGAAATTCCTTGTTAGGGAATGTGTATAGTAGCGTTCATGAGAACGGTTTTAAATTGAAATTTTCCAATATTTAATGATTTCAGGTATCCGAGAATCGGCAAAAGAACGACTTCTCAATTGGAACGGGACATTTTTCCACCACAGGACAATTTCGACGATACAGAAAATTCATTATCCAAAATTCCTTCTTCGGGATTACTCACTCGATTGGCATCAACTTTGCCAAGTGGTAATTCTCCAGGCATAGTGACAACTACAATTTCAACTGGCATGCCGAAAAATCCATCTTTATCGTAGTATGACGCCTAGCCTTTTCACAGATTCTTGTCGGATCAGCTCCTGAAGAACATTTATTTCCTCATTGGTGACATTTCTTCGAAAAAAAAAGGTAGGAAGAAAATTGTATATAGGTCAATTTGGGAAGCAAATCCTTTGACTACTCTCTTTCACCCTGGTTATTAGCCTACTTGTCCATAGATCGATACGTAATCCGATAACATCGACTGATCTTTCCCGTGGGTGAATGATGAAATTCATCTACCTACAACGAATGAGAGAAAAAAAGAGGAAATAGGAAATAAAATAATGATACCAATCCGATCCGATTGATTGTCTAATAAGTTTCCCTCTTTTTTGGAGAAATCAATCTTGTCAATAGATGATGCATCTTTCTTTACATAACCCATCCACGTGGAAAAGAGGGATGAACCTGAATGAAGACATCTTCTTACCTTTTGAGCAGATTCGACTAGATCTCCAGTAATCCCGCGAATCATTTCGTAGAAATCATGCTCATCAAATGAACTATCGACCCAGAAACTCATGTCTTTATAACAAGGAGGAAATCTTGAAAAAGGAACGAATTTGCGTAGCACAGTGTCATTCTCTCGGAATTGGCTGAGAAAACGGTCATCTTCACTCCAGAATAACCGAATATCCGGGATTTCAAAAAGTACCATGGCCAATCGATCCAGACCTAGACCGAATGCCCATCCGATATATTCATTATTTTGGGCTCTTTGCATGACTCCCGGATGGAGTATACCACATCCAAGTACTTCGAGCCAACGATCTTGAAAGAAAATCTCAAGCTCCCAAGATGGTTGTGTGAAAGGAAAATAAGTTTCAACCCATCGACATCGAACTTGCCCAAATAGATCTTCTACAAGATAACCTAGTGATTGTTTCATGTCTTGTTCCAGTAAGGCGATCACATCGGAAGAATGATTAGTCATGGAAATCTGATGTATCGGAAACAATCGAACTCCTTCCACTTGATGAAAGACTGGATAATGAGTTGCATCGATCTCATCACGGCGATAAACATCTCCGCTAGTCAAAAATGCCCGATATCCTTTCCGAATCATCTCAACTTCATGTGCCGTGGTATGTGTTCTAAGTACATAGTCATCGTTAATGTAGTAAGTATCGGTAGGCTTACGCCCAGGATGATCCAACGGAATGAGAAGGTCATTGAAATTCTGTTGAACTGTCACCACAGGAGATAGATTTGAGAAGAATGTGAATAATGATTGACCATCCTCTGTTCGAACGTAACGTCGTTTGAAAGAAGCTTCGATTTTCGAACGAAGAATACTCAAGGGATGGTGAGGTTTCCGATGTAGTTGTCGGTCAAGTTTCGAGATAATACCGGGTACGATATTCGTAATCGGACTTATCGTGTATCGTTTTCCTAACAAATCCAATGAGGAATGTTGGATTACATTTCCGGCCAATTGGGGACATTGTACGAATCAGATCTGACATGAGAATGAGAGTTTCCAAGAATTCAGAAAATGTGTATTTTGCAAAAGAGATTTTTTCTTTTTATCTATCTCGAGACTATCTTGTCGAATAATGTATTCGAGTTGGAGGACATCCAATAATTCCAAGTTGTGCTAATAAGGAGCCTAACAGGTTGCATATCGGGAGAATTGAAAGATGATCAATCTCTCTCGGCTAAATGGATAATCATATTAACTTTCTCGTCTAAATTAGACTGTGAAAACTCGGGAGATCTTCAAGACTACAATTCTCGACTTGTTAAATTGAAATCTCCTTCTTAATCAATCTACTAATCTAAATTGAATCAATGTTCTCAAAGATCAGCTACTGTGAGATAAAACAATTTGAGTAACATCATTCAAGAGTTCTTTCTCTTTACAATTAACTGTTCATTTTATCCTCTCATAAGCAAGAATAGATAGAGATCGGAAGAATGGGATTCGTTAGTAATTTGATCGATGTTTTTCCAATGCTAATTGAGTAAGGAACTCATTGATTAGAATCGTTGCTTTCTATATTCTACTTGTAACATTCTTCTATGCAAGTCTAATCGATGGTCAACGAAAAATCCGATAAAATCGAATATCCTGTAGGCCTGACTTTGTTCAAATAATAAAACACAAGTAAATCGTAGACATCGAATTGAAAGAAACCAAACAAATCCCCTGTTATTACGATTACCTCATTGGAAAGTAATTTGAGTGTATCTCTTATTAGAGCTTACTTTTTTTCCATCATTATCTGCGGGAAATATTCGTTCTTACAAAATGTTGACATTCGTAACGGGAAATGCGAATAAACTCAAGGAAGTCCTGGAAATTCTGGGATCTCACATAGAACTGAAAACTCTAAGTCTCGACCGTAAGATGACGATTCTGATTAGCAGCAAACTGATTTAACTTCTTTAACCATTCTAGTTGCTGAAATCCAAGGAACTTCTGAAGAGATTGCTGCGGAAAAATGTCGTCAGGCTGCCATTAAGGTACACTATCTCAAAATAATGAATGGTTTTAAAGTAGTGGAATTCACTTCTCAGATGACAACTGTTCGAATTTTATCCGAAATTTGTGTTGCCCTTCTTCTTTCTGATGGATCTTTTCTCTAGGTTCAAGGCCCAGTTATTACTGAGGACACACTTCTCGGCTTTAATGCTATGAACGGATTGCCTGGACCCTATATGTAAGTATAATAGATGGAATGTCCAAGAAAAGGAATCGGATAGATCCATTCGAACTTTCTTCTTTGGACCTTCTTGTTGTATGATTCTACCTAAGAAGTATGGATCGCATCACAAGAATGGGATTTATTATCATTCCCAGAGGATACATTCTTCTGATTCTTATCGCCATCGCTATCTGAAGAAGTAACCTATCAACTCATCTTCGTTGCATAGTAAATGGTTTGCCAAATCAATCGGTCCAAAGGGCTTGAACAAAATGCTAGAAGGCTTCGAGGATAAAACCGCATGCGCGACTTGTATTCTCGCCTATGCTGCGGGTCCTGATAGTGAACCCTTACTTTTTGAAGGAAAGACTCAGGTAATGAATCATTCATGATCCTATAGTGTCACGAAGAACCTCCACCTGCAGAGCAGAAGATCGTCATGGATAGGATCCCCAATCATCTTTATGCCTATATACTAACAAAGAGTGTTTTTGATCAAAAGGGAAGAATTGTTCTACCAAGAGGTCCACAAAGTTTTGCTTGGGATACCGTATTTGAGCCAGAAGGATTCGATAAGACCTATGCTGAGCTGGATCCCTCTATCAAGAACACCATTTCACATCGATATAAGGCATTAAAGGCGTTGAGAGAGTATCTTGAACAGAATGTACTCTAGCCCAAATAAATCATCACAACTAAGGAGACGGTCGTAGATCTGCTCTATTTTGCTTTGTTGGGAGACAATACAGTCAAGATCGAGAAGGTGGAGTACTTGTCCATAGAGAAGTGCCAAACTCGGCCATTGTCGATAATGACGAGAGATCTCTTTCGGTACAATGGTTGACCGGAGAGATAACTTGCTTGAATGGTCTATCATGGGAGTTACACAGGTTACAAGATGTTCGTATACTTGATGAACGTATTTTTTTTCGCAAAAGTTGAAGATATAGCTTAAAGGCGTCGACTATACTCAAGCTTGCGGCACGTCGACTTTTTCCGAGACAGGCCGTTAGAATATCATCGATTTCCTTTAATTGAATTGAAGCGATATCAAACGATTCCAAGTTGATGGCTGTTGGACGAGAGATCGTTGATGGTAGGATAGTTCGAGTAGACTGCATGGCATGAATAACACGATCTTTGATATCGATCATATCTTTGAGAGCCATCAATTGGCGATGAAACATCGTTTCGCTATCTTTATGGGAGCGCTCAATATCGAGTGAATGACGTGCTATTCGTTCTTGTTGCATTTTCAAACGTTGCACATCGAGTGACTCTTCATTGCTCGATAAAAGGAGTTCTCTTTGGAGGCTTTCATTGCATCGAATGAATGCAAACTTCAACAATTGAAGAACATCGTCCAGCTCCAAGTGGTTCGCATCTTTCATCTCCAATATAGGAATTTCCCTATAATCCTTGACACCATCGAAGAGCGAGACTATCTTCTGTTTTAGATTATCCTTGAAAGAGGCTTCATCCAAAACATATTTCTCATGTTTTGCAATGATAAGTGCATGTTCAGACTCCAAAATATTGTATTTTTGATATAATTCCGCATGTTCACGTAAAAAATTAGAATGAGGTGCAATCAAGACATCAATCTTGGAATGTGAGTCGAGAAGATTATCGTTTCTGATGACCGAGGCCACACCTAACCGGTCATTACTCGGGGAGATATCATTTATCTGGACACTTTCCGTAACATAATCCATGAGTTGTTTTGCCTGTCGTTCGGTCAAAGATTGTAAAGAAGTCATTTGGGCTCGTAAAGTTGAGTTCTCACCCTCTAACTGACCCACAAGTTCTTCCATTTCCCTATAATCCCTGGTTAATTTCCCATTGGAGACCTCCAAATTGGATACCCGCTCATATAGGTCATTTCTCTGACGCATCAGATCAGAGATCTTTTGACGAAGAGTCTCTAGATCCTTAGAAAAGAACACCTCTTGAGCTGATTGCCTTAAAGAATCGACAATATCCTCTCCGTTGAGCACTCGCAAAAACTTCGACCTATAGACAACGTACAAGAATTCACGGGTACCCGAGTGCATATCAATCGAATTTCCACGCAAATCAATGTGTTGTAACAATTTCAAATTTTCCAGTCGATCAATTTCCCCCAGATGGTTCCAACAATTGAAACTCATCTGGAATTCTCGTAACTTCGAACAATTCGAGATCCATTCTGGAATAGAAGACAGCTGGTTATGCGACAGACGGAGTATTTCCAAATATTCAAGTCTGAGGGATTGTTCTGGACGAGAACGACCGAATGTCAAACATTCATCTTCCATTCCATTATAGGAGAGATCAAGAATTCGTAATTTCGTGAGTCTTAGGAGTTCATTTAATATTCCTCGATGAATAGCATTATGAGCCAGATAAAGTTCCTCAAGATTCACATAATCTCTAAGATTTTCTAATTGTCTTAGTTTTTCAGCATCACCAAACACATTTCGTTTGCCTTCCAATTGAAGTACACGGACCTTTTTAGGATGTTCACCTCGTGTAATCTTTTTCAGATAGTCGGTAGTCAAGTATCGGATAGACACTGTTCCCTCCATTCACGAAGATACCTTTGTTTGAGAATTTTCGTGAACGGTAAGATAACTAGGAACGTGAATATTGAGTCGGCTAGTCTTCATAGATGGATATAAAAGGAGGTACTGACAAAGACTTCCCCCCTCCAAATAGTATAATATTGACGTTTACAAACAAGAAGTGGAAAAATAATTTGTGAATCAAAACATTGACTTTAATTGGAGATGGAAGATCCTCAATTTGGTCTATTATTCAGAGTGGTTTGTAGATAATCAAGAAACTCATGAATTTCCCGATAGGCCTCATCCGATCTATATTGTCTCATCCCCATCTCTATACGATTTAATAGTTTGAAGATTGCTGGCGTCCTTAATTTATCAATGATTTCCGAATATCCGGCCATGATGGATAATAATTGCAAACCCTTCTCGAGAAATTCCCGCTCCTGTTGTCGTTCGAGCAATTCCAAAATATTAGTGAATATCGGATGATCGATGATTCTCTTTGCAAGAGTCAAATTCTCCATGGACAATGCCACAAGTAGAAAAAGAACTTTTTGCCGGAGAAAACGATGACCTTTTGAAAAAGTACATTGTAATCTATCCAAGCCGTTTCGAAGAAAAAAGACTTCTTGACCAATAGCGTGATTTTTTATAAAACCTGCATCGTTTCAGGCATAAATGAAAATAATCGATCAATCAATTGGTTGGCTTCATTGTATGGGGCAATCAATGTTGAAGACAATTTCCTACCTGAAATAGCATAGAGAGCCTTGGTTTTCACGTCCATATCGGAATCAGCTTCCATCACTTCCAATAACTTTGGTAACACATCTAGATCGGCAAACTAATATGGTAAAAGAAAGAACAAAAAACAATTCCAATTCCAAACAAGGTGATATTCAAAAACTAGCTAGTCATCATGAACATCATCGGATAGAACCCAACGATGAAATAGAGTTCTCTTTCATGAAGATCTCTTACATCTTTTTGAGTATGCGGATTATTTTGAACAGCCGTGCCTAGCACCCAGGCAGCATACATTCTAATATCAGCCTCCGAATCAAAAAGCAATTCCAAAAGTTTCGGTATCATGCCTAATACTCGTAAATCTAACATCGACATTAAAATGAGAAGAGATAACACAGGTTTGTCTCCATCTAACGGCCAATAAGTTCTCCCATCTATCAGGTATGTACTTACTCTTAGCATTATCATATTGTTCGACAAGCAATTCCAAATTATCAAAAGCGATCATTCGGTCTTCCAATTCCAACTCCTTATTGTTGATAGCCTCCATCGATTCTATTGAAAAAGAAAGGACTCATTTGGAAATTGTGTTCTCATACAACCAATGATACTAAATGAAAGTATGAATGCTTTTTCTTCACTCCCTCATTTCCTACCTCTCATTTTCACTGAGTCATCGTTTCCAAGAATAATATCAAGCCATTTCGGGTCCAAAGTGTCACCGGTTGCTAGTGGAGTTGAAGATGTCGTTTCTTCTTCTTGTCCTCTATGACTCGTAGCCCAATCCAATAATCGATCCATTCATAAGAAAACAAATTCGTTAAACCAAACACATACTACTTTTCCTAAGAGGATTTCACGTCTACGCTTGTCCAAACAAGATACGCCTGGGATGTTAATGTTATCACCAGGTTCTTCTTGCTAAAGAAGAAATCGAAGAATAAGGAGGAGCATGCATGAAATTTACTTGGACCTTTATTATTGAGACGAAAGAAATTCTCAGCACAACCCTTGTCTCTATGAAAGTGCATATTCTCATCATTGGGAACCCTCGTAAAACAACACCATGAGAAATGATGACTTTGTAAAAGAGCAGAATCAAAGAGGTCGGATTTTCTCGTTTCAACAACTTAAGAGATATATGGATAGGATCAATCTTATTCCAATCAATTTCTCTTCTTTGCCAACTTTTCTCGTATTTTCAATAGGCTATTGTCATTACTTGTAGTTGCGATATTATTTGTAGTTGCGACATTACTTGCAATTGCGATCGTTGTCCTACGAACAACAGAAAAACGGTGAGGAATAATTGTCAATCGAGATAATCAAATGAAACAAGTGGGTTCGGATGAAATGTTTTAATAATTACCTATGGGATGTTTGAGCGATGGATGTTTCTGAATCGAATGATTCCGTTGGTTCACGCTTTTTAGGAAACTTCTTGCCATTAGAATCACTAATAGGATAGGATTCTTGAGAACTCGAGAATTTCGAGCGAGAATCTACAATGCAAATAACAGACCCGAATCATCAGATAAGATATTCTATAAAGAAGATTCTTTCCAAAATAGGATAAATTGATTCGTATTAACGTACATTTGCCAACTTTTTCATTAACGATTCGCATACGATCCTTCAATTTTTCCTCCGTCTCCTTTAAAGTCTCATATTCGGGAGCATAACGAATACTGAGATATTTCCCGTAAAAATAATGATCATCTAGTTTGCGTTTGGCATATCTAGTTTTTTGTTTTCCAAGATTCAGAATAATCTCTTCAAATATCCGACGATGACATTCCCCTTCCCTCAATTTACCTAGCTTGAGATAATGAAGAGAATTTGACGAAATAAACGTCCTCGATACTATCCATTTCATCCATCCTTTGAAATCTAAAACATCATACCAAAAGAATGATGATGGTGATGAGAATGTGCGACAAACATCCTAAAAATCCAAACCTCCCTCCCAAATTATCCCAATTATCCTATTCTTACTCTTCAATATCTCCGTAAAAGTCGAGGAGATTATGGAGTTCCCCTTCGATATTAAGAGGTGCTACATGCTCGATCATAAGATATTTCGATTCTTGAACTATACAATAGGCTTTCCTAGTAGGACTCCAATCGGATTTTCTTTTTTTACGATGGGATGACATGTTTTAGTAGAATGAAAAAGAAAACCATTGGTTTTTTGTTCTGTATACCAATATTCTATAAGGTGTATATCGAAGTGAGACAAGGTCAGTATAGACACCCATTGTTTCCGTGTCTCAATATGGAATAGTTCATCGCAAAATGGGACTATCCCAACTCTTCTTAAACTATGTCTCAATAGTAGAAGAAGAGACTTTGTCAACAATTTCTTACTAAGGAAAGAAAAATGAAATACTAGAAATACTAATAATGATTTGAAAATAGATTACTTTGCCTTGATAATATATTCTCTCGACTAGGAAACAAATGTCTCCTTCTCAGAAACATGATGGACCAACAGTTAGAGATTTGGCTAAACAGGGGTCCAATAGGTATTGTTTTGAATGTGGTTCGATTGTAAGTGATTCCCTTCATAACATGAATATGTAAAACTGCAACATTAACGACCCATACACCATATTATTATTATTATGTGTGTGTGAAGTGTCTCAGACATATTCTCCTATCCAAAGGAAACACTCATTAAAAACTTGGTTTTCCTTCATCATGTAATTTCGTTCTTTTCAGGGCACAACTTACGTAAATCTATTCAATTATTCATACATATGTACAAGATGTAGTGGACTTCTGTAAGTTCATGAAAGGAAATCAATAGGATTCGTCGTCATTCAATGCTTTTTCCTTTTCTTTCTTTTTCTTATCTGAAACCTCTTTTTCCTATTTTTGCTTGATCTAGTCGAGAAATTCATCATCATGTCAAGGGAATTACTGCAGCCAACTTTACTTCGGAAGAATTGACTCGTCTTAATATGGCCGGTAATGATGTAAGTTCGACGAAAATCGATACTAGCTATCTAGTCTTCTTTCTCTCTCTCTATTCCATCTCCTCCTCGATAAAATGATAATTCTTATCGGGCTCTTACTCATCATCATGTTCCCGTTTTATTAGATTTGTCGCAAAATTTGGTGTGCCGACTATCCTGCAGAGAAAATGAAAACCTCCATGGATAATGAACTGAAATCACTAATCTATAATAAATATGTATCACGAACTTGGCTCGATGAGCAACAACTCCGATTACAAACGGATCGATTGAAATCCTGTACCGGAAATATTTCCAGGTTACTTGATGTTCCATCACCGGAGCGTAAAAAAACACCATCCGCCATCGTAAGTTTATAGAGACATGAGACGAACGGTTCTTCGTTCTGTTTTCTTACCCAATCTCACATCTTATGTCATTATAGGTTATGGGAACCAACATGGAAGAACGAGGAATAAGTCGACTTTCCCCTCCAGAAAAATCTCTGAGGCTCTCAAATCCATACCCATCGTCTCCAATACTTTTAGATGTGACTGATTCACAATCCTCCCCTTCCCAGTCCGCTCCCTATGGTCCAGCAAAAGAGCTACCTTCTTTGGGATCATTAGGACTCCATGCTCTCTCCGAGAAGTCACCATTATTATCGACAAGTTCATATGAATCCGCTGTTATTGAGCCTGATAAAACAATTCAGGATCCGAATCTTTGGTTTCTTTCCTCTTCATTGACATCTACTGTTGGCAAAGAACTTGCTTTATATAAAGATAAGATGATCTCTATGAAAGAAGATCTACTTGCTCTTGAGAAATCCTATCAAACCTTTCTGGATACCGAATCCAATCAAATGGACATGGCATCTCTGACTTTACGCCTTCATGATTATGAATCAAGAACTACCCATCTGGACGAAGAACTTATGAAGTTCCTTATTCAACTCGATAGTTACACATTTAAAGACCAAGAATCAAACGAACGATACCTAAGAAAACAATTAATTGTCTATCTTCAATCGATACATGATCAACTTGATATGTTCCTAAAATCAATACGAAATACCATGAATTTGTATAAAATTGTTCCAAAAATTCAACATAAAAAGTGATTTTACAATCTTTATGGGATTCAATAACTGATTTCATCACCAGCCGCTGCAATTCAAAACATTTGGATAGTTCACTCTCATAATCGGACGACTGAAGAATTCCGATTATCAATTCGAGACTTTGAATTCATATTCCACTTCGAATAACATGAAGATATGTTGAATTTCAACATTTGGAACTTGATTAATGAATGAAAGACTATTTCATAGTCTGATAAAGATGATCTAAGTTTCATGGGCAACGTGTCCCGAAAGTCCGTTGTTCTATCTTGGATACGAATTCTCTCGAAGAATTCCTTTGCAATGCTTTTTTCCGTCATCAAATTAATTGCAAACCATATGGGAAGAATTGAACATGATGGATAAGTTGGTATGTTAATAGTGTGTTAATAGCATATCTTGTCAATTCTAATAGATTTCATCAACTATATGCTATATCAATCCATCCTTTCAAGAGTAGACATGAATTGATCTATAATATAGGATTGGAGGTATTCTGACCTTTTACTCGACAAAAAACGAACTAAAAATTATTCTTCCTTATCTATTTATTTGAGATGATGAAAATAAGAGGCCATTTTTTGATACTGATCTGGACAAGAAGTTCAGAGACGTAGAGGTAATCACTCTAATGTCTCAAAGGTTCCGGAAAAAAGAATAGAACAGAAAAGACCTCAAATGAACCGGGAGACATTTCAATTTAATATCGTACTTTTCATTAATGAAAAAAAATCCATTCTTTTCACTACATTATACTTTTCTTCCTTATCTCTACCGGATACTTCGGAAAAAAGAATCCTTCTTTATATTATTATGATGAAGGAAGATGGTATTGAAAGATCCACATAATGTATACATTTATGTCTTGAAATGATATGGAAGATTTAGGATTAGGAAATCTCTCGGATTTTTTATTCATGAAGTACACTTGGTTGAATATAAGGAATCCATTCTTTCTTTAATGGATTTCGTATTTCACATTCTACATTTTCAGATTTCCCCTTCCAAGTCAAAATACCCCAAGCTCGTCCATGACGTAAACTCGTAGGATTGAGTCGAACTCGTCTCACAGTCCAATAAGTATCGGGATATCGTCCCTTCCATTTAACACGTGTCACTTGTAATCCCACACCGAAATCCTTTCTCCATCCAATCAAATCAAACAAATTAAGTCGAATATATCGAGCACGAGGAGTCGTAGAGGATACTTCTTCTTGACTTTCTTCCTCTTCCTCTTCTTCTTCTTCTTGGGATTGTGATTGCTGTTGTTGTTGTTGCTGTAGTTCCAGTCTAACTGAATTTGTGGCTCCATCAAGGATTGTGGGTTTTATGGGATTATCTAGAGGATGTTTCTCTTTAAATTTCTTGATCCATGATTGAAAACCAGGTTGTTGTGTTGCCATTGCGTTTTTTTCAAGATCCTGACGTACAGCAATAGCTAAACTAGCCAAAGCTTCTTCCAAATATTTTTTAGCAATTGTAGACATAGCAATAATACAACATAATCATCAAATAGAATAATAATAGGTCTACAATCGAAAAAAAAATGGATCTCTAACACTTCATAAAAAAGAATTCGACACTACTCTGGACAGCGAATTGAAATATCCACCTTCTCTCGTTCTTTCTTCCGAGAATACAATATGAACCTTTTCACTTCTCTTACTCCTCTTCGTTGTCACCACTCATCACCTTCCTTCTTCTTGATATCTCGTGTTTAATAAAACTATCTCAATTGAAAAATATCTTTCGCACAAATCTTCACATTTACTTCTTGATTAGGAAAAGAGAAAACCGAATCACAAAATGTATCTCACCTCCAATTCCTCCTCTTCCCCCCCACTTAAACAGTATATATTTATCAATCAAATCGACAACACTCTCAACTCAACATACTCGTCTTTTCGCAATTTCTCTCTTCTCTTTCTTCAATTCATCTCTTATTATTATGCTAATAAGGAAGTCATATATAAAATCGATTATTGACCTAAAATCCTTATTCATATTGGATAAATAAGATTGAAGGGAGGTCTCGATGTCCCAATGAAGTAGTATAGTATCGTTCTTAATAATGTTGGAGATGTTGTTATACTAAATAGAGGATATTAATAACACCGATAGGCAAAAACGGGCAAACACAAGCAGATAAATAGATACTAGACATGTATGTATGTATAGGTAAGTATAGAGAATATATGTGTAAGAATCAACTCTTAAGGGTAGAAAATAATTGAGAGAGTTGACTAGAATAGATGAGAAGAATTTCAGAGATCTAGCTAGGAAGATTGTTGATGATGATAATAGAGTGTGTAGTATAATTCGGGATTTCTGAGAAGAACCTATTTTCAAGGGAAAAAGAGAGGAAGAACTTTTTTTTTTCATATCTAATTCAAATTTCATAACAAAAGAGAAACAGTTTCAAATAGAAAATGGTTGTTAGAACTCTTCTTTGGGGAGTAATGGAAACAGGAAGAATGGTATTCAAGAGAGCTCAACGAGGTCTATTTGCAGGAAAAACACGTATGACGGGAAATAATGTCTCATTTTCGGAAAGGAAAACTCGACGTTGTTGGAAACCTAATGTTCAAACAAAACGATTACATTCGGATATTCTCGATAAGGATATTCGATTAAAAGTGACAACTCATGCTCTTCGTTGTATTAAACGTAAAGGAAGTCTTGATAATTATTTATTACATACTAAATTATCGGCTTTAAAGGATTCCGCGATGGCTCTTCATTTACGTGCCCAACTCTTACAAAAACGTCAATAAACCATCATAGATTATGATTATATATTCCTGTATATATACGTAAGAATGTGAGGATCAATTCTATCCGGTCTTTCATGGTTGCTTTACTTTCCTTTTTGAAAGAAAGAGAGGAAAAAAGAGATCATTGCAATGGCTGTTTATTAAAAGAAAATCTTTCCCTCAAAGTGTTAAAAAAATGCCTTCTATATAATCTCTTTTGATGAATAAAAGAGGATCATCGATAGGAGTTAACGGAAAAGATTATATAATAATCATGGTCACATCGAACATATACCTCTTTCCTCGATGGAAGAATTCAAGAAGAGGATCCTCTAAGTAAATGTAAATAGGAAAATGTGAATTGGTGATATATTATTAATAAATCATAATGAGTGAAAAAATAGTTCATTTATCACAATCAACATGAAGATCTCCTCTTCCTTCTTTCTCTCTCAGATCTCCATGGAGAAACCAAAAATCTTTTTTTTGTTAATACTTACATTCCACCTGGAACAAGGATACATACATTATTACCGTTCAGAAGGATTTGGGGTAGGAAATTCTTTCGAATCCCTTCCGTCGTCGACTCACTTAGAAAGAAGATGACAAACATAGTATTATTAGTATTACATCGAATCCAAGAATAAAATAGTTTGAAATTTGTTAGTCTTTTTTTTAATAAGGAGGATAATAGTGTTCTCTAAAAGTCATCCTGATTTCTACTTACTATTCTGTCACATTTTCTAGTACCATATTGACATAATCATCGAATCCAACGAGAACACCACTAAACTCTCCTTCATTTTTCATAACCACATGAATGGCTGATCCAATACATCGATCCATTAATTCTAAACACATATTCAATAGAATGAAAAGGAACAAAAAAAGATAATTCCATAACAGCTTCTCTATTAAAATCCAACATTCTTTCTCGAAAAGAATATCAACACATTTTTATGTGTTCATCATCATTACCACCACCATCAACAATAAAGATATAGAGAAATCATGAAGATATCAAGGAAGAAAAGGCAAAAAAAACCTCTTCATATATTCAGAAATCTATGTTCTCTTCATCGATCATCATCATTATAGATGACTATCGGAAAACGAGAAAGAGAACACATCTAGGTTCTCCACATGGGAAACTTCTTAACTCTTCTTACCTAAAGGTAATATTTGTGACATAATAAATATCGAACAGAATAGGGAAATAAGAACGATATCAAAGTTAACAATCGGTAAAAGCTTCTTTATCACTTCAGTATATTAGGAATCCACTTTCCATCCCCACCGAAATCCCGTTTCTCTTCTCCTTTTCTTATTATTAAATAATAAGTTTTGAAGAAGAAAAAGCAAAACCGAAAAATGGTTTCTTTATTTTTAAGAAAGGCCCTATATTCTTCCTACACAAACATGCATATCTCATATGTTTGATATATAGGAAAAATGTGATTGAAGAACAAATGGAACATCATCAATGAGAAGGGAACATAGATATGAAATGTAAGTAGACGAGATAGAGGGTAAGAAGAGTGAGAAGATTCCGATCATCATAGAGAATTCACCCTATCATCGAGACATGAAGAAAGTATAAATCAATTCCTAAAAGATAAAACGATTCGATTTTTCCGAGCTTCAAGGATGCTGGAATAAAGATTTCGAAAGAGCGAGAAAGAGAAATAAAATAACAAAAAAAAATCATTCAGGAATATGGTTCTATATTAGAAAAGTGATCGTTTTTTGGCTGTTCGAATATACGGTCTAAGGATCCATTCGATATCGGCAGCCTCGATATCAACTGTGGCCAATTTGATTTGGAATGCTAGACGATGAAATGGAACCAGATAGATAGATTAGAAGAAACCAATGAGATATATATATGTATACGGATGTGTGTGTAAGTAGATAGATGCGAGAAAAGTCTTCAAACTTTAACATCCTATATAAATAAAACTTACGTCGAAGTTCAAATCGAGGTCCAACTTCAATTAATTGAACCTCTTTATGGGAAATTTTTTGATAGACATGATGACGAAATGAAATATAATCTTCCATATTGCTGAATGTGAAAATCCTTCGACTATCCTTCTTAGGAATGGGAAATAGATGTTTCAAAATAGAGGTAACACGTTCTCCAAGACGTGTATTGAAACCATCGAAAATCAAATGAGGACATTGTTCACTTATGGTACCACGATCGGGAATATCATGACGAAGAATCACATTATGTAGCGAAAAATAGGCAGTAGGACCATATGGGAAATGACAAACAACCATACCATCGGGTTCACCACGATGTTCATGAAAAATCACTAAATCGGTAACCTCATTACTACGACAAGCTTCAACAATTTCCTTCATAACATAATTTCCTCGATTAATTCTTTGGGAATTAGGAAACATTAATTTCATTTCTTTGGTGAATTGTTTTAAACGACTACTTGGGTCGCGTGATGTTGTAATAAGAATTTTTGGTTCTCGCTTATTAGTCGCATTCGCATATTCATCATCTATATGTTGGCGAGGACTCCATTCTTTCCCTTCAAATTCCATTTCACGTCGTAATCGTAATTCATCATCTCGAAGTTCCGTAGGAATAGGTGTTCCATTTTCAATAGCTTCCCGTAATTTACGTTTTTTATCATAAATTTGTTGTTCCCGTTCTTCAAGAGATTTTCTATAAAGATATTCTCGTCGAAGTCGTGCTTGTCTTCGAAGCATGTTGAATGGGGAAGATAATCAAAATTTATCTAACATGTATATGTGAATACTACCATACTATATTCATAGATAGGACACTATCTATCAATGAAGAAAAAAGATCTCCGTTAACTTAGGTGTCTTATATTTTTAAATATATTGGTTCCCTTTTGTTTAGTTCCTACTCATACAATTCATATAGTTCCACTTACATCTATCTATGGATGTGTCTCTATTGATACATGTCTCTACAAATAGGCAAGTAGATAAACTCGATATCTCACTTATAGACCTTCTTCTTGAATAGAGAATATGCGTTTCTCTCTCAGTCGGTGAATACGAGGAAGTCGGGAATTAGCATTCATTTAAGACTCGTGTTCCTCTCTTATCGAATCTGTCAGGTGACCGTATATAGTTCTAATTCCCATTACTAACTATGGAGAATCCGAATAGCGTGTCTCATTAAAGAAAGGAGGAAACTGTTATCGTAGATGTGTGTAGTTTCCAATAGAGTATATGATGAAGGTATGGACTAGACAATCGATGGGAAGACGAGACAAGAATAATAATGAATCATCATCGTGTATGTATATATGCTAGTAACCTATTTGGGCAGTAGATAGAATGTCTACAGATAGATGAATGGTTTTTTTTGTTGGTACTTGAATTCAAATGGCTATCGAACGAGGAACTACACGAAAAGGAGATCAAACAAAACGACCTCAAAAATATCAAAATCAACATGCTTACAAACATAACAAAAATAGTAGATTAACTCGTAAAATTGCTTCTATCCCCATTAGAGAATTATGTTCACAATGTACCGAGATATTGGAATGGAAGAAGAAATATCGGAAATATAAACCTTTAACAGTTCCAAAAAAGTGTATTCGATGTTTTGGAAAAACAATTTTCGAAGCCTATCATGTCATTTGTCATGAATGTTTTCAGGAGACAAATCTCTGTAGTAAATGTCAAGATCCGATCGAAGTTAAATCTGAAGAAATCGAATTAGAAAGTGATATTCAATCTTCACTCTTGAAACAGGAACAGGATTTGAAATACATGAATGAAAGAAAACGACGAACTTATTTGAGAAATCTTGAAAAAGGAAAACCTTTAACTGTCAATGAATTATCCAAACCCACTCAAAATTCCGAGAATTCTATTGGACATCCATCCCATACCGATGATTCCTTGGAAATTCCTAACATTTCAGAGATCAATTATGTTTCTTCAATTGAAATCTATGACGGTTCGGGAAATGAGGAAACGGATTACGACGATGATGAAGAGGATACTAATGACGAGGATACTAATGACGAGGATACTAATGACGAGGATACTAATGACGAGGACACTGATGGTGAGAAGGAGAATGATGTAAAATCTTATTCGGAGAATGGTTTATCCGAGACCGAAGTGACTATTCCTATTGGGAGTTTATCTTTAAAAAATTAATTATAATGGGATTTTTTTTATGTTACATGAATGGCATTCCATGATTTACATAGGATGGCATCTTCGGGATGTGTCGGTACAATCTTAATAGGAACTGTACAATGAAATACATTCACATCGACATGTCTAGCGCACGATTGAGAAGTAAGACCATTGTGGTCTTCTTCAATGGTCTCATTGTAGATTTGTTGGGAAAGTCCAAGTACACATTCGAATCGAAGTTTCCAATCACAACTCACTAAAATGGTGACAACAATAGGAAAGTCATCTATGTCGAGATACCGAATTCACAGTGGATCGATGAATGGATTTTTCGAATTATATCGATTCATTTTTCGACATGTCATCAAACAGGGAAATAGTCTTCTCCAAAACATATGGATGACTTACTTGCTGTTGTATAAAATGTCGGCGAAAGAGTTGGAGGTGTTGTTAACATGAAACTGGTTTGATGTGTTCCATAAACAAATTCATAATATTCACCGACAATAATACGTGTCACATTTCGAATATTCTCCGGGGATTTTCGACAGTAGAAATGTCGAACCGTCTCCGATTGTTCCAAGGTCACCATAATCTGGGGGGGGGGGGGGGGGGTTTGAAAATTTCTGAAACCACGTTGGATTTTCCACAATGGTATATAGACCTACCTGAAGTACATTTACTGTGGCCTCACTGAAATCCAGCATACCGATTACCGGTTCACCTAGTCGATACAATGAACGCATTAAAATGAGTTTTCCTACAATTTGATCCTCGGATCTCTTGAATAAATATTCAGCTGATCATGAATGAACAAGAGAATGTAAGATGATTAGTAGGCGAAAGAATAGTTTAAGGAAAATCCCAGCCTTATGGAATCCGAATCTTCGTCCATCCGTGTGTGCATTCTTTCTAAGGGATTTTCCATGTCCTCATTGACTAGATCATTCTATGTAATTACTTTTATAGGGAGGTCCTTGACATAATTCATCAATATGGTTCATGCTTGGAGGAAGATCGGAATCATATCGTCTCGGAAATTTCGAAAATTCAATTCGAGTCCTCCTCGGATCATCATCACCTGTATCATCTATCGAATAAAAAAGGATTTAGAAAAAATAATGACCCCCCTCCCGCTTCAATTTAGATAACTCTGTCGATATATAGTCTATTCACAATATCGTCATCAATGAATCAACTTACATTCTTGATCAGATGATGTGAGATCTTTCACATGAAATCGAGTAATTCTATCTGTATTTTGATAGGGTTTCATAAGATCATAAATTCTCATCGATCCATCCGCTAAAAAAAGTGAAACAATTCACATAGAGAACGCGAATAAGATATGTCGTCATCTCGGTAGATTCATTAAGATCTCGAATAAAATGACTTCATTACATTCGATTCGATGGAAAACCCGAAATGGAAATCGAAAGATTTGTGTCTTCCCATCGGCTTTCTGACATCCAACGAGAACGCGATAAACAAATTGAAAAGTTCGTCCATGATGAGTAGATGGTAGGACGGGTGGTATCATGGCTTCAAATAAAACTGAAAAAAAGAAATTATCATATCGTTTCGATTAAAAAAACATTCATCCCAAGGAAATTCCTTCGATAACTTGCATAAAGTAACTTACATGATTTTTGTTGTCCATGCGAAAATCCGATATTGGCGAACAAAATCATAGGGTCAGTCGAAAATAGAGGAAATACCGTTCTATCCGTAGAAACCGATTCCAATGCATTAGGTAGAGCTGTAGTTGATGAGGATAGCTTGCGTTGACCAAGTTTTCCCAATGAAGAACCTAAGAGTGAATAGAAATGCTCCTCCTTCACGAGAACTTTATCAACAGAGAAATAGCCTAGGAGTTGTATACTAGCCCATCGAACTAGTTCAGATCGTTCACGACAATAAGTACATGCAGTTGAAGATTTTGTCGAATCAGAAGTCACACCGAGATGTTGCGGTTGAGAAGAGGAAGAACCTTTGTCCGACTCGACCGTAGGTTTCACATTGAAACGCGAAGGTTTCAACCTAGTATTTGGAAGTCCTTTAATGGGTTTCAAAGTTTCGCTTGATTGGATATCAACTTGTTTCGCATCATAGATTCCATTGAGGAATTTTAATTGACATCGAAATGATTCACCGGCATAATAAACTGCATATTGTTCAAATTCAACTTCAACGATAAGACACATGACTATCAAAATAGAAGAATTCGATTATGTGGATAGGACTTCATTCCAATTGATTGATAATAATTCCAGAAAGTTTCCATAGGGAATCATCGAGATCGATTCCATGAATCCCAATACACACTCTCCTTTTTCAATTCCTCTCACTTTAAGAGGAAGATAGGGTGATGTTTCACACACAACAATTTGTCACTACTAATAAATACTCTTTTGTTTACATACATGAAAGGAGTTTTTTAGTTTCTCTTTTTAGTCTCATGACTTTTATAGGGAAAGACTCACCCGTTCGAAAACTTTCTCGATTGGAGCATCCTTATCCATTCTTGAAGAGTCATCCACACCAATAATAATAATAACACAAACGGATTAGCTTTGATTGATTGTCTCTTTTGGAAGGATTATTATGAACGAAATGATAATGTGAAAATAGAATTCCCTTATGAGTTCCTTGAAGAATTAATGTCGCCTACAGAGAAGATATTTCGAATTACACCAAAAAACTATCTTCAAGCTGTGAAATTGGCTGTAGAACATCTTCAACATGGAGATGTTATTGCAATACCGACAGATACTATCTATGGTATAGCCGGTTTGGCAACATTCGACTCGACGGTACAACGAATCTACGATATTAAACGTCGAGATATGAGTAAACCATTGGCCATATGTGTCTCGGAAATTCCGGATATGTTCAGGTAGGTTGTAGTCTATATAGTTGAGAATCAACCAACAAGAAATCCCGGATTGAATGGAAGGAAATAAGGATAAGAATGTATGGGAAGATTTTGATGAATGAATTGATTTCAACGAATAAGCAATGACTTCCTTCTATGATTCCCTGATATGAGTTAAAAAAAAGTACGGTTTTAGATATGCGATCATAACGGCACCGATGCCTCTATTAGAACGATTAGTACCTGGTCCGGTAACTCTTTGTTTTGAACGATCAACTACCTTGACGGATCAATTGAATCCTGGAGTATCTTTAATTGGAATTCGTATCCCCAAAAATAATTTTATTTTGGATATTGCTCGTCAATGTGGTCAAGCAATAGCATTGACTAGTGCTAATATTTCCACACATCAATCTCCTTTATGTATTGAGGATTTCAAGGAAATCCATTCGAATCTTTCCCGGATTTTTGATGAAGGCAAAATTTCCAATAGTAATGAAGGTTCAACTGTAGTTGATCTTTCCCATGAGAACCATTATAAAATTCTTCGAGATGGAAGGTAAGAACAATGACATTCTCCAGGTGTGACTCTCCTATGTTGAGGTATACGCGACAGGGGAGGAGTCATTTTGTAGGTTAAATTTTTTTTCCCTATCAATTCGATACTGATTAGAACTTTTTGTTCTTCCTTGTTCCTTATTCTCCTTCTTAGTGCTTTACAATCAACCCGAAAAATTCTTAATGAATTTGGTTGGAAACAAATTATTACGTGAAGAGTAAAGTTTGATAAATCATCTGGTAAGCCATATATTCCATATCGGTTATTGGGTCATTGAATTCATGACTTTCCAAGAGATCCATTAAGATGAGTTGTTTAATTTGAAAATCTTTTTCTATGGCATAGAGTAGTTCACGTTTAGGAGCAGTCAGTACCTCCTCCAATTGGGTGGATTCTATTTGCCATACTCTATACAAGTCATTAAGAAGTGATCGAAATCGATTCAAAACCACTCGTAATCGATCTATATCTTCGGGATTCTTATCAAAAACTATCGGAAAAGATGTCCTCGTATATTCTTTCCATTCCCGAATACTAAGTAAAGGAAAAAAAAATTAGATTTCCTCTTAGAGAAACTCATTATTTTTAATAGATGAATATCTTATATATTATTAGATGACTGTAAAGATATAGGTCTATATAATATTCAGATGGATGTAATATTATAGATAACTCTTCAAAAAAAGAACTTCTTTTCTCAACATACATCCTTTCATTCCTATCATCCTCTCTTCACAAAAGTATGGAGTCATACAAGGAATCAAATAGATCTGAAAATCCATTAATTTCAAATAATTATCTCATGGAATGAGTATAAAGTTGATATATTCCTTCCATATGTTAAAATTGATATCGTTCATTTCATAAAAGTTAACTTACATATCGTTTGAGTAACTTTCCATAAGTAAAATAAGTGAAATGTTGTCATTGGTAATATCCACCGGTTTCTTCTTCCTCTCTTTCTTTCAGTAATAAAGAAAGAACTCTTGAGTTTATTCTATATACATATCATATATATATATAATACTTTATTATATACGATGAATAGATAAGAAATGATATTCCAAGAAGGATAAGAAGCAAATTAAAAGAGGAAAACAAAAGATAATAAATCGAGAAATCGGACTTTAATGTTATTATCAAAATAAGAGACGCCTTCTCGTGATACTTGATGAGAGTGGAAAAGAAGGTGCTAACATGGTTTCTTCTAGGATCGACTAATTTGGATCTTTTAAGAAATCAAACTCGATCACATTTTATTAAGAATGAGAATAAGAAAATTCAATAAAAATATAAAATAGAAATGATGGTTCTTATATGAAGAGATGAAAATACTTTCCTCCGATCACTATTGATAATAGTTATACATACACATATATTTGTCAAAGTGATGTATTCTTCATGTTTCATACATTATATCTGGATATAAGGGAATTCTAAGAAATTTAATATTATGATGATTGTCTTTAACTAGCTAATATCTAGAGTTTTTGATTAGGTTAATCTGATAAGAATTCCCAATATAGATTTGATTTTCATATCAATATCTGTTTTTTTTTGTCATGATTATCATCTTAATGTCTATGTGTTTGTTATCCTAAAATGGTGAAAAGAGAGATGAATTCATTTGGCAAGTAAAGAGAAAGAGAAGGAGTGATAGAAGTGGGGAGATTTATTTATCCGAATTATTGTCTTTCCTTTCAGGGTTATTTTTTAATTGGTTGACTTCTTAAACTAGGAGGAGGGGGAGGGAAAGAGATTAAGAGTCCTACTGATTATCCTAGAGAATGTCATGATCATTTTTTTTTCTTGCGGATCGTAATAAGAAGGCATCCCTTTGTGAATCTAACTTGTTATCTCTCTATGATTTAATCTTCCAATTCGTGAGATGCGTCTATCAAAAAGAAAATTAGGAATAAACGAAAGATGGAATACCTCCTTTAGTATGGAGTAATGGATATCAAACAAATGGGAATTTCATAATTATTTCTTATAAACTAAAGGTAAATATAAGGTACAGTCATTACAGTAGTATAAGACTTAGGAGAGTCTCTTTTCGATTATAACTTGATCTATAGATGGACATGAATGATGATGGATCAAGAAATTCGAGTCAGGATTTGGGATGGAAATGTTCCTGTATGTATACGATATTCTGATAGGTCACCTTTGTATACTATGGTTTCCCGTCATATTTATTTACCGCTCTTGAATAGTCTTCTCAAGTCCTATTTCAATTTAACATATACATGTATTTTACATACATTAGATGCTATACAATTACCTCCACATCATCCTGTAGGTCTTCTTTATGACCTATTTGGAAATGGGGAACTTCCTTGGAAATTGATGGCAACTCCGGTTCCCTCGGGACCACCACTATTTGATGAAGCTCAAGTAAGAGCCCATTTTATGTCTTCTATAAAGGAAGCCGATTGTTTACGTTATGGATCAACAAAACGAATGATGAATCTTTCGAAAATCGATCAATCAAGTCTTTGGGAATCTTTACTTGATCGTCAGACTACACTTTATTGGAATGTGATTGAGAAGTTGATGCCGAACGAGGTCGAAATGCTTCATGTTCCATTCAAGATCTATTTAAGAAGTTCGACATTGACCGATTCTTCTTATATCATGATACTTCAAGATCTAGTACCCTTCATAAATGGTAGGCAATCACTTGACGAACATATAAGATAGATGTAGATACAAAGTGTGATCGGATTTTTCCAATATCTATACAATTTAGAGGATGCACGGGAAACGACAGTAGGAGATCTACTTCGTCAATGCGTGCCCGCGTTGATGAAGGAAGATGGTCTTCTAGAGAAGACTTATGAGGTAGTTTTACATGGTATCTCATTGGATTCCAAAATACCACTTAGATGGCTCACATACTATGGTCATTACGCCGATACTCTACTTCATCTTTGTATCCGTCCTTGTGGCGATTAATCCCAATTGACGTCTCTTGACCAAGGAAATTGATCATGACGAATTGAAAATCTCGTATTTTTGACGATACAGGATTACACGAGAAGAGAACCTCCTAACATGTATTTCTTTAGGATTTCAACTAGATCCTCTAAAGTTCCAAACAATCTAACGGAGGAGATTCATGAGAAGTTAACTTATCAACAAAGTTCTACATCAAGTTATGCCTCATTACTTACTCATATTGTTCCGGAGAAAGTTTCGATCGAATTAATGCTATGGATGCATCAATCTGGACTAAAGTGTCGATAGGCGATGCCGAATTGTTCGCATAATACTATGGAAAATTATAGAAATGGGAGGAAATAGGAAATTAATTGGCACAAAGATTACGGAAAACGATAGGCCAATGTTTTTTTTTCTCTTATTCCTTCTTACTTCACAGGAAATGATCAAAGCAATACAATATTGAATCAATCTCAAAATGTTTTGTCTCGTACAATCTCGATTGTTTAGTCTAATGGGAAAATCGAATGTTAGTAGAACGATCATTTATCCCTCATCCTTCCCAAATTTGATAGGATTACGGTTTCCTGCAGTCTTACTGTTCTTCAGAGAGGTGAATTGATCGATGTCTTCCCGATAGACGATCTCGTTCCTAAGAATAAAAACAAATTCACATCATCTAGATGTTGCCTCGATCCAATTATAAATTCTGTCCGGCTTCCTCATAGTATACCTCTCTGGCTTCCAAAACCTTCTTTTGTTGCTCTTCCGTTAGCATTTGAGCTTCATAGAAGACGTCCTTTCGAGTAGATAATCGATCCTTATTCTTAATATCATCTGTTGAATTCTGTAAACGAAATGGAAAACCCCATAAATTGATTCTATTAGCTATCGTAATATACAACTGATTCAATCTTGTAGAAACGTACCACTTCATCTCGCAACTTGGACTTGATCATGACCAATGTTCGCAAAATCGCCGTATCCAATTCCCTCATTTGGTTTAAATTACTCACATATCTTCTTCGGAAGGAGATATCTATCGAAGGACATTCCATGGCATCACTTGTGTCTCCTTCGATAGCCATCTAGAATCAGGATGAGTTGATGATACATGCCACGATGAAGTTGTCTGTCAAATACGAAAAAAGTATTTTTATGCTTACACAACGTTGTGCATAGATGTTCATCTCATTCAAATTGGATATTAACTTCGCTTTGGCTTTCATACCGCGTAGAATGTATAACTGTGTCCCAAGAACAGAATGATGAGTTTAAGCAGATGTCGAAAAGACGAATGTTCGTAGCCCCCAGTAAGAACACTTACAGTTCCTTGGATAATACTCTGGTCCTGGATAGATTTTTCATGGATTAAACCTATATCGGAATCCTCAAGATTTTTCGAAGGCTCTTCAGGTTGCGGTACATCGGAAGATTGCTTGTCTATCTCATCACGTTTGGTCGAGAGTAATGACGGGCTGGGGCCGGGTTTGAGACAAGGAATACGCAAATCAGATCCATGACCCATAATATTCGTGTCAGCTACATATTCCCTTCCTAATTCATCGATATCAAATTGGATTTTATATCGATTACCAATAGGATCGACGGCAATCACGGTCCCGGTAACCATCGAATAAGGATGAAGAGATTTCCCATTAGAAAGCATTTTTTCATAGGGAAAAAGGACTAAATAGAAGAAGAAAAAGGACGTGTTAAAATATATACCATTATTGAGTGGTCCTGGCCAACCCATCCCCCTCCCCACATAATAAGGTTTACCTGTAACTTGTTGATTGACGAGGAATGGATTTGGTACATCATTGGGAAGCCGATCGAGGAACTCAAGATCCGACATGATCTTTGAATTCCATTGTCCTTGAGAAAACTGTAAATATCGATAAAGTTCCCTTAATTGTTCCCAAATGAGTTTCTCTTGATCAATAAATTTTTTGGAAAATCGTCGACACTTAAACACCTTGCGAGCCGAAAGTTTGATGAATTTTCCCGAGGTCTTCGAGGAATCTTTCCGAATTTTCGTTAATGCATCTTCTCGCTTAGCCCATTCCAATTCTAACCAATAGTCCAAAATGGCTCGATCCATATCGGAAACGACCCATTCCGCAACCACCCAAAAATTAAACGAACGACTCTGAAGAGCACGCGAAAGTTGTTTCGTTATACTGGTTTTTCGTGTTCTGAGGCCAGCCACTGGTTCCCGAAAAATCTCCGAAGAATCAAAAAAAGAACCCATATCTGGAACCAAATGATCCTCTCCCATTTCCTTCTCAAATTCATCATTTTCACTATCCGAGGAACCGGCATCAAGCGATTCTTCCTCTTCCTCATCATAGACTACGTCTTGGGTATCTGATGAGATAAAACTTTCTTCGTCGACATTATCTGCTTTTCTTTCCGGAGAGAATGGAGTTGTCACTTGATGCTTCCCGGACTTTTCAGGTGTCTCAGTAGGAGCATTAGTTCGTTTCTTAGGTGTGATAGGTGAGTTTTCATGCCGGGGAGGAAATTCTTCAAGTAGACTTCTTTTAGATTTCTTGGGAGTTCTCATGGAATTTCCAAAAGAGTATTTCTTGTTTCGAGAAGTAAGCTTAAAAAGACCCGATAGTTTTCTTCAATGAGTCAAAATCTCCAATGTATCGAGAGAAAGAATCACGGATATTCCCCAATAATGAATCGAATAGTTTGGTGTTCAATTAATTAATCACCCTATCATAAACTTACCCAAAAATATATCAATCGTTAGATAAATCAACTTTAATGGAGTCCATCTACTCTTCCTCCCTCCCTAATCATTTGATTAGAAAACATACATGATCGAAAACGAACCCTATTGAAACGTATGTATCTTTCGGAGAACTATACATTGAGATATCTATTTATTAGGAATAAAGTGAAGTAGCCAATTGAATGGTACGTTTCCGCACCTCGATATCAAGTAATCGATACATTTGAAGGCAACCTTCGATAGCCAAAAAAAGAGCAGATTCCAAATAATCGATATGAAATCTTCGTTCGATTTGTATATAGGCAATTTGTTTATCTCGAGGTGTTACGGCTATAATCATTTCGGGAAGTTGCATACTTGTTTCGGAATAATTCAAATCTAAAAAGAAATATTTAATAGAGTGTTATCGATTATATAGGGGTAGTACTATATAAGATTATATAATCGATCTTCAACTTACCTAAAAGTCCAATACCCTGACTAAGACCTACTGTCATGGCGCATAGGTAATCCGTCATGGCGATTCCGGCATCGATCAATGCCAAGGTTGTAGCATTGATAGAGGTCGCCATCATTCCTTAAAAAACAAGAAAAAAAACGATATGAAAAAATCCATATCCAAATATAAGGGTATATTCGGAGATTATGAATAACAACCACCATAAAGGGATTCTCCGAACATCGAATCAGTATGTTTTTACCTCCATCAGCTTGTAACACTTGAATATATATATCGATCTGTGATCGAGGATAAAGTGTTGTCATAATAATTTTCTCGAATGCTTGTCGAATATAGGCAGCAATTTCATAGGATTTTCGATCACCTCCTCTACCATGTCTACGACGTTCACTCATACTGAATGTAGCCATCCGATATTCACATGATAAAAAAGCCTGATCATGAATTATCTTGTTACGATGTCGTGCTTCTCGAGGTCCATAGATAACACAAAGAATTTTCGTATTACCAACTTCTAAAAAGGCTGAACCATCCGATCTGGGAATAACATTTAATTTACATGTCATTTTACGTAATTCATTGGCACGTCTTCCATCCATCCGTAAACCTATCATAGAGAAAAGGATGAGAAACCAATCGAAATTCATAAGAAGAGAATGAAAGAACCAAAAGTATGTAACATCATAAGAAACTCTCCGTCATTAAAAACAGAATTCCAGAAAGCTTCTTTGAAAAGAAACCATCCTATAATATACATACGAACCTTCGGGTGAGATAATTTCCAGTTTCGACATGATATAATTACTATTCTTATTATTAGTATTATGAATGAGAAAAGAAGTAGAGATCCAATTATTAATTCGTAACCAGTATGTACTCGAAGATACACTTTTGCATGAGATATTTCTCAACTATCATCCGAGAGAGAAGAGACTCCGTTTAACTATCACTCATTATAAAAGTAGGAATATTATATCTCTCATCTTTGTCTTTTAACGGACTTAATTAAGTGAAATGTATTATGGATATCGAATATATTGTATACTCTTAATTTTCAATAGAGAATAAAGTATTCCTTGAATATCATCCGAATAACTATAGATCTATCCTAATAATATGGTCTCCTTAAAAGGTTATCTCTTAGATGAATTTCTCTATAACGGCCAAGTCATGAATAACCGCAAGATATCTATGACTTTAACATGAAAACAACAAGGAATGGATAATCAATCTAAGAAGACGAGAACAATTATTCATCTTATCTCTGAAATTTCGTATACTTTATTAATTTAACGAAATGACTAACGTTTTCTAAATATTCTCTGATAAAACCAATAAAAGAATTAGTATTCTCGATGAAGGCTTTCTCAAGTGAACTCGATATCTGATACTTGTTTAGTTCATATAGTATTGGAAATAGTTTGGAGTTGGTTCGAATTGTACCATATACACTTCACTTTCTCGATGTCGACAGACAATTCGAATTCATCTTCTCTAGCCAATTCTACTACTAGTAATGGTACTGGTAATGTGACTCGTTTGGGTAGTGTTCTTAGAGGTAGTAGAGAATTGACTCTAGGAAGTCTTCGAAAGGTAAGAAAGTTTGAAAAAGAAGTAGAAGGAAAGAAACAGAAAACCGAAATGATCCATGACTTGTAGACCAAGTGGAGTAGTAGTTGACTAATGAAATGATTCCTGTTCATTTAGACTTCACCTATATCGAGCCTTCCTAATAAGGGGTTTGGGAAATTGAATAGTACTATGGGTACTTTCATGCCTGCTAATAATTCATCACACATCATGAAATTACTCAAGAATTATTTCAATAGAAGAAGGAACTTCTGGAATTTTTTCGAAACAACCTACTGTTAATTCTTTTGGTAAATTTTATGAGCTTCAAAGATGATTGGAGATTTTGCATATTCTTATATGGATTTCATATTCTCCAATAGAATACGGACAAACTTCGAACGATCATGTAGATCTCGTAACGCCTCTCAGTCACACAGAAACAGTTCGGATGAGAGACATTTCATCCGAAGAATCTGTTAATAAGGAACAAGAGAGAAGGAGATTCTTATCGAGAACCGGATTTCCTCCTAAAAACTATCATCCTACTATGGAATTATCATCATCCATAACTCCTATCAAATGTGAAATGGAAAACGATCTAGATGAAGGAGATAATAATGAATCCATGAATGTAAGGAAACGATTTAGGAATGATGAATTGAAAACTATTTCATGATAGAGTACTTGATTTATCCCCACGTTTTATAGATGATGAGTCTAAACGAATTGGATTCGTCCATACTCAGACCAATTGAATTGATGACAAACTCGGAAAATCAGGAGAGTAAGTGATCGATCGGGCACGTGATGAGCCATATCCAAGTCGACTAAGAACAACGTCTCGTCTCCCTTATTTATGAGGAGGTTTTGTAGAAACGACAATCCCACGTATTCACGGTAATCGATTACCCATAAATGCTTCTTCAAACGAGAATAAGAGAGAGGAGACATCCGATATAATCATGAAATTACAATCGAATCAGGTAAACGAACAAGAAAATTCCTTTTTTCTTCTTTTTAGCATCATTTAATATTGAGAAATCGATCAATCGACCCTTTATCTTATTTTATATGATACAAAATTTTCTACAATAGAAAAATCCTATCCGAGAAGAATCATTTATGCTCTTTCAATTCCCAGATGTTCTACCCTTCGAAACACGAATGGGAGAAGATGCGACCAATCAGAATGAGTCTACTACTACATGTGACGCTTTTAATCTATTTGAAAATGTACCTGAAGGAAAACTAGGCCAACTTCAAATACATCAATCTGGAAAAATGACTCTTTCCATGGGTGATACCTTATTTGAGGTTCATTCAGGGACACAACCATGTAATGTGCAACAAATTGTCGTGATGGATCCCATCACAAAACAACAAATTCATTTGGGTGATTTGGAAAGGAAATTCTTGTGTGTTCCAAACATTGATGTTTTGCTCAATGACAGCTGATCCCCCTCGATGTTCCATATACAAATGAAGACCTGTTAACTTGAAAGCGTCCATCCCAAATGAAGAACGAATAGTCTTCCCCCCCCTCCTCTCCGGACCAAGATGATGGTATCCGTGGTAATATAAGTCAAGAACTTAATGGTCTGGATTAGTATCGGATGATCCCATTCTCGAGATGACCGCATTTAAAGCAAGTTGTCTGAAAATCCTCGGTCAGATGAATTCATGCCGCTCCCTGTATGTAAACAGATTGCTTACCGCTTTCTCTCCAAATCAAAGGAATCCAGATCCCCTGGATTTCGGCCCGTCGGTCTATTCAGCTGTGATTCTCCTCGCTCGATCATATCACTCGCTAGATCGATATATGAATTCCGCCCTTGTACAAGTCTTCCAAGCATTCGTCTTATTCTCCATAAAAGAATAGTCGTTAGATAAAAGATATGTTTCATAAAAGGTCTACAAAACGAAACATATATATTAGTGTTAATATGAAGATGAAAAGGATTACCACCCGGTAACGACAAAAATTTGTCTCTATGAGGAAGTAACCCGGGGGGGGGGGGGGAAGAAAAAAAATTGAAAAAAATTTCTTACTGAAACAGTTCAGGAAAAAAGGATAGTAAGGAAAATTCTTCGCTATGATCACCTCGTACATCCGATTCCCTCTTCTGTAGAAATCTTAGATAAACCCATGCCAGTCCCATAGCGGTCCAGGCTTCTGTTAAAACCAAAGGAGAACCGGTGATGAAGAACCATACCAACAACAAGACAAAGGTTACTTGAGGTAAGAATTTCAATCGAAAATTCATACCGGGTACAATCATGAACTCATTTTCGGGTAACAATTGTTTATAAGCAATTGTGATGGCAGCGAAAAAAGGTGTCATTCCATGAAATTTCGGTCCAACGTAGAGTGATACATCTCGGCTACACAAGTACACCAAAGCAAGGATCCCAGTTAACACCAAATAACTACCCGACAAAGTAATTAGAAAGAACTCAAGGAATCTCCATGAACCCCAAATCCTTTCAAAAAATCGACCATTGGCACATAATAACATCAAAGATACTAGCAAAGAGAATAGGGAAGCTTCATAGAAACCACATGTGAACCATGACCATAATAAATATAGTTTAGGCCAAACAATAGCTTCCAAACCAAGCGACACTGGGAATCGTTTCTCACCTCAGGATCCATCTTCCACAACTCACAAGTATCATGATCCCGGCCAGAGCACGGGTCATCTCTGGTATACTTCGCAACCATAAAAACACATTACTTTTGAAATTCATGAAGATCCGGACGGGAAGGAGAATCCAACATGATAGATAATTTGTGTCAGTTGAGTTTTGAAAACGGTTCAATTAATCATACAGCAACTCACAAACCAATTTCAAGTATTTTCGAAGGATAACAGGACTATCAGTTACAATCCCCTCTTTCTTCATTCGGTAAATCTCGATAGAAAAAAAATCCAGTTTATCTCCTCGATAGGTTATTTATTTGTTTGTGATCGAGAAACTTAAATTAGTTCTTCATCCGTCATCAAACCCTGACTTCCCTTCATTAGTGACATCTTTCTATTCTTATTTCTTCGACACTGTACTGAGGTCGGGAATTTCAAATGAATCTCAAACTTGCTATCATGCTCAAAAACTGTACGGATGTTTTTTTCGATTCTTAATAGATCATTTGATATCTATAAGAAGAGATTTCCTATATAGGCTTCTTTCATTATCTTCTCTCCTCTTCTATCAAGAACAATTCGAATGAATAGTCAATCGAAAAACTAGCGTACACCTTTTCAACTATGATAAATCCTATAGAAGAATCCAAAAAGATTACCCCTATCGTAATTCGAGTGAAAGTTTATCAAAAATAACTTCCTATCAGTTCTTGTCCATAATGGATTAGATAGGACAGAAGTTGGTAATCAATGACTTTCACCGTAATCGAATTTCAATTGGAATAAGATTGGAAGAGTCAATAATCAAATAGTAAAAAGAATAGGTTTCCTTGTTTGTTTTGATATCCAAGATATGAAAAAAAGGGAAATCATGTTATCTGCTCCTAATTGGAATCAATTGATAGTGAAATGAGTCCCTTTATTTGATAGGATCGGAGTTGATGAATAAGGTTCTTTGTAATACATGGGAAATGGGAAAAGCTTATCTTAGATATTCTATCGGGATATTTCCAACAATTCAAATAATCTTATTTAGTAATTGTAGAAAAAATATAAGTTGTATAGGAATGAAAGAAACCAGTACAATACTTATATTGTTTCTTGAAAATAATGATATACAAAAATAACAAGGATAGAGAGAAATCAGACAATCATGAAAAAAGAGTTGATTCGAGTTTTGATCAATCTCAAATTATGTATATACTAATTGATCGTAACGAGGAAGAAAATAAGTATCATTCGAAACCGAGTATTCGATTCTAAAATGAGTTTTCTCATTGGAATCCAAGTATCAGATGTCAAAAGATGAGTGAGAATGAGATTTTGATGACTATTAAGAAGATCCAAAAATCCTAATAGAGTAAATTAAAAAAAAAAAGATCCCGATTCATTGATGTTGTACCATTTCTCCTTATTAGATCCAAATGAAACATCAATTGGAAACAAACAAAGTGGATGATGATGATCATCCTATGAGATTTTGATGATTTCATGTGTTCTCTTCCACTAGGATTTTCCGAGTATTCATCAAACTGATGCATAGCAATTAGAAAAACCTTGCAAGTTTATTATAAAATATCATGAACCAACTATCTTTCCTCTCTTCTCTTTCCATTCTTCTTCTGACTCCAAAGTCAACGATAATAAGAAAATTTGTATTCGTTAAAACAAAAAAAAATCTCAATATCCGAGAAGGAGAGGAGTATCTCTGACTGACTATTGAATGGGTACTACTTGGAAGTAGTCCATTGCCGTTAGAATTCGTTCATGAATACGCCTTTATCGAGAAATTTTCGAGGAAATCGAGAAGTTAGTCTAAGTGCATTTGCTTGGCTTTTCTCAGAAACTGTTTATCATGCTATAAAACATGCAAAAGGTACTCACGATTTGGAAACACGACTTGCCGAACTTGGAAGTCAAATAGGTGTTCGAATTTTGGAATTAGTGTCATTTCGATTATCATTCCCATCGACAACCTCCTTGGCAGGTATTACTTCATCTTCATGTAAACGAGAAATTCGTCTTCTAGGCATATTACATTTCATTCATACTACTGTATGGAAATCCTTGTTCGGAAAAACAGCGGATTCGTTAGAGAAAAGTGCTGAACGAAAAGAAGAATATATGATTTCCGATAATGATCTATTGGTTAATCGTTTTATTTCCATTCCAACCGAATATGGTCAATTGAATTGCGGTGCCTTCGTGGCTGGAATCATTGAGGGTCTCTTAAGATCTTCCCAATTCGTAAGTTGATACGGAAAAAAAAGGGGTTGACTTATTGTCGAAGAATTTGTATTCCAGAGATAGTTTATGATCGACCAAGTGGACAATTTCCTTTCATCCTTGAGTTTTTCCTTTTATAGCCCGCATCCGTCTCAGCACACTATGTTCCTATTGATGCCTATCCAACTCGAACAGTCTTTCTGATAAAATTCGAGTCTTCTGTTCTGGAACGTGAGACATTCATCGATTCACAAAAGTCCTAGAAGATCAGAAATTTATCAGAAATATTTTCATCCGTAATTTGAACACAATACGGTTGTCCGATTCAAATCACAACGAGAAACCTGCCTCAACATGAAAATAGGGGTTTTCACTCCAGATCATTTTATTCTTCTAGAACGTCAAATTTTCAAATGGGATACACATACAGCAGAAAAAAAACGACATTTCATGGTCAAAACAAAATCCCACCACATTAGAATTCTCTCATTCCTATTATTAACACTTATGGTAATGGTTGGATTCTCACTCGTTCGAGATTTCAAATTGGTATAGGTCGGTCGACTATAGAATGATCTCCCATATTATGCTTGAGTTCTTCTTTCCAATTCGAATAGTAGGTTTTTCTTCAAGATCTAAGAACTTTATTGGAAATACGTGACAACGATGATGATTCCTGTCTGATTCGCGGGAATTATTGTATAAAGAGTTTACATGGAAATAAACATCATTCTTGCCCTAAGAATTCAAGTTGTTTATAGACCCTTTTTCTTTCAAAGAACTATCCATCGAATTATTATGTGGTATCCAAATGAATATTCTTAACTAGGAAGGAACATTATTGTATCATGTTGTGTATGAGAGCATCAAACACGAGATACTTATAGATTAATTAGAGGGATTTCATTTGACTCGATAGGATATTTGAATTTATTTATTGAGAATGTATCATTTCTTTTTCAGGGTTAATCGTTTACCTTGTCCTTTCTTGGGTGCACCGCGACCACGAGCTCGAAGTTGCTTAGCACGAGCCTCCTTGTGATAGACCACAGGATGAGCCGGAAGTAAGAACAAGCTACGATCCTTTGTCAGATCTTCTATAGAAGATGTTGGCTCACTTGTTACTGATTCATCGGTTTGTTCAGATTTGGCGGACGACGATGTTACCATAGTCGTCTGCTGATTTGAAGCAATCATTTTCCCTTGAAGAATATCAGTGATACTTAATTGCCTAGTGGCTAATTTACGTACCAATAAGAGATCTTCTTCGATTTCAATATTCTTATATTTCTTAAGCATATCTCTATACATTTGACTTATGTAAAATTCTTCAGGATAGTAATTCAACTTCGAAGGACCTAATAAATTCTTCTTTGCATGTTTGTTACCATTACGTACATTTGTGGGATTAATACGAGTCCCAAAAATTGACGCACTTCTTAAGGCGATTTTTCGCAAGCATTCTTGTAGAGCCGACATGGAAAACAGGAGCTCTATTAAGATAGTTGAACTCTCATCAAAGAAAAAATTACAAACCAGTAGTACTCGTTGGAATATCGATCCCCATATTATCCTTTTGAATAATATTAATAATATTCCCTAGAGAATGAATTTCATGCCTGATACATAATGAAATCCCTAGTTCCTCTTCTCCCCTATTATGTTTCGTATTATACAGTATTCTCGTTAAGACTTGTAAGAAGTAGCGAGAATCAACTCGAAAGAGAGACCAACTAATAAAAACATCCAAAATCTCATATAAACTTCGTTAAAAACTGATATAAAAAAGGGAGAATAGGGAAACTCTTATTAAGAAAATCCTAAACTCATCCAATAAAAGCTTTTTTATTTCATTTCATCAAGTCTATTCTCGACTTTTTGGTCTTTAACAATCACGACGACAGGGTAGATTACGATGATTCAGACGATCGAACTTGATTAGAATCGATCGATGACATGGAAGTTTGTTGAAGAGTCATTTGAAGTTTCATTAATTCATCACGTTGTTTTTCAATGGACTTTTGAAGATCTTCAATGAGTCGATCCAATCGTTCACTATTCAATAAGATAGACAAGATATATATACAGAAATGAACATGATATGTGTTTTTGGTTTCTAATAGATAAGATTTAGGAATTTCTAAAAGTTTACCTTTCCTTTCGAATAAATTCAATACGTTTCTCGACATTATGACGTGATTCAGTTAATTCTTGTTTAACTAGAACGGGTCCTATCAGTTTATATATGGTATGATGTTCTTTATCGAGTAAATTCATTTCATTTAGAACCATCTCATTTTCCTTAAGTTGTGCTTCCAATTGTTGCCGATTAGTTACATGGGAAGTGAATTCTAAATGAAAAAGGAAATGTGAGATCTCATCAAAAATAACAATAATAATAATAATGGTTTATCATGACTGTCGAATGGGAATTCTTCTCTCATCTAACGCTCATTTCAAATCGATATCATAGAAAAGATCATTTCCGTAATAATGATATGAGTCAAATGATAATAGATCGAGGTAAAAATCCCCCCATCTCATACTATGAAATTACCTCTTCCCCTTGAGATTCATTACCTTTTTGTAATTTTTGCCATTGAAGTACTTCTTGTTCGTATTTGGCTTCCATGAATGGTTCTTATTATTATCAAGTATTAAAGAAGAACGCACACAATAAGGAAATCAACTCAATAATAGAATGATCTTCTCGACAAGAGAATGGGCTACAATGAATTTCTGGGTTCCTGAGTATAAAGAAGTCGTAGACATTTGAATGAGAGAAGAACGAAAGTGTGTTTGCTCGACTTCTTTTTTGTACTATTTTACAATTATACAAGTGCTTGGAAAAAAAATACTTCTTTCGATTGATTCCTAAATGCCAACCATATGAGACTCTCCAATAGTGCATTGCTTGGATAACGATTTTCACTTAGTAATGTTACGAAATTTCGGTTGAAAGGGAAACAACACGTCTAGCTCACAAAAGTCGAGTTTACATGTTTGCTAAGGAACCAATGAGGAAATGACTTTTGGTTTTTCGAGTGATCAATACACATATGAATTGGGAATTTATTGATAGAGAACTTACTTCTCCTCATTCATAGACATGCCTTTATCATTGGAAAATATTATTGTACCTGCCGAATGGCTTCAACAAACACCTTCAATTCTCGAAGGTATCACAGAATTACGTGAAATGGAATTACGAGCACTTGGTTGTTTTCTCATCCAAGTAGCCGGTATACTTTTACGACTGTAAGTAGTAATAGGAACCTTGGTGTGGTTTCTTTTTGGTAAAATTTCAGTTTTCCTGGTAAAAAATACCACTAGGTTGACTGAGATGATGATAATGACGAATGACCTGAAATAGGATGTTTTCCCCAATTGTAATGACAATAATAACCATAATGATAGCAATAAGGATGAGATGGATACATGTCATTCCCCCCTCCCAAAATACCTATCTCTTCGATTTTCTGTTTTTCATTTGTTTTTTTCTTGTCTGTTATGATCATGTTGATGACGAATTAGTCCTGAGGTGGCTATCGCAACAGCTCAAATTCTCTTTCATCGATATTATTGTAAAAAAAGTTTCTACAAATCAAGTGTTCAATCATATGCCATGGGTGCTCTATTTTTGGCCATGAAAATCGAAGAATGTGTTCATCCGGTTCGTGATGTAGTCAATGTGTTCCATTATGCTATATGTCAATATCGGGGAAAACCGTATTCTATTATGGACTATTATTGTGAGGAATATATGATGCTTCGAAACGAGGCGGTTATTGCCGAAAGATATATCCTAAAGGAACTGGCTTTAACATTCATGTGGCTCACCCTCACAAGTTGATTATTTCCTATTTGAAACTTCTTCAATTGGTCGAACATCGTCAACTCGTTCAACGTGCTTGGAATTATCTTAATGACGGTCTGAGAACAGTCATTTTTCTTATTTATCCTCATCATGTGATTGCCACCTCCGTTATCTGGTTAGCATGTCGTGATCTAGGCGTCTCCTTACCTGAGGAACCTGAAGAAGAAGAAGGACATAAGGATCATAATCAGGAAGAAGCTGGAAATTTTCATGCTTGGTATCAGATTTTCGATACATCACTTGACGATATCGAGAGTGTTGCTCGACATATTCTTCATCTTTATCAACATCCATTACCTAGAGATTTGCCGTTAACTGTATCCGAATTAAATACAAATTGACGCTAGAAAAAAAAGAACTTAGATCCTTCCGTTGCCAAAATATCCTCTCGATCATTCTAACTCATCAACTAACGAATGAGATCAATAAGAAGAGAAGAGGATGACAACTTTATAGGTTGAAACCTCATTCTTCATAAGTTTCGATTACATCATGATGATCTCCCCCTTCTATTAGGAAGTATCATGTTTGTTTCTCGATGATGTAGGACTTTTACTGGACATATAATTGTTCGAGTTTCTCTCTCTTCTCAATCTCTTTATCCGATAATCGTAGGAGCATTTAGTAATATTTTTTTATAAATGCGTCATTATTATTGTATTTAATGAAATAAGCAAAAGGAGTTTTGAGAAAGAGTATCCTCTTCGATAAAAAGCCTATGTGAATTGTATTGCTTGACCTTGTGTTTCACGATTAGACGGAAACATGTCGGATTGGGATGAAGTAACCTATGTGAGGAGGAAAAAGCCGTTAGTTGGGTCTCCTGCAAGTGGTCGAAAAGCTTATGAAGCCGGAATCAATGCGGCTCAACGACAAGGTTTACCCATTGAGACTCATAAGAAGGCTACCGCTGCCAAAAATGTCGCCAACCAACCTATAAGTAGTTCCAGTCAACTTCGGAAATTGGATTCGGATGATGTAGCTCCACCGGCGCGAATTTCAAGAGAGTTTTCGAAGAAACTCACGGATTTACGTGTTAAAAAGGGTTGGAATTGACGACAACTGGCGTTCCAGGCCAATTTAGCTGAATCAGTCATCGAGTTTTTTTTTTTTTTTTTTTTTTTTTTTTTTTTTTTTTTTTTTTTTTTTTTTTTTTTTTTTTTTTTTTTTTTTTTTTTTTTAAATTGTTGGGCCGTCATCTCCGGCGATGGCGAACTCGTAGGACTCGCGGACGAGTCGCAGGACAACGTCACGCTCGAGGTCGTGCGTGGGGCAAACAGCATGACCATAGTCGTGGGCACTTGGCGGGTGTGCACCAGATAGTGCGGTTCGGCCCATCCTGCGCTCTCGGCAGCGGCGGCTAGGGGCAGTGGCAACGCAGCGTGCAGACTGTAGTCACCCTGCGCATGCACATGGGCAGAACTTCGCGCTCGATCAAGAACGCCTCGGACGGCCCAGCCACGGTGCTGCCGGCCAAAGTGAGTGCACGGCTGCCCTCAACTGATATCCTAGGATGGCTGCCCGAGTACGGATCGCCAGGTGAGTGCCTCGGCAAATATGGCGTCCACGTATCGGCTGTCGCCGGGTTGCTGGTCCAGTTGGCTGTGCGGGAGCTCGGAGCTGGTAAGCGGCCGAGACCCCTCCCGCGACGGCAGGTGCAGCGGATCGGTCATCTCAGCCGCCGAACCAGTAACGATCGGTAGCCGTGGTGGTCATTGTGGCCTCCTTCGGTTTCTTCATCTGAGCTGTAAGACATGGCGTCTCATAACGAGACTTCGAGTATCATGCACCTGAAGACCCTTCGCGTCAAGGAGTGAAGCGGTGGAAGATGGACTCAACACCGGAGCGCTGTCCGGTCCGAGGCAACGCACGATGCGCCTTTTGAGGGAGGCTGCCCGAGAGCTTTTGCGCACTGGCGGTCCGCTTACCGTGCCGGCCGCGGCCGAGCTCGCTGGTGTGTCGCGGGCAACCGCCTACCGCTACTTCCCGAACAACGACTCCGTGGTGCTGCACGCGACCATGTCGCTCGCTGGCGACTCGCTCGATGACACCGATGCGGCAGCGTGAAGGACGAGTCGCCCGGCGAACTCAGCTCCAGGGGCGCCGACCTCGTCCGAGCGAAGGCGGCGTGGGCATTCGCCCACGAGACCGAGCTGCGCACGATGCTGCTCCTCTCGCTCAGGCCCGAACGAGAGAAAGTAAAGCCGCGCCGGGGACTTACCGACCGAGGCCGCTGGATCGGCGCGCTGCTCGAAGGCCTGCCGAGTGATGTCCCGTCAGCCGCACGCGACCGGCTCGCAGCCGCACTCATCCCGCTCTTCGGGTCCGACGCCATCGTCTGGACCACCGACATGGCCGACCTACCTCGTGACGAGGCAATCGAGCTCCTCGCTTGGATGGCGAGCGTCCTCATCGACGCCACCTTGGAGGGCGGTAGCACACCTAGCTCCTGTGGATCTGGAGCGGGGGCTCGGTCGAGAGCGCCGGGGCGGCTAGCGCCCCTTCAGGGCCATGCCGAACGCCCGATTAACTGTACGCCCACGAACCGGCGATATAGGTGACAGTTCTCAGGAAGCGAGTTACGGTCGCACCATGACTTGCTTCATGGTGATGGTCCGCCGTGTCCGCGATCCGTGGGCCACGGTGGGGGTGGCATCAACTCGATAGTCGTTGGGCGCGTCGCTTCGTCGCAGACGCTGGCGTCGTTCCTGGTGACCTTGTTCTCGACGTCGGTGCGGGAACTGGAGCGATAACTCGCGCGCTCGTCGCCGCCGGTGCGCGCGTTGTTGCGATTGAGCTGCATCCACAGCGCACCGCGTACTCGAGGAATCAGTTCGATCAACGCGACATGACGGTCGTTCGCGCCGACGCGTCCGGTCTCCGACTCCCGCGCCGTCCCTTCAAGGTGGTGTCGAACCCGCCGTTCGGGATCACCACTTCGCTCGTCAAGCGGTTGGTCAGCCCCGGTAGTCGTCTGATCCGAGCGGACCTGCTCGTACCGTGGCATGCGGCACAGCGCTGGAGCTCGCAAAACGCTCCCGGCCGGGGACGCTGGGACAGTGACTTCATGGTCCATCTCGGTCGGCCGCCACCTCGATCGGCGTTTCGTCCACCGCCGCCGAACGCCGTCGCTGTGCTCGTAGTTGTCCGTCGAGACTCGTCTCAACCGAGACATCCGATCCTAACGAGGAGAAAGCCATGACACAGAAGTCATCGACGCGGCTCGTTCTGATATGTGGGCTTCCAGCCTCGGGCAAGTCGACGCTGGCTCGCCAGCTCGCCCCCAAGATTCCCGCGATCAGGTTGGACAAGGACCAGTGGACGACCCAGTTGGGTCACGACCCCTGGGACGACGAGTTTCGGCTCCGTCTCGAACGGCAGTTGTGGGCTCTTACCCAGGAACTCCTCGCCCAAGGTCAGAGTGTGATCTTGGAGTGGGGCCACTCGGCGCGAGTTGAACGGGATGAGAAACGACTCGGAGCACGGGCCTTGGGAGTGGGAGTCGAACTGCATTACCTCGATGCGCCTCTGGAGGAGCTAATCGAGCGAGCGGACAACGCGAAGTGGCGGGCAATGGAGCGCCTCGCCGATGACACGGGCTCACTTGGAACGGTGGGCGACGATCTTTCAACCTCCAGACTAGGGGGAGCTCCTGTTGTTTGACGGCGGGTCACCGAAGCTTGATCCTGTATGCATCACAGGAGCTGAAGGCCGCCGAGGATGATGCCGAGGATCACCAGGACAATGCCCAGAACGAGGCCGCGCCGAACCATCGATATCACTCCCACGACGATGGGACCAACCCGATGATCCAGATAATTGGCACCGCGGCGCCGTGGCGAAACAAAGCGGCGAGGGTTTCAGCTCCCATTGTGCTCTCCTCATTGAGTAGCTCGTCAGGTACCTTCATACCCCCGGTCGCTGGCCCCTAACCCTGCGTCGCTCGATCTTGAACCGGCCTGGGAACGCCTGCCGACCGACAGCACCCCGCCGGGAAAACCTCAGGCGAGTCGCTGCGGGGGTGAGACGCCCTGCTCCTCGTGCTCTCACAGACCGGCGACAGTCGTCACGACGCAACGCAACAGCGAATCCTCGGCGGGCCGGAACGTCCACGAAGGCACGGAGAACGGGCGGATTCAAACTTCGCCGGGTAGACGTACTTGCGGCCCGGTGCCATGCTGGTCCGGTGGACAGACCTACCACTGCCGGCGATGATCACCGCCAAACCTACTGGCGAGTCCCCTTCGAGCTCGCCGGTGACACCGCGGCCCGCCAACTCGCCGATCCTCCGAGCGTCACCTGGAGAGCCACTGACGACGACGAAGAGCTCGTTGACTTGTTAGCTCGCGCCCTCGAGGGATCGATGGACCCGCGTGACCAGGCGGAAGTTCACAGAGCCGGTGCTCCGGCCGTGGCGCGCGAATGATCGAAGATGCTCATCGGGCCGCGTCTATAGCGCGAGCGCGATTGGCGGTCGGTCGTCGACGTCAATGGCATGGCGGCAGGCGTCGTGTTTCCGGTCGTCTTCATGGGGCGCGAGCGGGGCACTCTTGACGAAGGGACGATCTACCACATCGGGGTCGTGCCCGAGCAGCGTGGGCGGGGTCTCGGGCACCTGCTGCTCGGCCGAGCGACGGACACGCTGTTGGCGCACGGCGTATGGCAGATTTCCTGCGACACGGCTACCGAGAACGGCCCGATGATCCGCCTGTTCGAGCGGCACAAATGGACGCGGCGACCCGCGATCGAGGTGCCGTCCACTAGATCGACCGTCGAAGACGGTCGCGCACGCGGCTGTGCCGGAGATCGATCGGAGGCTGAAGTTACCGTGCGGTCACTGTGGAGAGGCGAATGGGCGCCAGAGGGGACCCTGGACGTACAGTTCGACAACCCGCTACTGAGAGGAGCCGTTCATCATGACCGTTCGGATTCACACCAACCTTGTCGGTGTAACCCAAGAAGAGTTCGAAGCGGTGCACAAGCAGGTCATGGCTAATCGTGAGCCACCCAAGGGCCTCATATTCCATTCGTCAAGTCCGGTCGATGGCGGCTGGATCGTGATCGACTTCTGGGAGTCACGTCAGGACTTCGACGCCGCTACGCCTCGAATTCAGAAGGCGATAGAAGCCGCCGGCGTGACTATGCAAGGGCCTCCGGGCATCGAGGAGTTCCCCGTCTACGAGACCATCCGGCCTTAGCCTCGGCCCGCTAGGTTTCCAAGGAACGCTCCAGATCGGGATACCAGTTAGGCCGACACTTGGCCGGCCGGTACTGAGCGACCCCTAGGAATCGAACATACGTTCGTATATGCTCGCCTGCATGGACGACCCCTCTGATCTCTCCCCGGAGCAGGCCGAGTCCCTGCGGCGGTCGCTTGCCATGCTCCCGCCACAGGCACCGAGCGGGCTCAGCCGGAGCGCGCGATGGCGATCCTCGGTCAGCTCGTACGGGTGCTGAAGGAGTTACGGCCGCGGTAGGCGCCGCTTCTGCCGATGTCCGAGCCGGCCAGCGGCGGAGGCGGCGACAGTCCGTCCGCAGCACTCCCGTGCCAGACTTGGCACCTTAGACAAGTGTCCCAGCGGGCCGCTGTTCGACAGGGGCCGCAACATTCTGGGTCACCATGCCCGGGGAGGCACTTCAACGCGACGTCGCCAAGATCACCGCATTCTCGTGGAGGTACGGAGCTCCCTGTATCGGCTCCAGGAAGTCCAGTCGTCACCCGAAGCGTGGTTCCTGCAGGTCACGAGACGACAGGGGGTGCGGTAATGACGACTGTGCCTGCGCAGGCCGCTCCGGTCGCGAAGGCGGCGCGACGCGGCCCGTCGCGCGACCACCGAGGATCGCCGATTCCCAGCGGCGCCATGATCGCGACCAGGTTCATGGAGTTGCGCAGGCGTCGGGGCCTCATGATCGCGCTCATTGTGGTGAACATCGGCATCCCGACCATCTTTCTCGTCGTCCGATTACTGGTTCACGCATTCGACCCGAAGTCCTACGGACCGGCCGGTGGCTACTCGATCTACGCGGGCCTGGTCGCGGGGGTGATGTATGTCTTCGGGTTCATCGTTGCCGCCGCGCTCGGCTGCACGGCGGGATCGGTCGACCTCACCGAGGGAATGTTCCGACACCTGGTAGTGACCGGCCGCTCCCGCTTGGCCATCTACCTGGCGCGCATCCCCGCCGGCCTGGCCATCATCTTGTCGTTGGTCGCGATCGGTTTCACCATCGTCTGCCTCGTGTGCGTCTTCGCTGCACCGACGACGCTCAATTACAACGGTACGACCGTGCCGGCCGGCCTTTCGCGCTCCGCCTTCGAGAACTGGGCCGGAGACCACCCGAAGCTGGTCATCTGCAACTTTGGATTCAGGATCGAGGGGAAACAACCGTCCACCCCTGTCCCCGCGGTACTGAACAGTGTCCCATGCGGTCCCAACGGCCCGATCGTCAGCGCCCCTCCCGGGTCCAACCCTCCAGGACACGCAACGCCCGCTCAAATACGAGCTGTAGCCCTACTTATTGCACGGCAGAATTATCCCAGCTACTCCACCCAGTTCCTGACCCCGCCGATCTCGCTGATGGTCAAGAGCGGGTTGTGGCTCGAGCTCGAAGCGACCATCGGGTTCATCGTCGGCCTCGGCCTCGGCTCCCTGCTCGGGCAGAGAACCATCTCAGTGATCTTGATGATCGTCCTCGAGATCGTCCTGACGCCGATATTCTCACGGGCGCGTATCCCTCACCTGTTGAACCTGCAGCGTGCCGTCGTCGGAGTCGCCACAGCCCACCTGGCCCCAGGTGGCATTTCGGTATTCGGAGGGGGCGGAGGTCCGCCGGGCTCCAGCAACGGCAACCCAGGGCTGATACCAGAGTCGACCAGAGTGGCCGTATTCGTCATTGTCGCCTGGCTTGTCGTCTGGACGGCCCTTGGCGCCTGGAGGATGATGACCAGGGACGCCTGAGCGGCAACGCCAAGCGTCAGGGAGCTGCGTAGCCGTACGTTCTCGGAACGGTCGAGACGTAAAGATCCATTACGTAAGGTGGCTCCATCACGGAGATCCAACCCTTGTGCTTCCACGTAGCTGGAAGAAGCAGACCTTTGAACGTCGCTTTTGGGATAAGGTGGACTGGTCTACTGACGAGACAGTGTGTTGGCCGTGGACTGCCACTATCCAACCAAATGGATATGGTTACTTCGGGTGCGATGGCCGGACAGGTTATGTCCACCGTCTGGCTTACAAGCTTGAATTTGGTCCCATTCCAGAGGGACTCGTGATTGACCACCTTTGCTCGGAGAAGTCCTGCTGCAACCCATTTCACTTAGAGCCAGTGACCCAACACGAGAACGTTCTTCGGTAGCATGTTCAGCCCCGCTACGGCGGGGCTCTTCTCTGTCTCCGGTTAACCTCGTGGTGTGCAGTGTCCGTTCCGAATCGAGGCGTGTTCGGAGCCGGTCGGCTGTCCGTGGGATAGCCCCTGGTGTAACACCTACCCGGACCACTGGCCCGATGCCATGAGCGTGGCCTTCGGGGACGAGAATGTGGTACCGCCTGATACCGGAATCCACCAGGATCTTAGGTCTTATACTGGTTTCACTTTTAAAAAATAGGGCCTGACCTGGTACCCCGTGGTATCGCCTGTGAGTTCGACCGCGTCATAAGCCGCAACGGTGCGGACCGAGTTGCTCGAGGTCGTCAACCGGGCCGTCGAGCCTGCGCACGCCTCGGTGTGGATCCGGCGGCGAAAGTAATGCGACGCGCTCTACGAGTTCGGAGCTGGCGCTTCGCCCCACTGGGGAGAATTTTCGGCCTCCTCTCATTCAGGCGGCAGCAAGCTTTGCCAAGGCTTCATCTGACGTTCAGCTGATTGTCGACTGCTTGTCACTTACGAGGACAAGTATCTCGTTGTCATTTGCGAGGGGAAGGATCTCCCTTGACGGGAACAACCAGATCGGAGAGCCGTGCCATGACAACCGACGCGAAGACTGTCCTGTCGCGCGGCCAGAGCTTTCGCTGCGGCAGCACTCGCCTCGCTCGCTCTCGGCATCGGTGCCACGTCGGCTGGAGCGAATTCCGGCCGCCCGGGTATCTGCGACGCACCATCGCCACCCTTACCGCCACCGCTCGTACCGGGTGTACCAGATCCTCTCGGGAGCCTCGCTGAGCCACACCTTCACCGCCTCTGGCGCCACGACGCCGACCACCGATCCGCTCACCGACCCCGACGACATCACGCGCATGGGCGACAAAGTCTTCGTGGGCTTCCAGAACGGGGTCGGGCCGCAGGGACAGGCGAGCCCGGACGGCAACGTCTCGAGCACGGTTGTAGAGATGTCACTATCGGGAGACCTCATCGCGCAGTGGGACATAGTCGGCAAGTGCGACGGTCTCACGGCCAACCCGCATGGCGGCTACGTAATCGCGACGGTCAACGAGGACGCTAACTCCAGCCTTTACACCATCGAGCCTCGGGCCTCGAGCGCCTCGCAGCTGCAGCATTTCGCTTACAGCCAGGCGCTCGCGCATAACGGCGGGACGGATGCGATCTCGTTCTTCCACGGCCACATCCTTATCAGCGCCTCAGCCCCCGGCACGACAGGGACCGTGACCGCGGCAACGTCCCCGGCAGTGTACGAGGTCGTGCTCGACTGGAGCACGAAGGTCGCGGCGGTGTCGCCTCTGTTCTTCGACGGCAGCTCGGCGATCGTCGCGAATGTCGACAACCCGCGGGCCGGACTGAGCACGACCCTTAGCCCTCACCGATCCCGACTCGAACGAGGTCGTGCCACGATCGAGCGTTCGTTTTGGCGGGGACTTCATGCTCGACAGTCAGGGAGACCTGCTCCAGATCTATGTCCGCCACGCCGCCCGGCCCGACCAGAGCCTGTCAGTGCTCCAGTTGTCACAGTCGATTGACGACACTGCCTGGCCGAGCGCCGCCCGCGGCCGTCTGTACGCTACCGACAGCACTGACGACTCCGTGGACGTTGTCGTCGGACCCTGGCGGGTGGGAACACCGATCGTGGCCGTCACGCCATGTGGCTCGAACGCCGCCCCGGCGACCTGCCCGGCCCCTCCGACCTATCCAGCCAACTACCTCGGCGTCGAGAACCCCTGGACCGGGAACATCCAGCAGCTCAATGTGACCGGCGCCACGTTCACACCGCAGGGCGGTCTGCTGTTCGTGGCCCCGCGCCACGCGCCACTGCTCGCGCCATCACCGGAGACCTTGAAAGGACGGCGGAGAACTCTAGGTGTCGCCGTCTTCGGCTGGGATCGCAGTCACGTTGGTCCCGTCGTCGAAGAACCGCATGAGTCCTGTTTGGTGGAGAGTGATAGCGCCCGCGCCTGCGCAACCGTCAGAGACTTGAACAGCGCGGCAAGCCGCGCCTCCCGCAGAACGCTCACCTGCCGCAGAAGGCGGTCGTCGTGGCCACCTCTGAGCAGAAAGCTCGCACGACGCCATTCACCCAAACTAGGGAGCGGAAGGCGACGACGGCACGCCGACCCGGTTGCAGTCGTGCGACGATGCAGCGCATCTTGCGATTGGACGTCGCTCCATATCAACAAATCGTCCAACAAGTGCGTCATGCGCTCCGGCTCGGGGTCCTCGTCATCGGCAACCAGCTCCCCACCCTGAAGGAGGCCTCGACCAGCCTCGCGATAAACCCGAACACGGTGTTGAAGGCGTATAAGTTGTCTTCCTCGCAGCTGCGCTCTCTCTCTGCGGCTTTACGTACTGGTGGCTACGACGTCAGTACACGTGAATCCCCCAACCTGGACTAGCTGCGCACTTCCTCGTGCACGGCCGCGGAGCGACCCTCGGAATCGGTCACTTGACGGTCGAAGGTGCGTGGACCGGTGCCCGCCGGACGTTGGGACATGCCAAAGACGATAATCGAGGCGACCAAGCCGACGGCTCCGACGACCATGAGGATGATCCCCACGGTGGAGACGTTGAACCCGTGTCCCGTGGTGGTCACCGCCCAGTGCATGATTGCGCCTGCCGCGATTGCGAGCGCGCTGAAGAACATTCCCGTACGTCCCATTACTTGCCTACTTCCATCTGGTTGCCCTGGTCATCGACCAGGCGCAAATCGAGCGAGAATCTCGCTTCGATTCATGTGACCATACTCTAGTTATTCTAAACTAGCAATTGACTTCCAGAATGGAGTAGGCTCCTGACCATGCCAGAGTGGAGTTTTCTCACCAATCACGCTCGGGTTCTCGTCTGCGTCGCCCGCGATCCCGGAACACGTCTTCGCGACATCGCCACCACGCTCGGCATCACCGAACGCAGCGTGTTTGGCATTGTCACCGATCTGATCGCTGCCGGTTACGTCACCAAGGACAAAGATGGCCGACGCAATCGTTACAGCATCCAAGGGCACCTTCTCCTACGCGAGGATCTCGGTCGGGAACAGACACTCGATGAGCTTCTGGCGGTGCTCGTCGAACAGAAGGCTCACCCTAAGCAGCGAAAGCGGACTGGGTCCGCTGCCTGATCCCGAATAACAGGCGCTTGGCGGGTCATCGCATCCAGCCGATGGTGAGTGCGCTTTCCATCGGAGCTGAGCGTCTTGATGGTGTGCAGTTTCGGCCTGGCGCCCGGTGCCGGCGCCCTGCCGTGCCTGCGTCAGCTCCACGGGTAGGTGAGGATCCGACGGTCGGGGGTCGGGGGGGGCGGCGGTTCCCCTCGAGGCGGTTATCAAGCCTTTACCGTCACGGAGTCGATAGCTTTATTCGATGTTGACGGGAGCCTGGGTCTACGTCGCTGCCGTCGCGGCGTCGTTCTCCATCGCCACCGTCGCGAGTCCTGCCGGCGTCTCTGGCGCGGTCCTCCTGCTCCCTTTTCAGGTAAGCGTGCTCGGCACGCCCAGCCCAGCGGTCACCCCCACGAACTTGCTCTACAACGTTGTCGCGACACCGGGCGCGCTCTATCGGTATTGGCGCCAGGGCCAGACCGGGGGGTCGCTGACCCGAGTCTTGCTGGTCGGAACCATTCCCGGTGTCATAGCGGGCTCGGTTGTCCGCGTCGAGTTCTTGCCGGGAGCCCGAGCCTTTGACTCCGTGATCGCGATTGTCCTTGTGCCACTTGGTGCATGGCTCCTGGTCCGTCGCCAGAGGAAAGGAGATGAAAGACCCTTTCGCCAGTTCTCATGGCCGACTCTCACGGTCGCCGCCGCGATCGTCGGTTGCGTAGGTGGCATCTACGGCATCGGCGGCGGATCAATTCTCGCCCCGGCTCTCATCGGCTCAGGACGACCCGCGAGCGAGGTCGCACCTGCCACGCTGTCCTCGACCTTTGTGGCGTCTGTAGTCGGCGTGATCGCCTTCGTGATCCTCTCCATGCACCATCACGGTTCGATTGCGCCGGATTGGGGTGTCGGCGTCGCTCTCGGCCTTGGCGGGCTATTCGGTAGCTACACCGGAGCGCGGCTCCAGCCGAGCTTGCCTGAGGCTGCAGTCAGACGCGTCCTCGGATTGCTCGTGCTCGCCATTGGGATCCGCTACGCGTGGCTCGCGATCCGTTAGCTGCTCTGGAGGTGGGCCGGGCGTCCTTGGGCCACATGACGGCGTACTTCTTCACCGGCGCTCTCCCGACGAAGGGAACCGAATGCAACCAGAACCTCCAGCCCTTCGCGGCCTCGATCGGATAGCCATCACGAGCCTGGCAGCGCGCCCGTCGCTCACGCGTCGCGAGTCACGACCATCCGATACGCCAATGCGACAAGGCCGGCGGCCAACACGAGGAACAATCCGGTCTCGATTCCTTGGAAAGCCCAGAACCGATTCGCCGGCTGGTAGGTAAGCAGAGTGCCATTCGATCCGACATCTGTAGGATTCGAAAGCAGCCACGCACCAGCCGGTAGCCCTTGAGCGAGGGTAAGCGACTCTGGACACAGGGCTCATGAAGTTCGGCCGAACAAGTACGGCGATCACTACGCGCACGGCGACGAACGCTGCCAAGGTCGTAGCCATGGCAGGAAGGACTCGCCGAAACATCGAGCCCACGGTAATGCCGAGCACGACGGCAAACACCGAATACGCCACGGGCACGATCCCCTGGATGTCGAACGGACCGGGGCCAAGCCGGGAACGACCGAGCGATACCTCACCGAGACTCCACCACGTGACGACTGCAGTGACTGCCGCACCCCACACCGCTGCAGCGAGGATCGCCCACGTCAGATTGCTGCTGCAACCAGCGGCGTCGCGTGATGCCTTGGGTCCACGCGAGGCCATTCGTACCGTCCTCGAACTCCCTGGCGAGAAGCGGCGCACCCCAGAACAGTCCGAGGAGAAGTGGCACGACCACGGTGGCGTAGACGATCGCCTCGATGAGATGGTTGTCCCTCCTCGGGATGAGCAAGAGCGCGGCCGTGAGGACTATCAACGACGCTGCGGCGACGAGCAGCTGCTTGCGGTGGAGGCGCCACATCAGATAGGTCATTTGGCGTGTCCGAGCTCGACCAGCTGACCGTCAGCCGGCTCTTCGTCGTGTTCCATGTAGGCGAGAACGATGTCCTCCAACCCGACCTCAGTCACTTCCCAGGACGGATCGAGGACCGGACCGTCCACTCGAACGAGAAGGCGTGTCTGTCGAGGCGTCTGGGTCGCCTTGATGACTCTGAGGCCAGGTTCGATCTCGTTCAGACCCCGACGTGGACCGAGGAGCGTCCGATGACCGGTGAGCAGTTCGTCGATGTCGCCGCAGAGCTGAGTTCGCGACGCGGCGAGAAGGATCAGGTGATCACAGACCCGCTCGAGATCGTGGAGCAGGTGTGACGACACAACGACCGAGAGACCCTCATCGGCGACCGCCCCGGTGAGCGACGTCAGGAACTCTCGACGAGCTAAGGGGTCCAACGCGGCCATCGGCTCGTCGAGCAGCAGGAGCTGGGGCCGCTTAGCCAGAACAAGGCTCAGGCCGACTTGGGCGCGCTGGCCGCCCGAAAGTGTGGCCACCGGTCGGTTTGTCGGGATCCTCAGCGCGGCGAGTCGCGCCCGAGCGGCAGCGGCATCCCAGTTCCGATTGAGGCGCGCGCCGATCTCCAGGTGATCGTCGGCGCTCAGCCGCCTGTAGAGGGGCACGTCTTGAGCCAGGTATCCGATGCTCGCTAAGAACTCCTCGCTCTGTTCGGGTGCTCGGCCGAGCACCTCCGCTTGACCCGCGCTCGGAGCACTCAGCCCGACAAGGAGCTTCAGCAAGGTCGTCTTTCCCGCCCCGTTCGGTCCGACCAACGCTGTGACGTGACCACGCGGCACCGACACCGAGACGTCCTGCAGAGCCCAGCTGGATCTGAAGCGCTTGCCCAACCCGGTCGTGTGGATCGCAGGTACGTCTCCCACGTTCACGCCGTTCTCTCAACGCGCGAGCCGGAGAGTGTTGCGCGCAGCATGGATTCGATGGACTCGTCGTCGAGGCCTTCGTGTCGCGCCGTCTGCACCCACCGTTCGAGGCTGCGGGCCAAGCGTGCCTGGGTATCCGGCGGTGGGCCTGAAGGACGCCGAGAGACGAATGTGCCGACGCCTTGGCGACCTTCCACGAGGCCTTCGTGTTCGAGCTGCCAGTAGGCCTTCATCACGGTGTTCGGGTTGATGGCTACCTCGGCGACCACCTCTTTCACCGTCGGCAGCTTGTCCCCAACGTCCAGTATTCCCATCCGGAGGGCCTGCTTGACCTGCTGAGCCAGCTGCATGTACGCGGGCACTCCGGAGTCCGGGTTCAGCTGGAAGCTGATCGATTGCCTCAGCACTTCTCTATTCATCTAGAGAACTCTAGAAGCGAGTGTCCGAGAAGTCAAACGCGTTAGTTGATCCTGGCGCCACCAGGCTCCTCACCAGGTGCCGCTTGACACATGCGTGAGAGCTGACTACTCGCGGTCGTCCTCCACGTCCAGGTTGTAAAAGGTCGGAGGGCCGTCCGCGAAACCCATCATCTTCGACGAAAGCGCATCGGTCTCGGGCAGCGCGGAGTTCGCCATCGCGTCTTCGAATGAGTCGAAGAACACGATATTGAAGTAACGCCCGGGGTCGTCGCGATCGCTGCACAGAACGTGGCGGCGCGCTGTGTGTTTGCCTAAGAGCAGATCTCCAAGACAACGCCGCAATCGAGTCTTCGAATGAGTCGAAGAACAGGATATTGAAGTAACGCCAGGGGTCGTCGCGATCGCTGCACAGAACACGGCGGCGCGCCGTCCGCTTGCCTTCGGTGGCGGTCTCCCACTCCTCGGCGACTTCGCGCATCTCGTCGAAATGCGTCGTGCGGAACTCGATGACTTGTACAAATGCCATTCTGGGATCCTCCTTTGCGAGACCCGTGGACCAAGAAGATCTAGCTGTAACCAACCTAGAACGGAGATCGACCCTGACACGACGAAAACAGGCTATCTGAAGCAAATGGCCTACGCCCGGCCATGACGGAAAGAAGACGCGTCAGGACGGTAGGCATAGCGGGTGACAGCATCCAGATCGACGGTCACTCCGAGCCCTGGTGCGTCTGGCACGGCGACACAGCCGTCGTCTCCAATAGGAAACTGCTCGTGTGTGAGGTCTCGTATCAGCGGCGAGTCGCTGAGACAGAACTCGACAAGGGTGTCCCCCGGACGCACGGCGAGCACCTGGACGCTGGCAGCGAGTGTGATGCGCGTCTTATAGCCGTGCGGCACGAGATCGCAGCCGAACTGGTCGGCGAGCTTGCCCACCTGCAAAAGGCCCGTGATGCCACCGACCACCGACGGGTCCGGCTGCAGCACGTCCGCGTGGCCTCGTACCAGCATGTCCTCCCATTCGGCCGGATGAGTCAGCCCGAGATCACCGACGCCGATCCTTATGCCACAGTCGCGTAACGCTCGATGGCCCACGACGTCGTCAAGGTGCAGCGGCGCCTCGAGCATCCAGGCTCCTGCGTCCCTCAGCATCCTCGCGACCTCCAATGCGGCAGGAACGCCTTCGTAGGCAAGGGCACCGTCGACGATGATTCGCCCACTGCCAGCCACGTCGCACGCGGTCGAGACAAGCGTCCCCGCCGCAGTGAGATCCTCGAGCCACCATGGTTCGACGAAAAGCTTGAAATGGCGAAATCCTCGGGCGCGAAAGCCTTCAAGGCGCTCTCGAAGCTGGCCCGGGTCGTCGGGAGTTGGAAACGACGACGCATAGACCTGCACGCGGTCATTCTGCTGCCCACCGAGCAGACGCCAGATCGGAACACCGGCAACCTTGGCACACAGGTCCCAGATGGCAATGTCGAGAGCCCCGATCGCGTGCATGACGATGCCCCGTCTCCCGATGTACTCGGTGCCTGCGTACATCGCGGCGTGGATCCCCGCCACATCGGTCGGGTCCCGCCCAACGACGATCTCGCGAAGGGCTCGTGCGGCGCTGTGTGCCGAGGGACCCTCCACGATCGCGGCGTACCGCAGAAGGCAGCGACTCGGCCTCGCCATAGCCTTCCAGTCCGTTATCTGCTCTCACTATGACGAAGGTCGTCTCGTAAGAGCCGTCGAACACGTCTGCGTCGACATTCGCTGTGCGGAGGTGATGAACTTCGACATCTTCGATCGTGCAGCACCCCGCCGTCGAGCTCATGTCATCCATCGCTTCCTGTCATCGAAGTCGTACTAGGGAAACCGATTTTATTATTGCTTTTGGAAATGCTCAAGGGCCGAGGAATAGAGTATTGATCTGTTAGCGTTTTTGTTGATCGGCTGCCTCAGGGAGGATCAGGGTTCGTGGTTCCGCTCGAATGCCGGACGCTAGTTGAAGGACTCGATCATCCCGAGGGGGTGGCCCGAGGTCCTGACGGAAGACTCTGGGCAGGCGGCGAAGCCGGGCAACTCTATGTCATCGGCCTGGAGGGCACCTTTGAACAGGTCGCCACGACCTCGGGGTTCGTCACCGGCCTCGCCCTCGACCAAGCCGGGCGAATCTATGCCTGCGACATCGAGCGCAAGGAAGTCCTCAGGATCGATCCGACCGACGGCACGGTAGCCGTCTGGTCCACAGGCACCGACGCCGACCGGATGGTGCTTCCCAATTATCCGGTCTTCGATAACGCCGGCAATCTCTACGTCACCGATTCCGGAGACTGGGACGGTCACAACGGTCGTATCTTCCGAATTTCCCCAGCCGGTGCCACGACGCTTTGGAGCGAGGAGCCGACGGACTTTCCGAACCAGCTCTGTCTCGACTCCTCGGGCGAAGCCCTGCTCGTGATCGAGTCCACGCTTCCAGGTTTGAGCCGGATCCCGATCACCTCCGATGGCCGGGCCGGAGGGCGCGAGATCGTCGTGGTGCTTCCCGAGACGGTCCCGGACGGCGTCGCCACGAACGCCGACGGATCCGAAATCTTCGTGTCCTGCTATCGGCCGGACCGCATCTATTGCGTCCGTCCCAACGGCGAGGCTGAGATCGTCGCCGATGATCCATTCGGAGTTACCTTGAACCAGCCAACAAGCCTTGCTTTCGTGGGAGAGGATCTGGACAAGCTCGCCATCGCGAACCTTGGCGGATGGCACGTGAGCATTGCTCAGCCAGGGACCTCGAGTGGCCCAGTCGCGTTCCCGCACCTGCCGTGACGAGCAAGCGTTCCACGGAACCCGCGTGTGATCGAGATTCTCGTCCTGCGCCATCGAGGTTGCCGCCCGCTCGGTCAGATGACCCTTCCACGCCTCCGACCGGACGTCGTGCCCGACTTGCCGACGTCGCTTTGGAAGCAGGGGTATCGAAGGGCATAGCCTCCCGTGTTCTCAACGACTACGAGGTCGCGATCCGCTCAGAGACCCGGCGACGGGTGATCGCCGCCGCCGGGCGGCTTCGCTACCAGCCGCATGCGTCGGCCCGCAACCTCAGAAGCACTCGCACCGGCGCGGCCGCGATGACCGTGCCCGACCTCGCGAACCCGGTGTATGCGCGGCTCGTCCGCGGCGCGTTCGCGGAGGCGAACCGAAGCGATGTCTCTCTCTTGTTGCTCGAAGACCAGCCCGACATGGAACGCCAGCTCGCGACTTTGGTCCTCTCCGGTCGCGTCGACGGGCTCGTCATCGCATCGGCCTCTCCCGACCACCTCGTGATCTCGTCGTTGCCTTTTCAGGTTCCCCACGTATTCTTGAATCGGACGGTCCCAGGGAGCGGCAGAAACGTCACGATGGACGACTGGTCGACCGGAGAAGTCGCCCTCGAATACCTGTCAGGGCTCGGGCACCGGCGGATTGGTCACATCGCTGGTCCTGCGGGTCTGTCGACGGCCGAGGTCCGTATCGAATCCTTCCTCCACTACGCCGGCGAGTTCGGTGTTGAGTCCCGTCCCGTCGTGCGCGGCGATTTCTCGGAGGAAGGCGGTGCGCGAGCGGCGGAGCAGCTCCTGGACGAGTCGCCCGAGGTGACAGCACTGACGACGAGCATCCTCGCCCAAGCCGTCGGCGTGCTCGAGGTGATCTGGAGAAGAGGCCTGTCCGTTCCGGGCGACATCTCCGTCCTCGCCTACGACGAGCTCGCCCTTGCGGCCTTTCTGCTACCGCCGGTCACAACGCTCTGGATGCCACTCGAGGAGTTGGGCGGCGCCGGGGTCGCAGCGGTGCTTTCAGAGATCGCGGGAGGCGAGCCGGTCGACGTCATGATTCCGACCGCTCCCCGTCTCGTCGTCCGAGAGTCGACCGGCCCGCCCAGAAGGGACTGACGGACCAGTTCGCGGAAGCTAGTCCTTGCGCCGAGAGCCGTCGTCTCCTCCAGCCGAGATGCTTGCCGGACCGCTGTGGTCGCGTCTGCCCAAGTCGAGCACAGGAGCTGAGCCAACTAAGCGCTGGGTATAGGGATCAGTCGGATGATTGAGAACCTGTTCGACAGGGCCCGATTCGCAGATCACGCCCTGCTCCAGCACGACGACCCGGTCGGCGATGCTCGCGACCACACCCAGATCGTGGGTAATGAACAGCAGTGAGAGATCCATCGACGCGCGCAACTGGACGAGCAGATCGATGACCGCGGCCTGAATCGAGACGTCGAGCGCGGACGTGATCTCGTCACAGACGATCAGCTCGGGCTTCGCGGCGAGCGCACGCGCGAGTGCGACTCGTTGCCTTTCGCCTCCCGACAGTTCCGCCGGGTAACGCTGGGAGACGCTCCTGGGAAGACGCACGCTGTCGAGCACGAAGTCCAGATCCTCGCTCGAGTACCCTCCTGCCGTCTCGAAGGCCTTCATCGCTCGCACGATCGCCTGGCGCACGGTGTGACGTGGATTGAGCGAGTCGTACGGATTCTGAAAGACGATCTGAAGACGCTTACGAACGCTCTGGGTCCGTTCTCGCGCGATTGGTGCGAGAACGGTGCCGTCGAGCGTGATCGTTCCGCCGGAGGGTCGGTGAAGCCCAGCAATGCAACGGGCGATCGTCGTCTTCCCGCTGCCCGACTCGCCGACGAGCGCCAGGCACTCCCCCTTCTGCACACTGAAGCTGACCGAAGCCGCAGCGACGACTGTCCCGTGGCGACTCCGGTGCTGCGCGCTGAGCTCCTCGACGCTGAGGCAGGTGTATTGACCCGAACCGATCCGGTCCAACGGGCGGTCTTCTACAGAGATTTCAGGCGTGACCCTCCATTCGAAGCAACGGACCTCGTGGCCGGATCCGATGTCTTCAAGGATCGGCATCTCCATGGCGCAACGAGGCGTTCGTTGTGGACACCGAGGCTCAAACGCGCAGCCGGCAGGTCGGTCCGTGACGCTGACGGCGATCCCCGCCAATCCGTGCAGCTGCCGCGGTGACCGGTGATCCGGCACGGATGCGATCAATCCCGCCGCATACGGATGCCGTGGGTGCCCGAAGAACCGGGGCGTCGCCTCACTCTCCTCGACGATCCGTCCCGCGTACATCACTGCGACGCGATGTACGACGCTCGCGACGACGGCGAGATTGTGGGACACGTACAGGATCGCGACCCCAGTCTCGGATTGGATCTGCACGATGGACTCGAGAATGTGCTCTTGGGTCACCACGTCAAGGCCGGTGGTCGGCTCATCGAGCACCAGCACCTGCGGGCGAGATACCAGGGCGAGAGCAATCGCGAGCCGCTGCTGCTGGCCCCCCGAGAGCTGGTGCGGATAGCGACGACGGAACGACCGATCGCTGGGCAGATGGACTAGCTGGAGCACCTCGTTTCGAGCGACTGGATCCTGCTGCTTGAGATGGATCCGCTGAAGCTCCGAGATCTGTTCGTCAACCCGGAGAGTAGGAATGAGCGCGGTTGCAGGATCCTGCGGGACGTAGCCCACGGTTCGGCCTCTTAGGCTCCTCACCTCCTGCTCGGGCTTTCCGAGCATCTCCTGGGCCCCGATGAGAACCGAGCCTGCAGTGATCTTCGCCCCAGGTCGCGCGTAGCCGAGGAGCGCCAGACCTAACGTCGTCTTCCCGCTGCCCGACTCTCCGATGATCCCGAGCGTCTTCCCGGATGCCACTTCAAGCGAGACCGACTCGACAATCGGCTGGCCCGAAGCAAGCGAGACGGTGAGATCGCGAACCTCGACTGCGAGGCCACCAAGACCGCCGGTCGAGTTCACCGCGCTTGGGTCCATGAAAGGAGGCGCCAGCGACGCAAGTCCTCCACCTCGACCGAGTGACCCAGGCCCCGCGCGATCGAGTCGGCAAAGGTGTTGACGCCGATCGTGAGGATCGCGATGAGAAGGGCTGGCGCGACGACCGACCACGGTTGGAAGGTCAAACCTGACTGGTTCTCGCTGATCATGAGCGCCCAGTCAGCGGCCGGCGGCCTTACGCCGAGGCCGAGATAGTTGATCGCCGCCACGAGCAGGATGGAGACGGTCAATCGTGGTCCTCCGTCAGCCACGATGATGCCCCAAAGGTTGGGCAGAATCTCCTTCAGCAGGATTTTCGGCGTTGCTTCGCCTCGTGCGACCGCGGCTTCCACGTAGCCTCGAACGCTCACGTTCGCAGTGGCCGTCCGGATGATCCTCGCGATACCAGGAACCTGAACGAGCACGATGCCGGCGACCAGCGCGACAGGATTGGCACCTGCCCCAGTTGCGATGACGAGGAGGAGAAGGATGGGCGGAAACGCCAGAAGAACATCCATCACGCGCATGGAGACCGCGTCGAACATCGACCGACGGTAACCAGAGGTCAGACCAATCGCACCTCCTATCACGTAGGCGATGAGGGTTGCGAGCCCGGCCAGCACGATCAGCGAGCGTCCGCCGTACAACACGCGGCTCAACACGTCTCGTCCGACAAAGTCGGTGCCAAGTGGGAACCGGCTGCTCGGAGTCGCGAACGGTATACCGATGACGGCGTTCGGAGGATGCGGCGCAAAGGCAGGGCCCACTATGGCAAAGAGGAGCACGAGCACCGTCAGTGTCAGCCCCACACGTCCGGACCAAGATCGCAGCGCGCGCCTCATGTCACCGCCGTCCGGAGCTTTGGGTTCAAGAGCACGACCACGACATCAGCGAGAATGTTGAGAAAGATGTAGACGGCAGCGATGATGACCGCGCTCGCCTGCACGACGGGAATGTCCCGCAGGGCCACGGACGAGACGAGGCCTGCGCCGATGCCTGGGTACTGAAACACCGTCTCGACTACCACGACACCGCCTACCAACCACTGGACCGTCAGTGCAAAGACTTGGATCGATGGTCCCAGAGCGTTGCGAAGCACGTGCCGGAAGATCAAACGACGCTCCGGCATGCCGTTCAGACGTGCCGATTCGACATACTCGGTCCGCATGACCTCGATGACCCCGGCCCGGACCATGCGCACGTTGTAGGCCGTGAGCGAGATGAGAAGAGTGACGACCGGTAGGACGAGCAGCCTTGGCTGTGACAGCGGATCGGTCCCTGGAGCAAGCAGCGAAGCCGGCGGGAGCAGCTTCACCACCACCCCGAATACGACCGCAAGCAGCGTCCCGGTCACAAACTCCGGGAGCGAGATCATTCCGAGCGTCAGGGTCGAGATTCCTGTATCGATCTTCCTTCCACTCTTGACGCCGGCGAAGATGCCAAGGCAGAGCGACAGCGGAATGAGAATCACCAGCGTGCAGGCTGCGAGCACGAGCGTATTGAAGAACCTCGGTCCGATGTAGGAAGACACGGGCTCCTGGTTCGCCAAGGACTCGCCAAGCCGCCCGTGGAGCATGCCGCTCAGCCAAGACCAATACTGAGTGACCGCCGACCGGTCGAGGCCCATCTGGTGCGCAAGTTGCTGCACTGCCTGCGGCGTCGCAAGGCGACCAAGAATCTGTCGAGCCGCATTTCCCGGCAGGATTTGGGTCGCCGAGAAGACCGCAATCGAGACGACGAACAGCAACAGGACACCGATCGCGAAGCGACCGACCGTGTACGCGAACAACGGGTGCCGTTCGAGGAATCGCTGCCGAAGGTGGTGACCTTCGACATCCGGAGCCGCGACGATCGAGGCACTCACGAGCTCATTCCTTCGCAGACAGCTGCACGTGCCAAGAGGGCAAGCCGTCCCCGGAGCCGCCTTCGACGGAGTCGCGAGTGTCGAACTGGCCGAAGGCACGGGCCAGAGCCGTCATCTGTCCCGCCGACAACGCCACGCCGGGAACGCGCGAGGCGACGGATCCGATGAGCCCGCGATCGTGGAGCACCCACTTTGCCGACGCCACGTATCGGGCCTGAGACTGCATGGCGAACACGAGGTACGGGAGCACGGATGCCAAGACGGCCTCCGCTTCAACCGAAGCTCCCGACTCCTCGGCACGGTAGGCGAGGACCAGACGATCGATGACCTCCACCCCTGGGATGACGCCGGCTGCGCCCGCGCGTAGGCACTCGAGGAGGTACATGCCGCCATCTCCGCCCCACGTGGAGGCGGTCTCGCCCAGGGCCGCACGGACTCGCCCGAGCTCCCAGTCGCCGCCCTCGATCTTCACGATCAGGGGGTCGGCGAGCGTCGCGGCGAGCAGCTTGAGACCTTCCAAGCCATATCCAGCACCGGAATAGCGCGGCGCCTCTTGAACCATGATCTCGATATCCAGGTCGCGGGCAAGGCCGCTGACGAGGTCCGTGCTCGACGACGGCCCGGTCGGTCGCGATCGGGCCGGGACGAGCAAGCAGTCGGCACCGGCATCTCTCGCATGACGAGCCATCGCCAGTGCCGTTTTCCTGTCGTCAACAGGCGAAAGGCCGACGATCACCGGCACCCTGCCGGCGACCTCCTCGACTACGGTGCGCGCAACCGATCGACGCTCAGCAGCAGTGAGTTGACCGACCTCTCCCGCGATGGCGTTGCAAAGGAACCCGCCTGCTCGGCCTTCGAGACCGAAACGGACCAGCGCGGTCAGTCCCCCCAGATCCAACGCCCCTTCGGCGGTGAAGGGCGTGCACAGCGATGCGTAGACACCGGGAATCATCCCTGCGTCTCCAAGCCCCCATCGCCCGCCCGAGCCTGCTCGCGCGAGCGAGCAGCAACGGCCCTTGCCCCCACGGAACCTGAAACCCTGTTGGCACGCTTCCATAGTGCGAGATGACCGTTGCGGCCCACACGGCCGCCGACACCCCGCTCAGGATGCCAGATTCCGACACCTCGTCAACTCCGGCACGAAAGGCTCGCGCGGCGACAACGGCGAGCCCCGGGCGAAACCAGCCCCGTCGGGCTCCGCGCCAGAGTCCAGCAGCGAAGAAGAACTGGGCGGACGTCTCGCGGTAGAAGCTGTCCTGGCCGATCACCGCGGGCCAACGGCCGTGCGCGTCTTGGCTACTGCCAAGAGCTTCGGCGAGACTGACGGAGGCGTCCAGCAGCGTCGGGTAGCCCGCGTGCGTCTCGGGGCAGTAGGACAGGACGTCGAGCAACCCGAGCAGCGCCCATCCTTGCCCCCTGCTCCACCCCAGCCCATACGTGGTCCCGGTCTTTTCCAGATAGAAGTGGGCAAAAAGCCCGTTCGGGTGCTGGAGGAGCTCTACCATCGCCAGCGCCTGGCCCACGCCGTCGTCGAGCAGCTCGTGGTCGCCCATGACTGCTCCGAGATGAACGAAGAACGGTGGATCGAAGTGCATGCAGTCAACGAATACACCACGGCCCGGATCAGCGAGCAGCTCCTGTTCCTTCGCACTTAGCGGCTCGTTGCTGTAGGGCTGGCGGAGCGGAGCCCGCTCGAATGCGGCGTACGCGCCGTGCACCGTCGGACGTCGCCTCAGGTACTCGGCAAGCTCGACCGCAGGGGCGAGGATTGTCTGGTCACCGGTGGTCTCGTACGACAGACACATGGCATGACCCGGGATGGTGTTGTCCCACGGGCTGAAGGGCAACCTTCGCGCTGCCCACGACTTCAGGCTCCCATGCACGAAGCCGGCGTAGGTTCCGTCGCCCAGCATGTCGGAAGCTGCAAGAAGACCTTCGAACCCGATCGACTCACCGTATCGCCAGCACTCGAACTGATAGCCGCACAACACGTCGGCGGCGTTGCGCAGCCGAGCTGAACCCTCCTGCACTAGCCGGCCTTGTCGCCTGGGGCGTCCACCCGGTAACGCGAGACGAGTTCCTCGTCGAGCTCAATACCGAGACCCGGAGCCTCCGGGAGCGACATCGTGCCGTCGGTGATCGTCGGCTCTGGGAACGTCAACCCGCGCCGAAGGGGCGACGGTGAGACTACCGGTGACAGATACTCGAAGTACGGACAATTGCTGGTGCTTGCCTGCAGATTCCGCTCAGCCGCCGCGGTGATGCCAGTCTTGTAACCGTGAGGTATCACGACCGCCGCGTGGTAGCTGGCGAGCGAAGCGATGCGTGAAGCCTCGGTCAAGCCGCCGCAGCGGTTTACGTCGGGTTGGAGGATGTCGACTCGACCGGTACGTAGCCACTCGAGGCTCTCGAACCTGGTGGCCGAGAATTCGGCTCCTCCGATGCGGATCGGCGAGCGATCGGCCAATCGGGCATGTCCTTCGAGGTTGTCGTGCTCAATTGGCGCTTCGGCGAAGAAGATGTCGCAGTCGTCGATCCTCTCAAGGACCCACAAGGCAGATCTCCAGTCCCACCATCGATACCCGAAGTCGACCATCATCGTGATGTCGTCGCCGAGATGGCGCCTGCCTTCGTGAATGAGCGCGACCAGCCCACGGTCGTCGACGATGTCACCGAAGATGACCTCCATCTTGATGGCCCGAAGGCCGGACTCGACGAGCTGGGTCATGATGTCCTTGATCCGCACCATGACCTCGGCCGCGGATCTCCCTTGGGGTGTTCCCGGCCAGACGGTCCCGTAGGGTCGAAGCCGCTCCCGGCGGGCGCCGCCCAGAAGCTCGTACGCCGGCCGCCCGAGTTCCTTCCCGACAAGGTCGTACAGCGCCATATCCAAGGCAGACAGCGCATGGATCCCTAGACCGCGTCGACCCGGATAGATCGAGCCTTCATAGAGCCGGTCGAAGAGGGAAGAGATCGGGAAGGGGTCTTGGCCGAGCAACATGCTCCGAAGGCCGCGGCTCCACTCGTGAAGGTCCTGCATCTCGATGAATCTCGCAATTACTTCCGCTGGGGCATCGGTCTCGCCTGTCCCGATGTTCCCGGCGTCGTCGTGCACCCTGACGAGCACGGTGTCGTAGGAGCCATCGAGGTCATGCGGATCGCCAGGTGTCATGAGGGGAATCACCTCGACGCCCGTGATGACATGACGTGACATCAATAGGTGCACCTCCCGCCCGAGAGATCGAGCGTCTGGCCGGTTGTAAAGGTGGCTTCGGAGACAAGAAAGCTCACAGCAGCGGCAACTTCCGCCGGCGTGCCGGAACGTCCAAGCGGAATCTTGCTCAACATGTACTGCTGCTGTGAATGCGGAATCACCTCGAACAGCTGAGTCTCGATGACCGCCGGGGCGACCGCATTCACGAGAATACCGGCATCGCAAACCTCTCTTGAGAGTGCTTTGGTCATCCCGATCAGGCCTGCCTTGGCTGCGGAGTACGGGATGAGCCTCGGGTTCCCCTCTTTGCCGGCGACCGAGGCGATGTTGATGATGCGACCCCACCCTTCGGCGCGCATGATCGGCACGACCGCCCGCGACCAACGGAACGGAGCCGTCAGGAGCACGTCCAAGACGGCTTGCCAGTCGTCGTCGCTCTGCTCCTCGATACTCGCAGTCTTCCCAGCTGTGCCCGCGTTATTGACCAGAATCCCGATCGGACCGGCCACTTCGGCTGTTTGCTGCAGGAGCCGATCGAGGTCAGTCTGACTAGTCACGTCCCCGACGATCATGAGCGATGCCGCGAGTCGCTCCGCCACCTGCGACAGTTCGGCCTCATCCCGATCGAAGAGCACCAAACGGTGCCCGTCGGACGTGAGGCGCTCGGCGATCGCTCGCCCGATGCCTCGAGCGGCACCAGTTACGACAGCGATCCTCTGTATCGTGTCCTCACCCAGCTGGTTGCTAGTCAAGGATCGCCTTCCTCCTCGAAGAGAATGGTTGCACGTACACGGGAAGTCACTGTTTCACCGGGACCAACCCAGTGAGCATCGCCCGAGTCGATCGCCGCCGCAAGACCGAGGGAGTGCGGCACGGAGGCCGGCTCGATCATGAGGAGCTGAGCGGCGCAGCGCCAAACCTCCTCGGTCGCACGCACCTCATGCCAGATCCACGCGTGAGGGAGCACGCCGGCATCCCACTCCAGCCGAACCCCGAGGTGTCCTTCAGCGTTCCACACCGTCGCCAATCCTCCGGCCAGGGTATTCACCGCCATGAATCTGCTTCGTGGTTGAGCAAAGCTCCAACGATCAGCCCGCTCCACGCCACCCGACACCAGCCTGACTCGCGGCCAGTCGGTCGCGTCCTCCGGCGCTCGCAGCGGACCGTCGGTCTCTGACAGCTCATATGCCTTTCCGCCGGAGAGCGTGAGCTCGAACTCGGGATCTAACAGCTCGGGACCGAGCGCTAGGTGCTCTACCGCGACAAAGGGGACTCGTGCCCCTGTGGCTTGCCAGTCCGTCTGAATGGCAACCGTCGTGCCGTCGACGCGTACCTCTCGTCGCACCTCGAGCCCGTGTCCTTGCCACTCGAGTTCAGCAAAGTCCGCTCCCCTCCTTCTTGACGTCCAGGATTGGTTCGCAGCGGCTCCGTGAAATCCATGGCGTACTCCCCCGACAACGGATTCTGATCCGGCGTTCGGCGTGAGAAGCTGCCAGCCTCCCCTATAACCCCGGGTCCAAATCTGCTCCGCGACGTCCCCCGTCGGTCGCCCGCTCGTCGAAAATGGTGTGTGAGCCAGGAGTTGCCGACCCGTCCGGAGCTCGACGAGATCGGCTATTTCGCCTCCGTGCGCCAGATCCAGCCGCACGAGCAGGTCCTGTGAGTTGAGGCATATGGCGCGAGCCGACGGACCCCCTATGCCGAGCACCTACTCGACCCAGAAGTCACGAAATTCGTAGTTGCCGAGATAACCCGTCGGGTTCTGAGGAGCGGGATGAACGTTCGCGCTGACAGCGTCGATGATCGGTTGGAATCCCCAGATGAGATAGCCACCTTCGTTCCATAGCATCTGCTGGAGGGCAAAGAACTTGTCCCGACGGCCGGCCGGGTTCAGGTCTGCTTGGGCGTCGTAGAACAACTTGTCGAAAGCCGGCACGTGCCAGTGCGTCTCGTTATAGGGCGCATTGGACAAAAGAGCTTCCGTGATCCATTGATCCAGCGGATAGACCGTCCACTGGGTCTGTCCGAAGATGTACTTCAGATAATTCGAGCCGTAGAAGTTGCCCTCAGGAATGTTGTTCAGCATGACGTTCACGCCCGCCTTCGTCGCCTGTTGCGCGAACGTGATAGCGGACTCGTACATCCCTGCTGCAACGGAGGAGGTGTTGAGGGTCACCGTCATCCCGTCGTGTCCGGCCTTTTTGAGAAGGAATTTCGCCTGGTCGATATCCTGAACCCGCTGCGGGAGCGCGGAATCGTAAAGGGCGAATCCCTTCCCGAACAGGTCGTTTCCAAGGCTGCCGTAACCGTCCTGCGCCGACTCCAACAGAGCGGGTCTGTCGGCCATGAGCCGAAAAGCCTGCCGGACTCGCGGATCGTTGAACGGCGGGGTGTCGCACGCCATGGTCATCGGGACCAAGTTGCCTGCCTCCGAGATCAGCAACTTGACACTCGAGGATGACTGAACCTGCCTGGCCTGGGTAAAGGAGAGAGCCTCGATGGCATTGACCTCGCTGCTCAAGAGTGCGTCGAGCCGCGTGGTCGGGCTCGTTATCGACTGGATGATCAGCGTGTCGACGTATGGCTTGTCCTCCATCCAGTAATTGGGGTTCTTCGTGAACGTGCTCCGTTGCCCGGGAGTGAACGACTCGTAGACGAAGGGCCCTGTCCCGTTCGGCCGGTCGAAGCTGGTCGTGCCATCCGGAATGATCGACATGTAGTAGACGGTGAAATTCGAGCTCAGGTCCGCCGTCGGCTTGTGCAGCGGCAACCTGACGGTGAGATCGTCCATCTTCTGGATCGAGGCAAGGTCGATGCCCGAGACCTCACTGAGGCCGTTCAACGCGTTCTTTGGGTATCCGATCCGCTTGATCGTGTAGATCACGTCGTCGGCCGTAAGCGGCTTACCGCTGTGCCAATGAACGCCAGACCGAAGCCTGACCGTCCAGACGCTCCCGTCGCTGTTCGGCTCGAACGACTCGGCGAGAGCAGGCACGGAGCTCGTGTTCGGAGCCTGCTCGACCAGACGGTCATAGAGAGCGGTCGCGCGGGCGAAGTCGACCGTCGTCGACCCCGTCAGGGGATCCAGGGTGTCCGCCGGGCTCCCATCCGACATCCCAACGTTCAAGGTGCCGCCCTGGTGGGGCTTCGACCCGCCGGAACGAGTGGTGGTGCTCGTGGTTGAGCCAGAGCCCGACGGAGTCGAGGATCCACATCCCGCTAGGGCCAGGGAGCTCGAAGCGACGGCCGCGCCAGCAACCGCCAGAAACTCCCGGCGTGTCAAGTGGAGGCGCTCGTACGCGTCGTGATCTCCTGCCATGGCAGTCCCCCTCTGAGAGTTAGTGAAATCGATATTATAAATGCGCGCTCGGCGAGTCAACCACTCCAAGCAATTGGCTGAAACCATCTCTACGACGCCGCCTCAGGAGCTTGGTTTGAGGATTCCTCGTACTGTGACGGTGATGACAGTGACTGCTCGGTAATCTGCCGGACATGCAATCCGTCCTCTGCTATGGCGACTCGAACACCTGGGGGTACCGCCCGGACCAAACCGGACGGTTCCCTCGGAGCGAGAGGTGGCCGGGCCTCCTCCAGTCCAGGCTCGGAGAAGCCGTCGATGTGATCGAGGAGGGGCTGAACGGGCGCACCTCGGCGTTCGACGACCCTTTTCTGCCACACATGAATGGTCTCCTCTATCTGCCGGTCGCCCTCGCCACGCACGCCCCGCTCGACGCCGTCGTGCTCGCTCTTGGAACGAATGACCTGTTCGTTCCGGGATTCTTAGGAGCCGACGCCGCCGCTCGGGGCGTTTCTGCTCTCGTCGCATGTGCACGATCTAGTGGGTGCGGACCGAACGGCGCCGGGCCCGGGATTCTCGTGCTCGTCCCGACGCCGTTCGGACCTCTTGGACCCTGGGAGCCCGACAGCCCGCACGGCGTCCTGGAGTCGGCCAGGTTCTCCGATTCATTCGCCCGGGTCGCGCAGACGGACGACTTCTCGTTCCTTGACTTGCGTGACGTGGTCGCTCCAAGCTCCCTTGACGGGGTGCACTTCGACCTTGAGGGGCATCGTGCCATCGCCACGGCGGTGTGCGCGGCTCTCGGCAAGCTCGGTGTGGGGCAAGCTGGATGAGGTCGCCGGCGCTCAGCCGTCCGCAGCGCCGGCGTCCGCTCGGGCGTGATATCGGCGAAGTACCTCATTGATCGTCTCGTCGGTAGCTCCGAGATAGTTCGCCGGATTCAAGAGCTCTCGCAGCCGTTCCGCTCCGCCAACTGAGCTCACGACCAAAGCTGACTCGAGAACCGCTGACTCGAATGAGCGACCGCCCTCCGACACTTCCATTGCCATTTCGTGGAGAAGGTCGTGCGCCCCCTGACGGCCGAGCTTTTCGGCGAGAGCGATCATCACGGCCTCCGACATGAGAAGGCCCGCTGTCAGCTCGAGGTTCTCGATCATCCGATCACGACACACCCGAAGCCCAGAGAGAACCGCATGAGTTTGCACAAGGGCGGCGTCGACAAGGATGAGCAGTTCGGGGATCCACAGCCATTCGGACTGCCAGGTGGACATGTCGCGCTCGTGCTCGCCGCTCATGCCTTCGAGAGCGGTGCCCACCGAACGCCGGACCAACCTCTCGATGGCGACGATCCCTTCCGAAGTCATCGGGTTGCGCTTGTGCGGCATCGTCGAAGAGCCGACGTTGCCTGCGTCCTGAGGCTCCTCGAGCTCTGCGATCTCGGTTCGCTGCAGTTGTATGACCTCTCCGGCGATGCGTGAGCACGTCGCAGCGATCATCGACATCACGGAGGCGAGCTCGGCCAGCGAGTCCCGCGCGGTGTGCCACGGAACGACGGGAACCCCGAGACCGAGGTACTCGCAGAACCCGCGCTGCACTGCCAACCCGTTTGCCCCTAGCGCTCCCAACGTGCCGGCAGCGCCGCCCAGTTGGCCGACGAGCAACCGGCCGCTCATCTGTCTCACTCGGATGTCGTGTCGCAGGAGCTCGTCCAGCCAAATGGCGACTTTAAGACCGAAGGTGATCGGCAGCGCCTGTTGACCGTGGGTGCGCCCCGCCATGACCGTGCCGCGCTCGTTCTCGGCAAGTGCGGCCGCGGTCGCCATGAGCGCGTCGAGCCGAGAGTCGACAAGCCCCAACGCAGCGCGCAGCTGCAGGACGAGACCAGTGTCCATGATGTCCTGGGTGGTCGCTCCCCAATGGACGTACCTACCCGCCTCTTCTCCGCATGCCTCGGCGAAGTTCCATACTGTCGATACCAATGGGTGGTCGGTCGTCTCGATCCCCTCGCGGAGAGTCTTCAAGTCGAACTGGCTCGCGTCAGCTCTCGATCGGATGGTCTCCGCAGCTTCCTCGGGGATGAGCCCGAGCGCCGCCTCCGAACAAGCCAGCGCTACTTCGGCGTCGAGCCAGGCTTGGAGCATCCTTTGGTCGGAGAAGATCTCGAACATCTCCGGTGTGCCGAATCGGTCGGCGAACAACGTGTCGGGTCCGAACACTTGATTCTCACAACCGTTCGGGCGGATCCGACGGGTGTGCGGCGGGGCACTCGGTTGTCAAGCGATCACGAATCCGCCGTTGACGTCCACGACCGCTCCGGTCATGAAGCTGGCGTGGTCTGAGCACAGGAAGGCCACGACGTCGGCGATCTCTTGCGGTTTGCCGTACCGACCGAGGGGAATTTTGTCCCGAAGGTCCTCGATATCCTTGATCATCTGGGTGTCGACGAGTGCGGGAGCGATGGCGTTCGAGCGGATACCGCGGCGCGAGTATTCGCGGGCGAGGGACTTCGCCAGCGTCAGGACGCCGGCCTTCGAGGCCGAATACGCGGCAGAGGCGACACCGCCTCCCGTCCTGCCGGCGCTCGATGAGACGAGGACGATGCGCCCGGACTCTGCCGCCAGCATGTTCGGCACCGCGCGGCGCGCACAGAGAAACGCCCCGGTGAGATTGATGCCCATGAGATGGCGCCAGGACTCCAGCGAGGTCGTCTCGAACGGCTCGGAGATGAGTATCCCCGCGTTCGACACGAGAATCTCGACGTTGCCGAGCTCGGCTTCTATCTGGGTGAACGCGGCGTCGACGAGTGACTCGTCGGCAACGTCGACCTCCACTGCCAGCACTCCCTCGATCGAGGGGGGTTGCAAATCGCCGCTTGCGACCTTTGCACCTTGATCGCGAAGCGTCTCGGTGATGCAGCGGCCGATTCCCCGCGCACCTCCCGTAACGAAGGCGACACGTCCTTCCAACCCGTCAAGCTGCATCCGTATACCCTCCCTCGTTCGGCTTGTACGAACGTTGTTCAGTGGCGACGACCATCAGTAAGAGACGGTCTTTTCGACTGCTTCCACGACCGCGTCCACAGACGGGAGCCACATCGCCTCGAGGTTCGCCGCATAAGGAATCGGTGTCGCCTCGGCAGCCACGAGCGCCGGCGGCGCGTCTGAACAGCGACCAGTCTTCGGTGACGATCCTGGCGATCAGGGACGCACCCCAGCTACCGTCGGCCGGGGCCTCTTGAACGACGACCAGCCGAGAAGTGCGGCTCAGGCTCTCGATCACCGTGCGATCGTCGAAGGGGACGAGCGTCCGCGGATCGATGACCTCGACGTCGATGTTGTTGGCTTGCAGCTGTTCAGCGGCATCGAGTGCCCGATAGCGCATCTGCTGGGTCGCCACCACCGTCACGTCCTTCCCAGCACGAGCGATGTCCGCCACTCCGAGCGGCACCAAGCCGTCTCCGTCGGGCAGCGATCCTTTCATCCCGAACAGGTTTTTGTGCTCGAACACCAGGACCGGGTTGTCCTCGCGGACGGCGGAGCGTAGAAGCCCGTACATGTCAGCCGGGGTGGCGGGGACGGCGATCTTGAGCCCGGGAATGTTGAGGAACCAGTTCTCCACCGGTTGCGAGTGCTGTGCCGCGAATCCTGCTCCAGCACCATTGGCCATGCGCACGGTGACGGGCACTCGGGCTTGGCCTCCGGTCATGTAGCGGTACTTTGCCAACTGGTTGGCGATCTGGTCGAAACAGACCCCCGCGAAATCGGCGAACATGATCTCTGCCACCGGGCGAAGGCCCATGATGGCTGCACCGAGGGCGGTGCCGACTATCGCCTGCTCGGAGATCGGCGTGTCGCGCACTCGGGAAGCCCCGAAGCGCTCGAACAGGCCGGCGGTCGACTTGAAGACTCCGCCCGCTGCGCCGACGTCCTCGCCGATCAACACGACCCGCGGGTCTGACTCGAGCTCGTCTGCGAGCGCTCGGGCGATGGCCTCGCGATAGTTGATCTCTGCCGTCATGCGTAGACGTCCTCGAATCTGCTCATCGGGTCAGGCTCCGGCCAGCTGAGGGCGGCCTCTTCGGCGGCCTTGACCTCGCCGAGCACCTGGAGGGCGAGCTCTTTCATTTCCTCCTCGTTGGCGAGGCCGGCTGCGACGACCGACTGGCTGAGACGAGTGATCGGGTCCCACTCCACCCAGGCCTCGAGCTCGCCTTCGGGGCGGTAGCTCGCCGGGTCCGATCGTGAGTGTCCCTGCTGGCGATACGTATCGGCCTCGATAAGTGTCGGACCGCCACCCGAGCGCGCCCGTGACACCGCCTCGCGCATGGTTGCCCGGACGGCGGACACGTCATTGCCGTCGACCCAGCTGCCAGCCATCGCGTAGCTAGCAGCGCGATCGACCAAGCGCTCCACGCGCGTGGTGGTGACAACCGAGCTGTATTCGCCGTAGTGGTTGTTCTCCAGCACGAAGATGACTGGAAGACGCCAGACGGCGGCCAGGTTGCAGCTCTCGTGAAATGCGCCGATATTGGTCGCGCCGTCGCCGAAGAACGCAACACTCACCGCTTTGTTGTCGAGGTACTGCGCGGCGAATCCTGCGCCGACGGCGGTCGGGAGATGACCTCCCACAATCGCGTTCGACCCGATGACGCCCACCGATAAGTCGGCCAAGTGCATCGACCCGCCCTTGCCTCCACACAGCCCGCCCGCGCGCCCGAGGAGCTCGCCGAAGGAGCGGTCGACCGGAGCGCCCATGGCGAGCACCACGCCGTGGCCGCGATAGGTGCAGGTGACTGTGTCGCCAGCTTCGAGGACGCTGCAGGCCCCGACCGAGACGGCCTCTTGGCCCTGACAAAGGTGGGTGCTGCCACGGAGAATCCCCCGGGTGAACATCAACTTCACTTCATCTTCGAAGTGCCGGATCCGCCACATCGAGCTCAGAAGCTCGCGCCACTCGTCGGGGACCTCGATGAGCCGCGACTCGCCGGCGGGAAGGACCGGCCGTGTCACGAAAGCCACATCGACTTGAAGTCGAAGCCGCCGAGCGGCCATCCGGTCACGGACGTGTGAATGCCGTGGACGTGGTTCGTATACCCGTCGATGGTTGGGTAGAAGTAGGGAATGATGCTGCCGTTCTGGTTCCAGTCGATCTCCATCATTTCGTGCTCGATCTCGTAGCGCTGGGCCGTATCGACGGTGGCGAGCGCCTGATTGAACAGCTTCGAGTAGTGCGGGTCGTTGAAATGTGTCTCCGGGAAGGGCGACGTGGGCAAACCTGAGAGCGCGATCTGCGTCAGGTAGGTGGTGTAGATGACGTAGTCCTGGGCGAAGAGGAACTTTGCGTAGTTCGGACCGAACTCGACACCGGGTGTGGTCAAATCGACGTTCACCTTGATCCCCGCCAGGCTTGCCTGCTGTGCGAACACCTGAGCAAGCTGCACTGTTCCCTGCGCGATCGGCGCGGCCGTCAAGGTGACCTCCAGGTTCTGCTGTCCGGCTGCCTTCAGAAGAGACTTGGCCTTGTCGATGTCCTGGACGCGCTGTGGGATCTCGTGGTCATACGCCGGGTCCGCGTAGCCGTAGATGTCGTTTCCGAGGATGCCGTTGCCTCCGAAAATGACCTTCAGCATTTCCGGACGATCACAGACGAGACGCATTGCTTGGCTTACCCGTACGTCGTTGAAGGGGGCGGCGTCGCGCCGCATGTACAAAGGTGTGAATCCGCTCGTCTTCGAGAGCAGTATCTGAGAGCCCCCGTTGTGAACGGCCTGGATGGACGCCGCCGACAGGACATCGACGACGTCGGCCTCGTTGGAGAGAAGGGCATTTATCTGCGCTGTCTCGCTCGAGTAATCGGTGATAGTCAGCTCGTCCAGGTACGGGAGTCCCTCCTGCCAATAGTTCTCGTTGCGAAGGAACACGCTTTCTACACCTGGCGTGAACTTGCTCGCTTTGAACGGGCCGGTACCGATCGGCACCTTCGGGTTGTAGCCGACAGGGATGACGTTGAAGTACCAGCCGGCGATCGCGTCTCTGAGCGTCGAATACGGCGTGTGACAGGGAACCTGCACCGTCAGGTTGTCCACCTTCTTCATGTTCGCCACGTCGATCCGGGCGAGCAGCGGAGCGCCGGGTGCCGGGCTCTTCGGGTTGGTGATCTGCTGGAAGGTGTAGATGACGTCCTCGGCGGTCAGCGGCTTGCCGTTGTGCCACGTGACACCAGGCCGAAGGCGGATGGTCCACGAAGTTGCCTTGGAGTTCGGCGTTACTTCCTCGGCAAGGAGGTTCTCGACGGCGCCTGTCGGCCCGTAGATCGTCAGCTGCTCGAAGAGGTTGAGCGTACGGGCGAAGTCCGTGCTCTGGATGGGTGCCAGAGCATTCAGAGTGTCACCACTCGATCCGCCGCCGAGCGCGGCACGCAGTGAGCCGCCCCGCTTCGGCCCGGTGCTCGGGCTGGATGTCGTCGTGACGTTTGAGCCCGAGGTCGTGCTGGTGCTGCCGTTGCCGCTACTGGTTCCGCATGCTGCCATGAGGCCCCCCGCACCAAGCGCAAGGGCCCCCTTGCCCATCTTGCCCAGTAGATCCCGCCGACTAATTTCCGCCGATCGACTCATCTTTTCTTCTGTTCCTCTCTTTTGGCTCACCCGACGTTTACCTTCGTGCGCTGGAACAACTCGACGGTGATCCCGTCGGGGTCCTTGACGTAGAGAGCGAAGCCGCCCTTGTTCACCCCGGTGTCGACCTCGACCGGGGGGCTGAACGCACTGACTTCGTGCTGCAGGACACGCTCGTAGATCGCGAACGCGTCGTCCACGACGAAGCACACATGCGCGTTGCCGACGTTGCGAGGCTCGAGGTCGCGCGGCGCCGACCGCGGTGTGCGGTATTCGAACAGCTCGAGGCGCGGGCCGACGCCCGGCAGCTGGAGGTGGGCCATCCGCACATCCGCGTCGGGATAACCGACGATGGCGGCAAGGTAGCCGCCTTTCTTTTCCTGCTGGAAGGCGACGGTGCACTCGAGCACCTCGGTATAGAACTTGATCGACCGGTCAAGGTCGGTGACCGTCAGACCGATGTGATCCACGCTTTTCACCAGCTCCTGCATAACTACCTCCAAACTCGTCTTCTCGAGATCGCCGTAATCCGTTTGGCGACCGTGATCTGTCGGTGAATCGCTTGTCAAGCGTTGCCTGCGAGAGCCCCTAGCGCTTCGTTGAGCTCGACTCCGCCGGTGTCTGTCACGAGGTACTCGTTCTCCCACCGAATGCCCCAACGACCGGGGTAGTAAGCACCCGGCTCTACCGCCATGATCATGCCGCTCTCGAGAACGGTGTCATCGGCCGGAATGATGTGCGGACCTTCGAAAGAGCTGAGGCCAAGGCCGTGTCCGCCGTGATGCGGAAAACCCGCGCCGGGAAAGGGGCCCTTCAGGGCGCTGCTGATCATGTTGTGGATGTCCGAGCCGCGGGCTCCCGGACGCAACTCGCGGCTCGCGTCGTCAAGGATGCTCACGAGCTTGGCCAACGCCGCCTGAATCTCCTGATTCTCGCCCCTTATGTAGGTCCTGCACGTGTCGCCCCAATATCCAGCGGCTCGTACGACTATGTCCGCCACGAGGCACTCGCCGACTTCGACGGTCTTCGTACCGGCGTATGCCACCGGACAGCACACCTGCGCTGCATTCGGTCCCGCAAGAACATCTGCGACGAATTCGACCGGCTCACCGAACGCGAGTTGTGCTACGGAGTGAGCCGTCGTGAACACCTCGATCTCGGAGGCACCGTCGCTGACCGCCTTGGCCGTGGCTGCCTGGGCCTGCCAGCAGAGGTTGTACGCCACGGCTACCTTCCTGGCCTCGTCCAGGTCCTTCCTCATGGAGATTCGCACGAGCTCGCCGTCAAGCTCGATCGGCGCGGCCCAGCCCGTCTCGGCCGCGGTGGCGACGGTGATCCCCGCCACGCCCACACGCTTTGCACGCTGGAGCGCGTCGTCGCCCTTGAGCGCAGTGAGTAGCGAAGCCATGGGATTCAAGTCGAGCCCGAATCCGCTTCCGCCGTAGCTGCGGGCTCGGGTGGCGGTACTGCGTTCCTGCGCCAGGGGCAGCTCGTCCGGGGAGGTGACAAGTGTGGTCTCGCCGTCCGCCGCCACGATTACTGCGCTCAGCGCGGAGAAGTAGCGGTAGTAGTTCGTCAGCCAGTTGGCGTAGTCGGCTCCTACGGCGACCAGGTAGTCGACGGAATGTTCCTGCATGAGCTTCTGCACACGCACGAGGCGCGGATCGGCCGGGAAGCTGGCCTGAACCGATGCCCTGAGATCGTGCGCAGTGGCCTCTTGCCTTGTTGTCATTACCCCACCTTTCCGGAAGCGCGGTGCGCGTCGTCAGCCGATAGGAATTGTGGTCAGTGCCCCGTCAATGGTCACGCACGTACCGTTGATGTACGCCGCATTCTCGCTGCACAGAAAGACCGTGAGCTGGCCGACCTCCGACGGAATGCCCAACCTTCCGGCAGGCAGCACGCGGAGGATCGCCTCCTCGTCGACGGCGCCTCTGGCCGCGTCGCGATCCCACATAGGAGTCCGCTGGACGCCGGGTGCGATCGCGTTCGCCCGGACTCCGAACGGAGCCCACTCGCCTGCAGCGACCCTGGTCATCATCAGAACGGCTGCCTTGGCGGCGCAGTACGCGATTCGCCCGGGATTGGGCGAGAAGCCGCGGATGGAGGACATGTTGACGACGCTTCCTGAGCCCTGCGGGATCATGTGGCGCGCCGCGGCCCGCATTCCGTAGAAGACGCCGTGCTGCATCACGTCGATCGACTTGTGCCAGGCCTCGTCCGTCGTGTCGACGATGTGGGGACCGACGAAGCTCACCCCGGCGTTGTTCACCACAATGTCGAGCCGGCCGAAGTCGCTCACGGCTGCATCCCACGTGGTGTCCACTTGCGCGCGGTCGCCTACATCGCAGAAGTAGAAGCGTCCGCCCGGTCCCCCGGCAACCAGCATGTCGACGGTCTCCTGGCCTGCCTTCTCGTCGACGTCGAGTACGGCCACGGATGCACCGGCGCCACTGAGCGCAAGCGCAATCGCCTGTCCGAGCCCTGCCCCTGCACCGGTCACGAGGGCAAATTGTCCTGCGAGCGTGCCCGTTGCTGACTCTTGTGTCACCGATCCCCCCGTTTCTCTCGTGATTCGCGACCTTGCCTACGAGGCCGGCATCGCCGTGATCGCAGCTTGCTCGGTCCTGGAAGTCTGCAGAGCTTGCGACTTGAGGGATTTCGCGATCGTGACCACGGCATCGATCAGCCAAAGCCGCTTCTCGTTGAACCGCTGAGCCGGCACCGAGATCGAATAAGCAGCGACCACAATTCCCTCGTCTATGACCGGCGCCGCGACGCAGCAGACGCCCGGCTGGAACTGCTCCTCATCGAGCGCGTGACCGTTCAAACGGATGGCCTCGAACTCCTCCTCGAGTCTCTCGAGGTCGACAACGGTGCGGGGCGTGAGGGCCCGGGGCGGATGAGCGAGCAGATAGGCGCTCCGCAACTCTTGACCCGCCATCGCGAGGAGTAGCTTCCCGGTGGCACGAGCGTGTGCGTCGGTGTATGGCCCGACCGGCAGAGATACGCGCACCGGATGAGTTCCTTCGAACGAAGCCTGGATACGGATATCGCCTTGTCGCCACGTTGCCAGATAGGCGGTCTCCCCGGTAGTCAAGGCAAGTTGACGGAGCGGCTCGAGTAGGTACTCGGGAGCCGTGACGGCACGCTGCAGAGCATCTGCCAACACAGCGACCTTCATACCGAGCTGATACCGCGCCTTCGAGTCCTTTGCGAGGAGGCCTTCGTCGACGAGCGTGCTGAGCAGGTGATGGGCCGTCGGAACCGGTAGGCCGGCGGCCCGTGCGAGTCCCTTGCCCGTTGGCTCGGCGCGGCCGCCGGCGACAAGCATCAGCAAGCGAGCGGCACGCGAGACAGATTGGATCCGCCCCGAAGCGATGGGGGGTCGGTCGCCGGCCTCTACCAAATTCACGATTTCATAATATGATTCTGTCCGTCACATAGTCAACTGCAATACCTTCGCACGCCCCGCAACACCGCCTACTATCGCGAACAGACGGATTACAAGTTCACCATATGAAATTGTCGCGAGACGGAAGTTCCTCTGGAAGTAGCTCAACCTGATGAAGCTGGATCGGGCCCGTTCGATCACGCGCATCGAGACCATCGCGATTCGCGTTCCGCTCGATCGCGTCTTCCGTGGGAGCCACTACCAGATGACGAACCGTTCCACGATCATCGTTCGCGTTCACACGACCGACGGGATCGTCGGCGAAGCCTACGTCGGCGACGAGGACGCCTCTCTTCTGGAGATCGAAGGCATCATCGGAAAGGAGATCTCGCCGAGGTTGGTCGGCCTCGACATTTTCGCTACCGAACGGTGCTGGGAGGCGGCGCTGCCGGCAACATTCGACATCCTCCGCGATCGCCGGCTCGGGCTCGTCGCAGTGGCGGGGACCGATGCCGCAATTTGGGATGCGGTTGGCAAAGCCTTGGGCCAGCCACTCTGGCGCTTGTGGGGCGGGTACCGCAATCGGCTTCCGCTCATCGCGATCGGCGGCTATTACTCCGAGCCGCTCGGAGAGATCGCTGAGGAGATCGCCTTCTACAAAGAGCTCGGGCTCGCTGGCATCAAATTCAAGGTGGGAGGCGCCTCCCCCGAAGAGGACGCGCTGCGGATCGCCCGCGCAAGACAAGCGGCGGGCGATGACTTCCTGATCGCGATCGACGCCAATCAGGGATTCACGGTCGCAGAGGCCATCGAGCTCTGCCGCCGGGTCGAGGACATGAACGTGAGGTGGTTCGAGGAGCCCGTCCGCTGGCAGAACGATCGTCGGAGCCTGCGGGACGTCCGGCTACGTACCACGATCCCCGTCTGTGCCGGCCAAAGCGAGCACTCGCCCTCCGGTTGCCGGGATCTGATGGAGGCCGGTGCGATCGACGTATGCAATTTCGACTCTTCGTGGTCCGGAGGACCGACCGCGTGGCGCCGGGTGGCAGCGATCGCGCTGTCGTACGACGTGCAGATGGGCCATCACGAAGAGCCCCAGATCGCCTCGCACTTGTTGGCGAGCCAACCGCACGGGACGTATGCAGAGTGCTTCCACCCCGCTCGTGACCCGGTGTTCTGGAACATCATCGCCAATCCTCCTCAGCTTGACGACGGTGATCTCGTTCTCGGCTCACGGCCCGGGCTCGGGTGGGATCTCGACTGGGATTACATCGAGCGCCATCGAGTCCAAAGCTAGATACGCGGAGACCGCGACGTGGGAGGCGAGATGCAGGACCGAGCAAGTGCCGTCGTTGTCACCGGTGCCGGCGAGGGCATCGGGCGGGCGATCGCGACTCGTCTGATTCACTCCGGACTGGTAGTCATCGGCCTCGATTTGAATGGCCAATCGTTGACTTCAACGGCGGAGATGCTCGGTCAATCGTTCGTACCGATGGTCGGCGATATCGGAGATGAGGAGGCGCACGCACGCGCGGCCGATATCGCCGAGCGCTCGGGCGTGCTTCGGGGTTGGGTCAACAATGCCGGAATCGACGTGGTCGGAGCGGCACACGAGGTTACGGCCGCGAAGCTCGAAGCCGCGTTGAGAGTGCTGCAGATCGGGCCGATGATCGGCGCGGCCGTCGCAGTCCGCCGCATGTCGGCGAGCGGGGGCGGCTCGATCGTGAACATCTCTTCGATCCAGGGGGTGGCTGCGTTCCCTCGTTACTACGCCTACGGAGCGGCGAAGGCGGCACTTTTACAGGCCACGAGAAGCATCGCAGTGGATTATGCGCATGCCGGCATTCGGTGCAACGCCGTGCTGCCGGGCACGATTGAGACCCCGATGACCTACGCGGGTCTTCCCGAGGGTGTCTCGAGAGAAGATGCCTTGCGAGAGGAAGGGCGGCTTTCGCCGATGGGGCGGGTGGGCCAGCCCTCTGAAGTTGCCGAGGTCGTGGCGTTCCTGCTCTCGCCGGCGTCGTCGTACGTGAGCGGGGCAATGATTCCCGTGGACGGCGCCACAACGGCGCGCTCGTTACCCCTACGAGTAGGAGGATCGAGAATGAGCCGATTCACAGACAGCCGCGTGATCGTCACCGGTGCCGGGCAAGGGATCGGGCTCACCATCGCCGAGCAGTTCGCGGCGGATGGCGCGGACGTCATGTTGATCGGCCGGACCGTTGCCTCACTCGAGGCTGCCGAGGCGAAGATCAAGTCGTCAGGCGGGAAGGCGTGGCCGTTCCAGACCGACGTGTCGAAGATGCACGACGTACAAGCGGCCGTCCGGGCGGCAATTGATCGATGGGGACGCGTCGACGTCCTCGTCAACAACGCTGGAATCGACGACGAGACGCCGTTTCTCGAGATCAGCGAGGCCAGCTGGAACGCGGTCATCGGGACCAACCTGACGGGGGCGTTCTTCATGTCCCAGCAGGTGTGCCGAGAGATGGCCCGTCTCGAGGGCGGCGTCGTGATCCACATCGCCTCCATCGACGCCTTCGGAGGTGATGGTGCATTTGCCTCTTACAACTCCGCCAAGGCGGGCCTCCTCGGATTGAATCGCACGATGGCGCTCGAATTGGCCCAGCACGGAATTCGGGTCAACACCGTCAGCCCCGGGTTCACCCACACGGCCATGACCGAGCGCGCGGTGGCGCCGGAGGTGATGGGGTACCTGCTCCACGATTTCGACCGCGTTCCGATGCGCCGGCTCGTTCGCACGGAAGAGGTCGCTTCGGCCGTGCTCTACCTCGCCTCCGCCGAGGCCTCCGGCATCACCGGTACGAATCTCACGGTCGACTGCGGCCTCAGCGCCAATTGGTACGTGCTCGAGACCATCCCGACGGTCGCCCCGGATCCGGAGTCGATCGCTGAGAGCCCGGAGCTGTGACGTGCAGCGTCTCAGTCAGCGAGCGAGTCGGCTGGCGGGCCGTGGTGCTCGAGAACGAACGAGTCCGGATCGCGCTCCTCCCGGACAAGGGCGCAGAGGTCTACGAGCTCGTGGATATCGCAAGTGGTGTCGACGCCCTCTTCAAGACGCCCTGGGGTTTGCAGCCGCCGGGAAGCACTCCTCGAGACGGAAGCGAGGGGTCCGAGTTCCTCAACAATTACGGCGGGGGCTGGCAAGAGCTCTTCCCCTCCGCCGGCGACGCGTGTACCTACCGAGGCCATGAGGTCCCGTTTCACGGCGAGGTCGCGCAACGACCGTGGGCCGTGCAGATCACAAGCGAGAGCGACGAAGAAGTCGCGGCCGAGTTCTCGATCCGCTGCGAGGCCCTCCCCGTCAGCCTTCGCCGCACGATCCGCCTGCGCTCCGGATCGCCGGTCGTCGCGGTCGAGGAGACGGCGTTCAACCACTCGACCCAAGATGTCCAGCTGGTGTGGGGGCACCATTGCGTGCTCGGCCCGCCTTTCATCGAGGGGGGCTGCATCCTCGACATTCCCGCGCGCCAGATCGTGACGCTTCCCGAGCCGTGGGAGGCCACCGCTCGACTGCTGCCGGGCCAGGAGTCGCCCTGGCCGATGGCGAAGGACCGCTCAGGAGACACGGTGGACCTGCGGGAGGTCCCCGGTCCCCAAGCCGCCAGCCACGACGACGTCTACGTCACCGGGCTGCAAGAGGGTCGCTGGTCAGTTCACAATCCGCGACTCGACCTGAGCTTCACAATGCGGTTCGATCACGAGCTGTTCCCCTGGATCGTGAGCTGGCAGGCATACGGCGGTGCGGTCGCCATGCCCCTCGCCGGCTCCTATGCACTCGGAGTCGAGCCGTGGAGCTCGCGCCTCAATCTCGAACAGGCCGTTGAGCTCGGCACCGCGCTCGAGCTCGCAGCAGGATCGGAGCTGGCGACGACGCTGACGGTCAGCTTCGAACAGGGTTGAGGGCCAGGCGCCTCTACTCGAACCAGACCTGATCGAATCCGAACCGTGAAAGGGGTATACCCGTGAAGTTCGGTGTGAAGCCCTTCACGTGCGAGGAGTAGGCGTCCAGGTTGTTGTTGAACGAGGGGATGATCAGCCCTCCCGTATCGAAATCGATCTTCATCATCTCGTGCACGATGTCGCGAAGCTTGTCAGGGGCAAGCGTGCGATCGGCTTCGGCGTAGAGGTTGTTGTAGGTCGGATCGTCGAAGTGGGTCTCGTTGAAGGGGGACGCGCTTCCAAGGGTCTCTTGTGCAACGAGCACAAGGTAGACAGATGGATACCAGATGTCCTGCGAGAAGCTCCGCTGCAAATACGCCGGCCCGAAGAAGCTGGTCGTCGGGAGAACCGACACGGTGACCGTCACGCCGGCCAGCTTCGCCTGCTGCGCGAGGACCGTGGCCGAGTCGACCACCCCGTTCGAGATGTCACTCGTCACCAGGGTTACCGTCAGGTCGCTCTTGCCTGCCTGACGCAAGAGACTCTTTGCCTGATCGACGTCCTGGTGCCTCACGAGGCTGGTGTCGTAATTCGGGTCTGCCAGCCCGAACACGTCGTTGCCGACGACGGCGTGACCGTCATAGGCGGTATCGATCATCTGCTGCCGATCGATCAGCAACCGCATCGCCTGGCGTACCCGGACGTCATTGAACGGCGGTTGGTCGACTCGCATCGTGAAGGGGTTGTAGGCGGCCGACTTCGAGTCGAGAATCGAGATGTTTGGCGACTGCTGCAAGGTCTTTGCCGCCGTGAGCGGGATATTTCCGATCGCGTCCACCACGCCGCTGATCAACGCGTTGACCTGAGACGTGCTCTCTTGAAACTCGATGATCGTGAGCTCGTCCAGGTACGGCATGGGGGCTTTCCAGTAATTCTCGTTCCGGACGAAGACGCTCTGCACTCCTGGTTCCCAAGACTTGAACTTGAAAGGACCCGTCCCCACAGGCGCCTTCGGGTTGAAGCCCGTCGGGACGATGAAGTCGTACCCCCCGTACAGCTGGGAGGGGAACGTCGCATAGGGCTTTGTCATCGGAACCCGCAGGGTGTACCGATCGAGGATCTTGACGTTCTTGAGATCGACCGGCCCGAGCGACAGAGCGCCGTTGAGGGGCTTCTTCGGGTTCAAGATGCGCGTGAAGGTATAGAGCACGTCCTCGGCCGTGAGCTCCTTCCCGTTGTGGAAAGTCACTCCCTTTTGCAGCCGGATCGTCCAGGAGGTGGCCGTGGTGTTGTCAGCCGTCACCTCCTGGGCCAGGTCGAGTCCCGGACGGTCCTGTGAGTTCTGCGTGACAAGAGGCTCGAACAGGGTGACCTGACGAGCGATGTCGGGAACAGTGACGGTCTCGTCGGGATCGAGGGTGTCCGTCGAGGACCCCCCGGTCAGGCCGACCCGGAGATTGCCACCGCGCTTCGGCCCGCTGGTCTTGGCCGTCGTCGTCGATGTAGTCGACGACGAGCTGTTGCTCGTGCCACAGGCGCTGAGCCCGAGCGCAGCAGCGCCGGCCAGTCCGGCCGTAGCAGCGGACAGCTTGAGGAACCCTCGCCGCGTCTGGGATTGCAAAGGACCCACCTCGTTCACTTCCCCCTCCTTTGTTCAACGATTCACGCGCAGCGCTTCGCTACGCAGACTGTCGCGCCGGGTCACGCACCGCTGGCAACGTGAGAGTGCTCGCGACGCTGACGACCGCATCGACGAGCTCGAGCCGCCGCTCCCGGAAGCGCTCGGCCGGTACCGAGATCGAGAACGCCGCCACGACCACACCCTCGTCAACCACTGGCGCTGCCGCACAGCACACGCCCGCCTGGAACTCCTGCTCGTCGATTGCATAGCCGTTCGCCCGGATCTGCTCGAGCTCCGCTTGGAGCAACTCGTGGTCCACGATCGTCCGCGGGGTGACTTGCCTGAGCGGGTGGGCAGCCAGATAGGCGGCGCGGAGCTCCTCGCTGGCGAGCGCCAACAGCAGCTTTCCAGTCGCCCGGCCGTGCGCATCGGTGTACGGCCCGAGGGGGAGCGACACCCGGACGGGCTGGTGCCCGTCGACCGAGGCCAGCACCCGAATGTCGCCCTGGCGCCAGGCAGCGACGTATGACGTCTCGCCGGTTGTTACCGCGAGCCGTCGCAATGGCTCGAGAAGATATTCCGGAGCGGTGACGGCTCGCTGGATCGAGTCGGCCAGGACCGCCACCTTCACGCCGAGCAGGTAGCGCGCCTTGGAGTCCTTGGCGAGGAACCCCGCCTGCACGAGGGTGTTGAGCAAGTGGTAAGCCGTCGGTACCGGGAGCTCTGCGGCTCTCGCCAGCTGTTTACCGGTGGCGTCGGTGCTGCCCGAGGCGACGAGCATGAGAAGTCGCATCGCCCTTGTGACCGACTGGATCTTGCCGGGCACGGCGGCTGGGACCGCCTCTGGCGAGGTCATCGTCATTTTATATTATGAAATCGAAACTTATAATGGGATGACGCTAACCAGCGAGCGGTATCGAGTCAAGGAGTCAGCCGGCGCAATCGAACCGGTCTGATCTCAAGAACTTTGCATCGTCGACCTGAGGAGCCGGATGCCAACTGAGAACCGAGTCCCGACCGACACCCGCGACATGTTCTCGGTGCACGAGGCGTTCCGACGAGGGCTCGGCGACGCCCGTGGTCAACTTGCGGCGATCAGCGATGGCGACACCGAGCGTGCTCGGCACTTTGCCGCCTACCTCGACGAGCTTCTTTGGCTCCTGTATATCCATCACGCTGGAGAGGACGAGCTGTTGTATCCGCTCCTGGCGGAGCGAGTGCCCGAGCAGCATGGGCTCTTCTCGCGAATGGAGGGCCAGCATGTCGCGGCAACGGCCGGTCTAGAGGCAAGTCGCCGCGCAGCCAAGGACTTCGGCGAATCCGGCTCGGTTGCTGACGGCCGGGTGCTGGCGGATGCGTGCGACGCGCTGCTGGCCGCACTGGTGGGACATCTCGAAGAAGAGGAGCTCGAGGTGGTACCGCTCGCGTCGCGCTTCATCTCACCGCCGGAGTGGGGAGCACTCCCCCAACATGCCTTCTCGGCCTACGCCGGCACGCGGATCTGGCTCCCGTTCGGGCTCGCCGTCGAGGCTATGCCTGACGACTTGATGCAGGGCCTGCTCACCCACGCCCCGCCGATTGCCGGGATGTGGACGGGAGGCGGTTCCGACGCGTTCGCGGCGGAGATGGCCGCGATCCGAGGCGGCGTCTGACCCTCGCCGCGCGACACGGCCCCGCCGCAGCACCGCCGGAAGGCGGGTCGACGGGGCCGTGGTGAACGCCCGGAGGCGGTCGTCGTACGTACTTAGTGCTTCACGTGGGTGGTCACGTGGAGGAACGTGTTGCCGTGCTGATTCAGACCGGGGGCGTCGTCATAGATGCCGTAGGTGTCCCAGGCAATCGTGTTCCCGGTGACCGTCACCTTGATGGTCTGGTGGGTGCCGCCGTTGTCCGTGAGCACACCGGTCGTCACCGAATCGCCCGTGCCCGGGTCGCCGAGGAGGTCGTTCGTGCCGATCCAATTGCCCGAGATCACGTTGCCCGAGACGTCGGAGAGCGGGAAGTGCTGGTGAATGGTGACGCCACTCAAGCCGTTGCCCGCGATCTCGTTGCCGGTCACCGTGTTGTCATAGGACCCGCCGCCGGATACGCCTGAGGCGATCAGAACTCCACCACCGTCGCCCATCGTGCCGTTGGAGATCACGACGTTGTCGCTGATGGTGTTGTCGTAGACGCCTCCCTTGAGAGGCGTCGGCTTCCCCGCCTTGTTGACGGCGGTGTTGCCGTGACCGACGACAGTGATCCCGCAGTCCGACTCGTTGTCGAGGACGAGGTTGCCGCTGATGAGGTTGCCATCAGTCGGGCCGAATTCGTCACTTAGCAGGATGCCCCCGGAGTTGAACTTCGAAGTGTTGTCGAGCACCTTCGAGTGCGTGACGGAAAGTAAGTGGATGCCCTCGCCGCAGTCGTTCGGAACATTGCCTGCCGCCTGACAGAAGGGCCAACTGCTCTTCGGGCCACCTTTGTCGTTGGACTCGACGATGTTGTCCTCGACCAGGATCCCACCGGTAGCTGCCGCGAAAATGCCTTCGCCGATCGCGTTCTCCGTCGTGAGTCCTTTCACCTTCGCACCCACGGCGCCTGGCCCGAAGACTGTGACGCCGTTGATGTGTCCGGTAGCGTCGATGATCGCGCCAGGCTCGCCGACCAGGTTGATGGCCTTCTCGATGAGCGCGCCACTCGTCACGGTGATCGGACCGACCGGCGATTTCACCACCAGCTTCACCGACCCGGTGTAGGTGCCGGCGCAGACCTTGACGGTGTCACCGCTGACCGCAGCCTCGATCGCCTTGTTGATGCCGTGATATTTCGCGGACAGACAAGCAGCCGACTCACCCTTGACCTTGCCGGTGGGTGCGACCCAGAGCGTCTTGACCGCCCGAGGCGACGTCGAAGCGCCTGCTGCTCCCACTCCCGTCGCCGCGACCGCTCCGAGGAGCACTGCTGCGGGCACGATGGCCCTCAGGATCTTGCGTTGCATGGGCACTGCCTCCTTCTGTCGGAAGCACCAGCAGCCCCCAAGCGGCGAGCCACTTTGTAGCCCGATCACCGCCCCTGCTCCCCTGCGGTGCAGGCTAAACCATAGAGATCCGAGCGCTTCGCAGTCAATTCCTGCGAATATTCGCGGATGTGCTTCTGATCCTTGGCATGCAGCGCCACGAGCTCGGTCACGAGCTTGTCGCCGTCGACGGTTCCCCACCCACTGGCCAGGTCGTAGCCCCGTTTCGCGTTCCAACCTGTGACCGAGTCTCGGCGTCCGTTCTGGACGAACACGACCGAATTGCCGCCACTCGTGACGTCGACCAGTCCCGGCGACTTCGCTCCGCCCAAGGTGTACAAGGCAGGGTTCAGCAACCCGAGCGAGGTCCCGGCAACCTGGTCAGCCACGGCCACGATGCCCGCGAACAACGGCGTCGCCTCACTCGTGCCTGAGACGGGATAGAAGCCGCTCGCCTCTCCGGGAAAGCTCATGTAGACCAGCGCCGGATCCTGTGGGGAGGCCTCCATCGCGACATCCGGCAACCCTCGGCGCGCCCCGACGACGCTGGCAACCCCGCTCTGCCAACTAGGCCGCGGGAAAATCGTCGACACGCCACCGCCGCTCGCCGCTGGGCCCGAAAACTCTGTGGTGGTGTTCCACACGCTGTCGGGCTTGGCACGACCGCGGCCGGCGCGGTCGACGAAGGTCCCCCCGACGGCAGTCACGAGTGGATCGCTCGCCGGCCAATCCACCGTCCGGTGGGTGAAGTAAACGTATCCGTATGGCGTCATCGATCTGACGTCCGAAGCGCCCTGGTCGCCTGACGCCGCCAGCACCGTCACGTCGTGCTCCGCGGCATCGACGTAGGCCCCACGGAGGTTCATGATCGAGCGCTTGCTCGGAAAGGTCTGCTCGGTGGCGCCGAAACTCTGCGAGATCACGTCGGCGAGGTGGTGGTCGATGACGTATTTCTCCGCCTTTTCGATCTGCGGGAAGCCGGCGGTCCCTTCGGTCTCGTCGACCGGGGTCTCAACCAGCAGGATGTCGGCGCCCGGGGCCATTGCATGGGCGCACTCCACGTCGAGGGTGGTCTCGGTCGCCCATCCGATCGCGTCCGTGGTGGCCGGGTTGAACCGCGGCACCTTGCCCGCAGGGTGAATGACCGTCAGTCTCGGCGGGTTCGGGATCCGCATCGCCTTGTCGAAATAGGCGAGGTCGCGGGCGATCGTCGGCGACCCGAAGGAGTCGACCACGGCGATCGTCACACCCTTGCCGTCGTCGCCCTTTGCGAACAGGGGGGTCATGTCATACAACGCCTCGAGCTGGGCCGGAGTAGAGCATTCACCCTGCTGGCAGTAGGCGAGCGCCGCTTTCGGCGAGCCGAACCTCCGGCCGGTGGCGGCGACGAGCGGCATCGGTCGCACGACCCGGGAGAGCCGCGACCCTAAAGCTGAACTCGAGGGTGAGGTTCGGCTGTAGGCGGCTTGTGCCGGCCCGAAGAGAGCCGCTCCACCGGCCAACACCAATAGCGCCGGGAGAATAAGTGCTCGGCCACGCCAGGAGCTGCCTCCGCGCTGCTCCGGCACGGCTGTTGGAACCGGAGCTCGCCATGCCCGCCATCATGGCACCGCATTGGGCGATGCTCCGAGCGGGTCCGGCCCGCCCCGCCCGGGCGCCTTCTGGCGCGGATCCAAGCACGGCGGTTAGCGTTCGCGGCGCAAGCGGCAGAGCCATGACAAAGGGAGGCGACCCAGTGTTCCAGACGGTTGTGGTGGGTGCCGACGACTCAGAAACGGCCCGGCAGGCGGTGCTGATCGCGGCCGACATCGCCCAGCTCGCGGGCGGCAAGTTGCACATCGTCACCGCGTACGACGCCAAGGCGGTGAAGGTCCAGGACCTGCCCGATGAGTTCCGCTACTCGAGCACCGTTCATCCTGCCGACGTGCTGCTGCAGGGCCTGTCCCGGGAGGTCAGCGACAGAGGTCTGGAGCCCGTTGTCCACGCCGCGACGGCCAGCCCAGCCGAAGCAATCATCCAAGTCGCCGAACAGGTCGGCGCCGACCTAATCGTCGTCGGCAACAAGGGCATGAAGGGCGTCCGCCGAGTACTGGGAAGCGTCCCCAACAGTGTCGCCCACACTGCCCCCTGTTCAGTCCTCATCGCCGACACGATCGGCGCTGCGGCCGCGGCAGAATCGGCGGCGGACGCGACTTGACAGACCGGGCCGGCCCTGAAAGATCGGTCTAGACAATATGCACCCGTCGGAGTAATTTCACCCACAGGTCGCGGCCGCGATCATGCGAAAGCAAGGGTCACCGGGGGGTGGGCTCGATGGGGCAGGTGGATCAAGGGGCTGCCACGAGCCAGTCGGCAGACAGCACGGACCTTGCTGGATTCGGCTACAAGCAGGAGCTTCACCGCACGCTCGGCCTGTTCAGCTCGTTCGCCGCCGCCTTCAGCTACATCTCGCCCTCGACCGGCATCTTCACGCTGTTCTACCTGGGACTCATCACCGTCGGCGGCGTCTTCATCTGGAGCTGGCCGATCGTCGCGCTCGGGCAGTTCATCGTGGCGCTGAACTTCGCAGAAGTCTCGAGCCACTTCCCCATCGCCGGATCGGTCTTCCAGTGGACGAAGTACCTCGCCGGCCGGCGGTACGCCTGGTTCACCGGATGGATCTACATCTTCGCCGGCATCCTGACCGTGACGGCGGTGGTCGTCACCCTGCCGCTGACGCTCCTGCCCGCCTTCAAGAACATGGGCTGGAACCTCGACCCGCTGAGTCTCCACGACCAGATCTGGGTGGCGGCGATCACCCTCGTGGTCATCACGATCCTCAACATCTACAGCGTGAAGCTGGTGTCGATCATCAACAACACCGGCGTGTTCTTCGAGATCGTCGGCATGGTGATCTTCGCCATCGTCATGCTCATCGTCCACCGCCACCAGCCCGTCTCCGTCGTGACGAACAGCGGCGGTCTGCACGTCGGCTTCGGCTCGTTCTTCGCGGCGATGTTCATGAGCCTTTTCGTCATCTACGGCTTCGACACGGCCGCGACGCTCGCGGAGGAGACGAACGACCCGAGGCGCAAGGCGCCGCAAGCCGTGCTCGCCTCGGTCGGCGGTGCCTTCGTAATCGGTGGCATCTTCCTGCTGGCGACCCTGATGGCGATCCCGAACCTGCGCCTGGCGATCAAGGAGAGCTGGGGGCCAGCCCAGATCATCGACGCCAACTTCTCGAAGTTCTGGGCGACGGTGTACCTGCTCGTCGTCTCTGCCGCAATCTTCGTGTGCTGCATGTGCATCATGGCCGCGACCGTTCGTCTGTGCTTCGGGATGGCGCGGGACAACCGGCTCCCGCTCTCGGGCGCTCTCGGCAAGGTCCACCCGCGTCTTCACACGCCAATCTGGTCCTGCATCGCGGTCGCGATCGTCGCCGCCATCCCCCTGTTCAAGTACGCGGGGGCCGGCTACGTCGCCATCGCCGCCACGGGCATGATCTACCTCGCCTACTTCCTCGGCAACATTGCCGTCATGAAGGCGAGGATGGGTGGCTGGCCGAAGGTGAGCTCGCCCTTCCGGCTCGGGGTATGGGGGCCGATCGTCAACGTGCTGGCGCTCGCCTACGGGGGGGCGATGCTCGTGAACTTCGCCTGGCCTCGGGCGGCGAGCAATCCCACACCGAACCAGACGCTGGGATCGCTGAGCCTGGGTCTCCACTTCCTCAACAAGATCCCGATCCTCTACACGGTGCTGGGGTTCATCGTGATCATCGGGATCATCTACTACGCCATCTTCGAAGTCCGAAAGCCACTTCCCGTTCACGTGCCGGCCGAGTCCGGTCCCGTCGAGATCCCGCCGGAGTCCTTGCCCCCAGAAGACCTCGTCTAGCCCGGGTCGGGCGAAGCGTCCTAACCGGGACTGTGGTCAGGCAGGTCGAAGCTCCAGACCACCACTCGGGTACGGTCGCCCCGGAACAGGTCCCGGGCGAACTCGACAGGCCGGCCGTCGGAGTCGAAAGCGACTCGCTCGACGAGCAGCAGCGGCGTGCCACGGGCGACGCCGAGGAGCTGGGCGGCATGGTTGTCCGCCCGGACCGGCTCCAGGGTCTCGACAGCCCGGCAGGGACGGGCGTCGTAACGCATCGCCAGGAGCTCGTAGAGCGAGCCTTCGAGGGGCTCTTCGAGCATGCCGGCGAACCGCTCCGCCGGGAAGCTCGACGACTCCAGTACGACGGGCCTTTGGTTCGCGAGCCTCAGCCGGCCGACCTGGAAGACAGGCGCACCCGGTTCGACCTCGAGTCCACGAGCCACCTCGGCCGACGCGGGAAGCTCTTCGGCCTGCAGCAGCACTGCGCTCGCCGTCAGGCCGAGTCGGCGCGCCTGCTCGGAGAAACCGCCGAAGTTGGACAGATCGCGCTCGACGGTCGGCTCGGCCACGAACGTACCGCCGCGGCGTCCGACGGAGCGGCGAATGAGCCGGCGGCGCTCCAGATCCGACAACGCCTGGCGCAACGTGAGCCGGTTGACGCCGAACCAGGCGGCGAGCTCACGCTCGGGAGGAAGACGGTCGCCCGGCTGAAGATCTCCCGAGTCGATCGCCTGCTCGATCACGTCCCCGATCTGGGCGTGGAGCGGGCCTTCGGCACGCGAGACGCCGCCCAGCCAGTGCGGAGCCTCGATGTCGTCCGACTGTCTCCCGCCGCCGTGACCCTGTGCGCGGCGTCCCATCACCGTCCTCCTCTGTTGCCGCGTAATGCCGCACGACCGAGCGGCGCCAAGCGGCAGCCCCATGGTATAGATGTTTTCAGCACGTGGATCGCGACCCGAGGGAGCCGGCATCATGATCGACAGGGCGCGAGTCGTCGTCGTAGGCGGTGGTGTGGGCGGCTGCTCCATCCTCTACTGCGCTCGCCCGGTTGGGCTGGAGCGACGTCAGTCCTGATCGAGCGCTCGCAGCTCACGAGCGGGTCCACGTTCCACTCGGCTGGGCTCGTCGGCCAGTTGCGCGGCTCACTCAGCCTGACCCGGATGATGATGCACTCGGTCGAGCTCTACCGTGATCTGGGTGCCGAAGTCGAGCTCGAGACCGGCTGGCGGGAGGTCGGCTCCCTCCGCCTCGCCTCGTCGGCCGAGCGGATGGAGGAGCTGCAGCGGCAGGCGGCGTGGGCGGAGACGTTCGGGCTCCCGCTGCACCTCGTGTCACCCGAGGAGGCTCAGAGACTCTTCCCCCCGATGTCGATCGAAGGCGTACACGGCGCGGCGTTCCTTCCCACAGACGGCTACCTCGACCCGAGCCAGCTCACTCTGGCGCTTGCCAAAGGAGCGCGGCAGCGCGGCGCCACGATCCTGACCGACACCCGGGTCACGTCGATCGACGTCACCCACGGCCGGGTGCGGGGCGTCGAGACCGACAAGGGCCGGATCGAGTGCGAGATCGTCGTCAACGCAGGCGGCATCTATTCGCACGAGATCGGCCGGCTGGCGGGGGTTCACGTGCCCGTCGTTCCCATGGCGCACCAGTACGTGATCACCAAGCCTGCGGACCTGCCCCGCGACATGCCGACGCTGCGCGACCCGTCACTTCTCGTCTACTTCCGCGGCGAGAGTGGAGGATTGGTGGCGGGAGGCTACGAGCGCAACCCGGCGCCGTGGGGTCTCGCCGGCATTCCGGCCGACTTCAACAACCGCCTCCTCTCCCCGGACTGGGACCGCTTCGCGCCGCTCTTCGAGGCCGCAACGGTTCGCGTACCCGACCTCGCCGAGGTGGAGATCGTGCAGCTGGTCAACGGCCCCGAGGCATTCACACCCGACGGCGAGTTCATCCTCGGGCCGTCCGAGGTCCACGGCTTCTGGGTGGCGGCCGGATTCTGCGCCCACGGGATCGCCGGCTCGGGGGGCATGGGCCGGCTTATGGCCGAGTGGATCATCGATGGCCAGCCGGGGCTGGACGCCTGGGAGATGGACTCACGCCGTTTCGGTCCGCAGTACCGCAGCCGCGACTACGCCCTCGAGCGCACGACCGAGGTCTACGCGACTTACTACGACGTGAAGTATCCGGGTCACGAGCGCACGGCCGGCCGGCCGTTGCGCGTGCCGCCCGCTTACCAGCGGCTCCAGGCCCTCGGCGCCGAGTTCGGCGAGAAAGGGGGCTGGGAACGGGTCAACTGGTTCGCGTCCAACGAGGCGGCCGGCGACGAGTCGCTTCGCCCCGAAGGTTGGGCCGGACGGATCTGGTCGCCGGCGGTCGGCGCCGAGCATCGCGCATGTCGCGAGGCGGCGGCGTTGTTCGACGAGACCTCCTTCGCCAAGCTCGAGGTTGTCGGGCCGGGCGCGGCGGTCTTCCTCGAGCACATGTGCGCGAACCGCGTCGCCCGGCCGCCGGGAACGATCACCTACACCCAGCTGTGCAATCCGGCCGGCGGCGTCGAGTGCGACCTGACCGTCACCCGTCTGTCCGAGGATCGTTTTCGCATCGTGACCGGAACGGCGACAGGCAACCACGACCTCGCCTGGCTCCGCTCGCACGTGCCCGGGGACGGCTCGGTGCATTTGGAGGACGTGACTTCGCGGTACGCCTGTTTCGCTTTGTGGGGGCCGAACTCGCGGGCGATCCTGCAGGCGCTCACTGATACCGATCTCGCCAATCGCGAGTTCCCCTACCTGCGAGCGCGGGAGCTCTCCGTCGGCGCTGTCCCGTGCCTCGCACTCCGCGTGACCTTCGTCGGCGAGCTCGGATGGGAGCTGTACTGCCCCTCCGAGTTCGCTCTCCGCTTATGGGACACGCTCGTCAGTGGCGGCCGGGGCCACGGCCTGGTACCCGGCGGGTACAAGGCGATCGAGTCGCTGCGGCTCGAGAAGGGCTACCGCGTCTGGGGCAGCGACGTGACCTCGGCCGACACGCCGTTCGAGGCGGGCCTTGGTTTCTCTGTGAAAATGGACAAAGACGTCCCGTTCATCGGGCGCGACGCCCTCCTGGCGGCGGGGACGCCGACCCGCAGGCTCGCGTGCCTGGTGCTCGACGACCCCCGCACCGTCGTCCTCGGCTCGGAGCCGGTGCGGGTCGACGGCCGCGCCGTCGGGCGCGTCACGAGCGGGGGCTACGGCTACACAGTCGAACGCTCGATCGCCTACGCCTACATGCCCGCGGCCGAGGTCGAGCCCGGGCGGCGGGTCGAGGTTGGCATCTTCGGGCGTTTCGTCGGCGGAGAGGTCGTCGCCGAGCCTCTCTTCGACCCGGAGAACGCGCGCCCCGCTCCTGACCCAGCCCTCAGCTCGGCGCCGCCACCTCGAGCATCCGATCGAGATCCATGCCCGCCAGCAGGGCCTCGAAGCGCTCGCCGCGCTCGCTCGCGTAGCCGACGAAGTCGACGTCGAGCTCGGAGATGGCGAGCTGCAAGACACCCCACATCGCCTCCCGGAGCTCCGAGACGAGCTTCATGAGCGCCAGCACGGCGAGCTTCGAGTCGTCGGCGGTCCCGAAGTAGTGCTCGAGAACCGGCACGTCGCGCTCGCTCCCGAGCTCGTTGTTGACCGAGAAGTTCGCCAGGTCGAAGTACGGGTCGGCCATGCCGGCGTACTCCCAATCGAGGATCCGGATCGCTCCGTCGTCGAGAAGGTTCGCGTTCAGCAGGTCGTTGTGGCCGAGCACCTGTGCCCGGAACGGCCGCACGCCCTCGATGCGGGCGAGCACCCGGCTCGCCTTCGCATAGTCGAAGGGCTCGGACACGCCGCGGCGGACCGCCAGGTCGTGGTAGGAGCGGATGACGCGGAAATGATCGAAGTCGACTCCCACCGGCCCGGCGCCGTGCACCCGCAGGAGCGTGGCGACAACGGCACCCAGCGTCGGCTCGGTGGCGAGCTCGGCCATCGGAACCGGACGGCCCTCCAAGAAACGGGTCACGATGCAACCCGTCACCTCGTCCACCGCCACGACCTCCGGGGCGACGCCGATAGCCGCCGCGGTGCGGTTGGCGGCGACTTCGGCCACTCGGTCGATCCCGAGCAGCTCGGTGTTCGTGCCCGGGACGCGCACGACGACATCCTCGCCTGCGACGGTCACCTTGTAGTTCGCGTTCGTGATGCCGCCGGAGAGCGGCTCGACCGTGAAGGCGCTCCCGGGCCAGAGCCGGTCGATGACCTCGGCGAGGACGTCAGCCACCGGCCGACCGTAGCAGCGGCGGCGCAGGCGCCCGTTAGGTTCTTGTCCGATGAGCAGCCTGTATGACCGCGTCGGGGGCAAGCCCTTCTTCACCGAGCTCGTCGAGCGGTTCTACGCCGGACTTGCGACCGATCTCGTGCTCCGGCCGCTCTATCCAGAGGATTTGGCGGGGTCGAAGGAGCACTTGGGCCTGTTTCTCGAGCAGTATTGGGGAGGTCCGACGACCTATAGCGACGAGCGTGGGCACCCGCGCCTCAGGATGCGCCACGCACGGTTCGTGATCGGCGTCGCGCAGCGCGACGCCTGGCTTCGCCACATGACGGCGGCGGTGAAGGCGGCGAATCTGCCTCCCGCTGATGAGCAGGAGCTTCTCGACTACTTCGACATGGCCGCCCGCAGCCTCGAGAACGTCGCCCGATGAAGCGCTACTGGCACTACAGGCGCTTCTGCTAGGCCGTCCGCAGCCGCTCCCACAGACCGGCAAGGTCGTCGCTGGTCTCGATCACGACGTCCGCCACCGGCCGGCGGGCACGGACGAGGTCCGCGGCCCGCCCGGTTGCCGACAGGAGCGCAGGGTCGCAGCCCGCCGGATCGGTGAGAGCCAGGTTGCCCGAGCTCGCCGTCGCTGCCCCGTGTCGTCCCTTCGGACGCACGACCACCAGGAGCCTGCCCTGGATCACCGCAAAACGCGCCGTGTGCATCGCCCCCGACCCGGTCTCGCACTGGCAGATCACCACGGCGAGCGAAAGCCCCGACTGGATCCGGTCCCGTGCGACGAGTTGGCGGTTCCGGACCGGTGTCCCCGGCGGGACCTCGGCGATGAGGCCCCCGCCCGAGGCCACTATCGCGTCCGCGAGAGCGGCGTTCGAGCTCGGGGTCGGGACGTCGACGCCGGATCCGAGAACCGCCCAAGTCAGTCCACCTGCCGCCAGAGCGCGCTCGTGGGCGAAGGTGTCGACACCGGCGGCAAGTCCCGATATGACAGCGAATCCGCTCGCGACCGCACTGCTGGCGACCGCCTGCGCGACCGTCCGCCCGAAGCTCGTCGGCTGGCGCGTCCCGACGATCGCCACGGCGGCGGGCGGCGGCAACACGCCTTTGATCCACAGCGTCTTCGGCGCCGACGGGATCGAGCGGAGACCGGCGGGGTACTCCGATTGCCCGATCGTGATGAAGTCAGCTTGGACCAAGCTGGCGGCGGAGAGGCGTGATCGTCGTCGGGCCGTCCGTCGCGTCCGGCTCGTCATCCGGCGCCGGGTCCTCGCCGCCTCCGGCGACCCCGGCGCCCGCCGGAGGTGCCGGCCGCGCCGGCAGCTCGGGCCGCGAGAGTCCACGGGCGCCGGACCCGAACTGCGGCATTGCCGGGCGGACGCGACCTGCGACGAGGTGCGGCGCGCCGGCGGTGGGAGCGCCGGCGGTGGTCGGGACCTGGACGCGGGCGCGGGCGCGGGCCTGCGTCTCCGCGAACGCGGCCATCGCCTCCTGCCGGCGGGACTCCATGACCGAAGTTGCCCGGCGCCACTCCTTGCCCTTCAGCAGCTGCACGAGGCCGGGCAGCTCACCGAGGAGGTGCTCGGCCTCGCTGCGGTAGCGCTCTGCGACTCCTCCCATGGCGAAAATCGTCGCCCGGGAGAGGGATGCTCCCTCGTCGGTGAGCGCGAGCGCCTGCAGGCGCCCCGAGGCGACCTCGGCATCCTGCATCGAGCCCAGCACGTCCTGGAGGCGGGTCATCTGGCGCACGAAACCCTTCAGCTCGCCGCTGTACAGGCCGGATGCGAATTCGAGCGAGTAGCGCAGCCGCTTGCAGCGGATCCGGAGCCGGTGGTAGTCGGACGGGATGCCGGTCCGCTTCGCCCGACGGGCCGCCTTTCCGGCGGCTCGATGCCGCTCGAGGATCAACGCCGGCATCGCCGCCGCGGCCGGCGCCCGGCACGCGCCGGAGCGCCGGGAGGGACCCTGTTCGAGCATCGCCACGAGGCCGGAGACGAGCCGTTCGTACCGGCGCGAGTCCAAAGCCTCGAGCTGCGCACGCCTCGCTTCCTCACGGTGGCTGACGAGGAGGTCGGAGAGCTCGTCCAAGGCCCCGCGGTGATCTCCGGGCATCTCGTCGGTCCAGTCGTCAAAACGGCCCAGCTGGATGTCCAGGTCCCTCACCTCCCCGAGAACGCCGGCCAGCCAGCCGAGCTCGGCGCGCAGGCGCCCGGCGCGCACCGGCAGAACATCGGCGAACATGTCGAGGCCGGCCCGCATCCTGCGGGTCGCCACCCGCATCTGATGAAGAGCCTCGATGTCCTCGCCGAGCCGCGTGCCTGGCTCGTTAGCGAGCATCGCCACGGCATCCTTGCGCAACACTCGGTAGGCGAGCTCACCGAGCGTCGCGGTCGGGCTGACGCCTGTCGGTCCGAGGTCCGGTAGTCCCGGAATGCTGAGGCCGGCCGCCATGAGACCCGCCTCGAACTTGGAGAGAGTCGCCGGCTGCAGACCGCATTCGCGTCGCAGCCGTTCGACGAACGGTTGGAGCGCTTCCACCCAGGCGGGCTGCACCTCAACCTCGACGCGCGTCAGGCGTAGCCGGCGGCGCTCGCGCCCGATCGCGATGACGGTGTCGTCCAACGCGAGTTCCGCCACGGTCTCACCGTGGATCGCGAGGTCGAATGGCCGCCTCCGCGTCCGGACCTCCAGGACCTGCTTGAGGGGACGGGATCCCGCGAGCGCCGCCACGCGCCAGCCCACGACCCCGCTGCGGTCGAGGCCGGCGAGCCCCGAAGCGGGCAAGGGCTGGGTCACCTCGAGCCGGCGACGCAATCCCTGCGACGCGCCGGAGAGATCCTTCAGCGTCGCCTCAACCCGGCCGGCGCGCCTTCTGACCCGCAGCACGTAACCCGCCCGGCCGATCCGCCAGTCTTCGGTGTCGATGTACACGTCGACGAGGCGTTTCGGGGCGCCTTGCAGGATCCCGAGGCCGGGAATCGTCGCCTCGGCGATAAGGGGGGAGCTGGTCCGGATCGCCAGCCATCTCTCGACCGGTCGCAGATCGAGGGCGTCGAGTTGCCACTCGACCTCGATGTCCGATCGAGTCGTCGCTCCTGCTGACACGGCCCCAAACTTAGTCGTCGCAGGACGAGCCCACTCGAGGGCGCCACGGGATACGGTCAGGTGGATGAAAGGGCCGGCCACCACTCCCCCAGACGGTCGCGACGTCGTGCGGGCCGCCGGAGGGATCGTCGTGCGGGCGGGAGGTGGCGGCGGTTGGGAGGTGGCGGTGATCCACCGGCCCGAGCAGCTCGACTGGACGCTCCCGAAGGGCAAGATCGAGCCCGGCGAGACCCCGACCGAGTGCGCGCTCCGCGAGGTCGCCGAGGAGACCGGGTACCGCTGCCACCTCGGCCGGTTCATCGGCGAGGTCGAGTACCTCGACCGCCGCAACCGCGTGAAGATCGTCTCCTATTGGCTGATGCAGCCGATCGACGGCGCCTTCGAGCCCAATCTGGAGGTGGACGAGCTTCGCTGGCTGAGCTTCGGGGACGCGGCGCAACTGCTGGACTATCAGCACGACCGCGAGCTACTCGAGTCGGTCAACATCCCGCTCGCGACCGGTCCCGAATAGCGGCTGCGGGCCTTCAGATCAACAACGGCCGGATCGGCGACGCCACCAGGGTGCCGTCGCTCTTCCAGTCCACGCCGGCCACGTCGATGTAGATCTCGATCTCGTTGCCGTCAGGATCGAGAAGGTAGACGCTGTGGGTGACGGTGTGGTCCGAAGACCCGACGATCCTGACGCCGGCGGCCTCGAGGCTGGAGATCGCCTCGCGGAGGTCGTCGTCGGTGTCGCCGACCTTGAGCCCGAAGTGGTACAGCCCGACACGCCGGCCCTCGGGCACGGCGGCCGCGTCCGGACCCACTTCGATGAGGAGCAGCTCGTGGTGCGTGCGGCCGCTCGTGAAGGCTGCCGCACCGCCTACGGGCTCTCCTTCCGCCGGCAGGACCTGACGCCAGCCGAGGACGTCCCGGTAGAACCGGGCGGACTCGGACGCGTCCCGCACGTACAACACCAGATGGCCGAGCTCCTTGACTTCCATGTGGTCCACCTCCTGCTTCACAAAACCAGTATCCCTTCGACTTTCTTCCGCGCCCACCCCGGCAGCGCCGGTCACGGTCCACGGCGAGAAACGTACTCGTGGCAAGATCCGATCCATGCACGACCCGCCCGAGGCGCCTGAGGGCTTCCTGTCCGCCGTCCGCGACGCCGTCGGCCCGGCTCACTGCCTCACCGACCCGGATCTCAAGGCCGGCTACGAGGTCGACTGGACCCGCCGCTTCCGCGGTCCGGCGCTCCTCGTGGCGCGGCCCGCTGACACCGCCGAGGTGGCGAAGGTGCTCGTCGCTTGCGCCCGTTACCACGTCCCTGTCGTTCCCCAGGGCGGCAACACCGGTCTCGTGGGCGGTTCGGTCCCGCGCGGGGGTGAGGCGGTGGTCAGCCTCGGCCGTCTCGACCGCGTGCTGCACTGCGATGCGGACGACGGGCTGCTTCTGGCAGAGGCCGGAACGACGCTCGCAGTCGCGCATGCCGCAGCCGGGCGAGTCGGCTCGGAGCTCGGCATCGACATCGCCGCGCGAGACTCCGCCACGCTCGGCGGGATGGTCGCCACGAACGCCGGCGGCGTTCACGTCGTCCGGTACGGACCGATGCGCTCGCGCCTGGCGGGGATCGAGGTCGTGCTGGCCGATGGCACCGTCGCCAGCCGCCTCTCGGGGCTGGTGAAGGACAACGTCGGCTACGACCTCGCTCAGCTCATGGCCGGCAGCGAAGGGACGCTCGGCGTGGTGACCAAGGTCGTCCTCCGCCTCGTGCCGGTACCCGAGTATCGGGTGGCGGCGCTGGTCGCGTTGCGAGGCTCGGGCGCCGGCGGCGGCGATCCGGGGGCCGGCGGCGGTGACGCCGTAACGGCCGTGACTGCCGTGACGGCCTCCGCAGTCGGCTTGGCGGCCCGGTTGCGCCGGCGGGTCGACGGAATCGACGCCCTCGAGCTCGTGTACGCCGACGGGATGAAGCTCGTCCGCGACGTGAGCGGCCTACCCGCCCCGCCGGATCCGGGAGCCGAAGCCTGGCTCCTCGTCGAGGCGTCCGGCGGGCAGGACCCAAGTGCGATGCTTGCCGCTGCGATCGAGGACGCTCCCGGAGTCACGTCGATCGCCGTCGCCGACGACGCCGCCGGGCGGGCGCGCCTGTGGAGCTACCGGGAACGCCACACGGAGGCGATCGCGACCCTCGGGGTGGCTCACAAGCTGGACGTCACCTTGCCGCTGTCCTCGCTCGCTGAGTTCGCAGGCGCGGTCCGCTCCGAGGTCGCGACGGCCCTGGGCGCCGGCTCGACCGCCACGATCGTCCTCTTCGGGCACGTCGGTGACGGGAACCTGCACGTCAACATGATCGGCCCCGATCCCGACGACCGTCGCGGCGACGACGCCGTCCTCCGGATGGTGGTTCGTTACGGAGGGTCCATCAGTGCCGAGCACGGAATCGGCATCGCCAAGCTCGACTTCGTGACCTCCGCTCGCTCCGCCGGTGACCTGGCGGTCATGCGCAAGGTGAAGGCCGCACTCGATCCCGACGGCATACTCAACCCCGGGGTGTTGCTGCCGCCGGCGTGACCTGCGACAGCCCTCGCAACCAGTACCGTCCTCGGAGTGTCGCGGCGCGGATGGCTGCTCTTCAGCGCGCTCAGCGTCATCTGGGGCGTTCCCTATCTGCTGATACGGGTTGCGGTTCGCGAGGTGGCGCCGGGGACGCTCGTCTTCTTCCGCACGGCGCCCGTCGCCCTGATCCTGCTCCCGGTCGTCGCCTACCGGAAGGAGCTACCCGATCTCCTTCGCCGCTGGCGGCCGCTGCTCTTGTACACGATCATCGAGATCGGAGTGCCTTGGCTCATGATCTCCACTGCCGAGGTGCGGCTCTCGAGCTCACTGACCGGGCTGCTGATCGCGGCGGTGCCGCTGATCGGAGCGCTCATCGCAAGGCTCAGCGGAGACGAGGACCGTTTCGGTCGCACACAGATGATCGGACTCGCGATCGGCCTCATCGGCGTGGCGCTCCTCGTCGGCATTGACGTCCGGGGCGCCACCGCCTTGCCGATCGCCGGCGTGTTCGTCGCCGCCTTCGGCTACGCCGTCGGGCCGAGGATCTTCAACCGCTACCTGTCCGATCTGCCAAACCTCGGTGTCGTGGCGGCCTCGCTCGCGATCGCGGCGATCGCCTATGCGCCCTACGGGCTCTCCAACCTTCCGGCGCATCTTTCGGGCGAGGTCGTGGCGTCGCTGATCACCCTCGCGTTGGTCCCGACGTTGCTCGGCTTCCTCGTGCTCTTCGCCCTCATCCAAGAGATCGGGCCTGTCCGCGCGACCGTCGTCACCTACGTCAATCCGGCCGTCGCCCTCATCCTCGGCGTCGTCCTGCTCGGGGAACCGTTCACCCTCGGCCTCGCTCTGGGCTTCCCTCTCGTCATCGCCGGCTCCGTGCTCGCGACCCGCCGGCGAGGTGCGACCACGGCCAAATCGGCTCCCGCCACGACCGCTCTCCGCGCCCTGGGACCAGATGTAACGCCGGAGGGGCAATAATGGACAGTAGTCCGTGGCCCCAAACGCGGACGGCAAATAGGAGTCGGGATGGCCAGCGGTCCTCAGCGGAAGACGTCCGGCAAGCCCGGTCCGAAAGAGCAGCCGCCGGTTCACATGGGCCGGCGTACCGTGCTCGGGATCCTCGGGCTCACCGGAGTCGGCATCGCCCTCGGAACCTCGATCGACCGCAGGTTCGGGGGTGTCATCAGCGACATCAGCTCGACGATCGGGGTGCCGCTGCCCGGTGCGGACCAGTTTCGCTTCTACACGGTCACAGGTGAGTACCCGGTCATCCCCCCCGACACCTATGAGCTGACCGTCGGCGGCATGGTCCGCCACCCGCTCAAGCTGAACATCGCCGACCTCCGCTCGATGAAGCGGACCAAGCTCGTCCATCGCTTCCAGTGCGTCACGGGCTGGTACGTCCCCGACGTTCATTGGGAGGGCGTGCGCCTGTCGGAGGTGCTCGAGCGCGCCGGCGTGGATGCGAGGGCAACGGCGCTCAGGTTCTTCTCGGCCGACGGCGTCTACACCGAGAGCCTCACGCTCGCCCAGGCGCGTCTTCCGAACATCCTCGTCGCGGACAAGATGCTCGGCGCCAACGTCACGTCCAACCACGGCGGACCGGTCCGGCTCTACGTGGCGCCTATGTACGGCTACAAGTCGATCAAGTGGATGAACCGGATCGAGGTGACCAACGAGGTCGTTCCGGGCTTCTGGGAGGACAACGGCTACCCGACGGACGCCTGGATCGGCGGCGTACAGGAGTCATGAGGACAGCCAGCGGAACCTCCTCGCGACGGCCGCCTGCAGCGGCCGCGGCGCCGTCGGTTGGGGCGCTCTCGCGCTTCGACCTCGTCGAACGGCTGGTCCACTGGAGCACAGCCGTGCTGTTGATCACGCTGATGGTGACCGGAGCGATCCTCTATTTTCCGATCTTGGCGCTTCGGGTCGGGCACCGAGGTCTCCTGGAGAACATTCACGTCATCACCGGCCTTTGCCTGCTCGGACCGCTCGTGCTCGGGATCCTCGGCCCCTGGCGCGAACGGCTCCTCACCGACCTGCGCCGCATCGACCGCTGGAAGCGTGCCGACTTCGAGTTCTTCCGGAGCCGGAGGCGCCAGCGTGGCTTCCCCCGTGACAAGTTCAACGGTGGGCAGAAGCTCCTGGGTGCGTTTCTCGGCGCGGCAATGGTTGCCACGCTCGTGACCGGCGTCATCATGCGCTATGCGCCGTCGTCGTGGATCCGCTGGGCCACGGGCGCCACGCTCGTCCACGATGCCCTCTTCTTCGGCATCCTCGCTGCGGTGCTCGCCCACATCGTCTTCGCGCTGTCGCGGCCGGACCAGCTCATCTCGATGTTCAACGGTCGCATCCCGCGCTCGTGGGCGAGACAGCATGCGGAAAGCTGGCTAGCGGAGGTCGAGGCCTCGGAGGCCGTCCCCGCAACGGTCATCGCCCGGGAGCTTGCCGCTCAGCAGGCCGCCGAGGCCACCACACCGAAGGCGAAGCCGCTCCCGGGGCCCTGAGTCAGCTTCGGCCGTAGTGCTTGCCCTTCTTGAGCGAAGCGCGGGCGAGGTCGGCGATCAGTTTGAGCGCGCGGTTGTCGTCGGATCTCTCAGGCTCGAGCAGGCGGGTGATCCCAAGGGCTTGGAGCAGCTCGAAGAGGAGCGCCAAGGTGGCGGACCACCCGGGTAGCGCCACCAGCTCAGGAAACAACCCGTTACACACCTCACCAATCCCGCCCTCCCACGTCCTCCTCGCCTTGGAAAGTCCCTTGCGCAGCGCGGCGTCGGTACGCGCCCCGAGGCGCAGCTCGTTCACTGCCGTCATCTCCGGGCGGAGCGCGAGCTTCCAGAGTGCGGAAACCAGCATCTCGACGCGTTCTGCCTCGAGCGATCCGTCTCCGGTCTTCTCCGCCTTGTGCGACTTCTGCGGCTTCGATGCGGGCCGGGGCTGCCCGTCACCCAGCGGCCTCGCCGCGCCCGATGCACTCAGTTCCGCCCTGAAACGGGTCAGCTGCTCGCTGTAGCAGTACTCAGCCGTCGCGACGAGGAAAGCGCTCTTCGTGGCGAAGTGCCGGAAGAGGGCGCCATGGGACAGTCCCGCCCGATTGCAGACGACGGCCGCCGAGGTGCCCGCGAAACCCTCCTCGACCAGGGTTGCCACGGCCGCGTTGAGCAAGGCCTGCTTCGTCGTGTCGGTTCGTTCCTGCTGGGTGCGCCGAAGTCGGGACGGCGGGGCCGCCGGCGAACCGTCTGCGGTCATGTCACTGGCGTGTTGAGGCGGTGCTGCAAGGTCGTCCTTCATCCTGGGACAATCTAGAGGCCCTGCAAGGCTTGCTCAAAAGGCGGCCCGGGCCGGCGCCCCGGGACATACAAATTTCTCGCCAAACTTGCTTCCGTTAATGATTGCGACCAGTCGCAATCTCGATTGGAGGCAAGTTTGAAAAAGAAAAGAAGTACCCCGCCTTCAGGAGGCGGCATCCACCGACCTCAGGAGGCGACATCCACCGACCTCAGAACGGCGCCGATCAGCGACGGCAAGGACCGAGTCGCAGGCTCCGTCGTACAATGCCTCGATGCCACCGCGCCGCGGGATTCCACGGGTGCTCACTGACGTGGCCGTGGCGGTCTGACCTTGTCGGTGCTCCTCGCGGCGTCGCTCGAGGAGGTCTTCGAGGGATTCGAGCGTTTCCCCGACGCCCAGATGCTGGCCGGGGGGACGGACTTCATGGTGGAGGTCAGTTTCGCCCACCGCCGGCCGCCGGCGGTGGTGTGCCTGAGGAACGTTGCCGAGTTGAAGGGGTGGAGGATCGAAGGTGCCGAGGTCGTCCTCGGAGCCGGGGTCACCTACGCCGAGTTGATGCGTCCGCCGCTGAGCGATCTCCTGCCGTGCCTGGCGCAGGCTTCGCGCACCGTCGGCTCTCCGCAGATCCGCAACGCCGGCACGCTCGGCGGGAACATCGGCACGGCTTCGCCGGCGGGCGACACGCTCCCGGTGCTCGCCGCGCTCGACGCCACGATGGTGCTCGCCAGCAGGCAGGGCCGGCGTACGGTCGCGCTCGACGAGCTCATCGTCGGCCCCAAGCGCACCACGCTCTCTGCCGGCGAGGTCGTCGTCGAGATCCGTCTCCCGGCTGCTCTCGGCTCGCAGGAGTTCTTGAAGGTCGGCACGCGCAACGCCATGGTCATCGCCGTCGCCAATGTCGCGCTCGTCGTCGACTGGGACGGGAGATCGGTCCGTTGCGCGCTCGGGTCGGTCGGGCCCGTTGCAATTCGTGCGAGCGAGGCGGAGGAGCTCCTCGCCTCGCGCATCGACTGGTCGGCGCGAACCCTCGCCGGCGAACCGACCGCCATCGCGGAGTTCAGTGCTCTGGTGCGTTCGGCCGCGCGACCGATCGACGATCATCGCTCCACCGCGGCCTACCGCCGGCACGCAGCCGGAGTCTGCGCGCAGCGAGCGGTCGAGCGCGTGTTCGCGCGTCAGCTCGAAGGCGTCACGGGGAACACGTCGTGGGCGAGCTGATCAATTACCGGCTCCGGGTCAACGGCGCGCAGCACGAGGTCACCGAAGCCTGGCTCGGCGAGAATCTCCTCTACGTGCTCCGTGAGCGACTCGGCCTTCCCGGGTCGAAGAACGCCTGCGAGCAGGGCGAGTGCGGATCATGTTCGATCCTGATGGACGGCACGCTCGTCTGCGCCTGCATGGTGCTCGCGGCAAGCGCTGTCGGCGCCGACATCGTGACGGTCGAAGGCCTGTCGCCCGGCGGGCGTGAGCTCTCGGACATCCAGGCAGCGTTCCTGGCCGAAGGCGCGGTCCAGTGCGGATTCTGCACGCCGGGCCTGGTGGTGAGCGTGCACGACTTGCTCGAGCACAATCCGGACCCGACCGAGCTCGAAGTTCGCGAGGCGATCTCGGGCAACCTTTGCCGGTGCACGGGCTACGGCCGGATCCTGGCGGCGGTCCGAGCCGCCCAGGAGGCGCGTCAAGGGTGAGCACGATCCTCGGGGTACGCCGCGGCCGGCTCGGCGAGAGTGCGGCGCGACCGGACGGCGTCCCGAAGGTCCTCGGGCAGTTCGCGTTCTCCTCCGATCTGTTCTCGGAAGGCATGTTGTGGGGCCACCTCGTGCGCTCGCCTCATCCCGCCGCCGCGATCCGCGGCATCGACATTTCTGAGGCGTTGCAGATCCCCGGCGTCCGTGCGGTGATCACCTCCGAGGACGTCCCCGGTCTGAAGACGTACGGACTCGACGACCCTGACCAACCGGTCTTCGCCTGGGACGTGGTCCGTTACATGGGTGAGCCCGTCGCCGGCGTGGCCGCCGACCACCCCGAGACCGCTCGGCGCGCCGCCGCCGCCATCGTCGTCGACTACGACCCGACGGAGCCTGTCGTCGACGCGGTGACCGCGGCCGAGGCCGCCCCGATCCATCCTCACGGCAACGTCCTCCACCGCCAGCGGATCCGCCGGGGCGATTCCGGCGCAACAGGAGCAGTCGTCGTCGAGGGCCGCTACGAGACCGGCATGCAGGATCAGGCCTTCATGGGCCCGGAGTCGGGGTTGGCGGTCCCGGCGGATGACGGCGGGATCGACCTGTACATCGCCACCCAGTGGCTGCACATCGACCAGACCCAGGTCGCGGCATGCCTCGCACTGCCACCCGAAAAGGTGAGGCTGCACCTCGCCGGCGTGGGGGGTGCCTTCGGGGCCCGTGAAGACCTCAGCATGCAAGTGCAGATCTGTCTCCTGGCGCTGCGCACCGGGCGCCCTGTGAAGATGGTCTATTCGCGCGAAGAATCCTTCTTCGGGCACGTCCACCGGCATCCCTCGGTCATGTGGTACCGCCACCACGCCGAGGCCGACGGCCGCCTCGTGAAGGTCGAGGCACGCATCATCCTCGACGGGGGCGCCTACTTGTCGTCCTCGATGGCGGTCGTCGGCAACGCAGCTGCGTTTGCGGGCGGTCCCTACCGGGTCCCGAACGCGGTCGTCGACGCTATGGCAGTCCGTACCAACAACCCCCCGTGCGGGGCCATGAGGGGCTTCGGCGCGGTGCAGGCGTGTTTCGGTTACGAGGCCCAGATGGACAAGCTGGCGGCTGCGCTCCGGCTCGATCCGGTGGAGCTACGGCTCCTCAATGCGATCAAGACCGGTGACTCGCTCATAACCGGGCAGGTGCTGCGGGGGGCGGCGCCCGTCGCCGAAGTCATCCGTACGTGTGCCGACGCTCCGCTGCCTCCGGGCGAGCCGGCGACCTCGGCGGAGCTGGCACTCCCGGGCGGCGCCGGCCGCACGGCAGACCGCCACCGTGTGCGGCGTGGTGTCGGGTTTGCGGTGGGGATCAAGAACCTCATGTACTCGGCCGGCTTCGACGACTCTTCGATGGCACGATGCCGGCTCGAGGACGGCGTCGCCACTATCACCTGCGCCGCCGTCGAGGTCGGACAAGGCTTCGTCACACTCGCACAGCAGATCACGAGGGACGTTCTCGGCGTCGACGACGTAGTGCTGGCGCCGGCGGCCACGACGGGCATCGGGTCCGCCGGCTCGACATCGGCCAGTCGCCAGACGTGGATGTCCGGCGGGGCCGTCGAGGCGGCCTGCCGTGGCGGTCCGCGGGCGGCTGCTCGCCTCCGTCGCGGCGAGGCTCGCGGTCCCGGTCGAAGTCCTCGAGCTCAGAGACGGGCGGGTCGTCTCGCTCGACCGCGAGGTCGACGTCGCCATCGCCGACGCCGCGCCTGGCCAGGTGCTCGAGGAGACCGTCCTGTTCCGACACCCCCCGACGCAACCGCTCGACGCCGACGGCCAGGGCAACGCCCACGTCTCGTTCGCCTTCGCCGCCCACCGGGCGGTCGTCGACGTCGACGTCGAGCTCGGCCTCGTGCGCGTCGTGGAGATCACCACGTCCCAGGACGTCGGCAGGGTTCTCAATCCCGTCCAGGTTCTCGGGCAGGTGGAAGGCGGCATCGCCCAGGGGGTCGGGCTGGCGGTGATGGAGGAGATCGTGCTCGACAAGGGACGGGTGCGTAATCCCTCGTTCACCGACTACATCATCCCGACCGCGCTCGACATGCCGTCCGTGCACGTCGCGGCGCTGATCGAGGAGCCGGAGCCGGGAGCACCGATGGGGGCCAAGGGCGTCGGCGAACCGCCGACGATCTCGTCGACCGCGGCCGTCGTGGCCGCGATCCGGGCCGCCACCGGCCTCGAGCTGCCGCGGGCCCCGGTCCGGCCCGAGGACATCGCCCTCGCCGCCCTGCAAACGGCCCTTCCCAACCATTCGGAGGCTCAGCCATGACTACGCCTGTCGCCGTCTACCTGCAGGACGCGCACGGAATCCGGGAGGGCATGGAGATCGCCCGCTACGCGGAGGCCAAGGGATTCCAGGCAATCTGGCAGGCCGAGAGCCGCCTGGTGCGGGAGGCGACGGTGCCGATGGCTGCGTTTCTCGCCGTCACCGATCGGATCAAGGTGGGTTCGGGCGTGGTGAACAACTGGACCCGGAACCCGGCCCTGCTGGCGTCCACGTTCTCGACCCTGGACGACCTGGCGCCCGGTCGCGTCATCCTCGGGATCGGTGCCTGGTGGGAGCCGCTCGCCGGCAAGGTAGGCGTGCACCGGGTCAAACCCCTGCTCGCGATGCGGGAGACCGTCGAAGCGGTCCGGGCACTGCTCGCCGACGAGCGCGTCACTTACGCCGGCGAGTTCGTCCATCTCGACGGCGTCGAGCTGGACTACGTCCACCAGCCGCGGGGCCCGAAGGACGTCCCGATCTACATCGGCGCCACCGGCATGCAGATGATGGAGCTGGCGGGAGAGATCGCGGATGGCGTGGTGCTGAATTACTTGGTTTCTCCGGTCTACAACGACAGGGCGATGGAGCATCTCGAGCGGGGAGCTCGGCGGGCCGGGCGCTCGGCCGCCGACGTCGACCGCCCGCAACTCGTCGTGTGCTCTCTCGACGAGGACCGCGGCGCGGCGCTCGACGCCGCCCGCCTGCTCGTCACTCAGTACCTCGGCCAGCAACCCCACATCATGAAGGCGTCCGGCGTCCCCGAGTCGCTACTGGAGGAGATCGGCAAGGTCCTGACCTGGCCGGCGACGGCCGAGGAGGTGGAGGCGGCCTCGAGGCTCGTCCCCGACGAGGTCGTGCAGATGATCACCGCGTCGGGGACGGCCGAGGAGTGCAAGGCGAAGGTGGCCGAGTACGTGCGCGGCGGCTGCACCTGCCCGGTGCTCTACCCGCTCGGCTCGGACGTACATGCCATGATCGACGCCTTCGCGGACTGGACGGCGTAGTCGCCCCTGCGGGCGCCGGCCCAGCTCACAGCCGTGCCCAGAGCCGTTCGGCCTGCTCGCGCGCGCGGGCGCGGACCTCGACCGGGTCGACACGGGTCGGGCGCCCGTTCGAGAGCACGACCTCGCCGGCCACGACGACCTCGACCGGCTGCACCCCGGGCGTGAAGGCGAGGTGCCACGGGTCGATCGGTTCGTAGCTCCAGCGGACACGGTCGTTGGCGGCCTCCGGGACCAGACCACTGCCGCCCTCCAGCCAGGACCAGGCCGCAGAGGGCGTCGCCGTCACGTCGTCCTCGCGCTGGCGGACATAGGCGATGCGGAACTCCTCCAGCATGTCCCCGCCGATCCCGTCGGTCCCCAGCGCGACGGGGTTCTCGAGGCGGGCCGGGCGGGCGTAGCCGACGGCGTTGTTCATGTTCGACCGCGGATTGTGGGCGACGGTCCCGCGCAACGGCCGGTCGAGGTGCACGCAATGGGCGAGCAACCATGCATCCGTTGCGACGCCGTCGAGCCTGGCGCCGGCCGCCGAGTCGACGCGATCCTCGGCTACGTGGATGTGGACGCCCACCCCGAGATCGGCCGCCAGCCCGGAGACCGCCTCGAGGCTCGCCTCGGAGAGCGTGAAACAGGCATGCGCACCGACAAATCCCCTCCCCCCCGCACGGAGGAAGCGCTCGTTCTCGGCCAGACCGGCGCGCACGCCCTCCGGTCCGTTGCGGTCGGTCACCTCGTAACAGCACGAGACCCGGATGCCTACCTCGGCGCACGCGTCGGCGATGACGCTGAGAGAGCCCTCGATCGCGTTCGGGGACGCATGATGATCGACGATCGCCGTCGTTCCCCGCTCGAGCGCTTCGAGAGCGCCGAGCATCGCCGACCACCGGATCATCTCGAGATCGAGGGCGCGGTCGAGCCGCCACCATACGAGCTCGAGGATCTCGGGGAAGTCGTGCGGGGTGCGGGGCGGTGCCGGCATTCCGCGAGCCAGAGACGAGTAGAGGTGGTGATGCCCGCAGACGAGGCCGCTCGTCACGCCGGCCGCGAGCGGCGCGCCGCCCGTGCCCGTTGTGGGGACGGCGCCGGCCCCCGGGGCGGTCACTCGTCCGTGGCGCCGGCGGACGCTCCCACGGGCACGCGCATGGGGAGCGTCGAGCGCCAGGTGCCGTCGAGGTCGTGGAGCGCGCCGGCGACCGCGCCGGCCGTCGGTACGAGACCGATCTCGCCGACGCCCTTGATCCCGTACGGGGACCTCGGTTGGGGCACCTCGACGAGGATCGTGTCGATCGGCGGCACGTCCTTGGGCCGGATGATCCCGAGGCTGCGCAACGTCATGTTCGTGGGACGCCCCTCTTCGTCGGAGGGGAAGTCCTCCGAGAGGGCGTAGCCGAGCCCCATGTGCACCGACCCCTGGATCTGACCTTCGCACAACAGGGGGTTCACGGCCCGGCCGACGTCGTGGACCGCCAGCACCCGCTCGATCTTCCCGGTCTCCCGGTCGACGACGACGAGCTGGGCGGCGTAGGAGAACACCGAATGGATGACCGGGTTCTCGAGGCCGTCCTTGAGCGAGTTCGTCCAGTCGACGCGGTACTCGCCCTCGTAGTCGACGCCCGGCCGGCACCCGTCGGCGAGGGCCTGCCGGCAGGCGTCGGCGACGGCACCCGCGCCCATGAGCGTTCCCCGGGACCCCGTCGTCTGGCCGGCTCCGAGCTCGCGCGTCGTGTCGACGAGTACGCGCACCCGGCGCGGGTCCACACCCAGCTCCTCGACGGCGACCTGGAGCGCCACGGTGTGGACGCCCTGGCCCATCTCGGTCCAGCAGTGGCGAACCTCGACATCGCCCTCCTCGGAGAAACGGACCACCGCTTTCACGATCTCGACCAAGCCGTTGCCGAGCCCGGAATTCTTGAGCCCGAAGCCCAGCCCGACCGCCTTGCCGTCGAGCGACGGCTTCCTCGTAGGCCGGCCTGATGGCCTCCAGGCAAGCGCGGGCGCCCAACGATCCGTCATCCATCAGCTGTCCCGGTCCCCAGACCACGCCCGGGGTCACCGCGTTGCGGAACCGCATCTCCCAGGCGCTGATCCCGACCTCAGCCGCCAGGCGATCGATGACGCCTTCCATCGCGAACTGGGCCTGGTTGGCGCCGAAGCCACGAAAGGCACCGCACACCGGGTTGTTCGTCCGCACTGCGATCGACTCGACGTCGATGACGGGCAGGTGATACGGGCCGGACGCGTGGCCGGCGGCGCGCTCGAGGACCTTCATGCCGACCGACGCGTACGGCCCGGAGTCCCCGACCATCCGTGCCCTCAGGGCCGTAAGCCTGCCGTCGGCGTCGCACCCGACCCAGTACTCCATCCGGATCGGGTGACGTTTCGGATGCACGAGAAACGACTCCTCGCGCGACAACGTGCACTTCACCGCCCTCTTCAGCAGCCAGGCGGCAAGGGCCGTCTGGGCCTGGTTGGACATGTCCTCCTTGCCCCCGAAGGCGCCGCCGTTCGAGACCTGCTCCACGACGACCTGCTCGGCCGGGATCGCCGAGCACCGACGCGATCTGGTTGCGGTCGTCCCAGGCACCCTGACCGCCCGAGAAGACCTTCAGGGTGCCGTTCGGTCCCGGCACGGCGACGGTGGACTCGGGCTCGAGGAAAGCATGCTCGACGCGCTGGGTCTGGAAGACCTCGTGCACCGTGTGCACCGAGCCGGCGAGGGCGGCGTCGACGTCGCCCCGCGCGTACACCGAGCGGGAGAGCACGTTGCCCTCGAGCTGCCAGACCGCGTCCTCGGGATCGTCGATCGCAGCGCTCGCGTCGGTGATCGGACGGAGCGGCTGGTAGGTGATATCGACGAGCTTGGACGCCTCGCGCGCGGTCTCCCTCGAGTCGGCGACGACGATGGCGAGGACGTCGCCGAGATACGAGGTGCGGCCCCCCTCGGGGATGAACACGGGCCAGTCGGTGTGGATGATCCCGACGCGCAGCTCACCGGGGACGTCGGCGGCGGTGAACACGGCCTCGACACCCGGCAGGGCGCGTGCGGCCGCGGTGTCGATGCGGAGCACGTCGGCTCGGGCGTGGTCGGCGAGCCGGAGGGCGCCGTGCAGCATGCCGGGAACCCTGATGTCGTCGACGTAGTCGCGGTCGCCGAGCGCCAGCTCGACGCTCTCGTACTTGATGCCCCGCGAGCCGATGCCCCCGGGCGCGATCGCCTCCGGCACCCGCCCGGCGGCGAGAACCTCGACCGCGTCGAGGATCTTGCTGTAGCCGGTGCAACGGCACAGATGCGCTCCGAGGTAACGGGCCGCATCGTCCCGGGTGAGGTCCGAGCCCTTCTTGTCGATGAGTGCCTTGACCCTGACGAGGATGCCAGGCGTGCAGAAGCCGCACTGAAGCGCCCCGGTGGCTGCGAACGCGGCGGCAAAGCGCTCCCGCTCCGACGCGTCGAACCCCTCCAAGGTCGTGATCGACTTGCCGGCCGCTTTTTCGAGCGAGATCTGGCAGCTCACCGACGCCTTGCCGTCGATCAGCACCGTGCAGCAGCCGCACTGGCCGGACGGGGAGCAGCCGTCCTTGGGCGAGGTGACGTCCAGCTCCTCGCGGAGCGCCGCCAGCAGATGCGGGTGAGCGCCGACCTCGACCTCTTTCCCGTTGAGCGTGAACTGGGCCATGGTCTTCGCCTCCACCATCTCCGAGACGACCGCGCGCTCTGGAGCGCGGGCCGGCTTCGGCTTTCTCAGGCTACCCGAGCCCGGCCGGCGGATTAGTCCGGCGTGAAATGGGTCCCGGTGTCGCCGTGGAGCGCCCGCTCGACGTTCTCCGGATTCGTCACGATCGCGGTCCCTCCTCCGCCGCGGAGGTAATTCACGATCGCCTGGATCTTGGGAGCCATGCTGCCGGCAGCGAAATGGATGCCCTCGTCGAGATACGCCTCCGCCTCCGCCAGCGTGAGGTGGTCGAGCGGAGTCTCCTCAGGCGTGCCGAAGTTCAGCGCCACTTTCTCCACGGCGGTCGAGATCAGGAGGAGATCGGCGGCGAGGTTGTTGGCGAGGAGGGCGGAGGCGAGGTCCTTGTCGATGACTGCGGCGACGCCGTGCAGATCCCCGTTCTCGTCGGCCACGACCGGGATGCCGCCGCCGCCCGCCGTGATCACCACGATGCCCGCCTTGATCAGCCCCCGAATCGCGCTGCAGCTCCACGATCCGCAGCGGTTGCGGCGACGCCACGACCCGTCTCCAGCCCCGATTCGCGTCCTCGACCAGCTTCCAGCCCTCGTTGCGGCGACGTTCCGCCTGGTCGGAGTCCAGGAAGCCGCCGATGGGCTTGGTCGGATTCTCGAACGCCGGGTCATCTGCGGCCACCTCGGTCTGGCAGACGATCGTGGCGGCCTCCCGGTCCATGCCCCGCCGGCGGAACTCGTTGTAGAGGTTCTGCTGCAGTGCGTAGCCGATCGCGCCCTGACTGTCCGCTCCGCAGACGTCCAGCGGGAGCTCGTGCAATTCGTGCGCTGCGAGCTCCGAGCGCCGCAGGATGAAGCCCACCTGTGGGCCGTTGCCATGGCTGATGGCGACGTTCCAGCCTTCCTCGATCATCCCGACGATGTGCCGGCATGTCTCCTGTGCCGCGATGTACTGGTCGCGCACGGTCTGGTGCTGCTTGTCCTTGATGAGCGAGTTGCCACCGATCGCGACGACCGCGGTTCCCGGCGTCGGCACGGGACCTGCCTACTCCCCTACTCGACCGCACCGAGGATCAGGGCGAGCAGGGACATCCGCATCACGACGCCGTTGAACGCCTCGACCCAGTAGCGGGCGTGGCGTGTGTCGTCGACGTCGGGCGGCAGCTCGTCCATGCGCGGCAAAGAGTGCAGGATGATGGCGTCGCTCTTGGCTCTCGATCGCAGGAGCTCCCGGGTCACCCGGTAGGCCGCCGGCGTCACGCCCTTGTCCCCGGTCGCCTCGTCCCTCGAGACCGTGTAGTCGGCCTGAACCACAGGCTCCATGTAGATGACATCCGCGTCCGCGATGCAGCTCTCGACGTCCTCCATCTCCCGGTACTGGACGTTGCGCTCGTCCAGTTCGGCCTTGAACTCGTCGAGGAGCGACATCTCGGGCGGCCCGACGACGAACGCCTCCATGTCGAACTGCGACATCGCGTACAGGATCGAGTGCATCGTGCGCATCCGCATGTCGCCGACGCAGAGCACCTTCAGACCGTCGAGCCCGTTGCGCTCCTGCCAGATCGTGTACAGGTCGGTCAGCACCTGGGTCGGGTGCTCGCCCCAGCCGTCTCCGCAGTTGATCACCGGTATCGACGCCCACTTGGCCGCCTCATGCGGCGCCCCCTGCTGGAAGTGGCGCATGGCGATGACGTCGCCGTAGTACTCGAGCATGTGGACCGTGTCCTTGATCGACTCCTGGTAGAAATCGCCGGCCCTCGTCATCTTGGCGTCCGAGAAGCCGAGCACGTGCCCCCCGAGCCTGTGCATCGCCGCCTCGGTGGCGAGCCGCGTCCGGGTGCTCGGTTGGTAGAAGGCGGTCAGGAGGGTCTTGTGCTTGAGCAGGTCCCCGTTTCGACGCTCCGCGGCATACGGCTTCAGCCGGTCGGCCATCGAGAAGATCTGGAAGTACTCCTCCCGCTCCATGTCCTTCAAGGACAGGATGTCTCGCCCGAGAAAGCTTCTCATGGCATCGAAGCTACTTGAGCGGGACCCCGGTGGCCCCGGAGAACGCCGCACTAGGCTCCGGGCCGGCAACTGTCAAGGTGCGACGTTCGGGGTTTGTTCTGTCAAGAGCGGCGACTGTGGGTGAGGGCGGGGGGACGCGGGCGTCGTTTTGGGTTCGTGGCGCCACCGTGATCGACGGGACCGGTGCGGATCCGAGGATCGCGAACGTGCTCGTCGACGCGAGCGGGACGATCGGCGAGGTGGCGTCCGGCGCTGCGGGGGCGCCCGGCGTGGGCGCCGAGATAGTCGAGGGGGCCGGGCTCGTTCTCGCACCGGGCTTCGTCGACCTCCATTCGCACTCGGATCTCTACACGGTGGTCCGCGGGGCCGAGGGCACGCCGCTCGGCGACTCCCCGAAACTGCTCCAGGGGTGCACGGCCCAGGTCTTCGGTCAGGACGGCATCTCCGCCGCCCCTGTTCCCGACGGCGACCTCGAGGGTCAGAGGGCGTTGCTCGCAGGGCTCGACGGGAGCATCGCCACGCATCTGTGGACGTGGAGGTCCTTCGGGGAGTATCTCAGTGCGGTTCGCGCCAGCTCCGCGACCCGGACGGCTGCGCTCGTCGGGCACGCCACGATCCGGCGGCTCGTCATGGGCGACGACGCCCGCGAGGCCGGCGACCGCGAGATCGAGCAGATGCAGGAGGCGCTCGTCCGGGCGTTCGACGAGGGCGCGTGCGGGTTCTCCTCCGGCCTCGTGTACGTGCCGGCCGCCTATGCGAGCACCGATGAGGTGGCCGCGCTGTGCGAAGTGGTCGCCGCCCGCGACCTCCCGTTCTTCGTGCACGTGCGCTCGGAGAGCGACCGCGTCGTCGAGGCGACAGACGAGGTGATCGACGTGGCCGCCAGGACCGGATGCCACCTGCACTACAGCCACATCAAGGCGGCCGGGCGCCACAACTGGCACAAGGCCGCCGTGCTGATCGACCGCATCGACGCCGCCCGTGGCGCCGGGGTGCAGGTGTCGGCGGACGTTCATCCTTACGTCGCCGGCTCGACGAGCGCCATCGTGCTGCTCCCGCCCTGGGTGCAGGACGGCGGCCACGAGGCGACGCTCCGGCGTCTGCACGACCCGAGTGTGCGTACGCGGCTTCGCCGTCAGCTGATGGACGACACGACGAGCTGGGACAACTGGTGGTCCTTCTCGGACGGCTGGAGCGGCCTGCGGGTGGCCCGGGCGCGCCGGCATGGCATCGCCGGCCGCTCCTTCACCGAGGTCATCACGGCATCGGGGGTGCGCGACGTCGATTCCCAGGCCGGCTTCGACGTCATCTTCGATCTCCTCGCCAGCGAGGACCTCGCGATGTCGCTCGTCTCTTTCAACAACGTCGAGGAGAACATCGCGTCGTTCATGAGCCAGCCTTACTGCTCCATCGGCACCGACGCCGTCGTCGACCTCGGAGGCCATCCCCACCCGCGGTTGCATGGGACGTTCCCGAGGGTGCTGGGCCGTTTCGTTCGGGAGCTCGGCGCGTTCTCCCTGACCGAGGCGGTCCGCAAGATGACCTCACAGGCCGCCGCCGTCGTCGGTTGGCAGGGCCGACTCGGCGAGATCCGGCCCGGCCTGCCGGCGGATCTGGTCCTGTTCGATCCCCTCACGATCGCGGACCGGGCGACGTTCGAGTCCCCGCGTGAGGTGCCTGTCGGCATCGAGGGTGTCTGGGTCGGCGGTCAGCGGGTGGTCAAGGGCGGCGAGCTCGTCTCGAACGTGGTCGCCGGCGCCGTGTGAGGCCCGCGGCGGCGCAGGGCGCGGCGCTGGTTGCGCCACGGCCGGCAGGCGGGCGGAGGCGGCGGGCAGCGCGGGGCAGGCGCCGCCGCTCAGACCCAGAGCGTGCGGGCGTGTCGGGCGAGCTCGGCGTGGGCGGCCTGCAGGTCGACCCCGGCGAGCACCCCGTCCACCACCACCTCGTCTCCGCCGACAAGCAGGTGACGCACACTGCGCGCCGGACCGAGCACGAGGCCGGCGATGGGGTCGGCGATGTCGTCGATGTCGTGCGCCGGCCAGACGGCGATGTCGGCCGGGGAGCCCACCGTGAGGCGACCGAGATCGGGCCGGCCGAGACACTCGGCACCTCCCGAGGTACCGAGCTCCAGTACCTGCGCCGGCGACATCGCGTCCGGTCGCCCGGCGCGCAGACGGGCAAGATAGAGGGCCTGCTTCAGCTCGGGCTGCAGCGTCCCGCCCTCGTTCGAGGCTGCGCCGTCGACTCCGAGACCTACCGGTGCTCCGGCGTCGACCAGATCACGAACCGGGCACAGGCCGGCCGCCAGCCGGGCATTCGAGCTCGGGCAGTGGGCGACGCCGGCGCCCGCCCCCCCGAATCTGGCGACCTCCGACGCGTCGAGGTGGACGGCATGAGCGAACCAGACGTCGCGCTCCAGCCAACCGAGCTCTTCGACGAAATCGACGGGGCGCCGGCCGAGGCGCGCCAGGCAGTCGCGCTCCTCCTCGATCGTCTCGGCGAGGTGGGTGTGCAACCGCAGGCCGAGCCGTCGAGCCAGCGCCGCCGACTCGACCATGAGCTCGGCGGTCACCGTGAACGGGCTGCAGGGCGCCACGACCACGCTGATCCGGTCACCGTCGTGCAGCCGGGCCGCCACCGCCTCGGTCGACGACAGGATCGCCTCGGTGCTCTCGACGACCTCGTCCGGCGGCAAGCCGCCAGCACTCTCGCCCAGGTCCATCGAGCCTCGAGAAAGATGAAGCCGAACACCGACCCTCCGGCCGGCCTCGGCGATCGCATCGAAGACCGCGTCGTCTCCGTGCGGCACGACGTAGTGGTGGTCGGCCACCGTCGTCGCCCCGCTCAACGCCAGCTCGGCCAGGCCGACCGTCGCCGCGGCCGAGACCGCTTCGACCGAGATGCGCGCCCAGAACGGGTAGAGCTCCTGGAGCCATCCGAACAGGTCGCAACTGGTCGCACGGCCGCGAGTGAGCCACTGGAAGAGGTGGTGGTGGGTGTTGACCAGTCCGGCGGTGACGATGCCGCCGTCGCAGGCGATCACCTCGTCGCCCGGGCGCGCCACAACCGAGCCGATCTCAGTGATCCGGCCGCCTTCGACGGCTATCTCGCCAGGCCAGCGAGCCCCTCGCAGGACCCTGCCGCGGCGTCACGTCAGGTTTGACTCCGCGGCCTCTGGCGGTCGCCGAGCGCTTTGACGGCGCCGCGACGACTCAGGCAACGGGCGTCGAGGCCTTTGAGTCCGTTTCGATCAGCTCGTTGCGCACGGCTCCGGCAGACAGAATCCAATAGGCGACCGAGCCGACCACGAGTCCGAAGAGCCAGCTGAAGTCGGCTCCGTATGTCGCGCTGGAAAGCGGAGACGTATAGGCCGGCACGTAGAACGCGGCGTCGATCCACATCATGGCCGCCAACATGCCCAAGCCGAGCGAGAACAGCGCCCTCCAGTTCCAGCCACCGTTGCGCCAGTACACCCCACCTCGCGGCGAGATCAGTGACGCAGGATCGTAGCGGCCCCTACGCAGGAAGTAGTCAACCATCATGATCCCGAACCATGGAGAGATCCAGACCACGATGTAATCCAGGAAACCCGACAAATCGGTATAGAAGTTGCCTCTGAAGATCACGAGAGCAGTGACAGCCCCGCAGACGACTGTGTCCACAAGGACACACCCCCACCGCTTCAAGGGCACGCCGATTGCCTGCAGAGTCACCCCGGACGAGTACAAGTCCATGGTGTTGATCGCGAACAGCTGTGGAATGGCAAGGATGAGGAATGGCCAGAAGAACCAGCTGGCGAACGACGACGGGACTCCTGTCACCGCGGTGACCTTCGGGCTCACGAGATAGGCGGTCGCGCCAAGAAGCTCCAGGAGCACAGAAGGAATGCCTGCTCCCAACGTCGCGGTCCAGAAAGTGCTCGACTTCTTGGTCGAGCGTGGCAGGTATCGCGAATAGTCGCTCGCGTTCTCGGTCCAGCCGAGGCCGCCCGCGGCGATGATGAGCACGAGGGCGGTCGTCCACACCCACCAGGTCGAGCGCTGGTGCAACAGGCTTGGGTGCGCGTGGGGAATAACCAGGACCGCCATCACGGCGAAGAGCGCGATGAAGACCACCGAAAGGTAGCGAAGGACCTTCGAGATCGTGGCGTGTCCGAGGAAAGGCAAGAGGAACTGCACAGCGACGGCCGCGATGATGACGACCACTTTCTCCGCCGTTCCGAGCGCGGTGCCTTCCCTCGAGAACATCGCCTCCACGACGAGAACGATGAGCACGATGCCCTCGATCTCGAACCCGACCTGGGTGAGCCAGTTGAACACGGACGGAATACGGTTGCCGTTGCGACCGAAGGGCGCCCGGCTGACCATGAACTGCGTCGTGCCAGCCTCGGGGCCCATCAGGCTGGCGAGCCCCATGAAGGCGTAAAGAAGGTTGCCGACCAGAATCGCAAGAACGGCCTGGCTGAAAGACAGTCCGAACGAGACGATCAAAGCGCCGTAGACGAGATACTCGACGTTCCAGATCGCGCCGGCCCAGAGCCAGAACAGCCCGGCTGGCGTCATCGGCCTTTCCGCCTCCGGAATCAGCTCGATACCCCGCTGCTCGAGCTTGAAGGCTTCGTAGTCCTCGTGCGTGACTCGATCAAACTCGCTTGACAAGCTCGACACGCCGACTCCGCTGCTGCTTTCGTCCACTGCCGGTCCTCCCCTCCGGGCCGCGGACGTCATTCCCCAAACCGCACCACGGCACAGCCGTTGCGTCGGTGCCGGTGGCACGAGGGCCTCTCGGAGCCGACACGCCTCGCGGCAACCCCTCCGTTTCGGGAAGGTAGCACACCGGGCCTTCAATCACGACGGTCTCGACGCCGCTTGCTGCGGTCTTCGCACCCGGAGAGAATCGACCGGTGAACCTCTACGGACTCGACTCAGAAGTCGTCGACGCCGCCTCCGTAGCCCGGACGGCGCAACGCTTTCGCGAGCAGCAGATAGTGCTGCCCACGTTCGCGCAGCTCACGGATCCCTCCACCGCCCCGGGCGCGCTGCGTGAGCAGCTGGCCGGGATCGACAAGGATGCGGCCTCGCCGGCGAACCTCTGGCGAGTCCACTGGTACAACACGATGGCCGGAGGCGTCGCCGAAGTGCCCGAGCATGTCGTGCTGACCAGAGAGCTGACCGGTGTCGACGCCCCGATCGTCGTCGCGCTCGGGAACCGCTTTCCCATGATCGGCACCCACAAGGTGCTCGCCGCCTTCGCATGCCTTGCGCCGCGCCTCGTCACCGGTACCTTCGACCCCACCCGCCACCGGGCGATCTGGCCATCCACGGGCAACTACGCCCGCGGCGGCGTCGCGATCTCGCGGGTGATGGGCTGCCGGGGGGTCGCGGTGCTGCCCGAGCAGATGAGCGCCGAACGCTTCGAGTGGCTCGACCGGTGGGTGGCAGATCCGAGCGACATCATCCGCACGCCCGGGTCCGAGAGCAACGTCAAGGAGATCTACGACCGCTGTCACGAGCTCGCCCAGGACCCCGGCAACGTCATCTTGAACCAGTTCTGCGAGTTCGGGAACCACTTGGTCCACCGGCTGGCGACCGGAGCGGCGCTCGAGCGGATCGTCGAGCACCTCACGGCCTCGCGGCCCGATCTCGAGGTGCGGGCGTTCGTGTCGGCCACGGGATCGGCCGGCACGATCGGGGCCGGGGACCACCTGAAGGAGCGGTTCGGGTCGATCACCGTCGCCGTCGAGGCGCTCGAGTGCCCGACCCTGCTGAACAACGGGTTCGGCGAGCACAACATCCAGGGCATCGGCGACAAGCACGTGCCCCTCATCCACAACGTCATGGCCACCGACGTGGTCGTCGCCGTCTCCGACCGCGCCACGGACTCGCTGAACGTCCTCGCGAACACCGACGTTGGTCGCCGCCACCTTGCGAGTCGCGGCGTGCCGTCCGAACAGATCGCCGCCCTCGAGTCCTTCGGTCTCTCCAGCTGGTGCAACGCGCTTGCGGCCGTCAAGCTGGCCAAGCGCCTTCGGCTCGGCAGCGATGATCTCGTCGTCACGATCGCGACCGACGGTGCGGCCCTCTACCAAAGCGAGCTCGAGAAGGCGCTCGAGCGGGACTGGGCGGGCGGTTTCGACGAGACGGCCGCAGCCCAGGTGTTCGGCGAGCACGTCCTCGGCGCCACCGACGACCACCTCCTCGAGTGCGCCGACAACGACCGGCGCCGGATTTTCAACCTCGGATACTTCACCTGGGTCGAGCAGCAGGGCGTGTCTCTCGAGGACTTCGAAGCGCGGCGGGAGCAGACCTTCTGGCGTTCCCTGCTCGAGCTCGTCCCCGCCTGGGACGACCTCATCGAGGAGCTGAACGGGCGGGCCGGCGTCCTCGCGTCTTGAGGCGCGCCGGCGGTCGGAGCTACCCGCTGACGACGAAGAACTTCTTCGAGGCCCGGTGCACGTGCCAGACGGCCTTCGTCCCGGCGCTGAAGGAGACCATGTCCCCCTCTTCCAGATCGACCGTCTCGCCGCCCTCGACGTCGATGGACACCGAGCCCTCGAGGAGCAGGAAGGTCTCGTCGGTAGCGAAGGTGTACTCGAAGGTGCCCGGCTCGGATCGCCACAGGCCAGTGAACAGGACCCCGACTCCGCCGGAGGTGTCCCGCAGCCAATGAACTTCGCCGATCTGCGTGTCTTCGACCATGAAGGGCTCGTAGGAATCGGCCTTGGTGTTGGACTGGTACACGAGCTTCGTTGTCGCCATCTGGCACCCCCGGTAGTCCGTCTCTGGGTGTCCAGCGTATCCGGGCTCGGCCGGACGGGCGGCTGGGGTGGGGCGAGAGGCGGGCCCTCAGAGACCGAGCTCGCGGAGCACCTCGTCGGTGTGCTCACCGAGTCGGGGTGGCCGCCGCCGATAGGTGACCGGGCTCGCTTCCAGCCGCATCGGGTCCGCGACCTGCGCGATCTCGTCGCCGGCCCCCCGGTCGCCTACATACGCCACAGGCGACAGCCCGAGTGACCCGGCCAGCGCGAAGGCTTCTCCGATGTCGTTCACGAGCCCGGCGGGCACGCCGGAGGCTTCGAGCATCGCCACCCACTCGGCCGCCGGCCGCTGGCGCAGCCGGCCTTCGATGAGCGCGGCGAGCTCGTCCCGATGAGCCACCCGGGCGGAATTCGAGGCGAAACGGTCGTCGGTGGCCAACCACTCGACCCCGAGCGCCCGGGCGAGCGCAGCAAACTGGCCGTCGTTGCCCACCGCCACCACGAGGTGCCGGTCCGCCGCCGAGAACATCTCGTAGGGCGAGATCGCGGGATGTCGGTTGCCGAGCGCACGGGGCACCTCGCCGGTCGTGACGAACGTGGACGCCTGGTTCACGAGCCCTGCGAGCAGGCAGGACATGAGGTCGACCTCGACCCGCTGACCGGTACCGGAGGCCGAGCGAGCGAGCAGAGCCGCCAGGATCGCGTTCGAGGCGAACAACCCGGTGAGGACGTCGACCACGGCCACGCCCACCTTGGTGGGCTCCTCGCCGCCCTCCGGCCCGGTGATGGACATGAGTCCGCCAACCGCTTGCACGATGAAGTCGTAGCCAAGGCGCGAGGCCCCGCCGCCAACCGTTCCGAAACCGGACACCGAGCAATACACCAGTCCCGGGTTCACTTCCGACAGTTCCTCGTAGGACATCCCGAGGCGCTCCATCGTCCCAGGCTTGAAGTTCTCGACGAGCACGTCGGCTCGTTCGGCGAGACGGCGTGCGGCCTGGCGGCCCGCGGGGGTGGCGAGATCGAGGGCAACACTGCGCTTGTTGCGGTTCACGGCCAGGTAATAGGCACTCTCGTCACCCACGTAAGGCGGACCCCACGAGCGCGTGTCGTCGCCGCCTCCCGGGCGCTCGACCTTGACGACGTCGGCCCCGAGATCTCCGAGGAGCATCGTCGCGAACGGGCCGGCGAGCACCCGGGAGAAGTCGGCGACCAGGACCCCGTCGAGGGCTGCGGGCGAGCCGGGACGAGCCATCAGTACCTCGCCAACTGTCGGCTCTCGGCGACGAGCCGTCCATCGTCGGCCCAGAGCTCGCCGTTCTCGTCCGCATAGCCGCCGGCGACAAGGCGCGTCTCGAAGCGGGCGAGGTGCCAGCCGGGCCCGATCCTGTCCCGCCAGTGGACGGTGAGCTCGAGGGTGGGCGCTCCGCTCGGAGGCGCGTGCAGCGTGCGCCCGAACATCGCCGGCGGCCAACCGTCGAGAAACAGCGGGACGGCGAGCGCGTCCGTCGGCCGCCCGTCGGCAAAGCGCGTCCACCCGCCGGTCGTCGCGTCACCGGGAGTCTCGCGAAGGAAGAACACGTCCTCCGGTTCGGCGACCCTGCGGTCCAGCCGCCGCCAGAAGGTCGATCCGAGGACGTTGCTCGGCGGCAGGCGTAGGCAGTCGTCCGGGTCGGGGCCCGGTTCTGGGGCCGGCGGCGCGAAGTCATGGGGTCCGGGCTGGCGGTGACGCCCGAACGTGACGAGGCCAGCCGCCTTGAGGTCGGTCTGCACGACGTGGAAGGCGAGCGTGGTGTGGCCCGGCCGATACGGAGCGTCTCGACGAAGACCTCGGCGGGCCCGGGCAGCGCCCGGTCGAGGTAGTGGACCGTCATGGAGAGCGGATCGGGTTGCGTGCTCTCGCTCACGGCTGCCCTGAGGCCGAACGCTGCGACATAGCCGCCGTTCAAGCCCGCGCCGATGGTCCAACGATCGGTCATCGTCCCCTGGTGATGGCCCTCGCGACGGTCGAGGGCGGTGTCCGCGTCGAACCCGAAAAGTGGCGACGTCACGCCTTTCCGGCCTGCTCCTGCGGGACGGCTCGGTTGGCCCGTCGAGGTCCACGCGGGCCTATGGCGGCACGCATGGCGGAGCGCACCACGGCCGGGCGAACCGAGACGAGCTCGACGCGGGGCTCGGTCCAGGGCAAGGTTGCCTTCTCGCCTGGCCGGAACAGGCGATGGCCGTCTACCCAGACCGGACCGATCTTCGGTAGCACGGCCACCTGGGCACCTTTCGCAACGGCACCGATGGAGGGCGGAGTCTCGTCGCGCCGTTGCTCGTAACGCTGCACCCGCCGGCTCGCTCCGAGAATCGAAGTGGAGATGGTCGGACCACCCCCCGGCTTCGGCCTCGGTCCGGGTCCGCCGAGGTACTCCTGCAACGACTGCAGCGCCGGCAGCGCAACGAATACGCAATTGCCCAGTTCGGCCTCGATCAACTGCAGGTCGCCGAGACTCAGGTCGCCTGCTCCGACCCTCTCGAACGAGCCGGGCCCCGCCAGAAACCAAGCTCCGCCCCCGTTCACCCGGAGCCGCCGAGGAAGCTTGCGACCGTCGACGATGCCAGCAGGGAGAGACTGCACCCTCCCATGATTGCAGTGGCCGCCACCGCGCGATGCCGCGCGCAATCCGGGGGGCATCCAACACCGCCCCGACAACCTCGGGTACCTTCGAAGTGGTGAGCCGATCCCTTAGCGACCCACTGACGAGCGAGCCATGAGCCAGCGTCCCCCCGGGCACAGCCGGTCCTCTGCAAAAGGGGGCATCGGAGCGAACTTTCAACGCTGGCTCAACGGCCTGGGTCGCAATCAACGCATCGGTCTCGTCGCCGGCGTCATCGCCGTCGTCGCGATCATCGGCGTCGTGCTCGCGGCTGTCCTTTCGGGGGGCCCCGCCAAGGCGGCCGACCATCACTCGACCACGTCGACCGGCAACAGCAGCACGTCCACGACGACCAAGGCGCCGCCGGCGGTGAAGAAGACCGTCTGCCCGCTCACAGGTCTGCGAGCTCCGGGCGGCAAGGTGCCCCGGAGGCCTGCGCTCGCGGTCAAGATCGGCAACGATCCCGGGTCGCGGCCTCAGAGCGGACTCGACGAGGCCGACATCGTCTACGAGGAGCAGGCCGAGGGCGGGATCACCCGCTACATGGTCGTGTTCCAGTGCCGGGGTGCGCCGCTGGTCGGACCGACCCGCTCCGTGCGTTGGGACGACTGGAACATCCTCGAGCAGTACAAGCACGCCATACTCGCCTACAGCGGTGGCATCCAGCCCTGGACGACCGAGGCTGCGTCCCTCCCCTGGATCTACAACGCCGACGGCAGCCTCTACCCTTATGCCAACGCCTTCTATCGCTACAACTCCACGACGCCACCGGCGAACCAGGGCGCACCGTACAACTACTACACCTCAACCGCCGCGCTGTGGAAGCTGTACTCCAAGGTCAAGACGCCGCCGCCGACGCTCTTCCAGTTCTCCACGAGAATTCCGGCGGGCTCCACCCGGCTGGCCTCCGCCGAGATCAACTTCTCGTCTGCCGCTGACGTCGTCTGGAAGTGGGACGCCGCCAACCGCCAATGGCTGCGCTTCTACGGCACCACGCCGGACACCGATCCCGGCGGCCACCAGTTCCACACGACGAACGTCGTCATCCAGATCACGAAGTGGCGCTTCGGACCCTACAACGAGAGCTACGGGACGAGCCCCGACGTGGAGAGCATCACCACCGGGACAGGCGTCGTCTACGTGCTGCGCGGCGGCCACATCGAAAAGGGCGTCTGGACCCGCCCCGGCTTACACGACATAACGAGGTTCACGTTCCCGAACGGGAAGCCGATGACCCTGCAACCGGGCCAGACCTGGTACGAGGTCGTCCCCACCGGCAAGTCGCTCACGTTCACGAAGTGAGCGTTGGTGGGAGCGTGGCGCCGGCGGCGAGGGCTTCGTTTCTCATAGTGGGGGCGCGGGTAGGTCAAAATATTCTTCAAACTTGCTTCTGAAACAGATTGCGACTGGTCGCAATCTCGATCGGAGGCAAGTTTGCAATGGAATTCAAACATGCCGCCGGGCCCCGCCGCCGCCGCAGCAGCCGACCCGGCGCCCGCCCTCACTCCTCGATATTGGACATCACGTGCTTGATGCGCGTGTAGTCCTCGAACCCGTACATCGAGAGGTCCTTGCCGTAGCCGGAGTGCTTGAAGCCGCCATGGGGCATCTCGGCGACGATCGGGATGTGCGTGTTGATCCACACGCAACCAAAGTCGAGGCGCTTGGCCATGCGCATCGCCCGGCCATGGTCTCGGGTCCAGACCGATGAGGCAAGGCCGTACTCGACGCCGTTCGCCCAAGTGAGCGCCTGCTCCTCATCCGAGAAACGCTGCACCGTGATGACCGGGCCGAACACCTCGTGCTGGATCATCTCGTCTTCCTGCTGCAGGTCCGTCACGACCGTCGGCTCGAACAGGAAGCCGCGGTCGCCAGTCTTGTGACCGCCCTGAAGGACCCGGGCGTGATCGGGGACGCGCTCGAGCATCCCGTTGACCCGCTCGAGCTGCACGGAATTGTTGAGCGGGCCGAAGTCGGCGTCCTTGACGTCGGTCCCTGCGGTCTTCGTGTTGCGAGCCTGCTCGGCAAGGGCCTCGGCGAAGTCCGATGCGATCGACGGTCCGGCGAGCACCCTCGTCGCCGCCGTGCAGTCCTGGCCGGCGTTGAAGTAGGCGGCCCCAGCGATCCCGGGTGCCGCCTTCTCGAGGTCGGCGTCGTCGAAGACGACGACAGGCGCCTTGCCGCCGAGCTCGAGGTGTACCCGCTTCAGATCGGCCGAGGCGGCGGCTGCAACCTCCATGCCGGCCCGGACGCTGCCCGTGATCGACACCATGGCCGGCGTGGGATGAGTGACGAGGGCCCGGCCCGTGTCGCGGTCCCCGCAGATCACATTGAAGACGCCCGGCGGCAGGTGCTCGGCCATGATCTCGGCCATCAGCAACGTGGACACAGGCGTCGTGTCGGAGGGCTTGAGGACGAGGCTGTTCCCCGCCGCGATGGCCGGCGCCCACTTCCACACGGCCATCATGAGCGGGTAGTTCCACGGCGTCACCGCCCCGCAGACTCCGACCGGCTCGCGACGGATCATCGAGGTGTGGCCCGCCAGGTACTCGCCGGCCGAAAGGCCCTGGAGGAGCCTCGCCGCCCCGGCAAAGAAACGAATCTGGTCCACCATGGGCGGGATCTCCTCGCTCATTGTGAGCGCGAAGGGCTTGCCCGTGTTCTCGGACTCGGCCTTCACCAGGTCCTCGGCTCTGGCCTCGAGGGCATCGGCGATGCGGATCAGAGCGAGGCTGCGCTCAGAGGGCGTCGTCTCGCCCCACGACTTGAACGCCTTCGACGCGGCTGCGAACGCTCTGTCGACGTCTTCTGCCCGGGATAGCGGCGCCCTGGCGAACTCTTCGCCCGTGCTGGGATTGACGAGGGAAGTGGTTTCGCCGGAGGCGGTGTCGGCATACTCGCCGTTGACAAAGTTCCGAAGGGTTCGCATCGGCCGATCCTCTCAGATGGCCGAGAGCGCGACAACCGGTCCTCGAGCGGCCACGAGAAGCTCGAGAACCTCCTCCGGTAGCGTGCGAATCGTGAAATCCGACTACCGGGAACTCTCGTACTGGTTCGACTCCCTTCCCGAGCCGGTGCGCCGGCGCCCGGGTCTCGACACCGATCTCGAGGTCGACGTCGCCATCGTTGGCGCCGGCTACACCGGGCTTTGGACCGCCTACTACCTCGCGAAGTCCGACCCCTCGCTCCGCGTGGTCGTGCTCGAGCGGGAAACCGCCGGCTTCGGCGCCTCCGGCAGAAACGGCGGTTGGTGCTCAGCCATGTTCGCGGCCTCTCCCGCCAAGATCGTCCGCACCTATGGCAGGGCGGCCGAGGAGGCCCTACGAAAAGCGCTCGAACGAACGGTCGACGAGGTTGGCGCGGTGGCGGCCGAAGAAGGCATCGACTGCCAGTATCGAAAGGGCGGCACCGTGATGCTCGCCCGCAACGCCGCGCAATTGCAACGGGCTCGCGAGGAGGTGGAAGAGGCCCGCTCGCTCGGCGTTGGCGAGGCTGACCTGAGGTTGCTGAGCCCGTCCGAGGCGCGAGAGCTCGTGGGAGCGACCCAGATCCTCGGCGCGACCTACACGCCGCATTGCGCCTCGATCCACCCAGCTCGGCTCGTGCGGGGACTCGCCGAGGTCGTCGAAGGCCTCGGAGTCCGGATCTTCGAGGGCACGGCCGCCTTGGAGATCGGACCGGGGCACGTGCGGACGGCGAGCGGCTCGGTGCGCGCCGAGGCCGTCGTGAGGGCGACGGAGGGCTTCAGCCCCCAGCTCCGGGGAGCCCACCGGGACGTGATCCCCTTCTACTCGCTCATGATCGCCACCGAGCCCATCGCCGAGGACGTGCTCGAGGAAATCGGTCTGAGGCGGGGCGAGACCTTCAACGACCTCAGACATCTCGTCATATACGGGCAGCGGACCCACGACGGTCGCATCGCGTTCGGCGGGAGGGGTGCTCCGTATCACTACGGCTCGCGCATCGAGCCGAGCTTCGACCGCGACCGCCGGATGCACACGCTCATCCGCGAGACGCTCGTGGAGCTCTTCCCGGCCTTGGCTGGGACCACGATCACCCACCGATGGGGCGGCCCGCTCGGCATCGCCCGCGATTGGCACCCCTCCGTCGGGTTCGACCGCGCGACGGGCATCGGCTGGGCGGGCGGCTATGTCGGCGACGGCGTCGCGGTGACGAACCTCGCCGGCCGGACGCTTGCCGCGCTCGTCACGGGCAAGGAGAACGAGTGCACCGGTCTGTGCTGGGTCGACCACCGGTCGCCCCCCTGGGAGCCCGAGCCGCTTCGATGGATCGGGGTCAACGCCGGCCTGCAATTGATGGCCACGGCCGATCGAGCCGAGCGCCGCTCAGGCCGGCCCTCGCGCCTCGCGAACGCAATGGGCCGCCTCGTCGGCGGTTAGGGCCGGTTCAGAGCGCCCGCACCGCCTTCTCGAGGACCGAGAGACCGTCGTTCAAGAGGTCGTCGGAGATCACGAGCGGCGGGACGATGCGGACCACGTTGTCGTAGGTGCCCGCCTTCAACAAGATGACACCCTCCGCGTGGCAGGCGGAGAGCACCCTCGCCGTCGCCGCCGGGTCGGGCTCTTTCGTGACCCGGTCGGTCACGAATTCGAGGGCAGCCATCGCTCCGATGATGCGGACGTCGCCGACCGCCGGCACTTGTTCCGCCAGGTTCCCGAAACGGGCCCCGAACATCTCACCGATCTCCTGAGACCGGCCGACGAGGTCGCGCGACTCGATCTCCGAAAGTGCCCCGAGCGCAGCGGCGCAACACACCGGGTTGCCCCCGAAGGTCGTCCCGAGGCCCCCGGGATGGATCGCGTCCATGATGTCGGCCCGGCCGGTCACACCGCCGATCGGAAGTCCGCCGCCGAGGCCCTTGGCCGTTGTGATGAGGTCCGGGACCAGCCCGAAATGCTCGGAGGAGAACAGCTTGCCTGTCCTCGCCATGCCGGCTTGCACCTCGTCGGCGATGAAGACGATCCCGTGCTGCTTGCAGTAGTCCGCCAGGCGCGGCAGGAAACCATCCCCGGGGATGATCACGCCGCCTTCACCCTGCACCGGCTCGACGAGGAGGCAGGCGATGCGGTTGCCGCCGATCTGCTTGTCCATCGAGGCGATCGCCAGATCGGCGCAGGCCTCGCCGCACCGCTCGGGCGGTGCTCCGGCGGCGCAGCGGTAGGGATAGCTGAACGGCATCCGGTAGATCTCGGGAGCAAAGGGACCGAAGCCCGACTTGTACGGCATCGCCTTTGCGGTCAGCGACATGGTGAGCAGGGTCCGGCCGTGGAAGGCGTGGTCGAACGCGACCACGGCCTGGCGGCCGGTGAACGACCGGGCGATCTTCACGGCGTTCTCGATGGCTTCGGCGCCTGAGTTGACGAAGAAGCTGCGTTTCTCGGCGGGGCCGGGAGCAAGGGTGTTGAGTCTCTCCGCCAGCTCGACGTAGGCCTCGAAGCCCGTCACCTGGAAGCAGGTGTGAGTGAAACGCTGCACCTGCTCGGTCACGGCTTCGACGACCAGAGGCGCGCTCGACCCGACGTTCAGCACGGCGATGCCGGCGCCGAGGTCGATGAAGGAATTGCCGTCGACGTCGACGACGATGCCGCCGGAGGCGCGCTCGGCGAAGATCGGCATCGTGGCACCGACACCTGCCGGCACCGACGCCTTCCTGCGGGCGGCCAGCTCCAGCGAGCGAGGACCGGGGATAGCGGTCCGGATCTCCCGCGCCTGTGTGACCTCGACGGACTCCACCACGATCAACCACCTGCCCTTCGAGCGAGCGCACCGCAGAGGCGGCATCGTTCGCGCTGATTCGGTCGTCTCGGAGCTTACTCACGACGGATTCCATTGACAATGCCCACCTCGACTGTGAGAATGTGCGCGCTTCGCACACGGGCGTCGGTGGAGCCAGGAAAGGGGTCGGGCAGGGCGATGACCAGCTCCGAGAGCGCTTTGCGACCCGGCCGGCGCGCCCTGCCGTCGAGGGTGACCGCGCTCGACGACGTCTCGAAGCAGCTGGTGGAAGAGCTTCAAAGGGACGGGCGCCGCTCGTATGCGGCCCTCGCCGAGACGGTCGGGCTGTCCGAGGCTGCGGTGCGCCAGCGGGTACGGCGCCTTCTCGACGACAACGTGATGCAGATCGTGGCGGTCACCGACCCGCACACGGTCGGCTTCACCCGCCAGGCGCTCGTCGGCATCCGGGCCGACGGCGATCTGCGGGACATCGCGGACAAGCTCGCGGGACTCCCCGAGCTCGAGTACGTCGTCGTCTGTGCGGGCTCGTTCGACATCCTGGTCGAGCTGGTCTGCGAAGATGACGAGCATTTACTTCGAGTCCTCGACGACTCCGTCAGGAGCATCGAGGGCGTAAGGGAGGCGGAGACCTTCGTCTACCTCCGCCTCGTCAAGCAGACCTACGCATGGGGGACCCGATGAACAGCGAAGAGCTCCAAGCTTCAGGGCGCCGACACCTCTGGATGCACTTCACGCGCATGGGAGCCTACGACGAGAAGCGCGAGATTCCCGTGATCGAACGCGGCGAGGGCGCATACGTCTACGACACCAACGGCAAGCGCTACCTCGACGGCCTGTCAGGGCTCTTCGTCGTCCAGGTCGGGCACGGCCGCGTGGAGCTGGCCGAGGCGGCCGCCAAGCAGGCGTCGAAGTTGGCGTACTTCCCGCAATGGGGCTATGCCCACACCCCCGGCATCGAGCTGGCGGACCGACTTGCCGACTTCACGCCGGGTGACCTCAACCGCGTGTTCTTCACCACCGGAGGCAGCGAGGCCGTCGAGTCCGCCTGGAAGCTCGCCCGCCAGTATTTCAAGGTGACCGGCGAGCCGTCCCGGTACAAGGTGATCAGCCGCAACATCGCCTATCACGGGACCACGCTCGGAGCGCTCTCGATAAACGGCATCCCGTCGATTCGCCAGCCGTTCGAGCCCCTCGTGCCGGGAGCCCGCAAGGTGCAGAACACGAACCGGTACCGGTGCCACGACTGCGCCCACTTGAGCGCCTGCACGCTCCGCTGCGCGGACGACATCGAAAGGCAGATCGAGTACGAGGGTCCCGAGACGGTGGCGGCGGTCTTCCTCGAGCCGGTGCAGAATTCCGGGGGCTGCTTCACGCCGCCGCCGGGATACTTCGAGCGAGTCCGCGACATCTGCGACCGCAACGGCGTCCTGCTCGTGTCCGACGAGGTCATCTGCTCTTTCGGCCGCATCGGCGAGATGTTCGGCTGCGACCGGTACGGGTACGTCCCGGACATGATCACGTGTGCGAAAGGCATGACGAGCGGCTATTCGCCGATCGGCGCCATGATCGCCTCGGACCGCCTCATGGAGCCGTTCTTGAGCGGGAGCACGACGTTCTCGCACGGTGTGACGTTCGGCGGCCACCCCGTGTCGTCGGCGGTGGCGCTCGCCAACCTCGATCTGATGGAGAACGAGCACATCATCGAGAACGTGCGTGAGAAGGAAGGCGCGTTCCGCTCGACGCTGGACAAGCTGAGCGACCTCCCGATCGTCGGCGACATCCGTGGGGCCGGGTTCTTCTACGCCATCGAGCTCGTCAGGGACAAGCAAACTCGGGCGAGCTTCAGCGACGACGAATCCGAGTGGCTGCTGCGGGGCTTCCTCTCGCCGGCGCTCTTCGAGGCGGGCCTCATCTGCCGGGCCGACGACCGTGGCGACCCGGTCATCCAGCTGTCGCCTCCGCTCATCTGCGGACAGCAGCAGTTCGACGAGATCGAGAGCGTGCTCAGGTCAGTGCTGACCCAAGCATGGACGATGCTGTAAGTCCTCCGGCGCTCCCACCCGACGGCGATGAGCTACCTCTTGAACCACGCACATCACCTCGCGCATTTCTTGCTGGTCAACCAAGCCGGAGGCGCGCACGGAGTCGCCCCGACCAAGATCACCTACCTCCAGGTGATCATCCTCGGGGTGCTTCAAGGCGTCACGGAGCTCTTCCCCGTCTCGAGCCTCGGCCACACCGTCGTGTTCCCGGCGCTCTTCGGCTGGCACAACCTCGTCGCCTCCGAAAGCGAATCGGAGTCGTTCTGGCTCGCTCTCGTCGTGGCGCTCCACGTCGGGACGGCGCTTGCTCTGGTCGTCTTCTTCTGGAAGGAGTGGAAGGCGATCGTCGCCGGCCTGTTCCACTCGGCCTGGACGCGGACGGTCACGACGCCGACCGAGCGGCTCGGCTGGCTTCTCGTGGTCGCGACCATTCCCGCCGGCATCACCGGGGTCGTCTTCGAGCACCGACTTCGGGTGCTGTTCACCAAACCCCTCGCGGCGTCGATCTTCCTCATCGTCAACGGCTTCATCCTCTTCGGCGGGGAGCTGGCCCGGCGTCGGGCGGAGGTCCGGGAACGTCGGGGGCACCTGCCGCCGAGGGAGCTCAGGACGCTCGAGTACAAGGAGGCGGGCGTCATCGGGACGGCGCAGGTGCTTGCCCTGTTCGCCGGCATCAGCCGCTCCGGCGTCACGATGGTGGCAGGGCTGGTGAGGGGATTGAATTATGAGGACACAGCCCGTTTCTCGTTCCTGCTCGCGACGCCCGTGATCCTCGCCGCCGGGCTTTACAAGATCCCCGACCTTCTCGGGCCGCTCGGCGACGGTGTTCGGACGCAGGCGCTCGTGGGCGCAGCCGCCGCGTTCGTCGCGGCGCTGCTCTCGGTCCGCTTCCTCACCCGGTACTTCAAGACACGGACCCTGTGGCCGTTCGGCCTGTACTGCCTCGTGGCCGGCTCCATCTTCGTCGTCCGCTTCTCCTGACGGCCGCGCCCAGCCGGCCGGGGGGCCGAACGGTCGCCGTAGGCTGAACGCATGGCCATATACGACGCCCCCATCCAATCCCTTCAAGGAGAACCGCTCGACCTTCACAGTTTCGAGGACAAGGCGGTTCTGGTCGTCAACGTCGCCTCGCGCTGTGGGCTCACGCCCCAGTACACCGGGCTCGAAAGCCTGCAGGAGCAGTACGAGGATCGCGGTTTCACGGTGCTCGGGGTGCCCTGCAACCAATTCGGGGAGCAAGAGCCCGGATCGGCCGACGAGATCGCGACGTTCTGCTCGACCACTTACGGCGTGACCTTCCCCATGACCGAGAAGGTCGAGGTGAACGGTCCGGATCGCCACCCGCTCTACGCCGACCTGACCGAAGTCGCTGACGCCGAGGGAAAGGCGGGCGACATCCAGTGGAACTTCGAGAAGTTTCTCGTCGCTCCCGGCGGCCGGTCGATCACCCGCTTCCGCCCCAAGACCGATCCCGGCGCGCCGGAGGTCGTCACGGCGATCGAGGCCGTGCTGCCGGGCTGAGCCCTGCGGCTCGGGCACCTCGACCGATGGTGGATCCGAGTGGCGATCTTGTCGTGACGAGGTCGCTCACCATCCCTGCGGGCGAGCTCCGGTGGCGCTTCTCAGGGAGCGGCGGCCCTGGCGGTCAACACGCGAACACGTCGAACACAAAGGTCACGCTGACCTGGAACGTCGAAGAATCTGCCGTGCCGTCCGAGTCGCAACGGATGCGCCTCTTACGCGAGCTCGGTCCCGCGGTCCGGGTCGTGGCCACAGACGAGCGCTCACAGGTGCGCAACCGGGAACTCGCGCTCGAGCGGCTCCGCGACCGAGTGCGGGCGGCGCTCTCCATCCGGGCCAGCCGTCGACCGACCGTGCCGACCCGATCCTCGGTCGATCGCAGGCTGGCGGAGAAACGGCTGCAATCGGAGCGAAAGACCGGGCGTCGTGCCGTCCACGACGTCGAGGACTGAGCACCGCCGTAGCGATCGCGCCCTGCCGTCGGCCACCTCGAAGCCCTGGAACCAGGTCAAGGCCGGGGCCCGGTGGAGCCGATATCCTCGAATGACCTTTCGGGGCATCCGGGAGACCTCGTCGGTGCGGCGGTCCGAACCGTTCTGAGCACCTCGACCCAACTTGTCGGAGAGAGACCGCGGGAGCGGCAAGGATCATGGCTGTGGATAACGCCGAGACGCCCCCAGCGAGCGCCTACGCGGACCCCGACGCGCCTGAGCCTGAGCTAGCTCCCGAACGCGGGACCAGCTCCTCCCGATACTTCCCGGCTGCTGCCGCAGCGGCGGCCATCCTGCTCGCACTGTTCGTCGCCTGGGCCTCGCTCCACCCGGGCAGCGGCGGCCCCTCCGATCATCTCGACGACGTCGTCGAGCTCGTCGCGGCCGCGGCAGCCGCAGCCAGCTGCGTCGTGTTCGGTCGTAATGCGGCTCCCCCGATGCGCCTCGCCTGGCTTTGGATCGGTGCCTCAGCCGCCTGCTGGGCGGTCGGCGAGGCGATCGTCTCGTGGTACGAGCTGGTCAGCGGACCGCCCGTCCCGTTCCCGTCGGTCGCCGACGCGTTCTTCCTCGCCGCGCTGCCGCTGGCCGCCATCGGCGTGCTGCTGTTCCCGTCGACGCCGACCTTCGGCATCTCACGCGCCCGCGTGCTCCTGGACGGCATCATCGTGGCCGGGTCGCTGCTCATCGTGAGCTGGACCACGGCGTTGGGCACCGTTTACCACACCGGTTCGGGCAGTGTCTTCTCTCAGGCCGTCGGGCTTGCCTATCCGATCGGAGACATCATCGTTGCCACCGTCGGGATCAGCGTCCTCGCGCAGGGCCACGGTCGCCGGCGCGTCCCGCTCATGCTCGTCGTCGGCGGCCTCCTGTGCCTCACCCTCGCCGACAGCAGTCTCGCCGATCTCAGCCACCATGTCGGATCGTTCTGGTACGGCAATCTCATCGAAGCGGGTCGATTGGCCGGCTTCCTGCTGATCGCGCTCGCCCCCCTCTGGCCGCTCGAGCCGGCGGGCGCCGCCCGTGACGAGGTCGAGGGTCAGTCTCTCTGGCAGGTCGCGCTCCCCTACTGCTTTCTTGCCATCGCGATCATCGCGGCCACCGTCAAACGGTCCCAGTCTGGCGGGCTAGACCGGTTCGTCCTCATAGCCGGGCTCTGTGTCATCACCGCCGTGCTCGCCCGCCAGGTGCTCACCCTGATCGAAAATCTCCGGCTCTCCCGACAGATGCAGAACGCGGTCACGACGCTGCGAGCCAACCAGGTGGAACTGGTGCACTTCGCCCTCCACGACCCCCTGACCGAGCTGCCGAACCGGGTTCTCTTCGGTGACCGCATCGAGCACGCCCTCGCGCGGCGCGCCTCACCAACCCGCCGGGTCGCCGTGCTGCTGTGCGATCTCGATCGCTTCAAGAACGTGAACGACACCCTCGGCCACTCCAGCGGCGACGAAGTCTTGATCGCGGCGTCAGATCGCCTGAGCTCGTGCGTGCGCCCGGGCGACACCGTCGCACGGATCGGCGGCGACGAATTCGCCATTCTCATCGAAGATGCCTCCGGCGTCGACGAAGTTGCCTCCGTGGCCGCCCGGGTCTGCTCGGCGATGCGCGCCCCGTTCACCGTTGCCGGGCGTGAGTTCTTCGTGCACGCGAGCGTCGGCATCGCCATGGGCAACCAACGGGACGCGCGAAGCGACGAGCTGCTTCGCGACGCGGACGTGGCGCTGTACGCCGCCAAGGACGCCGGAGGCGACGACTACACGTTCTTCGAGCCGCGGCTCGGCAAGGCCTACGTCGATCGGCTCGGACTCCAGGCCGAGCTCGGAGCCGCCCTCGACAACGGCCAGCTCCTCGTCGAGTACCAGCCTGTCGTGGAGCTCAGCTCTGGGCGCGCGGTCGGCGTCGAAGCGTTGCTGCGATGGCGCCATCCGCGGCGCGGGCTTCTGGAGCCGGTGGATTTCCTCGCCGTGGCGGAGAGCTCGGGCCTCGTCGTCCAACTCGGTGCCTGGGTCCTCGAGGAGGCCTTGCGGCAGCTTCGTGTGTGGAGGGACCGGATACCGGCTGCCGCTCAGCTCTGGACCGCGGTCAACGTCTCGGCCCGCCAATTGGCCAGCGGGGACCTCGTCGGCGTCGTCACGAAGGCCATCGAGGCGAGCGGGATCGAGCCGGAGGCGCTCCATATCGAGCTGACGGAGAGCGCCGTGATCGACCAGGTCGATTGGTCCCTGCTCGTTCTCGGTGATCTGAAGGCGGTCGGCGTGTCGCTCGAGATCGACGACTTCGGAACGGGTTACTCCTCTCTCGCGTACATGAAACAGCTCCCGATCGACGGCGTGAAGATCGACCGGGTCTTCGTCGACGGACTCGGGACCGACGGGCGCGACGCCGTCATCGTGGAGGCCGTCGTGTCGTTGGCACACGCGCTCCAGCTAAAGGTGGCCGCAGAAGGTGTCGAAACAACTCGGCAAGTCGGGTGGCTGAGAACGCTCGGGTGCGATTACGGTCAGGGTTACTACTGGAGTACTCCGCTCCCCCCGGCCGAGATAGAGAAGTGGCTCGCCGGCAGCTGGGCACCGCCGGACGGGATTTCTGGCAGCCCGCCGTCCGAAAAACAGTGATTGAGCCCCACGTCAGGCTACGGTTTCTACCGTGACCTCCATCATTGAGGGCATACGAACAAGAGATAAAGACCCAATCGAGGGGTAGGCAACGATGATCTGCACGCAATGTGAAGGTGAAATCCCAGAGGGCGCCACGGAGTGTCCGCATTGTGGCGCTGTGGTCGTCCTCGCCGAGTCGGCGGGGTCAGGTCCAGCCGTAGCCGACATCCTGTCGACTCCGGCGGCGCCGGGTGGGCCCGCGGCGGCGCCGGCGGCGGCGCCGTCATCCGGTTCGACTCCCGCGTTCAAGTTCGATATGGCGAGATGGAGTCGGGCGGACAGGATCGCGGGCGGCGCGACGCTGGTCCTTTTCATCTCGCTCTTCCTGCCGTGGTTCAGCTATCGGTTCATCGTCGGCGTCACGTATTCGTGGAACGGGCTCGTCCACGGCTACATGTACATCACGCTTCTGATCTGCCTGGCGATCTTCGCGTATCTCATCGCCATCGCGGGCTACGAACGCCTGCCGTTCAAGCTGCCGGTCCGCCACGAGGCGGCGATCCTGATCGCGACCGTGGTCAACCTGGTGCTGGTGTTCATCGGGTTCATCGACAAGCCCTACGGCGTCGGCGTCGGTTGGAGCTTTGGATCCTTCGTCGGCCTGGCGGCCGCAATCGTTGCGGCAGCCCCACTCGGCATTCCTGTCATCCAGGGCGCCCGCAAGGGCATCAAGTAATCAGCAGCGGGCTGGGCCGACCCGCGGACGCTCGGCTCCGAGCTTGGCCGCGACTCGGTCCGGGCCGCAGTTTCCCTCCCGGTCTCCCTGAGCAAGAATGGGGTTGACGCGATACCCGACCAGGAGGAGGCGCAGCCATGACCTCGGCTCGAGAAGATCGGCAGGACCCGACCGTGCAGTGGCGGGGCATCAACCATCTTGCGCTCATCACGAACGATATGGATGCGACGGTTCGCTTCTACCACGGAGTCCTCGGTGCCCGACTGATCGCCACGATCGGCACGCCGTATTTCCGCCACTACTTCTTCGAGATCGGGCCTCAGAACAGCGTTGCCTTCTTCGAGTACACGCGCTCGCCATCTGCGCCATTCTCCAAGCCGGCCGGCATCCCCGACCCACGGGCGGCGCAGTTCGACCACCTCTCGTTCAACGTTGCCGATGAAGACGCGCTGCTTTCCCTGCGCGAGCGACTGAAGAGCGCTCACTGCGAGGTTACCGACGTCGTCGATCACGGCTTCATCCGCTCGGTCTACTTCAATGACCCGAACGGCATCGCGCTCGAAGCATCGTGGTGGGTGATGGATGCCACGGCTCGTGACGCCGACTACGGGGACGACCGGCTTTTCGCCGACGGGGATCCCGTGCCGGCCGTACTGGAGCTGGTCGCCGACGGGGGCCTGCTGTCGGTGCCGTCGACGACGCTCACGCCCGAGTAGCGGCTCGACGGGGGAACGACAACTCCACCGACTCATTTGACATCGCCGGCGCTCTCTGGCAGGGTGGCCACCGCGAGGGAAGCTTTGATCCCCGGCCTGTGAGTGGTCGCTTGGGCCTGGGGGGAGCGAATAGCGAACCCGTCCTCAAGTTGGCAGACAGACTGCATGCACAGGACAGGTATGACAACCCTCCCAGATATTGACTCCCTTTGGGTCCAGGTTCCATGAGCTCGAATCCGGCCGCGGCCGAGCCTCTCCGCGACGACTCCGAGGATCTCCTCGTCACGTCCCTCAAGGTGCAGGGCGGCGAAGCCGACGTCGGCGGCGACAAGCTCGCCTTCGCCCGGGTTCTGATGTCCGGCATCCGACTCGAGAACCTGACGCTACCTGTCGAGCGGACGCGCACCCAACAGGTGGCCGTCCTGAACCTCGACCTCGCGGAGCAGCTGACGTTCGGGCTCCGCGACATCATGAACAGCTGGGCGCGCTCGTCGCCCACTCCGGTTATGCCAGCGCGCGGAACCTGGTCGTGGACCTCCGATCCGCCTCGGGCCGACGACATCCTGGTCGCTCAGGTCGGCGCCGTGAGGAAGGAGATCGGGACCGCGGAGCAACCGACCCCGATCATCCGCCTCGACTTCACCGGGACCCTGCTGAAAGCGCTGACCAGTGACCTGCCCCCGATTCGGATGCCCGGCGCGATCTTCACAGTGCCGCGCCACGTCCAGTCGCTCATCAGCAGCTTGAAGAAATGCACCCTTGCCTTGCGGCCGCAATCCGAGCTGCGCTACCTGGGTTTCGCGACTCCATCGCTCGATCCGGACGGGACCGGCGCACTGCAAGCATCCTGGCCGCAGCAGTAGAGAGGCCGGACGAGCACGGGGCGGGCATTTGTCGCCCTTAAGATGCCGTACACTTGGCGCGTCGACGACATCGCGAGCGAGGAGCGGCGTTGATGCGCATCAGACGAAAGATCGCAATCGCGGCCCTGACCGTAACCTGCACCCTCGCCGTCTCGGCATGTGGTGAGCAGATTGCCGCACACGTGTCTGCGGGCGATTCCGTGCACGCAGCCCTGACCAGCGTCTTCAACTCTCACACGACCAGGTTCGTCATCACGGCCGAGAATCTGCCGGGAAAGGCGAGCATCGCGGACGGCAGCTTCTCGATCGTGGTGACCACATCCAAGGAGAGCGGACAGAGCGCCTCGTCCTCGACCGGTAACCGATCCGTGGACATCTCGATCTATCACGAGAGCACGAACTTGATGGACATCCGTGAAGTCGACGGGACGGAATACTTTCGATTGGACCTCAAGGACATCAGCGCATTCGGCGGCGCAGGAAGCTATGCGAGGATCGCGAGCGAGCTCAACAAGCTCGCGGCGAGCCCGGGCCTCTCCTATTTTCACGACATCCTGGTCGGCAACTGGGTCGGCATCTCGACGAAGACCGTCGTCGCTTTCACACGCCAGCTCGAGCACAGCCTCGCTCCGACTACCGTAGCGCCGACGATCGATGTGAAGCAGCTCCGGATGCTTACTGTCGCAATCGACACCTCCTTGATCCAGTCGATTCGTACCTGGCTCAGCATCCACCAGATCCACGCCGGCGAATACTCCTTGAACCTTCCCATTCGTGGCTTCGTGGGATCGTTCGTTCGGGGCATTATCAAGCCCCTGGAGAGTTTCATACGGGCGTACACGAAGGTGCCATTGCCTCCGGGAGAAATCACCCAAGGCGTCGGAAAAGCGATCGACAGGATCCCTGCCGGTCTGAGCGTGCACGCGAACCTCTGGGTTCAGAGCGGGTCGATGAGCAGGCTGCAGATCTTCATTCCCGACTCGCCCACCTCGGTCATGATCGGTATTTCCCACCCGGCGTCACCGGTCCAGGCCCCGAATGGCGCGACGATCCTCACCATGAGCAGCCTCACCGCCCTCTACAAGCTGATGCTGCCTGGCGGATTGGGAGGTTCCGGGCTTTCGGGAGGACTCGGGTCCTCTCTGGGAGTCTGAGCGTCTGGCTCACGACCTGTTCCCTGCCGGCCCACGCCGGATTCTGAACAGCTACGGGACCGCCTTCCTGTCCCTGATCCACACACCGACGTAGGTGGGCTCGAAAGCGTCGCGCACGACGTTCACGAGATCGCTTTCCACCGTGTCGAGAGCCACCCCTTCCCGCAGGCGGGCGGTAAAGCCGGCGACGATCGCCGCGGCGTCGTAGCGGGCGCGGTTGAATCGACGATCGACCAGGTGCTGGACGCGTTTACGCAGCGGATTGAACAGCGCGACAGCAACGAGCGTCGACGCGGCGACCCCGACCGCTGAGGAGAAGTTCAACACCTTGGTCATCAGGGTGATGATGCCCACGTACGCCCCGACTACGAGCCCGGTCACGAGTGCGTAGGAAAGCGTGCGGCTGATGACGCGGTCGATCTCGTAGAGCCGGAACCGCAGGATGGCGATGCCGAGGCTGAGCGGCAGGGCCACCAGACCGAGGGCTGCGACTTCGCTCGCCACCTGCCAAGTCCTCGACGGGCTGGCCGGGACGAAGGTTTCAACGATGAGCGAGATCACGAAGATGGCTGCCCCGCTGTAGAGCCACTTGAGCTGAAGGCGGCGCTCTCCGGTCGCGCGCCGGTACTTCGGCACTTGGACGATCAGCCAGATCGCCCAGCTCCCGAGAAGGGCGAAGAAGCAGACGTTCTCGATCACGTTCAACAACGCCCACCATCCGTTGACGGGCAGCGCCAGGGTGCCGCTCGAGTCCACCGGGAGATGCTCGGCGGCGCCCGCGGCGTTGCCGACGAAGACGGCGAGCACGAATCCGACGCTCACGGCTATGCCCAACAGGAAGCCCCACCTGGCGCGACCGCCGGGAACCTTGCCGTCGGGGAACAGCCAGAGGACGATCGCGACGAGCACGATCGCGGGCGCCCAGCAGGCCTGAAGGACGAGCGCCACCGCGCTGAGCGGCAGCGTCCCCCGATACGAGCGGTAATCGAGAAGGGAATAGAGCGTGGCGACGAAGAAGAGCCCGAAGGACAGAGCGACGCCAAGGAGGACCCAGCCGATGGGATTGCGCGGCTGGCGGGCTGCCACAAGCACCGACAGCGGGATCAGCACGAAGATCACTGTCGGCTTCGCGGCGATTTCGCCCGCTGACTTGTGGAGGAGCACGGCGAGCGGTACCAGAGCGATCGCGAGCGCGAGCACCAACAGACCGAGCGCGATCGCAGTCGTCGGTGAGGCAAGCCGGGAACCGCTCGAACTCAGCTTCATGGTCACCGATGCCCGTCTCCTCCGCCATCCTGCCCGGCAGTCCGGCTACTGCACCGTAGACCGCGGGCGTTCCGAGATCGTTACGACCTCCGGCGCCGGCGTGATACTTCGAACGCTCGCAGCGAGATCGGCGTCAGGGGGCAGCGGGCTTGGGGGTCGCCCGGTGATTATCCGCCGGCGCGCCTCTTTTCATAAGCTCGCTGGCGGCAGGAGCGCGAACAATACAGGCGCATGCGCCCGCTCTCAGAAGGTGTGACGGGACGGCCGCAGTGACGGCAGGGCTCTCCAGGCTTCCCATCGGTCACTGTGACAGCAGATGTAACCGCCTCGAGCTGACGTTGGAACCGCCGGAGCACCGGCATGAGCTGCTGGATGCTCGCGAGCGCCTGCCTGGCGATCGCCGGATCGACGGTCTCGGGGTTGAGATAGTCGAGGTCAAGGCGTAGTGCCTCGATTGCGACCGCCTCGTTCAGGATGGGGTTGACGTAGCGCCTCTGGCCGGGCAGGTTCGGTGACGTCACAGGGACGTATCCTGGCATGTACGTCACAGAGACGCCACGTCGGGCCGTCAGACGGCCCGTTTGACGCTCCGTCGATCCCAGGAAAGCGGCTCTCAATGGCGAGCAACCCGCGGGGCGGCTGCACTCTGGGCCAAGGATGTGCGTGCGCATCGGAGATTTTCCTGGCAGTTTGGTCGGACAGGAATGTCGGAATCGTAAGGAGGCAAACATGGGTGAGACGCCCGAGGCCCTGGGGTTCGCAGCCGACATCAAGCCGCTGTTCCGAGAAAGCGACCGGACCTCCATGTCGGCCCGGTTCGATCTGTGGTCCTTCGACGACGTACGCGTCCACGCCGCAGCCATCGCTGCCCAGCTTCGGGCCGGCAGCATGCCTTGCGACGGTCCGTGGCCGGCGGACCGGGTAGCCCTGTTCGATCGGTGGGTGGCACAGGGCATGCCGGCGTAAGCGGCAGCCGTCTTCGTCAGGTACCGTCCCTTCTGTGACCAACAGCCCAGGAAGGAACTCGTGACGCGCTCCGAGAAAGAGGCGCTCTTGGGCAAATTGACCGCACAACGGGAACACATTCTCGGCGCTACCGACGGGCTCGACGATGCAGCCATGCGTCGGCCGGTACTGCCTTCAGGGTGGACTTGCGTTGGGTTGGTGAGTCATCTTGCGGTCGACGTTGAGCGCTTCTGGTTCGGTGCCGTCGTCGCCGGCGATGAACGCATCATTCATGAGGTGACTAGAAGAGCATGACGACGCGTGGCGTGTCGGCCCGGGGGTCGCCGTCGAAGCAGTGATGGATGAGTACAGGCTGCAGATCGAGCTGGCGGACGCCATCATCTCGTCGACTTCGCTCGAAGCCTCTCCGGCGTGGTGGCCGAATTTCTTCGGTGATTGGAGGCTCGAAACGCTGAGGGAGATAGTCCTGCACGTGCTCACCGAGACCGCAGTTCACGCTGGTCACCTTGATGCGGCGCGGGAATTGATCGACGGTCGCTCCTGGCTCATCCTGACCTGACAGCGCTGGCAGGCGTAGAGCGAACGGACGGCGCCGGTGGACTAGTCCGAAAGTGGCGCTGCAATTCGTTCGCGTAGTGCGTCCCGAGTCCGGCGCCATGCTCTGCAAGCCAGCTCGAGAGTGCCGTCGGGGCCGTGGCAGGACCGTCAGTGTCGGCCAGGCCGGCCGCCATCGCCCGGTACTCCTCACCGGTGAGCACCACGTCACGCAGCGCCATTCCCAGAAGCCGCGAGAGCACCGCAACGGTAGGTCCCGGCACGTGCACGATACGGGCGCCGCTGCCCACCGCTTCGCGGACGGAGCTGACGATTTCCACGAACGTGGGGCGCTCCGGCCCGACCGCGTCGGTCACGCTGTCATGTCCTTCGGCCCCTCTTTCGACGCAGAGTCGTGCCAGGTCATCGACATGGATGGGGCGGATCCGGTAGCAGCCTCGCCCGCCGACGGCGAACACCGGGAGGTGGCGCAGCAGCCAGGCAATGTTGTTTAGCAGCACGCCCTCACCGCCGAAGAGCACCGCCGGGCGCACGATGGCGTAGGGAAGGTCGATCTCAGCCAGAGCGCGTTCCACCATGGCCTTGCCACGGAAGTACGGGAACGGCGAGTCGATGCTCGGGTGGGTGATGCTGACGTGCACGATCCGCTGCACCCCGGCACGCCTGGCGGCGTGGAACAACGTTCGAGAGTTGGCGACCGCTTGGTCGTGGTTGGTGCGGTCGTGAGCGAAACGCACCCAGTAGGTGTTGTACAACGTGGTTGCGCCGGTGAGGGACTCCACCAGGCCGACGGGGTCATCGAACTCGAGGGGCCGAACGTCGATCGGCGAGTTCTGCGGAGCGCGACCGGGATGACCTGTGATGGTCCGGACCTGGCGCCCGGATCGGATCAACTCGGCCGCAATGGCTCTTCCGGAGTAGCTGAACGCGCCGGTGACGACATCAAGTCCGACATCGCATCCCTGCCGGATCTTCCTGGCCATGCTGGTCGGTCGTCATGGTAACGGTGCCTCCTTGGGAGCAGGAGCCGTTGTTGTGGGAAGTCCGCCAATACCCAGGAGCTCGACGAGCGCCGCGACCTGGTTGGCGTGATCGAACAGGGCCAGGGCTGGGGCCCGATCCCCGCCCAGGTGGGCGAGCAGATCCAAGCCGAGGTAGAGGGCGACGACGCCGTGGGCGACCTCACCTGACGGGATCACAGACCCAAGTGCCGAGTCGCCGAGGACGGAGTCGATCACCTCCACTGCGAACTGTTTCCAGGGTGAGATGCGGGCCGCCACCTCTGCGCCAAGTCCTGGCGTCGACGACGCACCCGCGATCATCTCGACCAGCACCGTGACATAACCCGCGTCAAGGTCCTCACGGAAGATCGCCGCCGCTACCTCGACAAGCTCCGCCGGTGAGCTGACTTGCTCGACGGCTGCGCTGTAGTGCTCGAGACGGGCAGAACTGACGGCATCGAGCGCAGCCAACAGCAAGCCGACGACAGATCCGAAGTGGTAGAAGACCAGCGCCTGGTTGCACCCAGCCCGCCCTGCAATTACTCGGGCGCTTGCACCGGCGAAACCTTCTGCCTTAAGGGTCTCGACGGCTGCCTCCACGAGCGCCCGCTTGGTTGCGGTCGATCTCCCCGCTCCCTCGGTCATCACGCGGCTCGACGTTCCAGACTTCGCCATCAGGGACCCCTTTAAGCGATAGGCTTGAGCATTCGCTTAAATCATACACTGGTACCGACGGGCGCGCGGAACGTGAGGACCAACCGTCGTTTACGTGCTGCAGCCGAAACCCCCCAGGGCCTGCTCTTCCATGACCGCCTGAGTTATGTCGTGCACGATGATCTTCGGTTCCTGTCGACTCTTCTGCGCCCAAGCCCGAGTCGCGCACAGAAGGAATGAGACGAGATCGTCGAACACGCAAGGGTCCTTGACGAGCATCCTGCGCAGGTCGTCCTCGAGATTGAGTCGCATCCCCCGCCACCAAAGGGCGTCCTCGACGTCGCTGCGGCGGTGGGTGGGAGACTCGGTCAGGTGGCACTCGATCCGGGCAAGGTACATCTCGGTAGTGACCAGGGCCAGCATGAGCGGCACTGTCTCCGAAGCTCTCCCGCCATCGCCCACCGTCACGCCGTCTTCTGCTTCCTGGTTGCCTCCTCCCCGAGGCCTTTCAGGTTGTGAGACCCAGAGGAGCGGAGCTGACTGTTCAACCTTGCCCACCCAGTCTGTGAACATGCTGGGAGGATGCTGAGAGTGATCTCACAATCGCCCCAATCGTCCATTCGGCCGCCCGACGCCATGCCATTTGGCTGAATGACAGTCCGCCTTAGTAGGCGTACAAAATAATCACAAGGTCAGTACTATCGACCACAATGGGCACGCTCACCGATGACCGAGTCCTCAGTGGTCGCTTCGGGCCCCGACTTGCGCTCGTCGTGTCCGACGTGGCTGCGCTTACACTCTCCATACTCCTCGCGCTGCACCTCTTCAACAAGCAGGGAACCGGTACCAAGGATCAGGCGATCTGGGCGACCGGGGTGCTTATCCTCCCGATGCTCGCCGTGGTGTTGCTCTCCTTCGCGCTCAATAACCTGTACGCGAGGGCGCCGGACCACATGCTGAACAACTCCTTCAGTGAGTTGCGCGATGTCGTTTTCGGCCTCGGGTTCGCAGGTTGCGCGGTACTCGGCATCGACTATTTCTTCGGTTCCCTCCAGAATGAGGCGATGCTCGATGAGCCCATTACGATCTTCGTCGCCCTGCTGTTCGCGGCGGTGGCCATCCCCGCTTTTCGGGCTGTCAGCCGGGCGGTAGTGCGCGGTTGGAACAGGGAGCGACCGCGGTAGGCAAAGCTCCCACAACCGACAGATGACGATGCTTGCCTCTGGATCCTTCACCGCCCCACCAGGCGTGACCATAACTCCCAGTCACACGAACTAACTGCTTTCCCCAAAAGGGATCTCGACGACAGTTCGAAGCCTTGGGTCACGTTCCCTAGCGTGCGGCAGACCTCCCCGACCGAGGCACAACGTTTTGGTTCGCCAAGCCGCCGCGGCACGAACACCGCGTGCGCTGGAAGGGCGGCAACATCAGCAGTGCCGGACGCGCTGGGCGCTAGAACCAGAACCTCCAGCTCCCAACCGGTGTGGTGGGCCGTACAGGACTTGAACCTGTGACCTCTTGCGTGTCATGCAAGCGCGCTACCAGGCTGCGCCAACGGCCCCTCTGGTGTAGGCAGTCTAGTCGCTCCTTGCTCCGGGCTGAATCCCCGGCACCGATATCACGATGCACGCTCCCCGGCATTGGGCTGTCACGAAAGGACTCAGCGAGAACACCGGAGTCGCCCAGGTCATGCGGCAGGTCGGCCACAAGGACCATCGCATGACACTCGGGGTTTATAACCATCTCACCGTGGATGACCTCGGTCCGGTGGCGACGGCGCTCAACCGGTCCCAGCCCGAGATGGCTACAAACCAAGCCTCCGGCGTCTAGCTCGTTCGCAGCCCGCTTTCCATCGCTCCCATTCCGGTCCCCGTCCGGCTTCGGTCTCGCTGACCTGGCATCCTTGCGTTGGTGACTGCGGGGCGCGCATGGAGGCTGTGGCCGGTGGTCATCGGTGCGCTGGCGCTGGCAGGCTGCTCGCCTGGGCAGACGGTCGCTCCGACGACTTCAAGCATGACGACGATCACTCAGACCGTCGTCCCAACCACGAACCAACCGAATACAGCAGTCGTGACCGGCAAGCTCTTCCCATGTACGGGAAAGCCGAGGCCGCTCCCAGGGACAATCTTCAACTCCGTAGACCTCGACACCACAGCCAAACAGGTAGTGGCTCCTGCACCCGTCTCACAAGACGAAACCTATCGTTTTACTGATGTCATTCCTGGCCATTACGATCTAACCGAGGGACCGACCGGCTCTCCGCAGATCATCCAGCCCATATCGGTTCGCGGTTCTGAGACGCTCGTCGTCGATCTTCCATCATGCCCATCTACCGTTGGTGGCAGCTACGAGCTCGCGAGCGCCGAGGCTGTTCATCACTTCCTCGCCGAAGCCCAGAGCAATAACCAGCGATTCGTCGCGACCTACCGCACCCTCGACAGCGACGTGGGACCCGAAACCTTCGTCTACGCCCAGCAGCCTCAGGGTCGGCCTCCGAATGGAGGCACCTGGTCCCCACACGGGACCGGCGACTTCCTTTTTATCGCTAGCCATGGCAACGAGACCCTTAGGTTCGTCCAGCGCCACCGTGGGGATTACATATGCGTGCAGAAAACTAAGCGAGGAAGATGGACATGCGAGGGGCCCAACGACGGGGTCCGCAGCATCGGCGACTTCTACATGACCGAACAATTCGACGAGCAGGCTCTCGTCACCATGCACATGACAGGACACTTCTCACTGGGGCAAACGTGGATATGGTCAGGGCGGTTAGGCGGAGCGCCCGCGACCTGTCTCAGGTACCTCGACCAGGACTCCACCTTCGCTCGCGCAACCTGGTGCATCAACGCGAGTGGCGTCACGGTCTTCGCCGTCGCATCGAGCCTCTTGAACGTGGAAGTCGTGAAGTTCTCCACTTCGGTTCCCGCTACCGAATTCTCGCTGCCTGCCAGCCCGGCGCCATGGCAGGGGTATGAACTCGCGTGCAGCACGCGCATCCCGGCTTTCTGTTGAGCGGTCGAGGCGATGAGCACGGGCCCTCGTCAACCACTTCGCCTGTGGCTCACCGAGGTCCACCGGTAGCGTCTATGCCTATGCCCTGGGATGATGTGAGGGCCGCTCTCCTTGACCTGGAAGGATCGGGGGCGCTCACTCAGTACCCCGATCCCCGCTCGGACGAAGCCAGGCAGCGGCCAATAGAAATCCACCTGGCGCCCTGGGCCACCGATGCCGCTGCGGAGCTTCACCGCCGGTTCGGCGACAACGTGAAGCTCGTCGTCGGCTCGCTGCTCTACCCCAGCGGCGAGCGGTGGCGAATTTCACCCAAGACCGACGGCATCACGGAGATGGACCCGACGGAGATGACCGTGACGTTGGACGCGCCCATCGTCGTGGCCTCGGGTCACCATGTAAATGGTGCTCTACGCGTCCACAACCTGTCTGCTGACCAAATCGTGATCAAGACCAACGGTGTGGTTACAGCCCAAGTGGTCGATCCGCGCAGCGGCGAAATGATCGGCGGCTACACCGGTTACCAGATAGCGCCACTGGTGAGTTTCAGGGTCGAACCCGGCAGCACCACGGTCGTGCCCTTGCTTGTCGGGTCGGGCAGCGGGTCGCCTGAACTTGGATACGCGATCCCCGCCGGTGCGTATGCCGTCCAAGCCACCCTGATAATGGAAGACGGGCGGTGCGTGCGCACACCGATGCTCCCGATCACGATCACAGACTGAGCCTGGCGGTAAGAACCGCCGAGACCGACTCGTTGCCTAGAGCCGCGAAAGAGCGAGCGGCTTTGTCGCCAATGCCCTGCGGCGTGGGAGGAACGACAGCCCGATTAGAACGATTCCGCCGATTCCTAGGGCGTCAATGATGTGCTCGCGGTCGTTGGTCACGGCGCTACATGCCACCAGACGGACATCGTTAACGTGCTGCGCGGACGCGGGGCCGGGTGGTAGCGACCAACTGCCGCCCGTAAGCCGGTCGAACGGGCTGAGGCACTGAGTGATGGCCATGCCGTTCCCTAGTGGGTGGACATTCTGCGGATTGGTAAAACCCGCACTCGGATGTAGCCCGAGCAGAACTCCGCCTGCCGCCAACGGGAGCACAGCGACCCCTCGCAATGCCCAGCGCCACCATTCACGCACGGCGACCCCTCTCAACCACCACCGAAGTGTACGTCGGGCGACCAGGACCTTGCTGCGGAGGCCCGGAACAACGCCATCGACAACTTCCGGCTGGTGTTCGAATGAGGCTCATGGCCACCGTGGCACCGATGCTGATGATGCTTACCGGGCACCGGCAACACACAGCGCCGGAGATGATCAAGGTCACGCGGACGCGCGGCGCGCAAGATGTCGGACACGGACGTAGAGGACGACCGCCACCAGTTCTGTAACCATGAGAACAAGACCGAGTGCGGCGACCACAGCCCAGGCGGCGAGCGCCCGTGCTTCTTGACCTTCACCGGTGGCAAGACGAAGGAGCCATCCACGCCCGCCAGTCGTTGAGATGATGTAACTCCCAGAAAGCGGGACAGTGAAGGAAACGGCGCCCGCCAAAGGCTTGTCGTTCTCGGTCAGCCGGTCATGACTCGGATCGGAGAAGGTGAGCAGCGGACTGGCTGCACCGTCGCGCACGTCAACCTCGTTCGCCAGAAGCGGTGGACAACTGATTGCTTCTGTACAGCCGACGAATACCGTCTCCTGTCCGGCAGGCAGGAATGTTTTCACGACGCCGTATCCGGACAATGGCTTGGCGTGATCGAAGTAGCCCGCTAGACGGGACAGGGCCAGCGCACCCGGACCGGCTGCGAGAATCACGCCAATCACCAAGAGAACGAGGCTGACCGCCAGTGACGGGAGCAAGAGCCGCCGCAACGGCGCTAGAGGCCCGGAGCGGTCAGTCTCGGCAAGTCTGCGCCTGCGGGACATATCCATCGCTGCCACCGCCACCGCGATCACCGTGATCATCAGCGCAGCCGAGATAAGCAAGCGGTCTTCGACAGCCGCCGCGTGAAGATCGGTGAAACGATAGATCGCGCTAACGGGGGCCTGGTCGCTGAGCACGTAAGCCCGCCTGGCCGGATCGTATTCACGGGTAACGGGGTTTCCTTTGGCGAGGCGACTGAGGCCGCTCAGGACGACGGGCACGATCAAGAGGCTGGTGGAGGCCAGTGCCCAGACGGCGGCGATACGGCGAGGAAAGCGCGAGCGAAAGGGATGGGGCGGGAGTCCGCGATGCCCTTCGAATATCCCTGACTTGCCTAGCACGACCGCCATCCACAGCCAGAGCGCCAGCGCCAACACCACGGGGGGAATCAGCAAGGCGCCGTTCAGGTTGGGTGCTCCGCTGACGACCGTGATGATGAGGATCACGATCATGGCAAGGGCCGAGATGCAACCAAGGACAAGCGCAGCGGCGCTGATCAAGCCGAAGATCGAGGCATCGAAACGCCGGGGGGAGTCCGTCGTGCTCGCCCCGAAGTCCAAGGACGGACCGCGGACCGTCCTGGTGAACACGTCTCTGATTCTCTCATCTGGTGAGCGAGCGGCGATTCAACGTTGATCGCACCCTCGTGAAACCTCACGACCTGCGCCACCGAGAAACTCTCCGGCTGATAACGACCCGACGTTCATGACCACCACTGGTTCCGATCTACGACCGGCTCAGGTCGGACGGACCGTGATCAAAGTGGAGGGACGGCAGCCGGTTCAGTCGGCGATGCGGAGTACATCCACAATTGCGCAGCGTGTGGATGTACCGGCATCACGAGCGCAAGTCGGGTTCGCCAGTCGAATCTCACGGGAGTGAGCGAAGCGAGCGACCGGTCCCATCACCAAGTTCTCCGTGACCACCACGACGCCGACGCCATGGCGAGGGACTGGTGTCAGGACCGGCAAAGGACCTGGGCGCCGTCTATGACGCGGTCCCCCTGCTGGGAGCGGGCCTCTGGACTGAGTAGGACCGGCGCTCTTAGCTGGATCAGGAAGCCGATGCTCAAGTGGTGGCGGACCGGTGCCGATAAGTGGTGGACGACCCCGGTCGCCTTGCGAGGGAAGCTCGGAGCCGTCCACCGCTGACAATTCTCGTCCTGCGCGGCGCGCCACATGGTGATGGTCCGCGACACCAAGCCCGCGTGTGCGGCCATCTGGCATAGTCGGAGTCAGTAGCCTTGTGGTGTGCGAGGGTTCCTGCCGAGTCTTTGGAAGGTGAGTCCCGCCCTGATCCTCGCCGTCGTCATCGCTCTCTGCGTCGTTGTGGTCTCTCGCTCGCACACAACCTGCAACCGTTGCGACGCGAACAACACCGCCGCGCAGGCGAACCTGCAAACGGCGCTGATCGGTGCCGGGACGTACTACGCCTCCAACGACCATTCCTACCTGGGTATCGACGGCGGTCCCCAGCTTCCAGCCGGTGTGTCGTCAATCTCCGAGATTGAAATCGGATTGACGTTCATCTCCGGCAACCACCCTTCTACCGCACCGAACATCATCAGCATTGTCGCCGCCAGCCCCTCGGTCGTGGTCGTGACCGCCTACGCCAAGGGGCCTGCGACCTGTTTCGGCATTCTCCACGTGGCTCGCAGCAGAGAGCACCCGTATTTCCCCGCCTACCCGAGCACCGCCAACGTGGGTACCTACTATTTCAAGGGTACCTCGTCGTCATCGGCTGACTGCGCCGCTACGAACGTGGTTCCGACGGCGGTGAACACGACCGGGTTCCCAGCGGCCTGATCCTGCCCAACTCCGCTTCGTTGGATTTAGGAGGGTATTGCGGGGCGACAACTGTCAGGGCAACTGGGGTGTCTGAGTTACGCCAGCACAGGTGCTCGGAAGTTCCGCCAAGATTATGACTTGCTCGTTCTCGTCTCCGGCCTTCTGAGCGTCCCTCAATTTCGACGCTCGCGGCCTTCAGCACTGGACTATCAGCTCCCCGAAGGTACCCCAGGACTAAGTTGGTGTCGCCAGGAGTTATGTTTACGTAAGGCGATATGATCAGCGAGATAGAGAGACACGCGTCCTCATCTGCCTTTGTCGCATGATAGAACGAGGCGCACCCCACCAAAAGGATTGAGCTACAAAGGCAACATCCGGCAAGGAGCATCCTGCGGATTTGATGAGTCATTTGATCTTGAGAATAGCCCGAGGTGGTCCGACTGAGGTCTAAGCCACAATCCATTGCGGAATCGCTAATTGGAACGTGGTCACCTTCGTCACGCGACCCAATCGGACGGCTGTCGCGTCTTGGTTGGTCACGTCACCGGCTCCAAGGACTGTAGGAAGGCCCTCAGCACTCCCGTGGGTGGCGGGTACGAGGCCGACTCAGAACCAACAAGGAGCCACACCAGGGGTCCCCGTTCTAGGGTCAGAGACTCCATGCAGATATATGCCCCGCCGCCGACGTTCGGGTTGTGATCGGAACACAGCAGCGCCAGTTCCTGGCCGGGTACGTCTTGGCGTCGGATGTTGCAGATGACTTTCGCCAGGCACAGAAAGGCACGCGGGTGGTAAACGTCCTTCGGCAGCCGCGACGTGTTGGTCACGGAGACGGCGAAGAATTCGTGGGCGGTGTGGCCAACCTGGCACCCGAAGGTCGCCCCGTTTTCGGCAGTCCGACAGGTTGGCGTGCCAGGAAAGGCAGCAACGAACCGAAGACCGGGTGGCCCGTAGGTGTGTGAGGGGCCTTCGGTCAGATTGGGGGCCATGACGAAGCCAGCCCCGCCGGATGCCGCCAGCACCCCGACCCCGATGCCGATCACGCCGAGCACGGCCACAACGAACAGGGCGATTGGGTGGTGGGATGGTCGCATCGTCTACCCGATGGGCTGGAAAGACCTAATAAAACTTTCGGCGTCTTCAGTGTTCGAAGATGACGCGACCACGAAGTATCCAACCTGTTGCGCCACGACGATTTTCGCATCTGTGCAAGCTCGCTCGACGAGCCGTCCGCATCGGAGGGGGTAAGTCCACACTTGGACACCGTTGAGGCAACTGACCTGTGGATGTCCCGACGGCATAACCGGCGCATACCCGGTCCAGAACCCGCCCGCACACTTCACTCCACTTGGCCCAATTGCCCTCAGAACCGCGACGCTCTCGGTGAGGCTCTGGCTCGCAAACCTGATTTCAGATGGTCTGACGACTTTGACCGGACCGTCGAACGCTGCTGTGAACCGGCCCCATGACGGTCCATACACCGTCGGATTCGCGCTGTCAGCCATAACGCCGACACCGATGCCGATGACCACCAGCACGGCCACGACGAACATCGTGATGGGGTGACGTGAGGTACGCATCGACGCCAGCTACCCGATGGGCTGGAAGGAAGCGAGAAAGGCTTCTACAGGTGCGCTCGCGGGCGCGGAGGAAACAGCGGCTACCGTCCAGAGCACCTGTCCGTTGGATACGACATCCACGTCCATGCACAGGCCAATCGCGCAGCGCGGCCCGAGGGTGACGACCGAGAGGCCGTTCGCATCTTGCTCCACCTTAGTGACGCCAGCACCCGGAAACCCCTTCTTCAAAGAGGCGACAACTGGTCCCATGGGAAGACCCTTAAATACGGAAACCGTCTCAGCGGCATGGGGCAAATCCCCTACCCAGTGGCCTTGCGGTACGTTCGAATACGAGCCGTCGGGAAAAGTGAGTGTCAGGGTGTTTTCGATGGGGACCGACCCAGTGGAACTACCGAGGAAGGCCATGGACGTGTGTCCCTGGTGTTGGTAGACGTGCCCAGCGAACGCCGCCGTGAAGCGGCCCCAGGACGGTCCGTAGACCTTCTGAGTCGTGGTGGCAGCGACAACTCCGACGCCGATGCCGATGATCGCGAGCACGGTCACGACGAAGACGACGATGGGGTGCTTGATCGGTCGCATCTTGTCACGGTACTCGCGGCGAATGCAGCAGCAGTTTGGCGACCATGCCGGTCGCAGCCAACACGGCGGCCCGGCTTAACCCGACGAGGTCACCAGGTCGTCGGCCCGGTTGTCACGGTGCAACTTGACGTGGCTGGAGTGGGAGCGGTGGCCGTGAGCGCATCAGTTCCCGTTTCGGCAGGCGGTGCTGCAAGCGGTGTTGGGCCGGGGTGAGAGGCTTTGGCGACCGGGTTGAAACCGAAAGCGGAGTACCACTTGCCCGTCACCGGGTCGAACACGTCGTCGCAGGTAGAGGCAATTCCGTTCTGCAAGGCCAAGAACGGCGCACCCATCCCCGGATGTCCGAACTGAAGCGGCGTCCTGCTGTCGGGTGCGGGGTAGACCGTGAACTCCGAGAATGGATGTGTGGCGTTCGGGTTGAGGCAGGTGGTCCCCAACGAGCAAATCAGCACCGCGACCATGGAACCCCCTGGTGACGTACGCACGGTTGCCGTCACGGTGGAGCCGTCGTGATAGGTCACGCTGCCACCGAAACCTACGACCGTCCACACCATCTCCCTCGCCGACCCGAACCCTTCACAGAACGGAACAGTGAAGTTCGAAGTCAGCGCCGACTGGGCTGCGGACGACAGGAAACTCTTACCGCAAGCGGCGACGATCCACGGGTAGCGCGCACCCACCGCGGTGGGATTACTCGATTCGTTTGGCGTGCTAGTCGTTGTGGTTGGGCGGGAAACACTGTTCTGCGTGGTCGGAGGGATCGTCTGGGCGCTCGTACACGCGGCAAGGGCCAACGCCAAGACCACCATCGCCGTCACGCCGAGCTTGGGGAGGCCAGGCATCATGCCGCTCGCAGCGAATACAGAATCGTCTTGGCCGTCATTTGCCAGTCCGCTTTCCAGCTGGCTAGGCCCGCGCAGCCAGACCTAGGTGAGCCTACCGGAGATGGAATTTTGCCCGGAATTGCGCTGTGGTCATCGGGTGGAGGCCCAACAGCAAGTCGGTCTCGGGAGTTCCAAGCGTCGACAGGTCCGGTCTGGCCCTGCCGTCGACCGCATCGCCAACTCCGCTACCGGATGCCATCCAGCTTGATGGCTCAACAATCGCCATGGCCAGCGACCCCGCGGGAGTATTTGAGCCTGGGCGCACAGGAACGTTACCGGCGCTAAATCTCCCTCCACCGGAGATGACGAGGGCGTACACGGGAGGACCCCCGGAAATGCCGCTCGGAGGCCCGCCATTGAAGAAGCTGACCGCTGCATCTCGCGTCGTCGTAACCCAAGTGACCCTGCGCGGGTGCGAGTTGCCGTCTGCCGCCGCAAGGTCGACGGCGAACTGGTCAATCTCCTGAGACAGCGACGAAAGAGCCGCGTCATGTGCAACATGGTGGGTCGTCGGGGGCACCGCCTGCCCGGCGGTACAGGCGGCGACCGTTAGCGCCAACACCACCAGCACGACGATACTGACTCTCACCATTGCCATGCTCCCACGAAGCTGAGACGGGCGTACTTCGCGTAGGGGACGGTGACCGGCTAGACGCAGACGTCCCTGATCTGGGCGGTGACGACGTGACCGGCGCGCACGGCAACGCTCTGGGAACCCCAAAAACCCGTCACGCGGTACTCGCCGGGAACAACCGAGAACCGATACCTGGCACGTGACCGTATGGTCGTAGTGGCGACGACGCTGGACCCCGAATCGAGGCTCACCTTCAGATGGAGTATCTCACCCGGCGGACATACCTTGCCTCGCAGGCGTCGGCGACCTCGGTCAAGGTACCGGTGGCTCTCATCGTGCTCGACGTACAGGCGGCGAGCAAAAGCGCCATGACCACCATTGCGACCGCTCCGAGCTTGGATCGTTGCCCCACGTGGGTCGCCCCACTGCTACGTCTGACGGGCTACCTATCGAGCCGGTCGAAACGACCGCAGGAAAGCCTTGATGGTGGGAAGGCTCTGCGCGTTGCCAAGCCCGAGGACCTGCCACTTCGCGTGGCCCAGCGAAACTGACAGCATTCCGCGGCACTGGTTGAGTTCCAGGTCGCAATGGAAAGCCTCGGAGCCTTGTGCGTGTCGGACAGTAACCAGCGTCACTCCGCTAGAACCGGTCCAAGCAGCGACTCCCCCGAAGTTGGCGCGTCCAAGATCCGACTCGATGGTGAGAGTTGTCCCGCTCGCGCTTCGGAAGAAGTACTGACAGAAATGAAGAAAGGCAAATCCCTGGGTCCCGCTGGGAAGTGCGGCGGTGAATTGTGCTCCTGGCGCACCTAGCAACACGGCGCTCGGCCGCGGACAATCTGCAACTGGGACAGGCAGGGACGGGAGTGCTGCTTGACCAGATGCAGCGAGCACGCCCACGCCGACGAGGATGACGGCGAGGATGACCAATACGAAGGCAGCAATCGGGTGTCGAAGGTTCGGGATTGTCCGCAACGGGACCGGAGTTACCACGGGATGGACCGCTGTCAGGTTTCCTTGTCGATGGGGTTGGTCGGCCATCTGACCGGTCGAGGGTCCCACGGTACGGCTTGCGTCAAGTCGTCGGTCGTGCCAGTACTGCTTTTCCCCGCTAGGTAGAGCTTGGGAGTCCTCGCTCATCGGCTCCAAGGGTACTGCTTCACCTTGGAACCCTTCTAAGGGCTATCAGCGTGCCTTGGTGACCTCTCCACCCGCCGACATGGCCACAGAACGCACTGTTGCCGGGTACCAGCGCAGTCCGCCCTGCGCGGTGGCAACCCGGTCGGCATTCAGCCCGTCGGCAATTGCCATCCAGGTGCGCCCCTTCGCCCGTTCTCTCAGGATGCGGCCCACCACCTTGTCGGGCAGGGTCCTGGGCCTGCCGAGCACGACGCCCTGGGACTTCTTGACCGCCAGCGCGGCCTTGGTGCGCTCGCCGATGAGTCGTCGCTCAAGCTCGGCGAAGACACTGAGTATCTGCGCCATGGCCCTGCCCGCAGGTGTCGTCGTGTCCACCGGGGCGTCCAGAGCCACCAGGCCCCACCCCGACTTCTCCGACCGTTGCATCAGTCCGCTGGCATCGTGGACCGAGCGGGTGAGCCGATCCAGCCGCGAGACCATGAACACATCGCCGTGGCGGGCATCCAGGTCTTCCAGAGCCGCCGTCAGCGCCGGACGCACCAGGGACTTCCCGGAGACGCCAGCGTCGGTATGGAGGGCCAGCAGCGGGAGTTCACGTCGTTGGCACTCGGCTCGGATGGCTGCCTCTTGGACGGCGAGACCGGCTCCGCTATCGGCTTGTTCCTCGGTGGAGACCCGCAAGTAGCCGACCACGCCGCGCTTTTCGCCGGATTTCTTCGCCTTCTCCACACTACGGATTATAGCAAACGAACGATTGTGATATGACCGAGAACATCGGACCGAGTAATGACGAGTCACGCCCGAGCACGGCGTCCAGGGCCACGACCGCGCCCTGCAACCGGTAGGTCATCCCAGTGGTGGCGGTCAACTCATCGACGGCGATCATGTCCAAGAGACCGTGGAGGCGACCAGCAAGTTCGGCGATTTCGCCACGGGTGAGGGGACGAGCGGCCATGACTCCATGGTGCCGCACCGCGAACGAGTAGGGGTGGACGGAGCCAAGGAGCGCACGGTGGTGAGTCAACCGCCGCAGGGGCCAAGGACCAGCAAGTGCTTCATGGCGCTGCCATACTCGCGAGGGTGCGAGGCTTCCTGATTACATCGGCTCTGGTGCTCGCCATTATCGGGATTGGAGTCGGCATAGAGTCAGGGTCTCATCCCGCAGGTCTGTTCGGCACCGGACAGAGTGCCTTCATCGCGGCCTTCCCCGAACAGCCGTCGCTGGCTACCTATGAGAGCCCCAACATGGGGTTCGGATACTTCGAACCGGGAGTCTTCTCGGAAGTCCAGCTTGGGGGTCCGACTCGTCCAGTTCGGTCCTCGTAGGGAGCTTCAGACACCGGCACAGGCGCTCGCCGATTTGGTGAAAACGGCCAAGCTGCACCACTCGCCCGTTCCAGTCAACGGCGGCGTTGGCCTCAACCCGTCTTATCTGGCGGGTTAATGACCCCGCTGTGGCACCTTGGGAGATTGCCATCGTCGAAGTTCGCGGGGTCGAAGTCTTCTACGCCGTTGGCTCCGGCGACTCTTACGCGTCTGCCAACCTACGCCGTCATCCTTCCGACTCCCAACCGAGTGATGCGACGCGCCGGGCCCGTGTGCATTGGGGAGCTTCGTCGGCACCGGTCCCAGATTCGCGCACTAGCTCAGACCTGTGGTTGACCTTAGGGTTGAGCTTGTCTCGGGAGAGGCAGAGCCAGACTCGCCGCTGCGCATCTTCGAAGCAACCAGGAGACCCGTCAGGAGCGTACGAGTAGTCCCGCCAGGCAAAGCAGGTACCCGGCCCCAGCGGAGACGACTTCGTTCGGGTAGCTCGTTATTGCTGTCCCCGAGTCAATCTTCTGAACGAGCTTCACATAGGGAGGCGTGTGGATTAGTTGCGATCCGAGTACGGCTGGGATAATCGCGAAAAGCGCGATGGCGATAATGAGGTAGGCAAACTGGCGTCTCGGAACTCGGTGGCCCAGAAAGACGCCGCCGAGAATCATCGCCATGACCCCTAAGGCCACAAAAAGTGGACCCGCGACACCCCTCCCGCCTCCGGTAATGCGCAAGCCGCTGACAGACGTAGTGAACAGTCCGACACGTTCACCCACGCCAGCGTCGGGTCTATCGCCATCAAGGCGCCGCCGACAATCCACAACCAGGCCGCGAGAGCATCTGGAACCACGACACGCGAGGTCGCGAGCTTGGCGACATCCGCTCCGGGCTTCACTCTCGATTCTCACTTCCCTTTGGGTTCAGAGACGTTCGACAAGGGGCGACCGTTCCCCGAGCAATGACTTCCATAGTCACGACCGAACCAAGCAAACGGTACGTCATCCCGGTGATGGCGGTCGTTTCGTCAAGTGTGGCACCCTGTCCGACAGGCCACGGAGCCGACCGGCAAGTTCGCGCCCATCGCCACGGGTGAGGGGTGAGCGGCCATGGCACCAGGATGCTGCACGGCGAGTCCGTAGGGACGGAAGGAGCGAGCGGCTCCCACGCAAACCTGGATCAGTCGACCGCCGCTCTCAAGAACCCACCGCTTGACGTGATACCGCGTTGGACACATTGTTCTGGACCCAGCCCGTAGTCGGCTATTTCCCCGACCAGTTGGAACCCAGCCTTTTGGGCGACGCGCTCCGACGCGACATTGCCGAGCATCGTCACAAGGTCCACAGTGACGAGTCCGACCGTCTCTAACGCCCACTGTGAGCACAGGCGGAGGGCGCTCGTAGCGATGCCACGGTTCCGTGCCCAGGCTGCTACCCAGTACCCAGCCCCCGCGTGGCGGCTCTCCCAGTCGAACCCTGAAAGCCCCATGGAACCGAGAAGCTCGTCACCCTCGGCTGCGACGACTGCGAAATCGGCGGATTGCCCCTGCTCCCAGAGCAGATGATGGCTCGCGATCCAGGCGCGGGCATGTTCCTCCCGGTACGGAGATGGGATGGTTGCCGTCCACCGTGAAATCTCTGGGTCCTGACATGCAGCGGTCACTTCGGGCACGTCGTGGAGCGCGTAGGGCCTGAGTGCTATCCGACCGTCCGTGAGCGGAGGCTCTGGCGGAGACAGCATTGCCATCCAATGCATCGTACGGGCTTCCACCCAGGACACTTTGGCAGAACTATCTGAGCTGAGAGTGGGATCTGCAGGGCTGGCTGATGGAAGCGTCAAAGCGAGTCGGAGCGTGATCGGATCTTGGCGCACTGGCGAGAGTGGCTGATCCGTTGGACCGCAGGGGTTGGAGGCCGACCTAGCGGCGCTCGATGCTCAAGAGGGTCCGCGGTTGACACTGGTAAGGGGTGAGGCGTGAGGTCCGCTGTCCGAATTGTGCGAGCAGCCTCACCGCTGGCCGGTCGGTCGCATTACCGGTGGCTTAAGATAACAAACTGGTCACCGGAATGTAGGGCCGTGGATGGGGCGTGGAATGGGCAAAGGCATGTACCGAACGACTTGGCTCCGGCGGACGCAAGCATGATTAAAGTGAAGGGGAAGGTAGTAATTCCCGCATCGCCGAGCGAGGTGTTCTCACTTTTGTGTGATCCGTATCGCATGGCTCTCACCAATGTAAGTTACAAGTTAGATGAGGTCACGGATCTGCCCGGAGGAATGCATCGAACACGCTTGCAGTGTACGAGACCAGACGGGGTCGTCATGTATCAAGAGAGCGAAACCATCGAACGGATTCCCGATTACAAGGTCGTGATCCGTAGTCGGATCTCGCCCTACCGGGGAGGGCACATGGAAATGCTCGTCACTCGGACGCTCGATCCTGTACCGGAGGGCACCCTTCTGACAAGCATCAGGGAATGCCGTGTCCGGCCGTGGTACATGGGACATATTGCCTCGGCTCGGGAGTACGTGGCGATGAGGTCGGAACTTCAAAGGGGGCTGTATAGGATCCGAGACACGATCGTCCGCGCTCCGGGACAGCAGCCGGTAGCAACGAAACGCGATCACACTGAGCGCCATGACCACTGATCGTGCGCGGCTGTTTGAAAGGCCCCGGCTGTTTGAAAGGCTTCAAACTGCGAACCAACCGGTTGATGCGCACGCGTGGAAGGCCGTCATGGAGACAGTGGAAGCGTCAACTGGCTCGGAGGGCGAGAGCGCGTTTTTGTAATCTCGCTTGAAGATCTGTAGAGACAAGCGCTATCGAAGTTGAGCGGCTCTGTGATGCTAAGTTATACGTAGATCAGGTTGAACTTACGCTTCAGGAGTGGTTACGGCTCGCTGTGGTTTATGTTCCCCTGAGGTCAATATGCCGAACAAAAAGGAACTGGTGGGTTTGGTTTTGGAGGAAGGTGATAGGTTTTAAGGGATGAGAAGATTGGTTCGGTGCTACTTCTAGTAGGATGAATTTGAATTTGAGGGTGATTAGGGATGGTTGTTAGGTAATGTTTATTTCAGGGCTGCTGGAGATAATAAAGTGTGAACGACTGGTTATCCCCCCGGACCCGACACCGGCAGGTTCGTCCCCGTCTCGCAGGCCCCGGTCGTCATCATGCCGTTCTCGCTCGTTGCGACCTTCAGAATCCCCTCCTGCTTGGCGTTAAGGAGCAGGGGGCCGATAATCCCTGGCGGTACCTCGCTGCCGTCCGCGTCAAGGACGACACCGTGGTGCCGGTCGCAGTGATAACCCCGCTGTTCCAGGAAGGCGACCTGCGCGTCTGTGAAAGTCGGCTCGCCATGGCTGTGCTTTGGCATCTCGCCGTGGGAGTGCGGCCCCACCCCGTTGCTCGGAACGCCACCCTTTGTCAGGTCAGAGGGCGACGGTAGGCCGTTGATGCACATACTTGGGAAGGGGTTGACCAGAAGTGCTCCGGGGTAGATGGTGTCGGTGGCCAATTTTACGATGCCTGCTCGGCCTCGGGTGAAATGGCGACCCCGAACGGGCTGGCGAATCCTGCGGGTGTGATGGAAACGACAAAGAAGACTTGTCTCTACTGCGGAGCGAGCTACGAGCTACCCCCGGATTACGTCTCGGGCAAGAATCTGAGCTTCCAGACCGTGCACCCAAGGGATCGCGCGACCCGCCTGCCGAGCGGCCAGGTCATCATCGTCATCGCTGGCATCCCGGTTCATGAGTGCTGGTGGGCGGTGCCGCCGTAAGCGTGATCACGACCATCAGCCTCCCGAATCTGTCCGGAGGTTTTGCCGGGCAGGCGGGTATGAGTGCTGGCGCGGCGTGTCGCCGGTGGCGCGGAGCTAGCGGTCGTAATCCCTATGGTGATGATTCCCTGCCGCCCGCGGCCGTTCCTTGCTTGTCGGCCCCGCCCGAGCCGAACTTGAGCCTTACTACTCTCGGCAATCACACGGACACGCCGAGCGTTTTTGGCCCCGGTTTCTCACTCTGCCCGAGCCGAGTCAGGATTCTCCAGCGACCGTAGCCGTACCGGTCTCCTGGCGGATCGCCGCGCAACCCGCCGCCAGGCCCGGCCGCCTCCGCGAGCAAAGGCCCCTGGCGGACACGCCGATGACCTCCTCGATCGCAACCCCGACCAGGGTGCGTCCATAAAGCCCCGACGCACGGGTAGATTGCCGCCGTGCAGGTGATCGGTCAGGCGCCGCCCCTGGAAGGCGGCGAGGCGGTCACGAACGCCCCCGTGACGGACGCGATCGGTGGTTCGCCGCGCCGCTCCGGCGGCGAGGCGTTCACGAAGTTCCTCGGCTTCGCCGCAGTGGTCGGAGCGACGGTCTTTCTCATCTGGCAGCTGCGACCGGATCTCCTGTTCAGCCCGAACATGGACGTCGGCGGCGACAACGCCGGACACATCACCACGCCCTACTTCTTGATCCACGACCTCCTGCCCCAAGGTCGAATCACCGGGTGGGACCCACAGTGGTTCGATGGCTTCCCGTTGTACGTCTTCTATTTCCCGCTGCCGGCGTTGTTCGTCGCGGCCCTGTCGGTCGTGTTCCCGTACGCCATCGCGTTCAAGCTCGTGACCGTGATCGGCCCGCTCACCCTCCCGGTGTCGGCGTGGGCCTTCGGCCGGCTGGCGGATTTCAAGAGGCCGGTGCCGGTGCTGATGGCCGTCGCGACCTTGCCCTTCCTGTTCAACACCTCCTACACCATCGAAGGTGGAAACCTCACCTCCACGCTTGCGGGCGAGTTCTCGTTCTCCCTGGCCCTCACTACTGGTCTGCTCTTCCTCGGCGTGCTCTCGTACGCGCTGCGCACGGGCCGCCTGCGATGGCTCGCAGCCGCCCTGTACGGGGTGACGCTGCTTTGCCACGTCGTTCCCGCGCTCGGCTATGCGGCAGTCGCGATCCTGCTCGCACTGTTTCGCTGGGACAAGAACTCCTGGCGGGTCCTCGTTCCAGTCGGCGTGGTCGGCGGGTTGCTGGCGGCGTTCTGGCTCGTCCCCTTCGCCGCCGATCTCCCGTTCAGCTCCTCCATGGGCTACACGAGAGTCACCGGGCTGTGGTCGAACATCCTGCCGCACGGCTATCTCTGGATGATCATCCCGGCGGGGCTCGGGATGCTGATCGCGTTCATCCAGCGCAATTCAACGGCGATGGTGCTCACCCTCGGAACCTTCGGGGCCGTGGCCGGGTTCCAATGGCTGCCGGCCGGCTTCGTCTACAACGGTCGCTGGCTCCCGTTCTACTTCCTCTTCACTGCGCTCCTCGCCGCCTATGGCATTGGGGAGATCTTCCGCCTCGTGGGGCGGTGGCTGGAGCTGGACGCCTGGCAGGCGCCGGTGGCGATCGTGGTCGGCAGCCTGGGCGCCCTGATCGGCGCCCTCGTGGCCGGCGGCATCGCGTTCCCTGGATTCCAGCCCACCGGCGGCCAGATCGAAGTGCCGAGCTGGATCTCCTGGAACTACACCGGCTTCCAGGGAAAGTCGGGCTGGCCTGTCTACCAGGGCATCGTGCGCATGCTCGACAAGGCCGGTCGTACCTACGGCTGCGGACGTCTGCAATACGAGTACATCACCGAGACTCAGATCCCCTTCGGCTCCACCGAGGCGACGATGGCACTGCCCTACTGGACAGACGGGTGCATGGACACGATCGACGGCGTCCTGTTCGAGTCTTCGACGACGACACCGTTCCACTTCCTGGACCAGGCGGAGTACGCGCTGCCGGGCGAGTCCTCGAACCCGGTCTCCTATCTGAATTATCCCGCCTTCAACCTCGCCGACGGGATCCGGCATCTGCAGTTCGAAGGCATCCGGTACTTCCTCGCCGTCTCGCCGGAAGTCGAGGCTGCGGCGAAGACCGTCCCGGGTCTCGTAAAGATCGCCTCCGCCCCGGGGTTCCCGGGCGCCGTCAACCAGGTGACGGTTCGCCACCCCGTTTGGGACCTCTACATCATCAAGGGCGCACAGATGGTCACACCGCTCGACCACCTTCCGGTCGTCGAGTCCGGAAGTTCAGCGAAACAATGGCTCGACACCAATCTCACCTGGTGGGAGAGCGAGCAGTACTGGCCGGTTGAGCTCGCGCTCAACGGACCACCGAACTGGCCAAGAGCTGCGGTCGGCAGCTTCGTTCCCCCACAGATGGCCGTCGCGGTAAAGCCGACGACCGTGGCCAATGTGCGGACGACGAACTCGACGGTCAGTTTCGACGTCGGGCGCCTCGGCTCGCCCGTGCTCGTAAAAGTGCCCTATTTCCCGAATTGGCATGCCACCGGAGCGCTCGGGCCATACGAGGTGTCCCCGAATCTCATGGCAGTCGTGCCGACAGCACATCACGTCACGCTCACCTACGGCACCACGACTGCGGATCAACTCGGCAAGCTCGCCTCGCTCGGCGGCGTGGTCGCTCTCGGTGCGCTGATCACGATGCGCCCGCCGGCGATGCGACAGCCGGCGGCGCCCTCGACGCCGCGCCCGACAGGGCCTGCCGACGAGCCCGCTGTCGCGTTGCCGACCGCGGTAGACGAAGACGATCCCGATGTCCCTTTGGCGAGCCCGCCGGCGGACGAAGCCGCGTCCGACCCAGAGGACCCATGACCCGAGGCTGAGCCTGGGCTGAGCCCGGGAGCCCAGTTCCAACCGGGTGACATCGAATCTCGATGCACGGTCGGTATCCTCGGGTGTCGTGTCAATGGATCTCGCGATGTCGTCCCGGACGCATCGCAGGGCTGCGCACCGCGCCGGCGGACATCGCCGATGGCCCAAGCGACTGCTCATCGGCGTCTCGATCCTCGTCGTCGTGGTGTTGGCACTCGGCCTCGGCGGTTGGTTCTACGTCAACTCGGTCCTTAGCTCGATCAAGCGCTTCCCGGTATCCGGCCTTACTCCGGAGACCCCCGGTGCACCCATCGACATCCTCCTCATCGGGTCCGACTCCAGGGCGTTCGTGAGCGACCCCGGTCAGGTCGCCTCGTTCGGCAACCCCCTTACCCAGACTGGCCAGCGCTCCGACGTGCTCATCGTGATGCGCCTCGTGCCGAAGACGCACCAGATCGTCATGCTCTCGATTCCACGCGACACCTATGTCCCGATACCGGGCACGGGCGGCTCGAACCGGATCAATGCGGCGTTCAACACCGGCCCGACCGTGCTCGTGAAGACCATTCAGCAGAATTTCGGCATCCCCATCAACCACGTCGTCGTGGCGAACTTCCCAGGGTTCCAAGCCATGGTGAACGCGCTCGGAGGCATCCGGCTCGACTTCCGTTATCCGGTCCGCGACAAATATTCGGGGCTGAACGTCACCACGCTGGGGTGCCAGACGGTGATGGGCACAACCGCTCTTGCCCTCGTCCGCAGCCGGCACCTCTGGTACTACGACCACGGATGGCAGTACGACGGGCTGAGCGATCTGAGCCGGATCCAGCGCCAGCAGGCCTTCTTCCACGCGGTTATCAACAAGGCGAAAGGCGAGTTTCCCAATATCTTCGCTCTGAACGATCTGCTGAACGCAACCGCCCAGGACCTGCAGGTGGACAGCGGCTTCAGCCCGGGCCAGCTGATCTCCCTCGGAATGGGCTTCCGGGGCGTCGGCTCCAATCAACTCGTGACGAGGGTCCTTCCCACCTACGGCGCGACGATCGGTGGCGCCGACGTCCTGCTTGCGGCTCAGCCGTACGCCCGCCAGACGATCGCCTCCTTCCTGGCGGTGGGAACCTCGTCGAGTTCGACCGGGACAGCCAAGGACCGACACCGCGAACGCCCGACCGGCCACCGCCAAGACGGTGTCAGACGAGACCGCGACGACCGTTCCGCCGAGCCAGATCTATTTCGATACGCCGCAGACGACCCCGGAGCCCTGGAACCCCAAGCCCTGTTGACCTGAGGGCAGCCCCTCAGCCGAGCCCCGCCTGGGCGGCCACGTTCGACGTTGCCACCAGCCGGTCGAGCGCGGCTCTGGCGTTCCCGTCGTCGATCGCCGCCTCGGCGATCGCGAGGCCGTCAGCGAGATCGTCGGCGAGGCCGGCGACGATCAGGGCCGCGGCCGCGTTCAGGCAGACGAGGTCGCGCCTCGGCCCGACTTCGCCATCCAACAGCTGCAGGGCGAGCCGGGCGTTCTCAGCGGCGTCGCCGCCCTGGAGGTCCGCGAGCGCGGCACGGCCCAGTCCGAACGAGGAGGGCTCGACCTCCAGTCGGCGCCGGCGGAACGTTCCGTCCGGTTCGCGCACCGACTCGATCAAGGTTGACTTCGCAACGGTCGAAAGCTCGTCGAGCCCGTCGTGGCCGAACACGACGATTGCGTGAACCGCGCCGAACGTCTCGAGCACCTCCAGCATCTTTTCGGCCATGGCCGGGTCGGAGACACCGACGAGCTGGCGCGTCGCGCCGGCCGGATTGACGAGCGGCCCGACGAAGTTGAACACCGTCGCGACGCCGAGCTCCCGGCGAACAGGCGCTGCGAACCGCATCGCCGGATGAAAGCGGGGCGCAAAACAGAAGCCGATCCCCGCCTCGTCGATACACCGCCGCACCCCGCCGGGACCGAGGTCTATGACGACACCCAGGGCTTCCAGCACGTCGGCCGAGCCCGCGAGGGACGATGCCGCCCGCCCGCCGTGCTTGCAGACCACGGCTCCGGCACCGGCGATCACGAGCGCACTGAGCGTGGAGACGTTGATCGTGCCGCTCCGGTCTCCGCCGGTTCCGCAAGTATCCACGACCTCGACCCCGACCGAGAAGCTCTCGGCACGGGCGCGCATCGCCCGTACGAGGCCTGTCATCTCGCCAACCGTCTCGCCTTTGGTCCGCAGGCCCGCTACGAACGCCGCTATCTGCGCCGGCGCGGCCGTTCCCTCGAGCACGTCCGAGAGTGCCGCCGACGCCTCGTCAGCCGTCAGATCCTGCCTGGCGAAGAGCCTGCCGAGAACGGCGGGCCACCCGCCGATGGCCTCGAGCGTGGCCGCCACCGCCGGCTCAGTCCCACCACAGGTGGTGGTCGAGCACGCCCCGAGCGATGAGCCCGAGCTGCACCTGAGAGGTCCCCTCGACGATCGTCAGCTGGCGGGCGTCGCGGTACCAGAGCTCGGTCGGGTGGTCCTTCATGTAGCCCGCCGCGCCGAGCAGCTGTACGGCGAGCCCGGAGGCCTTCACCGCCACCTCCGACGCGTGGTACTTGGCCATCGACAGGTACGCCACCCATTCCCGGCCGAACTTGCCCTGGTCCGCCAACCAGGCCGAGCGGTAGGTGAGCAATCTCGCCGCTTCGATCTCGACCGCGAGCTTGGCGATCTCCCATTGGATGCCTTGAAAGTCCGCGATGGTCCCGCCGAAGGCCTGACGCTGTTGCACGTACTCGACGGCGTACATGAGCGCCCCCTCCGCCAGGCCGATGCCCCGGGCGGCGACGATGGGACGCATGGAGTTGAGCCCGAGCATGGCGAGGCGGAAGCCGCCGACTTCGCCGATCACGTTCTCCGCCGGCACGTGGACGTCGGAGAGGACGAGCTCGCCGGTGTCGACGCCGCGAACGCCCATCTTCCGGTCGATCGAACCGATCGAGACGCCTTCGGCGCTGCGGTCGACGATGAACGCCGTGATCGAGTCATGTCGCCGGCTCGACGGGTCGCCGGTCTTCGCGAACACGGTGTACCAGTCGGCCTGGACGACGCCGGACATCCAGCACTTCACACCGTTCAGCACCCAGCCGCCCTCGCTGTCGGGATCGGGCGTGGCCCGGGTCCGCATGCCCACGACGTCGCTGCCGGCTCCGGCCTCCGAGAGCCCGAACCCGGACCGGTGCGTCCCGGCCGCGATCCCCGGCAGGTACCGCTGCTTCTGCTCCTCCGAGCCGGCGATCATGACCGGCCCCGTCGGCAGCCGCGTCAGCAGCAGCATGAGGGCGCACGTGTTCGAGTACTTCGCCACTTCCTCGATCGCGAGCGTGAGGCCGAGGATGCCCGCCCCGCCGCCACCGTATTCCTCCGGTATGCAGAGCCCGAGCAGGCCGGCGTCCCGGTACGCCTCGAAGACGTCATCGGGATACAGGCCGGTCTCGTCGATCTCGCGTGCCCGGGGGCGGACCTTCTCGCGGGCGAGACGTCGCACCGAGTCGCGCAACGCGGTCGAATTCTTCGGAGAGGTCGAAATCCACCCTGGGAGATTACTCGGACGGCTCAACGGCTCCCCGGCCGGGGAGCCGCGCTCAGGCGGACTTGCGGCGCTGGCGCACGATCCGGCGACGTTCGCGCTCGGTGAGCCCGCCCCACACGCCCTCGCGCTCGCGTGCTGCGAGCGCGTACTCGACGCAGGACTGGCGTACCACGCACGTGGCACAGATGGCCTTGGCCTCGTCCGCGGCCTCGTCAGAGACTGGGTAGAAGATGCCTGGGTCAATCCCTCGGCATGCGGCTCGCTGGCGCCAACTGGCAGTCATTCCCGGTTCACTTTCGTCGTCAGTCGATCGGGAGCGGCGAGTTGCCGCGCACGACCGACGTGCAGAAGACCGGCCGGCGGCAACGACGCTTGTACCACACGCCGGGGGGTTCGGCGACCGGATTCTCGATTATGGAGGATCGTCACGAAACTGTCAACGAGTTCGCACACGATTGCCGGTCGATCATTCACGTCCGGAGGTGCGCTAACCGTCCTTCCAATCTTCGGCTAACGAGGCCTTGGTCTTGACAGGCAAATTTGTCGCGTAGCGGTAATTCGGTTGTTCGGCCGCGATCCGGGCCGGCTCCTCGACGAAGCGGCGACGCAGCGCGCCGTCGAGCTGCACCGGTATGCCCGGCCTCGGCACCGGTTTGTGGAAGGCTGTCGAACCGGAGCTTTGATGAGACGCCCTGCGACCATGTTCGATCGGCAGGTCGCTCTGGCGAGGTTGGCCGAGGAGACGTTCGACCTCGTCGTCGTCGGCGGCGGGATCACCGGAACGGGCGTCGCGCTCGACGCCGCCAGTCGGGGGCTCCGGACGGCGTTGGTCGAGCGCGGCGACTTCGCTTCTGGCACATCGTCCAAGTCATCAAAGCTGGTGCACGGCGGCCTTCGCTACCTCCAGCAGAAGGAGTTCGGTCTCGTCCGGGAGAATCTCACCGAGCGGCGCCTGCTGCTCCAGAACGCGCCGCATCTAGTCGAACCGCTGACGTTTCTCGTCCCGTTGTTCGGAAAGGGCGGGGTAGTCGACAAAGCCGTCGCCCGCGGGTACTCGACGGCGCTTTGGATGTACGACCTCGCCGGAGGCTGGCGCATCGGCAGACGCCACCGCCGGATCACCGCAGACGAGATCTCCTCCCACTTCCCCACGCTGCGAACCGACAGCCTCGTCGCCGGCTTCCTCTACTACGACGCCCGCACCGACGACGCTCGGCTGACGCTCGCCATCCTGCGGACCGCGGTACTCGAGCACGGGGCCGTGGCGGCGAACTACGCGCCGGCGGTCGGCTTCGTGCACGACGAGCGCGGGCACGTCGCCGGCGTCCGCGTCGCGCCCGTCGACGAGCCACGCTCCGGCGCCTGGCTGGCGCAACCACAGCCGTCGCCGACGGAGCAGACCGCAGATGCCTTCGAAATCCGTGCGAAGGTCGTCGTGAACGCGACCGGCGTCTGGGCCGACGAGCTCCGCCGGCTCGACGACCCTGCCTTCCGGACCTCCCTGCGGCCGGCCAAGGGCATCCATCTCACGGTCCCGAACAACAAGCTGCCGTGCGACCTCGCCGCGGTCCTGCCGGTCCCCAAAGACCGCCGCTCCATCTTCGTCATACCGTGGGACGAGCACACGTACCTCGGCACCACGGACACCGATTACGACGGACCACTGGACGATCCGCAAGTCGAGCCGGAGGACGTCGCCTACGTCCTGGGCGCCGTCAACGCGGCGGTCTCGAAGCCACTCACACCCGAGGACGTCACCGCGACGTGGGCCGGCCTTCGCCCGCTGCTCGCCGCGACCGACGCACACGGCCACGCACCCAGCGCCCGAACGTCCGACCTTTCCCGGCGACACCAGGTCCAGCGGTCGGCGTCCGGCCTCATCTCGATCACCGGCGGCAAGCTCACGACCTACCGCAAGATGGCGGCCGACACCGTCGACGCCGTCCAGCGCGAGCTCGGCTCGGCGCCGGGGCCGTGCCTCACCAAGCACCTTCGCCTTCGCGGATCGGAGGGCGTCAGCGCCCTCGGGGCCCGGGACCTCGCCAAGGAGCTGGGTGTCGAGCCCGAGATGCTGGACCGGCTCGAGCGGCGTTACGGCGGAGAAGCCTCGGCGGTGCTCGGACTCATCGTCGACCGGCCGGGGCTTCGCGCCCGGATCGTCCCAGACATCCCCCACCTCGAGGCCGAGGTCGTATACGCCGCCCGCTACGAGATGGCCGCCTGCGTGGAGGACGTCCTCTCACGCCGGACGCGGGCCCTCCTGCTCGACGCCCGCTCGGCGGCCGCCGCGGCCGGTCGCACCGCGGAACTGCTCGCGATCGAGCTCGGCTGGGATGCCGCCCGAACGGCTGATGAGATCGCGAGGTTCGCCGACATCGAAAAGCACGACCTTGCCGCCACCGTGCCCGAGGTGTCGCCGCCCTCGCGGGCGCCGGAGGGCTGAGCACGGTGGGCGGGGGGCGTGGGGCGCCGGTACCACCGATCGAGTTTCCCGTCGGGGCCGGGGAGCTTCGTGAGCGATTCGGCGGCGAGCGGGTGCCGATGGAAGAACGTTTCCTGGAGCGCCTCGCCGCAACCTGCGCGGTCCTCGACTTCTCCCCCGGCTCGTTGGCCGAGTCGGGCCGCGACTGGTGGCCCATCTCGCTCAGATGGGCATTGTCGGGCTCGGTGCCCGCCCGGCCGGGTGTCGTCGTTCGGCCGGCTGACACCGCCGAAGTGGCCGGCGTGCTCCGCTGCTGCAACGAGTTCGGCATCCCGGTCACCGCCACCGGGGGGCGCAGCGGAGTCTGCGGCGGCGCGATCCCGGTCTTCGGCGGCGTGAGCCTCGACTGCTGCGCGCTACATGGCGTCCGGGGGGTCCACCGGGACGGCTCACTCGTCGATGTCGGGGCGGGCACGTTCGGCGACGATCTCGAGCGGGAGCTTCGCTCAGAGCACGGGATCACGATCGGTCACTGGCCCCAGTCCGTCGAGCTTGCGACGGTCGGGGGATGGATCGCCTGCCGTGGTGCCGGCCAGTACTCGACGCGCTACGGAAAGATCGAGGACATCGTCGCCGGCCTCGAGGTCGTCCTCGCTGACGGGACGGTCGTGCAGACGGGCTCGCTCGCCGGCCACGGAGCCGGGCCACGCTCGGCCATGGGACCCGACCTGACCGGCCTCTTTGTCGGCAGCGAGGGGACGCTCGGCGTGGTCACCGCAGCCAGCTTGCGAGCCCACCGGGTGGCGCCGGCGGAGCGTCGAGCGGCGTGGGCCTTCCCGAGCTTCGCCGAGGGGCTCGACGCCCTCCGTCGAACACTGCGGCGAGGCGCCACGCCGGCAGTCGTGCGTCTGTACGACACCATCGAGTCGAAACGGCACTTCGACGTTCCAGACCGCCACATCCTCATCGCCCTCGACGAGGGGGACGAGGTCATGGTGGACGCAACGATGCGGGTGCTGGCCGAGGAGTGCCGCGAGGGCGAGCCGCTCGACGCCGGGCTCGTCGAGCGGTGGTTCGCCAACCGCAACGACGTTTCAGCCCTGGGGTCGGTCACCCGGGCCGGCATCGTCGTCGACACGATCGAGATAGCGGCCCCCTGGACCGTGCTCCCGAGAATCTACGACGACGCGCTGGCCGCGCTCTCGGAGACGCCCGGGATCCTCGCCGCCTCGGCGCACGAGTCGCACGCCTACCTCGACGGGGCCTGCCTCTACTTCACTTTCGCCGGCCTCGGCTCGGACCCGCGCGACGACGCCTGGGCCGAGGCTTTCTACCGCCGATGCTGGCGAGCCGTGCTCGGCGTCACCTTGGAGCAGGGCGGATCGATCAGCCACCACCACGGGATCGGGTTGGTGCGCGGCCCCTACCTCGCGGAAGCGCTCGGGTCAGGCTTCGGCGTGCTCACGAGCCTGAAGACTGCGCTCGATCCCCGGGGTATCTTGAACCCGGGCAAGCTCGGCATTCCCTCTCCGTTCGGTCCCTCGCCTTGGTCGGGCGAATGACCGCGGGTGGCGTTCTGGACCGATGTGAAAAGGAGATGCCTAAAGTGCCGGTACGCTCGCTCTGCGTGAGGGACGGCTCGTGACGACCGAGGACCTGGTGAGGGAAGCCACGGTGGACGCGTCGTTCGACGACGCCCTCGAACTGGCCGCATCCCTACAGGTGAACCTGAGCGCCGTCGTGCTCGGCACGCCGGGTGCCGTCGTGGCAGCCACGACCGCGGTCCTCGCCGCGGGCAACCTGCTCATCGAAGACGTACCCGGCGTCGGCAAGACGATGCTCGCGAAGGCGATCGCGGTCTCGATCGGCACGCGGCTGGCGCGCATCCAGGGCAACCCCGACCTGCTGCCGTCGGACATCACCGGCGTCTCGGTCTACTCGGCATCTTCGGATGCCTGGGAGTTCCGGGCCGGTCCGGTCTTCGCTCACGTCGTGCTTTTCGACGAGCTGAACCGAACGCCCCCGCGCAGTCAGGCAGCCCTGCTCGAGGCCATGGAGGAGCGGCAGGTCTCCGTCGACGGCGAGTCGTGGCCGTTGCCCGAACCGCATCTCGTGCTGGCGACCCAGAACCCGATCGATCAGGCCGGAACGTTCCCGCTCGTCGAGAGCCAGATGGACCGCTTCCTTCTGGCGACGCGTCTCGGCTATCCGGACGAGGCCACCGAGACGAAGCTGGCGCTGGCACATGGAGCACAGCCCTCGCTCTCCTCGCTCACGCCCGTATGCACACCCGCGGGGCTGGCGTCGGCACAGGCTGCAGTCGCCGCGGTTCCCGTCGCACCCACCGTCGCCGGCTACGCCGTCGCCATCGTCCGGGCGAGCCGGGACGATCCCCTCATCCGCCTCGGCGCCAGCCCACGGGCCACGATCGGACTCCTCGCGGCCGCCCGGGCCCGTGCGGTCATCGAAGGCCGGAGCTTCGTGCTACCTGACGACGTCAAGGCCGTCGCCGTCAGCGTTCTCGCTCACCGGCTCGTCACCGATGCCGGACCCGTCGGCGCGTTCGAGGCTGGTATCGCAGCGGTGCAGGCGATTCTCGAGCGAGTCCCGTCGCCAAGGCCGTGACCGAACGGCGTTCGCGCTCGGACGTTACGGCCACGAGCCGTGCCCGTACCCGCAAGAAACGAAGGCCGACTCGTCACGTTCGCAGCCTTGCCTTGCCAGAACGGGCCTTCGGCCCGGTCGCCGGCACGATCCTGCTCTTGTTCGTCTGGACCGGGGTGGCGCACGCGAGCGGGTCGGGCTGGGTGCAGGCGGTCGGGTCGGTCGTCGCGGGACTTCTGCTGCTCGGCCTGGTCGCGCCCGCCTTCGCAGCGCCCGGGCTGACCGTCATCTGTGAGCGGTCCCCCTCGGACACCTCGACCGGGTCGCCGGTGCTGGTCGACCTCGTCGGGAACCGGTCGATGCGCGTCACGCCAAGGTCGGTCGGGGGCGCGCCGCTCCTCTTGACGCGGCGTATCCCGGGCCAGCTCGTGATCGTGCCGAACCGCCGTGGTGTGATCACCTCGATCACCGTTCGCGTCGCGACCGCGGCCCCCTTCGGTCTGCTCTGGTGGTCGCGCGACCAGGTCGTCGAACTCCCCCGTCCCCTGTACGTCGCGCCGCATCCGCGCGAACGGGGCGCCGGCGCGTTCGAGGCAGTCTCGCTCGAGGAGGGCCACCTGCCGCCGCGGCCGGCGGTCACCGGAGACCTGCGGGGCGTTCGACCGTACGAGCACGGCGACGGCCGCCGTCGCGTGCACTGGAGTGCGAGCGCCCACACCGGCGGCATCATGGTCCGCGAGTCAGAGACGCGGACCGACGACCCGATTCGGATCGTCGTCGACCTGCCGATGGACCTCGACGCCGCAGACCGCGTCGCCGAGGAGGCGATGGGCGCCGCCGTCGCGCAGTTGAGCGCCGGCCGCCGTGTCCTGCTGGAGACGAGCGAGGTCACCGGCAGGGTGCTCGCGCCCGTGAGCGACCGTCTGGCAGCCGGGCGGCGCCTCGCGCGATCAGTGGCTGCGGTCTATGAACGTTAGGCCGGCCCGCGTTCGGAGCACGGCCGATCGCAGAGTGGCCGGCGACCGGCGGGGAGCCATCGACCGCAGAGTGGCCCCTGACCGGAAGGGCATCGGCTTCATCGAGATGGTGAGGCGGGCGAACATCCCGCCGGCGCCGGAGCACTCGATCACGTTTCGGATCGCGACGGCGATCGCGGTCCTGACCGGCATCCTCGCCTGCGCCGCCGTCGGGGAGCTCTCGCTCTTCACTGCCGTGCTCGCGTGCGCCGGGACCTTGGTCGGCATGGTGTTCTCCTACGTGACGCACAACAAACCCTGGCAGTGGGTGAAGCTGCTGCTGGCGGTCGCCGTGCTCGGCGTCTTTGCCTCCTTCGTGCTGCAGATCGTCGGCGCCGCCCACGCCGGCCAGCTGAGCTCGATCGAGGTCCCGCTCGCCGGGCTGTTCACCTGGGTCCAGGTCATCCATGCCTTCGACGTGCCGGCCCGGCGGGACCTGCTGTTCTCGCTCGCCGCCGCGGGCGCGCTGCTGACTGTGGCGGCCGCACAGGCGGTCTCCGTCGATTTCCTGGGCTACGTGGCGGTGTGGCTCGGCGCCTGCCTCGTCGGGCTCGGCTGCTCGTGGCGTTCGATGACCGGCGGCGCCGGCCCGCTCGCGTTGGGCTCGATCGCGATCACCGGGATCGTGGTGGTGCTGCTCGGCGCGGGTTTCCTGATCTTCCTGCCAGCCCCCCGAGCGGCCCAGTCGATCACCCTTCCATCCTCGCTCACCTCATACCTGCCGCTCGCCAATCCCGGCGGCATCACCGGGAGCGGGTCGCAGGCGACCGAGCCGGCCCAGGCGGGAAGGTCGAGCGGGAGGACCGGCGTCGGCGGCTACCTCGGCTTCGCCAGCCAACTCGACACGGCCACGCGCGGCGCCCTCGGCAACCAGGTCGTGATGCGCGTCCGGGCGGACAGGCCGGGCTACTTCCTCGGCATGACTTTCGACACCTGGACCGGCCAGAACTGGGAGCGCTCCCGGGCCACCAGCAAAATCACGACGCTGCGCTCAGGTTCACCCTTCGACGTCAGTACGGCGTTCAGCCAGCTCGCCCAACCCAACCAGGCGAGCGAAGGCCCGCCGAACCTGCTCGGCCCGGGCGCGCTCGCTTTTGCCTTCCAGCCGGCCAACGTCCAGACGTTCTATGTCGACCAGCCCCTGGCGAACTTGTTGTTCGCGACATCGGAGCCGACGGAGGTCTACTTTCCCGAGCATTCGCTCATCGTCGGAGCCGACGGCTCCATGCGGTCCACGATTGCCATGACGCCCGGGACGGTGTACACGGTCATCTCGGCCGACAGCGAGGAGCCGCCGAGCGTGCTGGCGAAGATCCAGCCAGAAGGAGGAAAGGTCCCGCAGTTCCTCCAGCCGGATCTCGACCTCCCGACCCCGTACCAGCGGGTCTCGACTCTCGCCCACCAGATCGTCAAGGCGGCCGGAGCTCAGACGACCTATGCGCAGGTGACCGCGCTCGAGGCATGGATGAGCCGCCATGTGAAGTACTCCACCGACATCCCGCCGCTCCTGCCGGGACAGGACGCCGTCGACCAGTTCCTGTTCGGCTCCCGAGTCGGCTACTGCGAGCAGATCTCGACCTCGCTCGCCGTCATGCTGCGCACGCTCGGCGTGCCGGCACGCGAGGCGATCGGCTACGTGCCCGGTCCATTCGACCCGCTGAGTGACCTGTATGAGATTCAGGCAAAGGACGCGCACGCCTGGGTTCAGGTGTGGTTCCCGAATGCGGGCTGGCAGAACTTCGATCCGACCGCGCAGGTCCCTCTGGCGCCGCCCGACCCCGGCGCGGTGCTGCTCTCCGACGTCGGGCACGCCATCGCCGGCCTGCCCTGGGTGCCACTCGGCGCCTTCCTAGGGGCGTTCGCAGCCGTCGGGTTCGTGACCCTCGAGCGGCGCCGGCGCCGGCTGCGGCCAACGGGGTGGATCGGACAAGTCACCGCGGAGCTCGAACGACGGGGCGCGGCCGCCGGCGTGAGGCGGCGGCCGGCCGAGACGCTCGGCGAATACGCCGAGCGACTGACGATCTTCGGCCGTTGGCGGGCCGGGCCGGCCGCGACCGGGCCGCTCGCAGCGGCCGCCGGCCTGCTCGAACGGGCCGCCTACGGCGGCTACGAACCGGACCAGAGAACATGCGAGTTCGTCGAGGAGGCCGTGCACGGGCTGCGGGCGGCTCGTGGTCCTCGGCGGAGCGCCGGCCGCCGGCAGCTCACGACGGCGTGAGCGCCACGGCCTCCTCGAAGCTCGCCCCCCGCTCCAGCAACGACCTGTACGCCATGAGCGCCCGGGGCCGGCTGCATCCGAGAGCCCCGGTCAGTCGCCCGTCGCGCCCGTAGACCACCACGAAACGAAGCTCCTCCAACCCCCCATCCACCACCACCGTCTCGTCGGTGGCGTGCGGGCTGCCGAGAACCTGGATCTTGTGCTCGTACTGGTCGGACCAGACGTAGGGCACCGGCGCAAAGGCGGTGCGGGGCCCCTCGCCGTCGAGAAGGCTGCGGGCGGCGTGCTCGCCCTGCTCGGCCGCGTTGGTGCGGTGCTCGACCCGCAACGACTCCCCCGTCACCGGATGCGGCCAGCGGGCGAGATCGCCGGCCGCAACGACGCCCGGGGCGGCGGTGAGCGAAGCGTCGCAGCTCAGCCCGCCCGGACCGACGTCCAGCCCGGACCCCTCGAGCCACGAGGTCGCGGGCAGCACGCCCACCGCCACGAGCAGCGCATCCGCTTCGACCGTCATCCCGTCGCTGAGCCGGCACGTGACACCGGATCGGGCGTCAGCGCCGGTCTCCACGTCGACGAGCGTCGTGGCGAGCCGGAGGTCGACGCCCCGCTTCCGGTGCATCGACTCGCAGACCCCACCGACGACCGGCCCCACGGCCCGCTCGAGCGGAACCGCCAGCGGCTCCACGACTACCACCTCCGCCCCACGAAGGCGTGCGGTCGCCGCGACTTCTAACCCTATGAAACCAGCCCCCGCGATAACCAGCCTCCCCCCCACCCCCGCAATGACGTCCGCCAGCGCAAGGGCGTCCTCGAGGTTACGGAGCGTGAACACGCCCGGACGCCCTGTGATCCCTGGCAGGAGCCGGGGCGCCGCGCCGGTCGCGACCACCAGGCCGTCGAACTCCAGCCGGCGGCCGTCTGCGAGCGAGATCGAACGCGACGCCAGATCGAGGTGCTCCGCCGTCGATCCGAGCTCGAGCTCGATCCCGAGCGCGTCGAGCTGGTCCGGGGTCTTGAGCGTGCACCGATCGACGTCCCACGTGCCCGCGAGGAGCTGCTTGGAGAGCGGCGGACGATCGTATGGAAGGTGGTTCTCGTTGCCGACCAGGGTCACGCGACCCTCGAAGCCGTGCTGGCGGAGAGCCTCGCAGGCACGTAGGCCGGCGAGCCCGGCCCCCACCGCGACGACCGACCTGAGGCGAGTTGACACGGGACGCGACATTACGGGTGGCGGGTGAAGGCCCGCCATGGCTCGGCCAACGAAGCCGTTAGCCTCGGCCCAGATGACCGAGACCGCAACGGGCGAATCGGCGAGGCCCCCCTGGCCAGTGGCGGTTCCAGAGCTCGACGCGGTGTTCGCCCAGATCGTGGGCACCGAGGAGGGCCGCCGCGACCCTTATCCGGGTTACGCACGCCTCCGAGCTGAGGCGCCCGTCTACCGCAGCGGCCTCGGCTTCACGGTCTGCACGAGCTACGAGGAATGCGACTTCGTGCTGCGGGACCCCCGGTTCGGGAAGGACGAGCGCGACCGGCGGCAAGCCCTCGAGGAACGATTCGGGTCGACGGACATGTTCCCGCCCGAGTTCCTGGACATGTCTCGTGAGCGTCGATCGATGCTGTTTCTGAACCCGCCCGACCACACGCGGCTCCGCTCGCTCGTGAGCCGAGCTTTCACCCCTCGTACCGTCGAGCGATTGAGGCCCGAGATCGCCCTACTCGTCGACGGCCTCCTCGACGGCCTCTCCGAAGGCGAGCCGGTGGATGTCATGGAAAAGCTCGCGTTCCCCCTTCCGGTGGCGGTGATCGGGCGCCTGCTCGGTGTGCCGGCCGAGGACTGGAACCATTTCAGGCAGGTGATGGGGCGGGCGACCATCCTCCTGGAACCAGTCATTTCGCCCGACGACCTCGGGCCTGCGATCGAGGCTCAGGGGGAGCTCGAGACCTACTTCCTCGATCTCGTCGCCGAACGACGCGCTCGGCCACAGGACGACCTCGTCAGCAACCTCATCGCCGTGCAGGAAGGCACCGACAAGCTGACCGAGCTCGAGTTGATCGGCACGGCGATCCTGATCTTCGGCGCCGGGTTCGAGACGACGACCAATCTGATCGGCAACGGCCTCCTCGCGCTGCTGACCAACCCGGCGGAGATGAGCAAGCTCCGCGCCGACCCCGGCCTCCAGCGCTCGGCGGTCGACGAGCTGCTCCGCTACGACAGTCCCGTACAGTTCGACGGGCGGCTGGCGCTCGAGGACACAGACATCGCCGGCGTCAGGATCGCCAGAAACGAGGAGGTCATCACCATCCTCGGTGCCGCCAACCGGGACCCGGCCCGCTTCACCGATCCCGACCGGCTCGACCTCGAACGTGACCAGGGGCCGTCGCTCAGCTTTGCCGCCGGTATCCACTACTGCCTCGGCGCTGCGCTGGCCCGCGCCGAGGGACAGGTCTTCTTCGGACGGCTCCTCGAGCGGTTCGGGTCGATCGAGCTCGCGATCGACGCCCCGGTCTTCCGGAACCGGATCACGCTCCGCGGCCTGACGTCGCTTCCGATCACCGTGCGGGCCTGAGGATCCTTCTGCCGCCGGACCGCCGGCCCTCGGGCGGCTGGCCCTCGGGCGGCTGGCGGGCCGGCCGTTCGCCCGGCCGGCGTTCGCCTCGTTTCGATGGACCAGCCGGCCGTCCGTAAGTACTTTTTCTTCGCAAACTTGCCTCCGATCGAGATTGCGACCGGTCGCAATCTTTACCTGCTCTCGTCCTCTTGAGTCAGGTCCTGGCCCACGGCCTCGAGCCGCGGCAGGAGCGAGCTGACCTTGTCTCGCGCACCTCGGATGCGGCGATCAAGCTCCTCGACGATCTCGACCGCCCGCCGCAGGCGTACCTCGAGGAGGTCGACGTCGACAACACCGCGATCGAGCTCAGCGATTATGGAGTCGAGCTCGTCGGACGCCTCGGCGTAGCCGAGCTCGCCGACCGCCACCTCGCCGGTCGTGGGGTCATTCGCGCTCATTGTTCTCCTCCGTCCCGGGCGCGGCGTCGCCCGGCATCGCGATCTCGTCGACGATCGAGCCGGCGCTGCCTTCCGCAAAGGTCGTGATCAGCCGGTCACCAGGTCGTACGGACGCCGACGATCGGACGATGCGGCCCCCTCCGTCGCGGGTGAGGGTCCATCCGCGCTCAAGCTGCCGCCGGGGATCGAGCAGCTGCAGGACCTCCCGCTGGTGGGCGACATGCTGTTCCCAGACTGCGAGCTGGCGGGTCGACGGAGCAGAAAGCCTCTGGGCGCGATTGACGAGCCGTCCCTGACTGCGCTCGATGGCCACGAGGGCCCCGTTGGCGATGCGCCTCTCGGCGCCACGTAGCGATACGGACGACCGCTCGAGTGCCTGACCGGTGGCTCGCCGCGCCGAGGCGGACGCATTCGCCAGACCCCGACTCGCTTCGTCCAGGCGAGCCTCGATCCGCTGCGCGAGACGACGGGCGCGCCGTTCCACTCCCTCGAGGTACGCCTCGACGACCGCGACCACGGCCTCACCGCACTGAGTCGGTGTAACGAGGGCCTGGTGGGCAACTTCGTCGGCCACCGACCGGTCGCCGGTGTGGCCGATGCCCGTCCAGACCGGGAACGGCGCCCGGGCGATCGCCCTGGCGACCCCCTCGGAATCGAAGGCGGCAAGATCACCCTTGGCACCACCTCCCCGAACCAGGACCACGAGGTCCGGCTCGAAACGGGCGAGCCTCTTCAAGGCGCCGACGATCTGCCCCGGCGCCTCGGGACCCTGGACGCTCGAGGCCTCGAAGCGGACGTTGAACGAGAAGCCCGATCGTGCCAACTGTCCGGTGAAGTCCCGGTAGGCCTCCGAACCAGGGCTCGTGACGACGCCGATCCGCAACGGGACAAGAGGGAGCAGCCGGCGCCGGTTGGCTTCGAGAATGCCTTCGGCTTCGAGCGCGCCCAGAAGGCGCCGGCGGGCTGCGGTGATGCCTCCGACCAGGGCTTCTACGTCGAGCGCAGTCATCGAGAAACGCAGCTTGCTACCGCCCTCCCAGACCGTCACCTTGCCCCGCACGCGCACGACGAGTCCGGGAGCGAGCTCCACTCCCACCGCGGCCAGGTCGTACTGCACGACAGGCCAGTCTCTTGCCCAGCAGGCGACTTCGAGCGTCGCGTTCGGGTTGCGAGCCGCTGGGCCGGACGTCGCTGCGTTGGGACCCGTGGCGTGATCGGCAAGTTCCAGGTAGCGGTGGCCGCGGGACTGAGTGACCTTGCAGATCTCGCCGGTGACCCAGACCTCGCCAGGAAACGCCTCGAAGAGCGCGCCACGGACCCGGTTGTAGAAGTCGCTTACGGAGAGCGCAGCATCGGACACCGACCCGGGGACCAGCGGCGGCTCGTCGGCGACGACCGAGAGGAGCGGCGGCGAGACGGTCGTGACCTCCGCCGTCGGAACCGGGACGGGCTCCCGGGCATGATCCTCGCCGGCTCCGAAATCGAAACGAAGTTCCTCGACATCCGGACCTCGAGCCCCCCGGGTCCCGCGGGTGCCGGCCACGGCCTCAGGCTACCCGTGGGGCGCGAATGGCCAAGCCGAAGCGGGTCAACAACCTTCCGGCGGGCCGAACGTGCCAGGCCCGAGGGTGGGCTCGTCGACAAGCCCTATCACTGAGGTGCGGGAGATCGCGCCGAGGTGGACGACGTACCAGACGCCCCTCCAGGAGATGAGCGAAGCGATGGCGAACGAGTGCACCCGGCCGTTGATCTCGTACGAGAGTCTCGACCCGGAGACTTGGAAATAGCCGATCTTGTTGAGGCAGTCGCCCGGCGATACCCACTGGGCCTGCTCGACCGGCACGGACACTCCGATGAGCCGGGCGCTCGAGGCATTCCGGCCGAGGATCCGGTGTGCGGCGCCGACATCAAGCTGGTACTCGATCAGCAGGCGGTTGAGATAGTCCGTGCGCGGTGCCGAGAGGGCCTTCACCCGCATGTAGGCGGCCTCGGGAAAGAAGGCCGGGAGTGCTGCCGGCAAGGAGTCGGCCTTGATCCCCTGCCAAAGTGCCGCCATCTTCGATCTGAAGCCCGGAGTGTCCGTGGACGGGAATGCGTCGGTCTGGGGCAGGGATCCGGGGCCTGTCGGTGACAGCGTCGACGACCCTCCGGAGGCCGGCGTCGTGTTCAGCGTCGGCTGTGTGCCGCGCGTCGGCTTGGTCAGGTGGATCGCTGCCTGGGAGATCTCCGTCGTCGCAGTCGTCACAGGGGTCGTCGGGATCGAACGGTGCTGCGGCGATGCCGTCGACCGGGAGCCAACAGCCGTGAAGATGCCGCCTGCGACCAGCATTGCCAGGAGTGCGAGCCCTGGCACGGTCGCCTTTTGGCGCGGCAGCGTTGTACGCCGTGAACGGACCGTCATCTCCCACGCAAAAATACCATGGGAAGCTGCCTGAACGCCGACACAGCCCCGTGGCGGGGCGCCGGCGGCGCCCCCGAGAGCCTTACGACCTACGAGACCCGCACCGGGATGGTCTCGAAGCCGCGTAACACGACGAGGTGCCGCCGCGTCGGTGCGCCGGCGAGCTCGAGGCTCGGGTACCGGCTCGTTAGCTGTTCGAAGACGACCCGGCCTTCGAGGCGGGCGAGTGCCGCGCCCAGGCAATGGTGGAGCCCGAGGGAGAAGGCCAGGTGACGGTTGGCGTCACGACGGCCGATATCGAGCTGGTCGGGGTTTTCGAACACGTCAGGATCGCGATTCGCGCCCCCGATGGATACGATGATCGGCGTCCCCCGTCGTAGTTTCGCTCCTTCGAGATCGAGATCCTCGGTTGCGGTCCGCGAGGTCATCTGCACGGGGCTGTCATAGCGGAGCAGTTCATCGAGCGCGTCGGGCACGAGGGCGACATCGTCGCCGAGGCGTCTCCATTGTTCGGGCGATCCGAGCAGCGCCACGGTGCCGTTCCCGATCAGGTTGACAGTCGTCTCGAACCCGGCCACGAGCAGAAGCAGCGCCGTGCTGACGAGCTCGCCGGGGCTGAGGCGCGACCCCTCGTCCTCTACCGCCACGAGAGCGGAAAGGAGGCTGTCGTCGGGATCGGCACGACGTCGTCGCACGAGCTCCTGCAGATATTGCGTGAGTGCCAGTTCCGAGGCGCGCGTCCGCGCCTCCGAGTTGCAGCTCGTCTGCGGTTCGAGGCTGCTCGCCAGGTCGTGACCCCAGGCCCGGAATCGGGCGTTGTCCTCGACGGGAACACCGAGGAGGTGGCAGATCACGGCTATCGGAAGCGGGAAGGCCAACGCATCGACGAGGTCGAAGCCGGCGGAGACGTCAACCGCCGCGAGCAGCCGTTCGGTGGTTTCACGGATCATCGGCTCGAGAGCCGAGATCGCACGAGGGCTGAACGCCTTGGCGACCAATCGACGGATCCGGGTGTGGTCCGGCGGATCCATCGTCAACAGATCGGCGGCCGGGAGATCTGCGCGGGGGTCCCGGTCGGTGTAAACGGGGGCGCGGTAGTTGGCCTGATGAACGGGCGAGGAGCTGAATCGCTGGTCCCGCAGGACTCGGGTCGCGGTGGCATGGCTGGCGGTGGCATAAGGCCCGAGAGGGCTGCGGACAAGTCCGCGGCTGCGGAGATCCCTGTAGAGCGGGTAGGGGTCGACCCACGTGTCCGGTCCTATCAGCCGAGCGACGGGATCACCCCGCCATCGTTGGAACCGCAGCGCCGCCGGCTCCACGACCTGCCGCGTTACTCGCTCTCGGAGGCTCATGGACACCTCTCTCTCGATCCAGATCGAGATACTGATAGTATCTAAATTCCGATGGTATCTCAACCCCCGATGTGACAGAGTTGGAAATGGCCAGGCTGACGAGAGAGGCATCGACGGCCTTGACGCGACAGCGTCTGCTCGACGAGGCTCGCCGACTGTTTCGAGTGCGGGGTTACGCGGCGACGTCGCTCGAAGAGATCGCCGATGCCGCCGACGTGACCAAGGGGGCGATCTACGGGCACTTCTCCAGCAAGGAGGACCTTCTTCTCAGCGCCATCGAAGCGACGCCGTCCCCGGACTATTCCGCCCTGCTGAACGACCAGTCACGCCCGCTTCGGGACCGGCTGAGGGAGTTCGGCCGTCTCATTTCCACCGAAGACGCTACGACCGACAGCGCCGAGCTCGCAGTGTCTCTCGAGTTCATTGCCGCCCTGCTCCGCAATCCTCCAGCCCGGCAACGCTTCGCAGACGAGTTCGAGCGCCGGCTGACCTCGCTGGCCGAGGGCGACGACGAGCAGCCGCGGCCCGGGACGACGACAGTCGAGGTGTGGGCGATCGGGCAAGCCCTTTTCTGTGGACTGCAGATCTACCAGTGCATCGCCCCGGAGCTGCTCACTCCGTCAGTGTGGGGTCGCGCCTTCGAACTGATCGCAGGGCTCTATCCCGACCAATGAGTGAGCACGACCTCGGGGCGGGGCGCGCTCAGCTTCCCTCAGAGGTCGGCGCAGCTGTCCCCGCCGTGGGGAAGGCCTGTGCCAGCCGCACTGCGATCAGCTTTTCGACCAGCTCGGGCGGCAGCGGCTGATCGATTGGAAACCTCAAGGCTCCGGAAGACTTCTCGTATCCTGCCAGCTCCTCGGCCAAGGCGGGGAAGACCGAACCGCTGTGGGGCAGATAGCTCAGGTGACTCTTGAAGGCGGCGAAGCCGGCAATGGTCTTGCCGGCGACCTTGAAGCCGGGCACGGAATAGGAGATGCACTGCTCGGCGTCGGGAATCACGGCGAGGATGTCGCGCCGCAGTCGGCTGAGCGTCGAGCGCTTCGGTTCTTCGAGCCGGTCCAGGTACTCGTCGATCTCGGCTTCCGACATCAGCCGACGCAGAATTCGTTTCGCTCGGGATCGTGCAAGACGACGTAATAGACCGGGTCCTCCGGGTCGTCGTGCCGGCTCCGGCGCTGCACGCTGGCCCCGAGCTCGACCAGCTCTGCCACCTTGGCTTCGACGATCTCGATCCGCCTCTCGACTGGCAGGGAATTATCACGTCCGGTGGGATACAGGTCGAGGTGGAGCCTGTTCTTCCCGGCCTTTGTCTCCGGCACCTCCTGGAACCAGATTGGGGGGCGGAGCCCCGCGGGGTCGAAAAGCCGGTTGTCGAAGGAGGTTTCCTCGCCCAGCCGAGCGCTGTAATGCGCTTGCCAGGTCGTCTCCGGCTTCGCCGGCGGTGCCGGCTGGTAGTCCAGCGCCCGCGCCCAGAAGCGCGCCAAGAGAGCTGGGTCGTTCGAATCGATCGTCAGCTGCCAGAACACCACGCCGAACGCTAACCCCGACTCAGCTGAAGCTGCCACCGAGGAGCGTCCTGACACGGCTGTGAGCGGGACGTTCTCCGAGAGCAGTCGACGCCCGGATCCTCAGTTCTCGTAGTGATACTTGGCCTGGACTATCACGACATCATCACCGTCGACTAGGTACACGAGGCGGTGCTCCTCGTCGATCCGCCGCGACCAGCAGCCCTGTAGCACGTGTTTCAACTGCTCGGGCTTGCCGATCCCCGTCAGCGGATCGCGCATTACCGCTTCAAGCAGGCGATTGATCCGCTTGCTCGTGGTCCGATCAGTCGCTTGCCAGTAGAGGTAGTCCTCCCAGCCGTGTGGCGTGAAGACGAGGCGCACTATGCGATCTCATGCTCATCCCGTTGTCCCTCGAGCGACTGTTGGAGGCTATCGAGCAGGCGGCGGGCATTGGCAGGAACACGGAGCAGGTACGCCGTCTCTTGAAGCGCGTCGTAGTCCGCTCGGGACATGAGGACGGCGTCGCCCCGCTTCGAGGTGATCTCGACCGGTTGGCGGTCGTCGTTCACCTGCTCGATCAACGGGAAGAGGTGCTTCCTCGCCTCGCTCGCGGTTATCGCCATTGCCGTCTCCTCTCCAAGTGGTACGTCATATGGTACCAGTGCAGTCGGTCAGGTATGGCGTGACGTGCCGCTCCCTAACAAACTCCCTACTCAGGCGCGGTGGTGGTGGCGAGCCGGCCTGTAGGCGGGGAACAGCTCAACAGGACCTCTGAGCTGCGGTTTTATCGCTCCGAGAGGCCGCCAGTCCTCAGCTGGTCCTCAGTTCGTCGAGGTTTGCCGGCCCTCAGGCCGACGATCGAGTCGATCGATTCACACATCCTCGCGCAGCCATCCCCTAATCTTATTCGAACGAATCGAAATCGTGTACGATTTGGTCAGGAGGTGGCACGATGGGCGCTTCAGAGCTTCGTCAACAGACGTATCTCCCGAATGATGACGAGGACCTGACCGGGATATATGAATTCGTCACAACACATGAGCCCGACGGCAAGGACCGGACAACCCGGCGCTACTTCCTCGGAGCGGACGTCGGCGAGCGAGTCGAGCTTCCCGACGAGGTCTACCGACTCCTGCGCCAAGTCGTCGAGGCCATGCAGAGCGGTCTCGCGGTGACGGTAGCTCCACAATCGCAGAGGCTCACCACCCAACAGGCCGCCGATCTCCTCGGCGTCAGCCGGCCCACGGTCGTCCGTTTGCTCGACGAAGGCGCGATCGAATTCGAGCGGCTCGGGACTCATCGGAGCCTGCTGCTACGCGACGTCCTTGCCTATCGCGAGCGGCGCCGCGCCGAGCAATACGCGGTACTTGACGCCCTGGCGATCGACCCCGACGAGGAAGGTGACTTCCCGGCTGTCCTTGAGTCACTTCGGGCGACACGTCGAACTCTGGCGGCGCGCGGCCGCTCTGGCAAGAACTGACCGGCCCAGGCCGCAGTTGTTCATCGCGCTCTTGGACACTTGCGTCCTCTGGCCGAGTCTCCAACGCGACTTCCTTCTCTCGCTCAGCTTGGAACAGCTCTACCGTCCGATCTGGAGCTCGGCAATCCTCGAGGAACTGAAGTTGAAAGAAACGAAGAAGCTCGTCGAACGCGGTGCGAACGAGGATGAGGCGGCCGCCGATGATCGACGTTTCGTGACCCCGGCCCGGCTGCTGTCGGTAGCCGCGACTGTGCCTGGTTCCGCTGAGGCGAGGGGCAGGTGTGTTTGGACGCCCGGCGCGAGACTCGCATTCGTGTTCGCGCAAGATCGGAGGCGGGCACGGCTTCGTGACTGCGTGTGTCCGGTAGCAGCCGCGTCGCGACGGTGGGAGCAACGGCTGCTCGATCACGGATCTAGCAGCCCGTCGACGTGGGCGGTGGGCTGCTGCAGCTCGTCCGCAGCAGGAGCGTCAGCGGTCTGCGTCGGGACGACTGGTTACGTGTGGGGACCGTGCGTCGAGTCGGACTGGGGATTGTGCAGGCGCGCGGCGTAGCGGCAACCGCGACCGCGTGCTGTAGGGACGCTCCTCGTACGACGCGGCACGCCGACGTGGCTAGCCACTGCACGTGCTTGTCCGGCATTGGTTAGACGACGGCATCTGCTGGTTTCCCGGCGGCAGCGCGGCCGGCGAGGAGCGTGGTCCCGATGAGGGCTATGGCTGCGGCGGTGACGATGTAGAGGGAGATAATTACGGAGGTTGTCGGTGATGTTGTAGGAGCCGAAGTAGACGATGCGTCGGAGGGCTTCGACGCCGGCGCCGTTGGGGAGGGCGCCGCTGATCGCGCGCCAGAAGCCGGGGAGGAGGGGTGCTGGGTAGGCGCCGCCGGCGCTGGGGTTGCCGAGGATGACGAAGAGGATCAGTGTGAGGCCGACGCCAAGCGTCCCAAGCAGGACCTGGAAGGCCATCGTGACGGTCGCGGCGCAGTAGACGATGAGCGCTCCGAGCGCGGTAATGGCTAAGAGGTGGCCGGTGAGCGCGCCGAGGACGGGGCCGACGATGATGGCTGCGCCGAGGCCTGAGAGGATGGCGTAGGGAACCAGCACGATGAGACGAATGATCGCGCGGCGAGTTGTGGCTGGTCGTGCCCGCGTGGCGATGCCGAGCAGGGCGGCGACGAGGTAGCCGCCGATGAGCCAGCCGACGACGAGGTAGAAGCCAGTCAGGCCCCTCGCGTCACCAGGTTGGGCGGGTACGACGTCGGTCACCGTCGCGCTGCGGTGTTGGGTGGCTTCGGCCTGCGCGATAACGTCCTCCACGGCGGTTGCAGTCGCTGCGCCGCCACCACCCGCGACTAGCAGCGCGTCGGTCTTGCCGCTGGGGTTGACGATCAGCACGCCGCTGGTCAAGCCGTGTCGCAGGCGGGTCCGGCCGATGGTCTGATCGGCGACGGCGGTGGCGTGGAGCGGGTGGCCGTGTATCGCGTTGAGCTCGCCGACGAGCTGGCCGGAGATCTGTGCCGGCGCGACGACGGCGATCGGCACTCCGTGGGGCGAGGGGTGGTGGAACGCGCCGACGTAGGAGAGGACGAAGCCCAACTGGATCAGCAGCACCGCTATCACCAGGGCGAACGTTCGTCCCGGCGCGACGGCGTCCCACAACTCGCCAAGAAAGCCTTGCCTCGTAGTTGGCGCCGTCGGGGCCGCAGGGGGTGGCTTGTTGGGCGTCTCGTTCATCGTGGCTCCTCTTGGTGTCGGCCGACGTTGTTGTCCGCTGACACCTGGTACGATACATTGATGTATCCGATACGTCAATGTACTGAAGGCGGTGAGTGTGATGACATCTGAAAGCACACGGAAGCGAGCACCAATCCGCCAGGCCCCCCAGGGCCTGGCTGGATCCGAGGGGGCACCTGCGCGGGTGACCCGGCGTCGAGCCGAAACCCGGGCCCGCCTGCTTGACGCCGCCTTCGGTGTTTTCGCTGCCCGAGGGTTCGGACGGGCGAGCATCGAGGAGGTGTGCGAGACGGCCGGCTACACGCGCGGCGCGTTCTACTCAAACTTCGACACGCTCGATGAGTTGTTCTTCGCCCTCTATACCCAGCGCAGCGAACTGATCGCCGGCCGGGTAGCCGCCGGCCTCACACACCCAGCCGCCGACCTGCGCGAGCTCGTCGCCCAAGTGGTCGGGGTGCTCATCGTCGATCGCGATTGGGTGCTCGTGAGCACAGACTTTCGGCTTTACGCCGCCCGCAATCCCGACGTCGCCGCCGCGCTCGTCGCCCATCGCAAAGAGCTTCGCCTCGCGCTTGCCGCCTCGCTGGCCCCCGCGATCGACCGCGACCACCTACCAGCGTTGCTGCAAAGCGCCGAGGGACTCGCCGGAGCTGTGATGGCCATCCACGATGGCGCCGCCAGCGAACTGCTCCTTGACAACGACGAGGCCCGGTTTCGGTCCTGGCTCGCCGATCTGCTCACCGCGCTGCTCGACCACGCTCGCGAGACCACACAACCTGCCACTGCCAGCCCCGCCCCCGCTCGGACCGCCAAACCCTCGGAGGGAGGCGCTTGAGAACGTGGGGCACATTCGCCGAAGTCTGCGGGACGGCCTCCGCCTCACTGATCGGCCTACTCTTCGTCGCAGTTTCGATCAGGATCGACCTCATCGCCCCTTCACAGGGGCTCCGCAATCGTGCCGCACAGACGCTCAGCCTGTTCGGGACGGTTCTCATCATCGCTATCTTGACCGCGGTTCCAGGGCAGCCCATACGAGCCCTAGGCGCCGAACTGACCGCACTCGCCATAGTCACCGCGGTCGTCCTGATCGTTCTCGATCGACGCGCGAAGGCCCACGCGAGTACCCAAGCAATCGCGAGGGCTCTCGAGCTGTTCGCGCCAACCAAGATCGTGTCGATCACGCTCCTCGTCTCCGGCGCGCTCCTCGCATTCGGCGTACGCGACGGACTTTACGTGCTGATCGCCCCGGTACTGGTCGCGCTCACCGGCGGCGTCGCCAGCGCCTGGCTATTCCTCACCAAGGTCACCACGGAGGAGAACCCACCAAACGCGGAACGCACCGAAACGTGACGAAGCGGTCGTCGCGACAGCCCAACGCGTAGAGACCTCCTACCTGGTGGCGCGTCGTGTCGAATCCTGACTTAACGATTCGGACGTTCGGCGTAGCGGCCCACCAAGAAGGGCCGTGAAGTAATGGCGGACAGCCTCCTGCCTCTCGGTGATCTTGCACAGCAGGGCCGTCCTCTTGTTCCCGGCTGGTAGCACGTGGTTGCTCGCCGGACCGGACGACCGAATGGCAGATCGATGTGAGACCATAAAGCGATGACAATCGAGCTTCTCGACCTCATCGACGCCGACCCGGTGGTCGTGCACGGTCAGGCCCGGATTCGCGGGACCCACATCCCGGTCAGCGTCACCCTTGACTGCCTTGCCGCTGGAATGACCGAGGACCAGATTCGCTTCGAGTACCCGTCACTCCCGAGCGGAGCGGCTGCCGCAGCCCTTGCCTACGCGGCCTTACTCGGCCCGTGAGGAGCTGCAGCCACTCGAGCCGTCGCCGGGGTGAGGCTGAAGCTCGACGAGAATCTCCCAGAAGCAGCGCGGCTTGCCGTCGCCTCCCTGGGCCATCACGTCGATACCATAAGTAACGAAGGTCTCATTGGCGCCGGTGACATTGAGGTCCTCGCGCAGCGACGAATGAGTAGCGCTTTGTCAGCACGCTCGATCAAGGCTTTGGCGACGTTCGTCGATACCCGCCTGGCAGCCACCCTGGCATCGCCACCATCCGTGCTGATCAGCAGGACGTCGAAACAATAGCCAGCACGATACGGAGCTTCCGGAGCGACGAGCAGCTCTGCGACCTCACAGGACGCATCGTCGTCGCGCGCCCATCTGGTTCGAGTTCGACCGCACGAGGGATCGTGAGGATCCCTCGTGCGGTCAGCCGCAGCTGACCGTCGCCGCATTTGCAGCCAAGTTCAGCGACGGCGGCTGATTGGAATGTCAATGCTCACGCGACCATCGCCTTGTCGTTGCGGATGACGAGCACCGTCGAGCCAGGCGGCGATCTCGGCCGGGTCGAAGCGGACGAGCCAACCGACCTTGAGGTAAGGCACGCGCCGCTCGGCGATGAGCCGGCGGATGTGACGGATGCTCACCCCGAGGCGTTCAGCGAGCTGGTCGATGGTAAGAAGCTCGGGAAAGGTTTGGGTGCTGGCCATTGGTGCTCTCCTCAGTTGTCGTGGTGTTTCCGGTAGACGAGGCCCGGCGCCAGCTGTCGTGACCGTTGGTGACGAGCCTCTACCTAAGAGGCACTTGGCGCTCCAGGCTAACTGCGCTTACCCGTCCAGACCCTTGCTCACCGTGAAACTGCAAGCCAGCTACGACCAGCAATCAAACTCAATGATAGTCGCCACCAATCACCATTATTAACCAATATCTACCCGGTGCCACTCCGTCTCCAATCTCACCTATCCCTCCACTTCTCCCATCCCATCTTCCCACTCCACCACTCACCCCATTCACCATTCCCTCCCCTCCATCAACCTCCATCTACCCACCACCAAACAACCTCTTCACATCACCCACATTCCTGCTATAACCACAAACCAAGAAGAACACGATTGCAACTTCCCGTTGGAAGGGCGGTGGCGCATTGGCGTGGATGCGGATGATGGGGGCGGACTCGGTCGAGTACCACGAGCACACCGTCGCCGGCCGCGGTGACGACCCGGTTGCGCGGCCGCCGCGACTACTACGCCTCGCGCGGCGAGACGCCGATGTCCTGGGGCGGCTCGGGGCGTGTGCTGCTCGGCCTCGACGGCGAGGTCGACCTGGCCGACTACCGGGCGCTCTTCGGCGTCGGCGGCGCACATCACCCTCGACCGGCGAGCGTCTCGTGGCGCTGCCGGCGTCCCGGTCTCGAGCTCGTCGTCTCGCCGCACAAGTCCGTCGCCGAGCTGGGCGTGATCGGCCGCGCCGAGGACATGCACGAGATCGTCGACGCCGAGCGCGACGCCACCTTGATTACCTCGACCGCCTCGTCGCCGAGCGCGGCGGGCGGCGTGGACGCGGCCAGACTGCGGGTGGCGACCGGCGGGCTGATCTGGGCGACCTCCCGGCACGCGACGACCCGGGCCGGCGACCCGCAGGTGCACGACCACGTCCTGATCGCGAACGCTGTGTTGATGCTCGACGAGCGGGGCGGCTGGAAGGGCGCCGACACGGCCTTCTTGCGCGACCACCTGCACGCGGCGACGGCCGTCGGGCGCTTGGCGCGGCGCCGCAAGGCGGTCGAGCTCGGCTACGGGATCGTCGCCGACCCGGGGCCGTCGGGACGGCTCGGGGGCTGGGCGATCGCCGGCATCCCCGACGAGGTCTGCGAGATCCACTCGAAGCGCTCGGCGCAGATCACCGCGGCGGTCGGGCCGACGCCTCCTACGCGGCGCGCTCGGTCGCCGCCAGGGCCACGCGGGACCGCAAGGCGGAGGTCCCCGTCGAGGACCTCTCGCCGGCTGGCAGGCCGACCTCGCCGCCGCCGGCCACCCGCCGGCGGACCTGCTCGCCGCGGTCGACGCCGCCGGCGCCGCCTACCAGCGCGCAGAGGTCGACCTCGACGAGCTCGCCGGCGAGCTGCTCGCTCCGGGCGGGCGCCTCGCCGGCGAGAAGACCTTCACCGCGCCGACGTGATCGTCGCCGCCGCCCCGCACCTGCACGGCCTGCCTCTCTCTCTGCTCGACGACGCCGTGAGACGCGTCCTCGGCCACGCCGACGCGATCCGGCTGCCGCTCGTGACCGGAAGCAGAGAGCAGGCGTGGGCGGCACGCTGCGTGCTCGCCGACGAGTCCCGCATCGCCGAGCTGGCGAGACGCCTCGCCGGCGACGAGGGCCCGAAGGTCGAGGAACGAGGCCCTCGCCGCGGCTGTACATCGGCTCGAGGAGCGCCTCGGCGCGTCGCTCACCGCAGCCCAGCGTGAGGTGGCGATCGGCCTCCTCACCGCCGGGCACCGCTTCGATGTCGTGGTCGGCGTGGCCGGTTCCGGCAAGACCACGACGCTCGCGGCGGTGCGGGCCGGCTTCGAGACCGCCGGCTACGAGGTGATCGGCACCGCCACCTCCGGCCAGGCGGCCCGCAACCTCGGCGAGGGCGCTGGGATCGGCGTCGCGCACGGTCGCCTCGCTCGCCTGGCGCCTCGAGCACGGCTGCCCTCGCGCTCTCGGACCGGCACGTGCGTCGTCCTCGACGAGGGCGGGATGACCTCCGACGTCGACCTCGTGCGGCTCCTCACCGCTGTCGAGCGATCCGGGGCAAAGCTGGTCGTCGTCGGCGACGACCGCCAGCTCGGCGCCATCGGGCCGGGCGGGGCGCTGCGCGCCCTCGCCGAGACGCCACCCCGACCACGTCTTCGCGCTCGGCGACAACCTCCGCCAGACCGACCCGGCCGAGCGTGCGGCGCTCGCCGAGCTGCGCGACGGCAACGTCGAGGCAGCCGTCTCCTGGTACGCCCGCAACGGGCGGGTCCACGCCGTGCCCGACCGCCGCCAGGCCGTGATCGGGCGATGGTGCGGGCCTGGGCGAAGGACATCGACGCCGGCCGGGACACCCTCCTCCTCGCCTACCGGCGCGAGAACGTCGAGGCGCTCAACGCAGCCGCCCGCGAGCTGTGGGAGCGCGCCGGGAGGCTCACCGGCCCGGAGCTCGTCGCTCCCGGAGGGCGCACCTACCGGTGCCGGCGACCGGGTGATCACCCTCGCGCCGGGGCCGCAGGGCGCCTGGGTCACCTCGGAGCCGCCACGGTGACCGCCGTCGACCCGGAGGCGCAGACGCTCACCGCCGTCACCCCCGACGGCCGGCAGCTCCAGATGGGCCCTGACGAGATCGGAGCGGACCGGCTCGGCTACGGCTACGCGATCACGGCCATCGCTCGCAGGGCGCGACGGTGGACGTCGCTCACGTCCTCGACGACGGCGGCGGCCGGGAGCTCGCCTACGTGGCCATGAGCCGTGCCCGGCGTGCCAGCCACGTCTACACGCCCGCAGCAGACCTCGCGCGAGGCGCGGAGCGCCTCGCCTGGTCCTGGGACCAGGAACGACGCCAGCAGTGGGCATCTGACCAAGCTCGAGCCGCCGAGCGCCTCGAGGCACTGCGCGCCAAGCACCGCGAACTCGTCAGGACCATCCCTGCTTCCGTCACCGACCAGCTCGCCCAAGTCCGCGAGCAGCAAGCCAATCTCGAAAGGGACCTCGCCGATCTCCGGACCGGCGCCGGACGGTGGGCAAACACGCCCGTCCGGGCTAGTTACGAGAATCTCCGCTTTGCCAGGCGAGCCCACGAGGAGAACCTCGGGCGTGCCAAAGATTCCTACCGCGGGCTCCTCGCTCGCCGCCGCAGCCGTGGAGACCTCAACACCAGCGCCGCCACGCTGCAGGCAGCCGAGGGTGCCTGGCAGCAGACGACCGAACCTCCCGCTCGGCTTCTCGAAAGTGAGCGGTCCCGGCTCGCTGCCCGGGCTGGCAACCTCGAAGATGCGCGAGTCGCAAGAGCCGAATTCATCAGAGCGCACTCCGAGCTCGTCGACCGGATCAACCAACTACTCCGAGCGATCGAAACCCAACAAGCCAGTCCACGTCGTCACCGCACATACGCCAGGAGCGCCCCAACACCACCGTCAATCACGCGGCAGAGCATCGGGCCTTCTTACGACCTGTCGCCAACTCCAGCGATTCCCACGGGTCCCGACCTCTGAGCTCGCCGAGCCCTTGTGGCACGGACCGCCACTAAGTCGACGGTGATGCGTTCGGTTGAGCACCGGTAGTAGCTTGCTATCATGATGGCATGGCGAAGAAGGTAACAACGGTCCGCATGCCCGAAGATCTTGCCGAGCAGGTTGACGCCGTCGCGCGGGTCGCGGTGTCAGCGTGAACACCGTCGTCGTCGACGCGTTGCTCGCCGAGATCGAGCGCGTGAAGACCGACGCCCAGTTCATGACCCGGCTCCGGGAGTTGACGGAGCACGACAAGGAGATCCTCGAACGCCTCGCTAGGTGAGGTATCTGAGCCTGGCCGAGGCGCTCGTTGTCGCGGAGGCCGTGACCGGGATCGACAGCGAGGTCTTGGCGCGCTCAGCAGGGGTTGGGCTTCTCGACTCCGCTCTCCATGCTCCGCAGGCGGGCTTCGGCGACCAGGAGCTCTATCCAGACTTCGTCCAAAAGGCTGCAGTCTTGGCGGTCCGGCTAGCCCGGAACCATCCGCTTCCTGACGGCAACAAGCGCTTGGCATGGGGATGTCTCACGTTGTTCTGTGCGCTCAACGACCGCGACCTGGAGGCTCCCGTCGAGGAGGCTGTCGGCCAGATGCTTGCCGTCGCGGCTGGTGAGGTCGACATAACACAGATGACAGCCTGGCTGATCGGGTGGATCGGCCAGCCAGGCTGATTGCATGACCTCGCCGCCCCGGCCACGAAGGCGGCGACCATGTACGTGTCGCGTCGGTCCAAGGACACTCGGGCACGGTAGTCAGAAGATCCGACTCTTTCCTCGTCGCTCCGGACGTCGTCACAAGCTCAGCCGAGAGCGGTCAGCCCCCCGAGGACCTGATCGACAGCGTTCCTCGTCTCGTCGTCGCTGTCTGGCCACAGGTGCCCGTAGGTGTCGAGCGTCTCCAAGGCCGACTGGTGCCCGAGGCGCTTCTGGACGGCCTTCACTGAGCATCCCCGGGAAATGAGGAGTGAGGCGTAGAAGTGCCGAAGGTCATGGAACGTCGCCCACTCCGGCAGGCCCGCCAGCAGGGTTGCGCGATGCCACATGTCCCCTACCGTGTTCCGCCGCAGGGGCCGGCCGAACGTGTTGGTGAATACCAACCCCGCTGGTCCTGGTCCGTAGCGGGCCAGATGCTCGGCCAGCGTGACGCAGACGATCTCGGGCATCGGCACAGTGCGAAAGCCGGCCTTGCTCTTGGGCGGACCGAACCCGGGCACTCCGCCGAGGGCTGAGGTGAGCTGGCGATCCACACGGACATGCCGGCGTAGGAAGTCGACGCGGTCAACGGTGAGCCCGAAGCATTCGCCTTGGCGGAGCCCCATTGCCGCGGCGAAGACGATCAGGGCCTTGTAACGCTCGGGGACGGCCACGACCAGCGACTCGACCTCGCTCACGCCGAGCGGCACGATCTCGGTGTCGGCGCGCTTCGGCAGTGAGATGCGGATACAGGGAGAGGCGGCGATCAGCCGGTCGCCGACGGCGGCCTTGAAGATGGTCGAGACCCATCGGTAGACGAGCTCGACCGAGCCAGGCGCCAGCTTGTCGCTGATCGACTTCACCCAGGCTTGGATCTCACTTCGGCGGATGGCTCCGATCGGCCTCAGGCCGAGCGCGGGGTACGCGTGCAGCCGCAAGTAGGTCTCGGCCTGAGCCGCGGTGCTCGGTCGGTGGACCTGTCCCGCCCGCCACGCTTCGGCGAAGTCGCGAAACAGCGTCCGCGCCCCCGCCGGGTCGATGTAGAGGCCGTGGGCGAGGTCACCTCGAACGCCGTCGAGGAACTGTTGGGCGTCACCTTTGCGGTCGAAGTGGCGCGTCTTCTGCGGGCCGCCCGGATACTCGCGCCACCTCGTCCGGTACCCGCCGTTTGGCCTCTTGTCGATGCTCGCCACGCTGCCTCCGCTGACCGATCTGGGACCGTATTCAGTCCTCAAAAAGTCCTCAGGTCCTCAAAAAGTCCTCAGCTCTGAGGACTACAGCGGTGTTTTTCGGTCACCAACGGCGACCAGCGGGAAGGACGAAGCCGCAGGCCAGGCGCTATTTTAACGCGCCTGACGGCGTGTGGTGGTGGCGAGTCGGCCTGTAGGCGGGGTTCTGTCCGCCGGCCCGGCAGAGCCGGTCCGGCGGGGTGGCCATCCATCTACGCGGCCTACCTGGGGACATCGGGCGGGCAGCCCGTCCCACGTTTGGCCTTGCTCCGGGTGGGGTTTACCGAGCCGGCCGAGTCACCCCGGCCGCTGGTGCGCTCTTACCGCACCGTTTCACCCTTGCCTGTGCACGGCGAGCCGTGCCATCGGCGGTCTGTTCTCTGTGGCACTTTCCTGCGGGTCGCCCCGACTAGCCGTTAGCGAGCACCCTGCCCTGTGGAGCCCCGACCTTCCTCAGCCGGCCACGTCGCCGAAGCGCCGTCCCGGCCGCGGCCACCCGGCCGACTCGCCACCACGCCCCATTCTCGCACGTGGCGACCGACATGGTCTCTGCCAGCCCGGATCCAGGCCGGCGGAGGAAATTCTCAGAAAACGCGCAGGAAACGCTCCACCTCCCGTTATCGTGAGTATCGGAAGATCGAAAAGCTAAGTGCTAGGGCATCAATATTTGTCACAACGACTCTCTGAAATCGATCCGACCGCACGCGGCGCTCGGAAAGACCGTAAGATGTATTTGAGTCGCTGTGGCCCAGGACTGACCGGGCGGCGCTTCGGCGCCCTGGTCACAAGACTCGATTGCCTGCGAATCCCCCCCTTGCTGGTGATCGACGTGGGACCGTCCCCCGGGTGCCCGACCGAAAGGTCGAGGGCCCCGGGGGACGGCCGCGTCAGGCCGGAGGCCGACCGAGGTGCGCCGTCTCGTTGAAGCTGACCAGCGTCGGACCGCCCGGGCCACCGGTCGCGATCCGGGAGATCGATGCAACGCCCAGGGACAATCGCCACGACAGCTCCGAAGCGCCCCCGAGCGCCCAAATGACCGCCGCCTTGATCGGCGACACATGGCTCACGATCACGAGATCGTCGCTGGCCGCTTCCGGCGCCAGCTCCTCGCATGCGCTCGCCACCCTTGCGGAGACCTCGTCGAGCGTCTCGCCGCCAGGCGGCCGCCACCCGGCGTCCGAGCGCCATCCGTCCCAGACGCCGGCCTCGAGGTCCCCTGGTGCCTTCCCGTCGAGCTCGCCGTAGTCCAGCTCCACAAAACGTTCGTCCACCGTCACCTCAACCCTCCCCCCGAACGGCCGCCGCGCAGTGCGTCCGCGATCGCATCGGCGGTCTCCCGGGCGCGCAAGAGCGGGCTCGTCACGAGTTGAACGGGAGTGGGATCGCGTAGAGCCAGGACTTCGCCGAGCACCTTCGCCTGCCGGCGCCCGAGCTCGGTAAGGGGTGAGTCGAGCCTTCCGAGGAGCAGGCCGGCAGCGTTGGCCTCGCTCTGGCCGTGGCGGACGAGAATCAGCATCGGCCGCTAGCGGTCCACCCAGTGGCCGCTCAGGGGACGAGTATGCGACCGCATTGGTCGCAATAGGAGACCGCGTCCGGAGGGGCGTGCCGCAATCGGTCCAACTCACCCGCCGGCAACTGCAGGTGGCAACCGTCGCAGGCGCCACTCACGAGCCAGCGCGACTCCGATTCCACCGAGCTTGGCCCTGAGGCGCTCGTAGGAGGCGGCGAGCTGCGGCTCGACGAGCGGCGCAAGCCGGTCCCGGGCAGCGCGGGTCGTGGCGACCGCGTCGTCGATCTCCGCCTCCTCGATCGCGAGCTGCTCGCGAGCAAGAGCCAGCTCCTCCGCGAAGGAGGACATGTCCTCCTCCATCGCGACGAGCTCCTGGTCGAGGGGCTCGAGCTCCGCCATGACGTCGAGCTCCTGATCCTCGATGTCCCGACGTTGGCGGGCCAGCGAGGCGGCCTCCTCCCCCATCGCCTGCTCGTCTCGGTACGAGCCAGCCCGTCCCGAGCTCAAGCGCTGCTCGATCGTCGCAATCCGGGCGCCTACCGCCTCCGAACGGTCGTCGAGAGCAAGTTGCCGTGCCGCGAGCTCGTCGTGCTGTTTCTGGGTGTCTGCCACCTGGTCGGCCTGCTTCGCGAGCCTCGCGGTGAGGTTGGCTACCGCGGTACGCGCTGGGAGCATGCGGCGGCGGTACGCCAAACGGTCAAGCGTGAGGTCGTGCTCTTGGAGTTCGAGCAAGAGCGTCAGCGGCGACAACGCTGCGGTGGGTGAGGGCTGGGGGTCGGTGGGCTCGGTTTCGTTTTCGACCATCGCGAAACGAGGCTACCGGGGCCACGCCGCTCTGGCAGCAAGGAGCTCCTCAAAGAGCGCCGGCGTCCCGGCAGCGACCGGCGTCCGGCGCGTCGAAGCATCCCGCACGACCAGGTCACGGCCCATCGCGTCGCCGATCGGAGCGCCGGCCTCGAGGCAGACGAGAAGTCCTCCGAGGTAGTCCCAGTTCGCATGCGCATCGGGCAGACAGTCGACATAGCCGTCCAGGGTGCCGTCGGCCACCGCGCACAGATCCAGCGCCGCGGCTCCGAGCGACCGAAACTGTCCCCACCCAAGATGCCTCGGCGGATACCCGGACAAACCGACGAGCGAACGACGAAGCGACTCGGCCCGGGACGGGGTGATGGCCTCACCGTCGCGCCGGGCGCCGGCGCCTCGCACCGCGTCGTAGCGGACCCCGGTCGCCTGATTCACGACGAGCGCCGCGAGGGGACCCTCTTCATCGAGGACACAGATGCTGGTCGCGAACCATGGAATCCGCCGCGAGGCGTTCGTGGAGCCGTCAACGGGGTCGAGCACAGCGAGCAACGGGCGACCCGTCGGCGTCGGCACTGAAGCCGGACTCCTCGCTCAGCACCCCGAGGCCGGCCGCGGTGAGCACCCGGACTGCGGCCTCGTCCGCGACGAGGTCGGAGCGGTACTGGCCGCGCCGGGTGCCCGCCAGCCCCCAATCGTCGAGTCCCCGTAGGGAACCGGCGACGGCATCGACCGCCTCGCCGAGGACACTGAGGAGCTCGGCACCGTCCATGGCACGAACCGTAATGCGCCGGCTGGCCCGGAGCGCTCGCCTAAACTCGCCCGCTGGATGGCCGTCATCGATGTCGCCGGTTACGTAGCCGAGCTCAAGGACCATGCGGTCGATCACAAATTTCACGTCCACGACGAGCGTCACTTCGTCGAGACCTACTCGTTGCGCCAGTTCTGGGAGGTCGACCTGCACCCGGAGGAGGGATGCGGCGGGCCGATCGATCTGCATCTCGCGCTCGAGGTGGAGCCTCGCGTACTGCTCGACTTCGAGGATGCCGTCGTGGCCCTGCCCGAGGACGAGGACCCGCCCGACAAGTGGTTCTTCCCGCTGACGTTCAACTGGGGAGTCCCGCCACTTCCGAAGGGACCCGACCTGCTCCGGCTCGCCATCGACCTGGCTGGAGTCGGAGGTGTCGAGCTCCCGCTCGAGATCTCCGCGACCGACTCGTTCGCCTCGGTCACCGATGCCCCGGTCCGCCGCCTCACGATCGTCGCTAGGCAGCAGGTGTCCCTGGCACGGGTGCTCGCCGGCGAGGAGCTTCTGTGCGACACGTTCGACCGCGCGCTTGGCGTGACCCGTTTCTTGCTCGACAACGCGCCGATCTGGCTCGGAGAATAGATTGCCGCGGCCGATGCTGGTCGCCGGCTGCATCGTGTTCGCTCTGGTGTCCGGCGGTCTTTTGACCGGCTGCTCGAGTCAGGCGTCGTCACTCGCCTCGCAAGCCTGCGCCCACGTCGAACGCGGGCTGGCGATGGAGCGCAAAGCCAGCTCTGCCACCGGCGCTCGAGCGACGCTCCTCAAAGCTGAGGCGCTGGATCAGGTGCGGGCGGCCCTCCCGCTAGCAGCCCTTGCTGCAGGAGAAGACACGAGCTGGCAAGCGCTCGAAGCGACCTTGAGCGAGTCGAGCCGCGTGCCACTCAGCAACCTCGTCACCGCGCTGTCGGATCAGTGCTCCAGCCCGGGCGGGGACGGCTGACTCAGCCGAGTCGCGGTAACGACCCAAGTCGCGCCCCCGCCCGTCCACTGCTCAATGCTCGGGCATCTCCCACAGCTTGATCCCGCCCAGGATGCCGGCGATGTTGTCGACGATGGTCACTGACGGGCCAACGCGACCCGACAGGATGCGGGCGTTGCCACCGCCGACATAGAGGCGGTCGTAGTTGATCAGCGTCTGGAAGTTCACGAAGGCCTCCTGGACGCGTTTGCGCCACCGCTTTGCGCCTATCTTCCGAAGGGCAGCGTCGCCGAGGCGAGCGTTGTAGTCGCCACCCTTCTGGAACGGATGGTGGGCGAGCTCGAGATGCGGCGCGAGCTTCCCGTTGAGCAGGAGGGCCGTGCCGACGCCGGTCCCGAGCGTGACGACGAACTCCAACCCCGAGCCGCTCACGACTTCCAGGCCCTGAAGGTCGGCGTCATTGGCGATCCGGACCGGATGGCCGAGACGTTCGGCCATCACGTCGGCCAGGTCGAATCCCGTCCAAGCGGTCAGCAGCTTCTTGACGACCTGGGTGCCCGGACCCGATCGGGTCACGAAATGGGGCGCCGTGAGCACGATGCCGTTACGAACCACGCCCGGAAAACCGATCGAGACGCGGTCGCACGCCGGCAGCGGCGCGACGAGCGACGCCAAGGTGTCGACGAGACGATTCGGTGGGCAGGGATATGTCGTGGGGACTCGTACCCGGTCGGCGAGGAGCTTGCCGTTCGCGTCCAGGACGGACGCCTTAAGGCCCGTGCCACCGACGTCGATCGACAGCGTTGAGGGCCTCACCGGACCGGGGCCGGCCTCGACCTGGGTCGCCTCCCGGGTGGCTTTTGCGGCCACTCGCGTCGGGGTCTTGGGGGAGGTGGAGCGGTAGGAAGCCCGTTTCGTGGTCGGTGCACGCCGGACGGGTTGCGGCCGCGAGGGCGCGCTCGGGGCCGGCGGACTGGCCGCGGCCGGCGGGGGCGCCGGCGGCGGGGCGCCGCGGGCGCGGCCGGCGGACTGGCTGCGGGCGCCGGCGGGCTGGCGCCGGCAAGGGCGCTGCGGGCGCCGGCGGGCTGGCCGCGGGCGGGGCGGGCCGCGGCCACGCCGGCGCGGGCGTGGGCTGCGGCGCCGCCGGCGTGGGCTGCCTGCGCGCGTCCTCGACCGGGGACGGAGAGATCCCTGGGAAGGGCGGGAGAACCGGACCGGGCGGACCCGGCGGCCGCGGCGGATACACAGCGCGGCCGCTCGAGCCGGCGGCCTCAGCGCCGCCACCCTCGGCGCCGCGGTCCTCGGCTTCGCCGCCAGAGCCGGCACCTTCGGTCTCGCCACCCGAGCCGGCATCCGGCACCTCGGTTGGGTCCTCGTAGTCGCTCATGGGATCACCTTCCGTCCGGCAGAACCTGCCGCCGGCGAGTCGAGTGGATCGTACGAAGACAGGAACTCGATCATCGTGCGGACACCGAATCCTGTTGAACCCTTGCGGGAGTCGCCTGAGTCCTCCTCCGAGCGGGACGGGCCGGCGATGTCCAGATGAACCCAAGGCCGATCAGAAACAAACTCCTGCAGCAACAAGCCCGCCGTCAACGCCCCACCCCCTCCCGGCTTGCTTGTGTTCTTCATATCGGCGATCTCCGAGTCGATGTCGACCCGGTAGGCGTCGGGAAGCGGTAGCACCCAGGTCGCCTCGCCCGCTCGCTCCGACGCCGAATGGACCGCCGACAGCAGGCGGTCGTCGTTGCCCATGAGCCCGGCGATCTTGCGGCCGAGCGCGACCACGCAAGCGCCGGTGAGCGTCGCGAGGTCGACGATGGCGTCAGGCTCCTCCTCGACGGCGAGGGACAACCCGTCGGCGAGCACGAGCCGGCCCTCGGCGTCGGTGTTCAGGACCTCGATGGTCTTGCCGTTCCGGATCTCCAGGACGTCACCGGGCTTGATCGCCCGTCCACCGGGCATGTTCTCGGTGGTCGGCGCGAAACCGATCACCCGGACACCTATCCCGAGGGCACGGCAGGCACCGAGAGTCGCGATGACGACGGCGGCGCCGCTCATGTCCGTCTTCATCGTCATCATCCCGTCGGCGGTCTTGAGCGACAGTCCGCCGGAGTCGAACGTAATGCCTTTGCCCACGAGTGCGACGGTCGGAATGCTGCCGTCGGCGCGCCTTTGGGCATCGGCGTCGGTCGGTTCGTAGACGAGCTTGATGAGCCGCGGCGGCTGGACCGAGCCGGCAGCGACCCCGAGCAGACCCCCGAGGCGGGCGGCGACGATGGCGTCCTCGTCGAGGATCGTCGACTGGAGCCCGGCGCGCTCGGCCACCTCGACGGCGACCTCAGCGAGCTGGGTCGGGGTGAGCGCACCGGCCGGCTCGTTGGAGAGGTCCCGCGCCAGGCGAGTCGCGTCCGCGATGACGCGGCCCCGGTCGACGCCTCGCTCGGCGTCTCCGACCTCCCCGCTCCCGACGACGATCGTGAGCGACTCGAGTGGGTCCGGATCGCCGGCGTGGTAGCGCGTGAACCGGTAGCGGGCACCCCAGAAGCCCTCGATGGCCGCCTCCACCGCCTCCTCGGTTCCGACCCCGAAGCTCGAGATCCCGGTCAGGTCCAGAGCGGCCGACTTCGCACCACCCGTGGCATTCGCGAACGCCGCCGCCGCCCTGCGCAGCTTCGCCGTCCCCAGTCGCTTCGGGTCACCGAGTCCAAGCACCACCTCGACCCGGCCGCCATCGCCCGGCTCGACCAGCGCCTCGCCGAGCTTCGCCAAGAAACGCCTTCGTTCGCACCAGACAACGTCCACCTCGAACCCGGGTCGCGCCGTCTCGAGGCCCTCGAAGGCGCCCCAGCCGACAGCCTCGACTTGTTCGGGAAGCGAATCGGATACGTGAGTCGGCAGCGTGGAGGGCGAGTGCATGACGGCCATCATGCCCTCGCGCGGCGGGTGCGCACACTTCCACCCCGGGACGTGAGGTGCTCCCGCTCCTCGGCGCGCGCCAGCAGCCAGCACAGATCGGACAGGCGATTCAAGTACGGCACCACCTGCGAGCCTTCGCCGAGGCGCAGCGCGACGGCCAGCCGCTCCGCGCGTCGGACGATGGTGCGAGCCAGGTCGAGCGCCGCGCCAGCACGGCTCTGGCCCGGTACGACGAACTCGGACGGCACGGCACCGGACGCTTCGAGCTCGTGAACACGGCGCTCGAGAGCATCGACCATCTCCGCGGTGACGAGCGTCACTCCGGGGGTGAGCTTGCGGCGGTTGCTCGGTGCCGTGGCGACCTCGGCCATGAGGACCCAGAGCCCGCGCTCGAGCCCGATGAGTTCGTCATCGAGCTTCGAGCCCGGGACTTCGGCCCGGGCCAGACCCAGAGCCGCCTGCGCTTCGTCGATGACACCATTCGCGTCGATCCGCTGCGAGTCCTTGCGGACCCGTCCCCCGTAGAGGAGACCCGTGGTGCCGTCGTCGCCCCGTTTCGTCGAGATGCTCACCGGACCGCAGCGTACTGGCGATCACCGCAACGGCCGTAACGGGTACTTAGACTCGTCGCGTGCCGAACCGTCGATTGCCCCGAGCCTTGTCGCGCCGTTCCGCGGTCGTCGCTGTCGCGGCGATGGTCCTGTTCGGGCTCGCCGCCTGCAGCTCCTCGAGCACCACACGACGACGACCACCGCCGCCCCGGGCACAACGTCGACGACGGCGGCGCCGGTGACCACGACGCTTCCGCCCACCGCGGCGTCCATCGCTCAGATCAAGATGGCCTACTCCGTGCTTTTCGACCTCGCGAACCCAGCCATCGCGCCCAAGCTCGCCGTCGTCCAGGACGGTTCCATGCTTCGGGCGGCTTTCACGACGGCGCTCAAGTCGCCGCTCGCCAAGTCCGCCGCCGGCGCGACCGTCAGCAAGGTGACGATCTTGCACGGTGCCGGCTGCAGGACCGAATTCCTGCCCAGCCCGTGTGCAAAGGTCACCTACAGCATCTTGAGCCCAGACGGAAAGGCACTACTGCCGAACGCGGCCGGCCTGGCCGTCTATCTGAACGCAAAGTGGCTCGTCGCCAAGGTGACGATCTGCACGCTGCTCGAGCTCGAGAACGCCGGCACCGCGCCGCCCGGCTGCTAGGGCTAGCCACCCTCGCCCGGACGCGGGCCAGGCCTGATCCCCGGTGCCGAGCCCGGAAGCAGCTCCCGGGCGACGTCGCCTAGATCACTCACTGGGCCTGCCTCGACCACCCGGCCCTTTCGCAGGACCACCAGTTGCTCGGCCAGCTCAAGTGCCCGCGGGAGCTGCTGCTCGATGACGAGGAGCGACGTGCCGGCGTCGCGGATCTCCCGCAACGCCCGGTAGACGTCGTCCACGACCCGTGGCGCGAGCCCGAGCGAGAGCTCGTCGACCACGAGAAACCTCGGCGGTACCGCCAGCACCCTCGCCAACGCCAGCATCCGTTGCTCGCCCCCCGATAGCGTGCCGGCGAGCTGGCGCCGGCGGTCGGCGAGCCGCGGGAAGCGCTCGTAGGCGCGCGCGAGCGCTTCGGCCGCGCCCTTCCGGTCGAGCGCCCGCATGAATGTCAGGCGGAGGTTGTCCTCGACGTCCAAGGTCGCGAACACCGATCGCCCCTCGGGAGCATGCGCGACACCCTTGCGCACGAGCTTCCAGGTCGGAAGACCGGTGACGTCCTCTCCGGCCAGAAGGATCCGACCCCTGGTCAGCGGGACGAGTCCCGTCGCGACGCGGGCGATGGTGGACTTCCCGGCACCGTTCGGTCCGACGAGCGCCGTGACCGAGCCGGCGGCGACCGACAGCGACACGCCGAACAACGCCCGAAACCGCCCGTACGCGGCCGAGACGTCCCGCAGCTCGAAGGCCGGCGAGCCGGACAGATCACTCATATGGCCTCGCCCAGGTAGGCACGCCGCACAACTGGGTCGGCCAGGACGGTCTCTACCGGGCCGGAAGCGATCAGCTTGCCGAAGTCGAGCACGTAGGCGCGTTCGACGACCGCTCGCACGAGCTCGAGATCGTGCTCGACGAGCAGCATCGCGGTCCGGCGGCTCGCCCGCACCGTAAGCAGGACGGTTGCGAACGCCATCGTCTCGTTCGTGTCGAGGCCCGACGAAGGCTCGTCGAGGAGCACCAGCAACGGGTCCTGCACGAGCGCCCGCCCGAGCTCCACGAGCCGGCCGTGTCCCTGGCTCAACGTCTCGATGGGATCGTCGGCGACCTCCTCGAGGCCGAGCTGGACGAGGAGCTCTTCGACCCGGGCCACGGCCACGCCGGCCCGGCCGCGGCCGATCAGGTCCTTCCAGAGGCGGCCGTCTGCCTGATGCACCCTCTGCGCGACCATGAGATGGTCGCGCGGGCTCATCCCGGCAAAGAGCTCGAGCCGCTGGAACGTACGCCCGATCCCGAGCCGGGCCCGCTCGTAGACGGCGAGCCGGTCGATCCTCCGCCCCTCGAAGCTGACCTCCCCCTCGTCCAGATGCCGCACCCCGTTCAAGCAGTCGAACAGCGTCGTCTTCCCGGCGCCGTTCGGGCCGACCAGGCCGACAGCTTCGCCTGCCTCGACCTCTACCGAGACGCCGTCGAGGGCGACGATCCCGCCGAAGCGCTTGCCGATTCCCGAAGCCTCCAGCAGCGCCATCTCAGCCCACCGCCTGCGGGTGCTGCCGCCACGAGACGAGCCGTTCGATCAACCGGCGTTTCTGCCATTCCACCATGCCCTCGGGGTGAAGGGCGTATGTGACGGCGCCGAGGCCGAAGAGGATCGGAAAGAGGTTGCGCCATTGCGAAGGGAGGTAGTCGAGGAGCTGGTAGAGGATGACGTACGCCATCCCGGCCTCGATCGCGCCCTCGACCGTGTAGACGCCTGTCGTCACCACCACGACCACGAACACGAGCGAGATAAGCGAATTGAAGTCGTTCGCGGAGACGGTGCCCTGCAGTGAGCCGAAGAGCGCACCGCCCACGCCGGCGAGTGCCGCCGCCACGGCGAAGACGGTGATCTTCAACCTCGCGAGATTGATGCCGATCGACGAGGCCGCGAGCTCGCTCCCGCGCATCGCCGCCAGCTCCCGACCCGTGGTGCCCCGCCGGATCGCCATCACGAGCGCGGCGCTGATTCCGAGCACGAGCATGGCGAGCACGAAGAACAGCTTCCCGCTCGTGAAGTTGAGCGAACCGAGCTGGGGGCGGGGGACGTTGACGCCGGAGTCGCCGTTTCCTGACCAGGAGAACTGGAAGCCGACGTTGTCGGCGAGCAAGCCGAAGGCGAGCGTCGCCAAGGCAAGGGCGAGCCCCCCGAGACGGAGCGCCGGCAGCGCCACGACGACGCCGACGGCCGCCGCCACGGCGCCGCCCGCCAGCATGCCGACGAGCACGGAGATGCCGAAGTGGGTGGCGAGCTGCGCGCACGTGAAGGCGCCGATGCCGGCGAACGCCGCCTGGCAAAGGGAGATCTGGCCGCTCATCCCCGTCAGCAGCACGATGGACAGGAAGATGACCGAGTAGGCGACGCCCTGGGTGAGCGTGAACGTCCAGTTCGCCGGCACCCAAGTCAGACACGAAACAAAGAACACCGCCACCACAACCCACCCCCCCACCCGCAGGGCGCGCTCGAGCCCGTAGCCCCCGATGGTCGTGGCCATGGGTGGTGGCGGCGGGTCGCAGCCCGCGAGGGGGTCGGTGTGGAACCAGCGTTCGCGCAGACCGGGCAGGAGGAGTAGCAGGGCGAGCAGGACCGCGAACGGGAGCGCCGGCCGCAGCCCGGAGGAGAGCACGCTCCCGCTCGGGAGGTAACCGCCGAGCAGCTCCTGGACGACGCCGAGACCGATGCCGCCCCAGAACGCCAGCGGCAGGCTGGTGAGGCTGCCGAACGCCGCCGCGGCGATGGCCGCCACGAGCAGGTCGGTGAAGTTCAGCACTTGCAGGTCGGCGAACAGCGGCGCGAGGAGCACGCCGGCCAGGCCCGCCAGGAAGCTCGAGAGGACCCAGATGGCGATGCCGACGAGCTCGGAGTTGACGCCGGCGAGCTGGACCATGCGGGGACTCTCGGCCATCGCCCGCATCCGGAGTCCGATCTGGGTGAAGTGCGACATCAACGACAGCAGCAGCACGACGGCGAGGGTCACGATGACGGTCGAGAGCTCCGTGCCGTTGATGGCGTCGCCGGCGACGTGGAAGTAGACCGTTCCGGGCGGCAGCCAGAGCGACGGCGGCGCCAGCCGCTGCTGGCTCCCGAAGATGAGGTCGAGCGCGGCCGGGATGGCGATCAGCATCCCGAGCGCGCTCACGAGCTTCACGAGCACCGGCGCCGAGCGGATGAACCGGTAGAGGAAGCGGTCCATCGCGAGACCGAGCAACGGCGCCCCCACCACCACCGCCGCCACGAACGCAGCCCAGCTCGGCCAGCCGGCGTTGACGCACACGTAGAACACGAGCGCCGAGGCGTAGGCCTGCGCGCCGTAAGCGAGGTTGAACACGCCCGAGGTCTGGTACGTCAGGACGAGGCCGACAGCCATGAGAGCGAAGACGCACCCGTACGGCAGTCCCGGGATGGCATAGCTGAGAAACTGGCTCACCCGGCCACAGGCCCCGCGCTCAGCTCCTTCACGTCCCGGGCACGCCCTTCGGCGGCGGGATCACGACCACGCGGCTGACGCCGGCGGGCTGGGGGACCCTGAAGCACGTGAACACGGTCCTGGCCGACCCGTACAGGGGCACGAACCGACCCCCGAGCGCCCGTACGTAGACATTGCAGTCGACCGGCCCGACGCTGCGATGCTCGTAACGCCAGTCGATCGGCGCCACGATGCCGTCCGCGGTGAAGGCCGTCAGCGAGTTGAGCGCATCGATGAGCTTGGTGCGGGTGAGATCGCGCCCCACCATGCGCAGCCCGGTCACGAACATGTCGGCATCGACCCAGCCGGCCAGCGACGCCTCTCCCGGGAGGTCGTGTGGGTAGTACTTCGCGAGCTCCCTCAGATACAGCTCCATGCCGGGGTACTTGCCCGCCGACAGCCTCGCCGACTCGAACGGGACATGTCCGATGAGGAAGTAGACGCCTTGCATCAAGTTCGAGAACTTGGCGATCGCCGCCTCGTCGTAGCCGTTCAGCCAGTACTGGGCGACGGACCCCATGCCGTCCTGGTGCATGGTCCGCGACAGCAACGTGTTGCCGGAGAGGTCCATGCAGCTCGCGACCAGGTCCACGTGCAGAGCACGCATCCGGTTGACGTCCGTGGTGAGGTCGACCGGCGGCGCCGGGATCGATGTGTCCTCGTACACGACCGGAATGTGGAAGCGGTGCATCTCGTAGGCGACGCCCTCGCAGCCCTGCTGGGAGCCGCTCACCTGGTAGGCGAGGATCCCGACCGCCTTGGCGTGCAGCTGCTCGGCCAGATAGGCCGGCTCGGGGCCCGGTCGCGTGAAGGCGATGTACGAGCCCTCCGCGCCGAACAAGCTCGGGCCGTCCGCCCAGTCCGTGCTGACGGCGTAGCCGAACGTCGGGACGTCGTTGGCCTCCAGGAAGCTCGCTCCCGCGAAGCTCGGGGTCGCCACGCCGACGACCGCGAAGACGTGATCCTGCTGGACCAGGGTGCGTACCTGGTCGGTGTTCTGCGAGGCGTTCGAGCCGTCGTCGAGTGGGTATCGGAACTCGATCGTGCGCCCGGCGACGCCTCCCTCGGCGTTGACCATCGACAGATACGCCCTGACGCCGTCGAAGATCGGGGCGAAGTCGGCCGGGATCGGACCCGTGAGGGAGGCGACGCCGCCGACGACGATCTGCGAGCTGCTGACTCCCTCGACGTTGCCGGCGTGGGACACCGTCGTCTTGGCATTCCCGCACCCTGCCGCGACGACTACCACGGCCGCCATGGCGGCCACCAGCGCCGGCCGCCGACGACGAGGAGCCCCAGCCGGCCGCATTTCGACATCGTCCCACAGCGTCCCGCTTATCCGGCGGCTGGTCGCCGTACGATGAAGGGGTGAAGGTTTCGACCCGCGGCGACTACGCAAGCCGTGCGCTGCTGTCCCTCGCACTCCGCGAGGACGCCTCACCGACGTCGGTCCGCGACATAGCCGAGAGGACCGGGCTTCCTCAGCCCTACCTGGAGCAGATCCTGCTGGCGCTGAAGGGAGCCGGCCTCGTCCGTTCCAAGCGGGGCGTCGGGGGCGGGTACATCCTCGCGAGATCGCCGGAGCAGATCACGCTCGGCCAGATCGTGAGCGCGGTCGACGGTCCGATCGTCGTCGGAGACTTCGGGCAGCCTCATCAGAACGGCGCCTGCGATCACGAGGGCCAGTGTGTGCTCCTGGCAGTGTGGGACGACGTCGGAGAGCACATGCGCCACCACCTCGACTCGTTCACGCTCGAGGACATGGTGCTTCGGGCGCGGGGCACTGCTCCACCGCTCTCGCCACTCGACTGACCTTTTGCAACAGCGGAATCTCTCAGCAGTTCCACCGTTCCACCACCGGCTCGGACCGCTTCCAACCGAGCACCCCGATGCCGCTCGAGTCGAGCACCAGGAGCCTGGCCATGTTCGGCGGCAAACCGAGCCAGCGGACCGCGAGCACGCAGAGAAGGTGCCCGTGCGCGAACACCAGCACCTCGCGTCCGTTCAGGAGGACGTCGCGCCGCAACGTGCCGAGGAACGAGTCGGCCCGCTTGCCGACGTCGGCGGCCGATTCGCCCGACGGCGCGCCATCCTCCCAGAGCCTCCAACCGGGCGAGCGGTCCTGGATCTCCGAGAAGGTGAGGCCTTCGTAATCGCCGTAGTCCCATTCGACGAGGCGGTCGTCGACGACGACCTCGTCACCGAAGCCGGCGAGGCGGCTCGTTTCCAGTGCTCGGCGGAGCGGGCTGGAGAACACGGCCGCCGGCTTGAACTCGGCCAGCCGACCGTTTAAGGTTCGGGCCTCCTCCTCTCCCGCCTGGGTGAGGGACGGATCAGTTCGCCCGGTGTGACGGCCGGCCATGCTCCACGCGGTCGCGCCGTGCCGGACCACGATGAGGCGGCCCGGCGTCTGAGGATCGAGATCGGACTTGATCACCGGGTCGAGCGTAGTTCGCCTTCCGACTGCAGCCCTGACCAGGGCGGGCGGCCACATACCGCAATCGGCCAGATGTTGATGGAACGATGGAATGGCAAGGCGGTGATTCGCGTTGTCATCATGTGAGAAACGAAGCAAGGAGAGGAAGACATTCCAGCGGAGAACAGGATCGAGGAAGCCACGACGCCGGAGCTGAGCCCCGGCGAGCGGAGTCGCGCCATGAGGGAGCCCAGCTCCAGCGGGCCGGACTTGATGCGGCTGTTCCTTGACGATCTCGGCCGGTTCCCGCTTCTGAGCGCGGATGAGCAGACGGAGCTCGCCAAGAGGATCGAGCAGGGCGACGAGGAAGCCCGCAAGCAGATGATCGGTTCCAACCTGCGCCTCGTGGTGCACTGGGCACGCCGCTACCAGGGTCGCGGCGTCGACCTCGTGGACCTTGTCCAGGAGGGGACCTTCGGCCTGATGCGCGCGGTGGAGAAGTTTGATTGGCGGAAGGGATTCCGTTTCTCAACGTATGCGACGTGGTGGATCCGCCAGGCTCTGCAGCGTGCGGTTCAGTCCAAGGGGCGTGCCATTCGGCTGCCCGAGGACGCGCTCGCCGCTGAGCTCGAAGGCGATCCCGACCACGCCCGGTTGCCTCGCGTCGTGGCCAGTCTCGATCAGCCGTTGACGAGCGAAGCCACTGCAACGCTGGGTGACGTTGTGAGCGGCGACGAGCCGCCCTTCGAGGACGAGATCGCCCACACGCTCACGCTGGGCAAGCTCGATGCGGCCATCGACCGCCTGCCCGACCTCGAGCGGGATGTCGTCAGGCTGCGTTTCGGGCTCGGTGGCGGCGCGCCTGCGTCGCTCGAGTCCACGGCCCGCACCCTCGGCATCGGTGTCCGACGTGTGCGGCGCATCGAAGCTGCCGCCTTGGCCTTCCTGGCTGCTCAGCCAGAGGTCGAGGGCGTTCACGACGCTGCCTGAGGTTCGCCTCGGTCAGTCCCTGCCCCGCCGGCCCTCTCGCCCCCGCCGGCCCTCTCGCCCCCGCCGGCCCTCTCGCCCCCGTCGGCGGGGCAGTCTCCCGGCGGGGCAGTCTCCCGGCGACATTGCAATTCTTAGTTCAACTTGCCTCTCATCGAGATTGCGACCAGTCGCAATCATTAACGGAGGCAAGTTTGGCGCGAAAAAGTAATGTCCCCGTCCTCCGACAGCCGTGCTTCTTCGCCCGTCCTCCGACAGCCGTGCTTCTTCGCCCGTCCTCCGACAGCCGTGCTGCTACGCCCGCCTCCGGCAGCCGTGCTAGCGCACGACCACCACGGGCAGCGACGTCAGGTGCAACAACTTGTTCGTCGTGCTCCCGAGCATGATGCCCTTCAAGTTCGTCCGGCCGCGTGAGCCGATCACGATGACATCGGCCCCCCAGGTCTTGGACTCCTCGACGATCTCGACTGCGACCCGGCCGGAGAGCGCGATCCGGACCTCGCCGGTCGCGGGGATGCCGGCGTCTGTCATCTGCTTGCAGGTCTCGGCGACACGCTCGATCGACGCCTGCTCTCCCTCATTTGCGACCGCACCGACGGTCGACGCCAGTGGGCCGGCCCCGTGCGGCGGGAGCCGCTCGACCTCGTGCACGTGAAGGACCCGGACCTCGCCCCCGGACAAGCGGCCGAGATCTTTCGCCGTCTCGACTGCGTGCTCTGACTGCTCTGACCAGTCGATCGCCACGACCACCCGCTTGAACATGCCGGCTCCCTCCGCGTCGCCCACCGGTGCGCACCCAGCGTCGCACACCTAGGGCGGAGCCCGCTGAGAGCGATTCAGGAAAAACGTTCGAGCACGGAGACGAGATCGTCGGGAAGCGGTGAGCTGAACTCGGCCTGCTGGTCCGTCGCCGGGTCCACGAAAGCCAGCCCGGCCGCGTGCAAGAAGGGCCTGCCGGCGCCCGACCGCCGCCGATCGCCCCGGTAGCGGGCATCTCCGACCACGGGGTGGCCGATCGCTGCAAGGTGCACACGGATCTGATGCGTGCGGCCGGTCTCGAGCCGCAGTTCGAGATACGTCGCCTCCAGGGGCTCGGCGAACCGAGCCAGCACCCGGTAGTGCGTGCGCGCGGCCCGACCGCCGGCGGCGACCGCCATGCGCGTCGGATCGCGCAGCGACCTGCCGATCGGCGCGTCCACAACGCCGGCCTCTGCGTCGAGTGCACCGCATGCAAGGGCCAGATACGTCCGCCGAACCGTGCGCGCCGCCAATTGGGCGGTGAGCGAGCGATAGGCGTCGGGGGTGCGGGCGACGACGAGCAGCCCGGACGTGTCCTTGTCCAGCCGGTGCACGATGCCAGGCCGGTCGATCTCGCCGTAGCCGAGCTCGGGCAGGCGAGCGAGCTCGGGATACATAGCCAGCAGGCCGGAAACGAGCGTGCCCGACCGGTGGGCGCCATCGGGATGAACCACGACGCCGGGTGGCTTGTCGACGACGATCACCGCCTCGTCATCAAAGACGACCCGAAACGGGACCTCTCCCGCCTCAGCCGGCGCCGGCACGGAACGGTTTCCACCGACGACGAGTCGCAGGTCGGTCTCGAGGATCTCACCGACTCGGACCCGCCGGCTGCCGGCGGCGACGACCACGCCGCCGAGGCGAACCCCTCCGGCCGCGATGAGCTTCGCAACCTGGGCCCGGGTCCGGCCGGACAGCAGAGCCACGACTCGATCCACCCGCTCGCCCCCGAGCGCGCCGGGGATCTCGACCACCGGTCGCAGGTCGCCTTCCTCGATCATGCGGCGTCATGCCGGCCACGCTCCGGCGTGTGCCTCGTGGCAGAGGAGCGCCAGAGGACGATGCAGAGAAGGATGCTGCCGCAGACGATCGACGAGTCGGCAACGTTGAACGTCGGCCAGAAACCGGAATAGATGAAGTCGACCACCGCGCCATGGTGACCCCGGAAGATCCGGTCGGAGAGGTTGCCGAGTGCTCCTCCGAGAATCATCCCGACCGCGACGGCGGCGGCCGTGTTGGGCACGGCGCGGCCGAACCACGCCACGCCGAGGACGAGGACGACGGCCAGCACAGCCAGGGGCCACGTCAGGCTCCGGCCGATGCTGAACGCGACGCCGGAGTTGTACGAGAGCGCGAACGAGAACGGCCCGATCAGATGGATCGGCCCGGACGCGAGCCTCGCGACCGCGAGAGATTTGGTGACCTGGTCGGCGACGATCACGACTACGGCGATCGCCGCCATGACCCGGATTCGGCGGACCCGGAACGACCTCTGGCGCGATCGGTTGGCGGCGGCGTCCTCGGAACTCACTCCCCCGATTGCACCGGGCCGGTCATCGCCGGCCGTGCTCAACGTCTCGAGAGCCCCCCGCTCTTGCAGTCGATGCACAAGCGGGCGTAGGGAAGGGCTTCAAGACGCGCCTTCGGGATGAGCTTGCCGCAGTTCTCGCAGATCCCGTACGTGCCGTTGTTCATCTTGGCAAGGGCGTGATCGATCTCCTCCACCGCCGCCATGGCTTGAGCCGAGAGGGCGAGGTCCCGCTCCCGGTCGACGGTGACAGTGCCGCCTTCGCCCGACTCGTCGTCGAACTGGATGTCGCCCGGCTCCATCTCCTCGACGAGCGATTCGGCCTCCGCCTTCAGGCTCGCCGCTTGTTCGAGGTAGGTCACACGCTCGCGTTCGAGCGCCGCTCGCTGCGACGCCAAGAAACGCTCGTCCTTCACATACCCTTCACTCACCCGCTTGGGCGCCGGCGCCTTCGCGCCGAGCCCCACAGCCGGCCGTCCCGGGGCGGCAGGAGTCTTGCGGACATGCGACGCCGCCTTGGCGGCTTTGGCAGGAGCTGAGCCGGCACCCGACCCCTTCGTCGCCGCGCCCGGGGCGGGTGCGCCGGCCTTCGCAACCGGGCCGGCCTTCGTGGTCGCAACAGCCTTCTCGGGCTTCTGCTTGGCTGCGGGCTTGGCCGCCGGCGCCTTGCCGGCGCTCTTGGTTGCCGGCGACGCGGCAGCCTTCGCCGCCGGAGTCGCCTTGGCGGGCTTCTGGGCAGGCGAGGACGCAGCTTTGGGGGCCGTCTTCGCCGCGGTCTCAGGAGCCGCCTTCTTCGCGATCTTCTTCGCAGGCGGAACCTTGGCCGCCTCCCGAGAAGCAACGATCTTCGGAGCCGCGGACTTCTTCGTCGTGGTCACCATTGGTCTCGAGCTCTCCCGTCGCGGCGAGGGTGCTGAACGATAGCCGGACCGGTCAGCACCCGCCAACGATCCGCGGCGGAATCGGCTTCGTACGCCTCGATCTCGAACCGGTCGCCTGCCATGGCCGCCTACTGTATGGCCATGCCCGACGCGCCCGGCGCGGTCCCCTACGCCCAGGTCCAAGCACAGCCGCGCTATCCCTCGCTCGAGGAGCAGATTCTCGCGTTCTGGCGGGAGGACCGCACCTTCGAAGCCTCGGTGGCGATGCACGCCGCCGAGACCGAATACGTCTTCTACGACGGGCCGCCCTTCGCGAACGGGCTTCCGCACTACGGCCACCTGCTCACGGGTTTCGTGAAGGACGCGGTCCCGCGCTATCAGACGATGCGGGGCCGCCGCGTCGAGCGGCGTTTCGGCTGGGACTGCCATGGCCTTCCGGCCGAGATGGAGGCCGAGAAGGAGCTCGGCGTCGCCGACCGCCAAGCGGTCATCGCCTACGGCATCGACCGGTTCAACGACTACTGCCGCCAGATCGTGCAGCGAACGACCGACGCCTGGGAGCGCTATGTCACCCGCCAGGCGCGCTGGGTGGACTTCGAGGACAACTACAAGACGATGGACATCTCCTTCATGGAGAGCGTCCTGTGGGCATTCAAGCGCTTGTACGACAAGGGCCTCACCTACGAGGGCTTCCGGGTGCTCCCCTACTGCTGGGAGTGCGAGACCCCGCTCTCCAATTTCGAGACGCGCCAGGACGACTCGTACCGGGACCGGACCGATCCGGCGGTGACCGTGCGTTTCGACCTTGAGCCGGCTGACGACGGACCTGAGCTGTTGCGGGGCCCGGTCGGGCTACTGGCGTGGACGACGACGCCTTGGACCTTGCCGTCGAACCTTGCGCTGGCCGTCGGACCCGACCTCGAGTACGCGGTGCTCGACCGGGACGGCGCCCGGGTCGTCATCGGTGCCGCCCGCGTCGTTGCCTACGAGGACGTGCTCGCCGGCGCCGAGCGCGTCGGCACGGTCACGGGGGCCGATCTCGTCGGGCGCCGTTTCCGCCCCCTCTTCCCGTACTTCGCCGGCACGCCGGGTGCCTTCGTCGTCCTCGGCGAGGACTTCGTCGCCATGGACGAGGGCACAGGCATCGTCCAGATGGCGCCGGGCTTCGGCGAGGACGACCAGCGGGCCTGCGAAGCTGCAGGCATTCCGGTCGTGGCTCCGGTGGACGACAGGGCACGATTCACCGCTGAGGTGCCGGACTTCGCCGGCGTCCAGGTCTTCGATGCGAACGCCGGCATCGTCGAGCGGCTGCGCTCGGCCGGGGCGCTGCTCCAGGTCGAGGACTACACCCACAGCTACCCCCACTGCTGGCGGACCGACACGCCCCTCATCTACCGGGCCATGAGCTCCTGGTTCGTGCGGGTGACTGCGTTCAGGGACCGCATGGTCGAGCTCAATCAGCAGATTCAGTGGGTGCCCGAGAACGTGCGCGACGGCGCCTTCGGCAAGTGGCTGGAGGGGGCGCGGGACTGGTCGATCACGAGGAATCGTTTCTGGGGGACGCCGATACCGGTGTGGAAGAGCGACGATCCGCGCTATCCGCGCATCGACGTCTACGGCAGCCTCGACGAGCTCGCGGCCGATTTCGGCGTTCGCCCGACCGACCTGCACCGCCCCGCCCTCGACGAGCTCACGCGCCCGAACCCGGATGACCCGACCGGATCTTCCACGATGCGAAGGATCCCCGACATCCTCGACTGCTGGTTCGAGTCCGGATCGATGCCGTTCGCACAGCTCCACTACCCCTTCGAGAACACGAAGCGGTTCGAGGAGCACTTTCCGGCCGACTTCATCGTCGAGTACGTGGGCCAGACCCGAGGCTGGTTCTACACCTTGCACGTGCTCGCGACGGCGTTGTTCGACCGGCCGCCGTTCAAGACCTGCATCGCGCACGGCATCGTGCTCGGCGACGACGGCCGCAAGCTCTCCAAGCGGCTGCGCAACTTCCCCGATCCAGAGGAGGTCTTCGCGGTCCACGGGGCCGACGCCATGCGGTGGTACCTGCTCAGCTCGCCGGTGCTGCGGGGCCACGACGTCGTCATCGAGGAGAAGGCGCTAGCCGAGCCCGTCCGGCTCGTGTGCAACCCGATCTGGAACACGTGGTACTTCCTGTCCCTCTACGCCAACGCCGACGGCATGAGCGGGAAGGTCCGCAGCGACCAGACCGGAGTTCTCGACCGCTATGTACTCGCCAAGACCCGCCGCCTCGTCGAGGACGTGACGGCAGCGATGGACGACTACGACCTGGCGGGGGCGACAGCCGACATCTCCTCGTTTCTCGACGCGCTCACCAATTGGTACGTGCGCCGCAGTCGCGACCGCTTCTGGCGTCCCGCCGGCGGTGCCGGCGCCGCCGACGGCGCCCAGGCGCCGGCGCCAGGCTCAGCGGCGCCGGCCGGCCCCGAGGACAAGCAGGACGCCTACGACACCTTGCACACCGTGTTGGAGGTGCTCAGCCGGATTGTGGCGCCGTTTCTCCCGTTTCTCGGCGAGGCGGTGTATCAGGGGCTGACGGGCGCGCGCAGCGTGCACCTCGCCTCGTGGCCCCTTGCCGACGAGCTGCCCTCCGACCCCGCCCTGGTCGAAGCGATGGACCTTGCCCGGGAGGTGAGCTCCGCCGGCCACTCGATCCGCAAGGCCGCCGGCCTGCGGGCACGGCTCCCGCTCTCGCGCCTGACGGTGGCGGCAGCGGGCGCGAGCCTGCTGGCGCCGTTCGCCGACCTGATCGCAGACGAGGTGAACGTGCACGAGGTGGAGCTGGTCGAGTCCGTCGGCGAACTGGGCGAGACGGTGCTGAGCATCGTCCCGGCCGCGCTCGGACCGCGGCTCGGCGAGCGCACACAACATGTGATCGCCGCCGCTCGGAAGGGGGACTGGTCCCAGTTGGCAGACGGCACCGTGGAAGTGGGCGGGGTGCCCCTTTTGGCGGGCGAGTACGACCTGCGCCTTCGCCCGCGGGACCCGGCGCGTAGCCGGGCGCTGCCCGGCGAGGTCGGGATCGTGTCGGTCGACCTCGAGACCACGCCAGAGCTGCTCGCCGAAGGCCTCGCCCGAGACGTCATCCGCCTCGTGCAGCGGGCGCGGCGAGACGCCGGGCTGCACGTGACCGATCGGATCCGCCTCGTCGTCGCCTTGCCCGAGGAGCCGGCCGCCGCCATCCAGCCGTGGCTGGACCACATCGCGGCGCAGGTGCTCGGGCTCGAGCTCATGATCGAGGCCTTGATCGACCAGGATTCGAAGCCCGCCGACCGGGACGGTTGGTTCATGGCCGCCGGCGAGCTCCCCGATGGAGGCTCAGTCGTCGTGCAGGTTCAGCGCGTCGACGCAGCGGGCGCCGGCCCGCCCCGGGCTCGCCGGCTCTCAGGCAGTCCAGTCGGAGGTCGCCACGCTCCCGAAGCGCGCTTGGGCCCTCGTGTCCGGCGCATGCCAGGATTCGGTCTCCGGGCCTGAGTCGTCGAGGGTGGGAAGAGCGGCAAGGTTGGTCCGGACAGCTTCGGTCACCGGGGCGGCCTCGCCCTCGGCGGGTGTCGGGTCGTCGGTCGGCGGCAGCGGCGCCGCGGCCGCCGCGTCCTCGTTGATCTGGGCCTCGAGGTCGTCAGGCGGTGGGCTGCCGCCGGCCGAGGACGGAACGGGACGCAGCTCGGAGAGCTCCTTGGCCGGCGTGAGAGTCCTCTCGACAAAACGAAGCGCCGCGCCGAGTGCCTCCGCCAACCTCGTCCGCTCCGCCTCGAGCACCCCCGACAGAGCCGCAAGCTCATTTCGGACCTGGTCCCGCTGGTTCTCGAGCCGGCCGAGCTCGTCTCGGTGGCGGCGCTCGGCTTCCGAGGTCAGCCTTTGGGACTTCTCGCGTGCGTCCGCGAGCATGGCCTCGGCCTCGCTCCGTGCGCTGTCCATGAGAGTCGCTGCCTGCTCCTGGGCTTCGCGGACCGCCAGATCCGCCGTCCGCTGCGCCAGGACGAGCGTACGGCGGATGCTGTCTTCGTCCTCGTCGATCGCCCGGTCGGAGGCAGTCCGTTCCGCCCGCTCGGCCCGGTAGGTGACCTGGCGCATCTTCTCCTGCAGATCGTCGACCGCGATCGCGACCTTCTCGAGGAACTCGTCGACTTCGTCGGTGTCGTACCCCCGGAGGCGATCACGAAACTCGACTTCACGCAGGACTTTGGCGGAGAGCTCCATGCTTTGGCATGGTACCGGGCACTTTCCGGGAGTGGGTGGATACCGCAGGTCGCAGGCCCTACAGCAGGCCCCTCACGACCAGGATGGCGATCCAGACGATGATCGGCGAGAGATCCACGGCGGCACCGCCTACCCGGAGCGGCGGCACGAAGTGGCGCACCGGACGCAGCACCGGCTCGGTGATCGCCTCGAAGAAGCGTGTGATCGGCACGAACACCGATCCGGGCGGAGCAGGAATATAGGAGAGGACCACTCGAACGAGGAGAACGAAGAGGAAGAGGTTGAGGATGTCGGCGACGATCGCCATGCCTCAACCCCCCCGACGTTCAGGCCCACGAACTGGCGTGGGTGCCGCCGCGCTCAGGACCGGAAGAGCCCGTTCTCTTGGAGGCGCTGGCGCTCCTCGGGGGAGAGCTCGACGTTGGACGGCGTGAGCAGGAAGACCGATTCGGCCACCTTCTCCATCGAACCACCGAGGGCGTAGGTCAGACCGGAGCAGAAGTCGATCATCCGCCGGGCGAGGTCCTTCTCGCTCGACTGGAGGTTGACGATGACCGGGGAGCTCGCCTTCAGCATGTCCCCGATCTCCTGGGCGTCGGAGAAGCGGGCCGGCGCCACCACCTGCGGCTTCGAATGGCGCTGGGTCACGAGAGGCCGAACGACGGCGCCGCGGGCAACCGGCGTCTGCATCTCGCGACCGTCGTTGCTGCTGATCGGTCGGACCGTGGCAACCGTGGGTCGTTGCGGCACGGGCTCGGGGTAGGCGCTCTGGCGCACCCGGGCCTGGGCGGGCTCCGCAAGCTCTTCGTCGTCGGCGTCGTAGATCTCCTCGTCATCGATGTCCTTCAACCCGAGATACATAAGTGCCCTCTGCACAAACGATGGCATGCCACCCCTCCTCCGAGGATCCTATTGTTACAGCCTGGGACGTTGCGGGCGAGGACCGAAGAGGGCGGTCCCCAGCCGCACCATCGTCGACCCCGCGGCCACAGCCGCTTCGAGGTCCCCCGACATCCCCATCGAGAGCTCGGGAAGCCCGATCTCGCCGCCCAGCGCGGCGACCAGATCGAACGCCCTCCTTGCGACGGTGGCATCGCCGGGGGGCGCAACCGTCATCAGACCGACGACACGGCAACCGAGCTCGCGCAAGGCCTCCACGACGCCGGGCACCTCGCCCGGCGCGCAGCCGCCCCGGCCCGTGAGACCACTGGTGTCGACTTCCACGAGCAGCGCAGGCGACTCGAGGTCCTGCGCGACCGCCGGCCGGTGCCGCAGGATGGCGCTGCCCTCGACTGGCCTCGAGATGCCCTGCCAGTAGTCGACGACGGGGGCGAGGCGCGGGATCTTGTTTCTTTGGACGGCGCCGAGAAAGTGCCATGTGCCCACGCCGCCCACCGCCGCCCGTTTGGCAAGCAGCTCGTCGGCGTAGTTCTCTCCCACGTCGGTCAACCCGGCTGCCAGGGCGGCGACGACCTCGTCAGACCCGAAGCCTTTCGTCACGGCCACGATCCTGATCCGGCCCGGGGTCGCCGCCGGCCCGAGCGATCCGGTCCCGCGCCTCGGCCACTCGGGCCGCAACCCGTTCCATCAGCGCGCCGTCCACGCCGTCCGCGCCGTCCACGCCGGCCGGGTCCATCACCGGCCCGTGACGACGAGCGCATGCCGTCCCGTGTCCTTCCGGACCCGCCATGAGAACCAGCCCGGGTCGCACCCGGTGCAGCAGTCGAGCTCGGTCGCGACCGCTACGTCGGCTTCGGCGAGCGCCGTGCGCACGCCGGCGCGGAGGTCGAGCGCAGGCCGGCCGGCCGCGGTGACCGCGCGCACCGAGGAGCCGAATCGCCGCTCCACTCGCTCGAGATCGGCCTCGCCGAACTCGTAGCACTCGGGCCCGATGCATGCTCCGACGACGGCGACGACGTCGGTGGCGCCGGCGGCGCGCATCGCGGTGACCGCGCTCCCGAGCACGCCGGCCAGCAGGCCGCGCCAGCCCGCGTGGGCGGCGCCGAGAACGCCCTCGGGACTCGCCAGTCCGACGAGGGCGCAGTCGGCGGCGAAGACCGCGATCGGCGCCCCGGGCGCTGTGGTCACGAGTGCGTCACCCTCACGGCCCTGACAGGCCTCGCTCGGACCGAGCGTCACGACGTGGTCGCCGTGTACCTGGTTCAGCCAACGCCAGGGCCCCGGCACGACCGCCCGGCGCCGGGCGTCGAGCGCCTCGCCGGCAGCGTCCGAGCGCGGTCCGAGATCTCCGTCCGAGACTCTGCTCACCACCACGACCGCGGGTGTCCCCGCGACCGCGAGCCGCCTAGCGGAGGAAGGACGGGACGTCGAAGTCGTCGTCGAGGTCGAGATCGTCGTCTCCGCCGACGTCGAACACATCGCGTCCGCTCTGAGGCGTCTGACGCGGGACGGCGCCGGTGATGTCGCGCCCGCCGGCATCAGCCGGCTCGGGACGCGACGCTTGTTGCGGGGAAGGCGACGAGGAGGCCGTCGCCGGGCGCGGCGTCCGTGTCGACGGCTTCTGGGACTCCTCGACCGCGTCGAACCGATCGAAACCGGCCGCGATCACCGTCACCCTCACCGTGTCCCCGAGCGCGTCGTCGATGACACTGCCGAAGATGATGTTGGCGTCGGGGTGAGCGACGTCGTGGATGATCGCAGCCGCGTCGTTCACCTCGAACAGCGTCAGCTCACTACCGCCGGCGATGTTGAGCAGGATGCCCCGGGCACCTTCGATCGAGGCCTCGAGCAGCGGGCTCGTGATGGCGTGGCGGGCGGCGTTGACGGCCCGACCCTCGCCTGAGCCGGTGCCGATCCCCATGATCGCGGAGCCGGCGTTGCTCATGACCATCTTCACGTCGGCGAAGTCGGTGTTGATGAGACCGGGGACGTTGATGAGATCGGTGATGCCCTGCACGCCGTGGAGCAGGACTTCGTCTGCCATCGAGAATGCCTCGACCACCGAGGTGTGCTCGTTCGAGATCGAGAGCAAGCGCTCGTTCGGGATCACGATGAGCGTGTCGACCTTCTCCCGCAGGCGCTGGATCCCCTGGTCGGCCTGATTCGACCGCCGGCGACCCTCGAACGCGAACGGCCGCGTCACGACCCCGATCGTGAGCGCGCCGAGACCCTTGGCGCTCTCCGCGATCACCGGTGCTGCGCCCGTACCCGTGCCGCCGCCCTTGCCCGCCGTGATGAAGACCATGTCGGCGCCCTTCAGCACCTCCTCGATCTCCTCGAGATGCTCCTCGGCCGCCAGCCGGCCCACCTCGGGGTCGCTCCCGGCGCCGAGCCCACGGGTCAACGTGCGACCGATGTCGAGCTTGATGTCCGCTTCGCTCATCAGGAGAGCCTGCGCGTCCGTGTTCACCGCCACGAACTCGACGCCCTGCAAACCCGCGTCGATCATCCGGTTGACGGCGTTGACGCCGGCGCCACCGACGCCGACTACTTTGATCACGGCGATGAAGCTCTGCCCTGGGGTACTCATGCGCGCTCCATCCTCTCCTGAATATCTGCGCGGCGAACCTGTTTGGACGCCGAGCGGGTTCAAGCGGTCACGACCAGTATGCCTTTCCCCGCCGGCCAGCAGCGCCATCGGCCCGCGGTCGTGCCGCTGACCGTTGGGTACGACGCCGCCCCGGCGATCTCGGCCACCCCTCCGGCACCGATCCCGTCGCTGGCAATTTCAGCCATCACCCTTTCCGTGAACGATAGAGGCGCTGGCCAGGGGGGTCAAGACCGGAGCGGCGGGGACGCGCAGGTCGACCGCGACGATGCCGGTCAGCGGGACGCGCCGCAGCACGGTCGCGAGCGACACGAATTTCTCCGCCAGCGCCTCCTCGTTGCCCACGATGGCCGTGACACCGTCGCTCATCTCGAGTTCGACCCCGTCGGCGGAGCCCACGATCTCGACCACCTTCGGCAGGAGCGACACCGGCAGCGCAGCTGCTGTCGCCAGCAGCGGTTGCGCCGAGACGCCGACCGAGCTGCCCGGCGGACCCACGACCGCCGGCAGGTCGACGAGCGGCAAGGCTCGGGGCCGCGAAGCCTGGTCGCTCAGCACGCGGCCGGTCGCGTCGAGCAGGGCGAAGGTTCCGGCCGGCAGGCGGCAAGTGGCGACGGGCACGCGCTCCACGACGGCGACGGCGACGGTCGAGGGCCACTCGACGTTCACGAAAGCCGCCGCCACCCAGGGCAACCGGTCCAGCCTGCGCGCCATCGTCGTGGTGTCGACGTCGATGAGCGGCGGCTCTCGGTTCAGGCCCGTCGTGACGAGAATCTGTCGCCTGTCGGTATGCACCGCCCCGGCGATGACGACGGTCCGGGCGCCGAACAACGACGTGTGCAGGATCGCCAGCACCCCCGCGGCCAGTCCGCCGGCCACGACCATGCCGAGCAGGATCCCGAGACGGCGGTGACCCCGCTGGCGCTGCACCCGGACGCGCCGCTCATGAATCCTCGGATCGGTCATGGCTCCTCCTGGAATCCGACGAGCTGCAGCTCGGTTCGCAGTTCGACCCCGAGCCGGGCAAGGACGACGGCGCGCACCTCGTCGATGACGCGTCTCACGTCGTCGGCCGAGCCGTCGGGGTCGGCTTGGATGAAATTGGCGTGTTTCTCGGAGACGGCGGCGGAACCGATGCGAAGTCCCTTCAGCCCGGCTGCCTCGACCAGACGCCCGGCTGCGTCGTCGGGCGGGTTCGTGAACACCGACCCGGCGTTCTGGCCGCCCGGCTGGTGCTCCCTCCGCCAGCGCACGATGTCGCGGATGCGGTCGGCCGACGCGGCCGCGTCGCCCGGCTCCAACCGGTACGTGGCCTCGATCACGACGTCGCCGGCACGGACCGACGAGTGGCGGTAGGAAAGATCGAGCTCCGTCGCCGTCACGACCCGCTCGCCGGCTCCCTCGAGGCTGACGATCCGGCAAGCGACGAGCCGGTCCGACGTCTCGGCCCCGTGCCCACCGGCGTTCATCCGGACCGCCCCCCCGACAGAGCCTGGTATCCCGACCGCCCACTCCAAGCCGGTGAGGCCGGCCGCGGCGCTCTGGCGTGCGAGCACCGGGTAGGCCGCGGCGCCGCCGGCGCGCACGAGGTCGCCGTCGATTTCGATCCGGACGAAGCCGTCGGATAGCCGTATGCACAGGCCGGCGAACCCGGCGTCGGCGACGAGGAGGTTCGAACCCTTCCCGAGCACGAGGACGGGGATTCCCGTCGAGGCCGCCACGGTGGCCAGCCGCTCCAGTTCACCGGCCGTGGCGGGTTCGGAGAACAGGGCTGCCCGGCCGCCCACGCGGTAGGTGGTGAGCGCGCCGATCGGGACGTCGCGTTCGGCCAGAACGCCGATGAGCCCGGCCGCCTGCTCGACGGCGGCGCGGCTTTCGGCCCTGCTCGCCGGCCGGCAGGTGGCGCTCATGGCAGGGCCTCCCCGCCCAGCTCGGCGGCGAGATTCGTGAGATCGCCGGCAGCGAGCGTGAGGCAGATGTCGCCTGGCTGCAGGACGGATCGGAGGTAGGCGACCAGGTCCTCCCGGCTGGCCCGGTAGACGGCGCGGGTCTCGGGGTGCGCACGCACGACGGCGTCCAGCACCAGCCTGCCCGACACCCCGGGTCGTGGCGCCTCGCCGGCCGCGTAGACCCAGGTGATCACGACTATGTCGGCCCCCTCGAAGGCGTCTGCGAAGTCCGCTGCCAGCGTCGCCACCCGGGAGTAGCGATGCGGCTGGAATACGGCGACGACCCGGCCGAACCCGCCGCCTCGTGCGGCCGCGACCGCGGCGCGCACCTCGCCCGGAAGATGCGCGTAGTCGTCGACGAACGTGACGCCGCCGATCTCTCCTCGAAACTCGTAACGCCGTGAGACTCCGGCGAAGCGCGCCAGCGCCCGCCGGGCGTGATCCGGGCCGACGCCGAGCCGAACCGCGGCCAGGACCGCGGCGGCGGCGTTGCGGGCATTGTGGACACCGGGCACGGGCAGCGCGAACACGCCGATGCTCTCGCCGGAATGGAGCAACTCGAAACGAAGGTCGTTTCTCCCAGACTCCACCCCCACTATGCGCATCGTGGCACCCTCGGCACACCCGTAGGTCAGGGCCGACGCCGGTGCCAGGGACCGGGCGACCGGGTCGTCCGCGCACACAATCGTCGAGCCGCAGCTCCGGAAGAAGACGCTGAAGGCCGCTTCCAAGGCTTCGAACGAGCCGTAGTACTCCAGATGGTCGGACTCCACGCTGGTGACGATCCCGAGCTCCGGCGCCAGCTGCAGGAAGGTGCCGTCGCTCTCGTCCGCTTCGACGATGAGCCATTCGCCGTCGTCCCAGGCCGCGTTCGTGCCGATCTCGTTGACGTCGCCCCCGATGATGAAGCTCGGCCGCAAGCCGGCTTCGACCAGCACGAGGGCGAGCATCGACGAGGTCGTCGTCTTCCCGTGCGTGCCGGCGACGGCGATCGTCCGGCGCAACGCCACGATCGCGGCCAGGATCGCGGCGCGCGACAGGACCGGGATGTTCAGCCGGTGTGCTTCCGCAACCTCGACGTTGTCCTCCGACACCGCAGTCGAGATCGTCACGGCGTCGACGCCGGCCACGTTCTCAGGCCGGTGGCCGATCTCGACCGGTACGCCGGCGGTGCGCAGGCGCTCCAACGACCGCGACGGCTTGATGTCGCTGCCCGTCGTCTGATGGCCCATCGCAGCGAGCACGGCCGCGATCGCGCTCATGCCCGCCCCGCCGGCCCCCACGACGTGCAAGCGCCTCGCGCTGCTGAGATCGATCGCCGGACCCGTCGCCGGCGGCGCCGACTCGGTCACGCCGGCGCCTCTGCCACGGTCTCGACCAGCTCCGCCACGCGGTCGGCGGCGTCCCGATGACCGACCGAAGCGGCGGAAGCGGCCATGGACTCGAGGCCGGCCGGGTCGGCGAGCAGGGACTCGACGAGCTCCTCGAGCCGCTCGGGCGTGCAGTCGCGGTCGGCGAGCAGGACCGCAGCCCCGACCCGGCTCAACGCCTCGGCGTTCCGGGTCTGGTGGTCGTTCGGAGCATCGGGCAGCGGTACGAGCACGCTCGGTGTCCCGATGGCGGCCAGCTCTGCCACCGTCGAAGCGCCGGCCCGGCAGACAACCAGGTCACTGGCCGCAAGCAGCGCCGGCATCTGCTTCTCGTAGCCGACGAGACGGTAGTCGAGGCCCCCCTCGGGAGCATGCTGCGGGCCGAGCCCGAGCTCGGCGGCCTCCCGTTCGAGGCCGGCGATGTTCCGCTCGCCGGCGACGTGGTAGATCGTCACGTCGCCCCGGGACGCCCACGACTTGGCGAGGCCAAGGGCCGCCTCGTTGAGGCGACGGGCGCCGAGCGAGCCGCCCGCCACCGCCAGCAGCAGCCGCCCGGATGCGACATCGAGAGCGGCGCGGGCGGCGAGTCGCCCAGTCGCCGTGCGATCGGCGCTCAGCACCGCGCTGCGCACCGGCGCACCGGTGACGACCTGGTTCGGAAGAGAGCCCCCCGAGTACGCGACCGCGCAGGTGCGGGCGTAGCGCGCCACCAGCCGATTCGAAGCGCCCGGCACGGCGTCGTAGCTCACCACGACGAGCGGGACGCGCAACAGGATCGCCGCGGCGGCGCCCGGCAGGCCGGCGTAACCGCCAAGGGTGACGACGACGCGCGGCCGGCGCCGGATCATGAGCGCCGACGCCAGGACGCCGGCGACTGCCAGCCCGCAGGCGGCACCGAGATTGTCGAGCGTGAGGCGCCGCTGGATGCCCCTGCCCGGCAATAAGGTCACCTCGAATCCGGCTTCGGGGACCAGCCGGCCTTCCATGCCTCTCCGCGAACCCAAGAAACGAACCGTCGTCGCCTCATGCCCGCGGGCCACCAGCGCCTCCGCGATCGCAAGAGCCGGCTGGACGTGCCCGGCGGTCCCTCCCCCGGTGACGAGCGCGAACGTAGGAGGCCCGTCGTGGCGGGGCCGGATCCTCACGCCACCATCCTTACGCAGGCCCGGCCCTCGACCGACGCGATGACGCCAGCCCGCTCCCGGCCGGGTGCGCCGCCCGCGCCGGGTCCGTGACGGCCGGTTCCGGGGCCGTGACGGCCGGGGCCGTGACGGCCGGGACCGCGTCCAATCGACGCGGCACTGCGGGACCCTGGCGGCGGGCGATCCCGAACAGCAGCCCGACACCGAGGAGGACGACGCCGAGTGAGGAGCCGCCATAGGAGATGAACGGAAGCGGGATGCCAGTCACGGGCAGCGCGTCTACGACTCCGCCGATGTTGATCACAGCCTGCGCCAGCACCCAGCACGTCACCCCCACGGCCACGAAACGTGCGAACGGGTCCCGCTCACGCGCCGCGACGCGGAGTCCGGCCCAGCCGAAGGCACCGAAACCACCGAGCACGGCGAGCGCTCCGACCAGGCCGAGATTGCCGGCGATGACCGCGAACACGAAGTCGGTGTGGGCGTTCGGAAGGAAGCCCCAGGGAGTGACGGACCCGCCGACGCCGCTCCCCGTCACGCCACCGAGCCCGAGTGTGGCGAGAGACTGGACCACCTGGTAGCCGGTCGTGGAGGCGTGGGCGAACGGATTGACGAACGACAGCAGCCGGTCCCGTCGATAGGTGGCCGAGAGCGCCAGCGCCGCGCTGGCGGCGCAGACGACGAAGGCCGAGCCCGCCAGGATGGGAAGCCGGACGCCGGCTGCGAACAGCATCGAGAAGGTGATGCAACCGAGCACGATGGCCGTCCCGAGGTCCGGCTGTTTCACTATCAGCACCGCCGCCACCGCCATCAGCGACAGCAGGGGGCGGACGACGGCGTTCCACTGGTCCGGCCGCTTGGCACGGCGAGCGAGCAGGTCGGCGGCGAAGATCACCATCGCCAGCTTCATCAGCTCCGACGGCTGGATCTGGATCGGACCGAAGCCGATCCAGCGGCTCGAGCCGCCGGCATCGTGGCCGACGCCGGGCACGAACACGACGACCAAAAGGACGAGCGCCGCGAACGGGAGCAAGAAGCGGAACCTCCGCACCGCGCTCACCGGCAGCCGGCTCGCGACCAGTGCGCCCGTGACTCCGATCGCCATGTAGAGGCACTGGCGGACGACGTAGGACCAGGGGGAGCCACCCGACAGGATCGAGCCGGGAGCCGACGCCGACAGCACGATCGGGAGGCCGAGGAGGCACAAGCCCGCGACCGATGCGAGGATGACTTTGCTCTCCAGGCTGAGATGCACCGCACGGCGCTTTGGCCGGGCTCCTCCCTTGACGAGCCGCATGGGCCCAGGCGCTCCGGGCGCGGGTGCCCTCCGCTTGGAAGCACTGACGAACTCGGGCTCAGCGGCGGCGCCGGCCTGTGACGCTCGGCTCATATCAGGGACCCGGTCGAGAGGAAGTCGGCGTAGAACAGCCCCAGGCCGACCGCGACGCACAGACTCGAGAAGATCCAGAAGCGCACGGTCACCGTCGTCTCCGGCCAGCCGCGCAGCTCGAAATGGTGGTGGAGCGGCGCCATGAGGAAGACCCGGCGGTGGAAGACCCTGAAGCTGACGACCTGGATCACGACCGACATCGTCACGATCACGAACAGCCCTCCGATGATCGGAAGGAGGAGCTGCACGTTCAGGTTCAGCGCCAGGCAGGCGAGGCCGGTCCCGATGGCGAGCGAGCCGGTGTCACCCATGATGATCCGGGCCGGGGCGGCGTTCCACCACAGGAAGCCCACGCACGCGCCGCCCATCGACACCGCGACCAGAGCGAGGTCGAGAGCCGAGTGGACGCCGTAGATTTTCGGATGCCGGTACTCCACGAATCCGATCAGGGCGAGGCAGGCGTACACGACCGAGGACGATCCCGCCGCCAGGCCGTCGAGCCCGTCGGTCAGATTGACCGCGTTTGCCGTGGCGAGGATGATCAACGAGCCCCAGATCACCCAGACGACCGCACCGAGCTGCAGTCCGGGTACGTCCCAGCGGGTGAACGAGAGCGTGGTCTGTGCCCCGCCCCAGTTGACGTCCGCGATGCAGAAGCCGACGGCGACCGAGACGAGCCCAATCGTCTTCCATCGCTTGTTGAGCCCGAGTGACCGGCGACGGCTGACCTTGATCCAGTCGTCCGCCGCGCCGACGGCGCCGGCGAGGATCATCGCTGCGAGCACCAGCCCCGCCGACCGGGTGAACGGTGCGGACGTGCCGACGTGGCCGAGGACGTACCCGGCGACGACCGCAACGAGAATCGCGATGCCCCCCATCGTCGGCGTGCCGGCCTTGGCGGTGTGGTGAGCCGGACCGTCGATGCGGATGTGCTGGCCGATCCGCCAGCGGATGAGCCAGCGCAGCAGGATCGGCGTGCCGAAGCCAGCGACGAGGATCGCGACGGCACCGGAGGAGAGGAGGGGGATCACGTGTTCGCTCCGCCGTCCTTCAAGCGGGCCAGCTCCTCGAGAACGACCCTGCGATCCTCGAACTCGATCGCCCGGTCACCGATCTGCTGAATCGACTCGTGCCCCTTGCCCGCGACGATTACGACGTCGCCTGAACAAGCCATCTCGAGTGCGGTCGCGATCGCGGCCCGCCGGTCCGCTTCGGTCACGAGCTGGGCGGAACCGTCGCACCCCGCCGTTACCTCGTCGATGATCGCGAGTGGGTCCTCGCTGCGCGGGTTGTCGGAGGTGAGCACCGCGACGTCTGCAAGCCGTGTTGCGATCGACCCCATCAAAGGGCGCTTTGCGCGGTCGCGGTCTCCACCGCAGCCGAAGACCACGATGATCTTGCCACCTTCTGGCTCGGCACCGGCGCGGGCGGCGCGCAAGATCTCCGCCAGCGCGTCGGGCGTGTGAGCGTAGTCAACCGCGATCATGACACCGAGGTGGTTGGGCACGACCTCTAGACGGCCGGCCGGCCCTTCGGCGACCGAGAGCCCGGCGGCGATGGTTGCTCCAGGCACGCCGAGCACGCGGGCGGCGGCGGCTGCGGCGAGCGCGTTCCGGACATTGATCTCGCCACCGGGGCGGACGCGCACCGGCGACCCGTCGAGACGGAAACGGCTCTCTTCGAGCCCGACCTCGAGCTGCTCGGCATCCGAGAGCGAAAAAGCCCTCGTGGGGATCTCTGCGCTCTCGAGCAGCCGGCTGCCGAACGGGTCGTCCGCGTTGACGACGCCCCGGTTGGAGTGCTCGGGCGTGAAGAGCTGCGCCTTGACGGCGAAGTAGTCCTCCATGCTGCCGTGGTAGTCGAGGTGATCCTGACTCAGGTTCGTGAAGACGGCTACGTCGTGCTGGTAGCCGTCGACCCGGTGCTGGGCGAGCGCGTGCGACGTGACTTCGAGGGCTACGGCGGCCTTCAGCGAGTCCCTGGCTCCGGCGAGGGCACGTTGCAGGTCCGGTGCCTCCGGTGTGGTCCGTGGCCCGCCGAGTGTTCCGATCACCGTGGTGGGCCAGCCATGCTCCTCGAACACCGAGCGGAGAAAGAACGTCGTCGTCGTCTTGCCGTTCGTGCCGGTCACCCCGACGGTGCGCAGCGACGAGGCTGGGTCGCCCCAGAGGGCACAGGCGGCGAGCGCCATCGCCGTGCGCCCGCCGGCTTTGCCAACGACCAACTGGACGCCCCCGCCGGCCTCGTCTCCGAGATCACGCTCGCACACGAACGCGACTGCCCCGGCGCGCCTGGCCGCGGAGGCGAAGACCGCCCCGTCCACATGGTCTCCCGGCAGACAACAATGCAGGGCTCCGGGGTTCACGTCCCGATGGTCGTAGGTGACCGACGAGACGACGATGCCGGTCGTGTCGCCGATCACCATGCCGGGCCTCAGCCGCCTCACGAGCTCGTCGAGAGGGATCTTCGGGCCCGGACGGCCGGCAGCAGGAGCGCTCACGTCGTACCGGAGGTCGGTGAACCCGCCGGCAGCCCCACGCCACCTGTCGGAGTGATGTCGAAGTGGTGCAGCGCGTACCGCATGATCTCGGAGAACACGGGCGCGGACGCCAGGCCTCCGTAGATCAGATCAGGGTGGCTGAGCATGATGAATGTGGTGAGGGCTGGGTTCTGGGCCGGAGCAAACCCCACGAAGGTGGCGTTCCAGGCCCCGTTCTTGTAGCCGGCGCGGGTCGTGCTGGGAATCTGCGCAGTCCCCGTCTTGCCGGCGACCGGATACCCGGGGATACGCGCCGCGATGGCGGTTCCGTCCTGCGTCACCTTCTCGAGCATGGGAAGCAGCTCGCTCACCGTCTTCCGGGAGAGCACGCGCCTGCCCGCCGCCGGAGGCAGGAAGTGCTCGGCGCCGCTGGGCGGGATCGTCCCCTCGATGAGGCGAGGCGGGATGAGCACTCCCCCATTCGCCACGGCGTTGTACGCGTCCAGGATCTGGAGCGGGGTCACTGCCTCACCCGTGCCGATCGGGACGGATCCCATCGACGACCCGGACCATGTGCTGGGGTCCGTCGGGCTCGGCACGATCCCGGCGGTCTCGCCTGGCCATCCGAGACCCGAGGGCTGGCCGAAGCCGAGGTCCCGCAGGTAGTACGACAGGCGCTCGGGACCGAGGAGGTGGGCGATCTTGATGGTTCCGATGTTCGACGACTGCGCCAGAATCTGGGTGGCAGTGAGCCGCTCGGTCGGGTGGAAATCGGCGTCGCTGAAGGGCCAGCCGCCGAGCATGATCTGGTAGGGAACGGTGAACACCGAGCTGGGCGTGATCAGCCCGTCCTGGAGGGCACCCGACACGGTGACGAGCTTCATCACCGAGCCCGGTTGGTAGACCGAGGTGGCCGCCAGGTTCTGGGCGGCGGGGTGCACTCTGCCGTGCTTCCCGGCGACGAGGTCCACCATCGCGAGTATGCCGCCCGTCCGCCGGTCCTCGACGATCGCCACTCCGCTCGTGGCGTGTGTGGCGGTGATCTGCCGACTCAGATCCTTGGTGACCTCGAATTGAAGGGGCTGGTCCAAGGTGAGCACCAGGCTCGAGCCTTGGCGAACCGCCGCCACCTGCGTCGACGAGCCCGGCAGCCCCTCACCGTTCGGCCCGGTCGGGACGACCTCGGAGCCCGGCGAGCCGGCCAGGAGCGAGTTCTCGAGGTACTCGAGGCCGGCGAGACCTTTGCCGCTGAAGCCCACGATCCCGAGGATCGGAGTGAACAGCAGGCCGTCAGGATCGGTCCGCACGGTATCGGGCACGAAGGACAGGTAGGGGAGGTCGAGGCTCGCGACCTTCTGCTCCACAGCACTGGTGACCTGGTAGGCGAGTGGAACATATCCTCGATGCTCGCTCAGCTTGGCCTGGAGCTCCGAGGTCGTCACGCCCAGGATCGTGCTCAGCCGGCTGAGATCGGCGCCTTGGCCCGAACCGGTCACTAGGAAGTCGTCGGCGACGACGTCGACACGCGAGGACGAGGCCGCGAGCAGGTTTCCGTTGCGGTCGTAGATGGCTCCGCGCAGGGAGGGAAGGGCGATTCGCTGGTAAACCTCCTGTGCTCCATAGGAGGCGTAGCGGGCCGCGTCCACGCCCTGGACCTGGATAAGTCGCGCCGCTAGGCCGGACAGGGACAGGGCTGCGATCGCCAGCATCGCCAGGAACCGCCGCCGCGGCCGAATCGGTTTCCGCGCCCGGATCGGTTTCCGCGCCCGGCGAGGCGCCGGTGGCTGGGCTCGGCGTGCCTGGGATGGCCGGCGTGCCTGGGACGATCGGCCCGTTCGGGCGTCCGTGCCCGTTCGGGCGCCCGTGCCCGTTCGGGCGCTCGTGCCGGCTCGGGCGGCCGTGCCCGTTCGGGCGCCCGCTCGGGCTGGAGTGCTCGCTCGGGTTCCGGCGCGTCCCACGTGCGGTCCCTGCGCCGATCGAACGGTCGCGCCGCTGCCGGCCACGCGGCGCTGCGAGGCTGAGCGGGCCGATGCCCGCCGGTCTGGCGGGGGCAGCTGACTCACCGTCTCTTGGACGCGGTAGCGGGCGATCCTGCCCCGGTTTTGAGGGCCGTGACTGAGGTGCGCGCGGTTCGGGACTTACCTCCCGCGTCGGCGGCAGCTACAGCGGCTTTGGCGGCCGAGGCTTCGGACTGGGCGACCGAAGGCCCCGGATCGACCGCCGGCAAGTAGGAGACCGAACCGGGTACGACCATTCCAAGCTGGCCTTCCGCGATGTTAAGGACTCGCACCGGCGATTCCAGCTCAGCGCGGGCGAGCTGCAGTCCCTGCTGAGCGATCAGCGTCTGGGTGAGCTGGCTCTGCAGAATGTCCAGTTGTTGCTGATTCGATGCGACGACCGCGTGCGCCACCGCCGTCGCTGCCAAGGAGCCGACAACGAGGAGAGCGCCCAACGCCCGAAGCACGGTCGCCTGTCGACGGCGCGACTGCGCAGCGGCACGGCGGCGATCGACCACGTCGAGCCCCGGTCGGCGCGACGGCACGGTCTCCGCGGGCGACGAGGGGGGGCGCTGTGGGAGCGGGCCGTCCGTCGTCGAGGCGGCACGCTCGGCGCTGACCATCAGGCCGCTGCCTCCGGGAGGCGTTCTGCGGCCCGTAGCCGAGCGCCGGCCGCGCGCGGATTGCGTGCCGCCTCGGCCGGAGAAGGAAGACGAGCGCCACGGGTCAGAACACGGACGGTGGGCACCGCTCCGCAAACACAGGGAAGGCCGACGGGGCAAACGCAGCCACCGGAAGCGGCGCCGGCAAAAGTCGCCTTCACCAGCCGGTCTTCTCCGGAATGGTAGGAGATGACGACACATCGGCCTCCCGGGACCAGCAAGTCGAGCGCGGCTTGGAGCGCCGGCGAGAGCACCTCGAGCTCTTCGTTGACCGAGATCCGCAGTGCCTGGAACACTCGTCTTGCCGGGTGGCCGGGTCGCTTTCTCGCCACGCCGGGCAGCGAGCGTTCGATCACCTCGACGAGCCGTGAGGTGGTCTCGATCGGCCGGCTCTCGACAATTCCGGCGGCGAGCCGGCGGGCGAAGCGACCCTCGCCGTTCTCGACGAGAAGCGCTGTCAGCTCGTCGATCGAGAGACGGTTCACGACGTCGGAGGCGGTGGTCGACCCTGTGCGGTCCATCCTCATGTCGAGCGGTCCGTCGAAACGGTAGGAGAAGCCTCGCTCCGGAGTGTCCACTTGCGGTGAGCTCACGCCGAGATCGAAGAGGATGCCCGCCACCGGGCGTCCAGGTGCGTTCGCCCTCACCACCGCCGGCAGCTCATCGAAACGGGCTCTCACCACCTGAGCCCTCCCCCCGAACCGGGCAAGCCGCGCCGAAGCTTCCGCGACGGCATCGTCGTCGACGTCGACTCCGATCAGCTCGTGTGCAGGAAGACCGGTGAGCAGCGCGGCCGCATGCCCACCGCCACCGACGGTCGCGTCGAGGAGGACTCCGGGCGGCACGGGCTCCAGCATCGCCAGGACCTCGGAGACCATCACAGGCACGTGGACGAATTCCCGGGTCATCCGCAACCCCCCGACCAGATCGAGGGAAGGGCATCCCTCGGAGTGGGGATGTGACAGGGCGGAGAGGGTTGGAATGCCATCCGGCACTTCGGCCGAGGGGTTGCGGATGACCCGGGAACGACAACATGATGAGCGAGACCTGCGGGTACGCGCGGAGACATGGCGGCCATCGCTCACGGCCCGACCGGTCCGCTGGGACTGGAGCCATTGGAGGCCGCACCGCCGCGTCGCGCCGACCACCGATCCGGCGACCACAATTCGACACGGTCGAGGACACCGACGAACAGGACGTCCTGCTCCAGGTGGGCGAGCGATCGAAGCTCGGACGGCAGCGGCATGCGATTCTGCCGGTCGAACTCGACTCGAGTGACCAGAGAGGACCACTCGCGCAGGTCGTTGCGAGCTGCTTCGCCCTGCGCATCCTTCTCGTGCTGCCGCGCAGCTTCGAGCTCGAACTCCTCTTCGGGCCAGAGGGCGAGGCAGCCGTCCTGACCCGGAGTCAGATACCCGAAGTCCTGGAAGTGGAGGCGCATACGCGACGGGAGAATCGCCCGACCCTTTACATCGAGCGAGCGGGGAAAATTCCCGACGAACTTGAATCCTGGCGACAAAGCGGCCCTTCGTTCCCACACTCACGGGCCACATCCTCCCCTGGCCCCCACTTCGTGCCACTCTATGGGGCAGATCCTCCACCGTCAACCATTGCGGCACTGTGCTTCGTCAAGGCATGAAAAGCATGGAAATAGGGCAGACACAAAGAAGATCGGCTCACGATCGGGCCAAGGCACGTCGGAAGGCGCCAGAACCAATTGTCGATCAGAGCCCGAGATCCCTTTCGGGATCCGGATTCGCCTTGGAAGCCATCTCGGCGATCAGGGCGGGAAGCGTTCGCGGCGCGGTGACGACGCCGGCGTGGACGAGGTCAGCGGCGGACCACCACCGCATCTCTCGGATGTTCTCCGCTCGGACCAGCTCCAGGCGCTCGGGCGGCACGGTGAAGGCCGGGGCACGGCAAGCGAGCCATCGCTCCCGCTGAGTCATCCAGATGCCGTTGAAGCAAAACGTGTGCGTCCTGCCGCCGATGAACGGTCCGAGAACGAGGTCTCCGCGCCCGGTCTCCTCGGCGAGCTCGCGTGTCACCGCGTCGAGGTGGCTCTCACCCGCCTCGAGCCCTCCTCCCGGCGGGCACCACCAGTTCCGGCCCGTGCAAGCGTCTTGGAATCGCACCAGAAGTGCTCGCCCCTCCTCGTCGAGGATCAGCGCACGGACGGCTTCTCGGACGGGCTCCACCGCGACACGGATCGGGATGTCAACGACGAGGATGCCAGGGCGCCAGTCCGGCAGCCGCGAGACGATCCTGCCTTGCGGGTCGACGAGCGCGGCCAAGCCTGGGAAGTCTTCGTCCACGTTCGAGCCAGCCTGTCCCGTCATCGCGACCCATAGTCCGTAGGTACGGGCGTTCCGCACGGCGTCGCCCAAACCGCATTCCTCCCACCAGGAGAGGCCGGCTCTCCAACCTGCATCGTCCGTCCGCCGGCCGGAGAGCCCAGGCGCTGAGCAGAAGAAGACCAGCGGAGCTCCTGCCTGATGCGCCTCACTCCAGGGAATGTCGACTCCACTTTCGGCACAGATGGCCACGCCGAAGGACGCGGCGCCCAGGCGGAAAACACCTCCACTGGCGCCGGGGGTGAAACCGCTCTCCCCTTCGCCCAAGTGGCGCTTGCGGTAGAAGCCGTGGAGCGCTCCGCCGTGCGCATACAGCTGCGTGATGAAGAACCTGTCGGACGCTCGCTCCGCGATCCCGAACAGGGCGCCGACGCCGGTGCGTGCGGTTGCGTCAAGAATCCGGGCGACGGCCGGTGCCTCCTGCGAGATCGCCGCCTGTGGCAGCCGGATCGGATCGATCGATCCGGTGAGCGAGAACTCGGGGAAGACGGCTAGGTCACAACCGGAAGTTGCGGCCGCTTCAAGGACCGTGATGTGCGCCGAGGCGTTGTTCTCGTATTCGCCTTTTCCGGCGGGAATCGCCGCAAGCAGGACGCGCATGGCGTCCATCATGCCCGAGTGGTCCTCGAGGCTCTTCTGACCGGGGTTCCGAATCGGGGTTCATGCGGTTGGGTTGCCTCCGTCGCCGGCGGGGGTGGGGAGACCACCGGGCGATACTTTAATTTCGTGCCCAACTTGCCTCCGCGAATGATTGCGACCAGTCGCAATCTCGATGGGAAGCAAGTTTGGCGCGAAATTTGACTATGCCGCTCCCCTCTGAGCACGAGGCCCAGAAGCAAAGCCGACCAAGGGCTGGCGCCGGGGCGCAGCCGACCGCCTCGCCTAGGGCAGGAAGCTCAGGAGTTCCGTCGTGAGCGAAGCGACGAGCGGACCGGGAGGACCGAGCGGGCCGAGCGCACCGGGCGGACCGAGCGCACCGGGCGCACCCAGCGGACCAACCGGAGGCTCGGGACGCCGAAGCCCCGCATGCTCGAGCACCGCCCGTGCCTCGGCACGATGCTCTGCTGAGCCCGCGAGGAGATCGGCCAACTCCGCCGCGTCATCATCGAGCAGTGCCATGGCTTGGATCCAGGCCCCGGACCGGTCCCGCCGTTGCGACATCCCGACGACCTTCCGCCCCGCTACCGTGACCTCGCCCGCGCCGAGGCCCGCATAGCACAGGACCTTCGACCACGGCATGCCCCGCACCGGCGCACGGCACACCGCGACCCGGGCATCCTCGGCCGATGTGCCGAGCACCTTGGCGATCGCCCGTGCGAAGGCATCGCCGAGCCAGAGGAAGGACTTTGCGACATCCGGCTCCGCCAGCACGTCACCCGTCGGAAGGAAGACGTCCACCCACACCTGCCGGCCGGGGGCCACGAGCACCGCTCCCCCACCGCTGCGGCGGCGCACCAGCCCGAGGCCGGCGGCATCGAGCCGGTCGAGATCGAAATCGGCCGCCGGCTGTGCGCTCCCGATCACGACGGCCCGGTCGGCAGGCAGGCACACGCAGGCGAGCCGGCTACCGAGCGGATCCGGCCGCTCGCCGTGCAGGACCGCGGTCGGAGCCTGACGCTCGAGCACGCGCCAACCGCGGTGCACGGAAGTGGAAATCGCGCGGGAACTCAGAGGCCGACAGCGCGCCCGAGGACAGGACCCACGTACGGAGCCCATTCGTCGCGAACCTCGCCGCTCGCGGCCAGCAACCAGAGGCGGGAGCGGGGTGCACGCGGAGTCCTCACCAGTCGGAAGCCGACCTCGTCGAGCAGGCTGTCCTCCTTGCGGGTGTTGCAACGGCGACAACAAGCCACGACGTTGTCCCAGCTGTGCGTCCCGCCCCGGCTCCGCGGAACGACGTGATCGATGTTCTCGGCCTGGGCGCCGCAGTACTGGCAGCGATGGCCATCACGGGCGAAGACCGATCGCCGGGTCACGGCGACGCGAGCCTGATGGGGGACGCGGACGTAATTGACCAACCGGACGATCGATGGTTCGGGAAACCTTGCTCTGGCGGAGTGAAGATCGTGACCCGTCCCGTGGACGAGCACCGCCTTGTCAGCAAGGACGAGCACAAGAGCACGCCGCGAGGCGACAACCGACAGCGGCTCGAAGGAAGCGTTCAGCACGAGCGCGCGGCCGATCATTTCAGCCTTCTTGTCGTCCCGGGCGAGACATCACGCCGGAGGTTACTACCGCCACACAGCCCGACGACGCGTCGGGCGACGCGACGCCCTGCACCAGTCCAGCCAGGTGACCACGTCTTCCGGCGAGGGACGCAAACCGGCATCTCCGTACGCCGTCTCCATCCGGAAGGCCAACCAACCAGCCGACGGAAGCGGGAGAGGCGGCCAGCGACACCACCAGCCCCGCGGAACCAGCCCGGCCGACTCGACCACGGCGGTGCGCCAGAGCGAGGGACGCCGAATCACGGCGGCGGCGGCCTCGATCCACCAGGCACGGCTCATGAGCGCTGCTCGCCGACAGCGACAAGGCGGCCGACGCCCCGCCATCCCACGGCCGCAGCCCCAACGAGCGGGCCCGAGGCTCCGAGCCCGACGGGCTTAACTACGCAACCCCGAGCATGTTCGATTCGGGCCCGGGCATCGACTTCCTGCTGAGCTGCCGCGAAGAACGCCGGCCCGAAGCCGAGCGCCACCGAGCCGCCGACGAGGGCCAAACGCAGATCGAGTAGCGCCGCGACCGAAGCAACGGCCCGGCCGACGAGCACACCGGTTCGCTGAACGATCTCGAGCGGTGCATCGGCAGTCGGGCGCCCGGTTATTTCTTCGATGGCTGTGCCGGAAGCCTCCGCCTCGAGGCATCCCCAGGAGCCGCAGGAACAGGTCCTCCCCGCAGGCTCGACGACGATGTGACCGATATGGCCGGCGTTCCCGCTCCGGCCGTCCAGCAGGCGCCCGTCGAGCACGATTCCACCGCCGATCCCCGTGGACACGACCATGGCCAGGAAGTTCTCAACCCCCTGGGCGGCTCCGGCCCATGCCTCCCCGAGAGCCAGGGCTTTGGCGTCGTTGTCGATGAAGACGGGTGTGGCAGCGAGCGTTGGCAGTGCCTCGAGTCGGGCCCGGAGAGGAAAGCAGCGCCACGCAGGGATGTTCAGCGGCGAGATCGACAGCCCGTGGTGTTCCATCGGGCCCCCGCTGCCGACGCCGCAGGCAGCCACGACAAGCCCACGCGTCTCCGCTTGGTTGCTGCAAAGCCTGACGAGTTCGGCCACCTCCTGGAACAAGCGGTCGGCGTCGCCGTCCTTCGGGGTGGCGACCTGGTGGCCGGCCAGGATCACACCGTGGCTGTCGACCAGGCCTGCAGCCAGCTTGGTGCCGCCGATGTCGATCGCTAGGCAGACCGATGCATCGTCCGGACGCGATGACGCGTCAACGGCACTCAATGACGGGCTGCGAGCGTCAGCTGCGGTTGCCGAAGCGCGATCGCAGGCGGCGCCGCATCTCCGACCATTCCTCGCCCACTCCGTGGCCGCGGATCGAACCGCCCATACCGCCGAACCGGGGCGAGCCCGACTGCCCGGCGTGGTGGACGAAGGCCAGCGCGGCGCCGAGCATGATCAGAAAGCCGAGGCTCCCGAGAAGTACCGACGAGCGGAAGGACACGAGAAGCAGGATGAAGCCGACGATGAAGACCAGGATGGACCCTCGACCGGACCGATTGTGCTGGTGACGCGGGGTAGTCGTGCTGACGCGGTCAGCAAAAGCCCGATCATGCTCATAGAGCTTCTGTTCCATCTCTTGGAGGATTCTCTGTTCCTCCTCGGAAAGCGGCATGGTCACCCCCTCTCCGACAGCGAACCGTGCTGCACAAAGTCAATCATCCCACACCGGCAACTGCCCAACAACGGCGCCGACGCGTACTTCCGGCTGGTCACGTCACTCCGATCTTTCGAACACTAATGCTCCGATTTGATTCCCATCCCGCTCACTGGTCCCGCTCATTCCGACGGCCCCCACGGGGCTTCCCCGACTTGTTTTACCCGAAGGCCCGAAGCGCCGACCAGCGCTGCGGGCCCGACCGAGGCCGTACCGTACCGCTCGCGTATGGCGTCGACTGCAGTGTCGACATCAGAGCGACCCGATGCCGCTGCACTCGCTCCGCCTTCAGCGAGCGAGTCGAGGTCCAGGAGGGTCAGCTGCTCCCTGGCACCATCGGCGGAAGCTTCGAGAGAGGACGCGCTGACACCCAGCAGACGAACGCCCTGGTGGACTTCGACGCCCGAGAGCAAAGCTGCGGAGATCTTTACGAGCTCCGCTGACGAGGCGATCGGCCGGCGGAGCGAGTGCGACCGCGTGATCGTCGTGAAGTCGCCGTATCGGACCTTGACGGTCACCGTCCGGGCAGCGAAACCCGAGGCTCGTAGCCGGGTGCTGACCGAGTCGGCCATACGGACGGCTTCGAGCCTGAGCTTTTCCGGATCGTGCATGTCGACTGCAAATGTCTCCTCGTGGCCGACCGACTTGAGCGGTCGGTCCGCGACCACCGGCCGATCGTCACGGCCCCAGGCGAGCTCGTGCAGCTGCGTCCCTGCCGCCCTGCCGACCAGCCGCCCGAGGTGCGCCGCGTCGATCGTGGCCAGGTCGCCGATGGTCGAGATCCCGTAGCGAGCGAGCCGCTCGGCCGTGCGCGGTCCGACTCCCCAGAGGTCTGAGACCGGCCGGGGGTGGAGGAAGTCCAGCTCGTCTTCGGGACGGACCACGAAGACCCCGCTGCCCGTGATCGGGCCGTTGGGCGATATCGCCGGCTTGGCCGCTCGAGAGGCCAGCTTGGCGAGAAGCTTGCAGCGGGCGATCCCGACCGAGCAGAGCATTTGGAGGTCTTCCAGGACGCGGGCACGAATCGCGTGCGCGATCGCCGTGCTCGAGCCGAACAGACGGTGGCAACCCGAGACGTCGAGAAACGCCTCATCGAGGGCAATCGGCTCGACGAGAGGCGTGAAACCTTCGAATATCTCGTGCAGCTGCCGGCTCACCTCGCCGTACCGGTCATGCCTGCCCGGCAGCACGACAGCTCCGGGGCATCGACGCCGCGCCTCGACCATCGACATGGCGGACCGGACACCGGAGGCTCTTGCCTCGTAGGAGCACGACGCGACGACGCCGCGCGATCCGGTCCCACCCACGATCACCGCCAGCCCGCTGAGGCTCGGATCATCGAGTACCTCGACGGCGGCGAAGAAAGCGTCCATGTCGACGTGCAACACGTCAAGGCCCGGCATCACGGCGCCAACCAGATCCGTCGGAACGGCTCAGCGAAGCCGACGCCGACTTCCCGGCCGGCGTGCTCGGCCCCGTCGCGAAGCGCGCTCGCGATCCAGTCGGCTGCATCCGCCAGCTGTGAGCCGTGACAGGACACCGCCTCGATCTTCTGGTCGATGGTCGAGCTGACATCGACCCAGACGTTCGGCTGCAAGGACCCCGACAGGTAGGCCGCTGTGACTTTGTGAGCCGCGCCCGCGTCCCTGAAGTACAGCGGAGACGCCGCGGCCGGCGCCGCCGCATCGAGTGCTGCCCATCCGACGACCCGATGGTCCCGGTGGTTGTAATGGTGATCGCCGAAGAACACCGAAGTCGGGTCGGGGCTGATGATCGCGACAGGTTGGAGCTCACGGATGATCTGCACCAGCTCACGGCGAAGCGCGGTGTCGTTCTCGAGATCACCGTCGGGATGGCCGAGAAAGTGGAGGCCGCTGACTCCGAGAACCTTGGCGGAGCGTTCCGCCTCGGCGACGCGCGCCGCCGCCAGGGCGTCAGGATTCGTCTCCGGATCCATCGTGCCCTTGTCGCCCGACGTGCAGATGACCACGTCGACCTCGCTCCCCGCGGCCGCCCACCGGGCGATGGTGCCACCACAGGAGATGTCGGGGTCGTCGGGGTGAGCAAAGATCGCAAGCGCCTTCGGCGGGACCTCGTCGAGCACGGCCTCGTTCATGGGTCGGTACGGTCACCCGGTCGGCGCGCGACCCGCGACGCCGGCTTGGCCGCGAGCTGGTCCGAGTCCCGAGCCACGTCCTTGTTCAGCAGTCCGAGCTCGCGGGCGAAATCGTCGACCTGCTCAAAACCCTTGTAGACACTTGCGAAACGGACCGCCGCGACATCGTCGAGCTCTCTCAGGGCTTCCAGGACCGCGAGCCCGATCTGTTCGCTTGCCGCTTCCGGACCGAGCGTCCACGCCGTCTGCTCCACGGCTGCGGCCAACGCCTCCAGCTGCTCAGGCTCGACGGGTCGGTTCTTGCACGCCGCGCGGGCACCGGCGATGACCTTTTGCCGGTCGAAGGGTTCCCGCTGGCCCGACCGCTTGACAACCGAGAGCACTGCCTGGTTGACGCGCTCTACGGTCGTGAACCGCCGTGTGCACGACAGGCACTCGCGGCGGCGCCGGATTGCCTCAGCCTGCTCCACCTCTCGAGAGTCCACGACCCTGTCCTCGGTCGCCCCACACCACGGGCAGCGCACGAGTCGACCGTAGCGCCGACGCGAGGCTCATCCGTGCGCATCACGCTCAGGTCCGCCTCAGGGCAGCTTGAGCTGGTCGCCCGACATGAGTTCGGCGCCATGCAGCTGCTGTTGAAGCTTCGCGACGAGCGGCCGCGGATCCGCGCCGGGCTGGAGCTTCGAGGCGATCGACCACAGCGTGTCGCCCGGCCGCGCGCGATACAGGTAGCCGCCCGGAACCTTCACCGCTCCCGGGATCACCGTTAACGACGGGCGGTTCAGGCTCGACAGGGCTCCGGCGCCGAGCCAGACGCCGGACAGGACCGCAAGGGTGGCGGCGCCGGGGAGGAGGCGCCGCAACCCTCGCGACCGGGGGGCGACTCGGGGAGACCTGACGAAGGTCGCACGATCATTGGGTGCCGTGACTGAGTCTCCAAGGGGCACGATCCCAGCGACCGGTAGCCTCGCGTCGACCGCCGGCGGAAATGGCACGAGCTCCTCAGCGAGCACGTTCCATGTGACCCGGTCTCGCCGTGCCGGTTCGCTGCTGCGGCGCTGCGGCACCCGCCTGGCTCTATTGACGCCACCGCCGGCGAGTGGCGTTCCCTCGGCCACCCGATACGTCTCTGCCAATACTCCCACTACCCCTCCTCGAGCCTCTCGAGGAGCCGACTGCGGTCCAGTCGACCCTTCCCACCCGGCTGCTCCGGCCGGCGCACGTATGTTCGACACCATGATCAGACCACGAACGCCTGTTCGTTGTCAACTGGGCAGGCGAACACCTGTTTTACGAACGGGTGTTTGCATTCGCCGGTCGACCGGCTTAGCCTGGCCAGGGTGGAGGCCCGAACGGCGGTCCTGACGGGAGGAGCACGAATGTCCGATTCGACCTTGGCGGGAAAGCGGCGCAGGATCCTCGAGTTCATCGCGGAGCACATTCGCGACCGGGGCTACCCTCCGTCCGTGCGCGAGATCGGCGAGGCCGTCGGCCTCACCTCGCCGTCGACGGTGCACACCCACCTTCAGGTGCTCCAGCGCGATGGTTATCTGCAGCGGGACCCGACCAAGCCGAGGGCCATCATCGTCCGCTGGGAGCCGTCATCGGGTGCGGCGATCCGGGTGCGCCCCGTGGCGCACGTGCCGCTGATCGGACATGTCGCCGCCGGCACCGGAGTCCTGGCGGAGGAATCGGTCGAGGAGCTTCTCCCGATTCCACAGGACTTCACCGGCTCGGGAGACCTCTTCATGTTGAAGGTCCGCGGTGATTCGATGATCAACGCCGGCATCCTCGACGGCGACTACGTCGTGGTGCGTCGCCAGCCCGAAGCCGAATCCGGGGACATCGTCGTGGCCGGCATCGGAGAGGACGAAGCAACCGTGAAGACCTTCCGCAAAAGACGGGGGCGGATCGTCCTCGTCCCGGCCAACCCGGACTTCTCCGAGATGGAGCTGACAGCAGACCAGGTCGTGATCTACGGCAAGGTGGTCACAGTGCTCCGCCGCCTCTGAGCAGCAGGTCCTCGAGGGTGGTCCGGACGAGTTGGAGCTCGTCGCTGCCAACCCACTCACCGGCGGTGTGAGCGAGCAGAGGATCGCCCGGGCCGTAGTTCACGGCGGGCACACCACGGGCTGTGAAGAAGCTCACGTCGGTCCATCCGAGCTTCGCCCGCGGACTCTTCCCACTGGCCTCGATGAGCGTCGCGAGCAGAGGATGGCCGAGGTTGGGCGCCGCCGGAAGCGAGAAGTCTTCCAGCTCGATGTGATCGCCCAGCCGGCGGTCGATTGCCGGGGCGAGTAGATCGCAGAGCGCCCCGAAAGCCTGCTCGGGCGTCCGATCAGGCGCAAAACGATGATTCAGCACCAGCCGCACCTCGTCCGGCACGACGTTGCCCGCCACGCCTCCGTCCACCCGAACGGCTTGCAGCGCCTCGCGGTACTCGCAGCCGTCGAGGATCGGACGCCGCTCAACGAACTCGTCGACGCGATCGAGCAGCGGGGCCAGGCGGTGAATGGCGTTCAAACCCATCCACGGTCTGGCCGTGTGAGCCCGCTCACCACCGAGCGACACGACGACACGCAGCACGCCTTGGCACCCCGCCTCCACTACCGCCGAGGTGGGCTCGGCTAGCACTGCCGCGTCCGCCGCAAGCAGCTCAGGGCTGGCCGCCTCGACTGCGATCAGGCCGGAGAAGCGCTGCTCCACCTCCTCGCACGCGTACCAGACGTAAGTCACGTCGACCGACGGCGAGACGACGCTCTTGGCAAGCTCGAGCATCACGGCGACGCCGCCCTTCATGTCCGCCGCCCCGAGCCCCGAGCACCGGTCGCCTTCGATGACGGCCCTGTCGTTCCCGTTGGGAGGCACAGTGTCGAGATGGCCGGCGACGAGGAGCCGGAGGGGGCGGCCGAGTGAGGTTCGCGCGAGTACGTTTTGCTCGATCCGCCGGACTTCGAGGTGATCTGACCCACGCAGCGCGTCCGCCACGAAGGTCGAGGCCCTGCCTTCGTCATGGCTGACCGACGGGATGTCGACGAGCTCCGCCGTCAGCGCGAGCAGGCCGGCCCCCGGCGAGCTCACATCGAACCCTCGTGCTCGCGCAGGATCTCGTTCAGCATCGCCTTGTCGTGCCGTTCGCCGGGCGTCAGGTGCCGGACGACGAGCACGCACGGCAGGAAGAACTCGCCGGCCGGGAATTCTCTGCGCCGCATGGCGCCGACGGCGACGCTCCAGGGCGGCACGTAGCCACGTCCGAGCTCATCGCCCGACCACGAGTCGAACACCGGGATCGACGGGTTGAGGATCGTGCCCTCGCCGAGCACCGCACCACGCCCGACCCGGGCGCCCTGGGTGATCATCGACCGGCTGCCGATGAGCACCTCGTCCTCGATCACGACCGGCCGCGCGTTCGGCGGCTCGAGGACCCCGCCGATCCCCACACCACCCGAGAGGTGAACCCGTTCGCCGATCTGCGCGCACGACCCGACGGTGGCCCAGGTGTCGACCATCGTCCCGGCGCCGACGCGGGCGCCAATGTTCACATAGCTCGGCATCAGGACGACCCCCCGGGCGAGGAACGCGCCGCGGCGGGCGGAGGAACCCGGAAGTGCCCGCACGCCCGCGGCGCCAAGCCCGTGCTTCAAGGGCAGGCTGTCGGTGTACTCGAATGGCCCGTGCTCCACGGTCGTCAGCTCCGACAGCTTGAACAGCAGCAGAATGGCCTGCCTCAGCCACTCGTGGACGACCACCTCGTCGGACACCGGGTCGATCTCCGCGACCCGGACCTCGCCGCGGTCGAGGAGGTCGATTGCCCGGTCGACGACCGCGAGAGCTTCGCGGTCTGCAGGTGTGAGCTCCTGCCGGCGGTTCCACAGCTCGCCGACCGCAGCTTCCAGATCGTCCATCGCGCCGAGATTATCCGGGGAGGTGAATCTTCGAGAGCCGACGAGCGACGAGCTCCAGCCGGTCGTCCGGCTGCACGAGGGCGATGCGCACGTGGCCGGCGCCCGCCGGCCCGTACGTGTCACCCGGCGTGACGAGCGCTCCTCCCTGATCCGCGAGCCACGTCGCCAGCGCCCACTCCGAGCTCGTTCCCTCCGGGACACCGGCCGCGAAGCGCTCGGGAACGGCGACCCAGAGGTAGAACGAGCCGGCGGGTGTGCCGGCGCGGATTCCGGATTCGCCCAGCACCTCGGCGAACCGCTCGAGGCGCCGGAGGTAGATGGCCCGCTGCCGATCGACGTGCGCGTCGTCCGCCAGCGCGACCGCCGCAGCGTGCTGCACCGGACCGGGGACCATGAAACCGGCGTGGAGGCGGACGCGGGCAAGGTACGCAACGAGGTCCGGATCGCCCGCGAAGAATCCCGCCCGGAGCCCGGCGAGATTCGACCGCTTCGACAGCGAATGGACGGCGACGACGCCTTCGGACCCATGGGCGAGGATCGTGCGCCCGGGGCCGGCCCACGTGAACTCGATGTAGCACTCGTCGGAGAAGACCGGCACGCCCCGCGCCCTTCCCCACGAGGCCGCGGCCGCCATGTCCTCGAGTTGACCTCCGGGGTTCCCGGGGCTGTTGAGCCAGAGACACAGCGCCCGGGACACGTCCGCGTCCGAGACCGACGAGAGGTCCATGCTCCCGTCGGGCCGCGACCGGACCGGGACGGCCCGGCACCCGGCGAGGATCGCACCCATCTCGTAGGTGGGATACGCGAGGGCCGGGTGCAGGACCGTGTCGCGCCGCGGGCTCCGTAGCCGCAGGTAATGCGGCACGCCGGCGACGAATTCCTTCGTTCCGACACAGGCGGCGATGGCCGAGGCATCGGCGTGGACCCCGAACCGGCGCGCCATCCACTCCGACGCGGCCTCGCGAAGCTCCGCCGACCCGACCGAAGAGGGGTACCCGCGCTCGGCCCCGGAGGTCGCGAGCGCCTCGAGGACCGCGCCAGGCGGTGGGTCGCACGGCGTACCGATCGACAGGTCGACAGCTCCGCCTTCGTGGCGGGAGGCGAGCTCCGCCAACCCACTCAGCTTGTCGAACGGGTACACCGGAGGCACGAAGCCCTCGCCGGCGCCGGCGCCGCCATTGCCCTCGCCGGCTCCCTCCGCCGACCTCGCCTTCGTGCCCGACACCGCAAACCCCGTCACGGACGTACGAATTCCGCATAGCGCCTGGCACCCCGCTCGTCGAGGCGTGCCTGCACGAGCACGTGCTCGCCGTCATAGCGCTCGCACACGACTTCGCCTTCGCGGTGAATGGCCGCCAGGACGTCGCCCCGCGCGACCGGGACCGCCAGCTCCAGCGTGCGATCCGCGGCCCTGAGGTGATCGGCGACAGAGCGGAGCAGCTCGGGCACGCCGCGGCCGGTCAGAGCCGAGCAGGCCAACGATCCGGGATGGGAAGCCATCAACCGCCCGGCTTTCCGCCGGTCGAGGTCCGCCTTGTTGAAGGCGAGAAGCTCCGGCACGTCGCCGGCTTCTATCTCGGCCAGCACCGTGCGAACGGCTTCGATCTGTGCGTCAGGGTCGGCGGCAGAGGCATCGACGACGTGCACGAGGAGATCGGAGGAGCCGACCACTTCCAAGGTGGCGTGGAAGGCGTCCACGAGCTGATGAGGCAGTTTGCGCACGAAACCAACGGTGTCCGAGCAGAGGACCGCCTCGCCCCCGGGCAGCTCGAGCCGTCGAGTGCGGGGATCGAGCGTCGAGAAGAGCCGGTTCTCGACGAGCACGCCGGCGTCGGTGAGGACGTTGAGAAGCGTCGACTTGCCGGCATTCGTGTAGCCGACGAGCGATACGGTTCGCAACGCTCCCCGCTTCCGGCTGCGCCGCTGCGTCCTGCGAGTCGCTTCGAGCTCGCGGAGCTCGACCTCGAGCTTGCGGATGCGCCGCATGATCCGCCGCCGGTCGACCTCGAGCTGGGTCTCGCCGGGCCCTCTCGTTCCGATACGGCCGGCCTGCTGAGACAGTGCAACGCCCTTGCCCCGAAGACGCGGAAGTCGGTACCGGCTCAGTGCGAGCTCTACTTGCGCACGACCTTCCTGGGTGTGGGCATTCTGGGCGAAGATGTCGAGGATCACGGCCGTGCGGTCGATTGCCGTCCTGCCGAGGATCGCCTCGAGGTTCCGCTGTTGGGCGGGCGTCAGCTCGTCGTCGAACACGACCGTGTCGGCGTCCACCGCCTCGCTGATCCTGCGAAGCTCTTCCGCTTTGCCCCGGCCGATGTAAGTGGCCGGGTCCGGAGCTTCCCGTCGCTGCACGACGCGCGCGGCCTCGTCCGCACCCGCAGTGTCGACAAGCAGCGCCAGCTCGTCGAGGCTCGCCTCGACCTCCTCCACGGTGCGCGGCCAGGCGACCATCCCGACGAGCACGATCTTCTCCCGGAACCTCCGGTCGATGAGCGTGGTGGTTGCCGATCTCACGACGCGACCACGAGCACCTCTGCGCTTCCGAGACCGGCGGGATCCACCTCGATCCGCGCGACCCGATTGACCGGGCCGGCGAGCTCGGCCAGCGGAGCAAAGGGGTCGTCGCCCGAGACGGTGACTTCCGCCGTGCCGCCCGGATTGTGCACTCGGGCCCGGAACTCCGAGATCCCTGCTGCGTGAAGGGCTGCGGCGGCCGCGACGCTGCCGGTGCCGCACGCGAGCGTTATCCCGACGCCGCGCTCCCAGACGAGGAGGGAGACGTGGCTCGAGTCGGGGACGCCGTCGGGGACGCCGTCCACTACGCCGTCGAGGACGGTGAGCCCGTCGCGGCCACGACCGGGACGGTCCAGCGTCACGATCTCGACGTTCTGGCCGCCGGGACGGAGCCTCTCGAGCCTGGGGCCGATCGCGCCGATGTCGACACCTTCGAGCGAGGGCGCCAGCACCACGAGATGCGGGTTGCCCGCGTCCACGGACCAGGTGGGCCACGGCTGCGCCGTCGAGCCCGGGAGCATCGGGTCGGCGACGGCGGGCGAGGGCGTGACGCGAACCCGCCCCATCTCGACGGCGACGTAGGCAGCTCCGGGGCCCTGCCGGCGCAGGACGGCGCGGCGGATGCCAACGTCGGTCTCGACGGCGATCTCGGGCCCGACGGCGAGCTCGGCTTCGATCGCCGCGAGCGCAATACAGCGCAAGCCGTTCCCACTCGTCTCCGCCCGGCCGCCGTCGGCGTTGCGGAGCTCCATTCGGACATCACCGGTGGAGACGGCGGGCCTCAGCACGAGCAGGCCGTCTCCTCCGACGCCGGTGTGACGATCGCAAAGAGCACGGCTCAGCTCGGCGGCGCGATCGGCTACGGCCGGCGACGATCCGCCGCCTGTGCCCCGCAGGGCCTCGGCGCGGTCGTCGGCTGCCGCATCGAAGAGCCGGCCGTCCAGGGCCACCAGGAAGTCGTTCCCGAGGCCTTGGTACTTGACGAGTTCCAGCACGCTCAACAGTGTCGCACGGCCCACCCTGCGACCGTATCGCCGAGGCGGGCACGCACCGACTCGGCGAGATCGGGGTGATCGGCGCGGACCCATTCGACGCGCGGATCGCGTTTGAACCACGCCTCCTGGCGACGCGCGAACGACCGGAGCCGGCGCACCGATTCCGTCTTTGCCTGCTCGAGCGGGGCTCCCTCCTCGACGTGACGCAGGAGCTCTCGATAGCCGATCGCCTGACGCGCCGTGCGCGACAGGCCGGCCGGCCGCGTCGCCAGGGTGCGCACCTCATCGAGGAGCCCTTCGACGAGCTGAAGCTCGAACCGCTCGGCAAGCCTGCGGTCGAGCTCGGCACGGTCGAGCTCGAGGCCGATCATGACCGAGCGAGTCGGGGGGTAGGTGACAAGACCGGGACCGAAGGAGGAGAAGGGCCGGCCGCTCCCGAGGGTGACCTCGAGGGCGCGGACGATCCTTCGCCGGTTGCCCGGCCCGATCCGACTGGCGGCGACCGGGTCCAGTTCGTGAAGTCGCTGGAACAGCTCCGCGAGCCCGCCCGGCCGATCCGAGTCGCGCTCGAGCTCCGCCGCAACGTCCGGGAAGCGGCCGGGAATCTCGAGCTCGTCCACCACGGCGCGGTGGTACAGCCCGGTGCCCCCGACGAGCACCGGGACGTTCCCACGACGCTCGATCGCCGCGAGCGCCTCGCGGGCGTGGCGTTGAAACGCGGCGACGGAGAACTCCTCTGACGGATCCACGATGTCGAGGAGATGCCAGGGTGCGGCGGCTCGCTCGGCCGGCGTCGGTTTCGCCGTGCCTCGGTCGAGGAAGCGGTACACGGCCATGGCATCGACCGACACCAGCTCGTAGCGGCCCGGGTTCGATCGGGCGAGCTCGAGCGCGAGCGCAGTCTTGCCGGTGCCGGTCGCTCCCACGATCGCGACGCGTGCCGCGAGTGGGCTCTCGGAGGCGGTCAGCCCTGCGTCTCCGCCGGCCGCCGGCCAGCCGTGCCGTGGCGGGGCCGCGAGCGCTGCACGAGCTGGTCCTTCATGCGCGTCAACCGGTGCGCCTCCTTGTTCATTGCCGCCTCGAGCGCGACGCTCGCGAGGCGCCCGCTCGCCCGAGCGCGCACGAACCGGCCCCGGGCGACGACCACGACCTCGCAGCACACGTAACCCTCGTCGCGCGCGGCGTGGTCCCGCGAGAAGAGGACCTCCGCCCGTTGGGTCCCGTCGAGGAAGCGCTCGAGATGGCTCGCCTTCTCGAGCGCTATCTGGTGCAGCTCTGCGGGGATGTCCAGATGACGGCAGCGCACGGCGATGTCCATGGCGGGCTCCTTTTCGATCAGCGGTCTGATCCGATGAAGCGATTGATGGGCGCGCGCGGCTGACCTGGTCTTTGACCCCACACTCGCCTGCTGAGGGTGTCCCGTGTCTGGTGCGGGCGACCGGCTTGTGCCGCCCCGGCCACACCTGGCTCCACGGTTGGTCCCTTCTCCTGCAGGCACCGCCAACCGGTGCCGCACCGGGCAGGACTTACGTCTAAACCGCACCATGCTCAGCGACCACGAGTCGCCTTACGTGGGTCGTTTCGCCTGCGACTGGCATCGACTTGCAACCACAGACCCGCGCGGCCCATCGCGAGGCAGTCTACGCCGCCATCAGGTCCCGCTCGTCCAGGAAGCCAGGTAGGCGCGCTGGGCCTCCGTCAGCTCGTCGATGACGATCCCCATCGTCTCGAGCTTCAGCTTCGCGATCGCATCGTCGATATCGACCGGCACCTCGTAGACACGGTTCTCGAGCTTTCCCCGGTTGCGGACGATCCACTCGGTGGCCAGTGCCTGGTTGGCGAAGGACAGGTCCATGACGCCGGCCGGATGGCCTTCGGCGGCGCTCAGGTTCACGAGACGGCCCTCGGCCAGCAGCAGGAGCCGCCGGCGCCGGCCGCCGGCGCCGGCGACGGTGAACTCCTCGACCATCGGCCGGACGAGCCTCCGTCGCCCCTCGGCCATGGCCTCGAGGCCCGGAAGGTCGATCTCGATGTCGAAGTGCCCGGCGTTGGCAAGGATGGCGCCGTCGCGCATCTCGGCGAAGTGTTCGGCCCGCAACACCTCCCGGTTGCCGGTGACGGTCACGAAGATCTCGCCGTCGCGGGCGGCGACTGCCATCGGCTCGACGCGGAACCCGTCCATGACCGCTTCGAGCGCGCGCAACGGATCGATTTCGGTGACCGTCACGATCGCGCCCATGCCCCTTGCGCGGGCCGCGACCCCCTTCCCGCAGAAACCGTATCCGGCGACCACGAAGCGCTTCCCCGCCAGCAGGACGTTCGTGGCGCGGATGATGCCGTCGAGCGTCGACTGGCCCGTCCCGTGGCGGTTGTCGAACAGCTGCTTGGTATTGGCGTCGTTGACGGCGACGATCGGGTAGCGAAGCAGGCCGGCCGCTTCCATCGCCCGCAGGCGGATCACGCCCGTCGTCGTCTCCTCGGTGCCGCCGACCATCTCTGCGAGCTGTTGCGGGCGAAGCTGATGCAGGCGTGACACGAGGTCGGCTCCGTCGTCGAGTGTGAGCTGCGGATGCCCGTCGAGCACGTCGTCGATATGGCGGTAGTAACGATCGTGGTCCTCGCCCCGCACGGCGAAAGTGGCGATGTCCTCGTCCTCGACGAGGGATGCCGCGACGTCGTCCTGGGTCGAGAGCGGGTTCGAGGCGCAGGCCATGACGGTCGCGCCGCCGGCCTGAAGCGTCTTGAGGAGGTTGGCGGTCTCGGTCGTGACGTGCAGGCAGGCTCCCACGACGAGCCCGTCGAGCGGGCGAGCCCGCTCGAAACGTTCCCGGATCGACCGGAGGACCGGCATGTTGGCGTCGGCCCACGCGATGCGGAGCCGCCCGAGGCCGGCCAGACCCGGGTCCGCGAGGTCACCGCTCACGCGCCGGCGGCTCACTCGAGGCTCGCGGGTCGCTACTCCCTCGTCGCCGAGAGGCGGCGCTTGACCTCGACCAGCACGGGAACGGGCCCCGGGTCGATCCCCTCTCGGGCGGCGAGGTGCAACGAGACGAAGTCGCCGATCATGATCAGGTCGAACAGCTGCGCGAGCGGTCCCGAACCGTCGGCGCGAACCTCGATCGTCGACGCCACTGCTTCGCCGACGAGCTCGTCCACGAGCCCGAACCGCTGCTCGATCCGGGAGTTCTCGTAGCTGCTCCTGAGCGCGACGATGGTCATCACCTGCCGGGTCACGTCGCCGTTCTGGCCGAACCCGCAGATCTCGTTGTGGCACCACTCCGGTTGGGTCGAGAAGAACGCCGGCGCCTTGGCATTCTCGTTCACCTGGGTCTTCCAACGCCGGGCTGCGACGGCGCCGATGCCTTCGGCCCCCTGGACGAGCGGGATCGTCCGATCGAGGCGCTGCGCGATCTCGAGCGCCAAGCCGCCGCCGTCGGCGAGGCTGTCTCGGCGCTTCCCGAGCTGGCTGACCGCGGACTCGATGCCGGCCGAGATGCCATGCAGGAGGCCGAGGCGCTCGCACGCGACCAACAGGGGCGCGGCGGTGGCAGCAACGCCGGCTCGGGGTTGTGGAATACGCTCCGGCGTCGGAAATACCGGCGCACCGTTCGAGGCGGCGATCTCCGCCAGGCGTCCGCCCCCGGTGACGACGATGAGCCTGGCCTGCCTCGTCAGAGCGGCTTCGGTTGCCGCGAGCGTCTCTTCGGTCTGGCCGGAGAACGAGACCGCGAACACGAGTGTGCTCGGGCCGACGAACGCAGGGACCACATAGTCGCCGACGAGGACGACGGGCATGCGTAACTGGTCGGCGCCGATCGCCCGGAGGATCTCGCCCGCCACGGCGCTGCCGCCCACGCCCAGGACGACGATCGCTCCGAGGCCGTCGGCCGAGGGAAGATCCGGCACCTCGTGCGCGGCCGCGGCGGAAGTCTCGAGCTGCTCCGGCAGGCCCGCGGTCGCCGCGAGCATGTCCTCGCTGTCGGGCGAGATCCAGGTCACGCGGGCGAGGCGCCGCCGGCACCCTCGCCGGCGTCGAAGTTCGGGCGGATCCCCTCGGCCGCCGCCTTGGCGAGGAGGCGCTCGTGCTCCTCCTCGCTGACGTCGTCCGCCTCGTCAACCAGCATGACGGGAATGCCGTCGACGATGCGGTAGCGACGGAGGAGCCGAGGATTGTAGAGCGTGTCCTCGTCGGCGAAGTACAGCAGTGGTCCCTTGTCCTCCGGGCAAGCCAGCAGAGCGAGGAGCTGGGGGTCTATCGGCATGCGAGCCACCTTTCCCGTTCATGATCACTCTGGTCATCGCTGCCTGCTTTCCGCAAGCTCGTGGATGAGCGCCAGCACCTCGCCGAGATGGCCGTCACACTCGATGGCGTTCGCCGCTTCCAGATTCAGGCGCAGGAGGGGCTCGGTGTTCGATGGCCGCAGATTGAACCACCAGTCGCCGAGATTCACGGTTATGCCGTCGAGGTCGTCGATCTCGGCACCGAGCTCCCGGTACCGCTCGGCCACCTCGACGATGATCCCGGAGGGATCGGGCACCTCGGTGTTGATCTCGCCCGAGTCGGTGTAGCGCTCGAACGGGATGCGCAGCTCCGACAACGGAACGGCTGCCTTCGACAGCACCTCGAGCACGACGAGTGCCGCGATGATCCCGGAGTCCGCTCGGTAGTTCTCGCGGAAGTAGTAGTGCCCGGAGTGTTCACCGCCGAAGATCGCCCCGGTCTCTGCCATGACCGTCTTGATGAAGGAATGGCCGACACGTGTACGGATCGGCACGCCGCCACGCTCGACGATGACCTCGGGCACCGCTCGCGAGCAGATCAGGTTGTAGAGGATCTTCGAACCGGGATGCCGCTCCAGCACGGCCGCGCTGACGATGGCCGTCGTCAGCGATCCTGACAGGGGCTCGGCGAGCTCGTCGACGAGGAAGACCCGGTCCGCGTCGCCGTCGAACGCCAAGCCGACGTCGGCGCCGGCGAGGAGGACCTGGGCACGCAGGTCGGCGACGTTCTCGGGCTGGATCGGATCGGCGGGGTGGTTCGGAAAGGAGCCGTCCAGGTCCGGGTAGAGCATCTCGAGGTCGAACGGCAAGCCGGCGAAGACCGCAGGGACCGTGAGGCCTCCCATCCCGTTGGCGGTGTCGGCGACGACCTTGAGCGGGCGCAGAGCGGCGACGTCCACGAACGACCGCACGTGTTCTGCGAACTCGGGGAGCAGCTCGAGGTGTTCCACCCGCCCGTCTGCTGCCACCGCCGCGACGCCCCCGTCGGCCGGCGCACCCGCGAGCGCCGCCTCGGCGACGAGGCGCACCTGCTCGAGGCCGGAGTCGCGTCCGATCGGACGGGCTCCGGACAGGCACAGCTTGATGCCGTTGTACGTCGCGGGGTTGTGCGACGCCGTCAGCATCGCCCCGGCGAGGTCGAGACGTCCCGACGCGAAGTAGAGGAGATCGGTCGACGCCAAGCCCACGTCGACCACGTCGAGGCCGGCCGACAGCACGCCGGCGCTGAACGCGCGCGCAAGCTCGATCCCCGAGTCACGCATGTCGCGGGCCACGACGACTCGCGTGCCACCCTCAGGCTGGGACAGCACGAAGCGGCCGAAGCCGACGCCGACGGCATACACGCTGCGCGCATCGAGCTGGTCGGGGACGGTCCCGCGAATGTCGTAAGCCTTGAAGACGGCGGAGAAGGGCGACGGGGAGGATGCGATGAGCTCAGGCGCCATGCCGACGGGGAGCCTACTCGGGACTCATCGGCTGACCACGATGGCGATGATCGTGGCGGTGTTGAAGGCCATGTGGGCGACGATCGAAGGTCCGAGCCGCCCCGTCCGCCAGGCGAGCAAGCCCAGGACCACGCCGAATCCCGCCAGCCCGAGGAACTGCAACGCCTCGAAATGCACCAGTGCGAACACCAGCGCCGTCACGACGATGGATATGACGGGTCCCACGCGCGGCCCGAGCTCTTCGAAGGTGCCGGCGAGCGCCCGGAGCAGCAGACCGCGGAAGAAGAGCTCCTCGACGATCGGGCTCCCGACGCAGACGAGGACGGCAAGCACGACGAGACCCGGTCCGAAGGCGTGGCTGGTGAGGTTCTGCGCCGGATGACCGAGACGGGTGTAGAGATGGTGCACGAACGGCACGAGCGGCGCCTCGACGACGGGCACGAGCAGGTACTGCGACGCCACGCCGACGGCGATCCCGAGCGGCACGTCCGGCCACGGCCGCAGCGCCAGCCCGTAGTCCCGCACGACGCTGCCCGTACCCCTGCGCCCCGGGCGCGTCGTGACAGCTGCCGCCGGCCAGGAGCTCGCCGGTCGGCGCACGGCCAGGCGGGTCGCGAGTACGGCTGCGCCCACGAAACCCGTCCAGAGCGCGAGCAGGCTCACGACGTCCTCGCCGTACTGGCTCGGATGGCGGGGGTGCCGGGTCAGCGCCACGTACACCGACACGGCCACGAACGTGAGCACGAAGCCTCCGACGATGCCGAGCATGGCCTCGAGCAGGCCGAACGAGTTGCCGAACGGGGCGGCCGTCCGGCCCGACGGCTCCTGCCGGTGGGCGTCGGCGGACTCCGGTCTCGAGCGCGCCCGGCGAAGGTTCACGCTGCGAGCGTCGTCGGCAGGAGCCGCTCGGTCAAGCCGGCGGCGCCGGGCACGCGGGAACGCCTTCGTCACGAAAGGCCGGCGCTGCGCGGCCGACCGGCCGCGAGGCACGGCCGAGCCTCCCGAACAGGCCGCGCGGACCGGCCTGGTGCTGGTGCCGCCTACGATATGGCCTGTGAGTCGTCAGCCTCAGGACATGCGGCCCGGCAACGGACCGGGGAAGTCGGGGCAGCCGGGCAGTTCGTCGGGATCCGACCAGACCTGGCGCTGGGCCTTCGCCGTCGTTGCGATCGTCGTGATCGTGCTGATCGTCAGCTCAGGAATGTTCAGTCGCAGCAGCGCGAAGTCCATCAAATTCTCGACGTTTCTGACCGACGTCAGCTCCGGCCAGATCCACTCCGCCAACTGGGACAACGCCACCGGCGTCATCACGGGCACGCTCACAGGGCGGCGGGAGCTACACCACGACGGGGCCGCTCACGCCCACGAACCCGATGCTCGCCGAGCTCAAGAAGGCCGACGTCACCTACACCTTCTCGACACCGACCTCGAGCGCGCTCGGGGAGATCCTCATCTATCTTCTGCCGGTCGCTCTGATCATCGGGTTCTTCGTCTGGATGAGCCGCCGCGCCCAGGGCCAGATGTCGGGGATCATGTCGATCGGGCGGTCGCGGGCCAAGGTCTACACGGCCGAGCGTCCGCGGACCACCTTCGGCGACGTGGCCGGCTATCAGGGCGTCAAACAGGAGATCAGCGAGGTCGTCGACTTCCTCAAGTCCCCCGGCCGCTTCAAGGAGATCGGGGCACGAGTGCCGAAAGGCGTGCTGCTGGTCGGTCCGCCGGGCACCGGCAAGACGCTGCTGGCGCGAGCCGTGGCCGGCGAGGCCGGAGTCCCGTTCCTCTCGGTAAGCGGATCGGACTTCATGGAGATGTTCGTCGGCGTCGGTGCGAGCCGGGTCCGTGACCTCTTCCAGACCGCCCGCAAGCAGGCGCCTGCCATCATCTTCGTCGACGAGATCGACTCCATCGGGCGCAAGCGCGGCGCCGGCCTCGGCGGCGGGCACGACGAGCGTGAGCAGACGCTGAACCAGATGCTGTCGGAGATGGACGGTTTCGATGTCGCCGAGGGCATCGTGATCATGGCGGCGACCAACAGGCCCGACATCCTCGACCCGGCGCTACTTCGCCCGGGCCGCTTCGACCGCCAGATCGTGGTGCCGCTCCCGGACCTCGACGAGCGGCTGCCGATCCTGCAGGTGCACTGCCGGGACAAGCGGATGGGCCCCGACGTAGACCTGTCCATCATCGCCCGTGGCACTCCGGGCATGAGCGGCGCCGACCTCGCCAATCTCGTCAACGAGGCCGCGCTCCACGCCGTGAGGCGTGGGAGCCAGTTCATCGAGATGCGCGACTTCGACGCCGCCCGGGACCGGATCCTCATGGGTCAGCCCCGCGACAGTCTCGTGCTCTCCGACGCCGAGAAGGCGAGGGTCGCCTTCCACGAGGGCGGCCACGCCGTCCTCGCCTACGTGCTTCCCCACGCCGACCCGCTGCTCAAGGTCAGCATCATCCCGACCGGCCTCGCCCTCGGGGTCACCCAGCAGCTTCCGACCGAGGAGCGCCACATCTACCCGCGCGAGTACATCGAGGACTCGCTCGTCGTCCGGATGGGCGGACGCGTCGCCGAGCTCTTGATCTACGGGGACCTTTCCACCGGGGCGAGCGACGACCTCCAGCGCAACACCGAGCTCGCCCGCAAGATGGTCCGCGAGTGGGGCATGTCAGAGCGCGTCGGCCCGATGGCATGGGGGTCACAGGGCATGGTCTTCCTCGGCGAGGATCTCATGCACACCCGTGACTACTCCGAGGACACGAGCCGCGTCGTCGACGAGGAAGTCGCCCGGATCCTCCGGGAGCAGGAGGCCCGCGCCACCAGCGTGCTCCGGGAGCACAAGGCCGGTCTCGAGGCGGTCGCGAACGCTTTGCTCGAGTTCGAGACGGTGGACGGCGCCGAGATCGCCCGTCTGATCGACACCGCCTACGGCAGGCCCGTCCACCCGAGCGACGAGAGCGAGGAGAAGGTCGCGACCGAGCGGTACGCTCCTTCGCTCTCCGGCGGCGTCATGGCGCCGGCGGCGCCGGGCCTGCCGTCGACCGGGATCCCCCCGACCGCCGTCTGAACCGGTCGACCGCCTCTGAGCCGGTCGCTCAGCTCCCGACCGGGATGCCTCCGACCGCCGTCGTCACGCCGTGGGTCGGCGTGAACAACTGCTCGGCGAGGACCGGACCGGTCGCCGACACCTGGACCGCGAGTCTCGGGGCGTGAGCCAGGACGGACGCCAGGTCGAACGTCACTGCCGAGCCGGCGCGCACCGTGACCGATCCCAGGTGCACGACCGTGGACGCTCCCCGCGTCAGCCCGAGAAGCGTCACGGTCGCGCGTTCGGATCCAGGGTTGGCGAACATGAGAGTGTCGGAGACTTTCGAGGTCTGCACCGCTCCGGATACGAGCCACTCCTCGCGAGGACCGGAGGTGCCCGAGGTGGCGGACAGCTCCACGACGGAACGGTCGCCCGTCCGCGTCGAGACTCGGACGACCACGATCGGCACTCCGCCGCCGGCCGAGATCGACACGGCGCCCGGTGCGAAGCCCCTGGCACCGATCGGCGTTGCAAAGTCGACGACCCCTCCCGCCGGCACCACCGCGCTCAGCGCTGCTGACGCGCCCGACCGACCGGGGGGAGCGACCGTCACGAGGGCCGATCTCGTGCCCGGGTCGTAGACCGAGAACGTGCTCGAAACTTGTTTGTCGGCCGGTCCCCTGTTCGTGAACTCGGCAGGGAACTGCCAGGAGCCAAAGGCGTCCTCGGGTCCCACGAGCAACGAGGTGCCGGTCACGGGCAGATTCCTGATCCGGCGCTTGCCTTTCGCGATGGAGGCGACGGCGACGCTCGCCGAATTCGTCTCGAGCGCTCCGACGACCACGACCCCGCTCACGGCGGTCGCCGTCACGGCCACCGTCTTCTGCTGGGGGACCCACCGACGGAGATCGAGCACCGCAAGCCCCGACGCCGGGACGACGAGGCCCTGGAAGGCGCTCGGGTAGGTCAAGGCCGAGCCCGTCGAAACGCTCACGTTCACGACGGCGGGCGTGGCGTCCGGGTTGTAGAGCGCCAGCGTGACGTTCGAGCGCAGATACGTGCTGCCGGTGGCCACGTAACCCTGTGCGGCGGCCCCGACCGCGCACGGAGACGAGAGCAGCACGGGGCCGGCGAGCGTCGACGCGCCGCGGATCGACTCGGCAACGCCGATGCCACCGGAGTCCGTCTCGACCGAGACCGCCGCGAAGCCGGCCGGGCCGCTTCTGGCGAGAGGCATCACCACCTGGGACTCGCCGCGAACCTCGAACTTGGACGTCGAAATGGAGACGGCGCCCACGGCTCCCCCGGTGGCGGTACCGGTGCGGGACACGGCGACCATGACGCCGACCGTCGAGGTGCCGCCGTTCACGACCGAGATCTCCGAGCTCCGCTTGCCCTTGCCCACGGGAAGGGGGCCGGGGCATCGCCAGGCGCTCGGTTTGGCCATGTTGACGAACGGGAGGGAGGGCGATGCCGGGAAGACGTCGCCGGACGCCTCCACGGTCGTCTGGCGCACGAGGCCGTTGATGACGAACAGGATCGCCAGCGCCGCCACGACGGCGAGGAGGGACCGCCGCCTGGCGTGCCGCGGTTCGTGGGGCGTGCGCTTGTGCCGCGCGGTTGTCTCGTTCATTGAAGCGCCTTCGTCGCGTGCTCGGGCTCCCCTTCGGAGAGCTCGGCCTGCTGGCCGTCGGGCATCCGGCGCTCCGAGGCCGGCCTCCGCCGGCTCCGCTTCGGTGCGCCCCCGCCATCGGTGGCGTCGTCAGGAGATGGAGGCGCCGACTCGGCGCGGTTCCGGCGCCGGCGGCGGACGAGGCATGCCGCCGCCCCGGCGGCGAAGGCAACGAGCCCTCCGACGAGGCCGAGCTGTCTCAGCCATTGCGGAGTCCTTCCCGGGGCGGATCCGAGCCCGACCACGGAGTCGTCGAACGGGCTGCCGGCGACCGGCCAGGCCGTGTTCTCGAAGGCCATCACACCGCCCTCGGTCGGAAGTTGGCGCAGGTCGCTCTGGGCTTCGAGCGCCTGGGCGAGCGCCGGTGGCGGCGGGATCGAAGGCGGGACCTGCACGCCCGGGAGCGTCGGAGCGACGGCCTCGGGCACGAGCACGTATCGGATCCCAGCCCGGGCGAGGGAGGCGCCGAGCCGCACGGTGAGGCCGGCCTCGGCCCTTGTCACCGCATTCTCTACCTCGGTCCCGAGCCCCGGATTGGCGCTCGGCCAGAGGCGCCGGCCGTCCGGGAGGCCGTTCACGCTCGGCGCGAACGCGAGCCCGCGCGCCATCTGCCAGGACGAAAGCGGCAGGCTGGCGGGATCGCCCAGCCAGAGCACCTGGTAGCCCCTCGCCGCGTGGCCCGCCTCGGTCCAGCCCAGGAGCTGCTCGTAGCCGACCGAGGGAAGCGAGGAGCGGCCGTCGACCATTGAGACGAGGGTCGGGAACAGGCCCACGACGAGGCAGAGCGCGGCTCCGACACTCAGGTTCTGACGCCACCCGAACCTGCTCCTCGCCAGATCGACCTCGAAGGCGGCGACGCCGAGCCCCACAGCGGCCGCCAGACAGCAGGCGGCGGGGGCCAGCAGGACGAGCGTCGCTCCCCCGCCGGCGCCGAGCCATCCGATCGAGCCGGCGTAGGCCACGGCGACCGTCGCGATCGCAGCCACCCACCAGCGCGTCGCCCAGTCGAGCCGGACGTCGCGGGCCACGAGAAGGACGAAGCCCGCACCGAGCAGCAGCCCCCAGCCCAGCCATCCGGCGCCGATCGGACCCACCGCGAAACGGAGCAGCCGCAAGATACCCGTCGTCGCCTGCGGCGAGCTCACCGCCCCGGCGAGAATGCTCCACCTTGCGCCCCGCTGGACGAACGTGATCGACCAGGGAAGGCAGCAGACGAACGCGAACGCGACCGCTCCGATGGTGACACCGGCCGCGCGGACGGCGGCGCCCACCCGTCCGGCGGCGACCGAGCCGAGCACGATGCCCACCGACACGGCCGCCACGGCGACGACCGTCGGCGGCGCCAGGGCCGCCATGACGGCGAGCAACAGCCCGAACGGGACGACGTCGGACACCACGCCTCGCCAGCCAGTCGCGTCGTGAGCCGAGCGGAAGGGCGCCAGGCGGGTTGCGCGGCCGACGAAGATCAGCACGAATGGCATCCCGGCGAAGGCGACGAGCGCCATCAGGTCTCCCGCCGCGATGTCGTTCCACACGAGCGGGAACCCGAGATAGGCGATCGTGCCGGCGAGGCGGGCGCGGCTCGACCCGAACGGTCGCAGGAGCCGGTGGATGCCGACGCCTCCGACGAGGATGGGCCCGAGCAGGAGCAGCTTCTCGACCTGCGCCGTGCTGCCCAGCAGTATCGATCCCGCCAGCCCGACGATGCCGAAGGCCGAGGGTGCCGGCCCGGTCGTCTGCCACCCGGCGTCGCTCCAGCCCGACCAGAGCTCACGCAGCAACGTCGACGCCGCCGGGAAGGGCAACAACTCACCGACGAGGGGCAGGTGGCCCGCGAAGAGGTTGCGGACGCCGAACACGACGACGGCGACCAGCACCGCAACCGCCCAGCCGACGTTGGTCCGCGGCACGACCGGATAGCGCCTCGACCCGAGTCGAAGCGGCGGGAGGAGCTCGCGCTTGGCGGGGCCGGTCTCCGACGGCGGCCCGGCGTGACCGTCAGCTGGAGCCGACCGGCGGCCGCTGGCGGTGAACAGCCGTGCGACGACCCGATCCGGCTGCTGGCGGACGCGTGCCACGGCCCTCCTGGCGTCCCGGAGGCTGCGCCGGTGGCTCAGGTTCCAGCGCCAGGAGGCTCTGACGCGCCTCGCGCGGACGCGGTCGCCCTTCCCGAACGCGACGAGCAGCTCGCCGGCCGACATGGCTGCGAGCTGGACCCGGAAGCGGGCGCGACGCGGCAAGCCGTAGTCCTTGAAAACGGCGCGCAGCTGATGGCTCCGGCGCAACAACACGATGTCGCCGACCTGCCTGAGGCCGGACTGGGCGGCCTGGAGATGGCGCACGCGCGCCGAGGGCGCGACGACGACGCGCGCCCCGGCGACCTGGGCCCGCCAACAAAGGTCCACGTCCTCTCCGAAAAGATCCATGTCGGGATCGAATCCGCCCAGTGCCTGAAACAGGTCCGCTCGAACCAGCGTGCAGCCGCCCGGCACGGCGAAGACCTCCCGCACCTCGTCGTGCTGACCCTGGTCGAGCTCGCCGGCCTCGACCCGCTCGAGCGGCCCTCCGAGGTGGTCGACGCCGAGGCCGACCTGGAGCAGGCGGTCAGGGGCATCCCACATGACGAGCTTCGGTCCGACGATGGCGGCATTGGACCGGTACGCCTCCTCGACCATCCGGCGGACCGCGTCCGGAGCGGGGGCGACATCGTCGTGGCAGACCAACAAGTGCGTGGCGCCTTGCACGACCGTGAGCGCCTCGTTGGCGGCGGCCGAGAACCCCCGGTTGTCCGACTGGCGGTGCACGAAGGCGCGCGGGAGCACGGCTGCGACACGCGCCGTCAGCTCCTCGTGGCTCGCGGCGTCCACGACGAGCACGTCGAGGTTCGGGTAGTCCTGATCGGCGAATGCCTCCAGACAGTCCTCGAACCACCGAGCAGGGTCGGAAGCGACCACCACGGCGACGACCGGCGGGGCCTGCTCCTCCGGCATCAGGGGCACAACGCTACCGCGGACTCAGAGTCGGTCCGGGGAAGCCAGAGCCATGTTCTGCTTGCAATAGTTAGCACTCGGGAGCTAGGATAGCGAGCAGCGGAGCGCGGGGGTGGGCGGGGAATTGTGGCTCGCGGGACGCCGTTTTGGACGATCGACACGAACAGGAGCAAGAGATGACCGACATCCGACAGGACCTCGCAAAGACCGCGGAAAAGGTCGCGACGATGGCGATGGAGGTCGCCTACGTCGCCATCGGCGTCGGCATCCTCGCACTCCACCGGGCCCAGGTCCGGCGCCAGGGGCTCGCCGATGCCGCCGAGCGTGCGAACCTCGAGGGGTCGATCGTCGAGGCCCGCAACGAGGTGGCCAAGCGCGTGAAGGACTTCGACGAGTCGGTGGGCCAGCTCATCAAGACGTTCGATGCGACGCTCGACCCCGTGTGGGAGCGGCTTCCCGAGCCCGCCCAAGCCGTCGTTCAGCAGGCGAAAGAGGCACGCGACCAGGTCCGCAGCCGGATCACGACCCTGCCGCCGGATCAGGCGAGCCGCTCGCGCCAGTAGTCGAGCACGTCGCGGAGCGTGGCCGCGAGAGGAATCGTCGGCTGCCAGCCCGTGACCGCCATCAGCTTGGTGGCGTCGCCCAACAGCACGGGGACATCGACCGGGCGGAAGAGGGCCGGGTCCTGCACGAGCGTCACCTCGTAGGACAGCATGGCGGACATCTGCTCGGCCAGAGAGGCGATGGTGACCGCCTTGCCGGAACAGACGTTGTAGGCCTCCCCGGGCTCGCCGTTCAGCGCTAGGAGTCGGTAGGCACGGACGACGTCGCGCACGTCGGTGAAGTCGCGTGAGGCGGCCAGGTTCCCGACTTTCACGGTCCCGCTGCCCCTGAGCTCGGCTTCGACCATCCTTCGAGCGAGCGCCGACACGACGAAGTCGTCGGCCTGCCCCGGTCCGACGTGATTGAACGGCCGGGCTCGGACGACACGCAGCCCGCGGCCGAGGAACGCCTGCAGGCCGAGGAAGTCGGCGGCGACCTTGCTCACGGCGTACGGGGTCACCGGGCGCAGCTCGGCGCGCTCGTCGATCGGCTCAGGGCCCGCAGCCGGGCCGTACACCTCGGCCGAGCTCACGAGCACGACGGCGGGAGGCACGTCACAGCGCGCCGAGGCCTCGAGCACGTTGAGCGTGCCCATGGCGTTGACACGGAACGTCTCGGCCGGCTCGCCCCACGACCGCCCGACGTGGGTCAGCGCCGCGAGGTGGTACACCACGTCCGGAGTGGCGGCCCGCAGGTCGGTGATGAGGGCGGCGGCATCGGTCACGTCCACTTCCGGACCAGGCCCGATTGCGGAGTCGCCGACCTCGGCGAGGTGACGGAGCAACCAACCGCCGACGAACCCTGATCCACCAGTCAGGTAGGCGCGCACAGATTCAGGCTATCCGCCGCCCTCGGCCTCCTAGAAAGAGCCCCGTCGCGAGCCGGTAGGTCGCGAGGTGTCCCAGCGCGCACGCCTCCCAGGTGTGGCGGCCGGCTATGGCCAACCCCTCGGCCCGTCGCCGTGCACCCTCGACCGAGGGCTCGGCCGTGATCGCCTCCTCGATCGCCTCCGCCAGCGCGACAGGCTGACCGGCGGGGACGACGAGCGCGCTGTCGCCAGCGATCTCGGCCATGGGCGTACCGGCGGTCGTGACGAGCGGGGCACCGCACGCCAGCGCCTCGAGGGCCGGCAGCCCGAAACCCTCCTCGAGCGACGGATAGGCGACAACGCTCGCCCGGCGGAGCAGGGCCGGGACATCGCCGTCGGCGACGTAGCCAAGGCGGCGGATCCGGCCGCCGGCCCGCGAAGCCGCGATCGACTGCATCACGGGCCCGCCGCCCCACCCCACCCCACCGGCCAGCACGAGCTCGAGGTCCGTTCGATCCCCCGCCAGCCGCTCGAAGGCTGCGACCAGATCGGCGATCCCCTTCCGCGGCTCCATCGTCCCGACGTGCAGCACGTACGGCCGGTCGAGACCGAGTCGCGCCAGGACCTGACGGTCGAGACCGGGTCCTGGCTCCTCCGCCGCAAAACGATCCCCGTCCACCCCATGCCCGACCACCACCACCGGGCATCGAGGCGCAAGGAGTTCCCCGAGCCGTTCCGCCGTGGCCTCGCTGACGCAGACGATCGCGGCGGCATGGCGCGCCGAGTAGCGGGTGGCGGCACGGAACCAGGCCACCTTGCTCCGTTCGTGCCACTCGGGGTGGTCGAAGAAGGTGAGGTCGTGAACCGTCACGACACACGGGAGCTTGGAGCGCAGGGGCATCGTGTAATGCGGGCCGTGGTGGACCTCGACCGGCGGCGCCGTCAGGGAGGCGAGGGTGGCGCCGAGGCGTGCCTGCTCGTACAACAGCCGAGCCAGGCGGGGTCCCGGCACGACGGCGCGGACGCGCTCGTTCGGGGCGACCCGTGCCCAGCGGGCGCCGTCGTCGCTCCGGGCGACGAGTGTCAGGCCGCAATCGGGGAGCTTCGCGAGGGCTGTGGCCAGCTCGAGGATGTATCGCCCGGCGCCGGCGGGTCGCGCCGGCACGGCACTGACGTCCAGCGATACCTGGAGGACGTCGGTGGAGTCTCGGCTCATCGGCGTGCCCGGTGCTCGGCGGCCGCCCGCTCCCAGATTGCGACGTGGGCACCCGCGGCGTCCTCCCACCGAAGCGACGCTGCCCGCACGCGACCGCCGGCGGAAAGGGCTGCCCGGATCGTCTCGTCGCCGGCCGCGGCCACGAGCCCGTCGGCGATGGACGAGACGTCGGTCGGGTCGACCTCGAGCGAGGCGCCGCCTGCGCTCGGCACCGGACTGGACACGACCGGGGTTCCCTGTGCCATCGCCTCGACGACCGGCAGCCCGAAGCCTTCGACGATCGGGACGTAGGCGCAGCACTTCGCGCCCTTGTAGACCGCGGCGAGCGCGCCGTCGTCAACCTCGCCCGCGAAGACGACCCCGCCTGTCGCGGCGACCCGGTGCGTCGAGAGTGAGAACCCCCATCCGTCCGGCCCCACGACCAGGAGCGGCCAGTTGCCGGGCAGCCTCGGCTTGGCGAGGGCGTACGCCTCCACGAGGCGGACGAGGTTCTTGCGCGGCTCGAGCGTGCTCACCGTGAGAAGGTACGGTCCCGACACGCCCAGGCGCTCGAGCATCGCCTCGGCTGCGGGGTGATCCGGTTCGGGCAGGTGGTCGGCGCCCTCGGGCACGATCACGACACGGTTCTCGGCGATGCCGACGCCGGCGCCGAGGACGGCTCCCGCCGTTGCCTCGGAGGGGACGACGACGACAGCGGCCCGCGACGCGACCCGCCGCAAGGCGGCTTCATGCCATCGCCGGCCGCGCTCCGGGTACGCCTCCGGGATCGACCGCCAGGCCACGTCGTGGATCGTGACCACGAGCGGCCTCCCTCCCGACGTCGGTGGAGCCGCGAGCGAGACGGCGTGGACGACGTCGGCGCCGCGTCCGACCCGGGACAACCCGAGGTCCCACGATCGCGTCATGACCGGTCCCGGCAGCCACGAGCTCACGACCCGATAGCCGAGAGCCCCGAGCGGGTCCGGGCGGATGGGCGCCCTGCTGACGACGATCGTGACCTCTGGGCGCTGGCTCGCGGGTAGCTGGCCTATCCCCTGCAGCAGGCCGAGGGCGTAGGTCCCGATGCCTCCGGGAACGCGGCGCCGCAGCTGCTCGGCCGCAACCGCTACCGAGAGGTCCCTCAACTGGCCCGCCGCTCGGACGCCGCCAGCTCGTACAGCTCGACCATCGAGGCCGCCGCGGCCGCCCATGTGAACGCCGCCGCACGGGCGTGACCGGCCGCGACGAGCCGGGCGCGGACCGCGCTGTCGCCGATGACGCTCGCGAGCGCGGCTGCCAGGGCCGCGGCGTCACCTGGCGGCACGAGCTCGGCAGCGTCGCCGACCACCTCCGGGACAGCGCCCGCGGCCGTCGCCACCACCGGCACCCCGAGCGCCATCGCCTCGAGAGGAGGGAAGCCGAAGCCCTCGTACAAGGACGGGAAGGCGAGAACCGTTGCGCCGCGCAGGAGCGCCTGACGCTCGGTTGCCTGGAGATAGCCGACACGCACGATCCGCCGCGCTGCGCCCGACGCGGCGACCGCGGCGGCGAAGGCGGGTGCGCCCCACCCGTCGGGCCCGGCGACGACGAGCTCGAGATCGCCATGGTCGCGCGCCAGCTCCGCAAACGCCCTCACCAGGGTCGGCAGGTCCTTGCGCGGCTCCACCGCGCCAAGTGCGAGGACGTACGGCGCAGCTCGTCGGCCGCACTCGCCCGGCGGCTGCAGGCCAGCGGTTCCATCGATCCCATCGATCCCGTCGATTCCGTGCGGGATGACCCGGACCCGAGCCGGATCGACGCCGAGCAGTTCGGCCAGCTCCCGCCGGACGAACTGCGAAGGCACGTGCACGAGTGCGCCGTGGCGGACAGCCCGGGCCACGAGGGCTGGGTAAGCCAACGACGCTCGCCGGCAGAGCTCGGGGTACCGCAACGCCGCCAGGTCGTGCACCGTGACGACGCGACCGGCGCGACGAGTCGGGGGAACCACGAAGTTGGTCCCGTGCACGACGTCGACCGAGCCGACGAGGCGGTCGATCGGGGGAAGGTCCGATCGTGACCACGCCGCGTTCGCGAGCCGCGCCGGAATCGGCCACGTCCGGACGGGCATGCCGAGCCTGCTGGCGGCGCGGGCGGGGGCGTCGCGGGCTCCCGAGGCGACGGCGTAGCCGCTCAGCTCCACGTCTCCGCTCGCGAGGAGCGCTCCCGCCAGCCCGGCGCAGAACCGGCCGACCCCCGTCGGCTCCCCCGCCAGCGGCAGGACGTCCAGGGCCACGCGGGGCGGGCGGGTCGCTCCCGTCACCGGAAGAGGTCCTCGCTGTAGGGCCTGACCACCTCTTCGACGACATCGCCCCGTCCGAGCCACGTCGGGTCGACACCCCTCACCACCGCGACCGGGATCCCGCGTGCCTTCCCCATCACGAGGTCGGCTGCCGCGGCGATCTCGTCCACGACACAGATCTCGGTGGCGACGAGCTCGCGGCCGAGCGAGTCAGTCGTTCCCCGAAGGTCGACCACGGCGCGGATGCCGGCGCAACCGATCGCGACGTCGATGACCCCTCGCCGCCAGGCGCGCCCGAAGGTGTCGGAGATCACGACAGCGAGCTCGATTCCGGTGCGTGCCCGCAGACCGTCGCGGATCCTGCGCGCCGAGCGGTCGGGCTCCTCCGGCAAGAGAGCCGCCCAACCGTCGGCCACGTTGGAAACGTCGACTCCCGAGTTCGCGCAGACGAAGCCATGGCGTGTCTCGGTCACGACCAGGTCGCCTCGGCGCCGGAGGGTGCGGACGGCTTCGGATTCGGCGAGGTGTCGTTTTGCGTCGGGGTCGGACGGGTCGATCGGGACCATCCGGCCCTCGGCCTTGGAGACCACCTTCTGGGTGACCACGACCACGTCGCCCTCGACAAGAGACGCCTGCTCGGCGATCAGTGCAGCGAGATCGGCGCCCGCGGCAATCTCGCCGATGCCTCTGACTGCGAATATCCGGACCTGCTCACCGAACGGCATCGAGCACCGTGCGGGCGAGATCCGCGGCGATCTCGGGCGTCGCCATGACTGTCGGTGCGACAACACAGCGCACGCCCCCGGCTCGGACCTCGCCGGCCATCTCCTCGTCGGCCGAGTCGATGACGAGGGTGCCGATCCATTCGCTCAGAAAGCGGGCCACGCCGGCCGCTGAGGCTTCGCCGCCGAGCTCGACGAGGAGGCGGTCGGCCGGACCCTTGAGGGCAGCGCCGGCGACGATCGGGGAAACCGCCACCACGGTGTCGCGGCGTGCCTTCAAAGCGCCCGCGACGCCGGGCACGGCCAGGATCGGGCCGATCGAGACGATCGGGTTAGAGGGCGCCACGACGACCACCTCCGCCGTTTCGATCGCGGTCAGGACGCCCGGCGCCGGCTTCGCCGCCTCAGCGCCGGCATAACGGACCGCTTCCACGGCGACCGAGTGCCGCAGCCGGACGAAGTAATCCTGGAAGTCGACCTCGCCGGCTCCGGCGAGCCGGAGCCGGGTGCGAACGGGGTCGTCGCTCATCGGCAAGAGGCGGACAGCGAGGCCCCAGGCCCGGCAGATCTCCGCGGTGACCTGCGACAAGCTCGCACCCTCTCGCATCCGGCCGGTCCGGTAGAGGTGGGTAGCCAGATCCGCGTCTCCGAGGCGGAACCACGTCGCACCGTCGTAGCGGTCCAGCGCCTCCATGGCGCGAAACGTCTCTCCGGCCAGCCCCCATCCGGTCGCGGGATTGACCCCGCCCGAGAGCGTGTAAGTGATCGTGTCGAGGTCAGGGCTTATGGAGAGCCCATGAAGCTCCAGATCGTCACCGGTGTTGACGATCCCGGTGATGCGGCCCGGATCGACCGCGGCCTGCAGCCCGGCCAGCATTCTTGCGGCGCCGACGCCCCCACAGAGAACCGCGATCACGTCTCCGCACGGCGGACATAGTCCACCACCGCCGCGATCCCCTCCTCCAGTGGCGTCCACGCCTTCCACTCGAGGTGCAGGGCGGCTCGCCCCGGGTCGAGCGCGCTCCGCTGCAGCTCTCCGGGACGCGCCGGCGCTGGACGCGGTGCGAGGTCGCTTCCCGCGGCGTCGGCGACGAGCCCGTACAGCTCGATCACCGACGTCTCCTTGCCGGTACCGATGTTCAGGACGAGGCCCCCGCCCCGACGCGCCGCGCGCGCGAATGCGTCGACGACGTCGTCGACGTAGATGTAGTCGCGGGTCTGCTTCCCGTCCCCGTAGATCACGCTCTGGCGCCCGGCGACGGCATTGCCGGCGAAGATCGCGACGACGCCCGCTTCGCCGTGCGGGTCCTGGCGCGGTCCGTAGACGTTGGCGAGCGCCAGAGCGGTGAATTCGAGGCCGTAAAGCTCGCGGTAGGCGGCCAGGTAGTCCATGGCGGCCTTCTTCGACACACCGTAAGGCGAGAGCGGCCGGTGCTCGTGCCGCTCGTTGACCGGGATCTCCGTCCCGTCGAGCTTGCCGTACAAGGTGCCGCCGGAGGCGGCGAAGACGATCTTGGTCGTACCCGCCGCCCGGGCGCCCTCCAGGACCTGGATCGATCCCAGCACGTTGACGTCTGCATCGAACAGCGGCCGGTCGACCGAGACGCGCACGTCGGCCTGGGCCGCCAGGTGGAAGATCACTTCCGGACGACGGTGTCGCGTGAGGTCGACGAAATCGCTCGAGCGGATGTCGAGGTTATGGAAGCGCAGTGCGCCACCGGAGGCGCGGGCGTCGGCGAGGTTGGCGAGCGACCCCGTCGACAGGTCGTCCACGGCATCGACTTCGTGACCCTCCGCGAGGAGGCGGTCGACGAGAGTCGACCCGATGAATCCCGCAGCACCGGTCACGAGGACTCGCATGGCGTTTTGACTCCGATCTCGAACGACTCTTAGGACAAGGGGAAGCGGGCGCCGTCGAGCACCGCTCTCGGCGGTACGTCTGCTCCGACTCCGATGATCGTCGCGCTGGTGACGCGGGCGCCCTCACCGACGAGCGCACGGAGCCCTACGACGCTGTCCTCCACGATGGCGCCCGCCCCCACGACGGCCTCGGCCATCACCACCGAGCGCCGGACCACCACGTCCGCCCCGACCCGTGACCGGGCGCCGATCACACTGTCCTCCACGACCGCGCCTCCGCCAATCGACGCCCCCTGCCCGACGAAGCTGTGCGGGCCAAGCTTGCCGGACACTTCGGCATCGGCGCCCACCCAGACCCCGGAGCGGATCTCGGGAGCCGGCGGCACGATCGAGGCACGGCGCCCGGCGAGAATGTCGAGCTGCGCCTGGAGGTACTGGGGGATGGTCCCGGTATCGAGCCAGTACGAGTCCGACGCAAGCGCGTACAGGCCATGGGCGGCAACGAGCTCGGGAAAAGTCTCGCGTTCGATCGACACGCGCCTGCCGGCCGGGATGCGGTCGAGCACCGCCGTCTCCAGCACGTAGATGCCGGCGTTGATCAGGTTCGTCGGGGCTTGGGCCAGCGGTGGTTTCTCGATGAAGGCGGTCACGCGCCCGTCCGCATCGATCGGGACGACGCCGTACGCGGACGGGTCCGAGACCGGCGTCAACGCGATCGAGGCCGACGCGCCACGGGAGCGGTGAAAGCGGACAAGGGCGGATGCGTCGATGTCCGTGAGCACGTCTCCGTTGAGGACGAGGAAGGTGTCGTCTATCCCGGCCGACTCCGCCGCGAAGCGCACGGCGCCGGCGGTGTCGAGCGGCTCCGGCTCGACGGCGTACGCGAGCACGACCCCGGACACCCGATCGTCGGGAAAGGCCGTGAGGAATGCGTCGGGGCGGTAGCCGAGTGAGAGAACCGCCCGGTCGACGCCGTGGCCGGCCAACCAGTCGAGGACGTGCGCGATCATGGGGCGCTCGACGACCGGCAGCATCTGTTTCGGGATGTCGTAGGTCAGCGGCCGGAGCCTGGTCCCCTCGCCGCCGACGAGAACGACGGCGTCCATCAGCCAGTGGTGGTCGTCGTGCCCACCGCCTTGGTGGTCGTCGTGCCCACCGCCTTGGTGGTCGTCGTGGTTCCTGACTTGGCCGTCGTGCTTGTCCCCGGCTGAGTCGAGGTGGTGGTGGGGCCGATGATCGTCGTCGAGGTCGTCGAGGTGGTCGTCGTTGTCGACTGGGTCACGAGGAAGGCGGCGACCTTCTTCTGGCCAGGCGGCCGGGGGATCTTCGCCGACTTCGTCACGAACGCGACCAGGAACATCTCGCCGTTGGCGTACCCGAGATCCGTGGCGTTCGTGGTCGGGAAGGGCGTCTTCGCCACCGGCGAGCTCCAGATGTAGGTCCGGACCGAACCCGGCTTCGAGCCGCATTTCTGACCGTTGACGTAGGTGCCGGCGAGCTTGAGCGGCTTCGGGAGCTTGAGCGACGTGCTCGTCAGCGTCACGCCCTCCGAGGTGAGGAACTTGCCGAGGGTGGCGTTCGTGCCTTCGAACTGACTTGCCTTGCTGCCAGCTCTGGCGGGCTGGATGTCGACGACGCCGTCGCCGCTCGTGATGATGCCCGAGTTCTGGTCGGTGCTCGCGGGCAGGTTCTCGACCCTGCCGCAGACGTCCACGGAAACCGCAACCTGCCAGTGGTCGGTCAGCAACGGCGGCGTCGTGTTGGCCGGCGTGGTCGTCGTCGTGGTCGTCGTGTTCGAAGCCGCCTGCAGGAGCTGGTGGCGGCTCAAGGCGATCAGAGCGATCCCGATCACGCAGACCGCCAGAAGGATCGAGTACCAGCCGTAGGGCGTGCGCGACTTGTAGCTGCGGCTCCCGCCGATGGAAGCGGCGCGCGCGACCCTTCGGCCGATGGAATCCCTGGGCACGGGCCGCGACTCTAGTCCCGGCTCGCACCCTCATCCCTCCGCCCGCTACCGGAGAGACGCGGCGGCAAGCGCGGCGAGTCTCATGGCGCGGCGTTTCGGGCGGCCCGTCCGGTCCGCCAAGGGAGCGGGCGAAGGGTGGCCGCATAGTGCTCCGAGGCGCTCAGGACGAGCCGCGCACCCAGGGCGAGCGCCACGAGCGGGAGTAGAAGGCGCTCGCGTCCCTCGGTGGAACGGTTCGCAAAACGGAAGATCGACCGGTGGTGAGCCACCAGCATCCGGTAGGGGCTGCGTGAAGTGGAACGGCCCTGCTCATGAGCGACGCGTGCTGCGGGCTCGTACAGAATCCTCCAGCCCGCGCGGCGCAGCCGCCAGCACAGGTCCACGTCCTCGACGTACATGAAGTACGCCTCGTCGAATCCGCCGACCGCCTGGAAGGCGTCGCGACGCACGAGAAAGCCGGCGCCCGAGACCCAGTCCGCTTCCCGAGCCCGATGTTGGTCGTCGCCGAGCAGCCGGTAACGCCTGGTCCACGGGTTGCCGCGCCAGAAGAGGCCCACGAAGCCGTGCCCGAGCGCGTCGCCCAATCCGGGGAAGGAGCGACCGGACGGGTAAACCGATCCATCCGGCTCGAGGAGCATCGGGCCGGCCGCTGCCGCGCCCGGATCCGCGTCCAGAGCCGCGGTAAGTCGCTCGATCGCCTCCGGCTCGACGACGAGATCCGGGTTGCTGATGAAAAGGAGCTCGCGAGCGGTGTCTCTCGCGCCGAGGTTCGCCCCGGCCCCGTAGCCCCCGTTCCGCGGGGAGCGCACCACTCGGCTCGAAGGGTCACGAGCCTGCAGGAGGGCGATCGACGCGTCCGTCGAGCCGTTGTCGACGACGACGACGTCGACGATCCCGGCGCCTCTGAGGCTCGACACGCATCGGACGAGCGCGTCGCCCGCGTTGTAGTTGACGACGACCGCGCCCACCCTCCGGGGGATGTCGGACGTCGGCACCCTCAAGCGATCAACTCGGCGACGAGATCGGTGATCGGCTTCTCCCAGCCGGGTAACGGGTCCCATCCGAGGAGCCGGAGCGCGGCGTTGTCGAGAACCGAGTTGGCGGGCCGAGGGGCGGGCCGCGGCGGTGTCAGCTCCTTGGTCGAGATGGGCTCGACCCGCCCCGGGTCCAGGCCCGCGGCGCCCAACACCAGACGGGCAAACTCGTACCAGGTCGTCGCGCCCTGGTTGGTGACGTGGAAGATGCCAGGGAGCTTGCCGAGCGAGAGCTCGACGGCCGTCTTGGCCACGCTGGCAGCAGTCGTCGGGCTTCCGCGCTGATCGTCCACGAAACGAAGCGGCTCAGTTCCCGCTGCCAATCGAAGCACTGTCTTCACCATGTTCGCCCCGGTCCTGCCGCACACCCACGCGGTTCGGACGACCGTGTCACCCGGCCCGAGCTCGCGCTCGCCCCCGAGCTTCGAGCGCCCGTAGACGGACAACGGGTTCGGATCGTCCCACTCGACGTAAGGCCGGGGAGACGAGCCGTCGAACACGTAATCGGTCGACAGGTAGCACACGTGCGCCCCGACGAGGCGAGCCGCCTCCGAGACATGGCGGGTGCCGAGGGCGTTCACGCCGTAGGCGCGGTCGGAATCGGACTCACAGGCGTCGACGGCCGTCCAGGCCGCGGCGTGGATGATGATCTCGGGCTGAATTGTCCCGACGGCGGCGAGCACCGCGTCACGGTCGGCCACGTCGAGGGCGCTGCGACCGGCGGCCACGACATCGAGCGACGGGCCACGGCGCCGCTCGCCGGCCCGGCGTCGAAGGTCGGCGACGATCTCGGTTCCGACCTGGCCGGCCGCGCCGGTCACCAGCACACGCACAGCGGACCTGACTTCAGGTTTGATAGGACGGCGCCGAGATGGTCGCCCACGAGGCCTCGGCGACCGGTGACCGCCCGATGAGCGGTTCCCACCAGGCGCGGTTGTCCCGGTACCAGGCGACGGTCTCCGCCAGCCCCGACTCGAATTCGACTGTCGGCTCCCAACCGAGCTCGGTCCGGATCTTGGTCGAGTCGAGCAGGTAGCGCCGGTCATGCCCGGGACGGTCCGGCACGATCGTCTTCAACGATTCGGGCTGGCCCGTCGCAGCGAGCACACCGTCGGCGATCTGCTCGATGCTGGCCTCTTCGCCCGAGCCGACGTGGTAGGTCTCGCCGACCACGCCATCGCTGAGCACGAGCTCGACGGCGTGACAATGGTCGTCGACGTGCAGCCACTCACGCCGGTTCTTCGTCGACGCGTACAGGGGCAGCGTCTGGCCCTCGAGGGCCCGCGTCGCGAACAGGGGGATGACCTTCTCGGGGAATTGGTAGGGACCGTAGTTGTTGCAGCAGTTCGTGATCGTCGCCCGCAGGCCGAACGTCTCGATGTAGGACCGGACCACGTGGTCGGCGCCCGCCTTCGACGCGTTGTAAGGGGTGCGTGGCCGGTACGGGGACTCCTCGTTGAAGGACTCGTCGCTGTCGAGGGCGAGATCCCCGTAGACCTCGCAGGTCGAGATGTGATGGAACCGGTCGACGCCGACCCGCCGGGCCGCGTCGCACATCGCCTGGGTCCCGAGGACGTTGGTCCTGAAGAAACGCGCCGGGTCCAGGATCGCCAAGCTGTTGTGCGACTCGGCCGCGAAGTTGACGATCGTCTCGGTGCGGTGTCGTCTCAGCGTCGCCTCGACGAGGGGCTGGTCGCAGATGTCTCCTTGCACGAAGGTCACCCGACCCGCACGCTCGAGGTCGCCGATGCTGCGGCGGTCGCCGGCATACGTCAGCGCGTCGAGAACCACCAGTTCGTCCTCCGGATGGCGCGCGGCCCAGTAGCGCACGAAATTCGAACCGATGAATCCGGCACCGCCGGTGATGAGCAGCCGCATGACCACCACAGGCTAATCGGCCGCGTGGCGGCTCCCGGGAAGGCGGCTCGCGACGGCGGCCCCGGACGTCAGCGGGCCGCCGGCGGGCCGCCGGCGGATCCTGGCTCAGCGGACGTGCACGACGTCGCCGGCGGCGATGGTCCGGATGCATGCGCCCGTTGAGACGAGGAGGCATCCCGCATCGTCGACGTCGAGAGCCGTGCCGGTGACGACCTCGTCGACGAGCTCGACACGCACCTCGCGGCCGATCGTGGCGGAGCGTTGGCGATATGCGGAGGAAACGGTCTGACGGCCCGCTGGTGTGGCGAGCCGGACGTTCCAAGCCCCCGTGTTCCGGAGCAGGCGCTCGACGAGGGCGTCCCGGTCGGTCGGCCGGCCCGTCACCCGGTTCAACGCCGTCCCCCGCCTCGCGATCGAGGCAAGCTCCCCGTCCTGGGAGTCCGCCGGCGGCCAGCCCGGAGGCCAGTTCACGTTGATCCCTATGCCGACGACAACACCGCACCCCCCGCGACCACTGCCAAGTGACGATCCGCCGCCCGCCGGCGCCGGCAGCACCTCGGACAACATGCCGGCCAGCTTCCGCTCGTGCGCGCCGAGGGGACCGGCACCGGCGCTCAAGACGAGATCGTTCGGCCACTTCAGCCGGGGCTCGACGCCGGCGGTCTCGGCACAGGCTTGCACCGCGCCGAGAGCCACCGCCCAGACTGCGAGATGAAGCCGTTCGGCGCTGAGATCCGGCCGCAGCAGGATCGAGCAGAGCACCGCGGAACCGGCCGGCGCTTCCCAGTGCCGGCCGCGGCGGCCGCGGCCGGCGCTCTGGCGCTCCGCGACGACGGCGTAACCCGCCGGGACCTCGATACCACCGGCCAATCCGCTGCCGGCCAGGTCGGCCAGATACCGGTTCGTCGAGTCGACGACTTCCAGGCGCTCCGGGACGGCGAACGGGATCGGAGGCCCGCCGGATCGCCGGCTCGTCAACGGATCGTCGTTGCCGCGCACGCCGAGGTAGCCTGCTCGACTGAGCACTCCGCTGCGGTGAGGCCGTCGGCCCGCGGCGTCCGCTCCATTGGGAGGCGAGGCTAGATCGAGGAAGGAGAGTCGTGTTCGAGAAGGTGCTGATCGCGAATCGCGGCGAGATCGCGGTGCGGGTCATCCGGACCTGCCGCGAGCTCGGGATCGCGACCGTCGCGGTCTACTCCGAGCTTGACCGCGACGCTCTTCACGTCCGTCTTGCCGACGAGGCGTACGCCCTGGGCGGCCGGACCACGGCCGAGAGCTACCTCGCCACCGACGCGATCCTTGCTGCCCTGCAGCGAAGCGGTGCCGACGCCGTACACCCCGGCTACGGGTTCTTCGCCGAGAACGCCGCCTTCGCCCGGGCCGTGGCCGCCGCCGGCGCGACGTTCATCGGACCGCCTCCCGCCGCGATGGAGGTGATGGGCGACAAGATCAGCGCCCGGCTCGCCGCCGCCCGGGCGGGTGTCGCGGCTGTACCCGGACGAAGCGAGCCGATCCTCGACCCGGGCGAGATCATCGCCTTCGGCGAGGAGCACGGCTGGCCGGTTGCCATCAAGGCGGCCTTCGGCGGTGGCGGCCGCGGCATGAGGGTCGTGACCGCCGCCGGGGACGCGGCCGAGGCCATGGAGTCCGCGCAGCGTGAAGCTCAGTCGTCTTTCGGGCGCCCGGAGGTCTACGTCGAGCGGTACCTCACCTGGCCCCGTCATGTCGAGATGCAGGTCTTCGCCGACCGCCACGGCAACGCCGTCTGGCTCGGGGAGCGGGACTGCTCGTGCCAGCGGCGCCACCAGAAGCTCGTCGAGGAGAGCCCTGCTCCCGAATTTCCCGACGAGCTGCGCCAGGCGATGGGCGCGGCGTCGGTACAGATCTGCCGGGCTTGCGACTACGAAGGCGCAGGAACGGTCGAATTCCTGTACGAGGACGGGAGCTTCTACTTCCTGGAGATGAACACCCGCTTGCAGGTCGAGCACCCCGTCACCGAGCTCGTGACAGAGCTCGATCTCGTCGAGTGGCAGCTGCGGATCGCCGCGGGCGAGGCGATCCCCCTGTCACAGGACGAGATCGCCGCCCGAAGGCGCGGGCACGCCATCGAGGCGCGGATAAACGCAGAGGATCCGTCGGGCGGCAAATTTCTCCCCAGCCCCGGGAAGATCACTGCCCTTCGGCTTCCCCAGGGCTTCGGCGTGCGGTCCGACTCCGGGTACGAACCGGGCGACTCCGTCACCCAGTACTACGACAACCTCGTCGCGAAGATCATCGCCTGGGGCGACGATCGCGACGCTGCCCGCCGGCGTTTGATCCGGGCCCTGTCGGAGATGGAGGTGGAGGGCATCGCCACCACGATCCCGGCCATTCAGGCCATCCTCTCGCATCCCGAGTTCATCGAGGCCCGCCACTCGACCCGTTGGGTCGAGGAGCGCCTCGACTTGTCGGCTGTCGCCGTCGCTCCCCCGGCCCCAGCCAAGCCCGACGACGCTGAGGAGATGGTCGTCCGGGAGGTCGACGCCGAGGTCGACGGGCGCCGCTACCGGGTGAAGCTCTGGGTGCCCGATGCGACCGCGAACACCCAAGGGGCGGGCGGCGGCGGGCGGGTCGCCGCCACTTCCCGACCGCGCTCCGCAGCCGCACCTGTACTTGCCGCCGACGGGACCGTCACCGTCCCGATGCAGGGCACGATCGTCAAGCTGCTCGTCGCGGAGGGCGACGTCGTCGAAGCCGACCAGACCCTGTGCGTGCTCGAGGCCATGAAGATGGAGAACCCGATCAACTCCGACCGTGCCGGAACGGTGAAGGAGCTGCGGGTCTCAGTCGGTGACTCGGTCGGTGCCGGTGACGTCGTGGCGGTCATCGAGTGAGCGGCCCGGCCGGCTCGGCCGCCAAGGAGCAGGCGCGAGCGACGATTGCCAGCGCCGGCGAGCAGCTGCTCGCTCTGTCGCGGAGGATTCACGGCCACCCGGAGCTCGGTTTCGAGGAGGAGCGCGCCTCGACCTGGTGCGCGGAGCTGCTCGCCGGCGGCGGGTACGCAGTCGAGGCAGGCGTCTGCGAGCTGCCGACGGCGTTCGCAGCGTCGGCGGGATCGGGGCCGCTCACCGTCGCAATCTGCGCGGAGTACGACGCGCTGCCTGAGATCGGCCACGCCTGCGGGCACAACGTCATCGCATCGGCCGCGGTCGGGGCCGCCCTCGCGTTGGCTCCGCTTGCGGACGAGCTCGGAATCACAGTGCGCGTGCTCGGCACACCTGCAGAGGAGGGCGGCGGCGGGAAGATCCTCATGATGCAACGAGGCGGCTTCGACGGCGTCAACGCCGCGCTCATGGTTCACCCGGCGCCCAATGAGCTCGACCGCATGCCCTGCCTCGCAGTCGGGCACTTCGACGTCCGGTACACGGGCAAGGAGGCGCACGCGTCGGCCTACCCGGATCGGGGCATCAATGCCGCGGACGCGATCACAGTTGCCCAGGTCGCGATCGGGCTCCTGCGCCAGCACTCCCGCCCGAACGATCAGGTACACGGCATCGTGACCTACGGCGGTGCGGCACCGAACATCGTGCCCGCCCTGGCCGTCGCGAAGTTCTACCTCCGAGCGGAGTCCCTGGAGGATCTCAAGATTTGGGAGCCCCGGGTCATGAGATGCTTCGAGGCAGGGGCGCTCGCGACCGGCGCCTCCCTCGAGGTCCTGCTCCAGGGGCCGAGGTATTCCGAATTCGTCACCGACGAGGCGATGGCGGCCCTCTACAGGCAGAACGCGGAGACTCTGGGGCGCGTGTTCCCGCCTGCGTCGGAGCGAACGATGAGCGGTTCGACGGACATGGCAAACGTGTCGCTGGCCATTCCCTCGATCCATCCGATGCTCGGGATCGACTCGCTTCCGGCGGTCAACCACCAGCCCGAGTTCGCCGCCGCCGCCGCGAGCCCGGCAGCCGATCGGGCGCTGCTCGACGGTGCCGTCGCGATGGCCTGGACGACGATCGACCTGGCCGGCGACCAGGCCCTTCGGGATCGCCTCGGCGCCATCGCGTACCGACACGCCTGAGCCGCGATCGGTCCGGTCAGCGGTTGGGCCGGTACTCCCCGAACACGTCGCGCAGCGCGTCGGACACCTCTCCCAGCGTCGCCCGGCGCTTCAGTGCCTCCCGCATCGGAACGAGGAGGTTCTGCGTACCGTGAGCCGCCGACCGCACGTCGTCGAGGGCAGCGTCGACGCCGGGCTGGTCGCGAGAGGCTCTCAAGGAACGGAGGCGCTCGATCTGATCGTGCTGCAGGGATGGGTCGATCGGGAACACCTCCGGCTCCCCACCGTCCTCGTCGGCGAAACGGTTGACGCCCACCACGATCTTGCTACCCGACTCGACGGCCTTGGCGTAGTCATAGGCGGCCTGCTCGATCTCGTCCTGCATGAACCCGGCCTCGATCGCGGCCACTGCGCCTCCGAGCTCGTCGATGCGGGCGATGTAAGACAGGGCTGCGGTCTCAACCTGAGAGGTCAGGGTCTCGAGGAAGTACGAGCCGGCGAGAGGGTCGACGGTGTCGGTAACGCCCGACTCGAACCCGATGACCTGTTGGGTTCGCAGGGCGAGTTTGGCGGCGTGCTCGGTCGGAAGCCCGAGCGCCTCGTCGAAGCTGTTCGTGTGGAGGCTCTGGGTACCGCCCAGGACGGCGGCGAGGGCCTGAATGGTCACGCGGACGACGTTGTCCTCGGGCTGCTGGGCCGTGAGCGTCGAGCCGCCGGTCTGGGTGTGGAAGCGGAGTCGCTTCGACCGTTCGTCCTTGGCCCCGAAACGGTCCGTCATCAGCCGGGCCCAGATCCGCCTCGCCGCCCGGTACTTGGCGACCTCCTCGAAGAAGTTGTTGTGTGCGTTGAAGAAGAACGAGAGCCGGGGTGCGAAAGCGTCGACGTCAAGGCCGGCGACGAGCGCCGCCTCCACGTAGGCGATTCCGTCGGCGAGCGTGAATGCAAGCTCCTGGACGGCCGTCGACCCAGCCTCCCGGATGTGGTAACCGGAGATCGAGATCGTGTTCCAGTCCGGGATTCGCTCAGCGCAGTAGGCGAAGGTGTCGGTGACGAGGCGCATGGAGGGGCGGGGCGGATAGATGTAGGTGCCGCGGGCGACGTATTCCTTGAGGATGTCGTTTTGGATGGTGCCGGAGATCGCGGACGGCGCAACGCCCTGCTCCTCGGCGGCGAGCTCGTAGAGCAGCAGCAGGATGGCAGCCGTGGCGTTGATCGTCATCGACGTCGACACGCCGTCGAGCGGGAGGCCGCCGACGAGGGTACGCATGTCGTCGATCGAGTCGATCGCCACGCCCACCTTGCCGACCTCGCCCTCGGCGCGGGGATGATCGGAGTCGAGTCCCATCTGGGTCGGGAGGTCGAAGGCGCAGGACAGCCCTGTCTGCCCAGCTGCCAATAGAAACTTGAACCGTTCGTTCGTCGCCTCCGCCGACCCGAACCCGGCGTACTGGCGCATCGTCCAGAGCCGGCCGCGGTACATGTCCCGCTGGACGCCCCGCGTGTAGGGGAAGACGCCCGGCTCGCCGAGCTGCACGTCGGGATCGAAGCCGTTCAGGTCCGACGCCGTGTAACGGCGGCGGATCTCGATGCCGGAGTCAGTACGCCGCTCGCCGTCGTCGCTCGCCATCGGCGAAGCGTAAACCGCCTCAGCCAGCGGCGACGAGCACGGGCGCCTGCTTGGGGTGCGGCATGCAAAGGTCGTCGTACTCCGCTATGACGATCTCGCCGGCGTGTTCCCCGCAAGCGGGGCAGGCCGGGTCACGCCGTACCTTGAAGGTCCGGAACGACTGCTCGAGGGCGTCGTAGGCCAGTAGGCGGCCGACGAGGGGATCGCCGAGGTTGAGCAGGAGCTTGATCGCCTCGACGGCCTGGATGGACCCGACGATGCCCGGCAGCACCCCGAGCACGCCGGCCTCTGCGCACGAGGGCGCGAGCTCGGCGGGCGGCGGCTCCGGCACGAGGCATCGGTAGCAGGGTCCTTGATAGGGGTAGAACACGGTGGCTTGCCCCTCGAAACGGAAGATCGAACCGTGCACGACCGGGATCCGCTTCAGGAGGGCCGCGTCGTTCACGAGGTAGCGGGTGGGAAAGTTGTCCGTCCCGTCGACGATCACGTCATAGCCGTCGATGACCTCGAGGATGTTGTCAGCGCCGAGACGCACGTCGTAGGTGACGACGTTCACGTCCGGGTTCATCGCCGTGAGCGTCTTCTTCGCAGAATCGACTTTCCGGTCGCCGATGCGGTCGAGATTGTGCAGGATCTGGCGCTGGAGGTTCGAGGCGTCGACGACGTCCATGTCGACTATCCCGATCGTGCCCACGCCGGCCGCTGCCAGATAAAGAGCGGCGGGAGAACCGAGGCCGCCGGCACCGAGCAGGAGCACCTTCGACTCGAGCAGCCTCTGCTGGCCGGCCTCACCGACCTCGGGGAGGAGGAGGTGCCGTTGGTAGCGGTTGCGCTGATCGGCGTCGAGGGTGCGCGGGGTCACCCAGTCGCGCCCCTCGTCCTTCCACTTGTTGAATCCGCCGGACATGGACGCGACGTCCGAATAACCGAGCTGCCCGAGGGCCTGCGCTGCCAGAGCCGAGCGCGTGCCGCCGGCGCAGTAGACGACGATCTTGCGGTCCTTGTCGGGGACTCGCCCCTCTACCTGAAGCTCGAGGAAGCCACGCGGCAGGTGCATAGCGCCGGGCACGGCCCCTTGGGCGTACTCGTCGGCCTCTCGAACGTCGAGGAAGAGCGCCTCGTCCCGAACGGCGTCGGCGGCGGAGGGATCGACTTCCACGATCTCCTGTTTCGCCTGCTTCAACATCTCCCGGAAACTCGGCACCGACTGCTCCTCTGCATCTCTCGACGGCTGCTGAGAAGTTAAACCTTACCAGTCCACTCAACATTCCTGAAGGGGGGCCGATGAGGGCGTTCGTGCGCCCCCGCCTTCACGACGGGCCGCCCATTAGGGTCCGGCCTGATGGAACTCGGTGACGTCGTGCGACGGCGGCGGATGGTGCGGAGCTACTCGAGTGAACCAGTGTCGAAGGAGACCCTGGACAGGGTGCTACGCCTGGCGATGCAAGCTCCGTCGGCCGGCTTCAGTCAGGGAGTCGACCTGCTGGTCCTCGAGGGGCCGGCGGAAACGCGGCGCTTCTTCGAGGCGACGAGCGACCCGGAGTTCCTCGCCCGGCCGGGTGCGACGCGCGGTCTCCTGGAAGCGCCCGTCATCGTGCTGCCCGTCACCGACCCGGGCCTGTACGTCGCTCGCTACGCCGAGCCCGACAAGGCGCGTTCCAGCCTCGCCGGCCGCGCGGCGGAGGACTGGCCGGCGCCATATTGGCTGGTGGACGCCTCCTTCGTGGTCATGCTGCTTCTCCTCGCCGCCACCGACGAGGGCTTGGGAGCGCTCTTTTTCCGGTTGCACCGGGATCCGGGCGACCTTCTCGCTGCGCTTGGTGTGCCGACGGGCAAGGAGGCGATCGGCGCCGTAGCGCTCGGGTACGAGGCGCGGCCGGCCGGCGGCGAGGCGGGCCTTCCGGAGGGGCGGGTCCGATCGGCGACGCGGCGTCGCGCCAGGCGCCCCATGGAGGAGATCGTCCACCTGGGCCGCTGGTAGCGGCCCCAGACCGCCGGCCCGACGTGAGACTCGGCGCCGGGTCGGCCTGCGGGGGATCGGGTCGGCCGGCGGGGGATAGTGAATTTCTGCTTCAAACTTGCTTCCGAAAAAGTGACTGCGCGCAACCTAACTTGGAAGCAAGTTTGGGACTTTTTTCGAATGTCCCCGCCCGCCGGCCTCGCCGCCCGCCCGCCGGCGTCCCCGCCAGCCGGCCTCCCCGGTTAGGGCCGGCCGGCGCCGACTAAGCCCGAGAAGGAGATGTGGCCGAGGAGCACGTCCGTCCCTGGAGACTCCGCCTGGATGACCGTCTCGGCCCCGTAGGGACCGGACCCGAGGTACATCACGACGTGTGTGATCGCAGTCCCGCCGTCATGGGCGAAGTGGTAAAAGAGCAGGTCACCCGGCTCGAGCCGGTCCAGCGCCACGGGGGCCGACTCCTCCCACTGGATCGTGGCCGAGTGGGCAAGGGAGTAGCCGGCCGCCGCCCACGCGAGCATCGTCAACCCGGAGCAGTCCACGCCGTGCTTGCCCGCTCCGCCCCAGACATAGGGAACACCGAGGAATTTCCGGGCGGCCGTGGCCGCCTTGAGGCCCTGAGCCTTCGTCGCGACACGACCAACCTGGGTGCCCGCCAGCTTCGGCCCCTTGTACGGGCTGCCCGCAGGCCAGGGCGAGAACAGACGGGCGAACTCCTTCCGCCCCACGAGCCGACGGAGGCGTTTGCTGATCGAGGCGTAGTCGCTCGACGCCGTGTGGATCAGGGCCTCGGCCTGGTTGCGCAACTTGCCGATGCTGACCAGGGTTCGGACGATCTGGGCGGCGTTGGCGACGGCCCGGGCGTGGGCGGCGTGCGCCGCTCCAGACGCGATTCCATAGCGGCGGAGAGCTTGGCGCAACTCGTTCAGCGCCACACCGGAGTACACGTTGGCCATCTCTCCCTGCGAGACGGTGCCCGAGAGCACCCCCGAGTTGACTTCGGTCAACTCGCCGGTCACATAGGCCTGGACGGCCGCTCGGCGGAGGCGGAGCGCGGCTCCGGCAAGGCGACCATCGGCGGCGGTGACCCTGTCGTCCAATGCGGCGACTTGGAGCTTCGCGGTGGCCGATTTGACCTTCTCGCCGTCATAAAGCTCAGCAAGGGCCGCTGCCTTCTGCTCGTCCTGGGTGACCAGGCCGGCCGTCGCCAGGAGTCGCTTCAAGAGCGGCTCGGCCTTGACGGGGACCGCAGGCAACGTGGTGGTCGTGGTCGACTTCGACTTCGACTTCGTCGTGCTCGCAGGCGTCGTCGAGGTCGTGGACGATCCACCCTGCGCCGGCGGAGCGGCCGTCGCGACCGACGCCAGGCCGAGAGCAAAGGTCGTCACGACAACGCCCACCGCCCAGTGTTTGGCGTGCGGCACCGCGGCAGCATAGCGCGGTTGTCTGATCACTCTACGTGAGCATCCACGCCGGCCATGCCAGCCCTCAACCCGCGATCAAGGCAAAACGAGGCGTGACGCCAACAAGCCGGTCGACCACCCCCGGCAACGCCTCCCGGACGGCCCACTCCACGTCGCGGAGTCGCTCGATACGGGCGGGCCCCCAGCTCGTGGACTCGACGAGGGCCACGAGCAGCTCCGGCGTCGTGCCAGATCCGAGCGGGAGCTCCGAGCGGAGGTCGGGATCGTACTCGGCGTGGTGATCCGAGGGCTCCTTCCGAAGGCGCCGCAGAAGAGCCCGGGCGCGACTTCGAAGTCGCTCCTCAGGCCCGGCGGCCGAGCCCCAGATGCTCTCGAGCAGCACGAGCCTCCCCGACGGAGCCGCCAGGCGCCACGCCTCGAGAGCGGCGCGGGGGTCGGGAAGGGTCCAGAGGAGGTGACGCTCCACGACCGCATCGAAGTCGCCGCGTGGCGGGTCGGCGGCGTTCCCCTCGACGATCTCGATCTCCAGTCCGCGTCCCTTCGCCTTCGCCCGCAGCTGCGCCAGCATGCCCGGCGCGAGGTCCAAGGCCGTCACTCGGTAGCCCTCCCGCGCCAACAGGAGGCTCAGGAAACCCGTCCCGGCGCCGGCATCCAGCACCCGCGCCGGAGGCGCCGGCAGCAGGCGGCGCAACGTCCCCGCCCAGACGGCAAGTTCGGTAAGGCCGCGCGGATCGTGCCCCGCTGAGTGGTCGTACGTTGCCGCGTCCGTGTCCCAGTAGTCGCGCACCTGCCGTTCGAGGTCCGCTCCATCACCCATCTCCGATCTCCCTTCACCCGGTTGCGCCTTCACGCTACGGGCGCGGCGCCGGCGCCAGCCGGTCGATGAGGTCCCAGAGACCCTTTACGTGACGCTCCGCCGTCCAGGTGCCACCGATGCAGCAGCGGATCGCAAAGCGCCCGGCGAGCCTCGTACGGCTGAGGAAGACACGGCCGGTCGCGTTGAGGTCCGTGAGAAGCCGCTCGGTCACCTCGTCCCCGCCGACGTGGCGGAAGCAGGTCAGGTTCAACGCCGGCGGAGCACACAACTCGAAACGAGCGTCCGCGGCCACCAGCCCCGCGAACCCCTCCGCCAGCTGCACGCCCTCACGGACGTGCCTCCGCAGGCCTTCGGCTCCGTAGGAGCGCAGCACCCACCACAGCTTGAGCGCCCGGAAGCGCCGGCCGAGTGGAACCTGCCAGTCGCGGTAATCGACAACCGAGCCGCTGGCACTGGCCTCGTTGCGGAGATACTCGGGCGTGACCGACAGCGCGTCCGTGAGGCTGGCCCGGTCGGCGACATAAAGGCAGTCGCAGTCGAAGTTGGTGAGCAGCCATTTGTGCGGATTGAACGCGTAGCTGTCGGCGAGCTCGAGGCCGTCGTGATGCGACCGCAGCTCCGGGCAAACCGCCGCCGACCCAGCCATGGCAGCGTCGACGTGCAGCCAGGCTCCTTGCTCGCGGCACAGCTCGCCCATGGCGCGGATGGGGTCGAAGCCCATCGAGGACGTCGTCCCGGCGGTTGCGACCACGCAGCACGGCACGAGGCCGGCGTCCCGGTCGGCGCCCATTGCCTCCTCCAGTGCCGCCGGGTCCATCCCGAAGGCTTCGTCCACCGCGACGAGGCGAACGTGGGAGCGGGTGAAGCCCGCGACCCGGGCACTTTTCTGAACAGACGAATGGGCCTCCGACGAGGTGTAGACGCAGAGCTCGGGGAGTGCGGCGCCGGACTCTGTCGCACGCTCGCGAGCGGCGAGCAGCGCGCACAGGGTGGCGGACGAGGCGCTGTCCTGGATCACGCCACCGCCCTGCCCCTCCGAACGGAAACGAGCGGGGAGCCCGAGCAGCTCGACCAGCCAGTCCAGCATGACCATCTCGATCTCGGTGCAGGCGGGGCTCGTCGTCCAGAGCATCCCGTTGATGCCCAGGCCAGCCGCGACCAGCTCGCCGAGGATCGCCGGCGGCGACGCGTTGGCCGGGAAGTAGCCAAAGAAACCGGGCGATTGCCAGTGCGTAGTCCCCGGCATCACGATCCTGTCGAGATCGGCGAGAAGAGCCTCGAAGGACTCGGGCTCCTCCGGCGCATTTCGCGGCAGCATCGCCGCTATCTCGCCGGGCGCCGAGGTCGAGAGCACCGGGTAGCTCTCGAGCCTCGTGAGATAGTCGGCCACCCAGTCGACGGTCCGCCGGCCGTGGCGCCGCAGGTCCTCCGGGGTGACCAGGAACGCGTCCCGCTCGGGCATCCCGCGATCCTAGGAGCAGCGGCGGGGTGAGCGGCCCTGAGATTTGCTTTTAAGCCGGCGTCCGGCCGTGCCGATACTCAGTCAGACCAACAACTCGCCGTTGCAGCCGCTGGAAGAGGGGAAGCCATGACCGATGAACCGAATGAGACCCTCGCTGCCGCCGGCAAGGCCATCAACGAGGCGTTCCTAGCTGCCGGTGAGGCTCGCGACGACGGGCCTTGCCACCGCCCGCGACACCTATGACAAGGCCGTTGCAGCCGCCCAGGAGGCTTACGACGGCGCTCTCGAATCCGACGGGAACGCCGCCGGCTTCTATCACCGCCGGAAGACGGTCGAAGCGACTCGCGAAGCTCGCGAAAAGGTCCACAAGGACGTCCTCGTAGCCGCCGTCAAAGCTGCCGCCGAGACGTACACCGAGGCGGTCGAAGACGCCGAGCAGGCTTTCCGCGTGGCCCTCGAAGCCGCCGGGCGCGCCTACGACGAGGCTGTCGCGAGGTCCGCCGCTGCCTGATTCGCCGAACGTGCCCTCCTGGGTGTCCCGTTAGATTCTGGGGACCCGCTCGTCCTCAAACGCCGGAGACGGGCAACTCGACGAACCGGAACCTCAGTTCCGCCAGACACGAGAGACAGCCATGGCTCGAGCCGGTCAACGTGCGCCCTATCAAGCGACCTTCGCGGTCCTGCTGGTGGGCGTCGCCGCCTTTGCCCTCTTGCAATCGCTTGTCCTTCCGGTGCTCCCGACCATCCAGCACAGCTTGCACACGTCGCAGAGCGCCGTGACATGGGTGCTCACCGCGTACCTGCTCTCAGCTTCGATCTTCACTCCAATTCTCGGCCGCGTCGGAGACATGGTCGGGAAGAAACGGATATTCGTGGTGGCCCTTGCCGCCCTGGCCCTCGGCTCTCTGCTGGCGGCACTCGCCACGTCGATCGGCGTGATGATCGTTGCCCGAGCCATTCAAGGCGTCGGCGGAGGCGTGATGCCCTTGGCGTTCGGGATCATCCGAGACGAGTTCCCCTCGCAGAAGCTCGGCAGTGCCGTCGGCGCCACGGCCGCGCTTGCGGCGGTCGGGAGCGGGTTCGGGATCGTCCTCGCCGGCCCGATCATCAGGGTCCTCGACTACCACTGGCTGTTCTGGATTCCGATGATCATGGTGGTCGGCGCCGGTCTTGCTGCGCATTTTCTTGTTCCCGAGTCTCCGGTGCGAACGCCGGGCCGGATCAACTGGACGGCTGCGGTCCTCCTCGCCGCCTGGTTGATCGCACTGCTCGTCGCGGTCAGTGAGGGTCCCTCGTGGGGATGGGGATCGCCACCGGTCCTCGGATTGTTCGTCGCCGCGGTCGTGCTTCTCACGGTTTGGATATGGGTCGAGCTGCGCGCGGCCGAACCACTGATCGACATGCGGATGATGCGACTGCCGGCCGTATGGACGACGAACCTCGTGGCGTTCCTGTTCGGCGTCTGTCTGTATTCAGCGCTCGGATTCCTCCCGGAGTTCTTGCAGACACCGGCCTCGGCCGGCTATGGGTTCGGCGCGTCTGTCACCGCGTCCGGTTTCTTCTTGCTTCCCCTTGCTCTGGCGATGTTCGCGTTGGGGATGGTGTCCGGCCGCCTCGCACGACGGATCGGTGCTCGGACCGTCCTCATCATCGGGTCCGCGACGAGCATCTTCCCCTTCATCCTGCTCGCAGTCGCGCACGAGCACGAGTGGCAGATCTTCCTCGCGACTACCGTCCTCGGAGCCGGATTCGGCCTCGCGTTCTCCGCCATGTCGGGCATCATCGTCGCCGCCGTTCCGGCCGCACAGACCGGCGTCGCGAGCGGAATGAACGCGAACATCCGCACGATCGGCGGGTCGATCGGCGCAGCCGTCATGGCGAGCATCGTCACCTCGGGTGTCGGCGCCGACGCCTTGCCGAAGGAATCCGGGTACACCGACGGGTTCGCGATGCTTGCGGTGGCGGCCGTCCTCGCAACCGTCGCGTCGGTGCTCGTGCCGAGGTTGCGCATACAACCGGGCACGCCGCCCCCCGGCAGCGGCCCGCACTCGGAGCTCGGGATACTCGCAGCCGGCACCCTCATCGGCAGCGACCCTGAGTAGACGCGGCTGCTGCGTTACGGCGTGGCGGACGACCCCGGGTCCCCGCCGCAACACGAGCTCCCTGCGAATGTACTGTGAGCCATGGCGGACCTCGAGGCCTTGCTGCCCATATTGGCGTGCCCGAGAACGGGGAGCACCCTCCACCGTGAGGATGGATTCCTCGTGAATGCGGACGACTCCTGTCGCTACCCGATCCGGGGGGAGGTTCCGATCTTCGTCGACGATCCGGCCGCGGTCGTGACGATGCCAACGCAGACGCTATCCAATTCGATCTCCGAGGAGTTCGAAGCTCAAATGTCGAGAGCGCGCCGCGTGCTTCATCTCGGGGCGGGGGGTTCGAGGGATAAGAGGCCGAATTGCGTGGAGCTGGAGACAGCCGTCTACCGGCACACCGACCTGGTAGGGGATGCTCATCATCTGCCGTTTCAGGACGAGGTATTCGACCTCGCGGTGGCCTTCAACGTCTTCGAGCACCTCCGGGATCCCTCCGTCGCCGCCTCCGAGCTCCACCGCGTTCTGATTCCCGGTGGCCGCGTGCTCATTCAGACCGCGTTCCTGCAACCCCTGCACGAGTCCCCAAGGCACTACTTCAACGCGACGGAGTTCGGCCTCCGGCAATGGTTTCGAATGTTCGCAACCGAGCGAGTGTCGGTAGGGCCGAACCAAACGATCGCAATCGCCCTCGGCTGGTTCGCGACGACCCTCACGTACCACCTGCGCGACGTCCTCGACCACCCGAAAGCCGAGGAGATCGCCGACTCCACGCTGCGCTACTGGACAGACGAATGGATTGAGCAACAGGGCGGCAGGGACCATCAGGAGTTGTGGACGGAGGTCGAGACGCTGCCGGAGGTGGTCCAGAAGACGATGGCGGCCGGTTTCGAATATGTCGGGACCAGGCTGCGCACGACCGACTACTCCAAGAGCGACCCCGAACGGCCGACGGAAACCGAAGATCCGAAGGACGTGCAGATCGGCCAGCTCCTTGCGCGCATCTCCGAGCTCGAGCTCTCGGTAGCTTGGCAACAGCGCCAGATCAACAAATGGTGGAGGACTGCGGAGCAGCTCCGGGCCGAGCTGACCGCCCCCTACGAAGAGCCCGAAGCCGAGGAGCACTAGTCCGTGAGCTGCTCCATCGGGTAGACCAAGTGGATCTGCCGGCGCACCTCGTCGAGGGTCTCCATGATCTGCACGCTCTCGTCCAGCTGCATCGCAGGGCTCTCGAGCAGTCCGGCGCGGAGGCAACGACCCACCTCGGCCGCCTCGTATCGTAGGCCGACCTCCTCAGGAGGGTGCTCGTGACGATCGCTCGTGCCGTCGGGCCGGACGACCGTGAACGACGTCGGCCGGAAGAAGACCGGGTCGATCTCGATCCGTGCCTCGGTCCCGACGATCGTGGCACGGTTCGCACCTTCGGCTTCGAGCGTCGTCGTGAGAACGGCGTGGCTGCCACCGGCATTCTGCAGGAGGATCGAGGTTTGCCCGTCGACACCGGTGAAGGCGGGGTCACTGACGGCTGTGATCCGGGTCGGTGTCCCGAGCACCATCGAGGCGAACGACACCGGGTAGACGCCCAGGTCGAGGAGGGCGCCGCCGCCCAGGTTGGCGGCAAAGATGCGTGACTCCGGATCCTTGGGGAAGCGGATGCCCAAATCTGCCGTCACCGTTCGCACGTCGCCGACGACGCCCGCCGAGAGGAGCTCCCGGATCTCGACCACGGTCGGGAGCAGCCGCGTCCACATCGCCTCCATCAGGAACACCCCCGAAGCCCGAGCCGCGGCCACGAGGTCGCGGGCCTGAGCCGCGTTGAGCGTGAAGGGCTTCTCGACGAGCACGCTCTTGCCGGCGCGGATCGCGAGCATCGCGTCCTCGTAGTGCGCCGGATGCGGCGTCGCCACGTAGACGACATCGACCTCGGGATCGTCCGCCAGCTCCGCGTAGGAGCCGTGCCGCTGCGCAATGCCGAAACGCTCCGCGAATGCTTCGGCCCCCGGCTGACTGCGGGAGCCGACGGCGACCACCTCGGCATCGCCGAGCTGCCGGAGGTCGTTCGCGAACCTCGAGGCGATCTTGCCCGTGCCGAGGATCCCCCAACGGATCGGGGAGTCGGCCGCTCTCGTCTGCTGCCGGTTGAAGCTCACGGACGAATCCTCATGAACACGCGGACCTTTCTACAGGAGTTGTTCTGTGAACTCAGGTGCTTGCCTGCAGAGCCGCCCCACTGACCGGCGTCATCGCATCCGGTTCGAGGAGGGCACGCGCTCGAGCGACCATCGCAGGCGTCTTCAGCCGCTCGAAGGCCGTCGCGGCGTCCTCGGCGCGTGCAACCGCCTCGCGCTCACGACCCCGGCCGGCGAGCCACTCGGCGATATCGAGCTGGACGCGGGCTGTCCAGTACGGGTACCCCATGTCGCGAAAGGCCGCCTCCGCTGCCAAGAGGCCCTCCTCCACACCGTCGTCATCGCCCTTCGCAGCCGCGAGCAGGGCGTGGGCGCGACAGATCTGCGCCCGAAGGAACGGAGGGATCTCGCCACGCGGCCGCGACGCCAACGCCTCCGTGAGCCGGTCGGCTCCCTCCAGGTCGCCGAGCTCGAAGGCCGCGTCGAGCGCCACGGGGAAGGCGATCCGAACCGCTTCGTGGGCGATGCCGATGCCTCCGCCGATCGCGTCATCGATCGCGCGGCGGGCAGTCTCCAGCCCGCGCTGACTGTCTCCCGCGGCCAGAAAGACGGCGGCGGCAACCGCTTCGTAGTCCGACTTCTGCTGCAGGTCGTCGCTGTCTGCCCAAGCGCCGATGACAAGAAGGTGCTCGCGGGCGTCCTCGTGGTTGCCACGAAGCGCCTCCAGATAGGTGTACGCGTAGATCGCGGAAGACGGATCGCCGCCCCCGTGAAGGAGCTCGGTCCAAAGCTCGGTCGCTTCGTCGAAGCGACCCGCCATCGTGAGGATGTAGGTGACGAGAGACCCTGCCCAGGCCTCGTTGTCCCGGTTTCCCCAGTGCCGCGCGAGCGCAAGCGCAGCTTTGGCGTGCTCGAGGGCACCCGGGAGGTCGTAGGTCATGCAGAGCTCCGCCAAGTTGCCTTCGGCGATCATTTCCCGTTCAGTGATCCCATGGCGCCGCGCCACCGAGACCGCCAGTTCGAATATCGAGCGCGCCTCCTCGCCACGCCCGACCCACAGCAGAAGCGTGGCCTTCGTATTCAGGCTGAACGCGAGCGGCTCGGCGAGCTCGTGGTGCTGGGCCAGGGTGAGCGCCTGCTCCACCGGCCCGATCGCCTCGTCCCCGTGGCCGGAGAACGCGAGTGCACGCCCGAGACTCGACTGAAGATCGGCGACGACCTCGGGAGGCGCCGTGGTCGCGGCGAGGGACGCCAGCGCCTCACGAATGCGGGTGATGGCCTGCTGGCCCCGTCCGAGGTTGTCGAGCGCGTAGCCGAGCCGTGCGGTCACCCCTGCGGCCTCGACGATGCGCCCAGCCTGGGCATGAGCGCCGGCGGCCGTCTCGTAGTGACCGAGAGCACGCTCGTGCCACCCGGCAGATGTCGCCATCCGCCCCGCCAGGTAAGTGAACCGCGCTCGCTCGCCCTCGTCCGAGCTCAGGTCGGCGGCTCGCACATAGGCGGACTCGGCCGCCTCCGGGGCCCCGACCGACGCGGCCCGCTCAGCGGCAAGCACGTAGGCGCGGCACGCCTGGGCACGCAGGTCCTCCGCGTCAGGATCCTCCCTGGCGGCCTCGTAGGCGTCGAGGAGGTGGGCGGCAATCACCTCGGCCACCTCTGCCCCTTGGTCGGGGAATGCGGAGCGAAGGTGCACGGCGGTCCTCACGTGCCGGGCCTTTCGCTCGGCTCTCGTCAACAGGTCATAGGCGACGGACCGGATGAGCGACTGGGTGAAGACATACTGACCGCGTTCGGGCGAGAGCTTCTCAGTTCGGACCGTCAGTACCTCTTTTCGCACGAGGGAGGTCAGGATCTCGTCGAGATGAGCCGGGTCCGTGTCCGAGATCGCCTCGATCGCGCGGCGGGGGAAGCTCCCGCCCAGCACCGAGCACTCCTTCACGACACGACGTTCGTCCGGATCGAGGGCGTCGAGACGCGACGAGATGAGGGCTGTCAGCCCCGGTGGAGTCTCGAGCTCACCTAGTTCGCCGACGAGGTGGAGAGTGTCGTCTTCGGACCTTGCGACGATGCCCTTGTCCAGGAGCCCTCGCACCGTCTCGATGGCGTAGAGGGGGATGCCATCGGCACGCTCAACGACCCGTGCACGCGCGCCGTCGGGAAGGCCCGTGACGAGGCCATCCAGCAGCTCGCCCATGACCTCGGCGGAGAACGGGTCGATCGAGAGGCTCGTGACCGATCGGCGGGAGAGCACGAGTCCCTTGCGCTCAGCGCCTTCCGGTCGCGACAGCACGAGGAGGAAGATGGCGCTGTCGCCCGACCATTCGAGGAGATGGTCCAAGAAGTCGATCATGCCGGCATCGGCCCACTGCAGGTCCTCGATGACCATCACGACGGGCAGGTGCTCTGACAACCGCTCGAAGAACAGCCGCCAACCGGAGAAGAGCTCTTCCCTCGCGAGGACCTTTTGGGTCGGCAAACCAAGCAGCTGGCCCAGGCGGGGGGCGATGAAATCCCGGTCGGCGGAATCCTCGATCCAACGCTCGAGGCCGGTACGGAGCCGCTCGGCGGCGACATCCTGCGGATCCTCCTCTGCAATCTGCAGCCTTCCCCGGACCATTTCCGACAGCGCCCAGTAGCTGACGCCGTCTCCGTAGGAAAGGCACCGCCCCGCGTGCCAGAGCACGGTTCCCGCCAGGCCGTCGATGTACTTCTCGAACTCCCAAGCGAGACGCGACTTGCCGACGCCTGCCACGCCGGAGACGAGGACCAGGCGGACCGAGTGCCGCTCGGCGGTGCCGTGGAAGAGCTCCTTCACGAGGCGGAGCTCTCGGTCGCGGCCGATGAAGCCTGCTTCGAGACCACTGGAGCGCGCCGAGCCGGCGACGGTGGCGACCACCCGCGCCGCTCTGAAGAGCCGGACGGGCTCGGCCTTTCCCTTCAGCGCGTGCTCGCCCGCGGCGGTGTAGGCGATCGCCGCCGCGGTGGCGGCCCGCGTCGTCTCGTCGACATAGCAGCACCCCGGCGGAGCCACCGACTGGATCCTGGCGGCCGTGTTGACCCGATCGCCAATGACGAGACCCTCTTCGGCGGTCTCTGTCGTGGCTGCGCCACCGGTCACGATCCCCACTCGCGCCTGAAGGTCCGTTGCGTGCTCGGCTCCGTAGGCCCCAACGGCCGACACGAGCTCGAGGCCGGCACGCACGGCACGCTCGGCGTCGTCTTCCCTGGCGACGGGAACCCCCCAGACCGCCATGACGGCGTCTCCGATGAACTTCTCGACGATGCCGCCGTACCGGGCGACAATCGCCCGGGCGAGCTCGAAGTAGCCGGACAGAAGCTCCCTGACATCTTCGGGGTCTTTCGACTCGGAGAGCGGGGTGAACCCGACGAGGTCGCAGAACAACACTGAGACATGGCGCAACTCGGTGGTCTGTGAGGAGGCTCCCGGAGCGGGCTGAGCCGCGTCGGCGGGAACCGCGGATCTCTCCGCGGCAGCTGCAGCAGGGACCGGCGTCCCGCAATCGCCGCAGAACCGCTTGCCAGGCTCGAGCGGTGCCCCGCATTCGGAGCATGCGGCGACCAACAACCCGCCGCAGTCCGCGCAGAACCGCTTGCCATCCGGGTTGTCGCCTCCACACGCTGGGCAGCGCACCTGTCATCTCCTCTGTTCGCAGGAAGGCTACGACCCCGACCGCCGACGGTGCACCCCAAGGTTCGCACGTCACTCAGACGGACGGTCAGCGTGCCCCCGAAGGCTCACCCCGCGAGTTGCAGCCCCCAGGATAAGCCGGACGCGCTGGTTCCCCGCGCTAGGTTTCCGAGCACGACACCGCAAGCGAGACGGAGGCTGATATGGCTGAAGACAGAAGCGTCCTCAACACCCTGGCGGCGATCACTGCGATGGCAGTTGACAACTCTGATCTTGAACCGCGTGAGTTGATGATTGCCAGGCTGGCCGCCTTGGCCGCCGTCGGCGCTCCGCCGCTCTCATACCTGTTCAACGCCGGGCCGGCGGTTGACGTCGGGATCACGCTGGAAGACGTACAGAACATGCTCATCGCGATAGCTCCGATCATCGGCACGCCCCGCACGGTGATTGCGGCCAGCAACATCGAAGAGGCGCTCGGCTTCGCCGTGGCGATTGCCGAAGCCGGCTGAAGGACCTCAGAGCCGCCCACTCCCACTGCGGATCGGGCCGCACCACACGGCCGAACGGTAGGTAACCCGGGAATCGGCGCAGCAAGCATCTGAGCGATTGCATCGCCCAGCCATGACGGAGGTCTACAGATGCTTGTCCAAGACAGCGAGAACGCCATGCTCAATCCCGACGAGCAGGGCCATTCCCCCGCCGCCAACCGGCCCCGACTCCGGGTCGAGCCCTGGGTCGACTCGGTCATCGACGAGGTCGGCCACGACCCACGATCGGCCTACGTCGAGACGTTCTGGCTGCCTGTCCTCGGTCCGTCGACCACGTGGCTCCTGCGGCACTTCACCACCCGGCTCGAGGAGTCGCCCGAGGGAATCGAGCTCGACGTGGAGGAGACGGCGCGGGCTCTCGGCCTCGGCGAGCGTCTCGGACCGAATGCACCCTTCGCCCGAACCATAAAGCGCTGCGTCGACTTCTCGATGGCAGAGTGGCGCGGACCGATGCATCTGGCCGCCAGGCGCCGCCTTCCCCCTCTCACCCGCCGGCACCTCCGGCGACTTCCCGAATCGCTTCAGACCCGGCATGAAGCGCTCCACGAAGCGCACCATGCAGACCCGGGTCCGGAGAGCCTCCGCCGGCACGGTTACAAGCTGGCGCTCAGCCTCGTGGACCTCGGCGAGGACCAACGAACCACCGAACAACAGCTGCGCCGATGGAATTTCCACCCTTCCCTGGCCACCGAGTGCGCCGCTTGGGCGGTCGAAGAGCAGGCGCGCCGAGCGGTGCCCGAGCCGGGCGCACCGTCGCAACCACGAGATTAACGTTGCCTCCGAGCGGATCGAGGGGGACCTTGAGATGGCCGACAGGAAGGCGAAGACGGCAGCGGCGGTCCGGGCGAGGCCGGCATCGAGCGTCACCGAACGTTACGAGGCGCGAACTCCCACCTCGCAACGAGAGTGGGAACGATTCGGTCGCCACCTTCCCGAAGGCAACACGCGTGGAGCGGCTTTCTTCGCTCCCCATCCCGTCGTGCTCGCGCGAGGCGAGGGCCCGGTCGTCGTCGACGTCGACGGCAACCGCTATTACGACCTGCTGAACAACTACACATCGCTCGTCCACGGCAACGCCCATCCGCAACTCGTCGAAGCGGCACGGTCGGTTATCGGAGGCGGGACGGTCTTCCCGTGCCCGCATCGCCTCCAGGCGGACCATGCTGGCCTGCTGTGCGAGCGACTCCCGAACGCCGAGATGGTTCGGTACACCAACAGCGGCAGCGAGGCAGCGATGATGGCCGTCCGGATCGCCCGGGCGGCGACGGGCCGTGACCTCGTCGCCAAGGCGCGCTGCGGTTATCACGGGAGCTGGGACGGGCTCTGGGTGAGCGCCGAGGAGGACGGCCCGGAGCTGAGCGACCTCGTCGAGCCGGGAGTGCCACGCGCCGTACACGACCTCGTCCGCGTCTTCGATTTCAACGATCCCGGGGATCTGACCCGGGTCTGCGAAGCCGCCGGCTCGGATCTCGCCGCCGTGATCATCGAGCCGCTCCTCGGCTCGGGCGGATGCGTGCCCGGTACGCCGGAGTTCTTCGCACTGGCGAGGAAGCTGGCCGACAGAACCGGCGCCGTCCTGATTCTCGACGAGGTGCAGACATTCCGCCTTGCCACCGGTGGGTACCAGCAGAAGCTGGAGTGCCTGCCGGATCTCACGACCCTCGGCAAGCTGATCGGCGGAGGTTTCCCGATCGGCGCCGTCGCCGGATCGAAGGAGCTCCTCGAGCTGTTCCGGACCGATTCCCCTCGCCACCTCAAACACTCCGGCACCTACAACGGGAATCTCGTCTCGATGGCGGCAGGCCTCCGGGCCGTTGAGCTGTTGACCGAACAGGAGATCACGCGGATCAACGAGGCCGGGACGATGCTCGCCGACACGGCTGCGAAGTCGATGGCCGAGTGTGGCCTGCCCGGCTCGGTCACCGGCTACGGGTCGATGTTCAACATCCACCTCGGAGACGGCGTCAGGTCGGTCGAGACCGGCACCGATGTGCTCGGCGAGGATCCCCGGCTGATGCGGCTGTTGCATCTCGCGCTCTTGAACGAAGGCGTCTTCTCCGCGCCACGGGGCTTCCTCAACGGCTCGACGGCGCTCGGCGACGCGAACCTCGCCGAAGTTGCGCAAGCCATTACCAGGGCGCTCGAGGCGGTGGCCGGCGAGGCGGCGGGGGCCTGAGTCTCCTCACAGCTGGACGATGACCTTGCCCGTGTTGCCCCCGGTGAAAAGGAGGTTCAACGCATCGGGCGCCCGCTCGAGGCCGACGACGATGTGCTCGGCGTGCACGAGCCTCCCCTCGGAAAGCCAACCGGCGAGCGCCGCTTGCGCCTCGGGGAAACGGGATGCGTAGTCGAGGATGATGAAGCCCTCCATCCGCCCCCGGCGGCTGATGAGGTTGCGGTAGTTCGAGGGCCCGGCCGGCCGGCCACGGTCGTTGTAGGTCGAGATCGCCCCGCACAGCACGACCCGCCCGCGGAGCGCCAGCCGGCCGAGACAGGCGTTGAGGATGTCCCCGCCGACGTTGTCGAAATACAGGTCGATCCCGTCCGGACAAGTCTCGCGGAGGCGGCTGGCGACATTCTCATTCCGGTAGTCGATGGCGGAGTCGACGCCAACCTCGGTCAGGAGCCAGGCGCACTTCTCCGGACCGCCGGCGATGCCGACGACCTTGCCGGCGCCTTTCAACTTCGCGATCTGGCTCACGACCGAGCCCGTCGCGCCCGCCGCACCGGAGACGACGACGACGTCGCCTTCAACCATGCGCCCGACATCCAGCAGACCGAAGTATGCCGTCATGCCAGTTACCCCGAAGACGTTCAGCGCAACCGGCGGGTCGATCCCGGCCATGATCGGCTGCGCCCGGCTCCCCGTCTCGTCGACGATGGTGTAGTCCTGCCATCCGAGCATGCCGAAGACCAGGCTGCCGACGTTGTAGCGCGGGGACTCGGACGCGATGACCTCGCCGACGCCGGCGCCGCGGATCACCTCCCCGATGGCGATGGGCGGCAGGTATCCCCGGACGTCGTCCATCCAAGTCCGGATCGTCGGGTCGATCGACAGGTACCGCACCTTGACGAGCGCCTCACCCGGCCCGGCGGTCGGAACGGGGCCTTCCTCGAGCCGAACCGTGTTGTCGTCCACGGCGCCGGCCGGCCGTTCGGCCAAGACGAAGCGCCGATTGCTGTCCGTCATAGGAACCTCCCCCGGGGCCGGGCCGCGCCCTGCCCACACGCACAGCTTGCCCGTTTCGGGCCGGCTCGTGCTGACTCGCAGCCGCCGTCGTCCAGTCCGGACAACCGGCCCAGGTAGGCTTTCGCCAGCGTGACGACCAGGAAGAGCTATCTCGAGACCGTGAGCGAACGCGTCGTGATATACGACGGCGCGACGGGGACAAACCTGCAGCTCCGCGAGCTGAGCGCCTACGACTTCGGCGGCGAGTCGCTCGAGGGCTGCAACGAGATGCTGTGCATCACACGTCCCGCGGTCGTCCAGGAGCTGCACCGGTCCTTCCTGGAGGTGGGCGTCGACGTCGTCGAGACGAACTCGTTCGGGTCGTTGCCGATCGTGCTCGCCGAGTACCAGATCGCGGAGCGCGCCGAGGAGCTGGCGCGAGCCTCGGCGGAGCTGGCGAGAGAGGTTGCGAGCGGCTACTCCACGCCAGACCGTCCACGTTACGTCGCCGGGAGCATGGGGCCGGGAACGAAGCTCCCCACGCTCGGCCAGGTCAGCTTCGCCGACCTCCGCGACGCGTACGAGGTGCTCGCCCGTGGGCTGCTCGACGGCGGAGTCGACCTGCTCCTCGTCGAGACCTGCTACGACGTCCTCCAGGCCAAGGCGGCGATGCAGGCGTGCCGGCGTGCGATGCGTCAGGCCGGGCGCGAAGTGCCGATCCAGGTTCAGGTGACGATCGAGGTGACCGGCCGGATGCTGCTCGGCACCGAGATAGGAGCCGCGCTCTGCACGCTCGACGCGATGAGACCGGACATCATCGGAATGAATTGCGCCACCGGACCGGTCGAGATGTACGAATCGCTCCGGCACCTCTCCGGGCAGGCTCGTATGCCGATCGCGGCGCTGCCCAACGCCGGCCTCCCGTCGGTCGTCGACGGACGGATGCACTACGACCTGTCACCCGACGCGCTCGCCGAGCACCTGTCGGTGTTCGTCCGCGAGCTCGGCGTGTCGGTCATCGGCGGCTGTTGCGGGACGACTCCTGAGCACCTCGCCAAGGTCATAGCGGCATGCGCCGATCTCGAGCCCGCTCGGCGGTCGCCGGCGCACGAGCCGTCGGCGGCCTCGCTCTACGCGGCGGCACCGTTCGAGCAGGAGCTGTCGTTCCTCGTCATCGGCGAGCGCACGAACGCCAACGGGTCGAAGCGGTTCCGTGACGCGATGCTCGCCGGCGACTGGGACACGACCGTCACCATGGCCCGCGACCAGGCCCGTGAGGGCGCCCATCTGCTCGATGTCTGCGTCGACTACACGGGGGCCGACGGGGTGAGGGACATGACGGAGGTGGCGCGGCGTTTTGCTACCCAGTCCTCCATCCCGCTCGTCATCGACACCACGGAGCCACCCGTCGTGGAGGCCGCGCTGCAGTGGATCGGCGGGCGGCCGGTCCTCAACTCGGTCAACCTGGAGGACGGAGACGGCCCGGGGACCCGGCTCGACCGCTTCCTGAGCCTCGCCCGCGACTACGGCGCGGCGGTGATCTGCACCTGTATCGACACCGAAGGCCAGGCTCGGACCGCCGACTGGAAGCTGCGGGCCGCCAAGGCGATACACGATCTCGCCGTCGAGCGCTACGGTCTCGAATCGTCAGACCTGCTCTTCGACCCCCTCGCCCTGCCGCTGTCGACAGGCATGGAGGAGAGCCGGCGCGACGGGATCGAGACGATCGAGGCGATCCGAAGGATCAAACAGGAGCTTCCGGGCGTCCACACGGTTCTCGGGCTCTCGAACGTGTCGTTCGGGCTCTCACCGGCGGCTCGCCAACTGCTCAACTCCGTCTTCCTGCACGAGTGCGTGCAGGCCGGCCTTGACGCCGCCATCGTCCACGCCGGCAAGATCCAGCCCCTTCACCGCATCTCGGACGCGGACCGCGACATCTGCCTGGACCTGATCTACGACAGGCGCACCGAGGGCTACGACCCGCTCTCGGCCCTCATCGAGGCCTTCGAGGGCGAGAGCGCGGCATCGCACTCGGCGATCGAGGATCGCTCGGGCTGGACGGTCGAGCGCCGGCTGGAACAGCGCATCGTTGACGGCGACCGCAACGGCCTCGAGGGCGAGCTCGACGAGGCCCTCTCGGCGGGGCACCCCGCCCTCGGGATCGTGAACGACATGCTGCTCGCCGGGATGCGGACCGTCGGCGAGCTGTTCGGCTCCGGCCAGATGCAGCTGCCGTTCGTGCTCGGCTCGGCCGAGACGATGAAGGCCGCCGTCGCCCATCTCGAGCCCCACATGGAGCGGTCCGAGTCGGGGGGCCGGGGCCGGATCGTCCTCGGGACGGTGAAAGGCGACGTCCACGACATCGGCAAGAACCTCGTTGACATCATCCTCACCAACAATGGTTACGAGGTTCACAATCTCGGGATCAAGGTGCCGATGACCGAGCTGCTCTCGAAGGCCGAGGAGGTCGAGGCCGACGCGATCGGGATGAGCGGGCTGCTCGTGAAGTCGACGCTCATCATGCGCGACAACCTCGAGGAGCTGAACCGTCTCGGCAAGTCCGCCTACCCGGTCCTGCTCGGTGGCGCTGCGCTCACGCGGACCTACGTTGAGAAGGATCTCCGCTCCGTCTACCAGGGCCGCGTGTTCTATGGCAAGGACGCGTTCGAGGGGCTTCACCTTCTCGACAGGTTGATGGAGATGAAACGAAGCGGCGTGGACGACCCGAGCTTCGGCACCGAGCTGTCCGGTCGCAAGCTCCCGCCGAGGCGGAGCGAGCAGATGGCCGAGATCGATCCGGCGACGCTTCCGGCGCGCTCGCCGGAGGTGGGGATGGACAATGAGTTGTTCAAGCCGCCGTTTCTCGGGACCCGGGTCGCGAAAGGCGTTCCGCTCGACGACATCGCTTCGTACATCAACGAGACCGCCCTCTTCCGCAACCAATGGGGCTACCGCCCCGAAGCCGGCGAGGTTGACGCCGACTTCAAGGAGCGGATCCGGGCCGAGCTCCGGGCCCGGCTCGACGAGGTGAAGGCCGACGGCATGCTGGTGCCTCAAGTGGTGTGGGGCTACTTCCCGGTCAATGCGGACGGGAACGATCTCGTCGTGTTCACCGACGACGAGCGCAGATCCGAACGGATGCGGTTCTCGTTCCCCCGTCAGCGAAAAGCGCCGTACCTCTGCATCGCCGACTTCTTCAGACCGGTGGACTCGCGAGACACCCGACTACGCCGCCTTTCAGATCGTGACTGTCGGGGCGGACGCATCGGCTCGCACGGCGGAGCTGTTCGCCGCCGACCGCTACAGGGACTACGTCGTGATGCACGGCCTGTCGGTCGAGACGACCGAGGCGCTCGCCGAGCTGTGGCACCGGCGCGTCCGCGAGGAATGGGGCTTCGCTGACGAGGACGCGCCGACGCTGACTGGGCTCTTCCGCCAGCAGCACCGCGGTGGCCGTTACTCCTTCGGCTACCCCGCCTGCCCGGACCTCGAGGACAACGCCAAGGTTGTGGAGCTGCTCGAGGCCGGCCGCATCGGCGTCACCGTAAGCGAGGGCTTCCAGCTCCACCCCGAGCAGACGACGCTTGCGATCGTCTGTCACCACCCGATGGCCAAGTACTTCGTAGTCTAAAGCGGGGCGGCAAAAATGCCGATGCCCTTCGAGGCTCCAAGGTGGGCCGAAACGGCGGAGGTGGACCAATGAACGGGAAGACCAGATTCTCGGCCACGCGGCGCACGGCCACCGGCCTCGTCGCCCTCGCTGCGGCGGGCATGCTGGCCACGGCGTGCGGCAGCTCGGCGTCGACCGGGACGAGCTCGACCGCGGCGACGACAACGACAGCTGCCGGCGCCACCGGGAGCACGTCCACGACCGCCGGCTCGACCGGTGCGACCGGCGCCACGGGCGCCACCGGGAACAGCACGACGACGTCCACGACGTCGGCGGGCGGCCTGGGCTCGGCGTTCCTCGGCAAGTTCCAGTCCGGAGAGCACCTGACCTTCACCGCCACCTACAAGATCACCTCGTCCAGCGGCACCGACAAGCTGACGAGCCTCACCATTGCGCAGCAGTCGCCGAACCAGCTCTTCAAGGCGGTGACCACCACCGGAACGTTCGAGTTCCTCACGATCGGCACCAAGAGCTACCTGTGCAGCCAGACCGCCGGCAAGTGGATCTGCCTGAACGGGGGCAAGAGCCTTCCCGAAGCAGACCTGTTCGCCGTCTACGAGCCGGGAACGTACCTTCCCCTCGTCCAAGCCGCCGCCAAGGACGGCGCCCACGCGAGCTACTCGACGAAGACTGTCAACGGCTTCCCGCTTCAGTGCGTCACGGTGACCGGTGCGACTGGCCAGAAGGGCACCGGCACGTTCTGCGTCACTTCGCAGGGCGTCCTCGGCTATGTCTCGTATTCCGGTACCGGCTCAGGCAGCGGCAGCTTCTCCATCACGAACTTCTCGGGAAGCGTGCCGGGCAGCGACTTCACCCTGCCGGCGAAGCCGACCGCCACCTAAGCCGGGCCCGCTTTCCGGCGAACCGCCGAAAGGCTGACCGGCCCTCGTCGCCCGGCGTGCGGTGCGGCTGCGAACGGCAGGTCGCCAAGAACGAGCCGGTAGGGTTTTCGCCGATGGCAATTGACACCACCGACGCCTCCTTCGAGGGCGACGTGCTCGTCCGCTCGGACACTGTCCCGGTCGTCGTGGACCTGTGGGCGCCCTGGTGCGGGCCTTGCAAGACGCTCGGGCCGATCATCGAGCGCGTGGTTGAGGCGACGGGCGGCGCCGTCGAGCTCGTCAAGGTCAACGTGGACGAGAATCCCAGGGTCTCCCAGAGCTTCCAGGTCCAGTCGATCCCGGCCGTGTTCGCGATCAGCGAGCGGAAGATCGTCGACCGGTTCGTCGGCGCCCTCCCCGAGTCGGCAGTCCGAGAATTCGTGAACCGCCTCGTCCCGGCCCCGAGCGAGGCGGAGGAGCTGATCGCTCGCGGGGACGAGGCATCGCTGCGGCGGGCGCTCGAGCTCGAGCCGGACAACCCCGGCGCCGTCGTCGGCCTGGCCGAGATCCACGTCGGGCGCGGCGAGCCGGAGGAAGCCCTCAGCCTGCTCGCAAAGATCCCCGACACCGTAGAGACGCGGCGCGTGGCCGCGCTCGCCAGGTTGGCGGTGGCCGGAACCCCGCCGGCGCAGGGCGCAGCCAACGGAGCCGGCGGCGCCGTGCTCGAGCCGCGCCTGGACGACCTGCTCGATCGGGCGAAGTCCGACGGCGAAGCCCGCCAGGAGCTGCTCGACCTCCTCGAGACGATGGACCCGTCGGACCCGAGGCGGGAGCAGTACCGCCGGGCGCTGGCTTCCCGGCTGTTCTGACCGGCGCGAGCCTGCGAGCCCGGGCGTGCCGCTGACCCGTAGCGCCGTCTGCTTCCCCGGTCATCCGGTCCGGCTCGGACTCGGGCAGCGCTGCTACGAGCTTTCGTCCCGGGCGCTCGTCATGGGCATCTTGAACCGCACGACCGATTCCTTCTATGACCACGGGTCGTACTTCGACCTGGACCGTTTCTTCGAGCGTGCGGACCGCTTGGTCGAAGAGGGCGCCGACGTCCTGGACGTGGGGGGCGTGAAGGCCGGGCCCGGCCCGGAGGTGACCGAGTCCGAGGAGCTCGAGCGCGTCGTTCCGGTGATCGCGGCACTGCACGACCGCTTCGACGTGCCGCTCTCGGTGGACACCTGGCGGGCGTCGGTCGCGGCGGCCGCCTTCGCCGCCGGTGCCTCGCTCGGCAACGACATCAGCGGCTTCGCCGACCCCGAGTACCTCGCGGTCGCCGCCTCGGCCCGGGCGGCCGTCGTGGCCACCCACATCCGTCTCGCCCCGCGCGTGCCCGATCCGACGCCGCACTACGACGACGTCGTCGCCGAGGTCGAGCGCTTCCTGCTCGAGCGAGCCGACCGCGCCATTGCGGCAGGAATCCCGGCCGATCACGTCATCGTCGACGCGGGCCTCGACCTGGGGAAGACGGCGCAACAGTCGCTGCTGCTGCTGCAGCAGTCGGCAAGGCTGGCATCGCTCGGCTATCCCTTGTTGTTGTCGTCTTCGAACAAGACGTTTCTCGGGGTCGTGCTCGAGCTCGGCATCGAAGAGCGCCGTAACGCCTCGCTGGCATCGGCGGCCGTCGGGATCGCCGGCGGGTGCCGCCTCGTGAGAGTCCACGACGTCGCCGGCACCTGCAAGGTGCGCGACCTGCTGGCGTCGATCCTCGAGGCCGCACCGGCCCGGGGAATCGGCGAGCCGGCCTCGAGCTGAGCCGGCGGTGACCCCCACGCCGGCCGGCGACGCCGCCATCTTCGTGGTGAAGGGAACCGATCCGGGCCTTGTCGATCGTGGCGTCGAGCAGCTGCTCGCCGAGCTCACTTCGTCCCGGGGCGACAAGGACCGGACGGGCAATGGCGCGCCGACTGCCTCTGACGGCGACATGGCACAAGGTGACGGGACGCTCGCCGTCGCGATCGAGGAGCACCGTGCACCCAGCGGCGAGGAGGGACTGGCGATCGGGCCCGTGATCGACGCGCTGGCAACCCCGCCCTTCCTCGCCGACCGCCGGATCGTCGTCCTGCGCGATGCCGAGCATCTCAACGCCGGCCAGGCGGCCGAGCTTGCGACGCAGCTCGCCGAGGAGTTCTCGCCGAACCTGCTCGTGATGACCGTGGTCGGCAAGGCCCTGCCCGCAGCCCTCCTGAAGGCGATCAAGGGACGAGCCAGGGAGATCGACACCTCGCCGGGCTCCTCCCCCAAGGCACGCACCCAGTGGCTCACCCAGCAGTTGCAGGGCTCCTCTGTTCGCCTCGACGCGGCCGCCCGCCACCTTCTCGAACAGCATCTGGGCGAGGACGTCTCGCGGCTGCAGCCGCTGCTCGAGGTTCTCGGCGCTGCGTACGGCGAGGGTGGGCGGGTGGGTCCGGCGGAATTGGGCCCGTTTCTCGGGGAGGAAGGGGGAGCCCCGCCCTGGGACCTCACCGACGCGCTCGACAAGGGCGACGTGGCGACCGCAGTGCGGGTCGCCCACCGCTTGCTCGGAGCCGGCGGGCGGCACCCCTTCCAGCTCCTCTCGATGCTGCACAAGCACTACGGGGCGATGCTGCGGCTCGACGGCAGCGGCATCACCGACCCCGCAGCAGCCGCGTCGGTCGTCAACATGGCGGCGTACCCTGCCCGCAAGGTGTTCGACCAGGGCCGCAAGCTCGGCCCGGAGCGGATCGGCCGGGCGGTCGGCCTGATCGCGGACGCCGACCTCGACCTCCGCGGCGTGATCGACTGGCCCGCCGAGCTCGTGATCGAGGTCCTGGTGGCTCGGTTGGCCCAGCTCGCCCGCACCCGTTCGGTCGCACCCGCCGGCGTGCAACGATCAGCCCGGCGCTCGTGAACGGGCGGTCCTGGACCCGGTGACGTCACCGTCGGAGCTCCTCGAGCTCGCCCGGGACGTCGCCGTCGAGGCTGGCGACCTCCTGCGTTCGCGGCTCGGGGACGTCGCCGGGGGGCGGTTCCTCACGGGTGGGGCGTCGGTCAAGTCGAGCCCAACCGACCTCGTGACCGAGATCGACCGGGCCAGCGAGGCGCTGATCGTCGCTTCCCTCCTCCGTGCCCGGCCGGACGACGGCGTCCAAGGGGAGGAAGGCAGCTCCCGGGCGGGCTCGACCGGCATCACCTGGGTCATCGACCCGCTCGACGGCACCATCAACTACCTGTACGGGATCCCGGCCTTCGCGGTCTCGATCGCAGCGTCGGTGGACGGGCGGCCCATCGCCGGAGTCGTCAACAATCCCGTGACGGGTGAAGTGTTCGCCGCCGCCGAAGGGGAGGGCGCGTCCCTGAACGGCGTCGGGCTCCGGCTCGAGACCATGACGCGGCCGCTGGGCGAGGCGTTGGTGGGAACCGGTTTCTCGTACGATGCCGGGCGACGTGCCGCCCAGGCACGCATGCTCCCCGCCCTCCTCCCGGCCGTGAGGGACATCCGCCGGGCCGGCGCCGCCGCGCTCGACCTCTGCGCGGTCGCCTGCGGCCGCCTCGACGCCTACTACGAAGCCGGGCTCGGCCCGTGGGATCTCGCCGCCGGCGAGGTGATCGCACGTGAGGCGGGAGCCACGGTCACGCTCCTCGAGGGGCTGATCGCCGGGCTTGCGACGGTGGTGGCCGCAGCGCCAGGCCTAGAGAAACGGTTCGTCGCCCTCCTCCAACGCTCCGCGCCCTCGTGAGCCGGCCGCGCCTTCGGGTGGCCCCTACCGGACCGCCGGAGTGCTGTTAGCGTCGGCTTCGAAGCCGATCCGACCACGCCAGGATGGGGCCACCGATGCAGTTCGAGGTCGTCGTAGAGATCCCGAAGGGCCAACGCAACAAGTACGAGATGGACCACGCCACCGGGCGCATCTACCTGGACCGCATGCTGTTCACCTCGACCCGGTACCCCGCCGACTACGGTTTCGTGGACGGGACGCTCGGGCTTGACGGCGATCCGCTCGACGCTCTCGTGCTGGTCGAGGAGCCGACGTTTCCCGGGTGCGTGATACGGGCGCGGACGATCGGGATGTTCCGCATGACCGACGAGAAGGGCCCGGACGACAAGATCATCGCGGTCGCGGCCGGTGACCCTCGCCAGGAGCACCTGCAGGACCTGCGCCACCTACCGGAGTTCGAGCGCCTCGAGATCCAGCACTTCTTCGAGGTCTACAAGGACATCGAGCCGGGCAAGTCCGTGGAAGGCGCGACCTGGGCAGGTCGTGACGCCGCCGAGCTCGAAATCGAGGAGGCCCGCCGGCGCGCCGCGCCTGGGCACGGCGCCGGCGCCGGCGCCTGACGCCTGAGAATCGGCGGTCGGGCCGGCTGATGCCGGCGAGTCGGCGGGTGCGGCAGTGCGGCGGGTGCGGCGGCTTCAGCCCACCCGAAGGTTCACTCGCCAGGCCCGCTGCATCGGCTGGACCAGGTCCCGCGCGAGCAGGTCGTAGCCGGCGGGTGCAAGGTGGACGCCGTCGGGGTATCGGATCTGCTCGAGCGAACCGTCGATCATCAGGTACTGGGTGAATCCTCCGCTCTTCGACGAGAGGACCTTGGCGGCCGAGAAGTACGCCACGCCCAGATGTGAGGCAGCCTGCTTGGCGAAGACCCTGTTCACCTGCTTTGGGAAGCCCCCAGGCACCGTCGAGCCCGGCCCCATCGGCGGCAGCCCGACCCACATGACGCGGGCGCCCGCAGTCGTGGCCTCCTCCATCACGAGCGCGACCCGGGCGGAATAGGCCTTCCACCAGGCGCTCGTGTTGAAGGGCAGGTAGTCGCCGTTCTCGTAGAACGCCTGCGCGTCGTTCGCCCCGAGCATGATCACGACGATGCGGGGGTGATATCTGGCGAGGTCGGCTTGGAGAGTCGCAGGCCAGTTGTAGTAGTCGCTTCGTGACAGCCCTGTGCTCTCGACGCCTTTTTGGATCACGTGAACGGCCGCGTCGCTCGAGAAAATGTCCCCAAGGCCGAGCCCCAGGTCCTCTCCGACGGAGTCACCGATGGACAGCAGCGTCAGCGGGTGGGCGGCCGTCGGGGACGGAATCGGCGGGAGCCCTTGGTGGTGATGCCTGATCGGCGGGGGGATGTAATGGGTCCCCTTGCCGAGGTGGGGAGCGCCGTAGCGGCCGTCGTAGCCCTGCGGCGGCGGCTGCGGGGGCGGTTGCGGTGGCGGAAGGGTCGGAACCGTCGCGCTGGCGCCGCACACCGAACCTACGGCGGCGCTCGCGCCACATCGCCCCAGCGCCGTGTCGGCCGCATTCACCGGACCGGAGATCCGAAGCGCATTGCTGAACGCGGCGATCGGGCGCAGGATCGATACCGCGACCGTGCGGCGGATGCCGATCTGGCCCGCCAGGGCCGACCTGTAGAGCTGGTTGGCGTCGAACAGGAGCCAGACAAGGAAGCACACCAGCCCGACCGCGAGCACCCTCCCCGCCGAGGCCCGCCGCCTCTGGTCCGTCTGTGCCCCGCGAGCAGCCTCGGAGCGGGGCTGACCCTGCCGCGGGAGGCCCCGGGGCCGCTGAGGGGCGCGTGCGCCCGCCGGCGGCGCGTCGCGAGGGACGGCACGGTTGGACGTGCCGTCGGTGCGGGTCGTCCTGTCGGTGCGGGCCGTCCTGTCGGTGCGGGCCGTCCTGTCCGTGCGGGCCGTCCTGTCGGCGCGGGCCGTCCTGTCGGTGCGGGCCGGCCTGTCGGCGCGGGCCGGCCGGCCGGCCTGGTCTGCTCGGCCGGCGCCGTCCGGGACGGCGGCTCTTTTCGACGAAGCGGCCCTCGACGTGGACTCGGCCGAACGTCCGGAGCCGTTTTCCGGCTGCCGGTCGCGGTTCGCGCCGGATCCGCCGGTCGGGCCGGCTGGGTTACGTGAGATGGTCAAAAGGCCCGTTCTGCCATGAACAAGATCGTCGCAGTCTCAGAAGCGGTAGTAAATGAATGGCGCGACTCCCGGTGGGCCGAGCGTCGTGATGACCAGGAGAGCAGCTGCCAGCACCGACCCCTGCCCCAACACGCTAAGCCGGGAGAACACCTCTTGTGCGCGCAGGGGCAGGCCTTTCGGGACATATTGGGTGCCTATACCCACCGCGATCGCCAGGAGGACCCCGAGGCTCACCAGCGGGGACGGCTGCCGCCAGCCCGTGAAGAGGCGTTCGAACATCTGGAATGCCAGGGAAAACGAGGTGGCGCGAAAGAACACCCAGCCGATGCAGACGAGCTGGAACGTCGCAAAACGTTGCCAAGCGAGCGCCCAGCCCCCCTCCCGCTGAGCGGGGAGCCCGGCCTCGACCCGTTTCGCCCGGCGATAGTGGCCCAGGCACTGCCCGACGCCGTGGTAGGCGCCCCAGGCGATGAACGTCCAAGCGGCACCGTGCCACAGGCCGCCCAGCACCATCGTGATCATGATGTTGCGGTACATGCTGGCTCGTGAGCCCTGGTTGCCACCAAGAGGGATGTAGAGGTAGTCCCGTAGCCACAAGGACAAGGTGATGTGCCAGCGCCGCCAGAAATCCTGCAACGATCGCGCCGTATAGGGGGCATCGAAGTTTTCCGGAAAGCGGAAGCCGAGCAGGAGTGCGCAACCGATGGCGATATCGGTGTAACCGCTGAAGTCGCAGTAGATCTGCACCGCATACCCGTAGATCGCCAGCAGGACCTCCAGCGAGGAGTGACCGCGCGGGTTCGCGAAGACCGGATCCACGATCTGGGACGAGACGTAGCTCGAGAGCACGACCTTCTTGAACAGGCCGGCCCAGATGAGATAGGCGGCTCTCGGCAGGGCGATGCGCCGCGGGTCGCGCCGGTGCGCCCGGCGGATTTGCGGCAGGAGGTCCGAGCCCCGGACGATTGGCCCAGCGACCAGATGCGGGAAGAAGGCGACGAAGACGGCGACGTCCAACCACGGCGACGGCTCGAGGCTGCCCCGGTAGATGTCGATGACGTAGGACAGCCCCATAAAGGTGAAGAAGGAGATGCCCACGGGAAGTGTCACCTGGAGCAGCGGTATGGGATCGCCGGCTCCGAGGTGGTGGATCACGTTGTCGACGTTGACGCCGAGCCATCCGGCGTACTTGAACCAGCCGAGCAGTCCGAGCTCGGCAGAGACCGCGACGCTCAGCCAGGCACGCTTGGCCGTCGCGCTGCGCGCCCGATGGACCAGGCGGCCCCCGGCGATCGTGCAGGCGGTTGAGATCGCCAGCAGGAACACGAACCGCCAGTCCCACCATCCGTAGAACACGTAGCTCGCCGCGAGGATGAAGACGCGCCAACGGGTGGGGAACGGCGCGAGAAGCCAGTTGCCGACGAAGACGATCCCGAAGAAGATCGCGAAGTCGATTGTCGGGAAGAGCACCCGGCGAGTCCTTCATACGCGCTCTGGCCACGCTGGTCGCGTAGGCCCTCGGCCGCCTGACGATACATATCCTGTGACCTCGAGGGGTGGAGGCCGTGAACTGTCCCCGACACACGTCCTCGAGGCGCCCCCAAAGCCTCCCCGAAACCCCTCCTCGAGGAACTGTCCGCGAGCGAGGTCCTCCTCCCCGGACGAAGCGGAAGCGCCGCGTCCGGCCTAGCCGCGAGCTTTGATGGCCTCGATCAGCTTCGGGACCACCTTGGTGACGTCGCCGACAATACCAAGGTCTGCGATGGTGAAGATGGGTGCTTCGCGGTCCTTGTTGATTGCGATGATGTTCTTCGCGCCCTTCATGCCCACCATGTGCTGCGTTGCCCCCGAGATGCCGCAGGCGATATAAACCGTCGGCTTCACCGTCTTGCCGGTCTGGCCCACTTGGAACGCGTAGGGCACCCAGCCGGCGTCGACGATGGCTCGGGAGGCGCCGGGAGCCCCTTTCAAGAGCCGCGCGAGCTCGGTGACGAGTGCGTAGTTCTCGGCTGAGCCGAGGCCCCGGCCGCCGGACACGACCACGGCCGCCTCGTCGAGGTTGGGGCCGCTGCGCTCCTCCTCGTGGCGTGCGACGACCTGAGCAGCGTCGCTCGCCTGCATCTCGGGAGACTCGGGAACGCCGACGGCGACGACCTCCGGGTCCGGCTCGGCGGTCCCCGCCGGCTCGGCGGCGAAGGACTTCGCCCGGACCACGAAGATCCCGGGCGGACCGTCGGTGAAACGGGCTCGCAGCACCATCGAGCCGCCGAATATCGCATGCTCAGTCGTCATGTCCCCGTCGGACTCGTCCATGCCGACGATGTTGGTGAGGACCGGCCGGTCCAGGCGGACCGACAGCCGCCCGGCGACGTCCCGGCCGTCGTAAGTGGCCCCGATCAGGATCGCATCGGGGCTGTTACCCGCCGCAACCTGGCCCGCGATCGCGGCCGCGACCTTGGGCGCGGGCAGTGATTCACCGATGTCTCCGACGTCGTAGACCTTCGTTGCCCCGTACTGACCGAGCGTTGAAGCGGCATCGGCGGCGCCGGAACCCCAGGTGAACGCCTCGACGGTGCTTGCGAAGCCACGCGCCGCCGTCAGCAGCTCGAGCACGATGCCGAGCGGCGCCCCGTCGCGCTGCTCGGCGAGAACCCAGATCTTGTCCAATTCAGCCACCCCTCCTAGAGGACCTTGAGCTGCTCGAGGAAGCTGATCACGCGCTCGTACGCGTCGCCCTCGTCCACCACGATCTCGCCGGCCTTGCGGGCCTCCGCCGCTTCGACGGAGATGACCTGCTGGCGGGCGCCGGCCTGGCCGGCGGTCGCCGGGTCCAGCCCGAGATCGGCGACGGTCACCTCATCGACGGGCTTCGACTTCGCGGCCATGATCCCCTTGAACGACGGGTACCTGGGCTCGACGACGCCGGCGGTCACCGTCACAACGGCCGGAAGAGGGCAGGTGACTTCGTCGTAGCCGGCTTCGGTCTGCCGCTGGACTCGCAAGACGCCGTCGGTGATCTCGATGTGCTTGGCGAAAGTGATCGCCGGCCAGCCCAGCAGCTCCGCCACCTGGACCGGAAGCGTTCCGGTGTAGCCGTCCGTGGACTCGGTGCCTGCGAGCACGAGGTCCGGTCCCAGCCGACCGATCGCGGCGGCCAGTACTCTCGCCGTCCCGAGGGCGTCCGACCCGGCGAGGACTGGATCCGAAGCCAGGACCGCCTTGGCTGCTCCCATCGCGAGCGCCGTCCGCAGGCCGCTCGTCTCCCCGTTCGGTGCCATCGACACGAGCGCCACTTCGCCCCCGCCGGCGCCCTCCACGAGCTGAAGGCCCATCTCCACGCCGTAGCTGTCCGAATCGTCCATGATCAGCTTTCCCTCACGCACGAGGTTGTGGTTCTGCGGATCGAGAGCCGGCGGAACGGCGGTATCGGGGATCTGCTTCACACAGACGGCGACGTTCATGTGACGATTCTCCACGACCAGGCGCTCTGTAGCCAACCCTGGGGTTGGGACGGGGCGGTCCGGCGGGGCCGGCGGGGCCGGCGGGGCCGGCGTGGCGCCCACCTGGGCGGGATTTCCAGGGCATAGCACCGGAAATCCCGCCCACGTGAGTCCGAGAGGCCGCGCCGTCGGCCTCTCGGCGGCCTAGCAGGGCGCCGGCCGGCGGCGCCGGCAACTCAGCGCGGGTTGGGTGCGCCGAGCGAGCCTCGGGTCCGGCCGAGTGTCCGGAGAGCCGTCGGGACGTCGTTGGTAATCACCGCGTCCGCTCCCAGCCTGTCGAGCTCCGCGATCTGGTCAGGATCGTCCACGGTCCAGGTCCGTATCCTCAGCCCGGCGACTCTTGCGGCTCTCACCAAGGCTTCGTCCACACGGAGGAAGAACGGGTGCACGGCGCCGTAACCATGACCCTGAGCAGTCTCGAGCGCCCGAAACGGATCCTCAGCGACCTCCACCAGCATCCCCGTGGCCAAGCCCGGCGAGCAGGCAACTACGGCGTCAAGCACCGTGAGCGAGAACGACGAAACGACAATCTGCTGCACGTCCGGACGCCCGACCAGCACCTTTGCCACCTCGAGGGCAAGCATCTTGTCGTAATCGGGTCCCTGCTCGCCTTCGGTTTTTATCTCGACGTTGACTTGTAAAGGGCGGCAGGCAACTAGTGCCTCCTCCAGCGAGGGGATCCACTCGGGCAATTCGAAAGACGGCAACTCCGCGATCGGACCGACTGCCGGCAAGTCGGCGTCGTGATGGACGACCAAGTCGCCGTCCACGGTGCGCCGCACGTCGAACTCGATCCCGTCGGCGCCCAGTTCGCGAGCCGCGACAAACGCGTCGACTGTGTTCTCCCTGGTCAGCTGCGCTGCTCCACGATGTGCGAAGATCTCGGTCACCTGTGTTGCCCCTCCCCCCGGCCGATGGATCCCCTGTTGGTCACGCCTCGTCGCGTGGCCGCTACACGCAGTCGTGCTCGTGATCACATGCTTGCACGAACTGGTCTCCTCGCCTACTATCTGATCTCGCAATCCGAGAACTGACCGCCGCATCGCCGGCCTCCTGCCCGCAATAACGGTTGGGTTTCGGATTGGCGGATTTGTGATTTTGTTCACGGATGCGCGTGGCGACGACGAGCGTCGACCGCGAATCGCAGGCCGCAGAGGAGGCAGGGTGGCTCTGACCTGGACCCGCTCGAGTGAGTGGGACAGCGATGATTGGCGTAAGGTTTCGGCCTGCCGCGATACCGACCCTGACCTGTTCTTTCCAATCGGAACCACAGGTCAGGCAATCGAGCAGATCGAAGCAGCCAAGGCCGTGTGCTTTACGTGCGAGGTTCGGGAGGCATGTCTCGAATTCGCTCTTGCAACGAACCAGGAGTCCGGCGTCTGGGGCGCCACTTCTGAAGACGAGCGCCGCAAGCTCCGCAAAGCGTGGCTCGCCGCTCAGCGTCGCCGCGCTTCCTGACCTCGCGCTCAGATCGCCCGGCGCCTCGACGGGATGTCGAGGCGGACGATTGTGCCTCCCTCCGTTTCCATCGTGATCGTCCCGCCGAGTTGAGTCCGGATCAGGTCGCGGACGATCGACAGGCCAAGACTGCGCGTCTCCTCGATGTCGAAGCCCGCCGGCAACCCGCAACCATTGTCCCTGACCACGATCTCCAACGCATCGGGGCTCTCGCGAAGAACGAGCTCGACACGGGGCGGTGATACCGAAGCTGGCTTTTGGACTCCCTCTTCCGCCAGCGGTTCGCCCGCAGACTGACGATCCGCCGACAGGCGGTCCGGGAACGCATGCTCCATGGCGTTCTGGAGCAACTCGGCTACTGCCACTGCGAGCGGCGTAGCGACCTCAGCCGCCACCGCCCCAAGTCCTCCGTCGACCTCGATCGTGACCGGAAACGAGATCGTGTTGGTCTCGCGGATCATCTCGACCAGTGACGGAACGATCTCGTCGAAGGGAACCTGTTCGGTGGTCTCACGCGCCAAGATGTCGTGGACGACGGCGATAGCGCGAATGCGGCGCTCGGCTTCCAGAAGCGCAATCCGACCCTGGGCCTCGTCGGCGCCCAGGCGCCGTGCCTGAAGGCGCAGCAGCGACGAGATCGTCTGAAGGTTGTTCTTGACGCGGTGATGCACCTCGCGAATGGTGGCGTCCTTGGTCAGCAGGAGCCGGTCCCTGCGGCGAAGGTCGGTCACGTCCCGGATCAGGATGGCGGCGCCTGTCAGCTCGCCCCTGGCGATGAGGGGGATGCAGCGGATCATCATGATGACGTCGGGTCGCCGCTCGACTTCTTCGATCACAGGGACCTGGCTTGCGAATGCCTCGTCGACCGCCGAGGTGTCAAGCCCCAGAAGCGCCAGGCTCGAGCCGACGATGGCGGACGTGATCGAGGCCCGGTGCAACGCGTTGACGGCGTTCGGCGACGCGTACGTGATGCGCTCTCGAGCGTCGACGACGAGCACGCCGTCGCCCACGCGAGGAGCTTCCTCGACCGCCGCGTCATCGTCGACGAAGGGAAAGAGACCGTCGGTGACCATGACCGACAAGCGCTCGAACAGCTCGAGATAGACCCGTTCGAGCGTCCCTCGGCGACGAGTGGTCCCCGGCGACCAGATACGGCAGAGGACGCCGAGCACTCTTTCGCCGTGGCGGACGGGGATGTTCGTGATGCGTACCGGTCCCTCGGCGAGTTCGCTCACCTGCTCGCCGCGGACGATGACCCCGGTCCGGTAGGCCTCGACGACGTTCGGCAAATTTTGCGCCGATTGAACTTGGCCGACGAGATCGACCTCGTACAGCGTCTGGCTCGTCGTGGGCCGGATCTGACCGAGGACGATGAACCCGCCGAGCTCGTCGGACTCGCCGGCCCACCTCCGACCGCGCCAGCCCCCTCCGACCCGCCAGCCCACGCTCCGACGCCGTCGCCAACCGCCGGCAGTCCGCCCCGCCGGCCCGCCAGCCCCGTCCGACCCGCCGGCCCCCTCCGACCCCGCCGGCTCCCCAGCCGGCCCGTCGTCGCCATCCCCGTCGTCGCGGGTGGTCGGCACGAACAGCAAGAGGTCGGAGAACGAGAAGTCCGCAAGCAGGCTCCACGACGCCATGAGCCGCTCGAGGTGAAGGCGATCAGCCAGGTCGAGCGAGGTGTATCGGCGGACGAGGTCGGGCGGTGGGACGATCCCGACCGACAACGGCATCAAGGAAGGATCCACCGGCCTCCGTCAGGCTGAGCCGGCCGCGTCGGCTAGGCGGATCAGCGTCACTCCGTCGCGAATCGTCACCAGCACACAGACGACGCGCGGATCGTTTCTGACATGGTCGTTGAAACGCCTGATTGCGACCGTGTTAGGAGACTGGTCACTCGCGTCGACCACGAGCCCGCCGAAGAGTGTGTTGTCCACGGCCAGCAGGCCTCGAGGCGCGAGCTTCGGCAGTGTCGCCTCGTAATAGTCGAGATAGGAGACCTTGTCGGCATCGATGAACACGAGGTCGAAGGGGCCGTCGAGCGTAGCGATCGTCTCGAGGGCCGGTCCCTCCCGGATCTCGATCCGATCCGCATACGCGCTGGCGGCGATGTGGTGGCGCGCCAGCGCCGCGTGCTCCGGAGACAGCTCGCACGTGATGATCCTGCCGTCTCGAGGCATCCCGGCCGCCATCGAAAGCGACGAATAACCCGTGAAGGCTCCGATCTCGAGGATCCGGCGAGCCCCCATGCCGAACACGAGCGCCTCGAGAAACCGGCCCTCAAGCGCACCCACCATCATCCCGGAACGGTCGGGAAACTCGTTGCGGGTCCGTTCCGCCACCTCCGACAGCAGCTCGCTCGAGGGCGAGGTGTGATCGAGCGCGTACTGCTCGATCTCGGCGGCGACAATCTCAGGCATAGGGTCCTCCGTCCTTTCAGAAACGCTCAAGGGCACTCGAGGGCCGGGATGAGCCCTCGTGCCAGATCATGCCTCGCCCGGCGAACGAGCGAGAAGGGTCAGTCGCCGGCATCGAGTCCGGCCTCGCCGGAAGCCCGGTCGCCGGTCGAACGGGCGGTGCTCCTCCTCCGGGGGGCGCGGGGCACCGAGCTGTCAGGACCGGCGCGGTTTCGGCTTCCCGCCTCGGCGGTCGCCGTCACCACCTCGTCGCCCCAGATCCTCGCCCCCACGTCCAACAGCCCTCGCAGGTCGGTGACGTGCCCGGGGTGGTACGGCACTGTGGCGGTCACTTCGTGGGCCGAGGACAGCTCGTGCAGAAGCTCGGCTTCACGCGTCGCAACGAGACGGAAGTTCCCGAAGCTCCGAGCCACCTCGTCGAGCACGCGGCCGACCATCTCGTTCGACGGGCGGGACGCGGTGGCGGGGTCGACCGGCAGACGAGCAGACAGGAGCTTGGCGATCTCGCCCGCTCGTTGTCCGAGCACCTCGGCACTGCGCCCGATCGCCGGTTCGGAAAACGAGCTCGGCAACACTTTGTTGCAGACGAGCAAGCCCAGATGCAGGTGGCGCTCGCGAAGGCTCTCGATGAGCTGCTGGGCGTCGACGGCCGGGACGGCCTCAAGCGTGGTCACGACGACGAAGCTCGTGCGTACGTCGCGCAGGAGTCGGCTCACGGCCTCCGCCCTGGCGACGAAACCGTCTCTCATCGTCTGGAACAAGATGAAGAAGCCAGCCAGGTCCTCCAGGAACTGGCTCCCCAAGATGCGATCCGCGACCTGGTAAAAGGGTCGGGAGGCCATGTTCACGAGCCGCGAGCGGTAGGGCACGATGAGCCACCGGAGCAACCTCGAGGAGAAGAACTCGGCCATACGTGAAGGTGCGTCCAGCAGATCTAGGGCGTTGAGCGACGGCGGCGTGTCGACGACGAGGAGGTCGTACTCGCCTTCCTCGTGGAGCTCGTACAGACGCTCCATCGCGATGTAGTCGTGCCCCTGGGCGAAGCGCCTGGTGATATTGCGATACAGCGGGTTGTCGAGGATCTGCTTTGCGGTCACCGGATCGGGGGCATGTCGCCGGACGAGCGCGTCCCATGACTCACTCATGTCGAGCATGGCGGCGTACAGCTCACCCTTCGGGCGTACGCCGGCTTCGGAGAATGCCTCGTCCGGCACGCGTCTCGGCTACGTTGCCCAGCCCCCCCACTCCCAGTGCGTCGGCCAGGCGACGGGCCGGGTCGACCGTGAGCACCAAGACCCGCCCACCGAGCCGTGCCGCGGCCGTCGCCGCCAGAGCGGCGGAAGTCGTGGTCTTTCCCACGCCTCCGGGTCCGCAGGCGACGACTATCTCCTTCGCAGACAGCAGCTGCTCGAGATGGCGCGTCTGTTCAGGGTCGACGACAGAGCCGGCGCGCGCCGATCGACCCGATCCGCCCGAGCCCCGGCTCGTCGGGGTCCGTTGCGCGGCCCGCGACGGGGCCGGCGCGACGCCCCGCTCGGGCTGCCGACGGGACTCGCTCACGTGACGAGCTCCTCCGAGAGCGCATGGGCGACCTGCCGAACCGCACGCAACCCGTGCGACCGCGCAAAGAGGTACGGCAGGTACAACAAGGGAACTTCCGCAGCTATGGCTGCCCGCAGTCGCTCGAGGTGGGCAACGCCGTCCCGTCGTACGGTCACCGCGAGTCGCGCCGCTCCGAGCACGTCCTCCACGACCTCGCGGCGAGGTGTCGAGCTCGCGAGCGAGCAGATCGAGCCTGGCCGGCCACACAAGCTCGTTGAAGATCTGTTCCTCGGAACGGCCGAAGAGCTCTGGCAGGACACGGTTGGCCACCACGCAGGCGAGATGAACGGGCGTCTCGGTCGAGAGCCGGCCGGCGAGATCGACCGCTTCGGTGACGGGCATCTCCTCCGGCGTCGTCACCAGCACGGCACCGGTCCGATCCGGATCGCCGAGGATCTCGAGGATCCAGTCGGTCTGACTCCGGACGACGCCCACCCGGATCAGCTCGTTGATGCCCGTCGGCGCCGCCAGCTGGCCGACGACGTTTCCGGTGGAGGCCGCATCGACCACCACGAGGTCGTAATGGCCCTCTCGGACTTCGAAACACAACTTGCCCACCGTCAGGATCTCCCTGATCCCCGGCGCTGCCGTGGCCACGAAGTCGAACGCCCGGGCGACCGGGCCGATCCGACCGATCGTCGGGACCTTCGCGACAGTTCTCAGGTACTCCCGTAGCGCCGCCTCGGTGTCCATCGACATCGCCACCAGCCCGTCGGCGACCCGGCGTCCGCTGAACGGTGTCGGACCGCACTCGTACGGCGCGGGCCAGGTCACCTTTCGGCTCGACCTCGCAGATGAGGGTCCGGCGACCCTGCTCGCTCGCGAGGAGCGCGATCGCGGCGGCAACCGTCGTCTTGCCTACGCCGCCTTTGCCGGTGACGAAGAGCAGCCGATGAGCGAGGAGCTCGGGCACCGAGCTCGGGGCTCAGGTGGTTCCGAAGCCGACGCGCCGGTCCTCGCCCCCGCCGCCGATCTCGATGTACGCGACCTTGGCCGAAGGCACAGCCACGCGGCGACCTCGCTTGTCAGTCAGCCACAGCACGCCGTCGGGCTGGGCCAGCGCCTTGTCCACCTCCGCGACAACGTCGTCGTGCGTCGTCCCCTCGGGGAGATCGATGTCGAGCTCCTTCACTGTCTGGATGATCCCGATGCGCACGTCCACGCAGGTGCTCCCTTCCGCTTCGAGTCATCGTAGGGGACGGCCCGGCCGCCACGGTTCAAGCGCCGGCCTCCCGGCTCCCCGAGCCATCGGTCCGCCGGGCCCCTCGAGCCAGGCACTCGACACCGGCCCCGCCGCTAGGCCTGGTGGCCAGCGGGTATAGAGCGCACTCGGCAGAGGTTTTGTGCGCTCCTGGGACGCTCGTGAGGCGGTGAATCTTTGTGTGGGCAGCCGACGAGGCGCACGTCCGGACTGCTTCGGAGGACTTGGAGGACCCGGCCCTCACGGCTAGCGTTCGGCTGTCGGAGATGCGATCAGCCTGGTTTGTCGGGGGTGAAGCGATGCGTGGATCCTGTTTGGCCGGACGTCTGCTTGCTGGTCCATTGCTGTTGGGGGGAGCACTCATCGGAACCACGGCAGGGAGCGCGTCCCCGTCGACCTGCGTGGCCCTGACCGGGATCCCGGCGCAGAACCCCGGGACTTCCTACAACAGCTTCAACGGCGTGGCGGTGCGCTCTTCGTGCGACGCCTGGGCGGTTGGCAACGACGGCAACGGGAGCACAACTCTGACCCTGATCGAGCATTGGAACGGCCACTCCTGGAACGTGAAGTCGAGCCCAGACCCGGGCAATTCCGTCAATAGCTTCGCCGGCGTGGCCGCGACGTCGGCCACAAACGCCTGGGCCGTGGGCAACTACAACAACGGTCCTAGCAGCGTCGGGCAGAGCTTGATTGCGCACTGGAACGGCGCGTCCTGGTCAAAGCAGTCGAGCCCCAACCCTGGAACCTACTCATTATCCTCCGCCAACGCTTTCGGCGGCGTCACCGCGACTTCAGCCACCAACGCCTGGGCGGTGGGCACTTTCGTCAACAGCATCGGTGGGATCCGGACTCTGATCGCGCACTGGAACGGCTCGTCCTGGTCCGAGCAGTCGAGCCCCAACCCGGGGGGCATCGCCCACGTCAGCCAACTACTCGGCGTGTCGGCGACTTCGGCCACCAACGCCTGGGCGGTCGGCGCGTTCAACAACGGCACCGCGAGCGGGACCCTGATCGAGCACTGGAACGGCAAGACTTGGAAGGTCGCTCCCAGCCCGAACCGTAGGGGCACCTCGGGCGTCCTCAGGGGGGTCGATGCGGTCTCCGCCACCAACGTCTGGGCGGTGGGTTACAGCTACAACGGCACCGGGGACCTCACCCTGATCGAGCACTGGAACGGCACCGCCTGGAAGATCGTTTCCAGCCCGAACCCCTTAGGGCCGACCCACGACAATGTCCTCGACGGCGTCACCGCGACTTCAGCCACCAACGCCTGGGCGGTGGGCTGGTACACCAGCGGCACCGCGAGCGGGACCCTCATCGAGAATTGGAATGGCCACGCTTGGGCACTCGTAAAGAGCCCGAACCCGGGCGACATCGGCAACTTTCTCAACGGAGTGGCAGCCAGCACGGCTGCAAATCTTTGGATGGTCGGCTACTACGACAAGAACACTGTCAGCGGCACTGTTGGCCAGACGCTCGCGCTGCACTGCTGTTGACAGCGTGGGCAGCGCAGGCTGGCGTAGATCTGCGTCGTCTCCGGCGACGGACTTGCAGTCGCGGCTCAAGCCGTGATCTGGCTACGGCGGCGCCGTCGGTTTAACGGACTCCACATCGGGTAGAAGCAAGAAGCGCTCTCTCAGCCGTTCTCACAGGGGCCTTGGGAGGACGCGCAGACAAACACCCCCCGGTCATCCCGCCGGCCGGGGGGTGTTGTCGCGATGCGGGTCGGATCTCCCTGGCCGCAACGTGCGACACGATGATCAGAGTCACGTTCCTAAGATTAAGCAGGAAGTGAGGACACCCCAGCAATCATAAGGGTTTCATGCCTTCCACCAGGGTCGAAGCACGGTCGCCAAAAATCTGAATTGCTTTGGCGCAGGCAAACCGGTCCGTCATCCCGCTCACGTACCCGACCGCCGCGCCGACCGCCTCGAGCTCGTCAGGCGCCAGGTCGGCCCCACCGGGCAGCGCCTCCGGGTGGGCTGCGTAGTGGCCGACGAGAGATCGGAGAAGGTCGACGACGGCCTCAGACTGTCGGACCGAGGCTGGGCGGAGGTAGATGCGCTCGTAGTTGAACCGCCGCAGCGCTTCGAGCGCCTCACCCATCGGCTCGCTGATAGCGACCACGCCGGAGGAGAGCGTCGTCGTTGCGACATCGGTCACCAAGGCGTCCAGCTGGCTTCCTCGCCCGCGGCCGCACCGATCGGCCACGAGCAGAGGCACGTCCTCGCTGCCCACGATCTCTGCGTGGAGGGCGTCCTCGAGGTCGTGGGCACAGTAGGCGATGCGGTCAGCGAGCGCGACGACCTCGCCTTCGGGGGTCGCCGGCGTCGGTCGCGACCACGAATGGTTGCGGATCCCGTCCAGGGTCTCCGAGCACAGGTTCAACGGCACAGCGGTGACATCTGCCCCCCACACGGCGTGGTCGAAGCCCTCGGCGAGAAACGGGGACAGTGCCTCCTCACTCGCGTGGCCCCCCGGGCCGTGGCCGCAGTCGTGGCCGAGCGCGATCGCTTCGGTCAGGACGACGTTCAACCGGCAGGCGCGGGCGATCGCCGTCGCGACTTGAGCTACCTCCAGCGCATGTGTGAGGCGCGTCCGTTGGTGGTCGGCCGGAAAGATGAAGACCTGGGTCTTCCCGGCCAGGCGGCGGAAAGCCGTCGAATGGAGGATCCGGTCCCGATCGCGCTCGAAGCAGGTCCGCCATGCATCGGGGGCCTCTTCGATCGCGCGATTGCCGGCCCCCACCGAGCGGGTCGCGCCCGGGGCAAGCACCCACTCCTCCTCGGCCTCTCGGCCTTCCCGGTCGAGGACGCCGAATCCGCCGTCGAGTTGAACCGCCGGGTCGTGCGCAGTCCGGGCGCCTCGGTCGCTCGAGTGCCCGCTCATCGTCGACGCCCACCGCCGGGATTGTTCGGACATCACGGACAAGGATGGCGCTTCCACGATGCCGAGGCTACGGGAAGGGTGTCGTACTCCCCGTTCAGGCCCATCAGCGAACGGAAAGTTCGGATCGGTAGACACGGCCCGGCCCGAGCGCCACGACGCGCTCGGCGAGCGCTGCGAAGGCTTGGCCCGCTTCGCTGCCCGGATCGGAGGCGGAGATGGGGACGCCGACGTCACCGCCCTCCCGCAACGACGGCAGAAACGGGATCTGTGCCAGCAACGCCACACCCAGCGACTCGGCCAGCAATGCTCCACCGCCATGACCGAACAACTCATAGCGTTTTCCGTCGTCGCCCGTGAACCAGGACTGATTCTCGACGACTCCCCTCACGGGAAGGCGGAGTTGCCGGGCCATGACGGCGGCCCGCTGGGCCACCCGCTCCGCCGCGGCCTGAGGCGTGGTCACCACCAGCACCTCGGCGCGGGGAAGGAACTGGGCGATGGACATCGACACATCGCCGGTTCCGGGTGGCAGATCGAGGAGCAGGAAGTCCGGCTTGCCCCAGTGCACGTCCACGAGAAACTGCTCCAAGGCCTTGTGGAGCATCGGCCCGCGCCACATGACTGCCTGGTCCTCGTCCACAAAGAAACCCATCGAGATGCACCGCACCCCATACGCCACCGGCGGCACGAGCAGGTCGCCGACCAAGGTGGGCGGGCGATCGATTCCCAGCATCGAGGGAATCGAGAAGCCGTAGACGTCGGCGTCGAGGATCGCCACCGACGCGCCCTGGAGCGCCAGCGCGATGGCGAGATTGACTGTCACGGTCGACTTGCCGACTCCCCCCTTGCCAGAGGCGACGGCGATGACCCGAGTGCGGGAGGCCTTGTCGGAAAAGGGGGTGACCCGGGGTGTGGGGCCCTCTGCGCCGTGCCGGGCGTCGCCTGCCTGCGACCCGCCCTCGCGCAACCGAGCCCGCAGCTCCGCCTCTTCGGCCTCGCTCATGGCAATGAGCTCGACCTCGGGGCCGGCGCCGCCTGCGCTCAAGACGGCCGTCGCAATCTCGTCGGTCAGCTCGCGCGGTGCCGGGTGTCCGGCGGCCGGCACCGCCACGACCACCTCGGTGCTGCGCCGGCGGCCGCGCACCGACCGGACCGTGCCGAGGTCGCCGAGCGTGCGGAACAGACCCGGGTCGACGACGGCGTTGACGGCCTCGGTGAGGCGCTCGTCGGGAACCGTCATCTGCCCGCCGGGGCTCCGTTCATGTCAGGTCCTCTGTCGAATTTGGCGATGTGCGCACCCTGTTGGCGGCCACCGGTACGATAACGGTGTGAGCGCAGCCACCCACCGGGGGCAGGACCGGGGGCAGGGTCGGGTGAGCGCGGACGAGGGTTTCTCGGCGACCGTAGCCGCGATCACGTCTGCGTTCGGTGACGGGACACGCCGGCAGATCTACCTGTTCGCACGTGAGCTGCACGGCGTGACGGCGACCGAGGTTGCCGAGCAGTTCGCACTTCACCCGAACGTCGCTCGCCATCACCTCGACAAGCTGGCCGCCGGCGGCTACCTGGACGTCCAGCTCGACCACGGCGGCGCCGGGGTCGGCCGGCCCTCCAAGCGCTACTACTCCAGCACTGTCGACACCTCGGCGGCGGTCCCGGCGCTGCGAGACGACCTTCTTCTCGCGCTGCTCGCCCGCCTGCTCACGATCGTCGACCCCGTCCAGGCCGAACAGATCGCCCATGAGGTCGGGGCAGACTTCGGCCGCTCGCTCGCCTTGCAGATGGCGCCCGGCGATGCCCCGAAGTCCCTGCGCTCGGCCATGCAATCTGTGGCCGCAGCATTGACCGCTCAGGGATTTGCCGCTCACGCCGGCGGTGCCGGGTCGCCCAACTCCGTCATCCGGGACCACTGCCCATTCGGCGACGCCGCTATCGATCACCCGGTGCTGTGCGCAGCCGACCGGGGCCTCGTGGAGGGCCTCCTGAACGGTCTGTGCGGCGACAGCGTGCCGGTCCAGCTCTCGTCCAGGGCCCGCGGCGACGAGGTCTGCGCCACCGTCGCAGGCTGACCCGGACCGTCGGTTGGACCGAGCGCCGGCTGACGGTGGCCCGCCGAACGCCGGCCGCCACTACCTGGATCACGCCTCGACCTCGGTGCTGCGGCCCGGGGCCGCTCGGACCATGGCGGCGTGGTTGGATGCGGGCTGGGCGGGCGACCCCGGTCGGGTGCACGCCGAAGGTCACCAGGCACGCGACGCCATCGAGACTGCGCCGCGAATCGGTGGCGGCGTTCCTCGGAACGACGCCGAACCGCGTGGTCTTCACGAGCGGCGGCACCGAAGCGGCCAACGCGGCCATCTTCACAGCCGCCCGCGCCCGGCCCGGCGCCACGATTGTCTGCGCCGACGTTGAGCATTCCTGCGTCCGGGAGGCGGCCGAGCGCTCCGGTCCCGTGGATGTTCTGCGCGTGGACTCGGTCGGCCGGATCGACCTCGATCATCTCGACTCGCTGCTCGCCGGCGACCGCGACGACCGGCCGGCACTCGTGAATTGTCAGTGGTGCAACCACGAAGTTGGGACCCTGCAGCCCATTGCGGACGTCGTGGAGCGATGTCGGTCCGCCGGCGTGCCGGTGCACATCGACGCGGCCGCGGCCGCCGGCCACGTCCGGTTGGACCTAGAGGCGCTCGGTGCGGACCTCGTTTCGGTCAGCGCCCACAAGTTCGGAGGCCCACCCGGCAGCGGTGCCCTCGTCGTTCGTCGGGGCGTCCGCCTCCAACCGTTCGTCATCGGCGGCGCGCAGGAGCGCGCCCGAAGGGGCGGCTACGAGAACGTGCTCGGCATCATCGGCTTCGGCGCCGCGGCGGCGGCGCTCACGGAGCCGGGCGAGCTGGAGGCGGAAGCCTCCACCGCCCGCCGGCTGACCGATGCGCTCCTCGTCGAAGCCGTATCGGTCGAGGGCGTCGAGCAGCTCGGCGACCCCTTGGACCGGGCGCCGCATCTCGTTTGCGTGGCGGTCGGCGGCGTACAGGCCGAGGCCGTGCTGCTCGGGCTGGACCGGATGGGCGTCGCAGCGCACTCGGGCTCCGCCTGCTCCTCCGAGTCCATCGAGCCATCCCCGGTCCTGGCCGCGATGGGTGTCGACCCTGACCGCTCGCTCCGGCTCTCGGTCGGCTGGTCGACCACCGATGCCGACGTTGAGGCGTTCGCCGCCGCCTTCCCGACTGTGGTGGCGCGCCTGCGCTCGCTCGGCGCCGGCGGCTGATCCACCCGCCGGCGGGATCAGCCTCGCTCGGCCGCGGCATAGCGCGGCGGCAACGGCTCCTTCGCCCCAGCGAACGCCTTCGCCGCGATGGCGGCAACTGAGCTGACCAGGTTCTTCGAGGCTCCCGCGCGCAGGGCGTCCCGGAACTGGGCCGCGGCCGCGCGGGGGTTGGAGTAGTCCTCGTACTCGATGACACCGAGGAGCGCGTGGGCGTCGGGATAGCTGGGCGCCACCTTCACGGCGCGAGCGACCGAGGCGTCACCCCGCGCGATCACGGTTCGGTTCTTCGCCGACAGCCCGGCGAGCCGCACCAGCCATCCGCCGTAGGCGAGCGCGTCGGGCTGGTTGGGATCCGTCTGCAGGACCTGGTCGTAAAGCTGGACCGCTTCGGCCACCTGGCCTTCACTGCCGAGGATCGCGGCCCGGTCGAGCGTCTCCTGTTCCTGCTGCGCGGACGACAGGGAGATCGACCCGCTCGCCGACTCGCCGGGAAGCCGTACGCCGGCGAGTGACGCCGCCAGCAACACAGCCGCCACCACGAAACAACCCGCTGCGCAAATCCCGACCACCAACCGCACTCGCCGGCTTCCGAGCCGACGCCGCAGCCTCCGCCTGCCGGAAGCGCCGGCGGAACCGGGACTCGCCTGCGAACTGACAGCCTCGGGATTCGGGGGGGAATCGGGATGGCCTGCGGCGACAAGCGCCGCCTCCGCCTCCTCGACCTCGAGAAGGCGACCGTAGTAACGCGCGTGAAGGGCCGTGAAGTCCGAGGCATCGACCTCGCCCGCCGCCAGCTCGCGGTTGAGATCTTCGATCGATTGCTCGAGGAATTCCCGCTCGTTCGCCAGGCCGTCGAGGCTCGGCTTCGCGCTGCCGCCTCCTCGCGACCCCTTCACCGGCGAGCGCCTGACGCTCACGCCGGAACCTCCAAGCGTCGCCGTCGCCACAGGTAGACGACGAGCAGCACCGCACCGCCGCCGACGAGCGAGATCGGCACGACCCATAACAGAACGTCGGCACCCGATCCGGTTGGGACGAGCAGCACCTGCTCGCCGTAGCGGGTCACGACGCGCTGCTCGATCGTGGCGTCGCTGGCACCGCCGCGAATCCAGGCCGCGACCTCGGCCCGCAAGGCGACGGCGATGGGGGCATCCGACTGCGCGATCGAGAGATCCATGCAGCTCGGGCACTTGATGACACTGTCGAGGTGGGCGATGCGCGCCGTCTCGCTAGGCGCTCGGGGATGCACGCTTCCGATGCCCAGTGCGACTATGACGATGAGGGCAGCGAGCACCCAGGCCGGCCGCGATGCGAGGAGCGACAGCACCCTCGGTCCACGATTCGCCGGCGGGCTCGACTGGACCGATGTGCCCGACGAGCCCGGCAGCCCCGACTGGGCCGTCTCCACGGTTCCGACGCCGGCGTGCAGACTCACGAGTGCGCCGCCACGCCACGCTCGACCAGGCGGTCCAGCCCGACGGCGGTCACGCCGCCGAGGATCCGGTCGACGACCCGGCCGTCAGGCGCGATGAGGAACGACTGCGGCGGGTCGTCGACCCCGTAGTTGATCGCTATCTGCTCGCTCGGATCGACGATCGAGGGCCACGTCGCCCCGAGCTGTTGCTCGAAGGCCGCGGCGTTGGCGGCCGTGTCTCCGTACACGACGCCGAGGACCGCGACTCGCTGGCCGGCCGGATGGCTGAACGCGAACTTGACGAGCTCAGGTGACTCGGTCCTGCAGGGCGGACACCAGCTCGCGAAGAAGTTCAGGAGCACCCAGTGCCCTCGCAACGACGCGAGCGACGAGTTGCCGCCGGCGAGGTTGCGCCCGGCGGCAGCAGGGGCAGGCTGGCCGATCAGCGGGCTCGAAGCAGTCAGGGTCGCCGGCGGGCGCGTCGCGAGCACGGCGACGAGGACGAGTGCCCCGAGGCCGACCCCGCACGCAGCCCACCTGGCCAGCCTCCACTGCCGGTCACGCCCGCTCAAGAGCCTGCTCCCGTGCCGATCAGCTGCTCTGCCCGCGACCCGGCCGGCGAAGGGTGGGGTTGATCGTGGTGCACGGGGGATTCCGGGGAGCGGGGCTTGGCTTGAGAGGATCGGCGGCGACGGGTGGGGATGGCCGCGAGTGCGGCGCCGAAAGCCGTGATCGCTCCCCCGACCCAGAGCCACAGCACCATCGGCTGGATGACGACATCGATCGTGGCCGGCCCATGCGGCGAGACCTGGATGTCCGCCACCGTCAGATACGTGTCCTCCGACACCGACGAATCGACCGCCGGCGTGCCGATCCCCTCACTTCCGGGGAACACGCTTATGGCCGGGAAGAAGGGAGCCCCGTCCACAAGGACCGTGGCCACCTCGCCGCTCTTGTTGGGGAGGCGGAATCGTTTTGCGCCTTTGTAGGTGAAGGTGTGGCCGTCGAAGCGGACGGCTTGTCCCGGCTTGAGGACCAGTTGCGTCCGCTGCCCGTAGGAGCTCGCGGCCGCGAGGGCCACGGCGACGACGACAACGCCGAGATGCACGATCATGCCCCCGTTGGCCCGCCCGAAGAGCGCCCGCCACACTCCCCCGCCGGCCCTGTGGGACGCCGTCGCCGCGAGTGCGAGCTGTCGAAGCGCGCTCGCTCCGGCGAACCCTCCGAGGCCGAACGCCAGCAGGGGCGTGAATCCCCGCACCCCCGCCAGCACGCAGACCACGACCACGAGCACGCCCGCCCATGCCGGGACCGCCAGCCGGCGGCGAAGCACGCCCGGGCCGGCCTTGCGCCACGGGAGGGCCGGCGCGACGGCCATGAAGAAGAGCAGGGCGAGCCCGATCGGAAGCGTCATCAGGTCGAAGTACGGCCTGCCGACCGTGACTTGCTGGCCGTTCAAGGCCTCGACGAAGAGGGGGAACACGGTCCCGAGAAGCACGACGAGCGCGAACCCCGCGAAGAGGAGGTTGTTCACGAGGAAGGCGCCCTCGCGGGAGACGGCAGCGTCGATCGTCCCAGGCGAGCGAAGCCGATCCCCACGCCAGCCGATCAGCCCGACGCCGACCGCGACGACGAGCCCGAAGAAGCCCAGCAACACGGGGCCGATTGTCGAATCCGAGAACGAGTGCACCGATACGAGGACCCCCGACCGCGTGAGGAACGTCCCGAGGATCGTCAGCGAGAAGGCCGAGAGCAGGAGCGAGAGGTTCCACACGCGCAGCAGGCCGCGCCGCTCCTGGACCATCACCGAGTGCAGGTAGGCCGTGCCGCACAGCCAGGGCAGGAGGGCGGCGTTCTCGACCGGGTCCCATCCCCAGAAGCCGCCCCAGCCGAGGACCTGGTACGACCACCAGGCTCCCATCACAATGCCGAACGTGAGAAACGCCCAAGCGAACAGCGTCCAGCGGCGCGTCTCGAGCAGCCATCCCTCGTTCAGGCGTCCCGTCACGAGTGTCGCGACGGCGAAGGAGAAGGGCACCGTGAAGCCGACGAAGCCCAGGTACAAAAAGACCGGGTGGAAGGCGATGAGCGGGTTGTCCTGCAGCAAAGGGTTCGGGCCGGCGCCATCGGCCGGGATGTGCCCGACGACGGCGGCGAACGGGTTCGCCGGACCCGCCATGAGGGCGAAGAAGAACACGGCGACGCAAAGCCCGACCAGGCTGGCCCACGCCACGAGCGGATCCGACGCCCGCTTCCGGAACCGGTGGGTCATCGCGGCGAGATAGCCGGCCAGGATGAGCGACCAGAGCAGGATCGAGCCTTGCAGGGCCGACCACATGCCGGTGATCGAATACAGGAGCGGTGTCTCTCGGCTGTTGTTGGCCGCCACGAAAGCGATCGAGAAGTCGTGACGTAGGAGGGCCCTCTCCATGCCGAAGGTCGACAGGAGGGCACCGGCGAGGATCCAGAGCGCAAACGTGCGTGCATGCCGGAATAGCGACGGCCTCCCGGTCGCAAGACCGACGGCGAGCGTGACGACGCCGGCGACGGCTGCGATCAGTCCGAGTGCGACTCCGATCAGCCCGAGAGCTGCGTTCACCTTGTCGTCCCGTTGAGCGCCTTCACGCGGTTCGGGTGGGCGGCTATGTAGCTGTTGCTGTGCTTCACGAGGATCTGGTCCGAAGCGAACCGGTTCGTCGCGCCGACGAAGTGACCCACGACGATGACGGGTATCCCTGGCTGGAAGAGCTGCGGTGGTGAACCTGTGTTCGTCACCGGGACCCTGACACCGCTGGATTCGACGGTGAAAGCCACCGTCACCCCCGAGGCGTTCCGGAACGTGTGCACGGTCCCGGGCACGACGATGCCTTCGAGTTGGAAGACCGCGTCGCCGAGGGTCGCTCGTTGCGCCACCGCCTCGTTGGCCGTCTTGAAGAACACGATCGCGGACGTGAGCCCCTTGAAAACAAGAAACCCGATCGCCGCCACAATCACAACCCCCACCACCGCCAGCCGCCGGCGCTGGCGATGCTGCTCGGAACTGAGGTTCCCCGGGCGGCGTGCAGGCGCAGCCGGAGCCGTCCCGGCGTCGCCCGAGCTCAGGTCGTCGTCGCCGCCGGCTCGGCCCCGGGACGAGACTCGCACCTACCGTCGCCACCCGGACGTCGGTCATGGCGAACCGCTCAGCTCGGGCTCGTCGGCGGTTGGACGGGTGACTGCCGGAGCGGCAGGGGCGTCGCGGTCGGCGGCAGGTTTCCCGCCGACTCGCCGCCGAGCGGCGCGCTCACGGGCCACGAGGCTGACCGAGTACCCACCGAGCGTGCCGAGGATCACCACGTAGCCCGCTTCCACGTAGCCGTTCATCCGGCCACGGCTTCCGCCCGGCGCTCGGCGAGCGCCACCTCGAGTCCCTCGGACTCCTCGAATTCGTCGAGCTTCGCGAGGCGGTACCGATGCGCCACCAGCCAGATGTAGACGAGCGTGAACGATACGAATCCCAACAGCAAGGTCCACGCCATCGAACCGTGCACGTAGGTCCTGCCGGCGGTGATCGTCGGTGCCTGGTGCAGACTTCGCCACCATTCGACCGAGAAGTAGACGATGGGCACGTCGACGAACGCGATCAGCGCCGCGATCGCCGAGCGGCGAGCCCGGACCTGGAAGTCGCCGGGCACCCGGCGCACGGCGAGGTAACCGAGATAGAGGACGAACAGGAGCGCCGTCGTCGTGAGCAGCGGGTCCCAGACCCACCACGCCCCCCACGTGGGCCGTCCCCAGATCGACCCGGAGACGAGCGTCAGGCCCGTGAATACGACTCCGACCTCCGCCGACGCCCCCGCAAGCCGGTCGAACCGGGGCGCTCTGGTCCTCGGCCACAGGTAGAGAAGGCTGGCGAGGGAGGCGACCCCGAAGGCGAGAAACGCCACCCAGGCCATCGGTGGATGCACGTACAGCAGGCGCACCAGGTTGCCCATGAACCGGTCGGGCGGCGTGACGAACAGGCCCAACCACACAGTCGAGACCACGCCCGCAAGAGCGACCGCGCCGAGCAGCCGAAGCGCCAGCGCCCCGCCCTCCCGTGGCCCGGCGTGCGTCGAGGTGCTCATCCGTCCTCCAGAAGCGGCCCGAAGGCGACGATGCCGACGGCGACGTAGAGGACAGCGAACACGACGAGCACGTCCAGCCATCCGTCTGCCCGGCCCGGGGTTCCAGCTAGGGCGGCGTCCCAAGCCTTGGTGGCGGCGAGGAGGACGGGAGCGACGACGGGGAGAAAGAGAAGGGGGAGGAGAGTCTCTCGGGTTCGGAGGCCCGAAGCCACGACTCCGTAGAGCGTCCCGACGGCAGCGAGACCGAGGGTTCCCGCGCCGCACGCCGCGATCAGCGCAAGGGCGCCCGAGAGATGAGCTCCGTACAGAAATGCGACCCCGATCGTGAGACCGACCTCGAGGACGAGCAGTTGCGCAACGATGGCGCCGGCCTTCCCCAGGAAGATCCCTGCGGGATCGAGGCCCGAGAGGCGTAGGCCGTCCCGGGCGGCGTCGGCCGACTCGATGGCATAGCTGCGTTGCACTGCGAGGATCGTCGACAGCAGGACCGCGACCCAGAAGAGACCCGCCGACGCCGGCGCGAGGACCTGCCGGTCGGGGCCGAGCGCCAAGCCGAAGAGCAGAAGGACCGCGAGCGCGAACGGCCCGACCTGGTTGAGGCTGACGCGGGAGCGGAGCTCGATCCGGAGATCCTTTCCCGCCACCAGCGCCGCGTCACGCAACATGGGCCGATGCTTCCGTGATCGGCCGCGGATCTCTCGGCGGGGTCGGCTGCCTCGCGGGCTCGGCCTGCCGGGTCGCCTCAACCGGCCGGGTCGGCTCGACCGCCTCGTCCGCTTCGACGACCCGGCCGCCGGCAAGGTGGACGACCCGGTCAGCGATCGCCTCCGCACGCTCATACTCGTGGGAGGCGAACAGGACGGTGCGGCCCGCGGCCTGTGAGCCCGCGAGGAGGTCGTCGAGGAGGTCACGGCCGTCCTGGTCGAGCCCTGCATGCGGCTCGTCGAGCAACCACAACCGGGCTTGGCGCGCCACGAGCACGGCGAGCGAGGCGCGACGCTGCTGGCCGGCGGAGCAGCGGCCAACGGGTGTCGACGCGAGCCGACCAGAGAAACCGAGCCGGCCCAGCACAAGGCCGATCCCCCCCATATCGCCCCTGCCCGCTCGCACAGCAAAGCGCAGGTTCTCCTCCACTGTCAGGTCCTCGTACAGAAATGACTCGTGGCCGAGCATTCCGACTTCGCGCCGCACCGCGCGCCGATCGGCAACGAGGTCACGGCCAAGGGCCATCGCCTCGCCCGAATGGACTTCGAGCAGCCCGGCGAGGACCTTGAGGAGGCTCGTCTTGCCGGCACCGTTCGGACCGCGCAGGTGCACCACTTCGCCCTCGGCGACTTCCAGCGATGCTCCAGCAAGGAGAGGGAAGCGGCCGGCGAGCGCTACGGCCTCGTGAAGACGAACGGCAGGCGCCATGGGGATCCCGAACATGGTAGGGGGCCGCAGGTGCCCCGGGCCAGGCGGGCCGGCCTGGTCCTCAGGGCGCAGCCCATTTCGGGGGCCTGTGCTCGGTGAAGGCCGTACGCCCCTCCGCCGCCTCGTCGCCGAGAGTCGCCACTGTCAGCAAGGGATGCAGATAGCTGAGCGCCTCGCGGGGCGACATCGCGAGGGCGGTATGGAAGGACTCCCGGCCGGCTCGCATCGCGATCGGTGGCTTGCGGGCGAGGCTCGCCGCCAGTTCGTCGACGGCCGAGTCGAGGTCGGCGGCGGGGACGACCCGATTCACGATGCCGATCCGCTCGGCCTCCTCGGCGGTAAGGCGCCGGCCGGTCATCATGAGCTCGAGTGCCCGTTTGGGCGTCATCGCCTGCAGAAGGGGGACGGTGACCATGTAGGGCCAGATTCCGATGTCGATCTCCGGCGTACCGAAGATGGCGTCGTCGGACGCCACGACCAGATCGCAGGCCAGTGCGAGACCCAGCCCACCCGCGAGCGCATAGCCACGCACTTTTGCGATCGAGGGTTTGCCGAGGTCCCAGAGATCCTCGAAGAGCTTGCCGAGCTCACCTCGCGCCTCGTGCAGCTCGGCCGCGGAAGGACCATCCGGTCCACGCGGTGCCGCTGCGGGCGAGTTAGCGCCTACCAGGTCGGCACCAGTGCTGAATGCCCGTTCGCCGGCACCGGTGAGGACGACGACGCGGAGATTCGAGTCCGTTCGGACGGTCGCCAGAGCGCCCCGTAGCAGGGCCAGTACCTCACCGGAAAGCGCGTTCCGCCGGTCCGGTCGGTTGATGGTGATCCGACATACCCGTCCTTGCTGTTCGACGATGACGACGTCTTCAGGGTCGGGAGCCACCATGGCGACGCTACCCCGCACGACCGTCCGGGGCTATGGGCCGCCGGGATCCACGTCGGGTCGGTCTGCTGCAGTCCACCGATCGCCCGCTACCGTGCGGGCGTGAGCGTCCCGACTTCCGGCACCGTGGCCGTCGTCTCCTACCGCCTCGGCGGCGAGGACGGCGTCTCGGTCGAAGCCGCGAAATGGGTGTGGGCGCTTCGGACGCTGGGCTTCGACGTGACGACCGTTGCCGGGAGCGGCAGCGCTGATCGTCTCGTCCCCGGACTGTCGATGGACGCCAAGGGAACTGACGTCGACGCCCTACGGTCAGAAGTAGCCGACGCTTTCGGGGGCGCGGAATTGGTGTTGGTGGAGAATTTGGTTTCTCTGCCATTGAACCCGGTGGCGGGAGAGGCAGTCGCAGCGGAACTAAGGGGCCGACCCGCAATCCTGCGTCACCACGACCTTGCGTGGCAACGTCCACACCTCGCGCACCTCGGTCCTCCTCCGACGGACCCCGCCTGGCGGCACGTCTGCATCAACGCCCTCTCCCGTCGGGAGCTGGCAGCCAGGGGCATCGACGCCGAGGTGTTCTACAACTGCTTCGATCCGAATCCACCACCCGGTGACCGGCAATCCGTGCGAGCCGCGCTGGGCGTCGGCGACGACGAGCTTCTCGTGCTGCAGCCGACCCGGGCTATCCCGAGAAAGAACGTCGCCGGCGGGCTGCGTCTCGCGAAGGCCCTCGGCGGCACCTATTGGCTGCTCGGGCCGCCAGAGGACGGTTACGACGCGGAGCTGGATCGGCTCATCGAAGTGGCGGCGCGCGAGACGAGAGTGCTCCGCGGTCCTGCGCCGGCCGGCGCCCAGATGACCGATGCCTACGCGGCGTGCGACGTGGTGACGCTGCCTTCCACCTGGGAGGGGTTCGGGAATCCGAGCATCGAGTCGGCTCTTCAGCGGCGCCCGCTCGCAATCGGGCCTTATCCCGTCAGCCACGAGCTGCGGCACTTCGGGTTCCGGTGGTTCGACATCGACGAGACCGCACCATTGGCGGCCTGGTTGGCCAGGCCCACCGCGGAGTTGCTCGACCGCAACCAGACCCTTGCCAGGACTCACTTCTCGCTCACGGACCTGCCCGCTCGGCTGGGCGAGTGGCTGGGGAGCGCCAGCCCGAGGGCCAAGGGTGGAGCGATCTCCGGATAGTGCCGGTCGCTAGGATCCCCGGTCGTGGCTGTCGCGAGTCCCCGTGTCGCCGCGAGCAGGCCTCGGCTGACAGCCGCCAGCCGCAGACGGCAGTTGCTGGACGTGGCCCTCGACACCTTCGCCCGCAAGGGGCTCGACGCGACCACGATGGACGACATCGCGCACGCCGCCGGCGTGACGAAGCCGCTTCTATATCAACATTTCAAGTCGAAACGGGCGCTGTTTCTCGAGGTACTGGACGATGTTGTCGTGAGGATCATCGAGGCTCTAACAGCCGCAGCCGAGTCAGCGCCCGGCCCTCGCCAGCAAGTGGAGGCCGGCTTTTCCGCCTACATCCACTTCGTGTTGCACAACGAGTCCGCCATCCGGCTACTGCTCGACAGCATCCTTCCCCATGACTCGGAGATCGCAACGGCCATGGGGCGCGTCACCGACACCATCGCCGGCGCAATCGCGCCGCTCATTCACGCTGACATAGACCCGGAGCATCAGCGAGTCCTGGCGGCCGCCGTCGTTGGAATGGCCGAGGGGGTGACACGTGACTGGCTGCGATCGCAGGCGGGTCCCCACACGACAAGGTCGAGCCAGCTCCTCGATGCCGAGGCGGATCTCCTGAGCAAGAGAGTGGCGGAATTCGCCTGGGCCGGGCTCCGACTGGTGCATCGGGACTCCTGAAGCGCTCGGCCCGGGCCGGCTGGGGCCGGCTGGTGCCGGTTGGGGCCGGTTGGGGCCGTCTGGGGCCGGCAGTAGACCGAGGAACATTCGAAAAGCTTTTCAACTTGCCTCTAATCGAGATTGCGACCAGTCGCAATCATTAACGGAGGCAAGTTTTGTGAGGGAATTCGACTATCGCCCTAGTCGCCCCCGCCCCCGCCCCCGCCGCCCCGCCCCGCCCCGCCCCGCCCCGTCCCGCCGTGCGAGTCGACCAAGCGGCGCAATGATCCGAGCCCCGGTTGCCCGACATCGCCGCCGCGACCCACTATGGCCCGATGGACACGTCAGCCGGCGGGGTCGGGGGCACTGCCGGCGCGGTTGGCCCGGCCGCTGAGATAGGCGCCATTGGGCTGGACATCGGAGGCACCAAGATCGCGGTCGGCCTCGCCACCGGCAACTCACGCCGGCTCGAGCATCGGGTCACGGCGCCTACCCGCCGAGAGCTCGGCCCCGAGGCACTCCTCGCGACGGCTGACGCGCTGATCGCCGAGTGCGTCGAGGCAGCGCTCTCGAAAGGCATCCCACTTACGGGTGGTCTCGGCATTGCGGTACCGGAACTTGTCGACACGAAAGGACAGATCGTCAGCGAGGCAGTCGTTGCGGGCCTTCGGGAGATCGATCTCCGAGCTCGTTTCTCGGCCATCGGACCCGTCACGGTCGAATCGGACGTACGGGCGGCGGCCGTTGCAGAGGCCCGTCTCGGCGCCGGTCGATCGTTCACATCCTTCGGCTACGTGAGCGTCGGAACCGGTATCAGCTACTGCTTCGTGCAGAGCGGCCAGCCATGGCGCGGGTCGCGGGGAGGAGCAATCCTGCTCGGAAGTTCGGTCATGGCTGAATGGCGGGAAGAGAACGTCAAACGCCGCTGGGTGCTCGAAGAGATCGCTTCCGGGCCGGCGCTCCTCCAGAGATACCGGTCGCTCGGCGGAACAGCTGCGAGCGTGCGGGCGATAATCGACGCCTACTCGACCGACGCGACCGCGACCCGGGCGGTGGACGAGGCGATGGAGGCTCTCGGCATCGGTCTCGCAACCCTCGTCAACTTGCTGGACCCGGAGGGCGTCGTGATCGGAGGTGGCCTCGGCACGGCACCCGGGCCGCATTTCGACCTTGCGATGTCCTCCGCCCGCGCCCACATCTGGTCTGGGCGTGCGACGAACATCGAGATCCTCCGCGCCGAATGCGGCGAGAACTCTGGCGTTCTCGGGGCCGCACTCGTCGCGATCGATTTCGCCCGGGCCTCGATCAGACCATGAGCGCTCAGCCCGGCAGGTAATCCGGCGCCACCGCGAACAACAGCTCGACCGCTTCGCCGCCGATGTTGCGAAACTGGTGCCGCGTCCCCTCAGGCAGATAGAACCCGTCACGCGGTGCGAGCTCGAACCACCTCTGCCCGTTCGGACCATCGGCGTCGGGTAGGTACACGTTCACGGTTCCCTCGAGGACGTACACCGACTTGTCACCGCCATGCCGCTGCACGGCGGTCTCTCCGCCGGGCCGAAGTTGCAGCTTTCCTGCCGTCAGGTTCTCGGTACTGACGTAGATCGAGCTGAGCGCGCCACCTCTCGTGCCCTCGACCCGCCACAGAAGGTCGCCGTCCCGTATCACCCGTAACGTCGCCTCTCGATCGTGCTCGGGCCTCTCCATCGGCCAGCGGCCGAGCCACCTGTCGTCCCGGTACTTAGAGTCGACCAGGAGCTCCTGTTGCCGGGCGTAGGCACTCGAAGCTCCCGCCGCCGGCGGAGGCGCGAAGAATTCGGCCACGCGCAGCGGTTCCGTCCCGAAACTGAACGCGTGGTGCCACGTATCCCGACGGAAGAACGCCGCTTGGTGCGGCTCCAGCCTGTAGACCTCACCCGTCTCGGGGTTTGCCAAGATCATCGTCCCGCTCAGGACATACAGCAGCTCGTCGGCGGCGAAGATGGTCCGGAACTCGTCGGAGTGCCGGAATGCGGCGCCGGGAGCGAGCCCGAACACCAAGTGGTGGATCTTCTCGCTCGAGACGTACATCCAGTCCGCCACCTCACCGGAGGACTCGTCTCCCCAAAGATGGAGCACGAGCTGGTCGTAGCGGATATGCGTGGGTCCCGGAAACGTCGGGCGTGGCGACGGTGACATCGGGCTCTCCTCAGGTTTGCTCGTCGGCCGGGCGCGTCCGGTCGTGAACGTGCACCGCATCGACCTCGTCGGGAGTGAGGTCGAGATCGGGGAACTCAGAAGACACCGCGACCGGCCGGTTCTCCCGCGCCGAGCGCTCGGCTGCCGCCAGCACGTCGAGGAGATGCAGGTCCTGCTCGATTCGTTGCAGCGGCGGCCGGCCCTCGGCGAGACAGACCACGAGCTCGCGAAGCCCGTCGCTCCACAGCCAGGTCTCGTCGATGGGCTCGATGAGCTTCCAGTAGCCCGTTTCGTTCTGCCACATCTCGATCCCCCGAGGCGCCCAGTCGTCACCGAGGAGGTTCGCAGTGCCGGCCGTCCCATAGAGCTCGATGGCAGGGCGCCGGTAGGCCTGGATGGCCTGACTGGCCACGATCGAGGACACCGCGCCCGAGGAGTGGCGGACGACCATGTGCACCGAGTCGGGGTCCGGAGCCTCGATCCGGACGCTCCCGACGACACGGGGCGCGATCGCCACGCTGTCGGCGGTGAAGACCTCGGTCACGGGACCGAGGAGCGAGGTCAGCGTCTTGAGGTTGTAGATGGCGAGATCGCCGAGCGGCCCGACGCCGGCGTCGTGGTACCAGGTGGCCCACGTCGACCCGGGGTTCCCGTACATGGCTCGGGCCGAGTGCACCCGACCGATGTCTCCCGCCCGGACGGCGCCCCAGAGGGCCCGAATGGTCGGCGCAAGCTGAACGAAGGGGGCCGCCATCACGACGAGACCGTTCGCCTGCGCTAGGGCGAGAACCTCCTCCGCTTCGGCTCTCGAGGACGCGATCGGCTTTTCGATCAGCACGTGCTTGCCCGCCTCGACCGCCAAAGCCGCGAACCGGGCGTGGCTCTCCGGCGGCGTGATGACGACGACCACGTCCACGTCGGAAGCCACGACTGCGGCGGGATCGCTGACGAGCTCGGCCCGCGGCCGCCGGCGATGAATGGCCGGCCAGGTATCGGTCCGCCGGGCGCAGATCGGCCCCTCAGCCGCAAGTCCACGCGCGACCAGCCGGTCCAGGAGCTGCAGGTATGCCCACAGCACGCTCCCGCTGCCGATGAAACCGACGCCGATCGGGCGCGCTGCTCTCACCGGAGACTCGGTCGTCATCGACGATGGCGCAGGTCCGCCGGCAACGCCGGCCCTAGGACTCGAACCAGAACAGTTTCATCTCGAAATTCCGCAGCGCTGCACCTGTCTTCGCAGGCTTCACTCCCTGCAGCTTCGGCGTGTGGGCGTCGATGACGGGACTGAAGTAGGGGATTATGTAGCCGCCCTGGTCGTAGTCGATCTTCATCATCTCCTGCTCGATCGGCGTGAGGGCGGCCTGCGTGGTCGTCGCCTGCGCCTGGTTGTAGAGCGATGTGTAGTGCGGATCGTTGAAATGCGTCTCGTTGTACGGCGATGTCGGCAGGAAGGCGTCGGTGACCTGCAGCATGTAGGGCGAGTAGTAGTAGAGGTCCTGTGCGAACACCCATTTCAGGTAATTGGGTCCGAAGAACTCGGACGTGGTCAGTGTCTTCAGGTTGATGGTCACACCTGCCTTCGTCGCCTGCTGGGCGAGGACCTGGGAGCCGAGGACCGCACCCTGGCCGATCTGGGTCGTGACGAGGTCGACGGTGAGATCCTCCATCCCCGCCTTCTTGAGGAGATACTTCGCCTGTGGCAGGTCCACCTCGCGCTGCGGCAACCCGCCGTCGTAGGCGACGTCGAACGGTGACGTCACGTCGTTGCCGAGCAGTCCGTGGCCGCCGAAGACGAGCTCGCGCATCTGCTTCCGATCGACGAGCAGGCGCATGGCCTGGCGCACCCGGACGTCGTTGAACGGCGCTGCGTCGACGCGCATCGTGAAGGGAATGATGCCGCCGGCGTTCGAGTAGACGAGCGTCTGGCCGCCGTTCAGCATCGAGGCGACGGAGTCGATCGAGATCCCGCCGATCGCATCTTCCTGGTTGCCCAGGAGCGCGTTGGTCATGCTCGTCTCGTCCGCATAGTCGGTGATCTGCACGGAGTCGACATAGGGCAGGCCGGCCTCGAAGTAGTTCTCGTTGCGCTCGAACAGGCTCACCTCTCCGGGCGTGAACGACTTGAACTTGAAGGGGCCTGTGCCGACCGGATTCGCCTTGTCGAATCCGACCGGCATGATCGGCAGGTTGTAGTTCTGGATCATCTGCGGGAGCGCCGAGTAGGGCGTCTTGCAGGGGATGGTCACCGTGAGGTTGTCCACCTTCTTGATACCACCGAGTACGACGGGACCGAGCAGCAGTGCGCTCGGCGCCGGCGCCTTCGGGTTGAGGCACTGCTGGAACGTGAAGATCACGTCGTCAGCGGTGAGTGGCTTCCCGTTGTGGAAGGTGATGCCCTTCTTCAATCGGATCGTCCACTCGGTGGCATTCGAGTTCGGCGTCATCGACTCCGCCAGCACCAGGGCGAGCGAACCGTCGCTCTGGAACTGGATGAGCGAATTGAACAGCTGCGGCGAGCGGGCCAGATCGGGAATCGTGACCTGTGCGAGCGGGTACAGCGTGTCGGAGCTGGCGCCACCGGTCAGGCCGACCCTCAGGTTCCCACCGCGCTTCGGGCCGGATGATGCCGGCGACGTAGACGTCGTCGTCGTCGCATTGGAGCTTGACGAACCGCACGCGGCCAGCAGCCCGCCGACCCCCAATGTCGCCGCGCCCGCTCCGACAGCGCCGAGAAACTCCCGCCTGCTGAGCCCACGGCCCTTCGCCGCTTCGCCGTCTCCTCGACCAGTGACCACCTGTTCCCCTTGCTTCCTTCGCCCGCTACCGGGCACCCGATGTCAACCCAAAATCAAATGAACCCGCTACCGCTGTGCCCGCGAGGCGCCCTCACGCCACAACAGATACGGGGATTTCGCGGCATCCTCCGGCGAAAGATCGAGTGGAAAATGCACTCGCTCACCGCGGCCCGCCGAGAGGTAGGCACCATAGATGATCTCGAGGTCCACGCGTCCATCGGCCCCCGTCTCGATCGGCTCGGTGTCGTTCAGCACGCAATCGGCGAAATGCGCCATCTCCTGGGGGATGCCGTAGTTCCAGTACTCCTCGTAGATCGCGAACGTCCAGCCGCTCGTCTGACTCGCCTTCTCGACCGCGTAGCCGTAGCCGGCCTCGCTGTAGGCCGAGATCGAGGACCCGCGGAGGAGGTCCGCGTAGGCGACGCCCCCGTCGCCGATGATCTCGATCCGGTCCTCCATGCCCCCCGGCTTGGCCCAGCTCGTCTCGATCGCACCGAGCCGGTTGCCCTCGAAGCGGATGGTGACGAGCGCGTGGTCGTCGAGATCGGTGCGATTGGCGTGCATGAAAAGCCCGAGTTCGGCCGTGACCGACTCGACGGCCGGCTTGTCGTACATCCAGCGGATGACCTCGACACCGTGGCAGCCCATGTCCATCATGACGCCACCACCGGACCGCTCCCCCTGCCAGAACCAGTCCGAGTGAGGGCCGGAATGCTGCTCGCCGTGCTTGATCTGGAAGACCCGGCCAAAGGCTCCCTCGTCGATGAGCTCCTTGGCCCTCACGTACTTCGGAGCAAAACAGATGAGCTCCGCGTACATGAGCTTCACCCCGGCCTCTGCCGTCGCGGCGATCATCTCGTCGGCCTCGGCGAGGGTCCTCGCGAGCGGTTTCTCGCAGATGATGTGCTTTCCGGCCTGAGCTGCGGCAACGACGATGTCGCGATGGGTGTCGTTCGGCGTGCCGACACAGACCAGGTCGATGTCGTCTCGCTCCAGCAGGCTGCGGTAGTCACCGTAGGAGTCCGCGATCCCGTGCTCGGCCGCGAGACGGGCGGCGCTCTCGGCTGTCCGGCCGGCGACGGCGAGCACGGTCGCATTGGAATTCCTCGCAAACGAGGCAAGGTGGAGGTCGGCCACGAAGCCCGACCCGATCTCTCCGACTGCCACCTTGCCGAGGGCAGATGTCAAGGCGCCTCCTTCTGAAAGAAAGGACGGTGCAATGCCGCACGGAATCGGTACCGGTCGGCCCGGTACACCGTCGAATTGAGCTCGATGAGGCGGTCGTCGGGGCCGAAGCCCGTCTGCTGCGCGACGAGAACCGGCGAGCCCGGCGCGAGGTCGAGCAGTTCAGCGACGTCTCGCATCGGCTCCGCCGGCTTCGATCGCGTACTCGGCTCGCACCACCCCGCAGCCGGCGGTCTCGAGCTCGCGGTAGAGCGACGCCACCGTGAAGTCGGCCTCGACGAGACCAGGCGCGAACGCGAGTGGCACCCGGCTCTCGTCGCACGCGACCGGCACACCGTCCAGAAGCCGCACGCGCCGCAGCCGGAAGACCGGGGAACCGGGGGCGATCTTGAACGAGTCGGACTCGTCGAGGCTTGCCGGCTCGCTGCCAGCGTGGAGTACCCGGGCGCCGGCGCTCAGCCCGCGGATACGCGCGGTCTCGGTGAAGGATCTCGAGCGCGTTCAGGCGGCTCGCCGAGCACGCCGGTCGTGACGAACCACCCGCGCCCCGCCGAGGACTCCAGCACGCCTTCCTCGACGAGGATCGTCAGCGCCCGGCGGAGCGTGACGCGGCTCACCCCGAATTGGGCGCACAGCGTGCGCTCGGTCGGAAGCTTGGCGCCGCGGGTGAGCCCCCCGCCCGACGCCTGTTCGGCGATGAATCGGGCAACCTGCAGATAGAGCGGAGTGACGTCCGTGGGGTCGACGGTGGCGAGCGCGGCATCCACTGGCGCCAGAGGATACGACCGCCTTGGATACCAGTCAAGACCACCGGTCTCTAAGTTTCTGCATTCTGGTATACCGTGGTGCCGATGAGCACGGGTCTCGCGACGACCGCTCTCTGGCAGGACGCCCAGGAGCTGCCGGCGTCGTTGTCCGACACCATCGACGGACTCGGCTCAACGAGCGAGTTGGCGGATCTGCTGAGCCGGCCGAGCCTCCGGCGCATCGTCGCCACCGGCAACGGCGCCTCCTGGTATGCGGCCAATGCGTTCTGGCTGGCGTCGCTCACCGCGACGATTCCCGCGGAGGTGACCTGCGTCCCCGCCGGCCTGCTCGCTGCGAACGCCTTCAATTGGCGCCAAGGGGACGTGCTGCTGGCGTTCTCATCGTCCGGCAAGCTGCGCGACGTCCGGGAGGCCGTGGAGGCTTCGCCCCCGGGCTACAGCGGCCCGTTCGGGCTCATCACGGCCGATGCCGATTCCCCCCTCGGAAGGGCAGCCGGCGCCCACGCTCTGGTGGTCGTCCGCCGTCAGCGGGCGGTCACCCACACGCAGGCCTATCTCGGTGCTGGGCTCGTCGCCCTCGATCTCGTCGGACAGCTGTCCGGCGACGAGTCGATCCGCGATGCTGTCCGTTCCGTGCCGGAACTGCTCGACCGCCAGATCGGCGAGGCGTCGGAGTGGGTCGAGGATCTGGCCGACGACGGCCTGCAGGTTCCGGTGGCGGCGCTCTCGTTCGGGACCCGGCACGCCTGGCCGGCGGCGATGGAAGCCGCGCTATTGCTGAAAGAAACTTCGATCCTGCCGGCGGAGGGGATGGAGACGCGGGAGGGCGCAACGACCGGTATGTACGCCCTGTCGGCCTCCCACCTCGTGCTCGGGCTCGGGCTCGGCGCCGCCGACCATCTCGTGGGCGAGGCGCTCAAGATCTGCGGCGCTACCGGCGCCCGCACGCTGCGCGTCGACGTGCCCGAGGGGGCGAGTGAGCTTGTTGGCATGGCGACGTTGTTTCTCCATCCGTTAGCGCTGTCCATCCGGTTGGCCCTGAACCAGGGCCGCGACCCAGATCATCCGGGGTGGTACGCGGCGTACCAGGAGACGGCGTGGAGCTCGGGCCCGTGAAGCTCAGGCGACCCCGCTCGGGCTGAACGAGCAGGGCAGCGACTGGACGGAATCGAGAAACGGCCCCGGCACATACACGGGATCCCCCGCGACTTCGATGTCGGGCAGCATCTCGAACAGCTCGCGGAAGAACGTCTTCAGCTCGAGGCGTGCCAGCGCCGCCCCGAGACAGAAGTGCGGTCCTCCCCCGCCGAAGCTGAGATGCGGGTTCGGGTCACGCGCAAGATCGAAACGGTACGGGTCGGTGAACACCGTCTCGTCCCGGTTCGCGGATTGGTAGAAGATCAGGACGTTGTCGCCGGCTGCGATCGGTTGTCCGGCGATCTCGGTGTCCACCATGGCGGTCCGCCGGAAGTCGATCACCGGGGTCCCCCAGCGCAGCATCTCTTCGACGGCCAGGTCGTAGGCCCCCTCCGAGCCTTCCTGGAGCCGGCGTCGCTGGGCCGGATCGTGCGCGAGCGCCAGCATGGCGTGCGCCGCCGCCGTGCTCGTCGTGTCACTCCCACCCGTGAGGATCACCCAGAAGCTCGCCGCCACGTCCTCATCGCTGAGGCGGCTCCCGTCGATCTCCGCTTGGACCAGGGAGGTGAGAAGGTCGGCCTTGGGTTTGCGGCGGCGCTCGCCGGCCAGCCCGATCGCGTAGTCGATCACGGCCCGCATCGCCTCGATCGACCTCTCGAACGGGTCTTCGGCGCTGAAGTGGACCCCGATGTGGGTCAGGCGCATGAGCTCGGGACGGTCGGGCTCCGGAACGCCGAGCATGTCGCAGATGACCTCGACAGGAAACGGCGCCACGAGGTCTCCGTAGAAATCGCAGCTTCCGCGGCCGGCCACCGCCGCGATCGCGTCTCGAGCCTCCTGCACGATCCAATCTTCCAGGCTGCGCATGACCTTCGGGGTGAAGGCACTCGACACGAGGCGGCGCAGGCGCGTGTGCCGGGGCGCGTCGAGGCCGACCCAGCCGTCGTTGAGGTACTGAACGTCCGGTGGCAGATTGTCGAACAACATGACGCCCTGGCCGGAGGCGAACGCCGCCGGGTCCCGGCTCACGGTCCGCACGTCCTCGTGGCGCGTCACTGCCCAATAGCCGCGCGGGGGCGGGAAGTCCCTCGGAGCCCAGGCGAGCGGCGGCGCTTGTCGCGACACCGGAAGCTCCCGGCGCAACAGGTCGAAAGCGCGGAACCTCGTTTCCCGCGGTGCCTCCCAGAACAGCGGGTCGGACAGGTCGATCTCCGACGCCCTCGGGGGCGAGAGCTCAGGGCTTGACAGTCGACTGCTTCGGGGCTGCTCGAAGTCCGTGAATTGCGTCCGCGACCGCATTGACGGTCACTCCGGCGGCCAAGATCATGGCCGTTCTGACCGGCGGCGGAGACAGGCGCCGCACCACGGTGCCAAACCGGAATCGCCGCATTCCACCGACGAACGACGGGAGCAGTTGCTCATCGAGTGCGTCGTTCACGACTTCGGCCGCCAGCTCGTAGGCACCAAGCGCCGCGAGCGCCCACCCCGCCCAGTCCGAAGAGGAGGACAAGGAACGCCCCCCGACGCTGTTGGCCACGGGCTCGCACGGTAGCCGACGAGGATGCCCGGCGCCAGGGCCGTCGTCAGGGTTCGGACTCGAGGTAATTCCAAACGACCGGGAAGTGCCCGACGCCCACGCTCCGGCAGATTTTCTGGGCGGCCATGCTGATCCCCTCGGTGAAGGTGGGGAACGCGAACGGCAGCTCCGCCACCTGCTCGAACTTCATGCCCGCGATCATGCACGTCGCGACCACCTGGATGATCTCGGCTGAGTAGTCCCCCACCACATGCGCACCGAGGATGCTGTGATCGGACCGGTCGGCGATGAGCTTGCAGAACCCGTCGGGCCGGCCGTCGGCGGCGGGCCGGAGGAGGTCGTCGTAGCTGGCGATTCCGACGGCGATGTCATGCTCACGAGCGGCTTCGCTCTCGGTGAGCCCGACCCGCCCGTACTCGGGATCCGTGAAGCTGGCGCTGGGAACGACCTCGTAACTGATGGTTCGGGACGGCCCCAAGACGGCGTTCTCGGCGGCGATGCGACCCTCCAGCCGGGCCACTTGCACCAGCATGGCGTGGCCGTTGACGTCACCGGCCGCAAAGATGTGCCCGACCTGCGAGCGCAGATAGGGATCCACCGGGATGTGCTGTCCTGCGTTCGTGATCCCGGCAGCGCCCAAAGCGAGATCGCTGATGTTGCCCGGCCAGCCCACGGCCGAGAAGACCGCTTCGACCGACATCTGGCTGGTCGAGGATCCGCGGTATTCGAGCTCTATCTGGCTCCCGACACGTCGTAAGCCGAGAACCAGGGTGCCGGTGTGGGTCTCGATGCCCTTGCGCTGGAACGCACGGTCGACCTCAGTCGAGACACTCACGTCGGCGTTGGGAAGGAGCGTCGGACTCCCTTCCAGAAGGCTGACCTTCACACCCAGGTCGGCGAGGATGGAGGCGATCTGGCAGCCCGTGTCAGCGCCGCCCACGACGGCGGCGCTGACCGGCAAGGCCTCGAGGCGGCGTATGTCGTCATAGGTCAGAGCGAGCTCGCCACCGGGAACCGGAAGTGGCCCGGCGCCGCCCCCTACCGCGACGATGACCCGTTCGGCGCCCCATTCACGGCCGTCCTCGGAAGCCAAATGGTACGGGTCGGTGAAGTGAACTGGGCCTAGTTGCTCGATTAGATCTACACCTTGGCTGCGTAGCCGATCCGCGATGCGATTTCTTTCGTGGGCCCATCCGGCGACCCGGGCGCTGTTGTCCAGCATCACCGCGAGGTTGGGAATCGGCGCCGGACCCTCGAGCCCGAAGGTTGCCCACGAAGTCCAGTCCCGTGCCAGGCGCGCCGCCCGGGCGAGAGTGCGAACGGGCGCCGGACCGCGGTTGAAGCTGGTGCCACCGACGGTGCTGGCCTCGAGCAGCGTTACCCGGGCACCGAGTTCGATGGCCTGCAGAGCTGCGGTCATCCCCGCTGGCCCCCCGCCAACCACCACGAGCTCAAGTTCGTCCCTCACCTGAGCTTCGAACGCTATCGCGCGCTACGCGGCGCTCGACTAGCTTCCTCCGATGTGCTCGAGTGTGCATCTCCGCCGAGCCCGGGAGCGGGCAGGGGCGGCCGGCGATGACCTCGTCTGACACGACGCCCTGGATCGACGTGTCGGTCACCGTGCGCCACGGCATGCCTCACTGGCCGGACAACCCTCCGATTCTGTTGGAACGTTCGTTGGACATCGGGCGGGGTGACGACTGCAACGTGTCCCATCTCGCGATGGGCGTGCACACCGGCACCCACATGGACGGTCCGGTGCATTTCATCCACCACGGCGCCGGACTGGACGAGATGCCGCTCGGGGCCACGATGGGCGAAGCCAGGGTCATCGAGATCACCGATCCCCGTCGGATCACCGCCGACGAGCTCCGCCCGCACGCTCTCGGCGCCGGCGAACGCGTTCTGTTCCGTACGTCGAACTCGACTCGATGCTGGCAGACCGATCATTTCGTCGAAGACTTCGTGTACATCTCCGAATCAGCCGCTGCCCATCTCGTCGAGACGGAGGTCCAGACGGTCGGGATCGACTACCTGTCGGTCGGCGGGTACCGCGAGGACGGAGCGAAGGTCCACCGCATGCTGCTCGAGGCGGGCATCTGGATCATCGAAGGTCTCGACCTCTCCCGGGCCCGCGCCGGAAGGTACGAGATGATCTGCCTGCCCGTGAAGCTGCACGGCAGCGATGGAGCGCCGGCCCGGGCGATCCTCAGGCCACTCGGCTCCACGTGACGCGCCACGCCTAAGGCGCGACGGCGCCGAGCGATCCGGTCCAGTCGGCGCGGTCCATTCGCCAGATCCAGCTCACACCGGACTCACCCGGCGCAGCGATCTCGTCCGGCTGCTCCCTCACCATCTCGTAGCCCAGTCTGAGAGGAACACGGCCGCTGACAACATTCGCCTTGTCGTGATGGATCTCGACGTGGGTCACGTCCGGAAGGCTCAGCCCCACCGTCGTCAGAGCTCCGGCAGCCTGGGTCGCGAAGCCACGGCCGGTGAACGTGGGATGGACCCAATAGCCGATCTCGAGCCCGTCGGGCGCGATCCGTCGCATGAGGCCCGCCCCGCCCACGACTCGGGCTCCTTCGAACATCCCGAACGTATAGCCCGCGCCTTCGTCCCATTCCCGGGCCCAGCGGGCGAGAAGCTGTTGGCGGTCCGCCAGGGGCGTCGGCTCGAACGCAATCCACGGCATCCAAGGCCGTAGATGCTCGAGGCTCTCGACGACGGCCGCCGCAAGGGCTGGTGCGTCCTCCGGCCGGTAGCGGCGGAGCACGAATTCGTCCAGGACGATCTCGTCCGGCGGAGAGACAGTGGACGGTGTCATCGGCTTCACACTACGGCCGGCGCGCTCCCACCTACCATGACGCGATGGCGGACACGAACCGGGACGTCCATTCCGAGGAGGCACAAGCCGCCTGGGGCTGGCCCTCGGAGGGCGAGCCCCGATGGCCTGTTCAGCTCGCCGTCGCCGTCGCGATCGCGCTCCAGCTCGTCGTGCCGGACGCGCTGGTCCAGTTCCTCGGGCCGAAGTGGCTCGTGCCCTCACTCGAAGGTGCCCTCGGCTTGGCTCTGCTCATCATCAGCCCGAGACGGATCACGCGTGAGTCACGAGATCTCCGGGTCGCTGCGATCGTGCTTATCGGGCTCATCAACTTCGCCAACCTGGTGTCACTCGGAGAGCTGATCCATCACCTCTTGTACCCGTCCAGAACCTCGCTCGCAGGGCGGCAGCTCGTCATCGCATCCGTACCGATCTGGCTGACCAACGTCATCGTGTTCGGGATGTGGTACTGGGAGCTCGACCGTGGTGGTCCCGCCCGGCGGCTCCGCGTCGACCATCGCCGCCCCGACTTCCTCTTCCCGCAGATGTCCACGCCAGGGTCCGCGCAAGCCCGCTGGACTCCGGGATTCGCGGACTACCTGTACACCTCGTTCACGAACGCCACCGCGTTCAGCCCGACAGACACGATGCCGCTCACCCCTGTCGCCAAGCTCCTCATGGCCTTCCAGTCGCTGGCGTCCCTTCTGACCGTTGCGCTCGTGGTGTCGCGGGCGGTCAATATCCTCGCTTGAACCGCCGACGAAACGGAGACGCCGCGATGTCAGACGGGAAGCCGGCCGCCGGCGAGTGGAATCCCGACCAGTACCTGAAGTTCGCCGAAGAGCGCGCCAAGCCCTTCTTCGACCTGCTCGACATGGTGCAGCCGGTTCCCGGTGGGACTGTGATCGACTTGGGCTGCGGGACGGGGGAATTGACGGTGCGCCTGCACGAGCACGCTCAGGCGGGTGCGACGCTCGGGGTCGACACTTCGGAAGCGATGCTGGCGAAGGCCCGTCCGCTCGCCGGGAACGGCCTGCAGTTCGAGGCCGCCGACATCAACGCCTTCGGAGCTCGAGGCGAGTTCGACGTGATCTTCAGCAATGCAGCCTTGCACTGGATCCCCGACCATCCTCAGTTGTTGCGCCGCCTGGCGGGCGGGCTGCGCCCGGGCGGTCAGCTCGCCGTTCAGGTGCCTGCCAACGGGGACCATCCGTCCCATGCCTTGGCCGACGAAGTGGCTCGGGAAGCAGCGTTCGCGGCGCATCTGCCCGAAGTCCTGCCGGCCGCCCGCGACTCGGTCCTCGAGCCGGAGCGGTACGCCGAGGTGCTCGACGAGCTCGGTTTCTCGGACCAGACGGTACGGCTCCAGGTGTACGGGCACCATCTGGCCTCGACGGCGGCCGTGGTCGAATGGACGAAGGGCACGACGCTGCTGCGATTCGAGAAGTTGCTCCCACCGGAGCTGTTCCAGTCGTACCTAGAGCGCTACCGGCTCCGGCTGGCCGAGGTGCTCGGCGATCAGGAGCCCTACTTCTACACCTTCAAGCGCGTGCTCTTCTGGGCTCGGCTCCCGGCGGGCGACTGACGTGCGAGTGGCGGCGTCTCGTGCGCTGCTTCGATTCTCCGGTTTCTCGCGCTAGCCGGCCAGCGCCCCTGGGATCCCGTGCGGTCCTGGCTAGAGTGGCTCGATGGACGACGGCCAGCCGATCTCGTATCTGGCTCTCGAGGTCGGCACGCCGGTCCTCAGCGCCTCGGGCACCTCGTTCGGCACGGTCGAGCACGTTCTGCAGATACCGGAGCTGGATCTTTTCGACGGCATCGTTGTGAAGACGCCACACGGTCTGCGCTTTGTCGACCGGGATCAGATCTCGGACATCACCACGACATTCGTGCGCTGCGCCCTGTCCGATGAGGAGGTCGAATCCCTGCCTGCACCGGACGCTCCCCTCGTCCTGCATCCGGATCTCGCCTATGGCGAAGGCCACAGCCTCTCGGCCTGGTACGGGCGGGCGTTCGGCCGCCTGCACTGGAAAGAACTCGAGAAGCACCCGGACAACTGAGCTCGTCCTAGACCCGAACCGGTGGAACCACCTCGCTCACGCGGTGGCGTGGGTCGAACGAGGATTGACGGGAGCCGATCAGCCACGGCAGATGGGCGACGGCGTCGATGAAGAAGACGGCGCCCGCGCCCACGCAGATCCCGCCGAGCACGTCCGTCGGATAGTGCCACCGGAGCACCAGGACGGCCACGCCCACGGCCGCGATCGCAAGTGACCCGGCGACCGCCGTCAGCGGGCGTAAAAGGCGCGGCGAGACGAGGAACACGGCTGCTGCAAGCGCCGCGACGACAGCTACGGTTCCCGAGGGATAGGTGAAGTTGCCCGCCCCGATCTCCCGCCCGACCATCGGCTTCGCCACATGTTCCACCACCTCGACGGCAATGATCGGAGCCGCAGCACAAGCGAACGCCCGCACCCAGTCGCGATAGACGGCGACGGCGAAGATCACGGCGACGCCGGCCAGCAGCACAGGCAGCGAGCCGAGCTTCACGACCTCGTTCGCGATGTGTGAGCTGGGATCCGACGGCAACCGGAAGAAGCCGGCCGCGTCCACGCGATTCGGCCCCGGCCGTTGGGCGAGCAGGAGGCCGGCGAGTGCGGCGGCGCCCAACAGCCCGACTCCCAACGTCAGCTCGATCGCGGTCCACACGCGGGACACCGCGGCCGGCCCCCGGCGTGGCCGGCTCTGACTCGCCATGCGTCCAAGCTAATTCGTGCCAGGTCCCGGCGTGCGTCGCGGGAAGTCGGCGAGCCAGGAGCCCGTCGAAATTGCTCTTCACACGCGTCGCCGTGGGCCACTGCGGTCGACATTGTCCTTCCTTCTCGACGGAGGTCGAAGTCAGGCGGCTCGTCTTCTTTCCTCAAGAAGAAGGGTACGTGAGCCGGCGGACTGGCTCGTGTGGGGACACTCCTGCTTGCGGCATAGCGTGGCGTCAGAGAGAGGAGTACGCTGGGCGGCAGTCCGGGTCGTCGCCGCGTGAAAGATCTTCGGAGACGGGGGGAGCGATGTTCGACAGATTGCTAGTGGCAGTTGACCACTCGCCACATAGAGATCGGGTCTTGGCAGTAGCAAAGGACCTGGCCACCCTTGCGGGCGCCGAGGTATATCTGCTCCATGTACGGGAGAGGGAGGTCATGGGGCGTGGCGGGTTTCCCGCAGAGGAAGACAGTGCCGAGGCGAGAGAGCCGGTGACGTCAGCCCAGGAGATGCTCAAGCAAGCTGGCGTGAACGTGCATGGAGAGATCGTGGAGACACTGCATGGGCGTGCCGCCCAGGAGATCCTCCGCTTGGCAAAGGAGTACGACGTCTCGATCATCGTGATGGGTACACGGGGGCACAATGAACTCGAAAGCCTGCTGATCGGCAGCACCGCTCATAAAGTGCTCCACCACGCGGACAGGCCAGTCCTAGTCGTCCACTGAATCGACGGCGGCGGTCGGGGTGGTCCGGACGCGAGTTTTGGATGTGCCGGCGACCACCGCAGACGCGAGCTCATCGCCTTCGGCCCCATACATTTCGGAAGCTTCAGAAAGCAGGAAGTTGTGACCGCAAAGCAGACGCCTTTTCATCAGGTGGGCATAGACGCTGGTGCCGAAATGCAGGAACTCTTCGGATATTGGCTACCGTGGCAATACAGGCGGGGACATGTCGAGGAACATCTCGCTACCCGGAACCGAGTCAGTATCTGTGATCTCGACTATATGGCTGAATTCAAGATCGTCGGCCCGGATGCCTTGAAGTTCGTGCAAAGGTTGCTCACCAATGACTTCGGGAATCTGGCGGTTGGCCGCGTTCGCTACACGGCGATGTGCAACCTCGACGGCAACATGGTCGACGACGGCACCCTCTGGAGACTGGGCGATAACGACTACGTCCTGATAACCGGTTCCGAGAGTGACTTCGACTGGGTTTCGACCCAGGCGTCGGAGTTCGACGTCAAAGTCACCAATCTCACCTCCACGTGGACGACCCTCGCCGTCCAGGGACCAGAATCCCGCGCGGTCGTCGAGACCCTGGTAGGCCCTGGTGTGATTGACTCGGTGCCCTACTACGGGTTCACTCGGGTCAGCGCCGCAGGTTCCGAATGCATCCTCGCTCGAATGGGCTACACGGGCGAAAGGGGCTACGAGTTCCACCTGGAACCCAGCGGTGCGGAAGCACTGTGGCGCGGACTGTTAGAAGCGGGGAAAGACGAGGACATCCTGCCTTGCGGGCAAGCTGCCCTGGAAAGCCTGCGGCAGGAGGCCGGGTACTTGTTGGTGGGCAACGATCACGATCCGACGACGAACCCATTCGAAGCTGGGATCGGGCGCGTCGTCGTGCTCGCTAAGGGTGAGTTCAACGGGCGCGCAGCGCTCGCGACGATACGCCAGAGGGGCGTCGGTCGCCTGATGGTATGGATGAAGCTCGAGGGTACCGATGTCGTGAACCCGGGCGATCCAATCTCGGTCGACGGGACTCAAATAGGTCACGTGACGAGTGGCTCCTATTCGCCGACCCAGAAGCGGGGCGTCGCGATGGGCTACGTCGAACCGGTGCACGCGATTCCGGGCATCGGCGTAGAGATACAGTCGGCGGGGACCAACCTTCCGGCATCCGTCTCGACAATGCCGCTCTACGATCCGGGTGACGTGCGCACACGACAACGCTGACTACTCGTCGCGCGAGGACGTCTGTTGGACCGTGTCCCTCACGGGCCGAGTATCAGCGGCGGACCGAGATCAGGAGTCGTGACGGGCCGAGTCCACCCGAGCTTGCCTCAGCCCGCATCTGCGCATCACGCTAGGCGGGGCAGACGCCGAAGGCCTCTTTGTCGATCGCGTCCATGTGCGCCCGATCCGACACGTGCGGCTCTTTCATATCGCCGAATCGACGCTGTCGGGAGACCCGACCACGATCGGCTGCGAGCCGAGCGGCGGCAAGCCGTCCTGCCGATCGGTCCTCTTTCGCCAGAGGTACAGCGGTACGTACGTGGCCAGGACGACAAAGCCTAAAATGAACAGCAAAGGACCTTGACCAGGGCCGACCGAGACGTTCGGCGAATCCCACCCGCCCACGACGTAGACAAAGGTGAGGAAAAGGCCTATGCCCAGGGCCAGCCATGTAAAAATGCCAGGCAAGCGGAACGAGCTGATCTGGTCCTTGCGGAACTTCCGCACCATGAAGTACCCGTAAAGAGCGACGATGATGGCGAAGAGGTAGCCCACGTTGGAGAAGATGTAGATGCGCACCGGCGACCCAAACAGGCCGACGAGCATGGCGCACGCCAGGTTGAACAGCATTGCGTGATCCGGAACGTGGTGCTTGTTCGTGTGTTCGAAGAACTTCGGTAACAGCCGGTCCTCCGCCGCCTGGAAGAGCGAACGACCCACACCCATGATGGCGTTCAACACCGACAACATCAGCGTGGCGATGAGCGGGATGCCTATCACATACTCGACCCAGCCCCCTTTGCCGAAGATGGCCTCGGCGAAGTTGGTGTACTCGGTCAGGGGGTCGGAGGACTTGAGAGATGTCCCGAGCACCGCCACGAACACGATTGCGGTGCCGGCGTAAATGAACAGGCCGTAGATGCCCTCGGCGGTGAGGGCGATCTTGGCGTCTCGGCGGGGGTTGCGGCATTCGGCTATGTAACAGGCGGCCGACTCCACACCAATGCCGTTCCACGAGATGACGAAGATCCAACCGAACAGGAACAGGAATGTAGCGGTCTTCGGATCGGCATAGTGAAAGCCGGCGACGTTTGACCAATGGAAGCTACTGGGCTTGAACACCGGCAGGAGCACGAGCAGGGTAAGGGGCACCATGGAGACGATGCCGAGGACGGTGGCAAAGCCGGTTCCAAGGCGGATCCCCATGTAGCAGGGGACGAAGAGGATCACGAGCCCGAGCAGGGTGATGATGAGCACCCCGATGCCCTCCGGCGACCCGAGGTGCCCGAGCGGATCGACCGTCTTCCCGAGCGGCACGTGGAACAGCACGGCGATGTAGCTGGCGGCCAGAATCATGTTGATCGGTGCTGCGGGGAACCACCCCAGCCAGTAACCCCAGGTGGAGAGCCCCCCGATGTGGCGTGCCTTGGTCTCACCCAAGGGGAGGAAGCAGTCGTAGGCGTAGGACGGGGTGCCACCGGTGCGATGCGGCCACAGGGCAGCCAGCTCCCCCATGCAGAAGCACACGATCATTCCGATTACCTGGACACCGATGAGACACGGGATGGCCGCCGCCCCCATCGCCTGGACCGCAAATGGCGTGATGCCGACGACCAAGATGACCCCGGCCAGCCCCATCACGAAGGCACCTCGCCAATCGATGCCTCTCTCGAGCGATGTGGGGACCTCGCCAGCCTTCCCTGTGGTGACGAGATTCTCCGGGCTCATGGCGCGATCTCCTTGCTCGGCCGGGACAGTGCCAAGCAGGCCCCCCTGGGCTTGATCAGACCACGACCAGTCACCACTAAGGTTGCGCCGCCGCTTCCGTAATGTCAATGATCTCTTTTACGAATTTTTTACGGGCGATGCCGCCGATGTAGGCAACGGGGAGTCCCGCCGTTTGAGCACCTCGTTTCCTCGTAGCCGGACTCGCGCCGGCACGCTGCTATCGCCCCGCAAAGGGCAACTCATGAATTCAGAATCGGCTCTCAGCCACCCGAAGGCGGAAAGCCAGCCGAATTTGGGCAGCGTTCGGCGCTTCAGCGAATTACGGGCTCACACCTTCGACGTGGACGTCCGGCCCAAGCTTGCGGGAGATGTCCTTGACGATGTCCCCTTCGACGATCTGACGCCATCGCTGCGTCTGTTCGACCCTGACCACGATCACGTGCTCAGCAGAACGGGCCTTCGCTACCTCGGCGATCGTCTTCGCCGGCTTGCGGGAGGCTGCGACCTGCCCCCAGGCCTCCGCGCCGCCCTTCTCGATCAGCGCAATCGCCGAATCGACCTGTCTAGTTTGAGCGTCTATCTCCTTGCGAGTGGGCAGGAGCCCGGGGTTCATTAGCCCGTACTTCGACCCGTACACGCGGGCGATGGTGACCACGGCCACCGCTGCCCCTGCACTCAGCTCGAGCGCCAACTCGACCGCCGAGGGTGGAATCGGATCCCCCATCGGGGCCGCGATAAGCACGGAAGCGGCTTGTGTCGGCTGCTTGTCGAACTTGCGACGCCCGAAGTGGCGACGGACCGGATGGGTAGACACGCCGAAATCAGTGTTGACGCGTTCGAACGCCGCATTGGGCAGAGAGCGGTATCAAGATCGGGTCGCCCGTCTTCACCACCTCCCCCCTCGAGCTTCATCCACAACGTGGTCCGAGTACACCACTCCTGTGATTGGAGCGAGCCCCACAGGGCCGTTCAAAGCCTACTGAACGTGCACGCCCGAGATCGCCCGTGCCACCACGAACCTCTGGATCAATCGTCCCTGGAGAGATGAAAGGGGAGCGAAGCTTCGAAAAGCTATGAGTTGCGGGCCTGGAGCGCACAACCGCCGATCAGGAGCGCGCCGGCGCTCCAGGCGGCGAGCACGCCGAGACCTGCCCATGGGCTGATCGGCGAGCCCGCTCAGGCCGGTGGTCGACTGGATCGACATCCCGGCGGTCATCGGTCCGATCTGCTCGAGGTGGCGGTGCCACGATCCTTGGACCGTCGCCGCGAGGATCGGGAAGAGGTAGAGCAGAGCGAGGACCACACCGATCGACACCGCCGTGTCCCTGACAGCCGCCGCGATGCCAAGGGCGAGCAAGCCGATGAGCACGAGGTAGATCACCGAGCCGGCCGCCGCGCGAAGCGTCGGGCCGTTGCCGAGCGAGATGAGGGCATACCCATTCGCCGAGGCCGGCGTGGGAGAGGAGGAGCCGGCCGGCGACGAGACTGCCTGCGACACCGAGGGCGCTCGCCACCGCACTCAGCACGATGAGGTTCACCGCCTTCGCCCCGAGCACTGTCATGCGGCGCGGGATCGCGGCGAGGGTCGTGCGGATCATGCGGGTGCCGTACTCCTCGGAGATGACGAGAACGCCGAGCACGGCGACGATCGCCTGGCCGAGGTCGACGCCGATGAGGCTGATCTTGGTCGGGTCCTCCAGCGACTGGCCGCTGACGTGGATCGTGCCCGTGACGAGTGTGCTGAGCCCGGCCGTGAGCACGACGATTGCCAGCAGGATCCAGGCGGTGCTGGGTGAGGTGCGGAGCTTCGTCCACTCCGCCCTGAGCGCATCGGTCATGCGTCCCTCCGGCGGAGCACCATCACGGCTGCGCCGAGAGCGACGGCGGCGTAGCAGCGATCGGCACCATCAGCGAGACCCAGGCGCCGAGCGGGTAGTAGCCGTTCTGGATGGTGTAGGGGTAGCTGACGAGCGGCGAGGACGGGACGGAGTCGAGCACGGAGAAGCCGGCCGCCGGCGTCAGCCGATAGATCCACTCGCCCACCGAGCCGGTGATGGTGGCGCCGAGGATGTTCGGGACGACGAAGAGGGCGATCCCGGCGACGACCGCACCGGAGCTGCGCCGGAGGATCGTGGCGAGGCCGAGCACGGCAACGGCAGAGAGCGCGACGAGGATCGCGGACCCGAACACGTCGCGCGCCGTGGTGAGTGCTCCGACCGGGAAGAGGTAGTTCCCGTTACTGATCAGGAGGTGCCGGCCGACCGGGATGGAGATGGCGGCCGCCACCGCTTCGGTCAGAAACGCCACGGCGAAGATGACGATCGCCTTGGCGTAGAGGACTCGGCCACGGTTCGGCACGGCGGTGAACGTCGTGCGGATGAGCCGGCGTCGGTACTCGGACGTGACGAACATCGCAGCGATCACGATGAGGACGATGAGCCCTACGAGGATGCCGATGATCGTCTGACCCGTGGCCGGATTCTGGGCGATGATGCCGGCCAGCACGCCAGGGGCGATGTCGCCGGTGCCGGTGATCACGAAGGTGCCACCAATGTGGCGGGCGCTTCCGAAGCCAAGCGTCGGGTAGAAGTTGTTGCCGCCGCCGACGCTGGTGCTGCTGCCAGGCCGCTCGCGGTCGTGCGGCCCTGCACGGTCACGTGGTCGAAGCGAGCGGTCGCCTGCGTGGTGTTGCCCTGGCTCGACACGGCGTAGGTGACGGGCGAGGTGACGAACAGACCGATGTCAACCGTGTTCGGCAGCCCTGTGAGGGCGGTCGACCCGATCTCGTGCCACGACGATCCGTTGGTCGAGTCGTAGGCGCCGACCGCGTCGCCGCGGCGGACGAGCCGAAGCCAGCGTGGATTGTTCGGCGAGACGGTGCCCGGCGTGCCGGCGATGTCGTGGGAGTAGTCGTACTGGAAATCGGACGCCGTGGCCACCCGTCGCCATCACGGCCGCGTACGGTGCGCCGGCGTTGCGTGCTCGAGGTCACGATGACGCCTGCCTTCGCCCACCCCGCGAGACCTGGGCGTTCGGGTGCGTTCGGCGAGCCGCGGTTCAGGTTCTGCTCGGCGATGAAGCCGGCGAGCGAGGTGACCCGCGCCGTGATCGCGCCATTGCCGTCGAGCGACCGGTCGAAAAGCTCGTAGGTGTCGGCGACGATCTGGCCGCCAGGGCCGACCGGTACCGCAGGATGACCCGCGGAGCACACCATATGGGCGGGGTTCGACCCGGTGCAGGTGCCGCTGTGCGAGCCGTTCGCCGACACGATCGAGAGGAGCGTGCCGAGCACCGCGGCGACGACCAGGCCGATGAGCCAGCCGCGGACGGTGCGCAGTTTCGTCCATTCGGCGCGCAGCACCTGGGCGAAGCCATCCTCGTCGCCCTCCCTCATCGCGGCCCCCGAACGTCCGAGTGGGCCTGGAACTCGGCCTCGCCGGCGGTGAGCTGGAGGTAGACGTCCTCGAGGTTCGCCCGCTGCGACGTCACCTCCGAGAAGGACACCTGTCCGGCGCTCGAGGATCTCGACTACTCGCCTTGGCTGAAGGCCGGCAACCTCGACCCGGTCCGTGCCGGTGACGGAGGCGGTGCCGCCGGCGCCTTGGATGGCAGCCACGGCGTCCGCCGGCGCGTCCGTGCGCACGGTGACGGTGTCGTGCGACGCCCGGGCGACGAGCTCCTCGATGGTGGCGTCGGCGAGGACCTTGCCCCGGCCGACGACCACGACGTGATCGACGACGTCCTCGAGCTCGCTCATGAGGTGGCTCGAGATGAGGATGGCCCGGCCCTCGGCCGCGAGCGAGCGAAGGAACCCCCGCATCCAGATGATCCCTTCGGGATCGATCCCGTTGAACGGCTCGTCCATCATCACGATGGGCGGGTCGCCGAGCATCGCCGCCGCGATGCCCAGCCGCTGGCGCATGCCGAGGGAGTAGCCGCCGGCTTTGCGCTTGGCCGCACCCGTGAGGCCGACCATGTCGATGACTTCGTCTACGCGGCCGGCGCTGATGCGCTGGGACCGGGCCATCCAGAGCAGGTGGTTGCGTCCGGAACGGCTCGGCTGGAGGGCGTCGGCGTCGAGGAGGGCTCCGACGTGGGTGAGGGGGCGGTGGAGCGTCCGGTAGGGCTGCCCGCCGACGAGTGCCGTGCCCTCGTCGGGTGCGTCGAGGCCGAGGATCACCCGCATCGCGGTGGACTTCCCGGCCCCGTTCGGGCCGATGAAGCCGGTCACCCGTCCGGGTTGAACGGAGAAGGACATCCCGTCCAGTGCGACGGTCTCCCCGTATCGCTTGCGGACATCGGTCATCTCGATCGTGGCGTCGGTCACGGCGTCGTTGTATGACTCCGTCGGTGTCAGCGCCGTGTCGCCCGCTGACACCGCATTGACACCGGGTGCCTGGCATCGTGGCGGGATGCGTGTGCTGGTCGTCGAAGACTTCGAGGTGCTCGCCCGGTCGATCGGGACCGGGTTACGGCGCGAGGGGATGGCCGTCGACGTCGTCCTGGACGGCACCGAGGCCCTCGGCCGCCTCGCCGGCACCCGGTACGACGTCGTGGTGCTCGACCGGGACCTACCGGGCGTCCACGGCGACGACGTCTGCCGGTCGATCGTGGCCGGCGAGTCCGGGTCACGCGTGCTGATGCTGACAGCCTCGAGCACCGTCCGGGACCGGGTGGAGGGCCTCGGGCTCGGTGCCGACGACTACCTCGCAAAGCCGTTCGACTTCTCCGAGCTCGTCGCCCGCGTCCGCGCACTCGGGCGCCGCTCGACACCTGCGGTCCCGCCGACGCTCGAGGCGGGCGACGTCTCACTCGACCCGTCCCGACGGGTGGCCTTCCGGGACGGCCGACGGCTCGATCTCAGCCCGAAGGAGTTCGCCCTCCTCGAGTGCCTGCTGGCGGCCTCGGGCCGGGTCGTGTCCGCCGAGGAGCTGCTCGAGCGGGTGTGGGACGAGATGGCCGACCCGTTCACCACCGCGGTGAAGACGACGGTGCGCCGGCTCCGGGCGAAGCTCGGTGATCCGCCGCTGATCGACACGGTCCGCGAGGGCGGCTACCGGATCGGAGCGCCCCGATGATCGGCCGCTTCCTCGAGCGACACCACCTGCGGCGGGTGTCGCTACGCGTCCAGCTGACGGTGCTCTACACCGGGCTGATCGGTGCCTTCGTGATCGTCGTGCTCGGGGTCTCCGGGTTGCTGATCCGGAGCAGTTCGACCTCGGTCACCGCGCATCCGAACGGCAATCCGCCGAACATTCCGCCGCAATTCAACGGTCGCCAATTCGCCGTCGGAGCAGCCCTCGTGACGCTCGTCGCCGTCTGCGTCGCGGTGGCGGTGGCGTGGTGGGTCGCGGGGCGTTTCTTGCGGCCCTTGCGTGAGATGAACGAGAGCGCGCAGGAGATCTCCGCGACGAACCTCCATCGCCGCCTCGGCGTCGCAGGGACCGGACGACGAGCTCACCGAGCTCGGCCGGACCCTCGACGAGCTGTTCGGGCGCCTGGAGGGGTCGTTTGAGTCCCAGCGGCGTTTCGTGGCGAACGCCTCACACGAGCTGCGGACGCCACTCGCCGGTCAGCGCACCTTGTTGCAAGTGGCGTTGGCGGATCCGGACGCCAGCTCCGAGAGCTTGCGGCTGGCGTGCGAGGAGGTGCTCGCACTGGGCGAGCGTCAGGAGCGATTGATCGATGCGCTGTTGACCCTCGCGAGCAGCGAGCAGGGGATCGAGTACCGGGAGCCGTTGGACCTCGCCGTGGTCGTGGAAGGCGTCGTGGCGTCGCGGCGGGAGCTCGCTGCACGGGTGGGCGTCGTGCTTGCAGGTGTCGCTGGCGCCGGCGCCGACGAGCGGGGAGACGAGTTTGATCGAGAGTCTGGTTGCCAATCTGCTCGACAATGCCTTGGAGTACAACGTGCCCGGCGGCACGGTGGAGGTGGCGACGAGCCGTTCGGGCGGTGAGAGCCGGGTGGCGATCAGCAACACCGGGCCGATCGTCCCGGCGGCGGACGTGGACCGGCTGTTCGGTGCGTTCCAGCGGCTCGGGGCGGACCGCACCTCGCGCTCGAGCGGGCACGGTCTCGGTCTGGCCATCGTGAAGGCGATCGCCGACGCGCACGGTGCGGTGGTCACGGCGGTGCCGAGGCCGGAGGGCGGGCTGCACGTGGTGGTGAGCTTTGCTGATCCTCCCTATTGAATGTGAATTCCCTCGTATTGAGGGGACTTCGGGCTGGGAGGGCTTGGCCGGCGGTGGGCTCGTCAATGGCTCCCGAGGTCGACCGTGAGAATCTTGACTACACCGTGGACGTCGTGCTCGGCCCCTTCGGTGCTCGACGCGTTGTACTGATAATCGATCCGACCGGCGCCGGAGATCTCGTAGTGGATCGTCTTCGAGTACCCCGGCCACTTCGGGCCGTTGTGCTTGCCCTTCATCACCGACGATGTCCCGACTCGCGGGTACTCGCCCGGCGTGAAAGCCACGTGGTCCCGGAAGTGTTGGGCGTTCTCCAGCCCGACCCTCTCCGCCAGGCTGTTCCAGGCGTCGATGAATTGCCGATGCACCAGCACACGAAACGGCGGCTTAGCGCCTGGCCCACCGCCCGGCCTCCGTGCGGCAACATGAGGACGGTATGCACCGGGCTTGGGGTCAGGCAGGACGCTCGACCTCGACAAAGTCTTCGTCAGCAGCACCGATGAGCAGCAGACGCCGCGCAGGGTCCGACAATGCCTCGGCCGTCGTCTGCCAATCCCGAAGGCAGGTGCGAAGCGGCCGGAGGTCACGGGTGGCGTCAGCCAACGTGATGGCATCGCTCAGCTCCTCGACGAATTGGGCGCGGTCGTCCTCATCGAACACCAGCAACCACGCCAGCGGGCCAAGGTCAGAAGCGTGCGCATCCTCCCGGCGAAGTCCGGACTCTGCTCGCAGAAGGGTGAGCGCAGCCTGACCGATCTCGCTCACCGCCTCCAAGTCGGCGAGAGGCACCATCGCGAGAGCGAAGCCGTCCGTATCGCGCAGCAACGCCCGCCCGTCTCTTGCTGCACTCAAGAATTCCCTTCGGCGAGCCCCCGCTAGGTCACTCGCTTGATACACCACGTCCGTCGCCACTTCGGCCACCACCTCCAACCAAGATCATACCTACGATCTTGCAAGAACCTGGCGCGCTTCCACCGTCATCGATCCCTGCCCCGAGCTCTCATGCGAGCCTCCGCGGTCGCCGTGGCGACTTCGCCGGCGAAAGTCGCCTCGGCCGAGTGGCCCCAGAAGCCGCGTGGCGCAAACAGAGTTCAGAGGCCGAGGGAGTGCAACTCGACGACCTCGGTCGAGATCAGCTGGGCTCGGCGAAGCGGAAGGGCCTCTGCGATCGCCGCGGCTGAGGGCGCGTCAGCTGTTTCGAGGATGAGCACAGCGCCTGGCCCACCAGGACTGAAGGCCTCGAGCAGGGTGCCGGCGGCCCGCAGCTTGCGCAGCTCGGCCATCTCCTCCGCGAGATGGGGCGCCATCGCAGCCGGCGTCGCGACCGGCAGCGGGCGGCAGATGACCAGCACCTTCAATTCCTTCCCCCATCCTAAGAAAATCCCTTTGAAAGCCTACTGAATGTGCACCCCAGAGATCGCCCGGGCCACCACCAGCCGCTGGATCTCGGAAGTCCCTTCGAAGATCGTGTAGATCTTCGAGTCCCGGTGCCACCGCTCGACGGGATAGTCGCGCACGTAGCCGTAGCCGCCGAGGATCTGGATCGCCTGTTCGGTCACCCAGACGGCGGTCTCACCCGCGAACAGCTTCGACATCGAGCCCTCTCCTGCGGTGAAGGGCTTCCCGGTCATCGCCATCCAGGCGGCGCGCTGGTAGAGGAGCCGCGCCGCATCGATGCGGGTCTTCATGTCGGCCAGCTTGAACGCGATCGCCTGGTGCTCGATGATCGGCCGGCCGAAGGTCGTGCGTTCCTTGGCATAGTCGAGCGAGTACTCGTACGCGGCACGGGCGATCCCGACCGCCTGGGCCGCCACCGCCGGGCGGGTGGCCTCGAAGGTCGCCATTGCCGAAGACGTCTTCCCGTGCTTCCCCTCGCGGGCTCGGGCGAGGCGCTCGTCGAGCCGGTCCTTGCCACCGAGGAGGCATGATCCCGGGACCTTCACGTCCTTGAGCACGACCTCGGCGGTGTGGGACGCCCGGATCCCCATCTTCTTGAACTTCTGGCCCATCGACAGCCCGGTGGTCCTGGGCGGCACGATGAAGCTCGCCTGGCCGCGCGCTCCGAGTTCCGGCTCCACCGAGGCGACGACCACATGGACGTCGGCGATGCCGCCGTTCGTGATCCACGTCTTCGTCCCGTTCAGCGTCCAGGTGTCGCTCGCCTCGTCATAGACGGCGCGGGTCTTCAGGTTGCTCACATCCGAGCCGGCATCGGCTTCCGACACGCAGAATGCGGCCAGTCGGAGATCTCCCGGTTGTCCGAAACACTGCGGCACCCACTCCCCTACCTGCTCGGGCGTACCCGTCGCGACGATCCCGGCCACGCCGAGGGTCGACCCGAGGATCGCCAAAGTGATCCCCGCATCGCCCCAGGCCAACTCCTCGTTGACGAGCGGGAACAGCAGGCCGGTCGGATCGGCGTAGGTGTTGGCGACGAAGTCGAAAGAGTAGAGCCCGATCTTGGCCGCCTCCTCGATGAGAGGCCACGGAGTCTCCTCGCGCTCGTCCCACTCGTGAGCGGCAGGACGGATGACGTCCTCCGCGAAGTCGTGGACCCACTTGACGACTTGAAGCTGGTCCTCGTTCAGCTCCATCGAGAAGTCACTCATCGCTCACCTCGAGTCCGGGGCCGGGGCCGGCCATACGTCGATGGCGAGTCCGGCGTCATCAACTGGCGGCCTCCAGCTTAGTGACCCGTGAGTAACCTACGCCGGCAAGCCAGCGGACGCGGCAAGCCAGCGGAGGCGGCAAGCACGCGGACGACCCCGGGCGGTGCCGTCGGTCTCTTCTCGGGCGCGCCGAGAAGGCGGTTCGACGTCAGAACCGGCGATAGGGCCGGGCACCGTGGTGCGGCCGGCAAATTGCGAGGCTTGCCGCCGAGCGGCACGCCTACCGGGAGTGGGCGGTCAGCGCGCCCGAACGTTGGCTGCTTGCAGCCCCTTCTGGCCCTCCTGGACGTCGAATTCGACTTCCTGGCCCTCGGTGAGGGTCCGGTAACCGGACATCTGGATGGACGAATGGTGGACGAAGACGTCCACGCCGTCGGACTGTGAGATGAAGCCGTAGCCCTTCTCACTGTTGAACCACTTCACAACTCCGGTCGCCACGGTGGCGTTCCCCTTTGTCTCAGATTGCAGATGAAAGAGGGCCCCGGGGCCGAGACTGCACGGCCTGGAGGTGCCGATACCCGGTGGTGCCCCGGGAACCGGGTAACCGTCCAACGTGTCGGCAACCCACGCCTTACGACGCGATCCCGGTTGCTCTCGGGGACAACGTAGCAGAGCGTTTCGCCACCGGATTCAGCGACGGATTCTCGTGCCCCCAGGCGTGTCCTCGACGACGTAGCCGAGCGCGACGATCTCGGCACGAAGCGCGTCGGCAGCCGGGAAATCCCGCTCCGCTCGAGCCTCGTCGCGTCGCCGCCCGAGCTCGAGTACCGACTCCGGAATTGGCCTCGCTCCCGCCGCTTCGAGCCCGACGGCCCCGAAGCAGTCCAGCGCCGCCCGCGCCAGTTCGACGCCGAGGGCGTCCTCGCGGGCGTCAAGCGCAGAGTTGGCCCTGCGGATCGCGTCGAAGAGGACGGCTGTCGCGCCCGGCGTATCGAGGTCGTCGTTCATCCGCTCGGCAAACGCTCTTCTGACCTCGACACCGGCCTGCACCGACGCGTCGGTCTCCTCGCCCGCGCCAGCGGCCGGCGCGCCCGCCTCCGCCAGTCGTCGGCTCAAGGCGTCCACGCGCTGAAGCGCCACGGCGGCGTCGTCCAGGGTCTCGGCCGTGACGACGATCGGCGCCCGGTAGTGCGACCGGAGCACGAGAAGCCGGTACGCACGCGGATCGAGCTCCTGCTCGAAGAGCGTCGACAGCAAAAGGACGTTGCCGAGCGATTTCGACATCTTCTCGCCGCCGCTCGCCTCGACCATCCCGTGGTGCATCCAATGGCGCGCGAACCCCTTGCCGAGCGCGACGGCCTGTGCGCGCTCGTTCTCGTGGTGCGGGAAGATCAGATCCTGACCGCCACCGTGCAAATCGAACCCCTCCCCGAGGAGGGCGAGCGACATGACGACGCACTCGGTGTGCCAACCGGGGCGGCCGGGGCCGAAGGGCGACGGCCACGAGGGCTCACCTGGCTTCGCCTTCTTCCAGAGCGCGAAATCGAGCGGCGACCGCTTCTCCTCGTTGACCTCGACGCGTGCTCCTGACCGCAAAGAGTCGAGGCTCTGATGGGCCAACAGCCCGTAGTCGGCCACGTCCGCGACCGTGAAGTAGACGCCGTCGCTCGTCTCATAGGCGACCCCGAGGGCGACGAGCTCGGCGATGAGATCGACCATCTGGTCGATGAAGGCCGTCGCGTGGGGAATCCTCGTCGGCGGGAGGCAGCCCAAGGTGTCCATGGCGCCCCACCACTCGGCCTCGTACCGCTCGGCGATCTCCGCCGCCGGCAGTCCCTCCTCGTTCGCCCGGGCGATGATCTTGTCGTCGACGTCGGTGACATTCGAGACGTGGTCCACGACAACGCCGGACCACTCCAGGTAGCGGCGCAGGATGTCGTAGACGAGCGAGAAACGACCGTGCCCGATGTGAGGCGGCCCGTAGACCGTCGAGCCGCAGACGTACAGGGAGATCCGCCCCGGCTCGCGGGCCTTCAGCTCCTCGCTGCGGCCCAGGGCCGTGTCATGAAGGCGCAGCACGGGAGTACCGTACTAGGCCTATGCAGGCTCCTCGCGTCCCGGAAAGGCCTTCATTGGAGGGCCTCGAGGACCGCTGGTCCGCGCGTTGGGAGAAGGATGGCGCCTACCGCTTCGGGTCGGGTCACGACCGGGCCGACGTGTACTCGATCGACACGCCGCCGCCGACCGTGTCCGGGGCGCTGCACGTCGGCCACGTCTTCTCCTACACCCAGACCGACATCATCGCCCGCTACCGGCGGATGACCGGGAAGGTGGTCTTCTACCCGATCGGATGGGACGACAACGGCCTGCCCACCGAGCGCCGCGTCCAGGACTACTTCGGGGTCCGCTGCGACCCGACGCTCGGTTACGATCCGGACTTCGTCGCCAGCGCGCCAGCCGAAACGCGCGAGAAGAACGCCCGGCCGGTACCGATCTCGCGCCCCAACTTCATCGAGCTGTGCCTCGTCCTCATCGCCGAGGACGAGCAGGCCTTCGAGCTCCTGTTCCGCAAGCTCGGCGCCTCTGTCAACTGGGACCAGCACTACACGACTATCAGCGAGGCGGCGCGCCGCGCCTCGCAGCGCGGATTTCTTCGTCTGCTGGCCCGCGACGAGGCCTACCGCCAGGAGGCGCCGACCCTGTGGGACGTCGACTTCCAGACGGCCCTCGCCCAGGCGGAGCTCGTCGACAGGGAGGAGCCGGGGTTCTATCACCGGCTCGGTTTCGCCCGCTCGTCCGGAGACGGACCACCGGTGGAGATCGAGACAACTCGACCCGAGCTGGTGCCGGCGTGCGTCGCGCTCGTCGCGCACCCTGACGACGAGCGCTATCAGACGCTGTTCGGAACCGAGGTGCTGACGCCTCTGTTCGGGGCGCCCGTACCGGTTCTGGCCCACGAGCTCGCGATCCCGGACAAGGGTACGGGCATCGCCATGATCTGCACGTTCGGCGACCTGACGGACGTGACGTGGTGGCGGGACCTCGGGCTCGGGACGCGGTCGGTGGTCGGGAGGGACGGCCGATTGGGACCGGCACCCTTCGGCGCGCCCGGTTGGGAGTCAGTCGACCCGGCGCGGGCGGCCGCCATGTACGCCGAGATCGAGGGCCAGCCGATTCACCGGGCCCGAAAGCGGATCGTGGAGCTCCTCCGGGAGTCCGGCGACCTGCTCGGTGAGCCGAGACCCGTCACGCATACCGTGAAGTACTACGAACGGGGCAAGCGGCCTCTCGAGATCGTCGCCTCCTGGCAGTGGTACGTGCGCACGCTTGACCACCGCGAGGCGCTCCTGGCCCGCGGCCGCGAGCTCGATTGGCACCCGGAGCACATGAGGGCCCGCTACGAGGCGTGGGTGGAAGGGCTGACCGGGGACTGGAACATCTCCCGTCAGCGCTTCTTCGGCGTCCCGTTCCCGGTCTGGTACCGGCTCGACGGGACCGGCGAGGTGATGGGGGACGACTTGCTCCTCGCGTCCGAGGACCGGCTGCCCGTCGATCCGTCGACCGACGTGCCGGACGGATTCAGCGAGGACCAGCGAGGCAAGCCGGGCGGGTTCGTCGGCGACCCCGACATCATGGACACCTGGGCGACCTCGTCGCTCACGCCGGAGATAGCCGGCAAATGGGAGGACGACCCTGAACTGTTCGCCTCCGTCTACCCGATGGACCTGCGCCCGCAGGCGCACGAGATCATCCGGACCTGGCTGTTCTCGACGATCGTCCGCTCCGAGCTAGAGCACGGTCAGTTGCCGTGGCGTCACGCCGCCATCTCCGGATGGATCCTCGACCCGGACCGGAAGAAGATGGGAAAGTCGGTCGGCAACGCCGTCACGCCGCTCGACTACCTCGAGAAGTACAGCGCCGACGCCGTGCGTTACTGGGCGGGATCGGCCCGCCTCGGGGCGGACACCATCTTCAGCGAGGAGCAGATGAAGGTCGGCCGGCGGCTCGCCATCAAGATCCTGAACGCGAGTCGTTTCGTGTTGTCCCGCATGGACGGCACCGAGACCGCGACGCCGATCCCGGCACAGGGCTTCACGGAGCTCGATGCCGCCATGCTCGCCCGCCTCGCCGCGGTCGTCGACGAGGCGACCGCGGAGCTCGACTCCTACGACCACGCCAGGGCCCTCGAGGTGACAGAGTCCTTCTTCTGGTCTTACTGCGACGACTACCTCGAGCTCGTGAAGAGCCGTGCCTATGGCGAACCCTCCAAGCCCGGTCCGGCTTCGGCCCGAGCGGCGCTGGCCCTGAGCTTGTCGACGATGTTGCGCCTGTTCGCTCCGTTTCTGCCTTACTGCAGCGAGGAAGCATGGTCGTGGTGGCAGGAGGGCTCGGTCCACCTCAGCTCTTGGCCGTCCGGCGCCGCCCTCGCCGGCGCAGCCGGGCCCGGCGCGCAACCCGACCTTCTCGAGGCGGTGGCGGAGGTGCTCGTCGCCGTCCGGCGGGCCAAGACCGAGGCCAAGGGCTCGATGCGCCGGCCGGTGGCACGGTGCACTGTGACAGGACCGCCTTCGCTCGTCGGGCTCGTCGAGCTCGCTTCTGCCGACCTCGTCGACGCCGGCGCCATCGCGACGCTCGACCTGTTGGCCAAGCCCGGTTCGAACGCGCTCTCGGTCGAGGTCGAGCTCGCCTCCGAGGGCTGACCAGGTGCGGCTCTCGCGGCGCTGAGGCGCCGCAGGCGTCAGTGCAGTCGCGGGAATACGTGGGCAAACACAAGCCGACGCGGAATGCGGTCGAGGACCACCGTCGCCAAGAGCAGCGAGTCGCGCTGGCGCACGACGACAATCGCGGTCTGGCCCGCTCGTCCGTCCGGAGACCATCCCCTTTCCACCGTCGCGGCGGTGAAATGGCCCGTGAACGCGACCAGGCAGGTCGCGACGCGCGAGGCGTCCTGAAGCGAATCCGGGACCGAGGCGCCGGGCATCTGGAGGATCAGGGAGCGGGGCGGCAGATACCGCTCGCCGGCGAATCGTCCGTGGTGGTGCACGGCGGCGACCGCCTCCGGGTAGACCCTGAAGCAGACGCTGTCGTGAGTCCCGAGCCCGTTGTGATAGGCCGTGCAGCCGCTTGCGAGCCCCGCCAGCACGACGATCACGGCACAGGCAGCCGCCCTCACCCTCGTCATTGGGGGACCTCCGACGACCGGTCCCCCTCCAGGATCGGCAGGTGCGGCGACGGCGAGACCTCTGCCGCGAGGGCGGCGAGCTGATCCGCCCGCCGGTTCGACCACGTGAGGCCCGCCCATACGAGCCATCCGACGGGGAGGAAGGCCCAGAAGCTCACGATCCTGTACAGCAGCACGGCGGCGACTGTGCTCACCTGGCCACCTCCATAGGCGACGAGTGCGATCACGAGGCTGCCTTCGACGACCCCGAGCCCACCGGGGGTGATCGGCAGGTTCGCCGCCAGCTGCCCTGCACCATAGGCGAGAAGGAGGCCGCGCCAGGGAATCTCGGCGCCGACGGCGAGATAGGCGAAGACGAGGCACGAACAGTCGAGAACCCAGCTGGCGACCGACCACGCCAGCACGCCGAGGAGGTCACGCAGCCTGAAGGTGACCTCGTTCAAGCTGGCGGCGATCGACAGCGCGACGTCCTCACCGGACCGCCGCGGGAACCCGGTGAACCGATGCGAGAGAACGAGCACGCGGCCCAGAAGCCTGAACAGAGCTCGTCGTTGATACACGATCGCCGCCCCGATGAGGGCGGTGCCGAGGATGCCGACGGTGACGCCGACGAGGTCGAAGGCCGACCCCTGACGCTCCGCGACCACGATCCCGACCGTCGCCAGCAGGGCAAGCCCGAGCGCCGAGAACACGAACGTCGCCACGAGCGTCCAGGCGGCAAGACCCTCCGACGCGCCGAGGCGCCGGAACTGGCGGAACCCGAACGCGCTCGACACGACCGGTCCCGCCGGCAAGGAGCTCGCGATCGCGCCGGCCGCGAAGGAGATCGCGGTGAGCCGTCCCGTCCCGGCGCGGACGCCGCCGCATCGCAGCAGGCGTTGGTCCATCTTGGCGAACGCGACCAGCGACAGGACCTCGACCACGATTGCGAGCGCCAGCCAGGCGGGGTCGAGATGGCTCAGCTCGGCGGAGGCCCCCGCCAGCTCGCCGCGATGTCCGCTGACCGCCCACAGGGCGACCCCGCCGATCCCGAGCCCGATGACGAAACGGGCGTACTGCCAGGTCCTCTTGCGCCTCAAGCCCGAACCTGGCCCTCCATGACGCCTCCCGCGAGTCCCGGGCGAGCCTACCCCGGGCACTTCACGGGCCGTTTGTGACCCCGAACCAGTCGGAGGCGCAGAGATCCGGGTTGTTGTCCGCCAGCAGCGGTTCGAGACTGTAAGCGGAGACCGAGACCTTGACGCCGGTCGTCCCGACGATCTCGACCGTCTCGGCCCGGCCGCCGAGGGCGCCGAGATGATTGCGTCGCGTCACCTTGATCGAGGCGAGCTTTCCCACCGACGGGAACGCCTTCTCGACGGCGCCGACCGGGACGGACGCCAGCCATTGGTGGCACGGGTTGCAGGTGTAGTAGCTGCTCTTGATGCAGACGGAGTCACCTCGGTCCACGACAGCAGGAAACTGGCCGCCGTAGGAGTAACCGCCCGTCGACGCCGAGTACTCGGCGAAGACGGGCACACCCCGGTGTTCGAGGATCATGCCGGCGGTGTCGGCGATCGCGGCATCGGTGACGGGCGACTCGTGCGCCATACCCGTGTACGACTGGCAGACGTCGTCGCACGCGGTCGCGTAGCGGCTCCAGCCGCCGGTCGCGAGCTCGGCGGCGGCGAACGTGCGCGACGCGACGGCCTGCGCCTCGAGCGCCTGAAAACCCCATGGCCGGCCCTGAGGCGAGCGGCGGCTTCCCCCCAGCAGGCCCCAGAGCCACGACACCTCAGTGGAGATGACTCCGCGGAGGTACTCCTCGATCGGGAGGATGCTCAGCGTGACGGCGCCGCCCGGCGAGGCGAACGCCTCGACGCTCCCGCGAACCGGAAGCGCGTCGCCGTCGGCTTCACAGATCGTGAGAACCTGCTTGTCGGTTGCTGAAGGCTGGAGCGACTCCGGCTTGGCGACCGGGTTCACGAGAGCGACGGCGACTCGCGTCCAGGCTCTCGCGAAACATCCCGGCGCTTCCGACAGCGTCCACCGGCCCCCGGACAGGACCGCACGGGCGGCCTGGCCGGCTCGGAACGAGTGACCCCCGAACGAGAACGGCGACGGGGACGTGACGACGACGGGACGTCCGTCGTTCTCGTTGAGATCGACGCGGACGAGCGGGTCCTTCGACGTCAGGTTTCCCCTCGAGGACAGCCTCGTCCCGCCGTAGTAGTGGGCGAGGATCCACTTGTACGTCTCGTGGTCGGCGGCGGCATATCCGAACGCCCCCCACTGACCCATGCCGTGACCGTGCCCGTTGCCGTAGCCGATGAAGTCGACGGTGCGAGCGGGGAACGGCGCGAGCGGGGCAGGCGCCGCCGAACCGTCGGCGCCTGAAGCCAGTGCGGCGGGCCCGGCCAGGAGGCCGAGCACCACGCAAGCGAGCGCGGTGAGACGCAGCTTGAAGTGGCGAATACGGCCATGTTAGTGCCCGACGTGCCCGCTACGAGGACTAACGGTGCCCGCCGGACGTTGCCGAGGCGCGTCAGGGCCAAGTAGGTTGCCCCAGATCAAGCTACGGTTGCTCCTCCGGCCTGCCGCGATCTTCGTCGCCTCGCGGGTCGGCGTCCTGCTCGTCGCCTCGGCGATCGCCTACGACGAGCACGTCGGGGTGCTCTCGCTGCTGGACAAGTGGGACGGTCACTGGTACCAGACCGCGGCTGCGAAGGGCTATCCCTCGGTCATCCCGCCGGGGAGCGGGAACCATGCGCAGAGCGCGCTCGGTTTCTTTCCGCTCTTCCCGCTCGCGATCAGGGCGACGTGCGACGCCACGAGGCTCAGCCCGCGCGACGGAGGGCTCCTGATCGGCTTCATCGCCGGCTTCATCGGCGCGCTCCTGGTCTGGTGGCTGCTGCGCTCGGTCTACGGAGCGGGCGCCGCCGACCGGGGCACGGCGCTGATCTTCGCCTCGCCCGGCGCCTACGTGCTCAGCATGGTCTACAGCGAGACGTTGCTGATCCCCCTCGTCGCCGGCTGCCTCCTGGCGCTGCACGGCCGGCGCTGGGTGCTCGCCGGGATCCTGGCGGCGGCGACGACGGCCGTCGACCCGATCGGAGCGGCGATCGTCGTGCCGTGTGTCCTGGCGGCCGTGATCGCGATCCGCGAACGCGGTGAGTGGCGGTCTCTAGTCGCACCGATACTTTCCCCATTCGGGGCCATCGCCTTCTTCGCCTACCTCTGGGCGCACACTGGCACGCCGTTCGCCTGGTTCATCGACCAGCGCCGAGGCTGGCAGCCGGGTCCGCTCGGCTCCGGAATCTGGAACGGGCTCCTGGTCGTGCGCGGCGACCACCTCACGATCCCGCCCTATACCGTGAAGGCGGTCGGTTTCGTGGTGGCGATGGCCCTGTTGACCGTCTTCCTCAGCACGCGCCGGCCGGGCATCTGGACCGGCTACGTGGTTGCGGTCCTCGTGTTCGCGTTTCTCTCCCCGATAGTCGGGTTCACCCCGAGAGTGCTTCTCCGGGGGTTCCCATTGCTCGGGGTGGTAGCCGCCCGCCTCCGGCCCGGCTGGTTCGAGGCCCTGCTCATAATCTCGGCGGTCGCGATGGCGGCGGCGGCGGCGTTGTCGTTCGGAAGCCTCGGGCTCGCACCGTGAGACTGCGGTCCGGCAGCCTCAATCGGCGCGCAGCACCTGCTCGACGGCCTCTGCGAACGCTCGCTTGGCGCCGTCGACCGTAAATGCGGCGGAGCGTTCGACTCCCGCCTGCACGAGCGAGTCACGCAGCGGCCGGTCGGTCAGCACCCGCTGAACCGCAGTCGCGACGAGCACCGGCGACTTCGACGGGAGGACGATCCCGGCGTCGAGCACGGTCTCGGGTACTGCAGCTGCACCGTACGCGACCACCGGCAATCGGTGGTGCATCGCCTCGAGCAGGGGTGCGCAGAAGCCTTCGTGTTCCGAGCAGCACACGAGCACATCGGCGGCCCTGTAGTAGGCGGCGAGCTCCCCGGGAGTCACCGAGCCGGCGAATTCGACCGCGCCGCTCAGACCGAGCGAGGCGGCGAATCGCCGGAGGGCGTTCGCATAGGCCGGACAGCTCTCCCGCCCGATCAGGTGAAGACGGGCGTCGGGGTCGAACAGCCTCCGCGCGCACGCGAGCGCCTTGATCACATCCTCGTGCGCCTTGTGGGGCAGCATCTGGCCGACGAACAGCCAGTCCCGACCCCCGCCGGCGCGGCCGGCGGCGAGACGACCGGCCGCTCTCGGGTCCGGGGGGCTGTCGAAATTCGAGGTGTCGAACATGAGCGGGGCCACCGTCGTGCTGCGGTACCCGGCCTCCTCGAGCTCCGCCCGATTGAACTCGGAGACGGCGATGCCGAGCTCCACGAGCGGTGCGAGCTCGACAAGCTGCTTGCGCCCTAGCCGCACCTCGTCGCCCAGGACGGGCATCCATCGGTCGGACGGCTCTGCGGGGCTGATGTTGTGATAGTTGAGAAGCTTCAGACCCGGGTGCGTGGCGAAGGCGTCGGCAGCGGGTGAACCGATCGACGCCTGGTAGCAAACCCACTGGTGTCCGCCCCGCTCCCGAGGCAGCTCGCGGAGAGGGTGCACCCGACCGGTGAGCTCCCGTCCCATCGTGCATGCATAGATCTCAGAAACGAAGCCCATCGACCGCAAGACCCTCTGCGACTCCAGCGTGTGGTGGCTGACGGCATCACGCTCGACGATCGAGGGAATGACCTGGTCGATGCGGACCGGTCGGGTCCTCATCGGGCGTCCTCGCCGGACGTCCACGCCATAACGGGACGGCGCGCGGAGACGGCGAAGACGTCGGGCTCGCTCGGGTCGGGGTCGTACACCTCCAGATCCGAGAGTCCGTAGCGAGCGAGGAGATGGCACCACGTCACGGGGTGAAGCGGCCGGCCGGCGGCGAGATCGGCCGCGACCGGGTCGATGGCGAAGGCAACCTCGGGCCGTGCGCTCACGATCACGACGACGCCCCCGGGGGAGAGCCGGTCCGAGGCCAATTGCGCCAAAGCTCGCGCCGCCCCGGGACGCAGCCGATCGACTACTCCGCTGATCAGCAGCCCGTCGAGCGTGTCGTTCGGCGTCGCGCCCAGACATTCGAGCGCGCCGGCGGCGACGATGTTCGTGCCACCGCTCGATCGAGCCGACCGTCGGGGATCGGCGCCGCGGGCCTCGAGACCGCGGGCGACGAGCGCCTCGACGACCCGTCCGTCACCGCACTCGACGTGAAGCACGAGAGCGGGAACGGCTTCGGCTTCCTCCGTTGCGGCGGAGCCGGAATCGACCAGACGCTCGAGCACCCAAGCCAGGAGCGGACCTTCGATCGCCGGGGTGAGCGTCCCGACGGCCGAGGTGTCAGCTCCGCCCGGACGAACCGCCGCAAGGGTCCGGGACACGACCGGGGAGCCGCTCGCGACTCTTTCAAGATGGTCGAGGGCGACGTGAGCCTGCGTCGACAAGGCGTCCGCGGCCCGGGCGGCGCCCAGTTCGGACCGGCGCTCGAGACGGCGTGCCGGCGGTCCGAGCCGCCGGCGGGCGACCGAGGACGCTCGCGCGCGCACGTCCGCCAATATCTCGCCCTGGCTTCTACGGGCGCCTGCGGGGTCTCCGTAACCGAGCAGGGAGGCGGCGGTCCTGCGAGGTTGTTCGGCCGCAGCCAGGCTCGCCTCCGCGGCCGCCTCGAAGGACGCGGAGAGCTCGGCCTCGAACCCTGGCGGGATCTGCCCCGTCGAGCGGAGTCGCCTCGCCTCGTCCTCGAGCTCAGCGACGACCTCGAAGGTCATCGGACAACCGTCGGAGGCGCCCGTCATCCGGCGTCGGTCATCCGGCGCCCGTCATCCGGCCACCGCCGCCGGTGGTCCCGGCACCGGCAACAGGGAGAGATCGATCCGCAGCGGCAACGACACCAGCCCGGTCCTCTGGCCGGGGTTCACGACCTCGAACGTGGCGGCGGGCTCGAGACGGGCATGGACGACCCCGCCGCCGGCGTCCTGGATGCGGGCGTGGACCGCATAGTTCCCGTCGAGGAGCGGAAGCTCGTCGAGGTCGAACTCGACGCGGTACCGGCCGGGCTCGAGATCGTGGATCTGGCGCATCTCGGTCATGGCACTGTCGCAGTTGAATATGAGCGCGCCGTTGGAGGCGTAGATCTCGCAGCCGAACGCCACGTTCGTCAGCGGCTCGTTCACCTGGAACTGCAATGAGAGCCGAAACGAGTCGCCCGGCACCAGATAGCTGCGGCCGGGGGGACCGGAATGGCGGGCGGACGTCTCGAGGATCACCACTCTGCGCTCCGCCGGTGGCGCCGCCTCGCCTGCCCCCATCGTGTCCAGCTCGTCGGGCTGCGCCACCGGCACCTCTCCTTCGAGCAGGCAGTCGCGGAACGCCCGGATCGCCTCGCCCGGCGGGGCGACCGTCACGATTCTGCCGGCCTCCATCACGGCCACGCGATCGCAGACCTGGCGCATCACGTCGGCAGAGTGAGACACGACGAGGATCGTCCGGCCCTCGCGCTGGAACTGGTGCAAACGGTCCAGGCACTTCTGCTGGAAGCGCTCGTCGCCGACGGCGAGCACCTCGTCGATGAGCAGCACGTCGGGTTCGACGTTCACGGCGACCGCGAAGCCGAGCCGGACGTACATGCCGGAGGAGTAGAAACGCACCTGGTTGTCGATGAACTCCTCGAGCTCCGCGAACGCCACGATGTCGTCGAAGCGACGCTCGATCTCGCGGCGCGGGAGTCCCAGCAACGACGCGTTCAGGTAGACGTTGTCCCTGCCCGACAGCTCGGGCTGGAAGCCCGCGCCGAGCTCGAGCATCGCCGCCAGATGTCCCCGCACGACGATCTGGCCCGAAGTGGGCTGCAGGATGCCGGCAATGCACTTGAGCAGCGTCGACTTGCCTGAGCCGTTCCGGCCCAGGATCCCGAGTGTCTCGCCGCTGCGGACTTCGAGCTCGACGTCCTTGAGCGCCCAGAAGTCCTCGTAGGGCACCTTGCCCGCGTGCAGCACCCTCTCCTTCAAGGAGGTGTACTTCTCCTTGTACAGGCGGAAGCGCTTCGAGACGGTCTGGACGTCGATCGCCGTCTGAAGGGCGCTCATAGCTCCTCAGCGAAGTTGCCCTCGACCCTGCCGAAGACCAGCATCGCAACCAGGAAGAGGAGGACCGAGCCGACGAGCACGGCGCCCAGCATCACGAAGAACCAGCCTTCCGAGTAGGTCGCGAGCGGGTTGGGGGTATCGAGAGGCGCCACATTGCCGTAGATGAAGCGTTGGAACGACAGCACGATGATCACGAGAGGATTCGCCAGGTAGATCCACAAGAGGTGATGGCGCGAGAGCTTGTCGGCGACCGACACGTACTGGTACACGATCGGCGGGCTGAAGAAAAGGGCAACGAGGAGAACCTCGATCAGGTGCTGCACGTCGCGCAGGTAGACATTGACCGCCGACAGGAAGATCGCCAGCGACGCCGACAACACGATGTCGCACACGAGGGCCAGGAGCGCCACGGGAAAGAACTTCCAATCGGGAACCACCTGGAACCCGACGAGGAAGGCCACCATGATGCAGGACTGGAAGAAGAAGTAGCAGATCGCGGTTCCCACCTGGGCGAGGGCGAGGATCTCCCGGGGGAACGAGACCTTCTTCACGATGCCCGCGTTCGCGACGAGCACGCCGGCCGAGCTGATGAGCGAATTGTTGAACAGGTTCCAGGGGAGCAGCCCGGCGAACAGATAGATCGCGAACAGCACGACGTGGTTCGGAAGGAAGAACTTGAACACGACGTAGTAGACGCCGAGGATCAAGGCGGGATTCAGGAACGACCACACGAAGCCGAGCACGCTGTTCTTGTAGCGGACCTTCAGCTCTTTGCGGATGAGGAACGCGATCAGCTCGCGCGACTGCCAGATCTCCGCGAGTCGGTGCCGGAGGCTGACCTTCGCGGAGACGACACGCGAAGGAAGCACCCGGCGGTCGCCTGGTCGAAGACCGACGTCGGCAGTCGGCGCAACTTTCGGCGCAACTTTCATTTCCGGCAGGTTAGCCAATACCGGCCCCCACTGGCTGCCATCAGGGCGCCGGTGCCGGCACCGTCACCACCCTGACCAGGACCGAGCCGGTAGGCTCGCCGTCAGAACGAGCCCATCAAGGGAGGTCTGAACGTGGCGTCGACCGGCCGCCGAAGCTGGCGCCAAATGAAGACCGGAGTCGCGCGCGAGCTCAGGGCCCGAGTCGCGCCGCCGCTCGGAGAGCTGATCGCGCGGATCGCCGAGCTGCAGGACGCAACGGCGGCGATCTCGGGTTCGCTCGCCGTGCTGCGGCGGGAGATGGCGGAGCTGAGCGACATCGTCGCCGTGCAGGTCGACGTCGGCAACCAGACGACCGAGCTGCTCGGGCGCCTTCTCGCCACAACTTCGGACCGCCTCGACCTCCTCGAGGACCGGCTCGACCTCCTCGAAGACGCTCTCCGCGCCGCCGAGGAACCCTCCCAGCTCTGAACCGCGCCCGGCACCTATGAGCAACGGTCCCGTCGTAGTCGACCTTCAGGCGCTCCAGAGCCCGGATTACCGAGGCCGAGGGATCGCGCGCTATGCCTACGAGCTCGCCGTCGCGCTCGAACGTGACCATCCCGGCCTGGTGGGAAGGTACCTGCTGAACCCCGACCTGCCGCCGCCAGGCGATCTCGGGCAACTCGTCGGGTCCGCCAAGATCGAGTACGCCGGCTCGCCCGGCGCGCTTGGTGACGACGCCCGCCTGCTGCACGTGCTGTCGCCGTTCGAGCTGCAGGTGCCCATCGACCGCGTGTGGCCACGATGGGCCCACGAAGCGGGGCTGCGGATCTGCGCCACGGTGTACGACCTGATCCCGCTCGAGCACCCCGAGATCTACCTGGCTGACGTCCGCCAACGCGCACGGTACCGCGGGCGGCTCGAGGTGCTGCGCGCCGCCGACGCGCTGCTGGCGATCTCGCCCGCCACGGGCCGGTCGCTCGTCGACAACATCGGAGTCGACCCCCGGCGGGTATACACGGTCGGCGCCGGCACGAACCGGCGCTTCACGCCGGCCGAGTCGCCCGAGCAGGCCTGGGCGCAGGCCCGCACCGGCCTGCCGAGCCTGGAGCGCTCGTTCGTCCTCTACCCCGCGGGCAGCGACGGCCGGAAGAACGTCGAGGCACTGATCCGAGCGTTCGCGCTCCTGCCGAAGGCCTTGCGCCGCACCCGCCAGCTCGTCGTCGCCGGCGACCTTCCGGAGCCGACCGCCAACCATTTCCGCCACGTGGCGACGAACGAGGGGATCGGTGACCGGCTCCTGCTCACGGGGCATGTCTCGGACGAGACGATGCTGCGCCTCTACCAGTCGACCGAGCTCCTGTGCTTCCCGTCGCTCATCGAGGGCTACGGCCTTCCCGTGGCGGAAGCGATGGCCTGTGGGGCCGTCGCGGTCGTCTCCGACGTGGAGCCGTTGCGGGACCTGGTGGAAGCGGAGGCCCGTTTCGATCCTGGCGATCCGAGATCGATCACGGCCGCGATCAGCCGGGCACTGACCGACGAGCCGTTCCGCGCCGCGTCCCGGGCGCACGGCTCGGCCGGGCGAACGACCTGGTCCGAAGTTGCGGACCGGACCGCGGCGGTCTACGAGGCCGTGCTGACCCGCCCGCGCCGCCCGCGGCGAGCGCACCGGCGCCGGCGGGTGGCGATCCTCTCCCCGTTCCCGCCTCTCGCATCGGGCATCGCGAACTACTCGTTTCGTCTCGTCGAGGAGCTGGCCCTCCTCGGCGGTCTGGACATCGACTGCTTCGCAGACGGCCTCGACCGCTCGCCGGGCGAGAGCCGCGCTCCGGCCGGCCTCCCGATCTACGACGCGCGCTGGTTTCCGCGTATGGAGGCGGCGACGGCCGGTTACGACGAGGTCGTCTACGTGCTCGGCAACAGCGAGTTCCACGCGGCGGCGTTGTCGTCGCTTCGCCGGCGCAGCGGGATCGTGCTGGCTCACGAGGTGCGGTTGAGCGGCTTGTACCGTTTCGCGGCAGACTCGAGATCGGCAGTGCCCGACGGTGTCGCCGGCAGCATCAGGAGGGTCTACGGCCCGCTCCTGCCCGAAGGGCTGGCCTCGTCGGGACAGGTCACAGCGATCGAGGCCGAGCGCTACGGCCTGCTCATGGCGCGCGAGGTCATCGGTCTTGCCGAGCGTTTCCTCGTGACCTCGCAAGCTGCAGCCCGCCTGGCGCGCGTCGAAGCCGGGCCGGAGCTCGCCCGACGCGTCGGTGTCGTGCCGTTCGCCACCGAGGTCCCCCGAACCGAGGGCGTTCCGCCGCCGAGCCCGCCCGGGCTCGAGCCCGGCGCTCGGGTTGTCGCCACGTTCGGGATCGTCGATCCCGTCAAGCAGCCCGACCGGCTCTTGCGCGCTTTCGCCGCGGTGGCCGAGAACCGTCCCGACCTCGTTCTCGCCTTCGTCGGCCCTATCAGCTTCGAGCTGGCTCGCGACCTGCGGATGCTCGGTGAGGAGCTCGGCGTGGCGGAAAGACTCGTCGTCACCGGACGAGTCGAGCCCGTCGTCTATCTCGCCTGGCTCGAACGCGTGGAGCTCGCCGTTCAGCTTCGGGCGTCCTTCTCGGGTGAGGCGTCAGCCGCTGTCGGGGACTGCCTTGCCTCCGGCGTGCCCATGATCGTCACGGACCTCGGCTGGTTGGGCGAGCTGCCCGACGAAGCCGCGCGCAAGGTGCCCGTCGATGTGACGGCGCCCGAGCTCGCGGAAGCCTGCAGCCTTCTGCTCGACGTCCACGGCGACCGGGCCGCACTCGGCAGGACCGCTCGCGCTTACGCCGCGTCGCATACCTTCGAGGACGCGGCGCGGGCGCTGCTCGAGATCCTGGATCAGTCGGAACGGTCGGGACGCAGCACGGCGTAAGCCTGTCGGCGAGCCGTGCGGGCGGCCATCGCAACCGGACGCAGGGGCGTCCGATCGGCGAGCGCGAGAGCCGAGCGGGCAAGGCCGCCGAGGCCGCGCGCCGGGGCCGGCTGCGGCAACGACGCGTCGAGCTCGGCCATGGCCATTCCGGGTGCCGGAAGCCGGTCCCAGCCGAGGATCCGGCCCGGCGCCGGGCCGGCGACCTCCCGGCGCTCGCGAGCCGCCCGCCGGCGCACGAGCTCCAGCACGTTCTCGGCTGAGGCGTCCGCGCCCTCGCCCCACCCGCCGTCGTCAAGTCCCGGGTCGCCGGCTGCAGCCGGGCTCACGACGACCCGATCGGCGATTTCGCCGGCGGCGAGCACCAAAGCCGCCCGTTCGTCCTCGCTGCCGACCTCGATGCGCCACGCGCTCTGCCAGACCCGAAGGGCCGCACGACCGCCCGGCCCGCCGGGAAGGTCGAGAACGCGCTCGAGGCGGAGCACGACGTCGCGCCCGCGGCGCAAAGCGAGCGAGAACGCGGCCAGCGACGCTGCCTGCTCCAACCGTCCGGCTTGCGGCCTCGCCGGCAGGCCGGGCTCCACCTGCACCACAACTGCGTCGTACCGCCCGACCATCGTCGCCAGCCGCAGGCAACCAGCCAGCCCGGCGGGCACGAGATAGCGATGGGCGGCGGCAGCGGGGTTGGGCGCGACCACTTCGACCGAGTGGCCCTCGGCGAGAAGGCGCACGACCTCGCTGCGAAGGGCCTTGGCGCGCTCGCCGTCGGGCGGCGGAAGCGAGCCGACGACGAGGACTCTCAAGGCCGTACTCCAGCTCGAGCGCGCGCGGGACGGCGCGCCCTCACAGGAACGCCTCGAGCGAACGCTCCATGGCGTCGAGCACAGAAGGCCACGTGTAGTTGGCGAGCACGTACTCTCGCCCCTTGCGGGCGAGCTCGGCCGCCTGCTTCGGCGCCTCCGCCACGAACCGCAGGCACTGGCCGAGCTCGAGCTCGTCGGCGTAGACGAGTCCTCCCCCGGACCGCTCGCAGTGCCAGGTGACGACTTCGCTCTCGCCGTTCGCGATCACGACCGTCTCGGCCAGCCAGGCTTCCATGATCGTGCGAGAAAAGCTCTCGTTCGCACTCGGCTGCACGAAGGCGTCGGCGGCTGCGAAGGCGTCGGCGACCTCGGCCGTCGCGAGGTAGCCGAGATCGACGACGCGGTGCTCGAGCGACGGCGGCACCTTCGCCGGCCCGACCCCGACCGTCACGAGATCGAACGGCAGGCGATGCCTGAGCGCGGCCAGCCAGAAACCACCGACCAGCTCCTGCCAGCCCTTCCCCCCCTCACGTCTGCCGGCATAGAGCACGAACGGGCGAGTCAGGTCGTGCCGGTCGCGGAAACCCTCAGGGTCGTAGGCCGCGGGTACGTCGACCGCGGCGCCGATCACGGCGTGACGGGCCGCCACCGGTGCCAGGCGGTGGCCCAATTGATGCTCGGGCTCGGACAGGAACCAGACGGCCGCCGACGATGCCAACGCGGCGGCCACGCTGCGGAGATAGGCGTACGGCTCGTCGTGGAGGCACGGCATCAGAATCGTTCGTTCGGGCGCGATCGCGGTGCAATAGAGCGTCGACCAGAACAGGTACGGCGAGAAGATGATCGCCGCGTACTCCTCGGCGTGGCCGGCCAGGTAGAGATACAGGTCGGGAACCCGGAACCGCCCGTTTATCCAGACGAGCTCCTCGGCCTCGTCGAGGAGCTCGCCCGCCAGAAGCCGCTCCTGCATCCGGGTCCACCGGCCGGGGTGGCGGGACAGGACCGTCTGGAAGCGCCGGACGGTGACGCCCCTGTCCACGGTCGTGCCGGGCTCGAGCTCGCTGGCCCAGGTGTAATGATCGACCGCGCAGGTCGTGAGCACCTCGACGTCGTAACCCCGTTCGGTCAAGCCGTGCGCGGCTTCGCGTACGACGGCCTCCGAGCCCCCGACGACGTTGTCTCCGTAGCGTGGCGTGACGAAAGCGATCCGGCCCCTGGTCGGGGCAGGTGTTAACGCTTTAAGTGCTGGAGCTATCACGCTAAGTGAATATCCTCTACAATCGCCTCATGGAATCCTGCCGCATCCGAAGCTCTCGAACGAGTTCAGGACGGCGCCTCTCACATCGCAACCTGTTGTCCATCGCTCTTGCCGCTTCTCTTGTCGCTGCTTTCGTCGTGCCCGGTCTCTCGGCCGCATCGGCCGGCCCGCCGGCATCCAGGTCGAAGTCGACCGGGCCCAACGGTTTACCGCGCCTCGCCCAGGACAACCAGTTCGGGCAGGCGCTCTGGACGCAGAAGGGCCTGGGCTCCGTCTGGGTGAGCTCGCCGGTCGTCGCGACCATCGGCGGCGTCAAGGCAGTCGTTCTCGCGACGCTCACGGGCGAGATCTATGTCTTCAACGCCAAGACGGGCCACGAGCTGGCGGGGTGGCCACAGTGGGTTCACATCCACAGCTCGACTCCCACAGCAGTCGACTCGAGTCCAGCGGTCGCCTACCTCGACGGGCCTGACAGACCGCCGTCCATCATCGTAGGTGCGGGTTCCCTCTGGAGGCGGAACCAGCAGGGTGGCCTCGAGGCGTTCTACGCGAACGGGAAGGTCCGTTTCGTGTTCCAGACACGGCGCACCTTCAATCCCTGGGGATCCGGCGCAAACGACTACTCCGACCCCGTCTTCGGCACACCGGCCGTCGGTGACATCACCGGTAGCGGTCAGCTGGACATCGTCTTCGGGTCCTACGACCACTACATCTACGCGCTCAAGCCCGACGGGAAGCTCGTGCGTGGCTTCCCCATCAATCGAGCTGACACGATCTGGTCCTCGCCCACCCTGGCGGACACCAGCCACACTGGCCGCGACGACATAATCATCGGTGGCGACTCGAGCGGTTGGGACGGGTGCTACGGGGGATGGATCGTCGACTACCGCTACGGCGCCTCCGGCCCGGACCGCGTCTGGCAGCGGTGTACCAGTCAGACGATCTGGTCCAGCCCCACCGTCGGAACGCTCAACGACACGGGGCGGCTCGCCGTGGTCGTCGGGACCAGTTGGAACACCCATTACGCCAGCCGCCCCGCCACTCGTCAGGTCCTTGCCGTCTACGCGGACAACGGCCGGAACGTGCCGGGCTGGCCCGTCACCACGAACGGTCCGACGTTCGGGTCGCCGGCAATCGGGCGGATCGACGGCCAGACGGCAGTCGTCTCGACGTCGTGCGCCCACTGCCCGAACGGCCCGGCCATGGTGAGCGCCTGGAGCGGCTCGGGCCGGCTGATCTGGTCCAGGGCCTACGGCGGCGACCACGAGGCCGACGCCTCGCCGGTCCTCGTGGACCTCACGGGAGGCCGCGACCGCGGGAACGACGTGCTCGTCGGCGACGCCCGGGGCCTGTCGCTGATCGACGGCGAGAACGGGGACTTCCTGTACAACACCGGCGCTCCCCGGTCGGCGGTGCAAAGGGGCTGCGACGTCGCGAGCAACCCCGCAGTCGCCTACATTCCGGGCGCCGCGGGGAACGGCTGGATGATGTACCTCGCCTGCGGCGGGCCCCAGGTGCCGGCAAAGCTGGCCGCCTACCCGTTGCCGATCGCTCCGGCCGCCAACGACCCGCCGGCGTGGCCCGAATGGAGAGCGAACGCCGACCGCACCGGAGTGCCGGACCCCTTCTCGTTGCCGCGAACGACCTGCGCTCACTCCGTAGTCCGTGGCAAGGGATATCGCCTCATCTCCGGCCAGGGGGCGCTCTTCGATTTCGGCAACCTCTCGTACTGCGGCAGCATGAACGAGACCGTTGCGCCTTCGCCGGTGGTCTCGGTGGCGTCCACGCCGGGCGGGCGCGGCTATTGGCTCCTCCTCGGGGATGGGTCGGTTTACGCGTTCGGAGACGCGAAGTGGTACGGGGACCTCCGTGGTAGCGGGTGGCACGGTGGGCCGCTGCCGCCGGGAGCCCCGGTCGTGAGCATCGCAGCGGCCCCGAACGGCAAGGGGTACTTCGTGGTGGCAGGAAACGGGTCCGTGTACGCCTTCGGAGCTGCGGTCTATCACGGCTCCCGCGGGGGTAAACCCACCGACGGGGCGGTCGTCGGGATCGCCGTCGATCAGGTCACAGGCGGGTACTGGCTCGTCACCTCGCGAGGAGCGGTCTACGCCTACGGCGCTCCCCACCACCGCTCGGCGGCCAATATGCGGCTCGTCGCACCCGTCGTCGGCATCGCGGCCCCGCCGGACGGATCTGGGTACTGGCTGGCGGGAGCTACCGGCGCCGTCTACGCCTACGGCGTGAGGTTGCACGGCTCGGCAGTTCGCCGGCGCCTCGCTTCCCGAGTCATCGGCATCGCAACGGACTCGAAGGGTGAGGGCTACTGGCTCGCCGAGGCGAACGGGGCCGTCCTCCGGTTCGGGAATATCGCCTCGTTCGGGCAACTCCCGGCCAGGGCCAAGATGAGGCGCATCACCGCTTTCAGCGGCTTGTCCTAGATCCTGGCCCGGCTGCGCCGCGGTGTGGCCGCTCCCGGTCACGGAACGTCGACGTCCGCCCAATCATCGAAGACGTCGCGACAATCGAGCACCCAGCGCCGGCGCAGGCGCGCCCGTTGGGCCAGTGCGGTTGAAACCGCACGAGGAAGCGTCCTCGCAACACCGTCGTCTCCGCCGCCTGACCACTTCCTCTTCGTTTCCCGGAACGCGAGCCCGAGGGGGGCGCAACGGGCAAGCGTGAGGATCCGGTTCCTCTCGGCGAGGAACCGGGTACGGCCCGCGAGGATGCCTCCGCTCGTCTGCCCACGGACATGGCGCACCGTCGTCGCCGGGTCGTAGAGGACCCGATAGCCCTGCAGCCGTGCCCGCCAGCACCAGTCGGTGTCCTCGTAATAGGCGAAGTAGCTGCGCTCGAAGGGCCCGACGCGCGCCAGTACCGACGCCGTCGTGACGAGGGCGCAGCCGCTGGCCGCAAAGCACTCCCGGGAGGCGCTCCATTGATCGTCATCCGGAAGGTCGGCGCCACAATCGCCCGCATAGCCGTCCCTGCGGATGTAAGAGCCGGCACTGTTCACCAGGTCGACAACCCGGCGGATCGGCGCCGGTTCGCCGTCGAGCACCAATTCGACCGGCGCGTCCGTCGGCTCCGCCTCCGATCTCAGGAGCGTGGGCTCGCCTGGGATCGGCGCGTAGAAGGGCCGGCGGCCGGCTGTCCAGCGCCAGCGTTCCCCGCTTGGTCCGTGCTCCAGTTGATGGACGCCGGGCCCGACGAGCGAGCCGAGCACGTCCTCGCCGTCGATGGTTGCCGAGGCCAGACGGCGACCGAGCGGGCGCGCGTCTCCCGGGACCGAATGCTCCTCGTCGTCGAGCACCACCTCCGCGAAGCTGCGCGCCAGGAGGACCCGCGGTGCTACGGCGGCGACGTCGCCGGCCGCCAGAAAGCGCTTGGAGCTGTCGAGCCAGGAGGGACCGGCCACGGCGTCGTCGTTCAACAAGGCGACAACGTCCCCGCGAGCCGCGGCGACGCCGGCGTTCACGCCCGTGGCGAAGCCTTCGTTCTCGTACAGGCGGACCACGCGGACGTCGTGTCTGCGCCCGATCTCGGACGCCGCCGCGCGCTCAGAGCCATTGTCGACGAGTACGACCTCGTCGACCTGATCACCGACCGACTCGAGGCACCTCGCCAGCCATTCGGTCGGACGAAACGATACGACGACGGCCGAGGAGCTCAGGTCGTCGCCTTCAGCGTCGAGCGGTCGATGACGCGGTCGATGAAGCCGTAGTCCAGTGCCTCCTGAGCCGTGAACCACCGGTCACGGTCGGAGTCCGCCTCGATTCGTTCGATCGGCTGGCCGGTGTGCAGGGCGATGCGCTCCGCCATCATCTGCTTCAGGTAGATGATCTGCTCGGCCTGGATGGCGATGTCCGCAGCCTGTCCCTGCATCTGGCCGGACGGCTGATGCATGAGGATCCGGCTGTGCGGGAGCGCGTAGCGCTTGCCCGGGGCGCCGGCGCAGAGCAGGAACTGTCCCATCGACGCGGCCAGACCCAGGCAGATCGTCGAGACGTCGCAGCGGACGTACTGCATCGTGTCGTAGATCGCGAGCCCGTCGGTGACCGAACCACCCGGCGAATTGATGTAGAGCGAGATGTCCCGTTCCCGATCCTCAGCTTCGAGAAGGAGGAGCTGTGCGCAGATCATGTTGGCCGAGCTGTGGTCGACCTGGGTGCCGAGGAACACGATGCGCTCGCGGAGCAGGCGCTGATAGATCTCGCCGGCCCGATCGCCCGATCCGAGCTCCGAACTGATGGTCAAGGCGTCGGTCCCCTCGGTTACGGGAACTATGGGCATTGATGCTCCTCCTGTCGGCTCCGACGTCGGTCGAACCCACGATCCGAGATTACCGGAGGCGAACGGCGACACTGGCCGCCGAGGCACGCAAGTCCCGGCGGGTACGCTTGGGTCGTACACGCGGGCGTGGCGGAATTGGCAGACGCGCCGGGTTTAGGTCCCGGTCCCTTCGGGGGTGGGGGTTCGAGTCCCTTCGCCCGCACCAAAATAGCTGTCAGCGTGACGCTCGACATCGCGGCAAGCATGTCCCGGAGCGACCAGCGGGCTGCGCCGTACGCACTTCAACTTTTCGAGATTGTCGGCCCATCGAACTGCCGGCTTTAGCACTACTACTCGGCGTGACAGCGCCGACGCACAGGGCGTTTTGCACTGCTCTCCGTGAAGCTGATATCGCTCATCTCGGCGCGGGCCGCATTCGCGTGGCCGTCGGGCGCCCGAGCGCCGCGATCATTGTTGTGCGTACATTGCCTCTGTGACGAACGATTCTCCCAACCACGATCTCGAGCGGATCCTCGACGACTACGGGCAACGCCGCACTGAGATTTTGCAACAGCCAGAGCGGTCCGAGGAGGAGGCGTTTGCCGATCAGTTCGATCAGGTGGTCCGCGACACGGTGCTCCCCGTTCTCGCGAGCCTGGCTTCGCGGCTACGTGAGCGCGGCCACGAGGCGGAGGTCTGGAGTGAACCGCGCGGCCTCACTCAGGACCTGCGCTCGATCGGAGGAACCGTCGGGCTTGTATTTCGTCCCCGCGGGACCGGACGCCCAGGAGATGCCCTCAGGGGAGGGCCGTACGGCTTTCGGTCTCAGGCGCCGGGCTTTATCCTCTATTGCCAACCTGACCGGCAGCCGTTCGTCCAGGTATCCGCCTCAGGAATGCACCCGCGGAACCAGGTTCGAGAGTGGCAGCTGCTTGAGGATCTCACACCCGAAGCGGTAAGAAGCGGGGCCGTCCGCGTCATCGAAGAGGTATTCACCCTTCCGGCCGCCAGGCCGCGATCGGGGTATCTCAGAGGCAACGTGATGAAGCCGACGAGCGGCGAGACCACGGGGCCCGTCACCCTCAAGAGAGTCAGGGCGGCGGAGTTCATGGGGGGAGACCTACCACCCGGGATACCTCTCAACGTCGAGGTCGAGTATGGCGGCGGTGACGGCCGGTTTTTCGGCTATCGGCTTGCCGAGCACCTTCGCGAGGCGCTCGGTATCCGCGACTTCCACCACGATGTGCACAGCGGCGATCCCCACGTGATCCACGTCCGAGTACGAAGGGACGAGATGGAAGAGGTCGTCCTCGCGATACCTGCGGCGATCGCCGAGTTCAACGAGTCCTTTCCGCAGTTGCTTGCCGAACACGAACGCGAAGTCGAGCACAAGAAGGCCGAGCAGGCCACCGAACAGGCTGCCGAGCGGGAGCGCCGGGAGCATCAGTTTGACGCCGAGCAGCAGGTGATCGATCGACTCATGAATCGAACCGGCGAGCCCGAGGCGCCTCCTAGTCCTGGATGACCTGGCCCGACCCACCCAGGCTCATCACACAGCGAACTGTGGAGTTCCGCCCTTAGGGAACGCTTCAAGTCAACGCCAAAAGTCCCTCGATTCTGTCGACGGCAACCGCGCCACGGCCTAGCGGACGGCTCGTGGTCGCGAAGTCCTCAGCGGCTCTCCGGAACGATGGCTCGTTTAGCACCGTGTTGATAGCGAAGGCGATCTCGGCCGGCGTCGATTCTGCACGCAGGGTCAGCCCGGCTCCGCACACTTCGACGCGCTCTGCATTGAGGTATTGATCGCGGCCTTGCGGTATGCAAACAAGAGGCTTGCCGGCCACAAGCGCGGCGCTGATGGAACTCAGCCCGCCGTGCGAGATGACGAGATCGACGTGGGGAAGCGCGAGATCGTGCGGCACAAAGCCGCGAACCACCACGTTGCGTGCGAGCGGAACAGTGTCGGCCCCGATCACGCCGCCAAGGGTAAGCAGGACGCGCACGGGCATCGCAACGAGCGCGGCCAGAATCGGTCCGAGCGCCCGGGCCTGGTCCATGGGCGTCGTGCTCAGGCTGAGGAGGACCCAGGGATCAACCGACGTGGCGAGCTCCTCCAGATCCCACTCGGCTAATTGCCGAGAATCCGGCTCGTCCGGATGGCAGATGGGACCGACGTACTCGGTACCGGGCGGAAGCTCACCCGGGGAGTCGAGGCCGGGCGGAACCACGACGAGCACCTGCTCTACTCGGCCGAGCAACAGCTTCACGTCAGTTTGAATCGCGTTGTTTCCCCATTCCTCGACGAACGGGCGGTAGAGCACGCCACACAACGCCGCTGCGGGTCGGCCGAGTCGCCAGGCGGCCCTGAACGGTGCAGACATCATGCAGTCGATCACGAGCACGTCAGGCTGGTAAGAGCACGCAGTGTTGAACACGTCGACCTCTGTTTCGATGCCATGGGTCATTCGGTAAGTCAAGTCCCAGCTCTCCTCGAGCCGTACGCCTGCCGGCCGCGGTGGCACGCTGGAATAGCTGGCAAACGGCACGCGCGCTTCAGCGGCCCGCCCCGCCATCGATTGTGAACCCAAAACCAAAACGTCATGGCCTCGGCGCATCAAGCGACCGCTCAGGTAGAGAGCACGAGTTGTGTTGCCGCCTCCGTCCCAGCTCGTAATCAGAAACCGACCGCTCACGTACTGAATACTGCCATCAGCCCGTTCCAACACATCGAGCCCGACTCTCGAGCAACCACACTGGGAGCTCTACGCGATGGAGTGGGAGAACGGGTTCTTGCCCTTGGCGTCCCTTCGGGGATGGCGGGATGCAGTGCTCGCGAAAGCAAGCACCTGATGCGGAGTCCGCCGGGCACGTGCCACACCTGTCCAGGCATTCGGGGACGCGCCCTCCCGGTTTTCCATCTAGTCAATCCGTAGCCGGGCAGTATCCCCAACGAACGAGATCAGCCTTCAGTTGATGGATGAAGTGGTGCTCGTATTCGGCCATAAAGCCGCGGTAGTGCCCGTGAGTCACCTGTTGCTCGGCAGATCGCCACGCCTGCGGTGCCTTCCCGAGGCGACATTCGTCGGCGACCCAGGACTCCAGCACCCCTACAAAGGCCCAGCCCGGGTCTGTCAGATACCACTGCTGGTGGGTGCTGCGAACGAGGCGGGCGGCCCCCCTCGAACCGATCGATGACAATCGGCGAGTTGCCCCCGGCGCCGCTGGTGAACAAGAAGCTGAACCGGGTATCGCCACCAACGAGGGCGAGGGAACCGTGAAGGAGCCGAATGTCGAAGGGGGGCACACCCGGGAAGTAGAAGGTTCTCACCGCATACCTTGTGCTCGAAACGGGGTACACAACCTGGACTCCTGTCCGGCCCTCGGCTCCGGCGAACCCGTCCGTAAGGGCAACCGGCGAACCGCGGTCGCCCATTTTCGCGATGCATACGTTTCCGGTCGTGCCGGGCGCGTCGATGGGCTCTGCCATGTACATGTTGCTTGTCTTGAAGACTGAACGGCCTCGGTAGTGGACGTCGAGCTGCTTCAGTTCGGCGGATGGAGAGCGCGGGCCTTCGTAATCGATGCGCATGCCGTCGAACGACAGGGCTGTGTACCAATTCCCCGAGCACCAGATCATCGCGTTCGGTCGCGCCCCCGGCGCAAGAATTGTTGTAACCGCAAGTGTCGTGGACGTGGGACCTGCGAGCGTCGTCGTCGTCGGTTTGACGGCAGCAGGGCTGGAGCAGGCGGCAGCCAGAGCCATTACGGCAACCAGGCACCCGACCTGAAGCAGGCGCACGTGGTGATGCTCCCACGGCGAGGCATCGCGAGGGACTCGGGGACAATCCCGAAGCCGCCGATCATCGGCAGACAACTATCGCGAGCGTGGGCGGCCACCAGATCTACGCTTAGGTTCGAGTAGCCACGTACCTCCCGTACGTGACACTCGCCAGTTCAACGCGATGAGCCACATTAGGAGCGGCTGGGAACAATGATGAACAAAGAGCGAGGCTCAAGCTCCTAGGGTGCTTTCCGGTCGCGGGCCCGCAACAGAGCGATGGAAGAGAACAGGCCGGTCTGCCGGCGGCCCACGAGCTCCCAGGACCGTGCCACGCCGATCACGAGCGAGATGATGAGCAAGTAACTCAGCTGTTGGCGAATATCGGTGTCGTGCGGGTTGACAAGAACACGGATGCCGCTGTCTATCTCGAATCCGAAGGTCAGCAGCAGGGCGGCCAAAAGTCCCACCTGGCTGTTCCGCAACCGTATGGTCAGGTGCTTGGCCAGTATCGAGCGCACCGCTGCCGCGGAGAAGAACAGACCCAGCACCCCTAAGACCGTGGCGGGGTAGCCGACATTGGTGCCGGGCACCAAGCCGAACATCGAGACAACCAGCGCGTTGACAAAAGCCAAGTACGCAGCGGCGGCGCGTATCTGCTGGATGAGATCTTCGTCGGAGTCCGGGTCGCGAGCCGGCGCCAGCGAGATGGCGACGAACAGCAGCCCCGTGAGCGAAGCCGCCGTCGCGGCGATCACCGTGAACAACTCACGGTAATAGCCGGTGATCACCGGTCAACTTTAGCCCTGGTGAAGGTCATATTCGCTCGACCCCTCAGGTCCTCGTACGGCCGGGATGGCGAACACTTGTTCGACTAAGGTTGGAGGCGATGGCGCCGAACAGAAGGCCCACGGTCCTGCACGCCGATCTCGACGCCTTCTACGCGTCGGTCGAGCAGCTTCTCGATCCAACGCTCCGCGGCAAGCCCGTGGCGGTAGGAAGCGGCGTCGTGCTCGCCGCTTCCTACGAGGCCAAGGCTTTCGGTGTCGGAGCGGGAATGCCGGCCTGGCGAGCGAAAAGGCTCTGCCCCGGGCTGCGCTTCGCGGGAGGCCATTTCGGCGAGTACCAGCGCCTCGGAGATCAGGTCATGGAAGTGTTCCGGGACTTCACCCCGATCGTCGAGCGAGTCTCGATCGACGAAGCGTTCCTCGACGTCGCCGGATCCGTCCATCTGTTCGGCCAGCCGGCGGAGATCGCTGCCGCGATCCGCCGGCGAGTGCGGATCGAAATCGGGTTGGCCGTGTCGATCGGTATTGCGCGAACCAAGCACCTCGCCAAGGTCGCCTCTCAGGTGGCCAAGCCCGACGGCTTGATCGTGGTGGAGCCCGATCGAGAGCTGCAGTTCCTCCACCCGCTGCCAGTGGAGCTGATCTGGGGCGTCGGCCCCGCAACCCGAGCGCGACTCGCCGACACCGGCATCCACACGATCGGCGATCTGGCCTCGACGCCAGGTCCGCTCCTCCAAAGCCTCCTCGGTCAGGTTGTTGGTGACAAGCTCGGCTTGCTCTCAGTCAACCTCGACCCTCGGCAGGTCGAGACGGGCCATCGGGCGTCGTCGGTCGGCGCGCAATCCGCGCTCGGACGCCAGCGCGCAACGCCCGTTCTCGTGCGCTCGACGCTCGGCTATCTGGCTGATCGCGTCGCGGGCCGGCTTCGTGCCGCGGGCCGGGCCGGTCGCACCATCACGGTCCGGGTGCGGTTCACCGGCCTCCGCTCGATCACTCGCTCGCTGACATTGCCGGCCGCCGTATCGTCAACGCTGACGATCACCGAGCTGGCGACAGAGCTCGTCGCCGGCGCCCTGGCCGACCATCCCGAGTCACCGGAGATCACCCTTCTGGCCGTCTCTGTATCGAATCTGGCCGATCAGTCCACGTTGCAGCTCGAGCTGCCACTCGAGCTCGGCGATGCTCGCCGGCGGCCGGGGAGCCTCGTCGGTGCGGCTCGTTTCGCCGTCGACCGTTCAGTCGACGCGATCCGCGCCCGGTTCGGCCGTGACTCGGTTGGCTACGCCACGACCGTGTTCTCCGGCGAGGGACGCGTCCCAGAGGCGTTTCGGGAACTGGCCGAACACCGCGATCGCACCGACGCGTGGTGATGGTCAGCCGGCCGGCGGCCCCCGGCTTCCTTCGCCCCGCTTCGTTCTTCCCGCTTCCCTCGTTCGTCTTACGCCGGCTCCGCTGCCAGTTGGGCCGTCTCCGCTGCCAGTTGGGCCGTCTCCGGGTCCACCTGGGCGGGATTACCGGTGCTATAGCCCGGAAATCCCGCCCACGTTCAGAAAATCGGCCCGCCGGCTACGCCGGCGGTCCTCTTCCCGCCACTGCCGGCGACGAGCCTGCCAACTAGATTCCGTTCCGAGCGCCCCGTCACCCTTCTTGGCGCGACCTCGAGGGGTGGACTCCCTGAAACTCAAGCTCGATCTCCACGACATGTACAACCGCGGGAGCGACATCGACGAAGCGCTGAAGAACGTCATCGCGGAGGCTGCGCGGACCAAGGCGACCCTGGTCGAGATCATCCCGGGCAAGGGGTCGGGTCAGCTCAAGAAGCGGGTCCTGCGATTCCTGGACCAACCGGAGATCAAGGCCCAGTACCATCGCGTCGAGAAGGACTCGCACAACTTTGGGCGGATCTTCGTCCACTTCCGCTGGAAGTGAGCCCCTGAGTTTCCCGGCGGCACCCTCGCCACCTGACCTCCTGGCGTGCCCCCCTCGACCGCCATCGAGTCGGTAGGGATCCAGTCCGCGCCCCCTCCCTAATCGTCAGTCGGAACCGCGACGCGATCGTCGCGAACTGAGAATGCAGAACTCGTTGCCTTCTGGATCAGCCAGGACGACCCAAGACTGTTCTCCTTGGCCGACGTCCGCCCGCGTGGCGCCGAGTGAGAGCATCCGCTCAACCTCCTCGTCCCGATCATCTGGGCGGAAGTCCAGATGGAGCCTGTTCTTTACGGTCTTGGGCTCCGGAACCGCAGCAAAGAGCAGGCCGGGTAATCGGTCGGCCTCTGGTCGAATCTCGAACTCGTCGGGATCGTCATTCACGACAACCCATCCGAGTGCCTCTTGCCACCAACGTCCCAGCCCGGCAGGGTCTCGCGCGTCGATCAGCGTCTGCTCCCACTCCAATCCCATGGTTCTCAATGTAGGGCGCTGCTTCTCGCAGCCGCTGGAAATGATCTGCCGGCCGTACACCAGCGGGCTTTGAAGGCGCCGACGCGTCCTGGGTAGCATTGATCGTCGAGGAGAACGGGGGCTCTCGCCATGTCACGGTTGCGACGGCTTGCGGCTGCGACCGCGGTGGCGTGTGCGGGCGTGCCGGCGCTCGTGGCGACGTCGATCGCGAGCGGCGCTCCGCTGGCCACGACGAACGCGCCACGATGCGAGTCCTGCTCAAAGACGAGCTGCTCTGTCGCCCCGTCCACGAAGCCTTCTCGTCTCCGGCCCGCGCGCCCTGCCACAGGAAGCGGGCTCCTCCCCCGCGCCAGCGCCGAGAACACCGGGATTCCCGGATCGGGCACTGCCGTCATCTTCAGCAACTTTCCCACCCAGGACGCCCGGTTCATCGCCAAGTGGAAGAAGATCCTCGTGGGCGAGCACTACGAGGTACGCGAGGACCTCTCGGCCAACGCCGGTCCCGGTACCGCCACGCTCGCGAACTTCGTCTCCGCCGTGAAGGCCGGCGTCTTCATCATCTCCACGCACGGCGCGGACCTGACACAGAATGGCTTCAACGGCTTGCTCGTCAGCGAATTCGCTACGCAGGCCGCCCTCGACGCGGCGTGGAACGCCGACGAGAAGGATCCGGCCTACCAGGGCGGCGTGCTGCGGAAGGTCACGTTCGTCGACAACCATCGTGCCGTCAAGGTCTTCAGCCTCTGGATCACCCAGAAGGGGGTCAAGCAGCTGTTCGGCGAGAGCAGGGACCGGCCTGCCGATCAACTCGTCTTCGACGGCGCCTGCTGGTCGAACAATCTCGCCGCCGATTTCGGCTCGACCGCTTACTTCGGGTACACGAAGCCGTCCACCGACGCCGAGGTCTACGGTGACATCGGCCGGCTGCTGGGCCGGCTGGACGGGGCGCTTGACAAAGGCGCCGATCGGGACACGGCCCACGCGTGGACCGCCGGCGGGTTCACCAACACGGCCAACAACCAGCTCGCGTACCACGCGCAGCCCCACGACAAGAGCGTGGCGCTCTCGCCGGACGTCAGCAAGCTCGAGTACCCGGGCGGCCAGAACTACTCGCTCCCGGGTACTGCCGGGCCGTTCAAGGTCGAGTTCAACGCCGCCATGGACACGAGCGTCCGGCCAGAGTCGTTCCTGTCGGTCAAGGGAGCAACGTTGTCCGACAGCAGCTGGGCCTCTCCCACCGAGCTGACGGTGGACCTGAAGAATTCCGGCTGCGTGGATGTCTGCCCTGTGAGATTGACGATCGCCGGCAAAATCGCCGTCTCCGCGGGCAAATTCCACAACTGGCTCGACGGCAATCTTGACCCTGCCGGCGACGGTGCCGGCGTGTACCCGAACGGCGACGACGAAGAGATCCCGTTCTCTTTCGCGAGCTGGCACGCGCAGACGGCGCCCGACCCGAGCCCGGATTGCTCCGGCCTCTACTCGGTCGCGGTCGAATCGCCCAGCGACGTCTGGGCGGTCGGGTCCCAGGGTCTCGGTAGATGCGTGCCATGGGGCACCTTGACCGAGCACTGGGACGGGAAGACTTGGGCGACCGTGTCAAGTGACTCGCCAGCCGGCGCCAGCGACCACCTGTTCGGCGTAACGGCTGCAGGCCCGAAGGACTATTGGGCAGTCGGCTTCACCCAGGACACGGCGGCGGACAACGGCTCGGGCGACGCTCTCGTCGAACGCTCGAACGGTGCGACTTGGACCACGCAGAAGCTGTACTCGCTGGGATTCGACGGGGAGCTGTGGGCGGTGTCCGCCGCCGGCCCGGACAACATCTGGGCAGCTGGCTACGGCCTGGTGAGCCAGCACGACTCGAACGTCCCGCTCATCATGCACGACGACAACGGCAACTGGACCGAGATGACCCCCAAGATCAGCGACGGTGGGACCACCGAGCTGCTCGGCATCGATGCCGTCAGCCCCACGGACATCTGGGCGACCGGCTTCACAACCAACGCCGACAACACGGCGATCAGGGCGATCGCGCTCCACAGCACGGGGGGTCCCTTCACCGAGTCGGACCTCGGCGGCACGACGTCAAGCTCCACATATTCACAGCTCGACTCGATCTCGGCGTTGTCCGCGACCGACATCTGGGCCGTCGGCTATGTAGACGACATGGACCCCCTCATCGAGCACTGGGATGGCAAGGAGTGGTCCGACGTAAAGAGCGGTCTCCCCGACGACGTCCAATTGCAGTCCGTGACCGCAGTCAGCGCGACCAGCGCATGGGCCGTCGGGATCTCCTACAGCGGGGGCATCGGGCAAGTCATCATCCATTGGGACGGGAAGAAGTGGTCCCGGGCCGTGACACCTGCGACCAAGTTCGCCCTCGTGTACGGTCTCGCCAGCTCGAGATCGGGGTACGCGGTGGGCGTGGGCAACGTCAACGACGCCCCCTTCGTCGAGGCGTTCACGCCTTCGACGCTGTCAAAGTGACCGTCGACGGACCTCAGCGCCGCTCGCACCGGGACACAAGAGCTACCGATTGGCGAGCGCCGGCCTACGCCCCGGGGTGTCTAGCCAGGTCTGTGCAGCGCGCTCGAACGCTGCCGCGGCGCGAAAGACGCTGACGTCGTCGTAGGGGCGGCCCACGATCTGCAGTCCGGTCGGCACGTTAGATCGCGCAAACCCCGACGGAACACTCATGACCGGGCACCTGCTGCAGATGTTGAACGGATAGGTCATCAGACCTTCGTACCAGCTCGGCTGTGGCCTTCCATTGATCGTGGGACCATGGTCGAGATAGTCGTCGCCGGCCTCGAATGCCGGCACCGCGAGCGTCGGGCAGATCAGCACGCGGAAGCCCCCGAATACGCCGGCCAGTCCGGCGAATACCCGCGCCTCGATCTCCAGGGATTCGACATAGTCCGCAGGGGTGAACCCGCGGGAGTCCTCGGCGAAACGGAGCGCGTACGCCGTCATGATCTCCCGATGCTGCTCGACCTCGCGCTGGACGAGCGTCCCGAAGATGACTCCGAGATGAATGCGCATGGCCCGGATCAGCTCCTCGCGCCGCCAGGGCAGCTCCACCGGCTCGACGATCGCACCCGCATCCTCGAATACCCGCGCCGCCGCGAGCGTGTTGCGCGCCACGTCCTCGTCGACCTCGTTGTCGCCGAGCGTCACCGAAACGGCAATCCGCCAACCCTCGATCGAACCCAGCTGCCGTGGGATCCGGAGCTTCGGGCGCAGCGACGTGATGTCCCCGGGGTGCGGCCCGGCCATGACGTTCTCAAGGAGCGCGCAGTCCGCAACCGTTCTCGCCAGAGGGCCCTCGTGGCAGTAGTGATCGAGGTTGAACGGGGGTGATTCCGGCACGCGTCCGTACGGAGGCTTGAACCCGACGACGCCGCAGGACGACGAGGGGATCCGGATCGAGCCGGCGATGTCGGATCCGGTCGCCAGCGTCGTCGATCCCGCTGCGAGCGCCGCGGCCGAGCCGCCGGACGACCCGCCCGGGCTGTAGGCAGTGTTCCAAGGGTTCCTGGTGACACCCCAGAGACGCGAGTGTGTGAACGGCGCACAGGAGAATTCCGGAGCCGTCGACCGGGCGTGGACGATGGCTCCCGCCGCGAGGACGCGGGACACGACCACGGCGCTCTCAGCGGGGACGAAATGCTCGTAGATGAGCGAACCTTGAGTCGTACGTTGGCCGGCGATAGCGGTCTCCTCCTTGACCGCGATCGGCAAACCCTCGAGCGGCCGTGGCGAGGGCCGGCCGACGAGGTATCGCTGCTCCGCTCGTCTCGCGCAATCCAGCGCCTCCTCGAAACGGCGGATGCAGAGGGCATTGACCTCCGGCTCGGTCTCGTCCGCTCGGGCGATGACCGCCTCCATCAGCTCAACTGGTGACAGCTCGCGGCTCGCGAAGCGCTCGAGCGCCTCATGGGCCGACAAGTAGCAAAGCTCGTTCACTGAGCCCCCTTTGAGCCGACGGAACGTGCGGGTGAGAAGCTCTTTCTACTGGATCTTCTCGCCCTGAAGGAGGAGGTGGACTGCGATGACGACGCCGGCTCTACCCGCGACCCCCTGGTCGCGCGCCCTCGGACTCGAGATTCCCATCGTGAACGCGCCGATGGGCGGTGCAGCCGGCGGCGCGCTGGCTGCAGCCGTCTCGGCGGCGGGTGGTCTCGGCATGATCGGGGTGGGCAGCGGGGGATCTGTCGAGTTGATCATCCGAGAATCGGAGATCCCCCGTCGTCAGGGAGTCCGTTTCGGGATAGGGCTCCTCGCCTGGGCTGTCGAGCGCGAACCGGCGCTCCTCGACGCTGCCGTCGATGCCGCACCGCTGCTCGTGTCGGTCAGCTTCGGCTATCCGGACTCTTGGATCCCGCGGCTTCACGACGCCGGCATCCTGGCCGCGACCCAGGTGTACGACGTCGCCACTGCGCGGCGAGCCGAGGGGGAAGGCGTCGACGTGGTCGTGGCCCGGGGCAGCGAAGGAGGCGGCCACGGACGCAACGGGGTCGCCACCCTTCCCCTGCTCCAAGCCGTGCTCGACGATATAGCCGTCCCGGTTCTGGCTGCCGGGGGGATCGGATCTTCGAGAGGGCTCGCGGCGGTTCTGGCGGCGGGGGCCGCAGGTGCCTGGCTGGGCACGCCGTTTCTGGCATGCCCGGAGTCGCTGCTTTCTCCGAAAGCACGAGCCCGCGTGCTCGGCGCCGGCGAGAACGACACGACCTACACGCGGGCCTTCGACGTAGCGCTCGGCAATCCCTGGCCGGCCGAGTTCGGCGAACGGGTGCTGAAGAACAGATTCTCCGAGGAGTGGACGGGCAGAGAAGACGAGCTGCCGGGTGATCCGAGCGCGCGCCGTCGACTCGCCGGCGGCGCGCACCGCCGAGGACTTTGACGTGGCGGATATCAACGCCGGCCAGGGCGTCGGGCTCGTTCGGCAGGAGACCTCGGCTGCAGACGTTGTCGAGGAACTGGCGCGCGGGGCCGCAGCCCTTCTCTCGCGTTGGGGCTCCTCGGCCGAGCCGGGCACCGGCGCGACCTGAGCCCCGCTACTCCAGAGGGGACTCCACAGGCTGGCGATGTCTTGTTGCGACGATCGCGATGGCCGCGAGGCCTACGAGGCCGCCGGCCACCTGTATGGCAGTCAGAGGCTGTCCGAGGATGGCCGCTGCAGCAACGGCGGCGACGACCGGATTGCTCGAACCAATCACCGACGAGACCGACGCGTCCACGTAACGGTGGACCCAATTCATCAACAGGTGAGCTGTCCCCGGCACCACCGCGAGCAGGCCGATCCAGAGCCAGTCGCCGCTTTCCACCTGACCTAGCGACTGTCGGGACAGCGGAACGATCACGGTCAGCATCAGCGCCGCCACGATCGTCACCCCGGCCGTGTACTCCAACGCGTTCTGCTCCGCCCGGGCGTGCTTGGACACCAGCCAGTAGGCGGACCAGGAAAAGAGCGCGCCGACCGCCAGAAGGTCACCGAGAAGCTCGTCGCGGCTCGTCACACCGGGTCCCACGACCGCGGCGGCAACTCCCCCCATCGCGACCACGATCCAGAAGACGTCCCAGCGCCCCATTCGCTCGCCGAACAGCCGTCGCGCGGCGATCAATACGATTGCCGGCTGGACGGCGCTGATGACGGTCGCATTGACCACGCTGGTGAGCTTGACGGCGCTGAAGAACATGGCCATGTCCCCGCCGAGAAATAGACCGCCTAACCACGAGCTCCGTAACGTCCCCCACGTGAGCCGGCGGCCCGAGACGTATACGAGTGCGACGAGCAGAACCGCGCCGAGCCACAACCGGTAGAAGGTCAGCACGAGGCCGGGAGCAGAGGCGAGCGTCGCGAATATCGCCCCGAAGCCCCACCCGATAGCCGCAAGAACCGATCCCCCGAGACCGATCGCCCGACGACCTGAGTCGGTGAGGCGGGCTGCCGAGGCGGACATTTCACGGGAGCGTATCGGGGCGCCGTCGGACGACACACCGACGGGGTGCGAGGTCGCCTCGGACCCCCGGCCGGAGGCGGAGAGCGCGTCAGGTCACGTATAGTCTCGCCGCCGTGAACCGGGAGCGGCGCCGGGTGATCGTCATCGGTCGTGTCCAGAATGTCTGGTTCCGCGACACCTGCCGGACCGAAGCACTGGCGCGCGACGTGGCCGGCTGGGTGCGGAACTGTCCAGATGGCAGCGTCGAGGCCATCTTCGAAGGACTCACGGAGGCCGTCGAGGAGATGGTCTCGTGGTGTCGCGTCGGCCCGCCGAGGGCCCGGGTCGCCAACGTGCAGGTGAGCGAGGAACCGGTGCTGGGCGAGGTCGGTTTCGTTGTGCGGCCGTAGGATGGCGGTGTGCGGGTCATCGCGTCCGACGAGGTGCGGTCATTTGTGGACGCGAACGGAGGCGTGCTGTACGTGAGGCCGCACCGCCGGCAGTGTTGCTCGGGATCTTTAACCGTCCTCGATGCCTCCACGCGAACACCCGCCGACGTCTCCGCCTACCGCCGCGTCGGCTCGGGCGATCTCGCGGTGCGGTACAGGACTGGCGGAAGCACCGAGCCCGATGAGCTCGTCGTGGAGCTCAAGGGCGTTCGTCGCAAGCGCCCGGTTGCCTATTGGAACGGGTGCGCCTTCAAGATCTGAGTGCGCGGCGTGCCCGGCTTGCCCGGCTCGCCCGGCGGTCAGCCACAAAAGCTCTCAGGAGTTGGCCGGACGACGAGCCCAGATGTCCTCGCACTCGGCGCACACTTCTGGCGGTACGAGGTTGAGCCTCATGCCGACTGCGAAGATCTTGCAGCCGACGCACAACCCGAAGACCGCTTCGAGAAACGCAAACACCGAGAGCAGTGCCAGGAGTCCATAGGCCGCGCCAGAGCTCCCGAAGCCGAAGTAGCAGACGGTGCCTGCCAAGGTGACGACTGCACCGATGGACTGGGCGAAGCGTTTCGGTGGACCAGGAACCGGCCGCATCGGCAAGCCGAACCTTGGGACGATGACCCGCGTGACCAGCAGCGCGAGCGGGCTGAGACGCGGTCCAGCGACGACCCTGGCCACAAAGCCGTACGCCAGAACGGCGACGAGCCAAGGTTGGCGAAACGCGAGCGCTCCACCCGCGATCAGCAGGATGCCTCCGGCGGTGATCCTCGTCGCGACATCGTTGACCGGGTTCGGAAAGCTGAAGAACTTCGCCGATGTGGACATTTTCTCGATCTTAACTATCGTTTCAGGAGATAATGCCGTCGTACGCCAGCGTCGGGTTGATTTGTCGCTTGAGGCGCGCCGTCGGGTTATTCAAAAATTCTGCTGAACTTGCCTCCGCGAAAGATTGCGACCGGTCGCAATCTCGATTGGAGGCAAGTTGAACAGTTTTTTCGACATAGCCCGGCAGGCCCGTGGGCGTAGACGGGCCTAGCCGGCGACGTAGGCGGGCCGGCGTCGTCGGCCGGACACACGGCCGGCCCGGAGCTCAGCCGGTGAATCTCTCGACGGCCGCGACGAAAGCCGGCTCGTCCTGCAGAATCGCTCCATAGCCCGAATTCGCGAGTGTTAGCAGCCTCGCGTGACGCAGCTCCCCCTCGAGCAGCGGCGCGTTGCCGGGAGGGAAGACGAGGTCGTCGCTACCCGAGACGACCAGCACGGGGATCGTCACCCGGGAGAGTTCCGGCGTCAGAGGCGAGGCCCTCCAGAAGGCCGCTTGGAGTCTGGCCTCCGCGGTGATGGCGCCGGCGGTCAGCCAGTCGGGTGCCGCCAAGAGGCTGTTCACCCATAGGCCGCGCTCGAGCAACCCGGCGCTGGTTCTCGGAAAGAGAAGCCTCGCCAAGGCCACCGGCGTCGCACCGGGTAAGGCCATGAGGCGTGCAACGCTTCTCGAGGGCTGGGGCGCCGCCGCACCTCCTGCAGAAGTGTCGACGAGAACCAACGACGAAGCCAAGCCGGGATGGCGCTCGGCGAGGGACAACGCGATCTCGCCGCCGAGTCCCCAACCGAGCACGACCGGGTGAGAGAGCCCGGCTGCGAGAGCGAAGCCGGCCGTCATGTCGGCCAGCCATCCCAAGGAAAAGGAGGCGGTCGCGGCGCCCGAGTAGCCCACACCGGGGAGGTCGAAAACTGTCACGCGATAGTGGCGCGACAGGTCCGTCAGCAACGCGGAGTCCCACCACGACAGAGACCCGTCCTGGCCGGCGATGAGGAGGAGATCCGGACCGCTCCCGAGACTTCGAAAGGCAATGGGGACCATCTTCAGCCAGGCCGGGCTGGCAGGCGAAACGGGCGCTGCTACGGTCGCACCGGGTGCCAGGGGGGCAACCCGCACCCGGGCGATGGACGACCCGCCCCCGTCCACCGGTACCGGCAGCGTCGTCGTCGTGGAGGTCGTGCTCGAGGTCGTGGTGGAGCTCGAGGTCGTGGACGACGTCGCAACCAGAGTCGTCGGGACACCCCCTTTCCCGGCCCCTGTCGTGCTGCAAGCCGCGAGCGCCAAGGCGCCGGCCACGGCGAGCGCCAAGGCGCCGGCCACGGCGAGCGCCAACCGGGCCGCCCGATGGCCGTCCATCAAGGAGAGCTTTTCGGCGAGCGGTCGAGCCGTCTTCCGGCTTTTCGTTTCGGAATGGGAACGGTCGAGGCGATCTCGGCCGCGTCTCGCCACCGGATCCGTGCCAACCGTTTCGCTGACACGAATCCGTTGTCCGCGTACCAGTGCGCCGAGCGGAGAATCGCCTCGACCGCCGGCCGCGAGCGGTATCCGAGCTCGTCCCTGGCGCGGGCGTCGTCGAAGATCATGCGGGTCGTGGCCATGCGTGCACCTTCGAGCGGAACTGTCGGCTCCCGGTGCAGGAGGCGCCCCTCGACGAAGTGCGAGCCGAGCGCGGCGGCGAGCGCGGCCCGGCGAGGAACCTTGATCGCGGCACGTGGCAGACCGGTTGCCGCGGCGAGAACATCCAGGATCTCACGCAGCTCGAGGTTCTCACCCCCGAGCACGTAGCTGCGGCCTTGGCGTCCCCGCTCGGCGGCGAGCAGGTGGCCGGCGGCGACGTCATCCACGTCGACGACGTTCAGCGCCGTGTCGAGCCACCCCGGGATGCGCCCGTTCAGGAAGTCGAGCACCGTCTTGCCTGTCGGCGTGGGCGCCCGGTCGCCCGGACCGAGCGGCAACGTCGGCTGCACGAGGACCGCCGGCAGTCCCTGCGCCGCTGCACGTAGGACCTCGTGCTCGGCGACGTACTTGGACTGCTTGTAGAGCCCGAAGAGATGGTCGATCCGCGCCCAGTCGGTCTCGTCCGCCGGGTGGCCCTGCTCGGTCCCGTCCAGGCCGATCGTGCCGACCGTGCTCGTGTAGACGAGTCTCTCGACGCCTGCGGTCATCGCCGCGTCGACCACGTTCAGGCTCCCGCCGACGTTTACTTCGTAGAATTCCTCCGGGTCTCGGGCCCAGAACCGGTAGAGCGCGGCGACATGGAAGACCAGGCGGCATCCCTTGGTCGCGGCCAGCACGGCAGAACCGTCACGCAGATCAGCCTCGACGCGCTCGACCTCGAGGTCATCCACACCCGTGTGCGCGACACCGGGCTGGAGGAGAGCCACGACCTCGGCACCGCGCGCCAGCAAGGCCCGGGTGACCGCTGAGCCGATGAACCCACTTGCCCCTGTGACGAGTACCCGGTCTCCCGGCTCGATCAGCATCGTCGGGTCCGGGTCGCCGGCGCCGGCCGGGCAGCGAGAGTCAGGACGGCTCCCGGCGCAGAGCGCTCTTGGCGAGCGTCTTGCCGAACTCGAACAACAAGGCGGAATTGCGGTGCGCGTCCGCGAGCACGTCGTCGAGCGCTCCGACGAAGTAGTCGACCTCTTCCTGGCCGGCGATGAGCGGGGGGAGGAGCTTGACGACGTTCATGTTGTCGCCGGCGACCTGGGTCAGGATCCGGTGCCTGTGAAACAGCGGCCCCACGATCAGCTGGGAGAAGAGGCCCTTCCTGGCGCCTTCCATCATCTTCCACCGCGACTTCAATCGAAGCGAGCTCGGCTCACCGAACACGAGGCCGATCATGAGGCCTTTGCCGCGCGCTTCCTGGAAGAGCTCGTAACGCTCGAGCAACGGGGCGAGGCCCTTCATGAAGGCCTCGCCGGTCACATTTGCACGATCGACGATGTCCTCGTCGTCGATCGTCTGCAACGTGGCGAGCGCCGCAACCATCGCCAGTTGATTCCGCCCGAACGTCGAGGAATGGACTACGGCTCGCTCCATCTTCGTGTAGACACGGTCGAAGATCTCGGCCGAACACAGCATCGCCCCGACGGGGACGTAGCCGCCCGACAAGGCTTTCGAGACGGTGATGATGTCGGGACGCAAGCCGTAGTGCTCGTGCGCCCACATCTTGCCGGTGCGGCCGAGGCCCGTCTGGACCTCGTCGACTACGAGCAGGGTCCCGTGCGCCCGGCACAGCTCGGCAGCTGCCGCCCAGTAGTCCTCCGAGGCGAGATTCACGCCCTTTCCCTGGATGATCTCGATGACGAACGCGGCCACGTCCCCACGGCGCAGCTCGCGATCGAGCGGCTCGATCTCCCCGAAGGGCACCTCGTGGCATCCGGGCAGCAACGGGCCGAACCCTTCCCGGAATTCCTTCCCGCCGTTGAGGGAGAGCGCCCCGTAGCTGAGACCATGGAACGCGTGATCCGCGTGGAGGATCCGGTGCCGCTTCGTGGAGTATCTCGAGAACTTGATCGCGGCCTCCACGGCCTCCGCTCCGGAATTACACAGGAAACAGCGCCTGATGCCCTCATGCGTCCTCCCCACCAAGGCCTCCGCCAGCAAGCCGGGCAGCAGCGCCGCGTCCAGTTGCACGAGGTTCGGGAGGTCCAACTCGAGCGCGTCGTGCAAGGCCTTCTTAACCACGGGATGGCTACGCCCGAGCGCGAAGACGCCGAAGCCGGACAAGAGGTCGAGATAGCGCTCGCCGCTGCGGTCGTACAGGTACGAGCCTTCGCCGCGCACGTAGAAACGGTCGAATCCGAGCGTCTTCAACACCTTCACGAGTTGAGGGTTGAGGTACTCGTTGTGAAGGCGGAAATTCTCCCCTTGGCGGGCCTCGATCAACGAGCCGAGCTCGAAGGTCATCTCCACTCTCCTCAGCTGCCGCGTCTCGCCGCAGCGTAGTGGCGGTACGCTTGAGTCATGGTCGCAAACGACGTCGAAGGCCGCATCGCGCCTGGTGACGTCCATGAACGGCTCGCGGAGCACATGCTCGTGGACGGCTTTCCTATCGTGCTCGACGTGGCCAAGAGCCACGGATCCTGGTTGGTGGACGCGAAGGATAGTACCGAGTATCTGGACTTCTACACGTTCTTCGGCTCGTCGCCACTCGGGATGAACCCGGCGGGACTGTCGGACGATCCCGAGACGATGGCCGATCTGGCGGAGGTGGCGGCGAACAAGCCGGCGAATTCCGATTTTGCGACGGTCCACCTGGCCGAGTTCGTCAACACGTTCGTGCGTGTCCTCGGAGATCCGGAGATGCCGTACCTCTTCTTCGTCGAGGGCGGCGCGCTCGCAGTCGAGAATGCGCTCAAGTGCGCCTTCGACTGGAAGTCACGTCAGAACGAGGCATCGGGACGCTCGCCCGGGCTGGGGACGCGTGTCCTTCACTTCCGGCACGCGTTCCACGGCAGGAGCGGCTACACGCTCTCGCTGACGAACACGGACCCGGTCAAGATCGACCGCTTCCCGAAGTTCGACTGGCCTCGGATCTCGTCGCCCGCCGTCCGATTTCCGCTCGAGGCGCACAGGGCCGAAGTGGAGGCGGCCGAGAAGGCGGCGCTCGCCGAGGCGGAGACCGCGTTCGAGGCGTTTCCGCACGACATCGCCTGCCTCATCGCCGAGCCCATCCAGTGCGAGGGGGGCGACCGGCATCTCCGTTCGGAGTTTCTGCTGGCGGCTCAACAGTTGTGCCACCGCCACGATGCGCTCCTCGTTCTCGACGAGGTGCAGACAGGCGCCGGCACGACAGGTACGCCGTGGTGCTACCAGCAGCTCGGCCTCGCTCCCGACGTCGTCGCGTTCGGCAAGAAGGTCCAGCTCGGGGGAATCATGGCGGGGCGGCGGGTGCTCGAGGTCGACGACAACGTGTTGCGCTCACCCGGTCGGATCAACTCGACCTGGGGAGGCAACCTCACCGACATGGTTCGCTCGCGCCGCCTGCTCCAGCTCGTCGAGCAGACGGGCGCAATTGAGAATGCGGCAAACGTCGGGCGCCACTTGCTCGCAAGGCTGGAGGACATCGCGGCCGACAAGCCTCAGATTGCCTCCAACGCCCGCGGACGTGGCTTCATTGCTGCCATCGACCTGGCGACGCCTGACATGAGAGACGCCACGCTGACCGCGCTCAGGCGAGACGAGCACGTGCTGGCTCTCGGCTGCGGCGAGCTCTCCCTCCGGATGCGGCCGGCGCTGTCGATGACGACGGAGGAAGTCGATCTCGGCTGCGATGCCCTGGACCGGGTCGTCGGACAGCTGGCTTCGGCGTGACCGGGGACGTCGACGCCGGCCTCGCATCGAGGGCCAGGCAGTGCTCGTCGATCGTCGGCGGCAAGGTAACCGGTGACGACTCTGGGGGGGCGCTTGCCTCGACCAATCCGGCGCGGCTGTCGGAGGTCGTGGCCGAGGTCGCGCTCGGTGATCGCACGACGTTCGTCGAGGCGGCCCGTGTAGCCCGCCAAGCCCAACCGGCGTGGTCCCGAGTGCCCGCTCCGATCCGGGGCAGGGTAATCGCCGAGATCGGGCGACTGATCGAGGCCAACAAGGACCCGCTGGCCCGACTCGTGAGCCGTGAGGTCGGCAAGCCCTACCGCGAGTCGCTCGGTGAGGTGCAGGAGATCATCGACACCTGCGACTTCTTCGTCGGCGAGGGGCGGCGTCTGTACGGGGAGACCGTTCCGTCGGAGATGCACGACAAGGCGCTGTTCACGTTCCGGATGCCTGTCGGCGTCATGGCAGTCGTGACTGCCGGGAACTTCCCCGTGGCCGTCCCGTCCTGGTATCTCGTGCCGGCACTGCTGTGTGGCAACACCGTCGTCTGGAAGCCCGCGGAGTACTCGGCTGCGATCGCCACGGCCCTGTACGAGTGCTTCGTGCAAGGTGGACTCCCCGACGGCGCGCTCAACCTGCTCCTCTCCGACGGTGCTGAGACGTTCGCCGGGCTCTCCGCCGCGCTTGACGAGGGGCTCGTCAACAAGGTCGGCTTCACTGGCTCGTCCGAGGTCGGCGCACGCATCGGCGAGCTCTGCGGACGCCACATCCAGTCGGCCTGCCTCGAGCTCGGCGGGAAGAACCCGATGGTCGTCATGGCCGACGCCGACCTCGACCTCGCAGTCGAGGGTGCGCTGTTCTCGGGCTTCGGCACGGCCGGTCAGCGCTGCACCTCGCTCGGCACGGCCATCGTGCACGAGTCGCTGCACGACGAGTTCCTGGAACGCCTCGCCGGCCGTCTCGAGGCGGCGACCATCGGCGACCCGTTCGGCGACGTGCTCTACGGCCCCATGCTCGACCGGCGGTTCGCCGATCGCTTCGACGGCTACCTCGAGCGATTGATCCTGCCGCACCATCAGCTCCGCGGCTCGACCGCAACCGGACGGATCACTTCGTCGAGCCCGCGAACAGGTTTCCTCGGGGACCCGGACGCCGGCGTGTTCTGTCATCCGACGATCGTCGCCGGTGTGCGGGCCGGGGACGAGCTGGCCGTCACCGAGACGTTCGGGCCGATGGTGGGGGTGGCCAGTTTCGAGAGCTTCGACGAGGCGATGGCGCTCGCGAACCAGTCTGGCTACGGCCTCTCGTCCGCCATCTACACGCGGTCGCCCGAGGCAGTCTTCGCGTTCCACAACGAGATCGCCGCCGGCATGGTCAGCGTGAACAACTCGACGTCGGGCGCCGAGGCGCATCTCCCCTTCGGAGGAAACGGGAAGTCCGGCAACGGAAGCCGACAGTCCGGCCGCTGGGTCCTCGACCAGGTCACTCGCTGGCAGTCGCTGAACTGGGACTACTCCGGGCATCTCCAGAAGGCGCAGATGGACACCGACCCCGTCGTGGCGAACCGGGACTTCCGGCTGGCTGACTAGTCCGGCGGCGCCCAAGTCTGGCGGCGCCTCCGGGCGGGCTAGCGCGGCGGGGCAGTCGCGACTTTCCCGTAGAGGGATGACGTGCCCGTGTACGGCACGGCCATCGGGCCGATCGGCCCGAGATCGACCTCGATCAGGCAGGGGCTGCGACCGCCGAGCGCCTTCTTCGCCGCCGTCGCGAGTGCGGGAGGTGACTCGACTCGCTCGGAAGCGATGCCGAATGCCCTCGCGAGACCCACGAAGTCCGGCCGGCCGAGGTCGACGCCGATCCGACCTTCCTCCGACCCGTACTGAGTGTCCTGGATGTTGCGCAGGATTCCGTAGCCGCCGTCGGCGAACACGAGCACCACGATCGGGAGCTGCTCCTGGGCCACGGTTGCCAGCTCGGTCGCCGCGAGCAGGAATCCCCCGTCCCCCGCCAGCAGCACGACGGGTGGGTCGTCCGATCCGAGCGCTGCGCCGAGCGCCTGCGGCAGCCCAAGCCCGATCGCGAAACTGTTCGGCATGATCGAGGTGCGGGGACGACGCACCGGCAGGAGCCGGTTGCCCCACGTGTAGGCGGGGATGGTCGAGTCCTTCACGACGACGGTGCCCGGCTCCAGGCACGGAGCCAGCGCATCGAGCAGACCCGCCTGCGGCCCGAGCGAGGCTCGGAGCCGTGCACGGGCGGAGACGGTGGCCGCGAGCACGCGCTCGGTCCAGCCGGCCTCGGAGAGGCCCTCGCCTGCCCCGTTCCGGTCGAGCGCGGCCAGCAAAGCGGTTGTCGAGGTCTTGGCGTCGCCGACGATGGGGGCCTCGACGGGATAGCTCCTGCCGAGGAGACCCGGCTCGATCTCGATCTGCACGAGGCGCCCAGGCAGGTGCATCGTCCAGTTCTCTGTGTTCGTCCCTTGGAAGCGCGTACCGATCGCGACGAGGAGGTCCGCCTCGCGGCACAACGCGCGGACGTCCGGGTCCCAGGTGAGGTTGCCGATGCACAAGGGATCGTCCTCGGGGAGGATCCCGCGGCCGTTCGGGCTCGTCAGCAGGCCGGCGCCGAGCCGGCGCACCAATCGGGCCACCTCGTCGACTCCATCCGAGGCGACAACGCCGCCTCCTGCCCACACGAGGGGTCGTCGGGATCCCGCCACGATCTCGGCTGCCTTGGCGATCTCGGCTCCGTCCGGGGCGGGCGCGACCGACGGCGCGGTCGGCATCACGTCGGCCTCGGCCGGTGACACGGCGTACTGGAAGTCGATCGGGAGCTCCACTGACACCGGGCCGCGCCGGTGCGCCAGGGCCTGAGCGCCAGCGGAAGCGACCATCGCGCCGATGCCATTGGGGGACGCCGGCCGGTGTACCGCCTTCGACAGCGACGCCAGCATGCGGGGCTGGTCGGGGACCTCGTGGATGAAGCCCTTGCCCAGGTCCAGGAAGCGGCTGTCGATCTGGCCCGTCAGGTGCAGGACCGGAGAAGAGGAGACGAACGCCTCGAGCTGGCCGCCCATGGCGTTCGCCGCCCCGGGACCCGTGGAGGTGATGAACACACCGAGTCGCCCCGTAGTGCGGGCGTAACCGTCCGCCGCCCCAGCGGCACCCTGCTCGTGGCGAACCGTGACAGCTCGAATACGGCCGTCTCTTCTGATGGCGTCGTAGATCGGGAGATTGTGCACGCTCGGGATGCCGAAGACGACGTCCACCCCGGCATGCACGAGCCCATCCACCACCGCATCGCCACCGGTCCGCTCGGTCATCTCGCCCTTTTCCCCGTCCCGCCGTTCGGAGGATCCCCGGGTGGTGATACACCCCCCAGCTAGCCTCGCCCTTGATGGAAGAGTCCTTCCGGATGCCCGACTTCAGTTTCGTCCATGCGGCGGACCTGCATCTCGATACGCCGTTCAAAGGTATCGGTTCGACGGCACCCGGCGTGGCCGAGCAGCTCCGCGAAGCCTCCCTCACCGCGTTCGACTCCCTCGTCGATCTGTGCCTCGAGCGGCGGGCCGCCTTCCTCGTCGTCGCCGGCGACATCTACGACGGGCCGGAGCGAGGGCTTCGGGCACAGCTCCGGTTCCGCGACGGTCTCGCCCGACTCTCGGCCGCGGGCATCCCGAGCTTCGTCGTGCACGGCAACCACGACCCGGTCGAGACGGGGTGGTCGGCCCTCGGCGACAATTGGCCCGAACTGGTGCAGATCTTCGGTGCCGGAACGGTCCGGGCCGTCACGGTCGAGATCGACGGAGTCCCGGCCGCGACGGTGCAGGGGATCAGCTACGCCCACCGCAGGGAGCCCGAGAACCTGGCGCGGCGCTTCGCCCGGGTCGCCGGGCCGGGGCTCCAAGTCGGCGTCCTGCACTGCAACGTCCAGGGAGCGGCCTCCGGCTACGCCGACTACAGCCCCTGCACGCTGGACGAGCTGGTGAGCATCGGCCTCGACTACTGGGCGCTCGGCCATGTGCACACCCGGATGATCCTCTCCGGCCGAAAGCATTCGGACGAGCCCTGGATCGTCTATCCGGGCAACCTCCAGGCCCGCAGCCCCAAAGCGAGCGAGCGTGGCCCGAAGGGCGCGATGGTCGTGCACGTCCGAGGCGGGAGGGTCGCGGACGTCGAACCGGTTGGTTGCGACGTCGTGCGCTTCGACGTCGCGCAGCTCGACATCGCCGGGGTCGCCGATCTCGCGGTGCTGCGTGGCCGGCTCACCGACGCGGGCCGGGATCGGCTCGCCGCGGCCGAGGGCCGGTCGCTCGTTCTCCAGGGCCAGCTGGTGGGCAAGGGCGAGCTCCACCACGATCTCCGTCGTCCCGGATCGCTGCCTGACCTGCTGGTCGCACTGAGGGAAGACTTCGACGATGACGAGCCCTTCTGCTGGTGGGACTCCATCGACGACCGCTCGCGGCCGGCCATCGATGTCGACGAGGTCAGGTCCGGTTCCGACTTCGCCGCCGACCTCGTCGCTCTCGCCGACGAGCTCAGCCACAAGCTTGCCGACGAAGACGGTGCGCTGGCCGACCTCGCCGATGAGCTCTCCGACGGACTGCCGGGTGCGCTGAGACAACACCGCGCGCTCGAACGGTTGCTCGACTCGGCGAGTGCGCCGGCGGGCGAGCTCGTCGATCGGGCTCTGGCCGTCGCGCTCGCCGCGCTCGACGGCGGCGGACGCTGAGGCGGCCGAGGGCGATGCGCATCACCGGCTTCCATATCGAAGGGTTCGGAGGCCTGTCCGACCTCGGGATCGACGGTCTCTCCCCTGGCCTCGTGATCGTGAGCGGGCCGAACGAAGCCGGCAAGTCCACGCTGCTCGACTTCCTCACTGCGATGCTGTTCGGCTTCCCGAGCCGGCGGGACCATCCCCGATTCCGCCCCCCCGTCCGAGGCGGGCGTCATGGTGGCCGGCTCGACCTCTCCGAGGGTCGTGGCCACCACGCCTCGGCCGAAGACCGGCATTGGCACGTGGAGCGTCACGCCGGCGCCAGGAAGGACGTGAGCATCCGCTGCCCGGACGGCACCCCGGCGTCGGAGGAGGATCTGCGCCGGGCGCTCGGCGGTGCAGACGAGGCGCTGTTCCGCGCGGTGTTCGGGATCGACCTGACCGACCTCGGGAACGCGGAGGCCGTGACCAGGGAGGACGTTCGGGAGCTGCTCTTCTCGGCCAGCATCGTCGGTCAGCGCCGGTCGGCGGCGCGGGCGATGGCCAACCTGCAAAAGCAGCGCCTGGAGCTGGCGAGGCTACGGCAAGGCGACGCTCGGGCCAACCAGCTGCTGGCCGAGATCGAGTCGATCCGCCGGGACCTCGCCGATGCCAACCGCGAAGTTGCCGATTATCCGGCGCTGGCGACTGACCTCTCGAACCTCGAACGCCAGGTCGCTGCGGCCCGCGATGACGCTGACCGCGGCGACGCACGGATGCGAGAGCTCGACCTGCTCATCCGGCTTTGGCCCGTTCTGGAGCGCAAGCGCACGTCCGAGCAACGGTTGTCGACCTGGGAGGAACCCTCGGCGCTCACCTCCTGGCTCGACGAGAAGGCCAGCGAACTCCAGGCCTTGCGCTCCGCCTGCTCCGGCCATCACGAGCGTGTCCGTCACCTTGCGGAGCTGTGCAATCAACGCGGCGGGATCGAACAATCCCTCCAGGCGACGCTGGCCTCACTCGGCCCCGACTGGGACTCTGACCGTATTCGTGGCGGTGACGGCTGGATCCCGCTCGCCGACGAGGCGCGCCTCTTTCGCCAGGGTCTCGCCGAGCGGGAGTCGGAATGGCGAACCGCTCGCGCGCTCGCCGAGGAGGCCGGTGCCGCGCTCGACGAGGTGGCTGTAGAGCCGGACACGTTCAAAGTGCCCGGGCCCGCGCCCGATGTGGCGCCGGCACCCGCAGCGGAGGACGAGGCGAGGGTGCTCGGTGAGCTGCGCCGGAATCTCGCAGAGCAGCGCGGCCTGACCGCGCGGCGACGGGCGGGCGAAGGCCCGGGCCACTCCGGCTCGACCCCGCTGGAGCCGACCACCCGCGGGTCCCTGGCGATCCTCGCCATCGTGATCGTTGGGCTTGCGGTCGCGGCGGCGCTCGCATCCGACAGTCCGCTCGTCCGCGTCGTCTGCGCCTCGCTGGCCGCAGCTGCGGGTTGCGCACTCCTCGCGGTCGCCGTCGCGTCGCGGCGACGCCTCTCCAGCCCGCCACTCGCCGATGCACGCGATCTGGACGAGGCGAGTGATCGGGTCGGCGCAAAGGTGGCCGAACTGGCCTCCGCGCTCGGCCTTCCCGCGACGCCGACCGACTCCGACGTCGAGACCGCGGCCGAGAGGATCGAGGCCGCCCGAGCTCGGGAACGCACCCTCGAGGAAGACCGGCGCCGGCGAGCCGCCGCCCTCGCGAGACGCAGAGTGGCCCACGAATCGTTCGACAAAGCCCAGGCGCAGCTCGAGTCCGAACGGGCCAGGTTCGGCGACTGGAAGCGGGCGCACGGGCTCGGCGCCCTGCTCTCACCTGACGGCGTGCTCGAGAGCCTGTCGGCGCTCCAGGCCGCCTGCAAGGACCTCGGCGCGCTTGAGCGGGTCGACGCGAAGATCGCGCAGCGACGGGCGGAAATCGCCGAGTTCGACGATCGCATCGCCGAGCTCGCCGTCGGGCTCCGCGACGTCGGTGGCCCGGATGAGTCGCTCCGGGCCGACCCTGCGGACACCCTCGAAGATCTGTCCGCGTGCATCAAGGAGGCCACTGAGGTGCGGGCGATCAGGACGAACCTCGTTCGCACGGTCGAGGAGGCGGCCGCCGAGCTGGAACACTCGTTGGGTCGCGGCCGCGAAGCGGTCCGCCTGCGAGGAGAGCTCGGCGCCGGCGAGGTGCTTGCTTGGAGCGAGGAGCACGCAAGGGCCGCGCAGGTCCGGTCCGAGGCGCAACGTCGCCTGGAGCAGCTGGTGCGAGCCCATCAGGACGCTTCGAACAAGCTACGGGGGATCGCGGCCTCGACGAGGATCGCGGAGCTCGAGCAACGGCGTCTGGAGCTGGAGCAGGAGCTCGACGAGTGCCTCAGGTCTTGGGCTGTCCTCGGCTGTGCGCGCTTGCTGCTCGAGCGCACGTTGCGGCGACACGAGCAGGAGCGTCAGCCGGCCGTCCTCGCCCGCGCGGGCGAACGCTTCGCCAAGGTGACCGAAGGTCGCTACACCTGCCTGCTCCCGTCGGTCGGTGACGACGGCGGGCGCGAGACCATCAGAGTCGTCTCGTCCTCCGGAGTCGAGATGGACGCGAGCAGCCTGAGCCGTGGGAGCGTCGAGCAGCTCTACCTGTGCTTACGTCTCGGGCTGGCGGAGACGTTTGCCGAGCGCTCGGAGTCCCTCCCCTTCATCCTCGACGACGTTCTCGTCAATTTCGACCCCGGGCGTGCGGCGTCGGTCGCGGAGGCGCTCGCCGACACCGCTGAGCGTCATCAGGTTCTGTTCTTCACGTGCCACCCGCACCTGGTGGAGCTCGTCCGCCAGGTGGCACCGGACGCCCAGGTCGTGGAGCTGGACCGGATCTGAGCCCCGCCTCGCCCGGCGTGGCACCGGACGCCCAGGTCGTGGAGCTGGACCGGATCTGAGTCCGCCCGGCCCGGCGTGGCACCGGCCTCCCCGCCGGGAAGGCACGCCGACGCTCAGAAGTTCGACATGCAGAACGGCGGACGAGGGCTGCGGAACATCCGGTCTGCACGACGCGCCGAGCCGTCGACTCGCTCCTCGACCCGGCCTACCTCGGCCATTCCGGCGAAGGGTGCGCCGCCCAGGTACAAAGCCCCCAGCACCGCCGCAGGAAGGACGAGATCCGGTGCCGTGTCGACCCGCTCCACGACTGCCGAGCCCGTACAGTCGACCGAGAGCCGGAAACGGCCGCCGTTCCAGGGGCAGAACGGGTCGTCCACCTCGAGAACCAGCTCCCCCTCCTCCTCGTAGCGACGCAGGCTCAGTGCCTCGGGGATGTCGACGAGACGGACCCACGTGCGATCCCCCCAGCTGGCGGTTCGCAGCTGTCGCTGATCCTCGAGCATGTACCGCAGGGGCTCGTCGATCGGACGGCCGCGGGTCCGCAGCTCCTCGGTTAGGTCGATTCCGAGCAGGTATGTCCACAGAGCCGCGTAGGCCGCCTCGGAGACCGAGCACAGCTCCTCCAGGAAGACGCCTCTGCGATAGCGGTCGCCCGGGTCGATCCCCGCCACCCGGTAGACGGCATAACCGTCGATGCGCCCCTCATCCTCGTAACAGACAAAGAAGCGCTGCCTTGTGTCCTCAGCCGCCTCCCCCGCCTCCGGGAGCAGCTCGGACCACGCCCCGGGAAGACGATCGAGCTCGCCGGCCCGAGTCGGCACGTAGGCGTCGAAGACGGCCGGGAACGCTTCGGCTGCCTGGTCACGACTCACCAGCCGGACCGAGCCGGAGTTGGCGGCGGTGCCTCCGGACGCGCCTCCCGCGCCGTTGGACGGCGGAAGCAGGCGGACGCGCCGGCTTGTCGACCACGTAGCGTGCGCCGAACGTCGCCGGGCCGTAGCCGAACCGCCCGTAGATCCCTCCCTCGCTGGCATAGAGCACAGCGACGGCTTCGTGGCCCCGGCGCAGATCGTCCAGCTGGCGTCGCATCAGCTGGGTCAGGAGCCCCCGGCGGCGATGCGTCGGCGCCACCGAGACGTCGGTGACCGCCGCCACGTCGCGGCGGACGAGCCCCGGCAACGTCATCGGGACCTTGTGGGAGCCGGCCGTCGCGACCAGATCGACCCCTTCGAAGGCAGCGAGCGTCCTGTCGAACGGCAGGTCTTTGGTCAGAGTTTCGACTTCTGCCGCCGGGTATCGGCTGCCGAACGCGGCCCCCTGGCACGCAGCGTAGGCATCGATCTCGTGTGCCTCGATTGGGCGGACGTCGAAGGCCGTCACGATCCGGAAGCCTCGAACGGGAAGCGTGCTCGGCCCACGGCTAACCGCCGCTGCTGGGTTGTGTCTCCTGCTCGTGGGCGATCGTCTTGCGAATCATCTGGATGCGCTCCGCGGACTGATTGACGTCCGCACCTTTGGCCTCGAAGAGCGCCTTACGGTCTTCCTCGGCCTCGGCCTCCGCGCCGGCGTCGGCCGCGGCGAGACGTGCCTCGATCCCCTCGGCGACCAGCTTCTCCGCCTCGGCGACGAGGGCCTCGACCATCTCGTCCTCTGGCACGACCCGCACGATCTTGCCCTTGATGAAAAGGTGTCCCTTGTGCCTCCCGGCGGCAATGCCGAGATCCGCCTCGCGAGCCTCGCCCGGACCGTTGACGACACAGCCCATCACGGCCACCTGGAGCGGAAGCGAGCGGGACTCGAAAGCTTCCTGGGCCCTACGGGCGATGTCGATCACGTCGATCTCGGCACGCCCGCACGAGGGGCAGGCGATCAGGTCGAGTCCCTTGCGCTCTCGGAGCCCGAGGGCTTCCAGCAGCTGACGGCCGGCTCGGGCCTCCTGGACCGGATCCGCCGTGAGCGAGTACCGGATGGTGTCGCCGATTCCCTCCGCGAGCAGCGTCGCGATCCCGGCCGTGCCCTTGATCAGGCCCGCAGGAGGTGGGCCGGCTTCGGTGACGCCGAGGTGAAGCGGGTGGTCGAACGTCTCCGAGGCGAGCCGGTACGCCTCGATCATGGTCGGGACGTTGGACGCCTTGACCGAGATCTTGACGTCGTCGAAGCCGACCTCCTCGAAGTACGCGAGCTCCATGCGAGCGGATTCGACGAGTGCCTCGGGTGTCGCCCCGCCGTACTTCTTGTACAGGTCCGGATGCAGCGACCCCGCGTTCACGCCGATTCGGATCGGCACGCCTCGGTCACACGCTTCGGACGCGACGAGCTTGATCTCCTCGGGCTTGCGGAGGTTTCCCGGATTCAAGCGGAGCCCGTGCACCCCGGCCTCCAACGCGGCGAGGGCCATCTCGTAGTGGAAGTGCACATCGGCCACGATCGGAACCGGCGAACGAGGCACTATCTGCGCCAGGCCTTCGGCCGCCTCCTGCTCGTTGCACGTGCAACGCACGATGTCCGCGCCGGCGCCGGCGAGAGCGTATACCTGGGCCAGGGTCCCTTCAGCATCCGCAGTCTTCGTCACCGTCATCGATTGGACCGACACGGGAGCTCCCCCACCGACCGGCATCTTGCCGACCATGATCTGCCGTGTCTTGCGCCGTTCTGCCATGGTTACCGCAGCTCTGGCCATCGCGCGCCAGCCTAGTGGTGTTGCGGCCTCGCCCTCGGTCGCATCCCGAAGCCCGCGAAGCACCGTTTGGCGGATGACTCCGCCTGGCGCCCGGAACCCTCACGTCCCGGCCGCTCCCCGGCCTCAGCCGCCGGGCAGCTGCACCGGGTGCACGATGTTCATGTAGAGCGCCCCGAGCCCCACGATCACGATGAAAAGGAGGAAGACATAGGCGACCGGCATCAGCTTGGCAACGTCGGCGTGATAGGCGCGGCCCTTGCGCGAGCGGACCCGCTCGTACACCGCGATCGCCACGTGTCCCCCGTCCAGAGGCAGCATCGGGAACAGGTTCACTACGCCGACAAAGAGGTTGATGGCGGCGAGCAGGTAGAGGAGTACCCCGACGTCCTCCCTGGCGGCCTGGGCGCCGATCTGGACGGCTCCGACGATGGAGATGATGCCCCCCTGGCCTGAGCCCTGGCCTGTCGCTCCCGTCGTGCCCGACTTGTTGTGGTTGCCGGCGATCGCCACCTGGTGGGCGAAGTTGCCGAGCCCGTGCAAGGAGAAGACCTGGGCCAGCCCACTGAAGGTCTGGCCGAACAACGACACCAGCCCGGTCCCGGCACGGCCAATTGCCGTCAGCGGGCCGACGGAGACATTGCGCTCACCGGTCAGCTCGACACCTATCACGCCTTTCGCAGGGCCCGACGGGTCGGCCGCCTGAATCTTTTGACCGCCGCTCTCCTCCACGATGTGGCGCCCGTCGACCGGGGTGATCGGGATCGTCAGGTCGTGGCCGTCACGGAGCACAAGGAAGGTGAGTTGACGTCCCGGGTGCGCGTTCACGAAGGCGATAAAGGAGTCCAGATCCGTGTACTTGTGTCCGTCGACGGCGACGATCGTGTCTCCCGGTCGGAGCCCGGCGCGCTGCGCCGGAGTCTGGCCCTTCGAGAATTGCGTGAGGCTCGAGATCGTCGGCGCCGTCGCGGTCGGCGCTCCCGAGAAGGCATACAGCGAGAAGAGCAGGACGAACGCGATGATGAAGTGGACGGCAGAACCGGCGACCGCGACGAGAAGACGCCTCGGGAAGGTGGCCTGGCGGTAGCTGCGGGCCTCGTCGACGGGGTCGACCTCCTCCAGCATCGTCATGCCGACGATCCGCACGTAGCCGCCGGCGGGAATCGCCTTGACGCCGTACGCCGTCTCCCCACGCCGGATCGACCACAGCTTCGGCCCGAAGCCCAGGAAGTACTCGGTCACCTTCATCCCGCTCCACTTCGCAGTGGCGAAGTGACCGAGCTCGTGAAGCATGATCATCGCCACCAGGGCGAGGATCACGACCAGCACCGGCCAGGCACCGAGAACGATCGCGACGGTGATCCCCGCCGCAACGACCACGAGCAGCCGGAGCAGTGACGGCCAGGCCGACGCAGGTGGCGGTTCGGACTCGGGTTGCGGCGGCGGCGCCGGCGCCGGCGCCGGCCGCGGTTCGGCCTGAGGCGGCGCGGTCGCGCCAGAGGGGTGATCCATCAGGACAAGTCTCTCGCTTCGCCGGCCCGTCGGGAGGTCAGGCCGCCCGCTCGCGACGCTCGACGGCGCTCGCGGCTCTCACCCGGGCGAGCGCATCGGCCCCCAGCACGTCGTCCACCTCGGTCAGATCCGTGGGTTCGTGGACCGCGAGCGTCTCGGCCACGACTTCGGCGATCGCCGGCCACGGTAGGCGGCCGTCCAGAAACGCGGCCACGGCGACCTCGTTGGCGGCATTCAGCCAGGCGGGCGCGCTGCCCCCGGCGCGCCCGGCCTCGTACGCGAGCGGGAGGCAAGGAAACGTTGCCAGGTCGGGAGGCTCGAACTCGAGACGACCGAGCGTCGCGAAGTCGAGTGATCCGTACGGCTCGACGAGCCGGTCCGGGTAGCTGATCGCGTAGCCGATCGGCAGACGCATGTCGGGGACCGAGAGTTGGGCGATCGTGGCACCATCGCAGAACTCCACCATGGAGTGCACGATCGACTGCGGATGGACCACGACGTCGATCCGGTCGTACCCGATGCCGAAGAGCTCGTGCGCCTCGATGACCTCGAGCCCCTTGTTCATGAGCGTCGAGGAGTCGATTGTGATCTTCGGTCCCATCTGCCAGGTCGGATGGGCGAGGGCGTCCGCGACGGTCACCGACGCGAGGTCTCCTGCGGTCCTTCCCCGAAACGGTCCCCCACTCGCGGTCAGCACCACTCTCGCCACGGCATCCGCGCGACCGGACGCGAGGCACTGGTGGATGGCGCAGTGCTCGGAGTCGACCGGAACGAGCTCCGCCCCGGCCGTCGCGCGGGCGCGCTGCACCACCGGCGCCCCGGCGACGAGCGACTCCTTGTTGGCGAGAGCCAGCCGCCGACCCGATTCGAGGGCGGCGACCGTGACCCCCAAGCCGGCGAAGCCGACCACGGCATTGAGCACCACGTCACCGGTCTCGGCCAGCGAGGCGAGCGCCTCCGGGCCGGCGCGAAGCTCGATACCGTCCGGCAGCAACTCCCTGAGCCGGCGCTCGAGGGTCGCGTCGGCGATGGCCACGACCCCGGGACGGAACTCCTTCGCCTGTGACGCAAGAAGCTCGACGGATCGAGCCGCGCCGAGGGCGGTGACGAGGAAGCGGTCCGGGGCCGAGCGGAGCACCTCGAGGGTCTGGGTGCCGATCGAGCCGGTCGAGCCGACGACGGCAACCCGCCGGCGCGAGTCGTCTCGGTGCAGAGGTGTTGCGGCTCGGTCGGCGGTCGGCTCGTCCACTGACGGCCTCATCCGATGTGGGCCAGGCGGACGAAGTAGTAAGTGGCCGGGAGGACGAGGAGCAGCGCGTCGATCCGATCGAGCATGCCGCCGTGACCGGGAAGCAACGAGCCCATGTCCTTGACGCCGAGGTCCCGTTTGATCATGGATTCGAGGAGGTCGCCGAACGGTGCCACGGCGGCGACGATGAGGCCGAGAACGAGCGCTGTGTCGACGCGCCACGGGTGGATCTGGCTCGTGATGCCGACCGATGCTGCGATCGCGACGACACAACCGCCGATCAGGCCCTCCCAGGTCTTGTTCGGGCTCACCCCCGGGGCGAGACGGTGCCGGCCGAAAAGGCTGCCGACCGCGTAGCCGCCCACGTCGTAGCCGACGACGGCGATCATCGCACCGATCAAGAAGGCGATCCCGTGGCGGTGCGGGAAGATCGACGGGTCGAGGAGTAGCCCGACGAAGGCCCCGAACACTCCGATCCAGACGAATCCGAACACGGTCACCGAGAGGTTTGCCACCGGCGATCGGCGCGTGATCCCCGCCAGGTACCAGACCATCGCCGACGCGACGTAGATCACGAGCCCGGTGACGATCGCGCTGGGACCCCGGAAGTAGGCAGCGACGATTACCGCAGGCACAGCAACCAACGCGACCAACGTCGCCGGCTGATAACCCCCGAGACGCAACGAGTTGAACAGTTCGGCGGTCGCCAACGTGGCCGAAACGGCGACCATGGCGAGCACCGCCGGGGGTCCGGCGAAGAAGCACAGCAGCACGATGGCCGCCAATCCGAATCCGGTGACGGTGGCGACGACCGGATTGCGGGCAGCGACTGCTCTCGGCGGCTTGGGCTCGACAACCGGCCGCGCTGAGCGAGATTGGCCGGTTCCGCGGCGCCGCGTGCCGCCGGCGCCGGGCGATGGGCGCAGCGATCTCGTCGTCGGTGGCCTCGTCAGGCACGACCGGTGGGCTCGGTGATTCCTGGACCAGGTCCTCGGGCGTGACCTCGGGCGCGACGGGAGCCGGCGGCCCAGGGCTCGCGGACTGCGATATCCGTTCGGGAGCAACGGTGGGCGCCTCCGGCCGGGCGACCCAGGACGACTCCTCGCCGGCGTCGAGGAAGTCGTACGCGAACGGGTCGTCCGAAGACGACTCCTCGTAGTCCGTGACCCTGAGACCCGCGAGGTCGGCGAGGACTTCGTCGGTGTCGTTCCAATCCTCCTGACGCTCGCGCCACACCGGGCCGCCGGGCGGCGGAGGCGGAGGGCCGCTCCGTCCTGCGGCGGCCTCCTGTTCGAGATCGAGGAGGACCCGGGGAACTTGCAGCGTCGGCGGGTCGGACCAGCTCGGAAGCTCGTGGGAACCGGTCACATTCCCAGCAACCGTCGAAGCGGCGCTGCCCGCGCCGACGGCTGTGGCCTCGCCGCCGTCGTCCTCGCTTCCGGCGGCCGAGCCATGGGCGGCCGAGCCATGGGCGGCCGCCCCGTCGTCGGGGACGGCACGCGCAGAGCCGGGCGCGGCTTCCGTCTGCTCGGAGGAGCTACGCACCAAGGCGTCGGCCGGCGCCACCAGTCCGGCCGCGATCCCGGCCTCGACGCCTGCGATTCGAGCCCGCTCGGTAACCAGCTCTCCGGCCCCTTGCGGCTCCTTTCGCTCCTCCAAAATTCCTCCCTCGCGTGATACTCCCAGCACCACCGGCACGTCTTTCGTATCGGCGGTATCGGAAGCTCCCGGCGCGCGACGGATGGCGACGTGCCGGACCGCAGCTGCTCAGAGCTCGAGCAGCTCCCGCTCCTTGTGGCTCAGCAATCTGTCGATCTCGGCGATCTGTTCATGGGTCAGCTTCTCGAGCTCCTTTTCGGCGCGATCCAGCTCGTCCGACGAGATATCCCCGTCCCGTTCCAGTGCCTCGAGGTCGTGGCGGGCGGCGCGACGGACGTTGCGTACCGCGACCCGCCCCTCCTCGGCCCGATGCTTCACGACCTTCACGAACTCTTTCCGTCGCTCCTCGTTGAGCTCCGGGAAGACCAGTCGGATCACCTGCCCGTCGTTCGAAGGGTTGATGCCGAGGTCGGAGGTATTGAGGGCTTTCTCGATCGCCTTCATCGCACCCTTGTCGTACGGGTTCACGACGAGCACACGGGGCTCTGGCACGCTGAAGCCCGCGATCTGCTGCAGCGGAACCTCGGACCCGTAGTAGTCCACCTTGATCTTCTCGACGAGCGCGGGCGACGCCCTGCCCGTCCGCACCGTGGCGAAGTCCGCCTTGGTGTGCTCGACCACCTTGTGCATGCGCTCAACACCGTCTGCGAGCGCGACCGCGATGAGCGAGTCGTCAGTCACGTGATCAGCGTACCTATCCGCTCACCGACGAGGGCGGCCCGGATGTTCCCCTCCCGCATCAGATCGAAGACGAGGATCGGGATCTTGTTGTCCCGACAGAACGTGATCGCCGTGAGATCCATGACCCGCAGATCCCTGGAAACGACCTCCATGAAGGTAATTTCCTCGTACCGGGTGGCATCCGCGTCGAAACGAGGATCCGCGCTGTAGACGCCGTCCACCCCCGAATGAGTCCCCTTCAAGATGGCGTCGGCCTCGATCTCGGCGGCTCGCAACGCAGCCGGGGTGTCGGTCGTGAAATACGGATTGCCCATCCCCGCGGCGAAGACCACGACGCGGCCCTTTTCAAGATGGCGAATGGCGCGACGCCGGATATAGGGCTCACAGACCTCGGCCATGTGAATCGCGGACAGGACCCGCGTCGGGCAATCCACGCGCTCGAGAGCGTCCTGCAACGCGAGCGCATTGATCACCGTGCCCAGCATGCCCATGATGTCCGAAGTCGCGCGATCCATCCCCTCGCCCGCCCCGGTCGTGCCTCGCCAGATGTTGCCTCCACCGACGACGATCGCGATCTGCACGTCCAGCTCGTCGCGTGCGGCGCCGATCTCCTTCGCAAGTCGAGCCACCGTGGAGGCGTCGATCGTCTCCTCGGACGACGAGCTCGCAAGCGCCTCGCCGGAGAGCTTGAGCACGACCCGGCCCCAACGCGGGCTCGGCCGCTCGTCTCGGCTCGGAGACACCTCGCTCACGGTTGGCGTGTCGGCCGGCTCACGAGCCGACGACGGCCTGAGCGAAACGGATCAGCTCTGCGTCACCGAGCACCTGCCCGATGGTCTGCTTCTCGTCCCTGACATACGGTTGGTCGAGGAGCACCCGCTCCTTGTACCACCCCTGAAGCCGACCTTCGACGATCTTGTCGATGGAAGCCTCCGGCTTGCCCTCGTTGCGCGCGATCGCAGCCGCCGTCCTGCGAAAGTCCTCGACGTGCTCCTGGGGCACGTCCTGTCTGTTGAGGTACTCGGGACGAGCGAACGCGATGTGGACTGCGATGTCGTGCGCGAGCGACTCGTTGGCTCCGGAGAGCTCGACGAGCACCGCGTTCACGCCGCGGCCGTTCTGGAGGTGCAGATAGCTGCTGATGACGGCCGTCTCGGGCGCTTCGAAGCGGACCGTCCGGCCGAGCGCGATGTTCTCCTTCAAGAGCATCGAGAGGTTCTCGATCCGGCCGGCGTAGCCCGCCAGCACTTCCTCACCGTTCACGGCCAGCTCGTCGGCGAGCTCCTCGACGAGCGACACGAATTCAGGCGACTTGGCGACGAAGTCGGTCTCACATTCGAGAGTCGCGATCGCCCCGACAGGCCGTGTGCCACCCTGGACGACGACTGCGACCGCACCCTCGCTGCGCTCCCGGTCCTGACGTTTGGCGGCGCTGATCTTGCCGCTCTCGCGGAGCCATTGTTCCGCTTTGTCCAGGTCTCCGCCGGTCTCCTCGAGGGCTCGCCGGCAGTCCATGATTCCGGCCCCGGTCTTCTTCCGTAGCGCCTGAACCAGCTTTGCGCTGATCTCTGCCATCTTGTTCAATCCTCCGTGCTGGTCTCAGCCTCGACGAGCGATGTCTCAGGCTCGGCCGCAGGCGCCTCGGTCTCGGCCGCAGGCGAGCTCGGTCTCGGCCGCAGGCGCCTCTGGCTCGGCCGGTGGGGTCTCAGCCGCGACCGACAAGGTCTCAGCCGGGGCCGGCGCCTCTGGCTCGGCCGCAGGCGTCTCAGCCGCGACCGACAAGGTCTCAGCCGGAGCCGGCGCCTCTGGCTCCGCCGGCGCCTCGGCCGGCGCCGCCTGCGCTGCCTCGACCGGCGCGGCGCTGCCTGCGGCGCGGCGGCCGGCGGCGCCGGCGCTGCCTCGGCGGGCGCCGGCGCGGCGGCGGGCGCCGCCGCTTGTGCCGTGGCTTCGAGGCTGGCGCGGCGGGCGTTGTTGGCCGCATCCGCGGCCCGTCGCGAGGCGATGTACCGTCCCTCGGCCACAGCGTCCGCGATGACGCGGCACATGAGCCTGCCCGCGCGAATGGCGTCGTCGTTGCCGGGAATCACGTAGTCGATGACATCCGGATCACAGTTCGTGTCGACCACGGCGACCACAGGCAGGTGCAGCTTGTTGGCCTCGGTGACGGCGATGTGCTCCTTCTTCGTGTCGATCACGAAGATCGCGTCCGGTGGCCGGTCGAGTCGGCGCAAGCCTCCGAGGTTGCGATCGAGCTTCTCGAGCTCGCGCTCGTGGGAGAGCGCCTCCTTCTTCGGCATGGCGGCGAAGTCGCCGGCGTCGCGGGACGATTCGAGCTCGACGAGCTTGCGAACCCGGCCGGCGACCGTCTGGAAGTTGGTCAGCATGCCCCCGAGCCAGCGCTGGTTGACGTACGGCATCCCACACGCCGTTGCGAATTCGGCGACGGGGTCCTGCGTCTGCTTCTTGGTACCGACGAAGAGGATCACTCCTCCGCCCGCTACGAGATCTCTCACGTAGGAATAGGCGGTGTCGACGCGTTCCAAGGTCTGGTTCAGGTCGATGATGTAGATACCGTTGCGCTCGCCGAAGATGAAGCGCTTCATCTTCGGGTTCCAGCGGCGGGTCTGATGACCGAAATGGACACCGGCCTCGAGCAGTTGTTTCATCGTGACAACGGCCACGTGGTTCTCCCTCCCGACGGTTGAGCTGATCTTGGCACCGCGCCCCGAAGGGCGACCGCGGGCGTGCCAAGACGGGCGTCTGAAGGGACCCGGCTGGGTCCCGCTGCCATGGTAGCGGCTCAGCCCCTCCGGTCCGCCACTCCCGGCGACTGGCGGCGCGGCCGCCTCAGCCTCAGGTGGTCAGCTCGTCGCGCAGGCGTTGCCTCAGGTGGAGGACGGCCTTGGTGTGGATCTGACAGGCGCGGCTCTCCGTCACTCCGAGGATCTCGCCGATCTCGGCAAGGTTCAGGCCTTCGTAGTAGTAGAGGGTGAGCACCTTGCGCTCCCGGTCGCCCAATCTCTGAATGGCCTTCGCGAGCTGGCGCCGCGTCTCCTCGAGCTCGATCGTCGCCCCCGGCGCATCGCCCTTGTCCTGGAGCGTGTCGCCGAGGGTTTGCCCGCCGCTGCCGCCCTGACGGAACAGCACGTCGTCGAGTTGCAACAGTCCCGCCCGTGACGTCTGGCGAAGGATGTCGTCGAGATCGTCAGTGGTCATCTCCAGCTCGTCGGCGAGCTCCTTGTCAGTCGGCGATCGCCCGAGCGAGCCTTCGAGCTTCGCAAAAGCCGAATCGACCGCACGGGCTTTGGCGCGCACCGAACGCGGCACCCAGTCGATCGAGCGCAGCTCGTCGAGGATCGCGCCGCGGACACGGGGCACGCCGTAGGTCTCGAATTTGATGGCCCGGGACGGGTCGAACTTCTCGATCGCGTCGATCAGCCCGAGGATGCCGTAACTCACGAGGTCCGCGTAGTCGACGTGATTCGGCATCGCCGAGGCGACGCGGCCGGCGACGTACTTGACGAGGGGCGAGTAGTGGAGGATCAGCCGATCGCGGGCGGGACGGTCGGCGGTCGCCTTGAACTCTGCCCACAGCTCTTCGACCGACTGCAACCGGTCCGTTCCGGCCTGGCTCATCACGCCCTCGGGTGGGCGCTGCGGTAAGCGCCGACCAACCGCTCGGTGGACACGTGGGTGTAGATCTCCGTCGTCCTCAGGCTCGCGTGACCGAGAAGCTCCTGGACGACCCGGAGATCGGCTCCCCCATCGAGAAGATGGGTTGCGTAGGTGTGGCGGAGAGCGTGCGGGTGGGTCGGCACCGGGGAGCGCCGGTCCAGAACGCGGCGTACGTCCCTGGGCGTCATCTGGTGGCCGCGGAGGTTGACGAAAAGTGACCCCGGCGGCGTCGCGTCCTTGACGAGCGACCCGCGGGCTGAACCGACATACCGCGCGACGGCTTCGACCGCCGGTCCGCTCATGGGGACCCTGCGCTGCTTACCGCCCTTCCCCCAGACCGTGACTGATCTGCCGGGCAGGTCGACGTCGCTTAGCCCGAGCCCACACAGCTCGGCTACCCGCAGTCCGCTTCCGTAGAGAAGCTCCAAGAGGGCGTCATCTCGAGCAGCTATGGGAGGAGCGCTCGTGGCCCGTACGCCGTCGGGGGACGGTTCGAGGAGGACCGCGAGCTCCGACGGCGAGAGCACGCGTGGCAGGCGCGCTTCGCCCGAGGGCGCGGAGAGGCGCCTGGAAGGGTCGTTCGCGATGAGCTCGCGGCGCCGGAGCCAGGCGAAGTAACGCCGGAGGGCGGCCGCCTTCCTGGCGATGGTCCGACGGGAGTAGCGGCGGGTTGCCAGGTACGCCAAATAACGCCGCAGCATCAGGCGGTCGACCTTAGCCGGGTCCGACACGCCGGCCCGGTTCGCCCATGCCGCGAACGCCTCGACATCACCCCGGTACGCCTGGCGGGTCGCCGAGGCGTCCGACGCGAGCGAGCGCACGAAACCTTCGAGCTCAAAGCTCACCGCTCCACGGTACCCGAGGGCGCGCGGAGCATGCGATACAACCGCGATTCTGGTCCTACGCCCCAAAGGCTCCAACTTGGGCGACAATGGAGCCATGGCCCACAGAGTGCTGCTCGTGGAAGACGACGAACGGATCCGTACCTCGATGCGCCTGTCGCTCGAGGACGAGGGCTACGAGGTCGACGAGGCGGCCACCGGCGAGGAGGCGATCGAAGCCCAGGCCCGGGCCACCGCCTCGAACCCGTTCGACCTGCTCGTGGTCGACATCATGCTGCCCGGGATGGACGGATTCGAATGTTGCCGTCAGCTCCGGAGGGCGAGCTCGGTCCCGATCATCATGGTCACGGCTCGCACCGACACCCACGACGTGGTTGCTGGCCTCGAGGCCGGCGCGGACGACTACGTCACCAAGCCCTTTGAGCCGAAGGAGCTGGCCGCACGCATTCGAGCGCTCCTTCGGAGAGCCCGATCCGGAGAGCCGGGGCTCGTTCAGCTCGAATTCGGCGACCTCGAGATCCTTCCTGAGGCCGGCGTCGTGCGCCGCAACGGCGAGGAGGTCCATCTCACCCGCACCGAGTTCCTGCTGCTGTGCGAGCTCGCCTCGAACGCCGGCAAGGTTCTCTCGCGCGAGCAGCTGCTCGAGCGAGTCTGGAGCTACGACTACTTCGGCGACGGCCGCCTCGTCGACGTCCACGTTCGGAGGCTGCGGACCAAGATCGAGCATGATCCGAGCGAACCGCGCCACGTGCTCACCGTGCGCGGCCTCGGATACAAGCTCGCCCCGTAGCCATGAAGGTCGCCGGGCGGCCGCGGGATCAGCAGGCGCCAGAGCCTCCGGTCCCCTCTGCCGGCGTCGCTCCACCTGCGAGACGGGCCCCTAGGCGCCGTCTCGGACTTCGCGCCAGGGTCACGACGGCGTTCGCACTCGGAGCGCTCGCGCTCTCCAGCGTCCTGGCGGGGATCACCTACTTCGTCGCGCGAGCGTCGCTCGTTAACCAGGAGCTCTCGTCGATGCGGCACCAGGCCTTGGCCAACGCCGTCCTGCTCCGGAGCGAGCTCCGGCCGACCGCTTATATCCGAATTGTGATCACGACGCTCGATTCCGGGCCGAACACGGCCTCGCTCATCTACAGCTCGGCCGACGGCAAGGCCCGCTGGTACCCGTCGTCGGCCACCTTGCAGCCGGCCCAGCTGCCACTCGAGCTGCGACAGCGGGTGCTCGCCGGCACGCCTTCCCAGCAGGTCATCGGGCCGCCGGGTACCCCTCATTTCGTGATCGGTGTTCCGATCCGCTCCGAGAAGGCGGCCTACTTCGAGATCTTCGACCTGTCGGACCTCGCTCGGACCCTGCACGTGCTCTTCGCGTCCCTCATCCTGGCCGCTTTGTTCACCACGATCGGCGGGGCGATCGTGGGCCGGTGGGCGGCGAGCCGGGCCTTGCGGCCGCTGCACGAGACCGCCCAGGCGGCGCTCGCGATCGCCGGCGGCCGGTTGGGCACGCGTCTTGAAAGCACCGACTTTGCTGACATGGCGGTCCTCGCCTCGGCGTTCAACCGGATGGTGGACCAGCTCCAGGAACGAATCGAGCGCGAGGCTCGCTTCAGCTCCGATGTGAACCACGAGCTTCGGTCGCCGCTCACTACCCTCGCCGCCTCGCTTTCGGTGCTCGAGGCGCGCCGCGACGAGCTCCCGCCGAGGGCGCTTCAGGCGCTCGACCTGCTCGGCGCCGAGGTTCGGAGGTTCCGTCGGCTCGTCGACGATCTGCTCGAGATCTCCCGTTTCGACCAGACGCCGGGCGACCTCTTCCGCGACGAGGTGACAGTGGGAACTCTCGTGGGGCACGCCGTGCGGGCGACCGGGGCCGACGTACCGATCCAGTTCGCCCCCGGCGTGGCGTCGCGGCACATCCTCGTGGACAAGCGCCGTTTCGAGCGGATTCTCGCCAACCTGTTCGAGAACGCGGAGCGCTACGCCGGCGGCGCGACCCTGCTCGCCGTCGAAGAGCACGGCTCCTCGGTGCGCTTTCTCGTCGAGGACGCCGGGCCAGGCATCGCGCCGGAGGAGCGCGACCGGATCTTCGAGCGGTTCTCGCGGGGCTCGACCGGCCGCCGCCGCGGGCTCGGCGATGGCACCGGCCTCGGCCTGGCCATCGTCGCTCAGCACGTCCACCAGCACGGCGGGCGGGTGTGGGTCGAGGGCCGGCCAGGTGGAGGCTCCCGTTTCGTTGTCGAGCTCCCGGCCGTCGGCGCGACAGCGACATGAAACCCCGCCGGATCCTCGCCTTCGGAATCGTCGCGACGGCCGTGCTCGCCGCAGGGGGTTGCGGGCTGCCGATCCAGCGCTCGCCTCAGGCCATCCCCGCCGGCCAGATACCCCTGTCGTTGCGCGAGACGCCCCAGACTGCGCCGCCGCCTGCGGGGAGAGGCCACAACGCGACGCCGGTGTCCATCTACCTTCTCGGGCCCGACCTGCAGCTGATTCGGGAGATCAGGTACCTCCATCCCCCACCGAGCCCACAAAGCATCCTCGACGCGCTGGACGCCGGGCCGGAGCCATCGGAGCTGAACCAGGGCATCCAGAGCGCGATCCCGCCGTCAGCCAACCTCGTCGCGGGCGGTGTCAGCTCACGAGGCGTGCTGACCGTCATGCTCGACTCGACGTTCGGGCTGCTCCAACCAGGCAAGGCGACCTACGAGTTCGCGCAGATCGTCTATTCCGTCACGTCCTTACCGAGCATCCACGGCGTCCTGTTCGACTACAACGGCGGCAAGATCGAGCCCGAGACCGGCAATGGCTACATCGCGAACAACTTCATCGTGCATCGCTCCGACTACAAGCAGTTGGCCCCGTAGGTCAACTTCCCCCACAAAGATTGCGACTGCTCGCAACCTTTAACGGAGGCAAGATTGACGCGAAATTTCAACCTCCCCGCGCCCCCTCCTCGCAAAACCAGACCCCCCGACACACCAGCCCGCCGCCCCCCAGCGGGCCCCGCGCCCTAGATCTCCGCCTCCACTCGGCGCGGCTCGCCGCCCGGCGTCTCCACCCGCGGTGCGTCGGCCCAGAGTCGTTCGAGGTTGTAGAAGTGGCGCGCCTCGTCGAGGAACACGTGGACGACGAAGTCCCCGTAGTCGAGCAACACCCAGCGGGCGTCGTCGAGGCCCTCGATGCACCGGGGGCCGCCGCCGCCCTGTGCCTTGATCTGGCGCTCGATCTCCTCGGCGAGGGTGCGAACCTGGCGCACGTTGGTGCCGCTCGTGATCACGAAGTAGTCCGTGATCCCCAGTAGCTCCCCGACATCGAGGACGACGGTCGGATCAACCGTCTTTGACGAGGCGGCGACGGCCGCGACGAGGACGCTGTCGAGACTCAATGCGACCCGCGGGCCCTTCGGCTCATCTCGCCACAGGGTACAGGCCGCGTTCGCGGATCACACGGATGGCGGGCATCGGAACGAGGAAGTCTAAGGGACGTCCCGACGCCACCCGATCGCGCAGCTCGGTGCTCGAGATCTCGAGCGCCGGCACCTCGACCATACGGACGACCCATCCGTCGAGCAGGCCGGCTGTGCTGATCGCCGTTCCGGGCCGGTTCACCACGACGAGAACCACCTCGGAGCGGACCTCCTCGACCCGTTCCCAGGACCCGAGTCCGGCAGCGGCGTCGGCACCGACGATCAGGTGGAGCTCGACGCCCGGCCAGCGGTCCTGGAGCTCGGCGACGGTGTCCGCGGTGTAGGAGAGACCGCCGCGCTCGATCTCGATCGCGCTCGCCTCGAGCCCTTCGACACCCTCGACCGCTGCTTGCACCAGCGCCAACCGGTCGGCCGCAGGCGTCACCGGCCGGCTCCCCACCTTCTGCCAGGGCTCGTTCGCCACCACGAGGAGGACCCGGTCGAGGTCGAGCTCGTACCTCGCGTTCACCGCCGCGACGAGGTGGCCGACGTGCACGGGGTCGAACGTCCCGCCGAGAATGCCGAGTCGCCCCTGCTCGCCCATCTGCGAAGCGTAGCGATCACGGCGGCGTGGTCCCGGATCGAGTTCCGGGCTCGCCGCCAAGCCGCGAAACCCGCGCCTGCGCCTCCCCTACTCTGGTGGCGTGACGACCACATCGGACTCGGTCGGGCGCGGGACGCCCGAGCACGGCGCCCCGACGACGGGAGAACGGGCGGCGGCGGGCGGCTGGCACCCGGGCTCATGGCAGGACTACCCGGCCGCGCAGCAGCCGCCCTGGCCGGACGCGGCGGCGCACGCCGAGGCCCTGGCCGAGCTCGCGACCCTCCCGCCGCTCGTCTTCGCCGGTGAGGCGCGCCGTCTCACCCGTGCCCTCGGAGACGTCGCCGCCGGCAACGCCTTCCTGCTTCAGGCCGGAGATTGCGCCGAGTCCTTCGACGACTTCTCTGCCGACGGGATCCGGGACAAGTTGAAGGTCATCCTGCAGATGGCCGTCGTGCTGACCTACGGCTCGGGGGTACCGGTCGTGAAGCTCGGCCGCATCGCCGGGCAGTTCGCCAAGCCCCGGTCGTCGCCGACCGAGCTCGTCGACGAGGTCGAGCTTCCGGTCTTCCGGGGTCACATCATCAACGACGACGTGCCTGTCGCCTCCGCCCGCGTACCCGATCCCCGCCGCATGCTGCGCGCCTATCACCAGTCGGCCTCGACGCTCAACCTGCTGCGGGCCTTCACCAAGGGCGGCTTCGCCGACCTTTCGCAGGTGCACTCGTGGACGCTGGAGTTCCTCGCCACGAGCGCCGAGGGCCGGCGCTTCGAGGCGATCGCCGAGGAGATCGACCGCGCCCTGCGGTTCATGCGTGCCTGCGGCGTGGACCTGTCCACCGACTCCCCGATCCACCAGGTCGACCTCTTCACGAGCCACGAGGCCCTGCTGCTCGGCTACGAGGAGGCGCTCACGCGTAGGGACTCGCTTACGGGCGATTGGTACGACTGCTCCGCCCACCTCGTCTGGATCGGGGAGCGCACCCGTCAGATCGACGGAGCGCACGTCGAGTTCGCCACGGGGATCGGGAACCCGGTCGAGGTCAAGCTCGGCCCGAGCGCGACCCCCGACGAGGTGCTCGCGCTCTGCGAGCGCCTCAACCCCGACCGCGTGCTCGGAAGGCTCACGTTCGTCAGCCGAATGGGTGTCGACAAGGTCCGAAACGTGCTCCCGCCGCTAGTGCAAGCCGTGTCGGCCGCGGGCCACCCGGTCGCCTGGGTCTGCGATCCGATGCACGGCAACACCTTCGCCAGTGAGTCGGGGCGCAAGACGCGTCACTTCGACGACGTGCTGGGGGAGATCCAGGGCTTCTTCGCCGTCCACCAGGCTGCGGGGACCTGGCCAGGAGGGGTTCACATCGAGCTGACCGGGGACGACGTCACCGAGTGCCTCGGCGGCATCGGCGACATTCTCGAGGAGCAGTTGCCGTTGCGCTACACGACCGCCTGCGACCCCCGCCTGAACGCCCGCCAGTCGATCGATCTGGCCTTTCGCGTCGCGGAGCTGCTGCGCAGGTAGCTCCACCCTGACGTGGTGTCCCTGGGGTCAACGGTGACAAAGTGACCAGAGTCGTTTTTGACGGCTACCTTGAGTGGCCTACAATGCGCCCTCAGCGTTCAGACGGTCTGTTTGAGAGGCTATGGCAGCAAGAACCTTCACAGGTGGCCGGCGGCGGCGTCACGTCCTGGCGGCGAGCTCATGGCTCGCGGTCGCGCTCAGCCTCGGTCTCGGCGCCAGTTGGTCCCTCGACGCCGCCAACGCCTACGGCACCCAGATCGCCGCCAGCGCCCGCCAGCCGAGGACACCTGCGGTAGCGACACCGACGGTGGTGGTGCCGAGACCGTTCGGCTATGACCTCGTCGAGGCCGACGGCGCTGTGACGGCGGTGGGAGGAGCCGTTTCCTATGGCTCTGTGTCGAATACCTCCCTGGTCGCTCCGATCGTCGCCCTCCTCCCCACGCCCGATCGCAAGGGGTACTGGCTCATCGGTGCCGACGGCAGCGTCTTTCCTTTCGGGGACGCCAGGGCCGAGGGCGGAGCCGGCGGAAAAGTGCGTGCGGACCCGGTCGTCGGCGCCGCAGCCAGCGCCGGCGGCCTCGGCTACTGGCTCGTCACGGCGAGCGGCAAGGTACTGGCTTTCGGCGACGCCCGCAGCTACGGCTCGATCGGCGTGCCGCACAACGACCGCGCCGTCGCCATCGTGGCCACGCCCGACGGCCGCGGCTACTGGATCGCCTGCCGGCGGGGCGGCGTCTTCCCCTTTGGCGACGCCAAGTACCACGGCTCGATGGCGGGACGTGCCATGGACCACCTCATCGTCGCCATGGCCGCAACCGCGGACGGGGGCGGCTACTGGCTGGCGGGAGCGGGAGGCGAGATCTTCCACTTCGGCGACGCCGTGAACCTCGAGCCGCCCACGCCCGTGACCACGAGATCGCCCTTCGTCGGGATCGCGGTCGACTCCTCGGGCACCGGCGCCTGGACGGCGAAACAAGACGGCGTCGTGCTCAACTTCGGCACGGCGGTCGATCACGGCTCGCTCGGAGTCGCGCCCGCCTCGCGAGTCACCGCGATCGCCGCCATGCCGATCCCGAGTGCCGGCACGGGCCGACCGCTCGGGTACGTCCTGGCCGAGGCCGACGGCACCGTGAGCACACGCGGGGGAGCCACCGACTACGGCTCCCGCTCCAGCACGAAGCTGGTCGCTCCCATCGTCGCCCTCCTCCCCACCCCCGACCACCGCGGGTACTGGCTGATCGGTGGCGACGGCAGCGTCTTCCCATTCGGGGATGCCGCGTTCGAGGGCGCGGCCGGCGGCGAGGTGCGGGCGGACCCGGTCGTCGGCGCGGTGGCGACGACCGATGGCGGGGGCTACTGGCTCGTGACGGCTGGCGGCAATGTGCTGCCGTTCGGCGACGCCCGCAGCTTCGGCTCGATCGAGACCCCCCTCGACGACCCCGTCGTCGCCATCGCGGTCACGCCGGACGGAGGGGGCTACTGGCTCGCCAGCCGCAGCGGACGCGTCTTCAACCTCGGTGACGCCAGGAACTACGGCTTTCTTGGAGGTCACCTCGCCAGCCCGGTCGTCGCGATGGCCGTCACGCCCGACGGCCGGGGCTACTGGCTCGCCGAGGCCGGCGGCGCCGTGTTCGCCTTTGGCGACGCCGAAACCCTGCCGCCGGCGACCACGGTCAAGCCGACGTCGCCCTCGGTGGGCATGGCAGTCACCGGGAACGGGAGCGGCGCCTGGCTGGCCGAGTCCAACGGAACTGTTCTCCCGCTTGGTACCGCGACCGCCCACCGCTCGGTCTCGGTGCCGCCCGCCTCCCGGGTCGTCTCGATCGCCGCCATGCCGGCCGTCGCCGGCTCCTCGTACCTGCGGTACCCCAAGGGCTCCTTCGGCTACGACATCAACTGGCCCCAGTGCGCGGGGCCGAGATCACCGAGGACCGTCCCGCTCCCGGGACCGCCGAATCATCCCTCCGGCACGGTCGACTTCACCGTCGCCGTCGTCGGCGTGGACGGATGGGCGATCGGGTCGCAGAACCCGTGCCTGAGGGCCGAGGTGCAATGGGCCGAGAAGGCGAGGAAGCCCAAAGGATCGCCCTACGACCTCTACATCTTCCTCAACTCCCCGTCGTCGTCCGACACGATCGACCTGACAGGCCCGGCGGGAACCTGCGCCAGGTTCTCGGGCACCCGGCAGGAGTCCTGCCTCGCCTACAACTACGGCTACAACTCGGCGAGGATCGCCAGGCAGTACGCCGTCTCTCAGGGCGCGGCGTCACCCATGTGGTGGCTCGACATCGAGAACGACCTCTGTGGCCAGTACTGGTCGTGCCACCCGGCGCTCAACGCCAGGACGATCCAAGGTGCGCTCGACTTCCTGCACGCCCACAAGCTCACGGTCGGGATCTATTCGACGTCGGTCCAGTGGCAGGGGATCACCGGCGGCTACGTGCCGCACGGTCCGCAGGTCCCGATCTGGGTGGCAGGGGCGTTCTGGACCTCGCCGCCGTACCCCGCGAACTACGACTATTACCCGCCCTCGAAGCTCGCGCCGTACTGCGGTGGGCAGTACGGCTTCGCCGGAGGCAAGACCTGGCTTCTCCAGGAGACCCCTGGCCCGAACAACTACCCGTTCGACCCCGACTACTCCTGCTGAGACGCCGCGCCCGCTCGCCCGGCCCGAACGTGGCGCGCTCAGACGCTCTCGTGACGCACCCACACCGGGGCCGCGATGCGTAGGCCCTGGGGCTCGTGCGGCGGATGCGGATCGAGGTGGGCGGCGTCGTTGAACCGGGCCAGCCACCACCGCACCCCGGTGAAAGCCCATTCGGTTATCGACGCGTTGTCGGGATGAAAGCGCGTCAGGCCGCCGTGCTCCGGGAGCCCGAGGAAGCGGACCAGCGAGGCCCCGATGATCCCTCCGTGGCTGGACACCACGATCAGCTCTCCCGGATGGGCTTCGGCGACCTGGTAGAGCGCATCCTCCGCCCGGTCCAGGAGGTCCAGCCAGCTCTCGCCTCCCGGAGACAGCGGTCGCTCGGGTTCGTCGCCCGGCAGCAGCCGGCCGTAGCGCTCTTCGCACTCGGCCCAGGTGAGCCCGTCCGCCTCGCCCGGGTGCCGCTCGCAGAGCATGCACGCGGCCTCGTAGGAGATGTTCCCGAGCGCAGGGCTCAGGATGGCCGCCGTCTCGACTGCTCGCGGGAGGATGCTCGAATACAGAGCCGTCGCCTCTTCGAGCTCGCCAGTACGGCGGATTCGGTCCGCCAGGGCGAGGACCTGGCGGCGCCCCAGCTCTGTAAGGCCGCGGCATCCGGCGTGGCCGCCGACTAAGTCCTCGGCATTGCTCACCGCCTCACCGTGACGGATCAGCACGAGCCTCGTCCCGGGCGCGACGCTTCTCCCGGACGCGATCTTCACCGGGGCAAGGCTAACGGCCGGCCCGCTGGCGGCACCGCTGGCGGCACCCTCCCGCCTAGGTCAAATGCTCGACGAACGCCTCGAGCTGGCGAAGGTTCCGGCACTCGTAGGCGGCGTCGCAGTACTGCACGTACTGCTCGACGATCGAGTCGCCGCTTCCCCAGTACGAGCGAGGCTCGGGATTGAGCCAGAAGACCCGTCGCGCCCGGTGGCGAAGCTCACGCACGACCCATGCCTGCGAGGCGTGGTAGTTGTTCCGGGCGTCGCCGAGCAACAGGATGCTCGTCTTCGGGCCTATCTCCTGACCCCACCGTTCGTAGAACACCGTCAGCGCGTGCCCGTAATCGGAGTGGCCGTCCACCCAGACGACGTCCGCCTCCACGTTCACCCGGCGCACCGCCTCGCCCACGGTCTCGGACCGCTCGAAGATCCCGGTCACCTCGTCGATGCCGTCGATGAACACGAAGCTGCGCACCTTGGAGAACTGTGACGCAATCGCGTGGACGAGATGCAGCGTGAAACGGGCGAACGCGGCGACCGAGCCCGAGATGTCCGCGATCACCCAGATCTCGGGCTTGGCCTGCTTGGGGTGCTTGAACCGGGGCTCGACGGGCACGCCGCCATAGGAGAGCGAGTGCCGCATCGTCGAGCGGAAGTCGAGCGGTCCACGGCGAAGGTGCCGGCGCTTGCGGGCGAGGCGGGTGGCCAGCTTGCGGGTCAGGGGCTGGATCGCCTTCCGCATCGCCACGAGCTCCTCGCGCGTGGCGTGCATGAAGTCGACGTCTTCGGGCAGAGGCTTGCGAACGCTGCGGGCGAGAGCCTCCGCCCCGCGGTCGGCAACGAGACGGCGCCGTATCTCGGCCTCGATCTCCTTCTTCAGCTCCTCGATGCGGCTGCGGTACTCGTCCTCCAGCAGCCGCTCCTCCAGCCGCGTCAGCTGGCCGGACCGGCGCCCGCGGAGCACGTGGCCGCCCGGCGGCTCGTCGCCGGCGCCGTTCACGCCGGCGCCGTCCTCGCCGGCCGCCGCGCGGGCCTCGGCGACGAGCCGGGCGAGCACGCCATCGAGATCGAGGTTCCGGAGCGTGCGGTAGAGGTAGTACGTGCCCCCTACCGGACGTCCGGGCTCCATCGCCGAGTAGCGGGCGACCGCGAGGCGCGCGACCGCCGCCAGCATGGCCAGGTCGCCGTTGCGGAGCGCCTTGTAGAGCATCGCTGCGATCTCCTCGGGCGTCACCGGCTCCGCCCCCCCGCCCCGGTCGGCGCCTGGCTCCGGCCCTCCCCCGACAGCCCCGCCGCGTCGTCACCTGAGACGAGGTCGTCCCGGCTGACCGAGTATTGCGGCCCCCGCAGCGAGAAATAGATCTCGAAAGCGGTATCGAAGGCGCGCCAGTGGTTGGCGGACTTCACCAGGGTGGCGCCGAGCGCGAACTTGATCGCCTGTCGGTCCTCGAGCGGCAGATGCCCGATGGCCTCGGCCGCATCGGCCTCCTCGGTAACCGAGACCGGCAGGCCGGCTTGGCGCAGCTCGGCCACGAAGCCGGTGAGGACGTCGAGCATGGCGGCGAACGCGGCTGTGCGGTGCCGGCGGTCAGGAGGCGGACACGGCAGCGAGCTCTTTGGCCGCAACCTCGATGTCCGACCGGTACTTGAGCAGTATGTGCAGGGTGGCGCTGGCGGTCTCGGCGTCGACGCTTTCGATCCCGAGCAGCACGAGGGTCCGGGCCCAGTCGATGGTCTCGGAGATGGAGGGATGTTTCTTGAGGTCGAGGGAACGCAGCGACCGGACGATGCGCGCGACCTGCTCCGCGAGCTCCCCGGTGATCCCCGGGACCTTGGCGAGCACGATCGCACGCTCGCGCTCGAGCGACGGATAGTCGAGGTGCAGGAACAGGCACCGTCGTTTCAGGGCTTCCGAAAGCTCCCTCGTGTTGTTGGACGTGAGGAAGACGAGCGGGATCTGGGTGGCCCGGATCGTGCCGAGCTCGGGGATGGAGACCTGGTAGTCGGAGAGGACCTCGAGGAGGAGCGCCTCGGTCTCGATCTCGAGGCGGTCGACCTCGTCGACGAGAAGCACGACCGGGTCGGGGGCGCGGATCGCCTCGAGGAGCGGGCGGGTCAGCAGGAACTCCTCGGAGAACAGGTCCTCTTCGAGCGACTCCCACCCGAGGGGCCTGTCGGCGCCGTCGTCCTCGGCGCCGCGCTCGACTTGGATGCGCAGGAGCTGCTTCTTGTAGTTCCACTCGTAGAGCGCCTTGGCCTCGTCCAAACCCTCGTAGCACTGGAGCCGGATCAGGCGAGCCCCGAGGAACCGGGCCGTCGACTTCGCGAGCTCGGTCTTGCCGGTGCCCGCCGGGCCCTCGACCAGGATCGGCTTGGCGAGGCGGTCGGCCAGGTAGACCACCGAGGACAGACCGTCGTCAGCGAGGTAGCCGACCGTGCCGAGGCCTTCTCGAACCTCGTCGACCGACACGAAACGCGGCTCTTCCTGCACCGTGACGTTCACGTCCTGATCTGCCCTTCCCCGTAGACGACGTACTTGACGCAGGTCAGCTCGCGCAGTCCCATCGGCCCGCGGGCGTGCAGCTTCTGGGTCGAGATCCCGACTTCGGCGCCGAGCCCGAGCTCTGCGCCGTCGACGAACCTCGTCGAGGCGTTGACGACCACGGCAGCCGCATCGACCTGCTGGACGAACCGCGTTGCGGTCACAAGGTCCGACGTGACGATGGCCTCCGAGTGGCCCGAGCCGTAACGAGCGATGTGGGAGATCGCCGCATCGAGATCGTCCACGACGCCGACCGCGAGCTCGAGCGCGAGGAACTCCGTCGCGAAGTCGGCGTCGGTCGCCGGCCGCGCACCGGCCAAGAGCGGCCTCGCCCGCTCGTCGGCTGCGAGGACGACCCCCTCCAGCGCCGCGCTCACCCGAGGCAGGAACTCGCCGGCGACCTCGCGGTGAACGAGCAGCGTCTCGGCGGCATTGCAGACGCTCGGCCGCTGCATCTTGGCGTTGACGACGATGCGCTCCGCCATGTCGAGATCCGCTGTCACGTCCACGTAGACGTGGCAGTTGCCGTCCCCGTCGAGCACGTAGGGCACGGTGGCGTGCTCGAGGATCATGGACAGCAGGGCTGGGCCGCCCCGCGGAATCAAGCAGTCGATGAAACCGCGGAGCCGGACGAAGGCCTCAGCGGTCGCGTGCGACGTGTCCTCCACGAGAAGGACCGCGTCGTGGGGCAGGCCGGCCTTGCCGATCGCATCCCGCAGCGCCGAGGCGATGACCCGGTTCGACTCGAGAGCACCCGCCGAGCCCCGAAGCAACGCCGCGTTGCCCGACTTCAGGCACAGCCCCGCCGCGTCGGCCGTCACGTTGGGGCGGTTCTCGTAGATGATCCCGACCACTCCGAGCGGCACGCGAACCCGCTGCACGCGAAGGCCGTTCGGCCGCACGGAGCCTTCGACGACCTCGCCGACCGGATCCGGCAACGCCGCCACCGAGCGAAGCCCGTCAGCCATCTGCACCACACGCGCCTCGGTCAATCGAAGCCGGTCCACGACTGTCGGCGAGGCGCCGGCCTCCACCGAACGTGCGACGTCCTCGGCGTTGGCAACCAGCAGCTCGTCCGACCGCCCGGCGAGGCAGTCGGCTGCAAGCGCCAATGCCTCGTCCTTTTCCGCCGAGCACACCGTCGCCATCGACCGCGCCGCCGCCCGGGCGCGCCCACCCAGATCGAGCAGGGACGGAGCCGACATTTCCTCAGGCTACCTTCGGGGCGCTATGCGGCTATTCGGCGTCGAGCAGCTCAACGAGCCGCCCGGCCTGCCAGGCACGCTCCGCCTCCCCCGCCGAGGGACCGCTCAGGTCGACGGCAGCCTGCCGGGCGCGCTCCGCCGCGTCACGGGCCGCAGCCCACGACGGCGCGTACTTCTGCCCCCCGCCGACGGGGAACAGGCCCCAGGGCGTGTCCACCTCGTCGACCTTGATCGCCGCCGCCTCCTCGCGCGCCTCGTAGCGTCGCGTCTCGCGGTCGGCCAGGGACGGGTAGGCGACGTGCCGCACAGCCTCGACCGCTGCCAGCACGGCATCGTGAGCCGCCGCGAGCGTGTCCCAGGCGGGATCGTCCATCACGTCGACGTCCCGGCCCTCGTCCTGCGCAGCCGCGCTGAAGGCGGCGTCGCTAAGCGTCGTGCCCTCACGGCGCATCCGCCGCGTGGCAGCCATCCGGGCGATGCGGCCAAGCTTGTGGCCGTCGGCACCGGTGCCCTCCGTGAGGTATTCACGGGTCGAGGCGATGATCGCCCCGAGCGTCCCACCGCCGGGCAACTCGGCGTCGGCGCTCCCGGGGACCGCTCCGAGGATGTGCTCGACGCTGTCGAGCGCGAAGGTCGCCGCCACGGTTTCCGACCACGCCGTGCCCCTGACCAGCCGGGCCGCGCCGGCGTCGCCCACCAGCTCGGCGACGAAGATACACTCGCCGAGCTCCTCGAGCAGCTGACTCGCATCGAACGTGACCGGAGCGCCGTGCTCGTCGGGAGCGACGATTCCGCCTGGCTCCCACTCGTCCCCCTTGCGAACAGGCAGCGGCCACGACCGCACGTATCCCTCGTGGTGCTGGCGGCCGTCGGCGTCGGCAGCCACGAATCGGTCGGACATTGCGACGACCTCCCGGTCGGGTCGATGGAGCTTCACAATCTAGAGCACGACCAGGTCGTCCCGATGAACGACCTCGTGCGGGAGGTCGTCGGCAAGGTCGCCCGTTCGGCGCCCGACCCACTCCGAGGCGCGGGCCGCACCGAGCCGGGCGATCCCCTTCCCGAACATCGCGCGATCCGCCCCGAGAAGCTCGACCGCGTCATCGGCTTCGAAACCGCCCTCCACCGCGACCACACCCGCGGGCAGCAGCGACGTCCCCCGCTCGACGACCGCACGCCTGGCCCCGTCGTCGACCACGATCCGACCCGCCGGCCGGAGCGCGAACGCGATCCAGAGCTTGCGCCGCGCCGAGCGTGCGCCGGTGCGGCAGGAAGACCGTCCCCACGCCGGGCTCCCCGGCGATCGCACCTGCGAGCACCGCGCTCCGGCGCGCCGATGCGATCACGACCCGCGAGCCGGACCAGGCGGCCATCTTCGCGGCGGCGAGTTTCGAGGCCATTCCGCCGCGGCTCGAAGCGCTGGCGGCGCCGCCGGCGACCTGCTCGAGCTCGTGATCGATCTCGGTCACCTCCTCGATCAGGGTGGCCTCGGTGTCGCGGCGGGGGTCCGCGCTCAGGAGCCCCGCGGTGTCGGTCAAAAGGACGAGCAGGTCCGCCCGTAGGAGATGCGCCACCAGCGCCGCCAACCGGTCGTTGTCCCCGAAACGCAGCTCGTCGTCGGCCACGGCGTCGTTCTCGTTCACGATCGGGACGACCCCGAGCTCTAAAAGCCGCGAGAAGGCGTCGCGCGCGTGCAGGTAGCGCTGACGGTGGGTGAAGTCGAGCGGGGCAAGCAGGACCTGGCCCGCCAGCAGGCCCTCCGCCGCCAGGGCGTCGTCGTAGACACGCATGAGGCGCGGCTGGCCGATGGCCGACAGCGCCTGCATCGTCCTCGGGTCGCCACGGTAACCGAGCATCGGTGCCATGGCTGCGACTCCGGCGGTGACCGCGCCCGACGTTACGACGACCGCGGTGTGGCCTTGGCGCCGAAGCTCGCCTACCTCACGGCAGAGCTTTCCGACAGCTGCTGTGTCCACCGATCCGTCCGCGGCGGTCACCGAGCTCGTTCCGATCTTCGCGACGACGATCATCGAGGTCGCCGGCCCGACTCGTAGGTGAAGCTGAGCTCTCCGATGCGAACCGCGTCGCCGTCGCGGGCGCCCGCTCTGGTCAAGGCGCGGTCGACGCCGAGGCGCTTGAGACGGCGGTGGACGTGATCGAGCGCCTCGGCGTTCGTGAGATCGGAGACGGCAACCGCCCGGGCCGCCTCGCGTCCGGTCACGACGAAGACCGAGCCCTCCCGGCTCACGGTCACGCCCTCCGGCTCGGGCCGGTGCACGACGGCGACCTGGCGCGGCGAGGGCGACTCGGCGCGGGCCTCCTCGACCACCGTCGCCAGCCGGCCGAGCAGCCGTGGCAGGCCGGTGCCGACTACCGCCGAGATCTCGAGCTCGCCGCCGAACTCGGCCAAATCGGCGGCGGCGTCCTCGGGCGGGCGGCGGTCCGCTCGCGAGCCGACGATGATCCTCGGACGGTCGAGCAGTTCGGGCCGGTACCGGCGGAGCTCCTCGAGCAGGATCCGCACCTGGTCGGCAGGTGCACGTCCCTCGTCTTCTCCGAGGTCGGCGAGCACGAGCAGGACACGGGCACGCTGCAGATGGCGGAGGAACTTGTGCCCGAGACCCTTTCCCTCCGAAGCGCCTTCGATCAAACCGGGAATGTCCGCCACGACGAACTCGACGGCGGAGGGATCCTGCCGGCTCTTGCCTCCGACGCGCACGACCCCGAGATGGGGCTCGAGCGTCGTGAACGGATAGTCGGCGATCCTCGGCTTGGCGGCGGAGATCCTCGACACGAGCGTCGACTTGCCGGCGTTCGGGAACCCGACGAGTGCGACATCGGCCATGAGCTCGAGCTCGAGGCTCAGCCAGTACTCCTCGCCGAGCTCGGCCTGCTCGGCGAAGGCCGGCGCACGCAACCGGTTGCTCAGGAAACGGGCATTTCCCCGCCCGCCCCTCCCGCCCGCCGCAGCGAGGTAGCGGTCGCCCGCCGAGGCGAGATCGGCGAGGACGTCGCCGTTCGGGTGGCGCACCACGGTGCCCACTGGGACGGGGACGAGGAGGTCGGGGCCGTTGCGGCCGTGCCGTTTCTTGCCGCCTCCGTGGCCACCGTCGCCGGCGCGCCGGTGCGGATGGTCGACGAAGGACAGGAGGGAGGAGAGGTTCGTCGTGGCCTCGAGCACGACGTCGCCGCCGCGGCCGCCGTCGCCGCCGTCGGGACCGCCACGCGAGACGTGCGCCTCTCGGCGGAACGAGACAGCGCCGGCTCCCCCGTTACCGCCCTTCACGTGTATCTGAGACTCGTCGACGAAGGCCGATGCCACGATCAGAGCCTCACGGCGGGTTCAGTTCGACGACAGGTCGGAAGGGTAGAGCGCGAGCACCGCCAGCCACCCACCTTGTCGGCGCAGCACGCGCGACCAGAGCCCCTCGGGATCACCCGAGAGAACATCCTGGTGGCGGCCCTCAAGCACGTGCCACGATCCCGAGGCGATCTCGTCCGCGAGCTGCCCTGGCCCCCAACCCGCGTATCCCGTGAAGACACGGACCTCGGCCAGCGGCACCGGCACGTCGACGGGATTCTCGTGCAGGTCGACCGTGCCCAGGGCTCCGATGAGGGGCGCGAACCCCGCGGCATCCGCCGCCTCGGGCAGCTCCGTACGACCGATGCAGATCGCCGCGCTCGGCTGGACCGGCCCGCCCGTGAACAACACCGACGGGGAGGCCGCAAGGCCGCCCCAGCCAGGAACGATCTCCTCGACGGGGACGTGGCTCGGCCGGTTGAGCACGACGCCGAGCGTCCCGTCGTCGTCATGGGCGAGCAGGAAGATGACGCTTCGGGCAAAGTTGGGGTCGGCAAGCGTGGGCGCGGCGACGAGCAGCGACCCCTTGCCAGGGGTGTCGGCCATGTTCCTCGGGGCGTCAGTCCTCGACCGGTATGACGTCCACGAGACGACGGCCGTGACGCGATCCGAACTTCACCTTGCCATCGGCCTTCGCGAACAGCGTGTCGTCGCGGCCGCGTCCCACGTTGTGCCCAGGATGGAAATGGGTGCCACGCTGGCGCACGACGATGGTGCCAGCGTGGATCGCCGTGCCGTCGAACACTTTCACGCCTAGGCGCTGGGCGTTGGAGTCGCGGCCGTTGCGGGTGGAGCCGCCGCCTTTGGTCTTGGACATGAACGATGCTCCTCAGTCTTCGGTCGCGTTGGTGGGCTCGTCCGCCGCGTCCGGGCCGCCGCTCGCCTCCGGGCCGCCGCTCGCCTCGGGGTCGGCGCCGGCCTCGGGGGCGGCCGTCTCGGTCTCCGCCTCGGTCTGCCTCCGGCCTGGGAAGTCGATGGCGGTGATCTCGACGGTGGTGTACTGCTGACGGTGCCCGTAACGGCGGCGGCCGCCGCGCCTTGGCCTTGTAGGTGAAGCCGACGATCTTCGGCCCTTTCGCGAACCCGATGACCCGGCCGGTGACGCTCGAGGCCCCGAGGGGGTCGCGCTCGGCCACGACCTGGTCGCCGTCGACCACGAGCTTGGGGACGAAGCTCACTTCGTCACCCGGGCCGGCGGCAAGCAACTCGACGTCGAGCTGCTCGCCGACCTGGACCCGCGCTTGTTTGCCGCCTGCGTCGATCACCGCGTACATAGACGAGCCACGATAGCGCAGCGCTTCACAATTGCTGGTCGGGGAAGATGATCCCTCGTCCGTTGCACATCGGGCAGGTCTCCGACAAGGTCTCGACCAGACCTTCGCCGACCCGCTTGCGCGTCATCTCTACCAGGCCGAGCTCGGAGATCTCGTAAACCTGCGTCGGCGTCTTGTCCCGAGCCAGCGCCGCCTTGAAGGCGGCGAGCACCGAGGCACGGTTCGACTTGATCTCCATGTCGACGAAGTCGATCACGATGATTCCGCCGATGTCGCGTAGCCGCAGCTGGCGGGCGATCTCCTCGGCCGCCTCGAGGTTGTTCTCGAACACGGTCTCCTCGAGGCTGGAGGAGCCGACGTTCTTGCCGGTATTGACGTCGATGACCGTCAGCGCCTCGGTCCGCTCGATGATCAGCGAACCGCCCGACGGGAGCCAGACCTTACGGTCGAGCGCCTTGTGCAGCTGCTCGTGCACGTGGTGGCGCTCGAAGAGCGGGAGAGGCTCGACGGTGAGGTCGTAGAGCTCCACGCGCTCGGCGAGCTCCGGGTTGAACTGGGTGACGTAGTCGCGCACGATCGCGAACAGCTCGGGATCGTCGATGAGCACGGAGCGGTGCTCGTCGGTGAGCTCCTCGCGGATTATCCGCACGGCCATGTGAGGCTCGGAGTACAACAGCTCGGGAGCCGGCAGCTTCCGCGTCCGCTCGTCGATCTCCCGCCAACGACCGACCAGCTGCTCCACGTCCCGGCGCAGGTCCTCGGCGCTGGCGCCGGCCGCGGCGGTGCGCACGATGAGCCCGTGGCCCTCGGGGCGGACCTCGTCGAGGGTCCGCCGCAGCCTCCGGCGCTCGTTGTCGTCGAGGCGTCGCGAGATCCCGTAGGTCGTCGACTCCGGCACCAGCACGACGAAACGGCCCGGGATCGACACCTCCTGGGTCAGCCGCGCGCCTTTCAGCCCGATCGGGTTCTTCGTCACCTGGCAGACGATGGTCTGGCCCGGCCGGAGCAGGTGCTCGATACGGTCGGCGCCGGCCTGCCGCTCGACGTCGTCGCGGTCGTACGAGACGTCGCCCCAGTAGAGGACCGCATTCTTCGGCGTGCCGATGTCGACGAAGGCGGCCTCCATACCCGGCAGCACGTTCTTCACCCGGCCGCGGTAGATGTTGCCGACGATCTGGTTCGCGTCGTCCTGGGGCCGGGCCACGAAGTGCTCGATGAGGGCCCTGCCTTCGAGCACGGCGATGTGGGTGGCCCCGGGCTCGACGTGCACGCACATGAGGTAGCGCCCGACCGGCCGGCCGCGGCGGTCCCGGCCCCTCCGGGCCAGGTCGTCGAGGCTCTCCGGGCCGCCGGTGTCAGACGAGGCGGCGTGCGCCGCCGCCGACCTGGCTACGACACGCTCGGGGAGATCGCCGGCTGCGGACCCGCCGGCGGGCCGCCGCTGCTGCGCGCCCGGAGCGGCATCAGCCTTGCTTCGAGGTGCGCGGGTCTGCCCGGATGTGCCGGACGTGCCGCTGTTGCCGCCGCCGGGGGCATTGCCGGGACCGCCGCCAGCTGCCGTCGGGGCGTTCGGACCGCCGTTCCGGCTCGACGCTGCTCCTGAGCCGCGTGAACGGCCCCGCCCGCCGCGACGCCGGCGGGAGGCGCCGCCGGCCGCCGGTCCCGTAGCGGGGACCGAGGTGTCGGAGTCCCCGTCAGAGCTCGGCCGGCGCTCGGTCGCCGGGCCTGAGTCGGGCGCTTGTCCCTTGCGTCCGTTAGGCGAGGGCGGCTGCAGTGCCGATGAGGCCGCCGGCGCCGGTCGCGTGTCGCCGATCTTCGGCCTCGTGGGCAGGGTCGGCAGGCTTGCGCCGGTGGACAGCGAGGTGCTCGGTTCGGTGTTGCGCGCTCCGTCCGCCGCCTCGGGTGCACCAGGCGCGCGTTCGGGCGCGTCTGGTACAGACGCCGGGCGGCCGGTCGTCGGATCCGACATCGGGGAGATCCCTTCTCCAGGTCGCGCCATATGAAGGCGCGGATGGCATCCGTCGAGCGGCGCGGGCGGGCGTGAGCCCTCCTGTGCGCTCGGAGCGGGTGCCGAGATTGACAACGAAAACACGTTCCTTGTCGTCTCTTTCGCGACGTCCGGCGCGAGATGGAACCACAGCGCAGTCGGCGATAGCGAAGAGGACGAAACAGGTGACGACGGTCGCGCCAGCTGCCAACGGCAGCGTCAAAAAGGGCCTTGGCGTCGTCATCCTGGACTGCAGTCTAGTCCCTCACCAGGTCCGTCCGATGCCAACGACAGCCCCCCATTACCGCTTCGTGCGTCAGGGAGCGTTCGCCGGAGGACGGAGGTCCGCGGCACCGATCGGATGGGCTGAGAGATATTCGAAAATCTGCCGGGCGACCGGAGCCGCGGCTGCAGCGCCGTAACCCGCCTGATCGATGACGACGGCCACGACGTAGCGCGGCGTCGAAGGTGGTGTCGGGCCGAAGGCGACGAACCACGCCGTCGGCTGGACGCCCTTGACCGCGCTCTCGGTGGCCGTGCCGGTCTTGCCCGCCAGCGGCATCCCCCTGTAGCCCTTGAACGTGCCGTACGCCGTTCCCAGGTCGTGCGGGTCCGAGGAGTAGATGACCCCTTCGAGCCCGGCGAGGATCGGGTCGTAGGTGCTCGCCGGCAGCGGGACATGGCCCGTGACACGTGGCTTGAATTGCTCGACGACCTTGCCCGCCGGCGAGACTATGGAGTTCACCATCTGCGGCGCGTACCGGGTGCCGCCGTTGGCGAACGTGGCGTAGGCCGTCGCCACTTGCAGCGGGGTGACAACCGTCTCGCCCTGCCCGAAGGCCATCTCGATGTTGTCTCCGATGCCGTAGTACGAGCTCTCGAAGTCCTGCGGGTACTCAGAGAACTGGATCTGGCGCAACCGCGGGCTGTCCACCTGGCCGGGGGACTCGCCCGGGAGGTCGACCCCGGTCGGCTGACCGAAGCCGTACTGCCCCGCTACTTTCTGGATCGGCGTCTGTCCGTATTTCGCCGCGTCGTACCAGTAGTCGGCACCGAGGGTGTAGAAGAACACGTCGTCCGAGGCCGTGAGCGCCGTCGTGACGCCGATCATGCCGAGGCCGGCCTCGTGCTGGCCGTTGTTGGTGTTGTCGTAGTAGGTGCAGACGCCGCTGCACGGCGCCTTGATCTGGTATGAACCCGGGTCGTTGATGACGCTCCCGGCGGTCAGCAGGCCGTCGTTCAGCGCCGCGGTCGCGGTCGCGAGCTTGAACGTCGACCCGGGGGCCCACAGCCCGTCGATCGCCCTGTTGGTCAGGGGGCGGTGCTTCGCGGCGCTCTTCAGCAGGTTGAAGTGGGCATCGGAGATGCCGCCCACCCACCAGGAGGGGTTGTAGGTCGGCACCGACGCCATGGCGAGAACCGCCCCGGTCTGGGGATCGAGCACTACCGCCGCGCCGGAGTCGGCGCGGCGGTTATGAGCCTCGAGCTTCGCGATCTGGTTGGTCAGCGCGCTTTCGACCAGTTGCTGGAGTTTGACGTCGACGTTGAGGACGACATCGTCGCCGCTGACCGGGTTCCTCGTCGACACGACGCCGACCGGGTTGCCGAGCGCGTCGACCTTGATGACCTGCGAGCCGGGCGTCCCTCGCAGCCAGCGCTCATAGGACCCTTCGACGCCGGACTGGCCGATGACGTCGTTGGCGTTGTAGCCGTCCTTGGCCAAGGCCTTCAGCTCTGGGGCGTCGATGTCGCCTACGTAACCGAGCACCTGTGCGGCGGTGTCGCCAAAGGGATACCGGCGCTCCGCTGTGAAGGCGACGGCCACCCCGGGGAACATGCTCTTGTGCTCGGCCAGATAGACAATGGTCGATTGCGAGACCCCGATTGCGATGGGAACGGGCTGCAGAGCGCTCGCCTGGGGGTTCGCGAGAGCGGTGGACACCTCGCTGTCGGACTCGCCTAGCAGGGCCGCCAGGCGCCCGACGACCGCCGATGTCGCCGTGGCGCGGCGGAGCGTGACAACCGGCAGCACTTCATCGCCTACGAGCACCTGACCCCCGCGGGCGATGATCAAGCCCCGGGTAGGCGCCAACGGCACGGTCTGGTCCTGGTAGACGTGCTCGGCGTTCACGTAATGCGAGCTGTGGAGCACCTGTAGCGACCAGAGGCGGACGACCACGGCGGAGAACGCCGCCAGCACGATCAGTCCCATGACCGTGAGCCGAAGGCCGTACCGAGCCTGCTCATGGCGGCGCTGCTGTTCGCGCTCTTGATCTTCGATGCGCTTCAGCGGGCTCGAGCTGACGATCCTCGTCCGGTGTCGCTCGGTCTCCTCGTCGGCGGGAAAGTACGGAGCGCGCACCGGCCTCGGAGGCCGGGCCCGGTTGGGTCCCTCCGGCGGACTCGGTCCGTCACCGCCGGTTGTGCTCACCGTGCGCTGCCGCCGGCGAAGGTCGCGGGATCGTGGTGGACGCCGGGCGCCGGCGCCACCGTCCACTCGAGCAGGCGGTAGGCGGGAACGGCGAGAATCACGCAGCCGGCCGTGACCACGGCGACGATCTCCACGAGTTGGTGCCGGGGCACGCTCGGCTGGCCGATGAGGGTGGCGAGGCCGGCGTAGAGAAGGGTGCCTCCGATGCCGCCCAACAGCGCCGTGGCGAGCTGGAAGCCGACCGGCGCCCGCCCGCTCGGGAGCCCCGCCGCCAAGCCGATCGCAAACGCCACGAGCACATAGCAAAGCGAGGACAGGCCGAAGGGCGTCTGCACGAAGAGGTCGGCGACGAGCCCGAGCGCAAAGCCAATCACCGCGCCGCGTTGCGGCCCGGCGGCAAGACCGGCTGAGATCGCCAATAGCAGAAACAAGTCCGGGTGCGCCCCAGCAACCACGATCTCGTTCAGGACGCCGACTTGGACCACGGCCGCCAGCAGCGCAACCAGGCCCAGCCGGCTCCAGATTCGCAGCGTCACCAGCTCGGCCCGTTCTCGGCGTTCCCGCTTATGGGCTGGCTCACCCTCACGCCGGCGCGAGCCACTGCAGAACGGCGACGTACTGCAGAACCGAGAAATTCACGATCGGCGTAACGAGAACCTGGGTTGTCAGCGAACCGGAGGCGTGCCGCACGGATGCCACCGTACCCACCGGGATCCCCGAAGGGTATGCGGCAGTGTCCAGCCCGCTCGTCACGACCTGGGCACCGGGTCTCGTCCTGCTGGCCTCGGAGACGTCCTTCAGCTGCAGCGGGTTCCCTTGACCTTGACCTTGCGCGACTGCCACGTTCCCGACCCCGAATCGGACGCCGACGTCCGATGCCGGATTGGTCAGCAGCTCCACCACCGCCGTGGTCCGGCCCGCCGAGATGACGGAACCGATGAGCCCGGCTCCCGACACGACGGGCATGCCGGCGCCTACGCCGTTCGAGGTGCCGCGGTTGATCTCGATCGTGAGGTCGAAATTCGAGGACGGCGAGGAGATCACCTGCCCGAGCACTTCGGGGATCCCGGCCGCAAAGGGCAGGTTCTGATCGGCCCGGAGCTGGTTGAGCTGCTCTTGCGCCTGCTGCGACTCGATGAGCTGGCGCCGGAGCTGGTTCACCTCGAGCTGCAGGCGCTGGTTGTCGCTGAGCGCCCCCCCGTAGTCCACGACCCCCGCGAAGAGGTTGCCGATCGGATGGAGCACCGCGGCGATGGCCCGCTGGACAGGTGCGAAGGTGTCCCCCGCCCCGTTGCGGACCGAGTTGACGACGTTTTTCGCCTCGCCCCGGTAGGCGATCGTGATCACCGTGACCGAGGCGAGGAGCAGGATCACCAGCGTCAGGCGCTGGCTCGTGTTGCGGCGCGAAGCCGCCACCGCGACCCCGAAGGTCAGCGGTTGGTCGAGGAGATGAGGACCTGCTTGAGCGCCTCGAACTCCTCGAGACACATGCCACTGCCGAGTGCGACGCAGTTGAGGGGGTCTGGCGCAACGATGATGGGCATGTGCGTCTCCGCCTGCAGCCTGCTGTCGAGACCGTGCAGCAACGCACCGCCGCCGGTGAGCACGATGCCCTGCTCCATGATGTCGGCCGCCAGTTCGGGCGGCGTCCGGTCAAGGGTGACCTTGACCGCGTCCACGATCGCCGCCACCGGCTCCTCGATGGCTTTGCGGATCTCTTCGGTCGTGGTCACTACCGTCTTCGGAAGGCCGGTGACGAGGTCGCGGCCACGGATCTCGGCGTGGAGCTCTTCCTCGAGCTCGTAGGCCGACCCGAGGGCGATCTTGATCTCCTCCGCCGTGCGCTCGCCGAGCGCGAGGCTGTACTCCTTCTTGACGAACGAGATGATCGCCTCGTCGAGCTCGTCCCCGCCGATTCGGATCGACTGACTGACCACGATGCCGCCGAGGGAGATCACCGCTACCTCGGTGGTGCCGCCGCCGATGTCGACGACCATGTTGCCGGTCGGCTCGTGTATGGGAAGACCGGCGCCGATGGCGGCGGCCATCGGCTCCTCGATGATGTAGGCCTTCCGGGCGCCGGCATATTCGGCAGCTTCCTGAACGGCGCGCTTCTCGACGCCCGTGATCCCCGAAGGGACGCAGATGACCATTCGGGGCTTGGAGAACCGGTGAGGGTGCACCCGGCGGATGAAGTAGCGGAGCATCATCTCGCAGATCTCGAAGTCGGCGATGACGCCGTCCTTCAGCGGCCGGATCGCCTGGATGTTGCTCGGAGTCCGGCCGATCATCCGTTTGGCCTCGACGCCGACGGCCAGCGGGTGACCGTCCTTGACGTTGATGGCGACGACCGACGGCTCGTTGAGCACAATCCCACGGCCCCGCACGTAGACGAGCGTGTTTGCCGTGCCGAGGTCGACGGCCATGTCGCGACCGATAAAGGAGAACCTGTTCTCAGACATACAAGTGCTCCAGAGCTAGGCGGGCTTGCACCGCAAGGCTACGGGATGCGTGCCCAGGTCACAAGAGCGGAGTTGCGGCTCGCCGGTCGCTGTGTCCGGGTGGGATGTTCAAATTCTTTTCCAAACTTGCCTCCCATCGAGATTGCGACCAGTCGCAATCATTAACGGAGGCAAGTTGAACGCGTTTTCGAAGTACCCCGAGGAGCGCCCCGGCCGGCGGCCGGCGGTCAGGCTGCGTGCGGCGTCGCGCTATCCGAGTCCGGGGAAGAAGATCTCGATCTCCCGCGCCGCCGACTCGGCACTGTCCGAGCCGTGAATGAGGTTCTCCGTCAGCTCGACTGCGAGATCGCCCCGGATCGTGCCGGGCGGCGCCTCGGCGGGATTGGTCGGCCCCATCAGGATGCGCACGATCTTCCAGGTGTCGGGCGGGCCGGCGACGACCATGACCATGGCCGGGCTCCGGCCGATGAACCCGACGAGGTCGCCGTAGAACGGCTTCCCGGCGTGCTCGGCGTAGTGGCGGCCCGCCGTCTCGGCATCGATCATTCGCAACTCAGCCGCCAAGATGCGAAGGCCCTTTCGTTCGAGTCGGCCGACGATCTCGCCGATCAGACCCCGTTCCACGGCATCGGGCTTGCAAATGACCAGCGTGCGCTCCACGGGCGGGGACCCTAATCGCCATCGGGACGAAGCGGCAACGTCCGAGGCGCACGGGCACGCGCCCGGCGGGCGTTCAGCGAAGCGCCGTTCGCGCCGCCCCGACGACGTAGAGCGAACCCGTCACGAGCACGAGATCGTCGCGGTCCACAAGCTCGAGCGCCCGGTCGACCGCCTCGGCGGTCGTCCCGGACTCCTCCGCCACAAGACCCGAGTGATCGCGCCGCAGCCGCGACCTTCTCCGGCTCCTGGGCCCGGGGCGAGGGGGGACGGCAGGCCACGACCGCGGCGATGCGGTCGGGACCGAGCGCCGAGAGAAGCTCTCGCGGATCGCGCCCACCCAGGCAGCCCATGACGACCACCACCCGCCGAGCGGCGGCGAAGTCCTCCCTGAGCGCTCGGCCGGCGGCGGCTGCACCGGCGGCATTGTGGGCGCCGTCGAGAACGACCAGAGGATGGCGGCGCATCACCTCGAGTCGCCCAGGCACAGTGACCGAGGCGAGCGCGCTGCTGACGAGATCCTGCTCGAGGGGCGTCTCGAGGAAGGCCTGCGCCGCCGCGACCGCACAAGCTGCGTTGTCCGCCTGGTGCGCACCGTGAAGCGGAACGAGCACGTCGGAGAATCGCCCGAGTGGCGTCCACAGGTCGACCACCCGCCCACCGACGGCGAGCCGGTTGGACTCGCAACCGAACTCCTCCCCGCGCCGCCAGATCGCACGTGTACCGGCGCGCTCTGCCTCGGCCTCGAAGATCGCCGAGACAACCGGCTCGCGCTCGCCGAGCACGAGGAGCGAGCCCGGCTTCACGATGCCGGCCTTCTCGGCTGCGATCGATTCCCTGGTCGTGCCGAGGATGTCGGTGTGGTCGAGCTCGACGTTCGTCACGACGGCGACGTCCCCATCGGCGACGTTCGTGGCGTCGTAGCGGCCGCCCAGCCCAACCTCGATGACCGCGGCCTCTGCCGCCTGGTCGGCGAACCAGGCGAAGGCCGCAGCCGTCACGAGCTCGAACCACGTCGCCCTGAGGTCGAGGAAGCGCTCGAGCTCGGCCAGGGTCCCGAGAACTGCGACGAGAGCGTCGTCGGAGATCTCGGCGCCATCGAACTCCAGCCGCTCGTTGATCCGCTCGAGGTGCGGGCTCGAGTAGGTGCCGACCGTCAGCCCGCACGCCTGCAGGATCGCCGCCGCCATCCGCGAGGTGGAGCCTTTGCCGTTCGTACCGGTGACGTGAATGATCGGGTACGCAGCCTGCGGGTCGTCCAGCGCCTCGACGAGCGCCCTGATGCGCTCGAGGCTGGGCAGCCCGAGGCGGCCGGCCCGGCCCGACTCGATCGCCTCGAGATTGACGTGCCGGTCCAGCCAGGCGAGCGTCTCGCCAAGGGAGGGTGGCCCGGCGCCCGGCAGCGGGAGCAGCGGCGCCGGCTCCCCGTGAGAGCCGCTCTGCCGATCAGATTGAGGCACGCCTCAAGAGCGCTCGTGGAAGCCGGGAGCTGTCAGGAGGCCGCGCGGCGAGAGCGCTCGGACTTCTCCTGGCCGGTGACACGGGGCACCAAGCTCGGCGCCACCCGCTGCAGGACAACCGATTTGTCGACCACGCAACGGCCGATGTCCTCGCGGCTCGGCAGGTCGTACATGACCTCGAGCAGCACCTCCTCGAGGATGGCGCGCAGGCCTCGGGCGCCGGTGCCGCGCAGCAGCGCCTGCTCGGCGACAGCCTCCAAGGCGTCCTCGGTCAGCTCCAGCTCCACGTTGTCGAGCTCGAACACCCGATGGTACTGCTTGACCAGGGCGTTCTTCGGCTCGACGAGGATGCGCACGAGCGCCTCTTCGTCCAGGCTCCGGACGGCTCCGATGACCGGGAGCCGACCGACGAACTCGGGGATGAGGCCGAACTTCAGCAGGTCCTCGGGGAGGACCTGCATGAGGGTCTCGCCCTCTTCGCGGTGCTTGCTGTGACGGACGTCGGCGCGAAAGCCGATGCCGGCGCGGCCGATGCGGTTCTCGATGATCTTGTCGAGGCCGGCGAACGCTCCGCCGCAGACGAACAGGATGTTCGTCGTGTCGATCTGGATGAACTCCTGGTGCGGATGCTTGCGGCCGCCCTGGGGCGGGACCGACGCCGTCGTCCCTTCGAGGATCTTGAGCAGCGCCTGCTGGACGCCCTCACCGGAGACGTCTCGCGTGATCGACGGGTTCTCGCTCTTGCGGGCGATCTTGTCGATCTCGTCGATGTAGATGATGCCGGTCTCGGCCTTCTTGACGTCGTAGTCGGCCGCCTGGATCAGCTTGAGGAGGATGTTCTCGACGTCCTCGCCGACGTAGCCCGCCTCGGTGAGCGCCGTCGCGTCGGCGATCGCGAACGGGACGTTCAACATGCGGGCGAGCGTCTGTGCGAGGAGGGTCTTGCCGCAGCCGGTCGGGCCGAGCAGCAGGATGTTCGACTTCGCGATCTCGACGTCGCCGTCGCGGTAGGCGCCGGCCTGGACCCGCTTGTAGTGGTTGTAGACCGCGACGGAGAGGATCTTCTTGGCCTGCTCCTGCCCGACGACGTAGTCGTTCAGGAAGTCGAAGATCTCCCGGGGCTTGGGCAGGTCCTCGAAGCGGACCTCGGTGGGCTCGGACAGCTCCTCCTCGATGATGTCGTTGCACAGCTCGATGCACTCGTCGCAGATGTAGACGCCGGGCCCGGCGATCAGCTTTTTGACCTGCTTCTGCGACTTCCCGCAGAAGCTGCACTTTACGAGCTCTCCCCCATCCCCGAACTTCGCCACATTGCCCCCCGTAGCTCAGGCTGCGCCGACGGCCGCGGCGATGCCGACGGCCTCCCTGCTGGTGATGACCTCGTCGATGATGCCGTACTCCTTGGCTTCCTCGGCATCCATGATGAAGTCCCGGTCCGTGTCCTTGTGGAGCCTCTCCGGCGACTGACCGGTGTCGTTCGCGAGCATCTCGTTCAGGAGATCCCGCATCCGGAGGATCTCCTTCGCCTGCAGCTCGATATCGCTCGCCTGTCCTCCGCCTCCGCCGTAGGGCTGGTGGAGCAGGATGCGAGCATGCGGGAGCGCGAACCGCTTTCCCTTCGTGCCTGCGGCAAGCAGGACGGCCGCCGCCGACGCCGCCTGTCCGAAGCAGAACGTCGACTTGTCGGGCCGCACGTACTTCATGGTGTCGTAGATCGCGAACAGCGCCGTGATGTCGCCGCCGGGCGAATTGATGTAGATGTTGATGTCCTTCTCGGGATCCTCGGACTCGAGAAACAGCATCTGCGCGCACACGAGGTTCGCCACCGTGTCATCGATCGGTGTCCCGATGAAGATGATCCGCTCGCGAAGCAGCCTCGAGAAAAGGTCGTAGGCCCGCTCGCCCCTCGGCGACTGCTCGACAACCGTCGGGACGAGGTAGTCATACGCGGTCAAGTTTCAGCCCTCCTTGCTCGATGCGGACTCGACCGCGCCCACGTCTGCGGTCTCGGCCTCGATGTCGGTGCCGTCCGCGGCACCGTCATCCGCCTCCACCACATCCGCGTCCGCGACCTCGGCCGCCGCCTCCTCGGAGCCGCCGGCTTCGAGGAGCAAAGATCGATCCATTGGGGCCCCTTGCTCATCCACGAGGTCGACAGAATCGGTGAGCCACTCCACCGCCTTCTCGTTCCTCACCTCGGAGCGTAGCTGCTCCAGACCACCGGTCCCTGCGAGGCGGGTCGCGAGCGTCCGCGCGCTCTGGCCGGTCTGGGACGCGAGACGCTCGATCTCGGCCACCAGGTCCTCGTCGTTCACCGTGATCTCCTCGGCATCGGCGAGGGCCCGCAAGGCGAGATCCACGCGGACCTGAGAGGCGGCTTGGCGTTCGATCTCCTCGGTGAGCTCGGACCCGTCCTGGCCGGAGGCCTCCAGGTACTGGTCGATCGTCAGACCGCGATCGGACAGGCGATGGGCGAGGGCGTCGCGAGCTCGTTCCGCCGCCGCCTCGACGAGGGTCGGCGGGGGCTCCTCGGAGACCAGCTCGGCGAGGGCGTCAACCGCCCGCTCACGAAGAATGAGCCGCGCCTCGAGCCTCTTCAAGCTGGTGAGACGGGTTGCCAGGTCCTCTCGCAGCTCCTCGAGGGTCTCGAACTCCGACGCGTCCGAGGCCCACTCGTCGTTCGCCTCGGGGAGCACCTTCTCGCGCACCTGCTTGACGAGCAGCCGCAGCTTGCCGGCGCCGCCCTGCATCTGAGGGGCATCGATCTCGACGATGTCGCCGGCCTTCTTGCCGCGCAGCTCGGCGTCGGCCCCTTCCGCGATGCCGCCCGTCCCGACCTCGTACACGAAGTCGTCGGCGCTCATCCCGTCCGCGATCTCTCCCCCGCGCACCCCGTGCACGTCGACGGTGACGAGATCACCGTCCCGAGCTGGTCGTTCGACCTCGCTCAGCTGGGCGAACTGCTCCCTGAGCCGGTCGATGCGGGCATCGATCTCGAGCTCGGTCGGCTCGATCGGCGGAACCGTGACGACGAGGCCCTGGTAGCCCGCTATCGAGACCTTCGGGCGTATCTCCACCACGGCGTCGAAGGCGAGAGCGCCGGCGTCCTCGCCCGATGTGATGTCGATCTCCGGGGCGGAGATCGTGTCGAGCGATGCTTCCTCGACGGCCTGGGCGTAATAGTCCGGCAGCGCGTGCCGGATCACCTCGGCGCGGATCGCCTGGGCTCCGAGACGTACCTCGAGCAGCCGCCGGGGCACCTTCCCGGGGCGGAAGCCAGGCACGCTGACTTCTTTCTGCAACCGGCGGAACGTCTCGTCGACTGCGGTCCGAAGCTCCTCCTCGTCGACCTCGACGGTGAGCTTGACGCGGTTGCCCTCGAGGGCCTCGGAAGTGGAGCGCATAGTTCGTGGGTACTCTACCGGCCGTACCCGGCACCGGCCGCCACTCCGCTCACAGCGTGCGACCCGATGCCAGGCGCGGCGGGCTGCTCAGGACTTGTACATCCTTTGGAAGCCGTAGTTCGACAGTGAGAGGCCGGTGAGGCCGGGCACGACCCCGCCCAGTTTCTTGGAGTAGCCGTCGATGACCGGGGGGAAGTACGGGATGATGTAGCCGCCGTAGTTGTAGTCGATCATCTGCATCTCGTGGGCGAGCTCGGTTCGCAGGTTGTCGTCGAGGGTGGCGGTGGCCTGGTTGTACAAGTGGATGTACTGCGGGCCGAACTTGGGTGGGTCGGGACTCGCGAAGTGGGTCTCGTTGAACGGCGAGTTGGGCAGCGTCGCTTCGGAGACCTGGGGCAGGTAGTCGGCGTAGTACCAGTAGTCCTGCGCGAACGTCCACTTCAGGTAGTTGGTTCCGTAGAACTCGGTCACGGTCACCGGCTGGAGATTGATCGTGATGCCGGCGAGCGAGGCCTGCTGCTTCAGCACCTGGGCCATGGCGGTCGTGCCCTGGGCGATGTCGGCCGTCTGCATCGTGACCGTCAGGTTCTCCTGACCGGCCTTCTTGAGGAGGGACTTTGCCTGGGCGATGTCCTGCACCCGCTGCGGGATGGACGTGTCGAAATCGGCGGAGAGCGGCGAGAAGATGTCGTTGCCGATCCGGCCGTTGCCGCCGAAGACGAGCCTGAGCATCTGCTCACGGTCGACGCAGAGGCGCAACGCCTGGCGCACTCTCACATCGTTGAACGGGGCGGTGTCGACGCGCATCGTCACCGGGGTCATTCCGGCTGCCTTTGACACGAGGACGTTGGCGCCGCCGCTATGCACGGTGTTGATCGAGTCGACAGAGAGCAGGTTCACGCAGTCCGCTTGTCCGCTGACGAGAGCGTTCACCTGGCTGGTCTCGTCCTGGAAGTCGGTGATGACGACGCTGTCGACGTAGGGGTAGGGCGAGTCCCAGTAGTTCGGGTTGCGGTTGAAGACGCTCCGCTCACCGGGCGTGAACGATTCGTACACGAACGGCCCGGTGCCGACTGGCTTCTTCGGGTCGAAACCGACCGGCAGGATGCTCAGGTAGTAGTAGTAACCGATGATCGAAGGCACGAACGTCGCGAACGGCACGTGGCAGGGGATCTGCACCGTGAGGTCGTCGAGCGCCTTCATGTTCTTGACGTCGCACGAGGCGAGCGACGAGGCACCGCCGAGGTTGCCGCTCACGACGCGCTGGTAGCTGTAGATCACGTCCTGGGCGGTCAAGGGCTTGCCGTTGTGGAACGTGACGCCCTTCCTGAGCTTGACCGTCCAGACCGTGGCCGCCTTGTTCGGCTCGATCGACTCGGCAAGGGTGTACCTCGGCTGGCAGTTGAGGTCCCAGACGACGAGCGCGTCGTACAAGCTGACGATCCGGGCGAAGTCGACGTTGTTGACACCCTTCTGGCCGTCGACCGTGTCGGACGAGTCACCGCCCGTCAGCGCCACGTTGAGGACGCCGCCCTTGGGGATCTTGTTGGACGGGAGCGTTGTCCCGGTTGTAGCGGTCGTCGTCGTGCCGCTCGACGAGGAACCGCACGCCGCCAGGGCGGTCCCGCCGGCTCCGAGCGCAACCGCTCCCGCGGTGAGCTTCAGGAAGTCTCGCCTGGAGGTTCCGCTCAACCGACTGAGCTCGTCGCCGCTGACAGCTCCATCCCGACCCATGAATCTCCCCCTTGTTTCCGACAGACAGCCTGCCGGCTGAGTTGCGAGAACGTTACGCACACCTTTTTACCCTGTCAACGAACCGCTCGGTCGTCACCGCCAGGCGAAGACGGGCTGGTCGAAGCACGCGACGCGGGTCGGTCGTCCGTGCATCGCCGCTTCACGGAGCTGATAAAGGATGGCTCCGGTCGGAGCGAACACCGAGTCGCCCGAGCCGAGCGGCACTTCGATGACCTCCCGCTCACTCTCGGGAATGCGGGTCAGGCGCGGCACACCCGGACGGTCCAAAAGCGCGAGCGGGAAGAGATGGGCGGCAGCCACCTCCGCCGGGTCGATACGCAAGGCGCCGGCTTCGCCGCCCCAGACGACCACAGGAGAGATGGCGAATCCCGATCGTGTGGCGTAGTCGTCGAGGCGGCCGAGCACGGAGGTCGTGTCGAGTCGCAGACCCACTTCCTCCTCGAGCTCTCTGAGCGCTGCCGCCTCGACGGCCTCGCCTGGATCGAGACGTCCCCCGGGGAAGGCCCACTGGCCGGAGTGGTTGCGGAGTCCCTGGGCGCGCTCGGTCAGGACGAAGCACGCGGCTCCGTCCCTCCGGGCGACGATCGCCACGGCGACAGCGGCCCTGCGGAGGCCGGCGGGCAAGGGCGGTGCGAGCTCGAAGCCAGCCAGGTTGACCGTAAGGCGCGCCCGAAGCTCGGGGGTCGCCGTGTAGGCGTCTCCTGTCTGCATGCAGGCCACCGTAACGGATGGGGGAACTGTTTTCGGAGGGGGCTGGTTTCTTGGCGGAAACGGCGGTGAGGTCGGGCCTCTGTCTCAATCTCTGGACAGTGAGTCCACGCAGTGTTACAACGGCGCTGCCGGCTGGACCGACGAGGAGGAACGGGTGGTCGATCTGCGGAGCGGTTGCGCCTTGGATACAGGAGGCGGCGAATGAGGGGGCTGTCTGGCCGCGCCGCGGTCGTCACGGGCGCCAGCTCCGGCATCGGCCTTGCCATCGCCAAACGCCTTGCGGAAGAAGGAGCGCGCCTGCTCCTGATCGCGCTCCCCGCCGATGGCGCCGACCTCGAAGCGGCGGTGGCGGACCTCGCCTCCAACGGGGCCGACGTGCACGGCTTGGAGGCCGACATCTCGGACGCCGAGACTCCGGACCGCATGATCTCCGACTCGCTCCGGCATTTCGGACGGCTCGACATCCTCGTCAACAACGCCGGCATCGCCTTCTTCGAGGACATCTTCGACACACCGGTCGAGCACCTGGACAGGACGCTGGCGGTGAACGTCCGAGGCTGCTTCGCGATGTCGCTCGCAGCCGCTCGGCAGATGCGGACCCAGGAGGGCGGCGCAATCGTGAACACGCTCTCGACCGCGTCGCTGATCGGCGAGGAGTTCCAGGTCACCTACAACGTGTCAAAGGGAGCGGTCGCCTCCTTGACCCGCGGGCTCGCCCTCGACCTCGCCCCGTACGGGATCCGCGTGAACGGCGTCGCCCCCGGTTGGGTCCGGACCCGGGCGACCGGCCGCATCATCGGCGACCCGACGCAATGGTCCAAGCACCGCTCGCGCATTCCGCTCGATCGTCCCGCCGACCCCGACGAGGTGGCTTCCTTGTACGCCTTCCTCGCATCGGACGACGCTTCCTATGTGACCGGTTCGATCTTCGTCTGCGACGGCGGTATGACGAGCGGCTTCCGCTACGGCGGATGGGCCGCTGTGGAGGAACCCGTGCCCGGGCCGGCGACCGTTATGCCCAAGCTCCCGGCCGAGCTTCACCAGACCGATGCCGTCCGGTAGCCGCGACTCCGCCGGGCCGGCGGTGGTCGCCCTCGTGACCGGCGCCGCCCGAGGCATGGGCGCGGCCGTGGCCGGCCGGCTCGCTCAGGACGGATTCGCCATCGCCGCGCTCGACGTCAACTCGAGCCGCGAGACGGTCGCGACCGTCACCGCGACCGGCGTGCCCGCCGCCGAGTACCACTGCGACGTACGCGACTGGGACGAGGTCCAGCGAGTCGTGGCCGAGATCGAGGACCGGCAGGGCCCAATCGGCGTGCTGGCGTCGGTGGCCGGCGTCTGGGAGGCGATCCCGTTTCTGGAGCTGGACCCGCAGGGCTGGAGTCGCGTCGTCGACGTCAACCTGACCGGCTCGTTCCACATCGCTCGCGCCGTCGCGCAGCGGATGGTGGCGCGCCGGTCCGGGTCGATCGTGTGCGTGGCGTCGAACGCCGCCTTCATGGCTTGGGAGGGTGGGGCGCACTACTCGGCCTCGAAGGCGGGGCTCGTCGGGCTCGTCAAGGGCATGGCGCTCGAGCTCGGCCCGCACGGCATCCGGGTGAACGCCGTCTGTCCCGGAACGGTCAGGACGCCGGCCAATTCCGACGAGCTCGACCTTCCGGGCGTCGAGGATGCGCAAGCGGCGGCGTGTCCGCTCGGCAGGATCGGGGCGGCGGACGACATCGCGGAGGCGGTGGCGTTTCTGGCGGACGACGCCAAGGCGTCATGGGTCACAGGCACGAGCCTCCTCGTCGACGGTGGGTTCGGCACTCACGGCGAAGGCGCCGAATTCGGCGGCCATTCAATCTCGGTGGTGGATGCGTCCGAGACGCTCACCTAGCCCGCTCGCCATCACAGAAAGGCAAGGCTCTGCACATGCTGGTCTACATCGAATACATCAGCCGACGGCCCAACATCTCCCTCGAGCACTTCCACGCCATAGCCCAGCTCGGCCAGGACGGCTGGGCGGGTCAGTACGGCGCCGATCGCCTCCTGCTCCACATGGGCCGGACGTGGCGGATCGGGCCCGAACCGGAGTACGTCGCCGTTTGGCTCACGCCGGACAGCGGCATGGACCGGCTCGACGACTGGGCACGGGCCTTCGCGAGCGGAGAAGCGGACGCATTCGAGAAGCCGATGGAGGTGGCCGCCCGCCTGGACGCCGCCGGTTGTTACGAAGCCCTTCGCGAACCCGAGGCCCATCGAGGCGGCCGCTACTACGCGGAGTACTTCGACTTCGAGCCGGGCGCGTCGCAAGACGACGTGCGCGCGTTCTTCGAGCATCGTCAGCAGGGCAATGGGCACGGGCTGCCGGTGCTCGTGGACCGCATCGGGCACCTCGGCCCTGACCCGAGAGGCCTGGCGTTCTGGGTCCTCCCGAATTTCGGCGCTCTGGAAGGGCTTGCTCGGGAGTGCGAACAGGCCGAGTCCTCACCGATCCGGCTCGTGACCGCCGGCCTGTACGCCGAGCTCGGCCAAGAGGTGCTCTAGGCCCGAGGCCGCCGAGGCCGCCGAGGCCGCTCACATCGTCGGGGGACGGCTCACCGACCTGAAAGGTCGAGGCCATGGCCGAGTAGCGCCGAGACTTCGGCTGCAGAGGCCATTATCAGCTTGCACAGCTTGTCGAAGTCGCGCCCGACGACCGCCGGCCGCACGCCGCTGATGGAGAGCGCCGCACGGATCCGGCCGGTGTGATCGAAGATCGGAGCGCCGAGCGCGGCGATGCCGATCGTCACGTCCTCGTCGCTCACGGCATAGCCCTTCGCTCGCACCTCGCTGAGGGCGCGCTTGACCGCCGACGGCGTCGATGGCGTGCGGTCGGTGAAGGAGACGAGATCCACCCGGCGCAGGTAGTCGGCCTGCACGTCCTTCGGCTCGTAAGCAAGCAGGACCCTCGGGGCTGCGCCGGCGTGCAGGGGCAGCGATCCCCCGAGTCCGAGCGCCAGCGCCTGCACGTGTTTGCCGGGCAGGCACTCGATGCAGACCGCGACGTCGTCGCGCCTCACACAGAGGAAGACCGTTTCCTCGGTCAGCTCGTGAAGACGCTCCATTACGGGCAGGGCCAGCTGGCGTTCGTCGAAGCGCTGCGCGACCCGCGTCCCGAGCTGGAAGAGCTTGAGGCCGAGCCGGAAGGTCCCCCTGCGATTCCCCGCCTCGACGAGCTCGGCCGTCGAGAGGCTGGCGAGCAGCCGGTACACGCTCGAACGTGGCTCGCTCAAGAGCTCGGTCAGCTCCGAAGCGGTGAGCTCGCCGTTGGCGGCAAGGTAGTCGAGGGCCTCCGCCGCCTTGGCCACCGTTTGGACCGGGCTGTCGCGCGGGCCCATCGACCTCGCCGTCCTCACTTGCCGGCCAGCAGGAACTTGGCGGCTTCGGCCTCGATCCCGCTCGCGTCGAGCCCGTAATGGCGATACAGATGAGTCGGGGGTCCGATGAGGCTGTACTCGTCGCGGATCCCGTGCCGGTGGACAGGCACCGGAACGCCCGAGCTCGTCACGACCTCGGCGACGGCTCCGCCGAGCCCGCCGATCACGTTGTGCTCCTCCACCGTCATCAGCCGACCGGATTCCTCCGCCGCCTGCAGAACGGCAGCTTCGTCGAGAGGCTTGATGGTGTGCATGTCGAGCAGACCGACGGAGCGACCAGACTCGCGAAGGCGCGCGACGGCTTCGCGGGCCGGGTGCACCATGGTTCCGGTGGCGATGATCGTGAGCTCCTGCCCGTGCTCGAACCGGACCGCTTCTCCGACCCGCAGCTCGACGCCCTGTCCATAGACCGCCGGCTCGCGACCGCGTCCGATGCGGAAGTAGATGGGGCCGTCGACCGATGCGGCCGCGCGGATGAGGGCGGCGAGCGACGCCGCGTCCGCAGGAGCGACGACGGTGAGACCGGCGATTGAGCGCATGACGGCCAGGTCCTCGGTCGCGTGGTGCGAAGTTCCATAGAAACCGAGCGTGATGCCGGCATGATGCCCGATCAGCCTCACCCGCTGATTCGTATAGGCGACGTCGGTTCGGATCTGCTCGCAGCACAGCAGGGCCAGGAAGGATGCAAACGTCGCCACATAGACCTCGAGGCCCGTCGTCGCGAGGCCGGCTGCGGCCGAGACCATGTTCTGCTCGGAGATGCCGAACTGAAGAAACCGATCCGGGTACCGCTCCTGAAACCGCACAAGGCCGTTGGAGTATTTGAGGTCTGCGGTGCAGGCGACGATCGGGACTCCCCGTTCGACCAGCTCGGACAAGGTGTCGGAGAGCACGTCGAACCCCGGTGCGCGCTCCGGCATCTGGCGGAGGTGCCAGGACCCGCCGCGCACCGGCCCAGCTCCTGTTCCTTCAACCGGTTGCGACGCCGTCATCACGACACTCGCAACTCGTCGAGCGCCTGACGCTCGTCCTCGGTGTCGAGGTATCCGAGATGCCAGCCGATCTCGGTCTCCATGAAGGAGACGCCCTTTCCCTTCACGGTGTTGGCGATGAGGACCAGCGGATCCGAGCCGTCGGGCCGAGCTGCCGCATCTCGAAGCGCCGTCAGCAATTGGCCGACATCGTGCCCGTCGACCTCGACGACCTGCCAGCCGAAGGCCCGCCACTTCTCGGCGAGCGGCTCGATTCTGATCACCTCGTCGACCACGCCGTCCAAGGAGTACTGGTTGCGGTCCACGATGGCGGTCAGCTTCGATGCACGGTAGTGCGCCGCCGACATCGCGGCTTCCCAGACCTGACCCTCGTGCATCTCACCGTCGCCGAGCAACACGAAGACATTGAACTGACTGCCTGAAATCCGAGCACCGAGCGCCATCCCGAGCCCGACCGACAGCGCGTGGCCGAGCGAGCCCGAGCTGAAGTCGATTCCCGGCACGCGAGTCATGTCCGGATGGTCCCCGAGCGGGTTCCCGAGTCGCGCGTACTCGTCCAGGATCCCGGGATCGAAGAACCCCCAATCTGCCAGCACCGGGTACACGCCCACGGCCGCATGGCCCTTGCCCAACAGAAAACGATCGCGCCCCGCCCAGTTGGGCTCTCCCCGCTGAAGGCGCATCACCCCGTAATAGAGCACCGCCAGGATCTCGGACGCCGAGAACACGGACGCGTAATGACCGGTCTTCGCGACCGCGATCAGGCGCACCGTCTCCTCGCGGATGAACCTCGCTCGCTCGCGGAGGCGTTCGATGTCCTCGGATTCCGCGAGACTCACGTCCCGTCCTTGACCACGGGCACCAACTCGGGCGTCACACCCTCCGTCGGTGGCGGGGACAGGGAGCAGAGAATGTGGAGCGGGGCGGTGCCGTCGTTCACCTGGCCATGGACGCGGCCGGGTGCGATGTAGACGGACAGTCCCGGCTCGAGCTGGATGGTCGGCTCCCCCTCGAGGTACATCCTTCCGCTTCCCTGCACGACGAAGTAGGCCTCCTCGTAGTCGTGCCGGTGCGTGAGGATCTCGTCGCCGGGCTCCATCAGGCAGATCGACACTCCGACGTTCTCCGAACCGACCGTGGTCGGATGGATCAGCCGGCGTACTTCGGCACCGAGTCCCGTGAACGGGCGTCCGTCCTCGAGACGTACCTTCGTTGGCTTCGAGGTCACGGTGCTCCCTTCGTCCGCACGGCCGAAACCGGGATCAACTCCTCCACATCTTGTCGAAACCGAAGTTGCCCAGCGACTCGCCATACAGTGACGGCACGACCCCCTTGATGTCCTTCCCAAAGCCATCGATTACCGGCGGGAAATAGGGAATGATCCAGCCACCCTGGGTGTAGTCGATCATCTGCATCTCGTGCGCAAGCTCTGCCCGCTTGCCGGCGTCGATCGTCGCCGAAGCCTCGTTGTACAGGGCCGTGTAGTGCGGGTCGTTGAAATGGGACTCGTTGTAGGGCGACGTCGGCAGGAAGGCCTGAACGACCTGGGGGAGGTAGGGGGTGTAGTACCAGAAGTCCTGGGCGAACGGCCAGCTCAGATACTCCTTGCCATAGAAGTCCGTGACAGTCGTCGTTCGCAGGTTGACGGTGATTCCCGCCGCACTCACCTGTTGGGCCAGCACCGTTGCGGCGGAGGAGGTGCCCTGTGCGATGTCCGCCGTCACGAGCTCGACGGTGAGGTTCTCCTGGCCGGCTTTCTTGAGGAGGAATTTCGCCTGCTCTATATCCTGCACCCTCTGCGGGATCGATTTGTCGTACTCGGGGTCGTAGATGCTCGAGATGTCGTTGCCGATGAGCCCATGTCCGGCGAAGACGAGCTCGAGCATCTGAGGACGGTCGATCGCGAGCCGCATCGCCTGCCGGACGCGGACGTCGCTGAAGGGAGCGACGTCGACGCGCATGGTGAACGGGGTGTAGCCACCCCCGTTCGACACGAGTGTGTCGGCGTTCCCGGATCTCTTGATCGTCGCGATCGATGCCGCCGACAGCGCATTCACGACATCGGCACTGCCGCTGACGAGGGCGTTCACCTGGCTGGTCTCGTCTGAGTACTCCGAGATGGCGATCTCGTCGAAATAGGGATATGGGTGCTCGAAGTAATTCTCGTTTCTCACGAAGAGCGATGACTCGCCGGGCGTGAAGGACTTGTATTTGAATGGCCCCGTGCCGATCGGGTTCTTGGGGTCGTAGCCGACCGGGACGATGTTGAAGTAGAGGAAGTAACCGGCCAGGGACTCGACAAAGGTCGCGTAGGGCGTCTTGCACGGCAGCTGGACCGTCAGGTTGTCGATCTTCTTCATGTTCTTGACGTCGCAGACGGCGATGGTCGAGGCGCCGGGCTTCGGATCCTTCGGGTCCGCGATGCGCTGCAGCGTGAAGATGAGGTCCTCGGCCGTCATGGGCTTGCCGTTGTGGAACGTGACCCCCGAGCGCAGCCGCATCGTCCATACGGTCGCGTCGGAGTTGGGCGTGAACTCCTCGACGAGCACGTTCTGCACTTGGGCCTGGGTGTTGAGAGCGACCATGGTGTTGTACAGCTGGGTGACCCGGCAGAGGTCGAGCGTCTCGACGGGGGCGTTGCCGTCGAGGGTGTCCGAGCTGGTGCCACCGATGAGCGCGGCCCGGAGGGTCCCCCCTGTCTTGGGCTTGGCCGGCCCTGCTGACGTCGACGTCGTCGTCGTCGGTGAGCTGGACGAACCACAGGCACCCAGCGCCACCGCCGACGTGGCGGCAAGAGCACCGGAACCGGCGATCTGCAGGAAATCGCGGCGATTGATCTTGTTGGGCATCAGTCCCCCTGTCTGTCTCTGAGCCAACGTCACGGTAACATTACGAACACATCGAGTCAACGCGCATTCTCAATCTTCGGACGCGCTGTCCGGATGTGATGGCCGGCTTCCGGCGGGTTACGGGCCGTTTCCCTTCGTCCTTTTCGTTGTTGCCTGCGCGCTACAGTGGGCTCGCCCTGGATCCGGGGAGTGGCGCAGCTTGGCAGCGCGCCTGCTTTGGGAGCAGGAGGTCGCGGGTTCAAATCCCGCCTCCCCGACTGGTTTGACCAGGGACTTGCCTACTGAGCAGGTCAGGCGCCCGAAAGCGCAGGTCATCGCCCGTCTGTCAATCGGGTCTACCAGCGCCGGGCCAAGAGTCTCCATCGGCTACGAGATCGCGAGCCCGTCTTCCGGATCGAAGAAATGGAGCGCCCGAGCATCGATGGTCACCCCGACCTGTTCGCCCTCGCGAACACGGGTGCGTGGCCCGAAACGGCCAACCAGTGTCGTCTCGCCCACCCCGCCGCCGGCGAGCGTCTGTTCGCGCGACGCATCATCAGCGGGTTGGAGCGATCCGTCCGGCAGCGCATGCCGCGCCATGACGGTGAAGTGGACGAGCACCTCCGGACCGAGCGCCTCGCGCAGCTCAACGCGCCCGCGGAGATGGGCACCGTCGTTGCCAAGGTTCGCATCGTGAAGGTCCTCGGGACGGATTCCGAGCACCACCTTCCTCGATTCGCTGGCGGCAAGCCCAGGATGTCGCGCCAGCGTCTCCTCGGGGAGGGAGAGTTGAGTTTCGCCGACGCGGGCGACAAGGCCGACGCCGCTCCGCTCGATGGTCGCCTCGAGCATGTTCATCGCCGGGCTGCCGATGAAGCCGGCGACGAAGATGTTGACCGGGTTCTCATAGAGCTCCTCCGGCGAGGCAACCTGCTGCAGCTCACCCTCGCGCATGACGGCCACGCGGTCACCCATCGTCATCGCCTCGACCTGGTCGTGGGTGACGTAGAGCGTCGTCACACCGAGCCTGCGCTGCAACGCCAAGATCTGACCGCGGGTGGCGACGCGCAGCTTGGCGTCGAGGTTCGAGAGCGGCTCGTCCATGAGAAACACACGCGGCTCGCGCACGATCGCACGGCCCATCGCCACGCGTTGCCTTTGCCCACCGGAGAGCTGCCGTGGCTTTCTTTCGAGGTAGTCCTCGAGGTCGAGGATCTTGGCTGCCGCTCGAACGCGTTCGGCGATCTGGCGCTTCGGCACTTTCGCCATCCGCAGCGCGAAGCCCATATTCTGCGCGACGCTCATGTGGGGATAGAGCGCGTAGTTCTGGAACACCATCGCGATATCGCGCTCGCGAGGGGCGAGGTTCACTACCTCCTTTCCATCAACCAGGATCGTGCCCTCGTCCACGTGCTCCAGTCCGGCCAGCATGCGCAGCGATGTCGTCTTCCCGCACCCCGAGGGGCCGACCAGCACCAGGAACTCCCCATCGCGCACCTCGAGATTGAGCCTGTCGACTGCGGGCCTATCGCTCTTCGGGTAGACCCGCGTTGCCTGGTCGAACGTGACGGTGGCCATGAGCTTCTCTACTACTCCTTGGTCGAGCCTGCCAACATGCCGGTCACGAGGGCGCGCTGCGCGAACAAGAACACGATCAGCACGGGCGCGATGGCAAGGATCACCGCCATGGCGAGGTCCGGCCGCTGCAGGACGGTGACGCTGGTGCCGGCCGAGAAGTTGGCGGGATTGAACGACGCCGTCGAGCCGATCAGCTGGTTCAGCCCGATCTGGACCGGATACTGCGAGCTGTCGTAGGTCATCACGAATGGAAGGAAGAAGTTGTTCCACGACGCGACGAAGGCGAAGAAGCCGACCAGGAACACGATCGGGCGCGCGAGCGGCAGCGCGATGTAGCGGAACACGCGCCACTCGCCGGCGCCGTCGATCCTCGCCGCCGCGAGGAGATCGCTCGGGACCGTGGAGGAGAAGTAGATGTAGGCAAGATAGACCCCAAATGGGAAGAACCCGAATGGCAGGATCAGCGCCCAGATTGTGCCGTAGAGCCCGATCTTGTTTATCTCCAGAAACAGCGGCAGCACAAGCGCGGTCGCCGGCATGATCATGACGACGAGCGTGATCGCCAGCAGTGTCCGCCGCCCGATGAAGTGCGTCAGCGCCAGCCCGTACCCTGCCGGGATCGCAGCCAAGATAGCCAGGGCTGTCCCGCCGAACGAGTAGATCGCTGAGTTCTTCAGCCAGATCAGCATGCTATTACCGTCATAAGTGACTATTCGGTGGAACGTGTGCGCCAATGTGCTCAGGCTGCCGAACGCGAACGGCGACTGCGCGAGGAGTTGGCCGTCGGTCTTGGTCGGCGCGAGGAACAGCCAGATGATCGGCACGAAGAAGAAGGCCGTGAAGACGACCAGGATTGCAAGAACGACGAAGCGAATCGCGTAACGACGAGGCAACGCCATCACTCGATCTCGAACAGTCTTCCTCGCCAGACCAGCACCGCCGCGACGGCGAGGCCGATCACGAGCAGGACGACTGAGATAGCGGCCGCTTCGTTGAACTGGTCGTACTGGGATGCGACGAACCAAGCGAGTTGGTTCGGCGACCAGTAGTTGCTGATTCCCACGCCCAGTGACGCCGTACCGAGCACCGTGGGCTCGGTGAACAGTTGTATGCCTGCCGCGAACGACAGGATGATCATGTACACGAGCCACTTGCGGATCAGGGGAAGCTTGATCCACAGTGCGGTCTTGAGGGCGCTCACCCCGTCGATCTGCGCCGACTCGAGCAGCTCGTGAGGGATGTTGTTGAGCGCGCCGTACATCACCACGATCCATCCGCCTGCACCGGTCCAGAACGCCATGATCGCGAAGATCAACGGCAGGTGGCCAGGAGCAATGGTGTTGTCGAATTGCGCAAGGCCGAACCAGTGCAAGACGAACGCGAACGGGCTCGCGGTCGGGTCGAGCATGAAGAGCCACACGACGACGCTGGCCGCACCTGCCAGAGCACCCGGAATGTAGAAGAGGAATCTGAACGCCGTGCCGACGCGTCGTGCCAGGTTGTGCAGCAGGAGAACCAGCCCCACGACGAAGATGATCTGACTGGCCAGCCACAGTGCAAGGAATTCGCCGATGTGCTCGAACGCCGACTCGATGCGATAGTCCTTGAAAGCGACGATGAAGCTCGACCCGAACCCACCGGAATGACCGAACCCGGAAGTCGACTTGGTTAGGGCTAGATAGATCGCGTATACCGCCGGACCGATGCCAAGCAATAGGAGCAGCGCGACGTAAAGAGCGACGAAGAAATAGCCAGCGGCGGGAGAAGTGCCGGCCGGCCGCCGATCACGGTGCGCCACAACCCGGTCTCCCCGGCGGGCGCTCGCGAGCCCGCCGGGGACAGCCGCTATCGAGGGAACGGCCATGCGTTGCCTATGAACCTCTGCGCGACCTACCGGATCCCGTCCTGCTTATCTACGTCTTGACCTGCCAGCCGGCGCTTTGGGCGGCAGACTGGATGTTGCCTGCGAGCGTCTGGAGGGCCGAGGTGAACGTGCCGCCTGCAACCAGGCCCGGCGTACAAGTGTTGCCGAAGATGGCCTCGACACTCCACGGCACCGGGCTCCATCCATTCCAGATCTCACTTGCCGCCTTCTGAATGGCCGCAGCGGTGGCCGCCGAGTTGGCGAAGACGCCCTTGAGCGACTTGAGCCATCCGCTCTGGTCCGGCCTGTAGGCCGGCATGCCCTGGGTGATCGCCGGATTTTCCTGGATCTTCGGACTGGTTGTGAAGTACTCCGCCAATGCCACGGCAGCTTTTGCCTGGGTGGTGTGCGACGTAACCAACCAGAGGCCACCGCCGATCGAGCCGGTGACATGCGCGCCATTGGTCGCCACCGGCGGCGGGTAGGCCTCCATCACGTGGGTTCCGGGACCCTCGCTGCTCGACCCGGACGGGTAGATGGCCGATCCCTGCCAGATCGCTCCGGAGTCCATGACCATGTGCTGCGCGGTCTTATCTTTGACCCACGCCGTCGTGAACGGACCGTTGTGCGTAAAGGCCCCCAGTGCCGAATCGATGAGGTGGGCGATCGTCGTGCAGTTGCTCGAGCTTGGGTTGTCCAAGAGCGTCTGGTTCCCGAGGGACTTGTTTATGGGGCACTCGTTCCCCCACAGGTAGGTCTCGGCATCCCACGGTTGGCCGAACTCACCGATGAAATAACCAGGATGGTGTTTGACGAGCGACCGGCCGTCGGCGGCATACTGCTGCCACGTGGTGGGAGGCTTCATACCTGGGAAGAACCGGTGGAAGAGCTTGGTGTTGACCCAGAGCACATTGGCGGCGTTGTCATTGCGCAAGCAGAGGAGCTTCCCGCTGATCAAGCAGTCGCCGAGGCCACCGATCTGGCTCCACACGCTCTTCTTGATGTACGGCTTCAAGTTGAGCAGGTCGTTGAACGGCGGCTCTCCCAGCCAGCCGGCCTCGTAGTTCTCCTCGTCGAAGACAACGTCGGGAGAGACGCCCGGCTTCCAGCCGACACGGTTGTACAGCGCGAACTTCGACTGCAAGTAGCCATCCCCGTTGATGTCACCGCTGAAGAGAACCCACTTGATGTTTGCGTGCGGGTGGGTTGCCTTGTACTCCTTGACGAACGCGGCCCGGGCCGCGTCGTACCATACGACGAGCGGTGTCTTCGCCTTCGGCGCACGCGAGGCGCCGGCGGCCGAGCCGGCCGCGGTCCCAGCCGCGACAAGAGCGACCACCGCGACGAGCGTGGCGGGCGCGAACCAACGGAGTCTGCGGTTCACATGCGATTTCATATCTTTGTTCCCCCCTCTGTCTGAAATGCAGTTGAAATGGGTTTCTTATCCGTGTATTCCGATGTGGTGATCATGTTCGCTAACTCACGGTCGCAAAGCTCTCCCCTCTCGTGAACATCTGCTAACGCGCGGTGACGCGAAGCTCCTGAATGAATTCCGGCAGGGCGATCCCGGGACCGGGGGCGCGCTCACGTGACCGTCTGGCCCGACACGCGGCTCGCGAACCGCCGGGTTGGAGGTGACGAGTGACTCGTAGTAGGTGCAGTTTGGAATGGCCATGCAGAGGTGCACCGCGGGCTCGGTCGGCCCATGAACCTCGGCCCGGAGGCGGAACGAGTCGGCGAGGTGGGCGATGCGCATCGCGCCGGTTATCCCTCCACGGTGATTCGCGCTTGTGCGGACATAGGACGCGCAGCCGGACGCGATGAAGTCCGCCGTATTGAGGTAACTACCGTCGGACGTCTCGGCGACGAGCAGCGGCACGTTGACACGCTCCGCGAGCCACTTGTAGGCGGTGATGTTGAACTCGAGCATCGGCTCCTCGTACCAGAGGTAGCCGGTATCGCTCAGCGCACGACCGACATAGACCGCGTCGGGGAGGTCGAACGCCGCCGACCCGTCGTACATGAGATCGACTCCGTCACCAACGTGAGCCCGCACGCGCCGGCACAGCTCGGCGTCTGCACGAGCATCACCCCAGGCATGGAGCTTGATGGCGGAGTAGCCGAGCTCGAGGCACTGGTCGACGACGTCGAGGTACTCCTCGGTCGTCGGGAAGGTCGACAGCGACGCGTACGCCGGGATCTCGTCCCGGTAGGTGCCAAGGAGCCGGTGTGCCGGGACGTCGAGCACGTGCCCCTCGAGGTCCCAGAGGGCGACGTCCACGATGCCGAAAACCCAGATAGGGAACTCCTCGGTACGGTCGAGCTCCCACAGTCGGTGCCAGAGCCACTCGCGGTGGTCGGCGCGTTCCCCGACCAGCTCCTCGCGGAGGATCCGATCGACGACGTCGCCAAGCATGAAGCCGCTCCACTCGTGGTAGGCCTCGCCAACCGCACCATCTTCCGTACGTATGCGGAGGACCGCAGTCGTTCTTGCGGGAGCAGATCCGCGGAGGCCGCGCCGCCAGGCGAATGCAGGCGTGACTGCCGGGAGGTTGATCAGGTCGACCTCGACCTCCGCGATTCTCACACCTCAGATCATCATACGAATGATCACCTGCTGTCAAGACCTGCTTCTCGCGTTGGTCGCCTCGGTGCCTTTGCGTCGCTCGACCCAACTCTGCTCGATGTGAGCCGAGACCTGCTTCTCGCCTTGGTGCCCTTGCGTCGCTCGACCCAACTCTGCTCGATGTGAGCCGAGACCCGCTTCGCTGCCAGCTCGCCGTCGCCAACCGCGAGCGCTTCGTAGATGCCGCGATGCTCGGCAGCCGTACGCCTGAGCCTCGCGGTGGAGTCCCTGCTGACAAGGGGTGGCGTGGCGCCTCCGTAACGATGGATGACGCGAACGATGGTGAGGCCGACCTCGTTCCCCGAGGCGCGGTTGATGATCGCGTGGAACCCGTTGTCGAGGGCACGGAAGCGGTCGTAGTCGTCGTAGGCGTGCTCCATCGCGTCTAGGAGCGCGTCGAGCTCCGCAAGCTCCGGCCTCGTCAGACGACCGGCCGCCTTGGCCACCATCTCGCTTTCGAGGACGCGGCGAACGGACATAAGGTCGTCGAGCAGTGAGAGACCCGCGTCGTATGTCAGTGCGATGCGCAGCGTGGTCGGATCGAGGAGATCCCACGAGCTCCGCGGCTGTACCGTGGTCCCCCTTCCCTGCTCCACCTGCACAAGTCCTCGCTCCTCGAGGGACTTCAGCCCCTCACGCACGACCGTGCGGCTGAAGCCGAGCTCGGCGCAGAGTGCCTGCTCGGTCGGCAGAACATCCCCTTCGTGATAGGTGTTCCCGATGATGCGGTGGGCGAGCTCCTCGACGACCACCGACGCGAACCGGGAAGGACGCCGCTGCCAAGCGTTCCGGCGCGACTCATCAGCCGCACGGGACTGAATCGCCTCCATCGCCCTCATCATATGGCCTCACGGGAGCAGCTATGCCTTTCGGCCGGGAAGCCGCCGTCGACGAGCCACCTCGACGCGACATGGCATTCGCTGTATGTCTGCCTTGGCGGCCGGCTGCGACGAGGTCGTCGGGTATCCACGTGCGCGGCGGCGCGTGCCGACTCACAGCCGGCCGTGAGCACCGAGCGCAGGGCAGCGAGACGCATCAGGCCGGAGTCGGCGCGTCGTCGCGGAGGAGCCGCGCCGCCTTGAGCTCGTTCCAGAGATCCGTGGCGATCGACTGCCGGTAGAGGTCGGCATTGCGCTCGATCTGCCCGGGCGAGCGGGCGCCGACGCAGACGCTCGCGACGGATGGGTGAGCGAGCGGGAAGGCGATTGCCACCGCCGGCAGCGTCGTGCCGTGGCGCTCACACACCGCGGCGATGTCCCTCGCTCGCCGGAGAAGCTTTCCGGAGGCCTCGCCGTAGTCGTATTTCGCACCCTCAGCCGGATACGGCCGCGCCAGCAGCCCGCTGTTGAAGATGCCGGCGGCGACCACCGCGACGCCCTGCGCCTCGCAGCTAGGCAGCAGGTCGTCCAGCGCCCCCTGCTCGAGCAGCGTGTACCGGCCGGCGAGCATGACGAGGTCCACGTCGGCGCAACGGACGAGGTCGGCGAGCATCTCCGACTGGTTCATGCCTGCGCCGATACCGCCGATGAGGCCCTCACCGCGGAGCTCGGCCAGCGCCGGGTAACCCGTCTCGACTACCTCCTGCCAGTGGTCGTCGGGATCGTGCAGGTAGACGATGTCGACCCGGTCGAGGGAAAGCCGTTCCAGGCTCTCCTCGAGGGAGCGGCGGATCCCGTCCCGGCTGAAGTCCCAGACGCGGCGGTAGGTGGCCGGCACCGCAAAACCCTCGTCGTCGAGACCGGCGGCCCCCGCAAGCGGCTCGAGCAGCCGACCGACCTTCGTCGAAAGTGTGAACTCCCGGCGAGGCCGGTCGTGGAGGGCCGCGCCCAGCCGCCGCTCGGACAAGCCGAGCCCGTAGTGTGGCGCCGTGTCGTAGTAGCGGATGCCCAGGTTCCAGGCGGCATCGACTGTCGCGTGCGAATCCGCGTCCGACACCTCGCGATAGAGATTGCCGAGCTGCGCGCACCCGAGCGAGAGCTCGCTCACGGCGAGAGGGAGCCGGCCCACCGCGTGGCAAGGAATGGCGCTAACGCTCGACACGTGCTGCCCTCCTGGCCACGAGCCATTCCACGTCCGCAAGCGTCGCCATCGAGGTGTCGCCTGGCGTTGTCATGGCCAGCAGGCGCGTTGCGCCTCGTCGGCACTCGCGGCCGTCAGCACCGGCAGGACGCGCACGTTCACCGACCGAGCCACCCGCCGTCGACGGGGAGGACGACCCCGTGCACGTAATCGGACGCCCGCGACGCGAGGAAGACGAATGCCCCGCCGAGATCCTCCGGGACACCCCAGCGGCCGGCGGGAATACGCCCGAGTATCTGGCTGGACCGCGTCTCGTCGTCCTGGAGTGCCTGTGTGTTGTCCGTGCGGATGTAACCGGGTGCGATCGCGTTCACGTTCAGCCCGTGCGACGCCCACTCGTTAGCCAGCGCCCTGGTCAGGCCCGCGATGCCCGACTTGCTCGCGGTATAGCTCGGCACGTTCACGCCGCCTTGGAACGAAAGCACCGAAGCAACGAAAATGATCTTCCCACTCCCGCGCTCCACCATGCGCCCGCCCAGCTCGCGCGCGAGAACGAACGGGGCGGTGAGGTTTACCTCGAGCACGCGGTCCCAGATCTCGTCCCCGTGGTCGATCGCCGGCTTCCGCTCGATCGTGCCTGCGTTCAGCACGAGGATGTCAATGTCCGGGAGGAGCCCGAGGAGTTCGTACAGGGCGTGGCGGTCGCCGAGGTCGCAGCGGAACGACTGGAACTCGTCGTCGTCGGCCAGCGACGCGCTGACACCGATCACGTCCGCTCCCGCTCCCGCCAGCGCCCGCGCGGCCGCCCTGCCGATCCCGCGTCGCGCGCCGGTGATCAGCGCCGTCTTACCGGAGAGCTCCGCGCTCATGAGCGACAGTCGACGAGGATCTTCATCGCCTCGCGTCCGTTGCCGAGCTCGTCGAAGACGGCCGGCACGCGTTCGAGCGGCTCGACCGCGGTGATGAGGCGTTCGAGCCCGAGCGAGCGGTCCGCCAAGAGCGAGATGGCGGCCTGGAAGTCCTCCGGCTCATAGACGCGTGCGCCGCGCAGCTCGAGCTCCTTCCAGAAGAGGTGGAAGAGGGCGACCGGCTTTGGTTCCGGGAAGATCGCCACCACTACGATCCGGCCGCGAATGGCCGCGTAGTCCGTCGCCGCGAGGATGCCGGCGGCCGAGCCGGAGACCTCGAAGACGACTTCGGCGCCGGTCTCGCCGAGGGCTGCCGCCACGTCATCGCCCGGGTCGAAGACGTTGAGCCCCAGCTCGCGCACAAACTCGCGGCGCCTCTTGTCGAGCTCGACGACGAGGGCACGCGCGCCGCGCGCCTGCGCGACGAGCGCGATGAGCGTGCCGATCGGGCCACCACCGATGATGAGGGCAGTCTCGCCCTCGGCGAGCTCGCCACGACGGACGTCGTGGCAGGCGACCGCGAGCGGCTCGGCCAGGGCGGCGAGGCGGAGGTCGACGGAGGGCGGAAGCGCATGGACGGTGAAGGCAGGCACGGTCCAGGAGGCTTGCAGGGCGCCCGGAGCGTCGATGCCGATGAACTTCAGCTTACGGCCGATATGGCTGAAACCACGATCAGCCGGCGTCTCCTCGCGCGTGTCGAGCGGCCGCACGACGACGTGGTCCCCAGGACGGAACGTGGCGACGCCGTCTCCGACTTCGGCGACCGTCCCCGACATCTCGTGGCCGATCACCATCGGCACCGGCACTCTTGCATCCATCTCGCCGCGCGCGATGTGCAGGTCGGTGCCGCACAGTCCGCAGTACGCGACCTCGAGCCGGACCTCTCCTGCACCGGGCCGTCGCAAAGCCGAGCGCCCCACCGAGAAGGAGCCGGCGCCCTCGTAGTAGACAGCGTTCACCCGACCAGTAGTCATACGATCATATGATATCTTGACCGCGTCGGGACAAGGAAGTTGCCAGCGAAGATGTCCAGCCCGGTGGTCGATGCGCACCAACACTTCTGGGACCCAGCGCGGGCGGACTATCCCTGGATGAGCGACGACGTGGCGTCGCTCCGGCGCCGATACGGACCCGAGGACCTGGAGCCGCTCCTGCGGGCAAACCACGTTTCCGGCACGGTGGTTGTACAAGCGCGACAAGAGCTCGCTGAGACGCGCGAGCTGCTCGCGCTCGCCGAGGTGACGCCATTCGTCCTCGGCGTGGTTGGCTGGGTCGATCTCACCGGAGACGTACCGGCGCAGCTCGCGGGTCTCGAGGGGCGGCTGGTCGGCGTCCGCCACCTCGTCCATGACGAGCCCGACCCGTTCTGGCTCCTCCGCGACGACGTGCAGCAGGGCATCGCAGCTGTCGGCGAGGCTGCACTGGTCTACGACCTGCTCGTGCGCACGCCGCAGCTGCCGGCCGCCGTCGAGACGGCGCGCCTCAACCCGTCAGTGGACTTCGTTCTCGACCACGTGGCGAAGCGGCCGAAGGAAGACAAAGCGTGGCGGGAGGGGGTAGCGGCTCTCGCCGAGCTTCCGAACGTCAGCTGCAAGATCTCCGGCCTGTTTACTGAACACGACCCGGTCGGAACGGCTGCGCTCGCGCTGGAGTTGTTCGGCTTCGAGCGGTGCATGTTCGGCTCCGACTGGCCCGTGTCGCTGCTCGCCGTGGAGTACGGGGCGACCCTGTCGGTGGTGGGCGATGACGGCAACGTGAGGGGCGTCACCGCCATCCGTACCTACCGCCTTGTCTGCGAGACAGGGTCACCAGATGTTGCCGAGCGTGACGTCGACGGCAGCGCCGTTGACGCCTCCTGCGGCGGGCGTGGCCAGGAAACAGATCACAGCGGCAACCTCTGAAGGCTCGAGGACTCTCTTCGCCGGCGAGGTTTCGGCCCTCTCGCGCCAGACATCGTCAACCGGGATCGATCGGGACGCCGCCTCCCTTTGCGCGTCGAGCTCGGCCATCTCCGTGCCCCGCACCCAGGTCGGGAGGACCGCGTTGCAAGTGACCCCGAACGGGGCCACGTCGCACGCGACCGATCGCATCAACCCGACGAGCCCCGCCTTCGACGCGGAGTAGGCGGACATGGCGGGAGCACCAACTGATCCCGCCGTCGAGCCGACGAGGACGATCCGGCCGAAGTGCGCCTCGCACATGGACGGTGCGGTCAGGCGGACCAGCTCGAAGGCGGCGTCCAGGTTGATCGCCATCGTGGCCCGCCAGGCCTCGGACGTCTGATCCCAGATCGGCAGGTCGAGGTAGCCGCCCAGCCCGGCGGCATGGACAAGGATCGATGGTTCCCCGAGACGTTCGACGGTCCGCTCGACAACCCGGGCGCAACCTGCTGGAGTGTCGAGCGCCTCGGCGACGAAGAAGACCCCCGGATTCTCTGCGCAGAGGCTCTCGAGGAGCGCTGCCCGGCGTCCGACGGCCATGACTGTGACGCCGGCGGCGGCAAGGAGGACGCTGCTCGCGCGTCCAATCCCGGTGCCGGCGCCGGTCACGACCGCGATGGCAGCCGACGCGCCCGGCGCGCCGGAGCTCACGTCGAGCCAGCCCGCGGCGCCCCGATGGAGACGGGCGGATGCACGACTCGTCGAAGCTGCTGGACGATGCCTGCTGGATCAGACGCGCCCCAGACGTTGCGTCCGACGGCGGCGCCGGCGGCGCCGGCGGCGAGGGCGGCCTCCACCCGCGCCACTATCAGCGCCGGTTCGCTCAGCGGATCACCGCCCGCGACGATGACCGGCACACCGAACGCGGTCGCCTCCGCGAGACCGGAGATCGGATCCGGAAACGACGTCTTCACGACGTGAGCGCCCAGCTCCACCGCCGCCCGCACGGCGGCGGCGACGGCGACGGGCGCTTGAGGGTCTGGGAAACGTTCGCTCTCGACCGGGATGGGCTCACAGATGTAAGTCATCTCGACGGCATCGGCATCGGCCGCGATGCGCGCCGCCGCCTTCAGGGCCTCGAGCTCGAAGACAGATCCGATCTGCACGTAGGTGAGGACGTGCCGGACTCCGAGCCGGCGTGCGTCATCGAGGCTCCACGCGACCGTGAACTCGCTCTCGGGGTAGGCGTTCCCGAGATAGACGTTGCTCAGGTCCAGTTTCAAGATGGGAATCGCATCACCGAATGCCTGGCGGCAGTCCCGGATCGTCCCGTAGGTTGCGATCACCGCGTCGGCGCCCGCGCTCGTGACCGAGGAAACAAGCAGATTGCGATCCTCGAGCCCGTGACAGGGCCACGAGTAGAGCGGATGGTCGGTCGCGACCACGAGCCACCGGCCGTCTGCGGCGAGCCGTTGTGCCGGCACGTCAGGTTCCCTTCATCTCGATAATCGTCTTGATCGCGCCGTGACTGCCGAAGCGCGACAGGGCGTCGGCGGCTTCGTCGAGCGGACAACGCCGATCGACGAGCCGCTCGAGCGTCAGGTCGCCAGACTGGAGAATGGCAAGAGACTCCCGGTATCGCTCCCGCCGCTGATTGGGGGGAGTGCCGATCCACTCGCTGCCCACGATCGTAAGCTCTCGGTAGTGCAGAAGGTTCAGGTCGAGCCTCGCCTCCGGCTCGGTCCCGAACCCGGCGAAGGCGACGATGCGTGCACCCGGAGCAGCCGCGTCCATCGCCGCCCGGATGGCGGCCGTGCTCCCGATCGCGACGATGACGACATTCGCGCCGGCTCCCTCGGACCATTCCCGCACGGCCGCGGGCCAGTCGTCCGGCCCGACTCCTTCCTCGGCACCCAGCTGGCAGGCGACCTGGCGGCGATCGTCACGTGGTTCCACGACGAGGACGCGGCCTTCGGCCCGGGCCGCCAGGGCGACGAGTTGCAGCCCCATGACTCCGGCCCCCACGACCACGACCCGGTCGCCCGCCTCGACTCGTGCCTGGTCGTGGACGGCGTGAAGGCAGTCGGCGAGCGGCTCGAGAAAGACGCCTCGTTCTGGGGGAAGCTCGGGATCGAGGCGAACGGCTCCACAGGACCACGCCGTCGCCTCCGTCGAGATAGCCGCGTACTCCGCGTAACCCGCATAGGTGTCGCCGAAGACCGCGTCGCCGACTTGCCACCCCGCGACGTCGCGGCCGATCTCGACGACGTGACCGACCCACTCGTGACCGGGATTGAACGGGTAGGTCCCGTCGTTGACCCCGAGCTGGAACTTGCGGGCGTCAGTGGAGCAGACGCCGCACATCTCGATCCCCACGAGCAGCTCTCCTGAGCCCGGAACGGGCCGGGGAAGGTCTTCCACACGGAGATCCTGCAGACCGTGCAGTCGAGCGGCCCGCATCGACGACTGGCTCACAGGTTCTCCGTTCGAAATTCTTGAAGGGCATGCATCGCTTCGGCGAGAGCAGGATAGAGGGTGCGGTAAATCACGGAAAGTCGATCGAAACCCTCAGCGGCAGCCCGGTCGGGACCGACGGTACCGGTCACAGGAAGGTCCACGTCGACCCCGATCGACCGGAAACCGACCACGGCCGCTCCCACGCCGCCGCTCGCGTCCAGGACCTCCAACGTCTCGCCGGTCGCGTCCGCGGTCGCCTGGAGCCACTCGAGATGCCGCGTGCCTCCTCCGCCGACGCGCCATCTCCCCGGCCGCCCGCCCGCGTCTGCTATCCGCTCGATCACGTCTCGGGCCGACAGGGCGACGCCGTCGAGCACCGACCGGCGGAGCTCCGCCGGGGTCGTCTCGAGCCGAAGACCGGCGACGACGCCCGTGGCAGCCGGGTCCCAGACCGGCGTTCGCTCACCGGAAAAGTAGGGAAGGCAGAGGACGCCGCCCGAGCCGGGCGACAACCGGGTCGGCGGCTTCCAGCTGCCGGCCTGTCCGCCGTCGGCCTCCCCGGCGTCGGCCTCCCCGCCGTCGGCCACGAACACGCGGTCCGCCCAGTCGATGGCCGCTCCGGCGGACGACGTCCACCCTCCGACAAGCGAGCCCGCCGAGAACGGCCACTCGAGGGCGCGCAGACCGAGGTTCTCGACCGGACCCGCCGCCTCCACCAGCGCGGCCGCGACGAGGGAGCTGCCGAGGAGCAAGGCCCCGTCCCGAGGTGACGAGACACCCATGGCGAAGATGTCGACGTACGAGTCGTACGTCCCGACTGCAACCGGCGTGGCAGTCGCGATCCCGAGCGCCTCGGCCGCCACGGGCCGCAGGAGCCCGGCAATGGCGTCGGGAGCCGCCGCTTGCGGCAGCGGCACGGGAGACTCCGCGCCATCCAATCGGTAGTCCACGGCCGTGAGCGCGTCCATGACCGGGATCCCGGTCAGCCAGGCGACGAGCCATCCCGTCGTGTCGAGGGCGAACGCAGCTGACGTGACGAGCGCGGGTTCCTGCTGATACAGCTCGAGGAGCTTCGGGATGGCATTGTCCGTCGAGACCGTGCCCGCGGCGGATCCGAGCAGCGCCTCGTCGCTCGCTCCGTCGGTGAACAAGATCGGACCGGCGACCACCTCGAGCTCGGAGTCGACCAGCACCGTGCTCGGGCCGAGACCACCGACGCCGATGGCTGCAACCTCCACCCGAGCCACACCGGAGAACGCTTGCCGAACGGCGTCGACCGCCTCCTGCCGCCAAGTGGCAACGGGCGATTGCCCGGACAGCCCGGCGGCCGGGTTCACCGGGCGCGGCGCCGCGCCGCGGGAGAGGACGGTCCCGTCCTCGCAGACGAGCGCGGCCCGTGTCCCACTCAAGCCGATGTCGATGCCGAGAGCCACCCGCGCGGACAACTCCGGCCGCCCTGACTTGGCCGTCACCTCAGCCGGCGCAGTCGGGACGAGCTCTCCGATCACGCACGACGCGACCTCCTCGGATCGGTCGGGCTACTCGACTCGGCGGCCTGAGAGAGTGCGGCATAGCCGAGCTGCTCCACGAAGAGCGCGACGTCACGTGAGGACTCCGCGGCGGCGTCGATGGAGCGGAGCGCGACCGTGCAGGCGAGGGCCGGAAGCTCGCTGAGCGAGCGGGCGAGCTCACACGCCCGTGCCAGCGCCGCCCCGACTGCCACGACCTCGGTCACGATGCCGATCCCGGCCGCTTCCTCTGCCGACAACCGCGAGCGCGCGAGGATCAGCTCCCGGGCGCGTGCGGTTCCGATCATCCTCACGAGTCTTAGGATCCCGCCCGAGCTCGGCACGATCCCAATGCTCACCTCGGGCAGACCGAAGACCGCCGACCCGTCGGCGATGCGAAAGTCCGTCGCGAGCGCGAGCTCGAGACCGCCCCCGAGGCAGTAGCCGCTGATCGCGCTGACGGTCGGCTGCGGCATCGCCGCAACACGCTCGTAGACCCCACCGGTCGACTGGTAGTAGGCGAAGATCGCCTGGACGTCCATGCCCTCCATCTCGGTCACGTCGGCTCCGGCGGAGAAGACCCGCGTCCCTCCGGTGATGACGATGCAACGGCTCGAGGCGATCGCTGCTGACTCGAGAGCGCGCATGAGGTCGGCTTCGAGCTGTGCCGACAAGGCGTTGAGTTTCTCTTCGCGCGCAAGGGTGACGACGGCGATGTCACCGTCGCGCCCGACGGTCACGAGGCCGGACGACTCCTCGGAGGCGCCCCCTGTCACGTCGCCGTTCCCCAGGGCGCCAGCAGGTCGTCGAGACCGCGCTTGGCGATCTCGTTCGCGATGATCAGCCGTTGCATCTCCGAGGTGCCTTCCCAGATGCGGTCGACCCGGATGTCGCGGTACAGGCGCTCGACGGCGTACTCGCCCATGTAGCCACGGCCGCCGAAGATCTGCACGGCCCGGTCGATGACGCGCCCGGCTGCCTCGGACGCGGACACCTTCACCATCGCCGCCTTGGCGTGCACGAGCTTGCGGTCCATCCCGGCATCGGCCTCGGACGCAACCTGATAGACGAGGGCCCGGTTCGTCGCGATCTCGACCGCTGAGTCCGCGAGCATCGCCTGGATGAGCTGGTTCTCGATGATGGGGCGGCCGAACTGGACCCTCTCCTTGGCCCACTCGGTCGCCTCTCTCAAGGCTCGTTCGGAGGCACCCATCGACCTCGCCGCAATCATCAGCCTCTCCTCGACGAACCACTCGCGTGTGAGGTCGTTGCCGGCGCCGACTCCGCCGAGCACCTGGTCAGGCTCGACCCGGACATTCTCGAACGTGAAGATGGGGTGCTTGTAGACGAAGTGATGCATGTAGCGCGGCGTGCGCTGGAGAACGACGCCGGGGCTGTCCTTGTCGACGAGGAAGAGCGTCGCCTCCCGTTCGGGAAGCACGTTCGCCATGACGATGAAGAAGTCGGCGACGTCTCCCACGGTGACGAACCACTTCTCCCCGTTCAGCCGGTAGCCGTCCCCGTCCGGCTCCGCTGTGGACTCGATGGCCGTGAAGTCCGACCCGGCGCCGGACTCGGTGACCGCGTAACAGTCGCGCCGCTCGCCTCTGATGGCGGGAATGAGGTACCGCTCCCGCTGCTCGGGCGTGCAGGCCCTGAGGGCGTTTGCCGGTCGCCAGACGGCATCCCAGAGTGCGTTCGTCAGCTGGCCCAGCTCCTCTTGGACGAGCACCTGGTCGAGGATCGAGAGGCCAACGCCGCCCCACTCGACCGGCATGTTGATCGCGTTCAGGCCGGCTGCGAGCGTGCTCTTGGCGATGACCTCGAGCGCGTCTGACGGTAGCCCGTCCTCCACGTCGCACTGCTCCTCGAATGCCATGATCGCCCGGGCGAGCCCACGGGCCCGCTTCTTGAGCTCGAGCTGCGCGGCCGAGTACGTGAAGTTCATGTCCTTCTCCTCGTCACTTGTTCGGAAGAACCGGCCGCCGGCGGCAGGCGGCGAAGACGCACGTGCTCGCGCTCAGGCGGCACCGCCGGCCGATGCGGTCACGACCGACAGCTTCGGCACGTCCTCCATCAGCCTCACCGTGTACGGCTCCTGTGGGTGTTCGAGCACGTCTTCCACGGAGCCGGTCTCTATGACGGTCCCGTCTGCGAGCACCACGACCGTCTGGGCGATGGACCGGACGAGCGCGAGGTTGTGGGTGATGAAGATCATGGCGAGGTGGCGCTCGGACTGCAGGCGACGGAGCAACTCGACGATGACCGCCTGCACCGAGACGTCCAAGGCGGAGGTCACCTCGTCGCAGACGAGGAGCTCGGGCTCGACGACGAGGGCGCGGGCGATCGCGACCCTCTGTCGCTCGCCGCCCGAGAGCTGATCGGGGTACCGGCGAATGAAGTCGTCGGAGAGCGACACGTCTTTCAGCACGACGGACGTGCGATCCTCCCGCTCGGAGCGGGACAGGTCGAAGAAGTGCTCGAGCGGCTGAGCGATGATCTGACCGATCGTCTTGCGGGGATTGAGCGAGGTGTAGGGGTTCTGGAAGATGTACTGGATGCGGCGCAACGATTCCTTCGGCCGGCGCCTCATCCCCGCTACGAGGGGGGAGCCGTTGAACGTGAGATTCCCGGTGAAGTTGGTGTGCAGGCCGGCGATCGTGCGGGCGAGCGTGGTCTTGCCCGATCCCGACTCGCCCACGACCGCGACGCAACAGTTGGCCGGGATCCTCATCGTGACATCGTGCAGCACCTCGACCCGCCCGTAGCTGACCTTCAGGTCGGCCACCTCGAGCACGGATCCGCCCGTGGTGTCCCGGTCGGGAATCGGTTGGCCTGCAACGGCGCCCCGTGACTCCACCTCGCTCGCCCGCCAGCACCTCACCTGGCGATCTGCGACTTCGATCAACGGCTGGGGCTGGGCACAGCCGGCTGCCGCCAGCTCGCATCGCGGTGCGAAGAAACATCCGGTCGGCCGGCGTCCCGGCCTCGGCGGCTGACCCTCGATCCCGCGCAGGAGCTCGGAGCGCTCGGGAGAGGGGATGGCGGCGAGCAAGCCCCGCGTATAGGGGTGAATCGGATCTCCGAAGACCTTCGCGGTCGGCCCGAGCTCGACGACACGCCCGGCGTACATGATGGCGACCGTCGAGACGAGCCCGCCCACAACGGCGAGGTCATGGCTGACGTAGACGCCTGCGACACCGTAGGCCGAGCAGAGGTTGCGCACCGTGTCGAGGACGTGACGCTGCGTCGTGACGTCGAGACCCGTGGTCGGCTCGTCCAGCACGATGAGGCTCGGCCGGCACGAGAAGGCCATGGCCAAGGCGACACGCTGCTGTTGGCCGCCGGAGAGCTGATGCGGATACCGGCGGAGGTACCCGAGGCCGGCTGCGAGGCGGACCTCTTCGAGTACCTCGTCCATGCGACCGGCTACGTCGTTGACGGCGCCGGGGTGCGCCTTCATGGCCTCTTCCAACTGGGTCTCGATCCGGAGAGCCGGGTTGAGCGCCGATGCGGGGTCTTGGGGGACATAGGCCACTTTCAGCCCTCGCAGCGCCCGCATGTCCCGATGGGAGAGCTCCAACAGGTCGGAGCCGTCCAGCAGGATCTGGCCGGCTGAGATCGTCAGTCCGCGACGGGCGTGTCCGAGCAGGGCTAGGGCGACCGTGGTCTTGCCGGAGCCCGACTCGCCGACGAGCCCGAGCACCTCACCGGCCGCCACGTCGAAGCTCACCTCGTCGACGACGTCGGATTGCTCGTTCCCGGCGAGACAGATCCGGAGGTCGCGGACCGAGAGCCGTTCGGAGCTCGGTGGCGCCACGGTCGGCGGCGGCGGCGCCGTCAGCTGTTCGCCGGTCACACTTGCACCAGTCCGATGTCCGGCAACAGGACGGGTAGCTCCTCCCGCCGCTCGATCCCGAGCGAGACGCGAGCGATGGCGTCGGTGAAGGTGTTGGTGCCGATGGTCAACAAGGCAATCAGCGCCGCGGGAGCGACGACGCCCCATTGGTTGGACTCCAGCCCGATCTGGTTCTCCTGGATCATCGTGCCCCAGTTGGCGGCGGGCGGCGGAATTCCGAAGCCGAGGTAGCTGAGCCCGGCCATGATCACGATCGAGTACGTGAGCCTGAGGCCGGCCTCCACCATGAGCGGGGTAACGAGGTTCGGAAGGATCTCGCGCGCCATGACCCGCGCCGGCGAGACGCCTTCGAGCTCGATGGCCTTGATGAAATCTCGTTCCGAGATGTCAAGGGTGGCGGCACGGAGCACGCGGGCCACCTGCGGCGCGTGACTGACTCCCACGGCGATGACGATGATCCAGACCTTCGGCCCGATGATCGACACGAGCAGCAGGGCGAAGACGAGCTGTGGGAAGGCGAGTATGACGTCGACGGACCGCATGATGATCCCGTCCCAGCGGCCGCGAAGGTACGCCGCCGAGATGCCGGCCACCGCACCCGCGGTGACGCCGATCGCGGTCGCGGCAAGGGCCATCAACAGGAGCTCCCACCCGCCGTCGAGCACCCGGCTCAGCACGTCACGCCCGAGGGTGTCGCCGCCCAGGAGATTGGCCTTCGACGGTTGGGCGAAGGGAAGGGTCACGAAATTCGTGGGCGAGTACGGAGTGACGAAGGGTCCGATCACCGCGACCAGCACGACGAAGGTCACGACGACGAGGCCGAAGGCCCCTCTCGGCGTACGGGCCGCGCGACCTAGGTTGTAGAGCCACTGATGCCGCCGAGTCCGTGTCCTGAGCGACGCTAGGGCGAGAGCTGAGATCTCACCCTCTTCGGGGATGGGGAACTCTTCGTCCAGGTGCCGATCTACGTAGTCGTCCTCGTCAGTAGGCATGCCGCTACCTCGGCAGTCGTCGCCGTGGGGACGCCAGCAGCGCGATGACGTCGGTGACGATGTTCATGAAGACGTAGAACGCGGCGAGGAGGATCACGATGAATTGGATCGTCGGGACGTCCCGGTTGGACACCGCGTTCACGAGGCCGGTGCCGATGCCCGGGTAGTTGAACACGTTCTCGACGATCACTATGCCGCCGGCCAGGTACAGGAAGTTGAGCCCGATCACCTGGATCGTGGGAGCGATCGCGTTCGGCAGTGCGTGCACCAGGACGATCCGGGTCTGCGAGAGGCCCTTCAGACGGGCCATCTCGACATAGTCTGATTCGAGGGACTCGATCATGGCTGCCCGCATCATCCGGTACAGGTAGGGAACCGTGACGAGCACGAGCGTGGCCACCGGCAGGATCATCTCGCGCGGCTGGTTCCACGGGTACGTGCCGGGCGGGAGCAGCGAGACCGCCGGCAGCAGGTGGGACACGACGGTGGCGAACAAGATGATGAGGATGATCCCCACGACGAACTCGGGAAGGGAGGTGATGGCGAGGGCGAAGATGGAGAAGACGTGATCGAACAGCTTGTCCTTGCGAAGCGCGGCGTAGGCGCCGAGCCCGATCCCAAGGATGGTCATGATCACACCTGTGATCACCACGAGCGCCGCCGAGTCGACGAGCCTTGGCCCGACGATGCTCCAGACCGAGTCGCCGTTCGCGAGCGAGGTGCCGAGCTTGCCCGTGAGCAACCCGGAGGCCCAGGACCAGTACTGGGAGTAGATCCCCCTGAACAGCCCCATCTGGACCTCGAGAGCGTGCAGGCGGGCCGGGGTTGCTGAATGGCCCAGGATCGCGTAGGCGGCGTTGCCCGGGAGCACCTCGGTGGCCCAGAAGATGATGATGGAGACAACGACGAGCGTCACGAGCCCGTAGATGAGCCGCCTCGAGATGAGCGAGAGGAGCGGGTGCTGGGTTCCCTCTCGTACAACTGGCGTCGTAGCTGGTAACGGCGCCGCGATAGTTGCCATCAGCGACCTCCCCCCGTCGAGGCGCGGGTGTCTGCGGCCCTCGTCACGCCGGTCGATCCGAGTCGTCTACCGGACACTTCGAATTCGCTCGAGCCACGGACGCTCCCCTCAGCCATCCTCCCCGCCTTGACCTCGCACCCTATCGAAAAGCGTCGACCGGCGGTAAGCAGAGCACTCATACCAGTAGGGATGCAGTACGTAATATTACGCCTGTATTAGATAACTGTTCGTGCGGCGGGCCGTCAAGCTCGCCCAACGCTGCTTCCGTTCTCACGCAGGGTTCGCGTTCGGCAGCTAACCTGATCGCTCTCGCGGGCGTAGCTCAATGGTAGAGCTCCAGCCTTCCAAGCTGGCCATGCCGGTTCGATCCCGGTCGCCCGCTCCCTGCTAGGAGGCGTTTCAGGGGTCATGCGCGGGCGTTGTCGCGGGTGTCGCGAAATGTGCGCGTCAGGATCGTCGGGTGCCCGGCGGAGTTGGTTTGCTCGAGCACGCAGCGCAACGCTGAGAGGTGCGCTTGGCAGAGATACGGTAGTCTGGCAGTGTACTCACTCTCCGGGATGGTATAGAAGCCGCTCCGTGTAAGCGGCCAGGATCTCGGCGACGCTGTCGACAACGTCACGAACCGCACTCTGCCTCTCATTGTGTCGTATCTGCGCACTCTCGATCGTGACAACGGTGCAGCGAGGCGGCGAGCGAGTACGCGAGCGCCCGGTCGCGGTAGTAGCTAGCGTGCAGGTATCGCAGCGACGCGGACGGGCTCGCGTGGCCGGCGCGGCGCATGAGCTCGGCGACGGTGGCGCCAGTAGCGGCCGACCAGGTGAGACCAGAGTGCCTCAGGTCGTGCAGGCGGAGCTCGGGTAGCCCGATGCTCGCCCGCGCGCGGTGCCAGGCGTCTCGAGCACCTGAGGCAGCAGCGGGCCGCCCTTCACGCAGACGAGGACCGGGGCGTAAGGCGCCAGTGGCGTGAAGCGCTCGAGTTGGTCGACGAGGACCGGGAACACGTTGGCGGGAATGGCGACGGTCCGCGCCAGGCTTCGGTCTTCGGTGCCTTCTCGAGCATCGCTGCGGCCATCGTCACGGTGCGCGTCACGGTCACGGTCACGGTGCCGTGCAGGAGGTCGACGTCGCGCCGGCGCAGCCAGAGCAGCTCGCCACGGCGCAGCTGGCACCACGCCGCTAGTAATACAGCCACCCGGAGATGGTCGGGCATACAAGCGGCCATCACGCCGACTCGGCGATGGTGGCGATCGGACACGCCGGCGCGTGCTCGACGGCCCGCACTCTCGACGCGCCATGGGTTGCGGGCGATGGCGTCGTCGGCGACCGCGGCCTTGCACACCTGCGAGAGCAGGCGATACGCCTTCGCGGCCGTAGTCGGGTGCTCGATTCTCCACCGGGCTGCCAACCGTGGAGCGTGCGCTCCTCGCCACGGCTCGCTACGGCACACAAGTGCTCGACCCGCAGAGCTTCCGATTGTTGAGCAACTCGTGACCCGCCACCTGGACACCGGACCAAGCTTCGTCGTCGCCTTGGACACTTGCTCGACTGGCGCCTGGCGACCTGGTCATCAGATTGACCGCGGCGATCTCTGGGCAGCGGACGACCCGCTCGTCCTGGCACGACCCCATCATTTCGGCCCTGTTGACGAGTCGATGCTCTGCCGTACGACGGGCGTCCCGGTCGAGCAGATGCAGCGCCGCATCATGGCGAGCTGGCCGGGTGCAGCGTCCGAAGAAGTCCGAGCCCGGCGCCTTCCATTCGGCGCCATCGGCTGGACGGCGGGGCGGGACCGTCACCCGAAGCGACGCCGAAGGGCGAGGCCTCCTCCCTTCGGCGTCGTCCTGCAGGCTGAAGGGAGGCCGGCCTTGATGCCTTCATCTGGTGCCGGCAAGGCGAAGGCGCTCCTGTGCCTCGCGCTCCGTGAGCGAGCGGACGGGCTCGTTCACCGCGTGTTGCTTCTTCGAGTCGAAGGCTCGCGTCCAGACGCCTGCCGCCCAGCAGCGTTCGAGCTGCTCGGCGCCGAACTCCCTGCCACGCGCGTGGGCGTAGGCGGCGATGAAGTCCTCCGTCTCCAGCGACTGTGGGCTCGTCTCCGACGCTCAGAACGGGGTACAAAGCAGCGGCGAACCCGACGAGCACCGCCTCGCTCTCGGTGATCACGCTGTCCCAATCATGGGCGACGATCAACTGGTCGCCGCTGAAGCGCAGATTGCCGGCATACCAGTCGCCATGGCCGATCATGGCCTCGGTGACGCCGGCACGCAGCCGGTCACGAGCACGGCGGCCCGCGTCGTCCACCCAAGAAGGGCCCGTCCACCGCGTTGAGATCGATGTCGCGGTCGTCGGGCCAGGGCCACAGACCCCCTTCCTGATGGGACCACGCCGTCCACGCTGGCGAAGGGAGCAGATCGGGCACTTCGCCGGGGCGGGGGGCGAGCTCGATCAGCCACCGCGAACGGCTCGGCGATATGCCCGGGCCGATCGACCCGACGCCGGCAGCCCGGCATCGCCCGGGACGTATACCTCGGCAGTTGCCAGCCAATCGGCGAAAGGGACCGCGCCCGTGAGGGGCTCTGGACAGGGGAAGCCGGACGAGAAGAGGCGGCGATGCACCTCGACGCAGCCGGCCAGTCGCGGCTGAGGAGGGACGCACCTTGACGACGACCTCGCGCCTGTCGACCAGCCGGAGCCCGATAACCGCTGAGAGATAACCGTCTCTGAAGAGCTCTTCCGCGGGCGGGCTACCGAGGTGCTGCTCGCACCACTCGGCCAGATGGCGGGAATCGACCTGAGGCACTCGGCGCGGCACCCCGTCATCCTCGCTCGCTCGCTCGAGTGGTGCCCGAGCGCGACCACAACCCCAGGAGCGACACGGACAGAATCGGATCGAGGGCCAGCTCAGCGGTGGAGTCGACGGCCGCATATTCTGTAGCAGCCTCGATACTCGCCCATCACGGCGTCCAGGATGGCCTCGTGGAGAGCGGAGACAAGTGCCAAGGGGCCGGCGTTCGTGCGCTACCGGGGGCGCCACAGGCCGTTGATTCAGCGCCAGAGGCCGAGCTTGCGCAGCCCTCGCTGCAAAGTGCCGTTGGTGGTCCTGTAGACCTTCCGCTGCACGACGCGCCGCCGTGGCTGGCGGCACTCGCGCCGCTGCCGGACTCGAACCGGCCACCATCCGTGCCCACGGCGTCGCGCCCGAAGAGAGCGTTCGACTGATCGTTGACGCGCAAACGACCCCGGCCTGTGAGCACCGGGGGACGATAGCGTAGGTCCCTGCCACTAACCCAGGGTTACCTTGCCACTGCCTGAGAGCACGCCCACCGTCTCGAGTGGTTGGACGTTGTTCCCGCCATTGCACTTTCCATTCTTCAGTCTCGGTAGCACGCCGACGAGCTTCCCACTTACGGGGAGCGTCCCAGAGATTCCGGCGTAGGCGCCGGTGCCGTGGTGGAGGCTGATCGTTCCGCTAACCGTGACGATTACAAAGCACGTGTGCGGGTTGCCCCCAAAGGCAAATTTGATCTTGGATGAGTTGACGACGAACCCCCCCTGGGACAGCGTAGCCTTGTCTCCGTTTGGGCCGGAGAGCTTCCCGGCATCGGTGAAGAGTCCGTTGCCGACAAACGCGGTGGGATTGCCGGTCTTTGGGTTCCAGTTCGAAACCCAATAGTGCTCCACCCCCGTAGTCGTACTGCTCGGCCTGGTCGATCTACTCGTCGCCAAAGCGACGCCTGCCGACGTACCCAACAGCGCTGCAACCACTACAGCCGCAGCAATGAGCTTGAACCGCATCAACTGCCTCCCCTCGGTAGCTTCTGTTTGCGTCCTTACCATGCACAGCCGGACGTTGCAACAGCCGCCCCCTCTGCACAGGACCAGGCGCGGCGCGGCTCCCAGCCGGGAACCTCGCTGACTACTACTCCGTGTCTTCGCCGCGAATAGTTGCAGGCAGCCGCGGACAGCGCCCGGCGCTGTGAGATGCCGGCCGCTGTGCCTCGAGGGCGACGGGCGCCAAAGCGTCGACGGCTCGAGAGTTAGCTGCTCGGTAACAAGGATGACCTCGACCTCCTCGTCGGAGTCACAGGAGCCAGGCGGGCGATGACCGCCGATCTACCGCCGCCGTAGCTCCCGCAGCGCCCGCACGAGCTGAGCGAGTATCGCCATCGCCCGCTCCCGGCTGAGACCGCTCGGCGCCAGTGGCGGGAGCATGGCGATCGACCTGCGCAGGATCTCTGCTTGCTCGGGGGAGAGGTCGGCCACCGCGTAACGGTAACGAACGCGTGTTCGATTTACTAGTCCGGGTGACCAGACGGACTGGCCACGCGGCATGCGTCGCGGGCAGGCTGCAGACTCTGCTCATGGCTCAACTCCGAGACGTGGTCTTCGACTGCCATCATCCGGCTCGACTGGCTCGCTTCTGGTCCGTGGCCCTCGAGGATTACGACGTCATGCCCTACGACGACGCCGAGATCGAACGGCTAAGGCAGCTGGGCGTAGATGATATAGAAGAAGATAAGACGTTCTCGTTGAGTGCAGCGGGCTGGGGCCGCGACTGTGGTACCGAGTGTCCCAGAGGCGAAGACGATCAAGAACAGGGTACATCTAGATCTCGGTTGCGATGACCTGGAGAGCGAACTCGAACGGCTGCAAGCCCTCGGCGCAACCGTGCTCCCGGACCAGCCCAACGACACGCTGATTGTCCTCGCTGACCCGGAGAACAACGAGTTCTGCCTACTGCGCTGATGTCTCGTCACGCATTCCAGCGGGGCGCGACGTTATACGGACAGCGGGGGCGTGGACTCCAACGCCCGCTAGAACAGCAGCGAACGCCCGCGGCTTCTCATAGGGTCGCAGGGCGTTCGCGCTCTACCCGTTCAGCCTTCCAGGAGGGTTCGCGCCAGCAATCGGACAAGCGCCCTGCTGGCCGGCGGGTATGGATGCACTCGGCCGGCGTTTGAGAGCCTCCTGGGGCATCTGCGACCTGGGCTTTTGCCGAATCCTCGCCCACAACTGACCGACCGGTAAATTCGTGGCTGGGTGGACGCTGAGCGGTCGGAGCGGTTCGCAACCAAGCTGGACAAGAGCATCGAGGTGCTCGAGGTCTACAGGTCGCACCCCGAGTTGGTCGCCTGCCTCTCCGAGCATTCGCAGGGCATCCTCGTCGAGATCCACGGTCTGACCCGGCTCCTGCCGGCGGCTTACTACGTGGCCGACACGCCGGCATGACGATCGCCGCCAGCTCCCTATGGGGCGGTGAGCGTGGCGGTATCGAGGAACTCGTCACGCGGCCGGCGTGGCAGCAGCAAGCCGACTGTCATGGGATGCCGCTCGAAACGTTCTTCCCCGGCCAGGGTGACGACCTCACGCCGGCCAGGGTCGTCTGCGCCCGTTGTCCCGTACGGGTCGAGTGCCGTGGCTTCGCCCTCGGAACCGAGGAGGCCGGCGGCGTGTGGGGCGGGACGTCGGAGCGGGAGCGGAGGCGGATGCGGCGGGCGAGCGCCTAGTTCATAGGCTCCCAGTCGGCTCGCTCGCGTTCGGCTTGCGCCCTCGCCGCGTTGCCGGCCGTCTTCTCACAGCCGCTGCAACGTTTCTCAATCGTCGCCCACGCCCGTATCAGCAGAGAGGATCTCACGCGATCGACGACCTGACCGCAAACGGCACGCTGATCTCCATCTCATCGGGACCGACCCCGACCTCGACGAGGTGGTAGAGGTCGATCCAGGGGACCAGCTCTCGCTTCACGGTATTCGGCACAAGCGTGGTCGCCCGCTCCCTGCTAAGAGGCCCTTTCAGGGTCGACGCGACGCAGCGTTGTCACGTTGAAGGAGCGAAGGACATCTGTGTCCTACGGTTCAGGTGTGCCGGAATATTCACGACCACTGCTCGAGCGCGATGTCGCTGCCGACCCCTTCGTGCAATTCGGACGCTGGTACCGCGACGCCAGCCAAGTCACGCGGGTACCCGAGGCTGTCGCGGTCGCGACGGCCTCGCTGGACGCGCGCCCGTCAGTCCGGATGGTGTTGATGAAGGGGTGGGACGAGAGGGGATTCGTCTTCTACTCGAGCGGCGAGAGCCGAAAAGGCCACGAGCTGAAAGAAAATCCCGTGGGCGCTCTCCTGTTCCACTGGGACCAGCTTGGACGCCAAGTTCGCATCGAAGGTCCGGTGGTCGCCGTGACCGATGCCGAATCGGACGAGTACTTCGCATCTCGGCCCCTCGGCGCCCAGACGGCCGCCAGCATCTCGGACCAGAGCCGCGTCATCAAGAGCCGGGAGGAGCTCGACGAGCGCATGCGCAAGGTACTGGCCTCCCCGCCGGTCGGGCCGGTGCAAAGGCCCCCAGCCTGGGGAGGATTCCGAGTGGAGCCCGAGGTGTTCGAGTTCTGGCAGAACCGGGACGACCGGCTCCACGACCGGTTGCGCTACACGAGAGAGGACACAGGCGCCGACGGAGGTCCGGCCTGGCGACTTGAAAGGCTGCAGCCGTAAGCCCTCGGCGGCGACTTAGGGAAGAAGAGCAACCCTCCGCCACGACCGGCCGGCGCTCTCCGCCACCTCCTCGAGCAGTACCTCCACCTGCGCGCTCCGATCGTCGTCGTCGGCTCCTCTCAGGTTGATCAGGACGAGGGCGCCGGCAGCCCGTGCTCCAGACTCGGCGAGGAGAGCCGCCGTGACGGCGTCGCCACAAAGATTGGGGTTTCCCTCTTCTGCGAGGCGGGCCGCGAGCTCAGCCACGCGGCTGGCGATCTGGACGACCTCCAAGGGGACGTCGGTCGCGACCGAGAGGGCTGCCGCGATCCGACGCTCCCGATCGGCCGGATCGGGCTCGCGGGGGAGGCGCGACGCCTCGATGACGAGCCCGTAGGCGGCCGCGTCGGCCTGGCAGAGCGAAGCCGCACGGTCGCGAAACCGCTCCGCGCTAACAGCTAGCTCGGAGGCATCCTCGATCTGGGAGGTCGAGAGCCGGGCAGCCATGACACAGAGGCTGGCGGCGAAGGCGACAGCCGCCGCCGCGACCGACCCGCCGGCCGGCGCCGGCTCCGCGGCCGAGACCGCGCTGAGGAAGCCCCCGAGCGTCAGCTCGAGGTAGTCCCCTTCGCTAGCTGAGCCCGACAATCTCGCCGTTCTCGTCGATGTCGATGATCTCGGCGGCCGGATGAGCCGACAGGCCCGGCATGGTCCGCATGTCACCGGAGATGAGGTAGACGAAGCCTGCGCCGACCGAGGCGCGCGCCTCGCGCACGGGCATGCGCCACCCGGTCGGGGCGCCCTTCAACGATGGGTCCGACGAGATGGACAAGTGCGTCTTGGCGATGATCACCGGAAGGTTGCCGAACCCGTTCTTCTCATAGGAGTCGAGCTGGCGGTTGGCGGCCGGCAGGTAGTCGACGCCGTCGGCGCCGTAGACGCGCGTCGCAACGGTCTCGATCTTCTCGCGCAGCGACGCGTCGCTCGGGTAGAGCACGTGGAACTCGCTCGGCTCGTCGGCCGCCTCCGCGACCGCCTCGGCGAGCTCGGTCGCTCCCTTCCCCCCCTCGGCGAAGTGGGTGCACACGGCCGAGCGCACGCCCATCGACGCGGCGATCTCCCGGATCGCGGCGTGCTCGGAAGGAAAGTCGCCCGGGAAGGAGTTGATGGCGACGACCGGGGTCACGCCGTGGATCTGGATGTTCTCGATCTGCTTGCGCAGGTTCGCCCCGCCGACCTGGACCTCCTCCGGATTCTCCTCCAGCATCGCCGGAGGCAGGGGACGGCCGGCCACGACCCGGTGGCCGCCGGAGTGGACCTTGAGCGCCCGCACCGTCGTGACGATCACGGCGGCGTCCGGCGCCAGGCCCGACACGCGGCACTTGACGTTGAAGAATCGCTCGGCTCCCATGTCGGCACCGAAACCCGCCTCGGTGATGAGGAAGTCCCCCGAGTGAATGCCGATGAGGTCCGCCACGATCGACGAGTTGCCGTGGGCGATGTTCCCGAACGGGCCGGCGTGCACGAGCACGGGGGTGTTCTCAATCGTTTGCAGGAGGTTCGGCTTGATCGCCTCGCGCATGATCACGGTCATCGCCCCGGCAGTTTTGAGGTCCTCGGCCGTCACCGGCTCCCCGTCCGGGGTGTACCCGACGACGATCCGGCCGAGGCGGGCGCGCATGTCGTGGAGCGACGTCGACAGCGCGAGGATCGCCATCGCCTCCGAGGCGGCGGTGATGTCGAAGCCCGTCTGACGCGGAACCCCGTCCTCCTTCGTCCCGAGCCCGATGACGATGTTGCGAAGGGCGCGGTCGTTCACGTCGAGCACGCGCCGCCACGTGATGTTGTGCTGGTCGAGGTTGAGCTCGTTGCCTTTGTGGAGATGGTTGTCGACCATCGCAGACAGCATGTTGTGCGCAGCCGTCACCGCGTGCATGTCCCCGGTCAGATGCAGGTTGAAGGCCTCCATCGGGACGGCTTGGCTGTAGCCGCCGCCGGCCGCACCACCCTTGATGCCGAACGTCGGGCCCATTGAGGGCTGGCGGATCGCGATCGTGGCCCGCTTGCCGATGTGGTGCATGGCTTGACCGAGGCCGACCGTAGTCGTCGTCTTGCCCTCGCCGAGCGGGGTGGGCGTGACCGCGGAGACCACGACGTACTTCGCCTTCGGGCGGTCGGCGAGCTCGGCGATCGCGTCGAGCTTGATCTTGGCGACGTTCCCGCCGTACTGCTCGAGCAGTCCCGGCTCAATGCCCATCTGGTTGGCGATCTCGGCGATCGGCTTGAGCTGTGCCTGGCGCGCGATCTCGAGGTCGCTCGGCATGGGCATGTCAGATCTCCTTTTCGGGGTAACCCTCGACTGCGAGGTTGAATTCGGCGCCGGCGTCGAGCAGAGCGTCGAACTGGTACTGACCTGAGGCTCGGTCGCTGTGCAACAGATACGACCGGGTTCCTGCGAGATCGTCCCTGATGACGTCGGTCGTGACTCTAGCGACCGAGCTCCGGAACACCGCGCCGTCGGGCGTGACGGCGTCGGAGAGGTCGATGGCACAGAGTTTCTCCAGGACGGAGGCGGCCTCGGCGCCGGTGAGACGCAGGAGCACGCCACCGTGGGTGACGTCCAGAACCGTGGCGAGCTCTGGCTGGTCGGCTCCCTCGAGACCGGCGACAACGGCCTCTGCGCTGGATGCGGGAGCGATCACCAACCACTCGTCCGGGCCCGTCCCGGCCACGAGATAGCCGGCCTTGTTCCGTGCCGACCGCCCGAAGGCACACTTCAGGGAGAGGCCCATCCGGCTCTCAGCCGACGTTCTGATCAGCACCTTGGCGAGCGGAGTCAGGTCGGCGAGACCGAGCGCCACCGACGATCGCAGCCCTGACACCTCCCATCCGGCGTGCACAAAGGTGGGCGCCGGCGGGCGGATCGAGCTGCGCGCGACGGGTGCGGTGCTAGCCACGGAGGCGGGTTCCCTCGGGATCGAAATGCGCGTGGTGCTCCATGACCTTCGCCCCGACCCGCGTTCCATCGGGCAGCAGGACCGTGACGATCGTGCCGGGCACGGCCAAGGAGGCCGAGACGATGCCGAGGCAGATGGAACGGCCGAGCGTCGGCGAGAACCTGCTGGAGGTGATGCGACCCTCGATCTTCGACGCGCCGCTCACGATCTGGCTCGCCTCCGCCGGCACGACGGTCGGATCGATCGGCTGCAGGCCGACGAGGCGCGGCTCACCCTCACGCCCGCTCTCCCACACGAGCTCGGGCTTGCCTGCGAAGTCGTCCTTGTCCAGCTTCACCAGCCAGTCGAGACCGGCGGCGAAGGCCTGAGTGACCGCATCGGTGTCCTGCCCGACGATGAAGTGGCCCTTCTCGAGCCGCATGATCCTCTGAGCCTCGAGCCCGAACGGGCCGACCCCGAGATCGCGACCTTGATCCATGAGGGTCTCCCACACCTCGAGGCCGTAGCCGGCAGGCACGTGGATCTCGTAGCTCAGCTCGCCGGTGAACCCGATCCTCCACATGAGGCAGTCGCGGATTCCCGCGATCGTCCCTGTTCGCACGTTCATGTACGGAAAGACCTCCGGCGAGAGATCGACGTCCGTGACGACGCGCGACAGCAGCTCCCGGGACTTCGGCCCGGCCACGTTGATGCTCGCGTAGGCGGACGTGACGGGCGTCGCATGAATCTGCCAGTCGCGAAACGCAGTCTGCAGCCAGTCCTCCATCCACTCGTACACGGCGGCGGCACCTGAGCTGGTGGTGGACATGAAGTAACGATCCGGGCCGAGGTGCCCGGTCACTCCGTCATCGAGAACCACCCCGTCCTCGTTGCACATCACGCCGTAGCGAACTGCGCCGATGTCGAGCTTCGACCACTTGTTGACATAGAGGAAGTTGAGCAGCTTCGGCACGTCCGGACCGCGAAGATCGATCTTGCCGAGAGGCGTCACGTCGATGAGCCCCACGTTCTCCCGCACGTTGCGGACCTCGGCGGCAGCATCGCCATAGTGCTCCGGGCGGATCCACACACCGGCGACGATCGGCCGGGCAAGGTGGGACTCGTGCCACGGCTGCATCGGCGAGTAACGGACGGGCTCGAGGATCCGGCCCGCGAGCGCACCGAGGCTGATCGGCGCGTGCGGAGGTCGCCATACGGTGGTGCCGGTCTCTTCGATGGTCCGTCCGGTCGCCGCGGCCAGCACTGCGACGGCGTTCAGTGTCTCGAGCTTGCCCTGCGCCTGGCCCATCGTGACGGTGGTGTAGCGCTTCACGAGCTCGACCGAGTCGTAGCCCTCCTTCGCCGCCGCATAGATGTCCTTGGAGGACACGTCCTCGCTGTAGTCGACAAAACCGTGGGTGGTTGATCTGAACAGGGCCGGGTGCTCGGCCGGCTCGAGGTGCGGGACGTCGACCGCGGTCCCGTGGCCCGCCCGCGCCGCCGCCAGCGTTCCCACGGCCCTGCCGTGCGCGACCAGCTCGTCCGAAGAGCCGTCGCCGGCGATCCCGCCGGCGACGAGCACGTCGGCGGGAAGATTCGCCCCAGGCACGAAACGCGCCGCCCGCTCGGCGTACACCGGGCGGTCACCGGCCATGTTGGTGAGCAGGGTCGGCGCCGTCCACCCGACGGCGGTGACAAGCAGGTCGCATTCGACCGGCGATCCGTCGCCAAGGTCCACCGCCGCGACGCCACGGCTCCCCCGCGCCCGTACGAGCCGGCCCCCCGAGCGGGCGTCGACCAGTCGCACGATGTCGACGCCGGCGCTCTGCAGATCCGCCGCCGCCGCGCTGCCCTCGTCATTGGCCGTGAAGACCACCGCCCGCGTTCCCGGCTTGACGGCGTACAAGTTGACCAGCCGACGGGCCGCCGTGCTCAACATGACACCGGGCAGGTCGTTGCCCTCGAACACGTACGGCCGCTCGATCAGACCGGGTGCGACGACGAGGGTCTTCGCCCGCGCCTTGATGAGTCGCTCCACGACCTGCGGATTGCTTCGCTGGAGGACCGCGATCCAATTGTCGTCGTAACGGCCCGTGACGACGGAATTGACGAGCACCTCGATGCCCTCTTGGTTGGCAACCTCGTCACGAAGCCGGCCCAGCAGATCGAGCTGTGACTGGTCGCCCCAGCGCAGGTGCCCGCCTAGCTCGTACTCCTCCTCGACCAGCATGACCCGCGCCCCCGCCGCCGCGGCCGCCAGCGCGGCCGCCATTCCGGCCGGTCCGCCGCCTGCGACGAGCACTTCCGGGTGCGCGTAGCGCTTGTCGTAGCGGGCGTGCGGGGATCCCGCATCGACTCGGCCGCCGGCGGCGAAGCGCTGCAGGACCTTCTCGTAGTAGGGCCAGAGACGTTGAGGCTTGATGAATGTCTTGTAGTAGAAGCCCGCGCCGATGAACGGCGCGACGACCTGGTTCGCCGTGCCGATGTCGAGGCGCAGCGAAGGCCACGAGTTCTGGGCCTTCACGACCATGCCGGAGCTGACCCGTCGATGGGCGCCGCGCACGTTGGGCTCGTCGTCCACCTGAACCGTGCAACCCGGATCGTGGAAGCTGGCGCTCATGATCCCCCGGGGGCGGTGGTACTTGAAGCTCCGCGAGAAGACACGCACACCGGCCGCCGCGAGCGCCGAGGCGATCGTGTCCCCCTCGAAGCCACGATGGTCGGCGCCCTCCCAAATGAACGAAATCGGCTTGGCGCGGTCGATGACCTCGCCCGGCCGCTGACCGATGCGCCGGCTCAACTGAACCGCCCGCGGCCGTCCGAGCACGCGGGACACCACGCCCTCAGCTGCCATGAACCGCCTCCGGGATGCTCGTGGACCGGATCTCGTTCGTCACCGTGTCGCGTTCGGCCACCAGGAACTTCCGGCACCCCTCACGGTGATACCAGTGCTCGGTGGTCCAGCCCGCCGGGTTGCGCTTCATGAACAGGTAGCTGCTCCACTCCGCAAGGTCGGTCTCGTTCACGGCGGGACGTGGCTTCGTCTCGCCGAAGTAGGCGAATTCGCTGCTGTTGCGGGGCCCGCAGTTGGGACAGGTGATGAGAATCATGGCTTCGCGCCCGGTACCCGGCGGCCGATCAATGCCCGACCGCGGCGGCGCCGCGTTCGCCGACGAGGCGACCCTCGGGAAAGCGGGCGAGGTCGAACGCCGCGATGAGCGCTGGGGTCCTGCCCGTGGCGGCCAGCTCCGCCATTGCCTCGCCGGCGGCGGGCCCGGCTTTGAACCCGTACGTCCCCCACCCGACATCGACCAGGAACCCGTCGACGGGCGTCACCCCCATGACCGGGGAGAAGTCGGGAGTGATGTCGCACAGTCCCGCCCATTGCCGAAGGACTCGCATCTTCGCGATCGACGGCATCAGCTCGAGCACATGGCTGGCGAGCTCCTCGGTGAACTCGAGCGAGCCTCGCATCGAATACGAGGCGTAGGGATCGGTGCTGGCGCCGAACACGAGCTCGCCTCGATCGGTCTGGCTCACGTAGACGTGCAAGCTGCCGGACACGACGACCGCCTCGAGGAACATCTTGACGGGCTCGGTGACGGCGGCCTGCAGGGGGTGCGTGATGATCGGCAGGCTGACACCCACCATGTCGGATATGAGGCATGCCCATCCGGCGGTGCAGTTGATCACCGTCGGGGCCGAGATCTCACCTTGATTGGTGGTCACACCTGTCACCCGACCGCCCTCGACCGAGATGCCGAGCACCTCTGTGTTCTGGTGGATCTGGACTCCGAGCGCGTCGGCTGCCCTGGCGTAGCCCCAGTTCACCGCGTCATGCCGGACGATGCCGCCTGGCGGATGGTAGAGGGCGCCGAGTATCGGGTAGCGCGTGTCGGCCGAAGTGTCCATGAACGGCACGAGCTGCTTGATCTCGTCGGGGCCGATGACTTCGGAGTCGATGCCCTCGAGCTTGTTGACTTCGGCCCGCCAGCGCATGGTGCGAAGCGAGCCGTCGTTGTGAGCGAGAGTCAGGTGCCCACGCTGAGCGAACATGATGTTGAAGTTGAGGTCTGCGGCGAGCGACTGGTAGAGCCGGACCGACCGGTCGTAGAAGCGCACGCCCTCGGGCGTCAGGTAGTTGGAACGGATGATGGCCGTGTTGCGGCCCGAGCCGCCGCCGCCGACGTAACCCTTGTCGAGCACGGCGACCCGCCGGACGCCGTGGTTGGCCGCAAGGTAGTACGCCGTCGCCAAGCCGTGAACACCGGCGCCGATCACCACGACGTCGTAGGTGCGCTCCAGCGGAACCGTTCGCCAGACTTTGGGCCAGTCCTGCTTGGTCAGGCCGTGGCGGAGGAGCCCCGCGGCCGAGTACCGCTGTGCCGGCGAGCCGTGCCCGTTGCTGGTTCGCCCCTTCAACGTGGCCCAGCGGGCGCCGAGGCCGTCGGCGACGGGCCGGCGGCCCGGTTGCCCGCCCTGCGCTCGAAGCACTTGGCCCCCTTCTCGATCGACGCTGACCGGTGTCAAGCTAACAGGGCAAGGAAACTCTGTCCACTGCAGGTGGACTCGCTCCCAGATAGCGGGCGGGTGGTCAGTGGCGCCGCCCGACTCTCGATGGCTCCGAGTGACCGCGTCGGTCGCCGGCAGCATTGCGCGGCGCGACGAGGACCGGGCACTGAGCGCGTTGCAGCACGCGGAAGCTCACGCTTCCGAACACCCGAGTCGCCAGCTCGCCACGCGTCGGGCTACCGAGGACGATGAGCTCGGCTTGCCACCGGGACGCCTCGTCGACGATGGCCTCTGCCGCCCGGTCGACGAATTCGTGCCGGACCTCGCCGTCGGCGCCCATGCCGGCCATCCGGAGGTCGAACGCCGCCGCCTCCGCGATCAACGAGGCCTCCTCGGGCCGCTCTCTCGCATACCAGACGAGGCCGGAAAGCTCCCGAAGCCGGAGATGGAGCGCCCGGACCTCGGTCACGCCCGGGGTCGCACTGCCCTTGACGAGCTCGATGAGCGACCCCACCTGCTCGTAGTCTTCGACGGCCACGAGGATCCTGCGATACATGCGACTCACGCCTCTCGCCGCGCAGGCCGGCAACGTAACTCGACCGTGGGCCTGCGGCTCCTTCCGGTGTCCCGGTTCGTCCTCAATCTACCCCTGGCCGCCCCCGGCGAACCTCAGGGCTTGCTCACCAATTCGAGCGATGCCACACGGCCGAGGCGGCGGCGCACGATCGCCGGGATGTCTCCCTCGACGAATCGGCGGAGACCCCTCGTTCCCGGGTCGTCCATGACGACGATGCTGGCACCGCGGGCGAGCGCGATCCGAGCGATCGTGAAGCCGGCTCTGCGGGTCGCGGCGACCTGGCCGTCGACGATGCAGCCCCGGCGCTCCAACGAGTGCACGGCGGCGCGTACGATCGCCAGCTGCTCCTGACGCTCCTTGGCCGTCGGCATCAAGCCCGGCGTCGGCAAGCCCCAGGAGGAGCCGTAGATCTTCAGCGTCGAGACGACCGCGATCGGATTGGCGCCGGCCAACTCACGGGCTCGCCGGATCGCCGCCTTGGTGAACGGCGCGCCGCTCGAGGCGACGACGACGGCGACCGGCGCCGTGGGCTGCGGATCCCCGCGTCGTCTGCGGAGAGGCATCTCGCCCGAGCGCCGTCGCGGTTCGTCAGCCGAGCAACGGCGGTTCGCCCGGAGACTCGCCGGCAGGGACCGGGTCACGCGTGGCGGACGATTCGCCGGCCACCATGGCGTCGGCGCCATCGCCGGCAATGGTCACCGTCGGTCCGCCACCGGGGACGCCGCCGCGGGCCGCGAGCTTGCGGTCCTGCCATGCCCGCCACCAGTACAGCGGCGCGTAGAGGGCGACGATGGCGAGTCCCAGGATGTATAGCCCGGGCCCCTGCGTGGGCCCGACGACGACCTTCGGCGAGTTCCAGCCTCCGAAGAAGTAGATCGCCATCCATCCGATGAAGACGAGCAGCGCACCCCACTTGGCGATCGTCGGTAACCGGAAGGGCCGCGGCGTGTCGGGCTTGAGGTGGCGGTAGACGAAGTATCCGGCGAACGCGAGTGAGCACGAGAGCAGGTAGCCGCCATTCGAGATGATGTAGATCCGGACGGGGGAGCCGAGCAGCACCAGCAGCATCGCGCAGACGGTGTTGAAGGCCATCGAGTAATCGGGCACCCCGTGCCGGTTCTTGTGCTGGAAGAAGCGCGGGAGCTGACCGTCCTCGGATGCCTGGAAGAGCGAGCGTCCGACACCCATGATGGCGTTCAGCACCGAGAGCGCGAGAGCCAAGATAAGCGGGAGCCCGACGAACCACTTCTCCCAAGATCCATGACCGAAGATCTTGTCGGTGTAGGTCAGGTACATCGTGAGCGGGTCGAACGTGGTGTAGACGAGGGATCCGAGCACTGCCACGAACATGAGCGGCGTCATGATGTAGATGAACATGCCGTACAGGCCCTCGGTGGTCATGGCGATCTTGGCGTCTCTCGCCCCACCCCGGCACTCACCGACGTAGCAAGCGGCGGCCTCCATGGCGATGACGTTCCAGAGGATCGGGAAGAGCCATGCGAAGTACAACGTCGGGCTGCCATGAAGTCCGGGCTTCAAGTGGAAGCCGGCGACGTTGCTCCAGTGGATCGCGCCCGACTTGAAGAAGGGGAGGAAGATCATCGTCGGTGAGCGGGATCATCGACAGCACACCGAGGAAAGTCGCAAACCCGGCTCCGAGACGAATCCCGAAGTAAGCGGGAATGAAGATGAGGATCAGCAAGCCCCAGCTGATGAACAGCACAGTTGAGGCCGATGGGTGCGCCCCAGGTCGTTCCTATCGGAGTGATGAGATGACCCTGAGAGAAGTTGAAGAGCTCGGCGAGATAGAGCGACGTCAGGATGACGTTGATCGGCGCGACAGGGAACCAGCCGAGCCAGTACGCCCATCCCGACGTGCCACCGATGTGGCGCGCCCAGGTGTCACCGACGAGCGGCCGGAACGACTCGGTGGCGTACCCTGGAATCCCGCCGGTGCGGTCGGGCCAGATGGTTGCGAGCTCTGCCAGGCAGAAGCAGAGGAAGCACCCGAGGATCGTCATCCCTCCGATGAGCAGGATCCCGGCCGCCCCCATGCCGTTGACGACGACGGGCGCGATTCCGGTGACGAGGATCGTGCCGGCGAGGCCGATCACGAAGGCACCCCACCAGTTGGTCTTCTTGCTGAGGCCGAGCGTGGGCTCTGTGATCTCTATCGAGGACATTGTTTCCCCCCTTGCTTCCCTTCCCGAATCTTGCCACGAACAGCGCGCTCGTGGCGGAACTCATGTCAGAAGAGTGTCAGGTAGTGCTCCACCTCCCAGTCGCTGACGACCGAGTGCCACGCCTGGAACTCCTCCCGCTTGACCTTGGCGTAGTAGTCGAGATAATCGCCGTCCGGCGTCTTGCCGAGCGCGTCGCGAAGCACGTCGTCCTGCACGAGCTCGTCCATGGCATGCAGGAGCGTGGGCGGCATCGAGCGGATGCCCCTGGCATGGATCTCTTCAGCAGGCAGAACGTAGAGGTTGTCGACGTTGGGCTCGCCCGGGTCGAGTCCCTGATCGATGCCGTCGAGACCTGCGGCAAGCTGGGCCGCCATGGCGAGGTACGGGTTCGCCGATCCGTCGCAGGCGCGGTTCTCGACGCGGCCGCCCTCCGGCACGCGCAGCATCTGGGTCCGGTTGTTCCCCCCGTAGGTCGCGTACGCCGGGGCCCACGTCGCACCGGACAGAGGAGCGCCGACTCCCATCCGTTTGTAGGAGTTGACGGTCGGGCAGGTGATCCCCACCAGCGCCGTGGCGTGGTCGATCAGCCCGCCGATGTACTGATAGGCCATCGTGGACAATCCCAGGCCGCGAGGGTCGTCGGGATCCGCGAACAGCTCAGCACCGCTGGGGTCCCAGAGGCTCGAGTGGAAGTGGAGTCCGTTGCCGGTCAGATTGGCGAACGGCTTCGGCATGAACGTTGCCGCCATTCCGGCCTGATGGGCGACCGTGTGGACCATGTACCGGAAGAAGATGAGGCGGTCGGCGCTCGTGAGGGCGTCGGCGTAGGCGAAGTTCTGCTCGAACTGCCCGTTCGCGTCCTCGTGGTCGTTGGCGTAGTTGGCCCACCCGAGACGGTTCATGTACTTCGAGATGGTCGTCAGGTGGTCGTACATCCGGGTGAGGCCCTTGGCGTCGTAGCAGGGAGCCTCGGAGACGTCCAGTGGATCTGCGACCTCGATGCCGCCGCCGGGCGTACGGCGAACGAGCGAGTACTCGGCCTCGCAGCCGACCTTGTAGACGAGTCCCCTTTCCTCGGCCCGCTTCAGCATCCTTTTCAGGATCACGCGAGGCGAGTAGGGCCAAAGCTCACCTTCGACGGCGATGTCGCATTGAAGAACGGCGAGGCCAGGTTGCCAGGGGACCAGCGTGTAGGAGGCGGGGTCCGGCACGGCGATCATGTCCGGGTCGGCCGGCGATTGGCCCATCGGGCCGGCGGCGAAGCCGGCGAAGCCTGCACCTCCGCCCATCAGCACGTCGAACGCCTCGATCGGCACCATCTTTGCGCACGGCTTCCCGTGCATGTCGACGAACATCGCGAAGAAGAACTCGACCCCGTCTTCTTCGGCCCGTGACCGAAGGTCACGCTCCGCGTCGGCCATACCCCTCCCCCGTCTCGTCGTCCCGAACGACGCCGCCGCCGGCCGGAACTGCACTGTTCCAGCCCGGAACCTTCACTTGCACCAGCTTCGCGCGTGTCCGCCCGCACCCGAGCAGCGGTGCCCGCCTTGATTTAACTGCTGCGACGAGAATGCGTCAACAGGCCGCGTCTGAAAAATATCTCGCTGCCTCACAGCGCCAACCACGACTCGAACAGCAGGCGTGCCGCATTCGTCATCGCCTCGTGGGCCGCGTCGAACGCCTGGGAAAGCACATCCAGCCCGGTGTCACCGAGCGTCGCCCGGAGCGACGCGACATATGCCGGCACCTCGCTCCACTCCTCGAACATCGCCCTGGTCACTTCGAGATGGAATTGAACCGCGTAGGCGTTGCCCACCCTGAATGCCTGCATGTCGTAGGCCGGCGACCGGCCGAGATGGACCGCCGCAGCCGGCAGGTCGAACGTGTCGCCGTGCCACTGCAAGGCTTCGAACGACGCTCCGAGCCGGGACATGACGGGATCGGCGAGACCCTCCGGAGTCAGCGTGACCGGGAGCACTCCGACTTCCGGGGAGTCCCCGGACCGGACCGTCGCGCCGAGGCTGGCGGCGAGCAGCTGCGCCCCCAGGCAGGCGCCGAAGTACGGGGTACCCGCCCGGACCGCAGCGGCGATCCACGCCTTCTCCCCGGCGAGCCAGGGGTGGACGGCTTCGTCATTGACGCTCATCGGGCCGCCCATCGCCACCACCAGATCCGCGTCGCGCCAGTCAGGGAGCCGGTCGCCTTCGTCTATCTCGACGCGATTGATGTCGATGTCGTGCTCGTCGAGCACCGTTTCGTAGATCCCGGGCGGCTCGCACGAGATGTGCTGCACGATGATGGCCCGGGTCACGATCGATCAGCCCGGCTCAACACGCACCTCTATCCCGTGAACCGCCGAGCTTTCGCCCATGTCGCTCTTGCAACCCGGATTGAGGACGTTCACGTTGCGGCCGGACGGCTCGAACTTCGGCCACCGGCCCTTGGGCACGAGAGCGACGGCACAGGGCACGTCGGCACTCACCTCGACCGCCATGACGAGCTCGCCGGTGTCGCTCACGACTCGAGCCATCTGGCCGTCCACGAGGCCGCGCTCGGCCGCGTCGACAGGATTGAGCGTGACCGACATCGGACCCAGCCGGGTGCGGATGATCGGGTCGTTCCCGTAGCTGTTGTTGAGCGTCCATCCGGTCGCCGGCGAGAGAAGCCGCAGCCGGCCGGCACGCGGCCTGGGATCGGCCGTCGGAACCGGCACACGGGGCAGGCCATCTCTCTCGGCCAGCTCGGACGCTATCTCGATGCGCCCGCTCGGCGTTGCGAAACGCAAGTCCCCGAACTGCATCCGGGGCGCTTGGCTCGGCCAGACGGTGCCTTTCGACGCCAGTCCGGCGAAGTCCAAGCCCAACCCCGCCTGGCGGAGGAGCTCGTTCAACACGTCCTCGTCGGACTCGAACAGCTCCGGCTCGTCGTAGCCCATCGCGCGGGCCAGGCGACGGAAGATCTCCGAGTTCGGGAGCGCCTCGCCCGGCGGGTCGACTGCTGCGACCTGCGCTCGCACCGTGTCGTGAAAGTACGAGACGACGAGGTCGTCGTGCTCGAGGAAGCTCGATGCGGGAAGGACGATGTCGGCATAGTCCGCCGTGTCGGTCTGGAACAGGTCGACGACCACGGTGAAGAGATCGCTCCGGCTGAGCGCTGCGCGCAGTCGCTCCTGCTCGGGGCTCGAGGCGGCGATGTTGATGTTCCAACACACGAGTGCCCGCACCTTGGCGCCGTCCTCGAGCGCGGCGGCGAGGTCCATCTGGCTCATCGTCGGTGGGTCGGCGGGCGCGAGGTGAGCGCTGGTCAGGTAGTCGCCGTCGAGCCCGCGCGTCTCGATGCCGTTCAGATAGAGGAACCCGCCCCCGGGCCGGCCGAGGTTGCCGGTAACCGCCGGAAGGAGCGACACCGCCCGGACGACGTTGCCGCCGGTCGGCTGGCGCTGGAGGCCCTGGCCGATCCACAGCAGTGACGGGCCGCCCCCGTAGAGGTGGGCCGCCTCCTCGATGAGCGCCGCGGCCACGCCGGTCGTCCGCTCGCCCCAGCTCGGCGTGCACCGCCCGATCTCTTCCTCCACCTCCTCGAAGCCGACCGTGTTCGCGGCGATGAAGTCCAGGTCCAGGAGCCCGTCACGCGAGAGCACGTGCATCATGGAAAATGCAAGCGCGGCGTCGCTTCCGGGAAACAGGCGAAGGTGCAGATCCGCCTGCTTGGCGGTTTCAGTCGCGAGCGGGTCGACGACGATTACTCGACCGGGGGCCTCGGGCAGCCAATGCTCGTGCTGGTGCGGCGCGCAGGCGGACGGGTTGGCTCCCCAGACGAGGATCGAGGAGGCGTCGGTCGCGGTACGGGGGTCGAATCCTTCGAGCGAGGTCCCGTAGGCGTAACAGAGAGCGACGTGTCCCGCCTTGTTGCAAACCGTGTCCGGGTCGACCTCGGTCGCACCGAGCCGGTTGAAGAAACGCAACGGGAAGTGATACCCGATCATCCCGAAGGTGCCGGTGTAGTGGGCATTCAGGACCGTCTGGCCGCCGGCCTCGTCGACCACGCGGTTCAGCCGGTCGGCGATCTCAGCCAGCGCGTCCTCCCACGAGATCGCTGTGAAGGCACCGTCACCCTTGTCACCCACCCTCCGAAGCGGAGCCTGCAACCGTGCCTTCGGGTCGAGGAGGACGCCGTTGTAGGCGGTCGAGCACTTGCGGCACAGCTTCCCTCGGCTGACGGGGTCGTCCGGGTCGCCACGGACGATGGGACGCCCTCTCGCACCAGTCACGACGAGCACGCCGCAGGCGTCGTAACAGTCCCGCGGACAGACGGTCCTCACCGTCGAGCTCGTTGCCGCCATGGCGTCGCCTCTCTCCGGGCGGGGGTCCTCGACCGTCAGCGGACGACGAGAACGGGACGATCTGCGAGGTGCAACACCTTGTGGGCGACGCTTCCGACGAGAAGCGAGCTGAGCTCGCTTCGCCGCGCGAGCCCATGACGATGACAGAGACGTCGTGGCTCTTGGCGTCCTCGACGATGTCCCGGGCCGCATGGCCGAAGAGCGCTTCGCGAATCTCCCCGTGGGCGTTGATGCCGGCCTTCTTCAATTCCTCGACTGCCTGCTCGACACCCGACTGGGCCTCCGTGTCCGATTCCGATGGCACGTTGCCCATCTGCGCGATCACCTCACGCTCCCTCAGATGAAGGATCCAGACCTCGCTTCCCGCCGCGGCGGCGAGGTCCTTTGCCACCGCGAGGGCCCGCGTGGACGACTCGGAATGATCCAGGGCCACCAGCAATCTTTCGTACATCTCTGCCCCCCTCTTCCCCTTCTTCAGCTCCTCGGCATGTCGCGCCAACCTCGACGCGCAAGCCCGTCAGGTTCATTCGCGGCCGCACCCGGCTGGGCTGCCCGGAATCCAGTCCGTTCCGGCCAGAGGCACCTGAGCCATTGCGGCCGCCTCCACGGTAAGCGCGGCGAGGTCGTCTCGCTCGAGATGATGAACGTTCGACTTCCCGCACGCTCGGGCGATCGCCGTCAGCTCCATCGTCAGGGCCTTCAGGTAGTTGGTCATCCACCGCGCGCCGACCTCGGGCTCGAGCCGTTGTTCGAGCTCGGGATCCTGCGTCGTGACGCCCACGGGACACAGGCCCGTGTGGCAGTGGTGACAGTAGCCCGGGGCCGTGCCCAGGGCCGCGTAGTCCGCCGTCGCGTCGTGGTCCTGGCCATTGCGCCGATAGCTGGAACGGTTGCACCCGAGAGCGAGGAGCGATCCGACGCCGATCGACACGGCCGTAGCGCCGAGCGCCAACGCCTTCGCCACATCCGCGCCCGAGCGGATGCCACCCGACACCACGAGCTGCACCTCGTCGCTCTTGCCGAGATCCCGTAGTGCCTCGGCGGCGATGCGCACCGCCGGCAGGGTCGGAATCCCAGCGTGCTCGATGAAGACCGTCTGGGTCGCCCCCGTCCCGCCCTGCATACCGTCGACGACCACGACGTCGGCTCCGGCCGCGACCGCAAGCTTTACGTCGTGTTCGACCCGGGTGGCGCCCAGCTTGACGTACACGGGCTTCTCCCAGCCGGTCGCCTCCCGCAACTCCTCGATCTTGATCCGAAGATCGTCCGGTCCGGTCCAGTCCGGATGCCTCGATGCCGACCGCTGGTCGATACCCTGCGGGAGCGTGCGCATGGCCGCGACCCGTTCGCTCACCTTCTGGCCGAGCAGCATCCCGCCGCCGCCCGGCTTGGCCCCCTGCCCGATGACGACCTCGATCGCGTCGGCTTGACGCAGGTCGTCAAGGTTGAAGCCGTACCGCGACGGCAGGCACTGGTACACGAGCAGGCGCGACGCCGAGCGCTCTTCTGCCGTCATGCCACCGTCGCCCGTCGTGGTCGACGTCCCGACGGCGGTGGCCGCCCTCCCGAGCGCTTCCTTGGCGTTCGCCGACAAAGAGCCGAAGCTCATGCCCGCGATCGTGATCGGGATCGCCAGCTCGATGGGCCTGCTCGCCACGCGTGATCCGAGCACCGTCGCGGTATCGCACCGCTCGCGGTAACCCTCGAGCGGGTAGCGCGAGACCGAAGCGGTCAGGAACACGAGGTCGTCGAAGTTCGGGAGTTGTCGCTTCGCACCCCATCCGCGGATCTCGTAGCGGCCGACCTCCGCCATCTCGTGAACCTGCCCGATGACCTCGGGTGGGAACGTGTGGCTCGCCTCGGTGCCTGTCCATGGCAGCCGACGCGGAGCGCCGGCGCCGTTTGCGTCCCGGTCCATCAGTACTTCTGGTCCTTCAGGGCGTCGAAGTTGTAAAGGTGCCGAGCGGACCCAACTCGCTTCACGTCCTCCGGCGACAGGTGCGAGAAGCCCGCCAGCCGCACCAATTCGGTGACCCGAGCGACATCTTTCGACGTGAGATCTTCGACCTGAGCGTCGGAGCCGAGCGATCGGATCTTGCCTCCGACATAGATCACGGCCTCGTAGAGCGAGTCCCCGAGCGATTCCCCGGCATCGCCCCCGACGAGGAGCGTGCCTGCCTGGGCCATGAAGCCGCTCATGTGACCGACGTCGCCCGCGACCGCGATCGTGCCGCCCTTGAGCGAGATCCCGGCGCGTGACGAGGCATCGCCTTCGATGATGACGACCCCGCCGTGCGCCGACGCGGCCGCGCACTCCGACGCGTTCCCGTGCACCCGAACTGTCCCGGACATGAGGTTCTCCGCTACGGACCAGCCGACGAAGCCGTCGACGGCGATTTCGGGGCCGTCGCAGAGCCCGCCGATGAAGTAGCCGGCGTTGCCCGCGATCGTGATCTCGAGCTTGTTCGACAGCCCGACTGCCAGATTGTGCCGGCCCCTGGGCTCTGTGATGCGCACCGCGCTGCCGTCCGCGAGCTCCTGCAGGGCGCGGTTCACCTCCCGAACCGACAGCTTTGAGCAGTCGAGCTCGATCGACGTCAGGCTGGCCACGTGTAGAGCTCCTCGGGCATCGGCTCGAACACGTCCGCCTTCTCGATCCCCGGCAGGTCGGCGAGCGCGACGTACTCGGAGGCCAACGCGACGTAGTCGTCCGTCTCGGCGACGACCATCGGCTTGCACGCGAACGAGTCGCGGACGACCGCGATCGAGTCCTCGGTCGCCACGACGAGGGTGAAGAACCCGTCGAAGCTCTTGAGGACGCCGCGCATCGCGTCAGCGAGGTCCGAGCCCTTCGACATCTGGTAATCGATGAAGCGCGCGGCGACCTCGGAGTCGTTGTCGGTGTCGAATGAGACTCCGAGGTCCCTCAGATCGCGGCGGATGCTGGCGTGGTTGGAGAACGAGCCGTTGTGCACGAGCGCAAGGTCAGGGCCGGCGGCGAAGGGATGCGAGTGCTCGATCGTCACGGCGGATTCCGTCGCCATCCGCGTATGGCCGATCGCCTGGTAGCCGGCCATCGACGAGATGCCATAGCGGGTGCAGACCTCGATCGCCGGACCGACGTCTTTGTAGACCTCCATCGCCGATCCGTGGCCGAAGAGCCGTACCCGCGGGTCGACCCGCCGCACGCCGGCCAGGACGAGATTCGGCGGTGCCTCGGAGACCGCGATGGCGTCGCGTCCCCTGCGGCGGAGCGCGACGGTCGAGGCAAGCTCCTCCTCGAGCTGTGCCGCGAACCCTCCCCAGTTGTAGTCCTCCTCCGGGGCACAGAGGGAGAATTTCGCCTGGCCCGGGGACACGTCCCGCGCGTAGACCGCCACGCCGGTCGAATCCGGGCCACGGGACGCGAGCAGGTCGAGCATCGGCACGACGAGCTCGCCGAGATGGGATTCCAGCTCCGCGTTCTTCAGGTGGAGGCCGACGATGCCGCACATGTCTCCCGCGCCTCCTTGCTCGGCCAGGGGCCCGACGTCTCGAAGCTAACACGCTCAGGAAACACCGTCCACCGCGAGTAAACCGCCGCTACGCTCCCGTCCCGGCCGTCAGCGTCGCGGGCTGCTGTAGGCAATCACGGAAAGGAACTGGATCGGCAGCTCCACCAGCTCCGTCGGACCGTGCACGACCTCCCCGGAGAACTGAAGCGCGTCCCCCGGTCTCATCAAGTAACGATCCGACCCATAGCCGTACTCCACGACGCCTGCCAGCATGTAGAGGAACTCAATGCCCGGATGCTGGAACAGCGGGAAGACCTCGCTCTGCTCGTTCAACGTGACGAGCATCGGTTCCACGATCTTGTTGGGTCCGCGCATCTCGCCGAGAAGTTGGTATTGGTGGCCGACCCGGGTTCCCTTGCGGACGATCTCCACGCCTTGGCCGGCGCGGACGAAAAGGGCGTCGTGCTCCTCCTCCAGCCCCCTGAACAACGAGGTGAGCGGGACCGAGATCGCCGTCGCAAGCTTCACCAGAGTCCCGAGGCTCGGCGACGCCTGGGCGTTCTCGATCTTGGACAGCATGCCCTTCGAAATGCCCGAGCGCTCGGCGAGTTGCTCGACGGTGAAACCGAGTTGATTCCGGTACTCGCGCACCCGCTGCGCAATGACCCAGCCGACCCCGGCGTCGAGCACGTCGGGCCGGGCGCCGGCGGGCGCAGCGCTGTTGGCCCGAGCTCCCTGGGCCGAAGGAGCGTCACCCACGATGATCTCCGTCCCCCGCGCGGAGACGACTTTTTGCCCTTGGTCACTGATCGATCGAGTGTCATCGCCCGATGGCTCTTCCTTTTCGCGCAAGCCTACGCTCGGCCGGCAGCTGCACTCCGCGGGAGGACCGGCACCTGCCTCGAAGCGCCAAGGTTCTTACGCTTTCTTAACACGGAATCGAATCTTCTTACATTCCTCTTACGACGCCCCTCCGTAAACTGTCTATGTGTTCGAGGACAGCAATCCTCAAGATGGCGATTTCGTCACCCCCGTGATGCGGAGTCGCCTCGACAAAGGAGCAGACATGGGAAGTATGGATACAGAGGTTAGCCGCCCGGCGGGGACAGCTCTCCGCAAGATTCTTGTTGCAGTCGGCGGACAGGGCGCCAACGACGCAGCGCTGCAATACGCGGCTACCGCTGCCGGCGAGTCCGGTGCGGCCGTTCGCGTGGTGCACCTGCGGCAGCGGGACATCTACGGCGGTCCCCGCTTCGCCCTGGAGAGCGCGGAAGAGGCTGCAAACGTTGTCGACGAGGCCGTGTCGAGCCTTCGGGCCGCCGGCATCACCGCCACGGGCAGCGTGCGAGAGGCACTGATAGGACGTGAGGGCGCCGGCATCGTGGACGAGGCCGCCAGCTGGGGCGCCGACGCGATCGTGATCGGGCCCGGCCCCAGCCGGAGCTGGCGCCGCCTGTTCGCCCGTGGCGTCCGTGGCCAAGTTCTCCGGCTCTCGGCGATCCCGGTGATCGTCGGGCCAACACCGGCAGGCCGGTGGCCGTGTCGAGAGCGAGACCAAGGCGACCCGCGAGCGCCACGCCGCTTGATAGCCGTAGCGATCGGAAAAAGCTCGCCCTCCCCCGGGGCGAGCTTTTTCGCGCGCCGGTAGAATTGGCCGTGGCCGGCTTGCCTCCGAGACTGGAGCTTCCCGGCTGCATTCGGTCTATGGAGTACCGGCCCATGTCAACAGCGTCGCCCCAATCACAAATCGACACCACCGCATCTTTACCCCACGTATCGAGGGGAACGCTCCGCATCTATCTCGGTGCGGCGCCTGGAGTCGGCAAGACGTACGCGATGCTCGACGAGGGACACCGCCGCATGGCTCGCGGCACCGATGTGGTCATCGGCTTCGTCGAGACACGCGAACGACTCAAGACGGCAGCTGAGATCGGTGATCTGCCGCTGATACCGCGGAGAGCCCTGCAGGTGCGCGGACAGCGCCTGCAGGAGATGGACGTCGATGCGATCCTGGCTCGCAGGCCGGCGCTCGCTCTGGTCGACGAGCTGGCGCACACCAACGTCGCCGGCAGCAGGAACGAGAAGCGCTGGCAGGACGTGGAGGAGCTTCTCGAGGGCGGCATCGACGTCATCTCGACGCTGAACATCCAGCACCTCGGCAGCTTGAACGACGTCGTAGAGCGGATTACGGGTATGGCGGAGCCCGAGACGATCCCCGACGTTGTCGTCCGCAGGGCCGACCAGATCGAGCTCGTCGACATGACTCCGGAGGCGCTGAGGCGGCGCATGGCTCACGGCAACGTCTTCCCGCCCGACCGGATCGGCGTCGCCCTGAGCCACTTCTTTCGCGTCGGGAATCTGGCTGCTCTCCGCGAGCTCGCCCTGCTCTGGGTCGCGGACCGGGTCGACGACGATCTCAACGCCTACCGCGAGCGGCACGGAATCGAAGAGCCATGGGAGACCAAGGAGCGCATCGTCGTCGCGCTTTCCGGCGCAGCGGAGGGCGAGCATCTGATCCGTCGCGCCTCCCGCATGGCCGCACGCGTGCATGGCGAGCTCATCGGGGTGCACGTACGGACCATCGTGCGCGACGGCCGGGCCCGGCCGGTGTCCGAGGGCCTCGACCCGCAGCGCAAGCTGCTCCAGGAGCTCAACGGCCAGTACGCGGAAGTGACCGGCACCGACGTCGCAACTGCGCTGGTCAGCTTCGCACGCGCCGAGAACGCCACCCAGCTGGTTCTCGGCCACAGTGGCCAATCCCCGCTCTCGGAGATGATCCGCGGCTCGATCATCAACCGGGCGATCCGCGCCTCCGGCTCGATCGACGTCCACGTCATCTCGGCCGAAGAGCCGGTCAGCACGGGCCTTCCCCCCTCGGCGTGGCGGCACCGCCCGCAGACCGTACAACCCCGGCGGCTGCACCTGGGATGGATCCTCGGCACCGTCGGCATCGCCGCCCTCGCGGCCGCCCTTTCACCGTTCCATGACTCGCTCGGGCTGGCCGGCGCCCTGCTCTGCCTGCTGATCGGGGTCGTGGCGACAGCGGCCGTCGGAGGCTTCGAGCCGGCCGTCGCGTCAGCCGTTGTCGGCGCGCTCGTCGCGGACTACTTCTTCGCCGGCCCGACACGCGGTCTTACGGTCCGCGGCTCCGGTGACGTCGTCGCTCTGGTGGCGTTCTTCATCGCTGCCGGCATGATGAGTGCCCTCGTTCAGCTCTCGGCTCGACGAGCGCTCCAAGTGACCCGGTCGCATGCCGAGGTCGAGGCGCTCGCGCGGCTGGCGGGGGCGTGGGCGCTCAAGGGAGGAGCCACGCTTCCCGAGCTCGTGGCAGAGCTTCGCCGCACGTTCGACCTCGAGGGGGCGGCGATCCTCACCCCCGACGACGAGGGTTGGCGACTCGTGGCATACGCCGGTGACTCGATACCGGTCAGCCCCGAAGATGCCGCCTTCTCGGCCGAGCTCGACCGGGGCACCGTCCTCGTCCTCGCCGGCCACACGCTCGGAGCGGACGACGCGCGGCTGGTTAACGCCTTCGTAGGTCAGCTGCGCCTCGCCCAGGAGCGGACCCGTCTAGAGCTCGAAGCGGCCTCGGCGGCCGAGATCGCCAGGTCCGACCGAGCCCACACCGCCCTCCTGGCGGCGGTCTCGCACGACCTGCGAACGCCGCTCGCCGCCATCAAGGCGGCCGCCTCCAGCCTGCTGTCGGACGAGGTACGTTTCGCTCAGGAGGACATCCGCAGCCTGTGCGAGACGATCGACGCCGAAGCGGATCGCCTGACCAACCTTGTCGCGAACCTGCTCGACATGAGCCGGCTGCAGGCGGGGGCCTTGCCGCTTTCGGTCCGACCGACGGCCGTCGAGGGTGTCCTCTACGCCGCCGTCGCCGCCCTGTCCAGCGTCGGCTCGGGGATTGCGATCGACGTCGCCGAGTCGCTCCCGCTCGTGCAGGCAGACCCTGGCCTCCTCGAGCGGGCGGTTGCCAATGTGATGGCGAATGCCGTCGCCTGGTCGCCGCTCGGGACCGCGGTGCGGGTCGAGGCGGGCACGGCGGGCAGCCGCGTCGACATCCGTGTGATCGATCAAGGGCCGGGTATACCGCCGAACCAGCGCGACCGCGTGTTCGTCCCCTTCCAACGTCGCGACGACGGTGCCGGAGGACGGCCGAACGGGATCGGTCTCGGGCTCGCCGTCGCGAAGGGCTTCACCGAGGCGATGGGCGGAGAGCTCGCGGTCGAGGACACCGCCGGTGGAGGTGCCACGCTCGTGTTCAGCTTGCCGCGGGCCGATTTGTGAGCACAATCCTCGTGGTCGACGATGAGCCTGCCCTCCTGCGGACGATGGACATCAACTTGAGAAGCCGCGGCTACGAGGTGTCGCTGGCGACGAGCGGCCACGAGGCGCTGGCGCTCGCAGCGCGCAACCATCCTGACGTCGTCGTGCTCGACCTCGGGCTTCCCGACATGGACGGTGTCGACGTCATCGAGGGACTCCGGGGCTGGACGACGGTCCCGATCATCGTGCTCTCGGCCCGGACCGAGGAGAGGGACAAGGTCGCAGCCCTCGACGCCGGGGCCAACGACTACGTGGGCAAGCCGTTCGGCATGGACGAGCTCATGGCCCGCGTCCGGGTCGCGCTGCGGGTGCCGGCGCATGCCGACGACACACCCGTCATCGAGACGCCGGACTTCACTATCGACCTGGCCGCCAAACGCGTCCGGCGAGACGGTCACGAGGTCCGTCTGACGGCCACGGAATGGCAGGTTGTCGAGCTCCTCGCCCGCAACCCGGGCAGGCTCATCACCCAGCGGCAGCTCCTCGAGCAGGTCTGGGGCCTTCGCAACACGAAGACGAACTATGTACGGGTCTTCCTCGTCACGATCCGCCGGAAGCTCGAACCCGATCCCGCAAACCCCCGCTACTTCGTCACCGAGCCGGGGTCGGGGATCCGGTTCGTTCCGGAAGGTCTGGCGAGCTCGGAGACCGGATCCGGGCCGTGAATCGGCTCCCGAGGAGCCGTGCCGGCCGCGAGTACGATCCCCGAAGCGCACGACGACCGGAGGGACGATCATGAGCAAAGAGACTGCCTTTTACCCGAGACTCTCGGCACTCACCGACCACTGGATGGACCTTTTCGGCTACGCGGCTCCGTCGGTCGTGACCGACACGGCCGAGGAGTACCGGGCCGTGCGGGAGACCGCAGGACTCATGGACTTCTCGATGCTCCGCAAGATCGACCTCACCGGACCCGGATCGCTCGAGTTGCTCAACTCGATGGTCACGAGGGACCTCGCCAAGGTTGCTCAGGGTCACATCGCCTACGGCGCACTGACCGACGAGAACGGCAACATGGTCGACGACTGCACCGCGTCGGTCTTTTCGCCGGACCGGGTCCGCTTCTGCGGTGCGAACGACCGTGACGCCGAGATGTTCGCCGCCAGAGCGGCGGGGACCTCCGTCAGCGTTCGTGCCTTCACCGACGAGATGCCCCACTTGTGCCTGCAGGGCCCGGCGAGTCGTGCGCTCTTGCAGCCGCTCGCCAACCAGGATCTCTCGAACGAGTCTTTTCCGTACTACACCTTTCGCGACGACGTCGAGATCGCCGGAATCCCGATCTTCATGACCCGGCTCGGCTACACCGCCGAGCTCGGCTACGAGCTGTGGGTCGATCTCGACCGGGCGCTCGACCTCTGGGACGCTCTCGTCGACGCCTGCATGCCGAAGGGCATGGCGATCATCGGCATGGACGCGCTCGACCTCTTCCGGATCGAAGGCGGGTTCATCATCGGCGGCGTCGAGTACGACCCCACCGTCTCGCCGTACGAGTGCGGCCTCGGCTGGGCGGTCGACTTGGGCAAGACGGACTTCCAGGGCCGGACGGCGCTCGTGGGTTTGAAGGACGAGCGGCCGCTCCGCCTCGGCAGCGTCATCCTCGAAGCCGGCGGGCCGGACGCGAGCGGGGCGAGGCTCGCAGTCGAGGGTGGGGAGGTGGGGTTCGTGACGCAGGCTGTGGTTTCTCCGTATCTGGGTGGAAGGACGCTCGGCCTCGCGAAGCTCAGGCGACCGTTCAACGCCGCCGGGACTCGGGTCGAGGCGACGATCGAAGGAGGCTCCGTGGCCGGCGAGGTCGTCCGCCACCCGGTGTACGACCCGGAGCGCCGGAGGGCGAAGGAACTCGCCTGACGGCCGCGATCAGGCGGCGCCGGCCGACCGGGCCCGGCGCCGCGCCTCGACGCGCCGGAGCGGAGACGCGTACCAGAGCGCACCGACGACGCCCGCGATCAACGCCGACACGATGTAGGAGTACGCGTGCTGGTAAAGGGTCGCGGCAGCAATGGCATAGCTGACCGGGATCGCAAGCAGGCCGGGCCACCGCCGGACGAGACGCCCGGCGCCGGCGGCAGTGACCGAGAGTGACTCGATCGCCGCCGACCGCATGCTCGCCGGCGAGGCGGTCTTTTCCGTCATCGTCGGCGGCTACGAGCGCGGACGGGTCTTGTCCGGGTCATAGAAGGGGAAGCGCACGACGGTGGCACCGAGGGCCGCCGTGTCGGAGCCGGCGCTCTGCACCTCGAGCTTGTCACCGAGGCCGGCGTGACCGATCTGGACGCGGGCGAGCGCCAGGCTCTTCTCGAGACCCGGCGAGAACGTTCCGCTCGTGACGACGCCGACGGCCTGACCGCCGGCGACGACGGTGTCGCCGGATGCGACGGCATCCGGGCCGTCGACCTCGAGTCCGACGAGCGTCTGCGTCGGATGCTGCCGCCGCCGGGCCAAGGCTTCCTTGCCCACGAAATCGTCTTCCTTGTCCTTGGTGACCGCGAACCCGATGCCGGCCTCGAACGGGTCCTCGGCGCCGTCGTACTCGTAGCCCTTGAAGATGAGGCCGGCGTCGACGCGTACGAGGTCGAGGGCGTCGAGGCCGAGCGGCGCCAGACCGTGAGGCTCGCCGGCGGCCCAGACGGCGTCCCAGACCGCGGGACCGTCCTCGGGACGGCACCACAATTCGTAGCCGAGCTCGCCCGAGTACCCGGTGCGCGACACGACGACGGCGGGGCCATCCGGTCCCCCGGTGCGGCCCTCGGTGAAGCGGAACCACGTCAGGTCCGACACGCCAGGGACTCCATCGGGAGTCCATACGGCCGCTTCGACGATGTCCCGGCTCGCGGGCCCTTGCACGGCGAGGTTGTGGACCCGGTCGGTGGAGTTCTCGAGCGACACCTCGAGGCCGAGCCGGTCCGCGTGCCGGCGGAACCAGGCCTCGTCCTCGTCGGTGTAGCCGACCCAGCGGAAGCGCTCCGGACCGAAGCGGAAGACGGTCCCGTCGTCGAGCAGGTTCCCGTCCTCGTCGCAGAGCCCGGTGTAGACGACCTGGCCGTCGCCGAGACGCCGGAGGTCGCGGGTCACGGTGGCCTGCAGGACGGACTCGGCCCCGGGCCCCGTCACCTCAACTTTGCGGAGGGGAGTCAGGTCCATGATGACGGCCCGTTTGCGGCACGCCCAGTATTCGTCGGTGATGTCGGCCGCGTACTGCGAGGGGAAGTCGTAGCCGGCGTACTCGACGAAGGTGGCCCCGAGAGCCGCCGTGCGGCTGTGGAACGCTGTCTGGCGCAAGGACATGGGTGAATTCCTCTCGGTTCTGGGGAGAAAGATGAGCGGTCGGCGGCTCGAGGAGCGTCAGCTCCAGGGGAAAGGTGAGTGGCTGACCGGATGGAGCCGCCCGTCAGCGTATCGAGCGAAGCGGAACGGCTCGAGGAGCGCCTGGGCGTCGCCGAGCAGCTCCTTGGCGACGAGGGCACCCACACCGATCATCTTGTAGCCGTGATTCGAGTCGGCGATCACGTAGGCGTTCTCCGAGAAGACGTCGAAGACCGGGAAGCTGTCAGGCGTGAAGCACCCGATGCCGCCGGACGGTTCCTTCGAGAAGAGGTTCCCCTTTCCTTCGAAGCGCTTGTGGCAGTGGGCCAGCGCGGAGGTCCACATCCTGGCGAAATCCGAGCCGACGACGAAGTCGGGACTGTCGGGCCCGTACGGGTCGACGGCGACCTCGGCCGCGGGCCGGTCCACGATGTAGGGCATCGCCCCGCCCTGCACGCCTCCGAAATTGAAGTCGGGCTTGTAATAGATGCCCCAGAGCTTGTCGGTGACGAGTGAGCCGTCCGCATCGTCGTACAACGGAGCATCGGTGTCGACGTGGATGACCGGGGGCATCTCACCCGCGTTCGTACGTAGATAGTCGGGATCGAGCTTGAGCGTGCCCTCCTCCAGGCACCAGTAGGTCCACATGGGACGCTCGTACACCTTCCCGTCCCGGCCTTTCACGTCGACGACGTCGGGGAGCTCGAGCATGCTCCAGATGTCGCGCACCCACGGCCCGACGGCGACGACGACGGACTCGCACCCGATGCTGCCCTGGTCGGTCTCGACGGCCGTCACGGCACCGGTGCTGCTGCGGCGGAACCCGAGGACCTTCGTGCCCGGAAAGATGCGCACGCCGGCGCCCTTGGCCTTGGCCGCCAGCCCGTGCATGGAGGCGACGTTGTTCGCGTAGCCGCCGCGCTTCTCGTGGAGCACACAGCTGATGTTCTTGGCCTGCCAGTCCGAGAACAGGTTCTCCATGTAGACGTGGCACTCGGTCTCGCCCTCGACGAGCGTCGAGGGGTAGCCGATGGACCGCTGCTCCTCGTAGATCTGCGCGACGTCGCCGTGCATGACCTCGGGCGCGAGCTGCATGTAGCCGACGCCGTGGTAGGAGAACGCCTCCGGGTCGGACTCCCACACCGAGACCGAGTGCTCCATCAGCTCACGCATGGCGGGCTGGAAGTAATTGTTGCGCACCACCCCGCACGCGATGCCGGACGCACCCGCCCCGACGTTGGTCTTGTCGACCACGATCACGTCCTCGCCGGAGCCCATCCCTCGGCTCTCGAGCCCCTCGGCGAGTTGCCACGCGGTCGAGAGTCCGTGGATCCCGGCTCCGATGATCACGAATCGGCTCGTCTTCGGCAGTGACATGGCTCAATGACCTCCTGGTGCTTCCCAGCCTTCCAGCGTCGGCGGCTCCCAGTGGTCGCCGACGACGTCCGACCCGTCGACCCATGACCCGAGCTCGAGCTGGCGGTACTTCGCGTGGCGTCGCTTCAACTGGATCCCGTAGGAGTTGCCCGACTGGAGGTGGGTGATCAGCACCTTGCGCGCGATCTCGTCCTCGCGTCCTTCGGGGATCGGGAAATAGATCTTGAGGAACGAATTCGAGTAGCGGTCGAAGACGGCCGGGACGCCGTCCTCGGCCAACAGGTGGATGTCCTCGAGCCAATTGAGGTCCGGCCCGGGCGTCGCCGCCTGCAGATCGACGTCCTCGACAAGCGAGATGTCGTGGACGTACGGATAGGAGTGGCCCGATAGCTCCTCGGCGTCGATGGTCACGTGCCTCGTCTCGCTCATCAGTTCCCCTTGTCGATGTAGCGCGCGAGCATCGACTTGATCTCGTCGAGGGTTCGCTGCTCGGTGACGCCTGGAACGTACGTCGTCCCGGCGAGCGGCACCCGCGCCATGGCAGCCGCCTCGACCGTGAGCGCGCACAGGTCCTCCGGCTCGAGGCTGTGCACGTTCGTCTTGCCGCACGCCCGCGCCAGCATCTGAACCTCGAGTGTGAGCGTGTGCAGAAAGTTGTAGACGCGCTCGGCGGCCTCGTCGACCACGAGGCGCTTGCGCAGCTCGGGATCCTGGGTCGTGATGCCGACCGGGCAGCGGCCGGTGTGGCAGTGGTAGCAGAAGCCGGCCTTCACGCCGACGGTGCCCTCGTAGTCCGTGACGCCGGCGATCTCCTTGTTGCAGTTCAGCGCCATGAGGGCCGAATGGCCGATCGCCACCGCCTTGGCGCCGAGCGACAGGCACTTCGCGACGTCGCCGCCGTTGCGGATGCCGCCCGCGACCACGAGATCGACCTCGTCGGCGAGCCCGACGTCCTCGAGCGCGCGTCGAGCTTCGGGGATGGCCGCCATGAGCGGGATCCCCGTCTCCTCCGACGCGACGTGAGGACCGGCACCGGTGCCGCCTTCAGCACCGTCGAGGTAGATGATGTCCGGCCCGCATTTCGCCGCCATCCGGACGTCGTCGTAGACGCGGGCCGCTCCCAGCTTGAGCTGAATCGGGATCTGGTAGTCGGTCGCTTCCCTGATCTCCTGGATCTTGAGCGAGAGGTCGTCCGGACCGAGCCAGTCCGGATGCCGGGCAGGGCTGCGCTGATCGATGCCTGCCGGCAGCGAGCGCATCTCGGCCACCTGTTCGGTGACTTTCTGGCCCATGAGGTGACCGCCGAGGCCGACCTTGCAACCCTGGCCGATGAAGAACTCGCACGCGTCCGCCAGCATGAGGTGATGCGGGTTGAAGCCGTACCGGCTCTGGATGCATTGGTAGTACCACTTGGTGGAGTGGTCGCGCTCGGGAGGGATCATGCCGCCTTCGCCCGAGCACGTCGCCGTCCCGGCCATGGACGCTCCCTTGGCCAGCGCCGTCTTCGCCTCGATCGAGAGCGCTCCGAAGCTCATCCCGGTGATGTAGACCGGGATGTCGAGCTCGATCGGGTGCTTGGCGAAGCGTGCCCCGAGCACGGTCTTCGTCTCGCACTTCTCCCGGTAGCCCTCGATCACGAATCGGGTGAGCGTGCCGGGCAGGAACATCAGCTCGTCCCAGCTGGGCATCTGCTTGAAGAGCGAGAAACCGCGCATCCGGTACCGACCCAGCTCGGACTTCACGTGGATGTCATTGATGACCTCCGGCGTGAAGATCCTGCTGTGCCCGAGGATGCTCCTGCGGGAAAGTTCGTCCTCCATCGTCCTCCTGTCAGGTCGCCACGCTCAGAGCACCAGCTTGCGTTCGCTGGGCTCGAGGGCGTCGTAGTTCCAGAGCTTCTTGGCACAGACGAACTTGCGGAACGCGTCCGGGCGCTCGATGCCGTAATTGCCGAGCTTTCGGTCGAGCACCTCGTGATCGTCGTCGGTCAGCTCGGCTTCGATGCAGTCCACGCCGAGCGACGCGACCTTGCCACCGATGTAGATGACCCCGTCGTACATGGAGTCGCCCAACCCCGGTCCGACGTTGCCGCAGATGATCTGGCGCCCCCGCTGCATCATGAACCCCGTCATCATCCCGGCGTTGCCACCGGAGATGATCGTCCCGCCCTTCTGGTCGATGCCGGTGCGCGCGCCGACGTCACCCCTGACGACCAGGTCGCCGCCGCGGATCGCGGCGCCGGCGAGCGAACCGGCGTTCTTCTCGATCAGCACGACGCCCGGACATCATGTTCTCCGCAACCGACCACCCCACGCGGCCGGTGATGGTGATCTCGGGCCCGTCGATCAGGCCGACGCCGAAGTACCCGAGGCTCCCCTCGAACCGGATCTTGCACCGTTGCGAGGATCCCGACGCCGATGGAGTGCTTGGCGCCCGGATTCCGCACGACCACGTCATGGACGCCGGCCTCGGTGAGCAGCCACCGTAGCTCGAGGTTGATCTGGCGCGTCGAGAGCGCCGAAGCGTCGAACACGGCCTTGCCGCCGGAGATCTCCGAGATCTTCGGGATCGTCGCGTCCGGCTCGACCAGTCCGCGGGCGTCGTAGCGGATCTTGCGCTCCCCTACTACCTGTTCCACACGAGCACCTCTCCCTCGTAGGGGTCGTACGTGTCGATCTCGTGATCGATCAGCGACCGGATCGCGACCTCCTCGGAGGCGAGCGCCACGACGTCGTCCGACTCGAACAGCACGAGCGGCTTGGCCGCCATGACGTCCTTGGCGACCCCCAGGCTGTCCTTCGTGACGACGACGTAGGTGAACACGCCGTCGAAGTCGTCGAGGCTCTGCTTGATCGCCGTCTCGAGCGGGATGTCGTTGTGCAGCTGCTCGGCGAGGTAGACCGCGATGATCTCCGAGTCGCACTCCGACTGGAAGCGGTGCCCGAGACGCTCGAGGCGTCGGCGCCACTGGTGGTAGTTGGTCAGCTGGCCGTTGTGCACGACGGCAAGGTCGGCGAACGGATAGGCCCAATAGGGGTGGGCGCCGGCGATGTCGACGTCCGACTCGGTCGCCATGCGGACGTGCCCGATGGCGTGGGTGCCGCGGAAACTGCCGAGCCCGTACTGCTCAGCGACCGAGACAGCGTCCCCGAGGTCCTTGACGATCTCGAGGGAGTGCCCTATCGACAGCACCTCGCAGCCGGGGATGTCCTCGACGTAGTCGACGAGCGCCTTCAGATCCCCTTCGTAGTCGAGCTCGACCCGGCAGGCGTACTCGGTGACGATCTCGATGCGGTCCAGCATCGCTCCGACCTTGCCCAGACGAGCCTCGAGCTCGAGGCGGTGACGCTCGAGCCGCTCGCCGAAATCGATCTCCGCCGCCGCGTTGGGATCGGCGAGCTTGATTCGCATGACCACACGCTCGGTCGGTTGCCCGTAGAGCGCGAAGCCGGTCGAGTCCGGGCCGCGGTGCTTCATGGCCTGCAGCATCCGCGTGATCTCCGCGCCGATGTCCGACGGACCGTTCTTGTGAATGACTCCGGCGATGCCACACATGTCGTTGTCTCCCGCTCCTCTCAGCTGCTAGGGGAGGACGTCCAGGTATTCCTTGATGTCCCAGTCGCTCACCGTCGAGATGAACCGCTCCCACTCGTCGGTCTTGTAGTGCATGAAGACCCGGTACATGTCCCCGGGCAGTGCGGTCTTGCACGAGCTCGTCAGCCTGCAGCGCCTCGAGCGCCTCGCCGAGGGTACGCGGGATCCGCCGCACTTTTTTGCCCGCCTCGATCGCCTCGTAGATGTTGCGCTCCTCGGGCTCGCCCCGGATCGAGGTTCCGGTCGATACCGTCCTTGATCGTCACGAGCAGGGCCGCCATCGACAGGTACGGGTTGACGGCGGAGTCGACCGACCGGTACTCGAACCTGCCGGGCGCGCTGATCCGCAGCGCCGTCGTGCGGTTCTGGAAGCCCCAGTCGGCAAAGACGGGAGCCCAGAAGCCGGCGTCGGCGAAGCGGCGGTAGGAGTTCACGGTCGGAGACGAGATCGCGCACAGCGCAGAGCAGGTGCTCGAGCACGCCGGCGACGGCGTGGAGGCCTGTGACTCCTGGAAGCCTCGGGTTGTCGGTGTCCGGGAGGAACGTGTTCTCCTCGCCGCGCCAGAGCGAGAAATTGTGGTGGCAGCCGTTGGCTGACACGCCCATGAACGGCTTCGGCATGAAACAGGGGAAGGCGCCGAGCTCGCGGCCCACCTGACGACAGATCTGGCGGTAGGTGGTCAGTCGGTCGGCCGTGCGCTCCGCCTTGTCGAATTGGAAATTCAGCTCGAGCTGTCCCGGCGCGTCCTCATGATCGCCCTGGATCATGTCGAGCCCCATCTTGCCCGCGTATTCGAGGACCTTGTGAATGATCGGCTGCAGCTCGGAGAACTGGTCGATGTGGTAGCAGTACGGCTTGGTCATGCCCTCGACGGTGGGCTTGCCCTCGGCGTCGGTCTTGAGCCACATCATCTCGGGCTCGCACCCGATGCGCATCTCGAGGCCGGTGGCGGCCGTGAACGCGTCGTGGATGCGATGCAGGTTGCCGCGACAGTCGGAGGTCAGGAAGGCGCCGCCGTCGACCTCCTCCTCGCGACCCCGGAAGAGCGTGCAGAACACCCTCGCCACCCTCGGGTCCCAGGGCAGCGGGCAGAACGTGTCGACGTCGGGAAGCCCGATCAGCTCCCGCGCCTCGGGGCCGTAGCCGATGTAATCGCCGCGGCGGTCGATGAAGAGGTTGGCCGTCGAGCCGTAGACGAGCTGGAATCCCTTGCGGGCGATCGTCTCCCAGTGGGGGGCCGGGACACCCTTTCCCATGATCCGGCCGGTGACCGAGACGAACTGGTAGTAGATGTAGGTGATCCCTTCGGCGTCGATGCGGCGTCGCACGTCCGCGATGAGGTCCTCGCGGCCCTCCTGGGCAACGAAGCGCTCGAGATCGGTCATCGGTGTCCTCCCCACAACGCTCGATCAGGCCGGCGGATGTTTCTCAGCAGTGAACATTGTATGCTGCGATGATACGGGCGCAACCGCCGGCGGTGCAAGCGACTGCGCGACCGTCAGGCCTCCTACGCGCTCGTGGCGGCCAGCGTCGGCCTCAGTACACTGGGAGAAGTGAAGGGTCCACCCGTTCGGGTCGTGTGCGACTGCGGTCAGAAGGCACTCGTCAACTATCCCACCACCTGGGAGTGCGAGAAGTGCGGTCGCAGGTGGAACACCGCCCAGATCCCCTCGGAGGAGTACTGGGGGATCTTGTCCGACATGAAGCGCTTCCGTTTCGAGGTCATGCGGTCCGCCCTTTTGATCGGTGCGGTCGTCCTGGCGCTGTGCCTGCTCGTCTCGTCGACCTTCTTCATCCTCGTGCCGGTCGTCTTCGGTGGCTGGTACCTCTTCTACATGCCACGGTGGCGCCGGCGGGTACGCGATCGCGCCCGGTCCCTGCCGAACTGGACGCTGCGGCCTGAATGACCACGGCCACCGAGACCGGCATACCGGACCTGGCAGCTCGTCCCAGGTCCAACGCTGGTCCGGTGATGCTGGCAACCTTCGACGTGCCCTTCGACGAGGCTGCCACCGCGTTTGCCGTGCGCGCTGCGATCGAGGCGAGCCGAGCGCTCATCGTCGCCAACGTGGTCGAGCTGCCAGCCCTCCCCTTCAGCATCCAGATGGGATACGACATGCTCGACTACACACCCGAGATGGAGGCCTCCCTGATGGCTCCGGTCGAGCTCGCGCAGGCGCACGGGCTGGACGTGGAACGTCTGCGCGTGAAGAGCTTCCGTCGTGTCGAGGCGCTCATCGAGGTGACGCGTGAACGCGAGGCTCAGATGCTCGTGCTCGGCCCGGATCGGCGGCGGGTGAGTGAGCGGCTGTACCGCAAGGCTGCAAGGGCCGTCCGTGATCGGCTCGAGTGCCTCGTCTGGATCACGTGGGAGCTCGACGAACCGAACTCGTCGCGTGCCTAGGCGGGGCCCTTCGACCCCTGCTGGCGCCGCCCCTCAGGGCGCGAGGTAGTCGGCCAGCCAGGGGGACCGATAGCCGTCCGCACGCCAGAGCACCGGGAAGAACGCCTCGTCCATCTCGACCTCACCGGGTCGGCGGTAGCGCGAATAAATCGGGTGCGGATGCCTGGGGTTGAACCGGGTGTCGGCATCCATGAAATGGCTGATGATCGCCCGCCGCTCGCCATCGGGCCGCGTGTTCGCCGGGCTCCCGTGGAATACCCAGGCGTCGTGGAACGCCGCACCGCCGCGGGGTACCTCGACCGGTACGAGCTCGACCTCGACGCCGGCCGGCTTGACTTCGTCGAGCCAGGAGAGCCAGTCCTCCGGGGCGTGGAAGCGTCCACCGGCTGGACTGTGCGGCCACCTGTGCGACCCGCGGACGTAATAGATCGTGCCAGCATCCCGGTCGGTGTCGTCGAGCGCCATCCAACAGGTGACCATGTTGGGCGGTGACAGGAAGTCGAGATAGGCACCGTCCTGGTGGGCTAGGAGCGGCTTGCCGCCTGGGGGCTTCCAGATGGCGTTGTCCTGGACGATGCGGACTCCGTCGAGTCCGGCGAGGCTCGCCGCGAACGCGGCATTGCGCTCCGAGAGCGTCGTCGCCGCAACGGCCCGATCGGCCTTCCAGACGTTGCACAGCTGTCGAGTACGGTCCGGCGGGGTGATCCCGGGCTCGTAATTCACCTCGTCCGGAGCGAGCCCCGTCTCCCACCGGTGCTCGAACAGGGCGACCCAACGCGCCAGCAACCGGTCGACCTCGTGGCCGGGGAGGTACTCCTCGAGGACCACGAAACCGTCGCGGCGATATGCCGCTATCTGCTCGCCCGTCGGCTGGTTCACTCAGGTGCGGATCGGACTACGAGCCGGTGTGGGCGACCTCTTGCTCCAGCAGGGCCATCTGCGCCGGCGAAGGCATGTCCGCCGCCTCCTCCCGGAACGTGACGCGCTTGTGGTCCTGGATGATGCGTCGGAAGAAGAAGAGCACGACGGAGCCCACAAGAACTCCGACACCGATGTACAAGTCGGTATAGGTGCCGTACCCCGTGATGGTCGGGTTCGCCGCGCCGTAGACGAGGAACGCGATGTTCACCACGAGGAAGAAGGCGGCGAGGACCACCCAAATCGGTCCCACTTTGATCGCGCGTGGCCAGTTGGGGCGGTCTCGCCTGAGCAGCAGGAAACCGGACAGAGCGAAGATGTGGGCGACGACGTAGCCGATGTTGCTCATGTAGAGGATGGCCAGGTTGCTCGAGATGAACAGGATCAGCAGCGTGTTCACCACCATGTCCACGGTCATCGCCCGGCCGGGAACGTGGTGCTTGTTCAGGTGGTAGAGCTGCTTGACGGTCATGTCGTCACGGGCGATTCCGTACAGCGCCCGTGACGCGTCCGCCGTCGACGAGATCATCGAGAGGAACAGGCTCCCGATCAGGCAGGCCGTCACGAACGACGCCCCTCCGCTCCCGACGAGCTTCGCGAACGCCGCCGGGTAGAACTGGCCCTCGGCGAGGGCGGGGTTCGGAGCCCCGTTCAGCCCGCTCATTCCGAGCGGGAAGAGAACCGCTGCCAGGAGCGCGAACGTCGCCCCCGTACGAAGGGCGAGGGCGGTGTCTCTCTTGGTGTTCTTGTACTCCGGCGCGAACGAGGCGCTCACTTCGACCCCGTAGGTGTTCCAGGCCATTAGGAACAGATAGACCATCGCCAGCTTGAAGCCGGCGTAGCCGTGCAGGTTCCACGTCATGTTGCTCGAGTGCCACTTGCCGGTGATGTACGGCCCGAAGCTGACGAGGAACAGAGGGACGAGGAGCCCGACGCCGGTGATGTACGAGATCCAGACGGCCGGGCGGATGCCGTAGATGTTCAGCAGCCACACGGCGACGATGCAGCCGATCCCGATCAGGTCGTTGGCGGTGATGTGTACGACGCCGTCATAGACCGACCAGGTCGTGCTCGGGAACCACTTCGCGATCACCAGGTCGCCGATGGTCTTTCCGAAGATGGAGAGCACGACCGACCAGCCGATCCAGTAGCCGAAGGCCCCGATCGGACCGGCGAGGGAGAACCGGGACTTCCAGCCCTCGTAGGCGTAGAGCGAGATGCCTCCGGGCTTGTCGGGGAACATGGCTGCGGTCTCGCAGTAGATGAACGCCTGCAGCAGCCCGATGCCGGCGGAGATCGACCACAGCACGACCGCCCCCCAGGTCCCGAGGGCGTCGAGGGTGAAGCCGAGGAAGGCGATCATGAAGCCGGGGTTGCACATGGCGATGACGAAGCCGTCCCACCAGCGCAGAGATTTGAGGAGCTGTCGCTCCTCTACGACCGCAGTGGCCATGCCTGTCCCCTTCCCCCCGGAGAAAAACCGGATCCCCGCCAACAATTCCCGCCGCGTCCTGTCCCCAAGGCGTGACAGCCCTGCCTGTTCACCGTCCCGAAACGGCGTCCACTGGCAATACTAAACATACGGTGCCGCTCAAGCAAAGGATTGCGGCCGTCCACCAGCCACGCTCCTGAGTACGCTCGCATGCTGTACGTTACGGACCCAATCCCGAGGGCCGCGGGCTCGGCCGTCTTCGCCCGCGGGGTCACGCCACAATGAAGCGGACAAATGGGCGTTCCGCTGCCGATCGGAGGTGAGGTCGCGTGAAGACGGTCGTCTGCGTCAAGCAGGTTCGCACGCTCGGGGACGAGGTCGAATTCACCGGCGACGAGAGGGACGTCGACCCGGACTACGTCGAGCTGGCCGTCAACGAGTGGGACACCTACGCCGTCGAGGAGGCGCTCAGGGTGAAGGAGGCGACCGGGGAAGGCGAGGTCGTCGTCGTGACCGTCGGCGGCGACGAGGCCGAGGAGGCACTTCGCCGCTGCCTGGCGATGGGCGCCGACCGCGCGATCCGCGTCGAGAGCGCGGGCGCCGGGGTCGAGGACCCACTGAGCACCGCACGCCGGCTGGCGGCAGCGGTCGCCCCCGAGTCACCCGACCTCGTATTCACGGGCGTGCAGTCGAGCGATTCGGTGCAGGCCGCGACCGGCACGATGCTTGCCGCATTGCTGGACCTGCCCCAGGTCGCGGTCGTGACGAGGCTCGAGTACGACCACGGCGCCAAGCGGGCGACCGTCCACCGCGAGCTCGAGGGCGGGCTCATCGACATCGTGGAAGTGGACACACCGGCGGTTCTGACGATCCAGACCGGGATCAACGAACCGCGCTACGCCACCCTTCGTGCCATCAAGCAGGCCAATCAGCAGGAGATCGCCGTCCTGGACGGTGCCGTTGGCGGCGAGCCCGCCTACCGGGTGCGCCGCATGTTCGTGCCCCCTCGGGGCGAGGGTGCAGAACCGCTCGGCGATACCCCGGCCGCGGTCGCAGCCCGCATCGCCGAGATCGTCAAGGCGCGGCTGTCATGAGCGGCGTTCTCGTCGTGGCCGAGCACCTGCAGGGCCGGCTCCGCGACGTCACCCGCGAGCTCGTGACCGCGGCCGTCGAGCTCGGCGGCCCCGTGACCGTCGCCGTTATCGCCCGCGATCCGGGACCGCTGGCCGAGGCGGCGAATCTCGTCGGAGTGGACGAGATCGTCACGGTTCGGGTCGACTCGGACGAGTTCGAGGCCGACTCGTCGCAGTCGGCGCTGGAGGCGCTCGTGGCGGAGCGGCGGCCGGACGTGACCCTGCTCGGATTCACCGTCAACAGCATGGGGTTCGGCCCCGCCGTGGCGGCGAAGCTCGGAACCGGATTCGCGAGCGACGTCTTCGGCTTCACCCGGGACGGCGACGCGATCGTCGCGACGCGGTCCTTCTACGGCTCGAAGGTGCAGGCGGAGCTCGAGTTCCCGAGCGGGTCGACCCTGATCCTGCTCTTGCGTCCGACCGTATGGCAGCCGGCTGAGGGGCCGGGTCAGGCGACGGTCACCGAGCTCGCGGTCCCGAGTCGCCCGAGCCGTGCCCGCCATCTGGAGTTCGTGGAGGCGCCGGCGTCGGACGTCGACATCACCACGTCGGACTTCCTGCTCTCGATCGGCCGAGGCATCGGCGAACGCGAGAACATCGAGCGGTTCGCCGAGCTTGCGGAGAAGATGGGTGCGACGCTGTCGGTGTCGCGACCCATCGTCGATGCAGGCTGGATGCCCAGCGCTCGCCAGGTCGGTCAGTCGGGCAAGACCGTCAAGCCGAAGGTGTACCTCGCGTTCGGCATCTCCGGTGCGGTGCAGCACCTGGCCGGGATGAAGACGAGCGGCACGATCATCGCCGTCAACAGCGACCCCGAGGCCGCCATCTTCGACGTCGCCCACTACGGGGCAGTGTTCGACCTGTTCTCGGTCGCTGACGAGCTCGACAAGCTCTTCTGACCCGCCGTGCCCGCGACCCGCCAGGTCTTCATCGGCCTGAGCCGGCCCGAGATCATGGCTTGGTACGGCCTGATCGTCATCTCCACGACCATCTTCGTCTGGGGCGCGGCACGACTGGTGACGAAGTACCGCCGCGGCCGGCCTGAGCGGCTCGACCATCCGTGGAGGCGATTGGAGCAGATGGTCGAGACCGTCTTCTCCCACCGGTGGATCACCCGCCGTGACCGGCGGGCGGGCATCGGCCATGCCCTCGTCTTCTACGGCTTCCTGCTGCTGTTCGCGGGTACGGCGATCCTCGGACTCGACTCGGACTTCACGGTGCCGGTGTTCCACTGGCGCTTCTGGCAGGGCGGTTTCTTCCTCGGCTACAAGCTCGTCCTCGACCTCGCGGGACTCATGCTGCTGGCGGGGTTGGCCACGCTCGCGACCAACCGCTGGTACCGCCGGCCCGAGCGCCTCGACTATCGGCAGCCGCCTTTGGCCGTAGGCGACCGTGACCGGGGGCTGTACCGCACGGGGGACGTGGTCTTTGTCTCAACGCTCGTGACTCTCGCCCTCACCGGCTTCCTGCTCGAGGGCCTCGCCCTCGCACAGGCACAGCCGTCCTGGGCCGGTTGGTCGCCGGTCGGCTGGGTTCTCATGAAGGTGTTCGTCGCGATCGGGCTCCAGGGCTCGGCCGCCGGCGTCGCCCACCACGTCGTCTGGTGGGTCCACGGGCTTGCCGCCCTCACGTTCGTGGCATCGATCCCCTTCACCAAGGCCGTGCACATGCTCGCCGGTCCGGCCAACGTGGCGGTGCGCGACCCTCGGGCGGGAAAACAGCTCGTCGAGCCTCCCAGCGGACGCCGCACCGGAACAGGTCGGCTACGGCCTCATCACGGACCTGTCCTGGCAACACCTGCTCTCGCTCGACGCCTGCACAAAGTGCGGCAAGTGCACTGCGGCGTGCCCGGCGGCCGCCGCCGGCCATCCGCTCTCGCCCCGCGACCTGATCCTCGATCTCCGCGAGTACGCCGAGGGCGCTCTCGGTGCCCACGCCGCCCTGTCGCTCCGCCCCCACGACGACCCGGGAGCGGCACTGCTCGGGCACCCGATCCGCCCGGAGACGATCTGGTCCTGCACGCAGTGCATGGCATGCGTCGAGATCTGCCCGGTCGGCATCGAGCACGTCCCGATCATCAACCAGATGCGGCGCCGGCTCGTCGAGCAGGGCGAGATGGACGGGCTTCTCCAGACGACGCTGGAGACGGTGTACAGCTCGGGGAACTCCTTCGGCGAAGCGAAGCGCAAGCGGGGGCGATGGACCGACGATCTCGCCTTCCCAGTGAAGAACATCCGCAAGGAGCCGGCCGAGCTGCTCTGGTTCGTCGGCGACTACGCATCGTTCGACCCGCGCAACCAACGAGTCAGCCGCGCGCTGGCCGAGATCCTCCAGCACGCCGGGGCCGACTTCGGTCTTCTTTTCGACGCCGAGCGGACGGCGGGCTGCGACGTGCGGCGAGCGGGCGAGGAGGGCCTCTACGCGACGCTCGCCGAGGAGAACATCAAGGCGATCTCCGCCTGCAAGTTCGAGCGGATCTTCTCCTCGGACCCTCACAGCTACCACACGTTGAAGAACGAATACCCGAGCTTTGGCGGCTCCTGGACCGTTCTCCACCATTCCGAGCTGCTGCTCGAGCTCATCGAGGCCGGTCGGATCTCACCCGCCAGACGCCTCGGCTACCGAGTCACGTACCACGACCCGTGCACCCTCGGGCGGTACAACGGCGTCTACGACGCGCCGCGGCGCGTGCTCGAGGCGATCGGCGTGGAGCTGCACGAGATGCCGCGCAACCGCGACAACTCTCTGTGCTGCGGAGCGGGGGGCGGCCGGATCTGGATGAAGGAGACTCGGCCCCCGGGCTCGCGCCGCGTGAGCGAGCAGCGGATCGACGAGGCGACCGGTCTCGGACGGCTCGACTATTTCGTCGTCGCCTGCCCGAAGGACATGACCATGTACTCCGACGCCGTGAAGACGTCCGGTCACGAGGGCGAGATCGAGGTCCGGGAGCTGGCCGAGCTCGTGCTCGAAGCGCTCGCACTCCCACCGGGCGGGGAGACCGAGGCCGTGGCGACGGCGGTCTCCTGATCTCAGGGCGCGCGGTCGGCGAGGTCGCCGAGCGCCTCGGCGAGCGCCGACACCGCGACGCCGATGTCGTCGAGATCGACCGTCTCCTGCGGCGAATGGCTGACCCCGCCCCTTCCGGCCCGGACGAAAAGCATCCCCACGGCGACACCAGCGCTCCCGAGGACCCCGGCATCGTGCCCGGCCCACGAGGTGGCGTCGTCTGACCCGGACAGCGGGCCGCAGGCTCGGCCCGCAGCAGTCCGGAGGACCGCCGTGACATCGGAGCTCATCGGGACGGCCCCGTGCCGCCAGACGACCCGTGCCGTCGCCGTGCAGCCCGCCCGCTCGGCGGCTTGGCGGCCGGCCATCGTGAGCTCTCCGATGAGGGCCTCGAGGTCGTCGTCGGTGCGCGCTCGGGCGTCGACTGTGGCGACGACGTCGTCGGCGACGACGTTCGACGCCGCGGAGCGGATCTGCAGCTCGCCGACCGTCGCCCGGTAGTCGGGGTTCGACGACGCCGCTTCGTTCGCCGCCACCACGAACCGGGCTCCCGCCACCAGAGCATCCCGCCTGCCGGCCATCGATGCGCCGCCGGCGTGGGCCCGTTCGCCGGCGAACTCGAGGGACAGGCCGGCCATCGCCACGATCTCGCCCACGGCACCGACGGCGGCTCCCCGTTCCGCGAGCGTGTTGCCCTGCTCCACGTGCAGCTCGACGTAGGTCCCGGGAAGGCGGTCCCGGCCGCCCGCCGCCCGGTCGCCGTCCGCCGCGAGCGGGGCGGTCAGCCCGAGGTCCGAGAGCGCCGCTCGGATGCTGATGCCGGCGGCGTCGCGGACATCGAGCTCTGCGGGATCGACGGCGCCGCTGATGGCACGACTGCCGAAGAAGCCCTCGCCGAACCGGCATCCCTCCTCGTCGCGGAAGGCGACGACGGCGAGTGAACGCAGGCGGCGATCGTGGCGAGAGGCGCGGGCGACGGCGTCGATGCCGGCGACCACGCCTAGCGCACCGTCGAACCGCCCGCCGTCGGGGACCGTGTCGAGGTGCGAGCCCGTCCAGACCTCGGGCAGGCCCGGCTCGTTGCCGGGAGACCGGCCGATGAGGTTGCCCGCCCGATCGACGACGACGTCGAGCCCCTCCTCCTCCATCCAGCCCCGGGCCAGGTCGTGCGCCTGCTGCTCGGCGTCGCTCAATCCCGGCCTGTTGGCGCCGGCGCCGCCCTCGGCGCCGGCGCCGGACCCGCTGCCGATTCGGTACAGCTCCTCGAGCCGCGAGGCGATTCGCGCCAAACGGGAAGCGTCCACCGGATCCGGCCCCGCGGATCCGCTCACGGTCCCGACACTGCTGCGCTGCGTCTGAGTGCCTGGCTGAGGTCCTCCCAGAGGTCGCCGGGATCCTCGATGCCGAACGAGAACCTGAGGCTGCCGGGAAGGATGTCGAGAGCGAAGCGTTCCTCGTCGCTGAGCGTCAAGTGCGACGTCTCGGCAGGGACGCACACGACGCTCTCGACTCCGCCAAGGCTCGTCGCCGGCTGCACGATCCGGAGATGCCGCTGAAGCTCGTGCGCACGTTCGTCGCCGCCCTGCACTCGCACCGTCACGATGCCGCCGCCGCCGGCGAGGACCGATCTCGCGAGCCCGTGGTCGGGATGCCCCTCGACGAACGGGTGGGCAACCAGCTCCACGCCCGGATGAGCCACGAGCGCGGTAGCGAGCTGCAGGGCCGTCGCGTTCTGGCGGGCGATCCGCAGCGGCAGGGTCTTGAGGCCGCGCGACAGAAGGTAGGCGGCGAACGGGTCGGCCGAGCAGCCCGTGACGGTGACGTGGTCGCGCACTCGCGCGACGAGCGGCGCCGGCCCGCACAACACGCCGGAGACGACGTCGGAGTGGCCGTTCAGATACTTGGTCGCCGACGCCACGACGAGGTCGGCCCCGAGCGCCAGCGGCTTGCAATTGACCGGGGAGGTGAAGGTGTCGTCCACTATGCAGAGGGCACCGTCACGATGGGCGGCGGCGGCGATGACGGCGACGTCGGCGACGCGAAGCATCGGGTTGGAGAGCGTCTCGACGTAGACGACGTCAGGCGCCTCGCCCGGCGGATGCTCGGCGCGACCGAGCGTCGCGAGAGGGACCCGCTGCACGCGGTATCCGAGCGGCTCGAGCTGCGTCGCCATCAGATACGAGGTCTCGCCGTGTAGCTCGCGCGCCGTGAGGATGCGCCCGCCGGGCGGCGTCGAGCGCGAGCAGCGACGCCGTGATCGCGGCCATGCCCGACGAGGTGACGACGGCGTCCTCGGCTCCCTCGAGGGCGGCGACAACCCGCGCCGCCGACTCGACGGTGGGGTTCGCGAGCCGGGAGTAGGAATAGCTCCGCAAGCCTCCGCTCGAGCCGAGGTCGGCGACGATGGCCTCGCTCAGAAGGAAATTCGCCGCTTGCACGATGGGCTCGGCGATCGGAACGCCAGGCGCCCGGCCATCCGCCGCAAAGCGCGCGGCGTGAACTGCAAGCGTCGCATCGGTGTCCGCCGTGGCCCCGGAGGCCTTGGGCAACCCCTCATGTTGCGACAAGAAGCACCTTTCCGACATGCTCTCGCCGGTCCAGGAACCGGTGCGCTGCAGCGGCGTCGCTGAACGGGAAGGTCGCCGCGATCGGCACCTTCACCTCGCCCGCACGCACCTGGCTGATCGCAGCCAGGAGCTCGTCCGGCGGGGCGACCCTGAACCCGAGGATGCGCCAGCCTTCTCGGAACAGCGGGATCAGGTCGAGTGCCACGACCTCACCACCGTGAGCACCGCAGGTGACGAGACAGCCGTCCTCGCGCAACACCGAGATATGCGCGCCGAAGTGGTCCCCGCCCACGGTGTCGAGCACCGCGTCGAAGCGCCGGCCCCCCGTCGCCTCGAGTAGCGCCCTGCCCAGGTCCGGCACCCGGTGGCTGACGACCACGTCGGCGCCGAGCGCCCGCACGTGCTCGGTCTTGTCGGGTGAACCGACGGTTCCGACGACGGTGGCGCCGACGAGCTTCGCACACTGCACGAGCGCGCTCGCGACGCCGCCGGCGGCCGACGGGACCAGCGCCAGGTCTCCGGGCCGCAGGTTGGCGAGGCGGTTCACCATGTGCCACGCCGTGCTGACCGTGCATTGGCAGGCCGCGATGGCCAGCGGGTCGTCGTCCGGCTCGAGCCGCACGACGACGTGGGCGGGAACGGCGACGAGCTCCCCGTAGCCTCCCCAGCGAGTCGTGCCGAAGATCTCGAGCGACTCGCAGAGATCGGGGCGCCAACGCGCGCACTGGGTGCAGCGACCGCAGCTGTACTGCAGGAGCGCCGTCACGAGATCGCCCGTCCGCGACGAGCTGACCGCGCTGCCCACCTCGACGACGGTGCCCACGAACTCGGCTCCCAGCACCATCGGCAGCGCGAACGGCCAGCGCGACGTCCCCGCCCTCGAGTCGAGGTCGGAGTGGTTCAGGCCGCACGCCTGCACGCGCACGAGCACGTCGTCCGGCCCGCAGCGCGGGTCTGCCACCTCGGCGTACCGCATCACCTCGGCTGGGCCGTACTCGAAGAACGCTGCCGCCCTCATGACGGGCTAGGCCGGCGAGCTGGGCGCGCGAGCGGGTGCGGTGGCCACGTTCGCCAGGGAGAATGCGAGGTCGGACAGGGGTGGGGCGTAGCTGCCGCGCTTGCTGGTCGAGATCCCGGAAGCCCACAGCCCGTAGAGCGCGGTGGCAGCAAAGCCGATGCCGTCGCACACCGGAACCTCGAGCACCCGCGTCAGTTCCGGGGCGAAGCGTCCGAAGGCGGCGCACGCCAGCACCAGCCCGTCGGCGCCGTCGGCGAGGAGCCGGCGTCCGCAGTCGACGAGCCGGTCGAGCTCATCCTGCCCATCCTCGGCGCCCCCGGCCGCCTCGCCGGCCGCTGTTACCGGCGTGCCGTGCGCCGGGCGCATCGCCATGATGCCGGCGCAGGAGGCGGCGACTCCCGAAGCCGCCAATTGGGCCCAGAGTGCGGGGATCCCGCGCTCCAAGGTCGTGATGAGCCCGAAACGGCTCGTGACGATCGAAGCTTGCATGAGCGCGGCCTCTCCGAGGCCGACGACCGGTCCCTCGAGAGCTTCCCGAAGGGCGAGCACGGCGGGATCACCGAAGCACCCGACCAGATACGCATCGACGCCTACCGCACCGAGCGCGGCCCGAAGCACGTCCGGGCCGGCGAGGATGTCGTCAACGGCGGTCTCGATCACAGAGGGACTCCGGGGGCAGTCGACCGCCTCAACGCTCACGCCCGGCGGGAGGACGCTCAGCACCCTCGCCCTCAGGTCGCTCGTCACCCGCTCGTCCGAATTCGGGTTGATCACCAGCAGGCGGAAGGTCACGGCTCGTCCCGCCACGCACCGCGGGCCCGGCGATCGAGCGACGTCGCGAACACCGGATCAGCCTGCCTTGGCGGCGAGGGCATAGTCCCCCTGGCTCGAGACGAACCGGCCGCTGCCCGGCGACACGGTGATGGCCCCGTCCGCATAGACGGTCTCCCCGCGCACGAACGTCCGCACGACCCGTGCCTGGCACTTCCGGCCTTCGAACGGCGACCAGGGGTTCTTGGAGAACTGCTGGCTCGTCGGGTCGATGATCCAGCTTCCTTCGAGGTCCCAGAGCACGAGATCGGCGTCGCTCCCGACGAGCAGGCTCCCCTTTCGCGGGTAGAGGCCGGCGATGCGGGCGGGTCTCTCCGAGATCAGGCGGGCGAAAGCGTCGAGTCGCATCCCGCGGCGGTGATAGGCCTCGTCGAGCACGACCGGGACCATCTCCTGCATGACCTGGCAACCGTTAGGGGCCAGGAAGATGTCCTCGTAACCGTGCCGTTTCTCCTCGAGCGTGTAGGCGCAGTGGTCGCTGACGAGGCAGTCGATCGTGCCGTCGAGGACGTAGTCCCACATCTGCTCGACGAGCGCCCGTTCGCGGAGAGCGGGGGCGCAGCGGCCGAACGGGCCGAGCCGTTCGAGGTCGCCCAGGTCGAGGAGCAGATGGTGGGAGCAGACCTCGATCGTCGCCTGCTGCCCGGAGGCCCGGGCGTCCCTCACCAGCCGCACCGTGCCCGGGCTCGACGAGTGCACGACCTGAAGGCGAGCCCCCACCTGCTTGGCCAGGAACAGCGCCCGGTTCGCCGCCTCCTCCTCCACGATCGGCGGTCGGGACTCGTGGTGCGCGATCGGGTCCGTGCGTCCCTCGGATCGGAGGCGCTCCATGTTGAACTTCAGCATGGCATCGTTCTCGGCGTGCACGAGCACGAGGGCGCCGAGATCGGCCGCGGTCCGCATGCCTTCGAGGAGCGCGCCGTCGTCGGCTCTCGGGTAGGCGGGTTCGGAGTCGGCCATGAACGCCTTGAAGCCGGGAGCGCCCTCCCGCCACTGACCGCGCATCTCGTCGAGCGAGATCGGGGTGAGGGCCCCCCAGAGGCCGAAGTCGATCACGACCTTCTCGCTCGCCATCGCCCGCTTCTCGCGGTAGAGCTCGACGGTGGTCGTCGGAGGGTAGGTGAGCGGATGCTCGAGGACGGTGGTGACACCGCCGGCCGCCGCCGCCTTCGTGCCCGTCGTGAAATCCTCGCGCTCGGTATGACCGGGGTCCTCGAAGTGCCCGTGCAGATCTATTGCGCCCGCGGTGACCACGAGCCCGGCCGCGTCGAGCACGTCGTCGGCGTCCGTCAGGACGTCGTCGTCCTCGCTGAAGGCGCTTATCCGGTCGCCTTCGATCACGACGTGCGCCCTGAAGACGCCGTAGGGAGCCGCCACGGTGCCGTTGGCGATGACTCGCTTCGGCCCCGACGCGGGCGCCGATGTGCTCATGTTCCCCCTCACGTGTGGTGGCGGTCACGAAGGTTGACGGAATTCCCGCCTTTGTTGTTCGTGCAGATACAATTTTAATGAGATGTTAGTGTCGCCGTCAACAAGAGCGCAGGTGATCGAGACATGAGCAAGATCGTTGCCGGCAAACCGCACGAATCCGCGACTCCACCGCCTCACGGCCTCGACCAGATCGACGAGGACATCATCTCGGAGCTCCAGGAAGACGGCCGCCGGTCCTATCGCGACATCGCCCGTCACCTGGAGCTGTCGGAGAGCCTCGTCCGGTGGCGAACCCAACGCCTCCTCAGAAACGGCGTCGTCCGGATCCTTGCGATCACCGACCCCTTCCGCCTCGGCTACCAGGTGCTCGCCACGATCGTGCTCACGGTGGAGCCGAGCGCCCGGCGCGAGGTGGCGGCACAACTCGTGGAGCTCCCGGAGATCCTCTACGTCGCGTCCTGCGTGGGACGCGCCGACCTGTTGATCGAAGTCGTCTGCCGGAACCACGAGGATCTCGTGACGCTTCTTTCGGAGACGATCGGCTCGCTGAAGGGAATCACCGCCACAGAGACGTTCATGGAGCTGAAGATTCACAAGTTCTCCTACACGCACCCCGCCAGCCACTTCAGCCAGGCGGTGGGTCGATCGTGAACAGCACTCCCGACGTGGGGACGGTCGACCTCGACGGGCTGGATCGTCTCCAGCGACGGATCCTGTGGCTCGCGGTGCGGATCGTCCACCACGCCAACCACGAACGCTCGAACGCGGATCAGATGAAGGTTGGGGGTCACCAGGCGAGCAGCGCCTCGGTGGTGTCCATCATGACGGCGCTGTACTTCGCCCACCTGGGCCGGGACGATCGCGTGGCGGTGAAGCCTCACGCCTCTCCGGTCCTCCACGCCATCCAGTACCTGCTCGGCAATCTCGAGCGCGGCCAGCTGCTCAGCCTGCGGGAGTTCGGCGGGCTGCAGGCCTACCCGAGCCGCACCAAGGACCCGTTTCGTGTCGACTTCTCGACCGGGAGCGTCGGCTTGGGCGCCGCCGCGACGCTGTTCGGCGCGCTTACGCGACGCTACGTCGACGCCCATTTCGGCTCCCGGCCGCGCTCGCGCTTCGTCGCGCTCATCGGCGACGCCGAGCTCGACGAGGGCAACATCTGGGAGGCGATCACCGAGGAGGCCGCCAGCGGCCTGGGCGAGGTGTGCTGGATCATCGACCTGAACCGGCAGTCGCTCGACCGGGTCGTGCCCGGCATCCGAGCCGGCCACCTGGAGCACATGTTCTCCGCCACCGGCTGGAACGTGATCGAGGTGAAGTACGGCCCGAGGCTGCGGGCGGCGTTCGAGCGTCCCGGAGGTGACGCCCTCCGCCGCCACCTCGACATGATGCCGAACCAGGCCTACCAGGCCATGTTCTCCCTCAGGGCAGCCGAGCTTCGCGACCGGTTCCTGCTCGGGGCCGACCCGGAAGTGAAGCGCACGCTCGCGAACGTCGACGACGGCGAGCTCGCGGCGCTCCTGCACGATCTCGGCGGCCACGACCTCGGCGACCTGCTCACGGCGCTCCGGGCGGCGGACGCCGTCGAGGACCAGCCGTCGGTCATCTTCGCCTACACGGTCAAGGGCTGGGGCCTGCCGTTCGCCGGCAGCCGCCTCAATCACGCCGCTCTCCTGTCGCCGGCCCAGCTCGACGCCCTGCGCGACGAGCTCGGCATCGCTCCCGGGTGCGACTGGGACCTGCCGCTCGCCGGCTCTCCCGAAGGCGACGTCGTTGCGGCCGCCCGGCGCCGCCTCGGCAAGCCGCCGGCGCCTCCCGAGCCGAGAGCCGTCCCGATCCCCGAGTCGGTCGGGGCTCGCTTCGGCCCCGGACCGGTCGCGACACAGGAGGCTTTCGGCCGGGTCCTGGGCGAACTGGCCAACCGCGAGGAGATCGCCAAGCGGATCGTGACCGTGACGCCGGACGTCGCGATCTCCACGAACCTGGGCGGCTGGATCAACAAGCGGGGGGTCTTCGCCCCGGTCGACGAGCTCGACTTCGGTGATGGCTCAGGTCTGCTGTCGTGGCGCCCCTCGCCGCGCGGTCAGCACATCGAGCTCGGCATCTCTGAGATGAACCTTTTTCTGCTGCTCGGCCAGCTCGGCTTGGCCCACGACCTTTCGCACGAGCAGCTGCTGGCGGTCGGAACCGTCTACGACCCGTTCGTGTGCCGAGGTCTCGACGCGTTCATCTACAGCTTGTACTCCGGGGCCCGTTTCGTGATTGCCGGCACCCCGTCGGGCATCACCTTGAGCGCCGAGGGCGGCGCTCACCAGTCGACCATCACGTCGTCGATCGGCTTCGAGCTCCCCGGTCTCGAGTACGCCGAGCCGGCGTACGCCCAAGCGCTCGAATGGGTGCTGTGCGACTCGCTTCGGCGCGTGAGCGCGCCCGACGGATCGGCGTCGTATCTGCGCCTCTCGACCCGGCCGCTCGACCAGGAGCCGTTCCAGGCTGCGAAGGAGCGGCTGGGCGACGAGACGCTGCGGCGCCAGGTCGTCGCCGGCGGCTATCGCCTCGTGGACGCCGGACCCGCCTTGGGGCGGCCGCTCGTGCATCTGGCCGCCGCCGGGCCGGTCCTCGTCGAGGTGGTCGCGGCAGCAGCCGCGCTCGAGGAGGAGGGAGTGGCGGCGAACGTGATCGACCTGACCGTCCCCGGCCGGCTGTACCACGAGTGGCGGGCGTCGCTGCGAACCGCCACGCGCCGCGCCCGGACGCCAACCGGGCGGCACCATCTCGGGGTGCTCCTTCCCGAGTCGGAACGGGATGCCCCCATCGTGACCGTCCATGACGCGTCGAGCCACGCGCTGGCTTGGCTCGGGTCTGTCTTCGGTGCGCCGGCGGTGCCCGTCGGGGTGGACGGCTTCGGGCAGTCGGGCTCGAGAGAGGACCTCTACCGCGCCCACGATCTCGACACCGAGAGCGTCGTGAACGCGGCGCTCATCGCACTCGACGCCCGCAGTCGGTAGAAGCCGGCTGCGGGGCCGGCGCCGTCACGCGTCAAGCCGCGCCGTGCCGGCGTACGACTCGAGCTCTTGGATCAGCTGGTCCTTGGCAGCGCTCGGCAGCCACGAGACCTCGAACGCGTTGCGCTCCAGCTGCACGAGCTCGTTCTGGGTCAAGCCGACGGCCTGCTGGGCGGCGAGGAGATTGTCCGACACATAAGCCTGGAAGTATGCGGGGTCGTCCGAATTGACGGTCACCTTGAGACCGGCGTCGAGCATCTTCTTGATCTCGTGGGCCTTCAGGTCACCGGTCACGTAGCGGTTCGATACGGGGCACGCCGTCATCCCGAGGCGGCGCCGCGCGACCTCGGCGACGAGGTCGTCGTCCTCGAGGATGTTGACGCCGTGGTCGATCCGCTCGACCCCGATCACCTCCACGCACTGGCGGATGTGCTCGCTCGAATTCTCCTGGTCGACGTCGCAGTGCATGGTCAGCCGGTAGCCCTCCGCCCGGGCGCGCCGGAACACGTCGGTGAACTTCGTCGGTGGATGGCCCTTCTCGTCCGAGTCGAGGCCGATCGCCACGATCCACTCGCGGTAGGGAAGAGACTCGAGCAGCGTCGCCATTGCGAACTCGGCCGACTGGTCGCGCAGGATGCACATGATGAGCTGGGCACGCACCCCGAGCAGCCGATAGGCGTCGATGACCGCTCCACGGAGGCCGCTCAATACCGTGTGGAACTCCACTCCCCGCGAAGTGTGCGCCTGGGGATCAAAGAAGATCTCTGCGTATCGGATGTTCTCCCGCTGTGCCCGCTGCAGATACGCCCAGGCGAGATCGTAGAAGTCCTTGGGCGTCCGAAGCACCGACATCGCCTCGTAATACCCGACGAGAAACGACGTCAGGTCGTGAAAGTTGTACGCAGCCCGCACCTCTGCTGCGTCGGCATACTGGAGCGCGACGCCGTTGCGCTTTGCGATCTCGAAGCGTAGCTCCGGTTCGAAGGTCCCTTCGATGTGGACATGCAGCTCCGCCTTCGGCATCTGCTGAATGAATTCAGAAGGACTTGACACAGTTCTCCTTTTCGCGCCACGCGCGGACGTTCTTCGGTGCACCACTGAGTCGACGAATTCGACCCGACACTAGTCGACGTTCGAATCGCTGCGGCGGGAGCGCGAGCGGCCCGCCGTCTCGGCGAACAGGCCGAAGACATCCCTCTCAGACGCAATGTCCAGTAGGCGGCTGTACAGCTCGGGCGCCCTCGACGCCCAGGACAGCTGCAGGAATTTCTCTCTCATCGTCTCGGCGTCCGGGCGATTGGTGAAGTGTCCTCGCGCGTTGTCGACCTGGTGTCGTCTCGTCTGGCCGTTCGCCATGTTGACCGTCACCCGTGCGGGTAGCTGCTCGGGCCATTTGGCGCTCATCCCGGGGTCGCTTCGCACGGTGACGCGCGACGCCAGCTCTGCCACCTCCCGATCGTCCGAGAACATTTCGGGCCCCGCACGGCCGTGCTTGACGGCCACGGCCACGGCGAACGGCAACGAGAAACGGGACGAGAGCGGATTACCCACCGACCCCCGAGCCAGTCTCATCGCCCGCTCTCCGGTCTCGACCTCGATGTCGCGCACCTGATGCAGATCGAGGGGGCCCATGGCTAGCACGGCGTCGATCGCAGGATGCGAGAGCGCGCAGGCGCTGTGGAGCTTGAAGTAGTCGTGCGCGATCCGCAGTCGCGACGGATCGATGGCGTCGGTCAGAGCGGCAAGATCACGGATTCCCTTGGAGATTCCGCTCGCACGGCCGGTCAGGGCGGCGAGCGAGCCCGTGAACCCGCTCGCGGCGAGGTCGGCGGCGGCCACGCCGGCGGCGGCACCGAGGCCGGTATAGAAGTTACGCATCGTCGCGCCCTCGTAACAGGCCTCCCAGGTACCGAGCACCGGCACGGTGGCGGCCGCCAGAGCGGCCGCAGACGGCGAGACTCGGCGCAGGCGCGCCACCGCCACCGCTGCCCCAACGGCGCCGAAGTGACCGTGGGGATGGACCGATGGCTTCAACTCGAGCGCCTCGAACAGCCTGGCGGCGACCTCGTACCCCGAAAGGAACGCCGTCAGCGTCTCCTCGCCGCCGTTGCCACAGGCCTGCGCGGTCGCGAGCACGGCGGGCACGATGTGGGCGGAGGGATGACCGGTCGGGCGAACGCCTTCGTCGAGCTCGAGGCTCGTGGCCGCCGCACCGTTGATCATGGCCGCGATCACGGGCGGCGCCGCCGGATAACCGGGCGAGAGCACCACGGCGTGCGGCCGTCTCGAGGACGACCGGTGAATGCCCAACAACGTGGAGCCCGCCAGCAGCGTCGCCATCTCCGGCTGGGTGGTGCCCGCCATGATCACACCAACCGTGTCGGCGAAGACGACGGCGGCGTGATCCCGGAGCGCGGCCGGGACGTCGTCGAGCTCGAGGGCGCACGACCGCTCGGCGAGATCCACCAGGGCGGACCGAACCGACGTCATCGGAGGCAGTCCGCCCGCGTGCTGGGGCCGGCTAGGAGAGCCAGATGTGTTTGAAGTCGTAGTTGTTGAACGAAAGGCCCGATCTGGCTGGCACGGCGCCGTAGACGTTGGCGGCATAGGCGTCGATCACCGGGAGAAAGAACGGGATGATGTAACCGCCCTGCTCGTAGTCGATCATCTGCATCTCGTGCGCGATCTCGTTGCGCTTGCTCTGGTCGGTCGTCGCCACGGCCTCGTTGTACAAGGCTGTGTAGTGCGGGTCGTTGAAATGGCACTCGTTGTAGGGCGACGTCGGGAGCGTGGCGTCGGCCACCTGGGGCACGTAGTAGTTGTAGTCCCAATAGTCCTGTGCGAAGACCCATTTCAGGTAGTTCGGCCCGAAGAAATTGGTCGTGTCCATCAGCGAGACGTTCACGCCGGCGGCTGTCGCCTGCTGAGCGTACACCTGCGCCATCTTGGTGACGCCCTGGGCGATGTCCGAGGTGACCAGCTGCACCGACAGATGCTCATGGCCGGCGGACTTGAGGAGCGACTTCGCCTTGTCGATGTCCTGGACCCGCTGGGGGATGCTGTGGTCGTACTCAGGGGCGAAGATGCCGAAGATGTCGTTGCCGATGGTGCCGTAGCCGCCGAAGACGAGGTCGAGCATCTGCTGGCGGTCGACGAGAAGCCTCAGCGCCTGGCGCACGCGGACGTCGCTGAACGGCGCCGTGTCCACCCGCATCGTGAAGGGGTTCCATCCGGCTCCTTCGGAGATCAGGACATGCTTGTTGGCGCCCCTGAGCGGCGTGATCGAGACCGAGGACAGTCCGGCGATCAGGTTCGCCTCGCCGGAGATCAAGGCGTTGGTCTGGCTCGTCTCGTCGGCGTAGTCCGTCATGATCAGGGTGTCGGCGTAAGGCAGCCCGGTCATCCAGTAGTCGGGGTTGCGGACGAACATGCTCTGCTGGCCCGCGGTGAACGACTCGAACTTGAACGGCCCCGTGCCTACCGGATGCTTGACGTCGAAGCCGACAGGCATCACGTATGGCGCGATGTTCGTCGACAGAACCTGGACCAACGTCGCAATGGGCTGGCTGAACGGCAGCGAGACCGTGTGCTGGTCCAGCTTCTTCATGTCGGCGACCTTCAGTCCGTGGAGGGCGGCGGCGGCCTCGCCGGGGCTCTTCGGATTCAGCGTCTCCTGGAACGTGAAGAGGACGTCGTCGGCGGTCAGATCCTTGCCGTTGTGGAACGTCACGCCCTTGCGGACGCGGATCGTCCATACGGTGGCGTCTGAATTCGGCTCGATCTCCTCGGCGAGATACAGCTCGGGCTGCGCGCTCGGCGTCATCCGGACGAAGAGGTCGAAGAGATTGTTCACCCTGGCGTAGTCGACGTTGGCGACCGGCGCCAGCGGATTGAGCGTGTCGCTGCTCGACCCTCCGGTGAAGCCGACGTTGAGGGTTCCGCCCCTCTTCGGCGCTGCGGCGGAGGTGGTCGTGGTGGTGCTGCTGCCGGCGGAGGACGTCGTGGTCGGCGAGCTCGAGCCAGACCCGCAACCGGCCAGTGCGATCCCACCGAGGGCGGCGGCGCCGAGGCCAACCGTCTGCAGAAACCGCCTCCGTGACACAGGGTCCCCCGCCCCGACCGAATCGGTTCGGCCAGCCGCTCCGCCTTCGGGAGCTGTGTCACGTTGACGGTCCGTGTCCATGCCTGCGTCCCCCTCGATCCTCGACGACTATAGGTACGCCGCCGCGGATTCGTCAACGGCTTGGCGTGCTCATCGAGGTTTTCGGTATCTTTCGACTGCCCGGACCCATACAACGGCGAGCGACACCTCTCGAGAAGGAGCAACGATGGACTTGGGACTGACTGGTAGGCGCTATCTGGTCACCGGCGCCTCGCGAGGCCTTGGGCGCGCGGTTGCGTCGGTGCTCGTGGCCGAGGGGTCGAAGGTGCTGATCGCCTCGCGTTCAGCGGAGGCGATCGAGAGCGCAGCCCGCGAGCTCGGCGACCTGGCTTTCGGCGTCGCCGTTGACCTGACCGAGCCGGGGGCGCCGGCACAGCTCGTGGCGGAGGCGACGGAGCGCCTCGGGGGACTCGACGGTGCATTCGTCAGCCACGGAGGGCCCTCGGCGACCACCGCTGGCGATCTCACCGACGAGCAGCTGCGGGCCGCGATCGAGGGTTCGCTCGTCGCCCCGATCCGGCTCGTGCGCGAGGTTGTGAAGGTGCTCGGGGAGGGCGGCTCGATCGCCGTGCTCACCTCGGGCAGCGCTGTGGAGCCGCTCCCTGGCCTCGCGACCTCGAACCTGACCCGCCCCGGAATGTGGGGCTACGTGAAGACGCTCTCGGACGAGGTCGGGCCACGGGGCATCAGGGTGAACTGCGTCGTGCCCGGCTCCTTCGGCACGGACCGCATCATCGATCTGTACCGGCGGGAGGCCGACGCGACCGGCAGGTCGCTCGAGGAGGTTCAGGCCGAGTCCGAGCAGGCCATCCCGCTTCGACGGATCGGCGACCCGGAGGAGCTCGCCCGTGTGGCGGCCTTCCTTCTCTCGCCGGCGGCCTCGTACGTGACCGGCGCAGCGTGGCCGGTGGACGGCGGAGCGATTCGGGGCCTGTAGCGCTGACCTCCTAAGCTGGCTGACATGACCAGCCTTCTTCTCTCCAAGCCAAGCGCCGAACAGCTCTGGGAACAGCGACTGGAGTTGGCTACGGCATTCCGCGCCGCCTCCATGCACGGATTCAACGAAGGTATCGACAACCACTTCAGCGCAGTGGTCCATGGCACGGACGATCGGTTCCTGCTCAATCCCTACGGGCCTGATTGGTCGGAGCTCACCGCACGCGATCTCCTCACCATTGATCTCGACGGTCGTCTCGTGGAGGGCGACGGTTCCTGGGAGCGCACGGCTTTCGTCATCCACCGCGCCGTTCACCGCGCACGCACCGATGCTCGATGCGTGCTCCATACCCACATGCCCTACGCGACCGCCCTCAGCATGACCGAGACCGGCCTACAGACCCGTGCAAGCCAGAATGCGATGCTCTTTCACGACCGCATCGTCCGCTTGTCCTACGCAGGGCTGGCCGACGCGGACGAGGAGGGCGCCCGGATCGCAGACGCGGTTGTGGCCGACGTCTCGGTCGTGATGCTCGACAATCACGGGGTCGTGGTCATCGGATCGTCGATTCCCGATGCCTGGCAGAAGCTCTACTTCCTGGAACGCGCCTGCATGGCGCAGGTGCTCGCACAGTCGACCGGCTCGCCGTTGCGTCTTGCATCGAGCGCGGTGGCCGAACACACGGCGCACCAGTGGAAGGTCATGCCAGGCGCCGACGCGCAGTTCGCCGCGGTCCGACGCTCGGTCGACCGGCTCAGTCCCGGCTGGGAGACCTGACCCGTCTTGGAGAGCACGGAGGTCCGCGTCGGCGTGGTCGGCGCCGGATGGATCGGCCGCCAGCACTGCGCATCCCTGCGCAGGCTACCCGCGGCCCGTGTCGTCGCAGTAAGCGACATCGATGAGGAGCGCTCCCTGCAATTGGCGGGGGAATGTGGCGCGCGCTCCTTCCCCGACTGGCAGCAACTGTTGGATGCCGAGGCGATCGACGCTCTCGTCGTGGCCACGCCGACGGGGTCGCACGCGTCGGCGGCTGTCGCCGCGCTCGAGCGCGGGCTTGGCGTCTTCATCGAGAAACCGATCGCGCGCACCTCAGCCGATGCCCACACCATCGTCCTCGCCGCCGAGCGGAACGGGGCCATTTGCGCCGTCGGCTACCAATGGCGCGCCCTGGGTGCCCTCGCGACACTGAAGGCCGAGTTGCGCTCCCGGCGTGCAGGCATGTTCCTCAGCCGGAGCATCGGATCGACCCAGGTGAGGGATTGGTTCGCCGATCGCCGGCAGACCGCCGGACTCCTCTTCGAGCGAGCAAGCCACGAGATCGATCTGCAACAGGCTCTGGGTGGGAAAGTGCTGTCTGCTCAGGCGTTGGAAGGCGACGTTCGGCTCTTCGGCCCGGAGGGCCCGGCTGGCTCGCCGGCCTCAGCCAGCCAGGTGCTTGCGATCACGTTGAAGTTCGCGAGTGGCACCATCGGTCTCATCGGCCTGTGCTCGGTCGCTCGAGGAGATCCGCAGAGATTCGACTTGACGGTCGCGACGGAGTCGGGAACCTTCGAGCTCTTCCTGGATCCGTCGTTCGAGCTGAACACCGAGCTCCGGTACGCCGGCGCCCCGGCGCCGGCCGAGGACGATCGCTACTTCCGGGAGGTGCACCGGAGTCTTCACGTCTCGGAGAAGAGTCTCGAGGATCCCTTCGTGGGCGAGATGCGGATGTTCGTCGATGCCGTCCGCTCCGGACGGCCGGAGGCCGTCGCCTGCACGGCGCGCGACGGTTCAGACACGCTCGCGGTGGCGCTCGCAGCCGAGGAGAGCCTTTCGACCGGCCTCCCGGTGGCGGTCGCCTGACCGCCCGAGGGCTGCAGGCCTGCGGGACAGCCGCGACCTTCGGAACCCGGCGACCCTCGGGACCTTCGGGACCCCGCGACCCTCGGGGCACTACTCAATTTTTCCCAAAACTTGCCTCCGTTAATGATTGTGACCAGTCACAATCTCTTTTGGAGGCAAGTTTGGGCTTTTTTCTAAACATCGGCCGCCGGGCCAGCGCCGGGCCGAGCCGGCATTGCGCCGCCTAGGCCGGCATCGGATCCATGTCGGACTCGTCCGACCGCTGCGCTTGGAACGTGCCATTGTCGGTGCTCCCCCACAGGCGGCGCTCCCTGATGAACGGGAGTGGGACCGAGGGGTCTGCGCTGTCGATCTCGCGGGCGAGGCGGTGGCCGTCGAAGATGCAGTCCACCATCATGCGAGGTGCTGCGGCGTCGCCGATCATGTAGACGCTTTCGACGCCGTTGCTCTCGAGAGCGGCCGGGTCGGACTTGAGCTCGTGGTAAAGGGCATCGTCCGACAGCCTCGCGGTGCACAGGACGACGGAGTCGACCTCGAACTCCTCCTTGTGCGCGGGATTCCACACGTCGTACGCGCTGACGAGACCCGGCTCGAACCGGTCGACCATCGTCTCGGTGTGGATGTGCACTCCGAGACGATGCAGTTCGCGGTGCATCATCGGCGCCTCCAGCGTGAACTCCATGTACTTGCCGATGTCGCCACGCTGGGTGAGCAGCCACACCTCGTGGCCTTCACCAGCGAGCTTCTGGGCGATCGTCACGCCCATGTAGTACGCCTCGTTGTCGAGGACCAGCACGCGGTGACCGACTTCCTTCGTGCCGAGAGCCACTTCCATCGGCGTCGACTGCCACGGGAGGGTTGCGTCGGCACCGGGGATCGTGTCGTGCGTTGCGGAGTTGAGACCGTCGGTCGCCCAGTGACACCCCGTCGCGATGACGACGATCTCGGCCCCGTACTCCCGGATCTGCTGGGCGTCGAGGCGGCTGCCGGTGTGGATCTCGACGTTCTTGAGCTTGTCGAGCTGGATCTGGCGGTAGTTGACGACCCGCTGCCAGTCGCCGAGTCCGCGCGCCGTACCGCGGAAGATGTTCTCCTTGCCGTCCGAGTGACCGAGGGTCGAGACCCAGTTGACGTTGCCACCGATGCTGCGCTCCGCCTCGACGAGGTGGACGGCTGCCATCTCCCGCTTGCCGAGGACCATGGCGCACTCCATCCCGGCCGGCCCGGCCCCGACGACGAGGACGCTCTTGTCGGCGTTGCGGGCGCGGTGGAAGCGCTCAGGATGCCAGCCGCGTCGGTACTCCTCGCCGGCGGTGGCGTTCTGGGTGCACACCATCGGCGGGCCGCCGATCTCCCAGCGCGAGATGCACTGGTTGCAGCCGATGCACTCCCGGATGTCGTCGAAACGGCCCTCCTCGATCTTGTTCGGCAGGAACGGGTCCGAGATCGACGGCCGGGCGGCGCCGATGATGTCGAACTGTCCGGAGTTGATGATGGCGACCATCGTGTCGGGGTTCGTGATCCGGCCGACGCCGACGACCGGCTTGTTTGTGTGGTTGCCCGGCTTGACGGTGCCCGTGTACGGCTTCTCGTGGTTCTCCTCGAAGAACCGGGACGGGCCGGCGTTCTGCCCCCACTCGGCGATGTCGCCGACCGTCAGGTCCCAGAGGTCCACGAGGTGGTCGACGTACTCGACGAAGCGGTAGCCGTCCTTCTCGAGCTCGACGCCGGCCGGGCCGTACAGCGTGTCGACCGCGAATCGCGAGGCGATGGCGCAGTCGTCACCGACGGCTTCTCGCACCTTCTCGAGGCTCTCACGCCAGAACCGGGCGCGGTTCTCGAACGAGCCCCCGTACTTGTCCGTGCGCTTGTTCGACCAGGGGGACAGGAACTGCAACGGCAGGTAGCTGTGAGCACCGTAGACATAGATGATGTCGAAGCCGGCCGCCCGGGCCCGGATGGCACCGTCGACGTAGTACTGCTGGACCCGCTGGATGTCGTCCAGGTCCATGGTCCGGGGATAGATGTTGGACTCGAACTCGGAGGCGATCTGCGACGGGCCGCGGGGCGTGTCCCGCGACTCGTGGCACGGCGCATGGGGGCCGCCGTACCAGAGCTCGATCCCCGCCAGCGCGCCGTACTGATGCAACCGGTCGCACATCGCCTTCAGATTCTGGACGTCACCGTCGTCCCAGATCCGAGCCGATACCGCGCATGGTGTCATCGGACTCGGGGCTGATCGAGCAGTACTCCGTGCAGCACGCCGCCCAACCACCCTCGGCCTTGATGCCCCGGTGGTAAGCCTGGAAACCAGGCTTCTCGGACCCGGCGCCGATGCAATGAGGCACCTGATAGAAGCGGTTCCTGAGGGTCTTCGGCCCGATCTGGATCGGCTCGAAAAGCACGTCGTACTTGGAGTCACGGGCCACGGGAACCTCCTGAGTCTGCTTGGTTAGGGGCGGGTTCTACGTATCCTCACAGTGAACGAAGTTGACTCTAGGTGGCGGTTTCCGCTGCTGCAACAACGGCGATGTCAGGCGATGCGGGCGCCCGCCGATCGGAATTCCACCGGGAATCCTGGCGTGAGGCAGCGAGCGAACGCAGGTGCGAAGACATGATCTCGGCCACCTTGTCGGCGGTGATCCGCTCGGGCTCGAGCATGGTCTGGATCGCCAGCCCGTCGATGAGCGCCGCCGTGCGAGCCGCTTCGTCGGCACAGTCGAGGTCGCCCGGCACCTCCGCGTCGGCCACCGCCTCCTCGAAGTGCCCCTGAAGAAGCGAACACCATTCGCCGTAGCTTCGCCGTTGCATCGTGGCCAACGGGGCGTCTCCCACGGCTCGCCCCCAGAAGCTCATCCAGACGGTCATCGCCAGCCGGCGCTCGGTGTCGACCGGAAGCACCTCGTCGATCGCGGCCCGCACGGCCGTCAGGCCTCTCAGGCCGGCCGTGGAACGGGCAACTGCTTCGACTTCCTGGCTGTTCACCAGGCGCAGTGCGGAGAGAAGCACGTCCTCCTTGTTCTTGAAGTAGTGCGCGATCACCCCGGTCGAACAGCCGGCCTCGGCAGCGATCTCCCGGATGCTGACCCGATCGATTCCGACACGGGCCATCAGGCGCCACGTCGCCTCGAGGACCTCCTCGCGCTTCTCCGTCCGGTCGACCACTTTCGGCATCGGTGCCCCCGCCCCCGTCCCTTGTCCCCGACCAGCGTAATAGGACAAGCCCGGAAAGCAACAGAACACTAGGGTTCGGGCGTGGCTCACTCCACGCTGGACTCGGAGGCCAATCGCGGGACGGTGGCGATCGTCTCAGGTGGCGGCACGGGCATCGGGCGCGCGACCGCCATCGAGTTGGCGAGGACCGGCGCGCAGGTTGTCGTCTGTGGGCGGCGGGTCGACCCGCTGGAGGAGACGAGCCGCGCCATCGCGAGTCTCGGCCAAGCCTGCCTGCCGGTGACAGCAGACCTTCGCGAGCCGGAGGAGGTGGCGCGTGTCGTCGACAGCGCGCTCGACCGGTTCGGGACGGTCGACGCCGTCGTCAACAATGCCGGCGGTCAGTTCAGCGCGGCAGCCGAGGAGATCTCGGTGTCGGGTTGGCGGGCGGTGCACCGCCTCGCGGTCGAGGCGGCGTGGAGCCTGACGAGAGAGGTTGCCCGGCGGTCGATGATCCCCCGGCGGCGCGGTGTCGTCGTTTTCATCGGATTCAGCCCGCGGCGCGGGGTTCCGGGGATGGTCCACGCCGCGGCGGCGCGCGCCGCGGTGGAGAATCTGGCCGCCGGCCTCGCCATCGAGTGGAGCAAGTACGGGATCCGAGCCGTCTGCGTCGACCCGGGCAACATCAGGACCGAGGGCCTCGACTCCTACGGCGCCGAGCTCGTGGCCGAATGGGAGCGGTCCGTGCCGCTCGGCCGCCTCGGGACGGCTGAGGAGGTGGCGACGCTGATCGCGTTTCTCGTCTCGCCCGGAGCGAGCTACATCACCGGCACGACCATCGTCATCGACGGTGGCGTGGACGCCTGGGGACTCGGCGGCTACCCTCCGCAGCCTGATCTCCTGGCCGATTAGCCGCCGGAGGTATCGGCACCGTCCGAATCGAGCACCAGCCGAGCGTCGAGCCCGTAGGCACCGGAGCGGCACACGAGCAGCGGATTGACCTCGATCTCGGCGATGGCCGGATAGCCGGCGGCAACCTTCGAGATCGCGACGAGCGCCATCGCCGCCGCCACGACGTCGAGGGCCGGCCGACCCCTGGCGCCGAGCAGTAGCGGCGCCCCTTGAAGCGACCGGATCAGCCTGTCGGCCGTGGCCTCGTCCACCGGTGCGAGCGCAGCCGCGACGTCGGACAGCACTTCGGTGTAGATACCGCCGAGCCCGACGACGGCGATCGCCCCGAACCGGGCGTCGCGACGCGCGCCTACGAGCAGCTCGACGCCCTCGCGGCTCGAGATCATCGACTCGACCGAGAGCGGAGCTGGGCCAAGTCTCCACCACATGTCGGTCGCCGCTCGTTCGAGAGCCGCGTCGTCGGCCAGATCGAGGGCCACGCCTCCCGCGTCCGACTTGTGCTCGAGCGAGGCGGCCTTCAGCACAACCGGATAGCCGAGCTCACGAGCCGCCTGGCGGGCTTGCTCGAGGTCGCAGACCTTCCGGGCGGGAGACAGCCACACGCCTGCCGCCTCGAGGAGCGAACGCGCCTCCCAGTAGCCGCCGGCCGTCGGGCCGGCCGACGGCGGCGGAAGATCGGGCAGCGTTGCCGGGGGCGCGGTGGCCCGGCGGACGACCCGCGCCAGCACCGAGGCGGCTGCTTCGACGTCGGCGTAGACCGGGACGCCGGCCGAGCGGAGCCGCACGAGGGGGTCGTCGCTGCTGACGCTCGAGGCCGCGGTGACGAGCGGTCGCATGGAGTGCACGACGACCGGCTTGGGGGTCGCGCGAACCGTCCGGGCGAGCACCGCAGCTACCTCCCGCTCGGCCTCCGCCAGCTCGGGGCCGTAAGAGCTGTAGGCGCCGAAGTAACCGGTCAAGAGGACGGCGTCGACCTCCGGCGACCCCACCAGCTCGTCCAGCGCCCGCTGGAAGGACCAGATGTCCTGCTCGCCCCCGCCGGCAAGGTCCACTGGATTGCCGGTGCCGCCCGCCGTTCCGATCGCGCGGCTCAGCCTCTCGGCCAGCCCATCCGAGAACGCCGCCACGGTCAGGCCGGCCGCTTCGGCGACGTCGGCGCCGACGGCGCCGTGGCCGCCGCCGTCGGCGAGCACGGCAACCCTGCGACCGGTCGCGGCGGATCCGAGCAGCAGACCTTCTATGACGTCGATCATCTGTTGGGGCGTCGTCACGCGCTCGATGCCTGCGGCACGACAAGCGGCGTCGATCGAACGCGCACCGCTCACGATCGCTCCCGTGTGCGAGCGCGCCGCGCGCGCCGCGGCCTGACTCGTCCCGACGGTCAGGAGCACGACCGGCTTGCCGACCGCGGCGCATGAAGCCGCCGCCTCGAGGAACCGCCGGCCGTCGCGGAAGTCCTCGCAATAGACTGCGACCGCCTCGACGGCGTCCGAGCTCGCGTAGGACCGGATCAGGTCGGCGACGTCGAGATCGGCCTGGTTGCCGGTCGAAGCCATACGGCTGAAGCCGAGCTGCGCCACGGCCGCCTTCTCCCCAAGCTCGAGCGCGAGGTTGCCGCTCTGGGTGATGAGTCCGATCGGCCCTTTCGGAAGCTCGTTCGAGGTGAGGTACAGCTCGGCGTCGGAGTCGAGCAGGCCAAGGCAGTTGGGGCCGAGGAGCACCGCTCCCGCCTCACGCACCCGTGCCGCTACAGCCGCTTCGAGCTCGAGGCCGGCCGGCCCCGTCTCACCGAGACCGGCGCTGATCCCGACGATGGCGCGAGCGCCGGCCTGGAGCGCGTCGTCGACGGCGTCCGCGAAGGCCGCGGCCGGGACGGTGATGACCACGAGGTCGACGCCCCCAGGAATGTCGGACGCCGCTCGGAGCGTCGGCCGGCCGAGGACGGAGTCGCGCTTGTGATTGACAAGATGGACGCGCCGCCGGTGCTCACTCTTGAGCGCACCTTTGGCCAGCCAGTTCCCCCACTTGCGGGGGTCGTCGGACGCGCCGGTGATCGCGATCGAATCTGGCGAGAACAAATGCGAAAGGTCTCGGTCCTCCGCCATGGCCGCCACGCTAACGGCGCTCGCGCCCGCAGCGCGAAACCTCGTGCCGGCCGGGTTCAACTCCGGGTCAGGTCTCGCGAGATCACCAGCCGCTGGATGTCGGACGTGCCCTCCTCGATCTCCTCGAGCTTGGCGTCGCGCATCCACTTCTCCGCGAGGTACTCGCGCGAATAGCCCCAGCCGCCGAGAGTTTGCACGGCTGCCCATGTGGTGAACATCGCAGTTTCGGACGCGACCAGCTTCGCCATGGCGGCCTCCGTAGTTGAGCGGAGGCCGGCGTCGAGTCTCTTCGCGGCTCTCCAGACCATGAGCCGTGCGGCTTCGACGCGCGTCGCCATGTCCGCCAGGCGGAACGCGACGGACTGGTGCTCGATGATCGGCTTTCCGAACTGTTTGCGCTCCCTGGCGTAGTCGACCGCGTACTCCGTGGCGGCCCGCGCCGCGCCGGTCGCGGCAGCGCCGAGGACCACCCGCGAGGCGTCGAAAGTGTGCATCAATCCGTGGAAGCCCTGACCCTCCTCGCCGAGGCGATCGGCCTCGGGCACGAAGACGTCCTCGAGGACCATCTCCGCGTTGAGAAGGGCGCGCTGGCCCATCTTGCGGAACGGCTCGGAGAAGCTGAGGCCTTCGGCGCCGCGCCCGACAACAAAGGCCGTGACGCCACGGGCGCGAAGCGACGGGTCCACGGTCGCGAAGACGACGTAGAGCTCGGCCGGTCCCGCATTGGAGATCCAGGTCTTGCGGCCCGTCAAGCGGTACCCGCCTGCTGTGCGCACGGCGCGCGTCTGCAGGGAAGCGGCATCGGAGCCGACGTCCGGCTCAGTCACAGCGACCGAGGTCAGTGGCGGCGTGGGCCCGACGAGCGGTGACAGGAACCGCTCCTTCTGCTCCACCGTGCCCAGCTCGAGCACCGGATGGGCGAAGAAACCGTTGGAAGTGAGGAGGTTGCCTAAAGCGAGGTCGCCCGCACACAGCTCCTCTTGGACAAGGCACTGGGTGAAGACGTCGCCAAAGCCGCCCCCGCCGAGCTCCTGCGGCAGCATGAACGAGGTCAGCCCGATCGCCGCCGCTTTGTGCCAGATCTCCCAGGGCACGACGACGTCCGCCTCGTCGACTTCCCGGGCCACCGGGCGAACCTCTTCTTGTGCGAACTGGCGGCACAGACGCACGATCTCCTCCTGCTCGGCGCTGAGCGCCACGAGCTCGGTTGGCAGCCTGGCCATGTCGCCTCCTGTCCCCCTGGGGAGCGGCGCCAGGCTATTCGATGAATAATCTCCTCACATGACGACTCCCGAGCGTGACCGTGTGCTCGTGGTCGAGCACGAGCCGGACGCCGGGCCGGAGATGTTCGGGCACTGGCTGACGGGAGCCGGGATCGCCATCGAGGTCTGCCGGCCCTATAAGGGTGACCCGCTTCCCGAGCACGTGGACGGCGGCCTGATGGTGCTGGGCGGATCGATGGGTGCCTGCGACGACTGGCGGGCTCCGTGGCTGGCGCAGGTGAGAACGATGCTGGCCGACGCGACCTCGGGCGGGCGACCCGTTCTCGGTATCTGTCTCGGCGCGCAGATGCTCGCGGTGGCCTGCGGCGGTCGCGTGGCCCCGAGCCTCTCCGGCGGCGAGCTCGGCCTCGGGAAGATCGATCTCAACGAGGAAGGCCGAAATGATCGGCTCTTCCGCGCGATGACTACGCCGCTCGAGGCCGCACAGTGGCACGACGACGAGATCACCGAGCTCCCGGCGGACGCCGTGCTGCTAGCTTCCAGCTCGAGCTGTCCCGTGCAGGCGTTCCGGCTCGGCGAACGTGCTTGGGGGGTTCAGTTCCATCCCGAGGCGGGTGGTGCGCTGATGCGGTCGTGGGCCGTGGCCGAGGACTCGCTGCCGCCGGAGCGGGCTCGCCAGGTCGACTCCGCCATCTCCGACATCAGCGAGGCCGAGGGTCGCTTGTTTGGATGCTGGCAGGGTTTCGCCGAACGCTTCGCCGAGGTTGTGAGAGAGGGATGACCATGCGGGAGTACCAGCTCTATGTGGACGGATCCTGGCGACCGGGCGGCGCAGGCACGATGCCGGCGGCGAGCCCGTCCACCGGCGAGGCCTTCGCCCACGTCGCCGTCGCAGACGTGGCTGACGTGGACGGCGCCGTGAGGGCGGCGGCAGCGGCGTCGGTGGGCTGGGCCGCGACATCGGCCTTCGAGCGCGCCGCCTGCTGCGAGTCCGTCGTCGGCGCCATCCGAGCCCGGCGCGACGAGCTCGCGCACGCGCTCACCGAGGATCAGGGCAAGCCGCTCGTCGCCGAGTCCTACGGGGAGGTCGACGAGCTGATCGAGTACTTCCGAATGGCCGGCGAGGATGCCAAGCGACTCGAAGGCTCGATGCCGCCTTCCACCTCGGCGGGCGCCAGAGTGCTCGTCGCGAGGGTGCCGCTCGGCGTCGTCGGGATCGTGTCGCCGTGGAACTGGCCCTACACGATGGGAGCCGAGGTGTTCGCGCCCGCTCTGGCCGCCGGGAACGCAGTCGTGTGGGTGCCGGCGCCGACGACGGCCGCGTGCTCGGCCCTGCTTGCCGAAGTGATCGCCGAGGCAGCGCTGCCTCCAGGCGTCTTCAATTTCCTGCCCGGGCCGGGTGCGGTCGTCGGCGATGCCGTCGTCGCGCACCCGGGCGTGCACGCGGTGGGCTTCGTCGGCTCGGTGGCCACCGGGAGGCGTGTTGCCGAGCGGGCGGCTGGCAAGACGCAGATCCTGGAGCTCGGAGGCAACGGTCCGATGGTCGTTCTGGAAGACGCCGACCTCGAGCTCGCGACGGAGGCGACCCTCGAAGCCGCCTACCTGTGCGCCGGCCAGAGCTGCACCGCCGGCGAGCGCTTCCTCGTCCACTCGTCGGTCCGGGCCGAATTCGTCGAGCGGGTGGCGGTGGCGACGGCCGAACGCGTCCGGCTCGGTGACCCGTTCGATCCGCTCACGACGATGGGGCCGCTGAACAACGAGCCGAATGCCGAGAAATTCGACGCCCACGTCGCCGACGCGAGCGACCGCGGAGCGAAGATCGTGTGCGGTGGCAACAGGGCTCCGGGCTTCCCGACTCAGCTGTTCGCCGAGGCCACCGTCCTCGACGGCGTGACCCTGGAGATGCTGATCGCACGGGACGAGACATTCGGTCCGGTCGTGCCCGTGATCGAGATCTCGTCGGACGCGGAGGCGCTCGAGATCACGAATGGCTCACCTTTCGGGCTCACGGCAGCGGTGTTCACCGAGGATCTCGAACGCGGGCTCGCCTTTGCCGAAGCCGCACGTGCCGGTTGGGTCAACATCAATGCCTCGACCAACCTCTGGGAGTCGCACCTTCCCTTCGGGGGTCGCTCCGGAAGCATCAGCGGACGGGGCCGCGTAGGCGGCCGCTCGCTGATCGAGGCGTTCACCGAGCCGAAGACGATTCATTTCCCGGCGCCGCGTCGGGAGCGCTAGGGCGCTCGAGCCGGCCGGTCGGCGTCTGGCGACCGGGACCGGGACCGGCGAGAATGACCGCCATGAACGAACCTACCAGCCGAGCCAGCGCGGTCATCGTCGGCGCGGGGATCGTCGGCAACAGCCTCGCCTTTCACCTTGCTCGCCTCGGGTGGCGCGACCTCGTGCTCATAGACAAGGGCCCGATGCCCAATCCCGGGGGCTCGACCGGCCATGCTTCGAACTTCATCTTCCCGGTCGACTTCTCGAAGATGATGACCGAGCTGACCGAGGACAGCTCGGCGCAGTACAAGCAGCTCGGGGTCTTCACCGAGAGCGGCGGGATCGAGGTCGCGCGAACCGAGGCACGACGCCAGGAGCTCCGTCGCCGCGCATCCACCGCCAAGGCGTGGGGCGTTCCCTGCGAGCTGCTGAGCCCGGCCGGCGTCGAGAAGCTGGTCCCCTTCATCGACCCCGAGGTGATCCTCGAAGGGCTGTACTTCCCGACGGTCGGCGTCGTCGACTCTTTGCGAGCGGGCACCCTCATGCGTGAGCAAGCCCGAGAGATGGGCGCGCTGGAGGTGCGGGCGAACACCGAGATCGTCGGAATCGACTTGTCCGCCGACGGGAAGCGGGTCCGTGTCGTGCGCACGACCGGAGGCGACATCGAGACCGACGTCTGCGCGGTCTGCTGCGGAGTGTGGAGCCCGCGCATCGCGCGGATGGCCGGAGCGACCATCGCGCTGACGCCGATCGTCCACCAGATGATCAGCGTGGGTCCGATCCCGCTCTTCGCCGACACCGTCGGGGAGATCGTCTACCCGATCGTGCGCGACATGGACACGAACATGTACGAGCGCCAGCACGGCGGGGACATGGAGGTCGGTTCATACGCGCACCGGCCGATCATCGTGCGCCCGGACGAGATCCCCTCGATCGAGGAGTCGGTGCTCTCGCCCACCGAGCTGCCGTTCACCCAGGACGACTTCGACCCGCAGCTGCAGGACGCCCTCGAGCTCATGCCCGAGCTTCTGGGCGACGAGAAGGTCGGAATCCGTTACGCCATCAACGGTCTCATCTCGATGACCCCCGACGGCCACCCGCTGCTCGGCGAGACCCCGGAGGTCAAAGGCTTGTGGTCGGCCGCAGCGAGCTGGATCAAGGAAGGGCCGGGGATCGGGCGAGCCGTGGCCGAATGGATGAGCGGAGGCGCGCCCGAGATCGACGTCCACGAGACCGACATCGCACGCTTCTACGATCATCAACGCACGAGGGAGCACATCGCGGCGAGGGCCCGAGAGGCCTTCAACAAGATGTACGGGATCGTCCACCCGGCCGAGCAGTGGGAGCTGCAGCGGCGCACGCGCCTCAGCCCCGTCTACGAGCAGGAGCGCGATCTCGGCGCTGTCTTCTTCGAGACGGTCGGGTGGGAGCGGCCGTTCTGGTACGCCAGCAATGAGCCGCTGCTCGAACGCTACGGCGACCGCGTCATGCCGCGGGAAGGCGAGTGGGAGTCCCGCTGGTGGTCGCCGATCATCAATGCCGAGCATCTGGCGATGCGAGACGGCTGCGGCCTCGTCGACCTCTCCGCGTTCGTCGTCTTCGACGTAACCGGTCCGGGCGCCCTGTCCGCGCTGCAGGCCCTCGCCGTCGCGCAAATGGACGTCGCGGTCGGCCGGGTCGTCTACACGTCCCTCCTCGACGAACGAGGCGGCTTCAAGTCCGACCTCACGATCATGCGACTCGGCCCGGAGCACTTCCGCGTGGTGACGGGGGGCGCGACGGGTATGGCGGAGAAGAAGTGGTTTCTCGACCACTTGCCCGAGAACGGGTCGGCACAACTCGCCGACCTCACGTCCGCCTGGACCACCTTCGGCCTCTGGGGACCCCGGGCGCGCGACGTGCTGCAGTCGTGCACCGACGACGACGTGTCGAACGATGGCTTCGCGTTCGGGACATGCCGCCAGCTCGAGCTCGGCGGCCTCCGCGTGCTGGCGTCGCGCATCTCCTACGTCGGCGAGCTCGGTTGGGAGCTCTACGTGCCGATCGAAGAAGGCGCCCGCGCCTGGAACACGCTCTGGGAGGCCGGGCGCGAACACGGCATCGTCCCCGTCGGCATCGGCGTCTACGGCACGACCGGCCGGCTCGAGAAGGGATACCGGGCCTTCGGCAACGAGCTCACGGCTGACTACGACATCGTGGAGGCCGGGATGGCCCGCCCTTCGGTGAAAAAGGACTGGTTCGTCGGCAAGGAGCCCTACCTTCGGCAGCGAGAGACCGAACCGGTCGCTCGGCTCTGCACCCTGACCGTGGACGACCACCGGTCGGCGAGCGGGCAGCTTCGTTACATGCTCGGCGGCGAGCCGATCCTGACAGCCGAAGGCGACCGGCTGGAGGACGAGAAGGGTCGGCCATCCTACGTGACGAGCGCCGGCTCCGGACCCTCGGTCGGCAAGCATCTCCTGCTGGCGTACCTGCCGGCCGCAGCCGCCCAGCAGGGGGCCGGCCTCTTGGTGGAGTACCTGAGCGAGTGCTATCCCGTCACGGTCGCCGTCGTCGGATCGACCCCTCTGTTCGATCCCGGCAACGACCGGGTCAGAAGCTGAACGAGGTGAACGTTCTCGTCTGCATCAAGCGGGTCCCCATGGTCGGCGGCCGGATCGCCGTGACGCCCGACGCCCAGGAGGTCGACACGCGCCTGCTCGGGTTCACGGTGAGCCCTCACGAGGAGTGCGCGGTCGAAGAAGCCGTGAGAATCGTGGAGAACCGAGGCGGCAGCGTCTCGGTTCTGACCCTCGGACCGGAGGAGGCTGCCGAGCAGTTGCGAGACGCAGTCGCGATCGGTGCCGGCAAGCCGATCCTGCTCGCGACCGACGGCCGGGAGTGGGGGCCTATCGCGACGGCCGACGCGATCGTCGACACCATCCGGCGCCACGAGGCCGACGACGAGGCGTACGACCTCATCCTGTTCGGCAACGAGGCGGCCGACACCGGCGACTACCAGGTGGGAGTCCGTGTCGCGTACGCGCTCGGCCGGCCCTGTGTGACAGGCGTCAAGCATCTCGAGGTCTCCGACACGACGGTCCGGGCCCGGCGCGAGTTCCGGGGCGGTGACGAGCTGTTCGAGCTGCGGTTTGCCGTCGGTGGTCACCGTCAAGGAAGGGATCAATCTTCCCCGCTACCCGTCCTTGCCCGGCCGGATGCGAGCAAAGAAGGCGGTCGTCGAGCAAGTCGCCCCGGAGTGGCACGAGGACCCCGTACGGAAAGAGGCGCTCCGGGTCCCGGTCGTCGAGCGGCAGCGGGCGGAGATCCTCGGGACGGGAGTCGAGGCCGTGCCCGCACTTCTCGGGTTGCTCGAGCAGCTGGGGGTCCTCCCGTGACCGTCCTGTGTCTCGTCGAACACGACGGCGAAGGCCCGATCGACGCCTCGCTTCGCGCACTCACCTTCGCCAGATCCCTCGCCCGCTCGTCCGGCGATCCGCTCGCCGCCGCAGTCGTCGGCGACGCCTCCGCCCCGACACTCGAAGCGCTCTCCGCCTTCGGTGTCTCCGAGGCCTACGCGATCGAGGCGGTCGAGCTCGACGCCTATGCCCCGACCGGATGGGCCCGTGCGCTCGTCGAGCTCGTGTCGCTGAGCTCGGCCACGGCGCTCGTCGCAGCCGGCACCGACCGGGGCAATGAGGTCATGGCGCATGTGGGCGCCCTCACCGGGCTCCCGATGGTGGCCAACTGCCTCGACGCGTCGCGCGTAGACGAGGCGACCGTTCGCCTCAGCCGGCAACGCTGGGCGGGCAGTCTGATCGAGGACGCGCTCCTCGAGGCGGCGCCGGCGCTGCTGACCGTCGCCTTCGACGGGGTCGCGGCCGCACCGGCGCCAGAGCCCGTGTCGACGTCGGTCCACACCCATCACCCAACGCTTCGCGAGGAGGACCTGCGCGTCAGGGTCTCGGAGTGGATGGGTCGCAGCGCCGGCATCTCCCTTGCCGACGCCCGCGTCGTCGTCGGCGGCGGGCGCGGGGTCGGCGGCCCCGAGGGCTTCGCTCCGATCGAGGAGCTGGCCGAGCTCCTCGGTGCCGCCGTCGGCGTCTCGCGGGTCGTGACGAGCCTCGGCTGGCGCTCGCACAACCAGCAGGTCGGCCAGACGGGCACCCGCATCTCGCCGGACCTCTACCTCGCCTGCGGCATCAGCGGCGCCATCCAGCACCTGGCGGGCTGCCAGAGTGCGAAGCACGTCGTGGCGATCAACACCGATCCGGACGCCCCGATCATCTCCCGGGCCGACTACGCCGTCATCGGCGACCTGAGCGTGATCATCCCGGCACTCGTCACCGCGATCCGTTCCCGGGACGGGCGGGGGGCTTGACGCGGGCCCGAGCATCGTGGCGCGCCGACGAACGGCGGTAGAAGTCGACAGTGGCCGGCGGCAACGGTGTGTCGCCGAGAATGAGGTCGGACGCCCTCTCGGCCACCATCATCACCGGCGCGAGGATGTTGCCGTTCGTGATGTACGGCATGACCGACGCGTCCACGACGCGCAAGCCCTCGACGCCGTGCACCTTCAGGCTCTCCGGGTCCACGACGGACAGCTCGTCGGTCCCCATCCTGCAGGTGCACGAGGGGTGGAGCGCCGTCTCAGCGTCGCGGCGGACCCAGTCCAGGATCTCCTCGTCGGTCGACACGCCGGGTCCCGGTGAGAGCTCGCCGCCGCTGAACTCGTCGAAGGCGGGCCGCGACAGGATGCTACGCGCGACGCCCACCGCCTCCACCCACTCTCTGCGGTCCTGATCGGTCGACAGGTAGTTGAAGCGCAGCGCCGGCCGAATCGTCGGATCGAGGGACTTGATCTTCACCGAGCCGCGGGCGTCTGAGTACATCGGTCCGATGTGCACCTGATAACCGTGCCCACCGGCCGGCGCCGAACCGTCGTAGCGGATCGCGATCGGGAGGAAATGGAACATCAGGTTGGGGTAGGCCACGTCGTCGTTGCTGCAGGCGAACCCGCCGGCTTCGAAGTGGTTCGTCGCCCCGGGGCCCCTCCGGAACAACAACCACTCCAGACCGATCCAAGGCCTGTTCCGCCATTTGAGTGCCGGAGCGACCGAGACCGGCTGAGTGCAGGCGTGCTGGATGTAGACCTCGAGGTGATCCTGGAGGTTCTCCCCGACGCCGGGAAGGTCCTGCACGACGTAGGCATCGAGCGCCCTCAGCTCGTCGGCGTTCCCGACGCCGGACAGCTGGAGCAGCTGGGGGGAGTTGATCGCCCCGCCGCACAGGATGACCTCGCCGGCCCGGATCTGGCGGCGGTGCCCCGACGCACTCACCTCGACGCCCACGGCGCGCGTGCCCTCGAAGAGGATCTTCGTCACGAGCGCCCGGCACTGGACCTCCAGATTCGGCCGCCCCATCACGGGATGGAGGTACGCGCGGGAGGCGCTGAGCCGCCGGCCCCGCCGAATCGTGCGGTCGAAGGCCGCAAAGCCTTCCTGGCGGTAGCCGTTCACGTCGTAGGTGAGCACGTATCCGGCTTCCTGCACGGCTTCGAAGAACGCTTTGAAGAGCGGGCTCGTGGCCGGGCCGCGCTCGAGGACGAGCGGGCCGTCTGTGCCCCGGTACTCGTCGCCGCCCTCGAGGCAGGTCTCCATCCGCTTGAAGTACGGCAGGCAATGGGCGTAGTCCCACCCCTTCATGCCCGGGTCGGCCGCCCACCGCTCGTAGTCGAGTGGGTTGCCTCGCTGGAAGATCATCCCGTTGATGCTGCTCGAGCCCCCGAGAACCTTGCCCCGGGCGTGATAGATCTTGCGCCCGTTCATGTACGGCTCCGGCTCCGACTCGTACTTCCAGTCGTAGAACCGGCTACCGATCGGAATCGTCAGCGCCGCCGGCATATGGATGAAGATGTCCCAGCGATAGTCGGGGCGGCCCGCCTCGAGGACCAGAACCTGGTTCGATCCATCCGCCGTGAGCCGGTTCGCGAGCGCGCTGCCGGCAGAGCCGCCTCCGATGATGATGAAGTCGTATCGGTCCCGCGCCATGTGCCTCGGCCCCTCCTCCCCTGCCTCCGGTGACGTGCGGCATGCTATACGAATGCCCTCGAGAGCCTCCTTCGTTGCGAGGTGGTCACCGCGGATCGGCCGCAAGGCCGCCCGTCTCTACGTGCTCACGGGGCCTTCGACCACGGTTGGGGTCTGGTCGGCTCCGGTCTGGCTGGTCCTTTTCCTCGTCGGCCAGGGTTGGACGAGGGTCTGCGCCTATGCGGTCGCCGGCGTCGGCTTCGCTTGCCTCACCTTCGCAGCGACCAGCCTGCACCTCATGTACCGGGCCTTGTCGGACCGTTTCGGCTTCAAAGTGTCGTGGCGCAACGCGCCCACATACCGTTACAAGGCGTTCGGGACGTGGTGCCGAGCCAACGGGCTCGACCCCGCCAACGGCCGGCCCGTGGCGACCGCGCCCCCCTACCAGGGCTCGACCCCGCGGGGCCCGGCCCACCGCGCACACTCACAGCCTCGCCGATGAGACGGCATCGTCTTCGGCCCGGCCCGCCGCGTTCCCAGAAGCAATAATGAAGGGCGGGGGACGCCGATCGACCTGGTCGAACGCGCGACGGGCCTAAGGAGGAGAATGTGATCAACGCCGGGGATACCGGGTTCGTTCTTCTGTGCGCCGCACTGGTGATGGTGATGACGCCGGGCTTGGCGTTCTTCTACGGCGGTCTCGTGCGGAGGAAGAACTTCCTCGCCATCATGATGCAGAGCTTCATCTCGATGGGGATCGTGACCGTTCTCTGGGTGTCGGTCGGCTACTCGCTCGCCTTCTCCGGAAACGTCGGCGGCGTGATCGGCAATTTCTCGTGGATCTTCCTCCAGCACGTGGGAACCAAGCCGGGTCCGTGGGCGCCGGATATCCCGGCGCTGGCGCACTTCATCTTTCAGGAGATGTTCGCGATCATCACCCCGGCGCTCATCACCGGAGCCTTCGCTGACCGCGTGCACTTCAAGAGCTACCTGAAGTTCCTGGTGTTCTGGAGCCTGCTCGTCTATGTGCCGATCGTGCACTGGATCTGGGGTGGCGGGTTTCTCATGAAATGGGGCGTCCTCGACTTCGCAGGTGGCATGGTCGTGCACACGAGTGCAGGCTTCGCCGCCCTTGCGTCGGTGTGGGTGGTCGGCTCGCGGAAGTTCGCGCCGGGCGAGAAGATGCTTCCGCACAACGTGGCGTTCGTCGCCCTCGGCACCGGGTTGTTGTGGTTCGGCTGGTTCGGCTTCAATGGCGGCTCGGCGCTCGCGGCCAACGGAGTCGCGGCACAGGCGTTCGTCAACACCGACATCGCTGCGTCCGTCGGGATGTGCACATGGCTTGCGATCTCCTGGCTGAGGGCCGGCAAGCCGAGTCTGGTCGGTGCCTTCACAGGGGCGGTCGCCGGGCTTGCATGCATCACCCCGTGCGCTGGCTACGTGCCGACGTGGGCGTCATTCGTGATCGGATTTGCCGCAGGCTCGATCTGCTACTTCGCCGTTGCGTTCCGCGAGCGCATGAAGTGGGACGATGCGCTCGACGTGTGGGCCGCCCACGGTGTCGGCGGCCTGCTCGGATCGATTCTGTTGGGCGTCTTCGCGTATCTCTCGGTCAACGCTGCGGGGCAGAATGGGCTTGTCGCAGGTAACGCTTCGTTTCTTGGCAAGCAGGTCGCCGCCGCCGCGCTCGTAGCGGTCTACGCGTTCGCCGTCACATGGATCATCCTCAAGGTCCTGAACCGGTTCGAACCCGTCCGCGTGCCCGACTCGGTCGAGCTCCAAGGCCTGGACACCGAGATGGAAGAGGAGCAGGCCTACATCTTGACCTGAGCGCCTGGTTCACCCGCCAGCTCGGCGAGAACGGACCGGCGCCAGTGCTCGGTCTGGCGGACCTGGTTGAAGGTGAACACGTGCAGGCCCTCGACGACCGACGCCGGATCGGCAAGGGCGACGCCGGTTCGCTCCAGCAGCCGGCTCGGGTTGTAGCCCCCGGGCGCACCCATGCGGAGGAACCACCCGGCGTGCCCGGAGAGAAAGCGGGCCGATTCCCCGACGCCGATCTTCCTCGCCATGTTCAACAGCTTCGTCCGCTCGACCGGCCCTGCCATGCCCATATAGAGGGGCAGCGCGATGCCGCGTGCGCGGATGCGCTTGATCCAGCGCCGCAGCGTCGCGGCGTCGAAGCACAAGTTGCTCACGATGTACGTCGCGTAGTGCCGCTTGTCCCACATGGCCTGGACCGTGACGTCGTCGTCGATGCTCGGGTGGCTCTCCGGGTAGCCGGTGATCCCCACGTGCGCGAACGGGCGCCCGAGCGACTCCAGTTCGACAAGCATGGAGAGCGCGCTCTCGAAGCGTCCCGCCGGCGGATCGGCGTCGCCCGCCGGGACGAAGATGTCGTCGATTCCACAGGCGGTGAGGCGCGAGACGATGTCCTTCAGATGGGCCTCGTCGACCACGAGTCGGGCCGAGACGTGCGGGACGACGCGGTAGCCGTGCCCGCTGAGGCGTTCCGCCAGCCCGAGCGTCGCATCGAGGCCCCTGCTCGGCGATGCAGTGACGGTCACCGTGACGTCATGCGGCACCCACTCGACCACCGAATGCTCGATGGAATCGGTCGGAATGACCTCGAACCGGGGATTCGACAACAGCGACCCGGCGGCCTTCAGTCCACTGCGCACGCACGCCCCTCTTCAGCGCCGGGGGCCGCATACACAAGCCGCTCGAGCTCGAGCTCGAGCGACCCCACGCCGACCTCGAGGATCGTGAGCGGAAGTCCGAACATGTCTGCGACGTCGCGTGCCTCGGCTTCCAGCGCGGCCGTGCGGCGTTGCGCCAGCCATACGACCCGGCGGTAATGACCGAAGTAGTCGGTCCAGAGCTCGGGATGACGATCGAGGCCGAGCTCGCTCAGCACGGTCCGGCGGAAGCTCCGCACGAGGAAATCAGTCAGCACGTACGTGCCGGGCTCGGCGGCGAAGAGCTCTTCCATCCTCTCCGGCCCGGCGAACACGTCGTAGCAGTGAAGGCCGCGCAGACGCCCGATCCGGAGGCGCTCGCACACGCCGTCGAGGACGCCGTAGGTCCCACAGTCGGCGTAGGCGACGACGACGTAACGTCCCTGCGCCTGCAAACGGTGCGCGAGGCGCTCGACCGCGGGCGCGATCTTCTGCGGACGGTTGTGCAGCAGAGCCGGCAGGAGGTGCAGCTCCACTTGCCAGGCGCGTCGAGCCGCAATCTGGCGGATCGACGCGCCCAGGGCGCCGCAGGCGATCACGGCCAGGGCCGGCGGCGCTACCTCAGACCGGGAAGGCGAGCTGATCCACGAACCGGTCGTTGAAGTCACTGCGATCGGAGAGCTCGACATACTCCACCTCCTCGAGCAACGCCATGGCGCCTGCGCGCTCGCGCAGGCTGAGGAGGGCCATCTTGGCCCCTTCCCCTGCGACGTTGCCGGCGCTGACGACTCGCAACACCGGCAGCTTGGGCACGAGACCGAGCCGGATCGCACTCGCCGGCGAGAGGTAGCTCCCGAAGGACCCTGCGAGCAGCACCTGCTGGAGATCCTCCTCCTTGAGCCCGGCCTCTTCGAGGAGGATGCGCCAGCCGGTCGCGATCGCGGCCTTCGCGAACTGGAGCTCGCGGACGTCGCGCTGCGACAGGTAGATCGAGTGCGCGACGTCGCCGGCCTCGCCGAGCCAGTGAAGGACGAACACTCGCTCTTTTCCGAGTTGGGTGAGCCTCGCGCCGATGCCGGGCGCGAGCTCTGCCGCCTCCTCGTCGGGCACGAACCTCCCCGACGAGTCGACAAGCTTCAGCTGCACGAGCTCCGCGACGGCGTCGACGAGACCAGACCCGCACAGTCCCTGCGGCTCGACGTCCCCGATCACTCCGAGCTCGAGCGCGTCGCGGCTCATCTTCACGACCTCGATCGCGCCCGGCGCCGCCCGCATGCCGCACCGGATGGCGGCGCCCTCGAACGCCGGGCCTGCCGGGGCGGCGGTGGCGAGGAGCCGGTCGCTGTTGCCGAGCACGAGCTCGCAGTTCGTGCCGATGTCCAGGAACAGCCTCATCCGCGAGTCGCGGTCCATTCCCGATGCCAGGAGCCCGGCGACGATGTCGCCGCCGACGTAAGCGCCGAAGGCCGGGAAGATCACGGCACGGGCACGGGCGTGGACCCGGACTCCCACGTCCGACGCCAGGATCTCGGGGAACAGCCGCGTCGACATGATGAAGGGCGCCACCCCGAGCGCCTCGGGATCGATGCCGAGCGCGACGTGGGTCATGGTGGCATTGCCGGCGATCGCGACCTCGTAGACCTCTGAAGGGGCGACCCCGCCCTCCTCGCAGACGGCCTGTGCCAGCTCGTCGAGCGCCTCGTGCGCGAGCCCGGTGAGCCGTTCGAGAGCCCGGTCGTCCATCATGATCGCGCTGATGCGTGTGATCACGTCGGCGCCGAACGGCTGCTGGGGGTTGAGCATCGACTGCACTGCGACCGGGGTCCCGGTCGACAGGTCGAGCAACGTCGCGACGACGGTGGTCGTGCCGAGGTCGAACGCGATGCCGAAGACGCGGGCGCTCGTGTCGCCCGGCTCGACATCGATCAGCACGTCGTCGACGACGACCGCGGTCACCTTGTAATCGCTCGCGCGGAGCACGCGTCCGAGGGAGCGGAGCACGTGCAGATCCGGTCGCAGCTCCAGGTCGTCGAGGCTCGCGAATACACGCTCGAGATCGGTCGTCTGGTCCGAGAGCGTCGGCTCGGCCAGCTCGACATAGCGCTTCTGGACCGCAGGGCGGAGAATCACCTTTCGCCCGACCCCGACGGTGGCCGCCTTCGGGCGAGTGACGAGCGGGGGCACCTCCACTCGCAGGTCGGTCGAGACCTGGACGCGGCACGCGAGCCGCCAGCCGCCGCGGAGCTCGTCGGTCGAGAAGGCGCGCGTGTCGAGCGACGTGATCGGCGCGCTTCCGTCGAGCACCTTGACCTTGCACTTGCGGCACGTGCCGTGGCCCCCGCACGTGGAGTCGATCGCAATGCCGTTCCAGCTGGCCGCGTCGAAGAGCATCACGCCCGGCGGAACTCGGACCTTGCGGGCGGCCGGCTCGAACAGCAGGTCGAATCGACCCCGGCCGTCATGGGCCGGATCGCCGCCGACGGCCACGGTGCCAGCTGTGCCGTCCGTGCCCGCCGCGTCGCCACCGTCACGGGCCGCCTCGGCAGCCCGAAGGCTCGTCATGAGCCCCCGGATGCCTGCAGTGACCGGTGCGCTGCGATCCAGGACGCGCCCCAGGGGTCCCGATCGAGCAGGAGGTCGGATGCCTTGATCGCCCGCACGAGATCCGGTGTGCGTGCGTCCATGATGGCGCTCGTAAGGCCGGCCTTCATCGCCATCGAGAGAAACGTCGCGCCGATGGTCGTGCGATCGGGCATCCCGAACGACACGTTCGAGGCGCCGAGCGTCATGTTCACCCCGAGCTCGTCGTGGATGAGCGAGATCGTCTCCAAGGTCTTCACGACAAGCGACGTGTCGGCGCCAATGGGCATGGCAAGCGGGTCGAGCAGGATGTCCTCGACGGCGATGCCGTACTCGCTCGTCGCGACGTCCACGACCTTCCGAGCGAGCTCGAGGCGCCGCTCGGGCTGCTCGGGGATCTCGAATTCGTCGTTCGGCAACGCGATGACGGCGGCGCCGTAGCGCTTCACCAACGGCAGGATCGCTTCGAGCCGCTCGTCCTCCGCTGTCACCGAGTTGACGAGTGCTTTGCCCTCGTAAGTCGCCAGCCCGGCGTCGAGCGCCTCGATCACCGACGAGTCGATGCAGAGCGGCAGGTCGGTGACGCTCTGGATCAGCTTCACCGCTTGGATCATCAGATCGACCTCGTCGGCGAGCGGAGCCCCCATGTTGACGTCGAGCACCATGGCGCCACCGGCCACCTGCTGCGCGACGTCGATCTCGATACGCGACAGGTCACCGGCGCGCAACTGATCCTGGAAGATCTTGCGGCCGGTCGGGTTGATGCGTTCGCCGATGATGCAGAACGGCTGGTCGTGACCGACCACGACCTCCTTGGAGGCTGAGCGGAGGATCGTGTGCATGGCGCTTTGTCCTGGCTCTCCTGCTAGGCCGATGCCACGGCGGCACGCCGGCGGGCGAGCAGGTCCTTGGCCCGGCTGACCGCCGCCGAGGCGTCCGAGGCGTACCCGTCCGCGCCGACGGCGTCGGCGTACTCCTGGGTGACCGGAGCGCCTCCGACCATGACGATGACCTGATCCCGGAGGCCTGCCTTCTCGAGGGCGTTGATGTTCGCCTTGAACATCGGCATCGTCGTCGTGAGGAACGCCGAGAACCCGAGGATGTCCGGCTTGTGCTCGCGCACGGCTTCCAGGAATCGCTCGGGGGCGACCTGAACGCCCAGATCGATGACGTGGAATCCCGCGCCCTCGAGCATGATGTTCACGAGATTCTTGCCGATGTCGTGCACGTCGCCCTTGACGGTGCCCATGACGAACGTGCCGACCGGCTCGACGCCTGTCTCGGCGAGAAGAGGGCGGAGCACTTCGAGCGCGCCGGCCATCGCCCGCCCGGCGATGAGCATCTCGGGCACGAAGAAGTCGCCCCGCTCGAAGCGCGCTCCGACCTCTTCCAACGAGGGGATGAGCGAGTCGAACAGCAACGTCTCGGGGTTGAGGCCCATCTCGAGCCCGGCGTTCGTGAGCTCGAGCACGGCGGGGGCGTTGCCCACGAGCGTGGCGTCGTACATCTCTTTGAGCAGCTCTTCCTGGTTCACGCTGCACCTTCCTTGTGTGGCCGGTAGCCGAGCACCGCGGACAGGGCGTTGGCCTCGGCCATGCACTGGGCGGCGACGTCGGCCAACCGGGAGGGGCTGAATCGAGTCGAGGGGCCGGAGACCGAGATCGCGGCAACGGCCGCGGCCCCGTTCCGGTACACCGGTGCTGCGACGGCGACGAGGCCAGGCTCGAGCTCCTCGTCGGTGACGGCGAAGCCTCGCCGGCGGACCTCCGACAGCTCCGAGTTGAGCTGGGAACGACGAGTGATCGTCTTCGGCGTCAGCCGTGCCAGGCGCCCGGCCGGGAGCGTGGCGGCCCCCGAGGCGAGAAGCACCTTGCCGAGCGCTGTGCAGTGAAGCGGCACCGAGCGCCCGAGCCAGTTCGTGCCTCCCAGCACGTAGTGCGTGTCCACTTGAGCGATCTGCTCGACCATCCCCCGGTGCACGACGCCGAGGTTGATCGTCTCGCGCGTGACCTCGCCGAGTCGCTCGAGATACGGGCGCGCGACGCCGACAAGGTCGGTCTCGGCGTTGCCGCGCAACGCGTAGCGGACGAACGCGTCCCCGGGCCTGAACGCGCCGCTCGACTCGCGCCGGATCAGCCCGTTGCGCTCGAGCGCGAGCAGTATGCGCGACGTCGTGCTCCTCGCGAGCCCGGTGGAGGTCGCCAGCTCCGTGAACGTGACGGAGTCCGTCGCGTCCACGACCTGGCGGAGGAGGGTTGCGGCTCGGTCGATCGACTGCGAGCCGGTCGGTCTTGTCATGGCGCTCACTTGCACTTGTTCCACGTTACGAGACAAAGTTCTACTATGTGAGTGTAGGGTTCACGCCCAGGAGCGTCAAGCGAGCGGTAATCCGCGTGGAACGAGGTGGCGATGTTCGTCAACAAAATGGCCCGGTACGAGCTTCTCTCCCCCGAAGCGGTCGAGATCCTCGACCGTGGCTGGCGTCGAATCGTCTCGGAGATCGGCATCCAGTTCGTGAAACCCGAGGCCGTCGAACTGTTCCGCCAGGCCGGCCAGACCGTCGACGAACAGACGGTCAAGCTCGATCCCGATTTCGTGCTCGAACAGGTGGCCAAGGCGCCACGCGAGTTCGACGTGCAAGCGCGCAACCCCGCCAACACGGTGCACATCGGCGGTGACCACATGGTCTTCAGCGGGGTATACGGTCCGCCGTTCGTGAGGGAGGCGGACGTCCGTCGCGACGCCACCATGACCGACTTCCGCAAGTTCTCGATGCTGGCCCAGAGCTTCCCGGAGCTCGACTCGGCCGGAGGCGTCATCTGCGAGCCCAACGATGCGCCGCTCGACTCCCGGCACCTCGACATGATCTTCGCTCTACAGACCCTCACCGACAAGATCTACATGGGCAACGTCGTCTCGGGTCCGAACGCCGTCGACACCATCAAGATGACCGAGATCCTCTTCGGCGGCCGTGAGACCATCGAGCAGACGCCGGCGACGATCTCGCTCATCAATTGCAATTCGCCGCTGCGGTGGGACGATCGCATGCTCGACGCCCAGTTCGAATACAACCTTGCCAACCAGCCGGTCGTGCTCACGCCGTTCCTCTTGATGGGGGCGATGTCACCCGGTGACTATCCCGGCCGCGCTGGTCCAGCAATTGGCCGAGGCGCTGTCAGGAATTGCGCTCGCGCAGCTCATCCGCCCGGGATGCCCGGTCATCTTCGGGTCGTTCCTGTCGAACATCGACATGCAGTCGGGCTCGCCGTGCTTCGGAACACCCGAATCCGCGATCGGCCTGCTCTGCACGGGGCAGCTTGCCAGGCACTTCGGCCTGCCGTTTCGAACCGGGGGCGGCCTGACCTCGAGCCAGACACCGGACGCCCAGGCCGCCTACGAGGCGCTCATGACAATGCTGCCGACCTTCCTCGCCGGGACGAATTGGGTCATGCATTCCGCCGGTTGGCTCGAGGGCGGCCTCGTGAGCTGCTACGAGAAGTTCATCATCGACATCGAGCTGCTGAGGATGCTGCGGGTCGAGTTCACGCCGCTCGAGATCGACGAGGCCGCGCTGGCCTTCGACGCTCATCTCGAGGTCGGCCATGGCGGTCATTTCCTCGGCGCGGAGCACACGATGACCCGCTTCCGTGATTGTTTCTACCGCCCGATCCTGTCGTCCTCGATGAACTTCGAGCGCTGGTCCCGCCAGGGAGCGCTCGACGCCGCCGCGCGGGCGTCCGCGATCTATCAGAAGACACTCGACGAATACGAGCAGCCGCCACTCGACGACGCCATCCGCGAAGAGCTCGAGGACTACGTCAACCGCAGGCGCGCCGAGCTCGGGGACTGACTGAAGCGCCGGCGGTGCTCAGCCGACCCGGTAGCGGGCCAGCGCGTCCTCGTCCAGGACGATGCCCAGGCCGGGCCTGGCCGGCACCACGAGATCCCCGGCGGCGTCCACCTCGAGTCGCTCGCCGAGCATGAAGTCCCGCCGCTCAGGGACCCACGAGGGGGGATCGAAGGGATACTCGAGATACGGGCCGCCCCCGACGCCGGCCGCGAGATGGAGGTTCACCAGCAGCCCGATCCCGTTCGACCACGTGTGCGGGGAGAACCACCTCGACTTCGCCAGGACGAGCTCGGCGAAGGTCCTGGCGCGCGAAATCCCCACCGACAGCACCGCGTCGGGTTGGTAGACGTCGAGCGCGTCCGCCTCGAGCAGTGCCAACAGCTCGGGAAAGCTCCGCACCATCTCGCCGCCGGCGACGCGTACCGGGCCGTCGGCGCGGAGCCCGGCAAGCCCCTTCAGATCGGATCCCTCCAGCGGCTCCTCGAGCCAGAACAGGTCGAGCTCGGCCAGCTGGGCCGCGATGTGCCGCGCGGCGCGGGGGTCGAGAGCCGGGCGCGTGTCGCCGGCCATGCGCCAACCCTGGTTGAGATCGACCATCAGCGTCATAGCCGGCAGCGCCTCGCGCACGGCCCTGACCGCCGCCAACCCGGTGTCGAGGTTCTCCGGGTCGATCCGCAGCTTCATGGCCCGCAGTCCCATGGCCGCGAATTCGTGCGCGACCTCAACCCGGCGCGCCGGCTCGACCAGTGCTCCCGTCGAACCGTAGGCCGGCAACCGGTCGGTCACGCCACCGAGGAGGCGCGCCACGGGCACGCCGTAGACCTGGCCGGCGATGTCCCAGAGGGCCGCTTCGAGTGGCCACGGCCGAGGGCCGTGGAACGCGATGGTCTCGAGAGCCCGCACGTGGCGGCCGATGGCGAGCGGGTCCTCACCGATGAACAGTTCGGCATACGGCTCGAAACCGTCCATCGTGTCGCCCGACCCGACGCCGCGCAGGCCCTCGTCGGTGTCCACGAACACGAGCGTCGCCGCATAGCGCCGTCGGGGGACGGGATCCCAAGCAGCGGGGAAGGGCGGATCGAGCGGTAGCTCGAGGCGGACGAGCTCGATCCGGCTGATCTTCACGGGGTGCGGTAGAAGGGGTTCCAGGGGTCCTTGCCGGCGAGCAGGAACTCCTCAACCGTGGGGAATCCCGCCTTGCCGTTCCGCAGCGACTGGAACATCGCCTCGGTGTTGTTGGCGTAAACGGCCTCGGCGTCGTCGGCCTCCGGATTCACCCAGACCGCCGCGATGAGGACCAGATCGCCACAGTCCGAAGCATCTATGGTCCCGTCCTCGAGGGCGAGGGCGACACCGGTCGCAACACCCGCCTGGGCCGGGCCCCAGGTGAGGTCGCCGTGCGACGGGCTCGAGATCGCAGCCTTGTTCACGAACAGCGTGGGCGGAGTGACCGCGACCCCCGGTCGCCCGATCGCCACGAAACGGGCATAGCCGGCGCTCGGGCTCGCGAGCGAGCTCGCCCACGCCGCTCCGACGGGCCCCTGGCGTTCGCCGAGGACCGTGTTGATGTGGGCCGCGTTCCTGCCGGGTCCGATGAACGACTCACCGATCTGCAAGGCCGTTCTCCTCCCAGGGCCGGAGGACGCCACGAGCGACCTCGCCGCTGTTCATGTCCGCGAACGCCTTGTTGACGTCCTCGAGCCGGTACCGGCGGGTGACGAGCCGGTCGAGTGGCAAGCGACCCTCGGCGTGGAGCCGCAGGATCATGGGCATGTCGATCGCAGGGCGGGACGAGCCGTAGAGGGTTCCGGTGACCACCTTCTCGGAACGGACGAGCTCTGGCCCCGGAAGCGTCACCGTCGCCTCTAGCGGCGGTATCCCGACGGTGACGATCATCCCGCCGGGTCTCGTCGCCGCGAACGCCAGCTCGGTCAGCCTCGTCAACCCGGCCGCCTCGAAGGCGTAGTCCAATCCCCCACCGGAGTGCTCCAGCAGTGCCTCGAGCAGATCTGGGTCGCGCCCGTCGAGCGCCACGGTCGCGCCGAGCTCGATCGCCAGCGCCCTTTTGCTCTCGACGGGCTCGACGCTGATGATCGTCTCTGCGCCGGCGAGGCGAGCGCCCATGACGGCGGAGAGGCCGACACCGCCCGCCCCGAAGACGGCCACGCTCGACCCCGGAGTCACCTTCGCCCGGTTGACGACGGCTCCGATACCGGTCATCACGGCGCATCCGACGAGCGCGGCGACCTCGAGATCGGCGCCTGGCGGAAGCACGATGCAGGAACGGGCCGAGACGACCGCGTCCCGGGCGAACGTGGACAGGTACGAGTAGTGGTGAACCGGCTGCCCGTCGCGGGACAGGCGCATTCCGCCGCCGGGAAGCGATCCGCTCATCTCCGACAGCGCAACCTCGCAGAGCGAGAGGCGGCCCTCGAGGCACCGGCGACAGCGACCACAGTTGGGCAGCCACGACAGCACGACCTGATCGCCGACCGAGAGGGTCGTCACCTCCGCGCCGAGCTCTTCGACGACGCCGGCGCCTTCGTGGCCGAGAACCGCTGGAAGAGGGGTCGGCGACGATCCGCTCACCGCGTTCCAGTCGCTGTGGCACACACCACTCGCCTCGATCCGGACGCGGACCTCTCCCTTCCCCGGAGGCGCCAATTCGAGGTCTCCGACCTCGAGCGCGCCTCCGATCTCGTCGAGCACCGCCGCTCTGGTGATCATCGCGGCCGTCATGGCGTGGGCCCCACAGCGAGCGGCTCGAGCCCGGCTCTCGCATCGACTCGTCTGATCACGTCGCAGATCCTAGAGGTCGGGCGGTCCCGCCAGGACGAGCGAGGCGGCGGCTGTGATGTCCGGACCGAGCGGGCGGTCGGCGAGGTCGCTCGACAGCACGGCGCCGGCTCGCTCGAGCCAGGCGCGCCCCGCCGGGGTCGTTGGGCCAAGCCCTCGGAGCCCGATCGCGCGACCGCGGCGACGAGCTCGGCGCCGACCACGATGCCGAGGGCATCGATGGCGTCCCCGAGCTGCTCCACGCCAAGGGGGGCGTGACTGGCGAGATGCTCGATCCCCGCCGAGACGGTCACGGGCCAGCACGACGTGCTCGTCGCCGCGAGGCGCAACCGGTCCATCGCCGATTGCGCCGTGTACTCGAGGATCATCACGCCAGAGGCGCCGGGCGTGCCGTCGGTGAGGAATCGGGTGACGCCCGTCATCGAGGGGTCGCAGGCGAGGCTGAGGCGTGCGAGGGACCCGAGACCCACGCCGGCCAGGGTGCTGCGCACCTGGTCGAGAGCGACCGCGAGCTCGCTCGTGAGAAAGTTCCCGTTCGCGAGCGCGACATCGCCGTCGTCTCCGGCGATCGCGCCGGCGCAACCGTCTCCGGCGATGAGCGGGTTCTCCGCCGCAGCGTTGATGTCGACCTCTACGATCCCGACGAGACGGTCCAGGGAGTCCTGGGCGGCGCCGTTGAGCTGCGGAGCGCACCTGAGCCCGAACGGATCCTGAAGGCTGGCGGCGACCCCGGGGAGGCCGTCGCCGAGGACCTCGCGCACCCGGCGGGCCGAGATCGACGGTCCCCGGAACGGGCGGGCCGCGTGCACGCGGGGATCGAAGGCGGCGAGGTTGCCGCCACACGCCAGCGCGCTCAGCCCGGCCACTGCATCGGCCGAGGCGACAAGGCGGGCTGCGTCGGTTGCCAGGAGCGCCGCACGCCCGAGGGTGCACGCATTGCTCGACATGAGCGCGAGCCCGTCGCCGGCGCCGAACTCGACCGGTGGCGGTGGGCTGTCGCCGTCGTGCCAGACGCCCTCGCCCGCGAGTGCGAGCCCGACTTCCGCCAGAGCTGTCAGGTCGCCGGTCCCGATCCCGCCGAGCGCGTGCACCACCGGCGTCGCACCCGACTCGAGCGCGGCGACGATCCGATCCACGACCACCGGTTCGATGCCGGCGCCTCCGGCGAGGAGCTGGTTCGCCCGTACGACGAGCAGAGCCCGGGTCTGCGCCCGATCAAGGACCCGCCCGACTCCGCCGGCGTGGCTCCTGAGCAGAGCAAGGGAGTGGTGCCGCGCCTCGGTCGCCGGCACCGGCTCGAGCAGCTTGGCCCCCACGCCCGTCGTTCGGCCGTAGACGTGAGCCCCGCTGGCGATGACTCGTGAGGCGCGCTGCGACGAAGCCTCGACACGATCGCGGGCGGCAGGCGACACGGTGACGCCGGCGCCGAACCGAGCCACCGCCGTCACGGCGGCGATGTCGAGGCTCCTCCCGTCGAGCTCGATGGTCGTCCTCGCCGCTTCGGCCGAGCGACCCGTCACGCGTTGCGGGTCGGCAGGCCGGCGGCCTTCCAGGCACGGATGCCGCCGTCAACGTCGGTGGCACGGAGCAGGCCGAGGTGGCGCAGACTCGCCGCAGCCAGGCTCGAGGCGTACCCCTCGGAGCACAGCACGATGATCTGCGCGTCGTAGCGGGCAAGCTCGACGATCCGGGCGTCGCTCCTGGGATCGAGGCGCCACTCCAGCACGTTGCGCCCGATGATGACCGAGCCCGGCACCTCGCCTTCCTCGCGCCGCTGCTCGAGGGGCCGGATGTCGACCATCGTCGCTCCGGCGGCCATGGCCCGATAGGCGGACTCGGGATCGAGTCGTTCGATCTCGAGGCGAGCGTCGGCCAGGAGATCGTCGACGCTCTGCAGGGCTCGACGCCGGCGGAGCTCCCGACGCGGCCCTTCCGGCGACGTCACGACGACGGTCTCGTTCGCGACCAAGCCGCCTGGCGTTAGCTCGTAGTAGGTCATCGTGACGAGCGGCGGCGAGTAGGCGTGGACGCTGACGGCTTGGGCACTGCCGGAATGGCTGACGTTGTGCACGTGCGCGGGACCGAAGAAGATCCGCTCGGACGCCGACAACCGGCGCGTGCGGACGCGGTGGCCGCCCCCGGTGCGGAGCTGCTCGAGCAGCACGCCGTCGGCGACGCAGAAGGAGCCGGACGATCCGCCGTGGTCGTGCCAATCGGTGTCCTGCCCCGGTTGCCACGCGAGCAACCAGACGTCACAGGTCTCGGAGCGATGGAGCGGCATATACCAGCGCTGGGCGGCCGACGCGACGACGAGGTCCTGCCACAGCCTCCGCTTGGCCGCCACCGCGCCGGTCAGCAGGCCGAGCTGGCGAGGCGACAGCCGGGCTTGTCCGTGAACGTAAGGGCCAACGAATTCTGCGATCTTCCGCCGGCGGTCATCGTCGATGACGGCCGCGCCCGTCGCGCCCTCCTCCACTTCCAACCCCGTGCGGCCTTCGGATGCGAGCATCGTTCCCCTGGTCACTCCAACTGCCAATTCATGCCTTCCAGAAGGGAGAATTGTACCTGATACAGCCGGTGCACTGGAGATACCGCGCACGGGGCGCGGATCGGGCCCGGCTTCACAGCCGGGCCCGCGTCCGTGCACAACCGCCCTAAGGCGGCGGATTCAGCTCTTCGTGGCGTTCCAGAGGAACAACTGCGCCTGCCCCGTCGGGTAGACACCCTTGACGTTCTTTGCCGTCGCGCAGAGATAGTCGTAGAAGTACGGAAAGATGATCGGAGTCTCGTCGAGGAGAAGCTTCTCGATCTTGGCGGCTAGCGTGCGCTGCTCGGACAGGTCAACGGCGGCCACGAACTCCTTCGAGAGCTTGTCGTAGGTGGCGTTGTTGAAGTGAGCGGCGTTCCAGGCGCCCGTACCCTTCTTCTTGTTGTAGGTCTGAAGCGGCGCCTCGAGATACAGGTTCGGCACCGCCCGGGCTCCGTAGTCGACCAGGCTCATCTCCCCGTCCAGCCAGTCCGACTTCCCGAACACGCCATCGCCGTAGTACTTGCCGGGCTCCTCGACCACGACGGTGATGTCGACGTTGATCGCCTGTGCCGCCTGCTGGACGATTGTCGCGAAGTGGGGAATCTCCTGGGTCGTCTCGGTGAGCAGTGGGGTCGCGAAGCCGCCCGGGACGCCCGCCTTGGCGAGCAGCTGCTTGGCCTTCTTCAGGTCCATGCTGCGCTGGCCGACGACCGGGTTGTAGGACTTGAAACCGGGGTAGAACGGGTTGTCGTTGCCGATCACCGCGAGGTCGTCGAACAGCGCCTTGATGATGGCCGGGCGGTCGAGCGTGAAGGCGATGGCCTGGCGGACATACTTGCTCGTGAACGGGTGCTTGTCGCACCGCATGGAGAGCTGCCGTTGCAGGGCGCACTTCAGCTTGATCACGTTCCAGTTCCCGTTGAGCAGCTGAGGGCTGATGTTGTAGGTGAACTGGTCCATGACGTCGATCGAGCCGGCCTCGAGGGCCGCGGCCATCGGCTGCTCGTTGGCGTAGAAGGTGACGACGACCTTGCTCGGCTTGGCCGGTGAGCCCCAGTGGTGCGGATTGCGGACCAAGGTGCAGCCGGACTCGGGTGAGAAGGACGAGATCTTGAACTTGTTCGTGCCGATGAAGCCGGGACCTACCTTGTTGTAATTGCTGTAGTCGTAGCCGTGAGGGACGATGATCATGTTGTAGTTGTCTTCGGAGCAGGCGTCGACGAAGCTCGCATCCGGCGCCTCGAGATGGAAACGAACGTGATGGTTGTCGAGCTTCTCGACTCCGCCGGGGCTGAGCGTGCCACCGAAGACCGACAGAGCGTTGCCGCCGGTTACCGTGCTGGCCTGGGACTTGAAGCTGTAGACGACGTCGTCGACGGTCATCGGCTTGCCGTTGTTGAACTTGACGCCCTGACGAATCTTGAAAGTCCAGACCGAGGCGTTGTGGTTCGAGTACCAGCTCGTCGCGAGCCACGGGTGGTAGACCAGCTTCTGGTCGCTGAAGACGAGAAACTCACCGATGTTGCCGAGCACTTCGAGGCCGCCCTGGTCTTCGATGAGAATCGGGTTGAGTGCCGTGGCAGGTTTGATCATCCCGACATTGATCGTCCCGCCGGATGCGGCCGCGGTCCTCGGGGACGTGGCTTCCCTTGCGGCGAGCGGGCGCTCGTGACGTTCGAGGACGCCACCGCGGGCGGCGATGATGCTGCCGACCACTGGGACCGACATGCCGAACATGGTGGCGCGCCGCATGAAGTCGCGCCGCGTGATCCGGTCCCCCAGGTATTCGTCGATGACGTGTTCGAGTATCGGCCCGGATTCCTTGCGGATCGGGTCTATCCGACCATAGTCAGTTTCCACGGTCTCCCCCTTTTGTCAGGTTTGTGGTGTCGGTCGTGCGAGATGAGTTGGGAGCATAGCGTGCCCACCATAATCAAGCCGAAACGCCTTCGTCACCTCAGTTTTCCTGCCCGGAGGGCTCCATCGTATCCGACACTGTCGGCATCCGAGCCGCGGCCTCCTGCAGGGTGCGGAGATCGGCGAGCGGGATGTGGCAGCTCATCATGTGACCCGGCTCGACCTCGACGAGTGGCGGCTCGGTGGACTCGCACACCCCGCTCGACAGCCGGCGCGGGCAGCGGGTGTGAAAGACGCAGCCCGACGGGGGGTGGGCCGGGCTGGGGATGTCCCCGGTCAACTTGATGCGTTCCCGGCGCTGGCCGTCCAGGCTCGGCACCGCCGAGAGCAGCGCCTCGGTGTAGGGATGGTGCGGACCGGAGAACACGGTCTCGGCGAGTCCGAACTCCATGACACGGCCGAGGTAGAGCACGGCGATCCGATCGGCCAGGTAGCGCACGACACCGAGGTCGTGCGAGATGAACAGGTACGTCACCTGTTCGCGGCTCTGGAGGTCGGCGAGCAGGTTCAAGATCGCAGCTTGGACCGACACGTCGAGGGCAGAGGTCGGCTCGTCGCACACGATGACACGCGGGACGCCCGCGAAGGCCCGGGCGATCGCCACCCTCTGTTTGAGGCCTCCGGACAGCTGGGTCGGATGAAGAGGCAGGTGCCGGTTCTCCATCCGCACCGAGTGCACGATCTCGGTGAGCCGCGCTTCGCGCTCGGCGCCGGAAAGTCCGGCGAGCTTGTAAAGCGCCCTCCCGATCAGGTACCGAACGCTGTGACGCCGGTTCAGGGCAGAGTCTGGGTTCTGGAAGACGATCTGCACCGCCTTGAGCTGGTCGTGGCTACGTTCGGCGGAGGTGGAGCCGAGCGGGCTCCCCTCGAGCTCGATCACAGCACCCCCGTCCGGTGGCGTCAGGCCGAGCAACACGCGCGCGAGCGTGGTCTTCCCGCTGCCCGACTCCCCGACGAGCCCGAGCGTCTCGCCGAGACGGATGTCAAGGTTCACACCTACGAGGGCCTGCACCTTCTCCCCGCTCACCGAGAAGGTCTTCGAGACGCCCCGGAGGCGGATCACCGGATCCGCTCCCGGGTCTGCGACCACGAGCCCCACGTCCTCCGGTGTCGTCCTCGGGAGCGTCGCCGCCCGCTCATGGAAGTGGCAGCGCGATATCCGATCCGCGCTCACCGGGTACATCGGCGGCTCTTCCTCCAGGCAGCGCTGCTCGGCGAGCGCGCAACGCTCGGCGAAGATGCAGCCGGCAGGCGTTGAACCAGGCGCCGGCAGGAATCCCGGGATCGTGTCGAGGCGACCATGGTCCTTGCGGTGGCCGCGGCGGGGGATGCAGCGCAAAAGCCCCACAGTGTAGGGGTGCCGGGGCTGCTCGAAGACCTGCTGCGCCGGTCCCTCCTCCACGATCTCGCCGGCATACATGACCCCGACGCGGTCACACATCTTGGCGATCACGGCGAGGTTGTGGCTGATGAACAGCACCGAGGTGTGGAATTCCTGGCCGAGCAGCTCCACAAGGTCGAGCACCTCGGCCTCGACGGTGGCGTCGAGGGCGGTGGTCGGCTCGTCCAGGATCAGCAGGGACGGTTCCGAGGCCAGTGCCATGGCGATGACGACCCTCTGCAGCATGCCCCCTGAGAGCTGGTGCGGGTAGGACTTGAGCACCCGTCCAGGATCGGAGATCTGGACCGTCTTCAGCGCCTCCTCGGCGCGCTGGAGTGCCTCGCGCTTGCCGAGCCCGGCGATCTCGAAGACCTCGGCGACCTGACGCCCGACGCGGATCGAGGGGTTGAGTGCGCGACCGGGCTCCTGGTACACCATCGAGACCGTGCCCGCCCTCATCGCGCGCAGCGCGCCCTTGTTCAACGAAGCCAGGTCCTGGCCGTTCACGGCGATCGACCCCGCGCTGAGCCGCCCGTTGCGCGGCAGGTAGCGCGCGATGGCGAGCGCCATCGTCGACTTGCCGGAGCCGGATTCCCCGACGAGCCCGAACGACTCGTGCCGGCCGATCTGGAACGAGACGTCTCGCAGCGCCAGCCGGTCCTTGTCCCGGACCCGGTAGGTCACCTCGGCGTGATCGACCTCGAGCGCGAGCGCCTGGTCGTGGGTGGCGTCGAGGTCCGCCGGGGCTTCGATGGTCATTGCGCGAGCACCGACTCGATCGCGTCGGCGACGAGGTTGACCGCCACCACGAGCGAGACGATGGCGAGCGCCGGGAAGAGCGTCTCCCACCAGTAGCCCGCGGGGAGATACGAGTAGCTGTAGAAGATGTCGGCGCCCCAGTCCGGCGTCGGCGGCTGAATCCCGAAGCCGAGGAACGAAAGGGTCGCGATGGCAAAGATCGCGTACCCGAGGCGCACCGTGAACTCGACGAGGATGGGCGAAAACACGTTGGGGAGGATCTCGGCGAACATGATGTGGATTGCGCCTTCGCCTCGCAGGGATGCGGCCGCGACGTAGTCGAGCTCGCGCTCTTGAAGAACGGCCGTGCGGACGGTGCGGGCGATGATCAAGGCGAACACGAATCCGATGACGACGATGAGCGTGAGCTTCGAGGGGCCGAGGGCAACCACGAACAGGAACGCCAGGATCACCACCGGAAGGGCGAGCACGGCATCGACCAGCCGGCCGACGACGTTGTCGATGACGCCCCTGAAGTAGCCCTGGACGAGACCGATTGCCGTGCCGACGACGGTGCCGAGGAGCGTCGCGAGCGGGGCGACGATGAGGATGTCGCGCGAACCGGCGAGGACACGCGAGAGGACGTCGCGCCCGCTCGAGTCGGTGCCGAACCAGTGAGCCGCCGAGGGCGCGAGGTTGTACTGGAGGAGGTTCCCCTGGGTCGGGTTGTAGGGAACGAAGTACTGGCTGAACAGTGCACAGACCACCCAGAAGAGGAGAATTGAACGCGCCGATGATGAAGGTGGGGGACCGCACGAGCTGGTGGAGGTGCTCGCGGCGGATTCTCCGGGCGGAGACGTCGACCGTACCCGCGGCGGAACCGGGTCTGACCGGGGCCGAACCGGACATCGGCGGAGGCGTGAGCGAGGGAGCCTCGAGATCGACGGGGCTCGCCGCCGACGGGGCCATCACGCCGTCACCTAGCTCGCCGCTCGGCATCAGTCAGCCCCCTGCAGCCGCACCCGGGGGTTGAGCAAGGTTTGAAGGACGTCGGCGATGATGGTTGCGACGAGGTAGACGACGCCAATGACGAGAATGCCGGCCTCGAGCATCGGGAAGTCCTTGTCCGTCGCCGCCGTGAAGATCAGCCGCCCGAGCCCGTCATAGTTGAACAACGTCTCGACGACGACCAAGCCTCCGATCAGGTAGCCGCACTGGGTGGCGACGACGGTGATCGTCGGCAGCAACGAATTGCGCAGCACGTGCCGGAAGATCACCACCCGGCGCGGAAGCCCCTTCAACGTCGCCGTGCGCACGTAGTCGGAATCGAGCGCCTCCACCGTCCCCGCCCTGGCCATGCGGGCGATGTAGCCGAACAGCACGAGGACGAGCGGGATGGCAGGCAGCAACAGATACCTGAGCTGGGTGGCGAAGGAGGCGCCGGCGGGCCAAGCGGCCGTGACGGGGAGCACCTTCAACCAGATCGCGAAGACGACGATGAGCACGATGCCTGAGACGAACTCAGGCACGGTCGAGAACGACAGGCCGAAGACGCTGATGAATCGGTCGGTTCCCTTGCCAACGTGGAGAGCAGCGACGACGCCGCCGAGGATGGCGAGGGGCACCACGATGACGAACGCCACGGCAGCCAGCTTCAGCGAGTGGCCGAGCGCCGTCACCACGAAGGGGCGTACGGGCGACTGGTACTGGTAGGAGGTCCCCATGTTGCCCCGGACGAAGTCCGAGACCCAGCTCCAGTACTGGGTGAGAAGCGGCCGGTCGACGCCGAGGCTCTTGTTGAGGGCGTTCACAGCGTGCTGCGACGCGAACGGGCCGAGGATCGCCCGCCCCGGATTGCCGGGCAGGACCTGGCCCGCGAAGAAGATGATGATGCTCAAGAGGACAAGCGTCACCAACGCCAGCCCCAAACGCTTCAGCAGGAACACCGTCAAGCCGTGGACCCCCTTCCCCCAGCTTGCAATACGGTCCTAAGCGGGCCGACGAACGACGGTACCAGTGGTGAACGCTAGCGGCCGAGATCCAGGAGCACAACGCGCCTCTACAGGCCCGTATCCAGGGTACCGCTCAGTGCCGCCGCGCCGATGAGCTCCGCGAGGCGCCCGGCCTCGACCCCCTGGTCTCGGACGACCTTTCCGTCGACGGGTGCGAACAGCGATCGCACAAGCTCCAGCAGTGGTTCGAGTGGCGGGGCGGGGCGCCGATCGGTGACATAGAGGGCCTGACTCGAGACGATGGCGAGGATCGCGAGCGTCTCCTCCAGGCACTCGGCCGCCCTGCGCTCCTTCCGGTAGGCGCTGAACGTCGCCGAGGAGACGTCGTTCTGGGGATCGTTGATGCTCGCCGGCAGCAATGTCGGCGCGGCGGCGGTGCGCGCCTCCTCGGCGAATGAGCCGGCCACCCACCCGAACAGGTTCGTCGCCCCTCCCGCCGAGTCGGGTTCGAAACCGCGGGGGTTGAGAAAGTGTGGCAAGCCGGACACGCTGCTCAGGTGCATCGCCGTGACCTGGCGCTCGGCCAGGAGCGCGAGCTCCGCCCAGGCGAGCGAGAGCATGCCGAGGGCGGCCGGGGCGGCTGCATTGTGGTAGCCGCCGGTCGACAGCACCCGCCCGAACGGATGAGCCGCGTCGGGCATCACGTAGACGGGATTCTGCGTGACCGAGCGAAGAGCCACGGAGGCGGCCCGCTCAGTCTCGTCCACCGCTCGGCGCGCCTGACCCAACAGGCGGGGAACGATACGGAAACTCACCGGGGCCTGGTGGCCGAGGCGACCCTCGGCTTCGGCGCCGTCGAGATGGGAACGGATCGACCGCAACGCCGCCGTTTCCTGATCGTCGCCCCAGAGGGACTCGAGCACCTCGTCGTAGGCTTCGAGCGGCGCTTTGATGGCATCGATCGACAGGGCGAAGAACCGCTCGGCGACCGAGAGGCGGTGACGGGCGTGCAGCGCCGCGTCGGCGAGCAAGGCCGACGACGCCGGCGAGCCGTTGATGAGGGCCATCCCTTCGCCCTCCTCGAATCCGAGGTCCGACAGCCCCATCGTCACGTGACGCATGGGCAGGACCTCCCCGGCTCCGACCTGCCCGTCCAGCGGCACGCGCGGAAGCGGGAGATCGAGCAGCCCTGCGACGCGCTCGGCGACGACGGGGCGGACCTTCGCATGGCCCTCGACGAAGTCCGCGAGCCGCGCGAAGAGGATCCCGCGCACCACCCGGTCGTCGAGGAACCCGCCCCCGAAGCCCCGGCCCGAGCGGCCACCGAACGAACGCGCGAACGCCCGCTGGTCCTCGGCGGGAATCGCCACGGTCACCTCGAGCCCGGCCCGCGTGGTGATGCCGTAGAAGAAGGCGGTCCGGTCCGAGTCGAGCAGGGCTATGAACGCCGCCCGTGCCTCGCCCATGACCTTTCTGGCGACCGGCCCGATCTCGACCGACTCTCCGTCGACCGCAACACGGCGGAAATTCTCGATCGTGAAGTCGTCCCGGGTGTCGACGACGACGGTCATCTGCCTCCTCAGCTTCGGCTCGCGACTGCGGCCGCAGGAGCGTACTGGGCGGCGGCAGGCGGGGCGCCCACGCCGACTCGTGAGCTCCAGCGCTCCCACAGAGCCTCCGCCAGCCGTACCGTTACCGGTCCGGTTCTCCAGGACCGATAGCCGCGCAGCTCCCCCACCGGCGTCACGCCCCTTATGGCACTCGTCAGCAGCACCTCGTCGGCCGACGCGAGATCGCAGAGGGCGAGCGGCCCGACCGACACCTCCAAGCCGATGGCAGCGGCCGCGCGGAGGAGGAGCTCCCTGGTCGATCCCGGGAGGATGCGACCGTCGGCGGCCGGCGTGCTGACCACCGTTCCCGAGACCGCGAAGACGTTCGCCCTCTCCGTCTCGAGGAGCGAACCGTCGATGTCGACCAGGAGAAGCTGCTCGTGCTCGCGCAAGCCGAGTGCGCTGCGACGCTCGGCCAGGATGCGGCGATCCTGCCATTTGTGCGGACCGAGACCGCCCGGGACCACGTCCGGTACCAACACCACCGGAGACACCGGCAAACCGGAGAATGCCTCCGGGGCCGGCGCGATGGAGAGCTCGCTCTCGAGCGCCCCGCCCGATGTCGGGTACACGTGCACCCGCAGACGTTGAGGACCGTGGGATCGCGCTGCGCACTCGACCACGTCGGCGCCGAGACGGGCCGCCGGGCGCGACCCGTAGAGGCACGAGACGCTCGCCGCCAGCCTGCCGAGATGCGATTCGAGGTCGACCGGGCGGCCGGCGAGGACGAGGATCGTCTCGAAGACGCCGGCGTCGATTTCGGGCCTGCCGGACCCGCGCCGGGCAGCCTCACACCGGAGCGACGGGTCGAGCTCGGCGCCGATCGCTCCGAGCAGCGGCCGAGCCTTGTCGAAGCACTCCTCGAGCTCCCGGGCCGGGTCGGAGTCGGCAACGACTCCGCCGCCGACTCCGAGCCAGACCTTGCCGCCCGCCACCTCGAACGTCCGGATGGCGACGTTCAGCTCGAGTCCGGATAGCGGGCTCGCGATCCCGATGGCTCCGGTGTACACCTCGCGTGCGGTCGTCTCGAGCGAGGCGATGAGCTCCATCGCCCGGACCTTCGGCGCCCCGGTGACCGAACCGGGTGGGAATGCCGCCCGCAGGAGATCGGCGTCGGACGCCCCGGCGGACAGCTCGCCGGTCACGTCCGAGACGAGGTGCCAGACGCCCGGGTGCTCCTCGGCGCGGCACAGCTCGGGAACCGCCACGCTGCCGTAGCGGCAAACGCGCCCGAGATCGTTGCGCATGAGATCGACGATCATCACGTTCTCCGCCCGGTCCTTGGCCGAACCGAGGAGGCGGCGACGGCCCGGCTCGGCGCTGCCGTTGCGCTTCGCCGTGCCCTTGACTGGCGAGCTGAGGACATGACGACCCCGGCGCCGCAGGAAGAGCTCCGGCGAGAAGCTCGCCACGGCGAACGAGGGATGGCCGAGGTAGGCACCGAAACGAGGCTCGAGAACACCTGCGCCGGCGCAGAACAGCTCGAGAGGCTCTCCCGAGAAATCCGCCTGGAGACGTGTGCAGACATTCACCTGGTAGACGTCACCCGAGCGGATGTGCTCGATGGCCCGCGACACCGCCCGCACGTGCGTCTCGGGCTCCGGGCTCATCAGAAACGGGCCGCATTCGAACTCGCCCCCCTCCCCCACGCACGCCGTGCCGCGCCGCTGCCAGGCATCGAGGCGCGACTCGAGCCGCTCTGACTGCTCGTCGGACCACAGGGCTTCGAACCACCACGCGCCGTCGGCGTCGCAGCGCAGGACGTGATCGTAGAAGGCGAGGATCGACCCCGGCACCGGGACCGGGCGGTCCGGTGGGGACGGCAGCCGCTCGACGAGGCCTCCGAGCCCGTAGCCCAGGTACCCGACCCAGCCCCCACCGGTCGCTCCGGCGAGCCCCGAGGTGACCTCGGGCTGGTTGTCGAACACCGAAAAGGGGTCGTCGGCGTCTTCGAGGACGACGAGCGGGTCAGAGCCCACCAGGGCGCCCCCACCGGCCCAGGCGCCCACCAAGGCGAAGGGTCGTGCTTCTGCGCTCGCCGCCCTGAGCACCTCGCTCGGGCTTGCCCGCAGCGCGAGCGGCGCACGGACGACGCGAACCGACGGTGGGACGCGGATCACCCGGAGCGGTCCGGCCCCGCTCGTGTGACCGTCACGGACAGCACGACCCTCTGCTCGCGCTCCATCGCACTCCGGTAGTCGTCCCAATCCGGGTGCTCTCCGCTGATCGAGCGGTAGTACTCCACGAGCGGTTCCATGGCTTCAGGAAGCGAGATCACCTCGGCCGTTCCGTCGACTTGAACCCACGGTCCGTAGAAGCCGTCCGTGAACACGAGAATCGAGACCCTCGGATCGCGGCGGACATTCTTGGTCTTGAACGCGGTTTCCCGGCTCGACACCACGACGCGGCCGCTGGCGTCGACCGTGGCGGCCACCGGCGAGAGCTGGGGCGAGCCGTCTCCCCGCCGAGTGGAGATCACCGCCCGGTGGTTCTCCCGTACGAACTGTCTTGCTTGCTCGAGGTCCATGGCCCTGACAATAAGGCTCGTCGCCGGCCGGTGCCGCGAGGTGCCGGCGCGGCACGGCGGTTGGTGCTGTCGCCCGCTGAGCTCCGCCGCTACCCTCAGCTAGGTGGCCTTGACGATGAAGGATTGGCTCCAGCAGTTCGCCTCGGAGCTCGGAACCACCGCTCCGGACGACGACGAAATCGAGAATCTCCTCGCCCTCGCGGGGGTTGCTGCGCACGTGTCCGAGAGAAAGGCCGCTCCGATCTCCTGCTTCATCGCCGCTCGCGCCGGAGTCGATTTGCAAGATGCGTTGGCGATCGCGAAACGTCTCGCCGCCGGAATCGAAGGCGCTTCCTAGCGGTCTCGGACTACGACCTGCCCGATTTGCGCCGCTCGCGAGGAGGAGCGACGTAGCCGGCAAGCTGACCCCCGTTTCCCGTCAGGTCCGCCTTGTACTGGTCCGTCCCCGACTCCACCACACTGAAGCCGGTCCGGTCGCCGTCGCCGTTCACGACGTCCGGGCCCCTCGCTCCGGGCGAGTAGCCCACGACGACGGCGACGTGCTCGGCCGCGGATTTGTCGGCGTCGAGGCCGTAGACGGCGATGTCCCCCGGTTGCGGCGCGTAGCCGGAGCCGACGGGGTGCCACGTGTGATGCGCCACGCCCCAGCGGTAGAAGCTCACCGAGCCGGCATTGATGTCCTCTGCTCCGAAGCCGTAGACGAACCGGACGCCGGCCCGCCGCCAGACCCAGGCCGCGAAGTCCGCGCACCATTCCTCGTCACGGTTCTCGTTGTTACAGTCGTCGGCCCCGACGCGCCAATAGGCGCTGAAACGGTTGCAGTAGGTGTTCTGCGGATCAGTCCGGTAGCCGAGTTGGCCGATGGCGAGTGCGACGATCCGTGCGCGCTGCGGAGACAGCTTCGGGCCCGCTGCACCGCCGCCGCCGAAGACGAGGGCCCCGCCCGCGGCGATGGCGATCACGGCGAGAACGACCGCGAGGCGGTGGCGGCGGATCGACCTTTTGCGAGCGCGTCGCCGCCGTACGGCCGCCGGGGCTTCGGGCACCCACCAACTCTGTCGTACCTAGGGGTCTGAGAGGCGGCACCCTCGGCAACGAGGCACCTCCTCACCAGGTCCAGCTCCCTATTGCGCCCAGGTCGCAACTAGGTAGACTCACGACACCCGTTGCGTGCTGGTGTTCGAGGAGGGCAGATGGCAACCACAGCGGCCGGCGAGCCCGTCGGGCGCCTGAAGGCGATCCAAGACGCGCTGAGCCCGAGGGAGTGGAGCAGGGTCGCCGGCATGGCGGCGGTCGTGATCGGCCTCAACGTCGCGGGATGGCTGATGCTGCTCACGGCGACCGGCCACCACTACCACCTGAGCAAAACGGGGCTCTTCGGAATCGGGACCGGTGTGCTCGCTTACACGCTCGGAATGCGCCACGCGTTCGATGCCGACCACATCGCGGCGATCGACAACACGACCCGCAAGCTCATGGCGGAGGGCAAGCGCCCATTGAGTGTCGGATTTTTCTTCTCGCTCGGTCATTCCTCGATCGTCTTCGGCTTGGCGCTGTTTCTGAATTTCGGCATCCGGGCCCTCGACAGCCAGGTGAAGAGCGGGTCCTCCGGGCTGCACAAGTGGACGAACATCGTGGGGACGTCGGTGTCCGGTTTCTTCCTGTATCTCATCGCCGCGCTCAACATCGTCATCCTCGTGTCGATCATCCGGGTCTTCGCAGACATGCGCAAAGGCAAGTACGACGACGAGGAGCTGGAGGAGCAGCTCAACAAGCGCGGCCTCATGAACCGTTTCCTCGGCGGCCTAGCCCGCAGAATCGACACGTCGTGGAAGATGTACCCGGTCGGTGTGCTGTTCGGGCTCGGGTTCGACACCGCGACCGAGGTCGCGCTGCTCGTCCTGTCGGGAACCGCCGTTGCGAGCGGGCTGCCCTTCTACGCAGTCCTGTCGCTCCCGCTACTTTTCGCTGCAGGGATGTGCCTGTTCGACACGTTGGACGGGTGCTTCATGAACTTCGCCTACGGCTGGGCGTTCTCGAGACCGATCCGCAAGGTGTACTACAACATCATCATCACCGGGCTCTCGGTCGCGGTCGCCTTCGTGATCGGGACGATCGAGCTCGTCGGGCTCCTGTCGACCGAGCTCGATCTGCACGGCGCCTTCTGGGACGCGATGGCCGGCTTCAATATCAATCGGGCCGGCTTCATCATCGTCGGCTTGTTCGTCGTCACGTGGGCGGTCGCCCTCGGGATCTGGCGCTTCGGCCGCATCGAGGCGCGCTGGGACCGTTCGGCCGCTCTCGCCAGGACCGAGACCGCCCCGGGGTCGCTGCACATGGAGCGCCGGCTCGAGGGCCAGCTTGACTGAGCCCCGGGGCGTGGCTGACATTCGAGCGAAGATCGCGACGCGGCTACGAGCCGTTCCGGGCGTCGTGGAAGCCGATTCGATGTTCCGCGACGAGCCGGCGTACTGGGTCAACGGCAAGGAAGTGGCGCACTTCGAGGACGACGACGCCATCGAGATCCGCCTCACGAGGGCCGAGATCCGGGAGCGCCGATCAGAGCTGCGGGCCGACGCCCGGGTGACCCTGCGTCCGAGCGGCGCCGACTGGCTCACGGTTCGATACGAGTCGGCTCAGGACGTCGACTCCGTCATCGAGCTCGTGGAGATCGCCGAGCGGGCGCACCGTGCCGCGCCCGGGGAGACGACGAAGCCTCCCCCGGAGGGTCGAGACCTGGACCGCCGCCGCCGGTTCCATTGAGCCCGCGGTCAGCCCAAAGCTCAGACCAGGGCCCGCACCCCTCGCTTGGCGAGCTGGTCGGCGATGATCAGGCGCTGCACCTCGCTCGTTCCCTCCCAGATCCTTTCGACCCGGAGCTCGCGGAAGAAACGCTCCGCGACGTTCTCCCGCATGTACCCGCGGCCGCCGAAGATCTGCACGGCGCGGTCCGCCACCCGGTTCGCCATCTCTGACGCGAACAGCTTCACCATCGACGCGTGCGCGTGCTGGACCTTGACGTCCGTGCCGGCATCGATGCCCCGCGCCGTCTCGTACACGATCGACCGCGCGGCGAACAGCTCCGTCAGACTGTCCGCCAGCATCGCCTGGATGAGCTGAAAATCGATGATCGCAGTCCCGTAGACCACGCGCTCCTTCGCGAACGCCGTGGCCTCCTCGATCAGCCGGTCGGCGGCGCCAATGCATCGGGCCGCGACCATGACCCTCTCGAAACGGAACCACTCGTACGCGAACACCATCCCGCCCCCCTCGGCGCCGACGAGGTGCGAGGCGGGAACGCGCACGTCCTCGAAGGCGACGATCGGGTGATGGTGGTCGATCGAGTGGGAGTAGGCGGGAGTGCGCACCACACGAACTCCCGGCGTCGGCAGATCGACGATGAACATCGCGTGCTCGCCGGCGTGCGAGCCGCCGGTCAGCTTCGCCTGGAAGAAGGCGTAGGAGGCGTCGTTGTAGGACGTGACGTGCCACTTGACACCGTTGAGCACGTACTCGTCGCCGTCGCGCCGGGCCGTCGCCTGGATAGCGTCCACGTCCGATCCGGCGCCCTCCTCGGTGATCGCGTAGCACTCAGAGGCTTCGCCCCTCACGCCGGGAATGATCCACTTCTCGAGCTGATGGGGTGTTGCCACGGGCGGGAACCACTGCGGCGGGGTGGTCACCATCCAGCCGAGTGCATTCGTCGCCCGACCGACCTGTTCCTGGACGAGGACTTGCTGCAGCATTGTGTAGCCGCCGCCGCCCAGCTCCGCCGGCATGTTCGTCGCCAGCAGCCCGAGCTCCCGAGCCCGCTCATAGTGCCGGGCCTTGACATCGCCCGGCAGGACGCCGTCGTTCAGCTCTGCGTCGACTTCGTAGGGGATCACCTCGTCGATGAGGAGGCGCGCACGCGCCTGGACCTCGAGGTCCTCGGTGGACAACTGGTACATGGAGCGCTCCTGGGTTTCTTAGGCGCCGGCGGCTTGACTGGCTGTTCAGTCTAGGCCGAGCGGGGCGGCGTCTCCCCTGGCGACGACCAGAGCGTCGAGCGCCACCACGCCGTCGGGCCCGCAGCGGAGCGGGTTGATGTCGAGAGCCTCGAGCCCGCCGCTCAGCTCCTCGGCGAGGACAGAGACCGCGACGACCGCGTCGACCACGGCCTCGAGATCGGCAGCGGGCTGTCCGCGGACCCCATCCAGTAGCCGGCGGACACCCAGCCGGCCGATCAGGCGCCGCGCCAGGTCCCGGTCGATCGGAGGCAGACCGACGGCGCGGTCGGCGAGGAGCTCGACCAGGATCCCGCCGGCGCCCACGACCACCAGCGGGCCGAGCTGAGGGTCGCGCACGAGCCCCAACGACAGCTCGACGCCGTCGGGCGCCGTCGCTGCCACGAGCACGCGCTTGCCGAGCCTTTCGGCCAGGTCGTCGAATGCGCCGGCGACCTCGTCCGCGCCGGCCAGGCCGAGCACGACGCCCCCGACGTCGGACTTGTGCGCGATCGCGGGTTCGTCGGTCTTCAGCACCACGGGGTAGCCGAGGCGGTTCGCCGCCTCGACCGCGGCAGCCCGGTCGGACACGGCCACGGCGGGCACGGCTCCGATCCCGTACGCGGCCAGCAAGCCGAACGCATCGGCGCCCGCTATCGGTCCCGACGCCAGCCGTGCGAGCCAGTGGGCCTGGCGGACGTCGTCGAGCCCGCTCGGGAGGTCCTGGGCCGGCGCGGCGGCGCCGTGCCGGTCGTCCCGGTCGTGCCGCTCGTGCCGGTCGTGCCGGTCGTGCCACTCGAGCAGATGCTTCATGGCGAGCAGGCCCGTCCGGGTGCCCTCGAGCACCGGGACGCCTGCCGCCCGCAGCCGCGCCGCCGCCTCGGGGTTGATCGCACTGTGCAGATTGGCCAGCAGAGCCACGGGCTTGGTCGTCGAGTTGAAGGCGTCGATCACGGCTAGCTCGTTGTCGGTGTCGCCGTCGAGCTCCTGCACGAGGTCGAGGCAGGCGGCGACCGCGGCGACGGCATCGTCCTCCGCCAGAGCGACGAGCGACGACGTGAGCACCCGCCGGGAGTCGGCTCCGGTGTCCCACACGTCGAGAGGATTGCCGGGCTCGAGGCCGGGGTCGATGATGCCGGCAAGGCGGTGACAAGTGGTCTCGGAGATCGGTGCGAACGGGACGCCGAGCGCGTCGGCGACGTCGACGACGAGCGCGCGCTCGGCTCCCGAATCGTGCGCCGTCGCGATCCCGGTCCCGCCCGATGTGGTCGAGGCCGGCCTGCCGGCGGCGAAGAGCTCGAGCGTGTCGGTCATCTCGTCGAGATCCCTCACCCTGATGACCCCGTAAGCGTCGAACAGGGCCTCCCAGGCCCCGTCGTCCCCGGCGAGGGCGCCCGAGTGGGCAGCCACCATGGCGCGGCCGGTCGGCGAACCGCCGACCGTGAGCGCCACGACCGGGATACCGCCCGCGGCCGCGCGGGCGAGCGCCGACCGCAACGCCTCGGGCTCCCGCAGGGCCTCGAGGAGCAGCGCCACGATGCCAGTGCCGGGGAGGTCGAGCGCGTAGTCGATATACGAGGCGGCCGGCGTGACGAGCTCCTGGCCCGAGGAAACCGCGAGCGTGAAGCCGAGCCGCCGGCGGGTCCTGAGCAACGCCGAGAATGCGGAACCGGAGTGGCTGACGAACGCGACCGGGCCGCTGGGCAGTGGATCGGGCTCGAGGTAGCCGATCGCCCGGAGCCCGTGCTCGAGATTGACGAAGCCCATGCAGCCGCCGCCGCACAACGCCATCTCGGCTCCCCGGGCGATGGCCGCGAGCCGTTCCCGCAACGAGGGTCCCGCCGGCGCGCCGAGGTCGTGGGCGCTGCCGAAGATGACGGCGGACCGGTCGCCGCGCGCCGCGGCGCGTCCGAGCTCGGCCTCGAGCGCCTCGTCTCGCACGCCCAGAAGAACGAGATCGACAGGTTCCGGAAGGTCGTCGAGCGACGGCACGCAGGCTCGCCCGAGGACCCGGTCGTAGCGAGGGTTCACCGGGTACATCTCGACCGGGCCCGGGCTGCGGGCGACCTCGCTCGTCATGCGCCAGCCGAAGCTTCCCGCCCGTTCGCTGGCGCCGACGACTGCGACCGTGCGTGCCTCGAGCATCGATCGCACTGCGTCTCGCCCGCCGTCGTCGGCTGCGCTGGCCTCCCGGGCGCTCACCGGTCGCGACGGAGCAGCCGGGCTGCCCGCGTCCCGGCCTGCTCGATTCGCCGGTCTGCGATGGCCGCCTTCGCCGCCTGCCAGCCCGGAATGCCACAGACCCCCCCGCCGGCGTGCGTTGCCGAGCTGGCGTAGTAGAGGCCCTTGATGGGCGTCCGGTAGTTGGCGTAGCCAGGCGCCGGCCGCATGTGGAACAACTGCTCGAGCGAGAGCTCGCCGTGGAAGATGTTGCCCCCCACGAGGCCGTACTCGTGCTCCATCTCGTAGGGCCCGACGACGTCCCGGTGCAGGATGGAGGCCCTGAAATTCGGGGCCAGCTCCTCGTAGCAGTCGATCATCCGGTCGGCGTACGCCTCGAGCTCGTCCTTGTGAGGCTCGGCGCTCCAGTCGGCGGGAACCCATTGGGTGAACAACGACATGATGTGTGTGCCCTCCGGGCACAGGGTGCGGTCGAACGTCGTCGGGATGACGCTGTCGCTGAACGGGCGGGCGGCGGGGCGGCCCTCCCGCGCATCCTGAAAGGCCCGCTCGATGTACTCGACCGACGGGGCCATCTCCACCGAACCCGTGTGGTGCTCCTGGAGGTTCGTCCCGGGATCGGCGGAGAAATTCGGGAGCTCGCTGAGGGCGAGATTGACCTTCACGACACCGCTGCGGCTCTTCCAGTGCTCGATGTCCCGGACGAAGTCGCTCGGCAGCTCGTCACGAGCGATGTGCTCCAGGAACGCGGTTCTGGGGTGAAGGCTCGTGATCACGAGCGGCGCTGTGATCTCTTCGCCCTCCTCCAGCACGGCGCCACGGACCCTGCCGCCCTCGACCAGTAGACGCGCGACGCCGGCGTTGGTGCGCACTTCGGCGCCGAAGCCGACCGCGGCCCTCCTGATGGCCCCCGACACGGCGCCCATCCCACCCTCTGGGAAGCCCCAGCTGCCAAGGTGGCCGTCGCCGACGTCGCCGATGGAGTGGTGCGCCATCACGTAGGCCGTCCCGGGCTCGTACGGCCCGGCCCAGGTCCCGATGACGCCGTTCACCGCCATCGCGGCCTTGACCTGCGGCGACTCGAACCAGTCGTCCAGCAGGTCGGCAATGCTCATCGTCATGAGCCGGGTCACGCCTGCGATGGTCCGGACATCGAGGCCCTTGTGACGCCAGACCAACCGCAGGGTGTCGCGCACGTCGGCCGGCCTGCGAGATCCGAGGTTGGGCGGAACAGTGAGCAGGAGCGGGCCGAGCACTTCGGCGAGGCCGCTCATCCAGGCGTCCCACTTCGGCATCGCCTCGGCGTCCTTCCGGGACCACTTCACGATCTCCTCGTGGTTGCGCCTGGAGTCGTCGGCGAAGATCTTGATCGACCCGCCTTCGGGAAAGGCCTGGTAGTACGGTCCCATCGGGAAGATCTTGTAGCCGTTCCGCTCGAGGTCGAGGTCCTTGATGATCGTCGGCGGCATCAGGCTCATCACGTACGACAACCGCGTCACCTTGAACTCCGGCGCATCCGGCCATGGGCTCTCCGTGGTCGCCGCGCCTCCGGTCGTCGGGCGGGACTCGAGCACCAAGGTGTCGGCTCCCGATCGCGCGAGGTACGCCGCTGCGACGAGGCCGTTATGGCCCCCGCCGACCACGATCGCGTCGTATGTGGACTTCATGACTGCGGGACTCCGTTTCTCGGAAGGTTGACTGACCGTTCAGTTTAGGCGCCTGATACGTTGGCGGACAAGACCCGCACGGGACCTGCGAGGACCTGCAAGGAGCGAGGATGCACCGGTGAGCGTGGACGACGGGGAGCTGAACGGCGCGCCCGAGGTCCGGCGTGAGCAGATGATCCGCGCCGCGCTCGAGGTCATCCAGGAGCGCGGCTTCCCCGATACGCGCATCGCTGACGTCGCGCAACGTGCCGGGGTCAGCCCGGCGCTCGTCATCTATTACTTCGGCACCAAGGACAGCTTGCTGACCGAGGCCATGCGCTTCTCGGAGGACGCCTTCTACGACCTCGGCGCAAGGCGCATGGAGGCGATCGCCAGCGCCAAGGGACGACTCGAGGAGATCGTCGCGCTCGACGTGCCTCCCGACCGACGAGGACGACGCGGCGGACTCGTGGACGCTCTGGCTCGATCTCTGGGCCCAGGCCGCCAGGCATCCGGCCGTCGCCCGGGTACGCGAGGAATTCGACGAGCACTGGCGCGAGACGCTGCGCACCATCGTTCGCAAAGGTCAGGCCGACGGGGAGTTCCGCGCGATCGACGCCGACGACTTCGCCGTCGGCTTCTCGGCTCTGCTGGACGGGCTTGCGATTCAGATCGCGCTCCGGGATCCCGTCGTGGACGGCCGGCGGGCGTTCGAGTTGAGCATGAGGGTTGCGGCCGCGCAGCTCGGTTTCGAGTGGTCGCCCTCTGATCGGTCCCCGCCGGCGCGCAAGGCTTAGCCCGCGCGGACCACCTCTGGTGCGTCTATGGCGCGGCCGCATCCCCGCGGCGCGCGATCAGCAGGTGGTACAGCAAGATGAGCTGCGTTATGGCAAGCGGACCGCTGTCGACGCCCGGCTCGATCTGGCCCAATGAGGGCGGGACGGGCTCCGGCACGCCGAGGCGTGACCACACCTCGGTCGCGATCTCGTCGGAGGTGGACTTCGGCGCGTAGCCGTGGATGTGCAAGGCGTCGACCGGCTTGCCGTCGCGGTCGCGGATCAGCTTCAGGTGGACGGCCTTGCGGTGGTCGTCGGTGAGGATCGAGGACAGGTCGGGGTGCGGGATCGTCGGGCGAAGCAGGAGCGTGGCGCTGAGCGGGTCGTCGGTTGCCTCGTGGCGCTCCTCGATCGGCCCGAAGCTCACGACGATGTCGGCGAAGGCACGTTGCGGCCGGATGTAGGCGGCCGAGTCCGGCTCGCGGCGTTCGAGGTCCGCCAGGACCTGGTCGCGCTCATAGCCGCGCTGGGCGCAGTCGCGCTTGATCTTCCACGCGTGGCGGATCACCTCGGGCGGGTCGAGGTAGGCCGTGACATCAAAACAAGCCCTCGCGAGCCGCGAGTGCAACGGCAACAGCCCCTCGACGATGACGAACTCCCTCGGCTCGACGAGCACCGGGCGCTCCAGGGTGCCCTGGCTGTGGTTGTAGACCGGCTTGAGGATCGGCTGGCCGAGTGAAAGGAGCTGGAGGTGCTGCTCCATGATCTCGACGTAGTTGCACCTCGGATCGAGCGGCGTGAACGGGAGGCTCCGGCGCTCGACACGGTCGTAGCTGTGGTAGTCGTCGACGCAGATCGCCGTGATGCGCTCCGGCCCGAGCGCCCGGGTCAACCCGCGGGTGAGCGTCGTCTTTCCGGCGGCGCTGTCGCCGGCGATGGCGAGCATCGTCGGCCGGACGCGACCTGACCCGCTGTCGCGCCAAGCCCGGCTGATCGCCATCTGCTTGTCGGGCATCCTGGGACGGTACGCAACCGGGACCCGCCAGGCAAACAGCGCAGCCCTCGCGCCGCGTCCAGGCACCCCTGGACCCGGGCCCGATTCGCGTTAAACTGGCGTTCAGTCAAGCAGAAGCCGGGGGGTTGAGCGATGCCAGGTGGGGAGATCCGGCTCGTCGAGCTGACCAAGCAGTTCGGCGGCATCCGTGCCGTCGACGGCATCAATCTCGAGATCGAAAGTGGCGAGTTCTTCTCGCTTCTCGGGCCGTCGGGCTGCGGGAAGACGACGACGTTGCGACTCGTGGCCGGCTTCGAGGAGCCGACCGCCGGCAACATCCTGCTCGACGGGACCGACGTGGCGCGTCTCCCCGCCCACAAGCGCAACGTCAATACCGTCTTCCAGAGCTACGCCCTCTTCCCCTTCCTCACGGTGGCCGAGAACGTCGCCTTCGGTCTCAAGTACAAGTCGCTGTCGAAGCAGGAGTCAGCCAAGCGGGTCGGCGACGCCATCGAGTTGGTCCAGCTCAACGGCTATGAAAAGCGGCGCCCCGGCCAGCTCTCCGGTGGCCAGCAGCAGCGGGTCGCGCTCGCCCGCGCCCTCGTGCTGAACCCGGCCGTGCTCCTGCTCGACGAGCCGCTCGGGGCCCTCGATGCGAAGCTCCGCCGCACACTCCAAGTCGAGCTGAAGGCGCTTCAGGAGCGGGTCGGGATCACGTTCATCTACGTGACCCATGACCAGGAGGAAGCCCTCACCATGTCCGATCGGCTGGCCGTGATGGCGAGCGGGCGGATCGCCCAGATCGGAACCCCTGAAGACGTCTACGAGCAGCCGGCCGATGCCTACGTCGCCGACTTTCTCGGCATCTCGAATCTCATGGAAGCGACCGTCACGCGCCACGGCGAGGGTTGCTGCTACATCAAGCTCGGCGACTTCGAGGTAACCGCCGGGTGCGGCGCGCTCGATGCGACCGGAGCCGTGAAGATCGCCGTGCGTCCTGAGCGCGTCCGCCTCGAGCCGTTCGACGCGACCGGTGTCAACCGCATTCCCGCCATGGTGGAGCGGCTGGTGTTCCTCGGATCGGCGACCCAGGTCATCGTCCGCCTCGCCCCGGGCGCACGGGTGCAGGCGCTCGTGCACAACGACGGCGAGCCCCTCAGCTACGAGCAGGGGACCCCCCTGCAGGCGTTCCTGCCCCCCGAAGCGGTCCGCGTGCTGCCCGAGAGCAATATCATCGCCGGCTCGAGCTCCATCGACGAGGACGGCCTCGCACCCGAGCCGGGCGCGTTCAACCTGACCGCAGCGGTCGCTTCCGGCGCGCCGCACATGCCTGGCGAGTGACGCCGGAGGACCCTACATCCCGGTGATGTTCGCGAGGGCGCCTTCCGAACCCGAGCCACGTTCGCCCCGGGTCATGAAGCGGTAGGCGAAGTAGCCGAGCGTCGCCACGATGAGCGAGACGAGGAGCATGATCGTCGCGATCGCGTTCAGTGCCGGGCCGTTGTTGCCGCCTCTCGTCGCCGAGTAGATCAGCACTGATACCGGCTGGGTGGCGGACGAGGACGACAGCAGGTCGACGATGACGAAGTCGTCGATCACGCCTGCGAAGACGAGCACGGCGCTCGCGAAGATGGCCGGCGAGAGCAGGGGAACGAGGACGCGTCGGACGGCTTCGAATCTCGAAGCGCCGAGGTCGGCCGCGGCCTCCTCGTAGCTCGGGCCGATCGACACGAGACGGGCGATCACGATGATCGCCGGCCAGCTGATGTTCCAGACGACGAGTCCGAGGACCTCCGCCCACGTGCCGAGCTTGACCGAGGTGTAAAGCTCGCTGAAGACCGAGAACAGCGCGACACCGAAGATGAGCTCGGGGACGACGAACGACACGATCATGATGAAGTTGAAGGAGGCCGACGTCCTCGATCGCCACCGGTTGATCCCGATGCCGAACGCCACCCCGAGCGGGACGGCGATCAATGTCGTCAGCGCAGAGAGGCGCAACGTCTGGATGATCGCCTGGTGATAGACGGCGCCGTGGAGTACGGAGTTGATCGGGTCGGTGATGTACCACCGGAGCGAGAAGCCCTGCCACACGCTCTGGGACTTTCCACTGTTGAAGGAGAAGAGGATCGCAAGCCCGATCGGCACGATCGACCAGATCAAGTAGAGCCAGGTGAAGCCCTCGAGGAACCACGCGTGCCGCCACGGGTTCCGCCATGGCGGGTTGCGGCGGCGGCGGACCGCCGGCGTGACGGCGCCGCCGGGGTCCTTCGGCGGGGCGCCGACCCTGACCGGGGTGTCGACGGCCATCAGGCGCGCCGGCCCGAGTTGGCGTAGGTCTGGAAGACGTAATAGGCCATCAGCGGCAGCAGCACGACGACCAGAAGCAGCGAGAGGGCGCTCCCCTGCGGCAGCAGCCCGGGCGTCGAGAGCTGGCCGTCGATCAGGTTGCCGATCATGGCCGTCCGCGGCGTGGCCGCCAGGAGCTGGTTGGTGAAGTAGTCACCCATCATCGGCAACGCCGTCACCAGCATGCCGGTCATGATCGTCTGCCGGCTGAGAGGCAGGGTGATGCGCGTGAAGGTGCGCCACCGGTTGAGGCCGAGATCGCGGCCCGCCTCGAGGAGTCGCTGGTCGATCCGGTCGAGCCCGGCGTAGAGCACGAGGATCAGGTAGGGGATGTAGCCGTAGACGAGACCGAGGATCACCGTCGACGCCTTGCCGCCCAGCCAGTTCACCGGCTGGCTCGTCAGGTGCAGATCCATGAGCGCCTTGTTGACGTAGCCGTCGGTCTGCAGGAGGTCGATCCACGCCAGCATCCGCATCATGTAGCTGACCCAGAACGGAGCGATGAGCAACACGAGGAACAGCACCTTGCGCCGGCCAGCCCAGCGGGTCACGAAATAGGCCGTCGGGTAGGCGATGAGCAGCGACAGCACCGACGCGATCACGACGTAGACGACCGTGCGGACGAACTCCGGCCCGATGAACGCGCCGGGGCCGATGAGGTCGTGAAAGATCGCCGTGAAGTTCGCCGATTGCCAATGGAGGGGGTTCCAGGCCGGCACCGGTGACTCGAAGATGTCGAGTGTGCCGCAGGCGATCGCGATCACAACGTAGAACGGCACGATGAACAGCAGGACGAGGGTGACGATGCCGGGCGCCGAGAAGAGCCCCCAGACCCATCGTTGCTCCCGGGAATCGCGCCCTTTACGCGCCTTGGGTTGCTTGCCGCTCACCGGTTCCGCAACGGTGGCCACGTCACAGGCCGCCCGAGAACTCGAGCCAGTCCTGCTCCCACTGCACGTCGGCCGTCGGGGGGAGCTCGAGCTCGAAGAGACCCTTGCGGAAGTACGACGGCACGACGGCCGTGCTCATAAGGCTCGGCGGCAGGATCTTCTCCTTCACGAGCAGCTGAGGCGTGATCTTCGTGAGCGGCTGGATGTAGCCGTTGTAACTGATGTTCTCGATCGCGTTCTGTACGTCGAGGAAGTAGTTGAGAAACAAGTGCGCCAGCACCGGAGCCTTCGAAGTCGACAACACGACCATGGTGTCGTTCGCCACCGGTCCGATCCCGTTGGCCGGGAACCAGTAGCCGATGACGTCGACGGGCACACCCTTCGGCATGTACTCCGCCGCCGAGGCCATGTCGCCGGACCACGAGTGATGGATCCACACCTGGCCGCTCGGCACGTTCGTGTAGTCGTTGTTGTCGATCTGAACGCCGCCGACCAGGGTGTCGAGGTCTTGGAGCGAGGCCTTCGAGAGCTTGAGCTGCTCGTCCGACGTCGTGTTCAGGTCGGTGATGCCGTTGTACATCAGCCCGAGGGAAAGTCCCTCACGGTAGTCGTCGAGGATGGCCACCTTGCCGGCGTACTTCTTCTGCCAGGGGAACTGGTAACCGTTCTTCCAGTGGGCCGGGTTGCCGTCGACGTGGTCCTTCCGCCAGGAGATGCCGGTCGTATAGACGGTGTAGGGCACCGTGTACCGCCAGTCGAGGTCGTAGAACGGGTTCTTGTAGTCGGGCCAGGCCTGCTCGATGTTCGGGATGTAACTGTGGTTGAGCGGCTTGATCAGCTTGGTCTCGACCAGCTGACCGAGGTTGTCCGGAGTCGGGACGAACACGTCGTAGTCGGCCTCGCCGCTCTTGATCTTCGAGATCGCGTCGGTGATCGTGTTGAAGCTCGTCCACTCGACCTTGCAGTTGTACTTCTTCTGGAAGTTGTTGATACAGGCCTGGTTCATGTACGCGGTCCAGTTGTAGAGCTTCAGCGTCGCGTTCTGCTCAGGCTTGAGCCCGCTCGCGATCGGCTGGTTGTCCTTGAATACCGGCCAGCGCACCGGGGCGTCCTTGCGCGGGAGCGGCAGCTTGGTGATCGTGGGACTGGCGTCAGCCGAACCGCCACATGCGGAGAGCAGCCCTCCGAGGCCGGCGGCGCCCACGCCCGCGCCGATCCCCTTCAGAAGGCTTCGCCTCGAGAGCGGCGCGGTACGGCGTCCGTCCGGGGTCCATCCTTCCCTTGGATGCCTCACCCGTCCCACCCCCCTCCGGTGACTAGGCCCTCAGGTCGTTGAACGACCGATCAAAAGTCAACCACCATCATGCATCGCTGCGCAATGCTCCGGGGGGTCGGGAGCCGGACTCACCCGCCGACGGCAGCAGCAAAACGCTCGAAGTTCCCCACTAGCCGGCCCACGTCCTGCTCGTCGTGTTGCACGGAGATCAACCACTGCTCGGTCTTGCCCCAGGGCGGCAGGAAGACGCCGCCGTTGTGCTGGAAGAGCCAGTGGGCATGGTTGTAGCGGTCGTCGACCTCGAGAAAGTCCCGGTAGTTGCGGACCTGGTCGCGGGAAAACGTCACGCAACCCTTCGCCCCGACCGATACGACGTGAGCGGGGAGGTCCCGGGTCGCGATGACGCGGCCGAGCTCGGTGCTGATCTCTGACGCCAGCACGGCGATGTGTGCGTAGGCCTCGGGGGTGGCGACCTCGGTCAGCATGGCCCGCGTCGCCGCCATCGCGAGCGGGTTGCCGTTGAACGTGCCGACCATGTCGTAGTCGCCGTTCGCGACATGCTCCATCACCTCGGCGCTGCCCCCCACGGCTGCGGACGCGATGCCGCCCCCGATGGCCTTGGCGAGGCACGTGATGTCCGGCGTGACCCCCGTCAAGGCGGTCGCACCCCCGTAGCCGGCCGTCAGGCCCGTCTTCACCTCGTCGAAGGTGAGCAGCGCGTCGTGCTGGTGCAGCAGGTCCTTCAACCCTGGCAGATAGCCGGCGGCGGGCAGGATGATGCCGGCGTTCATCATTATCGGCTCGATGATCATCCCGGCGATCTCCCCGGGGTGCTCGTCGAAGGCGCGCGCCACGGCGTCGAGGTCGTTGAACGGAACGATGATCGTCAGCGCCATGATGGCGTCGGGGACGCCCGAGCTGGCGGGGACGTTCGTCGGCCGGCTCGCGGGTCCGACGTCGCCGGCGTCGGGCGTGACAGACACCTGGACCGAGTCGTGGTGCCCGTGGTAGCAGCCCTCGACCTTCAGGATCAGATCGCGGCCCGTGACCGCCCGCATGAGATGAACCGCGTCCATCGTCGCCTCGGTACCCGAGTTGCAAAAACGCCAGAGAGGCTGGCCGAACCGGCCGGCGAGCTCCTCGGCGACGAAGATCGCGTCCTCTGTAGGCTGTGCGAAGTGCGTCCCGCGGCCGACCTGGGACCTCACGGCCTCGACGATCGCGGGATGGGCGTGACCAGCCAGGCTGGCGCCGTAGCCGCCGTGCAGGTCGACGTATTCGGTCCCGTCGACGTCGTAGATCTTGGAACCGGACCCGTGACTGAGCCAAACCGCCTGCGGACGCGTGATCTGCCAGCTGGAGGTCACGCCGCCGGCGAGCGACCCTCTCGCCCGATCGATGAGCCGGCGCGACTCGGGCTGGCGGGCGAGGAACAGCGCCTCCTGCTCGGCCACGACCGCATCAAGCCGTGATGCGAGATCGGCGGGGGTGGGCGACTGGACTACCACGAGATTTCTCCGTTTCGGAAGCAGCTTGAGCTTGCTTGACTGAACGTTCAGTCTAGGACTGGCGCCGTCGCCTGGCAAGGGACGGGCGCGGAGGACTACACACATAGCCGACACGTTGTTCGTCCAGGTGGAAGGAGAGGCCCAGATGGCACATGACGTGAAGGGCGTCATCGCCCGAGCCAAGGGTGCGCCCGTCGAGGTCACGACGATCGTGGTACCGGACCCCGGCCCGGGAGAGGCGCTCGTGCGCGTCCAGGCCTGCGGCGTTTGCCACACCGATCTGCACTATCGGGAGGGTGGGATCAACGACGAGTTCCCGTTTCTGCTCGGTCACGAGGCGGCCGGCGTGGTCGAGGCGGTAGGGCCGGACGTGACGGGGGTGGCGCAGGGCGACTTCGTCATCCTCAATTGGCGAGCCGTCTGCGGCGAGTGCCGGTCGTGCCGCCGCGGCCGGCCGCAATACTGCTTCGCCACCCACAACGCCGCGCAGAAGATGACGCTCCCGGACGGCACCCCGCTCGCACCTGCGCTCGGCATCGGCGCGTTCGCCGAGAAGACACTCGTCGCCGCCGGCCAGTGCACGAAAGTCGACGCACGTGCTCGGCCAGAGGCGGCCGGCCTGCTCGGCTGCGGTGTCATGGCGGGACTCGGCGCGTCGATGTTCACCGGCGAGGTCGGCCTCGGCGACTCGGTGGCGGTCTTCGGGTGCGGTGGCGTCGGCTGCGCGGCGATCGCCGGCGCTCGACTGGCCGGCGCTTCAACCGTCATCGGCGTCGATCTCGACCCTCGCAAGCTCGAGCTTGCAAAACAGTTCGGAGCGACCCACACCGTCAACGCCGCCGAACGAGACCCGGTCGAGGCGATCAGGGCCCTCACCGGCGGCAACGGCGCCAACGTGTGCGTAGAGGCCGTCGGGAACCCAAAGGTCATGGAACAGGCGTTCTTCGCCCGTGATCTCGCCGGAACGCTGGTCCAGGTCGGGGTGCCGACGCCGGAGATGCGCATCGACCTTCCGATGATCGAGTTCTTCGGGCGCGGTGGGCGGCTCAAGCCCAGCTGGTACGGCGACTGCTTGCCCTCCCGCGACTTTCCGATGCTGATCGACTTGTACCTGCAGGGCCGACTGGATCTGGACCGGTTCGTGTCCGAGACGATCGCGCTCGACGAAGTCGAGGAGGCCTTCCACCGCATGGAGCGCGGCGAAGTTCTCCGTTCGGTCGTGGTTATGGCCTCGTGATCGATCACGTGGTGACGAGCGGGATCTTCTCGCTCGACGGCCAGGACTTCGAGGTCGAGAACAACATCTGGCTGGTCGGTGACGACGCCGAGGTGCTCGTGATCGACGCCGCGCACGACCATCGTCCGATTGCGTCGGCTGTCGGCGGTCGGAGCGTGGTCGCCATCGCCGTGACCCACGGCCACAACGACCACATCAACGCTGCCGGCGCTTTGTCCGACGCCGTCGGCGCCCCGATATGGATCCATCCCGACGACCTCATGCTGTGGCGGACCGTCTACACGGACCGAGCGCCGGACGAGCTCCTCGTCGACGGGCAGTGGCTGTCCGCCGGCTCGACGATGCTGCAGCGTGCTGCACACGCCGGGGCACTCGCCCGGCGGCTGCTGCTTCTACGACTCCGAGGAGGGCGTAGTGTTCTCCGGCGACACGCTGTTCAAGGGGGGCCCGGGGGCGACCGGGCGCAGCTACTCGGACTTCCCGACGATCGTCGAGTCGATTCGAACCCGTCTTTTGACCTTGCCCCCAGAAACCAAGGTCCTCACGGGGCACGGTTCCCCGACCACCATCGCCGACGAGGCTCCGCACCTCGAGGAGTGGATCGCCCGCGGGCACTGAAACCGGGGCGGTTCGCCGGCGGTACGTCCCGTGGCATAGTCGAATTTCTTTTCAAACTTGCCTCCGATCGAGATTGCGACCAGTCACAATCTTTCGCGGAGGCAAGTTGCGGAACAATTTGAACTATCCCGGAGCTCCCGCCGGTTGTAAGAGCGGGCGGCGGTGCGGCGGGCCGGCGGGACTAGCGGAGCACCTGGCCCGCCCGAACGACCGTGGCAACGAGATCGACGCCGGGCCGGTAGGCGAGATGTGCCGGTGTCGGTGCCTCCAGCACGGCGAGATCGCCGCGCAGTCCCGGCGCAAGCGCGCCCAGGTCGTCGCGCCTGAGCGCACGTGCACCGCCGGCGGTTGCGGCGAACAGTGCCTCGTCGGGGGTCATGCGCATCTCGCGCACGGCGAGGGCTATGACGAACGGCATGCTCGTCGTGTAGCTGGTTCCCGGATTGCAATCGGTAGCGAGCGCGACCGCGACTCCGGCGTCCAGCAACCGGCGAGCGTCCGGGTAGGGCGATCGGGTGGAGAACTCGGCTCCGGGAAGAAGCGTCGCCACGGTCTCGGAACCGGCCAACGCATCTACGTCGGCGGCCTCGAGATGCGTGCAATGGTCGGCCGACGCAGCGCCCATCTCGACCGCGAGCCGGACCCCGGGACCGTGGGAGAGCTGGTTGGCGTGCACCCTGAGGCCGAGCCCGCGCGCACGCGCCGCCTGCAGGATCTCCCTGGAGGCGTCAACCCCGAAGGCTCCCGACTCGCAGAAGACGTCGCACCACCGGGCTTTCGGTGCACAGGCGTCGAGCATCGGGCCGGCGACGAGGGCGACGTACTCGGCTTCCCGCCCCCGGTATTCGGGTGGCACGACATGGGCGCCGAGGTACGTGACCTCCTCGGCGACCGTCTCGGCGACATCGAGGCAGCGGGACTCGTCCACGACGGTCAGGCCATAGCCCGACTTGGTCTCGAGCGTCGTGGTGCCCTGGCGCTCGGCCTCGCGGGCGAGCGCCGCCGCTTTTCTCCGGAGCACATCGTCGCCGGCGGCGCGCGTCGCCGCGACCGTGGTGGAGATCCCGCCGGCGTCGTAGCGAGTTCCGGCCATGCGTGCCGTGAACTCGTCGACGCGGTCGCCCGCGAAAACGAGGTGGGTGTGCGAGTCCACGAAGCCCGGGATCACGCACCGGCCCGAGACGTCGAGCAACGAGTCGGTCGCGGGCGATGAGCCGGCGTCACCGAGCCATGCGACGACACCGTCCTCGATGACGAGGTCGACGTCGCGTCGGGTGCCGAGCGCGCCCTCTCCAAGCTCTGGCCGATTGGTCACCAGCAGCCCGATCCCGCGCACGAGGAGTGAACCGGTGGTGGGCCTCACGTGCCGGCCCCGGCTCCATGGAGGGTCGCGAGGGCGTAGTTCATCGCCCGAGCTGGATCCTCGATCAACTGATGGCGGCGGGCTGCCACTACCTGTCGGCCTCCGACGACGACGTCGGTGACGTCGGCGCCGGTCGCCGCGAAGACGAGCGAGGCGACCATCGCGTCCGGCCTCGTCCCGGCGAGGCGCGGCGAGTCGAGCCCGACGGTCACGAAATCGGCGAGGGCGCCCGGCACGAGCCGCCCCGCATCCGCCCAGCCGAGCGACCGGTGGCCGGCGAGCGTGGCGGCCTCCAGCAGCGCCTCGGGCGTGTGCACCCCGCGGCGGAACCTCACGAGGCGCTCGTCGAGCTCGATGCCGCGCGCCTCTTCGAACAGGTCCACGACGGCGTGGCTGTCGGAGCCGACGCACAGTGGGCTCCCGGCTTCCGCCAGCGCGCCCGCGGGGCCGACCCCGTCGGCGAGGTCGCGTTCGGTCGTCGGGCACATGCAGATCGAGGTGCGCCGCGAACCGAGCAACTGAACGTCCGCCGGCTCGAGGTGCGTGGCGTGGACGGCGGTCGTCGACGGCCCGAGAGCACCTTCGTCCCCGAGGAGGCGCGCCGGCGTGCGGCCGTAGGCAGCCAGGCAGCCCTCGTTCTCGGCGGTCTGCTCGGAAAGATGGACGTGCAGAGGCGCATCACGTTCGGATGCCCAGGCAGCGACCGGACCGATGGAAGGCGCGTCGACGGCTCGGACGCTGTGCACAGCAGCGCCGATCCGTGCGAGCCGACCGCCCACGAGGGCTCCGGCGCGCTCCGCCCACGCCTCGACGGAGCCGTCCCCGAACCGCAGCTGCACCCCCTCGAGCTCCCGGTCGAACCCGCCCTTCAGATAGCACGTGTCGAGAAGGGTGATCCTTATGCCGGCGCCGGCGGCGGCGTCGATCAGGACCTGGCCCATCGCGTTCGGATCGCTGTACGGCACGCCGCCGGGCCCGTGGTGCAGATAGTGGAACTCCCCCACCACCGTGACGCCGCTCAGTGCCATCTCGGCGAACAACGCCTGAGCGAGGTTGAAGTAGCTCTCGGGATCGAGGCGCTCGGCGACGGCGTACATCTGCTCCCGCCATGTCCAGAAGTCGCCCGGACCGGTCTGGGACCTCCCTCGGAGCGCCCGGTGGAACGCGTGCGAATGAACGTTGGCGAGCCCCGGGAGGGTGACACCCGGAAGCACGACGGCCCCGTCCGGCAGGTCACTGCCCGGCGTCACCCGGACGAGGCGATCCGCTTCGACATCGAGCAGCACCGATCCCGCCACCTCGCCGCGCCCGGGATCACCGACGATCCCGAACTCGCAGAAGTACGACGTCAAGCGAGCCGGCCGGGAGCCTCGAAGCCCATCGGAACGGGCACCCCGTGGGCCTCGGCGTGCTCGCGCGCCTGGACGTAGCCGGCATCGACGTGTCGCAGCACGCCCGTCAGCGGGTCGTTCGCAAGGACGCGGGAGAGCTTCGCCTCGGCCAGCAGGCTGCCATCCGCGACGCTCACCTGGCCGGCGTGGATGGACCGGCCGATCCCGACACCGCCGCCGTGGTGGATGGACACCCAGGATGCGCCCGAGGAGGCGTTGACGAGCGCGTTCAGAAGCGGCCAGTCGGCGATGGCGTCGGAGCCGTCGGCCATCGCCTCGGTCTCGCGGTAGGGCGACGCCACCGAGCCGGCGTCGAGGTGATCCCTGCCGATGACGACCGGTGCGGCGAGCTCGCCCGATGCCACCAGGGCGTTGAACTCGAGACCCGCCCGGTCTCGCTCCCCGTGGCCGAGCCAGCAGATCCTCGCCGGAAGGCCCTGGAAGGCGACGCGCTCGGAGGCCATGCGGATCCAGCGCGACATCGACTCGTTCTCGGGGAACATGCGGAGCATGGCGCGGTCCGTCGTTTCGATGTCGCGGGGATCGCCGGAGAGCGCCGCCCACCGAAACGGCCCCTTTCCCTCGCAGAACAGCGGACGGATGTAGGCGGGGACGAAGCCCGGAAAGTCGAACGCCCGGTCGAAGCCGCCGAGCAGCGCCTCGCCGCGGATGGAGTTGCCGTAGTCGAAGACCTCCGCTCCTGCGTCGAGGAAGCCGACCATCGCCTCGACGTGGATCGTCATCGAGGCTCGCGCCCGTTCGGTGAACTCTCGGGGGTCGCGCTCGCGCTCGGACGCCCAGTCCTCGAAGGAGACGCCGAGCGGGAGATACGCGAGAGGGTCGTGGGCCGAAGTCTGGTCAGTCACGATGTCGACTTCGATCCCCATCGAGAGAAGCCGGGGCAGGACGTCGGCGGCGTTGCCCTCGAGCCCGATCGACAGCGGTCGCCGGGCTGCCTTGGCCTCCAGCGCCTGGCGGACGGCGTCCTCGAGGTCGTTCGCCCGGGCGTCGAGATACCGCGTCTCGATGCGGCGTTCGATCCTCGAGGGGTCGCACTCGATGCAGAGCGCGACGCCCCCGTTCATCGTGACCGCGAGCGGCTGCGCCCCGCCCATGCCGCCGAGGCCGGCGGTGAGGGTCAGGGTGCCGAGGAGCGAGTCGCCGAATCGCTTGCGGGCGATGGCCGCGAACGTCTCGTAGGTGCCCTGGAGGATGCCCTGACTCCCGATGTAGATCCACGAGCCCGCTGTCATCTGCCCGTACATCGTCAGGCCGAGAGCCTCGAGACGGCGGAACTCCTCCCACGTCGCCCACTGCGGCACGAGGTTCGAATTCGCGATCAGGACCCGAGGCGCCCACTCGTGGGTCCGGACGACCCCGACGGGCTTGCCCGACTGCACGAGCAGGGTCTCGTCGTCGCCAAGCTCACGGAGCTCCCGGATTATCGCCTCGAAGGCATCCCACGACCGGGCGGCGCGGCCGGTGCCGCCGTAGACGACCAGGTTGTCCGGATGCTCGGCCACGTCCGGGTCGAGATTGTTCATGAGCATGCGGAGCGCCGCTTCCTGAGGCCATCCCTTGCAGGAGCGCTCGGTGCCTCGGGGCGACCGAACGACGCGGGGGCCGGCGGTCACCGCTGTACCAGGAGAGCGAGAAGCGCTTCGTGTATCCGCCCGTTCGTGGCGAGCCCGTCGCCACCGTCGGCCGTCGGCACGCCTCGTAGATCCGAGAATCGCCCTCCTGCCTCCTCGAGGATCACCGGCATCGGTGCAAGATCGTAAAGGGCGGCCTCCCCGTCGACCATCGCGTCCACCCTTCCCGTCGCGACCAGGGCGTAGCCATAGCCGTCGCCCCACGTCCGGAGCTGGAGACCGGCACGCTTGACCCCGAGCAGCGCCGCCTCTTCCCATTCGCTGAAGCTGCTCGTCGTGAGGTAGCTCCCGGCCACCGCCTCGCGCTCGCTCACGTGAGCCGGCACGCCGTTGCACCGGCAGCCGAGGCCCCTCGCGGCGTACACCGTCTCTCCGAGCGCCGGCATGTTGATCACGCCGACCGCGATGCCCTGTTCGTCCTCGACCGCAAGCAGGTTGGAGTAGAGGGGCACCCCGTGCGTGAAGGCCTTCGTGCCGTCGATCGGGTCGATGATCCACCGGCGACCCGTCTCGCTCGGCTTCTCCGCCTCTTCCTCGCCCAGAATCCCGTCGCCGGGGTGTCGGAGCTCGAGCTCCTCACGGATCATTCGCTCAGCCTCCCGGTCTGCCTGGGTCACCGGCGTGCCGTCCTCCTTCCAGTCGACGGCGAGCCCGACCGTGCGGAAATAGCCCAGCGTCACCTCACCCGCCTGGCGGGTCAGGTCGAGGGCCTCCTCCAGGAGGTGGGTGAGGGGGTTGGGTTGCACGGGGTCTGGTTTCTCGGCGGGGTCCATCGCGGGAGGCCTCCTCACTGGCGACCGTAGGGCTCGCCGTCGGGGCGCCGCAAGAACCGCATGATCGCCTCAAGGCTCGAGAGCGGGGCGCCGATACACCGAAGATGGATCAGACTCGGCAAATCCGCCTGCCCGTTCGCGCCGCGCGGCTCGCCGCCCTCGTCTGCCTCCCGCTGCTACTCGCCGGCGTCCCCGTCGCGGTCGGGGCCACGGGTGCCACATCGGTCCCCCGGACGACGGTCGCGAAGGGCCCGGCGGTGCCCGGGGCCCCGAAGTGCCAGATGTTCCCGGCCGACAACGTCTGGAACACCGACATCTCCAAGCTGCCGGTCAACAAGCACAGCGCCACCTGGATGGCCAACATGGGCTCGTCCACGACGTACCTGCATCCCGACTTCGGGCCGAACGAGGGCGGCTATCCCTACGGCATGCCATGGACGGTGATCAACCCCAAGACGCAGGTGTTCATCCACCTGAAGTTCGAGTACGGGAGCGAGAGCAACAAGGGCCCGTACCCGTTCGGTCCGAAGACGCCGATCGAGGGCGGCCCGAACGCGGGAGGGGACCGGCACGCACTCATGGTCGATCCTGCGACGTGCGTCCTGTACGAGCTCTGGGACGCGCACTACGTGTCCAGGAAGGACTCGACCGCCGGCTCGGGGGCGATCTGGAGCCTCAACTCGAACGCGCTGCGACCGGCCGGCTGGACCTCGGCCGACGCGGCAGGTCTCCCGATCCTTCCCGGCCTCCTGCTGTACCAAGAGGTGCTCTCCGGAAAGGTCGACCATGCGATCCGGTTCACGGCCGAATGCACCGACAACGCCTACCTCTGGCCGGCGCGTCACAAGGCCGGCTCGTGCGGCGCCAATTACCCCCCGATGGGGGCACGCTTCCGGCTGAGCGCCGGCTTCAGCGCCTCGAGGATCTGCAAGAAGGGCTCGCCCTACTGTGGCCAGCTCGCCGTCGTGATCCGTGCAATGCAGCACTACGGCCTCATCCTCGCCGACAACGGCAGCAACTGGTTCTTCCAGGGCAGTGCTTACCCGCAATGGCCGATCACCCTCGTCGACATGATGAAGCAGATCCCCGCCAAGGACTTCGTCGCCGTCAACGAGTCGTGCCTCGAGGTCAGCGGGAACTCGGCGCTGGCCTCCGCCGCACGCTGCCCGAAAGGCTGACCGGGCTCTTTCCGGCCTCGTCCGACCGCCGGTAGCCTGCTCGGACTGTGCCAGCGACTCGAGCCACGACGCCCGACGGCATCCCGCTCGCTCTGCACGACCTCGGCGGCGAGGGCCGGCCGGCGCTCCTCGTCCACGCGACGGGGTTCCACGGCCGCGTGTTCCTCCCGCTCGCCCGCAGCCTCGGTGACCACTTCCACTGCCTGGCGCCCGATCTCCGAGGGCACGGCGAGTCGGGGACGCCGGGGGATCTGGGTTTCAACTGGGTCGGTTTCGGGACCGATGTGCTGGCGGCAGTGGATGCGCTCGGCCTGGACAAGCCCGTCGGGATCGGCCATTCCTGCGGTGGGGCCGCGCTCCTCCTGGCAGAGGAGGCACGCCCCGGCACGTTCTCCGCTCTCTACTGCTTCGAGCCGGTGGTGCGTCCCGCCGACAACCCGCCGCCGCCGGAGATGTCCAGCTCCCTCGTGCGGGCCGCTCGCCAGCGCAGGGAGATCTTCGCTGGGAGGCGCCAGGCCTACGACAACTACGCCTCCAAGCCTCCGCTCAGCGCCCTGGACCCGGAGGCGCTCGCTGCTTACGTGGAGTTCGGTTTCGAGGACCTGGCGGACGGCTCGGTCCGGCTCCTGTGCCGCGGCGAGAACGAGGCGCGGATCTACGAGGCAAGCTTCAGCCACCCCGCCTTCTCCCGCCTCGCCGCGGTCGGCTGCCCGACGCTGGTGGCGTGCGGCGCCAAGTCGGACGACTTCACCCCGGAGGTGCTCGCACCGGTGGTGCAGCGACTCCCGTCAGGAAGGCTCGAGGTGCTTGCGGAGCTCGGGCATTTCGGACCTCTCGAGCGGCCCGCCGTCGTGGCCGAATCGATCATCCGTGGCCTTGACCCACCCCCGGCGTAGCCTGGCGGCAATGGCTCCCCCGGTCACTGACTTGCCTCTCCCGAGCACGCTCTCGCCCTCGAAAATCACGGCGTTCACGAATTGCCCGCTCGCCTTCCGTTTCTCGGTGGTCGAGCACCTTCCCGAACCACCCTCAGCTGCCGCCTTGAAGGGCACCCTGGTCCACCGGGCACTCGAGCTGCTGTTCGCGGGACACGAGCGAGGCGCGAGGAGCAGGCAGGCCGCACAACATGCCCTTCATCTCGCCTGGGGTGAGCTGCTCGATGGCGACGAGCTCGGGGGCTTGGGTTTGGACGAGGGCGGGAGCGCTGCGTTTCTGGCCGAGGCGGGTGTGCTCGTGGACCGGTACTTCGAGCTCGAGAACCCCGACAACGTCAGAGCCGTGGGACTCGAGCTGCAGTTGAGCACCGAGCTCAACGGCGTCACCGTCCGCGGCGTCATCGACCGCCTCGACGAGCTCGACGACGGCAGTCTTGCGGTCGTCGACTACAAGACCGGCCGCGCACCGCGCATCGAACACTCGAGATCGCGGCTGACCGCAGTCCAGATGTATGCGCTCATGTGCGAGGCCGAGATGGGAAGACGTCCGGCGGTCGTGCGTCTTCTCTACCTGCGAGACCGGGTCGTGATCTCTGCCGCCCCGACCGACCAGGCCATGCGCGGCACCCGACAGCGAGCGCTCGGCGTGTGGTCCGCCATCGAGAGGGCGTGCCGAAAGGACGACTTCCGCCCGAATCCTTCAACGCTCTGCCGTTTCTGCGCCTTCCAGGCATACTGCCCTTCGTTCGGCGGAGATCCTGCCCTCGCCGCCTTGACGCTTGGCTCAACCAGGCTCGCCGAGCCCGAGCCCGAGGCCGGGGCCGCCACGCCGGCGCTGGCCGCCACGCCGGCGCTGGCCGCAGCGGGTGTGGGATCCACGACAACCGGCTCAGGTGGCCTGCTCGGCGGATGACGGCCCTCATAGCGGCGCTCGACGCTCGTGTCGAGGCCCTCTTTGCCCGGTTGCGAGGCGACCGCATCGCGGATCGCGTGTTCTACACGGCTTCTGCACTCGGTGATTTCGGGTTGCTCTGGCTCGTGCTCGGTCTCTTACGAATCCTGCGCGGCCGCGCCGGGGACACGCGTGCGGGGATGCGTGCGATCGTGACGACCGGCATCGAGTCCGTCGTTGTCAACGCTGGGATGAAGTCGCTCTTCAGACGGAGGCGTCCGAGGCCGGTGGAGGCGCACCCACTGCCGTTTCGCCAACCGCTCACCTCGAGCTTCCCGAGCGGCCACGCGACGGCGGCGTTCTGCGCCGCAACCTTGCTGGCCGAGAACGAGAGGCGAGCGCCCGCCTATTACGCGCTCGCCACCGTCGTCGCGCTGAGCCGTGTCTACACCAAGATCCACCACGCCTCGGATGTCGCCGGAGGCATCGGGATCGGCCTTGTGCTCGGCCGTGTGGCGCGGCGTATCGTCCCTCTCGAACGGGAACGAGCCCGCTGACCGCGTCGCGGAGGAGTGCAGAGGTGAAGGTAGCCATCGTCATGGGAAGCGACTCCGACGAGCCGGTCATGCGGGACGCGGCCGAGGTCCTCGACGAGCTCGGCATCGGCTGGGAGATGCGTGTGCTGTCGGCGCACCGGACACCCGACGACACCATCGCCTACGCCCGGGGCGCGGCGGACCGTGACGTGGGCGTGATAATCGCGGGTGCCGGCGGCTCAGCCCACCTTGCCGGCGTCATCGCGGCAGTGACCACGCTGCCGGTAATAGGTGTCCCGATCGCACTTTCGAAGCTCGACGGGCTCGACTCGTTGCTCTCCATGGTCCAGATGCCCCGCGGCATCCCCGTCGCCACCGTGGCGATCGACGGTGCCCGCAACGCCGGCCTGCTGGCGGCGAGGATCCTCGGCGTCGGCGACAGCGGTCTCAAGGGCGCGCTCGTCGCCCATGCCGAGCGGCTCGCCGACGGCGTGCGCGCCCGGGACCGGGCGATGCAGGAACGGCTCGGGTCCGCCTAGGGCGGACGCCGCCGGCGGGGCGAGCCGGCGCCGGCCGGGCTACCGGGCGCCGGCCGGGCTACCGGGCGCCGGTCGCCGGCCCGTCAGGCGGGCGTGTCGCCGGGCTCGGGCTCGGGCTCGTCCCCGTTCGCCGTCGGTGTCGACGTTGCCAGCTCGCCGGCGGCGCCCGTCTGAGGGGCGACGGGCGCCGGCGGTTGCGGCGGCGGGCTCGCCGGCGCAGGCGCTCTCACGGCGAAGGGGCTTCCTTCATCGCCGGCGCCGGAACGCCGGACGAATTCGAGGAGCTCGATCGGTATCGGGAAGATCAGCGTGGAGTTGTGCTCCGTCGCGACCTCGGCCAGCGTCTGCAGCGATCGCAGCTGCATCGAACCGGGGGCTGAGGCGAGCATCGTCGCCGCCTCCGACAGCTCCCGCGACGCCTCCAGCTCGCCGGTGGCGGCAATCACCTTGGCGCGACGCTCACGTTCGGCTTCTGCCTGGCGGGACATGGCCCGTACGAGCTCGGCCGGAAGCGAGATGTCCCTGATCTGGACCTCGTGCACCTCGACGCCGAAGCCCTGCGTGGACAACGCGATCTGCGCCTTCAGCTCGTTGTTGATGTCCTCTCTGTGGGCAAGAAGGTTGTCGAGCTCGTGGCGTCCGATGATCGACCGCAAGCTCGTCATGGCGATGCGCTGGCTCGCGAGCCGGAAATTGTCCACACCCACGACGGCCCGGACGGGATCGGCGACACGGAAGTAGACGACCGCATCGACCTGCAAGGTGACGTTGTCGGCCGTGATCGCCGACTGCGGCGGGATGTCGACCACCTCGACTCTGAGGTTCACCTTGACGACCCGGTCGATCCCCGGAATGCGGAAGATGAGCCCCGGGCCCTTTGCCTGTGAGCGAATCCGTCCGAAACGGAAGAACACCGCCCGCTGGTACTCGGTCACCACCACGAGGAGCGACCGAACGAGGATGAGCGCTACCACGGCGAGCACGACGAGGCCACCGATGATGCCCCCGACCACGGCGTCGGAGGCAAGAATGCCTGCTACCACGCCTTCAGTCTGCCATGTTCCGCGTCGGGGCGAGCAGGCGGGCCGTCTGGCGAGAAGTGACGCCGGCAAAAGGCAACGGCATCAGCACCGGAATCGTGACCCCGTTGGCCACGTAGCGCTGGACGTGGTCCCAGCACTGGGCCGGCGATCCGTGCACGACCAACTCGTCGACGACTTCGTCGCTGATCGTCCCCAAGGCGCCCTTCCGGTCGCCCGCTCGCCACAGATCCCACATCGCCCGCAGCTTCGGGCCGCGTCCGATCCACTCCTGGAAGGCGGCGTAAACCTGGACGTTCAGGTAGGCGGCGATGAGCATCTTCGCCTGGGCCCGGACCTCAGCCGCGTCCTCGGATGGACAGATGTAGATGCGGCAGACGACTTCCTTGCCTGGGCCGACCTCGGGCACGATCTGCTTCACGTCCTCGGCCGAGAGCCAGTTGATGACGGTGCCGTCGGCCTCCCGTCCTGCGAGGCGCAACATGCCCGGGCGCAAGGCCGCCACCAGGATCGGCGGAACGATGGCAGGCGGCCGCTCCAAACGGAACCCCCTCACTCGGAAGGTGTCGTATTCGCGATCGACCTTGTCGCCCGTGAGTGCCTCTTTGAGGAAGCGGACCATGTCACGGTTTCTCTTGTAGGGCTCCGCGAAGACCAGCCCGTTCCAGCGCTCCACGATCACGTCGGACGAGGTTCCCAGCCCGAACACGAAGCGGCCCGGTGCCGCCTCGGCCAGCGTCGCCACACTCATCGCGAGCGTCGCCGGGCCGCGCGTGAACGACGGGACGATGCCCGTGCCGACGCGCAACGACGGTGCCCACGCCGCCGCCATCGCCAGCGGGACGAACCCGTCGGTCCCGCTCGCCTCTGCCGACCACACGTCGGTGTAGCCGAGGTCGACCAGTTCCTCGATGATCTCCTTGTGCTCGGCGAGCGGAGTGCGGTCGAAGGGAATGGTGATGCCGTAAGGGGACATCGCCGCATCCTACGGCGCTCGGCCGGGCGGTTCGATGCCTCACACGCGCCCGCTACCGTCAGTCCCGTGAAGACGCTGGCCGAGAGACTCGGTTACGGTCCGGACGACCGCGTGCTCGTGGTGAGCTGCGCCGAGCTCGGCGTCTTTCACGCCGGCAACGTGGCGATCTACGAAGCCCTCCGCACCGGAGCCGCGACCACCGCCACCTTGATGGTCCCGGCCCCTTGGGCTCGGGGCGCGGCGGCGCAGTACCGCGGCGAGGACGTCGGCATCGAGCTGACGCTGAACGCCGAGCACGACCTCTACCGCTGGGGACCGATCACCCAGGCGCCGTCGTTGCTCGACGGCGACGGGGGCTTCCCGCGGACGGCTGCGGACCTTTGGGACCACGCCGATCTCGACGAGGTGCGCCGGGAATGCCGGGCTCAGCTCGAGCGGGCCATCTACTGGGGCTTCGACGTGAGCCATCTCGATGCGCACCTCGACGCCGTCCAGCTGAAGCCGGAGTTCTTCGACGTCTTTCTCGACCTCGCGGACGAATTCCGCCTGCCGCTGCGTCTGCCGGACGCGGGGGCGCAGCGGCTCGCCGGGTTCCCGTTTCGAGAGCTGGCCGCCGACCGAGGCGTCCTGTCGCCCGACCGGGTGATCCTGGGCGCCGGGCAGACCGGCGCTGGCGAGGCAGCCGGGCCGATCGGCGCGGGCGCCGGCGCCGGCGCCGGCGGGGCGGCGTCAGCCGACGACGACGGCGCAGGAGAGCACGCAAAGCTCGTGGAGCTGTTCGCCGACCTCGAGCCGGGCGTCACCGAGATGTCGTTCCGGCCCGCGCTCGACACCCTGGAGCTCCGGGCAGCGGCTCCCGACTGGAAGCGGCGCACCGCCGACCGCAAGCTGCTCGAGGGCGACGCGGCGGTTGCGCAGGCAGCGGAGGTGGCCGACGTGGAGCTCCTCGGCTACCGCGCCCTTCGAGAGCTCATGCGGTCGTCCTGATCGGCCCTATCCGGGTCGAGGGCCGGGCGGCCGGGCGGCCGGGCGGCCGGGCGAGAGCCGGGGACATTAAAAAAGAAGTCTCAACTTGCTTCCAAGTTAGGTTGCGCGCAGTCACTGTTTCGAAGGCAAGTTTGAAACGAAAATTGGTTGTGCCCCGTGGGCGCTCCTGGCGCAAAAAAACAAAAAATCCGAGCAACCGCGGCGCTCAGTACTCGGTGACCGCCTGGATCTCGGTTTGCAGCTGCTTGTACTCGGCGGAGTTCGTGATCGGCAGGAGTGCCAGAAGCTTTGCCATGTTCCCGGTGACCTTCACGCGTCCCTGCATGAACGCGGCGTTGGCGTCGAGCTCGCCCTTCTGAATGCGCATGGCGTCCTCGTAGCTCTGGGTGAGCGTCACTTCGGCATCCGGCAGCTCGCCGAGCTTCGACTCGAGGAGCTTGCCGTTCTCGAGGACCCAGTAGTAGCGGACGTCGCCGTCGGGGGTGCCGGTTATGACGTATTGCATCCTCGCCGAGGCTCCCGGGCGCTCTGGCTGTCCCTCACTGAGCCGCTGCTGCTCGTCGAGCCACTCCTGGCTCAGCCACTTGGCCATCTCGTCCCTCCTCAGTGTGCCGGTGGCATCTCCGCCGGCGCCTCAAGTCGCACGGATGTTACCGGCTCGTCGGAAGACGCACCCCTGCGAACAGGTCCTCTTCGGGAGGATGGGTATCGACGAGGCTGCGCGCCAGGATGTAGTCGTCGTAGGGGTGAATGGCCTTCAGCACCTCGGGTGGCAGGCCGAACCAGAACTTCGAGGTCGGATCGACCTGGGTGGCGTGGGCAAGCAGCGCCAGCCGGCGGACATCCTCAAAGCCGGTCAGGTCGATAGAGGTCGTGATCTTGTCGTCGTCGCTCGGGCGGTCGAGCCACCGCTCGTCGTAGGGGGATTCCAGCCCCAGCTCGAGAAACTTCGCATGCGTCGCCACGATCCGCGCCCTCGACCAGACCGAGTAGTACATCTTCAAAGGAGCGAACGGCGGTCCTGCGTTCGGGAACCGAGCCGGATCCCCGGAGGCGTCGAAGGCCGCCACCGAGATGTCGTGAACCCTGATGTGGTCAGGGTGCGGGTAGTACTGCTGATCCTCGCCGTAAGTCAGGATCACCTGTGGGCGCACGCGGCGAACTTCGGCGACGAGGCGCTCGACGGTCTCCTCGAGCGGGCGGGCGGCGAACGAGCGAAGGTCCGAATTCGCCTCTGTGTCGGGCATCCCCGAGTCGCGGTAACCGAGGAGAACCACCTCGTCGTAGCCGATGATCTCGGCCGCCCGGTCGAGCTCGCCGCGGCGGACCGCCGCCAGATCGGCCCGAACCTCCGGCGTGTCCATGGCGGGATTGAGAATCTCGCCCTCCTCGCCGCCGGTACAGGTCACGAGAACGGTGTGAACGCCCGCGGCGTGGTACTTGGCGACCGTGCCCGCCCCCTTCGACGCCTCGTCATCTGGGTGCGCGTGCACGCTCAGAAGGCAGAGCTGCTCGTCCATGGCTGGCCACGCTATCGGGGCGGGGAGAAGGGCGGCGCCGACCCGCCTATGCTGGCCGGTAGAACAGCAAGGGAGCACTTCATGGGTGTGATGAAACGGCTGACGAACATCGTCCAGGCCAAGGCGAACAAAGTCCTCGACAAGGCCGAGGACCCCGCGAGACGCTCGATCTCTCCTACGAGAAGCAGATCGAGCAGCTCCAGCAAGTCAAGCGTGGCCTCGCCGATGTGGCGACGGCGAAGAAGCGGATCGAGCTCCAGGCTCAGCAGTTGCAGCAGGCGGCCGCCAAGCTGCAGAGCCAGGCACGACAGGCGCTCGCGCAGAATCGTGAGGACCTCGCCACCGAGGCGCTCACGCGGCGATCGGGGATCGCCTCGCAGCTCGAGGGGCTGAAGACCCAGCACGACCAGCTGGCCCAACAGCAGGAGCGGCTCGAGGCGACTACCCAGCAGCTCCAGGCACGCGTCGAGGCGTTCCGCACGCAGAAGGAGACGCTGAAGGCCTCGTACACCGCCGCCCAGGCGCAGACGAGGATCGGCGAAGCCGTATCGGGCATCTCGGAGTCGATGAGCGACACCGGCATGGCGATGCAGCGGGCCCAGGACAAGATCGCCCAGATGCAGGCACGAGCCGGCGCCGTCGACGAGCTACTCGCGTCCGGAACCCTGACGGATCTGTCCGGGTCGACGGACCCGATCCAGGCCCAACTGGACAAGACGGCCTCCGCCGGCGAGGTGGAGCTTCAGCTCGCCCAGCTCAAGAGCGAACTGAACCCTCCCGCTGCGGCACCGAGCGGCGAGCTCGGCGCGGGCGCGGCTGCGGCCTCCGACGAGCCGGTCGACGGTGAAGTCGTTCCCGACCAGCAGCCGCCGCCTCCGGCCGCGGCCTCCGCCGCCCCGGCAGCGTCCAACGACCCGTTCAGCCTGGACGACGGGAGCGGATCATGATCGTGCGCATCCTCGGTCAGGGGCAGTTCGAGCTCAACGAGAGTCAGATCGCCCCCATGGAGGAGCTCGACCAACAGCTCGTGGCGGCGCTCGACGCCGGAGACGAGTCGAGGTTCCGGGACATTCTCGCCCGGTTGCGCCACATCGTGCGGTCGGAGGGGGTGCCGGTTCCGGCTGACCGTTTCGTGCCGTCCGACCTGACGTTGCCCGACGAGCACGCGTCGCTCGCCGAAGTCCGCGAGCTCCTGGCATCCGAGGACGCCGGGGAGTCCTGAGTCACGTGGCAAAGACCCGCTTTCCTGCGGACCGTGGTCTCACGGCCCGCATGCTCACGACCGTCTTCCTGCTCGGGCTGCTGTACGCCCTGTTCGTCACGGTCCTGTTCCTCGTCGGAGTGAAGCTCGTCTTCATCCTCGTCATCGCGTTCGCGCTGCTGTTCGTGCAGTACTTCTTTTCGGACCGCATCGCCCTGTACTCGATGGGCGGCAAGATCGTGACCCGCGAGCAGGCACCGCAGCTCCACGGGGTGGTCGACCGGTTGTGTGCCATGGCCAATATGCCCAAGCCCCAGGTGGCCATCGCCAACGTCGACATGCCGAACGCCTTCGCGACCGGTCGCGACCAGAAGCATGCCGTCGTCTGCGTCACCACGGGCATCCTGCGACGCCTCGACGAGCCCGAGCTCGAGGCCGTGCTCGCCCATGAGCTGTCCCACGTCGCCCACCGTGATGTCGCCGTCATGACCATCGCCAGCTTTCTCGGGATCCTGGCCGGCCTTCTCACCCGCGTCCTCCTCTACGCCGGGCTCTTCGGGGGCTTCGGAGGTGGCAACAACAGGAATCAGGGCGGTGGCAACGCCGGCGGACAGGTGGCTCTGATCGAGCTCGGCATGCTTGCTTTCTCGGCGGTCGTGTACGCGATCAGCTTCCTCCTCATCCGCACGCTGTCGCGCTACCGGGAGCTCGCCGCGGACCGGTCGGGGGCGATCCTGATCGGCCAACCGCGCCTGCTCGCCCAGGCGCTGGTGAAGGTGACGGGGGAGATGTCGCGGATCCCGCACGCGCGACCTCCGTGCGGCGGAACACTTCAACGCCTTCTTCTTCGCCCCCGCGTTCGCGAAGGGCGTGAGCCTTTCGACGCTCTTCTCGACCCACCCCACGCTCGAGCGGCGCCTCCAGCAGCTGACCGAGCTCGAGGCCCAGATGGGGCACGCGGCGTGAAGCTCTTCGACGTGCTTCTCGGCCGCACGAAGCCCGTCAAGCCCGACCTCGATCATCTCTTCGGACTCCCGGGCGCAGAGATCACCCTCGAGGCTTCTGCCGGGCTCCGCCCCACGGGGCAGGCCGGCGTCTGCTTCAAACCGGCATCCGGACAGCAGTTCGCCCAGACCACCTCGGAGGTGGAGCAGCTGCTCGACCTCGGCGGCAGTGCCAAGATCCACGAGGAGTCCGACTCCTACGGCTATCGGTGGGTCGTGATCTCCGACGACGACTTCAGCGACCTCATCAACCAGGTGCACGTCGTCAACACGACGCTCGAGGAGAACGGCTGGGGCCCGCAGCTCCTTTGCTCGGTGTTCGGATTCGAGCCGGTCCCGGGCGGCGCCGCCGACGCCGGCGCCGCCACGGGTGCCCAGAAGGTTGCCGGAACGTATCTCGTCTACCTGTACAAACGGGGCACGTTCTACCCCTTCGTGCCGCTGCCCGCGACGGAGAAGCGCGATTCAGACCAGGAGCGCCTGCTGAACGTCATGCTGGCCACGGACCTCCAGATGGAGCCCGACCTCGAGCGCTGGTTCCCTCTGTGGGGGGTCCCGGTCCGCTGAGCTACCCGCGCCCGCGCCCGCGCCGCCGTGCCGGGACGAGCGGGCTGCCCCGGCGGAAGGGATCCCACGCCGCAGGGGCACTTCGCAGGTAGCCGACGACAGCCTCGGAGATCACGGCGGGTTCGAGGTCGGACGCACCGTCCGGTTCGGGTCGCATCCGGGTCGTGATGGACCCGACACCGTCCGCCACCCACCGGACACCGGAGGGCTCGGAGGCGCTCAGCAGATCCGCCAGCGGCCCCAGGTCGGGCCGCAGTGGCACGCGCCGGCTCATGTACCGGACCCAACCCTCGTAGCGCAGGTAGAGCTCGCAACGGCCGGCCTCGAACACGAGCATCCGCGAGGCCGGCGTTGCGCTGTGCAGCGCGACCCGGTTGAGCTCTCCTCCGTCGCAACCCTCCGCAAGCGCACGCCGCGCGTCGCCGGCATCGGTCACCCGCGTCACGACCGCAAGATCCACGTGCGGAATCTCGGCGATGACCACCGCGCCGGCCCGGAGATCATCCAGCGTCGCCGCGAACGCCGTGTCCTCCTCCTCCCAGAAGCGCCGGAAACGCTCGGGATGCTCGAGCAGCTCCACGGTCCGCTCGAGCACGGCCCGGTACGGTGGGCCCGAGCCGCTCCCGGGCCGCTCGGCGGCGAATTCCGTTTCTGATGTGCCGCCGGCCGCGTCAAGGGCCATCGGCCCGATCGCGAAGGCGATCCGCGCAGCACGGCGGGATTGCACGACTCCGAAGTCGCCGCAGGACGCCACCTCGACGAGCACGCCCTCGTGCTGCAAGGCAGTCTCCGGATCGGTCATGGCGAACACCGACACGAGCCCGTCCTCGTCGAAGTGGTCGTTGGTGACCGCCTCGGCCCGCGCTCCAGCCTCGATCGCTCGACGGATCTCCGTCCCGGATCGGCCGGTCGCCCGACGACCGGAGCCGCCGTTGCCGCCGCCGGCGGCGGCGCGCAGGAACGCGAACACGATCTGAGCCGAGAGATCGCGAGCCAGAATCCCTGGAGTCGGGCTCTGGGGCCAGTGCGAGAGGGTCAGGACCGAACCGGGTCGGGTCGTCCCGTCGACGAGCACATGGGGCCGGTCTCCCAGCTCCTCGACAGGCACATAGGGAAGAGCCCGCATCACTTCGCTCAACCTTCGAGCGCGGCCTCGTCCAGAAGATCGGCGAACTTTGCCATCGCGACAGCGCGACGTGTCGGGACGTGTTCGGTCGGGACCTCGACGCTCCGGTAGCGCTTCAACGCGTGCCGGGCGACGGTGACACGGTGCACTTCGTCCGGGCCGTCATAGATTCGAGCGGCCCGTGCCGCCCGGTACATGTGCTCCAGCGGAAGATCCGTCGAGTAACCGAGCGATCCGTGAACCTGAATCGCCCTGTCGATCACGTCGTAGAGGACCTTCGCCCCGAAGTACTTGATCATGGCGATCTCGTCGCGGGCGGCGGAAGCCCCTTCCTTGTCCATCTTCCACGCCGCGTGCAGGGTCAGAAGCCGCGCCGCGCTCATCTCGACCAGCGAATCGGCCACCCAGTTCTGGACTGTCTGCTTCTCCGCCAGGTACGAGCCATGTGTGTAGCGGGAGACCGCCCGCTCGCACAGCATGTCGAACGCCCGACGGGATTGCCCCAGCCAGCGCATGCAGTGGTGGATCCGCCCCGGCCCGAGGCGCTGCTGGGCGAGACGGAACCCGTCGCCTTCGTTGCCCAGGAGATTGCCGACCGGCACCCGCACGTCGCGGTAGACGATCTCGGAGTGGGCACCGAATTTGCCGAAGTGCTCGACCGGGTCCTCCATCGTGGCGACGTCGCGCAAGACCTCGACCCCGGGTGTCGCCGCGGGCACGAGGATCATCGACGAGCCCTGGTAGGCATGGACGTCCGGATTCGTCACGGCCATCACGATGAGCACGTCGGCGATCGAGCCGTTTGTCGTGAACCACTTGTGGCCGTTGATGACCCACTCGTCGCCGTCGCGCACCGCCGTCGTCGAGATCAGCGTCGGGTCCGCGCCGGCGCCGGGCTCGGTCATGGAAAACCCGCTGCGGATCCTGCCGGCGAGGAGCGGTTCGAGCCATTGCGTCCGCTGGTCCTGGCGGCCCGTGGCCTCGATGCCGATCGCGATGAGCTCGGCGTTGCCTGAGTCGGGGGCGTTGTTGCCGAACGCGACCGGCCCGTACGGCGTCTGGCCGAGAATCTCGTGCATCAGTCCGAGCTTGACCTGGCCGAATCCTCCGCCGCCCAGTTCGGGCGGTAGATGCGAGGCCCACAGTCCCTGGCGGCGCACCTCCTCCTGGAGCGGTTCGAGGACACGCGTCAGCTGCCGCTGGCTCAGATTCAGGGTCTCGAGGGGGAAGATCTCTTCGCGGACGAAGGCGCGCATCCAGGCGAGCTTCTGTTCAAACTCCGGCTCGGTCTCGAAGTCCCAGGCCATGACGGATCTCCTCACGCGGTCGCTGCGTCACGCGCTGTCCGCGTTCGACGCCCTGGCCAACCTTATGCGAGGACGCGAATCGTGCGTCCTGCCGCTCAGCCGATGGCGGGACAGGAAGCGGTCGGGCAGACAATGTAATTGTCGACCAACCACAGCGGCACGCCGGCGGGGAGCACGTGCGGCGGTGCCGCGAATTCCAGCCGCGAGTCGAAACTGAACTGCTTCGTGTACCCGCTCTGGCCGACGTAGCCGAACGGGCCTCGGAAGTAGCTCAGGTCGGCTCCGTTGAGGTTTACGCCGCCCGACAGCGGCGTCGTGTCCCAATTCTCCACGCCGAAGGAGCCGTTCAAGCCGAAGATCGCCGCGTCGACGATGATGTTGGTCGGGTTGCACACCGTCGGCCAGATGTCGGCCGGGTCATTGGGATACGAGGTGCCGTTGATAACGGTACCGGCGTTGGTCGGGGCGCCGGTACCGTCGCCGAACCCGTGATTGATGCAGTCCTGCGGGTTCTCGAGAGGGTTGGTAAACGTGGGCTGGTTGCCGGAGATGAGGACGTCGTACTTGGCCGAAAGGCCCAGGATGTCCGGAGTTGTGGAGCTCGTGCACGCCGAGACCGAGGACGGGTTCGTGGCCGACGCGCCCCCGGATCCGTCGGCGCACTGATAGGTCAGGTCCCGCGTGATCATGATGTTGGCGCTGGACGCGATGGTGAGCTGGCCGTGCAGCTCTCCTTCGACGTAGACGTCACCTTCGTAGCACTGCGGGCTCGTCGCGGGGTTCGAGTACTGATAGGGATTGAAGCACGGCGTTGAGCCGTCGCTCGGAACACTTGGCGGGATAGGCGCCCCGCTGGAATTCGTCTGCAGCGTGTAGTCCTGCACGTAGACCACGCCGTCACTCGGCAAGGCGATGCCGGTGATGAACGGATTCGCCGCCGAGAACGTGGAGCCGCCCGAGCAGCTCGACGTCGTGATGGTCGTGTTGGTCGAGAGCGGGCTCCAGACGTTCATGGTCGTGCTGGTGCCGGTCGTGACGAGCTGAATCATCGTAGGCCCGACATAGGTGCAACCCGTTCCGGTCGTCCCCGTGGGCGGGCTGCTCGTCCCGTACTGGGCGAGGGCGCTGTTCAGGCTCGGAAGGCTCTGGGAGCCGTTGAGCGAGACGCCGTGGGCGATGTTCGGGTTGGCGCCCGACCCGCCGCAGTTAACACTGTCGACCGTGTAGCCCTCGGGAACGTAGTCGCCGATGAGCGACGTCGGATAGGGGCCGTTGGCGCCGGAGTTCGCAGCCGTGACGAGCACCGATCCGGGTACCTGGTACAGGTAGGGAACATCGGAGGGGGCACCGGACGTGAGCGAGACGGGTGAGCCGTTGAAAGTGGGCGAACCGCAGACGTGAAGCTGGTCGTTCGTGTACACCGGACCGTTGAAGTTCTCACCTGAGACGAAGTCATAGGGTGCCTCGCAGGGAAGACTCTGGGTGGTCACCGTGGTCGTGCCGCTCGAGCTGACGACGCCGCTCCCGTTGACGTTGAAGCTGAAGCCGGAGTTCTGCAGATACGGCCCGTAGTAGGGGTGCGAGTTCGAATACGTCGTGCCCCCGATCGTGAGCCCCAACGAGTCGATGAAGGTGTTCTGGCTGTACGTGTCGTACTGGCAGGTGGCTTGCCAGACCGAGACGTCGTTCACGTTCACGGTGGTGCCGGAGCCGTTGGTGTAGCTGTAGGAGATGTTGTACTGGGTCTCCGCTGTCGAGGTCGTGGCGCCGCCGGAGGTGCTCGTCGTGACGTTGATGCCCTGAATCGTCTGCGAGGAAGGATCGAGCACCTCGATGTTGGAGTAATAGGCGTCGTCGAGAATCGAGGACGTGCTGAAGCTCGCCTCGGCGTTGACGTAGGAGTACGTCCCACGCGTGCCGGCTCGACCCGTGACGCTGAGCACGATCGTTCCCGCGGCCGCGCCGGTCTGGCTGAACAGGCTCGAGTCGTTCGGCGAGTAGTGGAAGGCCTCGGGTGGACTCGTTCCCGACAGGTCGCACGTCGAGGACAGTCCCGCTCCGCACCAACCCTGGTTGGGGTTGGACGTCGAGAGCGCCGCCAGTGCGGCGTCGTTGGTCGGGTTGTTGCCTGAGTTGTAGGCGTAGTAGGCGGAGTACGAGTCGAGATTGTCCCGGTACCACTGGATGCCCGCCTCGGCGGCGGCGAGCGCGGCCGCCTTGTTCGTGGACCTGGCGAGCAGAGGGGTATCGGAGGTCACCTGCCCGGCCATGACGGGTGCGAGCGTCGCGAGGAGCACGAGAAGCACCAGGACGATGACGATCGTCTGGCCCGACTCGTCCCGACTCTCGAGGCGCCGCCGGAGACGGTCGGAGACGGCCCGAAGAACCGGGCGCTGCAGAGGCCGACGCACGGCCGAGACCCGGGTCATCACGGTGTTCCCGTTCCGGTCCACGGTCCCGACGCCGCGTAGGTCGAGTTGCCGCCGTAGCTGGCGGTGACGTTGTACACCTTCCCGCTGTTCAGCCCGGACTTCGAGAACACCGCCGTGCCTGAGCTGAGGGTGGTCGAGCCGCTGTAGGTCGTACATCCTCCGAAGCCGCAGCTACCCGACTGTTGCAGGGTGAAGCTGACTTGTCCGGTCGCCGCAGACGGGGACACCGTCGCCGTGATGGTGAGCGTGCCGCTGACGGGTTTGGTGACGACCGCGGTGATCGACGTGGCGAAGGGAACGACGATCGAGTCCACCGCCGACGTCGAGGGCTGGAAGTCGCTTGTGCCGGAGAAGGAGGCGCTCACGCTGTAGGTGCCTCCCGAGCCCGGCGTGAAGCTGCAGGAGGCGGTTCCGGTCGTGGTGTTCACGTCGACCGGCGCTGTGCAGACGGACAGCACGGTCGCACCTTGGCTCACGCTGAAGGTCACGTTCCCTCCGTCCGGTACCGGGCTGACGGTCGCGGTGAGCGCCAACGGTGAGCCGACCGCGATGGTCCCGCTGGCGGTGACCGAGATCGACGACGTCGGGGCCGGGGCGCCGGCAGCGTTCTGGAGATAGATCGTCGTCTGGAAGTTGCTCGCCCGTACGGCGTGGAACCCGTACTTCGGTGTGTGCGGCCCGGCCAGGAACGTCACGTCGACGGCCACGGCAACGATCTCGCTGAGCTGGGCATTCGTCGGCGCAGTCGTGGAGGAGAGCCCCACCGGCGTGGTGCTGTAGTTGTTGTAGAAGTACGTGAACACCGCCGAGGAGTTCACGGCATCGTAGGTGCCGATGCTCGTCGTGACCCCACCGTCGGGCGTGAGCGAGGTCGTGAAGGTGGCGTCGAGGGCAGGATTGCCGGAGTTGTGGAGCACAGCCTGCAGGGTCGCCGTCTGCGCGGTGCCGCTCGAGTTGACGCCGGCCAGGATGCTGGCGTTGAGCGTCGTCGCGTTCGAGCCCGGCAGGATCACGATCGCGGCGTGGAGGTATTGCATCAGTGCCTGTCCCGCGGTCTGGTCCTGCTGCACCCCGGTCATCGTGTCGTGGACGTTCTGGCTCTGCTGGAACAGGTTCGTCACGAGGGCGAGCACGATCGGGACGATCACCGAGATGATGACGAGCGTGACGAGCGTCTCGATCAGCGTGAAGCCCTCGTCCTCGCCTTCGTGTATCCGGTCCCGGTGCCGGTAGCGTCGAAGGGCGGCTGCCAGGCGAGCTCTCATCCGACCGTCACCCCCAGGGCCGTCGTCACGGGCGAGCTGCACGGGGCGGCCTGAGGGCTCGAGGACTCGCAGTAGCCCGTCGGCAGCATCCAGACGTAGACCGGAGTGGTATGTGAAGAGGTCACGCTCACGGCGGGGTTCGAACCGGTCACCGTCGCCAGGATCTGGAACTGACCGAGGGGAAGCCCCGTCGCAACGGTTCCGGAAGTGCCGTTGAGCGTCATCGTGTCGCCTCCTCCGGCGTCCACCGCGGTCAGCTTGGTGATGGTCCCGGCGTCGCTCTTCGGCGCTGCCACTGTGAGCGTGAGCGGGTAGACGGGCAACGTGATCGTTACGGTCGTGTTCGACACGGCCTGGAAGCTCGTCGCGACGTCACTTCCATAGACAGCGTCGCCGTTGGAATCCTGATACGAGGGTTCGCTGTCGGCCTGGTCACCCGCCCAGGCCGAGTAGTTCGGGTTCGTACCCGTGACCGCCGGCCCGGGATAGAGCAGGGCGGTCTGGGCGCTCGCCGAACTGGAGTTGAAGGCAGTGCTGCCGTTGCCGATCACACACGTCTCGGCCGCGAGGCTCGAGCACAGCAGGGTCGAGCTCTGCACCGAGATCGGGAGGTAGGGCGCCGGGGCCACGGCCGAGGTCCCGCCTGCGAAGCTCATCGTTTGGAACTTCACCGTCGTGGTCGCGCCGGGCGCCAGGATGATGTTTGGGTTGGAGACGACGGTCACCGTATTCGGCTGCACCGAGATACCGGTCCGGGTCGGCTGGCCGGTTGCTGTCGCCGCGTTGGAAAGCTCGTTCGGGTCGACGTAGGGAGACACGGGCGAGACCGTGACGTTGTACGTCCAGCCGGCGCCGGCGAAGAGGTCGGCGAACACCGCGCAGCCGGTCGAGCCGGTGTTGGCCGATTCCGTGGTGCTCTCGTTGCTCGGGACGGTCTCCCCGGAGCACTGCGAGCCGGCGCAGGAACCCGTGACCGTGATATTGATCGGCGTCGTGGTCTCGAGCGTGGCGTCGTCGGAGTTGTAGACCGGCACGGCGATCTCCGCGGCATTGTTGTCGGCGAGATCGGCCAGCGCGGGAGACACGAGCGTCGTCGCGACGACGTGGCCCTGCTGGCCGCCGTTGTGACCCCAGCTCACCGTCGCCTTGACCGTCCAGATGCGGCTGGAGAGCTGGCCCGGCGGCGCGATGCAGATCGTTGACGCGGCGCCGGTGCCGGCGACGAGCTCCCAGTCGAGGGTGACAGTGAACGGGTCCTTCCCCGAGTACTGCGTCGAGGTCGTTACGCCGGCGGTGGGGTTCACCCCGTTGGCCGTCTGGTACTGGGCGGTCTCGAGCGCCTGGGTGGCGAGGTCGGAGGCCTCGACGCGCAGGTGAAGGGCGTTCGAGCTGCTCTCGGTCGCGATGGCGAGATGCGTGACCGGCACGACGACGAGAGCGAGCAGCGCAACCGAGACGACCGCTTCGACGATCCCGAAGCCCGCGTCGTCGCCCCTGCGTAAGCGGCTGAGGCGCGACGCGCTGAACCTTGGTCGCAATCTTCCGGCGTGCAGACGCCGACCGATGGCCCACTTCTCCCTCGCGCAAAGTGACATTTGTATCGCTCCCGGACAACAGCCCTAGCCAGGCAGCGAATATCCTACACAGTTTCGCGCTCACAGTGTCAACTCAGCCACGCTGAGTTGACACACGGAAGTCAAACTAGGAAATCGACCAACACCGGAGCGTGGTCGGACGGCTGCTTGCCCTTGCGGGCGTTGCGGTCGATCAGAGCAAAGCTGGCCCGATCCGCCAGCACCCGCGTTGCCAGCAGGAGATCGATCCGCATGCCGCGACCCGAGTGAAAATCGCCTGCACGGTAGTCCCACCACGAGAACAGGCGCGGGGTCTCGGGATAGAGGGACCGGAACACGTCGGTCAGCCCGAAGGCGAGCACGTCCGTGAGCGCGCTCCGCTCCTCCGGGGTGACGTGCGTGGCTCCGACGAAGAACGCCGGGTCGAAGACGTCGAGATCGGTGGGCGCGACGTTGAAGTCTCCGCAGACCACGAGCGGCTCGCCCGGGTCGGCCGTCTCGTCCAGCTGCCGGCGCAGGTCGCGCAGGAACTCGAGCTTCGCCTCGAAGAACTCGGTGCCAACGGCACGCCCGTTCGGGACGTAGACGCTCATGACCCGCACACCGCCGCACGTCGCCGCGATCAGCCGGCGCTCGGCCGCCTCCTCGCCTCCGCTGAAGCCGGATGCGACGTCGTCGAGGCCGACCCTGGAGGCGATGGCGACGCCGTTCCAGCGCCCGTCCCCGTGATGGGCCACCTCATAGCCCAGCTTCTGGAACCGGTCGGATGGGAAGGCGTCGTCGGCCAGCTTGGTCTCCTGAAAGCAGCACACGTCGGGTTCGCTCTGCTGTAGCCATTCCTCGACCCGCTCGAGTCGCGCCCGCAGCGAGTTGACATTCCAGGTGGCGATTCGCACGTGGTTGCTCCGATCAGGATGGGATTGGCGCGAGGACGAAGAGCATGTCCGCCTCGCACGCGACGTGTCCGCCGACTCGGGCGATCCCGTGCCCCGCCCCGCCGCGCGACGACAACCGGCTGATCGAGACCTCGAGATCCAGCGTGTCGCCCGGCACGACCTGACGGCGAAAGCGAGCCCGGTCGATGCCGCCGAAGAGCGGCAGGCGGCCCTCGTAGCGCCCGTCGGCGAGAACGACCGCGGCGGCGAGCTGGGCGAGCGACTCGACCATGAGGACGCCGGGCAACACCGGGTTGCCCGGGAAGTGGCCGGCGAAGAACTCCTCCTCCCCGGTCAGATGCCACCGGCCGGTCGCCGAGACCGCTGGGGCGAGCTCGACGATCTCGGAGACGAGAAGAAACGGTGGTCGGTGCGGAATCAGCTCCTCAACGCGCACAGTGGGTTCACCGTAGCGCGGGCTGCGGAAGCGCTCAGGCCTTGTTCAGCCGATCGCCGGGCAGGGATTCGAGCCGTTCTGATTGAGAGGTGGGCTGCACAGGACGTAGGTGTCGTTCTGCCAGAGCGAGACCCCCTGCGGAAGAAGATTCGGCGGGAGCGCGTACGCCAGCCGCTGGTCGAAGCTGAACTCCTTGTTGTAGCCGTTGGATCCGGAGATGCCGAACGGGCCTCGGTATTCGCTCAAGTCCGACCCGTTGAAGTTGGCATTGCCGGACTGGGGCGTCGTGTTCCAGTTCTCGACGCCGAAGGAGCCGTTGAGGGCGAAGACAGCCGCGTCGATGACGACGTTCTGCGGGTTGCACAGCGTCGGCCAGACGGCCTTCGGGTCGTTCGGGTAGGACTTGCCGCCGATCGTGGTTCCGGTATTGGTGGGGGTCCCGGTGCCGTCGCCGTATCCGTTGGTGCTGCAATTCGGCGGGTTCCCGGTGTTCCCGGAGATGAGGACGTCGTACTGCGCCGACAGCCCGAGGATGTCGGGGGTCGTCGGATGTCGTGCACGCCGTGAGCGAGGACGGGTCCGTCGCCACGGCCCCGCCACCGTTGTCGGCGCAGGCGTACGTCAGGTCACGCGTGACCATGATGTTGGCTGCGGACGCCACTGAGAGCTGGCCGTGCAGCTCGCCCTCGATGTAGACGTCACCCTCGAGACACTGGGCGCTGCTGGCGGGTTGACTGTTCTGATACGGGTTGAAGCAGGGATTCGAGGCCGAGGTCATGCCGTCGGCAACCACCGGAGCCGGGGAACCCGTCGGAAGCACGTAGTTCTGCACGTAGATGTCACCGTCGGTCGGCAGCGGGATGCCGGTGATGAACGGGTTGGCCGTCGAGAAGGTGCCTCCGCCCGAGCAGGTGGAGGTCGTGGTCGTCGTGTTGCTCGAAAGCGGGCTCCAGACGTCCATCGTCGTCGTGCCACCCGAGGTCACGAGCTCGATCATGGTCGGACCGACATACGTGCAGCCCGTCCCGATCGTGCCCGTCGGTGGGTTGTTCGTCGCGTACTGCTGCAACGCCGTGTTCAGGCTGGGCAGGCTCTGGGCACCGTTCAGTGCCAGTCCGTGGGCAAGGCTGGGATTGTCGTTCGTTCCGCCGCAGTTGACGGTGTCCACCGTGTAACCAGCCGGAACGTAGTCGCCGACGAGCGACGACGGATACGGCCCGTTGGCACCGGAGTTGGCAGCCGTGACGAGGACGGACCCCGGCACGTTGTAGAGGTAGGGCACGTCTGAGGGTGCGCCGGAGGTGAGCGACACCGGCGCGCCGTTGAAAGCGGGCGATCCACAGACGTGAAGCTGGTCATTCGAATAGACGGGCCCGTTGAAGGTCTCACCCGAGAGAAAGTCGTAGGGCGACTCGCACGGCAGCGAGCCGCCCGACGGTACGGTCAGCTTCGTCGTGGCGGTGGCTGAACCCGTTGCGACAGCCACGCCGCTCTTGTTGGTCTCGAAGGTCACGGAGTTTCCGAAGTACGGGCCGTAGTACGGATGCGATTTCGAATATGCGGTGAGGCCCGACACCCCGAGGGTCCCCAGAGCGTCGATGAAGTTGTTGGGGCTGTAGGTGTCGTACTGGCAAAGGTCTTGCCAGAGCGAAGGCGGCGAGCCGCCGGTTGGTGGAACGGTCACGGTAGCGCCCGCGCCGTTCACGTAGCTGTACGAGACGGGGTACTGGGTCTCGGGAGTAGTTGTCGAGCCGCCACCGCCCGAGAGGGGCGTGGCACTGACGTTCATGGACTGAATCGTGTCCGAGTTCGGATCCAGCACTTCGTAGTTGGAGTAGTAGGTGTCCTGGATCGGAGACGACGTGCTGAAGCTCGCCTGGGCATAGACGTAGGAGTAGTCGCCGCGGGTGCCCGCCCGGCCGACCACGTTGAGCACGACGGTGCCTGCCGCGCTCCCCGACTCGAGGAACAGGTTCGTGGCGTTGGGCACGTAGTGGAACGCCTCGGGCGGGTTGGTGCCTCCGAGATCGCACGTCGAGGCTTGGCCGGCTCCGCAATAACCCGAGAGAGCGCCGTCGTTGACCGGGTTGTTGGCCGCTGTGTAGGTGTAATAGTTGGAATACGAGTCGAGGTTGTCGCGGTACCACTGGATCCCGGCTTCGGCTGCGGCGAGCGCGGCGCTCTTGTTCGTCGACTTGTTGAGCAGCGAAGTGTCGCCGATGACCTGGCCCGCCATGAGGGGAGCCAGGGTCGCGAGAAGGACCAGGAGCACCAGGACGATCACGATCGTCTGGCCGGAGTCGTCCCGGTGCTCGAGCCGTCGCCTGAGCCGGTCGCACGCTGCACGAAGCGGCCGGGGCCGGACCGGAAGCTGCGTCACGGTCCGCGCCGTCATGGCAGCGTCCCTGTCGAGGTCGCCGACGTCGAAGCCGAGTAGGTCGAGTTGCCTTGGTACGTCGCGAACACGGAGTAGCTCGCCCCGCGTGAAAGCGCGTTCTGGGACCAGGTTGCCGGTTGCCGGCTCAGAGTCGAAGGGCCGCCGTAGTTCGTGCAGCTGACCGAAGAATCCGGTCGTGCACACCTGGAGCGTGAACTCGACTTGACCCGTGGCTGCCGGCGGGCGACACCGTCGCGGTCACGGTGATCGTGTCTGTGCCGTGGCTGGTCGACGTCCCGACGATGCTAATGCGTGGTTGTCGTCGCCACCGGCACCACGATCGGGGATCACCGCCGACGTCGAGGGCTGGAAGTCACTCGTGCCGGAGAAGGAGGCGGTCACGTCGTAGGTGCCTCCCGCCCCGGGGGTGAACGTGCAGGTCGCGGTACCGGTGGTCGTGTTCACGTCGACGGGCGCCGTGCAGACGGAAAGCGGGGATCCGCCGTAGGTGATCGACGAAGGTCACGTTGCCGCCGTCGGGAACCGGGCTCACGGTCGCTGTCAACGTGAGCGGTGAGTTGACCGCGATGGTCCCTGTCGGCGCGACCGTGGTCGCCGAGGTCGGAGCGGGGGCGCCTGCGGCATTCTGCAGGTAGATCGTCGTTTGGAAGTCACTGGCGTGGACGGCGTGGAACCCGTAGACCGGTTTGTGGGGACCCGCAAGGAAGGAGACATTGGCGCTCACCGCGACGATCTCGCTCAACTGGGCGTTCGTCGGGCTCGTCGTCGTCGCAAGGCTGACCGGAGTCGTGCTGTAGTTGTTGTAGGTGTAGGTGAACACGGTCGAGCTGTTCACCGCGTCATAAGTGCCGATGCTCGACTTGCGCCCTCCGTCGGGTGTCAACGACATGACGAGGGTGGCGTCCACCTTGGGGTTGGCGGAATTGGTGAAGACCGCGTTCAACGTCGCCGTTTGAGTCCCGCTCGAGTTGACGCCGGCGAGAATGCTGGCATTCAAGGTCGTCGCATTCGAGCCCGGCAGGACCACTATCGCGGCGTGCAGGTACTGCTCCAGGGCCTGTCCGGCCGTCTGGTCCTGCTGGACCCCCAGGATCGTGTCGTGAACGTTCTGGCTCTGCTGGAAGATATTCGTCACGAGGAGGAGCGCGACCGGGATGACGACCGACACGATCACGAGGCTGACGAGCGTCTCGACGATGGTCAGTCCGTCTTCTTCACCGCGTCGGGCACGCACCAACTCGACTCGACCGCGCGAACGCGTCTCTTCCTGAGCGGAACCTGCGGGCGGCTTCGGGGCGAGCTCTCATCCGACCGTCACCGCGATGGGAGCCGTCGAAGGCGTCGTGCAGGGATCGGTGGCAGGAGAATCCGTGGTGACGCAGACACCTGTCGGTAGGACCCAGACGAAGACCGGGCCGGCCCCTCCGGAGGTCAAAGTGACTGCGTCGTTACTACCACCTGTCCCGGTCGCCTGGATCTCGAACTGACCGAGCGGGAGGCCAGTCCTCGATGTTGAACCAGTGACGACCGGTCGGGGCCGGAGCGGTGAGGTTCAACGCAAGCGTGTCGCCGCCTCCGGCGTCGGCCGCCGTCAGCCCCGAGACTGTCCCGCGTCGCGTGGCACTCGTGACATTGAGGGTCAGCGGGTAGACCGGCAGAGTGAGCGTCCCGTTCGAGGACGGCCCTACGTCCTGGAAGCTCGTGGCGACGTCGGCGCCGTAGTCGCTGTTGTAACTCGGCGCGCTGTCGGCTTGGTCGCCGGCCCAGGCGGAGTAGTTCGGCGGGAGGAAGGTGAGGGTCGTCGTCGAGCTAACCGTGGCATTGGCCGAAAGAGTGACCGTGTTGCCGGAGATGGCGAGCACGGTCGCATTCGACGGCACGCCCGTGCCCGTCACGCCCATTCCCACCGCGACTGCGGGAAAGCCGCCCGAGGCGACGGTAACCGAGGCATTGCCGCTCGTGGTGGTCACACCGGCTACCTGTGGGTCCGTGACCAGCGGACCCGGGTAGAGGAGCGCGGTCTGCGCCGTGGTCGAGCTGAAGGAAGCGGTTCCGGTGCCGCTCAGGTTGCCGAGCACACAGGTCTCGGGTGCGATGCTCGAGCACAAGAGCGTGGAGCTCTGAACCGAGATCGGGAGCACCGGCGCCGGGTTCACCGTGGACGCGAAGGGTGCACTGAACGTGAGCGTCGCTGTTCCGGTCGCGGTCGCGGTTGCGTTCGCCGATAGGGTGAGCGTGTTGCCTGCAACGCTCGAGACGGTCGTGCCGGGAGTGATGCCTGTGCCCGAGACGTTCGTGCCCGCCGCGATGAGAGGCGAGAATCCCCCCGAAGCGACGGTAGCTGAAGGGCTACCGATGGTCGTGCTCACGTTTACGACCGCGATTTCGCGTCTGGAAGCCCACGGTCATCGTGGCGCCTGGCGCCAGGATGAGATTCGGGTTGGAGACGACGGTCACCTGGTTGGCCAGCGGCTGCACGCTCGTCCAGACCGGCACGGCCGTTGCGGGCGAGTTGTAGAAGAGCTCGTTGGGATCGACGTAGGGGGCCGGGGACACGACCGAGACGCTGTAGGTCTCTCCCGCTCCGGCGAACAGATCGGGGAATACGGCGCAACCGCTCGTACCGGTGTTGGCAGTCTCTGTGGTCGACTCGTTGCCCGGAACGGTCCCGCAACTTCCGGCTCCGAGAACGCAGGAGCCGGTGACGGTGACGGTGACCGGAGTCGTCGTCTCGAGTGTCGAGTCGTCGGCGTTGTAGACGGGCACCGCGATCTCTGCTGCGTTCGTGTCCGCAAGGTCGGCGATCGTGGGAGACACGAGCGTGGTCGCGACGACGTGGCCCTTCTGGCCTCCGAAGTGACCCCAGCTGACGGTCACCTTGACCGTCCAGATCCGGCTGGAGAGCGCGCCCGGCGGTGCGATGCAGATGGTCGAGGCGGCTCCCGTGCCCGAGACGAGCTCCCAGTCGACGGCAACCGTGAAAGGGTCGCTTCCGGCATGCTGGGTTGTGGTCGTGATGCCCGCGGTCGGGTTCACACCGTTCGCCGTCTGGTACTGCGCGGTCTCGAGCGCCTGGGTCGCGAGGTCAGCGGCCTCGGCGCGGAGGTGCAGACCGTTCGAGGAGGCCTCCGTCGTGACGACAAGATGGGTTACCGGAACGACGACGAGTGCCAACAGCGCAACCGAGATGACCGCTTCGATGAGCCCGAAGCCAGCCTCGTCCCGGTGCTGTCCGGTCAGCGCGACGATTTCGGCCGACGAGCGACAGATGTCTGTGTAGAGACCGGAGAAAACTCGCCATGTCCGTTCGCTTTGCTCGTAGGTTCCAAAATCGCAGCCAATTCCGAGCAAGGACGGGTTCGCTATTCGCTCCACCCAGCCCGAGCGACCACATTAGGGCTGAGAATCAACGCTTCCCTCGCGGGACGAACCTTACATGAGCAGGCGCAGATGTCAAGCTGCGGGTGATATGGCCAATCCGGGGCCTATGGCCGAGCCTGCGCATACGTGTCAGAACGTCCGGAGAAGAGCGAGCAGATTTCGGCCCAGCCCTTCAATACTGCGAACGCGGCCCGAAGCGCAGGTCGGCTCGGCTGGCGAGACTGAGTGCTCGGACCAGTATCGCCGGACAAGGACGCGCCCTCGGATCGCTCCCAGGAAGGTCGCCAGATACAAGGGCTTTCGGCCCATGTGAGCACCGGATCTCCGGGTTGATCCAGGCGGCCGACGGCCCCGGCGGTTGAGCGTCGCGGCGCGGGCCGGGATCGTCCCAGGCTCGAGGCAGCCATCAGCGCTCGGCAAACCCTCTTGCGGCGCATGAGAGTGACGTCTTACAAGCATGTAGTTCACTCCCCTATATAGACCACTCTCGGTAGTCGAGTGACCACTCTTTGTGCTCCGCCATCAGTCTGCGTGGAGCGACACATCGCGTGAAGTTGGGGCCAACGCCGGCGACGCTGGCGACCACGGCCGCCCTGCGATGAGAGGAGCTATCTCCGAGCTACCGGCTCGGTCTCCGGCCCGTCGCCGAGCTCTTGACCGCCCTCGGGGACCTGCGCCCGGAAGGGCTCTTCTGCGGCTCTTCGCCGGATGAGTCCGAGGGCGCGGCGGCAGCCGAGCCGGCAGCCGCCTTCTTCGTCACCGCTGACTTCGGTGCGCGGCGACGCGCCTTGGTCGGGGCCGGCCCGTCCGCCTTTTTCGCAGGCGCCGCCTGCTCGCGGCTGCCCTGTCGTGGCGAGGAGACTTTCTTGGCAGCAGACGACTTCGCCGGGACCGGCTTCGCCGCCGTCCTTCTTGGCGGCCCGTCCCGCCGCCGGCGGCGCCTTCTTGGCCGCCGCCTTCTTGGCCGCCGCCTCTTTCGCCGGGCCTTCCTTCGCCGGGCCTTCCTTCGCCGGCCCCTTCTTCGCAGCCGCCTTCTTGGCCGCTTTCTTGGCCGGCGCTTTCTTGGCCGGCGCCTTCGACACCTCGGCGGACGGCGCAGGCGCCGCCGGCGCGGGCAACGCAGTCGCCGCCGGCGCAGCCGGTGCCTCGACCGCGGGCGCATCGGCGGCGCCACGACCCGCCGGCCGGCGGCCAGGGGGCGGCGTTGCGGCAGTCGGCACAGGCGGCTTGCCGAGCTCGGATCGCCGCGGGCCTGACCCGGCCGCCCGCTTCTGGGGCGATTTCGCGAGGCGAACCTCGGCGTCGACCGTCTCCTTGCTCGGGTGGCCCGACACGCGGGCGATTCCGGGCAGCGCCAGCTCCGCCCCGCGCCTCTGCGGATCGAGCGCAGTCAGGACGAAGGTCGCACGCTCATGACGCTTCAGGACCTCACGGGCACTGCGCGGCGGCGGATGTCCGAGATTGGCGAGGGGGACGTAACAGAGCATGTCACCCACCCGGACGACCGCACCGTGCGAGGTGTAGCCCTCGACCTCGCCCTCGAGCTCTTTGCCGAGACTGTGCTCGGCGATGAACGAGATGAAGGCGAGGGGATCGTTCACGGCCAGCGGAGTGGGCTTGGCGCCATCCCGGGCCTCTGCCGCCGCCCTCTCCGAGGCGCTTGCACTACCGCCCCTGCGCCTCCTCGAGCGGCCGTTGGACGCAGCCGGGGCCGGCGATTGCCCGCCAGGCTTGACGACCTCCTTCGTCGCGACCGCGATCGCCTTCGTCACGCGCTTTTTGGCTTGCGATGTCTCGCGCACCGCCTGACGGCTCCGCGGACCTCGAACCGGTTGCCGGGGACTGAAGATCCACCCGATCCCGGGAACGGGCGTCCCGCCGAGGAGACGGCCCCGCTCGAACAGCCATGGGTGCTCGCCGTGGAACTCCTGGAACGAGTCGTTCGACAAGACCGTGCCGTCGACCTTCTCCGCCACGCGCAACAAAAACGCGTCGCCGCGCCCGATCGCACCCGCCGGCGGATGGACGTACTCGCCCCGCAGAACCGCCTCCTCGAAATGCGGGAGCTCGGCCGGGTCGATCCGGTGGGCGAACGTCGCGTCGACAATGACCGTGATCTCGGCATCAGGATGGTCGCGCCGGAGCTCGGTGACGGCTTCCTCCAGCTGCTTCAGGCTGGGTAGTGACCGGCCTTCGGTTGCGATGTTGGATCCGTCGACGACGATGTGCTCGATGGACATGCCCCTGTAGTCAAGCACTCGAACCGATCGGCGAGCGTGACCGTCGACCGTGGTCTTCGAACGGCGCCGGCTCAGCCCGGAAGAGGGCCGATCGAGCGGGCGAGAAGATCCTCGGTCTCCAACTGGTGGATGGCGCTGGAGCCGGTCGCCGGACTTCCGGACGGGTCGCGGCTCACGTGCCGCAGCTTGTACCTCGCCCCGAGCAGCTTGTGCAGGCGGCCGTGGACGAACGTCCAAGCGCCCATGTTCTCGGGCTCCTCCTGAAGCCAGACGACCTCCGCTGCGCCCGGGTAGGCGCTCAACATCTCCGAGAGCTGCCGGTCGGGCCAGGGGTACAGCTGCTCGACGCGGATCACGGCGATCGGGGCGCCGCCCGCGTCGACGATACGATCCCGCCGCGTCATCGCCTCATAGGCCACCTTCCCGCTGCACAGCACGATGCGCTCGACCGCGGCCCGGTCGACGCCCTCGTCGTCGAGTACCTCGTTCCACGACCCGGCGACCAGTTGCTCGATCGAAGAGCGAGCCTGCCGGGCGCGGAGGAGGGACTTGGGGGTCATCACGATGAGCGGCCGGCGCGTGCTGCGAAGCGCCTGCGCCCGGAGCAGGTGGAAATACTGAGCGGCGGTCGTCGGCTGGGCGACCGTCATGTTGCCGTCGGCACACAGCGCGAGGAAACGTTCCAGTCGCGCCGACGAGTGCTCCGGCCCCTGACCCTCGTAACCGTGGGGCAGGAGCAGGGTGAGCGCCGAGTTCTGACCCCACTTGTCGCCGGCGGAGGAAAGGAAGTTGTCGATCACGATCTGGGCCCCGTTGGCGAAGTCACCAAACTGCGCCTCCCAGGCCACGAGGGCCTCGGAGCTCTCCACCGAATATCCGTACTCGAAGCCGAGCACGGCGTACTCCGACAGCAGCGAGTCGTAGACCATGAACCGTCCGGGCCGGCGGTCGCTCTCGGCGTGTCCCGGCGTTACAAGAGCGCTCGCGAGCGGCACGTACTCCGCACCGGTCTCGTAGTCGAAGAGCACCGAATGTCGCTGGCTGAAGGTTCCCCGGCGAGTGTCCTGACCGGCGAGGCGGACGTCGTAGCCGTCGGTGAGGACGCTGCCGAACGCGAGCGCCTCGCCCAGTGCCCACTCGACCTCGCCCGACGCGTAGAGCTCTGCGCGCTGGTGAAGCTGGCGCGCGAGCTTGGGATGGACGGTGAAGCCGGGAGGAGGCTCGTGGATGACGACGGCCAGAGCATCGAGATCCGGTCGGGGGACCCCGGTCGGTACGAGCGAGAGCGGCGGAGGCTCGGCAAGCGGCGGGGGCGGCAGATGGTCGATGCGCGGAGGGGCGCTGGCGCGTGTCTCGTCCAAGGCCGCCTGGAGTCGGGCCGAGAAGTCCTCGAGGGCGCGCTCAGCCTCGTCGATCGTGAGGTCGCCGCGCTTTACGAGCGTCTCGGTGTAGAGCTTGCGGACGGAGCGGTGCTGCTCGATCTGCCGGTACATGATCGGCTGGGTGTAGCTCGGGTCGTCGCCCTCGTTGTGACCATGCAGCCTGTAGCAGACCATGTCGATGACGACGTCCTTGTGGAACTGCTGGCGGAACGCGACGGCCAGGCGCCCTACGCGGACACAGGCCTCCGGATCGTCGCCGTTGACGTGGAAGATGGGCGCCTGGACCATCTTCGCAACGTCCGTCGGGTAGACCGACGACCGCGCCGCCGCGACAGGTGTCGTGAACCCGAGCTGGTTGTTGATCACGAGATGCACCGTGCCGCCGGTTCGGTAACCCCGCAGCTGTGAGAGCTCGAGGGTCTCGGCGACGACGCCCTGCCCCGCGAAGGCGGCGTCTCCGTGGACGAGGACCGGAAGGATCGGGAAGGAGGCGCTGTCGCGACGCTGGTCCTGTCGCGCACGTGCGATCCCTTCGACGACGGGGTCGACGGCCTCGAGGTGCGACGGGTTGGAGGCCAGGGTGACGGGCAGCTCGATCCCGTGGCTGGCGACGAATTTCCCCGCAGCGCCCTTGTGGTACTTCACGTCACCCGAGCCCTGCACGCTCTCGGGGTCGAGGTTGCCCTCGAATTCGGCGAAGATCTCGCCGTAGGACTTGCCCACGATGTTGGCGAGGACGTTCAGCCGGCCCCGATGGGCACTGCCGAGCACGGCTTCCTCGATGCCGCTCTGCGCCGCTTCGTCGAGGATGGCGTCCAGCAAGGGGATTGCCGACTCTGCCCCTTCGAGCCCGAAGCGCTTCTGGCCGACGTAGCGCGTGTGAAGGAAGCGCTCGAAGGCCTCCGCCGCGTTCAGGCGCTCGAGGACGTGCTGCTGTTCCTCCGGCGACAGCGTGCCGGGCACGCCCTCGACGTGGTGCTGGATCCAGCGCTTCTGTTCGGGATCCTGGATGTGCATGTACTCGATGCCGATGGTCCGGCAGTAGGCGTCGCGAAGGGTGTCGAGCACGTGGCCGAGCGGGAGCTCGTCGTCGTCGCCGAGCCCCTCGACGACGAAGCTCCGGTCGAGGTCGAAGATGGTGATGCCGTGGGTGAGCGGGTCTAGCTCCGGATGAAGCTTGGGCGCCACGGTTCCGAGGGGGTCGAGATTGGCCATGAGGTGACCGCGCACGCGGAACAAGTTCACGAGTTGCTGCACCCGCGCCTGCTTCACGAGCCTGGCGTGGACGCCCTCGCCGGTGCGAACCGGATTGATGTCGTTGTGCCAACGCGCCGGGTTGTAGGGGATTCCGAGGGAGAAGAACACCTCGTCGTAGAAGTCGTACTGGCCGACCAGCAGCTCGTGCACGCGGGTGAGGAACAACCCCGACTCGGCCCCCTGGATGATGCGGTGGTCGTAGGTGGACGTGATCACGACGACCTTGCTCATCCCAAGCTCGGCGAGCACCTCCGGGTCCGTCGCGGCATACTCCGCCGGATAGCCGAGTGCTCCGACTCCGATGATGGCGCCCTGGCCCGCCATGAGGCGCGGCACGGACTGCGTCGTGCCGAGCGTGCCGGGATTCGTGATCGTGACCGTGACGCCGGCGAAGTCGTCGGCCGACAGCTTGTTCGTGCGGACCTTGCGAACCAGGTCCTCGTAGGCATGTAGGAACTGGGAGAAATCGAGCAGGTCTGCGTCCTTCACGCAAGGCACGAAGAGGGTCCGGCCACCGCCGGGGCGCTCGTAATCGACCGCGATCCCTAGGCCGACGTGCTCGTGGCGGATCACGCCCGGCGTGCCGGTCCCGTCGATTTCCGGCACGAACGAAGCGTTCATCACGGGCACGACCGCGAGCGCCTTGACCACGGCCCAGGCGATCAGGTGAGTGAAGCTGACCTTGCCGCCCGTCGTCAGCGCGAGCTGATCGTTGATGACCGCTCGGTTGACCTCGAGAAGCTTGGCGGGGACGGGATGAACGCTGGTGGCCGTCGGGACCGCAAGGCTGGCGCTCATGTTCTCGACGATCCGGGCCGCGGCTCCGCGGAGTGCGAGCGCGACCTCGCCCGCCGGCGCGGGTTGGGGCGCAGGCTGAGTCACCGGCGCGACCGGGGGCGGAATGGCGGCCGGCGGTGTCGCAGCGGAACTCGGAGGCGCTACGGATTCGGAGGTCTCGACGCCGGCCCTGGTCGGCTCGGGAGCGCCGCGGCCCCGGTAGTCGGCGAAGAACTCTCTCCAGCTCTCGCTGACCGACTCGGGATCAGCCAGGTAGGACTCGTACATCTCCTCGACGAGCCAGGCGTTTGCCCCGTAAGCACCCGAAAGCCCGTCACCGCTTGATCGGTCGGCCATCACCGGAGATCCTACCGGCGAGAGCGTCGTATCCCCTTCGTCGCCCGTCCACGGCGGGTGCGGCACTAGCGTGTGGGCGTGAGGATGACTGGCCGGCTGCAGGTCGTGGCGATGCACGTGCGGGCCGGCGGGGGCGCCGGGTGAGCACGACCCGCGCCGTGGTACGGGCGGTCGAGCCGGGCAACGACGTACGGTGCGTGAGATGCGGCAAGCAGATCAAGTTCGCGGCACGTACTCATCCGCGCCAGGTCATCGCGAACGTCTATCTCGATGAATCCTGGAACCGTGTCGACCACTTCCACGAGGAGTGCTACCTGGAGGCGGATGAGCCCTACGGACCGATCGGCACTCTCGGCGGCCCGTTCAACGGCTGACCGTCGCGTACGGACGCCGAAGCTGTGACCACCGGGCTCGAGCCCGCTCGCTCCCGCGGGCTGTATGTAGAACGGACGCAGGCCGAACGCGGCCCTGGCGCCCCCCTCGTCGCCTGCATACACGGTTCCATGGACCGCCACGCCAGCTTCGCCAGGCTGCGGGCCCGCCTCGCCCCGACGTGCGACGTGCTCGTCTACGACCGCAGGGGCTATGCAGAATCTCGGGATGTCGAGCCTCCGGCGGCCGGGATGGAAGACCACATCGCCGACCTCCTCGATCTCCTCGAGGGCCGGCGAGCCGTGCTCTTCGGCCACAGTTACGGAGGCGACGTTGCACTCGCACTGGCCGAGCGGCATCCGGAGCTCGTCGGCACAGCCGTGGTCTACGAGGCCCCTACACCCTGGCTCGACTTCTGGCACGCCCCCGGGACCGCTCGCGATCGTCCGCCATGGTCGGGCGCAACTCCCGAGGCGTCCGCCGAGCGGTTTCTGCGCCGGCTGATGGGCGATCGGCGCTACGAACGGATACCCGCGGCCACGCGCCTCGAACTGCTGAGGGACGGACCTGCGCTCGACACCGAGCTCACCGCCATCCGTCGCGATCCCCCGCCATTCGATCCCGCGCGGATCGGCGTGCCCGTCGTCGTCGCCTGGGGCAGTGCAACCCTCGAGCGGCACCGCCGAGGATCGGAGTGGCTGGCGAGCGCGGTTCCCCACGCCGTGAGCCACATCGTCCAAGGGGCGGGCCATGACGGGCACCGTACGCACTCGAAGGAGATCTCCGAGCTCGTACTTGCCGCCGCCGGGCGGATGGCCGCCGAGTCCGCCACGCCGAGGGTCCCGACGTGAGGATCGCCGTCACCGGGTCCAGCGGCTTCATCGGCGGCGCCGTTGTTCGGGCACTGCGGGAGCGCGGTGACGAGGTGCACCCTGTCGTCCGCCGCGCGCCCGGACCGGGCGAGATCGGGCTCGATCTGGACAGCCGGCGGATGGACACCTCCCGGCTCGCAGGTGACAGCCTGGAAGGGATCGACGCCGCCGTCCACCTCGCCGGCGCCCCGATCACCGCCCGGTGGACGGCCAAACGCCTGGAGGCCATCCGCGCCAGCCGCGTCGTCGTAGGCGACCTGCTCGCCCGTTCGCTCGCCTCGTTGGCGCGGCCGCCAGCGGTGTTCGTCTCGGGCTCGGCCGTCGGCATATACGGCGACCGCGGCGACGAGGTGCTCGACGAGTCGAGTGCCCTGGGCACGGGGATCCTCGCCGACCTCTGCCGCTCGTGGGAGGCAGTCACGGCGCCGGCAGCCGATCGTGGCATCCGAACTGTCACGATCAGGACAGGCATCGTCTTCGGGGGCCATGCAGGCGCGACAGGGGGCATCCTCGGTGCCGAGCTTCCCCTCTTCAAGCTCGGCCTCGGTGCCCGACTCGGCAACGGCCGCCAGTGGACGAGCTGGGTCGCGCTCGACGACGAGATCGCGATCGTCCTCCGAGCCTTGGACGACGCCGGGCTCTCGGGACCGGTCAACGCCACCTCGCCCAACCCGGTTCGCAACGCCGAGCTGACCGACGCCCTTGCCCGGGCGGTCGGGCGGCGCGCCAGGTTGGCGGCACCGGCGGCCGTGCTCCGGCTCGCGCTCGGGAGCGGCGCCGCCGACGAGCTGCTGCTGGCCGGCCAGAGAGTCATGCCGCAGAAGCTGACCGCTGCCGGATACGCCCACGCGTACGCTCATCTCGACGATGCCCTGTCCGCCGCCCTCGAGCCGGTCGCCGACCGATGAGGACGGACTGGAATTTCGCCGACGTCTGGGAGACGTGCGCGGACGTCCGCGGCGACGCGCCGGCCCTCTCTCAGGGGTCCGTCCGTCGCTCGTGGGCCGATTTCGACCGCCGCGCAGGCGGCCTGGCGCGGTTCCTGCTCGACGCCGGGCTCGCGCGCCAGGACAAGGTGGCGCAGTATCTCTACAACGGCAACGAGTACCTCGAGAGTGTCTTCGCGTCCTTTAAGGCGAGCCTGGTGCCGGTCAACTCGAACTACCGGTACGGCGACGAGGAGCTCGCATTCCTCTGGGCGAACGCCGACGCGGCCGCGGTCGTATTTCACGGCTGCTTCTCCGATCGGGTGGCGCGGCTCCGTCCTTCTCTCCCGAAGGTGAAGGCCTGGATCCACGTCGACGACGGCTCCGGTCCGTGCCCCGGCTTCGCCACCGACTACGAGTCGGCAGTCCTCGCATTGGGCGCCGGCGAGGATCCGAAGGTCCACCCGCCCGGAGGACGGAGCGGGGACGACCTCTGCCTCCTCTACACCGGTGGCACCACAGGCATGCCGAAGGGCGTGATGTGGCGCCAGGACGACCTGTTCTCGTTGCTGAACGCCGCCAACCTCGTGAGCCATCCCGTCGACGGAGGACTGCCGGCGATTCGGGCGTCCGTGGCGTCGTTGACCGGACCGCCGACGCTGCTGCCGGCCTGCCCGCTCATGCACGGGACGGGATTGTTCACATCCTTCAGCTCCCTCATGGTCGGCGGTCGCGTCACGACCCTCGTGAACCGGAAGTTCGACGTTGTCGAGCTCCTCGACACGATCGAGCAGGAAGCGGTGAACATCGTCACGATCGTCGGGGATGCCTTCGCGACGCCGATGCTCGAGGCCCTCGATCGTGAGCCGGGCCGGTGGGACCTCTCCAGCCTGATGGCGATGATCTCGTCGGGGGTCATGTGGAGCGAGCACGTCAAGCGCGCCCTGTTGGGGCACCAGCCGGGTCTGACGTTGATCGACGTCTTCTCCTCGTCGGAGGCTCTCGGCATGGGCACATCGGTGGCGGTCGCGGGGGTTGAGGCGGGAACGGCTCGGTTTCGCATCGGCGACCAGGCCCGCCTGATCGACGACGACGGCCGCGAGATCGCTCCGGGCACCGGCCAGGTCGGGCGCCTGGCGGTCGGGGGCCGTCTGCCGCTCGGCTACTACAAAGACGAGGAGAAGACGGCCAGGACCTTCGTCCACATCGACGGTGAGCGGTATTCGGTGCCGGGCGACTATGCGACCGTCGGCGAGGACGGGGTGCTACGGCTGCTCGGCCGTGGATCGGTCTGCATCAACACCGGAGGCGAGAAGGTCTTCCCCGAAGAGGTCGAAGAGGTGCTGAAGACTCATCCGAAGGTGGTGGATGCGGCGTGCGTGGGCTTGGCGGACGACCGTTTCGGGGAGGCCGTCACGGCGCTCGTGCAGCTTCAGCCCGGCCAGACGGTCGACCCGGACGAGCTCGTCGAGCTCGTGAAGGAGCATCTGGCTCATTTCAAGGCGCCCCGGAACGTGCTCTTCGTGGACACGGTCGGGCGGACGCCGGCCGGCAAGCTCGACTACAGCGCGCTGCGCGCGCGAGGCCGTACGGCACTTCGGGGCGTGAGACGGCGGCGGCGGCCGCCCGGCTCGTCAGTCGCGATTGGCGCCGTGGCGGCGGATGTGGTCGTTGACGGCGTAATAGGCCTCGATCGACTCGCCGGCGTCGCCCCAGAAGCCCTCGGTCACGTCGTAGCCGATCAGGCCTTCGGCGATGTAGTGGTTGTTCACGTCCGTGATCTCGAGCTCGCCGCGCCCCGACGGTTGCAGGGTCCCGATCACGTCGAAGACGCCGGCGTCGTAGAGGTAGACGCCCGTGACGCAGTATTTGCTCGGAGGGTTCTCGGGCTTTTCAACGATGCGGACGATCTGGCCGCTCTCGTCGAGCTCCGGCACACCCAGGTGCCGCAGGTGGGCTGGGTCCTCGACCTCGGCCAACAGCAGGCGGGCCCCCTTGCCGCTTTCGCCGAACCGCTCCACAGAAGCCGCGAAAGACCGGCCGAAGAGATTGTCGGCGAGCATCACCAGCGCGGCGTCGTCCCCGACGAACTGGGCCGCCAGCCCCAGGGCTTCGGCGATCCCGCCGGCCCGTTCCTGGTAGGCGTAGAGGAGACGCTCGACGCCGAACTCGTGGCCGTTGGAGAGCAGCCGGAGGAACTCTCCGGCGTGGGTGCCGCCCGTCACGACCATGATCTCTGTGACTCCGGCCTTCACGAGCGCCTCGATGCCGTAGCTGATCATGGGCCGGTCGCCGATCGGCAGCAGGTGCTTGTTCGTGATCCGGGTCAGCGGAAAGAGCCGGCTGCCGGTGCCGCCGGCGAGGATGACGCCTCTCATGGCTTCAGGTAGCTGACCGTGGCGGTCGCCTGCAGGACGACGCCGTCGGTCAGGTCCGTCGCACGGTACTTGACCTTCTGAACAGCGGTGTCCCGGACGTCGAAGCTTGCGACCCCCTTGGCGTTCGTGATCACCGAGGTCGGCGTGATCCTCGTCGGCGTCGTCCCCGTGCTGACCAGGATGACTCGCTTGTGCGGCACCGGGGAACCGAAGGCTGCGCGCAGGGTGACCTTCACGACCGAGAACGCCGTGCCGTTCGCCTTGACCGCTGGCCGCAGGACTTTGAGTGACGATGTCGTCGGCGATGCGTACGGCGAGCCGCCGCTCTGGGGGAGCGCACAGAGTTGCGACACGAGCCCGCGCCCGAGGGGGTTGGCAGCATCAGGCGTGCCGAGCCCGGTTGCCAGGTCGTAGCCGACGCTGGCGGGATAGAGCCCCGGCCCGAACACGTTGTTGTCGCCGCGGGTGACGTCGTTCAAGGCGGAGGCGCTCGCGCCGGCTCCGGCAATCAGGTACAAGGACGGGTTCAGGAAGCCGACCGGGTGCGCTGTGCAGCCCGGCCACGCGTCGGTGAGCGCCACCAGGGCCGCCCAAAGCGGTGCGGAGCCACTCGTGCCGCCGAGCACCGTCCACGACCCGTTCCAGTAGACGAGGTAACCCGTCTGTGGATCGGCGTCAGCGGAGACGTCGGGCACCTCCCGGCAGTAGCCGGCCGGTGCACCGCAGGGCTTGGGGGAGGAATAGGACTTCACGATGCGTAGCCGGGGCGCGGCATCGGCTTGATAGGCGGGCATCGCCCACATCGACGAGATGCCGCCTCCGCCGGCGCCGCCGGCGCCGCCGTTCCAGACCGTCTCCGACGGAGGCGGCCCCAGTGGACTCAGCGATGTGCCGCCGACGCTCGTCACATAGGGCTGGCTGCCAGGGTCGTCGACCGCGAGGGTGCCGAGGGGTTCGCCGCCCCGATTCGTGCAGTCCGTCGAACCGTCGTCGCCGGCCGCAGCGACCACGGTCTGGCCTTGCGCCGCCGCCTGCTCGAACATGTTGGCCTCGACGGAGGCGACCGCGCGGCCGCCCAGTTGCGCCTCGCAGATGCCCCACGAGGTCGAGATGATCTTGGCGCGATCCTGGTTGATGATCGAGTTATACACGTCCAGAGGGCCGACGTTGGTGTTCGGTCCCTGATAGACGTCAATCGACGCTCGCGGTGCCAGGCCGATGACGTTCTCGATGTCGAGCGCGGCCTCGCCCTCTCCCGGGCCGGTGCCGGAGCCGGAGTCGACCTTTATGTAGCTCACCGTCGCCATGGTCTGATAGCACCGCTGGTACGCGGCGATGTCCCGCCTGGCATTCGGTTCCAGCTCGAAGATCGCGACCGTCTCCCCCTCACCGAGGTCCTTGGTCTGGTAAAGGCCCGAGAAACGGTAGGCCGATGCGAGCTCGTCCGCCGTGTACGCCCCGAGCATTCCGGCTGCCGCCGTGGCCGCCGGGCACGGCTGTGGGCCGCCCGTCTCGGTGGCGCCCACCGAGCGCACGTCGGGGACGAGCGGGCGCGCCCGCCGGCCCGGCCGCGCGAGGTCCTCCCGATACGACACGGGCAGATCGCTGAGGCCGACCACAGTCTGGATACCGCGTGCGACGGCCTCCGGGAGTCGCGGCGCGGAGGAGTTCGCGAACACGATGGACCCGGACCCAAGACGGTACCGCCGCAATGTCGTGCCGAAGGCCCGCTCGGCGGTCGCGACGGTCGAGGAGACCTTGATCAGCAATCGGTTGCGACTCACCGAGTCGACGTGCAGGCCCAGAGTTCTCAAGGCAGTCGCCGTCGCACTGACCGTCGCCGCCGTCGCCCCGAAGGTCGCGCCGAACTCGCCCGGGCTGAGATACCGGCGAAAGTCGGTGGAGCCCGGCGTCGAGACGGCAGTCGCAAATCTCGCCAGCGACGCCGGATCGCGCGGGCGGAGTGCGACGTCAAGCGCGATCGTGCGCGAGCCGGAGACGCTCCCGAGCAGACTTGCTCTCGGCAGGGCCGGCGCCGTGCCGACCCGCGCGCGTGCAGCGCGCCGGCTGCGGGTCGCCCCCTGTCGTGGCCGAGCGAGCCGGCGCCGATCCGGCGAGGCATGCAGCGACACCGAGGGCGGCGCAGAGCGCCGCGCTCAGACGTCGAGAAATTTCCGCACGGCGACAGCCGACCCGACGGCACCGATGATGGCGCCCATGATCACGACGGCGATCTCGGTGATGATCACGTCGTGGCTCGGCACGACCGCGGACGAGAACTCTTGGAAGTGCCTGATGAGCGCGCGGATGCCGACGTCGCCGAGCAGGACGATCCCGGCCGCGATGACCGCGCCGAGCAAGCCCTGTACCAAACCCTCCACCATGAACGGCAGCCTTATGAACCAGCTGGTCGCGCCCACGAGTCGCATGACACTCACCTCTCGCCGGCGCGAGAAGATCGCCATCCGGATGGCATTGAGGATCAGCACCAGCGCCGAGATCAGCAGCACGAGCGCGATGACGAGCAGCACGATCTGCAGGACGTTGCTCACCGAGGTCAGAGTGCGAGCCGCCCGGGAGGGATAGGTCACCCTGTAGACACCCGGCAGATGCTGGAAGACGCTCGCCACCGTTGCCGCTCCGCCCGGGTTGGTCAAGGTGCACTGGAACACCGGCGGGGTGGTCGGAGGGGTCAGGACCGAGCAGACGGGCTGGCCTTCGAGCCTGCACGCGAGCTCATAGGACTTGAAGTGGTCGAGGTAGTTCACCGTGCGGATCTGGGGCGTCTGGACGATCGTCGAGCGGAGGGTGGCGATCTCGGCCGGCGACGCCTTCGGCTGAACGAAGACCTGCAGATCCACGTTCTGGTTCAACTGGACGAGCTCGTTGTTCACGGCCTGCCGCAGCAACAGGGCCGTGCCCACGAGCGAGAGCGACACGGCGACGGTGAGAACGGCCGCGATCGCCATCATCCGGTTCCGCCACAGATTCGTCACGGTCTCGCGGGCGACGTAGCCGGCGGAGATTGGCATCAGCGCCGGCCCCTGCGCGCCCGGACCGCTTCCTGGCGGGACGTGATCGGCTCGGTCGCCCCCTCGGACGCCATGTCCGACGCGCCGGCGCGCGCCGCCACGGCGACGGCAGGGACCCCGCGGGACGAGGTGGCCGGGTCGAGGCCGTATATGCCGCGTGCCTGGTCGCGGATCACCGACCCGTGGTCGACCTCGATGACGCGCCGGCGCATGTTGTCGACGATCCCCGCATCGTGGGTCGCCATCACGACGGTGGTCCCGGTGCGATTGATCCGGTCCAGCAACGACATGATCCCCTGGCTCGTCGTCGGGTCGAGGTTGCCGGTCGGCTCGTCGGCGAGGATGATCAGCGGCCGGTTCACGAAGGCCCTCGCGATGGCGACGCGTTGCTGCTCGCCGCCCGACAGCTGATCGGGCAGCCGCGCGCCCTTCTGGCCGAGGCCGACCAACTCCAACACCTGCGGGACCTGGGTCGCGATCACATGGCGGGGGCGCCCGATGACCTCGAGGGCGAAGGCGACGTTCTCGAACACCGTCTTGTTCGGCAGCAGCCGAAAGTCCTGGAACACGCAGCCGAGATTGCGCCGGAGATACGGCACTCTCCAGCTCGAGAGCTGGCCGATCTCCTTGCCTGCGACCCAGATCTGGCCGCTGTCGGCGACCTCCTCGCGCAGCAGGAGCTTGAGCATCGTGGTCTTGCCCGAGCCCGAAGCGCCGACGACGAAAACGAATTCCCCCTTCAAGATCTCGAAGGAAGCATCTCGCAATGCGACGACGGAGCCCTTGTAGGACTTCGTCACGTTCTCGAAGCGGATCACCGGTGCTCTTCTCCCTCGACGCCCGGCACGACTCTGCCCCCGCTCGGCAGGCTACCAGCCGAGCCTGTTACAGAGGCGTAACGGCGCCTCGCGGCGCTCAGGAACCCTCATGTTCCCTGCGAAATCTCAGAAACGCGATCATCGCGTCATCAAGGTCGCCGTCCAGCACAGCATCCACGTTCCCGGTCTCGTAACCGCTGCGCAGATCCTTCACGAGCTGGTAAGGAGCAAGGACGTACGAGCGGATCTGGCTCCCCCACGCCACGTCGCTCAACGGACCGGAGATCGACTCGAGCTCCTTGCGGCGCTCTTCGCGCTGTCGCTCCGCCAGCTTGGCGGCCAGGATCTGCAACGCCTTGGCTTTGTTCTGGTGCTGGCTGCGCTCGTTCTGGACCGCGGTGACGATCCCGGTCGGCAGGTGCGTGATCCGCACGGCGGAGTCGGTCACGTTCACGTGCTGGCCGCCGGCGCCCGACGAGCGGTACGTGTCAATGCGAAGGTCCTTCTCGTCGATGTCAACCTCCTCGTCGAGATCCTCGAGAAACGGCGCCACGTCGAGCGAGGCGAAGCTCGTCTGTCGCCGGCGCTGGGAGTCGAAGGGCGACATCCTGACGAGGCGGTGGACACCGCGCTCGGCTGCCAGCAACCCGTACGCGTAGCGGCCGCGCACGATGAACGTCGCCGACAGGATGCCGGCTTCTCCGCCCTCGGAGACCTCTTCGACCTCCACTTCGAATCCGCGCCGCTCAGCCCAGCGCAGGTACATCCGCAGCATCATCTCGGCCCAGTCCTGCGCGTCGGTGCCCCCGGCGCCGGCGTGGATCTCGGCGACGGCATCCCGCTCGTCGTGCTCGCCTGAGAACAGCGTCCGCAGCTCGAGCTCGTCGAGCGCCTTGCCGACCGCCGCGGCCACGTCCTCGAGCTCGCTCTCGAGGCCGGCGAGCTCGCCGCCGCCGTCCTCGAGCGCCATGACATACAGACCTTCGGCCTCGCCGAGCTGGGTGTCGAGCCCGACCAGGCGGTCGACGTCGTCGCGGGTGCGGCCGTACTCGGACATCACCTTCCGCGCACGGTCCGGGTCGGACCACAGGTCCGGCTCGGCGACCTCGAGTTCGAGCTCCTCGACGCGCTGGCTCAGCTCGTCGAGGCGCAGGTAGCCCTTCGCGGCGTCGAGGCGGGCGCGAAGGGACGCCAGCACCTCACCGAGATCAGGGCGCGCGCCGTCCGGGGCGTCGTCGGGGGTTCGAGCCATGGCCGTTCAGCTCGCGCCGTGGCAGACCTTGAACTTGCGACCACTTCCGCACCAGCACGGCTCGTTCCGCCCGACCTTGATCGGTGCTCCGCCGGCTGGCTTGGCGCCCGTCGGCGCGGATCGGACCTCCGGTCGGCCTCGGGGCTCGCGTAGCCGAGGCCTGCTGGCCGCCGCGGGAAGTGGTTGCCTCCGGCGCCGCCGCTTGCGCCGGCGCCCCGTTGGCCCGGTTCGGTGCCAGCGCGCCTTGTTGACCTGCGCCCGGACTCGGGTCAACCTCGCCGCCGGGCAGCGCGACCACGCCCTGGGCAAGCTCGCCCAGGTCGGAGACGGGCTCTTCCGCGGCCACGAACGAGGCCTGGGCGTAGTCGGGTTCCTCGGCCGGCTCGGCGAGCACTTGCACGTGCATGACGTAGCGCAGGTAGTCGTCGTCGATCGAGTCCATGAGCTTGCCGAACATCTCGAATCCCTCGCGTTGCCAGGCAACGAGCGGGTCGGTCTGCGCGATGCCGCGGAGGTGGATGCCCTCGTTCAGATAGTCCAGCTCGACAAGGTGTTCACGCCACCGCTGGTCGATGATCTGGATCATGATGCTGCGCTCGATGTCCCGGGCCATCTCCGCTCCACCGGGGAACGTCGTCTCGCGCTCGTCGTAGAGCTCGAGGGCCTCGGTGAGGATGCTCTCTGTGATCTGCTGGATGCTGACCGCGTCCTCCAGATCCTCGGCCGTGAACCTGGTCGGGTAGTACTGCGTCAGCTCGACGACGAGACCCTCGAGGTCCCACTCCTCGGCGAAGTCGCTCGGGCAGTTGCCCGCGACGACCCGTTCCACCATCCCTGTCAGGAGCTCCTCGGTAAAGGACTTGAGATCCTCGCCGTCGATGATCTGGAGGCGGCGCTGGTAGATCACCTTGCGCTGCTCGTTCATCACTTCGTCGTACTTGAGCAGCGTCCTTGCGCGTCTTCGGCGTTGCGTCCCTCGACGGTGTGCTGGGCTCGCTCGATCGCCTTGGTCACCATGCGCGCCTCGATCGGGACGTCGTCGGGAAGGGCCCGGTCCATCACCCAGCTGACGGCGCCGGTCGCGAAGAGCCGCATCAGCTCGTCCTCGAGTGAAAGGTAGAAACGGCTCTCGCCATGGTCGCCCTGGCGCCCCGACCGGCCCCGGAGCTGGTTGTCGATACGCCGGCTCTCGTGACGCTCCGACCCGAGCACGTACAGGCCGCCGAGGGCGCGGACCTCGTCCGCCTCCGCCGCGCACTGTTCCCTGAACTTCGGCAACAACGACTGGAAGCGCTCCCGGCCCTCGTCGGAGTCGACGTCGAGGCCCTGGGCGCGGACCTCGTCACGAGCGAGGCCCTCGGGATTGCCGCCGAGCAGGATGTCGACGCCCCGTCCGGCCATGTTCGTGGAGACCGTGATCGCATGCAGGCGGCCCGCCTGGGCGACGATGGCCGCCTCCTGAGTGTGGTGCTTGGCGTTCAGCACGTGGTGCGGAATGCCCTGCTTGTCGAGCAGCAGGGACAGCTGCTCGGACTTCGCCACCGATGCCGTGCCGACGAGGACCGGCTGGCCCGTGTCGTAGCGCTCGTCGAGGTCCTCCACGACGGCTTCGAACTTCGCTGGCCTCGGTCTTGAAGATCAGGTCCGGCTCGTCGACCCGGACCATCGGGCGGTGCGTCGGGATCGGCACGACGTGCAGGCTGGTAGGTCGACGCGAACTCCGCCGCCTCGGTCTCGGCGGTGCCGGTCATTCCGGCGAGCTTCTCGTACATGCGGAAGTAGTTCTGCAGCGTCACCGTCGCCCAGGTGTGGTTCTCCTCCTGGATCCGGACGCGCTCCTTCGCCTCGACGGCCTGGTGCAGCCCGTCCGACCAGCGCCTGCCCTCCAGGATCCGGCCGGTGAACTCGTCGACGATCTTCACCTCGCCGTCGGTCGACGAGGTAGTCCTTGTCCCGCTGGTAGAGCTCTTTGGCCTGGAGCGCCTTCTCGAGCTGGTGGACGTAGTTGACCGCGACCGAGTCGTAGAGGTTCTCGACGCCGAGCTGCCGCTCGACCTTGGCGATGCCCTCTTCGGTCGGCACGACGGTGCGCTTCTCCTCGTCGACCTCGTAGTCGACGTCACGCCGGAGGGTCCGCACGACGCTCGCGAACTGGTAGTAGAGCTTCGTCGACTCGTCCGCCGGGCCCGGAGATGATGAGCGGGGTTCGGGCCTCGTCGATGAGGATCGAGTCGACCTCGTCGACGATCGCGTAGATGTGGTCGCGCTGCACCATGTGCTCGCGGAGGCCGGCCATGTTGTCGCGCAGGTAGTCGAAACCCAACTCGGTGTTGGTCCCGTAGGTGACGTCCGAGTGCGTAGGCGTTGCGCTTGTTGGCGAAGTCGTCGATCTCGGGGGTCACGAGCCCGACCGTCAGCCCGAGAAACCGGTAGATCTGCCCCATCCACTCCGCGTCCCGGCGGGCCAGGTAGTCGTTGACGGTGATGACGTGCACGCCCGTCGCCCGGGAGAGCGTTCAGGTAGACCGGGAGCGTCGAGACGAGGGTCTTGCCCTCACCGGTCTTCATCTCGGCGATCCACCCGAAGTGGAGCGCCATGCCGCCCATGAGCTGGACGTCGAAGTGGCGCTGGCCGATGGTGCGGCACGCCCGCCTCCCGGACGACGGCGAAAGCCTCGACGAGGAGGTCGTTCATGTCCTCGCCCCGATCGAGGCGCTCCTTGAACTCGACTGTCTTCCGGGCGAGCTCGTCGTCGGAGAGCGCCTGCATCTCGGGCTCGCAGGCGTTGATCGACGGCACGATCGAGGCGAGGCTGCGGACCTTCTTGCCCTCGCCTGCCCGAAGGACCTTTGCGAACACGCTCACGACCGCACATTGTACGCCGCGGCCCCTGCGCCTCCTGTTCGCGCGTGGCAGTGCGGCTGTATCCAGCCGCCGTCCGGCCGCCTCCCGGCAGCCTTCCTCAGCCGGCGACCACGGGGATCCGTTCCCGCGTCCAGCGTCTCGGGACGTCCTCCAGCGAAACGAGAACGCCGGCGAGGTGGTGGGGGGCGCCGCGCTCGATGAGCACCGTCGCGAACGTCCCGGGCTCGAGCCTGCCGCCGGCCGGCGGGGCGAAGTGCACGAGCTTGCCCTGGCGCGTGCGGCCCGAGAGCACGCCCGGGATCCTTCTTGGAAGGTCCCTCGACGACGGTCTCCTCCTCACGCCCGACGCGGGCCCGGTTGCGGGCGAGCGCGGAGCGCTCGATCACGACTTTCAGCCGTTCGAACCGGTCCGCAACCTCGTCAGGCGTCACGAAGAGGTCCGCCATCTGGGCGGCACGGGTACCCGGCCTCGGGGAGAAGATGAACGTGTAGGCGCTGTCGTAGGCCGCCTCCGACGGCGACCTCGAGCGTGCGCTCGAAGTCCTCGTCGGTCTCGCCCGGGAAGCCGACGATGATGTCGGTCGTCACCGCCAGGTCCGCGATCGCCGCTCTGGCGGCGGCGAGACGCGCCAGGTACCGCTCGGCGGTGTAGCCGCGTCGCATCGCCTGCAGGACGCGGTCGCTTCCCGACTGCAGGGGCAGGTGGAGCTGCTCGCACACCGCCCCCGTCTCGGCCATCGCCTCGATGGTCTCGGGTCGTAGGTCCTTCGGATGCGGGCTCGTGAACCGGACACGGCGGATTCCGGGCGACCTCGCCGACGGCCCTGAGCAGGTCGGCGAACAGCGGCCGCGCCTTGGAGGCGCCGTCGTCGACCCATCGGTCGCCGGCGGTCCAGCGCAGGGTGGCGTCGGCCGCCCCTCCGCCGCGCCACTTGGTCGTCAGGTCGCGGCCGTAGGAGTTGACGTTCTGGCCCAGCAGCGTGACCTCGAATGTCCCCCGGGCCGAGAGCGCCTCGATTTCCCCGACGAGCTCGCCAAACGGGCGGCTGGCCTCCGGCCCCCGCACCGAGGGCACGATGCAGAAAGCGCACGAATTGTCGCACCCGACCTGGATCGTGACCCAGGCGGCGTAGGGCTGGTCGTGGCGGACGGCCATGGCTGTGGCGAAGTCGGTCTCCTCGTCCCCGCGGGGCGCGTCCGGCACCTCGAGCACCGACTCCCCGCGGTCGCGGGCGAGCCCGAGCAGCGCCGCGACCCTGCCGACGTTGTGCGTGCCGAAGACGGCGTCGACGTACGGGGCCCGCTCGAGGAGCAGCTCGCGGTCCTTCTGGGCCAGGCAGCCGCCGACCGCGATCTGCAGCTCGGGCCGTCGCTCCTGGAGCGACTTCAGATGCCCGAGGTGCCCGTACAGCTTGTCGTCGGCGTTCTGGCGGATGCAGCAGGTGTTGAGGACGACGACGTCGGCCTCGTCCAGGTCCTCGGTGCGGGCCATGCCGTCTGCGGCCAGCACCGAGGCGATGCGCTCGGAGTCGTGTTCGTTCATCTGGCACCCGAACGTGCGAACCAGGAATCTCCGAACCTCGGCCATCGCCCGAGACTAGGCGACCGGCCAGCCGCCGAGAACGCCGCAGGCGAGCCCTACTCGGCCGCCTCGGCGAGCGCCTCCGATAAAGCCGGGTGCACGAAGAGGCTTTCCGCGAGATCGAGTACCCGCAAATTGGCGGTAACTGCGAGGGCGATCACGCTGATCAGCTCCGCCGCACGGTCACCCACCATCGAACCCCCGAGCACGATCCCCGTCGCCGGGTCGGAGACGATCTTCACGAACCCCCTGGCGTCACCGTCTATGAGCGCCCGGGCGTTCGTCGCGAGCGGCACCTTCGTCACACGGATCTTCCGGCCGAGAGCGAACGCTTCGGCCTCGGCGAGCCCGACGTCGGCGATCTCGGGCTCGGTGAAGATGGCCGACGCCGCCTTGTCGTAGTCGAGGTGCCGGTGTTCGCGGCTGTGGAGGCCCATGACGTGCTCGGCCGTCTTGCGCCCCTGGACCGCTCCGACCGAGGCGAGCGGAAGGCGCCCCGAGACATCGCCGGCTGCGTAGACGTGGGGCACGTTCGACTGGCAGTGCTGATTGATCGTCACGTGGCCGGCCCGGTCCACGGCGACGCCGGCGGCCTCGAGACCGAGTGCCCCGGAAGCCGGGATCGACCCCACGGCGAGCAGCATGTGGCTTCCGTCGACGACCCGCCCGTCCTCGCAGCGGACGATCAAGCGATCCGAGGCGCTCGTCTCGACGGCATCCGCACGGGCCCCCTTGCACAACGTGACGCCGCTCTGGATGAAGTCGGTCTCCAGCGCGGCGGCGACCTCCGGGTCCTTCTGCGGCAGCACCTGCTGGCGCGAGACCAGAAGCGTGACCTTGGAGCCCAACGAGCGGAACATGTGCACGAACTCGACGCCGGTGACGCCTGAGCCGACGACGACGAGCCGGTCCGGTATCTCCGGCGGCGGATAGGCCTGACGGGTCGTGAGAACGCGCTTGCCGTCCACGGGCGCCCACTCGGGAACCCTCGGATACGACCCGGTCGCGACGAGGATCGCGTCCGCGTCGAGACCGTGCAGCTCGCCGTCGTCGGTCGAGACCTCGACGCTGTGTGGACCCACGAACCGGCCGGTCCCGCGGAGGATCTCGACGCCTTGGCTGAGCAGCTGCTCGGTCATGGCGGCCGCCAGCTTGTGCTCGATCTCCCGCACCCGGGCGGCGAGAAGCTCGAGGTCGACCTCGGGCGACAGCGGCTCGAGCCCGCGTACGGTCGCCCGTTTCGCGAGGGCGACGAGGCTACCCGTGGCGATCATCGCCTTGGACGGCACGCAGTCCCACAAGTTGGCGGCGCCGCCGACTACGTCCCGCTCGATGAGCGTCACCTGCGCCCCTAGCCTTGCGGCCGTCGAGGCCGCCTGCACGCCGGCCGGACCGCCCCCGATCACCACGAAACGTACCGTCACCTGCCGAACGCTACCCCCCACTCCCGTCCTCCCGGAACCCGAGGTGGAGCTCTGCGGTCGACTAGGCGTGCGGCAGCACGGCCGCCTCACCAGCGGCGCGGTACCGGTCGGCACGGGCCTGGAGCTCTGCCGCGAAGACCTCGAGCCGCTCCTGGCGCTCGCGCACCCGCGCCTGGAGGCGGTCCAGAATGGCCATCCCCTCGCCCAGGATGGCTTCACGCCGCTCGGGACGGGGACCTGAGCGGTACTCCTCCCGAAGGGCGTCGAGACGATCGAAGGCGGCGAGGTACTCACCGATCTCGTCCAGCTCCAGCCCCAGCAGCGTCTGCAGCTCGCGGACCTGGCGGAGCCGGGCGATCTCGTCCGGCCCGTATCGGCGCTGCGATCCGAGCGAGCTCCGCGAGGATCGCACCAGGCCGAGCTCCTCGTAGTAGCGCAGCGTCCGAGTTGTCACGCCGAGCGCTTCGGCCGCTTCGCCGATGGACACGAGGCGGGCCTCGGCGCCGGTGGTCTTCGGTTCGGGTCTCATGATGCCCCGCCGGCGCCCACGGAGGCCGGTACGTCCACCTGCCGGGACACCGCCCCGACGAGCTCGCCGGCGTCGATCGCCCGACCCTGGTCGGGCGGCGACGGCGGCTCGTCGGACGTCTCCTCGTTGACGTAGCGCGTGCCGCTCAGCCACGACGCAAGCGCGGCCACCAGACAAGCAGCGCCGGCGAAGTCGAAGGCCTGGCGCAACCCGTTCTCGAACGGGGCCGAGATCAGGTACGGGAAGAAGCTACGGCTCGTCAGCAACCGTGCGTGCGCGGGCGAGATCTGATGAATCGTCGAACCGAGCAGCACCCGCATCGGGTTGTCGCCGAGGAAGGCGGCGAACAGCACGCCTACCGGCGGCAGGTGCGAGATCCGCGTCGCAGTGGCCGCGGGCACGCCGGCGGCGGTCAAGCCCGCGAAGAGATGCGACGGGAGACCAGCCGCGAGGCCGAGCACCATCAGGCTGAAGAACACCCCGATCGAGAGCACCATGGCCGAGTTCTGGAAGGTAGCCGCCATGCCGCTCCCGACGCCGCGCTGGTCTGGCGGAACGCTGTTCATGACCTGCGCCCGGTTGGGCGAGGCGAACAGCCCCATCGAGGTGCCGAGCGCGAGCAGCAAGAGCGCGAACCACACGTACGAGAAGTCGACGGGCAACGCCTCCAGCAGGAAGAAGCTCGCAGCCGAGCAGATCATGCCGGCGGTCGCGAACGGCCTCGGGCCGTACCGGTCCGAGAGCAGGCCGGCGATCGGCCCCGACACGATGAAGCCGACCGTCAGCGGCACCATGTAGATCCCCGCCCAGAGGGGAGTGGCCGAGAAGCTGTAGCCGTGCAGGGGCAGCCAGACCCCCTGCAGCCAGATGATGAGGATGAACATCAGGCCGCCCCGCCCGAGCGACGAGAGCAGGCTGGCGACGTTGCCGAACGCGAACGCCTTGATCTTGAACAAGGGCAGGTGGAACATCGGTTGGGCGACCCGGGTCTCGATCACGCAGAAGGCGGCGAGGAGCGCGACGCCGCCGACGAGGGCGGCGACGACCATGGGGTTCGTCCAGCCCATGGTGTCGCCGCCGTAGGGCTGGATGCCGTAGGTGATTCCGACGAGCACCGAGATCAGTCCCAGGGCGAAGGTCACCGTGCCCCACCAGTCGATGCGTGCGTGCCGTCTGACGCCCCGCTCCTCGAGCTTCAGATATGCCCAGATCGTGCCCCCGACCCCGAAGGGGACCGAGACCAGGAATACGAGCCGCCAGTCGAGCGGGCCGAGCAGGCCCCCCATCACGAGCCCGATAAACGACCCCGAGATCGCGGCGACGTTGTTGATCCCGAGCGCGAACCCCCGCTGACTGGCGGGAAAGGCGTCGGTCAGGATGGCGGCGGAGTTCGCCATGAGCATCGCCGCGCCGAGGCCCTGCACGACGCGCATCCCGATCAGGTAGGACGCTCCGGCGCCGCCCTGCAACCAGTCGACCGCGAGCAGGATCGATCCGAGCGTGAAGACGGCGAACCCGAGCTCGTACATCTTCACCCGGCCGTAGATGTCGCCGATGCGCCCGAAGGCGACGACGAGCACGGCGGTCACGACGAGGAAGCCCATCAGCATCCAGAGCAGGTAGCCCACGTTGCCCGGGGCGAGGGGGTCGAGGCCGATGCCGCGGAAGATGTCCGGGAGCGCGATCAGCGTGATGGACGTGTTGATCGTCGCCATCAGCATGCCGAGCGTCGTGTTCGAGAGCGCGACCCACTTGTACCGGTCCGCCGGGGCGCCCAGAACCGGGCCGGGCAGCGCGACGGCCCTGGCGGCACTGGCCGTCGAAGCGCCTGGCTGGGACCCTGCCATGAACTACCTTCCTCGTGTACGGAACCAATCGGGGTTTACGTCAACGTTAAGTTTACACGCGGCAAACGGGGCCTCGTTCAGCCGTCCGTCCCTCGAAAATTCATCTAATTCCCTCGTTATGCTCGAATAGGTCCGGATTATGCTCTCGGCTCGAGTCCCGTGAGTACCCTCGAGCTCCCTCCCACACCTATGGTCCTGCCCGGCGCGCCCAAGCCGCGCCGGATCATCCGGCTCAGCACCGCCAGCGACCGTGCGTATCGGGGGATCACGACTGCGGCCGGGATCGGCGTGCTGGTGATCCTGTTTCTGATCGGGCTGTTCCTCTCGATCCAGGCCTACCCGGCCATCAAGTACATGGGGTGGAGGTTCTTCACCGAGACCGGCTGGATCACCCAAGGACCCCATCCCTCTTTCGGCGTCGCCGCTCTCACCTACTGGACGATCGTCATCGCCGTCATCGCGCTCGTCGTGGCGGTCCCGCTGTCGCTCTGCACGGCCCTGTTCATCACCGAGTACGCCCCCCGCCGGGTCCGAGCAGTCCTTATCACCATCGTCGACCTTCTCGCGGTCGTACCGAGCATCATCTACGGCCTCTGGGGCGCCGCCGTGCTGCAGCCGAATTTCCCGGGCTTCGCCACCTGGCTGTCCACCCATCTGTCCTTCATTCCGCTCTTCAAGGTCGAGGAGGGTGCGCAGCTGACCTCCTCGGCGGCGATCGCCGGCATCGTCGTCGGGATCATGATCACCCCGATAATCACCTCCATCAGCCGCGAGCTCTTCTCGCTGGCGCCGGTCGGCGAACGCGAGGGCGCGCTCGCTCTCGGCGCCACCAAATCGCAGATGATCCGAACCGTCGTCATTCCGTTCGGCCGCGGCGGCATGATCGGCGCGATCATGCTCGCCTTCGGCCGGGCACTCGGCGAGACGATCGCGGTGGCGATCATCATCAGCCCGATCTACACGATCAACCCGCACATCCTTCAGGCGGGTGCCGAACAGCATCGCCGCTTTGATCGCGCTGTTCTTCGGCTCGGGCGGCCCGCTCGGAGAGCATGCCCAGCTTGCCGCCGGCCTCGTGCTCTTCTTTCTCACGCTCGTGGTGAACCTGCTGGCGACGATCATCGTCAACCGTTCCCGGAGTGGCAAGGGCGTCGAACTGTGACCGCCGTCACGACCTCGCCCTCAACCTCTGGGCCGCAGGCCCCGCCGAGCCCTCGCCGGCCGAGAAACTTTCAGGCGAGTGACGCCATCCTGCTCGTGGGCTCGATGCTCTCGGCAATGGCCCTCGTCTGGCTCATCTTCTACCAGTTGACCGAGCTCTCGGGCGGCGTCGGATACTGGCTCTGCGCCTTCATCGTCTTCCTGGTCACTTACTGGGCTGCCGAAGCCCAGGTTCACGGGCGGATCGTCGCCAACGACCGCGTCGTGAGCGCCTTGATCACCGCCGGCGCCATCGCGCTGATCGCGCCTCTCGCCCTCGTCATCGGCTTTCTCGTCAAGCGCGGGTACCACTACCTGAGCTGGAACTTCATCACCCAGGACCAGAAGGGGGTCGGGCCGCTCAGCCCGGCGAGCCAAGGAGGCGTCGCTCACGCCATCGTCGGGACGCTCGAGGAGGTCGGCATCGCCGCCGCGATCGGCGTCCCGGCCGCGCTGCTCACGGCCGTCTACCTGAACGAGGTGGGCGGCCGCCTCACGCGCACGGTGCGGACGGTCGTGACCGCCATGAGCGGTCTTCCCTCCATCGTCGCCGGAATCTTCATCTACTCGTTGTGGGTGAAGGAAATTGCCCACGGTCAGTTCTCTGGCTTCGCCGGCGCGCTCGCGCTGTCGGTCATGCTCCTTCCCTCCGTCACCAGAACCACCGAAGAAGTGCTCAAAGTGGTGCCGAGCGGACTGCGGGAAGCGTCCCAGGCGATGGGAGCGCCGGACTGGCGAACGACGTGGTCCGTCGTGCTCCCTACGGCGCGTCGCGGCATCGTGACGGCCATCCTGCTCGGCATCGCGCGGGCGGTCGGCGAGACCGCGCCCCTCATCGTCACGATCTTCGGCAACAACGTCATGAACGCCAATCCGTTCCATGGTCCGCAGGAGGCGCTGCCATTCTTCATCTGGGAAGGCGTTCGCTCCTCCCAGGCCCGCGAGGTCGCCCAGGCCTACACGGCCGGTCTCGTGCTCGTCATCATGGTGCTCATCCTGTTCACCGCGGCGCGCATCCTGGGCAGCGGCGCATTCAGCCGCCGGCGGAAGTACCCCGGCACGACCGGGCAGGACGTCGAGAGCGTGTTCGACGAACAGGGACTCGTCAACCGAGCCCCCTCCTGGGAGCGAACGCCCGACGAATCTCCCTGAGACTTCTGTCACCTACGAGCGCGACGGCGGTGGCTCGAGGAGGCGATAGTCAAATTCTCTCTTGAACTTGCCTCCGTTAATGATTGCGACTGGTCGCAATCTCGATCCGAGGCAAGATGAACGCGAAATTCAATGTGGCCGGCGGTGCCGGAGGCATCGGCGAGCAGCCGCCGAGGGATGACCGGAATCGGGGCCGAAGCGGCGTATCGTCGTAGCGAGGCGGGAGCCCGCCGGCGGACCGCCGGCGTCGGGATCCCCCTCTTGGAGACCATTGTGGAACGAAATGAGCTCATAGCGCTGCTCGAGGCGCGCCGCGAGGACCTCGCTGAGGAGCTGGCCGAGCTCGCGCAGCCCGTTCGGGCGCCGGGGGTCCAGATGCAGTTCGGCAAGCGCGCCGGCGACCACACGGCCGACGCGGTCCTGCAGATGACGCGGACGGTGACCGCAGGCGAGCTCCACCAGGTCGCGAGCGAGATCGACCGGGCGCTCGAGAAGCTCGAAGAAGACTCCTACGGAGTCTGCGACGAATGCGGGCGCCCCATCGCCCCCGAGCGGCTCGAAGCGCTGGTGTGGGCGACGCGCTGTGTGCAATGCCAATCGCTCCGGGTCAAAGCGTGAGCCGGACGGCTCGAACGCGTCGCATCGCCGCGACTCGACCGGCGTCGTTGTCGTTGCTGCTCATCTCGATTGCGGGACTGCTCGCCGCTTGCGCGTCGGCGCAGGCCACTGCCCCACCGACGACGAAGGCGCCCGGTGGATCGGGCGACCCGGTCACGACGACTCCGCCGGCGAGCTCGACATCCACTTCCACGTCGACCTCGACGACCACGACCCTGCCGATCAAGCGGATTCCGCCTGGACTTCCGGCCGATCGGAGGCACCTGGTGCTCATCAAGACCATTGGCGGTCACATCTCCCCGAAGTCGGTCGACGCTTCGGACACCGGACTCGTCTTCGCGCAGAACATGATGTACACCCACACTGTCACCGTGTACGACAGCGCCGGCGATCTCGTAAAGACCATCCCCGACACCGTCGACATGAGCTTGTTCGGCTACCCGGGCCATCCCGGCATCACCCACGGCGCACCGGTGGAGGCGGCGTTCACGCCCGACTCGCGGTATGTCTATGTTTCGAACTACTCCATGTACGGCGTCGGCATGGGCCCCGAGGGCAACGACGACTGCACGCCTGCTTCGGCCGAGGCGGCCGGCGACACGAACAGCTACGTCTACCGGATCGACACCAGGACGCTCAGGATCGACCAGGTGATCGAGGTCGGCCTCGTGCCGAAGTTCCTGGCGGTGACACCGAACGACAAGTATCTGCTGGTCTCGAATTGGTGCTCGTACAATCTGAGCGTCGTCGACATCGCGACGGGCAAGCAGGTCGCCGTCCTCCCCATGGGCCCCTATCCGCGTGGGATCGCGATCTCCCCCGACTCCGCCACCGCCTACGTGGCGATCATGGGCAGCGACATCATCCAGAAGGTCGACCTCGACAACCTCACACTCGGCGGCTCGTTCTACGTGGGCGTCAATCCCCGTCACGTCGTGATCGACGCGGACGGGAGGTACCTCTACGTGTCGTTGAACGCTCCGGGGGAGGTCGTGAAGGTCGACATCGCGACCGAGCGGGTTGTCGCGACGAGGCAGACCGGGGACCAGTGCCGCTCTCTCGCGATCTCGACCGACGGCACGGCGCTCTACGTCGTGAACTATCTGTCCGACACCGTCTCGTTGCTGCGGGCCTCGGATCTCGCCATCCTGCAGACCGTTCCGACCGGGGTGCGGCCCATCGGGATCACCTACGACGCGATGACAGGCGACGTCTGGGTCGCCGTCTACACCGGACAGATCCTGGTCTTCGCGACGCGTTGAGCTCGGGCGGCTCGCCGGGTCAGCGGCGGACCGGCCGACCCTCGTGCCAGACGGCCTCGGGCGTCTCCCGCACCGTGCCGTCGGACCCGAACACTAGAAACCGGTCGAACTCGTTGGCGAACCAGCGATCGTGGGTGACCGCCACGACCGTGCCGGCGTAAGCGGCGAGAGCTTGTTCGAGCGCTTCGGCGCTGTCGACGTCGAGGTTGTCGGTCGGTTCGTCGAGCAGGAGCAACGTGGTTCCCTTCACCTCGAGCAAGAGGATCTGCCACCGAGCCTGCTGGCCGCCCGACAGGTTCTCGAACCACTGGTCGCCCTGGCCGTGCAACTCGTACCGGCGCAGGATGCCCATCGCCTTGCCCCGGTCGAGATCCTCCGAGGCCAGGATCTCGACCGGTGACCGGTGATGCCACTCGGGATGGCTGTGCGTCTGCGCGAAGTGTCCGGGCACGACCCTGGCGCCCAGCCGGCAGCTGCCGGTATGGGCGACGCTCGACGGCGGGATGGCCTCGGTGCCGCCGTCCGCGAGTAGCCGCAGGAAATGCGACTTGCCACTCCCGTTTGCACCGAGGACCGCCACGCGATCGCCGAAGAAGATCTCGCAGTCGAACGGCTTCATGAGGCCAGTGATCCCGAGGGCGGCGCACGTCACGGCGCGCACGCCGGTGCGCCCGCCGCCGAGGCGCATCGAGATGTGCTGCCGGCGCGGAGGTTCCTCGGGCGGGCCCGCTTCCTCGTACTTGCGGACCCGTGTCTGCATCGCCCGGTAACGCGCCGCCACGACCTCGGAAACCGCCGCCTGCTGTTTCAGGGTCTGCAGAAGCTCGCGGAGGCGGTCGCGCTCCTCGGTCCAGCGCCGCAACATCTCCTCCAGCCGCTCGTGGCGGGCCTCACGGGCGTCGAAGTAGCTGGCGAACCCGCCGCCGTGGGTCCAGGCGGACCGCCCTTCGACGGTCACCACTCGGTCGGCCGTACGGGCGAGCAGCTCGCGGTCGTGACTGACGAACAGCACCGTCTTCGGCGTCGCCTTCAACCGCTCCTCCAGCCACTCCTTGGCGGGCACGTCGAGATAGTTGTCAGGTTCGTCGAGCAGCAGAAGGTCATCGCGGCCGAGGAGGAGGGCTTCGAGGACGAGGCGTTTCTGCTCGCCGCCAGACAGGGTCGCCGCATCGCGGTGCGCGACCCGTTGCAGTGGAGCGTCGAGAGCCGAGGTCGTGCAGACGTCCCACAACACCTCGGCGTCGTATCCGCCGGCGTCGCCCCAGTGCACGAGCGCCTCGGCGTAGGCCATCTGCGCCGGCAGGTCGTCGGACTCCATCATCGCGATCTCGGCGCGCTCGAGCCGCTCGTGCGCCTCCCGGATCGCCGGGGAACTGATCGACACGAGCAACTCGCGAACCGACCGGCCGTCGCGCACCGAACCGACGAACTGCGGCATGACTCCGATCGATCCCGAGATCGACACGGTCCCCTCTGTCGGCTCGAGCGTCCCCGCCAGGATCCGCAGGATGGTTGTCTTGCCAGACCCGTTCGCCCCGACTAGTGCGGTCTTGGTCCCGTCGCCGACCCGAAACGTGACGTCGTCCAACAACGGTCGCCCGTCCGGCAACACGTACGCGACCCTCGACAGTTGGACGTGACCCACGTCACCTCGGCTGCTCGGCGGCCGGGGCGAAGCCCTGGCGGAGCGTGTTCTCGGTCACGACCCTCGGGTTGACGAACTGGAGCAGATAGTCCGGCCCGCCCGCCTTGGAGCCGATGCCGGACATCCCGTGCCCGCCGAAGGGCTGCCGTCCTACGACCGCCCCGGTGATGGCGCGGTTGACGTAGATGTTGCCGCCCCTGAGCTCCGACGATGCACGCTCGATGCGGGAGGGAGAACGCGAGATGATCCCGGCCGTCAATGCGAAGTCGGTCTGGTTGGCGAGCTCAACCGCATGGTCGAAGTCGCGCGCCCGCAGCACGGCGGCGACGGGACCGAAAATCTCCTCGGTGACGAGGGGCGATCCCGGGACCGCATCGTCGACGATCGTCGGCCCGACGAAATAGCCGCTTGCGGGCAGATCCTCCCGTTGAAGAACGACGTTGCCGAACTGGGCCGCGCGGTCCTGCCAGCCGCGGATCCGCTTCACCGAGTCGTCGTCGATGACGGGACCGAGCTCGGTGCCCATTCGGGCCGGCGGCCCGATCGCGAGCGCCCGCGCCGATTCCACGAACCGCTCGACGAACAGGTCGTGCACGCCACCGACCGTGACGATCCTCGAAGCGGCCGAGCAGCGTTGCCCGCCGAAGCCGAACACCGAGCGAACAGCGGCCGGAACCGCCTCGTCGAGGTCGGCGTCCGAGTCGATGACGATGGCGTTCTTGCCACCCATCTCCGCAATCACACGGCGGACTTCCCGTTGGCCGGCCGAGGTGTGGGCGGCCGCTTCCACGATGGCGAGGCCCACCTGCTTGGAACCCGTGAACGCGACGAGGCTGACGCCGGGATGGGAGACCAGGTGGGCGCCGAGCTCCTCCCCGAGCCCGGGCAGGAACGAGAGAACCCCGTCGGGCAGCCCGCCTTCGCGCAACGACTGCACGAGCAGTGCCGCCACAGCCGGCGTCTGCTCGGCGGGCTTCAGGACGACGGCGTTGCCGGTGACGAGGGCGGCGCTCGTCATGCCGGTCGGGATCGCGAGCGGGAAGTTCCAGGGCGAGATCACGACGGCGACACCCCGCCCGTGGTAGGTGAGCCGGTTGACCTCCCCCGGCGGTGACTGCACGTCACCGCCTCTCGCCAGACGAAGCCCTTGACGGCCGTAGTACTCGAGGTAGTCGATCGCCTCGGCCACGTCACCGTCGGCGTCGTCCCAGCACTTTCCGGCCTCGAACACCTCGAGGGCGGCGACCTCGAGCCTCCGCCGGCGCAGCCAGTCGGCCGCTCGGAACAGCACGCCGGCCCGCTCGGCTGCTCCGGTCCGACTCCACCGTTCGAAGGCCGAGGCTGCGGCCTCGACCGCCCTGTCGCCTTCCGGCATGCCGCAGCAGGCGGAGACCGCGACGACCTGCGCCGGCTCGGCCGGGTCGACCGAGGCGATCGTCCGGTTCGTGCGGATCTCCGAACCGCCGATCAAACCTGGGACCTCGTCCCCGAGGTGGCGCCGCACCACCTCGAGCGCGGAGGCCATCAGAGCCGGCGCCTCGGGTGAGAACCACCGGACGAGCGGCTCCGGCTCATAGGGTGCCGGATCGCGAGGGTCGGTCGCGCTACGGGCGACGACCGCCGGCGCCAGCACCGTCGCGGGGACGGCGGAGAGATCGGCCTTCGGCGGCACCACGAGCGATTTGAGATCCTTGTGCTCGGCAAAACGCAGCCTCACGAAGCTCTCATTCGACGTGTTCTCGAGCAGGCGGCGCACGAGATACGCCATCCCCGGCACGAGCTCGCCCATGGGCGCGTACACCCGCAGGCGAAAGCCGAGACGCCGGAACGCCTCGTGCACGGGCTCGGCCATGCCCCAGAGGAGCTGGACCTCGTAGGCGTGGTCGGGAATGCCGGCGGCGCGCCCGGCCGCGATGGCGTAGGCGAGCGACCGCAGGTTGTGCGAGCCGAACCCCGCCCGAATCCGGCCGTGGTACGAGTGCAGGAGGCGCACGCATCGCTCGTAATTCGCGTCCGTCTCGGCCTTGTTCTCGTAGACGGGAACCGGCCAGGACGCGGCCTGGGCAACGACCGTCTCGGTGTCCCAGTAGGCGCCTTTCACGAGCCGGATCGCGAGCGGAACCTCGCGGTCGGAGCCCCAATCGCAGAGCGCCGCCAGGTCCTCGTAGCTGTCGCGCAGGTACGCCTGCACCACGATTCCGGCCTGAAGGCCGGCAAGCTCTGGCCGGCCGAGCAGCTCGCGTGCGAGACGGTGCGTGAGGTGCTTGACCTCGTAGCGCTCGAGGTCGAACCAGACCTGTGCCCCGTCGGCCGCGGCGCCCTCGAGGATGGGCATGAGACGTCGTGCAGCGGACTCGATGCCGGCGTCGGCGGTGAGCGACGAGAAGTCCGGAGCGAGCGCCGTCGGCTTGATCGCAACCGCGACACGCGCCAGCGGTCCGAGGTCGTCGGCCTCGAGGAGGTCGTTGTGCGGCCAGCTGCGGCTCGCGCCGATAAGGACGGCAATGAGGTCGGCGAGCCGCGCGGCGTATCGGTCGGCTTCGGCGTGGGAATGGGTGTGCTCCCCGAGCAGGTCGACGGTGGCGGCACTCCCCCGCCGCCAGAGCTCACCGAGCTGGCTGGCGGTGCTCGGCGCGTCGGTGGCCACGATGAACTGGGTCGCCATCCGGGCAACCTCCCGCCGTGCGACGGCGGCGACGAGCTTGTGGCCACCGGGCACCCGGCCGGACCGCGCAATGACACTCGAGAAGAGATGGGGCACCACCTCGGCGCCGAAGTACTCCTCGACGTGGCGGTAGAGATCGTCGTCGTCAGCCATCGCCGGCAACGCGTCAACGAAACGGAACAACTGCGTGCGCAGCTCCGCGTTCCCCATCGCCCGCCGCATCAGCCATTCCGTCCCCGGGGTGATCCGGAAGGCCCGCGTCTTCGTTCGGCTGCCGAGCTTGGCGATCTCGGAGGCGACCGCCCTGACTTGAGCCTCGGGCGGTGCGATACCCCGGCCCTCATCGGTCTGACGCTGCGCCACTTCACGCGACGCTAACGCCAGCCGCACCCTGTCAGGAGCACCGGTGGCTGACGTCGATCGACCCGGCGGGCCCTATGATCGCGAGCGATGGCCGTGACGCGCCCTCGGGCCCGACCGGCTCGGGCGTAGCTGTGATGCGCCCGGGCACCACGCCCGTCCGGGGCGTGCTGTGGCTGGCGGCGGCCGTGATCGCGCCGGTGGCGGTCGCGTTGGCCTGGGTGCCGTTTCGCCTCCGTCTGCCGAACATCGACGTTGCCCTCTTGCTCGTCGTCGTCGTGATGGCACTAGGGATGAGCGGCAGATACGTCGTCCCCATCATCGCGGCGACGACCGCTGCGCTCGCGTTCGAGTTCTTCGACACCAAGCCCTTCGAGCAGCTCGCCATCGCCCGGAGCCCTGACGTCTGGACCACGCTCATCCTCGCGGGCGTCGGGCTGCTGGCCGGCGAGTGCGTCGTCCGGCTCGCCCGCCAGCGCGTCTCGCTCGAGGCCGGCACGGCTGACATGCTGCGCGTGCGCACTGCTTCGGACCTCGTGGCTTCCGGCCAGGAGGCGGTGCTGATCGTCGAGCAGGTCGCCCAGGAGTTGGCGAGGCTGCTGCAGTTGCAGGACTGCCGCTTCGAGGCGGTGCCGTCCCACGCGGGTGCGCCCGAGGTGCAACGCGACGGTGTGCTCTCCCAACAGTCCGCAGGGGGGACCCAGGGCTCCAAAGTTGTCGGCACAGGGAGCTGGGCCGAGCTGCCCGTGTGGGGCCAGGGCCAGGTACTTGGTCATTTCGTCCTGCACTTCGACCCCGACGTTCACCTCGGCCGCGACCAACTCCTCGTCGCCGTGACGCTGGCCGATCAGGTCGGGGCCGCCCTTACGGCGTATTCGGCGCCAGGACCCCTCCCCCCGGACGAGGACGAGCGTCCGTCGGGACCCCTCCGGATAGTGCAATAGTCCGCACCCGGCACAGGCTCACGCTCAGGCGGTGGCCCTCCCGGAGGCCGGCGGCTCCAGCAGATCGAAACGGGGGTTGATCATCGCCAGCTCCCCGCGGTGCTTGCCCACCATGCCTTCGGCGCGGATCATGGCACCGGGTTCGACCCCCGGGATCGAGCGGCGGCCGAGGAACACGGCCTTGATGGCGCCGGTGTCGTCGACGAGCGTGCATTCGAGCGTCGGCACCCCGAGCCCCGGTTGCAGGCGCACGGTGTGAACTCTGCCGGCGATGAGCGCCCGCTGACGGTAGGCGAGCTCGCCGAGTGGCGTCGTTCCCTCCAAATTGATCAACCTCCTCGGTTCTACGACTGGTCTTCTGCCGGCCCGCTTCAAGGACCGCCGCGGCATGTCGGCGGCACTCTCGAGAGCGCCCGCGGTGCTTCGCTGCTTGAGCATGCCCGCGACGTCGAACGGCGCGATCGTGGCGCTGACATGTGGCAGCTGATTGACAGCGGACACGATCCGGTCCGAGGTGCGGTCGTGCAGCAACCGGCTCGCCATGCCCCGGTGCACGCGGCGCGGCAGGACGAGGGTCACCTCGGTCTCGCCGTCGGCGGCGTGCTCGGCTGCGAGCTCGGTCGCGCCGCGGACGATGCGGCGATCGGGACACTCGACGATCTCGAGCGGGATGTACGACAGCCCGGGCTTGCGCCAGTACTTGGCGATCCTTGCGGCGCGCTCCGGTTCGACGGCGAAGTGAACGGCGCGGACGTCGCCCGACGACGTGAGGGAGCTGGCGAGCTGCAGTGCTCGTGCCGTGGCCATGTCCAGCCGGTCCACGAGCACGAGGACGACATGACGCCGAAGCGTCGGCTCCGCGACCGGCGGCGCCGCGAGGTCCTCGGCGAGCACGCGCTTCTCCGCCTGGTAGGCGCGGTGCGTGCGCGTCAGCAGGAAGACGATCAAGGGGATCGCGATCACGACCAGCCAGGCGCCGCGTGTGAATTCGGTCACCACGAAGATGGCCGTGACGCCCGCGCTGGCGACGAACGCCGTCCCGTTGATCGCCAGGTTCCTCCCGCGGTGCGGGGCGTGGTGGGTCCAGTGGTACTTGGTCATGCCGGCGCCGGCCATCGTGAAGCCGGTGAACACCGTGCAGGCATAGAGAGGGATCAGGCTGGCGACCTGAGCCCGGGTGACGACGAGCAGCAACAGCGAGGCGAACGCGAGCACGAGGATCCCGTTCGAGTAGACGAGCCGGTGGCCCCGGGTGGTGAGCGGACGCGGCAGGTAGGCGTCCGTGGCGATGAAGCTCACAAGGAGGGGGAAACCGTTGAAGCTCGTGTTGGCGCCGAGGATCAGGATGAGCGCCGTGCTGAACTGCAGCGAGTAGTAGGGAATGTTGCTGCCGGTTCCCTGCCCGAAGACCGCCCGGCCGATCTGCGAGAGCACCGTCGGCGTTCCTCCCTCGAACGGCACGGCGTGGGTCAGGGCCGAGAGCACCGATACGCCGACGAACATCACGCCGAGGATCGCGGCCATGAGCACGAGGGTGATGCGTGCGTTGCGGACCTGCGGCTCGCGGAAGATCGAGACCGAGTTCGAGATCGCCTCCATCCCGGTCATGGCCGAGCCGCCGTTCGCGAACGCCCGCAGGAATATGAAGGCGGAAGCGCCTAGCAACAGGCCCCCGCCGGCAGTGCCGACCGGAACGTGGCCGCTCGCCTGCAGCGGATAGTGGTGGAGGTGACCGGTCATCGCGACCCGAACCAGTCCGGTGATGAGCAGCCCGGCCATGCTGGCGAGGAACCAATAGGTGGGTATCGCGAATACCCGGCCAGCTTCCCTGATGCCCCGCAGATTCCCGAACGTCAACAGCAGTACGAAGAAGACGGACAACTCCACCGGGTAATGGGTGAAGACCGGGAACGCCGAGATCACGGCGTCGACTCCGGCGGCCACCGACACCGCAACTGTGAGGACGTAGCTGCACACCAGTGCCGCGGCGGGGATCTGCGCCATCGAATAACCGAAGTTCTCCCGGCTGACCACGTACGAGCCGCCGCTCACCGGGTACGCCTTCACGACCTGCCGGTAACAGAGGCATACGAGACCGAGCACCACGAGCAGCATCAACGTCACGGGAGTGACGAGCGTGAAGGCGGCGATCCCGGCAGCCGGGATGAGGATGCGGAGGATCGACTCGCTCGCATAGGCGCACGACGACATGACGTCCGACGACAGGACGGCGAGCGCGGTCGGCTTGCCGAGCCGCTCGGTGTGCAGTTGGTCGTTCGAGAGCGGCGGCCCAAGGAGCCGGCGCTTCACGCGGTACGCGAGCGTCTCGGGCAGGACCGGGCCGAGGCCTGAAGCCGGCTTGGAAGGGTCCTTGATCCACTCGGGCAGTGCAGGGTCTTGCAGCGCGTGGATTTCGTCACCTGTCAGCGTCAAGCTTTTCCGCCCCTCCGGCTTTGCGTTCTGGTGCTACTGCGGCAGCTGCGATCGGACCTGGTGATTCCTGGCGCTGTCCATGCCTTTGCGTCCCCCCACGAGCGGCGCCAGGATCACCGGGCGCCGGGACAGGCGCATCAACCGCTCGCGGTCGCCGGTCCGGAAGAGCCGGCGTAGGCCGCGCCTCCGGTGCCACCCGACGACGATCGCGTCGGCCTCGCACACATCGGCCTGATCGAGGATCGCTTGGGCGACGCGTCCCTGTAGGGTGCTCGCCACCCTTCCGCTCGCCCCGACACCGGCCATCCGCAGCTCGAACACGGCCTCTTCGACGATGCTGGAGGCCTCCTCCATCGTCTCGACATAGCAAGATCCCGCCTTGCTGCACCGACGCTCGCGGACATGGACGACGTGCACTCCGCTGCCCGTATCGGACGCCAGCGCGGTTGCGAGTTGCAGGACCGGACCATCGGCCTCGCACCGCCTGACTCCGACGACGATCCTGCCCAGCATTGACTCAATTATCAGGCACCGCATCTGAACAAACTCTCAACCCGCCTGGTCTCGGCCTGAATAAAGTCTGAACACGCCGCGCGCTTCGCCTGCTCTGTCTCCTAACCTTGCGTGTGAGGAGAGCCCTATGAGCTCGGCACGACGCAGTGTGAGAGGCACCGCCGTGGCGCTAGGCGTCATGGCCGTGCTGACCGTGGCCATGATCCCGCTCAGGAGCCACCTGAGCGCCGCGACCGACGGCTTGATCCTGATCATCCCGGTCGTCGCCGGCGTCGTGTCGGGTGGCTTCGGCGCCGGCGTGGTCAGCGTGATTGCCGGGTTCCTCGTCTACGACTTCGTGTTCACGCCCCCGTACTACACGCCCTGGGTCGGCTCGGCCGAGAACTGGGTGGCGCCTGGCGTATACCTCGTCGTGATGCTGCTGGTCGCTCGCGTCGTGGCGGGCATGGCGGCCGCGAGGCTCGAGACGGCGCGGCAGAAGGACGCGATCAGGAAGTTGTTCGAGCTGTCGAACCTGCTGGTCGGCGACAAGCCGCTCGCGGAGCTGCTCGGGCTCATCGTGTCGACGCTCCGCGACGCGTTCGAGCTCCGGACGGTCGCGGTCCTCCTGCCGGCGTCGGGAAGGCTCGAGATCGCCGCATCGGCGGGCGAACCGCTCGACCAGCCCGAGCTCGACTTGGTCGGACCGGCAGTCGGCACCGACGGGGGACTCCCGTCATACCGCGGGAACGAGACAGTCCTGTCGATGGCCCTGACCGCGAACGGGCGCCCCATCGGGTACCTCGTGCTGTGCGGCACGACGATCGCCTTGCACGAGCGCGAGCCCTTCCTCACCTTCGCGAACCAGACGGCGCTCGCCGTTGAGCGCTCGCAGCTGCGCGAGGAGGCGCTGCGGGCCAAGCTCCTGGAAGAGGTCGGGCGACTCGCCAAGTCCCTCGTGGCCGCGGTGTCCCACGATCTCCGCACGCCCCTCGCCTCGATCAAGATGTCCGCCTCGACCCTGAGCGACCCCGACTTGCAGCTCGCTCCGGAGCGTCGCCAGGAGCTGGCTCAGCTCATCGACCATCAGGCCGACCGGCTCGCGCGCCTGGCGGCGAACCTGCTCGACATGGGCCGGATCCAGGCCGGCGTGCTCGAACCGCGGCGTGAGCTCGTCCCCTTGCCGGACCTGATCACTGAAGCCGTCCGCGGTGTGGCCGCCACCGTCGATCCGGACCGGATCCGCATCACGCTGCCGCTCGATCTGCCTCTCGTCGACATCGACCGGCTCTTGATCGGCGAGGCGGTCTTCAACCTGCTCGAGAACGCGGCACGGCACGCTCCAGCGGAGGCCCCGATCGTGGTCGCCGCCAGAGATCGCGATGACGGGACGATCGAGCTCTCCGTCTCCGACAGCGGCCCAGGCGTGCCTCGGCCGGAACGATCGGCTGTCTTCGGCATGTACAACCGGAGGGAGGCGGACGGCGGCGCCGGGCTCGGGCTCGCCATTGCCAAGGCATTCGTCGAGGCGCATGGTGAGACGATCTGGGTAGAGGACGCGCCCGGCGGAGGAGCGAGATTCTGCATGACGCTTTCCACTCCGATCCATCTCGAGTACGGACTTATGGCCAGTGGCGCGGATACTCGTAATTGACGACGACGTCGCGTTGCTGCGCGGCGCACGGGTCGGCTTCGAAGCGCTCGGTCACGTGGTGTTGACTTCGGCCACCGGGATGCAGGGGTTGGCCGACGCCGCCGTCAAGGCACCGGACGTGATCGTGCTCGATCTCGGCCTGCCGGACATCGACGGCGTTGAGGTCTGCCGGCGCCTTCGCCAATGGAGCTCGGTCCCCATCGTCGTGCTCTCGGCTGACGGCTCAGAAGACCGCAAGGTCGCCGCCCTCGACAGCGGAGCCGACGACTACATGACCAAGCCTTTCGGCATGCGCGAGCTCGACGCCCGGCTGCGCGTCGCGCAGCGTCATCACGAGCCCAAGCCCGACGGCGAACCGACGAGATTCGCGGTCGGACCGCTCGAGTTCGACCTCATCCACAACGAGGCGCGGATGGACGGTCGGTCGCTGAGCTTGACATCGACCGAGTTCTCGTTTCTCAGCTACCTCGGCCGCAACGCCGGCAAGATCTGCACCCACCGGATGATCCTCGGGCACGTCTGGGGACCGCGCTACGGCAACGAGGCGGGCTATCTGCACGCATACGCCTACCGCCTCCGCCGCAAGCTCGGCGACGAGGAGAGCAGGCTGCTCGTGACCGTGCCTGGCATCGGCTACCGCCTCGACGTCGGGGTCGCCTGAGCCCTGCAACGGACGGGTCCCTCCTCTGCCGGGCGAGCTAGCGTCCGAGCCGTGACTGACCTCCCGGCGTGCGATCTGGCGGTGTCCGGCTTGCTGGTCCTGCCTGACGGCCCACCCGTCCACGGCGAGGTCCGCATCACGGCCGGCCGTATCGACGCCGTCGTCGCCGAATCTGGGGCCGGTCCCGCCGCTCGGACCCTCGACGCCGGCGATGCCTACGTCCTTGCGGGTGCCGTGGACGCCCACGTGCACTGTCTCAGCAACCCCGGCGAAGGCATCGAGGCCGCGACGAGAGCCGCCGCCGCCGGCGGGGTCACGACCATCGTCGAGATGCCCTACGACGCCGGCGACCCGGTGAACAACGTCGGCACCCTCGAAGCCAAGAAGAAACGGGTCGCCGACGAAGCCGTCATCGACGTCGCCCTGCTCGCGACCGTTCGTCCGCAAGGCGGGGCGTCGGACGTGGGCGCGCTGGTCTCGCACGGCGCGTGCGGCTTCAAGCTTTCGCTGTTCGACACCGATTCACGGCGTTTCCCTCGGATTCCCGACGACCAGCTCCTCGACGTGCTCGCGGCCATCTCCGCTGCCGACAGCTTGGCGTGCTTCCACGCCGAGAACGACGAGATCATCAAGCCGTTGATCGAACGGCTAAGGGCGGAGACACCCGAAGATCCAAGCGCCCACAGCCGATCCCGGCCACCGGTGAGCGAGACCGAGGCGGTCCTGAAGGCCCTCGAATTCGGCTTCACGACGCAGTGCCGGCTGCACCTTTGTCACCTGAGCCTGGCGCGATCGGTCGAGCTCGCCCGGTGGTTCGCCGGCGCAGGGACTCGATGTGAGCACGGAGACGTGCCCGCACTACCTGTGCTTCGCGGAGGAGGACCTCCTCACCCAGAAGGGGCGACTCAAGATCAACCCTCCGTTGCGGACAGGCAAGGACCGCGAAGGACTCTGGGCCGCGCTCGGTGCCGGCGACATCGACGTCGTCGCCTCTGACCACGCCCCCTGGGACCTCGCCGACAAGCTGCACCCGGTCATCTTCGACAACCACTCCGGGGCGCCCGGAGTCGAGACGCTCGTACCCGTCGTGCTCTCGGAAGGCCTCGAGCGGGGCGTCCCGGTCACGACGTTGGCCAAGGCGCTGTCCGAGACGCCGGCCCGTCGCTTCCGGCTGCCCGGCAAGGGCGCGCTCCGGGCCGGCTTCGACGGGGATCTCGTCGTCTTCGATCCAACAGCCGAGGGAACGATCGACGAGTCCAGGCTGCATTCGAACGCCGGCTGGAGTCCCTATCACGGGCGCCGCCTCCGGGGTCAGGTGACGACCGTCGTCTCGCGGGGCGAGGTCGTCTGGGACGGGGAGCTCGACGTCCGACCCGGCCGCGGGCGCTTCGTCCTGGCCGAAGGAGGCCGATGAGAACCGATCTCCCGCTCCCCGAGCAGGCGTGGCTGCACGACGAGATCGAGTCGCTGGCGGAGATCCGCGAACCCGATGCCCCCGGATGGACACGCCGGGCGCTGTCGGAGGTGGAGACGGCGGGCCGCCAGGAGGTGGAGCGCAGGATGCGTGCCGCCGGCCTGGATGTCCACGTCGACGGGGCCGGCAACCTCGTCGGCGTGCTCGAGGGCCGGGACGGCGGATCGGCGCTCGTAACGGGGTCGCACACCGACACGGTGCTCGGCGGGGGCCGATTCGACGGGATCATCGGCGTGCTCGGGGCCCTCGAGGCGTTGCGCTGCCTCGCCGAGGCGGGCGTGCGGCTTCGCCATGACCTGTGGGTCGTCGACTTCTACGGAGAGGAGCCGAACGAATTCGGCCTGTCCTGCCTGGGAAGCCGGGCCGTCGCGGGCAACCTCTCCCGCGTCCACCTCGACCGGGCCGACCAGTCCGGACGCCGGCTGGGAGAGGCTATGGCGGCGGTCGGCATCGACCCCGACCGGGCGCTCTCGGCGAGCTGGAACCCGAAGGATCTGGCGGCCTTCGTGGAGTGCCACATCGAACAGGGCCCTCGTCTCGAGGAGGAAGGCATCGAGATCGGCGTGGTGTCGGCGATCGCCGGCATCGACCGGGCCACGGTGAACCTGCAAGGTCGTCGCGACCACGCCGGGACGATGCCGGTGGCGCTGCGTCACGATGCGGCTTGCGCAGCGGCCGAGGTCGTCCTCGCCGTCGAACGTCTCGGGCGTGACGGCGGCGTCGGCACGACCGGTCGCGTCGTCGTCGAGCCGGGCGCCGCCAACATCGTCCCCGAGCACGCGCTCTTGTGGGTCGAATTCCGCAGCATCGAAGAGACCTGGCTGGAGCGAACCCGCCAACAGCTCGAAGGTGCCGTGGCTGAGGCGGGTGACCGCCGCGGCGTGCGGGGCGACGTGGAGTGGACGTCCGCTGAAGCGCCGACCGTGATGTCCGACCTCGTCGCCAGAGCAGTGGAGGACGCCGCGGGCGCGCTCGGGCGTTCGGTGCTCAGGCTCCCGAGCGGAGCAGGGCACGACAGTGCCCAGCTGGCGTCGCTCACCCCGACGGGGATGCTGTTCGTCCCTTCGGCGGGGGGTCGCAGCCATTGCCCGGAGGAATTCACCGACGCGGCCGACGTTGCGGTCGGGGCGCAGGTGCTCGCTGCGACACTTGCCCATCTGGACGAGATCACGACGTGAGCCATCCGCTGGTGGTCGCCGGGCGCGGCGGTGAGCTCCGCTGCCGTGGCTGGAGGCAGGAGTCGATCCTGCGGATGCTGGAGAACAATCTCGAGATCGGCGAGCGCCCGGAGGACCTCGTCATCTACGCCGGTCGGGGCAAGGCCGCCCGGGACTGGGCGAGCTACCACGAGATCGTCGAGGCGCTGCATCACCTCGGCGAGGACGAGACGCTCGTGATCCAGTCGGGCAAGCCGGTCGGCATCTGGCAGACCCAGCATGCTGCCCCGCTCGTGGTCATGGCGAACGGCAACGTGACCGCCGGGCCGAGCCCGGAGGAGTTCTACGCGCTTCTCGACGCCGGGCTCACGATCTGGCCCGGCATGACGGCGGCCGCCTGGCAGTACATCGGCCCGCAGGGCATCGTGCAGGGGACCTACGAGAGCTTCATGTCTGCCGGACGGACCTACTTCGGCGGCTCGCTCGCCGGCCGGACCATCCTGACCGGTGGTTGCGGCGGCATGGGCGGCGCCCAGCCAATGGCGGGCAAGCTCGCCGGCGCCTCGATTCTCGTCGCCGAGGTGAACGAAGAGCGCCTGCGCCGGCGCCAGGACAGCGGCTACCTCGACGGGTACACGACCGATCTCTCGAGCGCGATCGACCGCTGGCTGGCGACGGCGAGCGGGGGCGAGGCCGGTTCGGTCGGCGTGGTGGCCAACGTCGTCGAGGTGATGGAAAAGCTGCTCGAGCGCCGGATGACCCCCGACATCGTGACGGATCAGACCACGACCGATCCTCGCGACGGGTACTGCCCCATCGGGCTGAGCGCCTCCGAAGCCGAGCGGCTGCGCGTCGACGATCCGGACGAGCTGGTCGTTCTCGCCCGGACGACTCTCGCCCGCCACGTCCGGGCGATGCTCGAGTTCAGGCGCCGCGGCGCGGTCGTCTTCGAGTACGGCAACTGGCTGCGGAGGGAGGCGCTCCGGGCCGGCGTGGACGACGCCATGGAGATTCCGAGCTTCGTCACCCTGTTCATACGGCCAATGTTCTGCGAGGCCATCGGTCCGTTCCGGTGGATCGCGATCTCGGGCAGTGAAGCGACGATCACGAGGATCGACTCGTTGCTGACCGAGATGTTCAGCGATGTGCCGCGGGTCACGCAATGGTTGGCCAAGGCCCAGAGCATCGCCTTCACGGGCCTGCCCGCCCGCATCTGCTGGCTCGGCCACCACGAACGAACGAGGGCGGCGCTCGCGGTCAACGAGCTGATCGGTTCCGGCGAGATCGAGGGTCCCGTTGCCTTCACGCGCGACCATCTCGACGCCGGCAGCGCGTCGATCCCGGAGCGTGAGACCGAGGCCATGGTCGATGGGAGCGACGCCATCGCGGACTGGGCCCTGTTGAATGCCATGTTGAACGGCGCCGCCGGCGCCGATCTCATCGCTCTTCACGGGCTCGCCGGGCGTTCGCAGAGCGCCGGTGTGACCCTGATCGCCGACGGTTCCTCCGGCGCCGCAGAGCGGATCGAGCGTGTCCTCGAGGCCGACACCGGTCTCGGCATCCTTCGGTACGCCGACGCGGGCTACCAGGCGGCGACGGCCGCTGCCGAACGGAACGGCCTCGGGATCGAGCGCCAGCTGGCGGCGCGTCGGGCGGCGGCGGCCCGGCGGCCGACGGCCCGGCGGCGGACGGCCCGGCGGCGACGCACCGGGCGGCGACGCATCGGGCGGCCGAGTAGCGATGGAGCTGCTGGACCTCGAATCGGCCCGCGCAGCGGTCATGGGCGGCCTGCTGCTCGGCGCCGGCGGCGGCGGGTTCGAGGAGGGCTGGTCGGCCGCGAGGGACGTGTTCGATCTCGGCCGGCCCCGGCTGGCGTCGCTCGACGAGCTCGAGGAGGAAGCCGGCGTCGCGATCTCGACCTCGGTCGGCGCTCCCTCGGCCACCCGGTCAGCCTCGGGACTCGCCAACCGCATACGGGCTCTCGAGCTCCTCGTGGCCGCAGTGTCGCCTCCGGCCGCGCCCATCCGCGCCACGATGGCCTCCCACCCGGGTGCCTGGATCGCGGAGACGTGGGTCCACGCCGCGGTGGATCCGACGCTCGTGGTGGCCGATGCCGCTGCCAACGGGCGTGGACATCCGACCGTGAAAATGGGTGGCCTCGGCCTCGCCGGCCGGCTCGACGTGACTGTCCATCAGGCGGCCGCGGGCGGCGACGATGCGAAGGGCCACCTCGAGGTCGTGGCGCGTGGACCGACCCAGTTGACGGCCAACGTTCTTCGGAGCGCCGCTGTCGAGGCGGGCGGACTGATCGCCGCGTGCCGCGGTCCCTTCTCGGTTGGCTTCTGCCGGGAGGCGGCGGCAATCGGGGCGATCTCCGTATCGATCACATTGGGGCGGGCCATGCTCGAGGCGCAGGGAAAAGGGGCGCAGGCGATCGCCGACGCCGTACTCGGGACGCTCGGGGGCCGGGTGCTCGCCGAGGGCGTGGTGCGGGAGCATGAAAGTCGCCTCGTGGGAGGTTTCGACGTGGGGCAGTTGTCGCTCGACACGCCCGAGGGCGGCCTCGAGATCGGCATATGCAACGAGTTCCTCTCTGCCGACGTCGCCGGCGTCCGCGTGGCAACCTTTCCGGACCTGATCGTTCTCTTGTCGTCCGGCGACGGGATGCCCGTCGCCGCGGCTCGACTGGAGGTGGGCAGCAGAGTGATGGTTCTCGTCGTGGACAAGGACCGTCTTCCGCTCGGTGCCGGCGTGCGTGACCCGAGCGTGTACCCGGAAGTGGAGCGCATGATGGGTAGGGAGCTGGCGCGCTACGCCCTCACGTGAACAATCGCCCGACACTGATCAAGGAGGAGACCGATGCCCGAGACCACTGCGGACGCCGGCGGCCGCCCGACGCTGCGACTCGTCCCGTCCCACGAGCTGAGCGCGAGCACCGCGCAGACACCCGGGATGGCCCGGTTCGCGGCAATCTCGGGAACCGCATGCGGTTCGGAGGATATCTGGATGGGAGAGACCCGGGTTGCGCGCGGCGCCCGCTCAGCCGACCACCATCACGGGCACTCGGAGACCGGGATCTACGTCGTCTCGGGCCATCCCGTGTTCGTGGTCGCTGACGGGGACGGCGAGCGGCGGCTCGAGACTTCGCCGGGCGACTACGTCTACGTGCCGCCCTTCGTCCCGCACCGGGAGGAGAACCCCTCTCTCGAAGAGGAGGCGGTGGTCGTCATCGCCCGGACCACCCAAGAGGCCATCGCCGTCAACCTTGACAGCCTCCACGATCTGAGGTGACGTGAGGACGGCGGAGAGCCTGCAGACGGGCAGCCAGCACACGCCAGCCGAGCATCGTCGCGCCAAGGAAGCCCAGGGCAACGAAGACGAACGCCACGGCGATCCCCTGCCCTGAGATCACCCGCAGCACCATTCCGAGTCCCACGGTGAAGAGCCACACCACGAGACCGCTCGAGAAGGAGGCCATCGCCGTCCAGCGCCCGGCCAGCGCCAGCAAGAGCCAGGCGGCTGCGAGGCCGGACACGAACGGCCACGCCGTTGAGGCGAGCCCGGTGACCGTGAGGCCGCGGGTGTGGGCAACCCGGCCGATCCCGACGAAGAGAAGAACGGCGGCGAGATCCAGCAGCGCCTCCGCGTTTGCCTTTGCATTCGCGTTTGCCTTCGGCATGCGGCGGTCAACCTAGCGGTTCGAGTGGGCGGCTCCCGTTCGGGATCATGGGTCGGGGGGCGGCAACGCTCACGTTTCTCGGCTTGCCCGGAACCTCGAGGAGGAGGGGGACACTCGAAATTTCGTTCTCAACTTGCCTCCGTTAATGATTGCGACCGGTCGCAATCTCGATCCGAGGCAAGTTTGGCGCGAAATTTGCAATTGGCCGGCGGGAAGGAGCCGGGATCAAGCGGCTGTCCAGCCTCCGTCGAGGCTCAGCACAGCACCGGTGATCTCGGCGGCGTCCGGACCGAGCAGGAACGCGATTGCGCCAGCCACGCCCTGCGGAGTACCGACTCCGCCGAGCAGCCGGCGGTACCGCGTTCGGCGCTCCTCCCGAACGCTGTGCGTCGAGCCCGAATGATCGGCGCGGAGCATCGGCGTGTCGGTGGGCCCCGGGCAGACGCAGTTGACCCGGATGTTCTCCTCGGCGTGATCGACCGCCATCGCTCGCGTCAGGCCGATCACTCCGGCCTTCGAGGCGATGTACGCAGGGCTGCCCACGCCGCCGACGAGCCCGTACTGTGAGCTGACGTTCACGATGCTGGCGCTCGAGCACCGCCTGAGGAACGCCAAAGCCTCCCGCGATACGAGGAATACGCCTGTCAGATTCACCGCCAGGGTCCGTTGCCAGGCTTCGAGGGACGTCTCTGCCACGTCGCCCGTGTAGCCGCCCAAGCCGGCAACATTCACCACCGCGTTCAGACCGCCGAGCTCCTCGCCGAGCTGGTTCACGGCATGTCTCACCTGGTCGGGGTCGCTCACGTCCGCTGTCGCCGCGACGATCCGACCACCGCCGGCACGCTGCAGGTCAGCGACGGCTGAAGCCAGGCCTTCGCCGTTCAGGTCGAGCGCGCCGACGTCGGCGCCGGCGCTGCAACACCGCTGCACAACTGCGAGGCCGATGCCGGACGCGGCGCCGGTCACGAGCACTCGATCGCTCACCACAACCCGCCGAGAGCAACCGTGACGGCTTGCCCGCTGACGCCGCTCGATTCGGGCGAACAAAGGAAACTGATCGTTTCTGCAACCTCTTCCGCGGTCGCGACGCGGCCGGCCTCATAGCTCGCCGCTCGCTCCGTCCACACCTGCTCGACGTCAACTCCCCTCTTCGCCGCCTCTCTGGCGGCCGACCTGTCGGACGCCTCGGTCCTGATCCATCCGGGCAGGACGGCATTGCACGTGATCCCATGGGGCGCGAGGTCCTGGGACGCTGCTCGCATGAGCCCGAGCAGTCCGGCCTTTGCGGCGCAGTAAGCAGCCATGCCAGGCGCTCCGACCTCCCCGGCAGTGGAGCTCACCATGACGACGCGGCCCCAGCCCTGCCCGATCATGTCGTTGGCTGCGGCGCGGGTCAGGAGAAACGGGGCGTCGAGATTGATACCCATCGTGCTCCACCACGTCTCGTTCGGCATCTCGGCGACCGAGGCGTCGTCAGCGGACCCGCCGGCATTATTGACGAGGATCTCCACAGGACCGAGGAGTCGGCGTGTCTCGTCGATGGCAACGGAACACCCCTCCTCGCTCGAGAGGTCGCAGACCACGTAGTGACCGCCGATCTCGCGGGCCAACTGCGCCAGCTCCGGCTCCCTACGAGCGATCGCCATCACGCGAGCACCGCGCTTGGCCAGCGCTACCGCCGTCGCGCGCCCGATACCGCTGCTGGCGCCGGTCACCAGAGCAACCCTGTCTTGCATGGCGGCAGTCTCTCCTGAGTGCGGCACCCCGGGCAACCGTGCGACGCTGGAGGCAGTCGACTTGAGGAGAGGTGATGGCCGAGATGATGCGGTTCCCTATCGGAGCCGAAGTCAGCTGTAGCGACGGGGTGTGCGGCGATCTCACCCGAGTGGTGCTCGACCCGGCCGCGCGGACCGTCACCCACCTCGTCGTCGAGCCCAAACACCGCACCGGCCTGGCTCGTCTCGTGCCGATCGGCATTGTCGACGAGACCGTGAACGATCTCCGCCTACGTTGCTCAACGGCCGAGTTCGAGAAGCTGCCTGGCGCGGAGGAGACGGAGTTCCTTCCCGGCCAGGCCGGATTGCCGTACTACGGGCTCGGCGTGGACATGGGTATCGGCGTGGGCAACACCATCGAGCCGATCGTGTACGACCGGATCCCGATGGGCGAGGTCGAGGTGCGCCGCGGCGAGCAGGTGCACGCGACCGATGGGCCGATCGGCAAAGTGCAGGGTCTCGTGGTCGATCCTGCCGATCATCACGTGACGCACGTCCTGCTGCAGGAAGGACATCTGTGGGGACGCAAGCAGGTCGCCATACCGATCAAGGCGGTGACGACGGTCAACGAGGGCATCCGCCTCTCGCTCACGAAGGAGGAGGTGCAGGGGCTGCCGCCGGTGAGCATCGACCACCCGGTCGGCGACTGACGAACTTGCCCAGGGCGCCGAAGGCGGGCGCGGACGAACGCTACCGGTGGGTGGCGCTGTCGAACACGACCGCCGCCGTGTTCATGTCGGCGCTCGACGGTTCGATCGTCATCATCGCTCTGCCGGCGATCTTTCGCGGCATCCACCTTGACCCGTTGGCGCCGGGCAACGTCTTCTACCTGTTGTGGATGATCATGGGGTACCGGCTGGTCCAGGCAGTTCTCGTGGTCACTCTCGGCCGCCTCGGCGACATGTTCGGCCGAGTCAGGATCTACAACGCCGGCTTTGCGGTGTTCACCGCCGCTTCGGTCCTGCTTTCGTTCGATCCGTTCGTCGGTGGCCATGGAGCGATGTGGTTGATCGGCTGGCGCGTGCTGCAAGCAATCGGCGGTTCCATGCTCACCGCCAACTCGGCCGCCATCCTGACCGACGCCTTCCCCCTCGATCGACGCGGCTTCGCGCTCGGCGTCAACCAGGTCGCCGCCCTGGCCGGACAGTTCATCGGGTTGGTCGCGGGCGGTGTGCTGGCGACCATCGACTGGCGGTTGGTCTTCTGGGTCAACGTGCCCGTCGGGGTCTTCGGAACGGTGTGGGCCTACCGCAAGCTCCATGACACCGGTCGTCGCGGAGGTGGTCGCATCGACTGGTGGGGCAACGTCACCTTCGCCGTCGGCCTGGGCGCGATCTTGATCGCCATCACCAACGGCATCCAGCCGTACCGGCGTCACGCCATGGGCTGGACGAACCCGGCGGTCCTGGGGCTGCTCGTCGGCGGCGCCTTGCTGTTGGCGGCGTTCGTAGTGATCGAGAGCAACATCGCCGATCCGATGTTCGAGCTCAGCTTGTTCCGGATCAGGGCGTTCACTGCCGGCAACGTGGCGGCCTTCGTCGTCGCCATCGCCAGGGGCGGCCTGCAGTTCATGCTCATCATCTGGCTGCAGGGGATCTGGCTGCCTCTACACGGCTACAACTACAGCGACACGCCGCTGTGGGCGGGGATCTTCTTGTTGCCACTTACGGCCGGTTTCTTGATCTCGGGTCCCCTGGCCGGGATCGCTGTCCGACCGGTACGGCGCTCGAGGCTTTGCCACCGCCGGCATGGTCGTGTTCGGCGGCAGCTTCATCGGACTCATGTTGCTGCCGGTCGACTTCCCGTACTGGGCCTTCGCCGTGCTCATCGCCGCGACCGGCATCGGCAGCGGAATGTTCGCCGCTCCCAACACATCGTCGATCATGAGCAGCGTCCCCGCGCGGTACCGGGGCGTGGCTTCGGGGATGCGAGCGACATTTCAGAACTCCGGCACCGCACTGTCGATCGGGGTGTTCTTCTCGCTCATGATCGCCGGGCTGTCGGGCAGTCTTCCGAAGGCCTTGTCCAGCGGATTACAGGGCCAAGGCGTGCCACACGTTGTGGCTCATCAGATCGGCACGCTGCCGCCCGTGTCGTCCTTGTTCGCAGCGCTTCTCGGCGTGAACCCGATTCGGCACCTCCTTGTGTCGAATGGGTTCGCGCTCTCCTCGCTCCCGGCTGCGGCTCAGCACGTCCTCACCGGCAGGGAGTTCTTTCCTGAGCTGATATCGGCAGCGTTCCACCAGGGCCTTGTGGTGGTGTTCGCTGTCGCCGCCGCCTTGTCGGTGGTTGCTGGTCTCGCGTCGCTGCTGCGTGGGGGCCATGGCACCGTCCCGCCGCGGCGGACTCGGTCGGGGGACGCCCGGCCGGTCGTTAGCGCTTGACGAAAGGCTCGAGGACCGATATCAACCCTTGCGAGGAGTTCGTACGGGTCGCGCAGCTGTGAGCGGTCCCAGCCCTGAACAAGAGGAGACTGTTGTGGCGGTCAGTGACTTTTCTCGCTATCCCCTTACGTTTGGACCAAGCCCGATACACGCCCTCGAGCGGCTCTCCAAGCACCTCGCTGGAGCGAACCTGTGGGCCAAGCGGGAGGACTGCAATTCCGGCCTCGCGTTCGGGGGCAACAAGACCCGCAAACTCGAGTACCTGGTTCCAGACGCGCTGGCACTGGGCGCTACGCACCTGGTGTCGATCGGGGGCGTGCAGTCCAATCACACCCGACAGGTGGCCGCCGTCGCCGCGAAGCTCGGGCTCAAGGCCCGCCTCGTGCAGGAGACCTGGGTCAACTGGCCGGACTCGGTCAACGACCGGGTCGGCAACATTCTGCTCTCGCGCATCATGGGCGCGGACGTAGAGCTCGTCGAGGCGGGGTTCGGAATCGGCTTCAAGTCCAGCTGGGAACGGGCACTCGAGGAGATCCGCTCACAGGGAGGAACCCCCTATCCGATACCTGCCGGCGCGTCCGATCATCCCCTCGGAGGCTTGGGCTTTGCCAACTGGGCTGACGAGGTGCAACAGCAGGAGCGCGAACTCGGCATGTTCTTCGACACGATCATTGTCTGCGCCGTCACCGGCTCTACCCTCGCCGGAATGATCGCCGGCTTCGCAGGACAAGACAGGCCCCGCCGGGTCCTCGGGATCGACGCATCTGCGAAGGCCGACGAGACGCGAGCTCAGGTCGCGAAGATCGCCCACAACACTGCCGAGCTGATCGGGCTCGGGCGGCCGCTTCGGGAGGAGGAGATCATCCTGCTCGAAGGTTGGGCCGGTGACTACTACGGCATCCCGGTCGAATCGACGCTCGACGCGATCCGGCTGTCGGGCAGGCTCGAGGGGATGATCATCGATCCGGTGTACGAAGGCAAGTCGATGGCTGGCCTGATCGAGCTCGTCAGCACCGGCGAGATCAGCAAGGATTCCAACGTGCTCTACGCCCATCTCGGTGGTCAGCCGGCACTCAACGCTTACAGTGCACTTTTCCGCAATTAGATCGGGGAGGCTGGCACTTGAGGGCCGAGCCATCCAAGAGTCAACCAAGTACCCACCCACCAAGCGAGGCACACGATGTCGACCCACCAGTTCGAGCTCCCCGACGGCGCCGTCATCTCCTACACCGACAGCGGACAAGGCAGACCCGTCCTGTTCCTGCACGGCGTCTGCATGTCGCGGGCGTTCTTCGAACGCAATGCCGACGCTCTCAGCCGTGACCATCGAGTTCTCTGCGTGGATTTCCGATCCCACGGCGACTCGCCACGGACCGAAGGCGGCCACACTGTCGCGCAGTACGCCCGCGACGTGCACGCCCTGCTCGAGCATCTAGACCTCGAGGCAGTGACAGCGGCAGGATGGTCGATGGGCGGTCTTGTGTGGTGGGACTATCTGACTCAGTTCGGTGCTGACAGGCTCTCCAGCGCGGTCATCGTCTCTCAGGGGCCGTCTGACCTGACACAGCCCGACTGGCCCTACGGCATTGCGGACGTCCCCGAGCTCCGAGGCTTTCTCGAGGCCATGCAGGCTGACTTTCGGGGCTTTTTTGAGGGTTTCGTCCCCTTGATGTTCAAGGATGAGCTCCCGAGCGAGGAACGGGAGCGTTTCGTCGATGCAATCTGCGCCGTCGGGGCGAACGCCGGCACCGTCATCATCGTCGACCAGACATTGCAGGACTACCGCGGCGATGTCCCTGCGTTCACAATTCCGCATCTCCTGGTCTGGGGAAGCGACGAGAAGGTCATCAAGCAAGCCTCAGGCGAGTGGCTGGAGAAGAACCTGCCGAACGCTGAGTACCAGGTTTTCGAGAACAGCGGGCACTGCCCTATGTGGGAGGAAGCCGACCGGTTCAACGCCACCCTCAGCGACTGGATCAGACGGCACTAGTGCTTCTCCGGAATGATCCCTCCGGATGGTGAGCCGGACCCGGCCTCGTCACGGATACCCCTCAAATATCGAAGCGGCCGGCGCCGCCTCCGTCGGCGGCACGCGGTCACGGCTCGTGCGCAGCCAGTCCTCCGCCAGCGGCCGCTGCGCGACGATCGCTCCGGCCGCGGCTGGTGACACCCCCGCCGTGGTCAGGCAGTCGAGCGCCTGGGACGCTGGGATGGAGTTGAACCACCGGTAACCGGCACGTCGGCGGGCCGCAGGATCGACGGGGCCGAGCACCCGCAACCGTGACAGTCCGCCGTCGGGGAAGGCGTCGAGCCGGATCCACTCGACCGCCGTCTCGCCGCGGAGGCTGAACACGTGACGCGTGTCCGGCTGGACGGGTGTCGGGCCGAGCAGCGGAACCCAGTCGTCGCGCTCATCCGGCGGTAGCGCCGAAGGACGGTAGCCCGACAACGTGACCACCGCCGACGCGTTGTACCGGAAGTGGCGGGTGTCGACGATCACCCGCCGTGGAACGCCGGCGTAGCCAAGCCGGAGAACCACGAAGTCGTGGCCGTCGTCCCGCCGCCGTCGGGTCTCCCAGCCCTCACCCATCGTGCGAGCCTCGTCTGGTCGGTTGAGCATCGATGCCGAGGTGTAGAAGGCGTCACTGGAGGCGAACACGACGCCACCGTGCTGCTGGCTGGCGAGGTCGACCGTCAGGCCGTCGGTCTCCCGGGGGTCCGGGATCATCTCCCCGAGCACGCGGAGCCGCGCGACCCCGCCGTCGGGGAACACCGAGAGCCGAACGTGGCTGAAGCACCGGACGTCGCCCACCGAGAAGACGTTGTGATGGTCGCCCAGCAGGGGGGACCGGGGGATCATCTCGCACCACTGCACCGACGGGTCGCTCAGCTCGGCCAGGCCCGGATAGCCCTCGAGGCCGCACGCTTCCAAGGTGCAAGCCGAAGGGGAGTTGCCCGTGAAGGAGGTGGTGTCCACGTCGACCGACGAGATGCGGCCCGAGCTGCCGAGCCGGACAATGACCCAGTCGTGACCCGGTTGCCGCCGACGCCGGGTCTCCCATCCGTCGACCACCTCACCCCGCGGGCCATAGTGTCCGGGCTCGAAGGAGGCTGAAGCAGGGTTGAGAAGGTTCTCCTTCTCGCCGAAGGCTTCGTCGCTGGCGGCGACCACAGTCGCCCCGAGCAGACGGCTGGCGAGATCTAGCTCTGGAAGGTGTGCTCCGCCGGGAACCTCCCGCTCGTCCGCTTCCACGATCGCGCCGGGATCAGGGCTCACGGACGTGACCGTCGAGGTGAAGAGCCCGGGAGAGGGGCCACCCGATGATCTCCTTGGGTTCAGGCGGGGCGTAGGTGGATACCTTGCTGGTGCGGAGGCCCAGGCTGACGAGAGCCTCGGCAAACCGCACGGCGGCACCGACGCCGTCGATGACGGGCACACCGAGCTCCTTGGTGATTGCTTCTTCGAGCCCCGCCATGCCCGCGCAGCCGAGGCAGATCACCTCGGCATGGTCGAGCTCGACAGCCTTGCGGGCTTCCTCGACGATCGAAACGAGCGCCGCACGCGGGTCTCGATCGACCTCGCTCGTGCTCATGTCGTTGCCCCGAACGGAGGCGCACCGCTGGTCGAGGCCCGCCAGGCGGAGCCGGTCCTCGACCGCGGCAACCGAGCGCTGCAGGGTCGTCACGACCGAGTAGGTCCGCCCGATCATCATCGCCGCGTGGGCGGCGGCCTCGCAGATCTCGACCACGGGCTGCTCGATCAGCTCCTGGAGGCCGTCACGGCCGTGTTCGCCGAAGCCGGCCATCACGACGGCGTCGTACGGTCGGTCGTAGGTGACGACCCGGTCCATGATGCCGACGGCCGCGAGGTAGCTCTCGAAGCTGCAGTCGACCCCGTCGGCGCCGAAAGCCGGCTGGAGGGCGACGATCTCCGTCCCCGCCGAAGCGTAGCGGCGGGCCGAATCGGCGATCGTGGCCGTCATCGAAGCGCTCGTGTTGACGTTTACCACGAGGATCCTCATGCCGCCGCCCCCGCTGCCAGCAGCTTTCCTCGAGGCCGAGACGGGCCGACCGGCTCACCCCGCAGCAGCGTCTGTCGGACGACGCCGGTCAGGGTGCGCCCGTCGTAGGGGGTCCCCGGATTGCGGTGATAGAGGCGGTGGGGCTCGACGGTGAACCTCTCATCCGGCGCGACGATGCACAGGTCTGCGTCTTTTCCCAACCCGATCCCGCCTTTCGACGTGAGGCCGGCGAGGCGGGCCGGCCCTTCCGACATCCACGAGGCCACGTCGGCGAGCGTAAACCCCCGAGTGCGGGCCTCGGTCCATACGACTGGCAGGGCGATCTGGAGGGAGGCGATACCGCCCCAGGCGGCGCCGAAGTCGCCGCCCGCGACCTGCTTCATCTCGCCCAGGCACGGCGAGTGATCGGAGACCACGGCGTCGATGACCCGCTGCCGCAGGGCGGTCCAGAGGACCTCCTGGTTGGCCTTCTCCCGGATCGGGGGCGAGACCTTCATGGCGGTGGCGCCGTCCGCGACCTCCTCGGCGCAAATAGCCAGGTAATGCGGGCAGGTCTCGGCTGTGACGGGCACGCCCTCGTGCTGGGCGGAGCGGATCATCGGCACGGCATCGGAGCTCGAGAGGTGACAGACGTGGGCATGACCGCCCGTGCGCCTGGCTGCTTCGATGACCTGAGCCACGGCCAGGTTCTCGAGGCCGCGGCGGGCGGGATCGCAGGTAATCGGCGTAGCGCGCGCTCCGCGGGGACGGGAGCGTGGCGGCGACCTCTGCGCTCTCGGCGTGGACCAGAAGGGGTGAGCCGAGCTCCGCCAGCATGGCAAGGGCCTGCTCCATCTCCAGGAGGCTGACGGGGGGAAAGAACTCCGAACCCGAGTCGACGAGGAAGCATTTGAACCCGAGCACGCCCGCCTTGTACAGCGCTGCGAGCTCGCCGAGGTTCCCGGGCACGACGCCGCCCCAGAAGCCGACGTCCACGTGGCACCGGCCGTCGGCCGCCTTCCGTTTGACCTCCAGCGCGGTCACGTCGACGGTCGTCGGGATGCTGTCGAGCGGCATGTCCACGAGTGTGGTGACGCCGCCGGCCGCGGCCGCCCTCGTGGCGGTGGCGAAGCCCTCCCACTCGGTGTTGCCCGGCTCGCAAATGTGGACGTGGCTGTCGACGAGCCCCGGCAGGAGTACGACGTCGTCGTCGAGCTCCAGAGTCCGCACGGCGGGTGGTCGTCGTTGGAGCGCCTCGAGGGCAACGATGCGGCCGCCGTCGACCGCCACTGCGCAAGGCTGCTCCCCGGCCCCGGGCAGGATCGCCCGCTGGGCCGCGACGACGAGGTCGAACGGCTCAGACACGGCTGACCGGTTCGATCTCGGCCGCGCGACAACGGTCGACCTTTAGGACAGGAACGAGTAGTCCTCGAAGTTGAAGTTCCCGAGTGGCTCGCCCACCTTTCCCTTCTGGAACCCGGTCAGCTTCGAACTGTAGGCGTCGAGGGAATCCACGAAACACGGAATGATATAGCCACCCTGGGTGAAGTCGATCATCTGCATCTCGTACAGGATCTCCTTTCGAACGCCGGGATCCTGCGTCTTGTTCGCCTCGTAGTAGAGGTTTGTGTAGTGCGGGTCGTTGAAGTGGGTCTCCTGGAAAGGCGACGTCGGCAGGAAGGTCTGGGCTACCTGGGCGAGGTACGGCGAGTAGTCGTAGTAGATCTGAGCGAAGGGGACCTTCGTGTAGACGTTCGGACCGAAGAAGTTGTCGCTGCTGACCTGGTTCAAGTTGACCGTCACTCCGGCGGCGCTCGCCTGCTGCTTGAAGACAGTCGCCATGTTGAGGGCGCTCGAGCTAACGGCCAACGATGTGTCGAGGGTGACGTTCAAGTCGTTGTCGTACCCGGCCTTCTTGAGCAGGCTCCTCGCCTGCGCAATGTCCTGTTCTCGATGGAGCGAGTGGTCGTAGTCCGGGTCGTACGGCGACGTGACGTCAGCGGCCAGCCAGCCGAAGCCGTCCAGGGTTGTCTCTATGAACTGGGGGCGGTCGACGACTAACCGGAACGCCTGGCGGACCCTGACGTCGTTGAACGGCGGCTTGTCCACCCGCATCGTGAACGGTTGGATCGCCCCGGTCTGCGAGACGACGGCCACGATGCCCGCCGTCTGCTGAAGGACCTTCATCTGTGCCCCGCTGAGCTGTCCGGTGCAGTCGATGATCTTGCTGATGAGGGCGTTCTGTACTGAGTTCGGGTCCTGGAAGTCGGTGATTGTCACCGAGTCCAGGTGCGGGAGCCCCGACTTCCAGTAGTTCGCGTTGCGCACGAAGACGCTCTGCTGACCAGCCGTGAAGCTCTGGTACTTGAACGGGCCCGTCCCGTTGGGCTTGTCGTTCTGCGTCCATCCGTCAGGGGCGATGTAGAGGAAGTACCAGAACGACGCCAACTGTTCAGGGAAGCTCCCGAACGGACTCGACATGGGTACCTCCACCGTCAGGTCGTCGACCTTCTTCAACCCTTTGATCTCGACGGGCGTCAGGACGGTCGCACCACCGAGCGGCTTCTTCGGGTTGAGTATGGTCCGGAGGGTGTAGATCACATCGTCGGCTCCCAACGGCTTGCCGCTGTGGAAGGTGACGCCCTCCCTGAGCTTGATGATCCAGTTCGACGTCGAACCTTTCGGAGTGATCTCCTCGGCCAGGACGTACTGGACCTGTGCGTCCTGCCCCAATTGGACCAGCGGCTGGTACAGCTGCTGGGCGCGGGCCGTCCCGATGGCGGAAATGCCCCCGTAGAAGGGGTTGAGCGTATCCGTGCTCGAGCCGCCGGTGAGGCCGACCTTCAAGTCCCCACCCTTTTGTGTCGCTGACGTGGTCGACGGCGCCCCTGAGGTGGTCGACGACGACCCCGACCCGCTCCCGGACGATCCGCAGGCGTCGAGCAGGCCGCCGGCAGCCAGGGCTGCGCTGCCTGCCGCGAGGTTGCGAAGGAAGGTCCGCCTGTCCATGTTCCGAGCGGGAACCGCTGCGCCCGTTGCCCCCTTCGGACCAGGTGAATTGCTCATGGTTACGCCCCCTTTTCCTTGGCCGACGCCGCTCGACTGCGGCCTGGACGGCGTCGGCTCGCTGCCCGGCTCGCTTCATCCCTGCACGTGCAGGAAGACCCCCAGTGCTTTGCGCCCCAATCGCACCTCACGCCGGCTCGCCGATCGTGGCGCGATGGATCGTGTCGTAGTGCTCCCGCGCCGCAGCGTCGTCCGGAAAATTGTAACTTCGCATTCCGTTCAACCGCATGAGGTGGAGGCCGATCTGGCTCAGCGGGATCGACGCCAGCACCGGGGTCAGCTCCTCGCCGACCCCGGCAGCCAGTGGGATGTGCGTGGCCGGACCCGGAGGCGCCTGGTCGCTGACGAAAATCGGGGCGGCCTCGATGTAGTTGAGCTCCGACAGGATCTCCTCCGCCCGGTCCGCTGCGGCTCCGCTGGGCGCGATAAGGACGACTGGCTCACCGGGTCTCGTGATGAAGTACTGCTCGTGGGCCCATTCTTCGAGGTTCGTCGAGAGAGCGATCTGTTGGGCGCCCTCGAAGAGCTTGGCGGCGCCGAACTTGGCGCTCGCCTCATTGGGTCCGGCTCCGAGGAAGGTGATCACCCGCGCCCCGACCATTCGCTCCGCCACGACGTGCGACGGACCCTCGCAAAGACGCAGCGTCTCCTCGGCCAACTCAGGCAGGCGTTGCAATTCGCCCGCATAGCGGATCAGGCCGTCGGTCCCTTCGTCGCCCAATTCGGCCGCGAGAGTGAGCAGGGTCACGAGCATGGCGGCGTAGGTGCTCGTGCCGGGCGAAAAGCCGAAGGTGGGGATCTCTGCTGACAGGACGACGTCCGCCGCCTTCGCCATCGGGCTGTCCGGGGCTCCCGTCAGGGCAACCACCAGGTGCCCGAAGGCACGCGCCTGCTGAGCAGCCTCTATCGTCCGGCCCGTCTTCCCGGAGAAGGACACGGTCACGACCGCCGTCCCCTTCGGGTGGTACCGGACCCCGTAGCGGGAGAAGTCGAGGGCGTGCTCCGCCTGGGCTCTGAGCCCGGAGTGTCGGTTGAGGGCCAGGGCCGCGGCTTGGCAGGCGAAGCTCGAGTCACCACATCCGACGAGCACGAGGTTGCGAATGTCGGCCTCCCGCAAGCGTTCCAAGGTCGTCGCGGCCTGGCCGGCCAGATCGAGCCGGTCGCGGATCACCGCAGGGATGGTGGTGATCTCCCGCTCCATCACGTCGCTGTCGTCGCTGTGGGCGGCCTTTGTGAGCGGCTTGATACTCGGCGGGAGGCCTTGCTCGTAGCTGGTCAACAGCCGCTCGGCGATCGCGGCACGACGGAGGAGGCGCAGCGAGCCGCTGGCCCCGAGGGCGGCCCCGGCCGTCGCCGCGGCCCGCCGCACCGCGACGATCAGCGGCTCGCCAAGGGCGAGGCCGGCAGCGAGTCCTCCGCAGAAGGCGTCGCCGGCTCCGGTGGCGTCCACCACAGCGACGTCAGGGGGGGCAACGGTCATCGCGAGGCTCTCCGGCGAAGCCACGACCGCTCCTTTCGAGCCACACTTCACGACAACGGCCGGCACGCCCTCCGCGAGCAGCTCGGCGCACCCGCGCTCCGGGTCGTCGTAACCAAGGATCGCCGCAAGCTCCCCGTGGCTGGGCAGGAACAGGTCAACCTGCCGAGCGAGGGCGAGGACCTCGTCACGTCCCACCTCCCACGCCTCGTGAGTGTCCATGGTCACTACGGGCCGCCCGCCGCCGGCGCGGACGTACCCGACGATGCGGGCGGCCGCAGCGAACGGCATTGCCGCGACGTGCACGACCGGTGACCTGTCGTGCTGCGCCAGCCAGCCGACCGGGATGTCTTCCGGTCTCGGCGCCACCTCGAGGCTGCGCTCCGGCGACGTTCGGTACACCCAGCTCCGGCGCCCGTCTTCCTCGTAGATGACCCAGTTGCGGACCGTGGGACCGTCGATTGGCCGCAGCCCGTCCGTGTCCAGCCCGGCGTCGTTCAACCGACCGAGGGCCACGGCCGGAAAGTCGGCACCAACGCGGGCCACGAGGCCCACGCGCAAGCCCCAAATCCGCGCCGCCGTTGCCGCGTGGATGGTGTTGCCGCCCGGCGACCCCATGGTCGTCACTCCGTTGGGGTGGACCACGTCGTCGATGGTGATGTTGCCGATGACGACGACGTCGGGGCCGCTCCGCTGCCCGGGGGCCGTCACTGGCGGACTCCCTTCCTCGTTCGCGGTGACGGGAAGTGCAGGATCCGGTCGGCGAAGCGGTAACTCTCGAGGCTGAAGCGAAACCGCTCGACGCGGTACAGGACCCGCGAGAACTCGACCGCCGTGTCCGCCCGATCGTAGGTGACCGAGTCGACGCGCAGGACCATGGCACCGGTGCCAACGCCAAGCGGCGCCGCCTCCTCGTCAGCGGCGTGAACGGCCTCGATGACGCTGTCGGCGCGGACGAGCTCGACGCCGTAGACGGCGTCCAATGTCCGGTAAAGGGAGCCCCTGTCCAACTGCTGCTTCTCGATACCGGGGAACCGGGCCGGGTCCAAGAACGCAGACAACAGCGCCACCGGGGTGGCGTCGAGGTAGGCGAGGCGCTGGATGAGCAGGAGCTTGCGGTCCCGCACTCCGAGGGCGGCGACGACCTCCGGCGGCGCCGGCGCCCTCCCCGAGTAGAGCATGACGAGCTCCGGCCTGTCCCCTTGCTCTGCGTGGCTCCCGGTGAAGCTGGAGAGGATCGAAAGCTTCTCCTCGAACTTGGGCTGGCGGACGAAAGTTCCCCGCCCGCGCCCTCTGTCGAGGTAGCCCTCGGCTGCCAGATCCACGAGTGCCTGCCTGACTGGTGCGACGCTGACGCCCCACCGCTCCGCAAGCCCGCCCTCCGAAGGGAGCCTCGTGCCGGGAGGCAGGCGCCCCGCGACGATCTCCTGGTGCACCAGATCGTGGATCTGCCGGTGCAGCGGCACGAACGAGCCTCTGTGCACGCTCGGAACGGTCATCCAATCATCGCCGCCGCGCTTCTCGCTAGCGGCCTGGCCGCCGAGCGCCGATGCCGTCACTTGTTGCGCCTCCCCACGTTCGACCCCCTGGCATCACTTGTGGCGAACTCATGTTTACAGATCATTATAAGTTTGTCGACACCGCCCGGCTCGTCCCTGCGGGCAGGCGTGGTCTCATCCCTTAACATGACTTCACGAGAGAAAGGACAGGCGTGGCCCTGCCTGATCCCACCGACGTTGAGGCATACGACGAGGAACTCGCCAAGTACACCATCGGAGGACCCAGGCCGCTGACGGGCCCGATCCGGATACTCGACTACGACCCGGCTTGGCCCCGGCTGTACGCGGCGGAGACGAGTCGGCTCCGAGCGGTTCTCGGCGATCGGATAGTTCGGATCGAGCACACAGGTTCCACCTCCGTGCCAGGCCTCGCTGCCAAGCCGACTATCGACATCGCGCTCGAAGTGTCGGACTCCGCCGACGAGCCGGCGTACGTGCCGGACATGGAGACCGCGGGTTACGTGCTGCGAATCCGCGAACCCGACTGGTTCCAACACCGGCTCTTCAAGGGACCGGACGCCGACATCAATCTCCACACGTTCTCGGCGAACTGCCCAGAAGTCGACCGAATGCTTCTGTTTCGCGACTGGTTGCGGGCCGACGAAGCAGACCGGGAACTCTACGCTGACTCGAAGCGAAAGCTGGCTGCCCGCGACTGGAAATACATGCAGCAGTACGCCGACGCGAAGACGGCCGTGATCCTCGAGATAATGGAGCGCGCCCTGTCCCGGTTTCCCCGTCGGCTAAGGGTCGACCTGAAATGACTCCACAATTGGCTGCCTGCGACCGCACTCACGGCATGCGAACCAATCGCCCGCCGGAGTAGAAGACTGATTCGGTGGGACGACCTCGAGAGTCTCGTGACCACAGGCGAGGCGCACCACGTAGCGGCCCGCTTCTTCGTCTGCCATCGCTCCCTCCTCCATCGCTGCGTTGGAGCCTAGTTAGGTCGATCAACAGGCGCAGTCAACGGCCACTTCGAGGGCCGCGCGCACCCGCCTAGCGCCCCCGGCTAGTGCGTCTCGGTGTCCACGAACCCGCTTAACACGGTCAGCAAGGAATGCACGGGGTTGCCATCGTTGGCCTGCAGGCTCACGTCGACGGCAGTGAAGTCAGTCATGACCGGGTCGGACAGGCCATAGCTCCCCGTCCCGGACGGGGCAAGAACGCCGACGGGCAACATCTTGTTCGTCTTGGGCTGCAGCAGCCACACCTCGTAGAACTCATCCGACGGAAGCGCGGGAAGCCCGCTGGTGCTGACCGACATCTCCGACGTCTTTCCCACGGTCCTCACGACAACCGCGCCTTGAGCACCGGCCGGAGCCACCAGCGGATGCAGACTTGCCACTGCTGCGATCGGCCTCGGCGAAGAGCGCTCCGACAAGCCGACCCCGAGCGCGGTCGCACCCGCGACGAGCACCAGGCACGCGGCGACGAGTAGCCGCCCCGCATGCTGGTAATGACGCGGTAACCGCAGGGGAGGTTGGGCGACCTCGGGACCGGCTACCAGCCTCAATGACTCCGTCGGTCGCGGCAAGCCGGTCCTCAGCTCGAGAGCGAGCTCCTGCTCGGCCCGCATGGCCGCGGTGAGGCTGCCGTGTGCGAGCGCGACTTCGACGAGCTCGACGCGGCATTCTCCGCAGATGCGGAGGTGATGCGCGATCGCGCGCGTCGCCTCGCCGTTGAGCTCGCCCGAGATCAAGGCCGGCAACTCTTCGTTCATGTGGGTCGTCACAACTGCTCAACTCCTTCAATCAATGAGGAAAGACGCTTCATGCCACGTGCCATACGGGCTTTGACGGTCCCGATCGGCACCCCTAGCTGGCGGGCGATCTCGGGCTGGGTGCGATGGTCGAAGTACGACATCTCGAGCGCTTCACGCTGCGCTTCTGGAAGCTCGGCGAGCGCCCCACGGACCTCCGCTGCCCACACAAGGCGCTCCACCAGCTCGCGGCCGTCGTCGCCAATCAGATTTCGGAGGTCATCGACGTCGATCATGTCGTGTCTCTTGCGGCGCAAATGATCTATAGACCGGTCGCGGGCAATGCCGAACACGAAGCCTTCGAGGCTTCGGCTGGGGTCGTAGCGCTTGCGAGCCCGCCAGAGCTCCAGAAACGTGATCTGAACGATGTCCTCGGCATCGTCACGCGGGACGAAGCGCTGGACGTAGTCGCGCACAAGCGGACCCAGTCGTCGGTAACTCTCCTCGAGCGCGGATTCGTCTCCGTCGCGCAGCCGGTCACCGATCGACGCGGTCGTACCAGCGTTCACATCTCTTCTCCGTCACCAGACCGTCGCGCGGTTGCAGCGATCCCGTCGGAAATCTTCCGGTCTCCCTTCACCTGAGCTTGATGCAACCGCGAGGGCAGCGCGCCACGGATACATGACGAGAGGCGGCGACGTGCTGGCCTCCGTGACTTCAGGAGCAACGAAATGGGAGTAAGGAGCTGCGTGGCCGCTGGTGCGGTGGTCATCGCGCTCGCTGCTCCGGTGCTGGCTGTGACATCTGCCTCCGCAGCGGCAACGTCCAGGGCGACGAACCCCGCCCCCACTACGGCGGAGGTCTCGATTGTCGATGGCATCCCGGGAGTACCCATTGACATCTATGTGAACGGCACCAAGTTGCTCGCCGATTTCAGGTTCAAGGCTGTCCTTTCTGAGTACCCGATCAGTATCGGCTTGAACCACATCGCCATCAGACATGCCGGCGCTAAGCCGAGGTCCAAGCCGATCCTGTCTGCGACCAAGGTCCTGACCGCCGGTGAGAACGCTACCTTTGTCACCTACCTCGGCGTGGCGGGCGCTCTCAGGCTGAAGGCGTTCGTGAATCCGACGGGCCGCATTGCTGCAGGCAACGCCCGAATCGTCGTCCGCCACGTCGCCGAGGCACCTGCGGTCGACGTCTTCGTAGGGACCGCCACCAGCGTCGGGGAACGGGTCATAAAGGACCTGACGAACCCCCACCAGGCAATCCTCGTCATCCCTCACACGACCCTCTACGTCCGAGTCTTTGCTGCCGGGACGAGCACGAACCCCGTGATCGGCCCTACCAAGTTCACCTTCAAAGCTGGCACCACCACGATCATCTACGCAGTCGGCAGCTTGGCCGGCAAGACGCTCACCGCAGTCTCACAGTCCTACTAAAAAAAGGAGATTTTCATGCGCACTCGACTTCTTGTATTGGTGACACTGTTGTGCACCGTTCTCGCCTTGGGTTTGCCGGAGATGGCGGAGGCTTCGCCGGTCCACAACCACGGCCTGACGATTTCCGCGACGCCGAACCCCATCCTGTCCGGTCAAGGGGTCTTGATCTACGGTCAGCTGAACACCACCAACAACGCGGATCAGAAGATCAAGCTCTACCACCGTGTCAGTCCGAAGACGAGCTTCAGTCTCGTCCAGACGACGACTACGAGCGCGGTTGGCTTTTACTACTTCACCCGCGCCGAGGGCGTTGTGACGACCAACCGCAGCTGGTTTGTCACCGGGCCGGACGGTACCCACAGCCGTACGATCTCAGAGGGCGTTGCCGCGCTGGTCACGCTCAGCTCGAACAGAACGACGGCCGTCACAGGACAGAGGATCGTGTTCACCGGCAATGTGAGCCCATCTCATTCCTTTCAGCGCGTGAAGCTCGAGGAACAGAATGGCCTGCTCGGAAACGTCTGGACCACCCTCGCGTCCACCTACACCGATGGCAGCTCGAACTTCGACTTGTCTCACAGCTGGGCGCTGCCCAGGGGAATACACCTTGCGGGCCGTGTTCCCGGGCGATGCTCGCAACCTTGAGGGCGACTCCGACAGCCTTACGGTCACCGTGCAGCAAAGACAACACGCGTTGTTCACCATCAACTCCTCTGATCCGATCATCACCGCCGGCCAGTCGGTGATGATCTTCGGGACGCTCTACTCCTCCGCTTCAGTGCCTGAGCCGTCCACCTCGGTCGGGCTCTACGGGGCGACGCCCGGTGACGCGCTGAAACTGATCACCACGACGGTGACGGGGTCCAACGGTAGCTACAGCTTCACTCGGAGCCCGGTCCACAACAAGGTCTTCTTCGTTGCGACGACCTCGAAGCCTCGCCGGCAGACCGCGAACCTGTATCAGGGCGTGCAGGACGTCTTGACGATCAGCGCAAGCTCAACTTCGAGCGAGCAGGGTGGCAAGGTCACGATCAACGGGACCGTTACTCCGAATCACACAGGTCACGTGATCTACCTACAGATCCTCGGCACGCACGGCTTCTGGCACAGCGTGGCCACGGGTGTAGTTGCCAGCGGCTCAAAGTACTCGTTCACCTACACCTTCGGTGAAGACGGAACGGTGCAGTTCCGTGCCCGAATCTACGGCGGGCCGGACAACATCGGCGGCGCCTCGCCGACGGTCACCGTCACGGTCACGGGAGTCTTACTGCCGACCGCCTCGTAAAGGCGATCCGAAGGCTCGACAGAAGACCGCCCAACGGTGGGGATTCCTCCTACCGTTGGGCGGTCTTCTGGCATCGGCTAGGCGCTCGTCGGGATCGTGAGCTCCGGAAAGACCGGGAGATGAGGGGTGTTCCCGGCGGCAGGGTGCTCTATCAGGCAGGCAAACTGCGTGGCGGTCATCGGCCGGGCGAAATAGAAGCCCTGGCACGAGTCGCATCCGAGCTGGGTGATCTCGTGGTGTTGTTCGGCGGTCTCGACTCCCTCTGCCACAACCGCCATTCCGAGGTCGTGGGCCAGTCGGATGACTGCGCCGACGATGGTGTGGCTTGCCGCGTCCCGGCCGATGTCGGCGACGAAATCCTTGTCGACTTTGACAATATCGACCGGGAATTGCTTGAGGTAGCTGAGCGAGGAGTACCCGGTCCCGAAGTCGTCGAGAGCGAGCGTGACCCCGATGTCCTTGAGCTCGTGGAGCACGACGAGAGCCCGCTCGCTGTCGCGGACGAAGACGCTCTCGGTCACCTCTAGAGTCAGCAGGTGCGGGTCGGTGTCGGTGGTCGTCAGTACGCCAGCCACGCTGGAGACGAAGTTGTCGGAGGTGAGCTGGTACGCCGACACGTTGACCGAAATACCTAGGTCGTCTTCGCTGGGCTCGTCCTGCCATCGGTGTCGGTCCGTGCACGCCTGCTCGAGCACCCATTGTCCGATCTCGGCGATCAGGCCCGACTGCTCAGCGAGGGGCACGACAACCGTCGGCGACACCAGCCCCCGGGTGGGGTGCACCCAGCGCAGGAGGGCCTCGACTCCAGTGATCCGTCCCTCCACCGTGGCAACGATCGGCTGGTACTCGGTGTGGAGCTCCCCGCGTCCGAGCGCCCAGCGCAGGTCGCGTTCGATTACGGCGTGGTGGTCGAGCAAGCGCTGCTCGTGGAGGTCGAGGACCTGGTGGCGGGCGCCTCCTTTCCGTTTCGCCTGGTACATCGCAATGTCTGCGTTGTGGAGGAGCCGCTCGGAAGCAGAGTCGCTGTGATCGGCGAAGGCGACCCCGACGCTGGCGGTTATGGCGACCTCGGTACCGCCCAGGATGAATGGGCGAGACAACGCAGCGTCGACCCGGGCCACGATCGCCGTCGCCTGTGATGGGGCGTCGAGGTCTTCGCAGAGGATGACGAACTCGTCACCAGCCAGGCGGGCGACGGTGTCGCCCGGACGCAGGAGACCCGCCAGGCGCTTTCCGACGGCGACCAGCAGCTCGTCGCCGACCCGGTGACCGTAGGTGTCGTTGATCGCCTTGAAGTGGTCCAGGTCGATGAAGAGCACCGCAGAGGTCTTTTCCGAGCGGCGGCCCCGCAGCGAGGCGTGCTCGAGACGCTCCAAGATGAGCGCCCGATTGGGCAGCCCGGTCAGGGGGTCATGGAGAGAGGCTTCGCGGGACCGGTCGGACGAGTCCTGCAGGTCGGCTCGCGCCTGAGCGTTGAGCAGGTAGGAGGCGGCGACGTCCGCCAGCGTTTGAGCGGAAGTCATGGACCGGAGGTTGAGAGCTCCGGGCGCGTTCCGGTAGAGATCGAGCGCGCCGAGTTGCTCGTCGCCGTGGCGCAGCGGGAACGTGAACACCGCCGCCAGGCCGGCGCCCAGCGCTCGAGGCACGAAATTCGGGAACCGGCTCTCGCTTCGCAGATCGGGCACGGCGACGGCCTCGCCCGTGTGGTAGGCCGCGAGGCACGGACCTTCGCCCAGCTCGGTCTGCAGCTCCTCGAAGCGCAGGGCATAGTCGTCTGAGGCGGCGACGTAGCGAGGCAGGACTCCGGGGGAGATGAGCGTGACCCCCGCACCGGTGATTGGCATGAGGTCGACGATGCGCTCGACGAGGTGGTCGAGAATGCCCTGGATCGGAAAGTCCGTCACCATCGTGCGAGCGAACTCGCTCAACACATCCGAGAGCTTTTGCTCGGTCGACATGGACCTCCAAGCTGCGAACCGGTCTGGTTAGCCGCGGGGTCCGGGCGGATGGGCTAAATAGACATTACCAGACACCCTTACGATCACGTGACAACTGCCAAATTCGACGCTTCATCGCCTCGCTCGACTGCGGGCGGGGTCAGCGAGATACGCTACGCCTAGGCCGAATCCAGTGATCCGTTGCTCGTAGGGCTATCGGTACGACCAATGGAGCATAGGACCCACGTCGGGACTCGGACATTACAAAATCGTGAGGAAAGGCGTACGCTGTTCTCAGCTCAATCGGAGCGACTGTGCGGTTGCGGGGGGATCGGGGATTGGCTATGGGGTCCCGAGTGCCCTTAGGGACGAGGAATGATTCTTCGTTGTCGCCCAACCCATATGCGAATTCGCAGTGCGATCACCCACGGTTGGGCGGTTTGAATTGTTGCCTCACCGGTTGGCACGCATACTCGGGCAGCTGTCGTCGGGCGGGGACACCGAGCCCGGCATTGATCGGCTCTGCGCCCTGTGCGCCTCGGTGACGGCAACGAGCGGCGCAAGCATCATGCTCATTTCGGACGAGATGCGTGGCTCGGTGTGCAGCACCGACGACGTCGCCCATCAGATCGAGGAACTGCAGTACACCCTCGGCGAAGGGCCGAGCGTTGACGCGTACCGATTTGAGCAGCCGGTCATCGAGCCCGACCTCGCCCATGCCAGGGCGTCGCGCTGGCCCGTGTTCGCGCCTCTGGCGCTCGAGACCGGCGCCCGGGCGGTGTTCGGGTTCCCGCTCCTGATCGGAGTTGTCCGCCTCGGCGCCCTGAGCCTCTACAGAGGCGCGGCCGGACCACTCAGCGATGACCAGCACGCCGACGCGCTCGTGATGGCAGATGTCGCCGCCCGCGCCGTGCTCGCCATGCAGGCGAACGCACTGCCGGGCGAGATCGCCGTCGAGTTCGAGGCCGGCGCCAGCCTCCAGCGCGTAGTCCACCAAGCATCCGGAATGATCGCGGCTCAGCTCGACGTCACGATCGCGGAGGCCCTGATCCGTCTCCGAGCCCGCGCCTTCGCCGAGAGCCGTCCAGTCACCGACATCGCTGAAGACGTCGTCGCGCGGCGGCTCCGTTTCCACCGCGACGACGATCCGGTCCCCTACCGTGAACAGGGCGACGACCGGTGAATGCCTGCCCGATATTGCCGCATACATCCGACCTGTCGGCGCCTGGCGCCGGCTGGTACTGAGTTGACAGGAAGTACCCATGACCAGAGAAGCACTCCTGACCCGCACGTTGGTCCAGCTGGCCGACACCCTTATCGCCGACTTCGACGTCGTCGACCTGCTGACGATGCTTTCCGACCGGTGCGTCGAGATCCTCGACGTCGCCGCCGCCGGGCTGATGCTCGCCGCGCCGAGCGGAGACCTGAGCGTCGTCGCCTCGTCCAGTGACGCCATGCGCGTCCTCGAAGCCTTCGAGCTGCAGTCCAACGAGGGGCCCTGCCCCGACTGCTATCGCAGTGGCCAGCCGATCGTCAACCTCGATCTGGCCGCCAACTATGACCGGTGGGGCCAGTTCGCGCCGCGTGCTCTTGCCGCCGGCTTCCGGTCGGTCCATGCCCTGCCGATGCACCTGCGCGACAGGACGATCGGCGCCCTCAACTTGTTCCGAGCGGACCAGGGTGGTCTCGAGGAGGATGATGTCAACACCGCCCAGGCGCTCGCCGACGTTGCCACCATCGCCATCCTCCAGCACCGCACGACACTCGATTCGCAAGCGCTCAACGACCAGCTCAACCATGCGTTGAACAGCCGCATCGTCATCGAACAGGCCAAGGGCATCGTCGGCGAGCGGGCAGGGATCGATATGGAGCAGGCCTTCTCTCTCTTGCGGGCTCACGCCCGCAACCACAACCTGCGCCTCGCCGACGTCGCCCGCGACGTCATCAGCGGAGCGATCAGGCCGGAATCGCTCTGAGCCAGAGACGAGATCTAGGCAGGTGAGACCTCCGCCACGTACAACCTGCCCGATCGCACGACGAAGCCGACCGTGGTGCTCGGCGAGGCGAGTGTTACCGCCCTGACTCGGGTTCCATGGACGGTAACGATGGCATCGAACTCTCCGGAGACGGCGAGCGAGCGGGGCATGGGTACCCCGGGTAGGGCGAGGGCGGACCACCAGCGTTTGTCCCCGGCCTCGATGGTGATCTTGACGGCTGCTAGCTCCTTGAACGCGATGCGGGCGGCACGCAAGGGGTCTGCACCCTCTGCCCAGGATCGAGTGGGCCGGCCGGTAAGGCGTAGATGACCCACGAGGAGGCCATTTTGGGACAGCTGCAAACCCTGTGACGCCACTGCCGCCGGCACGGGCAGTGCGATGTCGAGGGGAGGTGGCCTGGCGAGGCTTCGGGACTGGGTCGCGTCTGCCCGCACGAAGCTGGCGAGGACGACGAGGCGATCGGGCGTCCAGAAGAGCGCGTCCGTGGGCCAGCAGGTAACGAGCGCCACGCCGACCCCGTTCGGCGCGGCCGCCAGGATGGCGCCCGGTCGGGTCACTTCGACCCGGTCGACCCTGAAGATGACCCTTCGGCAGTCGTCGATCCACGAGACCAGGTCGCCAATCCGAACTGACCCAAGAGACGAGAAATAACTCGCGTCGTGCGCGAGCAGGATGCTCGTCCCGTGGCTGCCCGGCCAGACAGAGGCGCGGTCGTGGCCCACAGCGTCGTTCAGGACGGAGTCCCCGGCGCCTTGCAGGACGGGAGCTTCGAGCCCGATCGCAGGAATCGTCAGGATCGCCGGCAACCTCGGTACGAGCTGGCCGGTTCGGGTTCGAACCGGGTGGCAGGCACTCTTGAGGGGCGGGCCGCCGGACCGCGGCGCGGTCCGGTGAGTCAGCCCCTCGCGGTGCCGCGCGTGGGCGAGAAGTGCTTGACCTCCGACCTCGGACCGGTGCATCCACCAGAGCGGATAGCCGACCCCGATTGCGCAGGCGAGCAGCAAGACGCCACCGACTGCGAGCAGCGGTCGCGACGTGCGACTTCGCAGGCGCCGCGTCGTGGCCTACGCCCTCCGCCGGCGGATGCGCACCGCACGCTCGACGAACACGAGACCGACAAGGCCTGCAAAGGCGACGAGCGCCCAGTACGGCCAGCCTGTCCAGGGTTCGCCCGTGTGCGGCGAAGGAACCGTAGTCGGCGGACCAGGTGTGGTCACCGTAGTCGGCGGACCACCTGTGAGCGTCGTGGTCGTACTGCCGGGCGCGGTGGTCGTGGTCGCGCCAGGCGCCGTGGTCGTGGTCGCGCCAGGCGCCGTGGTCGTGGTCGCGCCGGCGGCGGTGGTCGTGGTCGCGCCGGCGGCCGTGGTCGTCGTCGCGCCTACTGCCCGCGTCGTGCTGGTAGTCGCGCCCGCGGCCGTGGTCGTGGTCGCGCCAGGCGCCGTCGTGGTCGTCGGGCCCCCCGAGGTAGTCGATGTGGGGCCGGCTTTTGACGTCGTGGTCGTCGTGGACCCGGTGGCGCAGGTTGCTCGCGTGATGACATTGTCGTCGAGAGTGACGGCGCCGTTCCGCGCGAGCACCCTTCCCTGCACTGTGGCGCCGGTCTTCAGCGAGGCCGATGTCAACGCCAAGATGTTTCCGACAAAGCTTGTGTCGGTGCCGAGCGTCGCAGAGCTACCGACCTGCCAGAACACGTTGCAGGCTTGGGCGCCGTTGAGCAGGCTCACGGTGCTGCTCGACGCGGTGATCAGTGTGGACCCAGCTTGGAAGATGAACACGGCGTTGGGATTGTTCTGCGCGTTCAGGGTAACCGTGCCGGTCAGACCGAGAGCGGACGAAGCCTTGTAGACGCCGGCCACCAGTTTCATACCACCTATGTCTGCGGGCACCGCCGTCACCGGCGTGCGACCCGCCGCGTCGTTGTATGCAGTCGTGAGATCAGCTTCGGCCTGCAGCGCCACGGCGTCGGCGGCGTGGATCTTTCCGTCGATGACCTTCCCTGGCGGGAATCCGGTGACAGCGGTGCCTGGGCTGAGACCCAGGTTCCCGGAGATCGTTGAGGGACCCGTATTCGTAACGGTGCTACCAGCCAGCACGGCGAACGAGGCAGCAGTCCCCAAGCCCACCGGCGGTTGCGCCGCCGAAGCGGCCATCGTGCCCACCGCGCCGCCGAGGAGCACGATTGCGCCCGCAATCACGAGCGCTGCGGCAAAGCGGCGCCGTACGCGCACAGTCGTCGACGTAAGCACGTTGACGGGTGACCGCCGGAACTGCCGTCCGGATGCAGCCATGTTGCCCTCCTCTAGGGAGGTGAAGCAGGTCACACGTCGCACGCACGATCGAAGGCCTTACAGCTCAGGGAACAAGCGGTGCAAGGTGAAAACCTCTGCGCTGAAACTCGGGACGCTGGCCCGCGTCACTCCCTCTGTTTGAAGCAGGCCAGTGCCAGTCACACCTAAGAGGCCGGTCGCGGGTCGCGTAGTCCTTATCGGCGCGACCTCGAATCGCCTTGAGCCTTTCTTCTCCGCCCTTCGCGATTACACGCCTATCCACCCAAACGACTCGCAGCACTGATCACCTGGGTGTTCTGGTTCACCGCAGTCGTCACCGTGCTCCAGCTGATACTTGCCCTGACTCGGACCGGAGCACTTCTCATCCCCGTCCCGAACTCTCAGCTTTCTTCGCGCGTCTGCCTGACCACCACGCCCGCGCTCTTGCAGCACGCCGGCAGGTGGGCTTCGTCATCCTGGGCTGGCTCCGGGCGTGAAAGCCACCTGGAGCACCGCGTTCGTATGCACTGCTCATCCCACCGTCGGGCAGGCCATGGCCTTCGCGGTCACCCTGTTGCCCATTGCCCTGCTTCGCCTTGGCGCGCTCTACCTGGCGATGCGGCTGACCCGCACTGCCGCCAGCGACGGCGTCCACACCGCCCGGGCCGCCCGGCTGCTGCTGATTCTCGGCTGGTGGCTGCTGGCCGGCGGGCTGGTGGCCACCGTGGCCGAAGCGTTCGCCAGCCTGAACCTGCTCAGTCAGCTGGTCACTTGGCACGTCGACTGGGGTCAGTGGCCCGAGGCCTGGTCCGTGTCGTGGCCGGTCGTCCTGATCGGCCTGGGCTTGATCACCTTCGCCCGCATCGTGCGGATCAGCGCCGGGATGCGAGCTGATCTTGAGGGGACGGTGTAGTGCCGCCCACGGCCCCGGATGACCACGCCATCGCCATCCACCTCGACAAGCTCCTCGCCGACCGGGGCATGACCCTGACCGAGCTATCCGACCGAGTCGGCGTCAGGAGCAAGCTGTCCATCCTGAAGAACGGTCACGCCAGGGCAATCCGGTTCAGCACCCTGACCCGGCTTTGCCAGGCGCTCGACTGCCAGCCCGGCGACCTGCTTACTCATATCAACAGAGGCGGCCCGGACCTGGCAACCAAGCCCCGACGCTCCTGACGCCCAGCGTGCCACGGGGACGTCATGGCTTTGTCGATAAAGTTGCACCCCTGCCCTCCCCTAGAAACGAGCCCCTATGAAGGCCATGCAGCTGGTCGAGTTCGGGGATCCGCCCCGTTTTGAGATGCGCGAAGTCGCCGATCCGGTTCCAGCCGCGGACGAGGTCGTGGTCGACGTTGTAGCGGCCGCGCTGAACAGGCGCGACCCTTGGGTCTGGACAACCCCGTCGTACTGCCCACTTCCGGTCACCCTCGGATCGGACGGGGCGGGCGTGGTCTCATGGGCTGGAGCTGCGGTCACCAGTGTGGCCGAGGGCGACGAGGTCGTGATCTACCCGACTCTCAACTGGGGCGAAGGCGAGCTTGTTCCTGGCCCAGACTTCGACATCGTCGGCGCGCCGACGGACGGGACCTTTGCCGAGAAGATCCTCATTGCCGCCCGCAACGTCGCCCCGCGTCCGGCCAGGCTGACGTGGGAGGAATCCGCCGCGTTGCCGCTGTCCGGACTGACTGCGTGGCGAGCTCTGTTCACTTGCGGGCGCGTCGGTCCGGGCAGCAGAGTCCTGGTAACCGGGGCAGGGGGAGGCGTGTCCTCGTTCCTCATCCAGCTCGCAACTGCAGCCGGTGCCGACGTCGTTGCCACCACCGGCAGTGCCGAGAAGGCGAACCGAGCCGTCGCTCTCGGCGCCAAGGCCGCGGTGCAGTACCGCGATCCGGATTGGCCAGAAGCGGTGCTGCGAGCGGCGGAGGGAGAGCTCGACGCGGTGATCGACAGTTACGGCGGCCTTACATGGTCCACCACGCTGCCGCTGCTTCGGCGGGGCGGTGTGCTGGTCAGCTTCGGCGACACTGCTGGTCCCGAGGCGACCGTTCAACTCGCGGACGTGTATTGGAACTGGCGATCGATCGTCGGCACTTCCATGGGCAGCCCCGAGGAGTTCCAGGCTCTGCTCTCACACGTAGAGTCCGCGACCTGGCGCCCCGTTGTCGATAGCACGTTCGAGCTGGAGGACCTGGACGCCGCGGCACAACGACTCTCCTCGCCGACCCGCCACGGGAAAGTGGTCGTTCTGGTCTCGAGCCGCGCCTTCTGACCGCAGCCGCGCCCTAGAGGGAGACTCCCACCGCGTCATGTTTGCCACCTGCCCGCGTCAGCCGGGCTGACCGTGTCCTACTTCTCGTCGAGGTCGGTAGGTAGGAGGTGCCAAGTTTGCGGAGCCTTCTCGGAGAGCGCTTTCGCCTGCTCCTCGTAGGCGATGTCGGTGGCGGTCAACCGCTCCCTGTGCTGGCGCAGATGCTCGTCCCACGACGCGACCACGAATATCTCTTCGAATTCACCCGATCGCTCTCCGTTGCGGAACAGCCCCCACTGGGTGGCGCCGGTCCGTAGCCGTGACTCGCGTACGCGGACCATCGCCCGCTTGAACTCGCGCTCATGCTCGGTCGGGATCGAGTAGGCAGTGCGCACCACCACCGGTCCAGAGTCTGCTTCGGTCTCGAACTCGACGGCCGGGTCAGGCCGAACTACGGTGCGCCGGTCCATGTTCGAGGTGTCGACGAACGGCCAAAGGCGAATCGATGCCGCTCCTGCGGCCATGAGGCCGGCGGCAACTAGAAAGGTGGGAGTAAGTCCAAACGAGTCGGCAACCGCACCCCAAATGATCGCCCCGACGCCTTGCGCACCAAAGAGCACCATCTGGTAGACGGACAACCCTCGCGCCCGGACCCAGCGTGGCAAAAAGAGCTGCAGCAACGTGTTGACCGTCGCAAGCATGCCGACCCACGCCATGCCGGCGGGGAGCAGAACAATGACGACCACAACGGTCGACGGCACAAGTATCACCGCGACAAGGGCGCAGGCAAACACCCCGCCGATTAGTCCAATGAGGACATTCACCGACAGCCGGGCGCGTACCTTCGATAGCACGGATGCCCCGGCGATAGCCCCGACCCCGAGGGCACCGAGCAGCAGGCCGTACCCGCCGGACCCGAGTCCGAGGTGTCGGCTCGCGACGAGGGGGAGCAGCGCCCAGAGCGCGCTCGCCGGGACAAGAAAGAGGGCCGCCCGGAGCAAGATCCGGCGGACGACCGGCGCGTAGCGGACGTATCGACCGCCGGCCCGAAGCGCCGACACGAATCGCTCGGGGATCTGCGGGGTCGTGTCGGGGCTCGGCCGCCACAGGGCGACAACGAGGCCGTAGACGAGAAACGTCGCGGCATCGAGGGCAAAGACAGCCCCCACCCCGACGTACGCGATCAGGATGCCGGCGATCGCGGGCCCGATCGCCCTGGCGAGGTTGACGTTGATGGAGCTGAGCTGTGCGGCTGCGGGGATCTGGTCGTGCGGGACGAGCTCGGGCACGAGCGATTGGTAGGCCGGGGTGACGAAGGCCGAACCGGCTCCGATCACGAACGTAAACAGGAGAAGCAGCGCTGGTGACATACGACCGGCGATCGTGAGGGCCGCAAGTGCCGAAGTCGCGACGACAAGGGCCCCTTGAACCGCCATCAGCAATCTGCGTCGGTCAAGGGTATCTGCCAGGACACCACCGACGATGCCGAACAGCACGTCTGGGAGCATGTCCGCGGTCTGGACGAGCGAGACCAGGATGGCAGCGTGGGCGGCGTGGACAAGGAACCATTGGGCCCCGACGGTCTGCATCCAGGTGCCGACGTTGCTCACTAGCGAGGCGAGCCACAGCCAGCGAAAGACGGTAATCCGAAGGGGAGCCCAACTTGACGAAGTAGCGTGTCTTTCAGCCATCACGCCCGAGCCCTCAGATCGTGGCCTGCACCTGCCGCCTCAGGCTATGGCGCCAAGGCGTCATGGATTGGATGTTCGCTCGATCGCCCAGGTCTTGCCGTTCCACGCTTCGCCCAGCGTGAGGGTACGGTCGGTGATCGTGCCGTAGTTCCCGACGGCAGTGCAGGTCGTCGCCGAGGTGCAGGAGACTCCGTACAGGTCGCTATTGACCGCGTGGCTCGGGTTGGGGGTGCGCTCCATCGACCAATTCTTCCCGTTCCAGATTTCGGCGAGTGTCACCTCGGTATAGGCCGTCGGCCAGTAGTTCCCAACGGCGGTGCACGCCTTGGCGGAGCGGCACGACACGCCCGACAGCTCGATGAGGATCTCCCCTCCGTTCGGGTTGGGAATGCGCTCTATCGACCACTTCTTGCCGTTCCAGATCTCGCCCAGCGCACGCGCGGTGCCGACGCTGTTGTAGAAGTTCCCGACGGCAGTGCACGCCGTCGCCGACGTGCAGGACACTGCGTGCAGTTGGCTGCTGCGAGCCCCGTTCGGGTTGGCGGTTCGGTCGATGGCCCACTTCTTTCCATTCCACCCCTCCCCCAGGGTTCGGGGTGAGCCTGCGCTGTCGGTGTAGCCTCCGACGGCCGCGCACGCAGTCGGCGACGTGCACGACACACCGATGAGGTCGCTGAGCTTGGCCCCACTCGGAACCGGCGTGGCCTCGATCGCCCACCTCTTCCCGTTCCAGGCCTCGGCCAGGGCCAGGTCCTTTCCGGCGCGGGTTTCGTCGTACCCGACGGCGGTGCACACCTTGGCCGAGCTACACGAGACCCCGTACAGGCCGCTGAACTCCGCCCCTTTCGGGTTGGGCGTGGCCTCGATCGCCCACGTCTTCCCATTCCCGAACTCCGCCAGGGTCAACCCGTTGGTTCTGTTGGCGTAGCTGCCGACGGCCGTACACGCCGACGCCGCGGTACACGAAACCGCCTGCAGGCCGTTCAGTTGACTGTCCGAGCGAGGTGGATTCGGGGTTACCTGGATCGCCCAAGTCTTCCCATGCCAGGCTTCCGCGAAGGTCACGTACTTGATGATGCTGACGAGAAAGTTGTTCCCGACGGCGGTGCACGCCTTTGCCGAAGTGCACGACACAGCGGACAGAGTGGTGTCCTTTGCCCCGTTCGTTTTCGAAGTGCGCTCGATCGACTGCGCGGGGGCAACCGAGCCGCTCACGGGTACGCCAAAACGTTCCGTAGTCCGTTCGCTCGCGCCAACCGATGAGGCCGTGTCTGCCAGGAGTAATGTCAGAACCGCTGCCACTGCGAGCAGCGCCGACAAGCGGGTCGTCCGAGACGTGTGCAGGTGGCGCCTCCCATCAAGGGCTCAGGTCGGACATCGGGCGCGGCCCGGTGGAGACAGGCCTACTACCCAGGCAACACCGGCGGCAAACGACCAGTAGTGGACCGGGCAGTGCGTTCGTTGGGTAGTAGCTGGCTGAACGTCCCATCGACTTCCACCAGGGCGGTTAGTCCTGGGCGGCGAGTAGCGCAGCGACGGCGACTTCCGCTTCGGCCGCGGCCGGCAGCGCGGCGGGCACGGCGGGGATCACGGATAGATGGCCGTCCGATTCGTACCGCCTGATGAGGCGGGGGTCGATGTAGGACTTGCGTGCGACGGTCGGAGTGTCTCCCAGCCAGGTCGCTACCCCACGAATGCTGGCGGCGATGGTGCTCTTGCGGCCGCGCGCGGTGGACGACGGTCCCGCATTCGCCAGGAAGAGCCCCATCAGCACAGTGGCGTTCCAGGTTCGGAACTCCTTGGCGGTGAAGTGGCCGCCTGCATTCGCGGCAATGTAGCTGCTCACTTCGCGAGAGTGAAGAGGCCGCCAGGTGTCACCGTCCTGGAAGCAGAACAGTGAGCCGAGGTTGTTGCCACTTCGGACCAGCGCACGCACCGTCGGCCGGATCGCCTCGTCGGCGACGGTGATCATGCGGCGCTTGCCCTCCTTGGCGATGTAGTCGAACACGATGCTGTCTCGCGTTATCCTCACGTCCCGCTTCTGCAGCGTCGTCGCCCCGTAATGATGGTCCAGCTCGGCGTACTTCTCCCCGCCGATGCGAAACAGCCCGAGGTCGATCAGCCGCACGGCGCCTGCGGCCACGCGATCACGGTCTAGGTGACGGCCGCTGAGATCTCGCACGGTGGCCGTCCGCAGCGCCGGCAGCGCGGCGGCGAACCTGAGCATGTGCGCGAACTTCTGGGCATCACGCTGCTCACGCCACAACTCGTGGTAGAGGTACTGCGTCCTGCCCCGGCTGTCTACGCCCGTGGCCTGGATATGACCGAGGGGGTCTGGCGAGATCCAAACGTCCTTCCAGCCCGGCGGAATCGCGAGCGCACCGATGCGCCGCAATGTCTCGGTGCCCTTGACATCCTGACCCAAGCGATCGCGGTACCTAAAGCCTTCCCTGGTCGCCTCGCGGCTGATCCCAGGACCGCGCGGCTCGCTGCGGGTAAGTCCGGCTACCGCGGCCCCCGACGGCGGTAGGTTGCCGTTAATCAGACTTCACCTTTCCCGGCACCGGAGAACGTCACAAGTCATCCGCGAGCAAGGAGTTCGTCAAGGATCTCGTCCTCGCGGTGGAAGCTGGCCAGATGCCCCTCGTCGTCCCCGAAGAGCCGCAGTTGTGCATGGGGGATTTGTTCGAGCAGTCGTTGTGCGGCACTGAGCGGCGCATTGGCGTCAGAGCCGGCGTGCCACCAGGTCAGCGATGTCCCAACGGCAGCCAGGTCAACATCTCGCCAGTCGCCAGACAAGGCGAGTCCCTCGTCGAACCACCCGTCGATCCCCTGCCGCAGCGCCTCCTCGATAGCGACCGACATGGACTCCTGCCAGCCCGGGTCGCCCATGACCACGCGGTCGGACTCGGGAGCCTTGTCCATGACCTCCCGGAAGGCGGCCAGCGGGTCGGCCAGAAGCGCGTCGCGCGTATCGGTCATAAGCCGCCGGACGCCAGCCAAGTCACCGGCGCGAAGAAGGCGGCGCGCTTGCCGGTTTAGTCCGATCTCCCGATCCTCCTCCTCTTCGGTCGTCGGAGCCGCCCCCACCAGGATCGTCATCGCCCGCACCCGCGTGGGATGACGGGCCGCGAACGCCAACTGGTGCGGGGCGCTTCCGCTGCTCCCATAGACGTGCACCGACTCGAGCCCGAGCTGGTCCAGAACCGCTGCACAGTCATCGGCGGGCTCAGCGAAGCCGCGCCCGGGGAGTCGGGTTGATGCTCCGAAGCCCGGTCTTTCGGTCGTGATCATCAACAGGTTGCGCGCCTGCCATAGTGTCCGATCGGCCCGCACGCTGTAGCGGCAGCCCGGCGTACCGGGTACACGCAGCACCGGCACCGCATCGCTCTGCCCCCATTCGCTCCAGGCCACCGTGCGTCCGTCTGGTCGCTTCAGTCGGCCGTCACGCACCCCGTCCAACAGTCCAGCCACTTCCGTAGCGTTGCACAACCCGTCGGGATCTTTGGCGCAACCTAGGAGGTCCGTAGGGTCGAACCGGTCTCAAGGAGGGTTTTGAGACTGGCAAGAACTGCAGGCCAGCCGTCAGAGATGCCCTGGAGAACAGCGCTACCGGGCTCGAACCCGTCGTGGACGACCGTGAGCTTGGCAACGCCGTTTCCGACGTCCTCAATGTCGAAAGCAACCTTGGATCGGGGTTCGGCCCGCCAGGCGTCAGCAGTGGCTTTGTCCATGCCGACCTCGGCGGCCCACTCGGGAGTAATCGTGTGCCAGGTGTAGGCCAGTCGGCTGAAGGGATCGGACTCGAGGATCACTTGTTCGGGGTCGCTCACGACCAGCCCGACCTCCTCGTGCGCCATGTCATAGGTAGAGCCCTTCTTCCAGTCCGAGCGGAAGGTCTTCTCACCAGCTCTTTGGTGCCGCCAGTAGCGTTTCATCAGGGCGGGGTCGGTGAGGCCCTGCCAGACCCGTTCTGGCGTCGCCAGGATGTAGGTCGTGTAGGTGAAGCTCGTCGTCTTCTTGACGCCTGCAGCCATTGCCTTGCCTCCAGTCTTGCCCCCGGCTGAGATGCACTGCCGTCGGAACATATCTACCCATGATCGAGGTACACCGAACCTCGCGATGTTAGGGCTGCCCAGTACGCGGGGACTAGGCGCACAAGACTCTCACCGGCGGGTCCAGCCCGGGCGTCGAGCTTGCTCAATGTTCGATCACCGGAGGAGGTCGGCCAGCTCTTGGAAGAGGCCGAGGCCTATCAGAGCTGCAGGAGCCGCTCGAAAAAGTCACGATAACGCTGAAAGGCCTGCCGGAGATCATCGGTCGACGCCTCGGTACCTACCATCCAAGAGGCCTCGAGCCGTTGCCGCTGCAGACGGAAGCCCTCGACCAGGTCGTCGACCACGGTAGATACAAGTTGCTCTGCGTCGCCGACCGCCCGACGTGGATCGTCCACAAATCCTACTTGTATCGAGTCCCAGCTGAGACGCAAGGCAGCAGGGTCGCTCACAAGGGATCCCTCGCTTCCCGCCCACTCCGCGGAACTCCGATTTCCGCCGCCCAATCGCTCAGTTTCAGACATCGCTGTGCTGAGCCGCGCCTGCCCCGCTCTCATTTCATCGTCGTTGTTGTCAGCAATTTCATCGTCGTATTGGATGTCATCGTCTTGCATGACAGAGCCTGCATTCGGCTCCGACTCGTTAGCTGGGGTCGCGACTTGTCTTTCCATTCTTTCTTCCTCCTCAATGGGTTCGGTACCTTCCAGTGAAGATCAGAAGGACGCGGCCGACTCCTCGTCGGCAGGTGTTTGGTTCGTGGGCGCCATTTCGTCTTCTATAAGTTGGGAAAATAGGGCTCGATAGGAAACGAACGCTTGGCGGATCTTCTCCGTGGGCACCGTGGCCGACTGACTGGCGACGAAGATGCCGTGGGCCAGACGGTACTGTTCCACCACCCGAGGGTGATCAACCGAAACGAGCCTCGCCTGATCGTCAAACTCCTGCATCGGATAGCCCCTGTCGATCATGACATCGGTCACTAGGGCGTCGGCTCGCGCGAGCGAGGTTCCTGGAACATCTACGAATTCTGCCTGCACCTGACGCCAATCCTGTTCGTATCGATCCCGCTGTGCCGCGCTGAGCGGCCGTATCGAGAGGCGGTCTCGCTCTGCGGCGCGTTCACGTAAATCAGCTTCCGCTTCACGCGAGTTATTTGTGGCACTGACGGTCCGGTCGTACTCCGGGCCGAATCGCTCCTGCAGCTTGCGCCTCCGGATCGAACGTTCCAGCACGATGCCGACGACTGTGAGCACCACTAGCGCTGCGACGGCGATGATCACTATTGCTACCGTACTCATGTCAACCTCCACACTTCATTGGAAGATCTCAGTGTCCGGCTCTTGAGCCGGGTTCCGACCGGTGATAGCGCGGCGGAGCCTCTTACTTCTTGACGGCGTCCTTGATGTTCTCTCCGGCTTGCTTCAAGTTGCCGGCAACCTTTTCGGCCTCGCCCTCTGCTTCGAGCGAACGATCGTGAGTCGCCTTACCGGTGGCCTTCTTCACCTGTCCCTTGCCGGTCTGCACGGTGTTCTTGAGCTTGTCGCTTGCACTCATCGCGAACCTCCTCCGTATTGGTGCCGCTGTCGTGGTGCTCACCTCTGTACCCACCGCTCGTTACCCACCGAGGCAACGCTCGAAACACCACATCGGCGCCGCGGAGTCACTGTCCGTAGTGGTCGAGTTCTCTCGGCGTTCTCGTTGCTGAAACAATGCGTTCACATCGATTGCGTACGGTGACACCATGGTTCACTGTGTGGTCGTCCGGGTATGGCTGGCGGATCGCCCGGGATCGCTCGGTCAGGTCGCCAGCCGGATTGGAGAGCTCGGAGGCGACCTCGTTGGGGTCGACATCCTCGAGAGGGATGGAACTCGAGCGGTCGACGAGTTGACCATCGAGCTAGCCGACGGCTCGAGTCCTGATGACGTGGCCGAGGCCCTTTCGCGGCTTCCCGGTGTTGAGGTGGAGGATCTCCGCCATCTCGTGTACCGCGTATCGGACGCCGATCGCGATCCCCTCGGCGCAGCAGTGCGTATCGCCGAGTCGAACTCGATGACAGCGTTGTTCAGCGCGCTCGGTCAGGGCGTCTGCGCAGCCTTTGCCTGCGACTGGTCGACGGTGATCGACACGGGCAAGCCCTGGGCGACCTCGCTGGCGGAGGCGGGCCGTCCGCCAGCTGCGGCCTGGTTGGGCGCTTTCGTAGCTGGCGCGAGGGCAGGTCGCTCGCTGGCTGGAGACGGTGTGGGACTGGTTGGGCCTCGGGACGTCGCCTGGGCTCCGCTCGGGTCCTCGGATGTGGTCGTGGTGGCAGGTCGTGAGGGCCCGCCGTTTCGTAGCCGCGAACGCCGGCAGCTCGAGCAGCTATGCCAGATCGCTGACGCCATGTGCAACGAGGCGATCCGCACAGGTTCTCTAGGTGCCCATCCGCTCGCTGGCTAGCCTGTCGGCCATCCGCCAATCATCTCAACGTTGACCTCGAGTGCTCGGTATACGAGCAGCGCTCGCCGATCACGTGTGAGCAGGGTCAGACCGCTCTCAGCGGCCGCTGCGCCAACGAGCGCGTCGTACACGGACCCACCTGCGATCCCGAGAGCAGCAAGTCTCGGCAGGAGCGCTTCGGCTGCGGGTGCTGACAAGTAGCTGTTCTGGGCGAAATTAACTCTCATCAACCTGACGACCGCGTCTGGTGATCGTCGAATCGGAGGTGGCAGGCGGGTTAGCACTGAAAATGTCTCGAACGCAGCATGCCCGGCCAGCCCAACCCCGCGGTGGCCAATCGCGCGCAGCGTAGATGCGTGGTGCTCGTGATCTTCGACAACTATGGCGACAGCCACGCTGGTATCTGCAAGAACGTCGACACTCCTACCTCTGGTCGGCATCTCTCAGCTCGCGCACGAGGTCGTCTGTGAGAGGCAAGCCAGACGACGGGATGACCAGCCGACCATCTCGCTCCGCGAGAGATTCCCCCGAGACGGGTTCGATGCGGAGGCCGGCGCCGTCGGCAGTGATCTCGACTTCGCCAGGTACGAGACCCACACGGTCTCGCAGCGTCTTCGGAATGACCAGCCTCCCTGCCTTGTCGATGGTCGTCCTCATACCAGAACACTACCAGGAGAATGGTAGGATGCCGAGGGCTCGTCCTCCGTCACCGCATCGGACGCGGCAGACTTTGCACGTGACTTCCGATATTTCGAAGCGACCGATCGGACTCGATCCGAATCGGTCAAGAAAACGCATCGTTATGGGGATCTCGAGCATGGTCCTCCTCGTCGGGATCTCAATCGGGCGGGAGGCGCCGGAAAAGCCGCTGTCTTCGAACCTGCCGGCGACCTCGATGTCCCCGAAGCAGGAGATGCTGTACGGGAGAAGGGTTGCCGCAACGCCACGAGCGGCAGCAACCGCGAACTCCAACTGGACCGTGTATCACAATAATGTGGGCGGGTCCGGCGCCGCTCCTGCTGGCCTTAAGCTCTCCTCTCTCAGAACAGCCTGGACCTCGCCCACGCTCGATGGGAACTTGTACGGCGAACCGCTCGTCTGGAACAAACGGGTTTACGTCGCAACCGAAAACGACACTGTCTACGCCCTTTCCATCTCGAATGGGCACATTGCATGGCATCGACATCTCGCTGTTCCCGTGCCGTCGGGTGATCTTCCGTGCGGCAATATCGGGCCCACGGTGGGGATCACCTCGACACCGGTCATCGACAGGGCTCGCAACGAGATCTTCGTCGTGGCTGACCAGCTCGCCGGCGGCCGGCCCCGCCACGAGCTATACGGGCTCAACACGGCAAACGGAGACCTCAAGCTCAAGCAACATGTCGACCCGCCCGGCGCTAACACCGCCGCCATCCTTCAGCGCACGTCGCTGACGCTCGACGGCAACGAGGTTGTCTTCGGATTCGGAGGGAACTACGGCGACTGCTCCAGTTATCACGGGTGGGTTGAATCGGCGCCAGTGACGGGAGGTAAAGCCCACTATTTCGAGGTGGACGCCCGAGCCGGCGACTCCCAGGGCGCCATCTGGATGGGGGGCGCGGCTCCGGTACTGAATGCTAAGGGCGACGTGTGGGTGGCGGCGGGCAACGGCTCGGCGCGATCGCCGGGCCACTACGACGACAGCGACTCGGTCCTGGAGCTGTCGCCATCGCTGAAGCTCCTCCAGTTCTTCGCACCGTCGGACTGGTACAACGACAACGCCAACGACCACGACCTGGGATCATCGGTACCCGCCGTCCTGCCGAACGGCCTCGTTGTGCAGGCGGGGAAGTCGCAGACCGTCTATCTGTTGCGTGCCTCCAGGCTCGGTGGCATCGGCGGACAGGTTGATGAAAAGACCAACATCTGTGGCAACGACGTGGACGGAGGAGTCGCGTTCTCCGGTAGCACCGCCTACTTGCCGTGCGAAAACGGGGTAATGGCGGTTGCAACCAACGCGAAGACGTTGAGACTGAGAGTTCTCTGGCAAACGTCGACGGGAGCCGGCGGCCCGCCGATCCTCGCCGGAGGACTCGTGTGGACCATCTCCAATGGAAACCTGTTCGCCCTGAGTCCGCGCACCGGGCACGCAGTGGAGCGATTCTCGATCGGCAGCGCCGCAACCGACTTCCCGACCCCGTCGTTCGGAGATGGTCACTTGTTGGCAATCTCCAATGATCACGTGTACTCCTTCGTCGAGCGATGATCGCAACTCGCTGCGTCAAGCTATGAATGAACCGTTCGGCGGCTCCTGCCGCCGGCGGTCATCTTTGTTGTTCGTCCTTGAGGGGCAGTTCGTCGGCGTGGCGCAGCGTGACTTTCCACTCGCCGTTTTCGCGCCGGTATGCCTGGGTGCAGCGCAGTGTCCTGGGCATCGGCGGCCCGTCGGCGTGACGGGTCATGTGCTCGAGATCGACTGTGTAGGCGAGTCCGTCACCCACGACGGTCACGATGTTCTCCGCCACGCGGTTGGTGGCCTTGATGCCTGCGGAGGCCCAGTCGAGCCGGGCGCTGACCAGTCTCCAGCCTCGCTCATGACCGCCGAAGGCGCCCATGATCACCACGTCGTCTGCGTGTGACCAGAGAGCCTTGAACGGATCTGGTCGTCCTTCCACCAGTTCGCCGAGTGCCTCCTGGCAGCGGGCGATGAAACCTGGCCCAGTCGCGATCCATGTGGAAAGGATGCCACGAGCTCGCACCCAAGGCCGGGGAGAAGCGCCAAGACGGTGATGATTTCCCCGGTCGGCGGGCGACGCGATGACGGGGCCACTCCGCCTTCCCTACTCGTCAATCAGCCGTATCAATCCGGCGTGCGCTGGCGTGAAGCCACACGAGTCGAAGTAGAACGGCCTCAGGTGGTCCTCGAAGTCAACGTGAAGCCACACGCACCCGGCCGCCTTGGCCTGGCGAACAGCAACGGCGAGGAGCTCGGTCCCTAATCCACGGTGACGGTGAGCGGCGGCGACGACGGTATCCACGATGAAGGCGTGGCTTGAGCCGTCCCACGCCACGTTCACGAAGCCGACCAGATGTCCTGCCTGCCGAGCACAGACCCAACCGAGGCTGTGCCGACGTAGCTGCGCCCCCCAGTTGAACTCCGAAGGCTTATGACCAAACGCCTCTGCATGAAGTGCCTCGAGCTCAGCGTCGACGAAGGTCCCCCGCCACTCGTAGAGGTCGGCCATGCGGACAGCGTGCCCTCTCGAGGCGGCCGGGGCCAATGGCGTCGCGACGCGGTGGCGCCGTGCTGGAATCACCCGTGTTGCTCCTGGGCGGCGGCAACCGACGACCTCGTCACACCGCCGCCACCGGTCAGGCGCACCGCGATGGCGACAGGGATGATCGTGAGGGCGATAACGAATACGACGACGGCGTTCACCTCCGGCAACTGCTGGCCTCGCTGAATCGCCCCGAATATCCACAGCGGGAGCGTGTTCTGGGCGCCGGCCGTGAAGTAGGTGACGATCACCTCGTCGAACGAGAGTGCGAACGCGAGGAGCGCACCGGCGACGACTGCGGTCGACAAGGTCGGGAGTGTGACGTAGCGAAACGTCTGCAGCCCGTAGGCCCCGAGGTCGGCAGAGGCCTCGTTCAGCGACCCCGCGGTCCGGCGGAGGCGGGCGAGCACGTTGTTATAGACCACGACGATGCAGAAGGTCGTATGGCCGATGATGATCGTGATGATGGACAGGGTGACGCCCGCGAAATTGAAGGCCGAGTAGAGGGCAAGCCCCGTGATGATGCCGGGTAGAGCAAGTGGTAGGACGAGCAGTAGCGAGATGGACTCCCACCGAAGAAATGGAACCGGTGAACCCCAAAGGCGGCCGCTGAGCCGAGAATGAGCGACAGGATCGTCGCCGCCGCTCCCACCTTGAGCGACAGGACGAATGCCGAGCGAACCTGCGGGTCGTTCCAAGCAATGGAGAACCAACTTAGGGTGTAGTGGCTGATGGGCCAGCTCTGGACGTTCGAGCGATCGAATGCAAAAAGCACGATGGTGGCGATTGGCAACAGCAGGAAAAGTACGACTCCGATCGACCAGGCGGCGAGCGCCGCCCTCGTCGCGCGGCCTTCCATTACATCGCCTCGAAAGCGCCGAAGGCCCGTGCGATCAGGAGATAGACGGTCATAATCACGATCGGCACGATGGCAAGAGCCGCCGCGAACGGCAGGTTGTTCGCCGTGCCGAGGTTTTCGTAGATGACGTTGCCGATGAGGCTGGAGTTGGTTCCCCCGATCAGGAGGGGCGTGATGAAGTCGCCGAGCGTGAGCGAGAAAGTGAAGATTGACCCGGCAAGGATTCCTGGGAGGGCGAGCGGCAACACAAGGCTGCGGAATGTCCTCGCATTGCGCGCCCCGAGGTCCGAGGACGCCTCGAGGAGAGAGTCCGGTATCCGCTCAAGGGCGGTGTATATCGGGATGACCATGAACGGAAGCCAGATGTAACAGAACACGATCCACATGGCGGTGTTCGTATACGCGAGATTTGGCGACCCGAGCCCGAGACGTTTGAACGTCCAGTCGAGGGTGCCGTCGTTGCTGAGGATGACTATCCAGGCGAATACCCGCGCGAGGTAACTCGCCCACAGTGGGAGCAGCACCATCATGAGCAGGGCACTTCGCACCCGCCGCGATGCCACCCGTGCCATGTAATAAGCAAAGGGCAGGGCGATCACCACGTCCGTGACCGTCACGAGGGCAGCGATAGTGACGGTTCTCGCAATTATTCGGAGGTAGGTCGCGCCGAGCAGCTCACGGAAATTGCCGAGCGTGAGCTGGTGCTGGAGGTTGTTCGTGAAGGGGTTGACGCTCCAGAAGGCCGTGATGAGCATCAGGGCCAACGAGGCGAGATAGATCACAAGGAACCAGGCGAGCGGGGGCGAGAGCGTAAGCGTTGCCCTGAGCCAAGGACGGCGCCACAGAGCTGCGGAGACCCGGGCCGCGCCCGACGACGCCGCCGCTGGCTGCGCCGCGGTCACAGTCACCCCCATGCGCTCCTTACCCCGTGATCTGGGTCCAGGCATTCACCCACTGCACGAAGGGCACACAATCCGACTTGCCGTTGTCACACTGGGCAAGTGGTGTCTTCCAGAATTCGATGGTCTTGAAATACGCCTCCGGAGCATTCGCGTGGTATGCCGCGCATGACCCCTGGGAGATCTTGTTCATAAGCGGGCAAGCGAGCGAGTTGGCGGGCGTCTCGCCGTAATATACGGCCTGTTCGGCCTGCACCTGAGGGGTCGAGACGTAGCGCATCCACATGTATGCGCAGTTCGGATGGGGTGCCTTAGTTGCAAGCATCCAGGTATCCGCCCAGCCGGTGGCGCCCTGGCTCGGAATGGTGTCCTCGGCCGGGAAGTGTGCGGCCTTCAGCGTGGTGGTCTGATACGGCCAGGCGGCGCCGACGACGACCTCGTGGTTCTGGAAAAGAGAGATCTCGTCCGAGCCCACATCCCAGTACTTCTTCACAAGCGGCTTCTGGCTCTTCAGCAAGTTCACTGCAGCGTTGAACTGAGTCTGGGTCAGCTCGTAAGGGTCGGTGATGCCAAGGCTCGGCTTCGTCTTTGAAAGGTAGAGGGCGGCGTCGGCGATCTGAATCGGGTTGTTGGGGATCGTGATCTCGCCGCGGTACTTTGCCGAGTAGATCACCGACCAGCTCGTGGGCGGGCTCTTGAACACGCTGGCGTTGTAGAGCAGGACGTTCGGACCAAACTGAAGCGACACGCCGTAATGCACGCCATCGATCGTGTTGAAGGGTGGCGCCTTCAGGAACGGGTGAAACTCGCTCCAGGAAGGTATCAGCTTGATGTTGACCGGCCGGACGTCCCCGCCGTAGATGAGGCGCAAGTCGGCGTCACCAGACGCCGAAACGAGGTCGTACTGTCCGCCCCCGCCGTTGGCCATGAGCGAGACCATGTCGCTCGACGTGGCGGCGTACTTCGCGTTCACCTGGCAGCCGGTAGCCTTCTCGAAGGGCTTCACCCACTGTGGTTGGGCGTACCCGAGCCAGGCGATGAGGTTCAGCTGCCCTTCGCCCTTGCCGATCTTGGTCAAGACCGGCAAGTTGTGGGTGGGAGGCACAAGGACGTGCGAACCGGATCCGGACGGCGAGCTCGAGCCGCACGCCGCGGCCACGACCGACAACGCTGCCAACACCGTCGACAGCACCCCAAACCTCCGAGTTCTATGGTGTCGTTTCATCACTCCTCCTCGTTGGCCACGGAAATCCCGTTTGAAGCGGACATCCCGATCTTGTAGGCCTGTTCGGGTCTCCAGGCCACCCTGACTGTCCGGCCCCTCGTGTCGAGCACATCTGCCGCCGCTGTCTCGACGTTCTGGCGGAGGGCTACTAGTTGTCCGCCGCTCGCGAGAGCCACCGTGTACCGGGTGACCGGCCCGAGGTAGGTCACCTCGGCGATCTCTCCTCGCTCCACGTGCGCGCCGGGTGGAGCGGCGGCGTCGTCCTCCAGAAGCTGCACCTTCTCCGGGCGGATCGTCAGCCGGAGGCCGTTGCGCTCGATGAGATTCGACACCCCGATGAACCCCGCCACGAACTCGGTCGCCGGCTTCTCGTACACCTCGGTCGGCGATCCCAGCTGCTCGATCCGGCCGCGGTCGACGACGGCCAACCGGTCGCTCATCGTCAGCGCCTCCTCTTGGTCGTGAGTCACGTAGACGAAGGTGATGCCCACCTCACGCTGGATGCGCTTCAGCTCCAACTGCATCTCTTGGCGAAGCTTCAGGTCGAGCGCCCCGAGCGGCTCGTCGAGCAGCAGCACCTCCGGCTGGTTCACGATTGCTCGGGCAAGGGCGACGCGCTGCCTCTGCCCGCCGGAAAGCTGGATAGGCTTTCGCGCACCTAGTTCCGCCAGGCGGACCATGTCGAGAGCGTCTTTGGACCGCCGCTGGCGCTCGGGCCGGTGGACTTTACGCACTTTGAGCCCGTACTCGACGTTCTCAAGGACCGTCATGTGAGGAAACAGCGCGTAGTCTTGGAATACCGTGTTCACATCCCGAAGGTAGGGAGGCCGCCGGGTCACATCGGTCCCGCCGAGCTCGACATGGCCCGCGTCGGGCTTCTCGAACCCGGCGATGATCCGCAGCAGCGTGGTCTTGCCAGACCCGGAAGGGCCAAGCATGGTGAAGAACTCGCCTTGTGCGATCTCGAGGTCTACGCCGTCTGCCGCAACCACACTGCCGAAGGACTTGCGAATGCCGACGAGCCGAACCGCGGGTCCGAGCTCCGGCTCATGCCCGCGCATGTCGCTAATTGTCGCGGCCTGACTCATTGCGCCCCCTTCGGTCCGAATAGCAGGCTAATCGCGGTCCCGGTTGAAAGGTCTACTCAAAATTTGGTTCACGAGCCAGCGCTCGGCGGGCACGTAGGTCGAATACCTGGCGAGTCCTCATGCGCCAGCAGGCTCAAGAGAGTGATCTCTGTCGCGCCAGCTGCATCGGACCATTTCTCCGCTATCGACCTGGGACCGGGTCCGGAGTTCCGGGAGTACGGTTGTCCCAGCGAGGGGCCAGTCTGACCCCTCGCATGTCGGGGGGACATGATGATGCTCAGCGCCAACACCGGTCACGCGAATGATAGGACGACCGCCGCAGCACCTCGCACCCGGATCGCCAGCCTGTGCGTAGTCCTCGTGATAGGAGCCATCTCCCTGCCACTCCTGGCGAGCACCACCTCGGCGGTGGCCGCGACTCGCCGGGCGACTCCGCCGATCGGAAAACAACTCGCCGAGCTGAGGGGCTACGACACCGTCGCCGGCGATTACTTCGGCTCCTCGGTGGCCGTCTCGGGCACGACCGGCATAGTCGGTGCAGACGGCCACGCAAAAGATGCCGGCCGGGCGTATGTGTTCACCAAGACGGCAGCCGGCTGGAAGCACGCCGGCGAGCTGAAGGGCTCCGACACCGTCGCCGACGATTACTTCGGTTACTCGGTGGCCATCTCGGGCACGACCGCCATTGTGAGCGCCTATAACTACGCCAGTGGGGTCGGCCGGGCGTATGTCTTCACCAAATCTGGTGCGGTTTGGAAGCAGGCCGCCGAGCTGAAGGCCTCCGACGCTGTCGCCGGCGATTACTTCGGCTCCTCGGTCGCCGTCTCGGGCACGACCGCCATAGTCGGTGCAGACGGCCACGCAAGAGATGCCGGCCACGCGTATGTCTTCACGAAGACGGCATCCGGCTGGAAGCAGACCGCCGAGCTGAAGGGCTCCGACACCGTCGCCAGCGATCACTTCGGTTACTCGGTGGCAATCTCGGGTGCTTCTGCAGTCATAGGTGCGCCATACCATGGCAATGACGCGGGGCGGACGTACGTGTTCACAAAGACGGCGACCGGCTGGAAGCAGGTCGCCGAGCTGAAGGTCGCCTATGTCGGCCACTACGCCTACGGCGGCTTCGGCTGGTCGGTCGCTATCTCGGGCAACACCTCAGTCGTGGGTGCACCAGGTGACGCCAACATTCTCGGCCGTGCGTTCGTGTTCTCCAAGACGGCCGGCGTCTGGAAGCGGACCGCAGAGCTGACGGTCGCCTACGTCGCCCGCTACCCCTTCGGCGGCCTCGGCTGGTCGGTCGCCATCTCGGGCACCACCGCAGTCGTTGGTGCAGAAGGTGACGCCGACATTCTCGGCCGTGCGTTCGTGTTCTCCAAGACCTCAACCGGCTGGAAGCAGGTCGCCGAGCTGTTGGGCTCCAACACCGTCGTCGGCGACGGGCTTGGCTTCTCGGTGGCCACATCGGGCAGGACCGCCATAGTCGGTGCATACGGCCACGCCCACGATGCCGGCCGGGCGTACGTGTTCGAGGCTTGAAGCAACAGGCGCCTCCGCCTCGGAACGATAGGACGCCGGGGCCGTCGTGCGACCTTGGCGACTGCTGGACTCGATTAGGACAGCTGCTGGCTCATCAAGTGACATTCCGCGTTGAAAGCAGTGGGCACGCAATAGCCACCTGACTGGCGTCTTCTCCGCGCGCTCTCGACGAACGATGGCCACGAAGGCTGCTGGACACTGGTTCGAGTATTGGGAACCTTGTTGGCTTTAGCCGCACAAACCCATACACACGAGTTATGCTGGACTTTTGCGTGGAGGCGAAAGGGACTCGAACCCTCAAACCTCCTGACTGCCAGGTGTCCTCGGGGTGTCGGAGAGCGTCGATCTAAGTCTGTGACCTGGAAATATGTTCGGACGTTGTCGGTCGGTGTCGGCTGATGTCGAGCCTCTAGGCTGCCAACGTGGCTGCCAAAACGGACCTTCTGACACGAGTCAGTTGGCCGCAAGCGAGGGCCTCCGCGAACGAAGCGAGCATCTGATTCTCGCTCAGATGCTTTGACTTGGTCGGACACCTGTTCGGCTTTCGGGACGGCAACCGACAGTAGGATGACTTGCGAGATGTCGAGCGAACCCGTCGTGCCCACGCGCCAAGCGAGCCTCGAGTTGCCGGTCGAGGAGCTGTTGCGTCGCGCCCGCCCTCTCCCGCCCCACGAGGAGATGCTGATCGAAGACCTCGATGAGGCCGAGGGTCTGGCGTTTCTCGCTGCACTCAACGGGTGAGCCTGAACCCGGGTCGTGGCCCAGCCGTGATCGACACCGACGTCTATGGGACCGAACTGGTCCCCTGGTTCCAGACTCGCAGAGCTCTACCAACCGATCATCGTCGGTAGGCCAGCGTTGATCTCCTTCCAGACCGCCGCGGAACTTCGTTACGGCGGTCTCCTGCGGAACTGGGGTGAAGCTCGAATGCGGAAGCTCGAGGCGAGGATCGCGGCTGCCGAGACGGTGAATACGGGGCCGGAGCTCGTCTTGAGCTACGCCCATTTGCGGGTCGAGTGCCAGCGGATCGGACATCCTCTCGCTCAGCGGAATCACGACGCCGACCGCTGGGTGGCCGCAACGGCGGTTCGGCTCGGGATCCCTCTCGTGTCCAACGACCGCATTTTCGCAGATGTCCCAGGCCTCATGGTGGAGACCGTGGCGAGTGCACCTGACGGTAGCTGAAGGGTCTCTCGCAGGCAGGGTCCGCACGAGCCAAGTGGCGGAGTCGCCGAGACCATGAGCCCTCTCTTCAGAAGTCGCTATGTATCGGCGACGTGCAATTCGCCGGGGGAACTTAGCCATTCGCAACACACGAAGCGGTATTCGCTTTAGCCGCCTGAGCGGCGCTTTCGTTACGCGGAGAGCAACAGTGGACAGGGCGCGCTGTGTTAGCCCGACAGACGGAGCCGGTAGGTCGGCCCGAGTGCCGGAAGGTCGGGAATTGTTGGGGCTGTCCCGAACTCGACGCCCTTCATCGTCGCTCTGAGGATGATGGACTCCTGTGCGCCGCTCGCCGGGATCGGTCTGTTGGAGAGCAGAGGAACAGCCGAGGCATTGCAAATGGCCCTCGACCCAGACGACGTACACCGGGTCGCCGGCCATGCTCGGCGACAATGAGCTGCCCTCATCTGACTTGTTGTCGGTTGTTTCGACGACGAAGGCTCCCGTCACGTTGCTCTTGCCCTGGTTGTCGACGACACGCCGAACCAATCGTTCCAGCTGAGCCAGCTGTGGGACCTCCGCAGTTGTGGCATACGCGGCGGATAGGGCCGGATCAAGTGTCCAGGTCGAACCGCCGTCATCGGTCGCCCAGATGCCTTCGCCGTACCCGGCGAGGAAGGCGACCGAGGTGCCCGTCGTCGCGAACACGCCGCCATCGACGTGGACGCGCGGATCCGAGGCGGGCTCGGCCCAGGTCTTTCCGCCGTCAGTGGTGATCTCGACACGCGGGCCGCCGTCCTCGTCGGTGATCACGTAGGCGTCATCGGCAGACGTGGGGGTGAGCACGGACAGCCTTCCGGCCCTCAGTCCGCGCGGGAGGCGTTCGTTCACCGAAAAGGAGGACTCGAGCTGCCAGGTATCGCCGCCGTCGAGCGAACGGTAGACCGCGCTCGCTGAGACGCCTTCCTTCGGCGATCGATAGCAAACGACGAAGAGCGCTCCATCCGGTGATGCGCTCAGGGTCGGGCTGCCCTCTCGGGGCTGCCCGGCGCAGGCGAGGGCCTTCGTTGTCCAGGAGCGGCCTCCGTCAGTCGTGGCCTCGACATGAGCCCGGGACGCCGAACAGGCCCCGGAGCACGATGTGAACGGGACGTACGCGGTCGACGACGACACAGCCGCAACAGGTCCGTCGACGGACGACCCGGTTCCGAAGTGCCGGGCGGCCTGCCATCCCGAGCCGTTTGCGGGCGAGACGTAGACCGTCTGACCACAGGCCGAAGCGCCCCCGCAGTGATCGCGGCACTTCTGCCCAGGCCGCCCCATCGGCTACCGAGACGGAGATGGCGTCGCCGGGGAGCTCTGCATGCCAGTGGCGTCCGCCGTCGGTCGTCTCGTAGAGTGACCCGCCGGCCCAGAAGAACCCGACCTCCTGCGACTCGAACACGAGGTGGATCTGACCGACGCTGTCGCTCGGCGGAGCCGGTGGCGTCGGGCCGACGACGAACCAGTCGGCCCCTCCGTCGCTCGTCCTGACGAGACGTGGTGGCGGGATGGCTGCTCCTGGGTTGAACGGTTCGTACACCCCGTATCCCAGCTGTGCATCGGTGAAGGACATCGCCACGAGCCCGATGCGCACTGCCGGCACGGAGCCGGCCTCATGGCCGAGGTTTCTGTTCGGTTGCGCGGATGGCGTGTGGCCGGCGACGATCCCGACGACGACGCCAACAAGGACGATGAGTACGACGGCAAGCACGGCGACCGATACGAGGCGCGGCAGCGACCTGAGTCCCAACGGCCTCGAGCCGCCCCCGGACTCGGCACGCTCGAGGGCCTCTCTAGCACTCACGGCCGGCGCGGTGCCTTCGTCACTCTCAGGAGCATGGAACGCAAGTGCGGGCGCATGGGGTTCCCGTGGTTGGCTAGGTCAAGCACGGCCGCCCGATCTCGCTGCGAACCTCGGTGTGGTTGAGCTCCGCTATGTACGCCGAGTACGACGGCCAAGCGCTGGCGCTCCGGCAGTAACGCCAACACCTCTGTCAACCTTGGCTCGACCCGCAGATCCTCGGAAGGGTGTCGTTCGAAGATCGCGCCGATGCGACGTGATCTCGAGCGACTTTGGCCGTGAGAAAGGTGGTGTGCCGGTGGGCGACACCGAGGGAGCGATGGTCTCCTCGACCTTCTGTTGCACGGCCACCGAGAGGTCCACCAATGCGAGAGACATGGCTGGAACTCCGTCAGCGTCGGCGACGATGCCGAACAGGAGATCCCGATGGAGCTGTGGTTCAGGCGGCGAGCTTCCTCTTGAGCAAGCACCTGCACCCGATCAGCTTCAGGGGTGAAGCGCTCTGACACGTTGCCTATCGTAGAAGCAAGGGCTGACTGGTGCCCCCGCGTCGTCGCTCCCGTCCTTGGGCCTTCTAGCGGAGTCGCTCTGTTGTCCTTTGTCCCTTATGGACTGCTCACCTTCAGCGTGAGATGTTGCACGGCGGCAGATCCGACACCGTTTTTCGCAGTGATCTTGATCCGATAGCTGCCCTGCGTACCGCGGCCGGGTGTTCCTGCGAGCGTCGCCCGACCACTGCTCTCGACGGTGAATTCCATCCCCTTCGGCAGCTTCCCGGACTCGGTGAGGACCGCTGTCGGGGTACCCGAGGACCTGATTACGAACGAGAGCTTGTTCCCGACCCTTGCCCGAACCGTCGAAGCGCTCGTTATCGACGGGCGAGTGGCGAGCACCGCGAGCGTGAAGTGCTGAACGACAGCGATCCCGTTCGATGCGGTGAGCCTGATCGGGTAGGAGCCCTGTGAGCCACGAACGGGAGTCCCCGAGAGCAACGCGCCCCCGCTTCCGTCCGCGCCGAAGGTGACGCCCTTTGGCAATCTGCCCGCCTCGATGATCGTCGCAGCCGGCGATCCCGTCGTCTTGACCACGAAGGACAGCTTCTTGAGCACGTCAAGCTTCGTGGTGTCCGAAGTCGTGAATGCGGGCGGCACGACGGCCGTGAAGGAGGGCTCCTTCGCGGTCACGGCCCGGTAGGTGGGATCGCCCTGGTAGGCGATCGACAGAGCCACCTTCCCTACCTTGAAGTCGGAGTCAGGGATGTCGCAGGTCGCCCGTCCGTGTTCGAGGAAGGCGACACAGTAACCGGACAACGAAACGGTCCCGAACGCGGTTGGAGCCCCAGTTGGCACTGTGACCGCCACGTTGGCCTGCAGTTCGCCGCCGGATTTCAGCCGGAAGGCTCCTGTCGGCACGCCTGTCACGGTCAGTTGGGCGAGCGGCGCGGCGACATCGTATTCAATCGACGAGCCGGCGCCGGCGTAGTAGTCATCGCCCGAATAGCTGGCCGTAACCGTATTGCTGCCGCTCCGGCTGTGTTCCGGCCTTGAGCACACAGCTAGCCGTGTCGCTCAAGCCCAGAGGGACGAATCCGCAGATAGTGGTCGAAACTCCGCCTGGCGTCTGCAAGGAGAAGCTGACATTGCCGGTTGGCGCGGGCGATATGTCAGCCCCGGTGAAGCCAGCCGTGAAAGTCACGACTTGGCCAACGGTGGCAGGACTGTCCTGTTCCGGGGTTATCGTGAAGCCCGGCGTCGCGGTCAACGACGGTTGCAGGGACACGACCAAGGCCCCAGCCACCGCGTCGCCGTCGGCAGCGGTGACAGCGCCGCTGTCCTCGGTCCCCACGGCGTTGCAACCGTACGTCGGCTCGGACCCAGTCCAGCACGAGACGTCGTAGAGAAGGCTGGCGTCGCCAGTGGTCACTACCGGTGTGATCGAGTCCGTCCAAGCTCCTCCGGGCGATCCGCTCAGGATCGCAGGCTTCTCGGGTGCACCGCTGATGTCCCCGATGATCGCACACCCTCCGCCTGGCGCACAGGAAGATCCGGCAACAGTGACCAGCGGATTCTGGGGCTGATCAGCGTCCGAGACGTCGGAGAAGGCGCCTCCATCGGAGTCGACGGTGATGGTGGATACACCGGCGGCGACGCAGTTGCCCGAACCGTCGCAGGCAAGGGTGCTGACCGTGTCGAACGGCGAGAGGCTGGCAAGCGCCGACCATATTCCGCTGCTGTCGGAGACGACCGCCGCAGGCGTGCCGGTCGCTACGGAGATGCACTCGTTCTCGGCCCAGCACGCGAGAAGGCCGGTCGCATCAAGTGACGAGGACGCCTCGGTCCAACTGCCACTGCTCAGCTCGTAAACGTTGCCGCCGCCGATTGCGGCGCACCATCCCGCCACGGGACAGGACACGGTCGCCAACGGGCTCGTTACGGCTGTGGGTCCGGTGGCTACCCACTTGTTGGCGCGCTGAGGATCAAAGGCAGCACAGCCGGAGCGGCAGCATCGTTTAGATATTGGCCGACGACGATGCAGGAAGACAGCGTCGGACAGGACGGGCGCGACAGGTAGATGTCCGGGGGTGTAGCGCCGTTCGTGAGGAGCGAGGCAACCGAGACTGAGGTCCACGATCCGTCGCTGAGAGTAGCTACGGTGCCATCGATCTCGCTCGTGCCATTGAACGGAAGGTGTCGTGCGACGCACCCTGATCCTGTCGGGGGCGCAATCGACCGTCGGGCTATACGGCTCGGCGCCAGCCGGAAGGGGGGCAAGCGTGGCTGACCATACACCGTTCACCATCGAGTACAACACGAGTGAGCTCAGCCCGGGCGTGACCGTCGTGCCGACCGCAGCGCACGAGGTCGCGGAGGAGCACGAAATCGAGGAGATCGAGGCGTCCGGACTACCTTGAACATAGGGGTTCGGGATAGGGGCCAAAGACCAGGCCCCTCCGCTCGTGGTCTGCTCATAAACCTGTGGCTCGTCCTCTGCCGACAGATCGACGCTCACACACGTTCCCCCGTCGACGCAGGCGATCGCTGCCGGCGAAGACTCCGAGAAGAGGCTCCTGTAGTCCCAGCCCTGCGTGCCGCCCACGATCACATTCGCCGGGCTGACGGGCTCAGCGACCGAAGCACAGTAGACGACCGACGAACATGAGACAGGCGGCCAAGAGCCGCCATTACCCTGGTTCGGAGCGTAGGGGTCCGACGAGGAGGGAAGGCTCCACGTGCCGAACGAGTCGTCCAGCATGTAATTCTCCCCTTGGAGCTGTCCTCCTGCTCCGCCCAGCGAGTAGTCCACCACGACCCCTGCCACGCACTGGCCGAAAGTCGGGCACTGGAGCCAGTTGAAGATCACGCCGTTTGACAACGACCCCCTCGGGACGGACGAAGGCGCGAGGGAGGAGGTCCAGCCTGAGCCTGAGGCGGATCCGGAGGAGACTACGCCGACATCGGCCCCACCATCGCCGGCGTAGCCGTCAGAGACGACGACGCACTCACCCGTTGGACCGCAAGCACCGAGCTGGGGGTTGAAGTACACCCCAGCGCCCGCCGGCTGCGGGATAATCGCCGCGGACCAGATTCCACCCTGCTCTACGAACGTTGCCGGCTCAGTGGTAACGCCCTCGGAGATCTTCCCGATGGCGATGCACGAGCCGAACGTCGAGCATGAGAGCGAGCCGACAGAGGCAATGGACGTCCCGGAGGGAAGACTCACCGAAGCAGTCGATAAGTTCGTGCCGTTGAGCTCCACCAGGTTTGCCAAGCCCTCGACGGTGAAGTAGCAGGTTCCTTCAGAGGGGCACGCGAGCGAGGTCACCCCGGCAGCGTATTGAGACGGCAGCTCGAGAGACGACCACTCACCGCTCGACTCGAGGAGGATGCCCGCCTCAGCGATTGGCGACCCGGGGTTGGCGACGTCACTGAGGTCGATCGCATCCACGCAGTTGCCCGGGCTCGAGCACGAAGGCGTGGAGATGCCCTTCAGTATCAGGTTCGTGTCGCCGTCAGGGGGCCACGGGGGGTTTACCGTCGACCACAGTCCGTTCAGCTCCTCAAGAGCAACGGGCTGAAGGGGTGCGCTTCCCGACCACTGAGTCTCGCCCATGGCGAGACAGTCACCGCTCGAGGAGCATGTGACCTTGTTCAAGGCTGTATAGAGCACTGGTACCTGGGCCGCGGGGATTGCAGGCTGAGGAATGGTCAGCGCGGACAGGGAGTTAACGGATGGGTTGGGGGACGACCCGAAGGCCTGCGTAGACCAATTCGTCAGGGTGAAGCCGAAAATTCCGAGGGTAATACAAGAAATGGTCGACAGTACAAGTCGCGCCGCGCCTCACTATGCCTCTTGGCAAATGGTGTTGCGACATGGTCCGCTCCTCGCGACACCTCGAGTCGAGAAGCATCGGCCGTGCGATCCAGGATTGGCCGCAGGACATTTATACACCCCTGCCACTACGCCAAATCTCTTCCGTGTCCCGCCGCCGGACCCGCACTTTGAGCGATCGGCGCTTGGGAGCGGTGGCGCCCACGACCGCGGAGTTCCCAGCGCACGAGATCCTGCCCAGAATTGCGGTCATCAAGCTCTCCACGCTCATCGAGGTACTCGGATGCGTCGGCGTTGGACGTCCGGCTTGGAAGCTGACGCTCACGTGGCGACTTGGCTGGCGCCGAAGGAGGAGATCCTTGGCGCGGACGAGATCAACTCAGGTCAAAGATATCGCTCGGAGAACGACAAATGCCACAGACAGTTGCCATGCCCATCACCACGTCCCCTGCCGCCGAACGGATGCCTGTCGGCCGCGTCGAACGAGGCGGGCGACGACAGTGCCACAGGCGGTAGCGGAGTCGCTGACTCCGGGCTACCGTACGAAGCTGACTGAAGTTCGCACGCGTCGAACGTGAACTAGACGTTGCTTTGCACACGACCAGCCGTCGTAGGTCTTGCGTAGCCGATTCGAGGCGAAGATGACGAGTTCGGTTTGAACGGACGGGCGAGAGCTGCTGCGCAGAACGAGGTCGTGGGCAGGAGAGCGCGTCTACACCCGTGTTCGTCGGAGCGATCCTCGACGGCGAGCGTTCTTTCCTGGCCGTCCCCGACATCCTTCGCGCGATGCTCAGTGGGACGATGAGCGGGATGCAGAAGCTGGGGGTGATCGGGACGGTCGCAGTGGTTCTGGTGATTGCCGGCTGCGCCGCCGCAGCTCAGACGATTTCGCCGGCGAAGCTACCCACGAGCGCGACTCCGAGGTCGAGTGTTGCCGCGACATCTTCGGGCACTTCGACCGCACCGAGTAGCCGGTCAACGACGATCCTCGCTCGCAGCCCACGCGGATTCGTCGCCGCTGAGCTGTTCAGGGCAAGCGACAGCGTCGTCTACGTGGTTGGGACGCTCTGGTCAACAACGGGGGGACGCGTCGAACTCTTCCGCAGCGATGACGGCGGCAGCAGCTTCCAACAGGTGACCACGCCGCCAGCCAGCAGTCCGACGACGCATGAGCCACTCGGTGATCTCGGCCTTCAGTTTGTAGGCGCAGAGCGGGGCGTCGCCTTTGTGGGTTCGTCAGTCCTCGTCACCAACGACGGCGCCAGAACTTGGCATCCCGCTCACGGACCCGTCGCCGGACCATGGGTTTACTTCTCGAAGGGGAGCACCGTCGGCATAACGACGACGGAGTCGGTCGCCTATGCCTACGCCATCCACTGCTCGAACGGCTCGAGCTGTCCGTCCTACCGCTTGTACCGGTCGACGAACTGGTTCTCCTCGTGGGTGGAGGTGCCTGCGCCCGCCAGCGGGAGGTTCAACGCGGCTGGAGGAATCAGCCTCAGCGCCTTCGGGCCGGTCGTCTGGATCGTCGTCGGCAACGGTGAATCCCAGCTGATCTACTTCCATTCGACAAACGGGGCCCGCACCTTCGGGCGCATCGCCGGGATTCAAGGGATCTCGTGCGGGATAGCGCCGTTCTCTCCGCCGCGTCCTGTGGATCAACTGCTCGACAGGAATGCAGGTGGCGTTTTTCCGGTCGGTCGACGGTGGAGCGCACCTGACCCGTCTACCGGTCACTGGCTTCGGGACCGGTGGAGCCGAGCTGTGGCCAGTTTCAGCCTCGATGGCGTTTTTCCGGAACGACATCGGGTCCACAGCAGGCTTCTACAAGACGACTGATGGTGGACGGAGATTCGTGAGGCTCAGACGGCTACCGGCGGCGTTTGGAGCCGATGAGAGAGCCGATGGAAGAAACGTGACGAACGTAATCTTCGCCGACCCGCTTCACGGGTTGGCCCTCCTGAGCCAGGGCGCCGTGTTTCGGACAGCCGACGGCGGGACGCACTGGACACCGGTCCGGCTGTAGCGAACTTCGGCCGCCGCTTCGTCGCCTCCCGGAGCGCTCCCCGCGTCGCTGGCGGGCTTCTGGTCGTACGTCTGCCGATCAAGGCCGAGCCCCTTCCAAACACGCTTCGTGGGACGATGGGCACTGTGCGCAGGCTCGGCGTCATCGCGATCATGATGACGGCGACACTGGCCTTCGGTACGAGTTCGGCTGTGGCCACATCAACGGCCTGGGCGACGGCCAGGTCGACATCCGTTCCTAATAGCCGACCCTGGACTCAGACTCCACTACTGACCGAGGCTGGCACTGCCCCGCCGGTCCAGCTTCCGGGAACACCTTACGCGTACGCTGTCGCGTCCTTCTCCGTCGCCGGGTCATCGCCGGCAGAGCGCCTCGTGCGGATCGACCTCGCTGACGGCCGAGTCACAAAGGGCCCGGCGCTCGTCTCGGGGAGCTTCTTGCTTGCGATCGGCCGACAGGTCGCGGTGCTCTCTCCCGCGCGCGACTCTGAGAGAAGGGGCCCGTCCGGTCCCGAGACACTCCGTCTCGTACAGGGATCGTCCATGACGCTAGGGCGCGGTGTCGTCGTACCGGCACCGTCCCTCGGATATCAGACAACACTTGTGAATGCTGCACTGGCGAACCACGGTCTGTGGTACCAGGTCGGTTCTGGCAACCGAATCGCTCTGGTGGACACCATCACCGGCGCCGTCCTTCGCTCGAGGCGATTCCCCTCGACGGTGATGAGTGTGGCTAGCTCTCCCGATGGGAGGCTCGTCTACGTCACCTTCGACGGGACGGACCCCACAACCAAACCTCCGAGGGCGGTCGTCGAGGAACTCGATGCCTCGTCCTTGAAGGTCCTCGCCCATCAGTACATCGATGGGGAGCTCACGGCTCTCGCGACCGCTGTGCCTGCCGGAGTCTGGGTGGCGAACAGCGGAGGCATGCAGTGGTCGGAGTTCCTCTACCTCTCTCCGAAGCTTTCGCAGGTCGTGAGGAAGCCTCTGTTCCCATTCCCAAGCGGGACTGTGCCCACGCTTGACGGCGTCGTGACTCAGGGAGATTCGGCCCAGGTCCTCGGTCGCAGCGTCTTTCTAGTCGGGTCGGCGGGTGCCAGCTGTGACGGCCCAAGCACAGGCCGTTTCATCGCTGGGGCCTCGTTTCCCGAGTTGAGTAGCGGCCGAGCCGAGTCCTGGGATCTCTTTGCCGCTTGGCACGGCCTCCTTTATGGTGTTCGTTTTGCTGCCTCCCTGTTGAGTTTCGAAATTCTGCGGATTCAACCACCGAAGGCTTGTCGGGCTTGAGGCCAAGCTCGTCCGTGGCTGCCGCGAGCGCCCGTCCTTGCAAAGGTCGGCGATGACTGCTGAGCCCCCTGTTGGTGTTCTTGCGAGTCTCCAGACTGACCATGTCGTTCTAAGGGACTGACCTGGGTAACCGGGGCCTTATTGCTTTGCTTCTCCGGTCGCCTCATCTTTGGCGGGCTCCTCGGCGGGGAACCAGGTCATCCCTTAGTACGTCAAACTGTCGTGGTCGTGAACTGCCTTTACGCGAAGTGGATCGCTGCCAACTTCGTGAGACCATGAAGCCTGTGCGGATCCCGCGCGTCCTCGCGTGCTTGAGCGTGGCCTTGCTCGCGGCCGCCTGCGGCACGACGCTCGCCAGCACGCCGAAGGGCGCCTCAGCGTCGCGTCAACCGAACCCGGCCGCCTTGACCTCTGCCCGCATCGTCTACACCGTTCCCAACGACACCCAGGATCCACCGTGGGCTCTGACCGGCGGAAGCAATGGCGCATGGTCCTGGGACATAGGTACGGACTCAACCATCGACTACGTAAGTGTCACCCACCACGAGCGCGTCTACCGACTCGATGCCGCTTGCTGCGGACGAGGTGACCGGGCATACCCCGGGCTCGCGGTTGCCCCGAATGGAACAGTCTGGGGCGTATTGAATCACTCGCTAGTCGAGCTGGATCCAGAAGGTGGCCACTTCTCCGTGACGACTCTGCCCAGTCCACCAGCCGTCGAGGACGAGCCGTCGATGGACTTCAAGACGTCACAGAACTCCGCCGATCTCGTCATCGTCTCGCCAGACGCAACCGAGCTCGTTGTCGGCTTCGAGTGGGCTGGTGCCGTCGTGGTCTATCCGCTCGCTCATGGGGCAATCGGGCATCCCTCGATGATCCGGCTGCCAGAGGGCTATTTCGCGCTCGACATCGCGGCCCTGGCGGACGGAACGATCGGCGTGGGTATGGAGCGCTTTGGCTCCAATCCCGAGCCCGAGGTCGACCTTGTTCACCATGGCGGTCCTCCGACTCAGGTGCGAGTCCCCGACGGCTTCGGCGTGGTTGCGGACGGTGCCGGGTTCCTCGTCGGCGACTACCGCCCCGAGTTCGTCACAGAAGCGGGTCGTGCGAGGTCGGTGCAGGCGGACTTCAAGCTGCCGAGCGGAGACAAGTGGACAGTGAACGCCGCCGACGGCGGACCTAATCGACTTATCCTTCTGCCCAGCGGCTTGATCGCGCGGACGCTCGACAACGGCCTTGTGGAGGTCGCGTCGCAGACACGTGCCCACCTCTTCGCGATGCCACGCCAGCGCTACCCGAACCTGCCCGACTCGTGCGGCGGATGTTTCCAGCCCGGGTCGACGACGACGACCACCACGACCCTGGTCCCGCCGCCGAAGTGGATCTGGGAGCGAGACCGCGTCCAACAGGTCGTCAGCGACGACGAGGGTGACCTATGGATCCTGACCGGGACTCCGGCCTCGAGCATCGCCTTCGCCGAGATCACTGCAACCCAGTTGCACGCTGCCTTTGGGTAGATCCCAAGGAGCCTCGGGGCACCCCCGAGGTCGGTAGTGGTCGAGGGCGGCTGGGGCGAGTCTCCGCGTAAGCGCTTTTCAGGGCGACTTCTGCGGTGCCCGGAGCCGTGCAAGGATCTCGATCCGCGAGCCGTCTCACGCCGTGAGGCGAGCGACGTGGAGGAAGTGGCGCGTGAAAATTCGATCTCGAAGGGTAGCGACGGTCGTGCTGGTCGCTGCGATCGGCGCCGCCGGCTGCACGGCGACACCCACTGGTTCCGGATCGGCTGCGCCGACAACGACGTCGGCCCCCAAGGTTACGGCGTCCTCGACCCCCTCGAGCACGACTCCGTCGCCGCCGACGACGGTCACCGATCCGTGGCGCGCCTACTGGACCTCGGTCAATCCCGGCAGCGCGATCGACTTTGTGACAGCGCACATGGGATGGCGGCTCGACGGTCAAGTATGGGGTCCGCGCCTCGACGACAACCTCGGGTCTGGGGTGGTCGACAACGGCTCTGCGTGGCCGGGCACCTCGATCGCGGAGACGACCGACGGCGGGCGGATCTGGACGACGATCTTGCGCGTCAGCACCGGCATCTGGGGCATGGACCTCGTCTCGCAGGAAGTGGGCTTCGCCGTCGGGGTGACTGCCCTGTTCCGCACGACCGACGGCGGCGAACACTGGCAGCAGGTTTCCGAGCCAGCGGGCCACCCGCTCGTTTGGGCCGACTTCGCGACGAGCGAGCTCGGCTACGGGCTCACCACGACCGGAACCCTGGTGCGAACGGTCGACGGCGCGTCGTCGTGGAGCTCCACAGGGCTTGCCGCAACAGGCACCGCTGCATGCTTTGCCTCGGCTCAGGTCGGTTACGTCGCCGACCGCTCAGGTGCCGTCTATGCCACCCACGACGGCGGAAGAACGTGGGCCGAGATCGAGCGCGCCCCGCTCCGCGAGGAGCAGTTCATTGGCCCCTGGAGCGATCTCTCGTGTAAGGGCACGAGCCTCTGGCTTGGCCAATGGCTGCTCTGTGCTGCCGCCTGTGCCGCTGCCAGCCCGTACTTGGTGGCACGCAGCGCCGACGGCGGCTCGTCATGGTCGACGATCGCAAGCGAATGGCCGGTGGCCTCGGCCGGAGCTGCGCCGGTCGCGAACCTGGCTACTGTCGCCGCAGGGCTGGCGGATCGCGGGGTGATCTTGGAGCTTCCCAACGGGAACGTCTCTCCGCCAACCAAGCCACAGCTCCGCGTTCTCAGCGCTCGGGCGGCGGACAGACGCGTACTCCACCGCTACCGTCCCAGCGCTGCCCGCTCCGTCTCCCTCCGCTTTGGACGTCCACGTCCGCGGCGTGACCTTCGTCGGGTTGACGGGCTGGCTGTACTTCGATGACACGGGCGTCGGATTTCAGGCGCAGCCCCGTGGTGAGCCCGTATTGTGGAGGACAACCGATGGAGGGTCGTCCTGGCAGGTTCTTGCTGCTGGCCCGTCGCAGCTACCTCCTTTCGCCCAGTAACAAGAGATGATTCCCGCGGGCGGGGCTCGACTCGGCGGCCGCGGCTTCTGCATGGCAGATTCGTCCCTACGTTCTTGAATCTGGCCCGACAAGACCGCGACGCGGGCAAGGTCGAGCACCCCACAGATCGCCAATTCCGCGTTGGATACGTGGCATGTGACGGCGAGTGCGGTCCGCTCGTCGTCGAGCATGGACCCGAACTCGTTCTCGAGCCGTGCTTCGAGTGATCGACGCAGGACTCCAGCTCAGGGCGCCACCGCAGTGTCGTGACATCCATGGCCAGCGCTCTTCGCCGACCGCGAGTTCGGCGTCGACGGGCACTCCGTCCGGCCGCTGCGGGTTGCTGTCCGGCCGGTCGACCACCCACGATGCAGCCGGAGTCGACGAGATCACCGTGGACCAAGTCGCTTACCTTGTCTTCTCGAGCTTCCGCGGACGGTGTCGGCACGTCAGATCCCGCTCCGTACTTCGCCAACATCCGGTTGTTGACCGTGGCCAGGAACAGGCACGCACGAAGGAGGGTCTCCACGACGTCGTGCCCTGCGACCTCCTTCTCGTTACTCGGAGTGACCGATGTTGTTGCCGCCGAGGCGTGGCGCGAGCGATCTCGACGTGCATCGGGCACGGAAGCTCGCGGGGTCCGTTCCTTTTGCAGCAACGTAGTTGACCTCGTCCACGCCGTGCGTGATGCGGTTCCTCGCGAAGCGGAGGCCCATGAGCAGGCCCTCGATATTCTCGGCGTCATCGGCGAGCACGGCGCCGTAGGCCATCGGGAAGTGATTGCGGAGATGGTCGTAGACGACGCCGATCCACCATAACGACTCTCCGATCGCAGCGAAGGCGCCGATGGGGTCGTTCCAGCCCACCACTCGAACCCGTTCGAGAGCACGGTTCATCGCCTGCACCGCCCACTGGAGTGGTACGAACTCGAGGCCGGGGACGTCGTTCATGCCAGCGACGGTAGGCCGGCCCGAGGTCGCGCTGCGCAGTAGTTTCTGACCGGAGTGCTCCCGTTTTCGACCGGCGCGCGCTCCTGGTTTCGATCAGCATTCACAGGTGACTCGAGTTGGGCGGGTTTGCATATCCCGGAGGTGGATTGATCGCATTGGCATTGATGGCCGCGGTCGGCACCTCAGGCTCACCGGCTGGAAGGAGGTCTCTGGCCGAGGGTGCCGATCTCGTAAGGATGTGCCAGGCCGCGCCTCCATCGTCGGTTGCGAGCAGCAGGTTCTCCACCCTCCTAGGATGCTCGGTCTGCTCAGTGACCAACACCCAGCCGTGGGTGGCATCAATGAACGTTGCAGCGCCGGGCGTGAAGAACGCTCGTCGGGAGAACAGGACGAACGTGTGGGAAAAGTGCGCACCCCCATCCTTTGTCCGAGTCATGGAGATCTCGCCGTACTGGCAGGCAAGGCACGACCCGAGGAACCACGCGTGCTCGCTGTCGGCTACGCCGAAGGCGTTCGTGTAAGCGTCGAACTCGGAGCCGTGCTCTGGACCTGGCACCGAATACCACTCGCTGAGACGGACCTTCCAGTGTGTGCCGCCGTCAAGGCTCCGCACCAGTACTGTGGACGCGTTGCCGTTGCCTATCCGGAAGACGTAGTCGGCCCACACCGTCTGACCAGCACACGACAGCGTCGGCGTGGGCACCAGGTTGGCCGCCGTGCCGACACGCGATTTGGGAAGCGAGGTTGTGAGGACGCCAGCATTCAGGAAGTAGATCGTGCCTCCCCCAGCGATCCAACCTTCGAGGTCGTTCACGAAACATAGATCAGAGATCGCCACTGGGGTCCGAATCCGCCTCCAGATCTCTCCGCGGTCGTTCGTGAACAGGAGCGTCCCAGCAGACGTGAGTCCGTACCCGACGAGGTCGTCGGTGAAGTCGACAGTGACAAGTCCGCCCTCCGGTGGAACCGGGAGCCTGGACCAAGACGCTCCCCCGTCGGTGGTGTGAAGCAGCGGCCCGTAAGTGACAGCGGTCCCGGAATACCTCGCCGTGACGGCCCACCCGTTGAGAGAATCGACGAAGTCGATAGCCACTGCGTTGTGCGCGCCGTTTCCTTGGCGCCAGTGCGAGCCGCCATCCACCGTGTAGTCGATCCGACCTGAGGTGCTCACGACGGCGCCACGCTTAGGGGTCGTGAAGAAGAGTGGTGGGTCTTTGGGCGAGCCAGGAGGTTGGGAAGCGGGCCGCGATGTGACTGTCGTGCTCTGAAGAGCCGATGCGGAATGAGCTGGAATCGTTGCGCTGCTTTCACTGCTGCCGCTATCGCTCCATGCGCTGAAAATCACAAGAACGGAACCAAGAAGGGCGCTGGACAGTGCTCTCCGACCCCGCATGAGCAGTTTCTACACCCGGACACGTCGTAGAAGGACGCGAGAACGCGCCGTAATGACAACAGAGGCGCAGAGGAGGGCCCCAAAGGCCTATGCGGGGAGCCGCCGGAAGCGACGCGCGAACTGCCAGACCTTGCTCGTGTTCCCAAGATCATTTAGCTTCGCGACTGTTCAAGCAATGAAGTCCGGATGCCCGACCGCGTGCTCGGCTCAACCGTCTGACGTCGCTCGTACACTGTCTCGGTGATAGAGCTTCCGGTCTTCATCCCTCACTGGGTCTATGAATGCTGCGGCGAGCCTCTCCACGTCGGCGATGTGGTCGAGCTTCAGTTAACCCTCTTCGGTGAAGTCACTGCTTCCGATGAGCCCGAACAAGTTGAGGTCCTGGAGGACGGGAGTGTCCGCGTAGTAGGTCACGTCGTGGACCAACTCACCGAGGCGGATGGCTTTATAGCCCCGGGAACGCTCATCCAAGCTGGCCCACTGCAATTCGGTGTGGTCGATTTGGTGATTTCGTCGGGCGCCTGTTGCGTGGGCCGAATCTATGAAGAACGTCACGGAACGCCGGCCGGACGGACCTCAGGCCGGCTCTCATCTATTGCGAGACGTCAGGTGATCTGGGATCGGATGGGTGAGGGGGCGTATTCATTTTCTGCCTATGGCGCATCCGTCGACGTCGACGCCACCGATCCAATCGACCAGATAACGGTAGAGCCGCCGCCCGCTTCTCCGGAGTCCGGATGGATTGCCTTCGTCGGCGCCCCAGAGGGATGGTCCCACAAAGCTCCGATCGATGAGGAGCCGGAAACATGGGACTTTCAGCTCACGCTATCCGTTGAAGATTGAAGATTGATTCGGGCCGCAAGTGTATCGGGAAGAGCCGTGGAGCGGCTGAGCTCAACCGACACGGGCGGCGCAAGCCTGTGGGATCGAGACCGCGGAGACCGTGTTCGAATCCAAAGCCCCGACTAGGAGCGAATGGCCATGCAAGTCGATCCCGAAGGGGTATCCAAGGCCCAAAAGGTGCTTCTGAAGAGGTGCAGTCGTCGAAATGACGGCCGAACTATGGACTGCCCCAGCCCCCGAGGCAGAAAAGCAGCTCACAAGACCTGCTTCGGTGAAACTACTCCAGACGACGTTCCCGATCGCAAAGAGATCGACCCAACCGATGGTGAAGATTTCGCGAGTGGGACGGAGCCCCGAAGCCGAGAAGAAGTCCATCCAAGCGCCGTTGCCGCCTCCTCCCGCGCTCAACCAGGCCCCCGTTGGTGTGGCGACAAGGCTGTAGTACCGGTAGATCGACACTGCCTCGGACCAGTTTTCGGAGATGATCGATCCGTTCGCCGGATTGATCTCAGCGATCGCTCCCTCGCACACCGGGTAAGCGCGGCTTGGTGAGCCCCTCTTACAGAAGGTCTCATAAAGGGGGGCGGTCGCAGACGTCAGGGCCAAGCCGGTGATATTGCCCACGAGGCCGTGGGGCGCTGGTCTGTTCGCGAGGAGGGTCCCGTTGGCGAGGTCCACGAGCTCGACATGCGCGCCGTCCGCGACCCACGCTTCGTCCTTGTTTGGGACTACGGCGACAGCGATCGCAGGATCTTCAGGCGACCCCTCTACTGCGGTCCTCTCCGTGAACGGGAGCCGGACGAGCGGCTCCGGCTTCAGATCGCTCGGGACCCGCCAAAGCTCGAAATGGCCAAGGGCGCCTCCAGACAAGTTGAGCAGGAAGACCTGCCCGGTTGGTCCCGAGAACACACCCGCAGTCTTTCCCGCGACCCTTGGGGCTAGCACGACGCGGTGACTCCCAAGCTCGACTTTCGCCAGCCTCAAGGGCGGATTCTGAGTGTTGGCCGATTCCAACAAAGCCACGACCGCGTGACCACTGTCTGTAAGCACAGGAGAGCTCGCAAACTGGAGCCCTTTGGGCAATCGGGCGAGTACAGACACTTTGTTATCGGAATGGCTCGCCGGAGGAGTGGTCGACGGACCCCTTGCACAGGCCTTGGGGATCGGTACGGCGACGACGTCGTAGGGATTCACGGTGGCGACGAGGATCGAGTCGCCGTTCGGCTCGATCCCGAGGGGATACCCGATGTTGACCAGCGGGTTGAGCGATGCAGGAGCCTTTGTCTGATGGATGGAACCAGCCGCCGAGGCAGAGAAGCAGCTAAGGCCCACCGGCCCAACACTGCCCCAGACCACGCCATTCGAGGCAAGAAGCTCGAGCCAGCCGAAGGCAAAGGTTACGCGAGTGGGACGGAGGCCGTCCGACGAGAAGAAGTCCATCCAGCGGCCGTTCCCGCCTTCTCCCGAGCTCAACCAAGCACCGGACGACGTGGCGACGACCTCACCCGGCACCCCTTTGACGTATCGGTTCGAGATGACCGACCCGTTAGCAGGATTGATCCCGGCGATTGCTCCGCACTCGCCGGGATTGGGTGCATGCCGCCCGCAGAACGTCGCGTAGAGGGGGCCGCTCGCGGACGCCAAGGCCAAACTGTCGACCGGACCCTCAGCGTCGAGGGATACCAGCCTGCTCGCGATGAGGTCCCCGTCGGCAAGGTTCACCAGTTCGATGTAGCCGCCGTCGGCGATCCAGGCTTCGTCCTCGTTGGGGATGACCGCGACGGCGATCCTCTGATCAACATCTGCCACCTTGAAGGGAAGCTGAACGAGCTGCAGTGGTGTGAGGTCGCCCGAGACGCGCGAGAGCTCGAGACGACCGCTCGCTCCGACAGACCAGCTGAGAAGAAAGACTTGCCCGGTTCCTCCGGTGAAGACGCCTGCAGTCCCCGTCACACTCGGGCCGAGCACCAAACGACCACTCGGAACCGCGATCTGTGCGAGCCTGCGCGGGCCCTTGACGCCGGTAGACGACGAAAGCAAGGCCACGACCTCGCGTCCAGTGCCGACAAGTGCAGGAGACGTCGAAAACTGGTCACCTTTGGGTAGTCGAGCGACCACCGCCACCTTGGTTTTGGCGTGTTTCGTTGAGGGAGTCGTCGAGGGAACGCTCGTCGAGCTCGCGCCTTGCTGATGACTCAGGCGGTCGAACACGCTCAGATGAGGGAAAGGAACGAAAAAGACGAGGAGAACGGCGGCAGCGACGAGGAGCACGCCAACTCGCCGTCGAACTCGCCTTTTCGGAGGATGACTCGGCCCACTGAGGACATCGTCTGGCTCGAGGTCCCAGTTGAGCCCCACCGCGGCCGCGTACGCGTCGCGCAGGAGCTCGTCGACCCGCCTCTCGGCGGATTGCGATTCCCTAGGTTCCGTCATCGCCCTCTCCGTTGCTCTTGAGCGGCACGGCGTCGAGCCCCAGCAAGAGCGCCATGGTTGCCCGCGCCCGGGACACCCAGACGCGGACGGTCCCCTCGTTTGCTCCCATCTCCCGAGCCGCTTCGGCCGTCGTCAGGTCGACGATCGCAACTAGCACGAGGGCCTCGCGCTGTTTCATCGGCAAGGACTGCAGTGCCCTCATGACATCGAGGTGCTCGGCGCCGGGTGCCGGAACAGCGGCGCCGGAACGAGAGAGGCGCCCGTGAGATCGCCTCACCGCGAGGTTCCGCCAGCGGTTCACGGCGAGGTTGTAGAGGACTCGTCGAAGCCACGCCTGCTGATTGACCAGGGTCGAGAAGCGCGCCCAGTCGTTCCAAGCCCGCAGGAAGGCTTCCTGGACGAGATCCTGGGACTCCTGGCGATCGCCGGTGACCAGGTAGGCCTGCGCGAGCAGGCTCCGCCCGGTTCGCTCGAACAAGCGACGAAACTCCTCCCTCGGGTCCAAGTCCGCCACGACCCTCTCCTCTGCCGGCGCACCTCACGTGAGTTAAGACGTTTGCCACGCCCGAATTGCAACAGTGCCAGAGAAGTATTTCGGGATTCGAAGCGTCAGCTTTCAGATGGGCGCCACCATGGCGATTCCCTCAGACTCCCGCTGCGATGAGTGTGGTCACAGCTCGATACCTGCAGAGAGCTGATGGCCGGACTCGGCTGGCTCGACGGCTAGCTGACGTCTGTGGTGATCGAGGTCATCATGGGAGAGTCGGTGCGCCCTTGAGACCGCGATATCGGCAAGCCTGCGGTGGTCACGCGCTTCGATCGTTTGGACGGCGGCGTCGGGGCCGAGGGGTCGTGGGTCGTTGCCTATGTCCCAACGATCGCGGTACGCGGCAATGGTCGAGACCGCCTCGATCCACTGATGACGCCTGGCTCGGTCAGCTGGCGGCACGCCGAGCCGGTGCACTCAGACCTGGCGCTGCTCGATTGCTTGCTGGGCGAGGTTACGTGACAGGCGTTGCATCGCCTCGTCCCGTTCGGCGAGGGCCCGGACCATATCGGGGTCGGACACGGAAGCCGCTCGGGGTATCAGCCGTATCAGCCCTGCGATGAAGTCCGTGCCAGCCCGTCGCGTCGACCCGGCTGCCTGTACCCAGCGCTCCACCCGGCCGTACAGCACAGCCGGGTGGCTACCAGTCGATCTGTGTCGATCGGCTTGGCTGCCAGCTTGGCTGCCGAAGGGGACACAAGTCAAGTGTCCGAGAGGATGGTAGCTCGTCTACCAGGAGTTTCGAGTGGAGGCGAAGGGACTCGAACCCTCGAACCTCCTGACAGGCCAGGTAGATCGGCTTGAACGCTGTGGCCAGCGGGGAATCCGCTGCTCGTCAATGAGCGCCACGGCCAACGTTAGACGGTGTTATGCGCAACGATTCTTTGGGCCTCAGTACCGGTATGGTCACCTCCTCGCTTGCTCTGGCAAAGTGCTCAAACGAACTGCGACCGGGCGCGGATTGCGTGGAGCGGCGACTCGGCGTACACCGTCGCAGCTCGACGGTCTCCGAGGATGGCCAGCTCGAGCTGCATGCCATGTTTGCGGTACTGCGTGGGGAGATAGCCATACGCCAGCGAGGCACCCACCGTGTGCCCGTACCCGCCGCATCTCCACCGAGCCGATCAACTTGTCGCCGGCCCAGATCGGCTCGTGACCGTGGCAGTCCGGGTCGACGGCGTCGACCACGAGGGTTGTGAGACCAAGGTCGGTACCCTCCGCTGCTAGTCGGGCCAGCGCAGCCCGCCCGATAAAGTCCCCCTTGTCGAGCCGGACGAAGTACCGAGACCGGCCTCGTACGGAGAGTGCAGCGTCGAGAGGTCGCTCCCCCACATCCGGTAGCCCGCCTCAAGGCGGAGAGATTCGAGGGCGTAGTAGCCGAAGTCCGCCAAGCCGAGCGCTTCTCCTTCTTCCCAGATCGCGGTGTAGAGCTCGAGCTGGCGGTCAGGCTCAAGGTGCAGCTCGCAACCGAGTTCGCCTGTGTAGGACAGACGCAGGACCCGGACGGGTACTCCTCGAACCGCATCGAACGCGTCGAGAACCGCGGGAGCTTGAGGGGGGCGTCGCCGGTCACGGCAAGGCGCCGAAGCACCTCGAGCGACGATGGCCCCGAGAGGGTGATGACGCCCACTTTCTCGGTCACGTTCCGCACCTCGACCCCTCGGACGGGGAGGTGGCTCTCGATCCAGACGGCATCGTGCGTCTCGGCAGCGGCGGCGGAGACGACGTAGAACCGTTCTGGCGCCAGGCAGCTGACCGAGACGTCGCAGGCGATGCCGCCGGTGGGGGTGCACATGGGGGTCAACGAGATATGGCCTTCTTCGGGAAGAGCATTGGTACAGAGGTAGTCGAGCGCGGCTCGGGCAAGCGGTCCCGACACCTCAAATTTGGCGAAGCTCGTTTGGTCGAGAGCCGCGACGCCGGAGCGGACCGCTCGGCACTCGTCGGCGACGTTGCGCTCCCACTCGCCCCGGCGGTGACTCAACCGCGACGAGTCAGTCGACGGCAGGCGGTCGAAGTACAGGGGTCGCTCCCAGCCGGATCGCTCGCCGAACACCGCGCCCTTTCCAGCGAGGCTGTCGTACAGCGGCGAGATCCGTACGGGACGAGCAGCGGAGAGCTCCTCGAAGGGGAAGCGGACGGCATACTCGCGCTCGTACACCTCGCTTGCCCGGTCGAACACGTAGTGCCTCGACCTGGCGTAAGGGCCGAACCGCGTCGCCGCGAACGGCCAGACATTGCGGCTCGGCTCCCCGTTGACGATCCATTCCGCTGCCTGACGACCGATTCCGCCGGCGAACACGATGCCGAAGATGCTGAAGCCGGCGGCGACGTGGAAGTTCGGCGTGCCCGACACGGGACCGAGCAGGCAGTGGCCGTCGGGCGTGTAGCCGTCTGGTCCGTTCACCACCCGCCTGATGCCGATATCGCCGAACATCGGGATGCGACGGGACACTTCGGTCAGGACGTCGCCGATCTGGTCGAGGTCGGGTGGCAGGAGCGCGTTGTGGAAGCCGGCAGGTATCCCGCCGTCCCCGAAAGGCCGCGGCCGACGCTCGAAGGGTCCAACGAGGAGCCCGTCAGCTTCCTGCCTCACGTAGAACGAGCCCGCGGTATCGCGTAGCACCGGCAGCTCGGCGTCCCGCCGCGATAGCTCGGCCACGCGCTCGGTCACGAGATAGTGGTGCTGCAGCGAGCAGATCGGCAGGGAGATGCCGGCGAGCTCCCCGACCTCGCGGGCCCACTGCCCAGCCGCGTTCACCACCATCTCGGCACGGAGATCGCCTTGGGTGCTGCGCACCGTCCAACCGGTCAAGTGGTCGTGGTCGAGGCCGGTCACCCGAGCCCGCCTGCACAGAACGGCCCCGGCAGCGTGGGCGCGGCCAGCCAGCTCCATGGTCAAGCGAGCGGGGTCCACGTAGCCATCGTCCGGGAGATGGGCGGCGCCCCGTATTCCGGCCATCGACGCCAAAGGGAACAGTTCAGACGCCTCGTCCGGCGAGACGAGTTCGTACGGCACGCCGACAATCGTCGCCAAGCCGTCCACCCGTGCGAACTCGTCCATGTGTTCGGGCGTCGTCGCCAGCCGAACGCTGCCGCACCGGTGGAGACCGATTCCTCCCTCGGTCGAGCGCTCCAGCTCGTCGTATAGGCAGAGACTGTCGCTGAGTAGGTACATAACGTCCCGGTCGGACGCGTACTGCGTACAGAGTCCAGCGGCGTGCCAGGTCGATCCGCTTGTGAGCTCGTCGCTCTCGAGCAGCACGCAGTCTGTTTCCCCGAGGCGCGTGAGGTGGTAGAGGATGCTCGCTCCGATCACGCCGCCTCCGATCACGACCACCCGCGCGTCCCGGGGAGCGCGGCGGCCTCCATTGGTGCCGTCACGTCGCGAAGACGACTCGGCCGCCGACGACGGTCGCGTCGACCCTGATCTCCGACAGCCGGCCCGGGTCGACACCCGTCGGGTCTGCGGATAGAACGACGCAGTCGCCAAAGTGACCGGGATGCAGCCTGCCCTTCTCGGAGTCTTCGAAGGCGCCGTACGCGGCCCATGTCGTGAACATCCTGAGCGCCTCGCCGATCTCGATGGCCTCGCTCGGCTGACCACGTGTGCCGTCGAACCGGCGGCGCGTCACGGCGCACTCCATGTTGAACAGCGGAGAGGAGGACTGCGGTACCGTTCCGGTGCTATCGGTCCCGCCGATCGGCCGGAAGCCCGCGTCGATGAGGGAACGCAGCGGTGTGGGTGGCGCGATCTCGGGGGCCCCCGAGTACATGAAGTGGGGAGTCGTGACAAGGCTCACACCGCTCTTCCGAACGAGCTCGAGGTCCTCGAGGTTGATGTAATCGCCGCCGTGCTCGATGCGGTGACGTCGCTCGAGGCCGGGAGCCCGTAGGCGCGAGGCGAGCGCGGCGTTGGCCGCCATCTGGATGCCGCGACGGGTGAAGGCGTGCATGAGAACCTGGAGGCCGAGCCGCTCGGCTCGAGCCACTACGTCGTTCAGCTCGTCCTGCTCGTACTTGGAGTCGTCGACGACACCGCTCAGCCCGTCGCTCCCGATACCGTCGACGAAGAGCTTGACCCCGCCGAACCGGTAGAAGTCGTCCCCGAGGAAGCTGTCGACTCCGAGCTGCTCGAAGCTGTCGAGTCGTGCGCCCCAGGGATGCACGGGGTAGTGCCGGATTCGCACGGGCAGGCCACCCCGACGCTGGGCGATCCGGACGGCTCGCATCTCGGTTCCCGCGAACGGATCGAGGAGATGGAGGTGATGCCATGGGAGAAACAGGTCCTGCTCCCGCAGCGCCACGGCCTCCGCGACGAGTCCGCCGGCCACGGTGGCATCCGGTCGAAGATCTCGGTCACAACGCCGGTTGGCGAGCCCTGCTCGTCGCTGTGGACCGTCATGCCGCGACGGTCCGGCCCTCGAAGAGTCCGAGCGCTTCCATAGCATTTGTATTCAGCATGGCGACGTGCAGGCCCGCGAAGACCACCAGGGGCCGGTCGGACGCCAACCGGTCCAGCTCGTGGCGCGTGAAGAGTTGCCCCTCCGTCACCTTGTTCTGCAGCCCGAACGACGACCGGCAGACGAGCCACGGATAGTCGGCGGCGTGCGCGATCTCGCGCCGGATGACGCCGGCGATGTCCGCGAGGCTCGTACATGGCGGAGTGTGGGCGTTGATGCACTGATCGATGCTCGTGCTCGTCATTTCGAAGTGGGTGTGTCCGTCAACGAAACCCGGCAGGACCGAGGCACCACTGACATCGAGCTCTTCGATATCGCCGAGGGCATGGGCGTGTAGGTCCGCGGTGCTGCCCACTCTCACGACCCTGCCGCCAGCGAGGAGGAGCGCCTCACCGCGTGGAACGTCGTCGTCGAGGGTTACCACGTCGGCGTTCGTGAGCAGGAGTGGAGGCGAGGTGATGCCGGATGGGGCTTCGTCCTCTTGTCGGTATGCGTCATCGCCGTCCCGCCAGGTTCTCGTCAGTTAGCCTCGCAACGAAACCGCCGAGACGATCCACACCCTCGGCCAGCACGTCGTCTTGCGCTGCGAGCGTCACCCGAACCCAACCTTCGCCGTCGCCTCCGAAGGCGACACCGGGAACGACGCCGACCTTCTCGCGTCCAGCAAGAGAACGTGAAGCTCCACGAGTCCAGACCCGTTGGGCTGATGTCCACCATGACGAAAAAGGCACCGCCCGGCAGGTGGTAACCGCAGCCGAACTCGTCAAGCTGTCGTGCGACCTCGTCCCTCCGCGTTCGATATGCACGCACCATCTCGCCCACGCAGTCCGTGGTCCCCGCAAAGCACCGAGAGCGGCATGCTGCGAGATCGTCGACGCGGAGGAGACGACCGGCTCTGGTGAAGGGCCAATGTGGCGTGCGAATCCGGCGCGCGAACTACGTAGCCAACGCGCCGATCCCGTCATCGCGTAGGTCTTCGAGAAGCTGAACACGCTGATGACACGTTCCGAGTCCAACCCGGCGCCGGTGGCCGTCGGGTTGCCGTCGAAGACGAGCTCGTCGTAAGCCTCGTCCGAGAGCACCCAAAGGTCGTGGCGCTCTGCCACCTCGACGAGCGCGGAGCCGGGCGCGTGATTCTACGACGCCACTTGGGTTTGCCGGCGAGTTGACGAGAATCAGCCTTGTACGCTCGTTCACCCTCGCCTCGACTGCCGCGGGGTCAAGCTCCCAGTGCTCGGTGGGACCGACGGGACAGGGAGACAGGTTCGCGCCGAGCACATGGACCATGGCCGCATAGTTGGACCAGCCGGGGTCGGGCACGAGTACCCCATCGCCGGGACCCACCGTGAGCATGAGGCTCGTGTAGAGGCCCCCGCACGCCCCGGTCGTGATGCAGACCTCGTCAGACGACGCCCTGAGGCCGTTCCGCGTCGCCACCTTGTCGGCGACGGCGTCCCGCAGCTCCTGTACGCCCGCTCCTGGGGCGTAGCCGGTCGCACCTTGAAACGCAGCTTCAGCCGCCGACTTGACGATGTGGTCCGGGGTGCGGAAGTTCGGGTCGCCGTTCACCAACATGATGGGCGACGCCACCGTCTGAGCGAGCTCGAGCATGCGTCGGATCCCCGAGTGCGGGGTCCGCAGGATGTCGGGGCGCAGCTCAGGCATCTGCGGTGTCGAGCGAGCCCGGACCGGTCGCAGGCGGGGGAACGAGCACCGACTCGCGAACAACCAGAACATCCCGGTCTGTTCGCGTAAGCGGGGAACGTCCTCCAAAGCTGCCGCCTGCTGGTGCGTCGCCCGAGGCCTCGAAGGTCGCCTCATCCGGCCACCACAGCTCGAGGAGGGCGTCGGGCCTCAGCGCGCCGCTGAACGGGCTCCGGACCTCCGAGACGACGTAGCCGCCGAGCCCGGGCACGCTCCCCGAGATCGGCGCGTGGACGTTGCGCCAATACTCAAAGAAGGCCTCGAGCGTGAAGTCGTCGCGGCGGTAGGCGGTGCCGGCGAGCTTCACGCCGCCCGGCAGCCTCCGCCACTCTGCCTCTCTACCGGCCGCTTGAAGACGTGTTCGCGGACGGTCCAGGCATCGACCACTACGCCGTCGCCAAGCTTGTTGGCCGGCACGACCCGAACGAGCGCCTCGGCGTCGGAGACGCCGTCGTCCGTCCAGATCTGAACGAAGGCCTTGACGTCGTTGGGGTCGGTCAGGCACTTGAGCACGGCGGAGACCACGAGTCCCTTCAACGTGCCCGGGGGCATCTCGTCGGCGGCCTGCGCCGCACGAAGCTCGATGGCCGACATCGTCGTGTCATCTCCTTGCGGCACGCTCACGAGTGCAGCGATCTCCACCATTGGTCTTCTTCCTTTCACAGTTGCCGAACGTGACGAGCGTCGTTGGGACCGGTTTGCCTAACAGGAGGCGAGAACCCGGTCGAGGACCCTGACCCCGAATTGCAAGCCGTCGACTGGCACGCGCTCGTCTATCCCGTGGAACAGCCCCGAGAAGTCCAGGTCCGCCGGCAGCATGAGCGGCGTGAAGCCGAAACACCGGATGCCGAGGGTCGAGAACGACTTCGCGTCCGTCCCGCCGCAGAGCAGGTAAAGGGGCTGCGTGGGCAAAGGGGTCCTCGGCCCGCAGGGCAGCGACCATCGTCTCGACGAGCGTGCCGTCGAACGAGGTCTCCACGGCAATGGCGTGGATGAGACTGTCCCGCTCGACCCCTGGTCCCGCCAGCCGGTCGAGCTCCTCGAGCAGTGCGGACTCTTGCCCGGGCAGAAATCTGGCGTCGACGGTCGCCTCGGCGGTGGAGGGGACGACGTTTGTCGCATATCCGGCGGCGAGCATCGTCGGATTCGCCGTATTCCGGAGCGACGCCCCCACCATCCTGGCGAAGCCGCCGAGCTGCGCCAGGCAAGCCCCGGGGTCGCCCCCGTCCCAGCCGATTCCGGAGAGCTCGGCCACCGAGTCGAGGAGCTCCTTCACCGTGTCCGTCAGCACGATGGAAAACGATGTTCGCCGATCCTTGACACCGCACCAGCGATCCGCGACTGCATTGTCCTCGTGCAGCATCGAACCGTGGCCCGGATATGTCCGCGCCCGGAGGCGTAGCCAGCTGATGCCCTTCTCAGCCGTTTCGATGAGGTAGAGGCGCGCCCGGTCGTTCAAGGTGACGCTGAACCCACCGACCTCGCCGATGGCCTCGCTGCAATCCGTGAAAAGGTCGGGGTGCCGCGAGACGAGGAATCGCGAGCCCTCGACCCCGCCAGCCTCCTCGTCGGCGACGAATGCGAGCACGAGATCTCGCTCCGGGCGCTTGCCCCGCCGAGCCCAGTCGCGTATGACGGAGAGCACCATGGCCACCATGTTCTTCATGTCGATGGCGCCGCGGCCCCACAGGTAGCCGCCGGCGAGCTCGCCTGAAAACGGGTGCACTGACCACTCGGCCGCTTCGGCTGGGACGACGTCGGTGTGGCTATGGACGAGCAGCGCCCACGCGAAGGATCCCGACCTTCGATCCGGGCTACCACGCTCGTGCGGCCTCGGGCGGCCTCGAGAAATTGGGCCTCGATTCCCACCTCGCCGAGCTTTTCTGCGACCCACTCGGCTGCCGGCCGTTCGGCCCGCGACGGGTTCGACGTGTCAATCCGGAGGAGGTCCATAGAAGGCCGACGACCTCGGCCTGGGCTTCCGAGCCCGGTGCGGGCGCCCCGGCGAGCGTCATGCCGACTCGGCCGCTGCCGCGAAAAGGAACGGCCCGGCGGGTCAAGTCGGGTCGTCGATCAACGAGAGGGTAGGCCTCCTGGTACGCCCGAGCAGCCGCGAGGACGAAATTGTGTGTACTGCCCGCCAACGAGCTGGAAGCCGATCGGTAATCCCGTTGAAGTGAAGCCGCAGGGCACGCTCACAGCCGGGTCCCCGACAGATTGAGCGGGTAGGTGAATGGCGTCCAGGTCGTCCAGTTCAGGCTCGGCCACCCTCTCGGGAACGTCCATCCCGACGTCGAAAGCGACAATCGGCAGCGTTGGTGTCACCAACAGGTCCACCAAGGAGAGAAACGCGTGGACTTCCTGTGCCAGTGCCGACTGGCGATCGAGTAGCCCGCGGTAGTCCACGCCGCTCACGCCGGCGCCTGCCTCCGCGAGCGCCAGCAGTCCGGGGTCCATGCTCGCGACGACATCCGCCGGGAAGGTCTGAACAGCCTTTGCGACCCCCACGCTCCAGAGTGCATCGAAGGTCTGGACGGGGTCGTCGAAGGGGGGATCCGCCTCGGTCACCTCCGCGCCGAGTTCCTCGAGCACACCCGCAGCGGACCGCACAGCACAAGCAACCTCCTCCTCCACGTTGACGTACCCGAGGTCGAGGCTGAGCGCCACGCGGACGCCTCGCAGGTCCGCGATTCCCCGCACGCCTTCATTCATGTCCGGCAGGAACCGGGATGACGGGTCGAGGATGTCGGGCCCGGCGATCGCGTCCAGCAGCAGCGCCGCGTCGGCGACGGTCCACGCCATCGGGCCGAGATGGGAGAGGCTCGCGAACGGGCTCCTGGGCCATTGGGGCACCCGGCCGAACGAGGGCTTAACGCCGACTATGCCGCAGAAGGAGGCCGGGATCCTGATCGACCCACCGCCGTCAGTCCCAAGTGCCAGCGGTGCCATGCCAGAGGCGATCGCTGCCGCGCTCCACCCGACGACCCTCCCGGCGTCATGTCGGTATCCCAGGGGTTGCGGGAGATGCCGGTGAGGGGGCTGTCGGTGACTGCCTTCCAGCCGAACTCCGGCATCGTCGTCTTCCCGAGCAGTACCGCACCGTGGTCCCGAAGCCGGCGGATGGCCGGAGAGTCCTCCCGCCACGGCTGATCGACGGCTACCGCCCTCGACCCGCGACGCGTCGGCCATCCCGGGGTAAGCAGGGTGTCCTTGACCGCAACAGGAACACCGTCGAGCGGTCCGACCCATGACGACGAGAGATACCTTCGTTCGGCTTCCGCGGCCTGCACCTCGGTGGTCTCTGGGTCGAGGAAGCAGAAAGCGTTGAGTACGCCATCGAAGTCTTCGATCCTGCGCAGGAAGGCCGCGGCCACCTCCCGCGGGGAGAGGCTCCTCGCGGGTACGCGCGGTGCAGCTCGATCGCCGATAGCGCGGTGACGTCCGTCACGCCCGGCTCACCCGCGCGAACAGGTCCTCAGGGATCGAGTACGCCTGCGCCGTCAGGCCGCCGTCGATGACCAGGTTGTGGCCGGTGACATAGGCGGCGTCATCCGACGCCAGGTAGGCGAAGCCGGCTGCGATCTCGTCCGGGTGACCGAGCCGGCCCATGGGCACGAGCGGCCAGTGCTCGCGCGCTAGCTGCATAGCCTCCTCACTTCCGAGGAGCGCCAACGACATCGGCGTGTCGAGCGGGCCGGGGCTGATGGAGTTGACTCGAATCCCGTGCCGGACGAGCTCGATCGCCATCGTCTTGGCCAGGTTGACGATGCCCGCCTTCGAGGCGCCGTAATGCGCGTCCTCCGTGGAGGCGCCGAGCGCGCAGATGGACGCCGTGTAGAGGATCACACCTCCACGTCCGTCGGCCACCATCAATCGGGCCACGATCTCGCCGAGGACGAACGAAGCGCGCAGATTGATGTTCACGACCCGGTCCCACTCCTCGAGCGTCATCTCGAGGAAGGGCACAGTGAGGTCGGCGCCCACGTTGCTCACGAGCACGTCGAGCCGGCCGGCCTGGGATCGCACTAGGTCGACGGCGGTCTGGCAGTCGTCAACCGAAGTGACGTCCCCCACGAATGTGAAGGCGCGCCCGCCTGCCTGCTCCACTTCCGTGACTACCTCGGAAAGGTTGGCGGTTTCCCGGTCGAAGAGACAGACAACCGATGCCCCTTCCTGCGCGAACCGCCTCGCAGTGGAGCGCCCCACCCCGCTGGCTCCCCCCGTGACCATGGCGCTCTTACCTGCGAGCCTCTGCAACGACGGTGTCATCCTGCGATCCTCCCTGTTCGCGAACCACGGGATCTAATCGACCCAGCGCTGCCCGTCGAAGCGCGCCGGCCACGGCTGTCCCTGTCCGACACCGGCCAGCCGCCGGTGCGGTCACGGTACCGTCGCGCCGGCGTCACGGCAACTGGCAATGTGTCAGCAATTTTGGACATCTTTGACACAGTTTGTGGGCGTCGGCGCCGGTGGCCGGTGAAGTCAAGCGGCAATTCATGATGGCTGTGGTACCACGACTGCGCGCCCCTCAACGACCCCGTTCCGGAGATCGGCCAGCGCCTGGTTGATTGCCTCGAGCGGGTAGGCGGTCACCCACGACTCCAGCCGGCCGAGACGGGCAAGAGCGACCACCTCCTGTAAGTCGGCAATGGTTCCGGCGTGGACCGTGGTCAGGACCGCCTCTGGGGCCAGTCGGTCGAATCCGAAGGTCGTGCTCCCCCCGGCGAGCCCGAGCAGGGCGACGATGCCGCGACGTCCGACGATGCTGCAAGCGAGCTCGAGCGAGTCATCCGTGCCGACGAAATCGATTACGGCCCCGACTTCCTCGGGACCTACCCGCTGTGTTAGCGCGCCGGCGAGCGCGGCACCTGCCTCGACAGCGTAGTGAGCGCCCAGCGTCTCGGCGATGCCGAGTCGATCGAGCCGCGAGTCGACGGCGACGACGGTCGCCCCGGTGAGCAGCCGGGCGAACTGAACCCCGAACTGGCCGAGGCCGCCTACGCCGATGACGACGAGCGCCGGGCTGCCGCCTCGGAGGTACGGCGCGACTCTCTTCACAGCGGCGTAGGAGCTGAGTGCAGCGTCGCCGAGTGGAGCGGCGCTCACCGGGTCGAGCGAGCCAAGGGAGACTAGGTGGCGCCGGTGAGGCACCAGCACGAACTCGGCAAACCCGCCGTCCTTCGTGCTCCCGGCCTCGTCACCCTCTGGGCAGATCTGCTCGTGGCCCCGAACGCACCAGCGGCATGTTCCGCAACCCCATCCGACCATGACGGCGACCGCCTCGCCGAGGCGCACGTCCTTGGCATTCGGGCCGGCACCCTCGATCCACCCGGCGATCTCGTGTCCCATCGTGACGGGGAGGTGCTCCAACTCCACAGGGAAGGCGCCGTCGAGCACGTACAGGTCGGAATGGCAGACGCCGGCACCGGCGACCTTGACGACCACCTGGTCGCCAACCGGCTCCGGCGCTGGCACGTCCTCGAGGACGAGGTCGGCTCGGCCGACGTGCATGCGGGCGGCGCGCATCAGCCGTCCGGGTCCCGCAGGGTGAGGCGGGTGGCGTCGGCCGAGCGGGCGAAGGTCTCGGTGTGCGCACGCAGGCGCTGCGCGACGTCCGACGCGAGCGCCACCTTCATCACCTCGGCCGACCCGAAGGTGAGGATGCCGACACCGTCTGCGAGTGGGTCCTCGTCGACTGTAGGCAGGAATACCACGCTCTCGACGCCCGGCAGTTCGCGAGCGAGCGCCCTGTGCTCGTCGAGCCAGAGGCGCAGGAAGTCCTCCCTCGTTACGTCAGGCCGCCGCTGTAGCACCACGCAGTAGTGGCGGCGACCGTCGCTCACGAGAGCGCGACCTGGTCGTAGTAGGGGTAAAGGGTTGCCTCGACGAGCCCGAAGCCGCGGAGGTCGGCCCGCGTCGCCATGAGCTCCTCCGGCGCGCAGAGCGGTACATAGGGCAACTCGAGCATGAAGACCTCCTGCAGCCGGCCGGCAGCGGCACGCGTGTCCTCTTCCGTACGAGCGCGGAGGAAATCGTCGAAGGCGGCGTCGACGCTCGGGATCCGAGACGACTGCCAGTTCGGCGAACCCTCGCAGGCACAATCGGAGCGTGAGAATCCCTGGATCGCCTCGATCGGGTCCTGCCAGAGCCACTTGTTTACGAACGACGGCGGCTTGTTGTCGCACGCCGCATAGAACTCCTCGAAGGGCTCGGCGTAGACAAAGTTGAGGTTCACGCCGAGCCGAGCGAGCTGCTGTCCGAGCTCGGCCGTCAAGCGCTTGAAGACGGAGAGTTCTCCGCGACGCACTCGAACGAGAGGGCGACCCCATTCTTGGAACGACAGCCGGAGGAATCGCGCTGCCAACCCAGCCGATCGAGCACCGCCTCCGCCTGGTCGAACGCGAGCCGCTCGCCATCATCCGGGTTCCAGGTCTCGGCGAGGGGATCTGCGGCCGGCACCGGTGAGCGACGGCTGTCCCCGTACCCCGAGAACACCCTCTCCACCAGCGCCTCACGGTCAATGGCCGCCTCGATGGCCGCTCGCATCTCGCGGAGGTGGAAATCGAACTGCTGGCACTCGAAATTGAGTCCGAGGTAGATCTGCGAGCACTCCTTCACTCTCGCGAGGTTCCATCGCGGATCGTCGACCAGCGCCTCGACCAGATCGAAAGGCGGCGCTCGCAGCACGTCCGCCGAGGCGTCTTCGAGCACGGCGGCGCGTCAGCCTCCTCTCTCAAAGCGAACCACTCGATGCGCTCAACCCCGCCGGGCGGCGGCGACAGACGCTCGGCGACGACCTTCGATGGCGAGAAGGAGACCATGCGATACGTTCCGGTCCCGTCCGCCTCCGACCTGCCGAACTCCTCGCCGAGCGACTGGCGGCGCCGGTCGTTGTAGATGCCCGTGTGCGTTCCCCACAGCAGAGTCGGGATGCGCCGGTACGGGAACAGGAGGCGGAGCTCGATGGTCGAGGAGTCCAGTGCTCGGACAGACTCCACCGGGTCCCAGTACCAGATCTGCCCGCAGGCCGTCGACGGGACCGTAGCGGCACCGCTCGAGCGCTTCGAGCACCGCAGCCGCATCGCACGGCCGACCCGAGTGGAATCGAGCTCCCTCGCGCAACGAGACCCGACACGACAACCCGTCGGAGGACTCCTCCCACGAGGAGGCGAGCCCCGGCAACGCCACCCCACCGGGCCCTTTGCGGAGAAGCGTCTCGTAAACTGCGACGCTCGGCGGGTCGATGTGAGCCCCCCCGACCGGGTCGAGGCGGGTGAAGCCGTACTCGAAGACCTCTCGCAGGACCCCCTCGTCGGGTCGCGGTGGCAGGTGCCTACGCTCGAGTCCGCGGTCGCTCATAGTGGAGACTCCCTGCTACAAGAGGTCGGCGGAAGGCCGATCTTGTTGAACTGGTTCGCAGCGGCTTCGACGTGGCGCCGCCCGTTGTGCATCGAGAAATTCAAATGCCCCGGGAGCAGTGCTTCGAAGTCGTAGTCGAGCAGGGTGTTCATCGAGGCGGCGTATTCCTGGACGCTCGAGTCGCCACGTTCTGCAAGATGATCTTGCCGCCCCAGAACACGTGGTCACCGCTGAAGAGGTATCCGCCAGCACCGCCGGTGACGAAGAAACACATGTGGCCTCGGCAATGGCCTTCCGTGGAGATCGAGGTGAGGGCAAACCGGCCGGACTTGAACTCCTGGCCGTCAACAAGCTCGATGTCGACCTCGCAGGGCTCGAGGTCGAACTCCGACGGGTAGAAGTTGAAGCTCTTCGCCCAGCGCAGCCCATTGTCCTCCTCGTCGCCCTGTCGAACCTGCTCGGCGACGGAGCCGGCGATCGAGATCTTGAGCTCTGTGGAGAGCGACTTTCGCATGTACGCGAGCGCTCCAGCGTGATCGGCGTGGTAGTGGGTCACGAACAGGTGAGTGATCTCCCGCGGTTCAAGCCCTTCGGCTCGCACGTTGTTGATCACCATCTCGCCGCCGTCGAAGCCGGCGTCGATCATCCAGAGACCGTCTCCGGTATCGATGATGTAGCTGTTGGCGTCCAGCCGGCCGGAGAGGTTGAAGCCGTAGTCGCCGCCGCCGACGAGGTACAGGTGGTCGTTGATCTTCATGAGTCAATCAGCTCCTCTGGAATTGAATAGGCGTGGGCGGTCAGCCCACCGTCGACAACAAGGTTGTGGCCAGTTACGTAGCTAGCGTCGTCCGAGGCCAGGAAGGCGAAGCAGGCGGCGACCTCCTCCGGCAGCCCCAAGCGGTTCATCGGGACGAGGGGCAGGACTCGCGCGGGGGTCATCGCCTCTTCGCTGAGACCGCCAGTGACTGGGGCGTATCGAGAGGCCCCGGGCTGAGAAGTCCCGGGGATACCGTGCTGCACGAGCTCGATCGCCATCGTCTTGGTGAGGTTCAGATGTCCGCCTTGGAGGCACCGTAATGCGCATACTGCATCGAAGCGCCTAGTGCGGACACCGACGCCGTATAGAGAATGGCGCCTTTGCGGTTGCCGGCGATCATGGCGCGCGCCGCCCGCTGGCCGATCACGAACGACGCCCGGAGGTTGACCGTGATGACCGCGGTCCCATTCCGAGGTGGTCATCTCTACGAAGTCGCTTGCGCTGTGCGCCGGTGCGTTGCTTACGAGGATGTCCAGTCCGCCCGTCTCCGCGACGGTTAGGTCGACGGCAGCCTGGCAGTCGCGTCCGAGGCGACGTCACCGAGGAACGTGCGTGCCACCGCCCCTCGCTCGGTTACCTCGTCGGCCACGACGGCAAGGTTGCTCTCATCGCGGTCAAACAGGCGCACGAGTGCGGCGCCCTCCTCGGCAAAACGGTGCGCGGTAGCGCGTCCGACACCGCTCGCTGCGCCAGTGATGAGGGTCGATCTGCCCACCAATCGTCTGCAGGTCATCGTTCCTCCTTCGGCTTCGGGCTTTCGGCCCGCAGCCGCTCGTCGGATCATTTTGTCCCGAGCCACAGCTGCAGCCTCTCGGCGATCGTCACCGCGTCCGGCAGCAGGGCGGAGGAAAGCCCCGGGCGGCCGGCAACGGTATATCGGGCGCTCCGATCCGGAGCGGAGTCTGTACGAGCTCGCCGCCGAGGTGACTCGGCTACGGTCGCCACGATCTCGCCACCGAAGCCACCGGTTCGGTTTGATTCGTGTACGACAACGAGTCGCTTTGTCCCGCGACAGAACCGGGAAGTGGCGTCGACGTCGAGCGGGGCGGGCCATCTTGCGTCCAGCACCTCGCCGCTCAGGCCCCCTCCAGCGGACTCGACGGCGACCGTCGCCGGACCGACCATCGTCGACCAGGTGACTACGTCTGAAATCGCTCCCCGGTGCAGAGTGGCCGCGCACCCGCCGAACTGTTAGACGGGGCCCTCCCGGGTCGACCTGACCCTCGAGAGGGATACGGCGCCGACTTCGCGTAATCGTCGCAGGGTCGTGGCTCGCGACCGCGGCCGCGCGGCGTGGTCGTACGCGTCGCGGGGCGTCGGAGGCCAGAAGCCCGAAGGCCGCCCGGGGAGTGTGCGAAGCGTGCCTCGAGGCTCTGGCTGTGCTCGGCGCGCGACCCGGGGGTCGCCCCTTGCTGAGTCCTGAGGGTGGGCCTCGGCCGGAGAGTCGCCGTCGCGAGTCGTCGACCGCGTTGGCGATCTGGGTCACGATGTCGTCCATCGCCACCGGAGGAAGTGCGGCGACGTGGCCTGCCCACGATCGGGCGCGATGCCGACGATGCCGGCGCAGAGCGCCGTCCAGAGCATGGCGGACTCGGAGATCGGCGTGTCGAAAGGCGCCCGCCGAAGAGGCGTCGCGCAACCCCTTCGTCGCCCCCCCGGACGCCGCCGTTCGGCAGAGCGACGTCCTCGCCGAAGCCCTATCGCGTTGGGGTAGCCTCCAGCGCCCATTGCCAGGGCGGCGTCACGGCCCTGATATAAGTCGGCTCGGGCGTGGACACTGCGGCCTGTGGCTGCGCAGATTCGGCATGAAGGGGCGGCGCCGTCGCGGGTCGTCGGATGGGAAACGGGCGGGCCCAGGCGGGGCGTCAAGCGCCTCCTTTATCTCGAGGCGGACCTCCTCCTCGGGGGACGGCCTTCAGGCTGCTCGTCGCCCGAGAGCTTCGTTAGCGAGGGCGCGCCCGGGCTCGCTCCGCGCAGCCTTCGAGCTCGCCGGGGGCCGGTAGGCATGTATGTCGCCCGAGTAGGGTCCGGCCAGCGGTGTCATGCGCCTCGACGATCAGGGCCTAGCGGGCCCGTCGCCAGCACGTCGCGGAGCCGGCCGCCTGGGCGACGACGGCCGGTCGTTGCCGTCCACCTCGAACGCCGGCAGCCCGTAGGCGGCCGCGCGCACGTGCGCGGGCACCGCGGTCAGGGCGTCGGCCGGAGTCATCTCCGCATAGCCGTTGTTCTCGACGACGAGCAGCAACGGCAGGCCCAGCACGGCCGCCATGTTCGAGCGTCTCGTGGACGACGCCCTCGTTCATCGCGCCATCACCGAGCGACAGCACGGCAACGGCGCGGTCCGCCCATAGCTTCGGGCCAGCGAAACGCCCAGCCGCCATCGGCAGGCCTCGCCGACGATCGAGTTCTCGCCTCGGAAGCCGTACGCGGGCGCCATCAGATACGGCCGATCCGCCTCGTCCGCCGTTCAGCGCGGACCGCGGCCTGCAGCTCGGCGAACAGCTCGGCCATCGGCACGCCCCGCCGCGAGAGCCCAGCCATGGCCTCGATAGGTGGCCACGACGGCGTCCGCTGCGCTCGAGGGCCGCGCACGCGCTCCACCGGGACAGCCTCCTGACCGATGCACGAGGTGCACTGACCCGTGATCTCGCCCGATTGTGCGAGCTGGCGTCACCTCCTCTTCGAAGCGCTCGGATCCGCAGCATGGTCGCGGTGGGTCGCGCGACCAGGTGCCATTGAACCATGGGTCACAACACCTTCGTCGGCATAGACTCTACGTGTCGGCCGATCGAGCGGCGCGCTCTGCCACCGAGCACGCTACCCGAAGCGCGATCTGTTCGAGGAGGAAATTGGCAGTGATGCTCGCCAGGTGATCTCCGCACGACTGACCAGCCATCGTCGGCAAGCGGTGGACAGGTCAGAGGTCACCCTCAGGCTCCACGCATGGGTAGCCCTCATCGCTGTGTCAGAAGAAGCTTCGCCTGCCCGCGTCGTCGTTCGGTACGAACGCCAGCTTCGGGAACCGCTGCCAGGACGCGTCCTGCCCCTCATGGAGATCGGCGGGCGGGCACGGTGCGATCCGCCCCCAGCGGAGCGATTCCACGAGTCGCGGCGTCAGCAGCATGTCCAGCGCCGTCGACCCCTTGCCGCGAAGCTGACCGTGCAGACGTCGACTGCCTCCGCCGAACTGGTCGGCCGACTCGAGCGGCGAGCCGCAGGTGCTCGCCGACCGTCCCCGCTGCTCAGGCCATGTCCCGGCAGGTCGACAAGCACTGGAGACGCCGTGAGACGTGAAGTGCCAGGGCGAGCCACCGCAGGCTGTCGAGGTCGGCGCCGTCGTCGTGGAGGTGGACACAGAGTGCGCTGGGAGCCGGCGATTCGGCGGCGGCGACGTTAGCCTCCGAAGCAGGTCTGCTCGTCGGCAATCCCGGACTTCGACCGCGGCGAAGACCGAGAGGCTCGGACGTCATGTCGGGATCCTCGGCAATGCCTCGACGAGCGACTTGCGTGTGCGGGATACTTGCGGATCGGTGAAGACTCGCTCAGGATCGCCCTGCTCCACGATTCGGCCGCTTCTCCATCACGATGACCCGCTCGCAGAATTGCTGCACGATCGACAGGTCGTGGCTGACGAAATCGCAGGTGAGACTGAACCGAGCGCGCAGATCGCGGAGAAGGTTCAGCACCTGTCCCTGCATGGACACGTCGAGGGCGCTCACCGGCTCGTCCGCCACTAGCGACGTGGGCCGCATCGCGAACGCCCACGCGATCGCCACCCGTGGCGCTGACCACCCGACAGCCGCGCAGGAGAGACGCTTCCTGCTTGAGCGGGGTAGCGAGACCAGGTCGAGGAGCTCGATCCACAGCTCGGCCGCAGCTCGTCTTGCGGCCGAAGACGGACCGAGCCCCTCGGTGATGGACTGCAGATGGAGCATCCAGGGTCGAGCGAGGCGTAGGGGTCCTGGAAGATGGCCTGGACGAGGCCTGGGAGCAGCTTCCGCTGGTGCCCGATTACGCACGCCACAGTCGAGGCCGTCGAGGACGATCCTGCCAGACGTGGGTTGTGTGAGGCGCAGGATGCGTACGGACGAGGGTTGTCTTCCCGCTACCGCTCTCGCCGACGATGCCGAGGATCTCGCCGCTCGTGACGCTGAAGGAGACCTCGTCCAATGCCGTGTGGTCGAGGCCGCCCTTGGAATCGGAAAACCTTCGTGACGGAGTCGATCGTCGGGGAGCCGGCGCGTCGCTTCATCGGGCTGCCTCGTCGAGAGGGTGCACGCATCGAACGCCGGGTGACGCCGTATGGTCGCAAATCGGGGCGCTGAGGCACTAGCTGGAGGCTCGCTCGCACCGCGGGCTGAAACCGGCAGCCCGCCGGCCAACGTCCGGGCTCGGCGACGAGGCCGCCGATGAGCCGAACTGCGGCGCCAGGCTCGGCCCGCGTCGCGCTGCGTATCAGGCCCTTCGTGTACGGATGGTTCGGCCGGGCGAAGAGGTCGGAGGTCGAGCCGTGTTCGACGATCTCACCTGCGTACATGACGGCTACCTTGTCGGCTATTTGCCCTACAACCGCGAGGTCGTGCGAGATCCACACCACGCTCATGCCCATCTCGGAGCGCAATTCGCGCACGAGCTCGACGATCGACGCCTGCGTGGTCACGTCGAGGGCGGTCGTCGGCTCGTCCGCGAGCAACACGGTCGGCTTGAGGATGAGGGCCGCGGCGATCCTAACCCGTTGTCGCATCCCGCCGGAGAGCTCGTGCGGGTACGGGCGCATCCGCTCCTTCGCTCGAGGGATGCCGACCCGGTCGAGGAGAGCGACGGCCATCCTCGCGTGCCTCCGGACGCCGATACTCCCGGTGGGCCAGGACGGTCTCGACCACCTGGTCGCCGATGCGGGCGCGTGGGATCAAGGCTTGTGAGCGGATCCTGGAAGACCATGCTGACCTTCTCGCCGCGCACCGAACGCATCGCCTTCTTGTCGTGACTGAGCAACTGCCCCTCCAAGGCGATGTCACCGCCCGCGACCTGCACACGAGTGCGGCAGCGAGTCGTAGGCATGCGAGTGCGGTCAGGCTCTTGCCCGAACCGCTCTCACCCACGACGCCCAGGAACTCCCCCGGTTGAACCGTAAGGTCAACGCCGGTCACGAGGTCCTGCATCACCTCGCCGCGCCGACGCTGAATCCGAGGTCCCGGAGCTCGAGCGGGCACGTCGGAGCCCGGAGTCTGGTCGCCCGCGCCGACGTCGCTTTGGAAGCCGGGGTCGCCCCCACCACGGTCATTTCCCCTGCCGATGCGGTCGTGGAGGTCCGCAGATGGTCGCCGAGGCTATTCAGGAAGAGGACGACAATCACGAGGACGGCGCCAGCCAGCAGCACCGGCCACCACGGATGCTCGACGTACTGCCTGCCCTCGTTCAGGATCAGCCCGAGGCTCGGAGTCGGGATCCTGCACGCCAAGCCCGATGAAGCGGAGCCTGCCTCGCCGATGATCGACGTCGCGATGAAGTACACCGACAGCACGATCGTGGCCGGGACGAGGTTCGCGCACGAGGTGCCTGACGCTGATCAGGGACGCTGAGGGACGCCGAGCAAGCGGGCGGCTTCAGCGAAGTCGCGCTCGCGCAGTGAGAGGACCTCGCCGCGGACGATCCTGGCGAAGCTGCCCAGCCGGTCAGGGCGAGCGCCAATACGACGGCTCTCAGGCCCGGGCCGAAGAGCCCGCGAACACCACTGCCAGCAAGATGGCCGGGAAGGCCCAGGTCACGTCGATGACCACGTTCGAAACCACGTCGGCCGCCCGCCCGAAGAAGCGCCGAGAGGATGCCGAGCACCAAGCCCAACACGATCGACGGATCGAGACGCGCACTCCAATCCCGAGCGAGATGCCCAGGCCGCCGATAAGCCTCCAGCCCAGGTCCCGGCCGAGGTTGTCGGTGCCGAGCAGCATACCCGTGCGAGAGCGGCGGAATGAACGCGTCGGCGAGGTCCTGGTTCAGGTAGAGGTGCCCCAGCCGGCACGACCTGGACGAGGATGCCGATGACACCGACGCTCGCGGATGGCGAGCCCGATCACCCAACCGATCAGAAGGCGGCGTGTTCGGAGCTAATTGTCCTCGCATCGAGGCCGAAAGCTCGCGGACAGGTCGACCGACTGCCTGTCAGCGCGGGAGCATCGCCATGGCTACGATTCCCCCCGTCTGATGCGGATCCAAGGTCGACCAGACTCAGCAGGATGTCGCCCGTAGCGCTCGCGACGATCACGATGGCGGCAAGCATCAGCGTGAGCACCTGAGTGACGCCGTAGTCGCGCTGCAGGACCGCAGTTCACCATCTCCGTGCCGAGACCCGGCCAATCGAAGATGACCTCGATGATCAGCGAATAGCCGCAGCAGGACGCGGATCTGCAAGACACCGAGCGAGATCATCGGGTTCAGCACGTTGCCAGGACGTGCAGCCAGCGCATCCGCCATTCGAGAAACACCCCTGGCCCGCAGGGTCCTGCGGGTAAGTCCGCGGACACCTGCTCGAGGAAGGAGGTTCTCATCAGCCGGATGGTAAGGCGCACGGCTCGGCTGCCAAGCAGACCGTTGGCAGGATCAGAGTTCTTCCAGGAACCGGTGCCGGCGACCGGCAGCAGTGGAGGTGGAGGCCGAGGACGATCACCAGGTGATGGCCAGGAGGAAGTTCGGGATCGCGAGCAGAAGGCTGGCCCCGCCTCGGACGACGTGGTCGAACCAACTGCCTTCGTGCGCCCCGGCGAACATGCCCCACCGGCACACCCACGCCGAAGATCACTGCCAGTGCCGCTCCCGCCAGCAGCAACGTGTAGCCGATGGAGTTCTTGAAGATGGTCGTGATCGAGATCCGCTCACGAGCGAGTCACCGAGATGACCTGAGAGCAGGCCCGAGATGTAGTGCCAGTACTGCGACAGGGAGCGGCTGGAAGAGACCGATCTGCGCTCGTACGCGATAACCACCGATTTCGGCGTCGTCTGGACGTTGAATACGCTGCTGGTCACGTTGCCTGGCGAGAGGCGGAGGCTGAAGAACGTCACGAGTGACACGAGAACAGGACGATGATCGCGTAACCAATTCTTTTTGCCGCGTACTTCATGCCTGCCTTATTGGGTCACTCTCACGGACTTCACCGGATCGAGCGCCCAGGGCCGAAGGCATCGCGCAGACCAGGACTGCTGCCGGTTCAGCCGTTGGTCATCCAGACGTCGTTGTAGAACGGGTAGAGGTTTGCCTGATTCGGCTGCCAGCCCGACGACGTTCGTCGTGTGCACCCAGGTCGTGTTCGGCGTGTAGATGGGGATCAGCGGGCAAAAGCTGGGCGAACGTCAGCTGGTAGTCCATAGGCCGCCGTCTTCAGCTCGGCGATGTTGCCGGCCTTCTGCCACGCGGTCGTAGGCGGCGTAGACCGGGTTGATGATGCTCGGTCTTAGGTTGGTAGACTGCGACGAATACTCCGCCACGTCGATCGGGCTGGACCAGAGCCACTTGAACGCGTAAGACGTCTGCTGTTGGTGAGCTTCGGGAAGAACGAGGCGTTGCGGCAGGTTGACGACCGTCATCTGGATCCCGACATTCGCGAGCATGGAGACGACCGCCTGGAGCACCTGGTTCTCGGGGTCGGTCGACAGGTTGGTAGGTCGTGAAGGCGAGCTGCTTGCCGTTCTTCTGGCGGACTCCGCTGCTACCCATCGTCCAGCCCGCTTCGTTAAGAGCTGCTCGGACGGCCGGGTTGAACTGGTTGTACTGCTCGACCGTGGGGTTATACCACTTATAGGCCGGCATGATCGGACCGTACGTGGCGACCCTTGACCGAGGAAGATCGACTTCACGATCTCCTCGCGGTCGATCGCCTGGGAGATGGCCTGTCGGACGCGCACATCGTTGAACCCGAGCGAAGTGTCGTCCAGGTTCACCGAGAGGAAGAGGTTAGAGAGCTCCTGGAACTCGAGGACCACGAGGTTCGAGTTCGCCTTGACCGTGTCGATATCCTGCGGTGGCACGTTCTTCACCGCATCGACGAGGTCCCGTCTCGATCTGGGGCGCTCGCTGCGACGCCTGGGTGATCGGGATCCATTCGACTGAGTCGACGTAGGCCTTGCCCTTGTTGGTGAAGAACGGAACGATCGATCCGGGTATTCCTCCCATCGCTTCACGATGACGTGCTGACCGGGCACGTACGCTGAAAGGACGAAGGGCCCGGTTCCGTCGGTCGGCTTCGTGCCGTAACTAGCGCCCTGTGCCTTCCAGGTGACTGGATTCATGATGAACGAGTACTCCGTGCAGATCGTCTCCTGGAATGCCTGGAACGAATTCGACGTCTTGCAAACGATGGTCTGCCCGTTCGCCGAGATCTCGGTGATTGGCGGTCCAGAACACGGCGTTTGCTCCGGTCTTCGGGTTGGCGAACAGCTTCGAGATCGGTGACGATCGACTCCGGGGTGACCGGCGCTCCCGACTGATACTTGAGGCCGGACCGGAGATGGAAGGTCCAGCCGTTTTCGCCGCTCGTGAAGCTGTCCGCCATCATCGGGACCATGTTGCCCTGTGGCCCGCATGATAGCGCTTCGAACGAGCGCGTAATAGCTGGGGTCCGCCCAAGCGCTGTTCACGGGGTTCGGCGGCGTAAAGTCGCGGTCGTAGCCCTCGGTGAAAGTGCCGCCCTGCACCGGTTTGCCGGAACTCGATCCGGGAGAACTGGACGTCGTGCTCCCGCTCGACGTGCTGCTGCCGCATGCCCGAGCAGCGTGCTCGCCGCGCTCGCGGAGACCCCGATAGCGGCGACGGCCTTGAGGAAGCTCCGCCTGCTCATGCCGCCGGCGGCGTAGTCCGCGAGCGCCTCTTGGAGCTGACCTCCTTCAGCTTCGGAGCCTGCTCCGTCACCTGGGACGGCCTTGGCCCTCCCGGCGCCTAGACGTCGCCGACCATCGGCAAATCGCTCCCCCATCTTTGTTCCCTCCCTTGAGTGCTGCCGACCATCACCGCTTCAGCGTAAGTCGCGCCGCGACAGACTCGGTGGCGGGGACGTTACCCTCCGCGCACACACGCTGCAATGATCAGAATGTGGCTGATCATTGCAGGAACACCTCACTCTGTGACATCACGCGGCGGCCGTTCGGAACTCGGGCAGGAGTGACGCGCCCTTGAAGTACCTCGAGAGCCTGCAGCGCTAGCGCGAGGCGGAAGGTCGTCTCGTGGCCGGACGCCGGCCTTCCCAGCACCGACTCGATCCGGTCGAGGCGCTGGTAGAGGGTTCGCCGGTCGATCTGCAGCATGCGTGCAGCCACTGACTTATTCTGGCCGGAGACGAGGTATGCCTTAAGGGTCGGGAGAAGGTGCACGCTGCTGCGAGCGTCGTGGTCCAGCAGCGGCCGTAGCTCCGACTCGACGAAGCGAGCCAGGTCTGCAGACTCCGACATCTTCAAGAGCAGGTGGTGCACGCCGAGGTCTGCGTACGAGTAGACGCCTGGCTTCTTGAATCGGAGTCCGTATTCGAATGCCTCCGTGGCCTGGTCGAATGCCCTGCGGAGGCTCAGCACGGTCGCCTCTTCGCTGATGCCGACCAGGCATGCCGGGGCCACGACGGCGTGCTCCATCCGCTTGACGACCCGCTGCCCCAGATCGTGCAGTGCTTCCGCTGTCGGGGCCGAGCCGCCGACACCGACAACTGCGATGGCCCGATCCCCATCCAGGCCCGGAAGGATGGATACGCCGACCTCGGGCGCGGCGGTCGCGGAGAGCATCGACCAACATCTCGCGGAGACTCTGACGGTCGTCCTCGGTGTCGGACCTCTCAGCGAGCAGCCGATCGAGATTCTCGAAGCCGACGACGATAGCTGCCAGTCGGCGGCCCTCGAGCTCGGCCCCGAGGTTGCGTGCCCGGTGGTACAGCTGCTTCGGAGCTTGCGTCCTACTTCGCAGGACGTCGCTGAGGAACAGCGGCGGGCGTGGTCCGTCTGCGCCGCGGCACTGCGTTGGGAGAGGAGCGCCACGGCGATGGCGATGGCAGCCCACTCGAGCGCCGCCGTGTCGACCTCGTCGAGGCGCTTGCGGAGCTCGAGCACGTGAATCCGGCCCCACTCGTCATCGAGGAACCACACCCCTTTACACCTGCAGAGCAGGGCTCCTGCCTGGTCGGTTGTTCCGCCCTCGTGTGGGAGTCGCGAGTGCGACTCCCACGAGCCGAGGATCTTCTCGATCTCGTCGCCGGCGGCATCGGCGTCGGCGTCGCCAACTCGACGACTTGATGGGCTGCGTCCTCGAGGACCACCGGGTTCCGCACGAGACCGGCGAGACGCTCGAGGATGGGCCGAACTGTTCCCCGCGCAGCACCATCGCCGTGAAGTCGCGCGAAGATCGCCTCGATCTTTCGTAGTTGCTCGTACTGGCTATTGATTATGGCCCCGTGCACTTGCTCCGTGACCTCGAGGAAGCGGATCTCTCGTCGCAACACCACGAGAGGTAGGCCACAGCGCTCCGCCTCCTCCAGGCAGCTCTCCGGCACCTTGGAGATCGTGCGTCCGAGCTCAATGACGAGACCCGCGGCCTCGATGGCTGCTAGCTCCTTGATCAGCTGCTGCAGCATTGACGGGTCATTGCCGACCCCGAGGCCGGTCGTGAGGAGGAGCTCCCGGCCCTTTAACAGCTGACCTGCGTCCGCGAGCTCGCAAATGTGCACCCACCGAACCATGTTGTCGAGTCCGGCGAAGCCTGCGCACACCTCGGCGTGCCCTCGCTGGAAGACCTCCAGTTCGAGAACTTCCCGCACCGTTACCACGGGCCCATTATCACGACGATGCCGGTGATCCGCCAGACGCTGTGGAGGGTGAGGGCCGGCCCCTTTAGGAGGCAGCCTTTGGCGCTCACACCGACAAGTGCAGCTTGGCAGGTGTCCCGAACCGGCGGGTGTTGCCTGCGTTTTGTGAGGACTTTCGAGTGGAGGCGAAGGGACTCGAACCCTCGAACCTCCTGACTGCCAGTCAGGCGCTCTACCAACTGAGCTACGCCCCCGTAGGTCGCTACATGCTAACCCGGGCCGGCGAGGGCCCGTCACGGTCAGTGCGAGATCCCCGGCGTCGCAACCTCTCGCTTCCTCGCTCTACCGCCGGCTCCTGGACTAGAACAGGCGCCGTCCAGAGGAGGCGTGTGTCGTGGCGAGCTTGTCGCTGAGAAATGGGTTCGTCGTGACGCCGGGCGCTGTCGTACCTGGCGGGCTCGCCTCGGAGGACGGCGTCATCACCGCCATCGGTGGCCCGGGCTCTCTCCCGAAGGCTGACACCGAGATCGACGTGAACGGGAGCTATCTCCTACCGGGCGTCATCGACCCGCACGTTCATCTCGGGACGGGCGGAACGGCTGACGATGCCAAGTTCCTCGCGGATCTGGCGTCCGAGACTCGCTCAGGGGCGGCCGGCGGCGTGACGACCATCGTCACCGATCACGAGAGCGCTCACGGCCACAGCTGGGTCACGACGAGACTCAGCCGGGATGGCGTGACCCTCCTGCAGCTCGCGAAGGAAGCGATCCCTTCGCGATCGCCGATCGATGTCCGCTACACGGCGAATCCGTGCACGGACGAGGGTCTCGGCGAGATCCCGACCCTCGTCGAGCAGAGCGTGACCTCCTTCAAGATGTTCCCGAGCTACGTCGGTGAGGCAGCCGAGGAGTTCGGCATCACCACCGTCGACATGGCGTTCATCTTCCGTGCGTTGGAGATAATCGGTGAGCTCGATCGTCCCTGGCGACCGACTCAGGGCATGGTCCACTGCGAAGAGCCGGGGATCTGCGACCTGCTGAAGGAGCGCTACCGGCTCGACCACGACACGCTGGAGTGGTGGACGAGATCCCGCCCGGCCATTTGCGAGGCGATGCAGATCTTCGACGTGGGCATGATGGCCAGGGAGACGAGCGCACGGGTCTACATCCCACACGTCTCCTCCGAAGAGGGGGTGCGCACGATCGAATATCTCCTGACTCGGGGCGCTGACGTCGTCGGTGAGACATGTCCGCACTACCTGATCCCGGATTTTCCGTGGCAGATGGGGGCGTTGGGAAAGGTCAATCCGCCGGTTCGCGACGCCGCAAACCTGGCGTATATGTGGCAAGGGATCCACACCGGTGTCCTCGACGTGCTGGGCTCCGACAACTGCCGCTTCACACTCGCCGAGAAACGGGCGAAGAGCCTCTGGGACGCGATTCCCGGCTTCTCGGAGATCGCGGCGACCCTCCCTCTGCTGTTGACCCACGGCATAGCGGCCGGGCGTATCGATTGGCCGACACTCGCCTCGTTGGTTTCCGAGAATGCCGCGCGACGGTTTGCGATGTATCCCCAGAAGGGCGCGTTGCGGATTGGGGCTGACGCGGATGTCGTCGTCGTCGATCCGGCGGAACATTGGGTCCTTCACGCGGGTGACCTGCCGTCGGACGTCGAGTTCTCCATTTACGAAGGGATGGAGATGATTGGCCGGCCCCGCATGACGATACGGAGAGGGGAGGTCGTCGCCGAGGTCGGATGGGTAGCGGGCAGTGGGGGTCGGTACGTCGAGTCGGCTGCCGCACCATGACCACCTTCATCACGCGCTTCGAGTCCACGGGCTCGGGTGTCCGCCTCGCCGTGAAGGATCTCATCGACATGGAAGGCGTTCCCACGACCGCCGGCTGCAGGGCGGTTGCCGACCTGGCCCAGCCAGCCAACGCCGACGCCGCCTGCCTCGCCGGGAGCCGCGCCGCCGGCGCCAGGATCGTCGGCAGGACCAATCTTCACGAGTTGGCCCTCGGCGTGACCGGCGTGAACCCGTGGTTCGGCACGCCCGTCAATCCGCTCGACCCGGGAAGGGTCCCTGGCGGATCTTCGAGCGGTTCGGCGGTTGCCGTGGCGACCGGCGAGGCCGAGGTCGCATTCGGAAGCGACACGGGAGGCTCGGTGCGGATTCCCGCAGCCTGTTGCGGGATTGCGGCGCTCAAGACGACCTGGGGTCGGGTCTCGGTGGAGGGTGTTTGGCCGCTGGCGCCCAGTTTCGACACCGTCGGTCCGATGGCCAGGGATGTACGCGGGCTCGTGACGGGAATGGAGTTGCTGGAGCCGGGCTTTCGAGTGGCATCGACCGTTCCGCGGCGCGTGGGCAGGCTCCGCGTCGAATGCGATCCGGTCATCGATGCCGCGCTCGACCGGGCGCTCCACGCGACCGGTTGGGAGGTCGTGGACGTCCAACTGCCGGAATGGGGCAATGCGACAGCGGCCGCCCTCACCCTGTTGGTCTCAGAAGCGTGGGCGGGCAACCGGCAACTCGTCGAGCGGTATCCCGACAAGATCGGCCAGGACGTGCTCGAGCGGATTCGGCTCGGTCGTGACGTGACCGAGGCCGCACTCGCCTCGGCCCGCGCCGTGCGGGGACAGTGGCGGATTCACCTCGACGAGGTCTTCCGCGAGGTCGAGGTCGTTCGTCACGCCGACGTTGACCATCCTCCCGCCGCTCATGGAGGATCGCGCCCAGCTGTCGTTCGCCCGGTGCACGCTGCCGGCCAATCTGTCGGGCGACCCCGCGCTGGCCCTTCCGGTGCCGACAGGTGGTCCACTGCCCGCCAGCGCACAACTGACCGCGCCCGGAGGAGGCGAGGAATTGCTCCTCGCAGCGGGGATGGCCTTCGAGGCGGCGGTCTCGACCGTTTCGACCTGAGGCGCCGCGCCTGCCGGCTCCAGGAGCGCCGCGGCAATGAGAGGATCGGCTCATGTTCGACGTCAAGCCCTACGACCGCACCCACCTCTCCGGCATTCTGGCGTTGTGCATCGCCGAGGGTTGGATGTCGTTCGCAGCCGACCCCGACCGGGCCCATCGGGTCCTGACCGCTCCGGGTGTGACGACGGCGGTCGCGGTCGACGGCGCCGGCGGGAGTGGCGAAGTCGTCGGCTTTGCCCAGATGCTGAGCGACGGGGAGATCCAGGCCTACCTCGCCAACCTGCTCGTCGCTGAGCCCCGGCGGGGGCAGGGTATCGCCCGGTCGCTGCTCGAGCACGCCCACGCCCGCGCCGGCGGCGAGCGGGTCAGCCTGCTGAGCGAAGAGGGCGCGACCGGCTTCTACGCCGCCTTGACGCATCAACGGAAGCCCGGGTTCCGGATCTATCCCCCGTTCGCATCACCTCGGGCGGCGACCACCCCCTCCGAGACTGGCCCACCCGCCCACTAATCTGTCCTCGTGGAGGGATACGACTTTCGCGAAGTCGAGGCGCGCTGGCAGCGGCGCTGGGAGGAGGACGGCACGTATCGTGTCGATCTCGACGATCCGCGATCGCCCTACTACGTGCTGTCCATGTACCCGTACCCGAGCGGCCCAGCCCACCAGGGCCACATTCGGAACTACACCTTCGGCGACGTCCTCGTACGCCACCGCACGATGCAGGGCCATGCGGTGCTGAGCCCGTTCGGGTTCGACTCGTTCGGCCTTCCTGCCGAGAACGCTGCGATCAAGGGCGGCGCCCACCCGCGCCTGTACACAGAGGCGCGCATCGCCGAGCTCAAGGCGTCCGTGCTGCGACTCGGTGCTGTCTACGACTGGCGCCGTGAACTGCACAGCCACGACCCCGACTACATGAAATGGAATCAGTTCATCTTCCTCGAGCTGCTGCGCTCCGGCCTCGCCTACCGCGCTGAGGCGCCGGTCAACTGGTGCCCCGGATGTCACACCGTGCTCGCCAACGAGCAGGTCCTCGCCGACGGCACGTGCGAGCGGTCGGGTGACGTCGTCGAGCGGCGCTACCTCAAGCAGTGGTTCTTCCGCATCACGCGCTACGCAGACGAGCTGCTGGACGCTCTGGACGGCCTCGACTGGCCCGAGCGCGTGAAGACCATGCAGCGTAACTGGATCGGTCGATCCGAGGGCGCCCAGTTCCGCTTGGCCGTCGAGGGACGCCCCGATTTGGACATCGAGGTCTTCACCACGCGCCCGGACACGAGCTTCGGCATGACCTATGCCGTGCTGGCGCCCGAACACCCGCTCGTCGCGGAGCTCGTGACCGATGCCCACGCGCAGGAGGTCGCCGAGCTGCGCGCACGAGCTGTGCAGGCAACCGACATCGAGCGCCTCTCGTCCGAAGGAACGCTCGAGAAGCGTGGCGCCTTCACGGGCAGCTATTGCGTCAATCCCTTCAACGACCAGCGCCTGCCCATCTACGTGGCGGACTATGTCCTCATGGGTTACGGCACCGGAGCCATCATGGCCGTACCAGCGGAGGACGAGCGTGACTTCGCTTTTGCCGAGGCATACGGCCTACCGATCGTGCGGACGGTGGCTCCACCGGAGGGCTTCGCCGGCGGGGCCTATGCGGGCGATGGGCTCAAGATCAACAGCGGTTTCCTCGACGGGCTCGATGTGTCGACAGCGAAGCGGGTGGCGATCGACTTTCTCGAACAGCTCGGCATCGGGTCCAGCAAGGTCAACTACCGCTTGCGCGACTGGCTCATCAGCCGGCAGCGCTACTGGGGCTGCCCCATCCCTGTCGTGTACTGCCCGGAGCACGGGGCGGTCCCGGCTCCTGTCGAGGAGCTCCCGATCCTGCTGCCCGACGATGTCGAGTTCCGGCCCACCGGCGAGTCGCCGCTCCGCTTCCACGAAGGCTTTCTGCAGACAACCTGTCCCATATGCGGCGGGCCGGCGACCCGCGAGACCGACACCATGGACACGTTCGTGGACTCGGCCTGGTACTTCCTTCGGTTCTGCAATCCTCGCGATGAGGCGGAACCCGTCGACATCGGTGCCGCTCGCCATTTCATGCCCGTCGACCAGTACATCGGCGGGATCACGCATGCGATCTTGCATTTGCTTTACGCGCGTTTCTTCACACGGGCTCTGGCGGACACGGGCCTCGGGCCGAAGCAGGTTCGGGAACCGTTCGCTCAGCTGTTCTGTCAGGGCATGATCAGACTCGGCGGACGGGCGATGTCGAAGTCGAAGGGCAACGTCGTGTCACCCGATGAGTACTTCGAGCGCGTTGGCGCCGATTCTCTGCGCCTGCTGCACCTCTTCATCGGCCCCCCGGTGGACGACGTCGACTGGAGCGACCAGGTCGACGAGATCGTCGAGGGTTGCTCAAGGTATCTCGGCCGCGTCTGGCGCCTGGCGACGGAGGAGCCGGGCCGGCCCCGCCGGGCCGACGAAGCCGGTGACGGGGCCGCCGCGGCCGGCGACGCCGACGAGCTGCGGCGGGCCGTCCACCATGCGATCGCCCGAGTCACCGCCGATATCGAGCGCTACGCGTTCAATACCGCGGTCGCCGCCTGCATGGAGCTGACCAACACGATCGCCCGCCACGCTCGGGCCGGCACGGACCGGGCGGTCGTGGACGAGTCGATCGACACCCTGCTCGAGCTCCTGGCGCCGCTCGTGCCGCACGTGGCGGCCGAGGCCTACGAGCGCCGGCGCGGCGACAACGTGCACACCCGACCCTGGCCGGTGGCGGACGTGCGCCTGCTCACGGCTCAGAAGGTGACGATGGTGGTCGAAGTTCGGAGCAAGCCGAGGGATCGGATCGAGGTCGACCGCGACATCTCGGAGGAGACAGCGATCGAGCTCGCGCTGGCCTCCCCGAAAGTGCAGGACATCCTGGGCGGCGCCGCACCGACACGCGTCGTCGCACGGCCGCCACGCGTCGTCAACATCATCCCGTGAGGGCCTTGAGCACGCAGAACTCGTTGCCCTCCGGGTCCGCGAGCACGACCCACGTCGCCTCGACTCCCTGACCGACCGACACCCGCTCCGCGCCGAGGGCCTCGAGACGCTCCACCTCCGCCTGCTGATCATCCGGGCGCAAGTCGATGTGGAGGCGGTTCTTCAAGGTCTTCGACTCAGGAACCCTCAGAAACAACAAATCAGCAGCCACCCCGTCCTCCGCACTCCCGGCCGGCGGCTCGAGGACCACCTCGTCGGGGTCCTCGTGGGTCCGTCGCCACCCGAGCGCGGACTCCCAGAAGGTCGCGGTCGCCGATGGGTCATGGGCGTCGATGCACAGGCACTGGATTCGGAGGCTCACGCCCCATGTCTTACTAGGTCCAACCCGGGCCGGCCCGCCCGCGGCTCAGGTGATCTCGCGGAGCCTGCCGGTCTTGACGTCGTAGACGAAACCACGCACTGAGTCCTTCCTCGGAATGAACGGACTCGCCTTGATGCGGGCGATCGACTGGCGAACGTCCTCGTCGAGATCGGGAAAGGACTCGGCTGCCCACTCCGGCTTGATGCCGACGTCGTCCTGGATCTGCCGCTTGAACTGGTCGTCGGTGAAGGTGAGCATCCCGCAGTCGGTGTGATGGATCAGGATGATCTCCTCGGTGCCGAGCAACCGCTGGGAGATCGCCAGCGAACGGATCTCGTCGTCGGTGACCACCCCGCCGGCGTTGCGGATGACGTGGGCATCGCCTTCTGTGAGCCCGAGCGCCCCGTACGGGTTCAGCCGGGCGTCCATGCACGCCAGCACCGCGACCTTCTTGGCGGGAGGCAATGGCAGATCACCTTTGTCGAACGAAGCGGCGTAGCCCTCGTTGTTGCGCAGCAGCTCGTCGGTCACGCTCATGGCAAATCCTCCTCAGGAGACATCGTGGGGCCTAATCATGAGTTAATCCATCCGCTTTAGAAACTTAGCCCACCCGGCCACCGGCCCGCCGCCCACGAAACTGGCTTCGAAAACAGATTGCGACCGGTCGCAATCTGGATTGGAGGCAAGTTTGAAAACTTTTTCGAACATGCCCGGCCGGTCTCGCCCCGAGACTCAGCCCTCGGTGGACTCGCCGCGCAGATAGCGCTCCAGCTCTGCCGCGATCTCGTCGCCCGACGGGACAGGCCCGGCCTCGAAGGGGAGAGGCGCCCCCTCGAGCTCGTCGATCTGCTGCTCGAGCTGGCGGACCATCGCCTGGTGCTCGCCGCTCTGCGCGATGAGCTCGTCGACCTTCAGCCGGGCTCCCTCGGCCGCCTCGGCAAGAACGTCGGAATCGATGACGAGACCGGACAGCCCGGCGAGGCCGTCCAGCAGCGCTAGCGACGCCGCAGGAAACGGCATCGCCGCGACATAGTGCGGCACCCTTGCCCAAAGGCCGATCGAAGGAATCCCCTTGCTCGTGCAAGCCCGCTCGATGGCCGCCTGGATCCCTGCCGGAACCTCGATCGTCCCGGAGACGAAGCCGATCTGCTGAGCCAACTGGCTGTCCGACGCCGTCGCGGCGAGCTTCACGGGCCGGGTATGCGGGGCGCCGGCGGGGAATCCGCCGAAGCCGACCATGAGCCGAACCTCGAGCGAGATGGCGAGCTCCGCCACCGCCTCCGAGAAGGTCTGCCAGCGCATGTCGGGCTCGGGGCCGGCGAGCATCGCGATGCCCGAGCCGAGGCGGTCGGCCCCGACGTGGAGCACCACCTGCGGCCAGTCGAGCTCCTCGTTGATCCCGTCGACGATCTTGAGCTGGGGCCGGCGGGCGCGGTTGTCGAGTAGCTCCTCGGAGTCGAACACCGCGTACGGCCGCGTCTGCACCGCCTCGAGCAGGCTCGTCATGGCGGTCGCACCGGCGAGGCCGGCGTCGACCCAACCGTCGAGCGCAACGACGAGCACCGGGGAGGCCGGAGCCTCCTCGCCCGTGAGGTGGTAGAGGGACGATGGGGGGGTCATCGTTGTTTCCTTCCCGTTGGCAGGGACCAGCGCTCGACAGTCCTCAGCGCCTCGCGGGCGAGAAGGCGCACCTGGGTGCCGAACACCTCGGTGCCCGAGCGGTCGCCGGCGCCGAAGCCTGCGGCGTAACGCGCCTGAACGCCCTGGAGGATGCAGGCGAGCTTCCAGTACCCGAAGGCGACGTAGTAGTCGAGACCCGAGAGGTCTCGGCCCGTCCGGGCGGCGTAGCGTTCCGCCAGCTCAGCCCGGGTCGAGAATCCCGGCAAAGACGTGGGAGCGCGGCCGAGGGCGGAGAACTCGTCGTCCGGCTCGGTCCAGTAGACCATCAGCAGCCCAACGTCCGCGAGCGGGTCGCCGAGCGTGCAGATCTCCCAGTCGAGCACCGCTGCCACCGAGCCGTCGTCGGCAAGCATCGTGTTGTCGAGCCGGTAGTCGCCGTGCACGATCGTCGAGCGGTCCTGGGCCGGGATCGAGGACGCAAGCAGCTCGTAGACGATGTCGACATCGCCCGGGCGATCGACCCCGTCGATCTGGGACTGGCCGAACTGTCCATGCCACCGCTCGAGCTGGCGAGCGATGTAGCCCTCCCGCCGGCCGAGGTCGCCGAGCCCGACAGCGTCGACGTCGACGGCGTGCAGATCGGCCAGCACATCCACGAGCGACTCCCCGGCATGGTGCCTGCCACCCTCGTCGAGGACTCCTTCGGCGGTCGGAGCATCCCGCAGGATGTGGCCGGGCACGAACTCCATCACATAAAACGGTGCGCCCGTCACGTCCGGATCGGGGCAGTAGCCGAGCGTGCGGGGCACCGGGACCGGCGTCGGACCGAGGGCCGTCACGACGCGGTACTCGCGACCCATGTCGTGAGCCGTGGGCAAGACGTGACCCGACGGCGGCCGGCGGAGCACGACGTCCCCGCCGGCGGCGTCCCGCACCCGGTAGGTCAGGTTGGATCGGCCGCCGGCGATGAGCTCGAAACCGAACGGGGGCACGAGCGAATCGACGTTCGCCTCGAGCCAGGCGCTGACGGGCCCCTCGTCGATTCCTTCCATTACCGCAGGCTATCGGTCCGCGGCTTGCCGATCGGGTGACCATCTAGCTCGTCAGAGCGCCATCGTGTCTCCGCCGTCGACGACGATCCTCGCCCCGTTCACGTTCGCCGCCGGCTCGGAGCACAGGAACGCCACGACCTTGCCGAAGTCCGCCGGATCGCCCATCGGAGTCTCGCTGCTGACGCCGAGCTCGAGCATGCGGTCGGTGGCATGCGAGCCGGGACAGGCGAGGTTCAGTGTCACGCCGGTCCCCCGGAGATCGGCGGCCGCGGTCTTCGCCCAGGCCCAGAGCCCCGCCCGCGCCGTGTTGGAGAGGGCGAGCGTCGGACTTGCCTGGGTGATGGTGTATGAGCTGATGAAACAGATCCGCCCCCACTTCGCCGCCGTCAGATGGGGCAACGCCGCCCGAACGAACCGGACGCTGCTGAGCAGGTTGGCCTGGATCGCCGCCAGGATGGCCTCGTCGTCGAGATCGAGGGACCTCCCCCGGGGCGGACCGCCCGCGTTCGCTACGACCACGTCGAGGCGGCCGAACCGCTCCATCGCCACCGAGATCAGTCGGTCGGGAGTCTCCGGATCGGTGACATCGGCCTGGACGGCGACGACGTCCGCGCCCTGCGAGCGGAGCGAGTCCTCGGCGTTCGACAACGCCTCTTGCCCCCGGCCCGAGATGACCACCCGCGCGCCCTCGCCGGCGAGCGCTTCCGCAGCCGCCCGGCCGAGGCCTTTCGACGACGCCGCCACTACGGCAACACGCCCTTCGAGTCCAAGATCCACGCGAGCGCCCCTTCCTAGGCTTCGACGACAGCGAGTCGGTGGTCAGCTTGATTGCATGCGAGCGGTCCGTCCTCGGTCGCGACCACGATGTCCTCGATGCGCGCCCCGAACCGACCGGCCAGATAAATGCCCGGCTCGACGGAGAAGGCGTGGCCGGGGGCGAGCCGGGTGCGGTTGCCTTCCACCATGTACGGGTCCTCGTGCTCCTCGATCCCGATGCCGTGGCCGATGCGGTGGATGAACGCATCACCGAAGCCGGCGGCGGCAATCGGCTCGCGTCCCGCTCGGTCGACGTCCTCGCACGGCGTGCCAACCGTCGCAGCCGCCACTGCCGCCGCCTGCGCGAGGTACAGAACCTCGAAAAGCTCCCGGAACTCCGCACCGGGATCCCCGGTGACGACGGTGCGTGTGATGTCCGAGCAGTAGCCGATCCCGTCGCCGAGGCGGAGCGCACCACCGAAATCGCAGACGACCGGTTCGCCGCGCCCGATCACCCTCGGCCCCGGGTCGTGGTGAGGGCTGGCGGAATTGGGGCCACTTCCGACTATCGCGAAATTCACCCGCTCGTGGCCTTCGGCGAGGAGCCTTCTCGAGATCTCCGCCGAAACCTCCGCCTCGCTCCTCCCGATGAGGGCGATCTCTCCGCCCAAAAGCGCCGATGCCACACGGTCGGCAGCCGCGCCGGCGGCACGGAGCGCCGCGACCTCGTGGGCGTCCTTCACGGCGCGCAGCGGCCCCACGACTGCCCCGGCGCTACGCCACGTCGCGTGCGGGATCGCCTCTTCCAGCTCCAGCAGGTGCGAAGCCCAACACCGGTCCGAGACCGCCAGCCGCGTCCGCTTGCCCACCAGCCCCGCCACGACCTCGGCCGGTCGTTCCCTCTCCGCCCACGGTCGCATGGCGAACAGACGCGAATCGTGCTCGACCCTCGGTGCCTCGAGCTCGGGCACGACCAGCGTCGCCTGGTCGTCGGCGGGCAGCACCAGCATGGTCAAGCGCTCGAGCGGCATGGCTTCGTAGCCGGTCAACCACGGCAGGTCGGCGCCGAGGGAGAGGAGCAGCGCGTCGACTCCCGTTTCTCTCATGCGGTCGCGCACCTTGGCCAGCCGCGCCGCCCTCGCGAGCGCGGCGTCGACCGGCCCCTCCGTCGGGCGATCGACGCTCACGGGCGAGCCTCCGCTCTCGTCGCGGCGACGGCCCGCTTTGCGTGGTAGCTCGAACGCGTCAGTGGCGACGCCTCGACGTGCGCGAAGCCCATGGCCCGCGCCGTCGCTCCCAGCTCGTCGAATTCGGCCGGCGTCCACCACCGGGCCACCGGCAGGTGGGCGGCCGACGGTCGCAGGTACTGACCGAGCGTGATGATCTCGACGCCCACGGCCCGGAGGTCGCCGAGCGCCCCGACCACCTCGTCGCGCGTTTCGCCCATGCCGAGGATGATGCCGGACTTCGTGGTGCATCCGGCGGCAGCCGATCGTGCGAGCACGGACAAGCTCCGGGCGTACGAAGCGGAGGGGCGGACGGCGCGTTGGAGGCGGTTGACAGTTTCGAGGTTGTGGTTCAGGACGTCGGGACGGGCCGAGAGGATGATGCCGAGGGCCGTCTCGTCGCCCTTGCAGTCGGGGACGAGAACCTCGACGGTGGTGCCCGGGCAGCGCCGGCGGATCGCCGCGATCGTCTCGGCAAAGGCGGTCGCCCCACCGTCAGACAGGTCGTCGCGGGCCACGGCAGTGACGACCGCGTGCGACAGGCCCATACGCTCCACCGCTTCGGCCACGCGACCGGGCTCGTCGGGGTCGAGCGCGAGTGGACGACTCGTGTCGACGAGACAGAACCCGCACGCTCGGGTGCAGCGTTCGCCGTTGATCATGAAGGTGGCCGTGCCGTCGGCCCAGCATTCGAAGATGTTCGGACAGCCGGCTTCCTCGCAGACGGTGACGAGCGCGAGCTCGCGCATCGTCGAGCGGAGCCGGACGAGCTCGGGGCCGATCCGCAGCTGAGCCCGGACCCACTCGGGCTTGCGACTCGACAGTGCCACGCCCTGGGTCGGGTCGACTCCGGCGTCCGCCAGCCGGCGATCGAGCGCCCGCGCCGGGACAGACCCCGCGCCGGCGCCGGCCGCGGTGAGCGGCAGCACGGTGCGAGCGGCCCGCGGCCACCACGAGGCGTCCTGGCGCTCGACCGACGCGCCCCTGGCGAGCTGATCGGGAGCCCGGCGCACGACCGCGTCCGCCACGTCGCGCAACGTCGCCTTCACGCCCTCGGCGGCCATGGAGGTGACGCCCAGGTCCGTCAGACCGCACGGGACGATGTGGCCGAACATGGAGAGGTCGGGATCCACGTTCAAGGCGAAGCCGTGCATCGACCGGCCGCGGCTGATCCTCACCCCGATGGCGCAGATCTTCCTCGGCCGAGGTCCATCGGGATCGATCCAGACGCCGGGATAGCCCTCGAGCCGCCCGGCACCTTCGAGGCCGAGATCGGCGAGGGCACCGATGACGAGTCGCTCGATCGCGTGCACATGGGCCGGGACGGCGCCCGGCCCGAGCGGGACGTCGAGGATCGGATAGCCCACGAGCTGGCCGGGCCCGTGGTAGGTGACGTCGCCCCCGCGGTCGGCCTGCACGAGCTCCGCGCCGACCGACTCGGGGTCCGCCAGCAAGTGCTCGGCCTTGGCTCGCACGCCGAGCGTATAAACGTGCGGGTGCTCCAGGAGGAGCAGGTATTCGCCCCTACCGCCCTTGCAGAGGGCGCGCTGCAGAACGTGGGCGTCCCCGTACCGGACCCGCCCGAGCCAGCGGACGTGGAGCTCTCGGCCGGTCGTGCTCAGAGCTCGGCCGCCCAGTCACGGCTCTCGATCAGATGGCTCAGATCGTGCAGGAACGCCGACGCATAGGCGCCGTCCACGGCCCGGTGGTCGAACGAGAGCGCCAGCAGGCCGACCGAATGGATCCCGATCGCCTCCGACCCGTCCGGTGTCGTGATGACTACCGGCCGGCGCTTGATCCCATCGGTCGAGAGAATCGCAACCTGCGGCTGGTTGATGATCGGTGCCGTCAAGAACGTCCCAAACGGGCCCGGGTTCGTAATCGTAAACGTCCCACCCACGACGTCGTCAGCCGACAGCTTGCGCGTGCGGGCCCGGTTGGCGAGGTCGGCCGTCGCACGGGCGAGGCCGCGCAGCGACTGACCGTCGGCGTTACGGATGACTGGCACGATGAGCCCGCGCTGCTCGAGGTCGACCGCAATCCCGAGATGGACGTCGCGGTGGATGATCGAGCGCGTCGTCCCCGACGGACGCGTTCAGCTGCGGGTAGTCGCGCAGAGTCTCGACGACGGCACGGGCGATGAATGGAAGGTACGTGAGACTGATGCCCTCCTCCTCGCGGAACCGCTCTTTGTGAGCCTTGCGAACCTGGTCGATGCGTTCGTAGTCGGCCTCGATCACGGCAAGCGTGTGAGCCGACGTCGCCTTCGACCGCACCATGTGCTCGGCCGTGAGGCGGCGGATGTTGGTGAAGGGCACGACCTCGTCACGCGCTCCGGCGACGGGCACGTAGTCGTGGGTGGCGGCGATGTCCGGGCTCCTTGCCGGCCCGCCGGCCGCGGCAGCCGCGGCCGCAGCGGCGGGCGCGGGCGGCGCTGCCGGCGGCGAGGGCGCGGCCGTCGTCTCGCCAGCGGCGGCCCGGTCGATGACCGAGAGCACGTCTCCGCGGGTGATCCTGCCGCCCTTGCCGGTGCCGGTGATCGAGGCCGGGTCGAGACCGTGGTCGGTCACCAGCTGCCGGACGACGGGCGACAGGACGAGGCCCCCGTCCCCGTTCGACTCGCTTCCCCCGCCCCCGGATTGGGGTGCCGCCCCTGAAGCGGCGGCCGCAGGCGGAGCAGCGGCGCAGGCGGAGCGGCGGCGGCCGGCGGCGGCGGCGGCGCTGGCGGCAGGAGCCGCAGCCGGCTGGGGCGAGGCCGGCGGTGCGGGGGGCGCAGGCGCAGCGGCGGCCGGCGGCGGCGCGGCGGCGCGGCGGCCGGCGGAGCGGCGGGCGCCGGCGTCGGGCGGCGGCCGGCCGGTGCGGGCGCAGCGGCTGCAGTGCCGGACGCAGCGCCCGACGGCGCCTCCTCGCTGACCAACGCGAGCTTGGTGCCGACGTCGACCGTCTCGCCTTCCGGCACGAGGATCTCGGTGAGATAGCCCGACGCCGGCGAGGGGACTTCGGAGTCGACCTTGTCGGTCGACACCTCGAACAACGGCTCGTCGTGGGCGACCTCGTCGCCGACCTTCTTCAGCCAGCGGATGATGGTCCCTTCGGTGACCGTCTCGCCGAGCTGCGGCATCGTGATGTCAGCCAACGTGGAGACCCCTTCCTGTGAGGGCGAGCACCGTCTCTCCGAAGGTCTCGGAAAGCGACGGGTGTGGTTGGATGAAGGACGAGATCTCGTCGGGCGTGGCTTCCCAGTTCACCGACAGGTACGCCTGCCCTAGCTGCTCGGTCACCCACGGGCCCGACCATGTGGACGCCGAGCAGCCGGCCGGCCCGGCCGTCGGGCAGCTTCTCGCAGATGACCTTCACGAGGCCGTCGGTGTCCCCCAGGATGCGGGCGCGGCTGTTGCCGCCGAAGGGGTCCCGTTTCGTGACGATCTCGAGGCCAGCGTCCAGGGCGCCCTGCTCGGTCATGCCCACGAACGCCACCTCCGGATGGCAGTAGATGGCCCAGGGCACCTTGCCGTAGTCGACCGGAAAGGCCTGCTCGCCGAGGATCTGTTTCACCACAAGGATCGCCTCGGCAAAACCGACGTGAGCCAACTGCGGCGTCGCCGTCAGATCGCCGACCGCGAACACCCCATCGGCCGTCGTGCGCATCCATTCGTCCACTCGTACATGGCCCCGCTCGTCGAGCTCGACGCCGGTCCCGTCGGCGAGAAGCCCGTCGGAGAGCGGGCGCCTGCCGATCGACATCACGATCGTCTGGACCTCGAGCTTCTCGCCATCGCCGAGGTTCACGGCCGTGTGGTCGCCGTTCGGCTCGTGGCTGTTCACCACGACGCCGGTGCGCACGGTCATCCCGCGCCGGGTGAACGACCGTACGACGACGTTGGCCACATCCGGGTCGCAGCCCGGGAGGATCTTCGGCAACGCCTCCAGCAAGGTGACCTGGACACCGAGGTCGACCAGCAGCGAAGCGAACTCACAGCCGATTGCGCCGCCGCCGATCACCGCCGCCGACTTCGGAAGCTCACTGAGAGACAGCACCTCGTCCGAGGTCTGCACGTAGCGGCCGTCCACGTCGAATCCGGGCAGGGTCCTCGGAACCGATCCCGACGCCAGCACGACGTGCTTGGCGCCCAGTCGGGTCACGGCTCCCTCGGATGACGTCACCTCGACGATCTTGCCGGGAAGCAGACGCCCGACGCCGGTGAAGATCTCGTTCTTGCGTTGCTTCATCAGACCGGCGAGGCCCTTGTAGAGCTGGTCGACGATGCGGTTCTTGCGATCCTGGCTGATGGCGAACTCGACGACTGGCTGGCTGGCATGGATGCCGAATTCCTTGGCGCCTTCGACGCTGCGGAAGACGGAGGCCGTCTCGAGGAATTCCTTGGCAGGGACGCAACCCCGGTGAAGACAGGTCCCTCCCACCTTGTCCTTCTCGACGACGGCGACCGACAGGCCGGCCGCCCCCGCGTAGAGCGCCGCCGCGTACCCGCCGGGGCCGCCTCCGATGACGACGATGTCGTATTGCGCCGGCTCGTTCTCATTCACGGGCAGACGGACCACCTCCCACAATCACCCCCCGAGCCTAGGACTTTTCGGCAATCGCGTCGGTCGGGCTCGGCGCCGGCGAGCGGGACCGGGCCGAGCCGGCGGCGCGAGCCCGGGGCGGCTCAGCCGACGAGGGCGACCGCTTCCAGAACGGACAGAACCTCGCGCGCCGCCTCCTCCGGACTGCCCGTCGTCGTCAGCACGAGCTCCGGCGACACGGGCTTCTCGTAGGGATGGGAGATCCCCGTGAACGAGGTGAGCTCGCCGCGCCGGGCCCGGGCGTAGAGGCCCTTCGGGTCGCGGGCCTCGCAGACCTCGAGCGGGGTCGCGACGTAGATCTCCACGAACGGCAGCGGAATCGCCATATGACGATCCCGGACCGCCTGCCGGCCGGCCGCGTACGGGCTGATCGCGCTCACGATCGAAAGGTGCCCGACGCGGGCGAACAGGATGGCGACTTCGCCCAGGCGGCGTACGTTCTCGGTCCGGTCGCCCTCGTCGTAGCTGAGGTCGGCGTTGAGACCTTCGCGCAGGTCGTCCCCGTCGAGCAGATAGCTGCGCAGGTCCCGCTCCGCCAGCAGATCGTGGAGCGCCAGCGCGACGGTCGACTTGCCGGCGCCGGGGAGCCCGGTGAGCCACACGGTCCCGCCGGCGGTCCTGAGCGGTGCTTGGCCCGGCATCTGCTGGATCTCGGCCGTCAGCTCTCCGGCCGGAGCAACATGCCCGCCGCCACCGTGGCGTTGGTCTGCTCGTCGACCAGCACGAAGCTCCCGGTCGCCCGGTTGTGCCGGTACTCGTCGTAGAACAGGGGCACCGTCGTGCGGAGGTGGATCCGCCCGATGTCGTTCAGCTTGAGCTCGCCGGCGATCTCGTCCCGGTGGAGGGTGTTGACGTCGAGCCGGTACTGGAGCGAACGCACGAGCCCCCTCGCCCACCGGGTCGTGTGCTTGATGGCGAACATCGATCCGGGCCGCAACGGTGCCTCGGCCATCCAGCAGACCATCGCCGAGAGGTCCTGGCCGACATTGGGCCGGTTGTGCGGCCGGCAGAGCATGTCGCCACGGGAGATGTCGAGGTCGTCGTCAAGGCGGACGACGACGGACTGGGGCGGGAACGCCTCGGCGAGCTGGCCTTCGGCGGTGTCGATGCCCGCGACCCGGCTCGAGAAACCAGACGGCAGCACCACCACCTCCTCCCCCACCTCGAGCACGCCGCTCGCGACCAGGCCGGCATAGCCGCGGTAGTCGTGGTGGGCGCTCGAGATCGGCCGGATCACGAGCTGGACCGGGAACCTGAGGTCGATCAGGTTGCGGTCCGAGCCGATGTGCACGTCTTCGAGATGGTGGAGGAGCGAGGGTCCCTCGTACCACCGCATCTCGAGCGAGCGGTCGACGACGTTGTCGCCGGCAAGCGCCGAGATCGGGATGCAGGTGAGGTCGTGCACCTCGAGGCGTTCGGCGAACCCGGAGAACTCGTCGCGGATCTCCTCGAAGCGGCTCTTGCTGTAGCCGACCAGGTCCATCTTGTTCACGCACACGACGAGGTGGTGGATGCCGAGCAGCGAGGCGATCGTGGCGTGCCGCCGCGTCTGCTCGGTGGCGCCGTTACGGGCGTCGACGAGGAGCAGCACAAGGTCGGAGTTCGAGCAGCCGGTCACCATGTTGCGCGTGTGCTGGGTGTGGCCGGGGGTGTCGGCGATGATGAACTTGCGTTTTGGTGTGGCGAAGTAGCGGTACGCAACGTCGATCGTGATGCCCTGTTCGCGCTCGGCCCGCAGCCCGTCGGTCAGCAGGGCCAGGTTCACGTAGTCGTCGCCCCGGGCGAGGCTCGTGCGCTCGACGGCTTCGAGCTGGTCCTCGAAGACCTGTTTCGAGTCGTAGAGGAGCCGGCCGATCAGGGTGGACTTGCCGTCGTCGACGGAGCCGGCGGTCGCAAAACGCAACAGCTCCACTAGAAGTACCCCTCCCGCTTACGGTCCTCCATCGACGCCTCCGAGAAACGGTCGTCCGCCCGCGTCGCACCCCTCTCACTCACTCTCGTCAGTGCCGTCTCCGCTATCACCTCGGCCGGCGTCGCGGCCAGTGATTGCACGGGCGACGTACAGGTCATGTCGCCGACGGTGCGGTAGCGCACGGTCGCCTCGAACGGCTGCTCCTCGGCGACGCCGGCCCGGGGCGATGTCCACGGCCCGACCGCGAGCAGCATGCCGGTGCGCCGGAAGACGGTCACGGCGGTGCGCGAAGTAGATCGGCGGGAGGGCGAGCTGCTGCTCCTCGACGTACTGCCAGATATCCAGCTCGGTCCAATTCGAGAGCGGGAAGACCCGGAAATGCTCGCCCGGACGGTGCCGCGTGTTGTACAGGTTCCACAGCTCGGGCCGCTGCGCTCGGGGGTCCCATTGGCCGAACTCGTCCCGCAGCGAGAAGACCCGTTCCTTGGCCCTCGCCTTCTCCTCGTCCCGCCGGCCCCCGCCGAAGACGGCGTCGTAGCGATTCTCCTCGAGCACCCTGAGAAGGGTGAACGTCTGCAGTCGGTTGCGGGTGGCGCCAGGCACGGGCTGCTCGACGATCGATCCCCGGTCGATGTCCTCCTGCACCGAGCCGACGACGAGGCGAACGTCGAGCTCCGCAACCTGGTTGTCGCGGTAATCGATCACCTCGGGAAAGTTGTGCCCCGTGTCGACGTGCACGACCGGGAAGGGGATGCGCTGCGGCCAGCAGGCCTTCGCGGCGAGGTGGAGGAGCACGGCCGAGTCCTTGCCCCCCGAGAAGAGCAGCGCGGGACGCTCGAATTCGGCGACCACCTCACGAATAATGTGGATCGCCTCGGACGCGAGGGCATCGAGGTGAGAGAGCCGGTAGGTCATCGAACCGGGGCCAGACTAGCCATCATTCCGGCCCGCTCGACACTTTCGGCCTCTCGGCGCGCGGCGGGGCCGACGCGGTCAGGCGTGGACCGGCGGCCGCCTGCCGACCCACGGGCTCGCCTCCTCGAGCTGCCCGCAGACTCGGAGAAGCAGGTCCTCGCGCCCGTAGTCCGCGACGAGCTGGACCCCGATCGGAAGGCCGCCAGGAGCCCAGTGGAGCGGCAGCGAGGCCGCCGGCTGGCCGCTCACGTTGAACTGGCTCGTGAACTGGAGCGTCTCGAGCACCCTGTTCAGGCCTTCGGCCGGGTCGGACAGCTCGCCGAGGCGGGCGGGCGGCAGCGCCAGGACCGGCGTGCAGAGGAGGTCGAACCCCTGCTCGGACCAGAAGGCGATGGTGCGCCGCCTGTAGCCCTCGAGCCAGAGCACAGACTCGAGGTAGTCGGGAGCGCTGATCGACCGACCGAGCGTGGCGAACATCGTGTTCATCGGCTCGAACTCCTCCGCGGGAATCTCCCGCCCGAGAAGCGCCGACCAATGCGAGAGGGCGGCGGCGACCGCGGTCGCGACGAGGGCGATGAAGTGGCGCTGGTAGTCGGGCTCCTCCAGGGACGCCGGGTGGGCGATCTCGACCCTGTGCCCGAGGGACTCGAGCAGCCGGCCGGTCAGCCGGACCGCCCGCGCACACTCCGGATCGGACGAGAAGCCGCTCTGGGCCGGCTGCTCGAGGAGCCCGATCCGCAGCCTGCCGGGATTGGCGCGGACCTCTTCGGCGTACGGCCGGGCCGGCGGCGGTGCGAGAAACGTGTCGCCCGGGTGGTAACCGGCGATCTCGTCGAGGACGGCCGCCGAGTCGCGAACGGTCCGGGTCTCGACGTGGTCGACGGAAGCCCCGAACCAGGCCTCCGCCGGAGCCGGCCCCTTGCTCACACGTCCGCGGCTCGGCTTCAGCCCGAAGAGCGCGCAGCAGCTGGCGGGAACGCGGATCGAGCCGCCGCCGTCGCTGGCGTGCGCGACCGGGACCATGCCCGACGCGACCGCGGCCGCCGAGCCGCCCGACGACCCTCCCGTCGAGTGCTCGGTGTTCCACGGGTTGCGCGTCGCGCCGAACGCCAGCGGCTCGGTCGTGATCGTCGTCCCGAGCTCGGGGGTATTGGTGCGGCCAAGCACGACAAAGCCAGCCTTCCGGAATCGCTGCACGAGGAAGCTGTCCTGATCGGCGCGGTAACCGGCTGCCCGCGCAAACGCAGTCCCCTCGCAGTAGGGCTCCCCCGCCTGCGTCGCGCCGAGGTCCTTCAACAAGATGGGCACGCCCCGGAACGGCCCGTCCGGCAAGCGGCCCCGCGGCTTCCTCGCGAGCGCGGGCAAAGCGGCGGTAGATGACGGCGTTGAGCGCCGGGTTGCACCGGTCGATCCGTTCGATAGCTGCCTCGACGAGCTCCTGCGGGCTTGCCACTCCTTGCCGGACGAGTTCGGCTTGTGCCGTCGCGTCCTTCCAGGTCAGTTGGTCTTCCACGCAACCTCCTCGAGGCGAGTGCAGAGGGTGGACGGTGCGGCGTCGGGCAGCCGCACAGCCCATTCTAGGTTTGACGATGGGTTCAAGGCCGGGGCGTTTACTGCCGATATCTAAAGCAATTGAACCTCCGTCCCAGCCAAGAGCAGCGGTGATGATTAGACACACGAAGACGAAAGCCGGCGCCGTCGCGGCCTCGGCCATGTTGACCGTCCTGTTCGCGGCGCCGCTCGCCGCCGCAGCCGGCACCCCGCATCCCAACGGCGGGCCAACACCCGCCGCCACCACGACGACCATCACGGGCATGGCGTCCACGTTCGTGGCCGGTGATCCGATCTCCGTGAACGTCAGTGTCGCGGCCGACCCGCCCGGCGGGGGCACGCCAACGGGCACCGTGACCGTCAGCGACGGTGGCTCCCAGACCTGCCCCGTCACGCTCGCCGGCGGCACCGGCAGCTGCTCGATCACCGAAGCGACACCCGGCCCGTTCAGTTTCACGGCCACCTACAGCGGGGACTCGAACTTCGCCGCGTCGGGGACGGCGGGCGCCTTCGAGGTCACCGTCGGCGGGGAGAGCTCGACGACGACGATCTCGAGCACCACGGCAGGACCCGTGGTCGGCCAGCCCATCACGGTCAATTTCGGCGTCACCGGCAGTGGCACTCCGACGGGCACGGTGACGGTCAGCGACGGCGGTTCCCAGACGTGCTCGGGCACTCTCGTCAGCGGCGTCGGCAGCTGCCAGATCACCGAGACGACCGCCGGCGCCTTCAGTTTCACGGCCACCTACGGCGGGGACACGAACTTCGCCTCCTCGGTCACCTCCATCGGTTCCGCCGTGACGGTCGTACAGGACGACACCACGACCAGCATCACGAGCACGACGCCCGGCCCCGTGGTCGGCCAGCCCATCACCGTCGGAGTCGACGTCGGAGCGAACGCGCCCGGAGGCGGCACGCCGACGGGCACGGTGACGGTCAGCGACGGCGGCGTGCAGACATGCGAAGTGATGCTCATCGACGGCGCCGGCGCCTGCCAGGTCACCGAGACGGCCGTCGGACCCTTCAGCTTCACGGCCACCTACAACGGGGACTCGAACTTCGCGTCCTCAACCACGTCGACCGCGTCGGTCGTCACGGTCGGAGAGGACGCCACGACGACCAGCATCACGAGCACGACGCCCGGTCCGGTCGTCGGCCAGGCCATCACGGTCGCCGTCAGCGTGGTAGCCGACGCGCCGGGCAGTGGCACGCCTACAGGCACGGTGACGGTCAGCGACGGCGGCACCCACAGTTGCCCCGTGACACTCGTGGGAGGCGCCGGCAGCTGCCAGATCACCGAGACGGTGGCGGGTCACTACAGCTTCTCGGCCAGCTACGCCGGGGACTCGAGCGACGCCTCCTCGGCCACGCTGGCCGTCGTCGCCGTCACGGTTGGCAAGGACGCCACCAAGACCAGCATCACGAACCTGGCGTCCTCATTCGTCGTCGGCCAGCCGATCACCATCAACGTCGCCGTCGGGGCCGTCGTGCCGGGCAACGGGACGCCGACCGGCACGGTGACCGTCGGCGACGGCGCCAGGACCTGCATCGCCACACTCAGCGGCGGCACCGGCAGCTGCCACATCACCGAGACGGCGGCGGGCCCGTACAGCTTCACGGCCAGCTACGGCGGCGACACGAACGATCTCTCTTCGGCATCGGCCGGCTTCCCCGTCACCGTCGGCGGGGACGCGACCACAACGGCTCTCACGGGCATGACCGCCGGCCCTGTGGTCGGCCAGCCGATCACGGTCAGCGTCAGCGTCGTGGCCAACCCTCCAGGCAGCGGCACGCCGGCGGGCACGGTCACCGTCAGCGACGGCGGCACCCGCAGCTGTCTCGTCACGCTTGTCGCAGGAGTGGGCAGCTGCCAGATCATCGAGCGGACAGCCGGCCATTACAACTTCACCGCCACGTACGCGGGTGACCCGAGCGACGCCTCCTCGGTCACGTCCCCCGGCTCGTTGACCGTATCGCCGGACGAGACGACGACGGCCATCACCGGGACGACCCCCAGCCCGGTGGTCGGCCAGCCGATCACGGTCGGCGTCAGCGTGGGGGCCGACGCTCCCGGGAACGGCACGCCGGCGGGCACGGTCACCGTCAGCGACGGCACCAAGGTATGCATGGCCAAACTGAAGACCGGCGCCGGCAGTTGCAAGATCAGCGCAACGACGGCGGGCGAGCAGGACTTCACGGCCTCCTACGGCGGGAGTCTGAACGACGCTTCCTCGGCCACCCCGGCCGCGACGACGGTCATCGTGGGTAAGGCGACGACTAAGACCGCCCTCAAGCTGTCGGGTTCGAGAGTCACCTACGGCGACGAGCAGGCCGAACGCCTGTCCGTCACGGTGTCGCCGCAGTTCGCCGGCGTCGTGCCGTCCGGCAAGGTGACCGTCAAGGAATCCACCACCACGCTGTGCGTGATCAAGCTGTCCTCGGCCAAGGGGTCGTGCACGCTCGGGGCCACGAGGTTCGGCACCGGCGTCGAGCACCTCGTCGCGAGCTACGGCGGCAGCTCGGACTTCGACGGCTCGTCTTCTTCACACCAGACGGTCACGATCTCCGACGCCAGCACCCGGACCGCCCTCGAGCTGTCCGCCTCGAAGGTGACCTTCGGCGACGAGCAGGCCGAGCGAATCTCGGTCACCGTCTCGCCCGAGTTCGCACGGGACATGCCGGCCGGTCAGGTCACGGTGCAGGAATCCAAGGTCAAACTGTGCGTGATCACCCTCTCGTCGGCCAAGGGCTCGTGTGCACTCTCGGCCACGAGGTTCGGCACCGGGGTCAAGGACCTCGTCGCGACGTACGGCGGCAACTCGGACTTCGAAGGCTCGGCGTCCGCGCCGCAGGCCGTCACTGTCGTAAAGGCGACGAGCAGGACCACCCTCGAGCTGTCCGCCTCAGGGGTGATCTACGGCGACGAGCAGGCCGAGCGGTTGTCGGTCAGCGTCTCGCCCGAATTCGCCGGCGTTCTGCCGGCCGGCAAGATCACCGTGAAGACGTCGGCGGCCACGCTGTGCGTGATCACGCTGTCGTCGGCGGCCAAGGCCTCCTGCACGATTCCGGCGGCGAGATTCCCCGCCGGAATCGAGGACCTCGTCGCGAGTTACGGCGGCAGCTCGGTCTTCAAAGGCTCGGCGTCCGGGCAGCAAACCTTCACTGTCGCAAGGGCGACCACCAGGACCGGCCTGAGGTTGTCCGCCAAGCGGGTCACCTACGGCCACGAGCGGGCCGAGCGCTTGACGGTCTCGGTCTCGCCCGAGTTCGCCGGAACACCGACCGGGACGGTCACGGTGACGGAATCCAAGAGGACCTTGTGCGTGATCACCTTGTCGTCCGGCACCGGTTCGTGCACGCTCTCGGCCACAAGGTTCGGCATCGGCAAGTTCGCTCTCGGGGCGCGCTACAACGGCAGCTCTGGCTTCCACGGCTCCTCGACAGCCTCGGCCGGAACCGTGTTGCACGTCTCGAAGGCGACCTCGAGCACCGCGCTCAGGTTGTCCGCGTCCACGGTCGCGTACGGTCACGAGCAGTCCGAACTCCTGTCGGTCACGGTCTCGCCAGAGTTCGCCGGGACGCCCACCGGGACGGTCACGGTGCGGTGGGCATCGAGCAGGCTCTGCGTCGTCACGCTCTCGGCCGGCAAGGGCTCGTGCACGCTCGCGCCCAAGCGATTCGGCGCCGGCACGTTCCACCTCAAAGCCACCTACACCGGCGACTCACACTTCGACGGCTCGTATTCCGCCGTCGAGAACCTGACGGTTCCCTTCTAGCTGGGCGGCTCGAGCGGCGACGCTCTATTTCGGCTATTTCGGCGGCATCCTCAAGCCACCGTCGAAACGGATCGTCTCGCCGTTCAGATACCCGTTCTCCACGATCGCGACGACCAGCCCGCCAAACTCCGCTGCCGTGCCGAGCCGCTTCGGAAACAGCACGCCCTGTCCGAGTGCCCGGCGGTTCTCCTCGGGCAGGAGACCTAGGAGGGGCGTGTCCATGATCCCGGGCGCGATCGTGTTGACCCTGATGCCCACGGCCGAAAGGTCGCGAGCTGCCGGCAGCGTCATGCCCACGATGCCGCCCTTCGAGGCCGAGTAGGCGATCTGGCCGATCTGCCCGTCGAAGGCTGCAACCGAAGCCGTATTGACCACGACGCCACGCTCTCCGTCGTCGAGAGGCTCGCTCTTCGAGATGGCAGCCGCAGCCAGCCTCATGACATTGAACGTCCCGACGAGGTTGACGGCGACAACCGTCTTGAAGGCGTCGAAGTCGTGCGGCTCTCCTGCCCGGTCGACGGTGCGCTGCACCCAGCCGATGCCGGCGCAGTTGACGTTGACCCGCAGCGGGACGGCGGCCGACGCCTGCACCACCGCTCGTTCGACTGCGGCGGGATCGCCGACATCACCTGACACGTACGAGGTGTCGCCACCGAGCTCCTCAACCAGGGCACTCGCCTTGGACTCGTCCCGGTCGAAGATGGTGACCACCGCACCCTTCGCGGCCAACGCCCTGACGGTGGCCTCTCCGAGGCCCGACGCGCCGCCCGAGACGAGCGCTCCTGTGCGGTTGATGTCCATGGCCGAAATCTAAAGGAGTCGGGCGTCGCCGTCCCAATTGCGGACGCTTCAGCCGGCTCGCGCGCCTCGTTGCAGACGGGCAGCCTCGACTGCGAGCCGGTCGACAAGGTCGTTCATGGGATTCCCCGAATGGCCCTTCACCCAGCTCAACTTGACCTCGCCCCGGCGGCGGTCGACGACCTCGTCCACGAGCGGACGCCAGAGGTCCTGGTTCGCGACCGGCTCGCCGCGGGAGTTCCTCCATCCGCGCTCGCGCCATCTCACCCACCATCGTTGACTGAAGCAGTTGACGACGTAGGTGGAGTCGCTCACCACGTGCACGCGACCGCTGATCGCTCCGAGCGCCTGGAGCACGGCTGTCACCTCCATGCGCTGATTGGTCGTCCGGGACTCGTGGCCGCTCTCGTACTCCTCGTCCGACACGGCCCACGCCCACCCTCCGGGACCAGGGTTCCCGATGCAGGCGCCGTCGGTGAACACGACCGTGGCCGGGCTCGGGTCCTCGAACAGGGTCATGGGCGCGGACCGTAGCCGGGCCGCGGCAGGCTCGCCCTCATGCACTGCACGCTACCGACCGGCCGCCGGCCCAGCTCGCATGGTTGCCGGCGCCGTCGCGGTCGGAGGGCTTGCAGTGGGCGCGAGACTGTTGGGGTGATCATCGATGGTTTCTCGCATCAGGTACCCGACACCGATCCGGAGGAGACCGCCGAGTGGCTGGACTCCTTCGATGCCGTCGTCGAGGCCGGCGGGCGGCCACGCGCCCGCTTCCTCCTCATGAAGCTGCTCGAGCGAGCGAGAGCCAGCCAGGTCGGCTTTCCGGCAACCGTGTCGAGCCCGTACATCAACTCGATCCCGCCCGACGAGGAGCCTTGGTTCCCCGGCGACGAGTACCTCGAACGCCGCATCCGGGCCTACATCCGCTGGAACGCCGCCGTCATGGTCACGCGGGCGAACATGCGCGACGCCGGCATCGGAGGTCACCTCTCCACGTACGCGAGCTCGGCCTCGTTGTACGAGGTCGGCTTCAACCACTTCTTCCGGGGCAAGGACAACGGCACCGCCGGCGACCAGGTGTATTTCCAGGGACATGCGTCGCCGGGCATCTACGCCCGCGCGTATGTCGAGGGCAGGCTGGATGACGAGCAGCTCGACAACTTCCGTTTCGAGGTCGGCGGCAACGGACTGTCCAGCTACCCCCATCCCCGTCTCATGCCGGCGTGGTGGGAGTTCCCGACCGTTTCGATGGGCTTGGGTCCGCTCACGGCGATCTATCAAGCCCGCTTCAACCATTACCTCTTGAATCGGCAGCTGGCGGACACGACCCAGTCGCGGGTGTGGTGCTTCGTCGGTGATGGCGAGTTCGACGAGCCGGAGACGCGGGCTGCGCTCAGCCTGGCGGCGCGTGAACGGCTCGACAACCTCACGTTCGTGGTCAACTGCAACCTTCAGCGGCTCGACGGCCCGGTGCGGGGCAACGGGAAGATCATCCAGGAGCTCGAGGCGCTGCTCCGGGGCTGCGGCTGGAATGTGATCAAGGTCATATGGGGTGGGCGTTGGGACGAGCTGCTCGCGCGGGATGTCGACGGGGTCCTCTTGAACAAGATGAACACCACGCTCGACGGTGACTTCCAGACGTTCGCGACGGCATCGGGCGCCTATATCCGCGAGAATTTCTTCGGTCCGGATCCCCGGCTCCGCAAGATGGTCGAGCACCTCTCCGACGCGGAACTGCAGACGCTGCCCCGCGGTGGCCACGACTACCGAAAGCTCTACGCCGCTTACAAGGCCGCGACCGAGCAGGTCGGAGCGCCGACAGCAATCCTCGCGAAGACCATCAAGGGCTGGACGCTCGGACCCGAGATCGAGGGCCGCAACGCCACCCACCAGATCAAGAAGATGACGAAGGGCCAGCTTCGCGCGCTCCGGGATCGGCTCTACCTGCAGGACGAGATCCCCGACGAGGCGCTCGACGCGGAGCAGCCGCCGTACTACCGGCCGCCGGCGGGCTCGCCTGCGCACGAGTACCTGACCGCGCGCAGCCGCGCGCTCGGGGGTCACCTGCCGAACCGAGTCGTTCGTGCCCGAGGTGCCCTCGGACTCCCGGCGCCGCTGCCGGAGGCCTTCGCAGAGTTCCAGACCGGGTCCCGTGGCCAAGCTGTGTCAACGACGATGGCGTTCGCGAGGCTGCTTCGCAACCTGCTCCGCGACCCCGGGATCGGCAAGCACATCGTCCCCATCGTGCCCGACGAGGGACGCACCTTCGGGCTCGACGGGCTCTTCGCGGAAGTGAAGATCTACGCCCCAGAGGGTCAGCTCTACACACCGGTCGACGCCGGCCTGCTGCTCTCCTACGCCGAGGAGCGCTCGGGCCAGATCTTGGAAGAAGGCATCACCGAGGCCGGCGGCATGGGGAGCTTCCAGGCAGCCGGCACCGCCTACGCCACCTGGTCCCTGCCGATGATACCGATCTACCTCTTCTATTCGATGTTCGGCTTCCAGCGCGTGGGCGACCTGATCTGGCAGTCGGCTGACGCGCGGGCGCGTGGTTTTCTGATCGGGTGCACCGCCGGTCGGACGACCATGAGCGGCGAAGGGCTCCAGCACGAGGACGGCCATTCCCATCTTCTCGCCTCGGTCGTGCCGACCGTCCACGCCTACGACCCGGCGTTCGCCTACGAGATGGCGACGATCATCGAGCACGGCATCCATGACATGTTCGGACCCAGTGCCGAGGACTGCGTCTACTACCTGACGCTCTACAACGAGAACTATCCGATGCCGGCAATCCCGGTGCCGGAAGGCGACGAGGCGACGCAGGCTGCTGCCGCTGCGACCATCAGAGACGGGATCCTGCGTGGCATTTACCGCTTTGCGGGGCCCGCATCCGCATCCGCGGCCGGAGCGGGCGCCGTCGCCGCCGGAGCGGGCGCCGTCGCCGCCGGAGCCGGGGCCGGAGCCGCACTTGCCGGCGAGTCCGGCGGTGTCGGTGACGAGAGCGGGGACGGCGGCCGCTCGGCCACGATCCTCTTCTCCGGAACCCTCTGGCAGGCTGCGATGCAGGCACGAGACATGCTCTCTTCGGACTGGGGCGTGGCGGCGGAGGCTTGGTCGGTCACGAGCTACAAGGCGCTACGCGAAGACGCCCTCGAAGTCGAGCGCTGGAACCGGCTCCACCCGGGCAGCGCGCCGCGAGTGCCCTACGTGACGCGGGCCTTGCAAGAGGCTCGCGGACCTATCGTGGCGGTGACCGACTTTCTCAAGGCGATTCCGGATCAGATCGCTCGGTTCGTGGCTGCGCCCTTCACTCCGCTCGGCACCGACGGATTCGGACGCTCCGATACCCGCGCAGCGCTGCGGTCGCATTTCGAGGTCGACGCCGCGCAGATCGTGATCGCCGTGCTGTCGGGATTGGCCTCGGCCGGCCAGGCCAAGGCGAGCGAAGTCGCCGCGGCGATCGAGAAGTACGGGGTCGACGCCGAGGCGCCGGACCCACGGATCGCCTGACCGGCTCGGTCGGGCGACGGCCGCCGTTCGGGGCGGGACGGTCCCCGAGGTGGGCGCCCGGGGGCTCTCGGTGGGGGGTCGGGCGGGGAGGGACAATCAAAATTGGTTTCAAACTTGCCTCCAATCGAGATTGCGACTGGTCACAATCTTTCTCGGAGGCAAGTTTGGCCAATTATTTAAACCACCCCGCCTCAAGAGCGGGCGCCGCAGCGGGCACAGCAGGGCGCAGCACGCTCGGCGGCGCCAGCGGCGCCAGCGGCGCCAGCGGCGCCCACGCCAGCATCGCCCTAAACTCCTGGCCATGCCGCGGGCTGCGAAGACGACAATGAAGAGCCTTCCGTTCACCGGAGATCAGCAGGCCGACGAGTACCTCGCCGAAGATCCTCTCGCCCTGCTCATCGGCATGGTCCTCGACCAGCAGGTGCCGTTGGAGAAGGCGTTCATGGGACCTTGGGTGCTGCGGGAGAGACTCGGCAAGGAGCTCGATGCCACGACGATCGCCGCCATGGCCCCCGATGACCTTGCCGCCCTTTTCGTCGACAGGCCGGCACTGCATCGCTTCCCGGGATCGATGGCCGCCCGCGTACAGGACCTCTGCCGGATGCTCGTCGACGAGTATGGAGGAGACGCGGCGGCCGTTTGGACGACCGCGACGACGGGGGACGAACTCCTCAAGCGGGTGAAGGCCCTCCCCGGCTTCGGCGAGCAGAAGGCCCGAATCTTCGTCGCCCTTCTCGGCAAGCAGCTGGGAGTGCGCCCGAAGGGGTGGGAGAAGGCTGCCGGGCGATTCGGCGAGCCCGGATCGCTCGCGTCGGTGGCCGACATCGACAGCCCGGACGCCCTTGTCGCGGTTCGCGCGCACAAGCGCGCCATGAAGATCGCCGCCAAAGCCGCCGCCCCGTCCGCCAAGGCGTGAGCGACGCGCCTCGCCGGAGGATGCCCGAGCGGCCGGCGAGCTACAAGCTTTCGAGGCGGCGCCTCTATCTCTGCACTCCCGACCGGCCGGATCTCGAGGCGTTCGTCCACGCGTGCATCTCGGGTGGCGTCGACGTGGTGCAGCTGCGGGACAAGCAGCTCGAGGCGCGCCCGCTGCTCGAGCGGGCGCGGCTCTGCCGGAACGTCTGCGAGGACCACGACGTGCCTTTCATCGTGAACGACCGCCCCGACCTCGCCCTCGATGTGGACGCGGACGGGGTGCACGTCGGCCAGGACGACGCGCCCGCAGCTCTCGCTCGCCGCATCGTGGGTGCGGACAGGATCGTCGGGCTGTCCACCCATGCCCCCTCTGAGCTGGTCGCAGGTTTGGCCGAGCCCGTCGACTATCTCTCGGCCGGGCCTGTCGTCGCGACCCCGACCAAGCCCGGGCGACCCGGCACCGGCCTCGCCTACGTGACCGAGGCGGCCGACGCCTGCGACAAGGTGGGAATGCCGATGTTCGTGACCGGTGATGCTCGTCCCGCCACGATCGACGCTCTCGTGCAGGCCGGCGCACGTCGCGTGGTGGCGGTGAGATGGCTCACTGAAGCCGAGGACCCGAAAGGTGCGGCCCGCTCTCTGAGCGACGCCTTGGATCGGGCACTCGAGCGTGCTGACTCGCAATCCGGCCCAGCACGCGCTTGAGGGGCGCCGAAGCGCCCCTCAAGCCAGCTGCAGGACGACCTGCAACCAAAGTTGTTTGCTGAAAAAGGCTCGGATTCCGGACTGCATCGAGTGGGACCAACTCCCGACCGGAGGCACCGAGGGTGTCTGGTTAGGTATCACCAGGTGGTCCAGCGTGCCGCCTAGCGGCCAGCCACCTCCAGGGTCCCAAAACGTTGGCTATGCATGAATTGGACCACCTCCTTTCTCTGGTGACCACAATGTATCCAGACTTCGAGACCTATGTGTGACATTGCTGGTCAGAAGGGCCACCAGCTGCGTTTCCGCCCCGGGCCTCGCCGCTCTCCGAACCCTCGTGGCAGCTTCGGGCCAGGGTGGGGCAAGTCGCTCGTGAGCTCGTAGAGTTCGATGAGGGTCTGCGCGGCGAAGACGAGGTCGAGCCGGCGTTGCAGCTCCTCCAGGCTGAGCCGCCCTTCGGCGTAGTGCTCGTGCAACTGCTCCGCAAAACGATCCCTGTCCGCGTCCGACGCCCTCGCCCCCCTGGGCCAGGCGCCGTCGCCCTGCGCCTCGGAATCTGCTCCGGGCTCGTCAGACGTCAATTCGGCTCACCCCGCCGGCGCGCGCGCCGGCAACGGCAACGACGCCGGCGCCCTCCGCGGGACCCCGGCGGAGGGCTCACCGAGTCAGATCCCGATGCGCTGAGCCAGCAGCTCACGGTGGTAGGCGGGGTCCCCGAGGATCAACTCGGAGGACTTCGCACGCTTGAAGTAGAGATGCGCGTCGTGCTCCCAGGTAAACCCGATCCCCCCGTGGATCTGAATGTTCTCGGCGGCACAGTGGAAATAGGCCTCGGAGCAGTAGGCCTTGGCGAGACAAGCCGTCACGGGGAGCTCCTCGTTGTCCTCAGCGGCGGCCCAGCCGGCGTAGTACGCGGCCGACTTCGCCGACTCCACCTCGAGGAGCATGTCGGCGCACTTGTGCTTGATCGCCTGGAAGCTGCCGATCGGCCTCCCGAACTGGATGCGGGTCTTCGCGTAATCCACGCTCATCTCGAGCACCCGCTGCGCGCCGCCCACCTGCTCTGCTGCGAGGGCCACGGCGGCGAGATCGAGCGTCTTCAGCAGGACCGGGCCGGCGTCGCCCTCCTCACCGATCAGGCGCGCGGGGGTGCCCGAGAATTCCAGCCGAGCCTGCTTGCGGGTCTGGTCCATAGTCGAGAGCGACGTACGCGTGAGCCCGTCGGCGTCCCCGTCGACGGCGAAAAGGCTGATACCCGAGCTGGTCCGCGCGGCGACGAGGATCAGCCCGGCGGTGAAGCCGTCGATGACGAACATCTTGCGACCGTCGAGCGTCCAGGCACCGCCTCCGCCGCTAGCGGTCAGCGTGACCGCCTCGAGATCCCAGCGTCCTGTGTCCTCGGTGAGCGCCAAGGTGGCGATGATCTCGCCGTTGGCGATGCCGGGCAGATAGTCGGCCTTGGCCGCCTTGTCGCCCGAGGCGAGGAGCGCGTTCGTGGCAAGCGCCACGGTCGAGAAGTAGGGAGCGCACAGGAGCGAACGGCCCATCTCTTCGAGCACGACGACCAGCTCCACGTACCCGAATCCGGCGCCGCCGTACTCCTCGGGGATGATCAGCGCCTGCAGGCCGAGCTGCTGGGCCATCTGCGACCACACGGCGGGCTCGTAGCCGGCATCGGTCTCCATGAGCCGGCGGACCTCGCTCGTCGGCGACTTGTCCTCCAAGAAACGACGTACCGCGCTCCTCAGCTCCTCCTGCTCCTCGCTGAAGCCGAAGTTCACAATTTCCCTCCCCGTTCGGGCGGCAAGTACAAGATGACAGCCGGGGCCGGCGGCCGTTTACCCAGGCGTCGCGTCCGCGCAGCTCCCGGCGAACCTTACTCTGTCTCCAGATCGATCCCCATTTCGCCAGGGGCTCAGTGCCGTTTCGAACAGGGACCCAGAGGAGGCAGGACATCGTGCACTACCAGGACGAGCAGGTCGAGATTCACAAGGTGGTCGTCGGGCCGTACGACAACAACGTCTTCGTGGTGCGCTGCCGTCAGACAGGCGACGCGCTGCTCATCGATGCCGCCAACGAGCACGAGCAGCTGCTCGAGCTCTGTCAGCGTCTCGGCGTACGCAAGGTCGTCGAGACGCATGGCCATTGGGACCACATCCAGGCCGTCCCGCAGCTCCGGGATGCCGGCTACGAGGTGGCGGTAAGAGCCGAGGACGCAGACATGCTGCCCTCCTACGACCTCCTGCTCGAGGACGACGATCTGCTGGAGGTCGGTCGCCTCCGGCTCAGGACGATGCACACCCCGGGTCACACTCCAGGTTCGATGTGCTTCCTCATCGAGGGTTCTCCCGTGCTCCTCTCGGGTGACACGCTGTTCCCCGGCGGCCCCGGCAACACGGCGACCGACCTCGGAAATTTCCCGCAGATCATCGAGTCGATCGAGCGAAGGATCTTCGCTCCGCTGCCACCAGACACGATCGTGATGCCGGGACACGGTCTCGATACGACCATCGGGGCCGAACAGCCGCACCTGGACGAATGGGTTTCCCGGGGCTGGTAGGCCCAGCAGGTATTTCCCCTACGGGCGTAGTAGTAATCCGGCGGGACGTCTAACATGGATGTCGTGTCGGGAGGAACAATGATCGCCGGGACCGAGCGCACGGAGACCGCTCCGTCCGGGAATCCCGTGCTCGCCGTCGAAGAACTGCACGTCGAGGTCGAAGGCCACGAGATCCTCCGCGGTGTCGATCTCGTCCTCGGAGAGGGCGAGCTGCACGCCCTGATGGGACCGAACGGGTCGGGAAAGTCGACCCTCGCCAACACCCTCGCCGGCAGCCCCGGTTACCGGGTCACCAAAGGCCGGATCCTTCTTCGAGGTGAGGAGATCTCGACGTGGGCGGCGGATGAGCGGGCGCGGGCGGGGATGTTTCTGGCTTTTCAGTACCCCGAAGAGATCTCGGGCGTACCGGTTTCCCAGTTCCTGCGCCAGGCCGTCTCGGCCCGGCGTGGCATCGAGATGTCGGTGCTCGAAGTGCGTGTCGCCCTCATGGAATGGATGAAGCGGCTCGACATGGATCCTGCCTTCGCGAGCCGCTACCTCAACGAGGGCTTCTCCGGAGGCGAGAAGAAGCGCAACGAGATCCTGCAGATGGCCATGCTCGAGCCCGACGTCGCCGTCCTCGACGAGACCGACTCGGGCCTCGACGTCGATGCGCTCCGGATCGTCGCACGGGGGATCGAGGAGGTTCGCCGCGTGCGCCCCGCCCTTGGACTGCTGGTCGTGACGCATTACCGGCGGATCCTCGAGGAGCTGCGGCCCGACCGCGTGCACGTGATGCTGGACGGGCGCATCGTCGAGAGTGGCGGTCCCGACCTTGCGGAGCGCCTCGACCGCGAGGGCTACGAGGCACTGCGCTCATGACCTCCACCGTCGACTTGGGCCCGCTCGATGTCGCCTCCCTCCGTAAGGAGTTCCCGTTGCTCCAGCAGGAGTCGCACGGCAAGCGGCTCGTCTATCTCGACTCGGCCTCCTCCGCCCAGCGTCCCCGAGCCGTGCTCGACGCGATGGACCACTACTACGAGACCACGCATGCGAACGTGCACCGGGGCGTCTACGCGATCGCGGAGGAGGCGACGCGCCAGTTCGAGGCCGCCCGCTGGGCCGCCGGGAACTTCGTCCGGGCGCCGCGGCCGGCGACGGAGATCGTCTTCACGAAGAACGCCACCGAGGCGCTCAACCTGGTCGCCCATTCCTACGGCCGCCACCTCCTCCCCGAGGGAAAGGCGATCCTGCTCACCGAGCTCGAGCACCACGCCAACATCGTTCCCTGGCTGATGCTGGCTGAGGAGCGTGGCGTCGAAATCCGCTATCTACAGGTCGACGAGGACTACCAGCTCGACTTGACCGACCTCGACCGCCTGATGGACGGCGTCGGCCTCGTCGGCGTCTCGTGCATGTCGAACGTGCTCGGCACCATCAACGACCTCCGCCCGATCGTCGCGGCGGCGCACGCCGCCGGTGCCGTCGTCGTGGCGGACGGCTCACAGCTCGTGCCGCACCGCAGCCTCGACGTGAGCGGGCTCGGAGTCGACTTCCTGGCGTTCACGAGTCACAAGATGCTCGGACCGACGGGCATCGGTGTGCTGTGGGGGCGGGAGGAGCTGCTGGAGAGGATGCCCCCGTTTCTGGGCGGCGGCGAGATGATCCGTGACGTGCGCCTCGACGGCTTCGTCCCGAACGAGCTGCCTTGGAAGTTCGAGGCCGGCACGCCCCCGATCGCCGAGGCGATCGGCCTGCACGCTGCCATCCGCTACCTCGAATCGGTGGGAATGGAACGCATCACTGCGCACGAGGTGGAGCTCACCTCGAGGGCGATCGACCTGCTCACGGAGCGGCACGGTGACGATCTTCGGATCTTCGGCCCGCCGGCGGACGCGACACGACGCGGCGGCGTCCTGTCTCTGGGATTCCGCGACCTTCATGCCCACGATCTCGCACAGGTTCTCGACGCCGAAGGGGTCTGCGTGCGGGCGGGGCATCACTGTGCGAAGCCGCTCATGAGGCGATTGGGAGTTTCTGCGACCGCGCGGGCGTCGTTCTACCTGTACAACGGTGACGACGACATCGAAGCGCTCTCGCACGCGCTCGACGCGGCCGCAGCCTTCTTCGGCTGAGACGCCCGAACTGAACGACAGGAGCCACGACACCGCCATGGCAGGCCTCGAAGACCTCTACCGGGAGATCATCCTCGACCACTACCGCTCGCCCCGCAATCGCGGTGAGCTCTCGGTCCCGCCGGCGCACCGGGTCGAGGGGTTCAATCCGCTCTGCGGTGACGAGGTCGTCGTGTTCCTCGAGGTCGAGGACGGCACCGTCGCCGATCTGCGCATCGCCGGCCAGGGTTGCTCCATCAGCCAGTCGTCGGCGTCGATGATGTCGGCAGCGGTCAAGGGCCGGCCGGTTGGGGAGGCCCGCAAGCTCATCCGGTCGTTCAAGGCGATGATGTCGATCCACGAGCACGCCCTCGGCGGCGACGACGACTCCGACAACGCTGAAGATGATGACGCCAGGCAACGCGAGGTCGAGATCGTGAGCCCCGAGGACCTCGGCGAGCTCGCGGCGCTTCAGGGCGTGGTCAAGTTCCCGGTTCGGATCAAGTGCGCGACGCTCTCGTGGAACGCCCTCGCGCAGGGGCTCGACGAGATCGACGCCGGAGTGCCGTCCGTCGGCTGAACCCGGGCAGCCAGGCGGCGCCCGCCAGCCGGGGCCCTCCGAAGAGCCATGGCCGGCCAGCGAGCCTGATTCTCCGTGCGCTACTAGCCGCTTGAGTTCACCTGGGTGATCGTGACGTCGGCGTACTGAAGCTGAAAGATGCCGCCGCCCGGGTTGGTCAACAACGAGATAGCACAGCCGCCGCTGGCGCAGTCGAACAGTTGCGTGTCGCTGACATTGCTGACGGCTGATCCGCCCGGCGCCGTGAAGGGAACCTGGCCGCCTGCCTGCACACCGTTCACCATCAGCATGACGCTGTCCGGCTGGGCGGATCCCTCGTTGAACGCAAGGTCGTAGGTCACCGAGTACCAGCCGGGCTGATTGGCCACAAAGGTAGTCACCGACTGCTGCACAATCGCTGTCCCGAAGCTGACGGCTGTGCCGGAGAATAGAAGGTCCTCACCAGAAAAGACAAGGAAAGGACGGGTGTTGCTGACAGAGAAGGCCGCCTGAACCTCTCCGGCGGCTCCGGTCGGGCCGGCGGCGCCAGTCGGCCGGCGGCGCCAGTGGCCCCGCTGTACCGGTCGCACCGGCCGCGCCGGTTGGCCCCGCTGACCCTGTGGCCCCGGCCGCGCCAGTCGGCCCAGCGGACCCGGTCGCACCGGTCGCGCCGGCCGCCCCAGTCGGCCCTGCCGCTCCGGTCGCCCCGGAGGCGCCGGTGGCTCCTACGGACCCGGTCGACCCGGTAGCCCCGCTCGCCCCGTCCGCACCGCGCGGTCCGACCAGCGACACTCCGGTCAGGGGCCACGCTCCGCCCACCTTCGGCCCGTACAGCACCGAGGAAGTCGTGTCGAGATAGAAGTCGCCGGCACTGCCCCCGCCATTCGAAGGCGCGCCGGCGCCGCTCAGGAGGGAGGCACCGTTCTTACCGGCGGCACCGGTGGTGCCCCGCAGACCCGCCAGCCCTTGCGGTCCGGGCGGCCCTTTCGGACCGATCGGTCCGAGTGATCCCCGCGGGCCGATAAACCCCCGTGGGCCCTTTGACCCGTGCGCCCCTTTTCGCCCGCGCGGCCCGACAGGCCCCCGAAGGCCGGACTTCGGAATCGAATAGGCAGCAATACCGACAACAGGTCCGTTCAGGCGGCGAGGAATGGCATGGAACCGCGCAGCGTCTCCAAACGGGTACACCTGGCCGTTCTTTGCTACCAGCCAATACCCTTTGCCATCGGGAGTCGGCAGAATGCCTACGATCGGAGATTTCAGATGGTCGCTGGCCAATGAGCCGTAGAAGTGAGCATCGCCGTATGTGAACACCCCTCCGTCCGACGCGGCGAGCCAGTATCCCTGGCCACCGCTCTGCTCGGCGATCGGAGTGGCGGCCGACAGCAATTCCGCCCGAAAGCCGCCCACAGGCCCGCGAGTAGTCGCGGACACGCCTGCTACTGCTCCCGCGCTCGAGCCGGCCGCGACAAGACAGAGAGCGACAATTCCGGCAAGCGGTCTTTTCTTCAGTCTTGTCAGCATTGTCAGGTACCACTCTTTTCTCAGCCCGGGAACAGCCACTAGCTGTTGAATGAAATGACCAGACAAGGGTTATCGGCTGATTGGTGTCTTCGCTGTAGCGTCATTCACGGACGCGAGCTACCGCGTGGCTAAGCCCGAGTGGGTACCGCCGAGGAATTAGCGTTCGACGACCAGGCCCTCGAGGTCAGGTGGGAGCACGAGGGAGCGTCCTGGGAGCCCGACGGCTTCGAGTGACGCTTCGCCGGCGTCGCGTACCCGGCCGGCCACCGCCGGCCCGTCGCAGACCGCCAGCAGGCTCGGCCCGGCTCCGGACCAGCACGACACGAGGGCGCCTGCCTTGAGCAGCCGGGCGAGCAGTTCCGGGGCCTCCGGGAAAAGCGGTGTCCGCTGCGGCTGGTGAAGCCGGTCCTCGCCCGCGGCCCCGATAAGCAGGCGCCGATCGGCGAAGCCGGCGAGAAGCAGGCCCATCCGGGAGAGGTTGAAGACGGCGTCGGCGCGCGACACCTGGGCGTCTAGTGCAACGCGCGCCTCCTCGGTCGGAAGCTGACGATCCGGCACCACCACGACGAACATGAGCCCGGGGTCGAGCGGCAGCGGCCGGGCGGCCGGGCCTGCGTCCAGGAGTGCCGCGGACACGAGCCCGCCGTTGACAGACGCCGCCGCGTTCTCGACGTGCCCCTCGTAGCCGACGGCGACCGCGAGCGGATCGGCGGCCCCGGCTGCAGCCGCCGCAGCGACGGCCAAGGCCGCCGATGAGCCGAGCCCACGGCCGACGGGGATCTCTGACCGAACCGTGATGGCGAAGCGGTCGTGACCGCAGACCGTCTTGGCGACTCGGGCGGCGAGGTGTTCCCCGTCCTGAGCGAGATCCGCCCCCTCCCCCTCGCTGCGGAGCGTCAGCCGTTCCGCCGGCACCATCTCGACCTCGACGTAGAGCGCCAGCGCCAGCGCGAGCACGTCGAAGCCCGGACCGAGATTGGCCGACGAGGCGGGAGCCCGCGCGCGCATCTCGATGCTCAGCTTTCGCTCGAGGTCGTGGTCGACCCGGCTCCGGCGGGAGGAGACCAGCCGGGCGGAGCCGGAGCGAGGAAGCGGTCGACCGCCGCGAACGCGGATGACTGCAGGCCTCCCGGTGTCGACACCTGCACGGTCGCCATGGTTGCGCCGGCCTGCCAGCCGCGGGGGGCGCCGCGCATGTACTGGATGGACGCCTTGACGACCGTGCTCACGGGAAGCCCTCCCCAGCCCACGACCGTCGCCGGATGACCGGCGACCTCGACGGTGGGCCGCTCCGAAGTCCAGCCCGCGACGACAGCGGCGACCGGTTGTCCCGCACGGAGGATGGGACGCACCTCGAGCGCCGAGGTCGCCGAGTCGAGGAGCGCCAGGTCGATCGTCCCCACCTGCGGGAGGTTGAGAGGCTGGCCGAGGGTGGAGCTGAGGATGAGGACGGTGTGCCCCCCGACGGTGCGGCGCGCGGCTGTCACGAGGCAGCCCTGCGAGGCGGATGTGAACCCGGACTTGAGGCCGATCACTCCGTCGATCCCCACAACCGGGTTGTAGTTCCCGACCTCACCCGCGACGGGGAAGACCATTGTCGGGTGATCTTCGACCGAGATCATGCCGGGCACGTTCATCGCATACGAACCGAGGATGGCCTGATCAACTGCCGTGCTCCGAGACGCCGGGTTCAGTCCGCTCGCGTCCGCGTAATGGGTGCCCTTCAGGCCGAGCGCCCTCGCCATAGCGTTCATCTTCTTCACGAACGCGGGGATGCTCCCCGCGTCCCAGCGGGCGAGGTAGTCGGCGATGTTGTCGGCGGAGGGGATCATGAGCGCCTCGAGCAACTGTCGCTCGGTGAGGTGCTCGCCGGCGACGACGTCGAGATTGGAGTCGTCGTGCGTGGCGTCGTGGATATAGGCGGCGTGATTCGCCGCAGTCATCGTGAAGGTCGGGCCTGATCCGCCGCCCAGAGGATGAGCTCGGAGCACGAGGATCGCGGTCATGACCTTTGTCACGCTCGCCATCGGAACCGACTCCTGGTCCGCGGTGGCGCCCACTAGGCCGACTCCCTGGACGAACACGGCCGACTCACCCGTCGTCGGGAACGGCAGGCTGGGCGGCGTCCCGGGGAACGTCGTCCGGGACGGCACGAGCGAAACGAGCGAGGGCAGGTAGACCGGACGCGGCGTGGCCGGTTTGAGTGCGGCGATCTTTGCCGGTTGCCGGGGCCCGGAGGTCCGCGAGAAGGCGCGCCACGCCACCACCGGCACCGCGAGCACGGCGAGTACGAGGATCACCGCAACGGCCCGCCGGCGGCGCAGCTGGCGCCGGCGCCGGTTCTTGTCCGCCGCCAGGTGCTTGGCCCGACCGGAGCGCGAACCGACCGGCTGTATCGGTTCGCCCGCGGACGGCGCGCTGTTGCCTTCGGTCTTCATGACGTCGCGATGCTGGGCCGTCTGTCGAAGCTAGAGCTCGTCCAGCTCCTCGGCAGTCATCAGGACGGCGCGCGGCTTGGACCCCTCGGAGGGGCCGACGACGCCGCGCCTCTCGAGAAGGTCCATCAGCCGGCCGGCCCGAGCAAAGCCGACCCGGAGCTTTCGCTGAAGCATGGACGTCGAGCCTAGCTGTGACCGGACGACCAGCTCCATCGCCTCTTGCAGGTGCTCGTCGTCGTCATCCTCCGCTCCCCTGCCGGCACGGCCAGATGACTCCTCGCCTTCGACCCCTTCGACGTAACGCGGCCCGCTCTGCCGGCGCCACTGGCCGACCACCGCCCGGACCTCGTCCTCGCTCACCCACGGCCCTTGGATCCGGCGTGGGATGCTGGACGACGCCGTCAGCAGCAGCAGGTCGCCCCGCCCTACGAGGCGCTCCGCGCCGGGCTGGTCGAGAATGACCCGGCTGTCGGCGAGGGACGAGACCGAGAAGGCGAGCCGGGAGGGGATGTTCGCCTTGATCACGCCGGTGATCACGTCGACCGACGGTCGCTGGGTGGCGATGACCAAGTGGATCCCGACCGCGCGCGCCATCTGTGCGATCCGGCAGATCGATTCCTCCACGTCCCGGGCGGCAACCATCATGAGGTCGTTGAGCTCGTCGACCACGATGAGGATGTACGGCAGCCGGCCCAGGTGCGGCCCCGAGCCGGCGTCACGAGCCTCGTCGGAGTTGTCCGGGTCGTCCAAGGCGCCGCCGAGGTCCGGCGCGTCCGGATCGCCCGGTACATTGCCGGCGGCCGAGGCGTCCGCCGACTCCAGGGCGTCCGCGGCCTCCGCGGAATCCGCGGCGTCCGGGCCTCCGGCGGGATCCAAGTCGAGGTCGATGTCGCCGCCGCCGGCGTGAGCGGGGTCACCCTCCGCCTCGGCGAGCGGCAACGCACGAAGGCTGGGCGGGCCGCCGTTGAGCTCGCCGCGGTCAATGGCAGCGTTGTAGCCCGTGATGTCCCGCATACCGCATTCGGCGAGCAGGTCGTAGCGCCGCTCCATCTCCGTCACGGCCCACGAGAGCGCGTTTGCTGCCCGTTTCGGGTTGACCACGACCTGGGTGAGCAGATGCGGAAGACCGTTGTAGTGGCCGAGCTCGACTCGTTTCGGGTCGACGAGGATAAGGCGGACGTCGTCCGGCGTGGCGCGCATGAGGATCGACGTGATGACGGAATTGATGCAGGACGACTTTCCGGCCCCGGTGGCACCTGCGATGAGCAGGTGGGGCATCTCGGCAAGATTCACCATCACCGAGCGGCCGGCGATGTCCCTGCCGAGGGCGACGTCGAGCGGGTGTGTCGAGCGCAAGGCCTCGTGCGACTGGAGCACGCCGCCCAGGGTCACGAGCTGCCGGTCCCTGTTCGGCACCTCGACGCCTATCGCCGAGCGCCCCGGAATCGGGGCGAGAATGCGCACGTCGGGCGAGGCCATGGCGTAGGCGATGTCCTTGGCCAGGTTCGTCACGCGGGCCACTTTCACCCCGGCTCCGAGCTCCAGCTCGAAACGGGTCACCGTAGGTCCCACCGTGTACCCGACCAGGTGCGTCTCGACGCCGTGGGCAGCAAGGGCGCGCTCGAGGACGCGGCCGCGCTCCTCGATCACCTTCTTGTCGAGATCCTGTTCCTTGGTCCTCTTCAGCAACCTCAGCGGCGGCAGCTTCCAGGAGCCGGCGGTCGGCGTCACCGGGAGGGTGAGCTGTTCGGCCCTTCCTGCGGCTCCCGTCCCTCGGAGCACGTCTACTCCGACCGCGTCGCCGGCCGGCGGCTCGCCACCTGCGACCGGCTCGTCCACGGGTCCCACGCGTCCGCCGCCGGCCGGGTCCTGAGCACCGTCCTCGTCGCCGTCGACGTCGCCTCGGGGCGATTCCAACCCAGCGGGAAGCACCGAGACGTGACCGGTTCCTGGCGCGACCCCTCCGGTGATCACCGGCCAGACGCCGAATCCATCGGTTCCGCCGGCCCCGGTCCGGGCACCACCGGCACCGGCTCCGTTGGCGGTGCTCGACGGGCGCTGATCGAGCGGCTCCACTCGCATGGCGGCGATCCAGTCGCCGACGTGGGCTGCCGTCCAGTGCACCGCGACTCCGAGGGCCCGAGCCACTCCCCTGACAACCGATAGCAGGGGCATGCCGAGCAGGCCGCACATCGATGCGACGGCGACGGCACCAAGCAGAACGGCCGCTCCGGCAACGCCGACGACCTTCGCCAGGCCACCTCCGACGCCGGCGCCGACGGCACCGCCGGCCCCTCCGAGCACGAGCCAGGATGCCGAGATCCACGGTGAGCCTGCCGCCAGATCCCCGAGGCCGGCGGAAGCGACGAGCAGGAGCGCCAGCGCCACGAGGACTCCTCCGAGTCCCCGTCGCGCCCGTCCGGCAAGGAGGACGACGCCAGCGACGGCGAGCGCCACCGGCGCCACGTCGCCTCCCCAGCCGAGCGCCCTGGCACTTCCCTCTCGAAGCAGATTGCCCGCCGGTCCGAGCAGGTTGAAATAGAGGCCGAGCGACGTCAGAACCGCTGCGACAACGAAGATCCAGCCCCAAGCGTCCTCCGAGGGCGCCGCGAAGAGGTCGACCAGATGCCTGACGCCTCGCCCGAGCAGCGTCGTCTTCCCGCGTGCCGGCGCCTTCCGGCGCGCGGGGGCCTTCCGACGTGCCGGTGCAGCCCGCCCGAGGCTCTTCCCACCGGCGATGGCGGCGGGACGCCGCGTGGCCGACGGCTTGGCCCGCACCGAAGCCGAGCCGACGGTGCCGGTCGGTCGAGCCGGCTTGCGCCCCTTGCCCGAAGGCGCGGCGGCAGGCGCCGCTCGACTGGAGATGACGCGTCTGGGAACTGCCACAGTAGGAACAACGCTAACACCAGCCACTCGAGGCAACTGTGACCCCGGTGGGCTCTGGTAAGAGAAACTCCTGCTCAGGCCTCGAGAACGAGCGGCACAATCATGGGCCGGCGCCGTGTGCGGTCGCTCACGATCCGACCGACGGTGCGGCGGATCACCCGACGGAGGGCGTCGGGGTCATGAGTGCCCTCGCCCACCGCCACCTCGATCGCCTTCACGAGGGCGGAGCGCAGCTCTTCGACGACAGGCTCCGCACCCGGCTCGTCCAGGAAACCGCGGCTCACGATCTCGGGCGCGCCGACGAGCTCGCCGGAGCGGCTGTCGACCGTCACGACGGCGACCACGACGCCCTCCTCCGCCAGCACCCGCCGGTCCCGCAGCACGCCGACACCGACGTCCCCGACGATGCCGTCGACGAACACGTGAGCAGCCGAGACCTCGCCGGCGAAGTCGATCCCCTCGTCGCCCAGCTGCACCACGTCGCCGTCCTCGCAGATCAGAACCTCGTCCGGCATGACGCCCATCTCGATCGCGAGGCGCGAGTGCCGGACCAGCATGCGGTATTCGCCGTGCACGGGTACGAAGCTGCGCGGCCGCGCGACCGAAAGCAGAATGGCCAGCTCACCCTGGCGGGCGTGGCCGCTCTCGTGCACGTGGGCCACGCCGGCGTGGATCACCTCGGCGCCGCGGCGAGCGAGCCCGTCCATCACCTTCGCCACCGCCCACTCGTTGCCGGGGATGGCATGCGAGCTCAGGACGACAACGTCGCCCTCCTCCACCCGCAACCACCGGCTTTCGCCGGAGGCCATCTGGGCCAGGGCCGACATCGGCTCGCCCTGGGACCCGGTTGAGATGACGCAGATCTCGCCCGGGTTGTGGTCGCCGATGGTCTCGATGTCGGCGAACGAGCGCTCCGGGATCGTCAGCACGCCTAGCTCGAGTGCGAGCGCGACGTTCTTCTGCATCGAGCGGCCCAGGAGCGCGACCTTGCGACCGCTCGCGATGGCGGCGTCCGCGAGCTGCTGGATCCGGTGCACATGGCTCGCAAAGCAGGCCACCACGATCCGACGACCCCTCTGCGCCAGGAAGATCCTGCGAAGTGACTCGCCCACGCTGCTCTCGCTGCCGGTGTAGCCGGGAAGCTCCGCGTTCGTCGAGTCCGAGAGGAGCAGACGGACGCCTTCGGTGGCGGCGATCTGCCCAATCCGGGAGAGGTCCGTGCGGCGCTTGTCGACGGGGTTCAGGTCGAGCTTGAAATCGCCGCTGTGGAGCACCACCCCTTGCGCGGTGTGGAACGCGATCGCAAAACCGTTCGGTACCGAATGAGTCACAGGTATGAACTCGACGTCGAACGGCCCGATCCTGCGCCGCTCGCCGTCGCGCACGGGCACGAGCGCGGCCTTCTGGGCGAGCCCTGCCTCGTCGAGCCGGTTGCGGGCGAACCCGAGCGTCAGCGCCGAGCCATAGATCCGGGCGTCGACGTCGCGCAGCAGGTAGGCGAGCGCACCCACGTGGTCCTCGTGCCCGTGGGTGAGCACGATCCCGTCGACGTCGTCGGCCCGCTCGCGCAGAAACGTGAAGTCCGGCAGCACGAGGTCGACCCCCGGCATCTCGGCATTGGGGAACATCACCCCGCAGTCGAGGACCACGAGCCGGCCCTCCTGTTCGAGAACCGCACAGTTGCGGCCGATCTCCCCGAGCCCGCCGAGGAAGGAGATCCGGACCGCCTCAGGCATGCCGGCTCGCCACTCCGCTCCTCGCCAGCCGACTCGAACGCCACGACTCCAGGCTGGCGAGCATGGAGCTGGCCGCAGGCTCGAGCCAATCCGGTGGCGGCCCCATCGGGAGGCGGCACCCCCCCGCTGGGAGGCCGAGCAGTCCGAGGACCGCCTTGGCCGGCAGCGGGTTCGGAGCCTCGTCGCCGGATTGGAACGCAACCGCCTCGAGCAGCGCGGCATTCAGCTCCCGGGCACCCTCCACGTCACCGTCGACGAAGCGGCGCACCATCTCGCCGAGCTCCTCGCCGATCCAGTGGGACGCGACGCTCACGACTCCGACGGCTCCGATCGCCAGAAGCGGAAGGGTCAGCGGGTCGTCACCGCTGTAGCAGTCGAAGCCTGCCCCGGCCTCAGCCACGAGCCGCGCGGTGCCGGCCGGGTTGCCGGACGCGTCCTTCACGCCGACGACGTTGGAAAACGAGCGCGTCAGGCGCAGCATCGTCTCGAGCTCTATCTTGCGCCCGCTGCGAATCGGGATGTCGTAGAGCACTACCGGGAGCGTCGTGGCCGCCGCGACCGCGGCAAAGTGGGCTTCGATTCCGCTCTGGGACGGGCGGTTGTAGTAGGGCGTGACCGCCAGAATCCCGGCCGCGCCGGCAGCCGTCGCCGCGCGGGTGAGCTCCACCGAGTGGGCCGTGTCGTTCGTGCCGGCACCGGCGATCACCGGCACCGTGACGGCGCCGGAAACCGCCGACCAGAGGTCGATCCGCTCGGCGTCGGTCAGGGTCGGCCCTTCGCCGGTCGTGCCGGTGACCACGAGGGCGTCACTGCCGTGGTCGGCAAGATGGCGGGCGAGCGCTGTCGCCCCGTCGAGATCGACCCGTCCGTCCCCGTCGAAGGGGGTCACCATCGCGGTCACCACTGCGCCGAACCGCCCGGCTCGTCGAGCCGCCGTCACAATTGTCCGCGGCCTGATCACGCATCGCAAGTTAGCAGGATGGAGATGTTTGAACCTGGTCAGCCGTCGTCTCGGAGAGTCAATGCTCCGAGCAGCGCCGGCCCTCGTGGCGCCAGGGGAGCCCGGCGTCACCGCTCGGGCTGAGGTTCCTTCGGAAGGCCCAACACCCGTTCGCCGATGATGTTCCGCATGATTTCGTCCGTCCCGCCGGCCACTCGCACCCCGGGCACGCCGAGCACGAACGGGACCCAGGCGTATGTCCCCCACTCGCCGGTGTCGGCGGTCAACCGCGGTCCGAGTACCTGAGCGGCCACCTCGGCGATCCGGCTCAAGTTCTGCGTCAGCGAGAGCTTGGCGATCGACAGCTCCGGACCGGGCAACTGACCGGCGCGAATGCCCGCCAGGGCACGATCGTTGGTATAGCGCGCCACTTGCACCCTGATGAAGACGTCGACGAGCTTCTGACGGACAACGGGGGTTGAGCCGACGTGACGGACAAGCTCGACCAGCCGCTCCAGCGACTCGGCGACGGGCACGGACGCTCCTCCGGCGCCGATCGCCGACCGCTCGTTCATCAGCGTCGTGAGGGCGACCGACCAGCCACCGTTCACCTCCCCGAGCAGGTGGTCGGCGGGGACGCGGACCTCGGAGAAGAAGACTTCGTTGAACGACGACCCGCCAGTCATCTGGCGAAGCGGTCGGATCTCGACGCCGGGAGCGCGCATGTCGACCAGGAAAGCGGTGATTCCACGGTGCTTCTCGAGCTCCGGGTCGGTGCGGCACAGGACCTCGCCAATGTCGGCGTACTGGGCCACCGAGGTCCACACCTTCTGACCGGTGATTACCCACTCGTCGCCGTCGCGCACCGCCCGGGTGCCGAGCGAGGCGAGATCGCTGCCGGCACCCGGCTCGGAGAACAGCTGGCAGGCGATGATGTCCCCGCGGTGGAGGGGGCGTAGGTAGCGGTCCTTCCCCGCATCGGTGCCGTGGGCGAGGATCGTCGGGGCGACCATGCCGAGGCTGATCGCCCGGGGTGCCTGGCTCGGGGTCTCGTAGGCAGCCTCGACCGCGTCGTAGACGCGCTGGAACGACATCGGCAACTCACGACCGCCGTACCGGCTCGGGCCGGTGATCCAGCCGAAACCGGCGTCGAAGATCAGCCTCGCCCACCGCTTGGCCTCGGCGACGACTCGCTCCTGCTCGGCCAGGGTCCGCTCGGGGATGACGAAGATCTCGTCGGATCCCTGACCGAACGATCCGCGGTCGCGCGGGCGCAAGCCTGCGTTCTCCGCGAGGAAGACTTCGGCCTGTCTCGCGAAAGCCACCTCGTCGAGATCGTCGCCGGCGCCGAGCTGTGTCACCGGGGACGACGATCTGCTGCCACCGGCGAGTCGCCCATGTTCCCATAATAGAGTGGCCTTTTAGCCGGCAGCACGTCAAGGAGGACAGTGGAGAGTCCGTCGTTCGTCCCGCTGACGCCGACCTCGTTTCTCGCCCGGTCGGCGTATGTCCACGGCGACCGGACCGCGGTCGTGGACGGGATCCTCCGCTTCACCTACTCGGAGCTCTGGACGCGGGCGAGGCGGCTCGCGGGAGGGCTACGCAGTCTCGGCGTCCAGCCCGGCGACCGCGTCGCCGTGCTCTCCCCCAACAGCCACATGCTCCTCGAGTCGCATTTCGGCGTCCCGCTCGCCGGTGGGGTCCTTGTCGCGATGAATGTGCGGCTCCATCCGCACGAGCTCGCCGACATCGTCGGCCACAGCGGTTCGGGTGTCCTCCTCTACGACTCGTCCCTCGCCGAACGGGCCCTCGAGCTCGCCGAGCTCAGCGGTGACACGTTGCAGCTCGTCGAGTCGCCCGGTGTGGGTGACGCCGGCTACGAGTCGCTCCTCGATTCTGCGACCGAGCTCGCCGGCGTGGTCGACGACGAGCGATCGCTCTTGTCCATCAACTACACCAGCGGCACGACCGGCCGGCCGAAGGGGGTTATGTACCACCACAGGGGTGCCTACCTGCAGGCGCTCGCGATGGCGTTTCACACCGGGCTCGGTCCGGGAAGCAAGTTCCTCTGGACGCTTCCCATGTTCCACTGCAACGGTTGGTGCTTCCCTTGGGCGGTCACCGCCGCCGCGGGCACGCATGTGTGCCTTCGGGTTCTCGACCCGGCGGTCGCATGGGGGCATATCGAGCGAGACGGGATCACCCACCTGTGCGCCGCCCCGACGGTCCTCACCATGCTGAGCGACCACCCGGCGGCCAAGCGAGCACCCAACCGGCTCACGATCGCGACCGGTGGCTCCGCCCCCTCCCCGACGCTGCTTGGGCGGCTGTCCGACCTCAACGCGGACTTGATTCACCTGTATGGACTGACCGAGACGTTCGGGCCCACTGTCCTCTGCGAGTGGAGGCCCGAATGGGACGGCCTGCCGGCCGAGGACCAGCACCGACGGAAGGCTATGCAGGGCGTTGGAAACGTGATCTCGGAACGGCTACGGGTCGTGGACCCCGCCGGCCGGGACGTGCCCGCGGACGGAGCCACCCTCGGCGAGGTGGCGCTCCGCGGCAACAACGTCATGACGGGATATTTCGGTGACGCGGAGGCGACGGCGGCGGCGTTTTCCGACGGGTGGTTTCGCACCGGCGACATCGGGGTGCTTCATCCGGACGGTTACCTCGAGCTCCGCGACCGAGCGAAGGACCTCATCGTCTCGGGCGGGGAGAACATCTCCACGATCCAGGTGGAACAGGCCATCGCCTCCCACCCGGCGGTCTCGGAGGTCGCTGTCATCGGGGTGCCGGACGACCTCTGGGGAGAGCGGCCGGCGGCGTACGTGACCCTGCGGGACGGGGCGGTGGCTGAGCCCGAGGACATCATCGAGCATGTCCGGCAGAGGTTGGCCGCCTTCAAGGCGCCGACGCGGGTCGAGTTCGGACCGCTCCCGAAGACCTCGACCGGCAAGATCCAGAAGACTGTGCTCCGCGATGCAGCCTGGGCTGGACACGAGCGCCGCATCAACTGACTTCGGCGCGTGGGCTCAGGGAGCAGTGTCGTCCATGCCGCCTTCTAGCGGAACACCGAAGGACCGGACGAAATACGAGACGAGGTGGTAGTTCCCGACGACCATCACGAGCTCGAGTAGGTCGGCGTCGTCGTAGGAACCGGCGAGCGCCGACCAGGTGTCCTCTGAGATCACCGAGTCGGCGTGCAATTCGTCCGCCGCCGACAACAGCGCCCGCTCGCGCTCGTCCCACAGGGCCACGCCGGGGCCATCCCGGATGGCGGCGACCTCGCCGGGGGTGAGCCCGCTCGCACCGGCGAGGCGCGAGTGGTGGACCCACTCGTAGCGCGCACCGCAGTTCCAGGCGGTCCTCAGGATCAGGAGCTCCCGGTCGCGCGGGACCAGCCGGCCGCGTCCCAACAAGTGGGCGGCGAACCGAGTCCACTTCATCAACAGCGCCGGATAGCACGCCATCACGAGGAAGAAGTTGAGGGGATCGCCGTCGTTCAGCGAGGCGCGCTGCACGAACGCGAGCAGCTCCGGGTCCCACTGCGACGGAGGGATGAGCCGAGCGCGAGGTGCGTCTGCGTCCGGGTTGGCGCGCTCGGCGCCATGGACCTGCCCCGGTTCAACGGGTCCGAGCCTGCCGTCGACACCCATGGGGCCTCTCTCGAGTTGGAGGAGCCTTAGTGAGCCACGCCGGCCAACCCGCGCGAAGCTACAACGTCGTCGAGCTTCAGCCCGTACAGCCTGACGCGTTCTCGCCCACGATCTTCTCCGCGTCCGCATCCGCTATTCCTTGTATCTGACCGTCGATGTTGGTACACGAGTTCGGCCAGTCGGCACCGCTGTGCGGGTAGTCGGACGACCACATCATCGTCTGCACGCCCACGAGGTCGCGGTTGCGCACGGCATAGCGGTCGAGCTGGAACGTGGTGAAGCACTGCCGGTACCAGTACTCCGAGGGCAGCATCGAGAGATTGCACTCGGTCCAGAACCGGTGCCGGGCGAAGTTGTCGTTCGTCTGCTCGAGGAAGAACGGGACCCATCCCGCGCCAACCTCGGCCGCGCCGATGCGCAGGCGGGGGTGCCGTTCGAGCACGCCGCCGAGGATCAGGTGGGACATGAGCGGGATCATGCTGATCGCCTGGCGCTCCTGGTTCAGCATGGGGAGCGTGATCCGCTTCGTCCGGTCTTCCTTACCCTCGTCCTTCTTGTCGGCGGCCTCGCTGGTCACCTCGACCTCACTACCCTCCTGGAACCCGACATGGATGATCGCGGCGAGGTCGAGGTCCTCGAGGACCGACCAGAACCGGTCGTCCTCCTCGTGGTTGGGATGGTCGCCGCCGTTGGGCCACGTCGACAGCAGCAGGCCCCGAACTCCGGTCAACGCGCTGGCCCGCTTCGCCTCTTTGATCATGTCGTCGACGCCGGTCGAGGGTGTCAGTGCGACGGCGATGAACCGGTCCGGGGCGTGGGTCGCGAATTCTGAAATCCAGTCGTTGTAGGCGCGCAGGCACGCCAACTGGTAATTCCGGTCGGTCCGGGAGAAGGCCGGCCCGCCGGCGAGAGCGTAGGTCGGGAACAGGACGTGCATGTCGACCATGTCGACCGCCATGTCGGCGAGGCGCGCCGCCGGGTCCCAAGCACCGGGCCGTCCGACGTCGTAGCTGTTGCCGAACAACGTCCAGTGCACCGGCGAGGTGCCGACCGCATTCACGAGTGGCGTCACCGTCAGCTGGCGGGTCTCGAAGTTCCAAGCCTTGGCGCCGCTCGGGCGCTCGATCAGCTGTGGCGCCCGGTCCTGGAACTTCTTCGGCATCCGTTTCAACCACAGATCCGGTGGCTCATTGATGTGCGTGTCCGCGTCGACGATGAGAAAGCCCACGATTTCCTCCCGGAGTTGCCAGCCCGACAACTCAGCATACTGAATTTGCCACAGGCGATCCGCTTGACGCGTGCCGGGCCGGC